>NZ_JABEKX010000001.1:0-263879 GCF_013407595.1 Lacticaseibacillus absianus
GGCATGGTCATGCGCTGAATTGTAACGCCTGACTATAAACTCGGAACACACAAATCAAATAGATTCACTGTCTCGAAACTTGACTTAAATCCACGCTTAGCTGATGAACGGGCAACAAAAGCGATTGAGGCGTTGTTAAACGAGCGTGACCCTGCCAAGGTGATATTTGGTATCATCAATCGCTATATACGTTTTTTAAAGCCCAACGGCAAGGCTAGAGCAAGTTGGCCGCTGGACGACCTCTGGGCGAATTTTATCGGCAAATACGTTGAGAAGCTTCGGCTAACAACCCAACCAGAGCCATTCTCTATCAAACGCACGTACAAGTGGATTGAGAAGCAAGTTGCGCCGACCTTGAAGATGTTACTCGCCTACGATTCAGCTACCGCCCAAGACATTTTGATGACGATGATTGCCAACGCTACTATCACGCAAAAGGAGATGAGTGTTCTACAAGCAATGCTCGCATCAACCGAAGAAATGATTATCCCAAGTGAGGAATCAAAAAAGAGCGACTACGCCGACCTAAGCAAGTAGTCACCCTTCACAGATAAAATATGGGTTCTATCTGGTTTGATTATCTCACTCCCGCCAAACTTTAGGAAGTGATTTGATTGAATATTAACGTACCAGCACAGCCAGTCTTCCTGACGATGACTAGAGCTGATCTTATTAACCTAGGATACAGTCAATCGCAAGCAAGCCGCATCATCAAAATGGCAAAAGAGTTGTTGCTCAAACGTGGCCTTGGATGGTACGGTAAGAAAGGCGTAGACCGTGTTCCAGTGGAAGCAGTAGACGCAGTATTAGGCTTGAAACTAAGCCAACTTGAGGGTGCACCAAGTGGCCTTTCCGCAGTTAAGGAGGAACTATCTTGACTACGAAAGACCATATTACAAAACAAGCGGACGGCACTTTTAGCTTCCGCGTGAGCTTAGGAACTGACAAACGGACTGGCAAGCGAATTCAAAAACGCGCCAGCGGCTTCAAAACGAAAACGGAGGCGAAAAAAGCAAGAGTTGCAATGTTGGCAGCTGGGGTCGCCGATGATGAGGACATCAAGAAGACGAAGTTTGGCGAGTTTATGGAGGACGTGTTCAAGCCTTGGTACAAAACCCAAGTGAAGCCACGCACCTACCGCCAACGACTGGTTTTGATGAACACCGATTATCTGACTAGGTTCAACGACATCATCATTGACCAAATTCGGCCGATTGATGTGCAACATTGGCAAGTCAGCCTGCTCAAGGACTGTAAGCAATCCTATGCGCGTACCATCAACATTATGTTAGGCCAAGTGCTTGAACGTGCTAAGGCACTGGGTATCATCACTGAAAATCCTGTGCGGATCGTTGGCCTCATCAAGAAGAAGAAAGCAAAAATCCAGTTCTGGACGCAAGCCGACTTCCAAAAGGTGCTTACTAAGACAAATACCGACACGTACACGGGCCGATTTGATTACACGATGTTGTGGTTCATGTTCATGTCAGGCTTGCGTAGCGGTGAAGCACGGGCGTTAAAGTGGACAGACGTTGATCTCGAAGCTAAGACCGTGAGCGTCAATAAGACGATGGACTATCACAACCGCAACTGGTTTGAAACGCCTGCGCCGAAGACTGCCGCTAGCCGTCGTACCGTGGCGCTTGATGATGATACCGTAGCGTGTTTAGGCGCGTGGCAGGTCGCACAAGCGGCGATGGTGAATTCCGAGTGGGTATTCTCACGCGATGGGATTCCGTGCTCTGACGGACAATTTTTGGACATTGTGGACGCGTACAGTACACTCGCCAAAGTTCAGCGAATTACCGTGCACGGCCTCCGCCACTCGCATGTGTCGCTGTTGATCAGCCTTGGTGAAAATCCACTCCCGATTAAAGAACGTCTGGGGCATGAGGATATCGAAACGACACTCGGCACTTACGGTCATCTCTACCCAAACAGTAACTTTGAAGTCGCAAAAAAGCTCAACGGGATATTCTCCAAAGAGGTGCCCGATGAGCCAAAATAATTTGGAAAGGGTCAAAATTGTGCCACCATAAAATCGGTGGTGCTAGAAACCTTGATACCACGGGACGGGCGCGAGATGTGCCATTGTTCCCGGGAAATTCCTGCGCAGCCCGCGCGATCCGCGTCGCCAACTCCGCGCGAACGTCACGCAGCTGGCCCTGGCGCACGGCCAACGTCGCCAACTGCTCGTCGATCGACTTCAGCTCTCGATCGACGAGCTGGACGTTCGCCTGCCACTGGGCCAGCGTCCCACAGTTGCTGTCGTGGCGCGCACGGATCTCCAGGATCGCGGCGATCGAGAAACCCATCGCCTGCAACGCCCGAATCGCCTCAAAGTCTGCCGCATCAGCCGCTGTATACCAGTAGTTGCGGCCCCGTCGCGCCGGGTGCATCAGTCCACGCTGGACATAGAAGCGAACCGTCTCTTTAGTCGTCTGGTGGGCTGTAATAAATTCACCGATCAGCATATTAGCCTCCGTTCCCGTGTGCCGTCTTGTCGATACGCGGCTGGCGACCGCAGACAAACACTTCCGCCCAAAGTACAGGCGACGCAGAAAGTGCTTGCTTCCGCCCAAAGTACGGGCGACGCAGAAAGTGCTTGCTTCCGCCCAAAGTACGGGCGACGCAGAAAGTGCTTGCTTCCGCCCAAAGTACAGGCGACGCAGAAAGTGCTTGCTATGGGGTGCACCCCACGCGGTTCAATCATGTCAGGAGGTGTTGACAATGACGATTATTCTAACGTGCCTGATCACTGCCTACGCCGGGACAACGGCCTGGGCTGCGATCGCTGACTGGCGCACATATCCGGGCCCGAGCACGCTCTCGCTGACCGCTGCGCTCTGCTTGGGGCTCGGCCTGCGGTGGGCAGTGCTCGTCCCAGTCGGCGTGGTCGCATTACTTTTGGCCGCCATCTGCAACGGGATCGCGCGTTACGGCCACATCCACTGGACCCATCTGCTGGTGCGTAGCGTGTGGTCACTGATCCTCCTCGGCCTGTGGTGGTGCTGAACCCATCCAGGTGGCCACGCGTCTGCGCCAAGCCTGTGACTCACCAAGCGCGCTGACTTGCTTCCGTTCGCCCTGGCCATGAGCACACGCTGGCCACCCACCGATACAAATCAGCACGCGCCCCCCAATGGGGAGCGCGTGCTGTTCGAACGGGCGACCGTCGCGAGCCTAGAACTTCTCCCAGATGTTCGCCAGGATGTTGGTCTGCTCGCGGTCCGGGCCGACGGAGAAGGTCAGCAGGTCCACGCCGATCAGCTCGGCGATGCGGGTGACATAGTTGCGCGCGGCCGCAGGTAGGTCGGCCAGCGTCTTGGCCCCGGTGATGTCGTCAGTCCAGCCAGGCAGCTCCTCGTAGACCGGCTTGCACTGCGCCAGTTCCTTGAGCGATGCCGGGTAGCGGCCGATGGTCTCACCGTTGAGTTCGTAGCCCGTGCAGATCTTGATGGTCTCGAGGCCGGTCAGGACGTCCACGGAGTTCAGGCAGAGGTCGGTGACGCCTGCCACGCGGCACGCGTGCCGCACAACGACGGCGTCGAACCAGCCGACTCGGCGCGGACGCCCGGTGACCGTGCCGTACTCGTGGCCGGCTTCACGGATGAAATCGCCGGCCTCATCGAACAGCTCGGTCGGGAACGGCCCGTCGCCGACGCGGGAGGTGTAAGCCTTGGCCACCCCGGCCACGCGGTCGATCTTGCTGGCGCCGACGCCGGTACCGTTGGCGACGCCACCGGCCGGGTTGGAGCTGGTGACGAATGGGTAGGTCCCCTGGTCGATGTCGAGCATCGTGCCCTGCGCCCCTTCGAACAGGATGTTCTCACCCTGCTCCAGCGCCTCATTCAGCAGCACCGTGGTGTCGCAGACGTACTGGGCCAACTGCTGGCCGTAGCCGTAGTATTCCTCGAACACGTCCTCAAAGGCGATCGGATCCACCCCGTAGATCTTCGTGAACAGCTTGTTTTTCTCGTCCAGGTTCGCGCGCAGCTTCGCCTCGAAGGTGTCGCGCTCCAGCAGGTCGGCGATGCGGATCCCAACGCGTGCAGCCTTGTCCATGTAGGCCGGGCCGATGCCACGGTTGGTCGTACCGATCTTCCCGTCGCCCTTGCTGGCCTCTTGGGCCTTGTCCAGCGCGATGTGGTACGGCAAGATGACATGCGCGCGGTCGGAGATGCGCAGATTCGCGCCGTCCACCCCTTGCGCCTTCAAGGTCGCCAGCTCGGTAACGAGGCTCTTCGGGTTGACCACGACGCCGTTGCCGATCACGGAGAGCTGGTGTGCGTGCAGGATACCGGACGGGATCAGGCGCAGCTTGTACACGACCCCATCACTGTGAATGGTGTGGCCGGCGTTGTCGCCCCCCTGGTAACGGCTAATGATGTTCGCGCCCTGGCTCAGAAAATCGGTGATCTTGCCCTTTCCTTCGTCGCCCCACTGCGTGCCTACGATAACTACTGTTCCCATGTTGTTCCGTCTCCTTTTGTCGATTCGTGAACTGCCACTAGCTATTCTAACAACAAGCTCCCGCTGTGACAAGCAAAAACCGAATAATGGTTTCCCAAGCAAGCGATGAATAATAAAAACCCGAACGATAATCGTCCGGGTCAGGTTTTGACTAAAAATAACCGAATCTTAGCGGCCGCTATGCAGCCGTGCCTCTTGCAGGTAAGCGTAGATGTGGCCAAACGCCAGCTCCTGCACGTCGGCCAAGGCGATCACCTCGTCCTCATCGGTGTCGTCGGCGTGCATCACGAAGTCCGTGGCCGTCACGTCGAACGGCACGCCCATCAGCGACAGCGGCGCTTTGGTCCGCACCCGCACGACGCGCTCGAAGGCCGCGGATTCGCGGATCAGATCCGCGATCAAGTCCGCACTGGCGTCGAACTCACGATCAGCGTTGAGCACCGGCTGCTTGTCCAGGTGGTGCGCCATCATCCAGCCGCTGTACGTCGCGATCGTCTGGAGGTAATCGCTGGCCAGCGTCACGCTTTGTAGCCCCGTCAACCGTAACACCACGTAGCCGCCGAACTGGCCGGCCATGTCGCGGAGACTGAGCACGACCACCGTCGCGTTGACCGCTAGGACGAGGCCGACGTAGAATTGCTCACCTTGGCCCTTCGGCATCGCGACGATCAGCTGGCCGCTGGCCGCGGCCGCCGCCAGCACCGGCTGCAACTGCCCATCGTTCTGGTGAATGTCGGTGCGCACGTGCTGGAGCTTGTCGCGCCCCTGCACCAGAGCTGTTTCGAGCCGCAACTCAAGGCCCTGGAACTCGATCACAAGCACATCAGTGAAGTCGACTTGCAGATAGCGCACATCGGTGTAGTTGAACTTGTTGAACACCGCCAGTGTGAACCGGTCCGCCGCCACGGCGGTCACTTGTCCTTCCAGGTAGGCGTCGTCATCGGCCAGCATCACCAAGATCAGCTCCTGGCTCTGCTTGGCCTGCGTCGCCAGCTGGCCGATCAGCTCCTGCGTCGCGTCGAAGTGGAAGGCCGGGCTGCTCGCCGGCAGGGTCAAGAACTGGTTATCCGCTGCGACCTGCATGCGGAAGGTCATGTCGTCTAGGTCATCGCCGGCGAACTCGACTTGATCGATCGCCGTGAAGCTGATCAGCACCGAGCCGTCCGCCAGGCCCGCGTCGTTATACGTTGCAAGCAGCACGCCGGTCTTGCCCAGCACCTGCACGTAACCGGTATAAAAATCCTCGGTGTCACGTTGGTACACATTGATCAAAAGCTGCTCGTTCAAAGCAGCCATCAGACTCATCAGGATGGCGTCCAAGGCACATCCTCCTTCTTGTGGTTTTGATGCCCATATCACCCGGGCAATAATCGGGGCAGGGCCACGCGCCGCTGTGGGGGCGTCGAACGCCGTCAGGCCACGGCGGTGGCTAAGCGTTCCGCCGCGCTGCGTGCTGGTCTACTGGCCCGGCACGTAGGCGATGGAGCTGAATTTGTTGTAAGACTTCACGAACAGCAGCTTCACCGTGCCGCGCGCACCGGAGCGGTTCTTCTCGATGATCACTTCGACTTCACCGACGTTCTGGTCGTCTTCGTTGTGATCGTTCTCTTCTTCGCCGTCGCCGTCCGGGTCGCGGTAGTAGTCATCGCGGTACAGGAAGGCGACGATGTCGGCGTCCTGCTCGATGGAGCCGGACTCACGGATGTCGGACAGCACCGGCCGCTTATCCTGGCGCTGCTCAACGCCACGCGAGAGCTGGGACAGGGCGATGACCGGACAGTGCAGTTCCTTGGCGAGCTTCTTGAGCTGCCGGGAGATCGCGCTGACTTCCTGCTGGCGGCTTTCTTGGCCGGAACCTTCGATCAGCTGCAGGTAATCGATCACGATCAGCCCAAGCGGACTGCTGCCGTGCTCGTGCTCTTTTTGAAGCTTCAGGCACTGCGAGCGGATCTGCGCCATGCGCACCCCCGGGGTGTCGTCGATGTAGATGCTGGCTTGGCTCAGGCTCCCCATCGCGATGATCAAGTGCTGCCACTCTTCTTCGTTCAGCTGACCGGTGCGCAGGTGCTGCGCGTCGATGCTACCCTCGGCGCACAGCATCCGGTTGACCAGCGACTCGGCGCCCATTTCGAGCGAGAACATCGCGACGGTCTTGCCCGTCTTGGTGCCCACGTTCTGCGCAATGTTGAGCACGAACGCCGTTTTACCCACCGCCGGCCGCGCGGCGAGGATGATCAACTCATCGTCGTGCAGGCCGGTGGTCATGTGGTCAAGGTCTTTGAAGCCAGTCGGCAGGCCGGTGATCTCCGTGTCGTTCTGGTAGAGCTTGTCGATCTCCTCCATGGTCGCGTTGAGGACTTCTTTGATCGGCCGAAACCCCGACCGGTTGTTGCCGTCGCTGACCGCCATGATCTGACTCTCAGCGTTCTCCACCAACCCGGTGACGTCGGCCTGATCGTCGTAGGCCTGCTGGATGATCTTCTCCGACGTCTCGATCAGCCGGCGCAGCTGCGCCTTGTCCGCTACGATCTTCGCGTAGTAGACCACGTTGGCCGCCGTCGGCACCGCGTCGGCCAGCTCGACCAGGTAAGCCATGCCGCCGATATCGTCGAGCTGGTTGTGGCCGTCGAGGAACTCCTGGACCGTCAACGGGTCGATCGCGTCGCCCCGGTCGGACAGCTCGTTCATCGCGTGGAAGATCAGCTGGTGGGCGCGCTTATAGAAGTCGCCTTCGACCAGATATTCCGCGGCGTCGATCAGCGAGTTCGGCGTGAGAAAAATGCCCCCGAGGACTGCTTGTTCCGCTTCAAGATTGACTGGCGGTGTGCGCCTGATCTGATTATCCATGCTTGTCCTCCTGTACCTTAGGCCGGGTTTTGTATCCTATATAGTGTAGATTAAAACGGCACGCCTGACAACCGCGAAGAAGACGCGGGCCCGGGGCGCGACTCGTCCAGTACATCACGGGCCCTAACGCCACGCCCTTGCTGTACAAGAGCGGCCCACTATAAACCCTAAGTGCAGGGTTTATAGTGGACCGCTCGTCTACGCTGGGCTAAACCCGTGTTCTGGCACAGCCCTAGTCTTCTTCAAGCCGGCTTACTTCTGTTCCGTAATGTGCACCCGGATGTTCGCCTCGACGCCCGGGTACAGCGTCACGCTGACGTTGCGGTACCCCAGCGCCTTGATCGGCTCCGGCAGGTCCATCTTGCGCTTGTCGACCTTGATCTGGTACTGCTTCTCGAGCGCCTGGGCGATCTGCTTGCTCGGGATCGACCCGAACAGGCGGGCGTCCTCGCCGGCCTTGCTCTGGATCTGCACGACGGTCTTGTCGTCTTCAAGCTGCGCCTTGATCGCTTCGGCCGCCGCCTTGGCTTCGGCCTCCTTCTTCTCTTCCAGCTTCTGCTGGCCGCGCAGGGCGCTCATGGCCTGCGGCGTCGCCAGCTTGGCCTTCCCGGTCTTGATCAAGAAGTTCTGACCGTAGCCATCCGGCACTTCCTTGACTTCGCCGCGCTTACCTTTGCCGCGGACATCTTGGGTAAAAATCACTTTCATGTTCGATTCCTTCTTTCTGCATTGGGGCCCGGCGCTAGTTGTTCGCCTGCTCCTCTTCGATCGTCTGGGCCAGCATAGCACGGACCTGGGCGATGGACTTGTCGGCGATCTGGGTCGCCGCGTTGCTCAGGTGGCCGCCACCGCCCAGTTGTTCCATCAGACGCTGAACGTTGACGTCACCGAGGCTGCGCGCGGAGATGCCAACCTTATTGTCGGCGCGCTTGGTGATGACGAAGCTCGCGTCGATGCCGTTGAGCTGCAGGAGCGTGTCGGCCGCCTGCGCCGCGATGACGGGGTCGTAGGCCTTCGTCTCTTCACCAGTACATAATGCCATACTTGGCGCGATCATTTCAATCGTGTCAATGAGGTGGTTCTTTTGGATGTAGCTGTCGATGTTCTCCTTCAACAGGTTCTGGGTCATCAGGCCATCCGCCCCGTTGCTGCGCAGGTAGCTGGCGGCGTCGAAGGTCCGCGTGCCAGTGCGTAGCGAGAAGTTCTTGGTGTCAACGGTGATGCCGGCGAGCATCGCAGTGGCCTCCAGCTTGTTGAGCGCCGGCGCACCAGTCGGCTGATACTCGAACATCTCGGTGATCAGCTCACACGTCGAGCTCGCATACGGCTCGATGTAGACGAGCATCGGGTTCTCGGGGAACTCCTCGCCCCGGCGGTGGTGATCGATGATCACGGTGCGGGCGGAGAGCTTGTCGTACAGCTCCGGCGCCGCAGTGATCGAGGCCTTGCTGTGGTCGACCAGCACCAGCAAGCTCTTATCGGTCGCCTGTGCCAGGGCCGCTTCGGGCGTGACGATGGCGTTGGCGATCTCCGGGTCCTGGCCGACAGCGGTCATCAGCCGTTCGACGTCGGAGTGCAGGTGGCTCGGATCGACGACGACGTAGCAATCCTTGCCGTTCATCTGCGCGATGCGGCGAATGCCGAGGCCTGCGCCGATCGCATCCATGTCGGGCCGCTTATGCCCGACGACGAAGACCTTGTCCGTCTGCTTGAACAGCTCCTGCAACGCCTGTGCGATCATGCGCGCCCGCACGCGGGTCCGCTTCTCCATCGGGTTGGTCTTGCCACCGTAAAAATGCGCCTGCTCCCCTTTTTCCCGCACGACGACTTGGTCACCGCCGCGGCCTAGCGCCAGATCCAGGTTAGACTGGCTGGTGACCGCGAGGTGCGACAAGTCGTCTTCGCCGTACGCGATCCCGATCGACAGGGTCAGCGGGTAGTTCTGCTTAGAGGTCTCTTCCCGGATAACGTCAAGGATCTTGAACTTGTCTTTTTCCACCCGTTCCAGCGACTCGACATAGGCGATCAGGACGAAGCGATCGGCCGCGACGCGCTTGACGAACATGCCGAACTCGGCGGCCCAGTCGCTCATCTGGTTGGTCACATAGCTGTTCAAGTTCGTCGTCGCCTGGTCGTCCATCGTCTGGGTGATCTCGTCGTAGTTATCGAGGAACACTTGGCCGATCGCCAGCCGCCGCCCCTTGGCTTCGGCCTCGATCTTCGCGTAGCGCGTGATGTCCATCAGGTAGACGACCCCGATGCTGCGCTGGACGATCATCTCGAATTCATGCTCGCCCCAGCGCACCGTCTGCAGGCCGCTGGCATCGAGGTGATCGGTCACCAGCTTGGCCAGGTCCGGGTCGATCGAGGCCAGCGACTGGCCGAGCAGTTCAGTGTCCCCGAAGTACTGTTGCAGGTAGGGATTGGCCCATTCGATCTCCAGGTGCTCGTTGTACAGCAAGATCCCGACCGGCATCTTGACCAGCGCCTCTTGCTCCCCACGCTTGATGCGGTAGGCCAGATTCGAGATATACTTGTTCGTGTTCGCCGTGATCCGCTCGAGCGCATAGAAGGTCGCGACGAGCAGGCCCAGCAGAAAAACCGCCATCACCAGTGCCAGCCACGGCCGGATGAAACTCGCCACGATCACATCGATCAGCGCCAACCCGGCCATCGCCGCCACGATCCACCGCAGGCGCACGTCTTCGAGGAAGGCCGGCAATTTGATCCGTGCCAGTAGTTTTTTCACGTCATATTCGCTCTCTTTCGCCTCGTGGTCGAGGCTTGATGGTTAAGCAATTCTTAACCCATTCTACCACACCCGCCCGCTGGCCGCCGGGCGCGTGCTACAATGACCTGAAAGACCCCGGAGGTGAACCCATGACCACGATCCCCGAATTCATGACCCGCGACACCGCGTACTGGTCTAACCAGTTCGACATCCCGCCGGCGCTGCAGCTGACGGCCAAAACACTGTGTTGGGACTACAATCAGACCCGCCCGGATGAGGCGGCCAAGCGCCGGGCGCTGCTGGCTCAGCTGCTCGGCACCAGCACTGAGCAGACCTTCATCGAACCGACCTTCCACTGCGACTACGGCTTCAATATCCACAGTCACGGGCTCCTCGTGATGAACTACAACTGCAGCATCCTCGACACCAGTCCGGTGCACCTCGGTGCCGGGACGTTCATCGCCCCAGGGGTGTGCCTGGCCTGTCCGGGCCACGCCCTGCTCGCCGACCAGCGCGCGGCTGGGATTGGCTACTCGGCGCCGATCGTGCTGGAAGACAGCGTGTGGCTGGGCGCCAACGTGGTGGTACTCGGCGGTGTGACCATCGGCGCCGGCAGCATCATCGGGGCCGGCAGCGTCGTGACCCAGGACATTCCCGCCGGGGTGGTCGCCGTCGGCAGCCCCTGCCGCGTGGTCCGGCCGGTCACCGAAGCAGATCGCCTGACGCTGCCTGCTGATCATCGACTAGCCTGACATCCCCACCTGTGCGCCCAAAAAAGCATCGAAGTTGGCGACTGATCACCACTTCGATGCTTTTTTGCGTCTAATTCTGGGCCGCCGTCTCCTTGGCCAGTTCGGCCACGATCGCCTCGTTGAACGCCTCGAGGTCGGCGGGTGTGCGGCTGGTGACCAGGCGGTACGCCTCATCGTACACCACCGGCGCATCCACGACGGTCGCCCCGGCGTAGCGCAGGTCTGGCTGGATCGAGGTGTAGCCGGTCAGCCGCAGCTGGTCGGTTAACCCGGTCTGGATGAAGAGCTGCGGGCCGTGACAGATCGCGAACACCGGCTTGTCACTGACCAAGAACGCCTTGACCAGCGCGACGAAGCGCGCGTCGACCCGGAGCTGATCCGGCGAGAAGCCGCCCGGGATCAGCAACGCATCGAACCGATCGAACTCGTCGATGCTGACGTCATCGATGCCGGCATCCGCCGTGAAGCGGCTGCCCGCCTTGCCTGCAAGCGACTGCCCCGCCTCGAAGCTCACGAGGGTCGTCGAATGTCCCGCTTGGGTCAGCGCCCCAGTCGGCGAGATCAACTCGAGATCTTCCACCCAGTCGGTCGCGATCACCATGATTTTGGCCATAAGGTCCTCCTATTATGATTGAGTCTCGGTGTCTAACTCAACCATAGCATAGTCGGACCCGCGGTCACTACTCCAGCGTCTCGCCCATCGTCTCGCGGCCCAGGGCCAGCACGGCGACCACGGCGATCAGGATTGCAGCGGTGAAAATGCCGAAGATCAGCCCGAAGCTGACTTGCTTGGCGACAAGGCTGCCGACCAGCAGCGGGCCGACGATCCCACCGATGCGGCCGACCCCAGCAGAGAGACCGGAGCCACTGCTGCGAATCACGCTCGGGTACTGCTCAGGCGAGTACGCGTACAGCGCGCCCCACGCCCCGAGGTTGAAGAAGGACAGCAGCATCCCGGAGACCATCAGTAGTGGCAACGTCCCGGCCAAGCCGAACCCCAGGGCGGCCAGGGCGGTCCCAGTCAGGAAGGTCGCGAGTACCTTCTTGCGGCCCCACTTCTCGATCAGCCACGCGGCGACGAAGTAGCCCGGCAGTTGCGCCAGAGTCATCACCAGCACGTAACCGAAGCTGTTGATCATCGAGTAGCCCTTGAGCACCATCACGCTCGGGAGCCACAGGAACATGCCGTAATAGGAGAAGACGACCATGAACCAGACGATCCACAGCATCGCTGTCGCGCGGCGGTACTTCTTCTGCCAGATGTTGCGCAGGCCCTGCCAGAAGCTCGGCTTGCGGTGTGCGTTGGCTTCGTAGGCCGGTGATTCAGCGATGCCTTCGCGGAAGTACAAGGCGTACAGCGCGGTCAGCCCAGTCAGGACCATCGCGGTGCGCCAGCCCCACTGCGGGATCACGAAGTACGAGATCACCGCCGCGAGCAGCCAGCCGGCCGCCCAGAAGCTCTCCAGCAGCACGACGCTGCGGCCGCGGTGCTCGGTCGCGACGCTTTCGGAGACCAGCGTCGAGGCGACTGGCAGCTCGCCGCCCAGCCCGGCGCCGATCAGCAGGCGCAGCGCCATGAACAGCGCGTACCCTTGCGCCAAGGCTGACAGTGCCGAGCCGAGCGAGAAGACGAGCAACGTGATGATCAGGACCATCTTGCGGCCGATCCGGTCGGCCAGCATCCCGAAAAGCACGGCGCCGATCGCCATACCGATCGAGCTGATGCTCCCGATCCAGCCCATTTGAACAGCGGTGAGTCCCCACTCTGTTTTGACTGCCGCGATGATGAACGACAGCATCCCCACATCCATCGCGTCGAAGAGCCACGCGACGCCAACGCCGGTGATCAGACGCACCGGACTGCTAGCGGTTTTTGCTGGTGACATAATGTTTTTCCTCCTGTGTGCTAAGGGCGCCCACGCCCCTGATCGAATAATGTCTTGACACCTTATGAGACCCCATTTTTCCAGTTTTAGGGTGTCTTGTCAACCGGTTTGACGTAAATCCGTGATTTTTATCACGAATTCGGCCCCGGGCCACACAAAAAGGCCGGGGTTGCCCCCGACCTTCGTCATGCGTGTTATTCGAACAAGTAGCCCTTCGCCCGCAGCGCATCCTTGATCGCCTTGAGCTGTGCCGGCGTCTCAAACGCGATGGTGTGCAGGTGGACGCCACCGGTCAGCTCCGACAGCAGGCGGCCGTCGTGCTGCTTCATGTGCCCGACGAACAGGTTCACGTCGGTGCGGGTCTTGATCTGAAGCTGCCCGCGCAGCTGCCCGTACAGCGGATGGTCAACGATGACATCCACCAGGGTGCCACCGTGATCGACGATCGTCGTCATCTCGTCGGCCGCTTGCGCCGGCGTGTGGCGGCAGACGATCACCGCGGAATCCGTAGCCGGCTGCTCGTACTGATAGCCTTGCGGGGTCGCGATGATCGCCTCGCCCTGGGCCCGCATCAGCGCGATGTCACCGACGATGGTCTGCCGGCTGACCCCGAAGTGGTGAGCGAAGTGGCTCGCGGTCACTGGGGTGTCGTTGTCGCTGAGCGTTGCTTTCATCTGGGACTGGCGTTGTGCACTGGTTAACATAGCTGTGTCACTCTCCTCACGTCTGATAATACGCTAACCGCCGCGATTAGCAAAGATATTCTTACAAGCGAATACTCTTATCGCGGCGGCCAACGCAGGGGGCGCAGATCAAGTCGTGACTTGGCTCACAAGGCCGCGGCGCTGCGGTGCGCCGCAAATTTGCGCAGCCCCATGCGGATCAGCTTGTCGGCCTCGGTCACCAGCAGGGTGATGAAGCCGACCGCCACAGCGATGCCCCACTCGCGCAGGGACATGCCGGCGGTGACGAAGACGCCTTGCATGAACGGGACATAAGTCAAGGCCAGCTGCAGGACCATCATCGCCCCGATGATCGCAAAGGCGGCGGGGTTGCTGAAGAACTGCTTCGAGAAGGCCAAGGCGTGGGTGCGGATGTTGAACAGGTAGAAGATCTTACCCAGGATGATGATGTTGACCATCATGGTGCTGGCGGTGACCGCATCGACGTATCCGTTATCCAACAGGAAGTCGTGCGCCCAAAGGCCCAGCCCCGAGATCATGATCGAGACGTAGATCAGCTGGAAGACGTCGTGCTTGTTCATCATGCTGGCCCCGTTCGGGCGCGGCGGGCGGGTCATCAACCCGTCTTCGGCCGGCTCGAAGATGAAGGCCAGCTGGATCGTGATGGCCGAGACCATGTTGATCCACAGCATCTGGCTCGCGTTCAGCGGCATGTCGTCTTGAGTCAGGATGGTGAAGGCGATCACCAGTCCCTCGGCAAAACTGGTCGGGAGCAGGAACAGGATACTCTTCTTGATATTGTCGTAGATCCGGCGACCTTGCGCGATCGCACGTTCCATGGTCGTGAACTTATCGTCGGTCAGGATCATGTCAGCGGCGTCCTTGGCGACGTCTGTCCCGGACTTCCCCATCGCGACGCCGATGTCGGCCTTCTTCAAGGCCGGGGCGTCGTTGACCCCGTCGCCGACCATCGCGGTGACGTTACCGGCGTCTTGCAGCGCGGTGATGATCGCAAGCTTATCCGCCGGCGTGGTGCGGGCGAACACGTCCGCCGACACCATTTCGCGCGTACGGTCCTCCGGCGTCATCGCCGCCAGCTGGGTGCCGGCGACGACTTGCGGCTGCTCTGCGAGGCCCAGCGTCTTGGCGATCGCCATGGCGGTATCCGGGTTATCCCCGGTGATCATGCGCACCTTGACGCCGGCGCGGCGCATGGTGCGGATCGACTGGATCACTTCCTCACGCGGCGGGTCGATGATCGCCGCCAAGCCGAGGAAGTCCATCCCCGCCTGGCAAAAATCGATATCGATCGTCGAGACCGTCGCCGGCACCACCTTCGTGGCGACGGCGATCACGCGCTGCCCGTTTTGGCTATACTGCTTGGTCAAGTCGAGGTAGCGCTGCTCGTCGAACGCCGGATCAGCAGTCTTCGCCATCGGCAGCACCTTATCCGGCGAGCCCTTCAAGAAGACGCGCCGCGTGCCATCCGGGCAGACGACCAGCTTCGCCATGAAGCGGTAATCCGAGTCGAACGGCAGCATGTCCAGCTCTTCGTTCGTCGGGGCGTCCGTGAAGGCCTTGTGGTAGGCGGTCAAAAAGGCCCCATCCGTCGGCTCCCCGTTGATCTGGTACTCGCCGTCGATCTCGGCCAGCGTCGTGTCGTTGGCCTCATAGCCCGCGACCAGCAGCATGGTCAAGTCGGGGTGGCTGGCGACGTCAAGCGTCGCCCCGTCGAGGGTGAATTGCCCGGTCGGCGCGTAGCCGGTCCCGCTGACCGCGTACGTATGCGCCGGGGTGACGATCGCGGTGATCGTCATCTCGTTTTTCGTCAGCGTCCCGGTCTTATCCGTGGCGATGATATCGACGGAGCCCAGCGTCTCGACCCCCGGCATCGTCTTGACGATCGCGTGGTCGTGGCGCATCAGCTCCTTCATCCCGCGCGCCAGCACCACCGCGGTGGTGGCCGGCAGGCCTTCGGGCATCGAGCCGACGATCATCGTGACGATCGCCAGTGCCAGCGTGCCCAGCGTGTAGTGGCCGGACCACCAGCCCAACCCGAACAGCACGACCGCCGCCGCCAGGATCCCGTAGGACAACCCGGCCCCGAGCCCGTCGAGCTCGCGCATCAGCGGCGTCTTGCCGGTACGCACATCGGCGACGGCCTGGGAGATCTTCCCGATCTCCGTGTGCGTCCCCGTGGCGACGACCAGCCCCATCCCGGAACCGGACGCCACCGCGGTGGAGGCGAAGGCCATGTTGCGCTGTTCCGCCAGCGGGGTGTCCGCCGGCAGCGCGGCCACGTCCTTATCGACCGAGTTGCTCTCCCCGGTCAGGGACGCTTCTTGCATCGATAGATTATCGACATCAAACAGCCGGAGGTCGGCCGGGACATTGTCCCCCGCCTCCAAGAACACGACGTCGCCCACGACCAGGTCGGCCGTGTCCACGTCGATCCGCTGCCCGTCGCGGTACACCGTTGCGGTCTGGGCTAGCATCTGTTTGATCTTCTCCAATGCGTTGGACGCATTAGATTCCTGATAGTAGCCAATCACCGCGTTGATCACGATCACCAGTGCGATGATCACGGTATCCGTCATGTGACCCATTAACGTCGTCATAACAGCCGCCGCGATCAAAATATAGATGATCAGATTATTGAACTGGCGGATAAAGATGACCCACTTGGGTGTCGTGTGCGACTGCAAGGCGTTCGGCCCGTTGGTGGCCAGCCGTTGCGCGGCCTCCTGGCTGCTTAAGCCAGCCTCCAAGTCCGCGACCTTCAATTCTGCCTGCAAGTCGGCGACCTCCTCATGGGTCATCGGCCTCTGTTCAGCGGGATCGTCCATATACCATCATCCTTTTATCATTTATTTAGCGCCGTGCGCTAGGAAAATCCTCATGCTCTCATTTTACGGTACGGCTAATTTAGAAGCAATAGGGCTGAGGGGGGAAAAACGTGTCGCGCACACCGGCATGGGGGTGCAAATTCTCACCGGATCCGTCCCTGCCCCTTTGATTCCGGCGGGCGGTTTGCTAGAGTGGAAGTGTACGGCATGCCCCGAACGCCAGACGGACCGTTGGGCAAGCCGATCCCAGGATAGGCTGAGCTCGCGGGTCTCCCCGCGCCGGCTCACGAAAGGATCCATTATGGAAGATAAACACTGGCGCCTGTCTGCCCCACAGGCGATCTTGATCAGTTTTGCGGCGATGATCGCCGTCGGGACGGGCCTGTTGACCCTGCCGTGGGCCAGCCAGGACGGGCAGTCGATCGGCTGGCTCAACGCGCTGTTCACCGCGACGAGTGCCAACTGCGTGACGGGGCTGGTCGTCGTGAACACGATGCAGCACTGGACGCTGTTCGGCCAACTCGTGATCCTCGCCTTGATCCAGCTCGGCGGGATCGGCTTCATCACCGTGGTCACCGGCGCGCTGATCGTGTTTCGCCGCCGCATCGGCCTGCGTCAGCGGCTGACGATCCAGACAATGTTCAACCAGAACACCCTGGGCGGGATGACCCGCTTGGTCCTGCGTGTGCTGCGCTACACCGCAGCGATCGAGGGCCTGGGCGCCGTACTGCTGACGGCGGGGTTCCTGTCCGCCGACCGCGGCTACACGTTCGGTGAGGCGCTGTGGTACGGCGTGTTTCACGCGATCTCCGCGTTTTGCAACGCCGGGTTCGACATCGTCGGGGTCAACTCGCTGGTCGAATTCTCAGGTAACTGGCTGATCAATCTGACCGTGATGGCGCTGATCACGCTGGGCGGCCTCGGCTTCACCGTGCTCCACGAGCTGCGCCACCTGCTCACCCACCGCCGCCGGCCGCTACGCGTACGCTTGCACCACCTCAGCGTGCACACTAAGCTGGTCTGCTGGGTCAGCCTCGGCCTGTTCGTCGGCGGGACCCTGCTGTTCGCCCTGCTGGAGTGGCACAACGCGAAGACGCTCGGGGCCTTCTCGACGCCGCAAAAATGGCTCGCGGCCGCGTTCGAATCCGTCACGCTGCGCACCGCCGGCTTCCTGACCGTCGACCAGGGCCAGCTGACCGACTTCAGCAAGCTGCTCGCCTCGGGCCTGATGTTCGTCGGCGGCTCGCCTGCCGGGACCGCCGGGGGGATCAAAACGATCACCCTTGCGGTGCTCGGCGCGGCGGTCCTGTCCGCGCTGCGCGGCCACGCCACCCTGGTCGTGTTCGACCGGCAACTGCCGCTGGCGGTCTTGCAAAAGGCGCTGGCGATCGTCGGCACCCTGCTGGTGGTCGTCGCCGTCGCCGTCTTGATCCTGAATTTTTCCGAGGTGCACAACGCCTTTCACCCCAAACTGCTCGACTTGCTCTTCGAAGTCACGAGCGCCGCGGGTACCGTCGGGCTGACCACTGGGATGACCCCAACGCTGTCCCCGCTGGGTAAGCTCGTCATCGCCGCGTGCATGTTCATTGGGCGCCTGTCACCGCTGACCATCGCCGTGGCGCTGAACACCCGGCTGGACGCGCACCCGCACACCATCACCTACCCGACCGAGAATGTCATTGTCGGGTGATCCCAGAGGAGGTTCCACGTGAAACAAGCGCAAGCACACTCATTCGCCGTCTTCGGCCTCGGCCGCTTCGGCACCAGTATCGTTGAACATCTCGCGCAAAGCGACGCAGAGATCCTCGCCGTCGATCGCAACTTGGCGCGCGTCGAGGCTGTCGCCGACCGGGTCGACCAGGCCGTTGCGGGGGACGCAAGCGACGAGGAGTTCCTGCGCCGCGTCGCGCTCGAACACTTCGACGTCGTGGTCTTCGCCATGGGTGAGGACTTCGAGTCCAGCGTCATGGGCACCATGTTGGCCAAAGAACTCGGCTGCCCCCGCGTCGTCGTCAAGGCGCTCGACCCGCGCCAGGCCCGCATCCTGACCCGCATCGGCGCCGATCAGGTCGTCTTACCGGAAGTCGAGATGGGCGCCAAGATCGCCAAGAGCCTCGTCAATGCCAACATCCTCGACGTGTTCGACCAGATCGATGGCATCGACATCACTGAGCGGCGCCCCGACCCTAGCTGGCTCGGCAAGACCCTGGCCGAAGCCGACATCCGCCGCACCGCCCAAGTCGAGGTCCTGGCCCTGATCCGCAACGGCCACACCCAGATCCCCGTCAATATCGACACGATCCTGGCGCCCGGCGACGTGCTCCTGACCGTCGACAGCCACTGACGCAGCGGGCGCCAACCGCGGCTTGAGCCCAGCGTCTAGCGGCTGAGGCATCAACCAGTTTTAGGCCAAAGTATAAGCGTGGCCCTCCGTAAAACCCAAACTTGCTTGGGCTTTGCTGAGGGCCACGCTTATATGGCTTGCTTTGCCGGTTCAACCACCGTGAGTGGCGGGCAGCGATGCCGAACGGGCCCGGTGGTCATGCGCCTTCGGTGGCCCGCCAGCGCGAGTTCGCCTTGCCTGGCAGCAGCGTCAAGACAAAGTACCAAAGCGTCCCGATAAGCGGGATCAACTGCACGAGGTACCACCAGCCGCTGTGGTCGGTGTCGTGGAGCCGCCGAATGCTGACGGTCAGGCCCGCCAGCGCGACCAGAAGCACCACAACGTTGCGTACCGAGACGATGGTCAGGTCCCCGAAGGTGTAGATGTCCTCGATCGGGTGGCCGGTGATCGCTTGAATGAGCACGACGATGACGAATCCGAGCACGTGATTGATGAGGATCGGCCACCAGTAGTCGGACCGAGAGGCTGTGCCGTCAAGGATGAACATGTTGCGCCAGAAGCGCTGATAAGAGCGGATCATAGTCAAGACCTCCTCTGCTTGCGCTTAGAACGCGCGGGAGATGAGCAATACGCCCAGCACCAGCACCGACACGCCGACGATATAGGCGAGCCAGATCGCCCCGATCAGCGGGGTGAACAGGAGCGCGATCCCCGCGAGTAGGCCCAGGACCGCAAAGAAGGTGTGAAACCCGGGGTGCAGCGAGAGCCAGCTGACCTGAAGGGCCGAGATGGCTTCCATGATCAGCCAGAACGCCACGACATAGCCGAGAATGACGATCCCGGCCCCGGCGTTCGCCCAGAGGTAGATCGCCAGCACGATGTCGAGGAGCCCGTTCAGGAGCGGGAGCCACTGCGTTGTGTGGCTTTCATGGCGAGCCGAGAAGAACAGCGCCACGTTCATGATGCCACTGATCATCATGGCTAACGCGATGAACCAGACGATCTGCAAGAGGGCACCACCTGGGTGCATCAGGGCATCGATCCCGAGCACGAGCATCAACAACCCGAGGATAAAGCTGGGCCAGCGAAACGTGCGCCGGGTGGATTCAAAGTTTGACATATTGAGCGCCTCCAATAAGAATGAATTAGGTCACACCATCAGTTAAATATAACGAATGGCTTATGCGCAGGATACGACCTCTTCCATCTGGCGTCAACGGTGCCGCCTTAAAATCGCAAAAGTTGACTTTCGGCCCCCTTCTTGGCCGCACACCCCGGCCCAAGCCGCTGACTGAACGCGCCGGGTGCCCGCACTACGCCCAGCCCATGAACCGGATCACCGCCATGGCGAGCACCCCGACGACGACGACCGCCAGCAGGCTCTTGGTGAGGATCGCGGTCAGGATCGCCGGCAGCGACGCGCCGACATTCGGCCAGTTGATCGCCGGCCAGGCGCCGGGGCGTGCGATCAGCAGGCTCTCGACGAAGATCGCGGTCAGGATCGCGACCGGCACGAAGCTCAGGAATTGCAGCAGCCAACTCGGGAGTCGGACCGCTTTGACCAACAGGAACGGGACGACCTTCAGCAGCCACATCGCCAGGCCACAGGCGAGGATCGTGGTCAGCACATAGTTATTGGACACGTTTTTCCACCCCCATCCCGAACAGGCAACCGAGGACCGTGGCGATCAAGATCGCCGTCGTGCCGGGCACGACGCGCATCAACCCAAACAAAGCGACCGCCACGAAGCCGACCACGCCGAGGTGGCGCAGGAAGGGCTTGCTGCGGTCGGTGATCATCTGCATGTACAAGAGCCCGATGAACATCGCCACGGCGGCAAAATCCAGCCCCAGCGCCTTGGCGTCCGGGATCATTGTGCCGATCAAGGCGCCGAGCACGGTCGCCGCGGCCCACACGAGGTAAGCGGTCAGATTGGCCGCGTGGAACCACGCTGGGCGCAGCTTATGCCCGGTCACGTTCAGCTTGTTCATCGACAGCGCGAAGGTCTCATCGGTCAACAGCGTCCCGATTAGAATGTTCTGCAACGTCGATTCCCGCTTCAGGTACGGCGCCACGGTCATACTCATCAGACTCATGCGCGCATGGATCAAGATCGCCGAGGCGACCATCGCGCCGACTGGGCTCGACGCCGCCAGCATGCTGGCGAGCACGAACTGCACCGACCCGCCGTAGACGATCAGCGACATCGCCAGCACCAGCCACACGCTGATGCCACTGGTGTGCGCGACGATGCCGAACGCCAGGCCGACGCCGATGTAGCCGAACACGGTCGGTAGCACGTCCTTCAAGCCGGTCCGAAAATCCAAATCTTGCGTCATCAGGCTGCCTCCTTTTTTGGTGAGAAAGTGATTAGAACCAGTGTACCAATCACAGACGCGAATGCAAGGGGCAACACAAAGGGGCCGTGACTTTGATCACGGCCCCATATTGATGCAAGACGATTCCAGCAGCGTGACGGGGCCAAAGGCGCATCTGGTCCCGCTTCTGTGTGACTGGGTCGCTGCCCGAGGTTACTTGGCCTCAGCCAAGATCCTCTCGGTCTGTTGCTGCAGCGCCGTGAATGCGGTCTTGCCCGGCGTCTGCTTGGTCAGCGTGCTGTCGACCGTCGTCAGCAAGGCGTTGCGGTAGTCCGTGTAACCCGCGAACACGGTGGACGCAAACGCCTGGGCCGAGGCGGCCGTGGCGGCCTTGAACGCCGGGTTCTGCTTGAGGTAGCGCTGGTAGGTCGCACTTGCCACGCCGGACTTGGTCACTGGCACGTAGCCGGACTTCGCCGCCCAGTAGCCCGCGTTCTTCGCCTTCAGCAGGAACTTCTGGAACGCCCATGCGCCGCGCCGCTGAGCCGCCGAGGCCCCTTTGAACAAGACGTTATCGTTCCCGTTCAGCGGGGTCCCGTTGTGCCCGTCGACCCCTGGGATCTGCGCCGTGCCCCAATGCAACGACTTCGGCGCCTGCCCCTGCAGGACTGGGATCGACGCCGAGCTGCCGATCGCGAAGACGGCCTGCCCGTTGATGAAGGCGTTCGTGAAGTAGCCATCTGCCCCCGCGGTGCGCAGGGTGCCCGCCTTGCGCAGCCGCAGCAGCGTGTCGACCGCCTGAAGTGTCGTCGGCGCTGCCAGGTTGGCCTGCCCGTCTGCGGTGATCAGTTGGCGACCGCTCTGTTGCGCCATCCCCTCCAGCACGACGTCGTAGGACTGATCCAGCGCCACAGCCGCGATCCCGGCCGCATGCAGCTTGGCGCCCATCGCCTCGATGTCGGCCCAGGTACGCGGCAACTTCAGCCCGTAGCGGGTCATCAGGTCCTGGTTGTAGAACAAGACGCTGGTGGACACCGAATACGGTAGGCCGTACGTCTTGCCGCGGTACTGCCCCGCCGCCAGGAAGCTCGGATAGAGGTCCGCGCGCTGCGCCGCGCTGAGCTTGTTGGCCCCCGCGGTCATCTCAGGGTCCCACGGGGTCAAAAAGTCATGGGCGACATAGTCCCCGATGTTCGTGTACGGCGCTTGCGCCATCGTCGGCAGCGTCTTGGACTTGGCCGCCGCCATGATCTTCTGCTGTAAGGCGTCGTAGCTGCCCTGCGACACCGCAACGACCTTGTAGTCGCGCTGACTCTTGTTGAAGTCATCGATCATCTTCTGCTGCGCCTTGTTCCAGTCCCCGGTCATCCGGTGCCAGTAGGTGATCTCCACCGGCTGATGCGCCGCCTGCTTCTGCTGCCCACACGCCGCCAGCACGCCCACCAGGGCCACGCCCAAGGTCAACCATTCACCAATTCGTTTTTTCATTCTCGCTCTCCTTAATCAGAGGTGTCTTGACACCTATGATTATCCATATCTGGCGCAAGAATGCAACGGGCGCCGCTCGGCCGTATCGGTTCCTTCCTTAGAGGCGCCCCCAAACTTTTTTGGCCACGCCCAAAAACGGCCTGATCGAATGCGATCAGACCGTTAGGCTTGGGGTCACTGGGCGTGGACCAGCTGCTCCTTGGCGTGGATCAACTGCGTCAGCATGGTGTTGTACGGCGTCGGGATACCGTGCTGTTGCCCCTTGCGCACCACTGCGCCATTGATGAAGTCGACCTCCGTCAGGCGGTGGTTGACGACCAGGTCCTGGTGCATCGACGGGTAGTGCGCGGCAATGTCCGCGGTGAATGTCTCCGCGACATGGTGGCAAACCTCATCTTGATCCAACGTGACACCGTCTGCCGCCGCGACGGTCGCGAACTCGGCGATGATCTCGCGCAAAAACGGGGTGGCCTCACGCGTCTGGCCTAGCTGGCCGATGTTGCAGTCGAGCAACGCGCACAGGCTGTTCAGCGTGCCGTTGACGCAGGCCTTGCGCCAGATCGAGGCCCGGACGTCCGGTGAGTACTTCGGGTTCAACCCCGCCTGCTTGAAGACCGAGACGACGTCCAGCGCGAACGCGTGACCCGCCGGGGCGAAGTTCTGGAGTTCGACTTCCCCGTCCCCGAGCAGCCGCACGTGCCCCGGCCCGGTCATGCCGGCCGTCCACATCGTGATCCCCAAGAGTAGATGGTCGCGCGCAACGAACTGGCCCAGTACGTCCTCATGCCCCAGCCCATTGAGCAGGCACAGCACATAGGTGTCCGGATGGATGATCGGCCGGATCTGGGCGAACATGTCGGCGAGTTGGTTGGACTTGGTGAAAGCGATGATCAGATCCGCCTGCACGCCGCTGGTCGCGATGTCGGCCGGCGTATAGATCGGCAGCTTCGCCACGACCGGCGTCCCGTTGAAGTCAGCCTGTAGCCCGTCGGCGCGGATCGCATCGACATTGGCCTGCCAGCCATCGACCAGCGTCACATCGGCGCCGCTGCGATGCAGCATCAAGGCGAACCGACTGCCCATGCCGCCAGCGCCTACGATCGTAATTTTCATCATGAATGACCTTCTTTCAAAGCCAGTGTAGCACACAACCGAAGCGAGTTCAGGCTCGCGCTGCGGTATACTTAAGCCATCTTGACTCAAGGAGCTGATCTCATGCGTTGTGCCCTGACCGCCGCCCCCAGCCTGAACGGCGCGCTGTCGCTGAACCGCCAGACGCTACACCGCTTCGTCCGCGCTAACGCCGGATGCGACTTTGTGTGCTTCGGCGAGGCCTTCCTGCAGGGCTTCGATGGCTTGACCTGGGCGCCCCTCACAGATCTGTCGCGCGGCCTCGCGCTGGACGGTCCCGAGCTTCAGGCGCTGGCCGCTTACGCCCGCGCACAGGCGACGGGGATCGCGACCGGTTACATCGAGCGTGACGGCGACACCCTGTACAGTAGCTACCTCGTCCTCGACCGCACCGGCCGACGCCTCGCCAACTACCGCCGGATCACCCCCGGCTGGCGCGAAGGGCACGTGGATCGCACCGTCTACCGCGAAGGCACCCAACCGGTCGCCTTCGACTACGCGGGGCACCGCATCGGTATCGGCCTGTGCGGAGACTTCTGGGACGCACCGGCCACCTTTGCGGCGCTAAGCGCCGATGTCACCCTCTGGCCGCTGTACATCAGCTACACCCCGGCGGAGTGGGCGGCCGGCGGCGCCGCTGAGTACGCCGCGCAAGCCGCCAAGGTCAGCGCACACGTGCTGATGATCAATGCCCTCACCCCCGGCGACGCGTACGGTGGGAGCTGCGCGTTCAAGGCCGGCCAGCGTGTCGCCGGGCTCCCGATGGGCGAACCAGGGACCTTGGTCGTGACATTGCCGGACGTGCCAGCGTGAGGTAGCCCCGGCCGCGTCGGCATGCCGTTTTGGGGTGCGCGCCTTGGGGCGAGCCGCGCCCTTGGCCACTTACCGGGCGATCGGCACGTAGCCGGTCTGACGGACCAACGCCTGACCCTGCTCACTTTGCAGCCACGTCAGCAACTGCCGCACTTGCGGGCGCTCATGCCCCGTCGTGACGGCGTACAGGTTCAGCGTATACGGATAGCGCCCGCTTTCGATGGTCTGCGTTGTCGGGGCCACGCCGTCCACCTTGAGCACGCGCAGGTCCTTGGTCTGCTGCATCCCCTGCGTGTAAAAGCGAAAGCTGTAGCCGAGGTCGTTGGGCCCGTTCTCGTAGTCCGCCACCGAAGCCAAGATCCCGCCCATCCCGTCGATCTCCTCCGCCTTCAGCGGCCGCGCCATCTTTTGCCCCCGCATCACCAACGCTTGCATGACGGTCTGGCTGCCCGAATTGGCCGGCCGCTGAAACGCCCGGATCCGGGCCAAGTGACCACCGAGGGCGTGCCAATTCGTGATCTTACGCTGATAGATCGCCTGGATCTGGCTGGTCGTCAGCCCCTTGATCACATTGTTGTGGGACACGAAGAAGATGAACGCTTCCCGCGCGATCGGCGTGTAATGAAAAGTGACGCCCGCCTGCTTGGCCGCCTGAAGCTCGGCCGGTGAGGGCTTGAACGCGAAGACAACCTCGCAGCGCTTGTGCACCAAATTGTCGTAAGCGGCATCGGTCTGGTTCAACTGCACCAACTGATCGATCTTGGTGCGGCCCATTCGCGGATACAGGGCCTGTGCCGCGCCTGCGTAGACGGGGTACGCCGCCGTGGCGCCGTCCAGCCGAGGCAATTGCCCCGTGAGTTGAACGGTCGGTCGAGCCACTCGCACCAATCGGCTGTGCTTGGCAAATGGCAAGTACTCATCCGTGTTCACCCCACTCGCAAGGTTGACCCGGTCAATGTAGCGCAGGTGGTGCTGATACTGACCGGCCCCGTACCAAGTGCCAAGCGCCACGAGCGCTAGGCCACTCACCGTGGCAAGGGGCGACCAGCGGATCACCGCCTTGCGCCGCACGGCCAGTACCATGACCGCGATGAGCGGCGCGCCAAAATTCACCAGCATCAGGACCGGCATGAACGCCGTGAGCTGGGCAAGGGCGGCGAGCAGTTCCGCTAGCCCGTAAAACGGGGTCACCAGCGGCGCCCAGCGCATGACGGCCTGCGCATAGCCATACTGGGCCAGCGTGAACAAGAGGCACCACGGTCCGAGTTCGGCCATCAAAATAGCGAGGTGTGGCGCGAGCATGCGCACCGCCGTGGCCGGTAAAGCGACCCGGTGATACCGCCACAACCAGAACAAGCTCGTCAAAATCACCGTCGGCACGAGCATCCACGGCATCACCGCGGCGAATGCCCCCAGTGTCCCAACGATCAGCGGCGCGGTGATGATCCCGTGCAGCAAACTACGCTTCCAATACATCTTGACCCCTCCTACTCGACCCTCACGCCAGGCCCAAGTGTCCCCGACCAGTACGCCCTGCTTCCAGTATACGCGCTATGTGTCGCACATCCAGTTAAGCCCCCTGTCGCCGGCATCGTTTAGTTGCCCGCCAGCTGGTCTGGCTTACCCGGTTGGCCCCAGGGCCAGCGGGGCGAGTCGCCGCGATCGATCATTTCCCGGGCAATATTCGGGGTGTCAAACACGTTTAGCCCTCGCCCACAGGGGTTTGATGGTAAACTCAACGTGACCCGGCGACAATGAGACCAAGGAGGGACGCTCAATGCAGATCGGCAACCAGATCCAAGCGAACCGCCAGCGGCTGGGGTTGACCCAGGACGCGCTGGCCGAGAAGCTCTACGTGTCGCGCCAGACGATCTCCAACTGGGAGAACGATCGGCACTACCCGGACATCGAGAATCTGCTGTTGCTGAGCACGCTATTCGGCGTCTCCCTGGACGAATTAGTCAAAGGAGATGTATCAATGATGAAGCATCAAGTGTTCACCCGAGACACCGACCGCGACGTCAAGCTGATGCTTGGCTTCTGCCTGGTCGGCGCGCTCGCAGTCGGTCCGTCGCTATTTCTCCCCGGTCACTGGGCCTTCCTCCCCCCAGCCGTGCTCTTTCTCCTCGCGTTCCTGGCCTCATTACGCCTCGAGCGGGCCAAAAAACAGGCGGATGTCCGCACCTACCAGGAGATCCTCGCCTTCATGGCCGGCGAGGACGTCACCACACTGCGGGCACAGCGTAACCGCTGGCACGAGACGTGGCAGACCGCCAAGATCGTGCTCGTCTTCAGCCTCGTCGGCGGCCTGATCGCCCTGCTGGCCAGCATCCCGTACGTGCTCTGGGGGTGACCCCCCCAACGTCAAGAAGCCAAGTGCCGGCGAGTGCCGGCACTTGGCTTCTTGGTCGTTCAGGCGTGCAACCGGCGCACACGCCGGGACTGGGCCTGTCAGTGTGTCCCGGCGCCATGTCCCCGCTTGCTGGCCGGGTGTGCGCCACTCACTCCGCCACGGTCGCCGCGGCTTCGTCTGCGGTGGCACGCTCGGCGGCGACCCGGTCGTCGGTGTAATACTGCGCCTGCGCGTTGAACAGGTCACGGTACAGGCCCGGCGTCGCCATCAGCGTGTCATGCGTCCCGTCTTGCACCAGATGGCCGTGGTCGAAGACAACGATACGCTGGGAGAAGCGCGTCGAGGACATCCGGTGAGAGATGTAGATCGCGGTCTTGTCCCCGATCAGCGCGTCGAAGCGCTGATAGATCTCGTACTCGGAGATCGGATCGAGCGCCGCGGTCGGCTCATCGAGGATCACGATCGGCGCATCCTTGTACCACGCGCGGGCGATCGCGAGCTTCTGCGCCTCCCCGCCGGAGATGTCGATGCCGGCCGGATCGAGCGCCTGGGTGATCGGGGTGTGCAGCCCCCGTGGCATCGCCGCCACACGGTCACGCACATCCGCGACGTCCAGCGCCTGCCAGACGCGCGCCTCATCCGGCGCGGTGCTGGCGGCAACGTTCTCGGCAATCGAGTAGGCGAACAGGCGAAAGTCCTGGAACACCACGCCCATCAGACTCTGGTATTCGTCTTCTGCGTACTTATTGATGTCGATGTCGTTGAGTGTGATCGTCCCTTCCGTCGGCCGGTACAGCCGCGTCAGCAGCAGGATCAACGTGGTCTTACCCGAACCGTTCGGCCCGACCACCGCCAGCCGCTCGCCGACGTGCAGGGTCAAGTCGACGTGCCGCAGTGCCCAAGTCTCGCTGCCGGGATAGCGGAAGGAGACGTCATTGACGCGCAGCTCGAAGTCGTTATCGTCACGTTTTTCCACCGGCAGGCTGCCGCTATCGACGGCGTCCGGCATGGCAAAGAAGCTGACGTAGTACTGGAGGTAGTCGACCATGTTGTTGTACCAGCCGACCTCGCCGATGAAGTCATTGAACGCCGCCATGAACTGCTGGAAGTAGCCGACCGCGATCAGCACGGTGCCGATGGCGATCCCGCCGCCGACGGCCTGCAAGCCGATCAAGACGTAGAGTCCCCCGACAAGGAGGTTGAAGGCGATGTTCGGGATCAGCGTGTACTGCAAGTAGCCCAGCTGCCCATACCAGTAGTTGTCGTTGCCGGCTTGCTGTTCCACTTCCTCGGCCGCCATGACCAGCTGGTCCGCCCCGTAGAGCCGGGTCAGCTCCCCGTGCTTGAAGTCCTCGACGAAGTTCGTGAAGTACGTGAAGCTGCGGTTGTGAGCCAGGATGCTACTGATCATCTCCCGCTGGCGGGTACTGGCGCGCCCGACCGCCCAACTGCCGACCACCAGCGGCAGCGCCAGCAGCACGACCAGCACCACCGGATACCACGGCGTGTTGAACAGTGGCGCCCCGATCGCGGCCGCCTGCACGTGCCCCCGCGCCAGTGTCACGAGGGTCCCGACCGCCAGCACCGTGGCGATCAGCAGCGAGAACGCCTGCCGGAAGCCGTTCTCCAGCAGCCCGGTCATCCCACCGTTCATCGCGGTCCCGCGCCGGACCCCTTCATACGCCTCACGCATCTCGGTCGATTGAAAATCCGGGAAGCTGATCGTCAATAGCTTCTCTGTCGTCCGCGCATCCAGCCGGTCGTTCACCAGCTCGGTGTGGTCCGCCGCCAGTTTTTTCATCCACCCATTCAGCCCGGTCAGCGCGAAGCGCAGCACGAGAAAGCCGATCAGTAGCGCGAGTAGCCGTTCGCGCGCCAGGTGCGCCTGCAAGGCGATCAGCAGCATGCCGAGGAACCCGATGTTCAGGTACGGCACCGCGATGCTCGTCAGCGCGTACCCGAACTGCGCAGGCAGCGCCACCTTATCCAGCGCGGTCACGACCTTTACGATCGCCCAATACCGCTGTACCAGATGCTTCTCAGTCTTCATCTGCGGTCACCTCCTGCTGGTAATACTTGCTCTGCACGCAATACATCTGGGCGTAATCGCCGTCTTGGGCCATGAGCGCCGCGTGGCTCCCCTGCGCCGTGATCCGCCCGTTGGCCAGGACGATGATCCGGTCGCAAAAGCGGGTCGAGGCCAGCCGGTGCGAGATGAACAGCGCCGATTTGTGCGCCGTCAGCTGTGCGTACTCGGTGTAGATCTCGTTTTCGGCCAGCGGGTCCAGCGCGGCGGTCGGCTCGTCCAGGATCAAGACCGGCGCGTCCTTGTACAGTGCCCGCGCCAGCATCAGCTTCTGTAGCTGACCGCCGGAGAACTCGACCCCGTCGTCGTCAATGTTGCGTGTCATCTGGGTCTGGTCCCCTTGGGGCAGGCTGGCGACTTTATCGGCCAACCCCGCCTGCGCGAGGGCCTGCGTGACCCGCTGGGCATCGGGCGTCGCGGCCAGCGCCACGTTCTGGGCCACGGTCGTCGCCATCAGCTCGCTGGTCTGAAACACCGGGGCGAACAGCGCGTACCGCGCGCTGGCTGGCAGCGTCGCGGCGTCGATCCCGTTGACCAGGATCCGCCCGCGCGTCGGGGTGAACAGCCCCATCATCAGCCGCGCCAGCGTGCTTTTGCCGGCGCCGTTGATCCCCACCAGTGCCAGCTTCTCGCCGCCGTGCATCGTGAACGAGAGGTCGACCAGACTGTCGGTCTCGGCGCCGGGGTAAGCGTAGGAGACGTGATCGAAGGTGATCTCGACCGGCCGTTGGGCCAGTGCGGCCTGCTGGGCCGGCGTGACCGTCCCGGTCTCAACATCGGCCATGTCATAAAAAGCGCGCAGCTCCTGCAGGTCTAGGCTCGCCTTCGTCAGCCGGTCCCAGTCCGCCAGCAGCCGACTGGTCAGCGCGACGAACTGGTTCGTCACCCCGAACAGGAGCGTGAAGCGGCTCAGACTGAGCGTCCCCGCCGCGACGCCAAGGATCAGCGTCCCGTACGCCACCGCGTCGCGGATCAACCCGGCGAACTCCGCGATCATCTCGCTGAGCATCTCGCGCGTGCTGCGCTTACGCTGCCACGCCATCCGCGTGTCCACCAGCGCCTGGAAGTGGTCGTGGTACCAGCCATGCGTCTTGTACAAGCGCATGTCCTTGCCGTTCGCGAGCTCGTACGCCGTGCGCCGTAGGTAGTACTTCTGCTTGGCGGTCTTGCTCCATTCGCCCTTGTTCGCCGCGTACCAGTGCCGGTAGCGCTGCAGGGCCAGGTAGCTGATCGTGACGGCGAGCAGCACCAGGAACAGGACCAGCGGTGTGAACGCGCTCAGCGTGACCACAAAGATCAGCATCGTCAGCCCGTCGGCCAAGAGCATCTCAAGGCCGAAGAAGATCGCCTGCCCCCCGGCCAGGGTCCAGCTCAGGGCGTTGTCGTTCGCCCGGCTATACAGGTCCTGTGTCTCCGGCCGGATCAGGGTCTGATAGTCCATCGCGAACGCGTCGCGGTGGGCGCGCAGCTGAAGTTTCCCGCGCAGGTTGCCACTGAAGTTATTGCCGTGCATATCGAAAAAATAATGCATGGCGGTCGCCCCGGCGACCGCCGCGGCCAGTCCCAGCGCGACGCCGACGTAGCGGTCGAAGTGCGCCGCAGTCGCCAGCAGCGCGACGAGCCACGCCGGTAGCGCGACGCTGACGATCCCGAGGATCGCGGTCGTCGCCACATAGCCTAGCAGACTCCACTGCAGGTTCGGTTGCGCTCGCCGCAACACGCCCCAGTACCAGCGCAAGTTGTTGGCCAGCGAGTACGGCACGTTTGATTTTGCCATGATGTTGCCCCCTTTATTTCCTGCCCTTACTGTACACAAAAAGCGCCGGGCTCGGCGCTTCTTCGCGTGAACGGTCATTCTGGCCGCGTAAGTGGGATGGCGATCTCAGTGACAAACACCGCATCTTCGTACTGGCGGTTGATCACCCCGCCGTAGCGTGCGACCAGCTGATTGATACGCCGAATGCCGAGGCCGCGCTTGTCGTTTTTGGTCGAGGCGAACTGCACATCGATCTGCTGATCGGCGGGCCGCGTGTTGGTCACGCTGATGTACAGCTGCTGCTTGAGGATCGCGATATAGACGCGCAGGCGCCGCAGTTCACCGGCCGGCTGCGCCTCGATCGCCTCCAGCGCGTTATCCAGCAGGTTGCCGACGATCACGACCAAGTCGAGGTCGTCGATCAGCGGCTGCGTGCCGACGAACACCTTCACGTTGGTCGGGATCTGCGCGCGTTCCGCCAGCGTCAGCTTCGCGTTGACGATCGCGTCGAGCACCGGATCGCCCGAGTGCACCAGCGTGTCCACGGTGTCGAGCTTGTCCTCCAGCGTGTCGAGGTACGCCTTCAGCGCCTGCAGGTGGTCATGGTAGTCGTGCCGCCAGCCGCGCATATTCGCATACAGCGACTGCACCTCCTGACTGTACTGCGCCATCATATGATCGAGGCTGACCGCGAACACCGCGTCTTGTTGGGCCAAGAACCTGGCGATCAGCGTTGCCAGCGTCAGCACCGCCAGGCACCCGGTGGCCGCGACCGCCAACAGCGCAACGCCATGGGTCAACCACAGACCCACCAGCGCGACGAGCACCAGCGCCCCCGCCAGGCCCCTCACGCGCCAGTGCCGCTGGCTCGCCCAGAGCAGCTCACCGCCGATCACCAGCACCGCAGCGACTGCGACGCGCGCCCCGACCCACGGGCTGAGTGCCGCCGCGAGCAGGAGCGTGCCCCCGCTGGCCCACGCCCGTGCCGGGCGGCGTTGCCGCCACGTCCAGCCCCAGCTCGCCAGCGCCGCGACCGCGAGCAGGCCGGCGACTGCCCCTGGCCACCGGCCCCAACCGATCACCCCCGCCAAGGCGAGGACTAGCCCGCTAGTCGCGACTTGGCCCCGCACCGGCGCCGCGTTCGCGAGCAGCTGGATCAGCGTCAGGCCTGCCAGCGCGAGTAAACTAGCGGTCATCATCAGCTAACCCCCGGTAGTGCGCGAAGAAGGCGGTTTTGACCCTGGTTTTTTGCTGGCGGGAAACCGGGTAGCGCGTGCCGTCCGCCATCTCGACGTCGTTGCCGGCCAGCCGCCGGATGAAGCTCAGGTTGACCACCACGGAGCGGTAGATCTGGATGAAGCCCGGCAGGTCGCGGTAGTCCTTGAGCTGCCCAGTCGCCGTCAGCGTCCGGTCCTGCAGGTGAAAGGCGAGGCTGTGGTCACCGACCTCGATCGCCATCAGGTCGAACAGCGGGACGCGCTGTGGCCCGTCGCTGGCCTCGACCAGCAGCGTCTGCACCGGCTGGCGCGCCGCGACCTTAGCCAACAAGCTGGTCACCTTCGCCGCCGTCAGCGGCTTCATCAGGTAGGCCAGCGCGTCGACGTCGTAGCCTTCGAAGACGTACTCGTCGTAGTTAGACACGAACGCCAGCGGCACCGTCGGCTCGACCGCCCGCACACTGCGCGCCAGCGCCATTCCGTCCATCCCCCCGAGACGGATGTCCAGCACCAGCAAGTCGAACGTCGCATGGGCGAAGCGGTAGGCCTCCGCCGACGCGAACCCCGTCACCTACACCGGCGCCGCTGGGGTACTGGCCGCCTCGAACAGCGCCGCGTTCGCGGCGCGGGTGCGGTCGTCATCTTCGATCAGCGCGATCTGCATCACGGTCACCTCCGTCATCATTAATCGAATTATAACACCCGGCCGCCACTTTTTCGGGTATGCTGGACACAAAAGGAGGCGTCTTGATGACTTACGGTTATATCAAAATGATCCGCGGCCTCGTCGGCCACACCCCGATCATCCTCAACTGCTGCGCCGGGATTCTGCTCAACGACCGCCACGAGGTACTGTTGAACCTGCGCACCGACACCGGCAACTGGAGCCTGCCCGGCGGCTACCTCGAGTACGGCGAAGGCTACGAGGAAGCGATCGTGCGCGAATACCAAGAAGATTCCGGCATCGCCGTCCGCGTCGCCAGTGCCGGGCAGCTGTTCGATAAAGGCGAGACCCGCTACCCTAACGGCGACGTCGCCCACACCATCGCGATGCTCTACCGCGTCGAGCAGATCGGTGGGGCCCCGCTGACTGCCCAGACCGATGAGACCGTCGAGGTGCGCTACTGGCCGTTCGACGCCCTCCCACCCCTTTTGAACCAGCAAAACGCCGACATGCTCGCATGGGCGGGGAAGAATTGGTGAATGCCCAGGGCGGAGCGGAGGCGTACTTAGGGCGACAGGTTGCCTAGTCAAGCACGTTGACCCCCAGGCCTGGGCGCGATGTGCTTATCGGAGTTAGACGCGCCCGCGTTGCGGGACCGCAGCTCGACGAGCCAGAGCGAAGGACTCGCGGGCTTAGCGGGACGGCTAGTCTCACTCAGTGCGTTGAGCCCGCACTTAGGCTCGACGTGCTGAGTGCAGCTAGCCGCGCCAGCGTTGCGGGTCCGCAGCTCGACGACCCAGAGCGGCGCAAGGCGGCCCCCGGGGCACTCGCTGCGACCACACGACCAATTTGAGATTGGGCGCGGCGGTGCGCCCCTGCTCGCCTCATTTGAAGCAATGCGCCAATTTAAAAATTGGTCGTGTGCCCCTCCGGCCCACGTCAAAGACAGGCACGCCAGCGGCGTGCCTGTCTTTGGTTCATTCGCGGTTCATCGCGTTACTCGCTCACCGCCGGTCGCGCTGCTTCGGTCAGCGCGACCGCCCCGTTGCTCGCGATCACCTCGCGGTACCACGCGGCGGAATCCTTCGGCGTTCGGTCGAGCGTGCCGTCACCGTTGTCGTCACGGTCCACATAGATCAGACCGTAGCGCTTGGCCATCTCGCCGGTCCCGGCTGAGATCACGTCGAGTGCGGTCCACAGCGTGTAGCCGAGCAGGTCGACGCCGTCTTCTTCGATCGCCTGGTGCATCGCAACGATGTGCGCCCGGAGGTAGTCGATGCGGTACGGATCGTGCACCGCGCCGGCTTCCAGCGTGTCCACCGCCCCGAGGCCGTTTTCGACCACGAGCAGCGGCAGCTGGTAGCGCTGGGTCAGGCGGTTCAACGTCAGGCGCAGGCCATCTGGGTCGATCTGCCAGCCCCATTCCGAGGTCGCCAGGTACGGATTTTTCTCCCCCATGATCAGGTTGCCTTCCCCGTTATCGGTGCCCGAGGCGGACGCACAGGCGCTGGCGTAATAGGAGAACGAGTAAAAATCGACAGTCCCGGCGCTTAGCGTGGCGGCGTCTTCCGGTGTGACGGCCAGCGTCACGCCCATTTTCGCCAGGCGGGCCTTGGCAAAGGCTGGGTAAGTGCCGCGCGCCTGGACGTCCCCACAGAAGTGGTTGAACCAATCCATGCGCGCCTGCGTCGCCAGCACATCGGCGGGCTTGGGTGTGCTCGGATAGGTCATGCCATAGGCGAGCATACAGCCGATCTGGTTGGCCGGATCGATCCGGTGCCCGGCGCTGACGGCCTTCGCTGAGGCGAGGAACACCTGGTGCAACGCCTGGTACTGCTCAGTCGCGTCGCCGGTGGCGAAGAAGTAGTCGGCCTGCGCCGCCGCGCGCAGCCCGAGGCCGATCAGCCGCCCGGCGCTCAGCGTGCCGAAGTTGATCTCGTTGAACGTCAGCCAGTAGCGCACCAGCCCCTTGTAGCGGGTGAAGCAGGTCTCGGCGTAGCGCTCGAACAGATCGATCACGCGCCGGTCCGCGAAGCCGTTATAGGCGGTGACCAGGTGGTACGGCATCTCGAAGTGACTGAGCGTGACCAGCGGCTCGATGTTTTGGGCGCGCAGCGCGGTGAACACCCGCTCATAGAAGCGCAGGCCGGCCTCGTTCGGCTCGTCGTCGTCGCCATGAGGGAAGATCCGGCTCCACGCGATGGACAGGCGCAGGCACTTCAGGCCGATCTGGCCGAACAGTGCAATGTCTTCTTCGAAGCGGTGGTAGAAGTCCACCCCGGTGTGCGACGGAAAATAATCCTCGAGGTTCAGCTCCGCCACGAAGCGGCGTGGTTGGGTGCGGCTACCCGCGGTCAAGTTTTCGGCCACGCTTGGGCCTTTGCCATCCTCATCCCACGCCCCTTCACATTGGTTGGCGGCCAGCGCGGCCCCCCAGAGAAACTCATTCGGAAACGGCATGGGCACTGACCTCCATTGCGTCTTGGGTGTTGGCGATCAGGGTCAAGAGCGGCGCGCCCGCCGTGATCGTCGCGTCGTTCGTCAGCTCGGCGATCACATCAAGGTAATCGCCCGTGTTGGTCACGACCATCGGGGTCACCATCGCGTAACCGGCGGCGCGGATCGCCGCCAAGTCGAGCGTCGCCAGCAGGTCGCCGGCCTGCACGTGCTGGCCGGCTTCGACAGCCACGTCGAAGTGCTCACCGCCCAGCTGGACGGTGTCCATCCCCAGGTGAAGCAGGACCTCCGCCCCGGTGTCCGTGATCAGACCGATCGCGTGCTTGGTGGGAAAAACCGTCATCACCGTCGCGTCGGCTGGCGCCACCACGCGGCCGTCTGTCGGGTCAATTGCGATCCCTTCGCCCAGCGCCCCACCGGCAAACGCGCCGTCTTGCACGTCGCGTAGCGGTACGAGCTGGCCGGTCATCGGGCTAGTCAACACGGTATCACGTTCCAACCGCGACCCGCCCGGCAACGCGGCGTCTTCGATCGCGTTAGTGACCGGATCATCTTGGTACATCACATAAGCGGCGATGAACGTCGGGATCATGGCCGTCGCCAGGCACAGCCCGGCGAACATCAAGTCGCGGCTCGCGTTTTCGGTGCTGAGCATGCCCGGGATCGCGAAGATCCCCATGCCGCCCATGCGGTAGGTCACCAGACCCAAGCCGCTGCTGAGTGCGCCGGCCAGCCCACCGCCGATGCAAGAGAGCACGAACATCTTCATGCGCGGCAGCGTCACCCCGTAGATCGCCGGTTCCGTGACCCCGAAGATCCCGGAGATCCACGCCGGCAGCGCGATACCCTTGAGTTTCTTATCCCGCGACTTGAGCCAGATCGCGATCACGACCGCGGTCTGTGCGAACGAGACCCACATGATCGGCGTCAGCAAAGCGGTCGGTTGCCCTGCCGCCAGCGGGATCATCGCCATCACGATCAGCATCATGTGCACGCCGAACATCACCAGCAGCTGCCAGGTCGCCCCGAGCACCAGCCCGGCGAGGATCGGGCTGAAGCTCATCAGGGCTTCGATCCCTTGCGTCAGCACCAGCGACACGAGGTTGGCCGCCGGACCGATCAGCATGAAGCCGAGCGGGACGATCACCAGCAGCGTCAGCATCGGGACGACGAAGGTCTTGATCACATCCGGGATCACCCGTTTGAGCCAGCGCTCAAGCGGTGCCGCCAGCGCGACCATCAAGATCACCGGCAGGATCGTCGAGCTGTAGGAGGCGTTGAAGTTCATGCCCCAGAAGTTCAGATCCACGCCGTTGACCGTCGGGTGTAGCAGGGCCGCCCCGATGATCAGCCCAAGGAATGGCGTCATGTTGAACTTTTTGGCCGCGTTGAAGCCGATCACGACCGGGAAGAAGTAGAACGTCGCGTCCCCGATCGCGTTGAGCAGGATGTACGCGCCGGACTTGTCCGTCAGCGCACCGGTGATCATCAGGATCACCGCCAGCCCCTTGATCATCCCCCCGGCGCACATGACCGCCAGGGCTGGCATCATGATGCCGGAGATCAGGTCGATCACCCGGTCACCGAATTTCATCTTCTTCGGGGCATCGCCCCCGGTCCCGGTCTCGATCCCGCCGACGCGCACGACTTCTGCGTACACATCCGGGACGTGGTTGCCGATCACCACCTGGTACTGGCCGGCGGACTGCATCACCGTCACCACACCGGCCATCGCCTTGAGGGCGTCTGTATCGGCCAAGCGTTCGTCTTTGAGCTTGAAGCGCAGGCGGGTCACACAGTGGGTGAGCCCGAGGATGTTCTCCCGGCCCCCGACCCGCGCAATAATGTCTGTGGCTAATTGATCATACTTTGTCATGATAGTGCCTCCTGAAAGAGTTTTCTTTCCGAAGGTTTGGCCAACTGAATGTAACCATCCAACGATCTGACAAAAACACGCGGCCTGGGCCGACCGCAGTGGGCCCAGGCCCTGTGCGCGGATGCGCGCCAGTTCAGTCGGCGCACATCTACGCTAATCTCGGGTCCCCCGCCCTAGTCACTGGGCGGCCTGTCGGTACACCAGCCGTTCGATGTGCAGCGTCAAGTACGCGCACTCCGCCGGCGTCACGGTGTACCCGTAACGCCCCTGAAGAAACCGACTGATCTTCTGGGCGCAGCTCGCCGGCGCCAAGTAGCGCTGGTTGATCAGCTCGAGCAGCCCCGCATCCACCGTCGCCATCGCCTCGCTGCGGCACAGCCGCTGAGCGAAGAATTTTAGGTGCGTGATGAACCGGCTGTAATCCGGCGTGGTGCGGTCCGGTTCGAAGTGAAAATGGTGGCGCACGATGTTCAGGGTCTCCTGCATCAGCTGCGTGATCTTCGCGGCATCTGAGCCCTCACTGCCAGTCTCCGCGTTGACCAAGTGGAACGCGATGAAGCCGGCCTCATCCGCCGGTAGCGTCACGTTCAGCTTCGCCTGCACCAGCGCCAGCGCCGCCACCCCGACCCCAAATTCACGGGGGTAGAACCGCTGCGTCTCCCACAGCATGACATTCGGGACGCTGGCACCGGCCTGCGCCCGCTGGACCGCCGTGTACAGGTGGTCCGCCAGCGTCAGCACCGCGCCGGAGTGCAAGTCGAGCCCTGCCTGGCGCGCCTGCGTCAGGATCTGCCCGGTCAGCTGCAGGTAGATATAGGGGATCTCCGCCAGCAGCTGCGCCAAGGCAGCGGTGCTCTTCGTCTGCAACGTGAACGTCTGCGTGACGACCGCGTCTTGGATCTCATCACCGGGACGCTTGCCAAAAGCCAGGCCGCGCCCCGAAACGATCTGGTCACGCCCCTGTGCATCCCGCACAATGGCGATGTTGTTGTTCAGGACTTTATGGATCCTCATGCAAGCGCCCCCTCACTAGTGTGCCCGTCCTTGCGCGCCAAGGACGGGCTGAATAAAGCGGTTCCACGGAACAAATTAAGCATAGCAGACCGCGCCGCGCCGACGCAACCAAGTTGATGTCTGACGTTAATCATTACGATAACGTCACACTGATACGCGGCCTACATCACGGTGCCCGCACACGCCTCGCGCTGGCGTCAAAAAGACCTGACCGCCTTCTCGGCCGTCAGGTCTTCGTCATCTCGTCAACCAGCCCACATCAGTCCGCTAACCGTCGCCTTGCCCCGTTCAAGGGACCAAGACGAGCGTTAAGGCCACCCGCTCGTCGTGCTGGCCACCAACCGGCGTGTACCCGAACGTGACTGTGTACGCTTGCCCGCTGACGAGGGCCTGCTTCAACGGCAGGGTGTTGACGGCCCCGGCGTCATGCACCACCAACCCATCGCGCCGGTCGATCAGGTCGTGGCCTGCCGCATCCTTGAGCGCCACGATCTCGGCAACCGGTTCGTCACGCTGCCGATCGACGGTCATCCGGTAGCGCAGCGCCGCTCCGTGTGCGTCAGTCGTCATGGTGAGCGGGGTGAACGTCACCCCGGCGGCCCCGGTCGCAAGGCCCTGCTGTCCGAGTGTCGTCACGACCGGGGCGGGCTGGTGCAACTTCAAGTTGAACGACCACCGACCGGCGACCGGCCCGATGTGTGTGACGTGTAGCGGCAGCGTTAGCGCACTCGGCGTCGGCGCCGCGGTCACGTCGTACCGTAACCGGAAGCGGTAGCCCGTCTTGGTTGCCTGAAAATCAGACGACACAAGCGATACCGGCGTCGCGCCGGTATCGCCGACCGCCAAGGAAAGCTCGTCTTCCCCGTTCATGTGACGCTGCGCCGCGGTCATGCCGGTGATCTCCCCGGTCACACCCACAGTCGCACCGGCGTAATACGCCTCGGTCAGGTGCACCGTGAGCCCATGTGACGTCACAGTTTGATTCAGCCCCTTGGCCACCCCCGTCACGTGGAAGGTGTTGAAGTGATCCCGGTCGCCGTGCAGCAGGTAGAAGCTGGACAGCCAAGCCGCGTTATCGAAGGCCTGGCCGACCACTGGATTGAACGCCGCCAGTCCCGCAGTCCCCAACATTAAGGCCGCCGCCGCGGCCAACAACTGCTTGCGCAGTCGGTGCGGCAATGGGGCCGCCTTCACCCCACGTGTGATCGCCGCGGCCACGGCAGCGCGTGGTACCGGGATCTGGTCGAAGCGGTCGTGCATAACTTGGCGATTCGATCGATCAGCCATAGTAGTCTCCTCCTAGTATTGTTTTGAGTGCCGCGCGTCCCCGGCGCAGCCGGGTCTTGATCGTCGCTTCCGGCGTGTTGAGCAAGCGGCTGATCTCGCGGATCGGCAGGTCTTGGTAATAAAATAACTGCAGGGTCTGGCGGTACTCCGCCTTGAGTTGCGTGAACGCCGCCAGCAGGTCCACATGCTGCTCGAGGTCTGCCGGCGGCGCCGGGGCCTGCTCCCCGACGGCCAGCGTCGGGGTCTCACTGGCCCGCAACGTGTAGACGCGTTGCGCCTGCCGGATCAGGATCCGCGTGAACCAGGTGACAAATAGCGCCGGCTCGCGCAGGTGCCGCACGGCCACCACCGCCTGCGTCGTGGCCTCTTGCAGACACTCTAAGGCGTCCTGTTCGTTGCCCACGTACAAGTAAGCGGTCCGGTACAGATAGTCCCCACGCCCCGCCAACAGTCGCTCCAGCGCAGTGCGGTCCCCGCGCACCGCGCGCTTCGCCAGCGACAATTCGTGCGCCGTTAGTGTCATAAGCCCCCTCCTTTCGCCCCATTAGTGGCCGGTTTGGGCCCAAAAGTTTCACCCCCGCCCAATTATTACCGCCTTGGTCGCTAAGCTCAGCTTAGCGACCAAGGCGGAGGCCGTCAAAGGGGCCGTTGATTATTGCCCGGGCAATAACCAGCGGCGGTTACGCACGCCAAAAATCGCGCCACGCGGCAACCAAAGTTGCGGCGTGGCGCGATCGTCATGTCCGGTGTCGCTGACTACATCTCCATCCCCATCTCGTGGTAGGCGTCCATCCCCGCCATCCACAAATCGGCCGGATCGATCCCGCGCTCCGTGGCGAAGGCCTTCATCAGGGTATCCATGTCCATCAAATGGTAGTGCGGCATCGGCCTGTTCGGGTCGTAGGTCTGGATCTGCGCCATCATGCCGCCATCCTCGTGTTCGATAATGTGGCAGTGGTACATGTAGACGCCGGGCAGGTCGAAGCGGACCAGCAGCCGCACGGTCTCACCGGGGTTGACGCCGACTGTGTCCTTGTAGCCGTGTTCGTTGGGGTACGGGGCGTGGCCATTGCGCGAGACGACCAGGAACTGGGTCCCGTGCACATGGAATGGATGGACCATGCCGCCGTGCATCGTGTTGGTGTTGGTGACGTCCCAATACTGCGCCAGGCCGACCGGCTGTGTCGCGTCGATGCGCTGCATGTTGAACTTCTTGCCATCCAGCATCACTTCCTCGTCCATGCCACTCATCACGATCTGGCGGATCGGCGTCGTCGCCGCGACTTGCGGGGCATGGATCGTCAGCAGGTGGGCCGGCAGCGGCGTGGTCGCCGCAGCGAAGGCGTGGATACGGAAGGTCACGATCGGCACGTCGTCGCTGTACAGGCGCACCTCATCGCCGTCGTGGTAACCGGCAAAGTCCAGCACGACCTCGGCGCGCTCCGCGCAGGTCAGCATCAGCTTGGTCAGCCGAACCGGCTCGGGCAACAAGCTAGAATCTCCGGCGATCTGGGTGAACGGCAGGTCGTCGCTCAGGTGCAACCGCCATTCCCGCCGGTTGGCCCCATCCAGCAGGCGCAAGCGCAAGCGCTGCGTGGTGACGTCGAAGACGGGATTGACCGTCCCGTTGATCATCGCCGTCGGCCCCTGCACGCCGTCCGGATCGTAGTCGGCGCGGTAGTCCCACTGGTTATCCGCGTGGAAGCGGCGGTCTTGCAGGACCAGCGGGATATCATCGACCCCGTACGTGTGCGGCAATGGGAGCTGGTCCTCGTGGTCGTCCTTGACGATCACCATCGTCGCCAGCCCGTGCCAAACCTGCTCGGCTGTGCTCGGACACGGGTGCGCGTGCAACCACGTCGTCGCCGCCGGCTGGTCGAGGGTGAAGTCGATCTGTTTGCTTTCGCCCGGATAGACCGGGGCGTGACACCCGCCATCGACATAGGGCCCGCTGACCGCCAAGCCGTGCCAGTGGAACGTCGTCAGCTCCTTGAGGTGGTTCTGGAGCGTGACGTGAATGTGCTTCCCGACCCGGTAGACGATGGTCTGCCCCAGCAGACTGGCGTTATACCCCCATGTCCGGGTCTTCGCCCCCGGCAGGATCTGGGTCTCACCAGCCATGGCCGTCACCGTGTACCAGACGTCGGTCTCCGTCTCCGCATCCGGCTGCAGTAGCGGCGGGATCGCCAGCGGTTGGGCCGGGGCCGGATCGACGACCAGCGGCACGTAGCCGCCATCATGGGTATTGAATGCCGGTTCATCAAAAAAGTAATCCGTAAACAACTCGTTTGCCATTGTGTGCGCCTCCCCTTTTTACCCCTCCAGTTTACCACTTCAAGGATTAAATGGTGGGCAATTTAGGCTCCCCCTACTTAGAAGGGCGGGAACAGACAAAGGCCGCCGCACCTTGATCGGTACGGCGGCCTTTGTCGGTTATCGTGCGCTCATCCAGGGACCCGCCTACTTCAGCGCCGCGTTCCCCACTTGGCCGACGACGCTGCCTTGCGCGTCCGCCACACGGGCGGTGAAGGTCAGCTGGTCGCCAGGCTGGATGAAGCGGGCGAGTGGGTCAGTCTTGGTGCTGACCGTGTAGACCACGGCCTGACCCTGGAGCAGGAAGCTCATCGTGTCACCGCTCAGGCTGATGCGTTGCACGGTGCCGGTCACGGCCCGTTTCTTACCGGTCGTGGCGCTGGCGGTCGGGTCATCCCCGAAGAGGCTGCGGTACTTGGCCAGCGCGGCGTCCGCGCTGTCGCCGGTCGCCACAGTGCTCTGGGTGCCGTTGCCGCTGGCGAGCAGGTAGACATAGCTGCGGAAGGCGTTGGACGAGTCAAGCATGGAGACGACCCAGGTCGGGCGCCCGTCGATCCGGTAGAGCATCGGCATCTTCGGCTTCCAGCCGGTCTGCTTCATCATGTCCTTGGCCAGCTTCTGCGCCCGGTCCGGCGTCATCGCATCATGGTGCTCCCGGTAATAGTAGGTCTTACCGGTCGCGGCATCGGTGAAGGTATAGCCCATCACCGACGTCTGGGTCGACTTGGCCGAGGTCAGCGCCTGCTGGTAGTAGATCTGGCCGTCGTACATCACGGGCGTCACGTCATTGTCATTGCCCTCAGTGCCGGCGCCACTGACCGCGATCATCACGCCGGTGCGCGCACCGCCGAAGCCGTTGGCGTTCCACCACCCGTTACGTTCGCTGCCCCACGCGGCGACCTGGTCGCTGGCCGTGGTCGGATCGATCGCGACGTCCAGCCAGGCCGGTTTTTGACTCAAGTTCTTATAGAACTTCAGCTTGCCGGTCTCCGCATTCAGGGTCACGACCGCCTTGTGGCGAAAATCCTGGCGGTTGGTCACGCCGTAGCGCCGCACTAAGGTGGCGACGTAGTACGGTGTGCCATCGGTCGCAATCTCCAGCTGCGGCGCGTTGGCCATCAGCACGTACCCGGAGTTGGCCGTCGCCGCGTACATCAGGCGCTTGGCGTCCTTACCAAAGTACGCTGCCGGGGTATACCGCATCGCTTTTTTAACAAACTTCGGCGCCGCAGACTTGCTGGTCGCGTCCACGGTGAAGTAACCATCGACCTGCTTGTAGCGCAGGTAGCGGAAGAAGCTGCCGTCAAAATCGAGCGGGGCCACGTACACCAGCTTGCCGTCGTTGATCTGCGCGCGCACGTGCTTGACCTCGTAGACGTTAGCGTTCGGGATGTTGCTCAGCGAATTGTTGACCTGCGTCAGGACCGTCGCTGGCGCGTTGACCACTGGGGCCTGTGCCTTCTGGCTCCCGACGACCGGCATCGGCGCCTTGCTGGTCGAGTCGCGACTGACCACCGGGGTCGCCAGCGCGATCTGCTTGGCGTCGACGATCCCCATCACGGTGAACACGCCCCACGCAACGACCATCAGTGCCACGCCCAACCCGGCCAGCTTGGCGAACTGCCGCCCCATCTTCGTCGGCTTAGCCGGCTGCTTGGGGGTGACGTCCTGCCGGTCTTTGGCGTGCTTACCCGGCTGGGCGAACTGCCGCCAATCGACGCGGACCGGCGACCCGGCATTGGCGGCCACGACCAGTGCCATCACCACCAGGCTCAGCAGGTTGCCCAACACCGTGGTCGCCAGACTCGGCTCCGGCAGGGTGAAGTACAGCCACCCCGTCGCCAGCACGAACAGCCCCAGCGTCTCGACCGCTAACGCCAGTGCCCGTCGGCTGCGCTGATGGCTTGCCAGCGCCACAACGCCGAGCAGGCCCACGACGACCCCTGCCGCCGTGAAGCGCAGGGTGATCCCCAAGAATAATCCCAACATGTATGCATTCCTCCATTATGTACGGGCGTCGCCGCCCTAGACCATGTGGGTAGTATGGCCCACCGGCGGCTGTCTGCGCATCGGGCGCAAGGCGGACTTGTCTCGGCGCGCCGCGTCAGTCCTGATGGGGGATCGCGGCCCAGTCGATCTTGCGGTCCTTGAAGTAGTACTCGCGGTCGTGGGCATTGACTGGCCGGAGCACCTTGCACGGATCACCCACCGCAACGACATTGTCCGGCAGGTCGCGCGTCACCACGCTCCCGGCGCCGACCACGACGTTATCGCCGATGGTCACCCCGGGCAGCACGATCACCCCGGCCCCCAGCCAACAGTTACGGCCGATGCGCACCGGCATGTTGTACTGGTACCCGCGCTCGCGCAGGCTGGGGTCGACCGGATGCCCAGCTGTCGCCAGCACGACATTCGGGCCGATCATCGTGTAGTCGCCGACGTAGATCGGCCCGTCGTCGACCATCGTTAGCCCGTAGTTGGCGTAGATCTGTCGCCCGAAAAACGCGTGGTGCCCGCCCCAATTCGCGTGCATCGGCGCTTCAATGTAACAATCCGGGCCGATCGCCCCGAACATCGTCGTCAGCATCTCGCTGCGGCGCGCCTGCTCAGACGGCAGCGTCTGGTTGTAGCGCGCCTGCAGATCCTGCCACTTCAACTGCTCTGCCATCAGCGCCGGATCGCTCGGCACGTACAAATCCCCGTTACGCAAAACATCATCCATGTTCATCTCTCCTTTATTCCAGTCGCGGCTCGGTCGACCGCCGACAACGCACCCGCTGGGCAGATCATGGGTGACCACGCTGCCCGGGGCCACCCAGACCGAATCGCCCACCGTCACGCCTGGCATCACCGTCACGCCGGCGCCTATGACACAGCGGGCCCCGATCGTGATCGCCTGGTTGTGCACCCAGCCCGCCTCGCGCAGCGCCGGCCACACCGGATGGCCCCCAGTCGCCAGCGTCACGTTGACGTCCAGCACCGTGTCGGCCCCGATCGTGATCGGCCCGTCGTCGACCAGCATCAGGCCGGCCCCTGCACGGACGCGGGCGCCCAGCGTCACATGCGCCAACCCCCAGTTCGCGTGCACCGGACTGCTCAGCGTGCACCCCGGGCCCGCCGCCGCGCACAGCTGCGGCAGCTGCACCGCACGCGCCGGGTCGCTCGGCGCCAGCGCATTGAAGCGTGCCAGCGCGTCTTGCCGCGCCAGTTGCGCCGTCAGCATCGTGGGGTCGCTCGGCCAGTACAGCGCGCCATTGGCTAGTTCTGCAAAGTCATCCATCACGTCACCTCCCCGCTAGTGTAACCGATATCACGGTTCAGGAGAAGGGCCAGCGCAAGCGGATCCAAAAAGGGGACTTGACCAACGTCTCGTCCCCTCATTCATGCACGCTGCGCCCACCAACCTCGCAGGCCCCAAGGCCGAGCGCGGTCAGTCGTCGTCTTCATCCTCATCGACCTCGACGAGCCCTTCCCAGGCCGTCTTGCCAAGGAAGGCCTGGAGCTTGCGGGTCGCCGCGTTGTTTGCGCCGCGCAACCCGGTCAGCCAAGCGGCCATCGCGGGGCGGTCCTCGCGTTGGGCGAGCTTGATCGCCCGGTCGATGAACAGGTTGGCCGTCGTGAAGTCATGGGCCGTCGCATCGACGACGGTCGCCGCATCGGCGTACTTCAGCCGTGGATCCTCGGCGATCTTCGTGTAGGTCGTCAGCTCCTGGACCGTGGCGGGCGGCAACTCGTTTTCATCCAGCAACAGGCCACCGAGCGCGTCGATCTGCGTGCGGTTGGTGGCGATCAGGTCGGTGTAGACTTGCTGGAGCGCGTAACTCTGTGGCCCGTGGACGAACCACAGCGCCTGGTGGAGCTTGACGTCCATCACCCAGAGGTTCGCGAGGATGTGGCCGGTCATCGCGCCAGCGGTCGGCTTGTGGTGGTCCGCGTCGGCCTTGGCGACTTCAGCTTGGTACTTGGCCTCGAGTTCTGCTTGTGTTGGCATCTTGGTTTCCTCCTTACAGTGGCTTGACTTTGATTGACTGGACAGCGTAGCCGAGCTGGGTGACGACCTCGCTCAGCGTGTCCGCAGACACCTGACGGTCATCGAATTCCGCTTTGACCTTGCCGGCGTTGAACAGGACCTTGACCGTCCCGACGCCTGGGGTGTTCTTGACCGCCCCTTCGATCTTGGTCAGGCAAGACGGGCAGGTCAGCTCGTCCAGTTGCATGATGATCTTCTGATTCATAACAATTAGCCTCCTCTTTGATTGACCACTTCAGTGTAATCCCCCGGCGACCAGTGCGACTTGACGCAGATCAAGTTTAGGCCAGGTTTGACCTCCGGCCGCCGTAATCGATCAGGCGCATCGCGTTGAGGATCACGACTAGGATACTGGCCTCGTGGACGAACATCCCGCTGGCCATGTAGATGAACCCGGCGATCAGGCCCAGTAACAGGAACGCGACGACCGCGATGGCGATGATAACGTTCTCGCGGGTGTTCCAGACCGTCTTTTTGGCCAACCGGTAGGCGTGCACCAGTGCGTCAAAACGCGACTGCATCAGCACCACGTCGCTGGTCTCGATCGCGACGTCGGTGCCGGACCCCATCGCGATGCCAATATCAGCAGTCGCCAGCGACGGCGAGTCGTTGATCCCGTCGCCGACGAAGGCCACATGGCGCCCGGCCGCCTGAAACTGCCGCACGTACTCGACCTTCTCGTCCGGCATCAACCCGGCGTGGACCTCGTCCAGCCCCAGGTGCTTGGCGACGTACTCGGCCGTCAGCGGGTTATCGCCCGTCAGCATCACCAGGTGTTTGGCCCCGGCTTGACGCAACGCGGCGAGCGCCGCCTTCGCCTCCGGTCGGATCACATCCGCCACGCCGATCAGCGCCCGCACCGTCCCGGCCACCGCCAGGATGATGATCGAGCTGCCCGTCTGCTGCAGCGCACGCAGATCAGCCTGCTGCGTTGCGCTCAGCGCGACCTGGTGTGCTGCCAGCAGTTTCTCGTTGCCGGCACAGACCGGCTGGCCCGCGATCGTCGCGGTGACGCCTTGACCGCGCAGCGTCTGGTGGTCCACCAGCGCAACGTGGCGGTAGTCCAGCCCGCGGGTCGCGGCGGCTGCCAGGACCGCGCGCCCCAGCGGGTGATCGGACAGCGCTTCAAGCGCCGCCGCCTGCGTCAGCCACTCGTCGGCTGTGCCGCCGTACGTCTTGATGGCGGTCACCGCGGTCTCCCCCTTCGTCAACGTGCCGGTCTTGTCAAACACGAAGGTGTCGACCTTAGCGAAGGCCTCCATCGCCGTACCGCCTTTGACCAAGATCCCACGCTTGGCCCCGTTGCCGATCCCTGCCACGTTCGACACCGGCGCCCCGATCACCAGGGCCCCCGGGCAGCCGAGCACCAGCACCGTGATCGCCAGGCGCAGATCACGACTGAAGGCGAACACCACCAGCGCGATCAGGAGCACCGCCGGCGTGTAGGACTGCGCGAAGCGGTCGATGAACTTCTCCGCGTGGCTCTTGGTGTCCTGCGCGTCTTCGACCAGCTCGACGATCTTGGCGAAGGTCGTGTCATCCCCGACCTTCGTCGCTTGGACCTGCAGCGCGCCGTCGGCCAGCATCGTCCCGGAAAACACCGGGTCCCCGACACGCTTGTGCACCGCCCGCGATTCACCGGTCACCGCCGCCTCATCCGCGTAGCCGTCGCCTTGCACGACGACGCCGTCGACCGGCAGCGCCGCGCCGGTTTTGACCACCACGATGTCGTCTTCCTCAACGTCATCGACGGCCACCGTCTCGGTCGTACCGTCCGCTTGCAGCACGACCGCCGTTGTCGGGGCCATCTCGGTCAGGCTGCGGATCGACGCCCGCGTTTTGGCCAACGTCTTGGCTTCCAGCACGTTCCCGAACAGGAATAAGAAGGTGACGATCGCGCTTTCGTTGTACTCACCGATCGCCAAGGCCCCGATCACCGCGATCGTGACCAGTAGCTCGATCGACACCACCTTCACCCGCAGCGCCTGATAGGCGTGTAGCGCGATCGGCACCCCGGCGATCACGCTGGCAAGCGCCATCGGCACGGCGTACCCCAGCGCGCTGTGCGCGAAGTAGCGGCCGGCGAACCCGACCACGATCAGGCCCGCCGCCGCCGCGGTGATCTGCCCGTTATGCGTCTGTAGCCACTTCTGAACTGTCATCATCTCTCGCTCCCTTTGTTCTGATGACTCCAGTATAGGGGGCAACGCCGCAAGCCAACTTGACGCAGATCAAGTTTGATCAATATTCTGACCAAAAGTTAGTGGTCACGCCTCGGCCATCCCCCCGCGGGATTTATGGCATAATGAAGCTGAGGTGATCTGATGGACAATATGACCCGCTATGCCGCACGCAGCGGCACGCAGCCATTCGACGTACTGGCCCCCACTGTGGTGGACGGCGTGATCTTGGCGCAGCTCGCCTATTTTCCGTTCGAAACGCTCGGCGGGGGGCTGAACCGGCTCGACGCGCTGCAGGACCCGGCCCTGCGCCAGGCGTTGGTCCAGGACACCTGGCGGCCAGCGGCCAACGCGGCCCTGTTGGCGGTGCTGGCGGCACAGCCGCGGTACCGCACCATTCGCTGGCACTCGGCCGTCTCGCAGCTGGATGTGCAGGCCGAGCAACAATTCTCAGCGATCACCTTCTCGCTGCCCACCGGTGTGCACGTGCTGGCCTTCCGTGGCACCCGGGCGGCCTTCGTCGATTGGAAAGAGGACTTCAACCTCGCCTACTTGCAGACGATCCCCTCACAGCGCGCGGCCCTGGCCTACTTCATCGACATCGCCGCGCGCTTCCCCGGTCGCTACGCGCTCGCTGGCCACTCCAAAGGCGGCAACCTCGCGACCTACGCTTACGCCCACGCGCCGGCTGCGCTGCAAGCGCAAGTCGCCGCAGTGGTCAACGCTGACGGCCCGGGCCTTGGGACACCGGTACCGCCCGCCTTGCAGGCGCGCGTGCACAAGCTGGTGCCGCAGTCGAGCGTCATCGGGACACTATTCGACCCCGAGCAAGTCTATCAGGTCGTCGAAAGCACCGCCCACGCGCTCAACCAGCACGACCCCTTCACCTGGCGCGTGGCCGAGCGTGACTTCGTCTACCGCCCCGCCACCGACGCACTGGCCCAATACACCCAGCGGAGCATCGCGGCCTGGGTGGCCGGGCTGGACGACGAGACCAAGCGGGCCGCGCTCGACGCGGCGTACGCCTTGGTCACCCAGGGACACGCGACGACCTTCGCCGACTTGCGGACCGACTGGCCCCAAAGCGCTCGGGCGATCCTGACCGGCCTGCGGCACCAGGACCCGGCCGTCACCGCGCAGTGGCGCCGCGTGCTCAGTCAGCTACTGGCCGCGCTGTGGCAGAGCCTGCCACAGCCGAAGCGCCCGGACTGGCCGACGTTGCCGGCGCAACTGACGGACTGGTCGCCCCCCAGCTGGCCGCCAGATTGGCACCTGCCGCGGCCGTTCACCAAGTCGCCACCGCCGCAATGACCCACCCGGGACGCGGCGGGGCCGGGCGGCGCACTTGCACGACCGCGGCGCGATGGGCGATACTGAACTTGTTCCACGTGAAACACAGGAGGTCTCTGCATGCAACGTTCCCTTGTTCTGAGCGATATCGATGGCACCCTGCTCGACGACCAGCACCAGCTGCCTGCGGCGGTGATCGCCGCAGTGCATGATTATGTCACAGCCGGTGGGCATTTTTGCCTCGCCTCGGCCCGGCCGCCGCGCGGGATGGTGGCGCTCGCCGACCAGCTCGGGGCGAACGGGCCGCTGGTCAGCCTCAACGGCGCCTTGATCGTCACGGCGACCGACGCCGGCTTCACCCCACTGGCCGAGCAACCACTGCCGGTCGGCGCCGCGCAGACGATCGCGGCTTGCAGCCAAACCCTTGCGCAGCCGATCAGCCTGAACCTGTTCGCGGGGCTGGACTGGTGTGCGGCGCCGAGCGCCTGGGTGACACAGGAACAGGCGATCACCGGGTTCGCGCCGACCGCCACCGACCCGGTCGCCTTGCTAGCCAGCGGGCGACCGGTGCACAAGGTCCTCTGCATGGGGGGCCCCGCAGCGATCGACGCGCTGGCCGCGGCGCTGACGGCAGTGCCCGGGCTTGAGGTCACGCTGGCGCGCTCCAAGCCGACGTACCTGGAGATCACCCACCCCGCCGTGTCAAAGCTCGCCGCGTTGCGGTTCCTCGCTGCGCATGACCACCTGCCGATGACGGCGACGATGGCGATGGGCGACGGCGACAACGATATCCCGATGGTGGCCGCGGCCGGCGTGGGCATCGCCTTAGCCAACGGCAGTGCTGGCGTGCGAGCCGCGGCCACACACGTGGTGCCGGCCAACACCGCGGGCGGTGCAGCCGTCGCACTGCGCACTTACGCAATGTGACACGCGGCACGCCCGGCTTAACGTCTTGGCCTTAAAGTGGCATAATAGCTCTTATCGTTCAATTATTAGGAGATGATTCGTCATGGATGACGCCCAACGTGAAAAAGGCCCCTGGAAGCGCAACCTGTACGTGTTGTGGTTCTGTACCTTTGTGGCCGGGATCGCTTTTTCCGAGATCATGCCCTTCCTGTCCCTCTACGTCGGGCAGATGGGCGACTTCACCAAGCAGCAGCTGACCTTCTGGAGCGGGCTGATCTACGCCATCACCTTCCTGGTCACCGCGATCGTCTCACCGATGTGGGGCAGCCTCGCCGACCGCACCGGGCGCAAGGTGATGCTGATCCGGGCCAGCCTCGGCATCGCGGTGTCGATGGCCTTGATGGGCCTGTGCACCAACGTCTGGGCGCTGTTCGCCTGCCGCTTCTTCCAGGGCTTCTTCTCCGGGTACATCCCCAACGCCCAGGCGCTGGTGGCCTCGCAGACGCCGCGGCGCAAAGCCGGGAGCGCGCTGGGCACGCTGGTGACCGGCGGGGTCTCCGGGACGCTGTTCGGCCCGATCGTCGGGGGGATCCTCGCGCAGGTCTTCTCCATCCGCAACACCTTCTTCATCACCGCCGGCCTGCTCGTCGTCGTGTGCCTGATGTCCGCATTCATGGTCGAGGAATCCTTCGTGCCGATCAAGCGCGTCAAAGGGGCGCCGCGCGAGTCGCTGCTCCACAAGGTCGCAGACCCTAAGCTGATCGTGATCCTGCTGGTCTCCACCATGATCGTGCAGACCGGGAACGCCTCGATCTCCCCCATCATCTCCCTATACATCAAGGAGCTGATGCATAACCAAGGCGCCATCACCGTCGTCGCCGGGGTGATCGCGGCACTGCCGGGGATCTCCAACATCCTGGCCGCCCCGCGCCTCGGCCGCTACGGCGACAAGCATGGTTCTGGGCGCGTCCTGATCGGGTGTTACCTCTTCGCCGTGCTCGTCTACTTCCCGCAAGGCATCATCGGGAGCGTCGTCGGCCTCGGGGTCTTGCGGTTGTTCGTCGGCGTGTCCGACGCGGGCCTGTTCCCCACCATCCAGACGCTGCTGACCAAAAACACCCCGCCGGAGACCACCAGCGCGATCTTCTCGTGGAACCAGAGCTTCCAGGCGCTCGGCAACATGTTCGGTGCCTTCCTCGGCGGCGCGCTAGCTGGGATGTTCGACTACAACGTCGTCTTCATCTCCACCGCCTGCCTGCTTTTGATCAACCTGATCTTCCTGCGCCTCAGTGAGCCGCAGTTGCTGCAGCGGACGGATAAGGCCTAACGTAAAGCGACTTTAGCCCAGAATACAAGCGCGGCCCCGTGTCACCCCAAAGCTTGGGGGTGACACGGGGCCGCGCTTGTACGCCATGGGCGTCGCTTGGTGAGTCGTGCTAGTCTGGAATAGTCGTGATGCATTCATGAGCCGTTAATGATGTCTTAGCCCGTTTACGCCGCTCACCTCAAGGTTCGGTGGGCATCGCTTCATCCGGGGCCACCTTGACCCCATTGCGGTACACTCGTTTCTCGTTGATCGCCACCTTCGCCAGCGTGGCCTCACCGAGATCGACATGGCCCATCTCGGCGATCCCGGCCAGGAAGATCGCGACGTCCGCCAACTCCTCGCGGAAGTTCGCTTGATCCCCGTGCAGCCAAGCCCTGAACAGCTCGTTGACCTCGCCGTACAGTTCCAGGAGCTCGAACTGGACGTCGGTCGTATTCCAGCCCTGACGCTTTTTGTTGGCCATGATCTGCCGCTGCAAGGCCTGGGTATCCACTAACGTCATCTTGAACCGCCTCCCTTGTGGCCCGCACGCGCCCGCGTCACCCCTAGTGGCGCGATCCCCGAGCGGCGGCCTGCGGTGCGCGCCCTATTTGCGCGCATAAAAGTCTTCGACGACCTCGACGTCATCGAAGTGGTGCTTGGTGTGGCCGATGATCTGATAATCTTCGTGGCCCTTCCCGGCGATCAGCACGACGTCACCAGCCTTGGCCTGGCTCAGCGCATAGTTGATCGCGGCGCGGCGGTCGGAATCGCGGTGGTACAGGGTCGCGTCGATATCGGCGACCATCTCGTCGAGGATCGCCTCAGGGTCTTCGGTGCGCGGGTTATCCGCGGTGAAGACCGGGTCGGTCGACTTATCGAGCGCGATGTGCGCCATGATCGGCCGCTTCGTGGTCTCGCGGTCCCCGCCACAACCGACGACGCAGAACACGCGCTGCTTGGCAAACGCGTTGATGGTGTCGAGCACGTTGTCGAGGCCATCCGGGGTGTGGGCGTAGTCAACGACGACCGTCACATCAGCCGGGTTCGGCACGACCTGGAAGCGACCGCGCACGCCTGGCACTTTTTCCAGCGCGTCAATGGCGTCTTGCATCGGCACCCCTTGTGCGTAGGCAACGCCAAGCGCAGCCAGCGCGTTGTAGACGTTGAAGTCCCCCATCAAGCGCAAGGTCACAGGGTAGCGCGCGCCGAAGGCATTGAGCGTGAAGGCCGTCCCCCGACTGGTGATGCGCACGTCTTCGGCGTCCAGGCTCCCTTGACCCTGGGTGCCATAGGTGATGACATTGGCCGCGGTGCTTTCGACCAGCCGCGCCCCGTACGGATCATCGATGTTGATGACCGCGGTCTTCGGCTTGCCGTCTGCGTGGTAGGTGTTGCCAAGCTGCTCGAACAGCAGCGCCTTGGCGTCGAAGTACGCCTCGAAGGTCTTGTGGTAATCGAGGTGGTCTTCCGTCAGGTTCGTGAAGACGACGGTGTCAAAATCCACGCCCCAGCTGCGCCCCTGCGCCAGCGCGATCGAAGAGACCTCCATCGCGACGGCGGAATCACCGGCCGCGACCATCGCCGCCAAGTCTTTTTGCGTGTCGAACGCGTCCGGTGTCGTGTTGGTCGCCGGGTACTCCTGCCCGCCGATCTTCGCGTACATCGTGCCGATGATCCCCGTCGAGGCGTGCTGCGTCGCCATGATCGCGGCGATCAAGTGCGTCGTCGTCGTCTTACCGTTCGTGCCCGTCACGCCGTAAACCTTGAGCTGACGGCTCGCGTCACCGAAGAACCGCACGCTCATCTGCGCCAGCGCCTTGTGTGTGTCCGGCACCTGCACGATAAGCGCACCCGTCGCTTGCACCGGCCGCTCGACGATCACGAACTGCGCCCCGGCGTCGATCACTTCCTGCACGTGGTCGTGCCCATCGAAGCGCGCCCCATGGATCGCAACGAAGGTGCAGCCCGGCGTGACCTGGGCGGTGTTGGCGGTCAACGCCGTCACCTCACCCGTCGCCGCCAGCAACTTAGCGTGGTCGGCTTGGCTCGTCATCAACAGTGCGGCGCATTCAGAGATTTTCATCAGAAATAGTTCCTCCACTCATTTGATACTTCTTATTATGCACCGGATCCGGTCAGATTACTCGCCTAAACTGCGTGCCCGGCATGAATTTTGCGCAAAAGCGCACGCTTCTGGCGCGCGGTGCGCACCACGACGACCCGGTGCCCGGCGAGCAGCGGCACGATCTGCGTCTGCGCGCGCCGGTCGTACGCCCACACGTACCGCAAGAACGCCCAGTATTCGCGATCGAGCCGTTCCGTGAACCCCGGGGCCATATCCGGACGGGTCGTGGGATCACGCCGGAACCGCCACGAGCGCCGCAGCACCCGCGCGATCGCCAGCAGGCGCGGACACTGCACCCACACGACCAGATCTGCCTCCGCGAGCCGCAGCGGTAGCGTGCTGCCGTAGTTGCCGTCGATGAGCCAATCCGAGTGCGCCGCCATGAACGCTCGCTGCGCCTGGGCGAACTTCAGCTTGGCGACATGGCTGTAATCCATCGCGTGCCAGATCCGATCCAGCGACAGCAGGGGCCAGCCTGTCGTCGCCCGCAAGCGGCGCGCCAGCGTCGACTTACCCGTACCGGCGTTACCGATCAAGATCACCTTCATATCTGCCTCCTAATATTTATCGTCACGTTAAATATAAATCGGGTCAGCTCGCGTCGATCAGCGCGGCCAGTCGCTCACGTTGTTGCGCCTCCACCTGTACATTACGCCCTTCGGTCAGCAGCCAGACCAGGTCGTGCACGCACGCCGAAGCCGCCGCACTGGCACGGTACGCCGCGGTCGGGCCACTCAGCTGCGGCCGCAGCGTCGTCACGAGCAGCGCGGTCAGCGCCGCCGTCAGGTCGAGCTTCGTCGCGTGCACCTGCAAGAGGATTCGTAGCGGCACGCGGCGCGCCCAGGCGGCGCGTGTCAATGCGACCGGCCAGTCCACTGGTGCCGCATCCAGTGCCGGGGTCAGCTGGCGTAGCGCCACATCGATCTGGCGCTCCAGCCAATCCCCCTTGTCGAGGTAATAGCCATAGAACGTCGGCCGTGTGATGTGCGCCGCCGTACACCACGCCTGCACCGAGAGCTGGTCGAACCCCACCGTCGCGAGCAGGTCATAGCCTGTGGCATCGATCGCCGCCAACGTCTTCAGTGTGCGCTTATCTGTCATTGTGTGACCCTCCTGGATGTGATGCCTCTATGGTACCACACAATAATTACAACGCGTTAAATAAAATCCGATCACTGACCAAGTCAGACGGTGCCGTCTATCGGCCATCGCCGGATGTGCACCAGCGGTAAGCACCCACCGCGCGAACGTGCTACACTGTAGGCGCAAGTTCAATCAACGGAGGTCAACTCATGTCGAACACTTACGATGATCCGTCCTTCTTCACGGCCTATGCCCAGATGCCGCGCAGCCAGCACGGGCTGGACGCCGCCGGTGAGTGGCCGGACTTCCAGGCACTCCTGCCACCGCTAGCCGGCCAACGCGTGCTGGATCTCGGCTGCGGCTACGGCTGGCACTGCCAATACGCCGCCGCACAGGGCGCACAGTCGGTGCTGGGCGTCGACAGCTCGACGCGCATGCTGGCAGAGGCGCGCGCCCACCACAGTGCACCTGGCATCACCTACGAAGCAGGCGACCTGACGACGTTCACCCGCCCCGCCGGCAGCTTCGACGTGATCATCAGCTCGCTAGCCCTGCATTACATCACTGACCTCGCTGATCTGATGCGGCGTATTGCCGCGATGTTGGCACCGGGTGGCGTGATGCTAGTCACCCTCGAACACCCGCTGTTCACGGCGGAAGGGCGCGAACAGTGGGTGACGACCACCACCGGTGAGCGGGTGTGGCCGGTGGATCGGTATTTTGACGAAGGTGCCCGCGCGACCCAGTTCCTCGACCACACCGTCACGAAGTATCACCACACCCTGAGCACGCTACTGACTGACGTACTGGCCGCCGGGCTGACCTTGACCGCCGTAGCGGAACCACGCGGCACCGCCGCCGACATTGCGCAGCACGCGGACTGGACACGGGCGCCGATGATGCTGATCGTGCGCGGGGAAAAACGCTGACGGCGCACAGACATCCTTCGATCGAATACAACATCAGGCGTAACATTCTGGCGTCACCATGTTTCACGTGAAACCGCCCACGCCAACCAGGCGCGACGGCCCTTGGGGGTCCCGTCGCGCCTGGTTTCTTGGTCGTCTACTCACGCTCACGTGGGGCCTTCAGCGCGACGATCTCATCGACGAACTGCTTGAACCGTGCAAGTTCGGTCGGGGTATAGTGCGCAGCGACCGCTTCGGCCTGCTGGCGCAGGGCGTGATCCAGGGCCTGCTTAGCCGCGGCGACCTCTGCCCCCAGCGGCGTCAGTGTCAACTGCCACTCCTTGTGGTTGTTCGGGATCCGGTCGCGGGTGAGCAAGCCTAGCTTGCGTAGCCGTTCCACTGCCCGGCTCGCGGTGGGCTGCGAGGTATTGACCGCCGAATGCAGCGCTTTTTGCGGGTAAGGCTGGGCGGCGGCGACCGTCGCAACGATCAGCACGTCGCGCGTCGACAGCTGGCCGGCCAGCGCCTGCAAGGCTGGCGACGCCGTCTCAGCGAACACCCGCTGCTTTTCGGCGTCATCGTTATCATCCAGCGCCAGTAGCTGGTTGATCGAGCGTAGGAGTTCGTCTATCACAGGGCCACTTCCATTCACGTGAATTAATAGTTGACTTGACGTTGGCGCCTCCCTATACTAGCAAATGTATTCAGATGAATCAATAATGTTGGGAGGTCTTCTCATGTCTATCACCACTCACAAGCCCGTCATCGGGGTCATCATGGGGAGCAATCGCACCGCGCGCATCGGCGGTGCAGTCGCCAACTGGGCACTGGACGCCCTGCAACGCGACGATTACACGCTCCGCCTGATCGTTCTTGCCGAACTCGCCCTGCCCTTCCTTGATGAGCCCGACATCCTGGCCCATGGTCACTACCAGAACGCCAGCACCCAGCGTTTTGCCACGCTCATCGCCGGCTGCGATGGCTTCGTGCTCGTGTTTCCCCAGTACAACTGGGGCTACCCCGCGGTCTTGAAGAACGCCCTGGACACTGTGTACGCCGAATGGGCCGACAAACCCGTCGGCACCATCATCTATGGCAACCACGATATCCAGGCCGACATCGCGATCCGCCTGGTCCTGGCCGGGCTCAACATGCGCCAGCTCGCCACTAACGTTGGGCTGCGCCTGCGCCCGACGACGACCGCCGCCACGGTCGCCCAGGATTTTCGGCCTTTTTACCCGCTCGTTGAAGCGATGGGCACCGAGCTCGCCTTGCGCCTGACCCACGCCTGAACGGTCACAACAACTGCTTCATCTGCACCCCGCGTACGCTGCGGACCTGATCGGCGACGATCAAGGCGGCCGGGTCGAGGCGTTCGATGATCGGGATCACTGCGGTCCACTCCCGCGCCGTGCAGACGAAGTAGACCACGTCTTGCGCCGCGCCGCTGTGGTAGCCGGTCGCCTTAAGCAGCGTGACGCCGTGGCCGAGCTGCGCGGACAAGGCCGCGGCGATCGCCTGGTGCTCTGGCGAGATCACCATCAGTGAATGCATCGCGCCGAAGCGGTCGAGGTACTGGTTCAGCACGACAGCGGAGACGTAGAGCTCCAGCACCGTCAGCAACATGTTCTGGAAGCCGATGACGGCGACAGACGGGAGCGCGACGCAGAGGTCGAAGGCCAGCGTCGCCGTGCCGTTTTTGACCCCGAAGTACTTATTGACGATCTTAGCCAAAATGGTACTGCCGGCAATGGTCCCGTTCGCGCGCAGGATCACGCCCATCGCAACGCCCATCAGCACCCCGCCGAACACCGCCGCGATGACGGTCTGCTGCGTGTGGTACGCCGCCCACACCGGCACACGCAGGAACACCGAGATCCAGGCGATCGCCCAGAGCGAGTACACGACCGTGCGCTTGTCTAAGAAGCGAAACCCGACCCCCATCAGCAGGCCATTGAGCACCAGGTTCGTCAGCGCCGGTGGGATGCTCAGCGCGTAGTACCCGATGGTCGTCAGCCCCGTCACCCCGCCTTCGCCGATGCGATTGGGGATCAGAAAATAATTGATCGCGACCGCGTAGAGCGCCGCCCCCAGCATGATCTGCACGCCATTTTTCACTGTCTGTCTGATCAGTCTCTCCTCCTCTTGTCCTCCTGCTATTGTAGGCCAGGCGTGGCGGAAAAACGAGGCGTATTCTTGGCGAGCGCCCCCCTTCTTCTGCTATGCTGGGCATGTATCACCATCACTCAAAGGAGGACAATTGCGATGCATCTGACCCAAACTAAAGAAACCTTGAACCAACTGGTCGCAGACCTGAGCCAACTCTCGGTGGTCGTCCACCAGACGCACTGGTACATGCGGGGCCCTGAGTTCCTGCACCTTCACCCACTGATGGATAAGTTCATGGACGAACTCAACGACCAGCTCGATGTGGTCTCCGAGCGCCTGATCACCCTCGACGGTGCCCCGTACTCCACGCTCCGCGAGTTCGCCGACCACACCGGCATCGAAGACGCCCCAGGCAGCTGGGACCAATCGACCCCGGAACGCCTTGAGACCCTGGTCCGAGACTACCGCTACCTCGCCGGCGTCTACCAGCACGGGATCGAAGTCTCCGGTGCGGAAGGTGATGATTCCACCCAAGACATCTTCATCGGGTTTAAGACCGCGATCGAAAAGAAAATCTGGATGATGCAGGCCCACCTGGGCAAGGCCCCAGAGATCGATCCCGAATAGGTTCAGGGCAGCACAAAGGGCCCCGCATACATGCACACACCGATCTGACCGGTCGCCGTTCTGCATGTAGCAGACCGCGCCACCCTGACATCAGAACCCAAGAGCGTCTACGCTTCCTCGTGTTGTCCTAGGACAACACGGCGCGCGTAGGCCTTTTTTGATTGCAAGTGCGCGTCTAGCACGTGGTCTAGGTCAATGTCCGCATCCAATACTGCACTTGCCCGAACGCAAAACACTCAGTTGAGTTAGGGGCGGATTAGTTTAAATTTAGCTTAACTCGCCACCTAATACCGTTGTTCTTAATATATCTTGCTAATAACCCGTATAGTGTCGCGACCCTAAAAAAAATAAGTGTTTACAGCGTTCCTTGAATTGGTATACCTTACTATCTGCTCCGGCGACCGACCTTGAAGCAGGTCTATATCGCCTATTACCGAATGCTCCGGCCCTATTTTTTTCCGTTTCTGATCACCAAACTGCTTGCCTTGGTAATTTGGCCACACGTCATGGCTTGGCTCTGGATCGGGCTCTCTGCGTTGATCTGGCTGACGTTGGTCCTCGCTCGCACGCACCCGCGACACCCCATGCCCAGCGGGCTCACACTGTTGGTCCTGATCGCCATGCGGGTGCTCGCCCACCTTTATTTTTAGGCGTCGCCTGAGCGCCTAGGAGGCGTCCTTAGCGTCCGCTACCTTGCGTGGCCCGAGCAACTTTCGGTGACATCCCGATCCGTTGCGCTAGTGATACACCCAAAACGAGCGGACACGACCGCGCTGGCCCTCGCCAGCGTCACCCGTGTCCGCTCATTTTAAATTTTGCGTGTCAGTCGTCTTATGCGTGTGTCAACGGCGTGTCCGCACGGTGCTGCTGCTTATAGCGGCGCAGGACCTTGATCGCCCACGCGTAGTGCTGCGCGGTGACCATGCCAGCGTACTCGCCGAGCACCATCGGGCCAGTCCACGAGTAGAAGCGCTGCCGAAACAACTGCTCGTTAGTCAACCCTTCGAACTGCGTCATCGCTGCTTCGTACCCGCCGTCAAACGCGCGCTGCGCGTCGGCCAGGCTGGTCGTCTGGTTTTGTCGCCAGACCTTACGGCTCAGGTGGCCGGCCGTTGCCCAAGTGTACGGTTCAGGCATAAAGCGCGCCGGCGTCCCCGCCAGATTCGCGGTGCTCCAGTCGAGGTACATCTTCTGCCACGCGGCCAGCTGCACGAGCACATCGCGCACGTTGTGGTCACGCCCCTTGAACGCGAACCGGCCCGTCTGTGCGGTGGGACCGAGACTGGCGATCAAGGCCATCAGTCGGTCGTGGTGTTGGTAACTGCTGAGGATCAGTTCTTGTCGTGATTGCGGTTTTGCCATGAGATCATCTCCTCTCAGGGATTTGACTTTAAGCTCACCTTAATAACGTCTCCACCGCTATCATGGTCCATCTGCTCGGTTGTTGCAAGCCCCTCACGGTCCGAATACCACAATCGTTAGGTCGACTTGACTCCGCCGTGCTCGCTAAGCCCGACGCGCGCCTTGGAGACACTTTGCTTTACAGGGGCGCGCGTCGCGTATACAATGCTGGCAACGAGGGGAGGGGATCCACATGAAGCGTGATCGAGCCGACTTATATCGCAAGGTCGTCACCGGCGTTGTGGCTTTCGTAGTTGGTGGTCTATGGTATCTGATTTGGACACGGTTCCAGTTCATGAGTTCTGACCTTTTCTGGGTCAGTTGGCTAGTGCTGATGATGACGATCAATTACTTTCCACACGTCGCTCGATTGGCCCAAAAAGTGTCCCGACAACTGATGGCGTGGCGCCAGAACCGTTGATCGGCTTCACGCCAGGGCCGATCCACTCGGTGCGCATGCGCACAAAAAAAGCGCCGCCCCACATGACTGTGAGACGGCGCTGATCGCGATTAGTCTTCCGCAACGAACGGAAGCAGGCCCATGATGCGGGACCGCTTGATCGCAACGGTCAGCTTACGCTGGTTCTTGGCGCTGGTGCCGGTCACCCGACGAGGCAAGATCTTGCCACGCTCGGAAACGAAACGCTCCAGCAGGTTGGTGTCTTTGTAGTCGATATATTCGATATGGTTAGCGGCGATGAAGTCTACCTTACGGCGACGACGGCCACCACGACGTTGTTGTGCCATTGATGTCACTCCTTTTCACTGATTTCTAGAACGGCAGATCATCATCGGAGATGTCGATCGACTTGCCACTATCGGCAAATGGATCCTGACTCGCAAAGTTGTCGTTGCCGGCTGGCGTGGACGGCTTGCTGGTCGGTGTCGATGATGGGGCGGGGTTACTGCCGAAACTTGGCGCCGGCTGTGTCGGCTGGCCGCCAAAGTTCTGATTGTAGCCGTTGGATTGATCCCCTGGCTGCGCTGGCTCGGACGGACGCGCTTGCGTCGTTGCCCGGGATTCCAGCAGCGCAAAGTTCTCAACGACGACTTCGGTGACATAGACACGCTGGCCTTGATTGTTCTCGTAGTTACGAGTCTGAATGTGGCCTTCGACCCCGATCAGTGATCCCTTACGCGTGAAGTTGCTGAGATTCTCAGCACTCTTACGCCAGATCACGCAGTTGATGAAGTCGGTCTCACGCTGACCCTGTTGGTTCGTGAACTGGCGGTCGACCGCCAGCGTGAACGACCCAACCGCGGTCCCGCCCTGCGTATAGCGCAGTTCGATATCGCGAGTCAGACGACCCGTCAAAGAAACGTTGTTGATCATTCCTTCAGCTCCCCTTCGTTATAGTTTGGACTATGAATTAGTCTTCGCGCTTAACGATCATCTGACGAAGAATGTCGCCAGAGATCTTAGCCAAACGATCGAATTCATCGATCGCAGCAGAGTCTTCCGCAGTCGCGTTCACGATGTGGTAGATCCCTTCGCTGTACTTCTTGATCTCATAGGCAAACTTACGCTTTTGCCAATCCTTGGAATCAATGATGGTTGCACCATTTTCCTTCAGAATATTGTCAAAACGTTCAACCAGTTGTGCCTTCGCTTCTTCATCCATATCAGGACGGATGATGTAAGTGATCTCATACTTAGTTTCAGCCATTTGACGTTTCACCTCCTTGTGGACTTTGGCCCCTAATTCCTAGGAGCAAGGAGTAAGCCGGCCAGAAAGGCACATGCTCACAAGCTAATAGTCTACCATAATGCCACCTAAAAAACAAAGCCTTCTCACCGTGACACCTTAACATTACGCCAACGCAAGGCTTTCCCCGTGGCGGGGCCCAAACTTTTTTGGCAGCGCAAGCAATGGGCGCAGCTAGCCAGTCTGCTAAGTGCGGCCTGGCGTCGCTCTGGTTCGTCGAGCACCGCCACGCCAACGCAGGTACGTCTAGCGACGATAAGCGCATCACACCCAAGTGCAGGGTGCAATGCGCTTATCTCAGCTAGCCGGCCTGCTAAGTACGGCCTGGCGTCGCTCTGGTTACAAGCTCACCGTCTGGATCCGCATGATGTTCTTGTTCAGCGAGATGTCCTCGATCACGTCGGCGTAGTTCATCGTCTTGGGGATCTCGATCTCGTAGATGTTGACGTAGATCTGCGCGTCATCGGTCTGGGTCACCCGGAAGTTGACATCATTGACCGTGATGTTGTGCGCCTCGAAGTAGTTCTGGATGAACTCCTTGGTCTCCAGCTTGTGCCGGTACTGGATCTCGATCTTCTTCATCGGGTTGATGTGGATCAGCCGCTTGAGAAAAACCAGGACAAGGATCACGATGATCGCACTGGCGACGGCGATCTCGTAGTTGCCCATCCCGATCGCCAGGCCGATACCGGCGACGGCCCAGAGGCTTGCCGCGGTGGTCAGACCACGTACGGCGCGGTGCTGGACCATGATGGTGCCGGCGCCGAGGAAGCCGATGCCGGAGACCACTTGCGCGATCAGCCGCGCATCATCGGCGCGCAGCACCCCGGCCAGCTTCGGGTACTGGGTCGCGGTGTTCAGCGCGTTGAAGCCGATCTCTTTTTGCACCAGCGCGATGATGCAGGCCCCGACGCAGACCAGCACGTGGGTCTTGATCCCGGCGGGGCGGTTCTTCTGCTCGCGGTCGTAGCCGATCGCACCGGAGACGAGCACCGCCAGCAGCAGGCGCCCGATGATCTCCGCAAAACTCAATTCAAACGTCATGGTAACCTCTCTTTTCTTCTCAATCTAACCTGACACAGACCTGACAAAACACTAAACCAATCTGCACCATCAGGCGACCGGGCGCCGCCGGTCAGATAAGCACAACCCCCCGCAAAACCTAGGCTCGGGTTTCACAGGGGGCGCTTATCGCTAGGTACGATCGTGCCGCGACGCGACACGGCCGGATCAATTATTCTGCGTCGTCCGGATCATCCTGATCGGCTTCCGCGCGATCCAGCAGCTCGCTGATCTGCGCGGTCGCATCCCCGGCCGGGGTGCCGAGATCGACTGGCGTCTCGGTGGTCGGCTGGTCGTCCACCGCGTCGGTGCCGGTCGCAACGGGCGCGGTCGGGTCGCCAGCCGGCGTGGTGCCTTCTGGCTCATCCGGCTCCGGTTCGACCTTCGCCATGGTCGCGACCTTGGCGCCGTCGTCCACGCGGATCAGGCGCACGCCGAGCGTGGCGCGGCCGGTCTGGCTGACGGTATCAATGTTGAAGCGGATCATGACGCCGGAATCGGTCATCACCATGATGTCCTCATCGCCCTTGACGGTGGCGACGCCGGCCAGCGGTCCGTTCTTCTCGGTCACATTGGCCGTCTTGATCCCCTTACCCCCGCGGCCCTTGATCGGGTATTCCGCGGCTGGGGTGCGCTTCCCGTACCCTTTTTCAGAGATGACGAAGACTTCTGCGTCCGGGGCCAAGATGTCAGACCCGACCACGTAGTCGCCGTCGCGCAGGCGTACGCCGCGCACACCGGTCGCGCTGCGGCCCATGCTGCGGATATCCGCCTCCTTGAAGGTGACCGAGTAACCGAGGTGGGTCCCGATGAACAGGGTGTCGTCACCGCTGGTCGGGATCACATTCGACAGCTCGTCGTCTTCCTTCATGTTCAAGGCGATCAGTCCGTTCTTCCGGATGTTGAAGAAATCGCTGATCGGCGTGCGCTTGACCACGCCGTTCTTGGTGACGAAGAACAGGAACTGCTCGCCGTCGCCACCTGGGGTGACATTGATGACCGTCTGGATCTTCTCGTTATTGCTGATCCCCAGCAGGTTGATGATCGGGATCCCCTTGGCCGTGCGGCTGTATTCTGGGATCTCGTAACCCTTGCTCCGGTAGACCTTCCCGGTGTTGGTGAAGAACAGCAGGATGTCATGGGTCGAGGTGGAGACGATGTGCTCGACAAAATCATCGTCGTGCACGCCCATCCCCTGCAGGCCACGCCCGCCTCGGTTCTGGGTCTTGAACTCGCTGGACGGCAACCGCTTGACGTACCCGTTATGCGTCAGCGTGATCACCACGTTCTCCTCTTCGATCAGGTCCTCGTCTTCGATGTTCAGGTCCTCGCCGACCAACAGCTCAGTGCGCCGCTTGTCGCCGAACTTGCGCTGGATCTCCAGCAGCTCGTCGTAGATGATCTGGTGGACCCGCTCAGGCTTGGCCAAGATGTCCTTGTAATCGGCAATGGCGGCCTGCACGTCGGTGAACTCGTTTTCGACCTTCTCGCGTTCCAGTCCGGTCAGGCGGACCAGACGCATGTCGAGGATCGCCTGGCTCTGCTTGTCGGACAGCGCGTACTTGTCCATCAAGATGACCTTGGCCTTATCACCGGTCTCACTGGAGCGGATGATGCTGATGATCGCGTCGATGTGATCGAGCGCGATCTTCAACCCTTCCAAGATGTGGGCGCGCGCTTCGGCCTTTTTGAGGTCGAACTGGGTCCGCCGGCGAATGACGCTCTCTTGGTGTTGCAGGTAGTACGTCAGGATCTCCTTGAGGCTCAGGGTCTTCGGCGCCCCGTTGACGATAGCGACCATGTTGAAGGAGAACCCAGTCTGTAGCGGCGTCAGCTTGAACAGGTTGTTCAACACGACGGTCGCCGACATGTCGCGGCGGATGTCGATCGTGATGCGCATCCCGTCGCGGTCGGATTCATCGTTCAGGTCGGTGATCCCTTCGATCTTCTTCTCGCGCGCCAGCTCGGCGATGCGCTCGACCAGCTTGGCCTTGTTGACCATGTACGGGATCTCGGTGACGATGATGCGCTCGCGCCCGCTCTTTTGGGTCTCGATCTCGGCCTTGGCGCGCACCGTGATGACCCCTTTACCGGTCTCGTAAGCGCGGCGAATACCGGACTTGCCCAGCACCAACCCACCGGTCGGAAAATCCGGGCCAGGCAGCGCGGTCATCAGCTCAAGCGTCGTCGCCTCCGGGTTGTCCATCAGAATGTGCAACGCGGAGATAACCTCGGCCATGTTGTGCGGCGGGATATTCGTGGTCATCCCGACTGCGATCCCAGTCGCCCCGTTGACCAGCAGGTTCGGGAAGCGCGCCGGCAGCACGACCGGTTCTTTTTCCGTGCCGTCATAGTTGTCCTGGTAGTCGATGGTGTCCTTGTTGATGTCGCGCAACATCTCCATCGTGATCCGGCTCATGCGGGCTTCGGTGTACCGCATCGCGGCGGCGCCGTCGCCGTCGACCGAGCCGAAGTTCCCGTGGCCGTCGACCAGCATGTAGCGGTAGGAGAAGTCCTGCGCCATGCGGACCATCCCTTCGTAGATCGAAGAGTCCCCGTGCGGGTGGTACTTCCCCATGACATCCCCGACGATACGCGCGGACTTCTTGTACGGCTTGTCCGGCGTCACGCCGAGCTCGTTCATCCCGTACAAGATCCGGCGCTGCACGGGCTTGAGCCCGTCACGCACGTCAGGCAGCGCCCGGGCCACGATGACACTCATCGCGTACTCCAGGAACGATGTCTTCATCGTTTTAGCCAGATTAACTGTGGTGATCCGGCTTTCTTGGCGATCATCCAAAAGTATCGTTGCTCCTTTCAGCGCGCGACTCGCCGCGCTGCGGTGAGTCGCTTGGTTCAGAAGTGGCAAGCAGGGCTTGCCGGTGTTGGCGGAGGTGGGTGTGGCGACTACCCAGGGCAAGGCCTGGGATTGGCGACCGAGCAGCCGTGGCACCGGGGCTTTCTGCGTCGCTGACTGCTCCCGCGCGTCGTCGAGCTGCGCAAAGCAACGCGGATGCGACTAGCGACGCCAGACACGTCAAGCTCAAACCCGGGGCTTAACGTGTCTGGCTAGGCGACTCGATCCGCTAACCCCGCTTTGCGCCGCTCTGGTTTACGCGTCGATGTTCTTCGCGTCCACGTACACCGCGTTTTCTTCGATGAACTGACGGCGTGGGCCGACGGTATCGCCCATCAGCATGTCGAAGATGCCATCGGCGTCTTCGGCGTCTTCCGGGGAGACCCGCAGCAGACGGCGCTTCTCCGGATCCATGGTCGTTTCCCACAGCTGGGAGGCGTCCATCTCCCCAAGCCCCTTGTACCGCTGGATCTCCGGCTTCGGGCTCGGCGGTAGTTGGCCGAGCACTTCGGCCAGCTCCTCGTCGGAGTCGATGTAGCGCATCATCTTGCCTTGACGGATCCGGTACAACGGCGGCTGCGCGATGTAGACGTAGCCGGCGTCAAGCAGCGGCCGCATGTAGCGGTAGATCAAGGTCAAGAGCAGCGTTCGGATGTGGGCGCCATCGACGTCGGCATCGGTCATGATGATCAGCTTGTGGTAGCGGGCCTTGGCGACGTCGAACTCTTCGCCGAAGCCGGTTCCCATCGCCGTGAACAGGGTGCGGATTTCTTCGTTCGCCAGGATGCGTTCCATGCTGGCTTTTTCCACGTTCAGGATCTTCCCCCGGATCGGCAGGATCGCCTGCGTCAGGCGACTGCGGCCGGACTTCGCGGACCCGCCGGCGGAATCCCCTTCGACGATGAACAGCTCGGAGATCTCCGGGTCCTTGCTGGAGTTGTCCGCCAGCTTCCCGGGCAGGTTAGAGATCTCCAGCCCAGACTTCTTGCGGGTCGCTTCCCGCGCGCGCTTAGCCGCAGCGCGGGCCTTGCTGGCCATCAGCGCCTTGTCAACGATCTGACGGGCCTCATCCGGGTGCTCCATCAGGTACTTGTTGAAGTGTTCGGAAAAAGCCCGGTCGGTGACGGCACGCGCATCGGCATTGCCGAGCTTGGTCTTGGTCTGCCCTTCGAACTGTGGATCCGGGTGCTTGACGGAGACGACCGCGGTCATCCCTTCCCGCACGTCTTCACCGGACAGGCTGTCATCGTTCTCCTTCAACGCCCCAGTCTTGCGGGCGTAGTCGTTGACGATCCGCGTCAACGCGGCCTTGAAGCCGGTCTCGTGCGTCCCGCCTTCGTAAGTATGGATGTTGTTCGCGAAGGTCATCAAGGTGCTGTTGTAGCCGGTCGAGTACTGCAACGCGACTTCAACGATGATCCCGTTGGCCTGGCCCTCGACGTAGATCGGCTCGGCCAGCAAGTTCTCCTTGCTCTTATCGAGGAAGGCGACATATTCCTTGATCCCGCCTTCGTAATGGAAGACCTTCTTCTCCGCGGTGTCTTCACGCTTATCGGTGAAGGTCAGGCGCAGCCCCTTGTTCAGGAAGGCCAGCTCGCGGATCCGCTGGGTCAGGATCTTATCGTCGTAGATCGTGGTCTCGGTAAAAATATCCGGATCCGGCACGAAGTGGACCTTTGTCCCGTGCGCGTGCTCCGGCGCGTCCCCGATCACTTTCATCGCCGAGTGCACTTTGCCGCGGTGGAAGTCCATGTAGTAGTACTTGCCGCCGTGACTGACGGTTACGTCTAGGCTAGTGGACAGCGCGTTGACGACGCTGGCGCCGACCCCGTGCAGGCCCCCGGAGACCTTGTACCCGCCACCGCCGAACTTCCCCCCGGCGTGCAGGATCGTGAAGACGGTCTCCAGCGCTGGTCGGCCGGTCTGCTTCTGGATGTCGACTGGGATCCCTCGCCCGTTATCCGTCACGGTGATGGAATTATCGGGCTCGACGATCACATTGATCTCATCGGCGAACCCAGCGAGCGCCTCATCGATCCCGTTGTCGATGATCTCCCAGACCAAGTGGTGCAGGCCCTGAACAGAGGTGGAGCCGATGTACATCCCCGGCCGCTTGCGAACGGCTTCGAGACCCTCGAGCACTTGGATCTGGCTCGCATCGTACTCAGCCGCCAGCTCCTCTTTTTTCTCCTCGAGCGTTTCTTTATCTTCAACTTCAGACACGCTGTGATCCTCCTTTAGCACCGCGTCACTTCACGCGGTCATTCAACAGTATCTGGCGCGACGGTATCGCGCGTCAGGACGCCAGCATCGACGTGGAATACCGCCGGGGCGTCGATTATTTCCCGGGCAATGCCGTCCAGGCTGGTGGTGGTCAAAAACGTCTGCACTTTGTTCTGGATCGCCTTGAGCAGGTGCGTCTGCCGGGTGTCGTCCAGCTCGGACAACACATCATCCAGCAGCAGCACCGGATACTCGCCGGTCTGGGCCTTCATCAGGTCGATCTCGGCCAGCTTGACCGCCAGGGCCGTGGTGCGCTGCTGGCCCTGACTGCCGAACGTCGCGACGTTCTTGTCGTTGACGATGAACGCCACGTCATCGCGGTGTGGGCCGACCAGCGTCGTCCCCTGGTCGATCTCCCGGTCCTTGTGGCTCGCGAACAGCGCCTGCAACGCTTGGTACGCCGCTTCGACACTGTCACGCGCCGCTTCCGGCACCTGCGTCTGGTACTCGAAGGTCAGCGTCTCGCGCGCCTTCGTGATATCCTGATGGATCACCGCGGCGAATCCCGCCATCTGTGCCAGCAGGTGCGTGCGGGCGACCACGATCTCCGCACCGAACGCGGCGAGCTGGTCGGACAGCACATCCAAGAACACACGGTCCTTCGCCTGGTGGAACTTCAGCTGCTTCAGGTAGGCATTGCGCTGGCGCAGCATCGTCCGGTACTGACTCAGGTTATACAGGTACTTCGGACTCATCTGCCCGAACTCCATATCGATGAACCGCCGCCGGTTCGCCGGGCTCCCCTTGACGATCGCGAGGTCCTCCGGCGCGAACAACACGACATTGAACTTCCCGAGGTACTGCGAGAGCTTCGCCTGCTCGATCCGGTTGATCCGCGCCCGCTTACCGGCCTTGGCGATCACCAGCTCCAGCGTGGCCGGCCCAGTCTCCCGACTGATGGTCCCGGTCACCTTCGCGAACTCGGCCCCGAAGCGGATCAGATCCTTGTCGTTGCTCGTTCGGTGGGAGCGCGCTAACGCCAGCACGTACACCGCCTCGAGCAGATTCGTTTTGCCTTGCGCGTTCTCCCCGATCAAGACGTTGATCTGCGGGGAAAAATCGATGTCGACCGCCGCATAGTTGCGGTAGTTGCGCAGCGTCAGGTGCGTGAGCTTCACGCGCCAGCGACAACGGTGATGGTCGTCCCGTCTGGCAGGGTCGCCGTATCACCGACATGGAGCTTACGCCCACGCCGATCATCCGGCTCACCGTTGACCGTGACCTGATTCTCTTTCAGAAACCACTTGGCCGCTCCGCCGCTATCGATCACGCCGGCGTCTTTCAGCAGTTGCCCCAGCGTGATGTAGTCGGTGGTGATCGCTACCTTGTTCATCGTTGCCACTCCTTTGGCGCTAAGATTTGTCAGTTCGTAAACTACCTATATATTATATCGTTTTTGCACGCCGGTGACAACGGGATCAGGGCATATCGTGCGTTCTCAGCGCAGTTACCTTTTGGCTAGTCCCGGGGTCCGTCTGGCCATCAAATAGGCAAAAACCGCCTCAAAATGCGAAACAGCAAAAACCGCCTCAAAAAATGCCCTAAAAATGGCCACCAACCGAAGACTCGGTCAGTGGCCATTTTGATTTTCCGGAAATTCCGAACGGTGACCGGCAGCGGGGCCCTGAAATTCCGGGCGTTGGCGGCTGGGAACCCAGCCGCGCCGGGTCAGTACGTCCGCACGGGGGTGATCAGCTGGATGAAGTGGTCGCGGTCTTCGCTCGGCACGAGCGTGAATGGCCGCAATGGTGCGGTGAAGTCGACGCTGACGGTCGTCTGGCCGACCCCCTGCAGGGCATCCTTCATGTAGTCTGGGTTGAACGAGATCTCCAGGTTCTCGCCGGTCAGCGAATTGAAGGTCAGCTCTTCTTCGACGTTCCCGACGTCCGGTGAGTTCCCGTAGATCGTCGCCGTCTGGGCCGCGGTGTCCAGGTTCAGGCGAACGACGTTATTGCTGCTTTCGTGGCTCAGCAGGCTAGCCCGCTGGATCGCGGCCAGCAGTGCCGGGGCCTCGAATTCAACGGTCGTCGTTGAGCTGGTCGGGATCAGTCGCGTGGTGTCCGGATAGTTCCCTTCCAGTAGACGGGAGTAAAACGCGGTCTGGCCGGCCAAGAACAGCACCTGATTGTCCGCGAAGCGGATCTCGACTTGCTCGATCTCATCGGTCAGCGTCCGCCCGAGTTCGACCAGGCTCTTCCCCGGGATGATCACGTCGTAGTTGGCGTCTTGCGCGTTCGGGAGTTCCAGCGTGCGCTGGGACAGGCGGTGCGAGTCCGTCGCCACGGCGATCAGCCGACCGTTGTCGATCTGCAAGTGGACACCGGTCAGGATCGGCCGCGTCTCCTGGTTGGACACGGCAATGACCGTCTGGTTGATCAGTTGCTTGAGGATGTCGGCTGGCACGATCAGTGGGTCATCGGAGACGATCTCTGGCAGCCGGGGGTACTGGTTGGCGTCCAGACCATTGATCGTGAATTCAGACGCACCACTGGAGATGACCGTCTGGAAGTTGTCTTGGACGTCCAGCGTCATGGTCTGTTCCGGCAGCCGCTTGACGATGTCGGTGAAGAAGCGGGCGGGAAGCACGATGCTCCCGGTCGACTCGATCTGCAGGTCGTTGGTCTCACTGTTGGCATCGATCCGTGACTCGATGGAGATGTCAGCGTCGCTCCCGGTCAGGACCAGGCCGTCGTCGCTCAAGACCAGCTTCAGGCCAGTCAGGATCGGGATCGTGGTTTTGGTCGAGATCGCACGCGCGACGTCGTTGAGCGTCTTGATGAAGGTCGCTCGGGTAATCGTGAATTTCATAGCTATGCCTCCTGGGTGGTGTCGTTATCTATATAATACTGTTTTTTAAGTCGTAGTAGTAGAGCACGTGGATTCTGTGGAAAAGGCTGAGAAACGCAAGTTGGTGCATTTTTCCACCTGTGGATAAGTGACGGGCACAAGTCGGGCCGTTCTTGCGAGTTATCCACACGCCGGATCAGCCGAGGTTCTTGAGCCGATTCTTCAACTCGATGATCTGCGACTTCAAGTCCGGGTCGACCCCGAGCTCGGTGGCGATCTTCTCGTGCGCGTGGATCACGGTCGTGTGGTCCTTACCGCCGAACTCAGCCCCGATCTTCGGCAGCGAGTTCTCGGTCATCTCGCGGGCGAGGTACATCGCGATCTGGCGCGGCATCACGATTTGCTTCACCCGCTTCTTACCCTTGAGCTCGCTGACGGTGACCTGGTAGTACTTGGCGACCACGTCTTGGATACGGCTGATCGACAGCGCCGCGTCTTTATCGCTGAGCTTCAGGCTCTTCAAGGCGTCTGCCGCCAGCGACGTGGTGATGTCCGAGTGGTTCATCGTCGCGTAAGCCTGCACGCGGACCAGTGCCCCTTCCAGCTCACGAACGTTGCTGTCGATCTGACCGGCGATGTAAGACAGGGTGTCATCGGGGATCACGAGGTGCTCGGCGTTGGCCTTGTTGCGCAGGATCGCGATCCGCGTCTCAAGGTCCGGTGGCGTCACGTCGACAGACAGTCCCCACTTGAACCGCGATACCAGGCGTTCCTGGAGCTTCGGGATCTCGTTAGGCAGGCGGTCGGAGGTCAGGACGATCTGCTTTTTGTTCTCGTACAGCGCGTTGAAGGTATGGAAGAACTCCTCTTGCGTCGCCTCCTTATCGCCGAAGAACTGGATGTCATCGACCAGCAGCAGGTCGACGTTGCGGTACTCCTGGCGGAACTGCTCCTGCTTCTTCGTCTGGATCGAGTTGATGAAGTCGTTGGCAAAAGCCTCTGACGTCACGTACTTGACGTTGGCCCCGGGTTCGTAGGCGAGGAGCTGGTGGCCGATCGCCTGCATCAAGTGGGTCTTGCCCAGCCCGACACCGCCGTACAAAAATAGCGGGTTGTAGAGCTTACCGGGTTCTTCGGAGACGACAAGCGCCGCCGCGTGCGCCATCTGGTTGCCCTTACCAGTGACGAAGGTGTCGAAGGTGTATTTACTATTAAGGTGTGTGGTTTCCTTGAACGTCGGGACCGGGGCCGCGGTGGGCCGCTCGGGTGTCGGTTCAGCGGTCGGTGCCGGCGTCTCCCCGAGGATCTGAACGGCGGGCTGGATCTCCAAGTTGTTGAACTCGTAGCTCCATGCGACGACCTTGGTCACGAGGTTCTGCTCCCAGTAGTCCTTATGTAACGGTGACGGGACACCGATCATCAAGGTGTTGCCGATCAGGCTCAGCGGCTTGACTGAGCCGACCCAGGTGTTGAAGCTGACCGTGGTCAGATCATCCCGGAACTTGTTTTCAAGGTACGCCCATAATTCGTCTATCGTTGGCACCCTAAAGCCCCCCCTAATTTAGCGGTTCGCCCCTCGAATGTATAAAAATTCATGTGTCTTGATGGTGAGGGTTCGCAAGGTTAAGTTTAGCATTTCGTTAGAAAGTTTTCCACAAGGAATACGTTATCCACAGTGTTCACGGGCAGGATAAAAAGTTATGCGCGATCCCGTCAATAACTTTTCCACAAGCATGGGGATGCGCACGCAGTTGCGCGCCAAACCCAGACTTATCCACACCGGGTTTGTGGAACCAACCCCGCGGTGTCATGCGTGTTTCACACGATATCCACACAGAAAAATCGACTTGTTGATAACCAGGGCACACCGTGTGATTTTCGGGATAAGCCCCGCGCAAGCTGTGAATTACCGCGGATCAGCCGCCCGGGCACGCACAAGTTGTCCACAAATTTTCCGCACTTTGGACCGATTTGTGGATAAATTTTTCTCAGGCATTTTGCACGGCGATGCTTGACGGGCCCTGCCTGCGTCCGTATAATGGGAAGATGTTTGAACGACAATGACGGTTACTGAAAATAGTAAACGATAAATAGGAGGTGTCCTCATGACCACGAAACGCACTTTTCAACCTAAGAAGCGTCATCGCGAACGCGTGCACGGCTTCATGAAGCGGATGAGCACCAAGAACGGCCGTAAAGTTTTGGCTCGTCGCCGCGCTAAGGGACGTAAAGTTTTATCTGCCTAACAACCCACTGACCGCGTGTCAGTGGTTTTTTTTTACCAGCACGGCGACTTCGGGCCCGCTTGGCAAGGGCGCGCAGCGCCTGATCTGGCTGGTCGGCGCGTGCGCGCGGCAGCCTGGGGCTACGGCAGACAGCAACCTGGCGGGGCCTAAGTCCGCCTTCGCTCTGGTTTCCTTTGCGCGAGTCTTGTATACTATTAAACAGATTGTGAGGGAGCGTTCTTGCGTAAGTCTTACCGCATCAAACGAGAAAACGAATTTCAGCATGTCTTTGAAGACGGCGAGTCAGTGGCGAACCGCAACTTTGTGGTCTACCACTTGCACCGCGACCAGCCTCACTTTCGGGTGGGGATCTCGGTCGGCAAGAAGGTCCATTTGCGGGCCGTCGTGCGCAACCGCGTCAAGCGCTACATCCGCCAGTCACTGCTGGAGCTGCGCCCGGAGCTGGACCCGCAGGCCGATTTTATCGTGATCGCCCGCAAGTCAGCGAAGGACCTGGATATGGCCGGGACGAAGAAGAACCTGGTGCATGTGCTGACGCTGGCGGGGCTTTTGCGCGATCACATCGAGATCGTCTGAACCACCCGACGCGATTACTGGGCGTGGCGGCATGCCACCAACGAAAGAGGGATTAACGTGACCAAACGCAACACCAAACGTTTGCTGGCAGTCTTTGCGCTGCTAACGCTGACGGTCGTCTTGACTGCCTGTGGCACCAGCACCGTGACTGAAAGCAGCACCGGCTTCTGGGACCGTTACATTGTTTATAACGCGGCACAGTTCATTCAGTGGCTGGCGAAGATCTCCGGCGGGAACAAAGGGGTCGGGATCATCCTCTTCACGTTGCTGGTCCGCATCCTGATCTTCCCGCTGAGCTACATCTCCATTAAGAGCATGACCAAGCAGCAGGAGATCGCGCCTGAGATGAAGGCCTTGCAGCAGAAATACAGCAGCAAGGACAGCGAGACGCAGGCGAAGCTGCGCGATGAGATCCAGAAGCTCAACGCGGAGAACGGCGTGAACCCGATGATGGGCTGTCTGCCGATGGTGATCCAGATGCCGTTCCTGTTCGCCCTGTATCAGGCGATCTACCGCACCCCGGCGCTGAAGGTCGGCACGTTCCTCTGGATGAACCTCGGTCAGCCGGACCCGTACTGGATCATGCCGATCCTGGCGGCACTGTTCACCGCCGCGACCACGCTGATGTCGACGCTGGCGCAGCCGACGCGCACCTCGATGAACTGGATCATGGTGGCGATCTCGCCGATCATGATCTTGTTCATGGCGTTCACCTTCCCGAGTGCGCTGGCGATCTACTGGGTCGTGACCAATGCGTTCTCCCTGGCGCAGACCTTCATGCTTCAGAACCCCTTCAAGTTGCGCCGGCAGCGTGAAGCTAAGAAGCAGGCCGAACGAGACCGCCAGCGTGCGGTCCGTAAGGCCTACAAGCGGGCCCTGAAGAAGTAGTCGACGAACAAGCACGCAGGCGGCGCGACTAGTCGCGCCGTTTTTTTGCCAGAGTGGCGGACTAGACGCGCCCGCGTTGCGGGTCCGGCGCTCGACGCGGTGAGGAGGAACCACGAATGCCTACTTTTCAAGGCGCAACGATCCAAAAAGCTATCGACGCCGGCCTGCAGGCACTGGGTGTCGCGCGCGAGCAAGTTGCCGTTGAGGTGATCCAGGAGGGTAAGCGCGGGCTGCTGGGCTTTGGCAAGCAGCTGGCGATCGTCAACCTGAACGTGATCACCCCGGCGGAACCCGAGGCGCTGCCGGTCGAACCGGCGACCCTAGGGCCCAGTGCAGCTAGTGTGCCGGAGACGGGTGGCCTCAAGGCGCACCTGCCACACCACCAGGGGCCGAAGCGCGACGATCAGACTGCGATCGCGCTGGTGCAGAGCTACTTAGAAGACGTCACCCGCGAGCTGGGCTTGGCGGCCACGATCGATAACGAGCGGCGCGGCGACTACGTCTGGTTCCAGATCTCGACGGACAAAGAGGCGCTTTTGATCGGAAAGCATGGCAAGATCATCAACGCGATCCAGTACCTCGCGCAGACCGAGTTCAACCACTACGGCAAGTCTAAGTGGACGATCATGCTGAACGTCGGCGACTACCGCGAGCGGCGGGACGCTGCGGTGCGCCGGTTAGCTGAAAAAAGCGCGCGTGAAGTGCTGGCGCGCGGCGCCAGCGTCTACTTGGATCCAATGCCGGCGTTTGAACGCAAGGCGATCCACGCCACACTGGCCGATAGTGCGTACGTCGAGACCCACTCGGAAGGTAGCGATCCGCGCCGCTATGTGGTGATCACCCCGCGCTCACGGCGATCGCGCTAAGGCCAGATGAATGATGAAGCGTCGCCTCGGGCGGCGTTTTTTTGTTGGCCGCAGCACTGGCGCACGATCAAGTGAATCAGACGCGGCCGATCTGCGCGGCACGAGGCGCGTTGGCGTGCGCGACTGACGGCCGGGGTGGGGGTTTACTGATCGACCGGTGGCCGTTGCTGATCGGGGAGGCGCGTTCTTCTAACAATATGTTGACGTCATTTAAATATTATAACAGTAAGATAAATAGTTATAATAGTTAAACCTAAGTGGTTTGTTTTACTAAATAAATGCTTTTTGCTTGAGTTTTTCCCGATTTTAAGTAGACTGTTTAGTGTAATGTAACCGCTTTTCAGTTAAGGAGGGGACGACATGGCCAAGCAACACTACAAAATGTTCAAAGCCGGCAAGCGCTGGCTGGTAATGGGGATCGTCACAGGGGCGATCGGGATCGGTGCCGGTGCGGTTCGATCGGCAACCGTTCATGCGGCGGTGGCACCAACGGTGGTCCAGTCAGACGCGGCGGACGCCGCACCGACCAGCGCTGGCGAAACACCGACTGAGCCCGCGCAACCGGCGACTGACGGCGTGACGCCGCAAGTTGAGGTGGCAGAGTCGGCCACTGACGCGGCAGGAGCGGTCACTGAGGGACAACCACAAGCGGTGCCGGTAGCCACGTCAACCGCAGCCACGGCCCAGACAGCCGCCGCCTCGAGCACGGCGACGGCACCCACTGCCGGCGCGGCGCAAGTCGTGCCAGCCGGGGCTGCGTATCAAACGCTGGCGACCGAGGAAATGAGCGCTTTTCTGGCGACCACTTTTCCAACGGCCTACGGGTACGCGTTCACGGGTGGTCAGACCCTGAAGGCCACGCCAACGACGTTGACGCAGATCACGCTGGATGGCGTCGCCTATACGCCGGCGGTGACGTTCACGCGCCTCAGTGCGACGCAGGCGCAGTACACGTTAACGGTCGCCGACAAGCTGGTCTTCACCGTGACCGCGACGGCTGCTAGCCGCACGGTGACCTTTGCGGTGAGTGACATTCAGGAGCTGAACGGAACGGTCGTGCATCAGCTCGCGTTTCCGAATGCCCAATTGGCCAGTGTTGACGTGACGGACACCAACGCGAGCTTGGCGGGTGTGCGCATGCAAACGGCCACCAGCGCCTCCACCAACGGCGCCACGGGGGATACGTTCAAGGCGTTGGCGGACCAAGCCGTCGGGACCGAGACGTACCGGTATGCGTTCATCAATAACGCGACGATCGCGGCCGGGGTGTGGTCGAATGCGGCCCAGGACGGGGCGGACAAGTCTGAGGACAATCGCCTGCTGCTGACGACGCAGCAGGTGGCTGGGCAGACCGTTGCGGGGTTGAGCAGTAACTACTTCGCGCTGCGTGCGCTGGAGGACAACACCTCACTGTTGCGTGATCGGCTGCTGCCGCTCCCTCAGTGGTCCGCGGCCTTCGCGTTCGACGAAAACGGTGACGGGGTCGTGGACTGGCAGGACGCCGCGATCGCGACCCGCGCGATCATCAATGATCCGTTGGGGTGGCAGGATACGCGACGCGTGGTCGCCCAGCGTATCCCGATGAACTTTGCGTCGCAGGCGACGAATCCGTTTTTGACCACCCTGGATGAGACCAAGCGCGTCTATGCCATTACCGACGGCTTGGGCCAGACCGTGTTGCTCAAAGGCTACCAGAGTGAGGGGCACGACTCGGCCCACCCAGACTACGATGCGATCGGCGCCCGGCAAGGCGGCGTTGACGATTTTAACACGTTGATCCAGGCGGGGCATGACTATAACGCCAGCTTCGGGGTGCACATCAACGACACCGAATCGTACCCGGAAGCCCGCGCCTTCGACACCCAGTTGATCGATCCGACCAAGCGGGGATGGGACTGGCTCGATCCGTCCTACATGATCGATCAGCGTTACGATGCGTTGAGCGGTAACCGACTCGTGCGGCTTCAGGCGTTGAAGGCCTTGAGCCCGGACCTTGACTTCATCTACGTGGACGTCTGGGGCAACCAAGGCGAAGCGGGCTGGGAATCGCGTGCGCTGGGCGCCGAGATCGCTAGCCTCGGCTGGGCGCTACACAATGAGTTCCCTGACGCGCTGGAATACGACACGCTGTGGAACCACTGGTCGGCCGAAAAAGCTTACGGTGGCAGTGCCATCAAGGGCGTGAACAGCAATATCGAGCGATTCATGCGCAACGACCAAAAAGACACCTGGACGATCGGCGATAACTCGTTGCTCGGCGGGGCGGAGTTTGAGGCCTTTGAGGGCTGGGTCGCCAAGGTCGACTTTGACAGTTTTGTTGCGGTGACCTACCGGACGGACCTGCCGACCAAGTTCCTGCAACACTTCAAGATCACCAATTGGAACGCGACGTGGGACGACACCAAGAAGGACTACGTCGGGGCGATCGCGTTCGATCACGGGGTGAAGAGCGACAACTCAACGGGCGTCAAGGTGATCACCATGGACGGCGTTGAGGTGTTGCGCGATCAGCTCACCTATGGCGGGTCAGAAACCGGGCACTCGGTGGCCATGCTGTTGCCGTGGGATTCGACGGATGTGGTCGGGAATGGCATCAAGGCAGGCACGCCTGACACCACGGGCTTGGCCTTCGATAAGCTCTACTACTGGAACGACACCGCCGGGGCCTCGACGTGGCAGCTGACCGAACGCTTTAAGGGCGCCACCCAGCTTTTCTTAGCCAAGCTGACGGATCAGGGGCGGGTGGCCATGGGCGCTGTGCAGGTCGTGAACGGGGCGATCACCCTCGACCTCGATGCGGCCACGCCGTATGTCCTGACGCTGACAGACACGGCGCCACAGGACCTGAATTTTGGCGAAGGGACCGCGATCAAGGACCCGGGGTTCAACGCGGCCGACACTTTGACGCAAAATTGGCAGGTCAGTGGCGACCCGCAAGTGATCCGCAACGTGAACGGCGACTACCTGCTCCAGGCGGGGCCCCAGGCGATGCGCGTCACGCAGCAGCTAGGCACGTTGGCCGCCGGCGATTACAGCCTGTACGTGAATACGGAGACGCATGGCCGCCAGGTCACCATCACCGTGATGGTCAACGGCGTGCCTCAGACACTGACGTTCAGTGAGTCGATCGACCAGAACTACATTCAAGCCGACACGAACCACACGTTCAGCGACGCGCCGTCTTATATGCAAAAAGCCCGGCTGGACTTCACCGTTCCGGCTACGGCGGTGGTGACGCTGACCTTAGCGGCGGCCGCCGGTGAGACGCTGACCCAGTTCGATGACCTGCGGATCGTGCCACGCACGACAGACTTGCAGGCGGGCACTACGGATGAGGCCGGGAACCGGGTCGTCTTGTTCCAGGACTTCGAAGATCCGCACGCCGTCGGGTTGTACCCCTTCTTCAACAGTGGGGCGGATGGCGTCTCGGACCCGCGCGACCATCTGGCCGAGCGCCATGGGGTGTACACCCAGTACGGCTGGAACGGGAACTTGATCGATGACGTGTTGGCTGGTGATTGGTCACTGAAGTCGCACAAGCAGGGCGCAGGGCTGCTGTATACCACGATCCCGCAGGCCGTTCAGTTTGAGCCCGGGAAGGTCTATCAGGTCGAGTTTGACTACCAGACGGATGGCAACGGCGTCTTTCAGCCGGTCACGGTTGACGGTGAGTACTATGCAAGCTACTTCGACACGCTGGCGGCCACGGCAGGCGATCTGGCGGCGGCGGATCTGGCGGCCGACCACACCCGGCACGTGAGCTATGTTGTCGAAGGGGCCGCAGATGGCGCGTTAGGGTTTGGGATCCGGAGCTTAGCCGGCGGCCAGTTTGATTTTATCTTGGATAATTTCCGGGTGCTTGAGCTGGTGGGGGCCAATATCGACCAAGCGCGGCTGGCGCAGGCACGCAGTGAGCTCGCAGGGCTCATTACGGCTGCGCAGACGGCTGACCCGAGCGACTACACCCCGGATTCGTATGACGTGCTGGCTGGGGTGATCACAAGCAGTCAGGCGATCCTTGACCGCCCGGACGCGACCCTGGCGCAGGTGACCGATGCGGCCGCGGCACTGCGCGACGCCGCCACGGCACTCGTCACGATCGCGGCGACGAAGCAGTTGGATCCAGTGCACATCACCCCGTCCGTGGCGTCTTTCCAACCGGGCGAAGAGATCGAGAATGCGTTTGATCGCGATTCCGGGACGGACTGGCACACCAGCTGGAACGAGGTGACCACCGTCGCACAGCGGACCGTCACCATGCAGCTGGACAAGGCGTACCCGATCAACGGGTTGATTTACGAACCGCGGCATAGCGGGCAAAACGGGATCATCACCGACTACCAGCTGTGGGGGTATCGCGACGCAGACGACACGGAAGGCCAACTGCTGGCCGCCGGCAGTTGGGCCGGGGACAATACGATCAAGACGGTCAGTTTTGCCCCCGTCAATGTGGAGAAGCTCGTGTTGATCCCCGTGCACACGATCGGCGATACGCCGGACACCTTTGCGTCGGCCGTTGAGATCACTTTGCTGGTCGACCGCACCACGCCATCGCTCGTGGTGGCACCGGTCACGATGCCGTTCGGCCAGTCGCTGCCGACATTCGACTGGTTACCGAGCCTGGCATACTCGGACACGGTCGATGGCAATGTGATCCAGCGGCTGACCATCGACGACCACCAGATCGATACGCAGACCCCGGGGTCGTACACCGTGACGGTCACTGCGATGAATACTGCGGGCCAAAAAGTGACGGCGACCGGTACCGTGACCGTCACGCCGGATCCGCAGCAGTTGGCGGCAGCCAAAGCGGCCTTGGTCGCGGCCCTGGCCACTGCGGCCGACCGCTCGGCGACCCACTTCACCCCTACGACTTGGGCCCCGCTACAGGCGGCCGTCGCTGCGGGTCAAGCGGCGCTTGCGGATGACACGGCGACTGCGGCGGCGCTGACCCAGGCCACCACAGCGCTTCAAGCCGCGCTTAGCGCACTGGTGCCGGTGACCCCGGCGCTGGCGTGGGACCGCGCCTTGGCAGTGGGCAACTTGACGCCGACCGGGTTCACGGTCGCGGCTTGGCCGCGGCTGACCGCGGGGATGACGGTCGCCGGGTATCGGGTGCAACTCGTGGCGGGGGCGACCACGCCACTGCCAACGGTGCCAGGCGCCACGGCCCAGGCGCAGGCCGCGGCAACGGCCACGACCCAGTACACCGGCTATCAGGCGGGTGAGACCTACACGCTCCTGCTGTGGGCAGTGGCTGCCGACGGGGCCGCTTCAGCCCCGCTGACCACCACCTTCACGTTACCGCAAGCGCCAACCGGCCAGCCGGATGGCGATCAGGGGCACCCTGCTGATCACCAGCCAGGGACCAAGCCTGCGCAAGGCGGCAAGCCGGCTCAAGGGACCGGGGAGACGCCGGCGAACGCTTTGCCGCTGGCCGTGCACAAGCCGCGGCCGCAGGGGGCGCAGGCTGACGCGGCGACCGCCGACAAGGGCCTGCCGCAGACCGGCAATGCGACTGACCGGGCACTGGCGCTGATCGGGGGCTCATTCCTGAGTCTCCTCGGGCTGGTAGGCTGGTTCCGCCGGCGGAAGGTCGGCTGATCACGCCCAAAGCCACCAAAACAGACTAACCATAGTGGTGAAGATTGATTCGACGGAATCGGTCTTCACCACTTTTTACTTTTCTTCTAAAGTCGCGGTGAAGTTGGCGTGCCGTGGGGCTTTTTGACGCTTTGCGGCGCAACTAAAATGGCAACTTCACCGCCACATCCGTTAACGGGTTGCCAGGTTCTGGTCTCTTAGCATACGCAATCAATTCGCGGTTAAAAAAATAAGCGTGAGGTTTGACAATGGGCACTACGCAATTTGGAGTTTTTGTTTTTTATTTGACGCTAGTCCAGTGTCCGCTAAGGCACTGCTTACCTTTGGCTTCCGTCACAAGAAGCTCTGTTCGGCGCGGCAAACGTGCTGATTCAGACGCTAAAAATATGAAAAAGTGATTGTCAATTTGAAGGGATTTGCCCGCCATTTTGAGCGCTCAAGGGTATAATCCGTTATTAATTAAGCAGTGTCTCGCAACGCAAATGAGGAGGATATTATGCCGGAGAATAACAATGAAGCAACGCTGTTGCCGCTTGGCACAGTGGTGATTTTACAGGGTTCACTGAAGCAGCTCATGATTGTGAGCCGGGGCAACATCTTGGCACAGCGCTACTTCGACTACGGCGCCGTGCTGTTCCCCGAGGGGCTGGTCGATGCGAACCTGGCGTACTTCAACGCGGGTGACATCGTCAAGGTGGTCGCCGAAGGCCATCATGCCGCGGACGAAGACTTACTGCTGGATCAGCTGGCGGCGGCCAAGGCCGAATTCCTGGCGCAGCCGGCTGAGCAACCGGCGCCGATTACCCCAAGTATCGCTGATGACCCATTCGCCGCAGTGCGTGAAGGTGACGCCAATGGCGAGTGACGAGGAGAAGCTGCGCCGGGTGCGACGACTGCGGAAGATCTTCGATCGCCTAGCGACGCAGCAAGCGGCGGTCGACGCATTGTCCTTCACTCGCTTTAAGTCGGCCGGCAGTGGCCAGTGGCGGGGGCAGGTGAAGGCCAAGCAGTTCGACCCGGAATACGCGGAGGCCGTGCACCAGTTGGTGCTGGCCAACCAAGCGGTGGCAGACGCGATGCAAGCCGTGTCGCGCCAAATGTATGCCACGGTCTGGTCGATCGGGGATTTGGCCATTAAGGCCCAGGCGCTCGCTGCGTCAACATTCTAGGAGGCCATTCATGGGCAAGATCGGGACGAACCACACGGATTACCTGACTAAGAATCGCCAAGTCGGCCAGATGGCCGCGGCAGTCGCCGGCGTGAAAAACGGGCTGAATAAGACAGCCACGAATCTGCGCGTGAATCAGATGACAACCTTGTTCGACCTGTACGACCAGCTCACGCAGTTAGTGGTGAGCTATGGCGAGATGGCGGTGCACGACCTGGCCGAGTTCAAAAAAGTCAGCGTCCATATCCAAGAAGACGATAAGGCGGCGGGCCAATGAGCAATATACGCGTCTATGACGACGACCTCACCGACCTGGCTGAACGTGTCGCACAAGGGATCAGCCACCGCACCGAGCCGCTTGATCAGTTGAATCGAGCGCTCAAGGAACTGGCCGCAAGCGATACCGTTCAAGGGACCGCGGCCAACGGGATGAAGGCGTACATCAAAGAGGTCCATCTGACCCTGATCTCGGTGCTGTCCTTGGCACTGACCAACTACCAAGCAGCGGTGGGGCGATACGTCAACGGTTACCACCAAGTCGATGGCAGCCAGAATTTTCGCTTGGTGCGAGAGGACTTGATCGAGCATCAACAGGCGCTGACCAACCACCGCGAGGACTTCACCCAGATCGCCCAAAAGCTGAAGGCGATCGCCAATGACGCCGATGACCTCATCGACCTGGGCAGCGCCGGAGGCAGGCACCTGACCGCTGTGGCCGAGCACATGGACGCGATGAGTGACATCGTCACCCGACAGCGCCGCGACTGGGACCGCTATGAAGCCACGGATCCGGGCTTCGCCCTTGTGGGCGACCTGATCATTCAAGCCAAAAAGCTGGTGAAACAAACGCTGGCGCTGCCGGCTGGCAAGGCCTATCAAGGGGGCAGCTTCGGTCGGTTGATGACGCAAGCCTTCATCGATGCCTATCACGCGAGTGATGTGTTCGCGAAAAACAACCGCGCCACGATGCAGGCGGATTGGCAGAACATCGGGCAGGCGGTCACCGCCGATCAAATTCGGATGGCCGCCGCGGCCAAGCGCCAGGCGCAACAAGACGGCGTGATTGGCCTGCTTTGGGATAGCCTGCAGATCGTTGTCGGTATCGTCGTCACCGCGGTCAGCGTCGTCGCAACACCATTTAGTGGTGGGGTGTCCTTAGCCGGTGCCGCTTTGGGGGTATCGCTGATTGTTGGCGGTATTAACAGTGCCATCGACGACGGCAGTCAGGTGGCCACTGGCAAGGGCTACAACCTGATCGGGCACCTCAGCCGCGGCGTCGCGCAATGGTATAATGCCAATGTTGGTGAGCACTTGGGCAACCGAGGGGTCGGCGGCTTGATCAATGGCCTGGCGCAAGGCACCGGCAGCGTCGTTCAAGGGATGGCCGAGTTTGACGTGCGTGACACCGTCAGTGCCGTGGCCACCATCGCCACCAGCAGTGAGGCACGCAGTGCGCTGTGGAACGGCATCGAAAAGAACTTCGCCGCCATCGGCAACGGCGACACCAGCGCCTTAGGCCGCGACCTGGCCATGGCGGCGAGCGTTGTGGCACCCATGGCCGGCAAACGGATCCCGGCGGTGGCAAGCATCAGTGACCGTGCCACCAGTGCCTTGAGCCGCGTCGGGACCAAGCTGGGCAGCGTTAAACACCTAGCCAGCGTCGCCGACTTTGGGGCGCTGGCCGGCGAATCGTTCAGTCGCTTGATGACCACGGGCGGGATCGCCATGGTTGACTGGGCCGACAATGCGACGGCCGGGTTGAACCGGCTGGAAACCGGCGTCGCCGCGAAGTTCTCCGCGCTGAAGTTCACCGCGCAAAGCGCGATGCGTGACCTGAAGAACGTTGCCACGATTCGGGCGCTGGAGGCTAAAGCCAGCGTGTTCAATCACCTCGCCAAGGCAATGGATCGTATGCCGGTCGTGATACCTGAACATGTCGTGGCAGGCGTGGACCGTGCCAGCAGTGTTTTCCGGGTTGGGGTCCTATCTGATACCCGAGTCGGGGCGGCGTTGAAAGAATCGTTCCAAGTAGCCGGCAGCGGGGCAGGCTCACGGGCGCGAGCGCTGGAAGAATTTGAGTCAGCCCTGAAGAAGGCCCCAATAATCGAACTCAATGGCTTGCAGTACCGTGCCATTGATTTCGATCACCGAATCTTCCAAACCATGACCGGGAAGAAAACGCTAGCGTCGAGTGTGACCTACACCACGCCTGAAGGTTATACTTACTTCACCGATAGTAAGGGGCGGATCACCCACGTGGAAACCGATAATCTGCACCTAGCCGAGGGTACCCGCAATGAGTCTGCACAGCGCATGGTTGGTGGTAAGGACCGGTTGCCAGATGATGATGGCGGGCACTTAATCGCGCGCCAGTTCGGCGGTGAAGGTGACATTGATAATTTGGTGCCGCAAAATAGCCAGATAAATCGTGAGGGCGGCACGTGGTATGATATGGAGAAGCGATGGCGAAAGGCTTTGACTGCCGACCCGCCGAAAAAAGTGTCCGTGTCGATTGATATAGAGTATGAGAGCGGGTCAATGAGACCGGTACAGTTCTGGGTGGAACAAAAAATTGACGGGAAGCTCACATCCTTCCCAATCTCAAATAAGGTGGGTGGTTGACATGTTAGAACAAGAAATTCAAGCAGTATATCAAGAAATTGCGGAAAAAGTAGTCTCGATGATGCCTATCTCTGAATGGTCTGACTTTTATTTTTGGGGTCAGGTTAGTGACGGTGTTTCGTCTGCGGAGTTTTATTATCGTGGAAGTGTAAATGCGCCTTACCAGGATTCGGGAAGAATCGCAACAGATTACCACACCTCAGAGCGTGGCTATCTGGATGATTTACGTGTGTTGATCAAATTAGCAGAAAAAAATGCCAAAATTTTTCAGTCTTATAATCAGGAGCCATGGACCTGGATGGCCATGCACGTTGATTCCAGCGGTCATTTGAGCGTGGACTATACGTATACGGACTGGGAAAATAGTTTCCTTGATAACGGTATTCAGGAGATGTATTTCAAGCATCTCTATCTCGGGGAAGCGCCGACTGATCCTGAAGAACAAGCGGAATTAGCAGAGGCAGAGGCGTGGGTCAAGCAGACACCAGAAGCCATCGCGCGGCGGGATAAGACGAAGCGCGATTGGTCCGATCAGGTAAATGGACGTTAGGCGTGAGTGCCTGGCTTTTCTTTTGGAGCTGACCTTCATCGAATCAGGGCCAGCAGTATTGTGTACACTCGCGAAAAATAACCGGGGCTGAGGTCCATTTGACGTCCCCTCAATGCGCTGGTGCAGTCAACGCAACATTTTTTGCTCAACATCTAAGCCGGATCAGACAGGCTACCCAGAGAATCAGCCCAAAAAAATGTTGTCATACCGGGATTTGTGCTTGACCAACGGTAGAAAAAAGCTTCGGACGTCAATGGTCCGAAGCCTTCTTGGGCGTTTTCGTCGCATAAAAACCCCTTGCGCTCGCGGCAAGGGGCAGTGCCGCTTCGATCAGCGGCGTGGGTTCTAAAGCGGGTGGCGACGCAGGGCGCGCGCCAGTGCGAGTAGGCCAAGGCTCATGAGGGTGAGAAGGCCCGCGAGCGGCATGCGGGTGCGCACCGCCCCAGTCTGCGGCAGGTTACCGCGGGGCGCTTTGGCAGATGTCGCGGCCTTGGCGGGAGCTGCGGCCTTGGCCGGGGTTGATGGACTAGGGTGCGAGCCCGGCTTGGGGTCGCCTGGGCGTTGGGGCGTTGGCGCGGGTATCGGTGCCAACGCGGCCAGTGCTTGTTTCAGCGCTTGATGGGTTGCGTCGACCATGGCTTGGCTCGCCTCCGCATCGGCGAGTTGCGCAGTTGCCCGGGCAAGCACAGCTTGCAGGGCTTGCCAGGTCGCGGGGGTGTAGTCCCCCTGGGCCAGCTTGCCGATGGCCTGGATCGTTTGGGCGAGGGCTTGCGTGTCGGCGCGTGGCACGAGCGCGGTCAACGCGTCGGCTAACGCAGCAGTCGCGTGATCGACCGCGGCTTGCGTGGCGTCCGCATCGGCCTGCGTCGCCTGAGCGGCCTGGCGTGCGGTGGCGAAACTGGTCCAGGTACTTGGGGTGTAAGCCGCTTCTTGGCGCGCGTTAGCAGTCTTCAGTGTCTGGTCGAGCCGCGCCTTATCCGCAGCCTTGACCAGCGCGTCAAGCGCTGCTTGGAGCTTGTCCGTGGCGGTGTCGACGGCCGCCTGGGCCGGGGCATCGGCGGTCATGAGCGCCACCGCGTCCGCCAGTGGCGTCGCCAGTGCGGCGAAGCTGGTCGGGGTGTAGGCCGTGGCGTCTAGCGCCTGAGCAGCCGCCACGGCTTGATTCAGCGCGCTCAGATCCGCTGGCGCATCCAAGACGAAGGTAGCGGTGCGGCTGGCGCCAGCTAACCCATCCGTGGCCAAGGTCAAGGTGGCGCCGCTGGCGGTGAAGTTGGCGGCGTCTGTGGTGAGGTGCACCGGATAGTTGAACGTGAAGTTGATCGGCGTGTTGGTCTGCCGCGGTTCAGCGGCCGAGATCGTGTAGGTGTTGCGGCCAAGCGATTTGATGACAACGGCCGCCGTGTTGTCGACGGACACGAAGTCCCCGATCTGATCCGTGGCGGTCCAGACGTTGGCGAGGAGCGTGTCCTTGGTCTGGATCGCCTGTAAGCGCGCTGTGTTGCGCAAAACGGTGTAGGCGGGAGTTGTCGCCAAGGCCTTGACCTGGGCATCCGTGGCGCCGGGCACGGTGACATACTCGTAGGTGCCGTCTGTAACGCTGGTGCCGTGCATTGCGGCAAGCGTCAGGTACGTGTTCGTGTAACGCTGGGTCGATGGGAAGCTGCTGTTGATGTCTGCGTAGGTGCCGGAGCGGGTGGCTTGGCTCAAAGCGACCGGATCATTGCCCGGTGCGACGATGTAACCGACGTTGTTCTTCGGCTCCGCCGCATTGACGTTGGCCCAACTGGTGACCGCTTTTTGGGTCGTGTAAGCGGCACCGTCCACGGTCACGTGCTCGCCCGCAGTCAGCTTGTGCTGGTCGAGGATCGTCTCGATGCTCGCGCTAGTGGTCCCGGTGATGCCAGCTCCAAGGTTCACGATCTGACCGTTGAGCAGGAACCAGGACTTCATCGCCTTCAGGTTTTGGCTCTGGTTGACCTTGTTCAGCGCCATGCCGACGCTGGCCACGGTGCCGTCCGTGGCCCCGCCGACCCACGCCTGGGGACTGTAGGTGGTTTGGCCGGCCCCTGCGGCCAGTGGTGCGGTGTCGACGGTCGTGCCGGGGAGCCGGTAAGGGTCAACGGTCGGCCAGTAGCCTTCGTCGAACTGCGTAACGTCATGGGTGTAGAGGTACACCATGCCGTCTGCGGTGTGCCAGCCGGTGGGGTTCTCGTGGTTCATGAATTCAAAATTGGCCACGCGCTTGGAGTACATGCTGATGCCGACGGAATAATCGGCCGTTTTTTGCATGACGCGGTCCATGCTGGCGTAGATGTTGAGCGACGCCACATCGCTGGCGTTGGCGCCGGCGGCCAAGGCGGTGGTCAGCCCGGTGATGGCGGCAAAATCACGCGGGGCCTTGAAGTAGTTGTAGCGGTCGCCGACTTGGGCGACCCAGGTGGCGATGGCCTGGTTGATTTTTGTGCGCAACGCCGCCGGGGTGGCAGGGGCGATCAGTGTCAGGTTCGCCAGCGTTTCTTTGCCGGTCTCAAGCTCTGTGGTTTCGGGGTTGGTGCCCGGCGCCCGCGAGATGCTTCGACCGGACACCATCGAAGGCATCCGCCCGTTGACCATCAGTTGCAAAATACCCTTGTCGATCAGGTTGTTGATGTGGGTGAACTGATCGGCGGGGATGGCCCACGGCGTGTCGACCAGAACAGAGGACACGCGCGCGATCCCCTTGAGCATTTCATTCCCGTAACTCCCGGTATAGGGGATGGCTGTGTGTTGAATGTAAGACGCGTCGGCGTAGATCCCGTCGCCCTTGGTGACGAGCCCCATCGCCTTGGGCAGGTTCTGCTGGACGAGGGCAACGCGACTGTCATCTTCGAGCAGCAGGCCGCTGGCCAAGATAGAGATGGAGATGTCGGTCAGGTTGGCGCCGGTGGCGGTGCCGAACCGCCCGATGGCTTGTAGTTGCTTGTTGGGATCCGGATTGTATGCGATGAGCGGCTGCACGAACTTCTCTAGCTTCGCGTAATCCTGTGCTTTGAGGTCATCGTGGAGCAAGATCAGCGTGTCATCGAGCTGCTGCGCTGCGCCGATCTGGAAGTCCCACCAGTTCCCCGTCATGAAGTTGCCGGTGTAGTGCATCGTGTCGACCATGAAGTCCAGCGCGCTGATGATGGCCGTGTAAACCGCTTGATCGTGGTAGGTCTGACTGAGCGGGTTGTAGTAACCCAGTGTCAGTTGCTTGATCTTCGTGAAGGTGGTGGTGTAGTCGGCGGAGTCGGTATCTGTCGCGACGCGCGGCCATAGCCGGGTGCGCTCGGCACTTTGATCCAAGGTCTGCCACAGCGTATCGCTTTGCTGGGCTAGACTGGTCAGATAGGCCTTGATGTTCGGGTCGCTGAGATCGGCTTCAGGGTCGATGAGCCGGTCGCGCCAGCGCTTGCGCATGATATCGTACTCCTGACGTTCGGCGGCGACGGTGATGCGGCTTGTGGCCTGAACGTCAGTGTTTTTCAGCGCCACGGTGATCGTTGCCGTGCCCGCCTTGAGCGCCTTGACCGTCCCGTCTGTCACTGTCGCCACCGTCGGATCTGAGCTGGTCCAGGTGAGCTGGTCGGCGGTCGGGGTCAGGTTAGTTGGATCGGCGGCGAGCGCCAGTTTGGCGGTTCGGCCGACGCTCACCGCCGTGGTCGCCGGGCTGAGGGTCAGCTTGTCCGCGTGAGGGGCCTCGGTGTAGACGGCCAGCTCATTGATGCTAGAGCCATAGTACTGTTTGTTGGCCGCATTCAAGAACTGTTTTTGCTGGTGGTACTTCACGTAGCGCGCCTGCGTTGGGGCCAACGTGAACGTGCGGGCGACGCTCGTGCCTTGCGTCCCGGTCGTGGTCGCCGCGACTGGCGTGAAGTGGGTCTCGTCGGTGGATACGAGCAACTCATACGCCGGCGCCTCCGCGTGAAATGAAACGGTGATCTCGCCAATGGATCGTACTTGACCTAAGTCGACGGTCAGCCACTGATCATCGACCTTGTCGGCCGACCAGCGTGTGCTGGGGTCCCCGTCGACGGCAAATTTCCCGTCGAACTGGGGATAGACCCAGGCGCCGGCGGTCGTTCGGCCGCCCTCGATCCCAGAGAATTGGACCGGCTGATTCAGCGCAAGGTTCGTGCTGTCGGCCTGAACATGCAACGTACTCATCCCCAGAACGCTGAACGCAAGTAAGCCGATGCCCATCATGTGTCGCTTTTTCATTCTGTTCCTCCTCGATCAGCCTGGTCGCGCATGTGCGTGACGGGCTGACATGCTTAGAAAGTCTGGTCGCGCGCGGTGCATCAAAAAGGTGCTGCTGTCAGCTGTTGATCAGTGTCCCGATCCCGATCGGCGAGGTACCGACACAACTGAACGGGTGGTGACCTAGGATGGTTGGTGGCCGTTCCTAGTCGCGCTACTGTGCGGTGGTGGCCGCCCGGTAGACTAAAGACAGAATAGCAACCCGTTATTGAAAGCGCAACCAACTCATCTCTGCGTTCGGTGCGGTCTAGCTGGAAATTACCCCATATAGCTAGGCGGATAGCGGTGTTAAAAAATATTGGTCTCGGTATTTTTGCCCGTTTGCCGTCACCTGACCGGGCCGGCCATGTGTCATTTAATATAAAATAATCTATAAAAAAGGACTCTTCATTGCCCCTCGCCTGGGCCCCCTTTGACATCGGCCGGCACATTTTGTACAATCGAACCACAACCTGAATCGATGAAGTAGTCAAAGTGCTTTGTCCGAGTTTGCCGTAGGGCGCAGACTCGGATACTGCACTTTTTTAATGGAGAAAGGACCCAGACATGGCACAGAACGTGACAGAATACGATACGATCGCGGCGATCTCGACGCCACCAGGTGAAGGGGCGATCTCCATCGTGCGCCTGAGTGGCGACCAAGCCGTCGCGATCGCGCAGGCGGTCTTCAAGGGGCGCGACCTGCAGCGGGTGGCGAGCCACACGATCAATTACGGGCACATCGTCGACCCGACGCGCGATGAGGTGGTCGACGAAGTGATGGTCAGCGTGATGCGCGCGCCCAAGACTTACACGCGCGAGGACCTGGTCGAGATCAACTGCCACGGGGGGATCGTCTCGACGAACCGGGTCTTGCAACTGCTGCTGGGCGCCGGCGCCCGGCTGGCCGAGCCCGGGGAGTTCACCAAGCGCGCCTTCTTGAACGGCCGCATCGATCTGACCGAGGCGGAGTCCGTGATGGACCTGATTCGCGCTAAGACTGACCGTGCGATGCAAGTCGCCGTGTCGCAGCTCGACGGGAACCTGCACACCTTGATCACCAACCTGCGCCAGGAGATCCTCGAGGTGTTGGCACAAGTCGAGGTGAACATCGATTATCCGGAGTACGATACCGACGAGATGACGACCCAGTTGCTACGGGAAAAAGCGGCGCTGGTGAGCACGCGCGTGGATGAGCTGCTGCAGACCGCCAGCCAGGGCCAGGTCCTGCGCGAAGGCCTGGCGACCGCGATCGTCGGGCGCCCCAACGTTGGTAAATCCAGTCTGCTCAACCACATGCTACACGCGGACAAGGCGATCGTCACTGATGTCGCCGGGACCACCCGCGACGTGCTGGAGGAGTATGTCAACGTTCGCGGCGTGCCGCTCAAGTTGATCGACACCGCGGGGATCCGCGACACCGACGATAAGGTCGAAAAGATCGGGGTGGCGCGCTCCCGTCAGGCGATCGTCCAGGCGGATCTGATCTTGCTGGTGCTCGATGCGAGCGCACCGCTGACCGCTGAGGACCAGGCGCTGATCGACGCGACGGCAGATAAGCAGCGCATCGTGGTCCTGAACAAACAGGATCTACCGGTGCGCCTGGAGCTGAACGAAGCCGTTCCGGGCAACACCGTGGTGCGGACCTCGATCACGACCGGCGCTGGGGTCGAGGCGCTGGACACGATGATCGCCGATGTCTTCAATGGGGGGATCGAGAACAGCCAGAGCACCCTGATGGTTACGAATGCCCGCCAGATCGGCCTGCTGCGGCAGGCCAAGGCGAGCCTGCAAAGTGTGCTGGCAGGCATTGACGCAGGGATGCCGATCGATCTCGTACAGATCGATATGACCGCGGCCTGGGACAAGCTCGGCGAGATCACCGGCGATGCCGCCCCAGACGAGCTGATCACCCAACTGTTCTCGCAGTTCTGCTTGGGTAAGTGACCCAAGGCGCGGTCGGGTGCCGCCCCAAGCGGGCAGACGGTGAGCGGGCCCTTGTGGTCGGACCGGCGGCGCCAAAAAGCCCCCTCGGGGCCACCAAGTGCGGTGGGCTCAAGGGGGTGACAGCGCAGATCGGGCGCGCGAATCGGCTGGCTGAGGCGTCGTGCTAGTGGGGCTTATGCCTCTAGGGCGGCGGTGACTTGCTGGTAGGTGCGTACGTTGAAGCTCACGGCGAGGACGGTCAGGATCAGGCCGGGCAGCCACCACAGCATCACGTTGAAGATCACCGTCAGACTGACGCCGGACGCAATGATGCCGAGCAGGTAGCCGGTCCACGACGGCCCGTCGACCTTGACGATGCGCAGACCGAGCAGGCTGGTCGTCAGGACGCCGATGTTCAGCAGGTAGCCTAGGGAACCGAACGTGGAGGCGATCTGCCACCACAGCATTTCCGGGCCGGTGCTACCGGTCATGTCGTGAAACATCAGGATCCCGGCGATCGACCACGGGCTGTGCATGGAGGCGAGCAGCGTGTCGCCAGTGTGCACGCGCGACTGGTAGATCACGATCGCGACGATGATGCAGACGAAGTACACGACGGTGGTGAACAGCAGGATCCCGTTCAGGATCAGGGTCCACAGGGCAACGGTTTGATCGGAACGTTTGAGTGTGGTCATAGGTCTCCTCTTTCGGTGTGCAAGGGCAATTATTAGTATTAGTTTATCATGTCAGTTGGTTTATTTTAGGTCAGAAGTTGTAAAGACGCGTTGTCGTTTGTGTACGGGGTTACCTGATCGGTGGCCCAGCGAGCAGAAAAGGAGAGACTCATGCCAGAAGTGAAGGAATACGAGGCGGCGACCTACGATGTCGTCGTGGTCGGTGCCGGCCACGCCGGGTGCGAGGCGGCGCTGGCCGCCGCTCGGATGGGGCAAAAGACGTTGCTGATCACAATCAGCCTGGAGATGCTCGCGTTCATGCCGTGCAACCCGAGTGTCGGCGGCCCGGCTAAGGGGATCGTCGTGCGGGAGATCGACGCGCTGGGCGGCGAGATGGGCCGCAATATCGACAAGACCTATATCCAGATGCGGATGCTGAACACCGGCAAGGGCCCGGCGGTGCGCGCCTTGCGCGCACAAGCCGACAAGGCCGCCTACCACCGGTCGATGAAGCAGACGATCGAACGGCAGGCGAACCTAGATCTGCGGCAGGGACTGGTCGAGCACTTACTCGTCGACGCGGGGCAGTGCGTCGGCGTCGTCACTGCGACCGGCGCGCGCTACCGTGCGACCAGCGTCGTGCTGACGGCGGGGACCTCCAGTCGCGGCAAGATCATCATCGGGGAGCTGATGTATTCCAGCGGGCCGAACAACAGCCTGCCGAGCATTCGGTTGTCTGAAGACTTAGAGCGCCAGGGCTTCAAGCTGCGCCGCTTCAAGACGGGGACACCGCCGCGCGTGCTCGGGCGCTCGATCGATTTTGCCAAGACCGAGGAACAGCCTGGCGACACCACGCCGAATCACTTCTCCTTCGAGACGCCGGACTCGGTCTACCTCAAGGACCAGCTGTCTTGCTGGATGACATACACGAATGCGGACACGCACGCCATCATCCGGGAACACCTTGACCGGGCGCCGATGTTCTCCAGTGTGATCAAGGGCGTCGGGCCCCGCTATTGCCCGTCGATCGAAGACAAGGTCGTTCGCTTCGCCGACAAGCCGCGCCACCAGCTGTTCCTCGAGCCCGAGGGTCGTGACACCGACGAGTATTACGTCGGGGACTTCTCCACGTCCATGCCCGAAGAGGTGCAGCTGAAGATGTTGCACTCAGTGGCCGGACTGGAGAACGCCGAGTTGATGCGGCCTGGATACGCAATCGAATACGATGTCATCGAGCCGTGGCAGCTGACCGCCACGCTTGAGACCAAGGTGGTCGCGAACCTTTTCACCGCCGGTCAGATGAACGGGACCAGCGGTTACGAGGAAGCCGCGGGTCAGGGCTTGATCGCCGGGATCAACGCCGCCTTGCGCGCGCAAGGCAAGCCTGGCTTCACGCTTCAGCGCGCCGACGCGTACATTGGGGTGATGATCGATGACCTCGTGACCAAGGGCACCAACGAGCCGTACCGGCTGCTGACGAGCCGCGCCGAGTACCGCCTGATCTTGCGCCACGACAACGCCGACCTGCGCTTGACCGACAAGGGGCGCGCACTGGGGCTGATCAGTGCGGCGCGCTATGCCGCGTTCGAGGCCAAACAGGCGGCGATCGACGCAGAAGTTGCCCGGCTGCAGGCCACGCGCCTGCGCCCCAAGGATGTCAACCCGTGGCTTGCCACGATCGGTGCGGCGCCACTCAAGGATGGTGTCTTGGCGAGCGACTTCCTGCGCCGACCGGAAGTTAGTTACGCGGACCTGATGCAGTTCGCCCCGGCCGAGACCCCAGTCGGGCGTTACGTCGCCGAAGAAGCTACGGTGCAGATCAAGTATGCGGGCTACATCGACAAGGAGCTGGCCCAGATCGCCAAGCTACACCGGCTAGAGGCCAAGAAGATCCCGGCGCACCTCGACTACGCGGCGATCAACGGCCTGGCGACTGAAGCGCGTCAGAAGCTGACCAAGATCCAGCCCGAGACCATCGCGCAGGCCAGCCGTATTTCGGGGGTCAATCCCGCCGACATCGCGATCCTGTCGGTGTATATCGAGCAGGGGCGGATCGCCAAGGTCGCTGCGAACGCGTAGACCGACCAGCCTGAACGTCAAAAAAAAGTATCATCTCAGCAGGCGAGATGATACTTTTTTCGTGTCTGGGTGTGGACGGAGGAAAGCGGCGCCGACGAACGCGGCGGTGGCGGTCAGCGCCAGGACATAGATCGCGTTGGCGATGGTGAAGAGGGCCCAGCAGATCGCGCAAGTGATGACCACCCCGATCGCAAGCGGGACAGCGATCTGTGGCAACGGCGGCCGCAAGACGGCCAGGGCTTCGATCACGAGGAGTGTGATCAGAATGATCCCAGCGATCGTGACGACCTGCCAGTCGTGGTCCATATCGCGGAACCGCTGCCCGCCGAACGGGAGCGTCAAGTTGATCGCGAGCCATGCGGCTGCCAACGGCGCCAGGACCAAGGTGGTCAGGCGCAACCAGCCGCTCAAGGCGCGTGCGTGCATCGGGCGTCCTCCTTTCCAGATCCGCGTGGACGGATCGGTGATTCTGCCCTCAGTATAGCGAGACAGCGACGAATTGCGGATAACGCCCGGCCAACTTTACATTTTTATAAACAAACACCTTGAGGCCAAGCCATAACTAAAATAGGCCGACCCATACGCGAGGTCGATGCCTCCGTCCGGCGATGTCGGAGGCCACGGCGAGGCACTCTAACGCATGTCTGCCCGTCGCTCACTGCGGTCGAACGGGCCAAGCAAGCGTATCAGCATGGCCCCGTGTCACCCCTAAGGGCTATACTCCTACTTAGGTAGACAAGCAAATAATTAAAGCTTGCCTTCCTGGGAAGGAGTTTTTTTATGGGCCGGATAGGTTCAAGATACACGCCCGCAGAGAAACTGTTCTACATTGGTCTGGTTAATGAGGGCGGCTGGAGTTCACAGGCAGTGGAAAGGATACACGGTATCGATCACCACCAGGTCAACCAGTGGTTAAACCGTTACGCAGCTGATGGGATGGATGGTCTTAAGTCCAGGCATACTAACCAACAGTATTCTCGGGAGTTCAAGCTAGAAGTCGTGCAGAAGTACCTAGCCGGTAACACATCTTTTCGGCAGCTGGCTGTTGCCTACGGCATTCCGGGTAAAACCGTCATCGGTCAATGGGTATCCCTGTATACTAGTGGTAAATCACTACAAGCCACTGGGAGGGCCAAGCCAATGAAAGATGGACGCAAGACTACGCAGCTCGAACGTGTCGAGATCGCACAATGGACCATCGCCAACGAACACGACTACGTCGCCGCAACCCAGCAGTTCAACGTTTCGTATGGACAGGTCTATGCATGGGTCAAAAAGTTCAAGCAAGGTGGTGAGTCCGCCCTCGCAGACCGCCGCGGTAAGGCGAAGGAAGATAATGGTCAGCTCACTGAAGTAGAGCGTTTGAAGCTCGAGAACAAGCGACTACAGGCACGATTAACCCGTGTGTCAACGGAGGTCGCAGTGTTAAAAAAACTCCAAGAACTGGAAAGAGGGAATGTCGATCAGACAGGCAATATCAGGCCATTCAGCAACTCGCGCAAGAAGTGAATCCCGACTCCGGTCAGCTTTATGGCATCAGTGAGACATGCCGGTTTCTGGGTATCTCGCGTGCAGCGTACTACAAGTGGACGCATCGTAAGGTGACGGTCCATGAACGGGAGAACCAGGCTATTCTGGCCTACATCGTGACCCTTGAGGAAAAGCATCACTATGTCTTCGGGGTCAAACGGCTCGTGACGTATATCAATAAGGAAACACCCTATCACGTGAGTCACGGTCGTGTCCGCAGGCTCATGCGTCAGGGACGGATTCGAGCCTCTATCCGTGTAGCGAAGCACGATCGCAGAGCCGAGAGGAAGGAGTTCCTCCTAGCCAACAAGCTGTACACCGTCGATGCGGGGCATGCCTTCCACCCTAGCGCGGCCAACAAAGTCTGGGTGACCGACTGTTCCGAGCTCACTTACGGTCAAGATGGTAGACAGAAACTGCGGCTTAGTGCCGTGAAGGATCTCTATGATCACAGCGTGATCGCCTGGTGTGTGGCACCGAGCGAAACCGCGGCGCTTACCACCAAGACGATTAAGCTGGCCATCAAGAGCAACAATGGCATCAGGCCAGAAATTACGCATAGTGACCAAGGATCCGCGTACACCGGGCGCACCTACAACACGTGCTTAGCAGGTGAAGGAATTATCCACAGCATGTCGCGGCCGGGCACTCCTGGCGATAATAGCCCAATGGAGAGCCTGTGGAGCCATCTTAAGGTTGAGTGGTTCGCCTTTGAGCACTGCTTGTCCGAGCTTGAGATGATGAAGAGTATCGAAGCGGCAATCAACTGGTATAACTACGAACGCCGCCAAGAAACACTAAACGGCATGACCCCGATGGAATATCGGAATCATGCCGTAAGGAAAACTGCATAGGCACTTTAATTATTTGACCTGTCTACTTGACGCGGACCAGCGCCAAGTGTGCGGGGGTTCACGGGGCCATGCTGATACGCTGTTAAAACCGCTTCATGGCTCAGCTTCGTTGCGGTCAGGGATGTGTGATCAAGCTGACGAGCAAGCCCACCAGTACCAGCGCCAGGGCGGCTTTGATCCCGGTGTTGCCTCGACTGGCTTGCTGCGTCCGCCATTCGCGCCAGATCAGCGCAAGCGTAGCGAGTAGCGCAACGATGACCATGATCATTAACTTGGCGACAACAGACATGGTGGGGCCTCCTCTGGGTGTGAGCGAGCGTCGACTTTCGTGCTTTACTGTACCGCACCCGCGGGCGTGATGTCTAGACTTCGAGGTCGAAGAACGGGTTGATCTTCTTTTGTAGGTCGTGGATCTGCACGAGGTTGATGCTCGGGATCAACCGGTAGATGAAGCCGGCGAAGGTGTCGCGGTGGAACTTGTAGTCCATGCGCGCCATGCGGTGGCGGCGATCGGCGTCTGTGATCTCCCAGACTTCAAGGTTATAGGCGGCATCAGGAATCAATGAGATGTATTTGGTGTCGTCGAGCCAGACGACGGGTTGAAGCAGTGAACGTTCGAGCATAATGAGTCCTCCAATACCAGTCCTGATAAGCTGCGCCCGGGGGGTGTGCAGATCATCGTGTGAATCCAATTATAGCAGATTTTTGGGTTGAAAAAGTGGCCGGCACAGGGCCAAAAGTTTGTGAAACTTGATTCACAAGTGTCGAGGCGGGTGTGGCTCTAAGGAGGAACGTGTCAAGCCCCAGTTTTGCTGAGCGCCTGTGGAAAAGCAACCGGAGGCCGCTGGCCGTGCCGCTTACTCGCGGGAAATAAAAAAATTTCTGCGCGCGCCAACGCACAGAAATTTTCACAAGTAAGTCCGAACGTTCGTTCTGCTTAAACGGCGGATAGATGGCCCGATTAGCGCCAAAAACCGACCAATGCTGGGAGAAAATTGATGATCATATGCAGTGCGATCGAGTAGCGCAGGTCGCGCTGACGGCGGTAGGTGTAGGCGAGTAGCACGCCCATCCCGGCATAGGTCAGCAGGTAGACGGATATGTGCGGCTCGTGTAGCAGGCCGAAGCATAAGCCGGAGGTGAGGACCGCCAAGGCGTTGGCGGCTGGCGTGTCTCGGCGCCAAAACAGGGTCATGAAGAGGCCTCGGAAGACCAGCTCCTCGACGACTGGGGCGACCAGGCCGGCCATCACCAGCACTGTCCACGGCCAAGCACGCTGTAACAGGAGCACCTCCTGCTGGTTCTGAGGCGTGCCGAAGCGGCTCAAGGCCACGTTGAGCACGAGCACCAGCACGTACATCGACAGCACGAAGAAGACCCCCGAGGCGTCGAGTGGGGTGCGCCTGATCCCCAGCGGGTCCGCCCGCCGCAACCGCCGGCGGTAGATCCACCACAGGCCTGCGGCGGTCAGGGTACCGGCGACTAGGGTGGCCCCGGCGAGTAACAGGTCGTAGGCCGCGCCGGTCTTAGGGGTCAGGTGGAGCAGGCGGATGAGCACGAGCATTGGGACCTGGTAGAGGTAGACGGCCATGGTGAGTAGCGCGAACAGCGCAACGCGACCGATGAAGCGTAAGGTGGACATGGGGACCTCCTAGCCACCGCAGCGTGCGGTGGGACAATTGCCCGGGAAATATCAGATCAGGCCGAAGTGGCGTAGCGCGTTCGGGATCCCGGCGTGTTGGTAATCATCGGTCTGGTAGTCTGCCACGGCGGCGACTTGGGGCAAGGCATTGCCCATCGCGACGCCGACCGTGGCGCGTTCGAGCATCGGGATATCGTTGTTCCCGTCCCCGAAGGCATACGTCGGCACACCGGCGAATTCTGGCCGCGCGGCGAGGATCGCCATCCCCGTTCCCTTGCTGATGCTACGGTTCACGACGTCCAGGGCGTATGGCCCGTTGCGAAAGAAGGTCAGTTCGGGGAACGCGGCGCGGTACGTGTCACCGACGGCCTCACCGGCAGGGGTCCGCGGTGTGAACAGGAGCGTCATCGTGATGGCCTCTCGCGCTGCCAGGGTCGGGTCGACCGGCGGCTGCGCCTGGATCACGATGCCGTAGTTGGCTTCGGTATCCGCGTTGTGCGCGGTCAATGCGACGTGTCGGTCGTTGTACAAGGCGACCGGCAGGTGATCGGCGTCGGCCTGGGCCAAGAAGCGGGCCAACTGGGGCTGGCCGATCGGACTCTGGTAGAGGTGCTGGCCGTGCAAGACGATGTCTGCGCCGTTCGCGCAGATCAGCGTGTCGATCCCGCTGGCGGCGCACAGGTCGACCAGTTCCCACTGGTTGCGCCCTGTGCAGATGACTGGTAGGCAGTCGTTGGCTTGTAGCTGCTGGATCGCCGCTAGGTTCTCGGGCGGGATCTGCTTGGCGTCGTTCAGTAGGGTCAAGTCGAGGTCGAAGAATACAAGGGCTTGGGTCATATGGTGAATTGCCTCCATCTCAAGTGATGACTCCAGTGTACCACGCGCGTGACGGCGGCAAGGGGCGGATAAGCAAAAAACCACTACCGCGTCTGCGGTAGTGGTTCGGGTGAACCCGGGACTTTACTTGCTCAGCTTGCTGGCCGCCGCTTCATCGATGATCAGGGTGACATTGGCGTGTTCCTGCAGGACGGACGCTGGGACATCTGGGGTCACAGGGCCCTCGATGGTCGCCTTGATCGCGTCAGCTTTGTCTTCGCCGTAAGCGAGAAGCAGGATCTGCTTGCCCTTCATGATCGAGCCGATCCCCATGGAGATGGCGTAGCGCGGCACATCTTCTTCCTTGTCGAAGAAGCGCTTGTTGGCTTCGATCGTGGACTCGGTCAGCTGGACCTTGTGGGTCAACCCCTTCAGGTCGGAGCCAGGTTCGTTGAAGCCGATGTGGCCGTTGCGACCGATCCCGAGGATCTGGATGTCGATCGGGTTCTCGGCGATGATCTGCTCGTAGTCCGCAGCCGCATCTTCGATGTTCGCCGCGTTCCCGTTCGGGACGTAGGAGTGGGCGAACGGCTTCTGGTTGAACAGGTTGTCCTTCATGAACTGGTGGTAGCTCTGCGGGTTGTCTTCCGCGAGGCCCACGTATTCGTCCAGGTTGATCGATGTCATGTTGCTGAAGTCCAGGTCGCTGGCGATCATGGCTTGGTACAAGGTGATCGGGGTGCTCCCGGTCGCGAGGCCCAGGACCTTGGCGCCGTTGTCGATACCGGCTTTGATGAGCTCAAAAGCGGCTTGCCCGCCAGCAACTTTATCTTTGACGATTTTTACATCCATGTGAATACCCTCCTTGTTTGGTCTAGTCCAATATACAATGAAACCGGTCTTCTGTCAACAACGGTCTTTCGCCGTTGATCGGTCGGGCACACAGCGGCGCGAATCGGGCGATCGCGTCTTCTGGGCACCGACTTCAGGCCAGATAGAGATTTCGCAGATCGGTCAGCTCGCCCGCAGATAACCCGAGCGCCTGCTTGGCGTAGCCGGACCAACCCCCGTATTCTCGGGCGATCAGGTCTTGGACGGCGAGGTAACACTGTGCCTCTGCCGCGTGGGCGTTCATGTCGTCGACTAGGGTGCTGTTGGGGCTGCGCAAAGCGGACTCGATCTGGGCGGTCGGTGCGGCGAACACCACATTCGTTAGCAGGTAATCTTCGCGGATCAGCGGCTCGGGCACTCCCAGTGCGCCTTCGAGCATCATCGCGGCCACGCCGGTACGGTCCTTACCAGCGGCGCAGTGGAACAGCACGGCCTGGTCAGGCTGATCGTTGGCGAGCAACAAGGCGAAGACCTGGGCGAAGGTCTGGTTGGCGCCGGTATCGGTGAACATCCGAAGATAGGTCTCCGCCATCGGGTCGATCCGGTGGTCGACGAGCGCCATCAGGTGACGGACCACCTTATGGCCCAGGCTCGGTTGGTCGGCGAAGGGGTAGACGGGCAGGTGGTGGTACGTGACGCTGGGCGCTAGCACATCAGGTGCACCGGAGACCTCACTGGCGCTGCGTAGGTCGATATCGGTACGCCAGCCGTAGTCGGCCAGCGCTTGCGCGTCAGCCGGCGTCAGGAGCGCTAACGCTCCTGACCGCAAGGCCTTGCGGTAGTGGATGTGGCGTCCGTCCACGGTCGGGTAGCCGCCCAGCTCGCGTAGGTTGACGGCGTTGGGTAAATCGAGTAGGCGTTTAGGTTCTAGCAAGACAAACAACCTCCTTTGGGTACGGTTACAGTTTAACGCAACCGGGGTGGGGAATGACATTGCCTGCCAAGTTTGATGGCAACGGGATCGCCGTTATCCTAACGCTGGTGGGACCTGTTACGGGTGCACGCACGATCGGATTTGTGCCGGTGCCTGGACAGTGGCACAAATCTGATCACCGTTTTTTTTGAGCCGTGGCGATCGACGTCTACAGTCCATGGGCAGCCTGGGCGCGCGACGTCCGTAGCCAATTTTGGCTAACTTGCGTATAATGAAGGCAGACTAACAACAAAGGAGCTCATCATGGCAGGCGTAAAACTGTTCACGCTCAACGGCAACCAGCCGCTGGCTCAAAAGATCGCAAAAGAGGTCGGCCTACCGCTGTCGCCCGCATCCGTGCGGCATTTTGCAGACGGCGAGATCCAGATCGACCTCGATGACAGCGTCCGCGGGGCGGACGTCTTCGTGATCCAGCCGGTGTCCGATCCGGTCAACGAGAACCTGATGGAACTCTTGATCATGATCGATGCGCTACGTCGCGCGAGCGCCCACACGATCAACGTGGTCGTGCCGTACTACGGTTACGCCCGGGCGGACCGCAAGGCGCGGTCGCGCGAACCGATCACCGCGAAGCTGGTCGCCAACCTCTTGGCGATGGACGGCATCGACCGCTTCATCGCCGTCGACCTGCACGCGGATCAACTGCAGGGGTTCTTCGACATTCCAGTCGACCACTTGCGTGCGCTACCGCTGTTCGCCCAGTACTTCCGCCAGATGCACCTTGGCGATACGGTGGTCGTGGCGCCCGACCACAGCGGCACCAAGCACGCGCGGGAGCTTGCGGAGTTGCTCGGCGCACCGATCGCGATCGTCGATAAGCGCCCGGACGCCGACGCCGGCGTGATCGGGGACGTCGCTGGGCAGCATGCGATCATCATCGATGACATGATCGATACCGGCGACCGCATCGATGAGGCAGTCGCTGCGCTGCGCGCATCGGGGGCCAAAGACATCTACGCCGTTGCGACGCACGCCGTGTTCTCCCGCGGCGCGACGCAGAAGCTCGCAGACTTGCCGCTGGCGCAGATCGTCGTCACCGACAGCATCGACCTGCCGGCCGACAAGCGCCTGGCCAACATGGTCACGCTGTCGATCGGCCCGATGCTTGGCCAGGCGATCCGTCTGATCGCGACGAACCAATCGATCCATCCGCTGTTTGAATTCGAATAAGCAGGACACGCCAGCTGACGCTGGCTTTTTTTGTGGGCTAGCGCCCAGGCGGTGCGCGTCGTACGGGACCCGCATAAGCACGGCTGGTTAATGGCTTAACCCGTTGAAACCGACTGGGCCGCGCTTGATGGCCAGTGACAGTGGCCTTGGTTGGGCTGAGCGCTCAACGCACTAAAGGGCGATGGCGCGACCGAAAAAACAAGACAGCGTTTACACGCGTCCGATTCCCGTGTATGATGGCCCGTGGAACTACATAATACGTTAACCCTATGTATGGGTGAGGCGTTGTGGTGGAAGGAGGCGTGATAGCTCTGGAACGCTGACGGGCCAGACCGATCGACGGTCGGCCCTATGTGGCAGGCGCGCGCAAGGCCGGTGAAGATGGGTCAAAATGCAAGCGGTTTCTTCAATGCGAGGCTTGTACGCCCATCTGGTGGTGCGGTCATCAAACCGCTACGGATGCGCACGGCATTGGGCCGGCGATGTGGGTGCCGAGGTGATGGGATGGATCAGGACACAATTGGCATGGAGGTAAATGGGATGAGGTTTTGGAAGAAGGCTGTGGTGACCGGGGCAGCCATACTCGGGTTTTGGTGCGCAGCGCCCCAGCTGGTCGGGGCGCAGACAGCAGCGATCAGCGACCAAGAGATGGCGCAGATCAAAAGTAATCAGCTCGGTTATCTGATCGGGAACGAGACGATCAATGATGATCCGGCGAACCAGGCGAAGATGGCAAGCATTGCCAAAGCGGGGCGGGCGAACATCCCCAATTTTGATCACGCGGGCAATGTGATCTACAGCGGGCTCGTGCTGGATAACAGTCAGGGGACCGATCTGACGGTGGCAGACCTCTCGGCGAACCTGGGGAGCACCTACACCAAGCTTTACAGCGTGGCGCTGGCCTATGCGACACCGAGCAAGTTCAACGACATGTACCATGATCAGGCCGCCAAGGACGCGCTGATCGATGCGTTGAAGTGGATGCAAGACAACTACCTGAAAGACACGACGAAGGGCTACTACGGCAACTGGTACCAGTGGGAGATCGGCGTCCCGACGAGCCTGTCACGGATGCTGCTCCTGCTACACGATGATCTAGAGCCCGCGTTCATCGACGAGTCGATCAAGACCATGGATGCGTACCTGCGTGGGGATGAGCAACCGGGCTCACCCAAGATCGGAGACGTGAACCTGGATGCGCGGCAGCACACCGGGGCCAATCTGGCTGACATCACGCTGAACCGGATCTGTCAGGGACTCGCTGATCACGATGCGCCGAGAGTGAAAAAGGCGATCGCGGACTTCAAGACGTGTCTGGCGGTGATCGACCCGGATCACATCCAACACGGCGTCACAGACGGGTTCTACGAAGACGGCTCGTTCATCCAACACTCGACGGTCGCGTACACAGGTAGCTACGGGATCGTCCTGCTGGGCCGGACAGCACAGCTGACGACGTTGCTCAAGGGGACATCGCTACAAAGCGAAGCGCTGCTGGGCACGGTCAATAGCTGGATCTACAACAGTTTTGCGCCGCTGATGTATGAAGGCTACATGATGGAGATCGTCAAGGGCCGCGGGATCTCTCGGACCGGTTCCGGCTACACCGACAGCGCGGGGATCGTCGAAGCGCTGGTGCAACTGTCGACGGCCATGAGCGGGCAGGCGCAACAGAAGCTGGAGAGCTACATCAAGTACTTGGCCAGCATCGAGCAGCTACAGGTCAACAGTAGTAAGTTCACCGCCTTGAGTAACACGATGACCTATGATCAGATCATGCACGACGAGGCGATCTCGAGCAGCAATCCGCTGAGCAACAAGCAGTATTTTGCGTTCAATCTGATGGACAAGTCGGTGGCGATCCGGCCTGGGTATGGGTTTGCGATCTCTCGAAGCTCCGATCGCATCTCCAAGTATGAGTACATGTCCGGTGAGAATCTGAAGCCGTGGTACCAAGGGGATGGGGCCTTTTACCTGTATCAGAGTGGGGTGGACCAGACCAAGGCGTTCGGGATCGATTACCAAGCCACGGTCGATCCGAACAAGCTCCCTGGCGTCACGACGGTGAATGAGACGCGCAAAACCATTCCCGAACTCTATGGCGGGGATTTCTACTCACATGAGCCCGAGTTCGAGTCCGGCTCCGTGACGCAAAACACGTATGTCTACTTTCCACTGGGCACCAACGATTATTCCGGCAGTGCGCAGCTGAATGAATACGCCGCCGCCGGGATGCAGCTGGGGGATGAGCAGTCATACGCGGATAAGGCGAAGCTCCCAGATGACTTTGTCGTCTTCAAGAACGCGGAAGCCAACAAGGCCTGGTTCATGTTTGACGACGAAATCGTGGTGCTGGGGTCGAACATTCACGACATCAACGGCCGCGCGATGACTTCGACGATCGACAACAAGATGTTCGACAACGGTGAAGCGGTCACCGTCAACTCCAACCTTGACGATCACACTAACGGGGACAAGCAGGGCCTCAAGTGGCTGACGGTCGAGGACAACGATAACCCGAAGCGCAATGTCGGGTACGTGTTCTACGACCAGAACACCGTGAATGTGACGAAGGCCAGCCGAACGGGCAAGTATTCGGATGCGCGCAACAAGACGACCGGCACGGCGGATAAGACCGTGACGAAGGATTACGTCACACTGACTTACCCGCACGCGGGCAACAAGACGAGCAGCTACGCGTACAGCATCGTGCCGAACAAGGATGCCGCGCAGCTGAGCGCGTACATGGCCGGTGATCGCGTCACGATCCTGAAGAATACCCGTGATGTTTCCGCGGTCCAGCAGAACCAACTGGGCCTGAAGGGCTACGTCTTCTTCACCGGCAAAGGGGCCGTAGAAGACATCAAGACCGCTAGCCGCATGATCATGATGCGGCAGGGCAATGAGTTCTCGATCCAAGACCCGACGAACAAGCAAGCGACCGTGGCCTTTGAGATCAAGGGTCAGTACCGCGTGGCACAAGGCGATGCGCAGGCGCGCGTCCAGGGCGACCGGACGACGGTGACCGTCAACACGCAGGGGAAGCACGGCGTGTCGCAGCACGTCAGCTTGCAGGCGATCGCGCCGGTCAAGCACACGGACCCAACGGCGCTGAAGGCGCTGGTCGCCCGAGCCAAGGGCCTGCACCAGGCGACCTACACGGCCGCAAGCTGGTGGACCCTGGCGGCCCGACTGGCACAAGGTGAGGCCGTCCTGGCTTCGCCCGCTGCGACCCAGGGGACCATCGATCAGGCAGCGAAGCACCTGCAGCAAGCCATCACCGCGCTGGTCCAAGTGAAGCCGGCGGCGAAGGCCAAGACAGATCAGGCGGCCAAGGCCGCTGGCCGCGCGGCTGGTTCGACCAAGCGGTCCGCAGCGGACCCGACGCCCCGCAAGCCACTGCCACAGACCGGCGACCGCGTGGCGGTCGGCCTGATCGCTATCGGTGCGGTGGTCGTGCTGGGGCTCCTAGCGACCGTGACGATCACGGGGCGCAAGAAGCACAGCTGATTCGCATGCAGGCGCACCGGCAAGCCCGGTCGCTGAAGGACTGCGACTGGCCTGACCACTGACGTGTGGTGGCTAGAGCGCACAATCGGGACACGGCGCGTTCGAACGGAGGCGCACAATGACAACGCACCCCCCCTGTAAGACCCGAGTTTGAAGGGTCTTGCAGGGGGGTGCGTTTGTTGACTGAGCGCGGCCGCTGGATGGCGGCGACGCTAGGTAATTTGGTCAGGCTGGGGCGGTTGCCCAAACCGTGACTTAATTCTAATCAAACGTTAACGTGTTAATTAGTCCGTCATCACTTCGAGGTAGTAATAATCAGGGTGATCGTACGAGACGAGGTAGGCGAGCGCCTGGTGATCGGGGCCGTAAAACGTCTTGGTGATGCGGAACGTCGACGGCGTCTCCTGGTAGTACGCGGTGGCATCCAGCGCCGTGATCTCGGCTTCAAGGCTCGGTGCCTGCGCGATGGTCTGGATGTTGATCACCGTTCGCGTCGGATAATCGGCCATGTTACGGTCCAGGCGCATCTCGCGAGACAGGCTCCCGCCAGAGGCCAGGCGTTCCCGGGCGTGTGCGTCTAGGTAGGTGCTGAGGATGTAACGATCTTGGAATTTCCAGGGGATGTCGTTGGCGTAGGCGACTTGGTGGATACGCGTCAGGCCTTGGCTCTGCAGGGGGTCGCCGAGCAGGGCGGAGATCGTCGGGTCAAAGACGGTGGGATCGATCGTCGTGACCGCGTGCTCGTTGACCTTCAGGCGCTGGCCAGAGGCGCTGAGCACCACCGGTGAGAACTCGGAGAACCAGGCTTTTTGGTGGTTGAGGTTGCGGCGGACGAAGGTCCCTTCGCCTTGGCGCCGCACCAGGTAGCCATCATTGACCAACTCGTTGAGGGCCCGCACGGCCGTGGTGTTGCTGACCCCGTACTTGGCCCGCAGTTCCCCTTCCGAATAGATGCGATCACCCGGTTTGTAGTCTCCGGTCTCGATCGCCTTGAGGATATCCGTTTTAATGACTTGGTATTTTGGTAGCATGTTGATTTCTCCAGTCTGATCTTTAAATTAGGGTTAACCCCACAACCTAATCGGCGTCATAAGCATACCGCAGTTTCAATGAAAACGCTATATAAAAGCACTGGTCAGTGGGGATAATATTCGGCCTGACGCGCGGTTTAGGGGTAAGTGTGATTAATTTAACGAATCTTAGAAAAAGCGTTTACAATGCCAGGATCGGCGTGTATGATGAACCTTGAAATCAGATAACACGTTAACCCTATATTGAGTAACGCGATAAGTTGGAGGAAGTCTATGAGTCAGATCAAAATGGAGCCGTTGGCCGAACCCAAGCGCTTCATCGATCAGCCGGTGTTGACACCAGGCGAGATCGACGCGGCGATTGGCACAGTTGTGGCGAAAGTTGAACACAATATTGTGAAACTCGGTGAAACATTCCCGACGTCCGCTACACACGACGGTAGCTACAGTACCTCGAAGAATGTGGAGTGGACCACCGGGTTTTGGACGGGGATCCTCTGGTTGTGCTATGAGGCGACCGGTGATGAGCGGTTCCGCCGGCTGGCGGAGAAGCACGTGGTCAGCTTTGCGGACCGGATCGACCAAGAGATCGATGTGGATCACCACGACCTCGGATTCTTGTACACGCCGTCTTGCGTGGCGGCCTACAAGTTGACCGGTAATGAACTGGCTCGCTCAGCGGCACTGAAAGCCGCGGATAAGCTGATGACGCGCTATAACCCTAAGGGTGAATTCATTCAAGCCTGGGGGCCGAAGGGGTCAGCCGAGAACTACCGGTTGATCGTGGATGCGATGTTGAACATTCCGCTGCTGTTCTGGGCCAGTGACGAGACTGGCGTGGCGAAGTACCGGGAGGTCGCGACGAAGCACTACGCGACCACCCTGCGCTACGCGATCCGCGACGACGCCTCGGCCTTCCACACCTTCTACTTCGATCCGGCGACTGGGGCCCCAGTTGGCGGTAAGACGCGGCAGGGCTACTCGGATGATTCGAGCTGGGCGCGCGGCCAAGCCTGGTTGATCTACGGGATCGCGTTGAACTATACCCGGTTACAGGACACGGCGGACATCTCGACCTACGAGGCAGTGACGAACTACTTCTTGAATCGCTTGCCGCAGGATCTGGTTTCATATTGGGATTTGATTTTCGGCGATGGGTCTCTGCAGGCGAAGGATTCCTCGGCTACCGCGATCGCGGTGTGCGGGATGAATCAGATGCAGCAATTCTTGCCAGAAGGTGATCCGCTGCGGCCGGCTTACGAGCACGCGGCCAGTGCGATGCTACGCAGCCTGATCGATGGCTACACGGCGGAGACGACTTCAGGGATCACCGCGCTTTTGAACCATGGCGTGTACTCGTGGCATTCCGGACGCGGGGTCGACGAGGGGAACCTCTGGGGCGATTACTTCTACCTAGAGGCACTGATCCGCTACAAGAAGCACTGGCAGATGTACTGGTAAGCCAATCAAACGGAGGAACAGCAATGACAGAACCTAATATTGTGATGACACGGATCGATGAACGGTTAGTCCACGGGCAAGGCCAGATGTGGATCAAGGTCCTTGGGGTGAACACGGTGATTGTCGCCAATGACGAAGCTTCAGAGGATAAGGTCGCGCAGACACTGATGAAGACGGTGATCCCGTCTAGTGTGGCGATGCGCTTCTACTCAGTCCAGAAGGTAATTGACATTATTCATAAAGCCAATCCGGCGCAAAAGATCTTCTTGCTCGTCAAGAACCCGGCCGACGCCCTGAAGCTTGTTGCAGGCGGGGTCCCGGTGAAGGAGATCAACATCGGGAACATCCACAACGCACCTGGCAAAGAAAAGGTGACCCGGTCGATCTTCCTCGGACAGGCCGACAAGGACGCCTTCAAGGCGATGATCCAAACATACCACATCGCCTTCAACAATCAGACGACGCCGTCTGGCAACGACGGCAACACGCAGGTCAATATTGAAGATTATTTGAACTAAGGAGGGTAATCCAAGATGCAAATCACAATCATACAAGCCCTACTGATCGGGCTTTGGACAGCATTCTGTTACACCGGGATGCTCTGGGGCATCTACACCAACCGCGCGTTGGTGCTGAGCTTCGGGGTCGGTGTGATCTTGCACGACATCCCGACGGCCTTGGCCGTTGGGGCGGTTTCTGAACTCGCATTCATGGGCTTCGGTGTGGGTGCTGGTGGGACGGTGCCACCTAACCCGATCGGCCCTGGGATCATCGGGACGCTGATGGCGATCACGATGCACGGGGTCACCCCGCAGAGCGCGCTGGCGCTGTCCATCCCGTTCGCGATCGCGATCCAGTTCCTGCAGACCTTCGTCTACACCCTGGGTGCTGGCCTGCCTGAAGCGGCCAACAACGCCTTGAAGGCGCAGAAGTTCGGCAAGTTTCGCTTCTTCTCTAATGCAACCGTTTACCTGTTTGCGACCGTCGGGTTCCTGCTCGGCTTCCTCGGTGCGTTCAGCATGACCACGCTGAAGTCGCTGGTCGGGATGATCCCAGACTGGCTGCTGACCGGCCTGAGCGTTGCAGGGGGCATGCTGCCTGCCATCGGGTTCGCCATGATCATGAGCGTGATGCTGAAGAAGGAATTCATCCCGTTCGCCCTGCTGGGGTATGCGTTGGCTGCGTTCCTGCAGCTGCCGGTCATCGGGATCGCGATCATCGGGCTGGTCTTCGCCTTGAAGCACTACTTTGACGTTGACGGCAAGGAAGAAGCTGCTCCAGCAACGGCTGCGACAGCGTCGACAAAGGATGAGGAGGGCTCTCGAGATGACTGGATCTAAGAAATTAACGAACAGCGATTACCGCAAGACGACCCTGCGCTCCTACTTCTTGCAAAACGGGTTCAACTACAGTAACTATCAAGGGCTTGGGTATGCGTTGCTGATGTACCCGGCGTTCAAGAAGCTGTATGGGCACGACAAGAAGAAGTTGGCCGAGAACCTCAGTGAAAACACCGAGTTCTACAACACGAACCCGAACCTGATCCCGTTCATCAGCTCGATTCACTTGGCGATGGCTGATAGCGGCATGGAGTACTCGGAGATCCGCGGGATCAAGATGGCACTGATGGGCCCGCTGGCTGGGATCGGTGATTCGCTGTCCCAGTTCTGCTTGGCGCCACTTTTCTCCACGATCTTCGCTTCACTGGCGATGAACAACGTGGCGATGGCCCCAGTGTTCTTCTTGCTGGCGATCAATGCGACGCTGATCTCCATCAAGTTCGCGATGGGGGCATACGGCCACAAGCTTGGCACGTCGATGATCGAGAAGCTCAGCTCCAAGATGAGCCTGATCTCCGATGCCGCCAGCATGGTCGGTGTGACCGTTATCGCAGGCCTAGCCGCGACGTTCGTCAAGATGAAGGTCACCTTGACCTATGCGTCCAGTGCTAAGGCGGCGAAGGGGGCCACGACGTCGACCGTCGACATTCAGGCCATGCTCGACAAGGTCGCACCGGCGCTGCTGCCCGTGCTCTACACCCTGCTGATGTACTACCTGATCAAGAAGCGTCACTGGACCACTTACAAGCTGGTCATTCTGACCGTTGTGGTCGGGATCGTCCTGTCTGCCTTGCACATTCTCGGGGCATAAGTTTACCCGCAAAAAAAGGGCCTGGCGCACTGCGTCGGGCCCTTTGTGCGCTGCCCTGTATCAACCGAAACGGAGGAGTTCTATGTCTGATCTGAATGAATTGAAGCGCCGATTGGCGACCCACGCCCGCTACCTCGCCTACGATCAGCTGCCGGCGTTGATCACGCCTGCGGCCAAGGCGCAGCTTCTGGCCGAGGCGGACCAGTTGGTCGACCATGTTTTTGCCTTTGATAAACCCTGGGATATGGAGCGCTGCCCGACACCGTATCGGCTCGACCCCCTCGACTACGAGGCGGTCTTCAATGACGATCCGGAGTGGTGCTTCATGCTCAACCGGATGGACTGGCTGAGCACGCTGATGCTAGCGGGCCAGTTGTCTGGTCAGCAGCACTACTATCAGGCGGGCCTGGCGGCGATGCAGACCTGGGTGGCGCAGCACCAGACGTTGCAGCCTCGCAATTCGACACGCACCCTGGATACCGGTATCCGCCTGATCAACTGGGTCGACGCGCTGACCGTCCTCGTTGCGGCTGATGCGATCGATGACCAGTCTCTGCAGACGATTACGGCCAGCGCCTTGGCTCAGGCGGCGTACCTGCAGACACACTATATCCCCAAGTATAAGACCTCAAACTGGGGGAGCATTCAGACGTGTGGGTTGCTCGTGACCCTCCCGCTGTTGCAGGCTGATTACGCCGACACAGCGCTGTTCCGCTGGGCCCAGACCGAGTTGTGCGAGCAGGTCGACCTGCAGGTGCTGGACGACGGCATGCAATGGGAGCAGTCGTTGATGTACCACGTCGAGGTGCTGAACAACCTGATGCGTGTCCTCGCCCGTCAGCGCGAATGCGGCTTCGCGCTTGACCCACGCATCGCGCCGGCGGCCCACCGGATGGCGACGGCGCTTCAGCTGACGCTGACCCCGAGCGGCGAGCTAGAGCCGTTCGGCGACACGGACCGGATCGCGGCGGGGGACGTCTTCACGCGGGCCAGCCTGCTGTTTGACGATGCCACGCTGCGCTACTCGGGGATGCCGGCGCCCGACGCTGAGACGCTGTACGCCTTCGGGAGCGGGGTGGCGGCGGCCTACGCGGCGCTGACCCCGCGCCGGCCGGAGACGTGTGTGTTCGACGGGACGGACTCCGGTAACTTCGCGGTGCGTAGCGATTGGCAAGCGACGGCCAACTTTATGTTTTTCAACAACGGCCCGCTGGGCAGCGGACACGGGCACGCGGATAACCTGCACGTGTCCGTCTACGGTGACGGTGAGGCACTGTTGGTCGATTCGGGGCGTTATACCTACCGTGAGGATCACCCACTGCGGCCGTTGCTGAAGGGGATGGCAGCGCACAACGGCGTGATCGTCGACGACCACACATACTGTGCCCCGGTCGGTAGCTGGGAGTACGCCAGTTACGGGGATCCGCTCAAGACATATGCCGCGCACAAGGCAGGGACACATTACCTCGAAGGGACGATGATCGGCGAACAGCCACTGGAAGTCTGGACGCGCAAGGTCGTGATGCTCGATCAGGGGATCTGGGTGATCGAGGACACGGTGCGTGCCGATGGCCCACACACGCTCACCCAGCGGTTCCACCTCGCGCCCACACTGACGGTGGCGGAGGAGACGACCCGCGGTGGGCTGCTGCTGACCGGGACGCGCCAGTGGCAGTTGCTGAACCCCGCGTCTTGTGTACTGCGCACAGAACCGCTGTCAGCGCGCTACAACGCGCTGACGCAGCACGAGGTGGCCACCTTCACCCAGGACTTCACGGACCGCGTGGTCGCCACGACGATCCTGGCACCGGCTGCGATGCAAGTCACGGCGGTGCCGATCTTGCAAGATCTCAGCAAGCCGATCCCAGCACAACTGGGGTCGGCCTGGCAATTCACGGCCGGCGACGGCGTGGTCGAGACGGTCGCGTTGTTTCACATGGAACTTTTTAAGGGCAAGAAGGTCTACGCCGTCGACGGCGTCCCGGTCCACGCTCAGGCGGTGGTCGTTCACCGCACCCCGAATGGGACTGCAGTGCGGCGCCTGAAGCTCTGATCCTGCGTCGGCATGACGCGTAGCTGAGGCCCAAGCGGCGCTTGCCCACAGCCTCAACGCCCCCTGTGAACCCTCCGAACTGTGGATTTGCAGCGGGGTGTTTTGGCGCGTCACGCTGCTGGAATAGTCGTGGACACCAAAGGGGGGGTGACGTTTGTCACGTCCCCTTTCTAGACGCGGGGGGCGGGGTCTCCCTTGTTGGGGCGTCAGCTGCATCCAGGCGGCCACACGCAAAAACCCTACCGGCTGGTACCCGGTAGGGCTAACTCGGGGGATCGGATTGCATAATGGTGCTCGAGTATGACGGCGGGCGGTCTGTCTGCGGTCGCTACTCTTGTCTAGTGGGCGCTGCGGATCTCGACCAGCTTCTGGTGGTACGCTGCGGCGGTCTTGGTGACGCCGGCGTAGTCACCGGTCTTGGCCGCTGCCGTCAGGTTACTGCCGGCACCGACGCAGGAGACCCCGGCTTCGAACCAATCGGCCATGTTCTCCAGGCTCACACCGCCGGTCGGCATGATGCTGACATAAGGGAACGGCGCTTTGATCGCCTTGACCATGCTTGGGCCGGTCAAGCTGCCCGGAAACAGCTTGATGAGGTCGACACCGGCCTCCAGCGCGTGCTGGATCTCAGTCGGCGTCACGCAGCCTGGCGTGTACGGAATCGCGTACAGGTTGCAGACCGTTGCGACGTCCGGGTTGAAACTCGGACTGACGACGAATTCAGCGCCACTGGTGATCGCCATGCGAGCGGTGATCGGGTCTAGGACCGTTCCGGCCCCGATGATCACGCGGTCGTCCGCCGCATATTTTTGACTCAGCGTCGCGATCGCCTGATCGGCATGGGGCACGGTGAACGTCAACTCGATGGCCGTCACCCCGCCTGCGATCACGGCGTCAGACAGGCGCACGGCCTCATCTGCGGTGTCGGCACGGATCACGGCGACGACACCGGCGGCAACGATGCGGTTCAGATACGCAACTTTTTGCATGCTTTTCTCCTTTGGCCTAACGGACCAGGTAACCGCCATCGACTGGAATGATGGCCCCGTTGATGTAGCTAGACGCATCGCTGGCCAGGAACACGGCGACGCCCATCAGTTCGTGCGGATCCGCCCAGTGGCCGGCCGGGATGCGACCGAGGATCTCATCATTGCGTTGCTGGTCGGCGCGGATCGGCGCCGTGTTTTCTGTCTTGATGTAGCCCGGCGCGATCGCGTTGACCGTGATGTTGTAGGCACCGAGCTCAGACGCGAAGGCCTTGGTCAGTCCAGCGACCCCGTGCTTGGACGCCGTGTAAGACGGGATGAACTTGCCGCCTTGGAAGGAGAGCATGGATCCGATGTTGATGATCTTGCCATACTTCTGCGCGGCAAACGCCTTGGCTGCGGCCAGGGACATGTGATACACGGCGCTGAGGTTGATGGCGATCACCTGATCCCAATCGCGGTCCTTGGATTCGAGCAGTGGGTTGCGCCGGATCATGCCCGCGTTGTTGACCAGGATGTCGATGTGACCCATCTTCGCGATCGCATCCGCGACGACTTCTTCAGCCACGCCGGGCTTGGTCAGGTCGACGTCGACGAACTCCACTTTGCGCCCACGCGCTTCGATCAACGCCCGCGTGTTGTCCCATTCGGCCGTGCCGAAAGTCGGGATGTAGATATCGGCACCGGCCTCGGCCATCGCGACGGCGTAGCCCTGGCCCAGTCCAGTGTTCCCGCCGGTGATGATGGCGACCTTGCCGTTCAGCTGGTACTGGCTCATCTTGAACTTGTCCAGTTCGGCCTCGTGCTGCTTGATCTCTTCTTCGGATTGATGAATTTCTGGCATGCTTATCGACTCCTATTATGGTTTGTGGTTGTTTCCAAAAGAGAAACTGTATTTCCGTTTCAATCAACACCCTAAATGTACACGTCACCGAAAACGATTGCAACCCACTCACCGAAAAAAATTGCGGCGCGCACAAAAAAACCGCACGTGAGGTGCGGTCGGGTGGTGCAGGGTAGCGGCTTACAGGGCGGCCTGGATCGCCTGTTGGGTCTCCAGGAGCAGCTGCACGAATTGTTCCTGGCGCGCCTTGGGCAAGCGATACTTCGGGGTGCTGATCGACAGCGCACCGTAGAGCCGATCGCCCTTCGTGATGGTGGCACCGAGGCAGAAGACCTCGGGTTCGTTCTCCTCATTGTCGATCGAGACGCCCAGCTCCTTGACGCGGGCAAGGTCCTCATGCAGGGCAGTGGCGGTCGTGATCGTGTGCGTCGTGAGCGCATCGAGCGCGTGCGCAGAGAGGTAAGCAGCGAGGTGTTCGGGTGTGTAAGTCGCCAGCACCGCTTTGCCCATCGCTGATGAGTAGAGGTTCATCGTGCCCCCGACGATCGACTGGAGCTTGATGCTCGTGGGACTTTCGACCTTGTCGATCAAGACGATCTGCTCTCCGCGGACGATGCCGAGGTTCACGGTCTCATTGGTAACGTCGCGCAGGTGTTGGATGAAGGGTTTGGCGACGCTTGCGATGTCAAAGCTCGACAAGGCCTTGGCCGCGTAGGCGATCAGCTGGGTCCCTAGGAAGTACTGCTTAGTGTTCTCGTCGCGGCGCACCAGGCCCAGCAGCTCCATGGTCCCCAGGATCTTGAGGATGGTCGGCTTGGGCGCGGCAAGCCCCCGGCTGATCTCGGCGAGTGTCGGTGCGGTCGGCGTATCGCGCAGGAAGTCGAGGATCTCTTTGGCCTTGATCAAGACCGTGCCATAAGGTTTTGCGGGTGTTTCCATAGAGTGCCTCCATCGCGTTTATGATTTGGAAATTTCTCTCATTGTAGCCGTTGCGTGCGCTAAACCGCAAGTGATTCCGGCGAAAAACTCAACACGCTAATTTCTTTTTGAGAAATGATATTTCCAAAATCTCGATAAGGTGCTAGACTAAGGCCGAGAGCGATTACATTTGACGAAAAGAGGGATCTCGATGACAGATGTGTTAACGATGGGCGAGATGATGCTCCGGCTGAAGCCAGATGGGCGCGAGCGCGTCATCCAAGCGGATACCTACGCGGCCAACTACGGCGGGGCGGAAGCGAACGTCGCCACCTCCCTGGCGTTGCTTGGCGACTCGGCCGCGTTTTTCTCGAAGCTACCGCGCAATCCGTTGGGGGACGCGGCTTTGGGCACCCTGCGCCGGTACGGCGTCGACGTGTCACGTGTGCTGCGCGGGGGTGACCGGCTGGGTATCTACTTCTTCGAAAAAGGGGCCAGCGTGCGGGCGACCTCAGTCGTGTACGACCGAGCGAACAGCGCCTTTGCGGGGCTGACGGCGGCGGAGTGTGACTGGCCGACGCTTCTGGCCGGGGTCCGCTACTTTTATTTCTCCGGGATCACGGCGGCGCTGTCCGAGCCGATCCGCGCGGCACTGCTGGCGGGGTGCCGCTACTGTGCGGCCCACGGGATCGCGGTGATCTGTGACACGAACTACCGCGGCAAGATGTGGTCGCCCGCGCTGGCCCAGCGCGAAATGGCCAAGCTGATGCCGTATGTCACGGTTTGCATCGCCAACGATGAGGACTTCGAGGCGACGCTTGGAATCGAGGCCTTCGATGGGGACATGCAAAACGGGATCGCGCAACGCGAGCAGTTCGAGACCGCGATGCGCGCTGTGCAGGCACAGTACCCGAATATCAAGGCGGTCGCAAGCGTCCTGCGCGATATCCACTCAGTCGAAGACAGTCGGTGGTGTGCATTGCTGGTCACCGGGGGCAAGGCGTACGCCAGCCCGATCTATGACATGCAGGTGTATGAAGGGGTCGCGGGCGGCGATGCCTTCGCGGCCGGCCTGTTGCACGGGATGCTCAACGGCCTAGCCCCTCAGCAGCAGATCGATTACGCGATCGCGGCGAGCGTCTTGAAGCTGACGATCCCAGGCGACCTGAACTTGGTGACCGACCCTGAAGTGCGGCGGGTCATGACCGCCGGCAACTCGGTCGACCGGTAGAAAGGAGCGGCGCATGATTCAATTACAGCAAGTGGCCGCTAACGGCGAGGTGATCGCAACGACTAGTGGGGCGTCGCGGGCTGACCTCGCGCGCCACCACGGGTTTGCCCGCGGGGACGCCTTCGTCGTCACCGTGCCGCAGACCCCAGTGTTCCTGATGGTGCAGCTGGACGCCGCATTGGCACCAGCCCTGATCTACCTGACGACGCCGACGTGGCGCTACCAGATCCCGCAGGATGACCAGCGCGAGTGGCCGTATCCGGCCAGCGCGTTCCGCAGCCGGTTGGGTTACGCGACGGTCCGGTTCGCGACGCCGGCCGAGGTGCAAGCCGCGCCGAACCTGGCGCTGAACACGCACGACCAGCACGAGGCCAGCGGGGCGTTCCCGCATGTGCAGGCCACGGCCGAGACGCGCGGGGAGACGGTGTTCTACGCGAAAAACGCGATCGACGGTATCGTGGCGAACGACTCGCACGGCAACTGGCCATTTCAGTCCTGGGGGATCGATCAAGATCCGACGGCGACGCTGACCCTCGACTTCGGTCGCCCCGTCACGCTGACGGGGATCGGGCTGGTGTTGCGGGCGGATTACCCCCACGATAGTTACTGGACAGCGCTGGACGTGGTGTTCGAAGACGGCAGCACGGTGCCGATCGCGACGACCAAGACCGCCGCATGCCAGCGCTTCGACTTTCCGGCGCGCACGGTGTCTTGGTTACGCTTGACCCACCTGATCAAGGCACCGGACTCGGCGACCTTCCCTGCTCTGACCCAGCTAGAGGCGTACGGGCCCACGCCGGCGTGACCTTGCGACGGCAAGATGTAAGCGGTATACTTAACGCGTTAACGTGCCGAATGACGCACGAGACGCACAACTTTTTGGAGGCAAATAATGACTTTATCCATGACCACTAACTATTCCCACAGTCCCAAGGACATTGAACACGACTCGACAGATGAGCTGCGCGACCAGTTCTTCGTTGAGAAGCTCTTCACCCCGGGGGAGATCCAACTCACCTACACTTACAACGACCGAATGATCTTCGGTGGGGTCACCCCGACCGATGCACCGCTAGAGATCACCCTCGATAAGCAGCTCGGGGTGGACTTCTTCCTGCAACGCCGTGAGCTTGGGGTCATCAACATCGGTGAGACCGGCACGATCACGATCGACGGCGAGGCTCAGGAAATGGTCCAACACGACGGCTACTACGTCGGGATGGGCCATGCCCACGTGACGTTCGCGTCGGCAGACCCGGCCCACCCGGCCAAGTTCTATGTGGTCTCGACCCCTGCGCACAAGACATACCCGGACAAGAAGCTGCCGTTCGCTAATGCGCTGGCCAAGCCGATGGGCGATCAGGCACACATGAACAAGCGCACCATCTATAAGTACATCGATGCGTCGCAGATGGATACCTGCCAACTGCAGATGGGCTACACGGTGCTGGAGCCCGGCAACTCCTGGAACACGATGCCTGCGCACACGCACGCGCGGCGCATGGAGACGTACCTGTACATCGAGTTCCCGACGCCGGACACCCGCGTGTTCCACTTCATGGGCGAGCCGAGTCAGTCCAAGCACGTGGTGATGACCAATGAATCTGCGGTGATCAACCCGAGCTGGTCGATCCACTGCGGGGTCGGAACCACTAACTACGCGTTCATCTGGGCGATGTGTGGCGAGAACCAGACATACGATGACATGGATGCCGTCGAGATGGCCGACCTGAAGTAACGCCGATGTGGCGGTCCAAAAAAGCCGAGCGCGCTGCTCGGCTTTTTTGGCGTGGCCGCGGCTCGGCGCCAAGGCGGCCCACGGGGATTTTTGCCAAAAAAATACGCCACAATATTGCGCCACTGGGGGATCTATGCTAAACTGTTTAAGTTGTCGAATGGCAATGCAGCAATGGGTGGTTAGCTCAGCTGGCAGAGCAACGGACTCTTAATCCGTGGGTCCAGGGTTCGATCCCCTGACCACCCATCAAAGATTTACGATAGGCATCGATAATGGTTCATCCGTTATCGATGCCTTTTTTTGTTTTGACGCTGATCTAGATAGAAAAAAGTCATGGTCTCGCCGACAGTGACGGATAATAATAATGTTATTACCGTAAGGGTCAACGGCGTGAAGGATCCTTGTCCCGTCGTCCGGGGAGTACTGAGATCGAAGCGGTTAATCGCTAGAAGTTATTTAATCGAAGCTGCGGTTTTTGGAGGTTGCCTGATTAGCGGTTAAGGACGAATAAAACCGACTAAATAACTGCGATGGGCGCTAGCTCAAGTGGCCGAAGTCAGGCACATATGTTATTTACGTGCGTCATGGTTGACAAGAAATTAAGCGCGGGCGTACACTTGCTCATGCAAGCGGTGCCATTATCGCTTTTCTGTAGGCTTTTTACGAAAACGTTTTTGGCAGCGTTTGCTTGGAATCTTGATATTCTTTTGTTCTTATTGTTGGTGATGGGCGCAACTAGGCACGGCATTGGATTTAAGGAGGGTATTAAGTATGAAGTGGAATCACAAATGGTCGACTTTGATGCTTGCTGCAGGGGCTATGCTTGCTTTAGGGTTAGCAGGCTGTAGCAGTAAGGGGGCATCAGATGGTGGCGGCTCGACTGGGAGCAAGACGCTGACGGTTGGTTTTTGGAAGGGGGATTCACCGAAGGAATCAGAGGCGCGCGATACCCTGTTTAAGAACTTCACCAAAGACACAGGAATCAAGATCAAGCAGAAGGTGTACAACGATTACAACACCCAGCTGATGACCGACTTGGTGGGCGGCACTGCGCCAGACGTGTTCTATGTGGATTCATCTTTACTGCCATCGCTTCAAACCAAAGGCGTATTGGAATCGCTCAGCAGCTACATGAAAAAAGACAAGTATGACGCCAGCGACTTCTACGCCCCGACATATAAGGCGTTCACCGGTGACGATGGCAAGCAATATGGACTACCGAAAGACTATTCGACGATGGGCCTGTATTACAACGCCGACCTGTTGAAGAAGGCCGGCTATACTGCCAATGACATTCCGAAGACCGATACTGAATTCTTGGCATTCTTGAAGAAACTGAAAACCAAGCTGCCAGGGGTGACTCCGATGACTATCAGCCCACTACTGGCGCGACAGATGTTCATCATGCAGTCTACCGGTGCGAAGATCATCACCAAGAGCGGCAAGGCGAATCTGAGCGATCCTAAGGTTGTCAGCGCTTTGCAGCCTTTGATCGATGCTGACGCCAAAGATAAAACCGTGCGTACTTTCAAAGAACTTGGCTTCGGCTCAGCGATGGACGCGTTCGGTAGCCAAAAAACGGTGTTCAGTGACGAAGGTGCTTGGCAAGTTTCTGGCTTGAAGACTAACTTCAAGGACCTTAACTGGGGCACCACCGAGTTTCCAACCATCAATGGCCAAAAAGCGAACATGATTTTCACCGTAGGTTGGTCGATGAATGCGGCTTCTAAGCAAAAAGACGACGCATGGCGCTTCATTAAGTTCGTTACCAGCAAGAAACAATCCCAGCAATACTCGACCACGGCATCCGTACTGCCATCGCGCAAGTCTGTTGCTAAGGCAATGGGCCTGACGGATAACAAAGAAATGGCACCATTTGTCGCGGCGGCCAACTATGCGACGCCTTGGATTGCCGGAGTCAACCTCGATACGATCCAAAGCCGCTATGAGAACATTATTCCATCGGCCTTCCAAGGCAAAGTCACGCTGGCTGATGCGCTGAAACAGGCGACTGACTCAGCGAACAAAGACATTGCGAAGCAAGATGAATAGTTCTCGCCTAAGGTAGCGCATTTTGAGAAGCGTGTGTTTGCTGGAATGGCAGGGAAGCACACGCTTTTGATTTGGAGGTGAATCACCGTGGCAAGAAAAAGTGAAAGAAAACGTGACATCACCCAGGCGGCGGCGTTCGTAGCGCCGATGCTATTAGTACTGTTGACGTTTACGCTATTTCCAATTTTCTATTCGTTGTACCTGTCGTTTCATAAGGTGAATCTGGTCGGTAATGTCAGCTATCAATTCGTCGGTTTGAAGAACTTTATCAATGCAATTACCGACGAGCGGGTCATGATTGCGTTACGCAACACCCTGAAGTATGTCGCCATCGTTGTCCCAGTTCAAACCGTGTTGGCCTTAGTTCTGGCAACCGTATTGAATTCCGGCATCCGGTTCCAAAAAACGTTCCGCTCGCTACTGTTTATCCCAACGTTGACATCCAGTTCGGCCTTGACGCTGATTTTCATGTTTATCTTCAGCCTCAACGGACCGATCAACAGCTTGTTGATGAAGCTGAATCTGTTGGCAGCCCCGATCAACTTCTTGAACGACCAGAATTCGGTGATGGGTGCCATCATTGTGATGAACATCTGGTCCACTGTGCCGATGTTCATGACGATTTACCTGTCGGGCTTGCAAGATATCGATATGGCGATGTACGAAGCTGCGGATATCGACGGCGCGAACATGTTCCAGAAGTGGTTCAAAATCACGGTACCACAAATCGCACCGGTGACGAACTACGTCGTGATGATGGGACTGATCTCGACTTTCCAGCTGTTCGATCAACCTTACATTGTCTCCGGTGGCTCGGGTGGACCGAACAACGCGACGCTGACGCTGTCCTTGATCATCTATCAATACGCCTTCCGGCAGTTTGGCACTATGGGTTATGCCTCTGCCATCGCATTACTACTGACATTGGTGGTCTTTTTGATCTCAATGGTCTTCAGGCACTTCTCGAGTGAAAATGTAACTGGGGAGGGGAGATAAGATGCTTAATCGCAATAAAAAAATTGCGCGGGTGATCGCTTATGTGTTGCTGTCGATTTATGCGGTGATCACGATTTATCCGTTTTTATGGGCGTTTTTAGCGTCGTTCAAGCCGTATAGCGACATTGTTCAAAGCGGGTCGCCGTTGTTTAGCGGCCACATGAGCCTAGACAATTACCGTTATATCTTCACCCAAGATCCCATGTTTCCCCATTGGATCTACAACTCACTGTTTATCGCGACGGTGGGTACGGCATTGAATATTTTATTCAATAGTATGGGTGGCTATGCCTTAGCCCGACTGCATTTTCCCGGGCGGCGGACACTATTTATGGTGGTGTTGGTGTGCATCATGGTGCCAACGCAGATCCTGCTGATCCCTAATTATTTGATTATGAAGGCGTTTGGTATTTTGGATACCTATAACGCCATGATTCTGCCTTCTGCCATTAACTTCGCTTATATCTTTATGATGCGCCAATTCTTCATTACGTTCCCGCGAGAACTTGAGGAATCCGCACAGCTCGACGGCTTGGGGCGGCTTGGGATTTTTTTCCGGATTGTGGTGCCGATGGCCAAGTCATCGATTGCTACACAAGGGATCTTCGTGTTCTTGGGCTTTTGGAACGACTTCATGCGACCGTTACTGTATATCACCACTGAGAGCAAATACACTTTGACGCTCGGGTTACAGTCCTTCCAGACCCAGCATGGCACCCAGTGGAATTACATCATGGCTGCAGCGATGATCACGATTCTGCCGATCATATTCTTGTATATCCTTTTGAACAAGTACTTCATGACCGGTATGCGTATTGGCGGCGAAAAATAACGTGCTTGAGGCCGTGAACGAGGCACGCGAACACAAGGAGGTGGCGCCTGTGGCGTTCATTCAATATCTTTCTGATGGAGTCAGCTTCTGGCAACCCAAACCCAAATCGCAACGCACCCCGCTAGAGACGTTGTCGCTTCTGGTACTGATGCTGTTAGTCGTGATGATGCTGATGATCGGAATTCAAAGCATGCGCGTGACGCAGGCGTTTACCCGGTTAGAAGCAGTGGACACCAGCCTGGTGTTCCGGGATAACCAGCTGGTGCTACCAGCCAACCAAGAGCTCCTGGTGGTGGATGCCAGTGGAAGTAAGTTGCAACTGGATGCCAAGCAGCTCGTGATGGACCGGCAGGCCTTCTCTTATCAGGCATTGCAAACCGCATTAGGCGAGAAGCATGCGCTCAACGGTCGACTCAAGCGCTACTTGGGCGGTATCAAGGCGGCTGTAATGCCATCGATGTTCATTGCGTATTATGTGTACGCGGTGTCAATAATTTTTATGGGGCTGGTGCTTGCGACCGTTGGCGCGTGGTTATATCGCCGTGCCGTCGCGAATTGGCGCACGGTGACGTTGACCGAAGCCCTATATGTGAGTGCCACAGTGATGGTACTGCCGACAGTGGGGGTACTGGTTTTGACAAGCCTTGGCGTCGCGCATAACTTGTGCATCAGCGCCTTTTTGCTGAGTGATTTGTTAGGTTTGTTTATTTTAGGTCGCAGTCAGCGACCGACGATAACCGAGACGGGAGTATTGGCCCATGCAAAAAATCAATGATCTGTTTTCTTTCGATGACCGCAATGGCCAGGGGTTAGCTGAGAATCACTTTGGGGTCGCACATCAGCGCAAATTTGAGTCTGTCTTTGCGCAAGGCAACGGGTATTTGGGCTTGCGAGCAGCGCATGAAGAAACCTATCCGATGCAGACGCGCGGGATGTTTGTTGCCGGCACGTTCGAAACCGCTGGCCGCACGGAAATTGCCGAGCTGCCTAACATGCCGGATGTGCTGGCGACGATCGTTGCTTTGGACGGCGAGGTGCTAGACTTGCGCAGTCTGCCGTTTCGCGATTACCAGCGACGGCTCAACCTCGCTAACGGTGAGCTGACGCGCGAGTTGGTTGTTACTTGCGGGTCGCGCGAATACCGGCTGGCGTTCAGGCGCTTCGTCTCCATGACTCAGAAGCACTTGATCGTCAACACCATCACCATCACTGCGGCACAGGCCGGAGAAGCAACGGTGCAAACGACCATCGATGGGACCCAAAGCAACCACGGTGCACAGCACTTTCAAGAAGGTCAAAAGCGCGTCGATGCCGACGGCGGTATCTCTTACCAGTATCAAAGTATCGACGGTAGCTTAGACGCGGTGGTGTATCAAGTTCAAACGCAGTCGACAGCACCGACCAAAACTCAAGTGACGTTCCCGCGGCGGCGAATTGACCACACGACGACGGTGGCGCTGATGGCAGATGAGCCGGTAGTGCTGTCGGTCTATTCGGTGATTGTGACCTCGCGTGACCGTGATCTGGTGTATCGAGACCCGCAAAGCCTGCTGGACAAGGCGACGCAAATCGGCCAGCTTGCCGCACGACGCGGTGCTGATGAGTTGCTGGCGCAAAGCACCAAGGCCTGGGAAACGACCGTGTGGGCCGGGATGCCTGTGACCATCGACAGTCGCGAGCCGATAGATCAGCTGCTGTTGAACTTCGGCCGCTACCACTTGCATGTGATGACGGCTGTCGATGATGACGAGGTCAACATTGCCGCTAAGGGATTATCAGGTGAAGGCTACCGGGGCCATACCTTCTGGGATACGGAAATCTTCATGCTTCCTTACTTCCAATACCAGTACCCAGCTATCGCCCGCCACTTGATTCAGTACCGCGTCAAGCAGCTACCGGCGGCGCGGCGTAACGCGGCTAAAAACGGCTACCAAGGGGCACAATACCCGTGGGAGTCGACGACTGTCGATGCCGGTGATGCGACGCCACAGTGGGGTGCGATCGACATTGATACCGGTAATCCAACCCGCATCTGGACGGGAGAGATCGAGGCGCATGTGACCGCCGATGTGGCGTATGCCGTCAAGCAATATAGCGATAGCCTGTCGGAGACTGATGATTTCTTCCAAACCACTGGCGCGTTCGTGCTGATTGACACCGCCCGGTTTTGGGCATCGCGGGTCACCTGGCAGGAGGCGCATCAGCGGTTTGAGATTCATGATGTGATCGGTCCCAATGAATACAAGGAACACATCGACAACAACGCGTATACCAACTACATGGCGGCGATGAACATGCAGCTGGGCTTGGCGGCGATCGAAGCTCTGGAAGCTGAGCCGACCGCTTTTGCGACAATCGCGGCACAGTATGACTTGCCGGGGTTGAAGGCAACACTTGAGCATGTCTTGGCCCATTTCTACCTGCCGACGCTCAACGATCGCGATATTCTACCGGAAAATGACACTTTCTTGACACTGAAACCGATCGACTTGACGCCGTATCGCGGCCGATCGGTCGGGAGCATCGAGCAAGCCTTCAGCATGTCGTCGATCAACCAGTATCAGCTATGTAAACAAGCCGATGTGGTGTTGGTGATGCTGATGTTTGCAGCGCGCTTTACCCGTGCAGACCGACTACGTAATCTTGACTTCTATGAGGCCAAAACCATGCATGACTCCTCACTGTCTTATGGCAGCCACGCGGTGGCATGCGCCCGTAACCGGGAACGCGAACGGGCCTATCAGTTTTACCACCAGGCAGGACTTGTCGATCTGGGTGCCGATCCACATGGCTCAGAGGATGGCATTCACGCTGCAGCGATGGCACAGCTGTGGAATGCGGTGGTGCAGGGCTTCGGCGGTGTCTCTCAAATCGATCGGTGCTTGAATATCGATCCGCACCTGCCAGCGCAATGGCGAGCGCTGACCTTTGATCTGCACTGGCAAGGAGTGCGGTTAACCGTGCGGGCAACGCCCACTAGCGTGCACATCAGTGGCGCGGTAGCGGCGCCGTTGGCAATGCAAGTGGCCGGGCAAACGGTGGAATTTACGGGTGACTTGCGCGTGACTTTGGATTAACATTCTTATAAATTGTATCATTGCTGCGCCAATGCGTACGGTAAAGGAGTGTTCAGTCATGGCGGTAAAAATCTATCAGGTGGCAGCGGAAGCCGGGGTCTCGGTGGGGACGGTGTCACGGGTGTTTAATCACTATCCCGATGTGAGTGAAGAGACTCGGCGTCGGGTGCTGGCGACTGCTAAGCACCTCGGTTACGTGCCTAACGTGGCCGCACGGACGTTATCGTCTAAGTCTTTGGCGACTGTGGCGTTGATCCTTAATGAAGTCGCGAGAGGCTTTGAAGGCACCTTGGCGATGCACCTGATGCAAGGGGTGAACCGCTATACGCAAAAACACGGTATCGAATTCGTCTTATATATGACAGATGCTGAGCTGCAGCGAGAGAAAACTTTCGAGCAGTTCTGCTTGGAGCGTAACATCACTGGCGCGATTGTCCACGGGCTGAACGTCGGTGACCCGTTCATCAGCCAGATTCAGGCCAGTAAAATCCCGGTGGTGTGTATCGAACAAGAGATCTTAGGGGCCAACACTGCTTCGATCGGCATTGACAACCGCGCGGCAGAGTTGGAAGTGACAAGTGACATGTTGCGGCAAGGACGCCGGAACCTTGTGATGATCAATGGGTGGCGCACTGCCGCTGTCAGCCAGCAGCGCCAGCAAGGCTTTTTGGAGGCGCTGGCACAAGCTGACCGACCGATTTTGGACTACACGGTTCAGTTTGCTGGCTTTGATCTCGATAACGCGATGGCCCTCACCAACCGGCTGATCGTGCAGCACCCGACCATCGATGGCTTCATCTGTGCTAGTGACATTATGGCGGTGGGGGTGCTCAAAGCGTTGCGTCAGCACGGAATCGCTGTACCCACTCAAGTCGCAGTTGCAGGGTTTGACAACACGGTGGTCGGGCGGTATATGGAACCGTCTTTAAGCACCGTGGAGCAACATATGGAAGCGATGGGGGGACGCGCGGCGAAGCTGATGCATGACTTGATCGGGCATAAGTTACCGCAAGACTACACCAAACGCAACGTATTTGTCCCCTATGAGTACATTCAGCGCCGCAGTACTGACTTTGGGCGCGATCGTGAAGGTTAATCAAGGAGGGAGCGTATGTATCAGGTTCTGACGCATTCAAAAACCACGGTGGTCGATACCGTCCAGCTAGCGCCACAACTGGTGGCACTACACGCACAGGCGTCGGCTCAGGTAGCGCTGGAGGTGGTACTGCCGATGGCTGGCATCGCTTATCAGTGGCATCCGCTTAAGGCGTATGACAACACCGTCAAAGCCGATTGGGCGGGTCAAGCGACGGTGGCTGTCAACCAGTCGGCACCGGTTGTCGCTTATTACGATATTGAAGGCCAAAACCGGCTGACAGTGGCATGTGATTGTTTGACGCAGCCAGTGGTGATCAACGCAGGCGTGCGCGAAGAAGACGGGACGCTACACCTTACCTTTAGCGCTTCGGTGACAGCGTTAACTATTCGCATCGATCAGCGACAGGTGCCTTATTATCAAGCGATTCAGGCGGTCAGCCGGTGGTGGGAAGAACAAGTGACGCCGTACCCCGCGACAGAGGCGCAGCGCACGGCCTATTATTCCACCTGGTATAGTTGCCACCAAGACTTGTCTGCAAAGATGCTTGAGGCGCAGGCGGTCGCGATGCAAGCCAACGGCATCACCCGCTTGATCCTGGATGACGGCTGGCAGACCGATGACAACCACCGGGGGTATGCCTATACCGGCGATTGGCAGGTGGCCACCCACAAATTTCCTGATTTTGCTGGGTTCGTGCGGCAGATGCACGCGCATGGTATCGAGGTAGTGGTGTGGTTTAGTGTCCCGTTTGTCGGCATGCGTGCCGCCAAGTGGCCGGCAGTCCAAGACAAGTTGCTTTATACCTGGGAAAAAGAGCAGTGTGGCGTGTTGGATTTGCGTTATCAAACCAACATCGATTACCTAGTAACCACCTACCGAGACTTTGTCACTCAATACGGCATCGACGGGCTTAAGCTCGACTTCATCGATTCGTTCATGATGCATCCCCAGACGCCGGCGTACGATCCGGCAGTGATGCAATATCGGACGGTTGCACAAGGGTTATTGGTGTTGTTAGCAGCGGTCAAGCGCGTCGTGCAGCAGCATTCACCGAACTTTTTTGTTGAATTCCGGCAGCGTTATATCGGGCCGGTGATGCGCCAATATGCGAACGCATTGCGGGTATCAGACTGTCCGTATGCCGCCCAGACCAACCACGTCGGCATTTGTGACCTCCGGTTATTGAGCGGCGAGACGCCGGTTCATTCAGATATGGTCATGTGGCATCCTGACGAAGCGCCAGCGCAAGTCGCGCTACAGCTGCAGGCGTCGTTGTTTGGCGTCTTGCAACTGTCGGTTGATCTGACCCGCCAAACTGCCACACAACTCGCGGTACTGGCGCAGTTTTTGAAGGTGGCGCGTGCATATATGGCGCCGCTTCAACTCGGCGAGTTCGCTCCACTGCATCCAGAGTTGAATTACCCAGTAGTCAGCGGCGAGGCAGACGGGGTGCGGGTGGTGCAGATGACCGGTGGTAATTACCCGGTGACACTCACCACTGATGAGACCCTAATTATTAACAGCAGTGCGGCCACTCGTCTCACACTGTACCTGAAGCCTGCCACCCGCTACCGTGTGCAACAGTGGGACTGCTGTGGGCAAACAGGCGCCAGCCAGGAAATCGCGCAGACGCCGGCGGTGATCAGCCAAACTGTCGGTGGGTATACACGAATCGTTGCAGTCGATGAAGGGAAAGGGTAGGGACACAATATGACAGTATGGTGGCAAAAAGCGGTAGTTTATCAGGTCTATCCGCGCAGCTTTCAAGATTCAAACGGCGATGGAATCGGTGATCTGCAAGGGGTGTTGCAGCACATCGACTACATCAAGAAACTCGGCGCCGATGTCGTTTGGTTGAATCCAGTGTACCGCTCACCTAACGATGATAACGGTTATGATATCTCAGACTACCAACAGATTCAGCCTGATTTTGGTACACTGGCGGATTTGCGGGCTGTGATCGACGCTTGCCATCAAAATGGGCTGCGGTTGATGATGGATCTGGTGGTGAATCACACCTCAGACGAGCATGACTGGTTCGTCGCCTCGCGCACCAGCCGCGAAGATCCGTTCCATGATTTTTATATCTGGCGTGAAGGGCGCAACGGCAACCCACCGACGAATTGGCGTTCTGAATTCGGTGGCTCGGTATGGCAATATGACCCGCAAGTCGATCAGTATTACCTGCATATGTTCACCAAGAAGCAGCCGGACTTGAACTGGCGCAATCCAAAAGTACGTCAAAAGGTCTTCGATATGATGGATTGGTGGTGTCAACAAGGTATTGATGGTTTCCGGATGGACGTCATTAACTTGATTTCGAAACCTGAGCCGCTGACCGATGATCCTCACCTCACCCAAGACGCCCGCACATCATCGTTAGGCTACGTTGCCAACGGTCCGCACGCGCATGAGTATTTGCAGGCAATGAATCAGCAGGTGTTGCGTCGCTACCCGCTGATGACTGTCGGCGAGACTCCTGATGTCACTCCGGATGACGCGATTAAGTATGCCGGGTTCGACCGAGGCGAGCTGCAGATGGTGTTCCAATTCGAACACATGCAGTTAGAGAACGATCCAGTCGTCGGCAAGTGGACCACCAACCGCGCTAGCCTCCCGGCGCTGAAGGCGGCTCTGTCGCGGTGGCAAACAGCCTTAGATGGCAAGGCGTGGAACAGCTTGTATTGGAATAACCACGACCAGCCACGGGTGGTGTCACGCTTCGGTAATGATCTCGCCGAATACCGCGAGCTATCCGCCAAGATGCTGGCGAACACCCTGCACATGATGCAAGGGACGCCGTATATTTATCAGGGCGAAGAAATCGGTATGACTAATGTTGCCTTCGCGGACATTCGAAACTATCGCGACGTTGAGATCAAGAATACTTACCGCGAATTGGTGGAAGAAACGAAGACTTTGACGCCAGCACAGATGAAGGCTGCCATTGAGTATCGCGGGCGTGATAACGCCAGGACGCCGATGCAGTGGCGAGACGCCCCCAACGCTGGGTTCACTACCGGGACGCCGTGGCTCGGGGTCAACCCCAACTACCCGCAGATCAACGTGGACGCCGCATTGATGGACCCTAACTCGATTTTCTATTTCTATCAGCGCTTGATTCAACTGCGCAAAGATTATCCGATTATCACCGACGGCCACTATGCGTTGCTGGATCCGGATGACGAGGCGGTGTTCATGTACACGCGCACGCTAGGAGACCAGCAGCTACTGATGGTTAGCAACTTCACAGACCAAACCCTGCAGCGACCTGTAGCAGCACGCTTAGGTACGCAGCCTGAGGGACTCATTAGTAACTATCCAGCCGCCGATGTCGACACCTTGCGACCATACGAAACGCGGACGTATCTTTCGACGGTAGTAGGATAAGGTGCGCCCCAAACCATCGTTGGCCCGTGCTTGACCGCGCCACGGGGTTGAGCCACAAGCAGCAGTTTGAGGCGGGTGCACGACACTGTCAGAACAGGTCGGGCCACCAGCTAGCGCCTGCTCGATCGTATGTCTGCTCGTCACGCCTTGCGTTCGAACGGACAAAGCAAGCCGTATAAGTACAGCCCCTAGTTCAACCCGATCTTAAGGTTGACTAGGGGCTGTACTTATACGCTGGGCTAAAAGTGTTGGATATCTCAGCTTTCAGCTCGCTAATGTTCAAGTGGACCCTAGCGATTGGCGACGACAGGTGGTCGCTGCGAGTCACAATGTCACCAGCTGGAGGTACCGCCGCCGCCACCGAAATCGCCACCGCCGAAGGAGTCGCCACCGCCGTCGCCGCCGCTTGAACCGCTGGCGTACCAGTCGTCCGCGTGGTTGACATACATCGAGCTGGTCTTGTAGGTCTTGGTCGTCTCATCCGCATGGAAGAACTGCGTGACGGTCACGCTGCCGAACGCGAAGGCCATGTCGTAGTAGTCCGGCAGATCGCCCTTACGCTTTTTACCGTGGGCCTTGCCGCCGAGGCTGGTCTTGAGTGACGTCTTGGCCTTGGTGATCGCGGCGTCTTGGGTCGCGGTCGCAAGCGCCGTGGCCAGGGCCCGATCGTCGTCATGCTGCTTCAGGCGCACGCGTAGATCGCCGAGAAAATTACGGATCATTCGGTTCAGCTGGAGGTGTCGGTGGGCACGCGTGTTGGTTGCATTCAGCGCGAGGTAACTGACTAGAAGCAAACCGCCGAACAGCAGGCTCATCACGAAAGCGTTGAGCAACTGAAGGGGGGATTGGCCCGATGCGAGCAGACGCTCAAGAAACTGCATGGCGCGGCGTCCCCAACTGGTGAGTTGAAGGTGAACGCGCAGGGCGGAGATCGAATTGGCGTGACCGGTGAGCCAGTACAGCCCGAGCACTAGTAGGATCAGCACCCAGCCGTTCGTGATCAACCGAACCAGCCACCACCAGGCCTGCGTTAGCGGGGGCAACAAGTACGGTCGGACATCAGATGATGGGACACGGTCGCGTTGCTTAGTTTGGGGCAAGCGAAATTGCCGGTCAAAGAGCGGTGTCACCCGGTACCAGTCGTCCTGGTGGCGCCGATACATACTCGTCTGCTTGAAGCTGCGATCGGGCGTGCGGGCATTGGCGTAGAATTTTGCGATCGTCGTGCGTCCGAACGCGAACTGCATGCTGTAGTAATCCGGCACGCCCATTTTATCGACGGCGTTCACGTTTGTCGGCAGTAGTTGTGCGCGTAGCGTTGTCCGTGCGGTTTTGACTGGTGTGGGATGTGGTGAGGCGAGTATGGCAGTCGCGTCAAGCTGTGGGTCGATCGCGTGCATCGCGCTCAAGTAGTGTTGCACGAGGGCGTCTAGCCGCACGCGCGCCTGAAGGTGGCGGCTCAAGCGGTGCATTGTGTACAGGGCGAGGCCCAGACCCGCCAGTGCGACCAGGAGGCTGAAGACGCCGTGCGTGGTGTTGAGCCAGGTCCAGATCGCGGTGAGGGGGTGGAATCCGGTGTGCGTCTGGAGATGAGCGATCCGACTGGCGTCAACCGCACCGGTGCGGATCAGTTGGTCCAACCGTTGTGTGACCAGCTGCACGCCTGCGTTGTAATCGCCACGGCGATAATCGGTTTTGACCTGGTCGTCGGTCACCACATCGGTCATCGCGTCGGGGATCCGACTTTCCATCCCGTAGCCCACTTCGAGGCGGGCTTGGCGCTCAGCTTTGGCAATGAGGTAGACGACCCCGCTGTCTTCGTCGGCATCGCCGACGCCTAGCGTGGTGGCCTGCTCAAGGGTGAACTGTTCGATCGTTGTGTCGGTCGGTAAGTGATCCACCGTGATCATGCGGGTGGTGCGCGAGCTGCTTGTAGCGCGTGTTCATCTTGTGGATCGCGGTCTTGGTCTCGGCGCTGAGCAGGTGCGCGTTGTCGGAGACGAAAATGTTATTCGGGTCGACTTGAACGGTGCTGGTGCCCGGCCGGGGCAGTGCGGTCCAGATCATCATGCCGATCAGGACCACGGCCAAGAGGAGTGGCGTGAGTTTCAGCGCGACGCCGCCGATCGCGGCAACGCGCCGTTGCCAAGGCGACCAGGGCCTGGGGACCAGTTGGGCGCGGGGGGAGGAGGAGCGCATCAGGGTCAGTCCTTTGTAGTTGATTTGTTATGCTTCAATCAGCTTAGCATAACTGATCGGCACAAAAAAGGCCCCCGACATGCGGGGACCGAGCATCAAGGGGGCTAGAAGTCTGAGAAGGCCGCATCCGGCTGCTGGAAGCGGTCACCGGCCAGCTGGCGGTAGTACGCCGCGTTGGTTGCCTGAACGTACGGGGCAAGCCACAGGAAGCCGATCCCGGCCGTGCAGACGGCCAGCAGGCCCCAGCCGACGAAGCTGAGTTGGAGGATGAAGTAGTCCCACTTGTGGCCGTGCATCAGTTCGCGGCTGGCCGTGATCGCGTCGGTGGCGCCGATCTCGCCGCCAGCGTGCTGTAGGTCTGCCAGGATGTAAGGGACCTGGGCGTAGGCGAGCGCCTTCACGAGCCCGGGGATCACGAACAGCAGGCTCCAGAGCGCGGTGAAGATATAGGTCAGCAGGGTGTTAAGAAAAACCGCGATCGGCTGCCCGCTGGTGAACCCGCTGAAGATGTTATTGAATAGGCTTCGGCCTTGCTCGCCGCTGTCGATGAAGCGTAGGAGCGTGAAGCTGAGCCCGGTCAGGACCATCAGCTGCAAGATCCCCACGGTGAGACTGCCGATTAGGGTCGCAAAGAGGGTCCCTACGAAGACCAAGGCGATCGCCCAACCCCAGTTGCCTTGTAGGCGCGCTTTGGCCTGTGCTTTTAGTTCTGCTCTTGTCATGTTCATTCCTCCGTCAGTGTTACTACTTATAATTATCATTACTATCATACCATGACCCGCGTTATTTTACGCGTCAATAAACGTAAACGGTGGGGCGTCTGCCGGAAAAAGTGGTTGCGTCGGGCGGTGGGACATGCTAATATATTTAAGTTGTCAAATGGCAATGCAGCAATGGGTGGTTAGCTCAGCTGGCAGAGCAACGGACTCTTAATCCGTGGGTCCAGGGTTCGATCCCCTGACCACCCATCATCGACCGACAAGCGGCGCGCTTGTCGGTCTTTTTTTGGCGCGTACCGGTCGCGGCCTCAAAAAATTGCGCCGCATAAAAATAACAAAATTTTTGTGAAATGGTGAACGGAGGTGGGCGCTTGCTACCTATATGTCCCAACCGGGGGCGCTTGGACGACCGGATAACGGCGGGGCGCGGCTGGCGCTAGGCAGAAGCTGCCCGCCGGCCAAAACTTATTTGACAAGTTTTCGGGCAGTTGCTAGTATGAAGCCCGTAAACGTTTACAGGTTTTTGGGCAACATTGCTGCACGCACTCAGCACGCTTAACCAATTTAGGTGATCGTCTTGCTAATTTCACAAGTGTTAAACAATAACGTTCTACTTGTGGAGGATGGGCAAGATCAAGAGAAGATCATCTGGGGTCGTGGCATCGGCTTTAAGGCGCACAGCGGGCAGAACTACGACCCGCAGCCAAGCGACAGAGTCTTTTCTGCCGTGCCACACAATGACGATAAGTGGATCGATTCATTCAAGCAACTGTCGAGTAAGATCCCGCGTGAGTATTTCGAATTGACCGATCAGATCATTCAACTCGCGCAGCGTCAGATCGACGCCGACTTCGATGAGCATCTCTTGATCCCGTTAACAGACCACATCTACTTCGCAGTAGAACGATTCCGGATGGGTCTGAATCTCGCCAACCCGATGTTGATCAACCTGAAGCGCTTCTTCGCCAAGGAATACCAGGTGGGGAAGCAAGCCCAGACGATGATCAATCAGCTTTCCGGCGTCCCTGTCTCGGATGATGAAGCAGGGTTCATCGCCATCCATCTGGTCGAGCACGAGATCCAACACTCAGACAGCTCTATTACTAATTTTTCTAATATTCTAGAGATCTCATCCGGCGTGAACAATATCATCGAAGCCGCATTCGGGCGCCAGTTCTCAGAGGACAGCATCGCCGTCAGCCGGCTTATGACGCACCTGCACTACTTGATCCTACGCAGTGGGACCAAGCACCAGCATAAGGCGTCGCCGGACGACACCGATCTGCTCGATTCACTGATGCGCCGGCACCACCGTGCGGGCACTTGCCTGCGCCAGGTGGTCGCCTACCTCGAAACGAAGATCGACTACCGCTTCACGGATTCGGATCGGCTCTACCTGCTGATCCACATTGTTCACATAACTGAATAAGGGCTTGTAACTTTAAGTAGGCAATACCCAATGACCGCAGCGGACGCGCGAAGTGTGCCCGCAGGCGGTCATTGGGTATTTGATTTTGACGGCGCCACACGCCGTTCGAGAGGAGTAATCACAATGGACAACGCACAGTCACATGAGAGCCGCAAGACTCGCTTCTATGCGTTCATGCAGAACCTGGGCAAATCCTTCATGTTCCCGATCGCCACACTATCGGCCATGGGGATCCTGGTCGGGCTGGGCAGCGCCTTCACCGCACCGTCGATGATGGAGCGGCTCCCGTTCCTGCAGAACCACATCGTCAATGTCATCTTCACCTTCCTGAACACCGTCGGGGGCTTCGGCTTCACGTACCTGCCGGCGATGTTCGCGATGGCCCTGCCGTTCGGGCTGGCCAAGCGGAACAAAGGGGTCGGGGCGATCGCCGCGTTCGCGGGGTACATCGCGCTGAACACCGGGATCAACTTCATGCTGCAACAGCAGCACGCCTTGGTTGCCGCCGACAAGATGCAAGCAGCCGGCCAAGCCAACGTGTTGGGGATCCAGACGCTTGAAATGGGCGTGCTCGGCGGGATCCTGGTCGGCTTGATCACGTACTTCCTGCTGGAAAAATACCAGGAAGTCAAGCTACCGGACGCCTTCTCCTTCTTCGGGGGGATCCGCTTCGTGCCGATCATCTCGGTCATCGTGGAATCCTTCGTCGGGTTGGTCATCCCGTTCATCTGGCCGACGTTCCAAAACGCGATCATCGGCCTGGGGCGTCTGATCCAAGGCGCCGGGATCTTCGGCCCGTTCCTGTACGGGATCGCGCTGTCCGTCCTGAAGCTGATGGGGTTGCACCACATCCTGCTGGCGATGGTCCGCTTCACCGATGCCGGGGGGACCGCCATCGTCGGGGGCAAGACCGTCACCGGGGCGCTGAACATTTTTTACGCGCAGCTGAACGCCGGTGTGCCGGTCTCCGGCAAGGCGACGGCCTTCCTGTCACAGGGCTTCATGCCGACCTTCATGTTCGGCCTGCCGGCGATCTGCTTGGCGATCTACTTCACGGCCAAACCTGAGAACCGCGACCGCATCAAGGGCCTGCTGATCTCCGCCACGCTGGTCGCGTTCGTCTCCGGGATCTCCGAACCGACCGAGTACCTGTTCTTGTTCGTTGCGCCGATGCTCTACGTGTTCCACACCATCATGCAGGGGCTGTCTCTGTCTGTCATGATGCTGTTGGGCGCCCACATGGGGAATACCGATGGTGGGGTGCTCGACTGGATCCTGTTCGGCTGGCTGCAGCCGAACTCGCGCTGGTGGTTGCTGATCCCAGTCGGGGCCATCTGGTTTGCGATCTACTTCGGCTTCTTCCGCTGGTACATCGTCAAGAAGAACGTCAAGACCCCAGGACGTGAAGCAGAAGGCGATGTTGTGATGACCAAAGGCGCCGGGATCTACGACCCAGGGGTCATCCTCGGCGCGCTGGGTGGGGCGGCGAACATCGTCAGCCTCGACAACTGCGTGACCCGTCTGCGACTGGAGGTCAAGGACCCGGCCAAGCTGGATGAAGATAAGCTCAAGGCATCCGGCGCGCTGGCGATCATGAAGGCGGAGAAGTCCGTGCAGATCGTCTACGGCGCGCAAGTGCAAAGCGTCAAGGATGGCGTCGAAAAACTGATGGCAGGTGGCGCGCCGGCTTGACCGTCGGCGCCCACCGTCACTTGCATCACCCGAGTCACAAGGAGGCCCAGCATGACACAATATGATTTTGACACACTCGCTGACCGGTCGATCGACAACGCCCGCAAGTGGGACGCCGGCATCGTCCGTAGTAAGTTCCCGCAGGTGCGCGCGGACTTCATCCCGCTGTGGATCGCCGATATGGATTACCAGGCGGCCCCGGAGATCCGCGACGCGCTGGCGCGAATGGCGACTAATGGCGCGTATGGCTACACCTACGCGACGGCGCGCTGGACCCAAAGCGTGGTCGACTGGCAGCGGCTTCGTCATCACAGCCACGTGGAGAAGGACTGGGTCACCCTGGGGTACGGCACCGTCCCGAACATGCATGTGCTGATCCAGGCGCTTCTGGCTCCTGGCGACAGTATCCTGTTGAACACACCGGTCTATGGGCCCTTCGCGTATGCGGCCGAACATAACGACCGCGGTGTGATCACCGTTCCGCTGATCAAAAATGGTGCCCGCTACGACCTCGACTGGGCTAAGATAGAAGAGGCGATGAGAACGCTTCACCCGAAGCTGACCTTCTTCTGCAACCCGCATAATCCGTCCGGTCGCATCTGGACCGAAGCAGAGCTGACCCGCATGGCGGCACTGTGCCTCAAGTACCATGTCTTGCTCGTCTCCGATGAAGTCCACTCCGAGCACATCATGACCGGGACCTTCACTAGCGCGCTTCAGCTGCCGGCGAAGTACCTCGATAACCTCGTGATGTTCACCTCACCGAACAAGGGCTTCAACCTTGGCGGCCTCAAGCTGTCCTACTCGATCATCCCGAACGCTGAGCTGCGGGCGACCTTCCGCAAGCGGTACGCGGCCAACTCGGTCACGTCACCGAACGTGCCCGGTCAGATCGCGATGACCGTGGCCTACGAGCAGTGCGGGGAGTGGCTCGACCAGTGTGAGGCGTATATCCGCGAGAACCTGCGCTTGACGCAGGCGGCGATCGCTGCGGATTTTCCGGGCTGGGAACTGATGGACATGGACTCGTCCTACCTGCCGTGGGTCTCCGTGGCGGGCAGTGGCATCGATATGCACACCATCGCGAAGACGATGGCGGAAGATGCCGGGGTCGTGGTCGGGATCGGGGATGATTACGTCGCCAACGCGGATGACTTCCTGCGGTTGAACCTCGGGACGTCACACGCGGTGATCGAAGACGCAATGAGCCGCATGGCGGCGACCTGGCGCAAGATGCGCGACTAATAGAATTGGAGTGTGGATGAGATGTTCAATTTTTTCAAAAAAGCAGCGAAGACCGTGACGATCGTGGCGCCCGCCGATGGGGAGGCGATGCCGATCACGGCGGTGTCCGATCCGATGTTCGCTCAGAAGATCATGGGCGACGGCTACGCGGTGCGGCCGAGCGATGACGCGCTGTATGCGCCGGTCAGCGGCCAGATCGTGTCCGTGTTCCCGACGAAGCACGCCATCTCATTCCGAACAGACGACGGGTTGGAGGTGTTGCTGCACATGGGCGTCGACACCGTCGAGCTCAAGGGCGCACCGTTCAACCTGACCGTCGCCGACGGGCAGACTGTGGCGGCCGGTGATCCGCTGGGCACCATGGACCGTGCCGCTGTCGCGGCGGCGGGCAAGTCCGACGAGCTGATCGTTGTGTTCACCAACATGGCGGCGGTCAGCGCCTTCCCAGGCGTGGCGGCGGCCACCGTTGCGCACGGCGCCGACCTCGGCACGCTCACACTCAAGGCATAAGTATAGGAGGAAACACGATGGCAGATACGATCTACACCGCCGCGGCGCCTGCGCCGATCGGCCCGTATACCCAAGCGCAACGCGTGGGGGACCTCTTGTTCGTTTCCGGTCAGATCGGCATCGATCCGGCCACTGGGGACCTGGTCCCCGGTGGGGTCGCCGACCAGACGGCCCAAGTCCTCAGCAACATCCAAGCGATCCTTGCTGCGGCCGGGGCGACCCCGGCGCAGGTGGTCAAGACCACCTGTCTACTGGCGGACATCGCGGACTTTCCGGCCTTCAACGACCTGTACGCAGACGTCTTTGCTCAGCCGGCCCGCTCGACCTTCGCCGTTAAGGCGTTACCGAAACAGGCGCTGGTTGAAGTCGAAGTGATCGCAGCACTCTGATTTGGCCTGACTGCACGCACTGGTGCGGGCTTGTCTGACAGCCCAAGGTCAAGGCAGTGAGCCGCCTTGAGGCTGGCCGGCTCGGCGAGAGGGGACATGGGACTGGTCAACTTGTGGTCCCGTGTCTTTTTTGTGGGATGCGTCGCGTTACTATAGAAAGGAAATTTATGACACAGACAGTGGGGATCATCGGCGTCGGTCACGTGGGGGCCGCCGTTGCGGCGGCCTTGACGCTGCGCGGTAGTGTCGGCAAGCTCTGGCTCGTCGACCGCCAAGACGCCAAGGCGCAAGCAGAGGCACTTGATCTGATGGATCAAAACGCGCTGCTCGACAAGCATACGGCGATCGAGGCGTTCAGCTACGACAGCGACTGGCACCAGCTTGCCGAATGCGACATCGTCGTGCTGGCGGCTGGAGACATCAGCCTCCTCGGTGGCGAGCACCCCGACCGCTTCGCGGAATTGCGCAACTCGGTGCACGTCGCCCAAGACGTCGCCCCGCGCCTGCGCGCGTCCGGCTTTGCCGGCGTCTTGCTCAACATCACGAACCCGTGCGACGTGGTCGTGACCTACCTGCAACGGCTGACCGGCTGGGCGCCGAACCGGATCTTCGGAACCGGGACCACGCTGGACACGGCCCGGATGCAAAAAGCGGTCGCGACGGCGCTCGGGTGCAACATGGCCGACGTCACCGGATACGTGCTCGGGGAGCACGGCGAGAGCCAGTTCACCGCCTGGTCGACTGTACGCGTCGCTGGGCAGCCGATCCAGGCACTCGCGACGGCGCAGGGGCTCTCGCTCCCTGACTTCAAGGAGCAGGCGCGCATGGGTGCGTGGCAGATCCTGGCGGGCAAGGGCTTCACGGCGTACGGCATCGGCCTGTCCGCCACCGTGATGATCGAGGCGATGCTCGCTGACAGCCACCGGGCGCTAGCCGTCTCGGCCTACGACCCGGCGCTCAAGTGCTACATCGGTCAAGTCGCCCGCCTCGGCGCGACGGGGATCATGTCCGTTGTCTCGCTCCCGCTGACGGCGGAAGAGGGAGTCCAGCGTGAGCGCTCCGCGGCCTCGATCCAGCACATGCTGGCGACGATCCCGGTCTGACCCTGTTTCACGTGAAACAAGCCTCACCCTAGACAGTCCTTAGGCGTGACCACCATCGCGGCTGAGGCGGGTGGGCCACCACCGGCACGCCTGCGCTCCCCCGAGCGGGCGTGCGAAGATCGCCACCATGCGATCACCCGCTTGCTGTGGCGCGTCGGTACCAAGCGTCGCTGGGGCGGCGGGGACTATTTCGGCCACCTTTTAGATAAAGGGTGGCTTTTTGAGTGCGCACTCGTTTCACGTGAAACCAGGCCCGCACTACCCCACCGACCGCAAAACTGCTAAACTACAGCTAACAAGACAAGGGGGCTTTCACGTGAAGGGTAAGACAATGGTGATCGGCGGTGCGGCCGCCGTCGTAGTGGTCGCGGCAGGTGTCGGGGGGTATTTTCTCTACCAGGACCACCTGCGCAAGGCTGAAGCCGCGGCCGTGCAGTCGGTCGCGCAGACCTACACGCGGGCGTTCGCCAAGCGTCAGTACAGCAAGATGGCCCAAGTGGTCGATCCGACACGGCTGCGTGGTGCGGACTATCGCTACACGTTGAAGTCGCTGGTCGAGCGCAATCAAGGGGTGTTCGATCGGGTCGGGGCCAGTGACATCAAGGTCCGGCAGCTCAAGGTGCGCAAGGTCAGCGACACCCAGTACCAGATGACCTTCAACGCAGCGATGACCACGACGCTAGGCCCACTGACAGTCACCGGCTACAAAACGACGATCCGCAAGGTCCAGTCGCACTGGCGGGTGGTCTGGCAGCCGGCAATGTTGTTTCCGCAGATGAGTGGGACGGCCACCGTGCAGTTGTCACGGACGACGCCGACGCGCGGCGAGCTGCTCGATCGCAATGGCAGCCCGCTGGCGGCGAATGGGACGGCGTTGCAGGCGGGGATGGTACGCGGCCAGCTTGGAACGGGGCAGACGCTGACGGACAATCTGACCAAGATCAGCGCGGCCTTCGACGTCGAAGTCAGCGACCTGCAGGCGTTGCTCGCACAGTCCTGGGTGACGGACGAGAATTTTGTCCCGATCAAGGTCGTGACCGCCAATCCCGCATTGACGGGCGTCGTCTACCAGCAAGTCGCGCAGCGCACCTACCCGCTAGGTGAGGCGGCCGCGCAACTGATCGGCTATGTCGGGGAGGTCTCCGCCGACGACCTGAAGGTCCACCCGAGCCTGCAGGCGGGCGATCGTATCGGCAAGGCCGGACTGGAGCGCGCCTACAATACCAAGCTGGCGGGGAAGGCCGGCGGTAGTCTGACGATCGTGGACCAGAATAAGACCGTCAAGACGCTGGTCGAACGCCAAAAAGTCGATGGCAAGACGATCCGTCTGACCATCGACGCAACGAAGCAGACGCAGGCCTTCAAACAGTTGGCGGGTAAAAAAGGCGCGGTGGTCACCCTTGCCCCGAAGACCGGCCAGCTCCTGACGCTGGTCAGCTCGCCGAGTTATGACCCGAACAAGTTCGTTGCCGGTATCAGCCAGGCCGACTACGATCAGTACGCCAAGAGCGCGGACACCCCGTTCACTAGCCGCTTCCTGCAACGCTATGCCCCGGGGTCGACGTTCAAGATGATCACCGCCGGCATCGCGCTGGACAACGGCACGATCACACCGACCACGACCCGCACGATCGCCGGCCTGAAGTGGCAGCAGGACACCAGCTGGGGTGATTACTATGTCACCCGCGTCCACGCCGCCGGCAGCGAGGACATGGCCCAGGCGCTCGCACATTCCGACAACATCTGGTTCGCCCAGACGGCCCTGAAGATGGGCAGCGCGGCGTACGTGAAGGGCGCAACACCGTTCTTGACCCAAAAAGCGGCATTGCCGCTCAGTCAACCGACCGCACAGCTCTCGAACTCGGGCAAGCTGACCGATTCGGTGCTTCTGGCCGACACCGCCTACGGTCAGGGGCAGCTGCTGTTGACCCCGCTCCAGCAAGCGACGGCGTACACCGCGATCGTCAATGGTGGCCAGATGCAGTTGCCGACACTTGAGCTGGACCAGACGGCTAAGGCCAGTCGGGTGCTCAAGGCCACCAGTGCCGAGGCCGTCAAGGCGGCGCTCCAGACCGTGGTCACCGCCAGTGACGGGACCGCGCATGCGCTGGCCAGCCTGAATCACCGCATCGCGGCCAAGACCGGGACGGCAGAGCTGAAGGCGAAGCAGGACACGGATGGGGCAACGAATGGCTTCCTGATGGCGGAAGACGCGGAAGCCGACAGCTATCTGATGCTCGCCCTGGTCGAAGGGGCCGGGAGTGGGGACGTCGTGACGATGATGACGCCCTACCTGCGCACGTTGTACTGATTATCCACACCAAAACGCTGCTGAGCGTGCGTGCTCGGCAGCTTTTTTTGTGCTTCGGGGCGTATTTCCCGGGCAATTTTTTTGGGGGTGGTTGTCCTATCGGTAGGGTGTATCGGACGATGGATGGCACGTTCGGCAACTGGTCGCGTGCTCGGGTTGTCCTGTCTTCAAAGCATGGGCGGGTATAGACGTGTGATCGGTGCCGTGATATAAAGAGCGCTGAAAGGGGAGACTATAATGCAGATGATCGACTATGTGAGGACAACGCCCGACCAGTTACGCGCCAACTTGGCACGAGCGGATGAACTCGTGAGGCCGTTGGTCACCGCCTGGCAGGAAGCAGAAGTGAACAGCCTAGTATTAGTGGCGTCTGGGTCGTCTTACAATGCTGCGATGATCGCGCTGCCACAGATGCGTGCGCTACTGCGCCAGCCGATGACGGTGATCACGCCCGAGCAGTATTGTTTGGCTGGGACCGAGTACGCGGTAAAGCCGTTCGTAGTAACAATCTCGCAGAGCGGCGCCTCAACAAATATTGTCCGTGCACTTGATCAGATGGCGACGCACGGCGAACGACGGATCTTGCTGACGAGTCAGCCGGCCAGTGTCGCCGCGGGACACGCCGAATTAGTCGTGGATTACGGACTGGGCACTGAAACCGTTGAATTTGTGACGCTCGGGTTGAGTGCGCTCGTTTGGTTCCTAGTGTTGGCGGCGGCTAAGTGCGCGGATGCACTGACGAGCGATTTTCGCCGCGACCTGACGCAGGTACCGACGGCCTATGCCCAGGTATTGCGCGTCGCAGATCAGTTCTTTGACACGCATGTACGATCATTGGCCGAGATGCGCGAGGTCTTCGTCTGCGGTAACGATATGAATCTCGGTGTGGCACGGGAAGGTGCCCTGAAAATGCAGGAAACGATCAAGGTCCCGGCTCGTCACTATGAAATCGAGGAGTTTCTTCACGGCCCGGCATATCAGCTGACGGCAGCCAGCACTGTGTGGTTGATCGACGATCCAACGCCGAGTGCGCGCATCGGTCAGATCCATGCGGCGCTTGCCAAGGTGACGACGCGCGGTTACTTGATCACGACGCGACCCGATGCCGGCGCACAGGCGCTGATCGGCACACCCTTGAGACTGCCGCTGATGTCCGGATTAGTGAATGTGGCGGTCAGTCAGCTGCTCTGTGCGCGGTTAATGCACCGACTAGAACGAGAGGCAGTTGACCCGTTGGCACGCGCTTTTCAATCGGCGGTCCAGATCAAACAGTATTGATTTAGGTGCCAGTCTTTGTTGCGTAACTTGTCATGCGGCAAAGGCTTTTTTGTTGCAACTTGTTATGTCGGTGGTATGCTTATCCCTGTAGTGTTAGCGCGCGCTTCTCGTGACGACGTGCGGGTGTGTTAACGGGTGCCTGTCTTATGGTCGGACGGACGTGGCACGTTTTAAAATGCCGGTTTATGGGCCTTTTTTGACGAAATACCGCGAAAAAAATTTTTTGTAAGCGTTGACAACTTGGCGGCCAGGGTCATATACTCAGGCTGTGGTTGTCATGTGGACATAACAAGCAGGTGACGTAATGAACAGACAACCATATTGGCAGTATGAGCAGATCTCTGCGGAATTGATCCGCGAGATCGACAATGGTGAGTTGGCGATCGGATCCAAGCTCCCATCGGAGAAGCAGCTATGCGACCTTTTCGATGTGAGTCGGATCACAGTGAGGAAGGCCTTGGCCGAACTCGAAGAGAAAGGTTATATCGAGAAACGGCAAGGTCAAGGTAGCTTCGTTAAGGACCGTTACAGTGGCGATGAAGAGATCAGTTTTGTGGATGTGCCGAGCACGCAATTGCGTGAGCGTGGGCATTCGCTCTACATCGAGCTACGTGAGTTCCAGATCCTGGCGGATGGACAGGAGCCCTCTATCCGTCAGATGATGCAGCTATCGGACAGCGACTATCTGTACAAGATCAGTCAGCTGTACCTCTCGGATCGCCAACCGCTGATCGATCGCACCACATATATGGCTTTCGACAGCTTCCCGATGCTCAGCGCAAAAGAGATCCAGGATAATGAGCTGATCCCGTTGTTAGCCCATCGTTATGGGCTGTCACCGGCCTTACTGGAACATTCGATCCGGACCGGCGTCGATAACATTCCGTCGCGGTTGCGGGGGTTCTTGACCGCGACGCCGCGGACCTCGTACGTCAAGGCCACGACGACCTACGTGAATCAGCACAACCATATCGCATACTTCAGCACGGCGATCGCACCGGCGAAATCTAAGGTGTTCTTCGTCAGAGACAAAGGAGAAGAGACTATGTCAGAACCACATATTTTATTAACGCGGATCGACAACCGACTCGTACATGGCCAGGTAGGCGTGACTTGGACGAAGACATTGGGGGCAAACCTGATCTTGGTGGCCAACAACGAGGCGTCTCAAGACGTGCTGCAGCAGAAGCTCATGAAGAGTACTGCGGATTCTTCAGGGGCACAGATCCGGTTCTTCACGCTACAAAAAACAATCGATATCATCAGCAAGGCGGCAGACCGTCAGAAGATCTTCATCGTGGTCAAGACACCTGCCGACGTTGCCGCACTGGTCGAAGGTGGCGTGCCGATCAAGGAAGTCAATGTGGGCAATATGCACTTCGCACCCGGCAAAGAAGAGGTGACGAAGAAGGTCTACGTGGATCAACAGGACAAGGACGACCTGATGCGGTTAGTCCGCGCCGGTGTCGATGTCTACATCCAAGACGTGCCAGGGGACCGGAAGACACAAGTGAACTTTGATTGAGGGTACGGACTCGCAATGCGGGCGCCTCTCGCAATACTCAGCATGTCAAGCCCAACTCTGGGCGCATGTATTGAGTTGGGGATATCCGTCCCGCTAGACCCGCGAGTCCTGCTCTGGTTTTCCTGAGGAGGGAAGAATAATGGCAATCACCTTAGCACAAGGGCTGATGCTCGGGATTTTCGCGATTTTCGCGGGATTGGATTCCTGGCTTGAAGTCCTGTACATCTTCCGACCGATCATTTCGTGTACGGTCGCGGGTCTTATTCTAGGCGATTTGCAAATGGGAATCATCGCCGGTGGGCTGACTGAATTAGCCTTCGCCGGGTTGACACCAGCGGGTGGCACGCAGCCACCTAACCCTGCGGTGTGCGGGATCATGACGGTTGTGATCGCCCACACGACAGGGGTCGCCCCAGCAACGGCAATGTCGTTATCATTGCCGTTCGCGATGTTGATGCAATACATTCTGTTAATGTTCTATTCGATTTTCACGGTCTTCATGCCAGGGATGGATAAGGCAGCTGAACAGGCCGACACCAAGAAGTTCGGTCGCTACGCCTACTTGATGATGGCGATTGTCTGCGCCGCTTTCTTCATCGTGATCTTCCTCTCTGCATACGCGGCTCAGTCGCCGATGCAGGCGCTGGTCGAAGCGATGCCAGCCTGGCTGATCCATGGGTTCGAACTGGCCGGCGCGGCGCTTCCTGCTGTCGGGTTCGCGATGTTGCTGAAGGTCCTGCTACGACTCGAATACTTGCCGTTCTTATTGCTCGGCTTCGTGGTCGCCTCGTTCATCAACTATAGCAACGTACTGCCTGCAGCGGTGATCGGCGTCGTCTTCGCCATGATCGAGTTCTTCCGGGACAAGAAGAACAAGAAGCTGCAAGAGCAGATCGAAGAACTGAAGCAAAACGGTGTAAGCGGAGGTGAAGAAGATGGCATCTGATGAGATCAAAACAACGCCGCAAGCGCCGGCTAAGAAGCTGACCAGTCACGATATCACTGTATTGGGGATCCGCTCCTCACTCCTACAGGCGGCGTTCTCCTATGAGCGGATGCAAGCCGGTGGCTGGGCGTGGGCACAAGTGCCGGCATGGAAAAAGATCTTCGGTGACGACAAGAAGGGCTTGTCTGAGGCGATGACCGACAACATGGAATTCATCAACACTTCGCCACCGCTGGTCTCAATCCTGATGGGACTGTTGACCAGCATGGAAGAGAAGCATGTCAACCGGCAGACGATCCGCGGGCTGAAGAACGGCTTGTTCGGGCCAATGGCAGGGATCGGGGATGCGATCTACTGGTTCACCCTGATGCCAATCGTCGGCGGGATCGCCGCATCCTTTGCCGCTAAGGGCAACTTGCTCGGTCCGATCTTGTTCTTCCTCGTGTACCTGGCGGTGTTCCTCTGTCGTATTCCGTTCGCACACCTAGGTTATAACCTGGGGACGAAGGCGATCGATGTGATCCAGGAGAACTCCGACATTATCGCGCGGGTAGCAACGATCATGGGCCTGACGGTGATCGGGGCGCTGATCAGCTCCTATGTCTCACTGTCTTTGAAGGTCAAGATCGGTAGCGTTGCCTTGCAGAAGGATTTCTTGGACAAAGTGTTCCCGAATATTTTGCCACTGGCGTTCACCTTCTTCCTGTTCTGGTTACTCAAGAAGAAGAAGGTCTCCCCGATCGTGCTGATTGCAGTCGTCTTTGTCCTCTGCATCGTCTGCTCGTTCTTCGGGATTATGTAAGGAGGTTCGACAGATTTGGCCCAATATTCAACTATTGTGACGGGACACGGCCACTTCGCCACGGGGATGCAGAGTGCGCTGGAGCTACTTGCAGGTCCACAAGCGACGATCCAGTTCATCGACTTTGAAGACGGTATGAGCGAAGACACGCTGGGGGTGCGGTTGGCCGCTGCGGTGGCCGACGCACCGACGCTGATCTTTACGGATCTAGTCGGTGGGACGCCCTACAAGGAAGCAGCCAAGCTGGCGTTTGCCCACCGCAACGTGGCCGTTGTTGCGGGTTGCAACCTCGCGTCGCTACTCGAGACGGTTTTCGGGAATTATGATTCCCTCCCGGACTACGCGAACGCACTTGTGGCGATCACGCAGCGTTCGGCGCAAGTGCTCGATCTGTCGCTTGATGAGGATACTGGCACAGACGATCTGGAAGATGGAATCTGACTGTGTAGCACTACCGGGCCTGTCGCACACTGCGGCAGGCCCGGTGTCGTCCAAGGAGGACATAATGGAATTGATCGGGATCGACCTTGATGGGACGTTACTCAATTCGCAGCAGCAGATCAGTGCGGGTAATGCCGGCGCCTTGATCAGGGCACAGGCACGCTGGTTGCCCTTCATCTGCACGGGACGCGATCCAGAAGATGTGGTGCGGTTGCTCGCGCAGGTGGGTCTAACGTTGCCGATCGTCGGGCTGAATGGCGGGATCGGCGTCAGCGGGGGCCGGATCTTATTCAGTCGACCGTTCCAGCCAGTTGCGGCGTTAGCGATCATGGCGACACTGGCAGATTATCCGGTGAAAGTGTACACGGCCACAGATCGCTTCGAGACGGTGGATTACCAGGCGCAACTGCGTACCTTATTCGATGCGATCGGGGAATCGCAATTCGGTGCGGGTCTACGCTACGAGTTGGCTTACGAGGCAGGGATCACGTCTCGCCCGCTGGCGGCAGACGCCTGCGTTCAGGCAGGTCAGGGAATTCTGAAGTTCTATTGCTTCATGCCCAACCGCGCTAAGCGTGCGGCGCTCGCGGCGGCACTTCGGCAGATCCCCCAAGTGACCGTGACGAGTTCGGGACCTGACAACCTTGAAATCTTACCTGCTGGCACGGACAAGGGGCGGGCATTTGCTGCTTTGCGCCAGCACTTTCACCTTGGCCTTGATCGAAACATCGCGATCGGGGACAGCCCTAACGATCAGGCGATGCTGAACGCGGCTGATCTTGTGATCATCATGGCCAATGCCTCGGCGGCGCTTCGCGCCCAGGCCGACTATGTGACGCTGCGCAACGATGAGGACGGCGTCGCGCACACCTTGAGATGGCTGGCGCAGGTCGAAGAGACGCTCGTGTGAGGACGATGGACAGTAAAACCCCACTCAGATCGTAATCTGAGTGGGGTTTTGTTCCGGGCGGTCACTTGTGTGGTTCAGTCCTTGGTGACCTGCGCCCCGGCGATGCGGCCGAAGACGATAATATCGCAGATCGCGTTGCCGCCGAGACGGTTAGTTCCGTGGATCCCGCCGGTGACTTCCCCAGCCGCGTAAAGGCCGGGGATGACTTGCCCTTTAGTGTCGATCGCTTGGGCGTTCGTGTTGATCTTGATGCCGCCCATGGTGTGGTGCGTGGATGGGGCGACTTTTTCGATGTAGTATGGGCCCTTGGCGATACTGGTGAACGCCGCAGACTTCTGGAAGTCGGGGTCCTTCTTAGCCTTGACGTAGCCGTTGAAGGTCTTGACCGTGTTGCTCAGCGTGGTCGCGTCGATGTCGAAGGCGTCCGCGAGGCTCTTGACGTTGTTGGTTTCGGCCAGTAAATTACTGGACTTCAAGCCGTTGAATTCCTTCTTGTAGGTCGTCGTGGTCTTGCTGAGCTTCTCGATCTCTTGACCCCAGACCAGGTAAGCGTAGTGGCCTTTTTGCGCCATGATCGCGTTACTAATGTCATCGCGGCGGCCAGATTCGTTAACGAAGCGCTTGCCGGCCTGATTGACCAGGATCGCGCCGGAAAAACGGGCATCGGCAACGTAGGAGATGATGCCGGTTTCCGGATTCGAGGTCGGGTAGGTCTGGATCTGCTTCATGTCGACTAACTGTGCGCCGATCTTCTGCGCCATAACGATCCCGTCGCCAGTTGCACCGGCGACGGCGGTGGTCTTGTAGGTCGCATCATACTTCGGGTTGTACTTCACCCGCATCGCGACGTTAGCGGCGAAGCCACCAGCGGCGTCGACGACACCCTTGGTTGCGTGGAAGGTCACGGGCTTACCCGTGTTGGTCGCGGTCACACCGGTCACTTTGCCGCTTGCGGTGGTCAGCGCCGTCGCTTTGGTGCTGGTATAGATCTTAACCCCAAGCTTTTTGGCCTTCTTTTGGAGTTTGTTGACGATCTCAGCTCCGGTCCCGCCGACGGGCACGACCGCACGTGGCACGCTGACGCCACCGAATTGAAGCAGTTCATCTTTGTGGAAACGGACGTTGACATCGGTTTTCAGCCATTCGTACGCGCTGTTGGCATTGTTGGCCAAGGTGGTAACGAGGGCTGGATCAGCGATGTTATCGCCGCCCTTCAGTGTGTCGGAGATGAACAGAGCCTTAGAGTCCTTGATGCCCTTACGTTTTTGAATATCAGAGCCAGGCACATTGAATTCACCCCCGGAGACAGCGGTATTGCCTCCAACATTCGGCTGCTTCTCCAACAAGCCGACGGTCGCGCCGTTCTCCGCAGCGGTCACGGCGGCCGCCAGACCGCCGCCACCACCACCGATCACGACAACGTCATAGGTGTAGTCGGTCTTGGCGAGGCCCTTGCTCAAAGCGATTTTCTTCTTGCTCATGAACAGACTGAGCGGGGCGCCAGACTTCTTCACCGCATTCTTGACGGCGGTCAGGTAGCCCTCAGAGGACTTCGATGCACCGGACACAGCGTCGACGTTCACTGAGTTGTGCGCCACGATCGCCTCGCGCAGTTGCTCGGAGGCCTCGATCCCCAGTCCGGCTGTTTCATGCGTCTCCACGGTTTTGACATCCGTGATCTTCTTGCCTTTGATGGTGACGGCGACCTTCAGTGTGCCGCCTTCACCCTTACTGGTCCCGACGTAAGTCCCGTCCTTCACCGTTGTCGCCTGCTTGGAGCTGGCTTGTTGGTTACCACAACCGACCATCAAGAAGAGACCGAAGACGAGCGCAACTGCGAACAGTGCGCGCTTTAAACTTTGTTTCATCATAATATTCCTCCAATCCTTATATAGCTTAACTGAATTTTTTGTGAAAATATACACAGAAACGTTCGCCATTAGGATAAGATTTTAGTGAGCGCAGGCCGATCAAATTTTTCCGTTACAATGGTGTTTCCCCCTAACGAGGCGTGAAATCGATGAGTGAAAAGGTCTGGTCTGTGAGAAATTGCTCGTGATCAAGCGATGCGAATGCAAGATCGTTCACGTGATGGCGCGCAGTGCACGGGTGTGATGAATGACAAACCGCGCCACCCGTGAGGTCGGGTGGCGCGGTGTGCTTCGCGATGCGAGGTGGGATGCCGGCAATTACCTGACGGTGTTGCGCGTGGCGCGGGCCGGTCAGGGGGCATCAGTTGCCGTCACGACATAGGTCCGTGCGTTGTTGTCGCCGTAGTAGGCAGCGGGATCGAGGTAGAAGCCGACATGCATCAGCTCACTGCCGGTGAAGACACCGGTCAAGCCGGAGACGGTGTAATGCTGGTCGGCAGCCAGCCCCTTGAAGCGGACGACGTCTAGGCGTGGATGTGCTTGGGCGTGGGTGGTGAAGATGAAGAAAATGGCTTGTGATCGCGGCGTGTCGACCATCCCCCAGCCGGTCAGCGCCCCATCGTCGAAGGGACTGTAGAGGCGGTAGAACGTCCCGAATTGGATCAGCTGCCGGTGGCGCTTGTAGAAGGCGATCTGTTCACCCAGCGTCGTCAGCTCATGGTCGGTCAGCTCGGTCAGATCCAACTCATACCCGAAGTTGGCACTCATCGCAACTGAAGCGCGCATTGAGAGCGAGGTCTGACGCCCGTTTTGGGCATTCGGAACGGCGGAGACATGGCTCCCCATGGTGACAGGGGGATAAAGCAGCGAGGTTCCGTACTGGATCCCGAGACGGTCGACGGCATCGGTATTATCGCTGGTCCAAGTTTGCGGCATGTAATAGAGCATCCCTGCATCGAAGCGGCCACCACCACCGGAGCAACTTTCAAAGAGAATGTTGGGGTAAGCGCTGGTCAAATGTTCGATCAGCTCGTACAGGCCGAGGACATAACGGTGAGCGACTTCGCCTTGCTGCTCGGGGGGCAAAGCCCGAGAGAAGACATCCGAAAGACTGCGGTTCATATCCCACTTGATGTAATCGATCGGGACGCGATCGAGCAACGTCCGCATCTCGGCTCCGATGTAGTCGCGCACTTCCTGGCGAGAGAAGTCCAGCACATATTGGCCTCTTCCGGTCAGCGGGGTGGTGTCTGGTAGGGCCAAGGCCCAGTCTGGATGCTGGCGGTAGAGGTCGGAGTCAGGTGAGACCATCTCCGGTTCGAACCAGAGCCCGAACTTCATCCCGCTGGTGTGAACTTGTTGCGCGAGCCCGGCTAACCCACCCGTAAGCTTGCCAGGGAACTCGAACCAATCGCCAAGGGAGCTCCTGTCATTGGCACGGTGGCCGAACCAGCCGTCATCGAGGACGAATATCTCGATCCCCAGACGAGCCGCCTGCTGAATGATCGGTGTGAGGCGCTCGGTCGTGAAGTCGAAGTAGGTGGCTTCCCAGTTGTTGATCAGGATCGGCCGGACTTCGTGCGTGTGGCGACTGGTCATCAGGTGATCGAGGAAGAGACGGTGATAGGCCTGTGACATGGCATTCAAGCCAGTGCTGGAGTAAGCCAAGACCGCTTCTGGGGTCTGAAAACTAGCTTGCGGTTGAAGCTGCCAGCTGAAGTGTTCAGGGTTGATCCCGGCTTGTAGGCGCACCGATCCGAATTGATCCTCTTCGACGGTCATCTGGTGATTGCCGCTATAAATGAGCGTCAGGCCAATGGCCTCGCCTTGGTCTTCGGTGGTTGTCGGGTGGGTCAATGCGAGGAACGGATTGTGTTGGTGCGAGCTGGTGCCTCGGGTGCTGCCGAGGCTGAAGGTTCCGGGGGTGACGCGCTGGCGCGTGATCTGTCGTTCTCGGCCCCAACTTCCGTCTAGGTGTAAGACTTCCCAGTCATCGAGCGGTAGATCGAGGCTGGCGCTGAGCGCCTTGGTCAGGGTGACTGGCTGTGTGCCGTTGTTCTGGATTTCGGCGCTGCGGGTGATCACCGGGAGCGACTGGAAGAGGCTGTATTGGACCTTGACGACCAGCCCGCTGGTCGGATCCTCTAGATCGATCGTGAGCGTCTCAGCGGCGTCTTGGTCGGTCGCAAAGGTCGCCGGTAGTCCGGGCAAGGCGGGTTTGCCAGCGCTGATCTGATGCGTCCGATAGTGGAGATCGACATACTGGCCGCCGTCTGCCCGGCGGACATCGACGGCAGGACTGCGGTAATCCCCCAGTCCACAAGGGTACTCCTGCGGCTGGGTGTCCAGTGAGTAACCACGCGTCGTTGCGGGCGCGTAATTCGGGGCAAAACTGCGGTCGAGCATCGGGTAGCGGCGGAGGCCGTTGATCTCCGCCACGGCTTGGCCAAAGTAGACGTGGGTCAACACGTCATAGGCCGTGATCTGAAGGACATAGCTGATCAGGCCGTTGGTGAGGTGGAACGTCTGGGTGGTTGGCTCATAAGTGATCAAAGGGGGCCTCCTAAACTTAGTGAGTGTCTGCGAGGGTGAACGCACTGACTGCATGCGGGGCAAGCTCAAGGGTCAAGCGAGGACCGTCGAGCGTGAAATTCGTCTGGTCCCACAGCTCGACGAGGGGTTGGCCGTGATAGGTGAAGGCCTGCTGTTCGATCGTGGCCGGGAGCGTGGCGAGGTCGAAGGTAAAGCGGACCGGCCAATCGCCCCGGTTGAAGAAGCATAGCGCGGCCTCGCCAGTTGACAGGTACTTGGCGAGGACATCGACCCGGTCGCGACTCGCAAGCAACTGAGCTGGTAGGTGCGGGGTGGTCTGGTTGACGCGAATGACTGCGGGGTTCGTGACGGTCGTCAACCAATCATTATCCTCGCGCCAGTTGCGAATATCATTGCCGAGGACCAGAGGCGCAGAGAGAAACGCCCACAGCGTGAAATGGGCCCGGTTCTCGTCGGGCGTTAGGACACCGTTCCCAACTTCGAGCATGTCTGGATCGGCGTAGCTTCCTGCCAGGGCGAACGGGCGGCAGGCCAGCAACTGGTCATAGCAACTCATGACAGAGGCCCAATAGTTTTGAATGTCTTCGCTGATCCGGTATGAGTTGGCGATCGAAGGGGCCCATTCCCACGGCCGGTTCCGGCCGTGTTCGCAGACGGCAAAGTTGATCCGCGGGTCAGCATCGGCTAAGGCCTGATGCATCGTCTGGTAACGCCAGATGGCATCGGAGTGGCGATCGTGGACTGGGTTGGTGAGGATGAGTGGTTGATCGGGATCTGTGAGGGTCAAACGCGTCTCGAGCCGCCCTGTCACGCTCCAGCCGCTACTCGGTGGGAAAAAGAGGTTCGTCCACCGGGCCCCGTTGTGTGCGAGCAACAATTGGCGGTGTTCTGCCCGCGTCTTGAGATAGACGATGCTGAGGTAGTAGTCCCCTGGGGCGAGCGCAGAGACCGCAAAACTGGCCGTCCCTGAATCGGCGCCCAAGCCCACGAGTGTCGGTAACCCGTCACTGGCGGTCTGGATCGATGCCTGGCCCGTCAACCTTGCGGTGGTGAGCGGGAGTTCGGTGACCTCGCCCGTCTGGCAGTGACGTAGCGACACGCCGACGAGCTGGGGACTGTGCTTCAGTAGCTGCTCGTCGGTCGTCAGGTCGATCACGTGGCAATAATCGTACTTGAGGAAGTCGATGCCCCAGGCAGCGAACGTCTGGGCGTCGCGCCGTTCGTGACCGAAACTGGCGGGGAGGTCTTCACACGTCAGCGGCCCGCATGAGCTGTACAGGCCCACTTTGAGCCCCATGTTATGGATCCGAGTGAGCAACTGTGGCCCGCTGGGGAACGTCGTGTGGTTGAATTGTAAGGCCCCACTCGCGTCGCGCTCGGAAGATTGCCAGCAGTCGTCTAGATTGATGTAGCGGTAGCCGGCGGCCGCCAGCGGTGAGGCCGCCATCGCTTGCGCGGCACTCAGAATGGTCGATTCGTCGATCGCCTGCCGAAAATGGTTCCAAGAGGACCAGCCCATGATGGGGGCGGTTGTTGTCGTGTCCAAATGATTCACCGTCCTTGTTTAGTGTACAGTTAGTCGCGCGTTAGTTTACAACTGCCAATATACACCGGATAGTAAGCGTTTGCAATTTAAACGGTGATTTTACTTTTTCAGTTGACAAGTTTGTACAGTGCACATATAGTTATCTGGTAAGATGTTGTAAGCGCTTAATTTTTGGGAGGGACGGATATGAAACACAGAGGGTTAGTTGGACTAGTTACAACTTTGGCGGCTGGCTTATTAGTCGGCTGCAGCAATTCTGGTTCCGGAAGTTCTGACACCACTAAGGACGTGACGCTTTCTTTTGCCAGCTGGGATCCCGATCAGGCCAAAGGGCTGAAGAAGATCATTGCGAAGTTTGAGGATGACAATCCACACATCAAGGTCAAGATGGAGACGACCCCGTGGGATCAATACTGGACCAAGATGGAGGCCGCAACGACCGGCGGCAACATGCCAGACATCGTGACGATGCACTCCAACGAGTCCTACAAGTACATGTCCAATGGCATGCTCCAGCCGTTAGAGGACATGGCGAAAAAGGGCGACTTTGACTTCGACAATTACAGCAAAGACGTGGCGCAACTTTATACCTACAAAAACAAGCATTATGCGATCCCGAAGGACGTGACGACAATCGGGGTCTGGTATAACAAGACATTATTCAAACAAGCAGGGGTGCCGGAACCGGATGGCAGCTGGACCTGGGCAGAATTCGAAGCGACCGCCAAAAAACTGACAGATCCGGCCAAGGGCGTGTATGGATTCGCGGTCACGTCTGATCCGGAGACGGGCTACTACAACTGGATCTACCAGAATGGCGGAAAGATCTTTGATATGACAGAGAAGAAGTCACACTTCAATGATCCTAAGACGGTCGAAGCCCTTCAATTCTACGCGGACCTCGCACTCAAAGACAAGGTTTCGCCTAATGCAGAGGTCCTGCAAGAGACTGATCAGATGAGTTTGCTTCAGTCGGGGAAGGTCGCCATGATCACCCACGGGAATTGGATGGCAAGCGCAATGGCCGCCAACAGTTACACCGCGAAGAACATTGACGTCGCCGCCTTACCAAAGGGGAAGAAACAGGCGACTGTGACCAACGGGTTGGCATGGGCCATGTCGAGCAAGACCAAGCACCCGAAGGAAGCGGAGAAGTTCCTTAAGTTCTTGGCGTCGAAGCAGGCGAACCAGATGCAGTCTGACCTGGGGATCTCGATCCCGGCGTATAACGGATTGGGTCAAGGCTGGGTCGATAAGTTCAAAGGGACGTTCGCGAATGTCGATGCCTTCGTTGACGGGCTCGACTACGGCGTGCTGCGCCCGTTCAGCGCGAATACGATCAAGAGTGAGACACTTGCGAACACCGAAGTGGGTAAGTTGATCAGTGGGAAGGAGACTGCGACTAAAGCCGCGGATACCGTCGCCAAAGGGATCGACGAAACGCTCGCTAACCAGTAACGGAGGTTCCCATGGAAAAGATACGCAGAACAAAGTATAAGAAGGACCAAGTGTTTTGGGGCTATCTTTTCATGCTCCCGACCGTTGCGGGTCTGATCATCCTCAACATCAAGCCTGCGATCGATACGATCATCATGAGCTTCAGTCGCTCAACGGGCTTCGGTAATATGACGTTCGCCGGCTGGGCGAACTATCAGAAGTTGTTTGCGGACAAAGAAGTCTGGCAGTCCTTGCTGAACACGATCCTCTACTCTGTCGTCTCGGTCCCGCTCATCGTCGTCTTCTCGATGCTGGCAGCGGTCTTGATGAATCAGAAGATCAAAGGCCTGACCTTATACCGGACGCTGTATATCTTGCCCGTGGTAGCGGCACCCACGGCCGTTGCGATGATCTGGAAGTGGCTGTTCAACTCACAATTTGGGCTGATCAATCAGTTACTGGCCAAGGTGGGGATCGGGCCGGTCAACTGGCTGGCGGATCCAAACACTGCGATATACACGGTGATCATTGTGGGGGTGTGGAGCGCAATCGGGTACAACATGATCTTGCTGATCGCGGGCTTACAGGAGATCCCCGCCGATTACTATGAGTCCGCTGAGCTCGACGGAGCCGGACCAGTTCGCCAGTTCTTCACCATTACCCTGCCGCTGGTCTCACCGACGTTGTTCTTCGTTGTGGTGACCACGATCATCAATGCCTTTCAGGTTTTCGACAGCATCTTTATGATGATCAAGTCCAGCACAGATGCGATGTACAAGACCCAATCCTTAGCGTATCTCTTCTACAAATACTCGTTCATCCTGAACGATAAAGGGTATGGATCGGCGATCGTTGTCGTGTTGTTGGTGGTCATCCTGATCATTACGGCGATCCAGTTGAAGCTGCAGAAAAAATGGGTCCACTACTAGGAGGTGCATGATGAAAAAAAACCATATGCTCGTCCATGTGATGCTCATCTTGGGTGCAGTCGTGATGGTCGTCCCGTTCGTCTGGATGATCCTCACGTCTGGAAAGACGTTGCACGAATCGATGATGATCCCGCCAACACTTTGGCCAAAGCGATTCCGGTGGGACAATTACAGCGCTGTGTGGGCCATGTTACCCTTCGCCAAGTTCTACCTCAATACGCTGCTGCTGATCGTTGGCCGGGTCTTCTTCTCGGTCGCGACGAGCGCGATGGCGGCGTATGCGGCGGCTCGGCTCAGATTCCCGGGGCGTAATCTCTTCTTCAGTCTCGTCTTGATCCAAATGATGATCCCTTCCCAGATCTTCATCACGCCGCAGTACATGCTGGCGCAGAAGCTGGGGATCCTAGACTCGACGATGGGGCTGATCCTGCCCGGATTCGTGAGCGCGTTCGGGACCTTCTTGCTCCGTCAATTCTTCTTGAAGATCCCAGCGGAGCTCGAGGAATCAGCCGTTCTCGATGGTGCCTCGATCTGGACGATCTTCTTCCGGATCATGCTGCCGCTCGTGCGCTCCGGGCTGATCGCCTTGGGGATCTTTACCGCATTGTTCGCCTTCAAAGACCTGATGTGGCCGTTGATCGCGACCACGTCGATCGAGAAAACCACCCTGTCGGCGGGGCTTGCCAATCTGCAGGGCCAGTACTCGACCAACTATCCCCAGCTGATGGCGGGATCGCTATTGGCGGTATGGCCAATGATTGTTTTATTCATGATTTTCCAAAAAAAGTTCATTCAAGGGATCGCAACTACTGGCGGAAAGCTTTAGTAGCATTGATGGGAAAAGAGCGCAAGTTTTCCTTGCGCTCTTTTTATTAACTGGCAAAATAGAGAGGAAAGTACGTAGCGTTCGATCAAATTGCGAGAGCGAGGGACTGATGTGGCAGGAATTCGAGAGGTAGCGAAACACGCGCAGGTATCCGCAACGACTGTCTCCAGATTTTTGAATGGTGATGACACGTTGCTGATCAGTGACGAGACCCGTGCCCGGATCTTGGATGCGGTCAAAGCGCTGCATTACGTCAAGCGGGCCCCTCGAGGTCGACACACGGTGCGGTTCGGCCTGTTCATTACGAAAAGTGAACGCGAGGAATTCAACGACCCCTATTTCCGTGACATTCGCAAGGGGGTGTTGGACGAGCTGGCTAAGCATAAGCTGAAAGTCGAGACGATGTTCCACATCGGCGATAAGCTGGATCCAGTCAAGGTCAAGGGGTTGGATGCACTGATCATCGTTGGGCCGCTGGAGGCGCAGTGGCTCAAGCAGATCCATCGCTTGAATCCCAACCTGGTCGTGGTCGACGACTTTACGGTCCCGGCAGACATCGATGCCGTTTTTCCAGATTTTCGAACCGCGATCGACCAAGTCATGACCAAGCTGCATCAAGCCGGTCATAGTCGGATCGCCTTTCTTGGTGGGGCATCCATGTACTGGCAGCCTAGTGGGGCCAGCGTGTCCAATCATAAGATGGATCTGCGGTACCGGGCTTACGTCGACTGGATGAGAGAACATCAGCTGGCAGATTATACCCAAGCGTTCATCGGTGAATGGGATTATGCGGATGGGGCGGCGCAGGCACAGCGCTTGTTGGCGCACTACAAGGGGGCCAAGTTGCCGAGCGCGCTGATCGTTGCCAGTGACCCGCTGGCAATCGGGGTCTATCGCGTCTTCCATGAGGCGGGCGTCCGGATTCCTGAAGACATGGCGATCGTTTCGTTCGATAACTCGGAGGCAGCCGCATTTTTGACCCCGTCACTGACGAGTGTGCAGTTGCATCCGATTGCGATCGGGCGCAGCGCGGTCCGCATGGCCATGGAACGGGTCGAACAGTCCCGGGATTACCCGCAGCACATCTTGATGTCTACGGACGTGGAATACCGCGAAAGTTTCCCGGATCGGTAACGCGACACGCCAGTCATGACGGGGCAACCGCAGCAGCGCCGGTTGACGCTGATCAGCCGGTCACGCACAAGCGCGAACGGGGTGAGCGGAACTGACTAGCCAACGGGATCGACGCCGTTCGGCCTGGTCGGCTCGGGGCGCCAGCGGTCGTCGCTGTGGGTGACGCGCGCCCTGTTTGGCCCAAGCGTGATGGGCGTGCGACAACGATGAGGAGGTGACCAGGTATGGCAACACAGCACCGGCTTGAAAATACGGCGATGACGCGAGTCTTCACGGTGGTCGATCAGCGCTTATTCCTGGGGCGTATCACGAACCACCTCAGTGGCCAGACGCTGACTCCGGCGCCGGGCTCCGAGGTGTTTTATCTCAGCTTGGGGCTGGATCGACCGGACCGAGTGGCTGCGAGTGACCTGACCGTTACTGCGGTTGAACCGGCGGCGACGGCGACGGAACAGACGTTGACGGTCAGGTTCGCCCCGTTGGTCCACCGAACGGGGACTTGGACGATCCGCTACGAGGTCCGGCTCGCCGCGACAGTGACTTATAGTCACGTGGTCATGACGTGCTCGACGCAGACGGCAGCGCTCGACTATGCGGAACTGGAGGCGTTGAAGTTACCGGCCGCGACCGCCCAGTTCGCGCGACCGTCGGACTTCGTGGTGCCTGAGACGGAATGGAACTTTCCGGCGCATGAGTTTTTGCTGGGTCAGCCGGTCTACACAGACAGTCTCTTCTGGGGGTGTGAATTCCCCGCGACAGACAACCAGATCGTGGCTGACCAGATCCACTTGCGCTACCAACCTGGGCAAAGCTTTGCGGCACGGCGGCAAAGTGAGCGGCTGACTGCTGAAGGCGCATGGCAAAGTCCAGACTTCGTCATGGGGGTCGCACCACGGGCAGAACAGGCAAGTCTGCAGGCGGCCCTACTGGCCTACCTGGCACCGCGCATGCCGGCGACGCCGCTGCGGTGTCAGTATAACTCGTGGTACGACGACCGCATGGGCGTGACCAGTGACCGGGCGATGAGGCTGTTCGAGCAGGCGCACCGGGCTTTGGCAGACGCAGGCGTGCCGCCGTTGGATGCTTATGTCGTCGATGATGGCTGGAACAATTACAACGATCCTGACTTCACTGGGATCGACGTGGCACGTTCTGGACGCACGTTCAATCAGACGGGCTTTTGGAGTTTTAACGACAAGTTTCCCGATGAGTTGTATCCGACAAGTGCGCTGGCCAAGCGATTTGGCGCGACGTTTGGATTGTGGCTGGGCCCGCAAGGTGGGTATGAACTCAATGCGACCTTCGCACAGTTCCTAGAACAGGCGGGCACTGGGTACCTCAATCGTCAAGCGGCTTCGGGCGCGGCGCTCGATGTTGCCGCGCGGCGGTACACCAAGCGGCTCAAGGCACTGTTCTTGGACTATCAGGCGCGGTTTGAGATCCATTACTGGAAGCTCGATGGCTTCGCGTCGCGTCCAGGCACTGACCCCGACCACGACCATCCCGTCGGGGGACCAGCGGGGGCATACGCGACGACCGCGTTGTGGGAAGACTGGCGGGACATTTTCGTCGCGATGCGTGAGGCGACACCAGACCTGTTTCTCAATGTCACGTGCTTCATCAATCCCAGTCCATGGTGGCTGCAGTATGTGAACACCATCTGGCTCCAGAACTCTGGGGACCTCGAGCAGTCGGGGAGTGGCTGCGATGCGGATCGAATGATCACGGGCCGTGATGCGATCTACTATCGTAACTTGAACGACGCGCAAGTTCAGTTCCCGTTGAGCCACTACTACAACCATGAGCCGATCTACGGGCACGCCGCACATGTGACCATGACCACGCCGGAGTTTCGTCGGTACTTGTTTGCAACGGCGGTTCGGGGCTCGCGGCTATGGGAGCTATACTTCTCACCGTCGATGATGGATCAAGAGAAGTGGCAAATCGTTGCGGATGTTTTGGCGTTTGTGCGCGAGTATCAAGAGGCCCTGGACCACGTCGTGATGATCGGCGGCGATCCCAGGGCGGGCGCAGTTTACGGCTACCAGGGATGGACGGCGACGACCGGGGTCGTATCGCTCTCCAATCCGAGTGATCAGGCCCAGGCTTATGCGGTGCCGCTGGGTGCAACGGCAGGCCAGTTCGTCCTCACGCAGTGGGAGCCGGTCGCGCAGGAGGCGCACCCTGTGGTCCAGGCGGATGAGACGATCACCGGGCGGCTTGAGCCGCATGAGACACGGCTCATGACCTTCACGAGCGCACCGGTGGTCGCGCCCAAGCTGACGGCCGCACAGGTGATGCGCAATGATCAGATCAGATTAAGGTTCGATCGGCGGGTCAGGGCCGACAACGTCTACGCGGTCGACGGTCAACCGGTGATCGCGTGTCAGCTGGGGGCCGACCGTCGAACGGTCACGCTGACGAGGGCAACGACATGCCCGATCGCCCACCCCGTACGCCTTGAGATCAATGGATTGCCGGGCTGGGAAGGCGGGCGCGTCGACCAAGTGATCGCGCTACAGGCCCACCCTGACGGGGTGATCGGCCGCTGGTCGGCGGCTGCAGACGAGGCGGTCATGCCAGGCGTTCCGACGTGGCAAGCCGAGTTTAGCTTACGCCTTGAGCTGTCAGCAGAGTTCGAACCCGGGTCGCTGGTCAGTCAATCGAATCTGCTGAGCTTAGCGGTCCGACCGGATGGCCAACTTCAGTTCACTTGTGCGGATCAGGTGCTGATCGGTACGTGGCAGGAGACCCGTGTGGTGGTGCCCGAACACGGGCGCAATGGGACGCCTGCGCACCGGGCCAGTGTGGTCTCAACGGCGGATCGTGGGCAGCTAGAATTGGGTCGTTCACATACGGTGACCGTTACCCGGGCCGCGAATCGTGCGGTGATGCTACAAGTCGACGGCGAGTTGGTCGCCAGTGGGCTGATGACGGCAGATGGTGGTGGCGAACCGTTGACCCTGAATCGCAAGAACATTGTAACGGCGACGCTGACACAAGACTGACCGGATCAGTACAGGTGCATTGTGGCGGGCGATCCGGTGCCGCAATTCGCAAGGGACGCCCACTATGCCCAGCGTGCAGGCGTCGATAAATAAAATACAGTACGTAAAAAACCGACCGCAGTTGCCAGTTGTTAGGCAAAACTGCGGTCGATTTTTGTGTGCGGGCGTGCCGGTCACTTGCCCTTGGCGGCTTTCTTCTCGTCTTCGGCCTTCAGCTGGGCAGCCAGCTTCAACAGGTATGGGCGCACCTCATCTTGGACCTCGGGATGGGTGAGACCGTATTCGATGGTGGTCTGCACGAAGCCGAACTTGTTGCCGACGTCATAGCGCTTGCCCGTGAATTCATGGGCGAAGACGCGCTGGGTCTTGTTCAGCTCGTCGATCGCGTCGGTCAGCTGAATCTCGTTGCCCTTGCCCGGCTTCTGGTGGTCGAGGATGTCGAAGATCTCCGGGGTCAGCAGGTAGCGGCCGATGATGGCGAGGTCGGAAGGCGCCTCATCCACGGACGGCTTCTCCACGAACTTGCGCACGTTGTAGAGTCCCTTGTGCACTTCGCTTTCAGGGTCGATGACGCCGTATGCAGAGACGTCGGCGTGCGGGACCTTCTTGACGGCGAGGATCGACGCGTGGGTCTGTTCGTATTCGGTGATCAGCTGCTGGGTCAGGGGGATCTTGTCTTGCATCAGGTCGTCGCCGAGCATGACGACGAAGGGTTCACCGGCGATGAAGGACTTGGCGAGGCGCACGGCATCGCCGAGGCCATTCGGGTACGGCTGGCGCACGTAGAACAGGTTCACGCCGATGTCGGTGGTGTCGTGGACCATCTTGAGCAGGCTAGCCTTACCTTTGGCCTCGAGGTTCTGCTCCAGCTCCGGCGCGGAATCGAAGTGATCTTCGATGGAGCGTTTCTGCTTACCCTCGACGATCAGGATATCTTCGATGCCGCTGGCCTTCGCTTCCTCGACGATGAACTGGATCGTCGGCTTGTCGACGATCGGGAGCATTTCCTTGGCGAGAGCCTTGGTGGCGGGGAGGAACCGGGTCCCGAGCCCAGCTGCGGGGATGACTGCTTTTCTAACCTTCATAGATTGACGCCTCCTGTTGGTAATCTACCTCCACCATACCGTAATTGACGGCAAAAAGGTAGCGAGACGACGTAAACTTAAGTGGTTTCGATCATTTTGCTGCGCTTGCTGCGCTGTTTTACACCGAGATAAATAATCTCCCGAGTCGTCTGAATACCTGTCAAGGGCGCTTTGCGCGTACAATGTGTGCGGCGGCGCTAGTCGACCAGGTCGTGGTAGCGTTGCGCTAGGCGCTTGCGCATGCGGCCGACGGAGCGCGGGGTGAGGGCGATCAGCGGCGCGATCTCGCGGTCCGATAAGCCGATCGCGCGCAAGCGCAGCAGGGTCCGTTCCGGATCGGAGGCAGTGCGCCAGAGCTTGGTCATTGCCTCGGACATCGCGAGCTGATCGATCAGCGGGGTGTCGGTGACGTCGATCGCGGCGATCGCCAGGGTGCGCAAGGCCGCGAACTCCTCGGTCTGGTAGTCGGCCAGTCGCGTACGGTGGGCGCGCAACTGGCCGCGCCGCTTGATCAGGCGCAGAAAGACGAACCAGCCCGCCAGGCGGTTGAATTTTTCACGTTCGCTCGGGGTGTCCAACGGCGTCCCGTAATGCGCGTAGTACTGGGCGTAGATGAGGCGGGCGTCTTGCAGGTAGTCGTCGTAGTCGGGGTGACTGCGGGGCAACCCGACGCGCGTCAAGGCGTTATGGAGCACGCCTTCGTTCTCGAGGCTGAGGATCAAGCCTTCTTCTTCACGTGTTGCCATTCGATGACCCTCTTGTGGCAGCAGGTGGGCCCGCCTGCTGCGGGGAAATTTCGATCCCAGGATCGATGGTCAGAGCATACACGGGCGACGTGGTGGGGGCACTTTCCCCCTTAGTGCTCCGCAGGCCGGCTAGGCTGGGCATCTTGGTGGGCAATGTTGGCATTCAGGCGCCGGGCCTGCGCCAGGTCTGCGGTGTGCCAAGCCAAGGGGGACCACAAGTTTTTTTGGGGGGGTCACGTGAAGCAGGGGGTGGGGCCGGTGCCACAGCTGTATCCGAGACGTGTCATCACCACTGGGCTCGATCCGGTATGGGACGGCGTGGACCTGACGACACACCTGGCCGCTCTGCCGCGTGGGACCAAAGAAGCGCTCGGCATTGATCTGGCTTGCGCCTTGCCAGTCCCAGGCCCCGGTGCGTACCGCACGTTGCTCTTGCGTCAGGCGGGCCCGCCGTTACTGTTGCCGATCACCACGGGCACGGTGTGGGCGCGCCTCAAGCGTCAGGCGAAGCTGGGGTGGCTCGACCCGACGGCCTCGCCGCTGAAGCTCGCCGAAGCGCTGTACGCCGCCAAATACGCGGGGCGGATCTTGCCCTATCCGCCGCGCGTGATCGCGTATGTCGCGCAGTGTTTTTTCTCGCTGGGCGGAAGCGGACAGCACCTGAACCCGGCGGTGATGGCCGGCCATCCGTTGCGCGACTGCGCCGCAACGGGGCCGGGGGAGTTTCGCTTTCAGCTCGGTCGTCGCGGGCAGGGCTGGCAGCTCGAGCTGGCGTTCGGTCACCTGACCCCGGCCGCCTTTGGTGTCATGCAAGGCTTCATGACGGAGTTGATGCAGACGGTGACCGCGAGTCTTGGGCCGGTGTGGGCGGCCTATCTGGCGGACACCCAGCCGCCACGTAGCCGCTTCGGCCCGGCCGCGGCGCTGCCCCTGACTGTGAGCGGGCGGCCCCCGGCCCCTGTGTTGCAGGATTACCTCGAGGCCGCCGCGAGCCGCATGGGGGCATTGATCCGGGACTACACCGGCGCTGATCTGCCACGTGAGGCCGTGATCGAGCTAGCGATGCAGCTGTACCGGCTGGAGGTGGAGCCGGCGGATGTCGCCCGTGAGCGGCGGTGACGGGGGCGTGACAAAAGTCACGCCCCTTTTGTCGGCCCCCCAATGATGCCAGTAGCGTAATAGGCCCAGCGGCCGGCGCTGAGCAGTCCACTGTCCTGTCCTGTCCGCGCCTAATGCGGCTTTTGGCCCAGCGCCGTCACTTTTTGCTGGCCGCGGCGCTTCTCTTATATAGACGGGCAGGTGCCCGTCGAGTGAGGCGAAAGGGGGAGTGCGGCATGCGAGAGATCCAGACGGTGGCGGTCACGTTCACCTATACGAATCCGGCTGCGCCGACGGACCGGTTCACCCGGCGTCTGACGGGGCTAGACCCGGACGCGTCGGATGAGCAGCTGATCGCGCTGGGCAAAGTGCTGGAAGGCGTGACGACGGATCACGTGCTGACGCAGATCGCGATCGCGCAGACCGAGCGGATCGAGCTGTAGGCGTGGATCGCGTGAGGAGGGGGTGACGAGATGGAGACGATCGTAGCAGAGTTGCGCTTGACGTTCATCGATTCGACCGGCGCGCAACGGATCTTGCGGCTGGCGCGGTACGACACAGATCTGACGGCCGCAGCAGTCGAGGCGCTGGCACAAGCGATCATCGGCGCGGATGTGTTCGGCCAGGGCGCGGTACGGTACTATGCTGAGCTGCGGGTCGGCGCGAAGGTCGCAACGACGACCAGTGTTATCGTGGATAAGCGGTGAGCTGACGCCGGAGCGAGCCTCCGGCGTACATAACGACCGATCTGACAAAAGGAGGGGGCGCCATGCGCTTCGTGATGCTTGCATTGGCGCTGATCAGCGTCAACTTGGAGTTCTTGTTCACCTGGCTTGCACTGATGCAGCGGGTCGCCCCGAAGACAGTCGCCTTCGGGGCGGGACTCGTGTCGGCTGGCCTGGTGAGCCTCGCATGGGCGCTCGGGCAGGGGCTTGAGTTGATCCTGCCGGCGTGGGTCGTCGGTGGTAGTGGCTTGGTCCCACTAGTGTGGGCGCTGCACGCCCCGCAACCGGCGCCGGTCAGCGCACCGGCCCCACTCCCCACGGTGGCGGCAACCAGTCCGCTGGCCGCGGTGATCGCAACGGCCTTAGTGCTGACGGCGCGCTGTCAACTGACGTTGTTCCTGCCGGTGATGGCGGGGGTCAGCGCATGGACGCTGCTTGGCGCGGTGGGGCTGGTGGGCGGTCTGACAGTGGGGCTGCTCTACAGCCTTCAGGGGCTGGCGCGCCATCCGGCCCTGGCGGCGACGATCACGGCACGGGCCAAGGCGAGTGCGACGACGTGTTACGTGCTTGCCGGGGCGTTCGTCGCGGTGGATACCGGGCTGGTCGATCAACTCGTGAAGGTGGTGAGCGCATGAAGAAGTGGCGTAAGCAGGCGCTGGCAGTCGTCGCATTCTTGGTTCAGTACGGCTTGCTCCTGCGCGTGTGGGGATGAGGGCGGGACCGCGCACGGGGCCGACCGTAAAAAAGCCCTAAGTTGACGGAGCTGGCGCGGTGAGTGTGGTAAGCTAACAGCGGGAGGTGCGCGATGAGCATCTATAGAAAACTCTGGCTCGGGTTGATCGGCGTGGTGCTTGCGGTGATGACGGGCTTCAACCTGTTCTTCCAGATCGATCACACGTCAGGTCACTCGATGGATCCGACGCTGGCAGACGGCCAATGGCTGGTCGTTGCGCGCCCGCGGACCCTGAAGTGGTTCAACGTGCCGTATCGCTACGGCGACATCGTGATCGTCGCCAACGAAGCGAAGAATCTCGACGTGACGACGGACCGGCTGCTGGTCAAACGCCTGATCGGCAAGCCCGGGGACCTGATCGGCGTGTCGCGCACGACCGTATACCGCAACGCCAAAGCCATCGCTGAGCCATATGTTGCCTACGCGATGGACAACAGCCTGTACAGCTACGGCGGCGTGGCCGGAGGCGGGATGATGTTTCGCAACACGAGCTATCTCAGCACCACCTTGCTGAACAAGCACCAGTACTTCATCCTCGGGGATAACCGGCCCGTGTCGGCAGACTCGCGCTGGTTCGGCCCGATCCAGACGACGCAACTGCGCGGCAAAGTGCTTGCGCCGCTGCGCCTGAACGACCGGATCGGGTGGCAGCAGGCGCTCGGCCAGGCGCTCCGCTTCACCCCCCTGGTGCTCGTGTTACTCGTTGTTGCGACGTTGTACTGGCCAGAGTGGCAGCGGTGGCGGCGCAAGGACTGATGGGCCTTGTTTCACGTGAAACAGGGTGACGAGGGGGAACGGAAGATGGACACACTGACTTTTTTGCGCCGGCTCTTGGCGATCGCCCAGGCCGGCCTGACGTTCGGCCACGATGTGTACGATCGTGAGCGCTACACCGAACTACGTGACCTGGCGCTTGAGCAGCTTGCGACCCTGAGCGCAACGCCGCTGACGACGCTGCAAGCGCTGGCGGACCAGCAGGCCGGCTACCCGACGCCGAAGGTCGATGTGCGCGGCTTCATCCGACGCGCAGACCGGGTGCTCTTGGTGCAAGACGCCAAGGGGGAGTGGGCACTGCCCGGTGGCTACGCCGAGGTCGGCTGGTCGCCGCGGGAGAACGTCGCTAAGGAGGTGCGCGAGGAGACCGGCCTGACCGTGACCGTCGGTGCGTTGCGAGCGATCTATGACACGGCCAAGCGCCCAGACTTGCCATACGTCTACCAGTACTATAAGCTGATCTTCGCCTGTACGCCGGTGACTGGGACGTTCGCGCCGAATCCCGAGACGACTAAGGCGGCGTACTTCGCACTGACGGCCCTGCCGCCGCTGTCCGAGGCGCGCACCACCCGCGCTCAGCTGATCCAGCTGATGACGCAAGACACCGTGACGATCGAGTGACGCCTGGTCGAGGAGACTGGGCGTTTTTAGGTTGTTCTGAGCGCGAAGTCAGCGCATTTAGGTGGGTAAGGTTAAAGGGGGCGGACTGGGGGAAATGGGCCGTGATCACTGGTGCGGCGTCGACGCTCGATGATCGAGCCGGCCTGATTGTTGGTTGAGCAGAGTGGTGTTAATGACGACATGCAAAAAAGCGAATCAAGTATGTGCGCGCGTGTGCACAAAAAAGCTGTTTCGTTCTTGACAAAGCCTGAACTGATTTTCTTCGGCAACCGACCAAACGTATTCTGATAACTCGCTGGCTATTGTGAAAAAAGTGACCACACGGATTCGGATTGACCGAGCGCTGAATGAGTTCGAAAATGCAAACCGTTATCTAATTTTTATCTCATTTTATTTTGTGCCAGTTTAAGGCGTGACCGAACTGGGTTGCCCCGTAGAAATAATGTCAGATGATGCGGCAAAACCCGGCGACATCTGAAGAACAACGGTATACAGGGTTTTCATACACCAAAAATTCAAAAAACAAGTTTGATGTATTGCAACTATAGAAATAAATCTTGATGTTTTCTGAATTATTCTACTCATCATAACTCTCTAATTGTTTTGGATTGATTCTCATTCAATTGTTAAGCATGCTACCATGTTGCTAACGTAAGAGAAAATTCTGGTTTGTAGGAGAGTGGAGAAAATGGAAACTAGCAGAGACCCAAAACGAAAGTTAGGATCCTATCCTGGCAAGAGAAAAGCGTTCTTGTTTATTCTTGGATTTGGTTTAGTTGTTGGATTGACAACTTTTTTACCTGGTATTGGGGGGGTAGAGCCAATTCAGGTAACGTATGCTGCCGAGGCAGCAAAGTTCTATCGTGGCCCGGCGTATGATGTACCAGAGGCGCCATTAGTTTCTATCAACGCGACGATACGTGAGGATTGGAACTTGCTGGATAAGCCATGGACGCAAGGCGGGAAAACACTTGGGAATTATTCGACTATTATCGGCAAAAAATTTTTAGGTGAAAAAGTTCGGATACTGAAACAAGTTAAGACTCCCAATACTTATGCGGACCTTATTCGACTCAAATCTGGCGATTTTTATTGGGTTGACCATAATAGTTTGACCGTCGGCACAACGGATAAACTGTATGGCGGTGGGCCAGCTTATGAGGATGTGAACGCGAGAAAGGTCTATCGAGAAGGTGTGATTCAATCCAACTGGAATTTGCTGGACAGACCGTGGTCTAACGATCCCATCACGGTCGGCCATTATAACACGGTCTTGGGCGATTCATACAACGGAACCCCTGTGAAGATTTACGCAGAATCGCCGACACAAGGGTATCCGTCTGTGCTAGTTAAATTACAAAACGGTAAGTTCTACTGGGTTGATCCCAAGAGTATTAAGATCACCTCTACGTACTTTGGACAAGGGCCTGCGCTGATGGTCGCTAATAGTCGGTCGGTTAACTATCAGGCAACTGTTAAGAACAACTGGAATGTCACAGCTGTGCCATGGGAAACGTTGGCAATGCTTTCTGACATCGACGGCGTCAACTATGTTGGAAAAACTGTTACGGTTAATGCTGAACTTGATAAGGATTACGGCGTAACTGCTGCATTGATTACGCTGGACACCGGTGCCACATACTGGGTAGATAAAAAGGCTTTGGCGCCACAGTATCAGGTGATTTCAGAAAAAAAGTACAGTTTTCCGTATGACGCGCCTAGAAGCTCGGTGCCAGGTCAGCTTTACCGAAAGGATGGTAGCCGCTACGTTGCAATTAAGCCAACGACTATGGGGTATCCACTATATGCAAATGAATTTGGGAACGGAACGAGTACTACAAATTCGAAGGACATGGTTGGGCAGTATTTCTTAGCAAGTGCGGAGGAAAGTGTCAGACTTCCGAGCGGAGAGACAACAACAGCGGTGAGAATATCATCAGACGCTAAAAATTGGTTTTGGATCGATAAGCGTGCACTTAGTTTTGGGCAACGCGGAAATGATGTTGCCTTTAGATCCACTGTTGGGTCGGGTGCGAATGGTGCAATCCAGTATTACCTTGACGCTGCGGACCCTCTTACAAGTGAAATTCAATCTGCCATTGACTTCTGGAACCAGAGAATGCCGGGAACATTTGTGGCCGTCAGAGATCCTTCAGCTACTAATGTAACATTTCGGTATGGAAAGATTGACAATGCAACTTGGGCGTCAACTTCTGGGGATCTTTACTATTCTATCTCTGATATTGCAAACGTTGGGAGGTTTGATGCAGTTATCACGTTAAATAACTCAGGTGAATCAAATCTAGTAATGAATAAGATGATTGATAGGCAGGGGACTGTGCAGATAATCGCACACGAGATTGGACACTTGCTCGGGCTCGGCCATAGCGGCGCGCCTTTTGCTGACTGGTCCTTTTATACTTCTGCGGAAAACCTGATGTATGGTGTCTCATCAGGGCGGGCGAGTGATTATCGGAATCTTACTGAAAATATGATTAATGCGATTAAACTCTCCCGCTCGCTTGGATGGACGATGATTGGACATTCGATTTATGCGAAGGATAGTCTTTCCTCCGAATTCGCTTCTGCCGAAGTGGTTTTGGGGTCGTCTATGAATAGTGAGGTGGAGTAATGAAAAAGGCATCAGTGTACGCTTCGGCAGGGGTGACTTTGTTTGCAGTCACACTTCTTGGTACCCAAAGGCCTCTTACGACAAGCGCTGCCGAGACTTTGTTAGCAGAAAATGTTTCTCTGCATGCTGAACCTAGCTTGGTTGAAAAACCGCAAAGTCATCAGCTTTCTGATCAGGTTTTAGTTCAAAATGAAACGTTAAGCGGAAGCGTGGCGGGCACTACTGGTACAGATGTTTCGGATGCCGACCCATCGCTACTAGCGTCGACTGCCCCGACGACGGATGAGACGCCGGCATCGGACGCTGACACGGAAGCGACAGGGCCGTACAAGTATGATAATTCAACATGGCGGGTGCAGTATGTTGATATTGATACAGGAGACTTGATCACCGTCAATATCATCATGGACGCACAACGGCCGCACGAACCCGGCGAGCCATACCGACGTTATCTTCCCGTCACAGCCAAGAAGACTTTGGTTACACCCAAAGAATATGGTGGGGTCCACTACACATTAGTCGGCGACACCGAGCAACAGATCGATCTCAGCGTGACAGACTCGACTGATTTCTACTACCGGCGAGACGCTGACCAGCCGCAGCCAGATCCGGCCGCACCGACAACGGATTCTGCCGCACCAGAGGCGGGGACATCCACGGCGCCGACGCCGGATGAGACGCCGGTGGCAGGTGCTGACACGGATGCGACAGGGCCATACAAGTATGATAATTCAACGTGGCGGGTGCAGTATGTTGATATTGATACAGGCGATTTGATCACCGTCAACATCATCATGGACGCACAACGGCCGCACGAACCCGGCGAGCCATACCGACGTTATCTTCCCGTCACAGCCAAGAAGACTTTGGTTACACCCAAAGAATATGGTGGGGTCCACTACACATTAGTCGGCGACACCGAGCAACAGATCGATCTCAGCATGACAGACTCGGCCACCTTCTACTACCGGCGAGACGCTGACCAGCCGCAGCCAGATCCGGCCGCACCGACAACGGACTCCGCGGCGCCAGAGGTGGGGACATCCACGGCGCCGACGCCGGATGAGACGCCGGCATCGGACGCTGACACGGATGCGACAGGGCCGTACAAGTATGATAATTCAACGTGGCGGGTGCAGTATGTTGATATTGATACAGGAGACTTGATCACCGTCAACATCATCATGGACGCACAACGGCCGCACGAACCCGGCGAGCCGTACCGACGTTATCTTCCCGTCACAGCCAAGAAGACTTTGGTTACACCCAAAGAATATGGCGGGATCCACTACACATTAGTCGGCGATACCGAGCAACAGATCGATCTCAGCGTGACAGACTCGGCCACCTTCTACTACCGGCGAGACGTCGACCAGCCGCAGCCAGATCCGGCCGCACCGACCGCGGATTCTGCGGCGCCAGAGGCGGGGACATCAGCGTCCCCAGCACCGACGACCGACCCGGCGATCCCAGCAGTGGCCACGCCAGGGGCGACCGCACCATTATCTGAAGCGCCGACGGTCACGCCGGCTCCAGCCGGCGACACCGCGACTGAGAGCATGGCGGGAGTGGCCACCCTGACGGCAAGTAAGGTAGGGGTGGACCCAGGCTTGAAGCGCCGACTGACTGGCGCGGCGTCAAGCGCCGCCGTGGCGCGACCGGTGCAGTCGCCCACGCCTGTGGCCAGCGGCCCTGTAGCCAGCCGCGCGGTCCCGACTGCAGCGCCGCTGGCGACACAAGCTACGCAGCCGGCTGCCCGGACGCTTCCGGCGACCGGAGACGATCGCGGAGCAGAGGTGGCGATCACCGGCGGGATCATCGTCACCGCGCTGATTGGCCTCTTGGGTCAGGCGCCCCGCCGCCGCGAGCTAGTCTGAGCAGTGGTCGCGCGAGGCCCAACGCCACGCGCTGTATATGCACTGGTTACCTAGTACGGTCAAGGGACACGACGCCCCAAGCCCCCTTGCGACTAGGCGGCGCTATCCCGATCAGCGACTGGGATGGCGCCGTTTTTTTTACCGCCACGCGTGCCCACCAAACAGACCGCCCCACTGACCAATACTGCGGTCGGTGGGGCGGTCTGTTTGGTGGGCGCCGAGTTTTTTCGCGCGGGCGTCACGCAACGACGCGATCTGAGTCGGCCGTGGTGTGCAACGCCATGTAGATCAGCTCGCCGAGCGTGGCGATCAGGCAGGCGGGCGGATAGAAGTATACGACCACGGCTAACACCAGGGTGAAGGTCAGCAGGCGCCAGCTGTTCATGAAGCGATACGGCGGCATGCTGGCCAGCTGCGCGGCCACCGGCGTGCCGCGGTGATCGGCGATCAGCGCGCGGGTCAGGCCCCAGTACGCGACGCTCCAGGCGAAGAACACCATGAGGTAGAAAAACTCGGGGCCGCGCGCGCTCAGGTATTCTCCCGCCCAGGCGGTCGCGACGGGTAGCAGCGACATGGTGAACAGCCAGAAGTTATTGACCCAGTACACCCGCTTAGAGATCCGCTGGGCGCGGGCGAACATGTAGTGATGGTTGTACCACGCCACGCCGATGAACAAGAAGCTGACGAGGTACGCGAACAGGTAGGGGAGCTCCGCCAAGATCGCGGTCAGTCGTGGCGACTCGGGGACCTTGAACTCCAGCACCATGATCGTCATGATGATCGCCACCACCGCATCGGTGAAGGCTTCAACGCGTGCACGGTTCATCCGTGACACCTCCATTTCAAGTGCAAATCAGAACGGGTACTTCGCACGGCCCACTCGGCGCCGCCACCAGGTCAGGCGCTCAGGCCTGAGACAGCGAGCCGGACATGAACGGAAAGGCAGTGTCTGCCGCGATCTCGAGGCATTGTGCCAGCAGCGTGGCGAACGGTTCGCGCATGCGGTGGAACAGGGCAAAGTCCGTCGTGCTCGGCAGGCCGTCGATCAAGTCGAGCAGGGCCTGCACGGCCTCGGCCGAGGGCTGGGGGGCGTGGAAGACGAGGGCATCGGCGACCATTGGGCTCTCCAGGATCGCCACGCCGATGATCACGCGAAACAGGTTCAAGTCGAGTTCGTCGTTCCACTCGATCCGGCCGCTGACGAGGCACCACTGCCGGATCGGGTCGGTGATGAGGTAAGACCACGGCCGCGCGAGGACCATCTGGATCGTGATGAAGTCGCGGTACGTGTAGTGCTCCGGTGCGAGTTGCAGGCGCGTCAGGCGAAAGAAGGTCCGGGCGCTGGCTTCGCGGAACTGTTGGGAGCGCTGCGGGGCCGGTTTTTGGAAGCCGAGGCGGGCGGCCTTGAGCCCGAAGACCTCCAGGCGGCGGTTCGGCGCCAAGGCGTGACGGGAGCCGACGCGCCAATCGCTGATCTCGTTGAACAGGTCGCTTGGCGTGTAGTGATCGACGGTCGCGATCCGGCCGCGGTGGCTCTTGGGGGTCGTGGTGAACGGCCAGAAGCTGCCGTGCAGGGTCTCCCAGTACATGGTGTAGAGGAAAAAGCGGATCCGCAGCTCGTCACCGATCAGCGCGAGAGGGGTGAGGCGAAAGTTGATCCCAAACTGGGCCATCAGCGGCGCCACCTGCTTCATTCGCCGGGTGGCAGTGGAGGTGCTGACGAAGTGCTCGCTGCTGAACTGTTCGATCGTCGGGTGCCGGGTGGTCACGATGTAGTGGATGAGCTCGTAGGTCAGCCCGGCGCGGATCGTCTCGGCGCGGTATTGATCCAGGGTGAGCGGCAGGCGGTGCGCCTTGAGAAGGTCCAGGCGCAGCTGCGTCTTCGGGGCGTCTGTGAGGGTGCTCAGCTCGCCGATCAGCTCATTGAACATGCGCGTAGCCGTCTGGTATTTGATGTCGAGCGCTTCGGCGAGCAACCGCACGGTCCACGGGTGGTCTGCCGGTGCTGCGAGGAGCGCGTACAGGTTGAATTTGAGCAGACTCGCCTTATCTAGGAAGCAAGCTTCAAAGCTCATGGGGCAGGACTCCTTTCTGCGTAAGCTCGTCGTACCTGATCAGTGGCGCAAGGTCAAAAAGCAGACGGGTCAACGGCTGCCTAGTGGTGGCCGGGGCCGGCCACTAGGCGGGATAAAAATCGAATACTAGAAAAATACCATTTGTGGCGAGCAGTGCGAATCAAATTTTTAAACTTTTGCCAGACGGCATCGTCAAATAGCTTTACCACTTAGATTATATCAAACTAATAGACAAAATTAGTTTAAATCAAGTGCACCGAAATTCGAAAATTCGTAGGCAACAATTGTGTTTTTAACAATTTATCCGTTTCGTTTATATATTTTGACGCCAACAGGGCAATTGAATTGGTTACTATTGCTAAAACGTCGTGATACCTAAATCAACCAATCGTCCGCACTCAAGAAGGGAGACTTAACGATGATATTCTTCATCAATGCTGCGATGCAGCCGCAAAAATCCGGGATCGAACACGCTGAATTGAAGCGATTCGAGCTATTCAACAACCATGAGGTGATGAGCCAGTTCGTGATCCGTGACTGGGATCCGAAGCTTCATTCACACGCGGCCCTCGCGGGGATCGACGATCGCCATTTAATTGGAATGTTTGATTATTTTCAGCAGGCCTTGGCGGTCGAGTCGACGCCGATGACGGCGGCTGACTTGGATCTGGGCGTGTTGAACACGCACCTAGAAGAAGATGAAGCGAACCATCGCTCGCTGGTCTACGATGCGGACAATAAGCTGGTTGCACGGGTGAACTACTTCAACGAAACGACGACGGTTCGCTCGGTCGAGCTCTTCGACAGCTACCTCAACTTGTACCGGGTGGATAACTATGACGAACGCGGCTTCGTGTCGCTGTCGCAGCATTACACCCCAGATAACAACATCGGGACCGAAACGTGGTACACGCCCAACGGCGACCCGGTCCTGGAGACGTTTAACCGGGACAACATGGCCAAAAACTTCGGCAAGACGGGCTGGTTCCTGCGCGACTGGCACGGGCAGGACTTCGTGTTCGACTCGATCGAAGAGCTGACGAAGCACTTCTTCGATGACCTGAACGAGGACAACTGGTCGGAGGCGCACCCGAATGTCTTCATCTTGGATCGGTCACACCTCGGAGACTGGGGCCTGACCGACTTGAAGCTGCCGGCGTACACCGTGATGCATCTGCACAACTCGCACACGGGGGACGCGCAAGACCCAGAGACCGCCACGCTGAACAACCACTACGAGTACGCGATCAATGCGATCGACGACTACGATGCGGTCGTTTCGGCGACCCAGCGGCAGACCGACGACGTGCGCCGGCGTTTTGCCCCGCGCGCCGAGCTGTTCACCATCCCCGTTGGGGTCGTGCCGGACGCCGTGCTCAACGAACCGCGGGTCCCTGTGGCCGAGCGCCAGTTCGGCAAGGTCGTGGCCTTTGCCCGAATCGCCTGGGAAAAACGGCTCGAGGACTTGGTCAAGGCCGTAGGGATCGCGCGGCAGACGGTCCCAGAGCTGACCCTCGACTTGTACGGCTACGCGGATAGCAGCGACAACTACAAGGCGCGCCGGGCAGTCGAAGACGCCATCCAAGCGTACGGCCTGGAAGACGTCGTGCAGCTGAAGGGTTACACGACCGACGTGGCGAAGATCGAGCGCGAAGCGATGGTCTTTGGCCTGACCTCACGCATGGAAGGGTTCAACCTGGCGATCCTTGAAGGGATCTCCCACGGGTTGATCGGGCTCACCTACGACGTGAACTACGGCCCTAACGAGATCGTGCAGGACGGCCACAACGGGCGCGTCGTGCCGTTCGGCGACAATGAGGCCCTGGCGCATGCGCTTGTGACCATCATGCAGTCGCGCCAGCTCGCCCAAGAATATTCGACCGGCGCCTACGATTCGGCGGAGCGTTACTCCGAAGCGAATGTGTGGGCAGCCTGGCAGTCGTTACTCGATGACGCAGACAAGCGCTGGCCAGTGAAGCTGGCTGCTGCTCGTCTGACCACGACCCGCTAAAGGAGGCCAATGATGATCTACTCAATTCTTGAAAACGTCTTTACCTTTAACTCCGGCACGGAGCACGGCGCGATCCGGCGCACGCTGGCCCTGACGCAGACGGGCACGCCTGCCAAGCTCTTGCTCCGCAACTACAACCGCTTCTTGGCGCGCGACGCGGCCGCGGTATCGCTGAAGGCGGCCGACGTGGTCAATATGTACGATTTTTTCCAGGGCACACAAGACGTCGAGCGCGAAGAAGTCGAGCTGCGCCTGCTGCCGCAGCTGCCGCTTGAGACCTACCACATCGTCAGCATCGACGCCAACGTGTCGCGGCTGCTGCGCCACGGCAACGAGATCGGCCGGATCACGGTGATGCCCGGCACGGTCGGGCTGGTCAACGAGATCATCTACACCGACCGCTACGGCAACCGGACGGTCCGCGAGAACTATGACTGGCGTGGGTTCAAGTCGTCCATCGACTACTTCCACCCGGACGGCCAGCTGGCGCGCCAGTACTTCCTCAACCGGGAAGGCGAGATCGTCCTCGAGATCACCCACATGTTCATCGGGGACCAGGTCCGCCCGACCATGTGGAAGCTGCACCACTACCGCGGCCGGGATTACCGCTTCAACACGGAAGACCAGCTGTTCTTGTTTTTCCTGAATGAGTACCTGAAGGGCCAGTCGGAGGTCACATTGATCTCCGATCGGCGCAACCTGGACCATGTCGTCGCCGCCGTGACCGGGGCTGAGGCGAAGTACGCCTACTTCCATGACACGCACCTGGACCTCGGGCGCAACCGCGTCCTGTCGGCTTACCAGCCGGTGCTCAAGGAGCTGGCCGCCAAGTTCGACGGGATCCTCGTCGGGACCGCCGGGCAGCGGCGTGCGCTGCGCAATCAGTACCCGCAGCTGAACGTGGCCGTCATGGCCGATAGCTTCGTGCCGCTGGCGAACCGTGCCGTCCAGGAGACGCCTCTGGCGGTACGCGACCACCGGATCGTCATGGTGGGGCGGATCGCCGCCGATCGCCGGCCGGCGGATGCCGTTCGCGCGATGGAAAAAGTGCTCGCGCAGGTCCCGGATGCGCACCTGGATTTTTACGGGTACGCCGAGTCACCGGAGATGCGCGAGCGCATCGAGCAGTTGATCGCCAAACACGGGCTGACAGACGCCGTGACGATCAACGACTACCAGTCCGTGACAGAACTCGCGGCGCAATACGCGAACGCCCGCGTGCTGCTATCGCCAGCGGCGCATGAGGGGCTGGGGATGACCCTCCTCGATGCGATGGGCACCGGCACGCCGGTGGTGGCGTACGACGCCCCGTACGGCCCGCAGGAGCTGATCCGCCCGGGTGAGAACGGATACCTGGTGCGTTCGGGCCAGGTGGCTGCGCTCGCGGAGCGCCTCGTCAAGCTCCTGACGAATGATCAGCTCTGGCAACAATTCCACGACGAAGCGATCGCGACTGCCGCTGCGTACACGGAAGACGCGATGGCAGCATCAGTTAAGGAGGTGGTGGCCCGCCCAGTTCATCAGTAACACGGAATAGAATTAAAAGGAGACCAAAACGATGATGAAATTAATTAATCTCAGGCGCGCGCGGGGCAGTAAGAATACCGGGTTCCGTATGTACAAATCCGGTAAGAACTGGATCTTCGCGTCCCTGCTGATTGCGGGCGGGCTAGCAATGGGTGGACAAGCCCTTGGGTTGCCGCTCCTGAGTGAGCCTGGGGTGGCCGTTGCGGCCGCCGTCGACTCACCGGCCGTTAGCGCCGAAGACGCAGCAGCCACAGCGGCCGAGTACGGATCGTTGGCGACCAGTTACGCCGCGCAGGCGGGGGACAAGGCGAGCGCACAAGCCGCGAGTCAAGCCACATCGGCCGCCGTGGCGGCGCAGGACCAAGCGAGCTTGGCCGCGTATTACACGGACCTGGCCACCCGCAATTCGGCGGCTGGCAACGCGAGTGCGGCTAGCGACAATCTGTCGCAGGCCGCCGTGGCGACCAGCACTGCCGTGTCGCTGGCCTCTGTCGCCAGCGTTGCGACGCAGAATACATTGAAGACCGCGGGCAGCGCGTTCGTCACCCAGGCGAATGGGCTGTACACCGAGGGGATCACCACTAGCCAGACGGCGAAGCGCTACGCCACTGATGCGAGCGCGCAGGCCGCCGATGCTTACAACTCGACGCAGTATAACGCCGCGAACACCACGGCGTTCGCCTCGTATCAAGATGCGAGTGCGGCTGCCGTGCAGGCCGAGACTGCCGCGAGCGCGGCTACGCAGCTGGCCAGCGAGCTCGCGACCCAAAGCGTGGTCGCGAGCTCTGCTGCGGCCAACGGTGACTATGCCGCCGCGGCCGCTGCGCTCGCAAAGGCTGAGAGCCTGAGCGCGGCACTCGCCGATCAGGCGACGGCGGCATCGACCGCCGATTCCACGGCGACGTCTGCCGCCGCCGTGGCGTCTTCGCTGATCCGTCAGGACCTGGCGGACACCGCCGCAGACAGCTTGGCGGCGGCGAACTCAGCGGCCGCGGCCGCACAGTCCTCTGCCGCGGCCTTGGGCCAGCAGGGGAAGAACTCACAGGCGACCGCGTACGCGAGCCAGGCTCAGTCTGGTGCGAGCACCGCGGCCAGTGCCGCGGCCCAGGCGAATAGCTACGATATCACCGGGGCGCTGACCGTTGCGAGCGCCTCATCACTGGCGTCGCAAGCGGCGTCCGATGCGGCCGTTGCGCTGAGTGCCGCCAGTGTGGCGAACTCCAATGCTTCGCTCGCGACGATCCTGAACACCGCGGCGCAGGCGACGAACCAGCAGACGGGCCAGAGTTTAGCTAACCTGACGCTCGCCGTCGCCCCAGACGCGACGACCCTAGGGAGCGCCGTGGCGTTGACGGCGACTGTCGGCTCGCTGGGCAGCGAACTACTCGGGAGTTACTCAGTCGACGCGACGAAGACGACGTATGCGTGGTACTACTCCACCGACGGGATCAACTGGCAGAGCGCAAGCACGCTGGCCGGCTTCACCGCGAACGCCAACGGCACCGCGACCTTCAACTCGACCTACTCTGGGACCTACTACTTCCAGGCGGTCGTGACGGGGCAAAAAACGGCGCCCCTCTTTGAACGGAAGGACTTCAAGGCCGCTTCCAACGTGATCCTGGCTGTGTTCCAGAATCCGAGTGGCAGCTACCCGAGCCAGGCGTCGAGCGCCGCCACGAAGGCGTCCTCCGCGGCGTCTGCAGCCTCTAGTTCAGCCAGCCAGGCAAGCTCTGCGATCACCCAGATGCAGACGATCGGGAACATGACCGGGACCACGGCGTCCTTTGCGGCGAGCCAAGCGGTCGTGGCACGGGATCAGGCCAACACCCAGAGCAGCCTGGCAGCCAGCCAGGCAACCGCCGCCTCAACCGCGTCTTCCAACGCGACATCGGCTAACGCGCTCGGGAACTACTCGGCCGCGTCCAGTTACGCCGCTGTGGCTTCGGCGGCAGCTAGCGCCGGCCTTCTGGCGCAATCCAGCGCCTTAGTCGCCGCTGCTGCAGCGCTGAGCTACGCGAACCAGGCGCTGAACAACGCAGAGGTCGAGAACCCAACGGCGTCTAACGCCGCGTACCTGGCCAGCAGCGCCGCTGCGCAGGCGGCGATCTCGACGTCGCAAGCGAGCGTCGCCGCCAGTCTGGCGACCTCGCAAGCGGCGAACGTCTCGAATGCGTTCGTCCAGCTTGATCCAGCGTTCACCTCGGCAGCCGCGACTTACTCGTCGGCGGCCCGATCCGCGGCGTCGTCCGCGCGGTCGCTGGCCAGCGAGGCGTCTTCAGCTGCCTCTGCGGCGCAGGCGACCGGTAACTACCAGTCGGCCGCGTACTATGCGACCCTGGCGCAGACCAAGGCCAGCCAAGCGGTCGAGGCACAATCCGCCGCTAACGTGGCCGAATCGACTGCGATGCAGATCGTGATCGATGCGCGCTCGGCCGCAGCCGCTCAGCAGACGCAGGCCGGCACGGTCGGCGCGACCTCTGCGGTCAGCGTGGCCGCCAGCGTCGCGACGATCACCAGCTCCGCGGCCGCTTTAGGTGGGAACACCAGTCTGGGGACGCTGTACACGTCCCAAGCGAACGCCGCCGTTGCGGATGCGCGGAACTACGCGGCCCTGGCCCAGGCGAACGCCGTGAAGGCCAGTGAGCAGACCTCGCTGGCGATCGCGGCGACCAAGGTGAACAACCTGACGGCCGCGAGCTCCTACGCGAACGCTGCGAGCCTGGCGGCGTCGCTTTCCGCTCAGCAAGGCTCGACCGCCCTGTCGGTGGCCCAAACAGCCGCGAGCCTGGCAGAAGACGTCAAGTCCTACTCTGAGGACACGACGAAGAACCAAGGCACCCCAGATGGTGACGCCGCCGTGACCGGGTTTTATACCTGGTGGGGCGGGAACCGTACGCAGCCTCAGGACACCTCCACTTCTGTTGGCGGTAAGACGGTCAGCCTGTCCGGGAGTTGGTACCAGGACAGTAACGTCGGGGTCAATACCGGTGTCGGCGTGGCCTGGTACGTGCAGGTGAACAGCGTCTGGATGACGGTGGACGCGGCCCAGAAGCTAGGGTACATCGCGAACGTCAACGTCGTGAACACCCAAGATGGTGGGGTGTTCGGGACCCAAAAGCGTTACACCACCCTGACATTCACCACGACGAACTACGCCGGCGCGATCCGCTTCCAGATCAACTACACGCCGTTCCTAGCAAGCAAATTCTCTCAAGTCGCGACCGTGAACATCTACAAGGATGACATCAAGGCGACCGACTTGCAGATCGATGGTGCGGATTATCTGGTCGCTGGCGGCAATGCGTCGTACAAGGCAGTGACCAACCCAGATAATGCGACCGGAACGGTCACCTGGACGAGCAGCAACCCAGCCGTCGCGACCGTTGACGCCGGGGGCAATATCACCGCGCTGACCAACGGCGTGACGACCATCACCGCGACGATCACGAACGCGGACGGGACGACCGCCACGGATACCCAGCTGCTGACCGTCGGGAACGGGCTGGTCGATCAGACCAGCAACGTCGGCGACAGCCTGAGCTGGGCGCCTAAGGGGGCAGACCTGACAGCGCTGAGTGGGGCGACCTACCAGTGGTACAAGGGTACCTCTGCGACGGACACCAACGGGACCGCGATCGCGGGCCAGACCGGCCAGACCCTTGACCTTGCCAGCGTTGCGACCACCGATGCGGGGTACTACTACCTGAAGGTCACTGCGACGGCGAACAGTCAGGCGCAGACGCTAACGTTTGGCCCGGCCAAACTGACCGTCACGAGCGCCTATGGGATCGCGGCTAGCCAAGCGGCGTCCGAAGCCTCTAATGCGGCGCAAGCGGCGAGCTCCTTTGCGGGCGTGGCCGATGACTACGCCAGCCTGGCGACCGCAACACCAACGCCGACGCCATACCAGCAGGATCTGATCGATCAAGTTGGGAGCGCGGCAGCGGCGGCATCGAGCGCAGCCGTTGCGGCGAGCGAAGCAGCCACCGTGGCCTCCAGCGCGGCCAGCCAAGCGATCGCATACGAAAACGCGGGGAACAACACCCTGGCGTCTTCGTACGCCGCGATGGCGTCGTCTGCCGCGGCAGACGCATTGACCGCCCTGTCGACCGCGTCGAGCGCGGCCTCCGATGCCGCCAAGCTGATGTTCGATCTGAATAAGGACATCTCTAGCTACGCGATCGCGGCTGGCAGCTACGCAAGTGATGCGACCAGCTCGGCCGATGCTGCCTCAAGTTCCGCAGACCTCGCGCAGAGCAATGCGGATAAGTACCCGGATGCGACCGACGTCAGCGATGCGGCTTCGACTGCGTCCAGTGCAGCGGCTGTTGCGTCGAGTGCGGCCAGCGTGGCCTCCAGTGCGGCGGCGGCAGCCTCCAGCGCCGTTTCCCACGGTGATGAAAGTGCCGCCAGTGAAGCGGAAAGCATCGCGAGCGAAGCAGCCTCGACGGCCTCGAGTGCAGCGAGTGTCGCCTCGAGCGCCGTCACCGATGCGAACAGCCTGGCGGATAGCCTGGCTTCCAGCGCCGCTGCTAGTGAAGCATCGAGCGCCGCGTCTAGCGCGGCTTCTGAATCGGCAACGAATGCAGGGAGCTACGCCAGCGACGCCGCCAACTCGGCAAGTGAAGCTTCGGACGCGGCAGCAGCTGCCAGCAGCAGCGCCAGCCAGTACCCAGAGAACTCTGAAGTGAGCGAAGCGGCCACCACGGCGTCTAGCGCAGCGGAAGCGGCCTCGAGTGCAGCTGAAGTGGCTGAAAGTGCAGCGATCGCAGCATCGAGTGCGGCCGCCGCAGGCGACGTCAGTGGTGCGAGTGAAGCAGAAAGCATCGCAAGTGATGCGGCTTCGACGGCCTCGAGTGCGGCTAGTGTTGCCTCGAGTGCAGCGAGTGTCGCAAGCAGCGTTGCGGATAGCTTAGCAGCGAGTGAAGCTTCCAGTGCCGCATCTAGTGCGGCCTCGACGGCCGCCTCTGAATCGGCAACGAATGCAGGGAGCTACGCCAGCGACGCCGCCAACTCGGCGAGTGAAGCTTCGGACGCGGCAGCAGCTGCCAGCAGCAGCGCCAGCCAGTACCCAGAGAACTCTGAAGTGAGCGAAGCGGCCACCACGGCGTCTAGCGCAGCGGAAGCGGCCTCGAGTGCAGCTGAAGTGGCTGAAAGTGCAGCGATCGCAGCATCGAGTGCGGCCGCCGCAGGCGACGTCAGTGGTGCGAGTGAAGCAGAAAGCATCGCAAGTGATGCGGCCTCCACGGCCTCGAGTGCGGCTAGTGTTGCCTCGAGTGCAGCGAGTGTCGCAAGCAGTGTTGCGGATAGCTTAGCAGCGAGTGAAGCTTCCAGTGCCGCATCTAGTGCGGCCTCGACGGCCGCCTCTGAATCGGCAACGAATGCAGGGAGCTACGCCAGCGACGCCGCCAACTCGGCAAGTGAAGCTTCGGACGCGGCAGCAGCTGCCAGCAGCAGCGCCAGCCAGTACCCAGAGAACTCTGAAGTGAGCGAAGCGGCCACCACGGCGTCTAGCGCAGCTGAAGTGGCCTCGAGTGCAGCTGAAGTGGCTGAAAGTGCAGCGATCGCAGCATCGAGTGCGGCCGCCGCAGGCGACGTCAGTGGTGCGAGTGAAGCAGAAAGCATCGCAAGTGATGCGGCTTCGACGGCTTCGAGTGCGGCTAGTGTTGCCTCGAGTGCAGCGAGTGTCGCAAGCAGTGTTGCGGATAGCTTAGCAGCGAGTGAAGCTTCCAGTGCCGCATCTAGCGCGGCCTCGGAGTCGGCATCGAACGCCGGGAGCTATGCGAGTGATGCGTCTAGCTCGGCCAGTGAAGCCTCGAATGCGGCAGAAACTGCGAACAGCAACGCCAGCCAGTACCCAGAGAACTCTGAAGTGAGCGAGGCGGCCTCCACGGCGTCGAGCGCCGCATCAGTGGCCTCGAGTGCAGCAAGCGTCGCTGAGAGTGCGGCGAGCGCAGCCTCTAGCGCGGCCGCTGAGGGTAACTCGAGTGCGGCCAGTGAAGCGGAAAGCATCGCGAGTGAAGCCGCCTCGATTGCTTCCAGTGCAGCATCGGAAGCATCTAGCGCTACGAGCGTTGCCACAAGTATTGCGGATAGCTTAGCTTCCAGTGCGGCGCAGTCTCAAGGGTCATCTAGCGGTTCGTCTGCCGGCTCCTCGGCTGGGTCTTCCGCTGGGTCGTCTGCTGGTTCCTCGGCAGGCTCTTCCGCCGGTTCCTCAGCTGGCTCCTCAGCTGGGTCAACTGCCACGAGCTCCAGCAGTGTGACGAGTGACGCGACCTCTTCCAGCGCTACCGGTAGCCAGTCCGCCACGAAGGGGACTGACAAGGCACCGACGACCGTTGTTCGGTCAGGGGCCTTACCACAGACCGGTGACGCAGATAGCACAGGGCTTGCCGCCATGGGGATCATCCTTCTGAGCTTAGCGGAAGGTGGCATGCTGTGGGCAGCAAAGAAGAAGCGTGATGATGAGGAAGAATCGGATTCCGATAACTCATTGTAAACGCGACTCAAGTCGGTTCTAGGCCCTTGGCCTTAAGCCGTCGAAATTAAGAAAGGTGCGTTGAGAGAACCCTCTCAGCGCACCTTTTTTGCGACCGCGAAGCCAACGATCGCTGGGGGCTCAAGCATAGCGCAGCGATAAGGCCGGCTGACAGCGCGCTGGAGGGCTTCAAACCTGGTTGCGCCAATCCCTCTGGGCCATCGCCAAAGCGGCGCATATCGCCACGCAAAGGCAAGCAAGCGGGCACCGCTGCCGACGTGCTAGCGGCCTTGGGTGACTCGCTGGGGAAAAGGACCGGGATCGCGGTCCCTAAGACCCGTCAGCGGGCTCACAGTGCGGTTACGGGCTGCGGTTCGCCGCTTCGTCTGGCAAACCCCGGTGGCTGATCGTTGAGCTTCGGGTGTGCCATACGGGCGCATCTGGCCACACATTTAGAACGCAAAGCGTGGGCTCACCGTGTTTGGCAACGCTAGCCGACCCGCCAAGCCCACGGACCCTGCGCTTTGGGGAACAAAAAAACAGCATGAGCTTGTTAGGAGTCAAGCTCATGCTGCGATATGAGGATCTCGGGGTCAGACTAGGGGAAAGTCAAACTCAGAGGAAGCGGCGACGGCTTTCGAAGCCGAGGAGGCCGATGAGACCAAGGACGATCGTCCCTGCAAGGGCCATCTGGGCGTTGATGCTGTCACCAGTCTGTGGCAGGGAACGGCCGGAACCGTTGCTGGAACCGTTAGAGCTGCCGGTCACGTTCGAAAGGTTCTTCGTCGTCCCAGTAGACCCGTTGCCAGCGTTGGTCGAGTTACCGTTGCCAGATCCGTTCCCATTGGCACCGTTGTGACCACCGTTGCCGTTGTTCCCGGAATTGCCATTGCTACCGTTGTTGCCGGAGTTACCGTTATTACCAGAGTTCCCGTTGTTGCCGTTATTACCGTTGTTCCCGCCATTCGTCGAGGCCTTAGGGACCGTGACGGTGGCTGGACGGCTCGCGACACCATCGGTGATCTGAACGGCGCTCAGCTTATCACCAGGAAGCATCGTGCCAGTTGGGACCTTCAGGGTGAATTTCCCATCAGTGCCAACTTGCGCTTCGCCGACGAACTTACCATTGCCGTCAGCAACGACGACGGTGGAAGCAGGCGTCCCCTGACCGGAGATGGTGATGTTCTTGCCATCGTTGGTGATCGTCAGGCCGGCCGGCGTTTTGGCCGGAACGGTGACTGCGATCGGGTCACTATCGACGCCATTCGCGGTCTGGGTGACGGCCACCTTGGTCCCAGGCTTGAGGGTGCTATCCGTGAGCGTCAGGGAGAACTTCCCGTCGGACCCAACAGTGGCACTGCCAAGCTTGTTACCCGCGGCGTCCGTCGCGGTGATCGTGGCGCCTGCAACGCCGGTCCCGGCGATGGTGGTGCCTTGGGCGTCGTTAGAGACCACGATGTCCTTCGGTGCTGGTGCCGGTACGATGATGCCCATTGGGACACTGAACCCGCCGTCGGTCGCCTGAACGAGGACCACTTTGGTGCCCGGCTTGGAGCTCGCGGCCGGCAGCGTGATATCGAACTTGCCGTCGGTCCCGACCTTACCCGTTGCGATCGAATCGCCGGTTGGGCTCATCACGTAGACGGTCGAGCCTGGAGTCCCAGTCCCGGTCACGTGTGCGCGGTCGCTACTATCGAAGGTGACACCGACGTTGGTCGGCTGGGTCCCTGGAATCAGCACCGATGCCGCGGCACTGCGCTTACCATTCTTCGACTGGATCACGGAGACTTTATCGCCAGCCTTCGCGCTATCCTTAGACAGCGTGATGCTGAACTTGCCGTCAGTCCCGACCGTGCCGGTCGCAAGCGTCTTGCCTGCGGTGTCCGCGATCGTGACGGTGGCGCCTGCGATCCCGTTACCGGTGATCGTGGTGGACCCGTCCGTGTTGCGCGTCGCAACCAGCGAGGTCAGCGCCGCGAGGCTACCCGCAGCGGCTTCAGAGCTTGCGAGGCTGTTGGCCGTGCTGTTAGCGGTGCTTGCAACGATTGCGGAGCTAGACGCATCCTTAGCCGCAGATTCAGCGAGGGAAGCGGCACTCGAGGCCTTGGCTTCATCGCCAGCCTTGGCTGCGTCGGACGCTACGCTTGCGGCGCTCTTGGCGACGTCGGCGGAGCTGGACGCATCCTTGGCGGCGGAATCAGCGATCGAAGCAGCGTCGGAGATTGCAGAGTTATCCGGGTACTGCGAGCGAAGGTCGTCAGCGTTGCTTGCGGCGCTACTTGCGAGGCTTGCAGAGCTCGAGGCGTTGCTTGCCGAAGTGTCAGCGTTGTTTGCGTAGCTGGATCCCTTGCCGTTGGCGTCAGATGCCAGCGTTTCCGCCTGAGAGGCAGCGACTTGCGCAGCACTCTTAGCGACTTCAGCGGCAGAGGAAGCAACGACGGCAGCGGAGGAGGCGAGGGCGGCAGCGGAGCTAGCCCCGGCCTTGTCGCCGTTCTTAGCTGCTTCAGAAGCAGCGGTGGCGGCAGAGGACGCTTCCTTAGCTGCGCTAGCAGCTTCGGCAGACGCACTCTTCGCACGGTCGTTGGCTTCAGAGATCACCTTATCGTTCGGGTACTGGGAAGCCTTGTCCTTCGTCACGTCAGCGGCAGAAGATGCGACCTTCGCAGAGCTTTCAGCGTTTTCAGCGTACTTGCCGGCGTCTGTCGCAAAGCTGCTGGCTGCTTGGGAGTCGGTTTGACCACCGGACGACCCGTTGTTGCCGTTGTTAGCCAGGGAGTCTGCCTGAGAGGCAGCGACTTGCGCAGCGCTCTTAGCGACTTCAGCGGCAGAGGAGGCAACGACGGCAGCGGAGTAGGCGAGGGCGGCAGCGGAGCTAGCCCCGGCCTTGTCGCCGTTCTTAGCTGCTTCAGAAGCAGCGGTGGCGGCAGAGGACGCTTCCTTAGCTGCGCTAGCAGCTTCGGCAGACGCACTCTTCGCACGGTCGTTGGCTTCAGAGATCACCTTATCGTTCGGGTACTGGGAAGCCTTGTCCTTCGTCACGTCAGCGGCAGAAGATGCGACCTTCGCAGAGCTTTCAGCGTTTTCAGCGTACTTGCCGGCGTCTGTCGCAAAGCTGCTGGCTGCTTGGGAGTCGGTTTGACCACCGGACGACCCGTTGTTGCCGTTGTTCCCTTCAGAGGCCAGGGAGTCCGCGGTGCTCTGCGCGTCACTGGTGGCAGAAGAAGCCACAGAGGCAGCAGAGGAGGCGACAGAGGCAGCAGTGGACGCTTCCTTGACTGCGGAGCTGGCGGCGGAGTTATCACCCTCGGCTGCGTAGCTCGACGCGGCGTCGGCGGCACTGGAGGCATCCTTGGCGGCACTGGAGGCATCCTTGGCGGCACTTTCAGCGATACTGTTCGCGTTCGAGATCGCAGAGTTATCTGGGTACTGGCTGGCCAGGCTACCGGACTTATCCGCAGAGGAGGACGCCTTGTCAGCGGAGCTAGACGCGTTGTCGGCGTAGCTCTTGGCATCGGAGGTGTCGTATGGGTCGGCCGGAGTGGTGACGGTGATGGCCGTCCCTTTCTTGCCGTCCTTGGTCGGCGTCACAGTCAGCGGCTTTTCAGCGCCAACGCTGCCAGAGACCTTCACGGCGTAGTTCCCGTTCGCATCGATCACGCCGGTCCCGACAGCCTTGCCGGTCCCGTCGGTGATCGTCACGGTCGCGCCAGGGGTCCCTTGACCAGAGACGGTGTAGCCCTTGAGCGAGGTCCCAGCCACTTCAGGCGTCCGGGAAAGCTCGACCCCACCGATCGTAACGAAGACGGTCCCGATGTCGTACTGGGAAGCATCCTGCTTGGCGCGACCGTCGCTGTAACCATCACCATCGGTGTCGATCATCAGTGGGTTCGTGCCGCGCAGCTTCTCTTCCCCGTCGAGCAGGTTGTCGCCGTCGGTATCCGGGTTGGTCGGGTTGGTCCCGTCCTTGACTTCTTGGCCGTCGGAGACGCCATCGAGGTCGGTGTCGGCCTTCAGCGGGTTGGTCCCGTATTGCTTTTCGGCAAAATCATCGAGGCCATCGCCGTCGGTATCGGCCTTGTTCGGGTCGGTCCCGTCTTTGAGCTCGACGCTGTCAGGCACGCCGTCGCTATCGCTGTCGACTTGCCCGACCCAGGTCGCGTCGCCGCCAAGCGGTTCGGTGTCCTTGCCGTCAGGGATCCCGTCGCCATCGGTGTCGACCATCAGCGGGTTGGTCCCGGCGGTGATCTCCTGGCTATCGGTCAGACCATCGCCGTCGGTATCCTTGTTCGTCGGGCTGGTGTGGTACTTGGTGACCTCATCGAAGTCACTGAGCCCGTCACCATCGGTATCCTGAGCCTGCTTCAGCGAAGCCTCATTGCCAGGGACCCGGTCGTTCGGGGTCCCGGCGTTGGTCCCGTACTGCTTCTCTTGCAGGTCGGTCAGCCCGTCGGCATCGGTATCCTTACCGTGCTCGTTGGTGTGATCGATGTACATTTCGATGAAGTCAGAGACGCCGTCGCCATCGGAATCGATATCGATCTTATCCGGTGAGTTGGCGTTCAACGGGTCATCGTCGACGTACTTGTCGGCGCTGAGATCTTGCAGGACCAAGCGTGCGGCGGTCCCGGTCGCGCTCATCTTTTCCTCGTCGGTCAAAGACGCGTACTGATCGGCCAGGTGAGTCTTGTTGACCCGCTGGTAGATCACGGACGTCTCGATCGGCGTGGTCGGGCTCACCCCATAGAAGGACGGGGTGGAGGTGAAGACGAGCTGAGCGAAGTCACCGACACCAAGGGTCGCTAACTGCTCAGAGCCGTCTGTCGCCTTCTGGGCGGAGAAGTCCGGGTCGGTCCAGCTGACCGGCAGGATCACCTTCTGGGTCCCACTGATCGCCAAGTCGGCGACTTGACCAAGCGCCTGACCGACGGTGTCGGCGAGGAAGTTGGTCACGGCCTTGAAGGCATCCTGGACTTTGTTGTTCAGGGTGTCTGTCAGCCCTTGCAGCAGGCCACCGACGATTGGGATCCCACCCAGGGCCGTGTTCCCACCGTTGACGGATTCGTTCGACATCCCGATCAGAGAAGCGATCATGTCGTACGCGTCGACGAACCAGGTGTTCACGGCGGACTGCAGGTAGTTGGTGACGGATTCGGTCAGCGACGAGTTGTTCGTCACGACGTAGGTCCCGTCAGCCTGCTTGGTCGCCTGAGCGATCTTCGTGATCGCGATCGAGCTGCCGCCTAAGGCTGCCAGTGCAGCCTGGTCATCCTTAACTTTCTGGACGGAAGCCTTCAGTCCAGCATAGTAGGAGGAATCTGCGACACCAGGCACGATGCTGATGATGTTCGCCAGCGTGTCTGGGATCAAGGCGACGACCCCACCGGCACTCAAGATCCCGGTGATGCCAGCGGTGAAGATCCCGAACAGGTCCTTGATCGCGCCGCCGGTGTAAGTGGTCTGGACAACGGCGTAGTTGCTCAGCTTGTCGCCAGCCTGCAGCCCGCTGTCGCCGAACAGGACATTGGAAGTGGAGGACGCATCAGTGATCTGGAACGTCTCACCCGTCTGGTCGTTCTTCAGGATCGCCCCGGCGCGGTTGGCGCTCATAACGGTCCAGTCGCCGACGGACAGGGTGTTGTTGATCCGGTTATCGAAACCGAACGTTGCGCCATTGGTGGTGGAACCGATCAGCTTCGCGGACAACCCTGGGTTCTCGGCTGCGGCGATGATGTCCGCGTAGCGCGTCTTGAGGTTGTTCGGATCGGCGCTGATCGCGCCTTGGTCGTTGAAGAAGTCGATCACAAGCGAGGAGACCTTGTCGGCACCGGAGACATAGGACTTGCCCCCGAACCGAACGTCATCGTCGTAGTTATCGTTGTTGTCATTAGAAGACGAGTTGGTCGGGCTGAGCACAGTCCCCGTCATGTCGGTGATCCGACCGGAGTCCTGCTTCTGCTGGTTCGCCTGGTTGGCCTTCTTGACCATATCCGCAACCGCTTCGGTCTCGCCAAGCTGTGCGGTGGCGGTGTTGTCCAGCGCGTAACCTGGTTCGCCGAAGATCTGGCCTTCCAACAGCCCAGTCTTGTTCTTCGCGGAGGTGTCGGTGGTGTTGTTCTTCAGCACCATCAGCTGTGCCGCGGAGGTGACGCCGTCTTTGGCGACAGTCACGGCGACCTGGGTGCCGGAGGTGATCCCGGTCAGCACCGCCGTGAAGGTCCCGTTGGCGGCCGTGTTCACGCCGACGATGGTCTCACCCGTCGTCGTGCTGAAGGTCACCCGGGAACCGGCCGTTGCGGTCCCGGTCACGGTGAAGGTATTGTCCGTCTTGTTGTAAGTCTGCGTCGGCGTGGACGTAAGCCCGACGCTGGCAGCTGCAACAGGTGCTTCAGACGCGGCGCTGCTGGTCGCAGTCGTCGTGGTGGTGGCTGCCGCGCTGCTGTCCGCCGTGGTGGTCGCAGCGGAAGCGACCGTGGTCGCCTCGGCACTATCGAGGTCGGCGGACGTCGTCTCTGCGGTCGCTTCAGGTTCTACGACGCTGTAAGCGATCCGGGCGGCCGTCAACGAGGCCGTCTCGCTGGAGACGCCGTTGCGTGTGGCCACAGCGGTGATGGCGACGTCACTAGCCGTCTGGGATACACCGGTATCTACAGAGAAGGCACCGGTCGCGGAAGCGATGGTGGTGAAAGTCTGGCCGTTAGCGGTCACCGTGACGGTCGCGTTCGGCGTCGCGGTACCGGAGACCCGGACCGTCGCGTCGTCCAAAAGCGTGTTGGTGAGGCTGTCGATCGTTGGCGCATCTTCAACGGCAGACGTTGCGACGGACGTGTCCGTCAGCGTGTCATCAGTCGTGGCGTCATCGGCCGTCGCGGTCGCAGTCGCGTCATCGGTCGTGTCCGCCTGAACGGTGTTGCCTTGCCACATCGGTAACGTGACGAAGAAGGTGGTCAACAGGCCAGCGTAGACCCATCGTTTACCTGACTTGTACATTTTGTAGCGCTGTTTAGTCTCGGTGGTGACTCGTTCGGTTGAACGTGTACCCTGGTATTTCATTGCTCTACCCCCTGGTTTGATTTGCACGAACAGAATTTGGCAACCGCAGCATTGAATCTAGACTGCGCCCCTGGTTCAAGGCCGGTTGCTTATGGGTAAGTCTACCGACTTTTATTCCGGGTGAGCGTCAAAGAATACAAATTTCGCAGGAACTTGGTCGAATTGGTATAGTTTTTGCGAATCAAAAAAATAAAAAAGTTTAGTAATGGATAAAATAAATTAAGATAATCATGCATGGTCACAAAAAGTCAGTGACAAGAAATTATGTCGGTTACAATCGATTTATATATTTTGACGCCGGCCGCGTCGTCATCCATGATATTTTGTTAGCCATAAGACAAGTGAACGTGTTCGTACCTGTTGCGTCTGTTGGGTTACCCACTGATTGCCGATGCGTTGCACGCGCACTCGAAACACGCGCAATCTGTGCACGGCCACATGGAATAGGAGGAAGCAATATGGGTTTTTTTAATCGTGGACGCAAGGCGACGGCACCGGAGGAATCGACCGACACGCCGATCATCGAGGCGCCTATCGCGCAGGCCGACCCCCAAGAACGGCGAATTGGTCCGGCTCGTTCGCTAGAGGAATTGGTGACCGATCTCGCTCAGGCGGCGACCGCATATAACCGGGCGCGCCAGGGGCTGCAGTCCCACCTGATCGACCAGGTGGACATTCAGCGCAAGGAGCGGATGACCCTGGCTGAGGAGTGGACGGCAGCTAAGACCGAGCAGGAAGCCGTCTTGGCCCAGCTGGAGGAGCTTGAGACGCAGACGGATGAGTCGCTAGCCACGACGCAGGCAGACCTGGGTGAGCGGCAGGCCGCGCTGATGGCGACGCGCCGGCAGCAGGAGGCGCAGTTGGACGCCGTGACGGCGCAGATCACCGGGGTGGCCAAGACGGCGGCCGCGGAGGCGGCGGCGCGCGACGAGATCCAGGCTCAGGTGGATGCCCAGCTGGCCGCGATCCGGGAGGAGACCGACCCGCTGAAGTTAGTCGCCCACGCGGCCGCGGCCCAGTCCAGCTTGGAAAAGTTCGGCCGGCAGCTCCAGCAGATCGAGAAGCGCTACGACCGAGCAGTCGCTGAGCGCACGGCGCTTGAGCACGACCAGACCGTGGCTGAGCAGGCGCTGGCGGAGTCGACGACCCGCCTCGCTGAACTCGATCAAGCGCTGCAGCAGGCCGCTGCGGACATGAACGCCCGACAGGTCCAGCGCAAGGTGCAGCGGGAGAAGCTGATGGCGGAGAACACCCGCCTGACCGCTAAGCAAAAGCAGCTGAGTCGCCTCCTGGACCAGGTCCACGGGACGATCGACACGGGTGAGCGTCAGCTGAAGGACTGGTTCGGGACGTCGCACCATGTCAGCGGGCTGCAGGTGGCCGCGGGGCCGACCTATGTCATCGTGATCGACTCCTTCCTGCCCGACGACAGCGATCTGATGGCGGCGATCGTCGGCCGCATCCTGGAAGCAGGGGCCGCCTCCGTCGGGCTGTACTCGGAGTATTTTGACATCAACCTAGCAGACGAGGTGGCGCTGTGGATCACCGAACACCACCTGCCGATGAACCGGATCAAGATCTACAACCCGCTGCACATGCTTCAGTCGCAGGGGCAGCCGGCCGGCGCGGCGATCCAGCTCCCGACGAACCTCACGACCACCGGCTGGACGGACGATCACCTCACGCAGACGCTTGCGCTCAAAGACAGCGCGCGGGTGCTGCGGGTCACGTACCGCGAGGCGAACGCGAAGTCGATCCGCGACATCGCCTACCTAGAAGATGGCCTGTTGACCAAGCGCAGCTTCTTCAACACGGAGGGGCGGCTGTCCGCCAACGCCTTGTTCGATGAGACCGGGGAGCTCGCGCAGGAGGTCTTCTACCGCCAAGACGGCTTGACGGCCTATACGGTGCAGTACGCCGAGGGAGCGGTGTGGCGCCTCGATCTGTTCGACGACCACGGGATCTTGACGGACAGCTTCGCCAGTGTCGCCGCAATGACCGACTGGTGGCGGGCGCAGCAGTTCAATGACGGCTTCGCGTTCGTCGGCCAGCTCGATGATGCGAAGTACCGCGAGTTCGTCCAGGCGCATGAACTGACGGCGGTGCCGGTCGTGACCGCTAAAGCGGGGGCGCAGATCGCCGATTTGAACTGGCAGATGACCACTGAGGTGGCCCGCTTCTTCGTCAGCACCCAGCAGGTCGCCCAGGCCCTGATCCAGGCGACGCCGGTCGACCTGGAGATCCTGGAATTGAATCAGACCTATTTGCCCGGAAACATCGAAGCACCGCTTTTGCCTGCCGGGGAGGCCAAGTAACAGGAGGGAATCATCGTGCAATTCGAACGAGACTTTCTGGAGAAAAAGGATTTTCTCGAGTTCCAACTCTATGTCCAGCTCGAGGCGCATCAGTTCAAGAACGTGTCGATCAAGCAGTTGAACGACGAGCTCGGCTGGAAGTATCAGTCCGCGTACCGGACGTTCAACGACCTGGTCGACGACATCGGCCAGATGACCCACCGCGTCCGCAACACGGTCAAGACCCAGCTCAAAAAAAGCGGGCGTGCGCTCGTCACCCAGGAGGAGTTGCGCTCGCACCTGCTACGCAGGAGTCTGATCTACCGCTTGCTCGACTACCTCGTGAAGACGCCGAACCCGCAGATCCACCGCTTCTGTGAGATGAACTTCGTGAGCGTCTCGACGACGACGCGGCGCGTGCGGCAGCTAAACGTCTTGCTCAAGCAGTTCGACATTCGGTTGCGCATGCAGCCGCTGGCCTTGGTCGGGGATGAGCTGCACTGCCGCTTCTTCTTGTTCATGCTCTACTGGCAGGCGCAGCACGAGTACTTCTGGCCGTTCGAGGAGGCGCCGACATCGACCGAGGACCTGCAGACGCAGATGTTCGAGAAGATCTCCCACCTGCGGCGCGGTCAGCGGCGGCCGATCACCCCGAACCGCCGCCTGGAGGTGTTCGGGGACAAGGCGATGCGGATGGGGTTCGCCCCCCAGCACCGCTTCAAGTCCGGGCCGTTCTGGGAGAGCTCAGCGTTCGCCTTCTTTCAGATGAGCCGTGTTCAGCTCGACCAGCCCGTTGGCACCTTTCAGGACCGGCTGGCCATCGAGCTCGTGCTATCGACGCCGGAGACCTACCAGATCACCGAGCCGCTGCGCGAGCTGTGCCTACGCGACGCGCGGCTCGAGTGGACGGATGAGCTGGACCTGGACGTGTTCCGGATCCTGTCGAACTACGCGATCATGGGCAGCGCCGTCGGCCAGTCCGAGCTCTATTTTTCGGACGTGCAGCCCGATCCTGAGCTGATGGTGAGCCTGACTCGGCTTCTGGAAGAACTCCCGCGGACGCCGAACTTCATGCTCTTCCACCGCCGGCCGCAGCCGGTCGTGCAGCTGCTGGCGACGCGGATCGCGATGGCGAGCGACACCTTATGCCTTGAGGCGCGCAAGGCGGAGTGACCGGGGCGGTGTTTCACGTGAAACTGATTTAAGCCGGCAATCATTGATTGATCGGCTTTTGCTGTGTTCTGGCACAAAACCGGCGCACTCTGGTGAGGTTCATGCTTGCCTGTCTCGCAAAAGTTACACCGACAGCGGAGGGTCTGTTGAATGGTAGAACGCGGATGATTATTGCGACGACATGCACCGGATCGTGGCTGATTTTTGGTATAATCAGTTAACAACTTATCTTCATTCTCGCATTGGGAGGTGCCAACATGCTCGACATGACTGACTTTCGCTATCGACCGGTCACATCTAAGCTTGATATCACGTTACTCGTTGGGAATGGGTTTGATATCCGGATGCTCAATCGCTTCCGCCGGCCTGCCACAACGTTCAGTGCATTCTTGGACTACGAGCGCATGGTCCTGAATCGAAAAATCGATGACGATCCGATCCTTGCGCATCTCAGCAAGGGGCTTGCAGCCAAGCGAGATCAAGACACCGTGTCGACTGAGCCACCTGCACCGGATGACCCGATCCACTGGGCTGACGTCGAAGCTGCGATATTAGCCTGCATTCAGGAGGTCGAAGACCAAGTCGCGCCCAACGATGACGCCCAACGTGAGCAACTGGTCGACCTCCTGAACCGGGTGGAAATGCTCCGTGCTGACTTCAGCGACTACCTCGGCGAGATCGTGACGGCCCCACTGCTCCGCAGCATCAACCATTGGGCCAACCAGCGGCCCGATAACCAAGAAGATCTGACTTCTGCGGTGCTCAATCAATCGCGTGGCGGTGGGGTACGCGCACCCAAGGATGCGTCTAGTAACCTCAATACCTTGCGCTGCTTCAACCGGGATTTGCGCACACTGGCCCCTGAGGCATACGCCCACTTCCGGTTTGATTCGCTCGCCAACTACTACGACATCATGGCGGTAACGGTATTCAATTTTAATTACACAACGCTCCTTGATAACTACTTGGCGATGACTAAGGCGAACTTTGACCCCCATATTTTCCCTCAGGCGCCCACAAACTTTGTTTACCAGGTCCCCGCCCAAACTAAAGGCGGCCACTGGAAGACTTACCATGATTACTTGATCACCACAGTCATCCACCCCCACGGGCTTGCGGCCGTACCATCTAGTATGATGTTCGGGATCGACAACATCGATCAGCTGAATCGTCACGTGGCGCTCAGCGAGATAGATCGCCACGCTGGGTTAGCCGGTATCGAGCAACTGTTCGCCAAACCATACCTCGTTCAAGATGAACTCAATTACCGTCAGCAGTTGCAGGCGACTGAGCTCTTTGTTGCCTTCGGTCTGAGCTTTGGCAGGTCGGACGACTGGTGGTGGCGACAAGTGTTGTTACGTATGAGCCAAACCATCAGCCCCGAGGCGCTGATCCCGCCATACGGTGATTCGATACACCGGGATAAGCAACGTCACAAACCCGCTTACCAACCCGAACTGATCATCTACCACTATGCACCAGAGGCAAGCAGTGAACTCCTAGCCTTAGAGGGTGTGTATTCACGACTACAAGCACAATTAGATGCCGAGACGGCGCAACTGGTCGCGCAACGGCGTCTTTTGGCGGATAAGGGGGGAGACGTCGACGCGATCGACGCCCGACTGGCCCAGGCCGACCAGTTGACCCTGCTCCCATTCGAAGTGCTAGCCCAGCGCATCTATATCATCCCATTCGATGATGATACCCCGCTGAACTGTTTCGATTTGCCGCGCAGTTGAGCCAGTCGGCGGAATATCACTCAGGGCATTGATGTCTTTCGCGAGCTCTAGCACGCTTTGCGGGTCACCCGCGACACCGAAGCGCGTCAAGACGTTGCGGAAGCGTCAATCGTTGCAGTTTAGCCTGCGACGAGGCTATTGGCGCAACTGATCTGCCACTGGCGCTGTGGGCTTCGGTGCGGTGACGATGCGGACGCTGCTTGCGTGAAACTCGTCAACCCCGTTGCTTTTGCCGGTCTCTAGACCGATGCAAGCGGCCGCAAGTGTGCTATTCTCAACACATGGGTGCGCACAGACGCACCGGAGGAGGAAAATGGATGAGTACGATTCTAACAGTCGATCACCTCGATAAGTCCTTCAGCGGACGCCAGGTCTTGCACGGCGTCGACTTCTTCGTCGAAGAAGGGCACGTTGCGGGGCTGGTCGGCCCCAACGGTGCGGGGAAGAGCACGATCATGAAGGCGATCTTGGGCTTGATCCCGATCGACGGTGGCGGGATCGAGATCGCGGGGCAACCCGTGTCGATCACGAGCCACCAGGCGCTGCGCAAGGTCGGGGCGCTGATCGAGTACCCGGGCATCTACCCGTTTTTGACCGGGCGCCAGCACCTTGAGCTGTTTGCGGCCAAGCACCACCAAGCCGACAACATCAAGCACATCGTGGACGCGCTAGGTATGGGCAAGTACATCGACACCAAAGCACGCCTGTATTCGCTGGGCATGAAGCAGAAACTCGGGATCGCCCAAGCCTTGGTCAACCAACCGAAGCTGGTGATCCTCGATGAGCCGATGAACGGGCTCGACCCGCAGGCAGTCAAGGACCTGCGTGACATTATTCGTGATATGGCGGCAGCCGGGACGAGCTTTTTGATCTCCAGCCACATTTTGTCCGAACTCGAAAAAGTGGCCGACGACGTGCTGATCCTCAACCACGGCCACATCGTCCGCAACACCAGCATGGGCCAGCTCGCCGAATCCGGCGGGGTGACCTATCAGATCGTGCCGGACAACCTCGCGCAGGCCAAGGCCGCGCTGACACTGGCCAATGTCACCTTCACGCTGGAAGGGGCCGGCATCGTGCTGCACGAAAACGCGGAAGATACCGCGCTCAACGCGGCGCTCTATGCGCTGGTCCAGCAAGGCGTTGCGATCCGCAGCGTGGACCGCAAGGCGCGTGACCTCGAGGCGTCGTTCCTCGCCATGGTCCAAGCAGAAAAGGGGGAGGCGTAGTCATGGGCACACTGATCAAGCAAGAATGGTACAAGCTGGCGCACAAGAACGGGACGTGGATCGCCATCGGCGTGATGGTCGCCATTCAGGTGTTCGTGGCGGTGATGGGGCGGCTGTACCCCGACGTTGCGCTGCTGAAGCCGGAAGTGACGACGATCGTCGACTACTACGGCGGCGGCCTCGTGATCTTCATCGCGATCGCTAACGTCGCCAGTACGGTCTCCATGGAGTTCCAGTACGGCACGATGAAGCAACTGCTTTACCGGCAGTACTACCGCAGCCAGGTCTTTATGAGCAAAGTGATCGTGGCGATCTGCCACTTCGTGCTCCTGCAGGCGATCGCCAGCGTCGTGACCTTTGCGCTGGCCGCGGGCCTCAACGGGTACGACTGGATGGCCGTGCACCAGGGGCGCAGTAACCTGGCCGCCTATGGGCTGAGCCTTGCGGGCTTCATGCTGATGGGCCTGATGCTACTCAGCTGCGCGCTGATGCTCTCGACGGTGCTCAAGACCAACGCCGCGGCCATCATCAGCGGCTTCGTCGGCTACTTCGTCGTCGAGATCGCGTCGAGCATCCTGACCGCGTTGATCGCTAAGTGGGAGTTCCTCAAGTGGAACCCGTTCACCTTCCTGCTGGTCGGCCAGCAGCTTACCAGCGACAGCGTGCGATCGCTGACGCACCTTTCTGATCCGGTCATGATCGCCGGCAGCCTGATCTACACGCTGGTGTTCGGCCTGATCGCGTACGCGAGCTTCCGCAAGCGAAGCATCTGAGTGGCTTACGTCACCGGGCGAACAATACCCACAGTAGAGTCGTCCGTCATGTGCGACGACCTGATGAAGAGTTGGTGGGATGCTTACGGTCAGAGTAATCGCTGGCACTCACTGTTTTATTGGTCGATGTCAGTACCCTTTAGTGGAGCGGGTACAGTGTGATATAAAGAAAATGAGATCATCTGAATTAAAATAAATAGGATCCTGCAGTTTGGCAACGGGCCGTTCTGCAGGATCCTGTTTTTGGGTACGTGACTTGGGCAAACTCGATTGTGGTGATTACACTTTGAATCACACTATTCAGCGAATCGATGACTCCGCAAATTGACCATCGACTCGAATAACGGGGGAGATTGAGATGAAAGCGGCCGGGTCGACTTGGCGGACAATGCTGATCAGCATATCTGCTTCGGCTGAGGAGATGACTGTGATTAACACGGTTTCGCGCTGATTTGAGTATCCCCCTTGGGCGTTGTGCAATAGGGTGATCCCGTGTGCAGAGTCGCGGTGCAAGGTGTGAGTAATCGCGGTGGGACGCTGTGTGATGATCAGTGCTTGTAGCCGGTGCTGTTGCGTATATTGGGCGTCAATGACACGTGCGGACACAATGATCGACAAGGCGCTGACCAATGCACCTTGCCAACCGTAACACGCTCCTGCAATCAAGAGCAATCCGCCATTGAAGATCGTGTTGATCGTGCCCACTGATAGTTTAGTCGATCTGTGAAGCAGGAGCTCAATCACGTCTAACCCGCCGGTCGAAATGTTAGTGCGTAAAGCAACACCGGTGCCAAATCCCCAGATAAGCGCTCCGAATACGCCGCAGAGCAAGGGGTCGTGAGTCAATGCAGGCAACTGAAATAGATCGATAGCTAAACTGGATAGAATGACAGAAAGCATGGTATACAGCGTGAATCGATGACCAACGAAGTGCCAAGCTAGCCAGAATAGAGGAAGATTTAGCAGTAGGTTGATATTACCTGTCGACAACAGAATAGATTTATCGAATTGCTGGCTTAGTCGGGCAATAAGCTGTGATGCCCCGGTAATCCCAGAAGTGTATACGCCACCGGGAAGCAGGAACATATTAAGCGCGATGGCTGAGCTGAAGTTGTAGATAATTGCGGCCCCCACAGCTGCTAGGTCAGGTTGTTCGCGGATGCGTTTGTCCACCTGAAGCATGCGCAACCTCCAATATCAGTGATTCATGTGGCCAGAGATTGACTTATCCTTGACGGGAGAAACGCTGGTGTCGATCCCGACGGCTTCCGATAGCTGGGCTGATAGAACTTGGAACGGAACAGTGTAGAAAATTGGAGATAAAAGTGGAGTTGTTTGAATGCTGAACTGAAGATCTTTGCTGGTTGCGTCGAAGGGTTCACCTGAGATGACGAAAACATGTTCCGTCCATGCTCGACGATAATAGGCCGCGATATCTTTCATGCGGTTGAACTCAGGACCCGCGTTACCTCCGATGAGGAAGATGTAGTTGTCCGCATCATAGGCGCGTAATGGACCATGAAGTTGTTCTTCCATCTCGTAGGCGGTGCTTGGGCGGCCAAACGTTTCGAAGAATTTGAGTCGACCTTCTTGAGCAGTTGGGAAGTTATAACCATAGCCTGCGATCGAAGATTTCTGCATTTTAATTAGCTCGTCTGCATTGGCAGCATACCAGGCTTTGCTTTCGGCGACTATGGTGGCATAGTTGGTAAGCGCCTGTTTGGCGTCAGCATCAAGGCGCTTGTATTTTTCGCGACCGATCAAGCCCTTGGCTTTAGCGACCTCGAGTGCCAAGATGTAGAACTGGAAAAGAGTCTCGGTGTACCCGCGTGTTTCAGGTCCGATCTGTTCCTCTTCGCAGACCAAGTGTAGATAGTGATTTGCAATCCGTTCAATCGGTGATCCAAGCTGTTCGGAGACGCCAACGGTGGAATACCCTTCATCCGCCGCTCGTTGTAGCGCTTCACAAGTAGACAGCGAATCCCCGTGCTGTGACAGACCAATTACTAGGATCTGATCTGGGCGAAAGATGCTGCTTGGGTTGATGCTTTCAGAGTAGGTGAAGACGGTTGGCTCAATCGCAATGCCTTCCACGTGGAGCAGTTCGACGAAGGTGTTTCGGACGACGCGCATTGCATTGTAAGACGTGCCAGAGCCGGTGAAGTAAATTTTCTTGTAGTCACCTTCAGTCAGCAGTTTAACAAAGTCTTTGCCATAGTCCGTTCGTTCGTCATAGGCACGTTGTAGTACACGTCCAGTATCCTCAATGTGATCCATCATCGTTAACTTAGCCATTAGTAAAGTACCTCCGATTAATTTAGTGGTTTAGCTTGCTGTTGCGCCAGTTGACGCAGTTGTTTCATATAGGTTGCTTCGATCAACGGTTCATCTAGTAGGGCGGTGAGCTTAGCGAGACGGTAAAGAAGAATCATTCGTGCCTCTGGTGTCTGAGCTTCTGCCAGTTGTCGGGCGAGTATTGGTTCAAACTTTGGATCGTGGGTGACGTAGATCCCGTGTAGTGTGGTCAGTTCAGTTCGAAGTTCGGGAAATCGGCTTGCCAGTGGTTGTAACACGAGTTCTAGCGCCGAAGCAGCGGCCTGCTCACCTGTTTCTAGGTCGTAAGTGTATGCCTTCATTAAGCAGATCACGGTATCCCGATTACGTACTGGCTGTGCAGGCAGTTGTGCGATCGAGGCATGTAACCGTGTAGTATCTTCCCATGCCAAGTCGTAATTGACTTGCATGATCAGGCGAGTGACCCGATTAAAGAAGAAGTGGGCTGCAGGTGCAGAAAGCAATGCAGTGTATGCCCGAAGGTCGCCGTGCTGCTGTGCGTAAAGCATTTTTTGCAGTAGGTGGGCGCGGATCTGGCCTTGCGACCAGGCAGTTAGACCAACCATAAACATAATCAGCATGACTAACCAAGGTGCCATCACGCTACCTCCGTATGCTTATAGAAGACCGACTGCAACGGCGAGAATCGCCAAAATGATCAAACCGATCAGAATAGCCGTCCCATTCATCTGTTTTTTAAGCAGTCCATAGCACCCAAAGGTCAATAGCAATGGGAGTAGGTCAGGCGTCAGGGAATTGAGCGTGGTTTGTAGGCTGACCGTCGTTCCTCCGAGATGCAAGACGAGTGGTACTTTGATGACCACCATGGAAGCAATCATTGCGCCAATCACGACCAGCCCTAGAATCTTAGCCGCTTCAGTCAGTTTTTCTAGCGTGCCGTCTTCTTGGATACGCGTGAGAAATTTGCTACCACCTTGATAAGTCAATTTGAACCCATACCAGCGAAGAAGTTCGCTCGGAATGACGTTGGTTAAGAAGTACAGCAACGGACCAAGGAGGCTTCCTCTGACAGCCAGTGGTGCGCCAACGCCGACCCCAATAACGCGTAGCGTCCCCCAGAACATCGAATCACCGATTCCGGCCAGCGGCCCCATAAGTGCAGACTTGACGGCGTTGATCGATGTGGCATCGAAGTCTGGGGTGTTGGCGTTTTGCTCTTCCATTGCGCAACTTATTCCGAGGATCATCGGTGAAGTGGAAGTCGTGCAGTTGAAGAATTCAAGGTGACGTTTGTAGCCGGCCTTGAGGGCCTCGGGGTTATCTCCGTATAGACGCTTGAGAACTGGCGTCATAGACCAAGCGTACCCGAGCGACATCTGACGTTCATAGTTGAATGCACCCAGTAATTGATAGTGGCGCCACATCACACGGCGTAGATCTTTTTTTGTTAGTTTCTTTTCACCGCTCGTGTCCATTAGAGTACCTCCTCGTGTTGTTGTGGTTTGAACTGGAAGTAGATATAGGCGATGATGCCACCAAGCATCGCAGCACCGATCATTGGAACTTTTAGAAACGCAACCAGTGAGAAGCCCAGAAATAGGAACGGTGCGTATTTCTTGTCATACGTCAATAGCATCAGCATTGCAATCCCCAGTGCGGGTAGAAGGTTACCAGATTGGGTCAAGCCATCTTGAATCACTTTAGGGATCGTCTTGATAATTGCTTTAACTGCGGGTGCTCCAACAGCGTACCCGACAATGATTGGCACAAATTTGGATAAGAACATGATAGTAGAGCCAGCCCATTGCCCGATTGGAAGAGCCTTCCAGTTGCCTTGATCGATCTGGTGGTCAACATAATGAGCAAATAGCGCGTTGAAACTGCCCGCAGCGATTGCAATCATCTGCGCAATAAGTGCGATTGGGACGGCTAAGGTGAGTGTAGTCTGCCAGTTTGCGCCTGTACGTATTGCTAGGGCAGTTGCCAGTGCGGAGCCAACGACGACGTCTGGTGGTGTCGTGGTGCCGATCCCAACGAGGCCCATCCAAACTAACTCAAGTTGACCGCCGAGAATTAACCCGGTGTGGAAGTCACCCATGACCAATCCGACCAGCGGTGCAATGATGATCGGGCGGTCCAGCATGTGTTGCCCACCCAGTCGGCTCTCCATGTAAACTAAAGAGCCAACAAGGGCAACTAAGAATCCTTGGAGCATATGATCCCTCCTTAATGTGAAAAGGCTTTTTTGATCTCTTCAAATCCGACACGCTCTTGTGAAGGAGCTGTTTCGGCAAAAACCTCGATTCCAGTAGCATCTAGTGCACTAGCAGCGGTGAATTCGTCGGGGGTCATTTTGACTCCTGCGGTGATGGAGACGGCTTGATCAGCGTCATAGTGAATCCCAGCGGTGCCGATGTTTACTTTCTGAATGCCTGGGACGGTTTGCGCGAGCGTTAAGGCATCCGAGACGTTGGCGGTCACGACGAAGATCTTGCGGGTGGCATATTTTGAATTATTCAGGATGGTCGAGGCATCGACCAAGCTCTTGATGGCCATCGTGACACCTGCGGGTTTGGCCATCTTCATAGTCATCTGTTGTAGACGGTCACCGGCCGCAATATCGTTGGCGACAAGTAAAATACTGGGTTGCAAGGCATTAGTCCAAGAGACCGCTACCAGGCCGTGAACGAGCCGATCATCTGCACGAACTAGTTCGATCATAGATCCTCTTCTCCTTCCTGTGTTTCAAGGGCGTCATTCATATACACAAGTTGCGTCCGCGCGTTCTTGATCGCTTCGCGGATAGCGGCATCAGTAATCGGTGTCGCATGAAGGATGAGTTCTAACAACAATGATAGGTTGATGCCACTGATCACACGAATGCGACCGAGTTCAAATTCAAGTTGTTCGCAGACAATGCGATTTACACTGCCGCCGGGGATGTCCGTAAAGACGGCAATCTCTGCGGGTAATAGCGTGCTAATCAGAGCGCGAAGCCGGCTCTCGAATGATGTGTCTCCATCCACATAGGCGGTCAGTGTATGCAAGTTAGAGATATCAGGCGCAAAAAAGCGAACAGCTTGCTCGAAACCTAAGGCCAACGTGCTGTGTGTGGCAACGATAAACTGAGTCAACTGCAGGCCTCCTTTCTTATGGGATTTTAAAACGCCTTCATAGTATCACGGTATATACATTTGTCAATGACGTGCAAAAAAATTTCTGCCGTGGTATAGTGGTCGGGGTTCGAAAAAACCGCATCATTATGCGATTTTTCCAACGTAAAATCAAACAAAAAATGTATATACCACAAAGAGGGACGCGAAATGATGCCAAAGTACAAACAAATTGAGGAGCGATTTATTCGTGAGATCAATAGCGGTAAGCTCGCGGTCGGGGCACAGTTACCGGCCGAAACGGCAATTACTGAGGAAACAGGTTTCAGCCGGATGACAGTCAATAAGGCGTTGAAGCAGTTAGAGCAGCAGGGCTACATTACGCGAGTGTCGGGGAGAGGATCATTCGTCAAAGCGAAGGCGATGACGCGTAATGTCACGGATACGGTCGGATTTTCTGAGTACATGCGAAGCAGAGGGATGACGCCGGGGTCCCAGCTACTGACCTACGCGTTGGTAGACTTGGCGGCAGATCCAGCGCGTCGGGATGAGCTTGAGTTGGCAGAGCTCGACAAAGTTCATCGAATCGAGCGTCTCCGAACCGGTGATGGCGCCCCTATCGCCATCACAGAGGATTACCTTGCTGCCAACTTGATCACGACGTTTAACCCTGAACTGCTCAGCCGGTCGTTGTATGCCTATTTAGACCGATTAAAAATTCCAATCATACAAAATTTCGTTGAGATTAAAGCTTGCAAAGCGACGGCACGGCAACAATCACTCCTTAAGCTTGAAGATGACTTTGTACTTGAAACTGTGGCCAATGTCGATACTATTACTATCGCAGGGCAGAGGCAGCGTCTGGGTCGTTTTGCGTCGTACTACAACCCCAAGCGCTTTACGTATCGGTTTGTCGCAAATAACTGAGTTTAATGATGCGCCGACGTGTTCATTGACACGAGGAAGGTGAATGCGACTTAACCGCAATCTGGTGAAGTTTGATTATAGTTCATCCGTGACGGGCGCATCCTGCGGTGGCTGAACCGGCTGGCGGTGTTCGATAAGGCGTCGGCATGACTAGTGGATAATTGAGGTAAGGTCCTTCCCGTGGCGTTGCTACGAGCGGGCCCTTTGGTGAGTGACGGCCTGGCAATGGTGGGGTGCCGTCTAACGCCTACTGAGGGCCTTCAGCCGATCGGGTATGCGGCACCGTGTACGCCGGTGGATCACTAGGTCGCGGAGACCGCATTGCACCAAGTGGTGGTCCTTCATTCAATCCAAGCGCGGAGCTGGGACAAGGGTCGAACTTGTTCCGGCTCCGTTTTGGTCTCCGCGCTTGGTTGTCGTCGGTCTGGTCTGTATTCGGATTGAGTGTGTGGTGGCCGACCAGAACCCAACTGTTTTTTGATCTATGCGGCGACTTGGATTATCTTACTATATCAGGAATCTTAAAAAAAGCGGTGAACGGCACCAACACCGATCAGAAACCGGTTACAATTTATCCCATAGGAGGTGTTTGACGGAGATGGATGACGTGCTCAGCGCAAGATGGCGCCTAGATAATCAGCTATCATTATCAATTAATTTATAAAATATTTATTTTATATAATTTATCGCTTCATTGGTCACTGAGGATCCGAATATCAACGAAAGGTCGGAGGATAGATGAAACAGTTAGGTAATGGGATCAAATGGGCGATGGCGGTCGTGGGGATCGGCCTAGCCATCGTGATCGGGTTAACCCTAGGGGGACCGCAGCGAGCTATCGCGGCGGCGGCCCCGAACGATAAGACGTTCATGGTGTACTACCGGGCGTGGCGCGATAAGACGATGAAGGGGGTCAACACGGATATTGCGGACCCGAACACACAGACCATGCTGGATCTGCCGGAAGGGATCGACATCGTCAATGTCTTCAGCTACGTGCCAGGTGGACAGGAGAAAGCGGCTGCCCCCTTCTTTGAGGCGCTCAAGACGACCTATGCACCAGAACTGCATAAGCGCGGCGTTAAGCTCGTCCGCGCACTGGGATATGGTGGCATGCTGAGTGATTGGCGCCAGTACTATGCGGGGTTAGGGGACACCAGTCAGTACACCGCGGCACAGGAGCAGGCGGCCATCGACGCGTGGGCCAAGCAAGAGGTCGAAACGCTCTCGGGTCAGTATGGACTCGACGGGTTGGATATTGACATGGAAGAGTATCCCTCGACTGCGACGGCCCAACTGTCGGATCGCTTGATCAACGCCTTATCTCAATATATCGGCCCGAAGGCGAACAACGGGACGCTATTCATCTATGATTCCAACGGGTCCAACATGGTGCCGTTCAAAAATGTTGTGTCGGCTTTCAGTTACGTTGGGTATCAGCAATACGGTAGTACGACGAGCCGGACTGTTGCCGCGGCGAAAGATTATGCGGCGGTCGGGTTTGACACGCGGCACTTCCTGGCGGGGTTGACCTTCCCGGAAGAAGGCGATCACAACCGCTGGTATGATACTAATCCGGCCGATTTTACGGGGAGCCATACACACCAAGAAGCTGAGTTCATTGCAGGCAGTGACCTCGGCGGGATGTTCATGTACGCGGTCGATCGTGACGGGCGAACGTACAGCCAAGAAGACCTTAATCACGTGATGCCAACGACGTACCGGTGGACTAAGACCGCTATCGCCGAGATCAAGGGGTATACACTCGCGCAAGTACAGGCGGCGGCCCGTCAGCATGTCGAGCGTGTGGGTGCGCGATCAGGCTGGTCCGAGGACACGATTAAGCAGACTAACGCGGCGATCGATGCCGCTCAGAACGTCTTTGAGGTCTACAGCGCGTTCATGTCTGATGACTATGCGACATCGCTGGACCCAAGCTTTGACGCACTCAAGGAGATCGCCAATCCGCTTGGCGACATAGAGGCGTTGCAGCAAGCGCTGACGGCGGCCCAAGCGTTGGTCTCCCAGGTTGCGGAACCGACCGCTTTGCAGGCTGCGATCAGGCAGGGACAAGCGGTGCTTGACACGGCGTGGGCGTCTGTAGCCGATGTCAACGCGGCGACGGCGGCGCTCAACGCGGCGATCGCTGCGGCGAAGGACGCACTTGCGGCGGCGCAGGCTAAGGCAGATTATCAGGCTGGGTACAAGGCGGGGCAGCAAGATGGCCTCGCCGGTGCGCCTGACCGCACTGCCGCACTCGAGGATCAGTCGGCGCGCTACCGCGCAGGCTATGTCGATGGGTACAAGGCGGGTGCGACCGCGCGTGCACAAGCGCAAGCCGACGGCGATAAAAAGCAACCTAAGCCAAAACCGGCGGGTCACCAACAGCCGACTGTGAAGCCTAAGCAACAGGTCACTAAGCGCCACGGTGCGATCGATCAGCGCAAGGCGCTGCCGCAGACGGGTGCAGTTGTGAACGTCACGCTGATGGCATTAGGGGCAGGGCTGATCGCACTTCTTGGCGCGGTAGCCCGTAAGCGACACACATTGAGCGATTAAGGTCTATAAGTGAATGAGCCTTCCTGTGTTGACACGGGAAGGTTTTTTGATTGGACTAAGGCGATCACTTGCCGGTGAACCCCAGCGCTGAATGCGCTACAATAGGAGGTGAGCGACTGACTGGCTGTGCCTGCGGCCTAATGTAAGGGAGGGATCACCATGGCGATGGCGACGCGCTACATCGTAATGAACGCACAAGGCGAATTCTTAGAGGACGACAACCTATTGCTGTTGCCAGCGTGGACCGGTGACCTTAAGCGCACCTGGGTGACCTTCAGTCAGGTTGAAGCGGAGCGCGTGGCGCATCAATCTTCTGGGTATGCCTGCGAGCTGCGACCGGTGCCTGTCGAATCTGACGGCACCGCGGTGTCGCACCGGGGCTTGCCGATCGCGGTGCAAAAGCAGGTGATCACGTTGCGTCAGCAGGGGATGTCTTACCGCCAGATCGCGCGCTTGCTGAACATCTCTAAGTCAACGGTGGGGAACATCATCAGTCGATGAGCGTGCGGCGCATGCTGCCGCATGGCCAGCGGTAACGCGGACGCGTGAACGAGCTGATCAGAACAGAGACTAGCCATGAAGAACCGCTTTGTGGCTTTTTTGGTGTTGCGTCGCATGGCATTGGGCGCCGGCGTGGCTGGTGCGATCGGGATACACCGGTGCGCAGCGATTGCTTGCCTGTATACTTCAGAATTAGATCAAGTTATAATTCTTGGCGGGGGAAGCACACACAAGGAGGAATCGGGATGATAAAGTATGGACAACTGGCGGCGGCGCTGGTGATCGGGGTGACGCTGCTGAGCGGTTGCGGGCAGCGTGCGTCGGAGGACGCGACCAAGTCGAGTGGCGCGACGACGAAGCAGTCGGCTCGCACCAAGTCAACGACAAGCAGCAAGCGATCCGCCAGCAGCAAGGCGACCAGTGCGAGTCAGGCCGCGCCCCGCAAGCAGACGACGTTATGGGATCAGAGCAAAGACGAACAGCTCGCCCAGTTCATCACGCAGTGGGCGCCGACGATGGGGCAGGTCTATGCCCGGTACGACGGGCAGCACCCGCTAGAGGTCTCAACGGGGGTGACGTATCCGACGGGGCTGGCCCAGCAGCTTGTCTCGGGTCAGTCCGGGCAGATCGGGATGAGCACGGACGGCAAGGGGTCGAACGCGTATAACATCGTGGCGATCTATAACTACGATCAGACGGAACCGCCGCTGCCAGGCCGCATCACGTATTTCTTCGGCTTCCATAACGGGCAGCCGGTGGTGTTGGCCGATCAGAGTCGGGATGGACAACCTAACGCGGGGCCGACGCAAAACACGGCGATCCGCGACGGCTTCACCCGCATCGCGGCCAGCACGACCCCGGCTAAGCCGAAGGGCCTGGCCCAGTCGCGCGCCACCATCACGCAGCAGGAACAGCAGAATCACAACATGCCGCTTGACTTTGAGCCGGTCCACAACGCCGACCAGGCGATCAAGCTGGTCGCCAGCAAGTACGGCAACAAGCAGTGGGTGGCGGTCCATGGCACAGCCGGGGTCTCGGCTCCGATCACCTTCACCGTGAGCGTGGACGGGGGGAGCGAGGCGTACCTCGTCTACGCGACCGGCGTTATCGCGCCGTTCCAATAGCACCAGTGAACTGTGCTGCCGCGGCCATGGCCGCGGCTTTTTTGCGTCCGATTGCCCGGGTAATAAAAACCCAGACCCGTCGAGACGGGTCTGGGTGAGGCATGCGGCTTTTGGGTAACGCATGCGGATCAATTACTTGGTGATGATGATGTCTTCTGGCTGGATGTCGCGGCCAAAGTACGGGGCCAGGGTCTGCTCGTAGTCGGTCTTGAAGAAGCCGTTGCCGTTGAGCTTGGTGATCTCCTGGTTGACCCACTTCAGAAGCGCCTTGTTGCCCTTCTTGACCGCCGGCGCGATGTAGGAGCTTGGCCCGAGCGTCTTGATGCCGACGGTGTAGGTCGGGTTGTTCTTGACCCAGGCGTAGAGGTAGGAGTTGTCATCGGCGAGGGCGGCGGCCCGGTCGTTCTTCAGCGCGTTGAACTGCTGGGTCTTGGAGTCGTACTTCTGAAGCGTCACGGCTTTTTGCTTCTCCGTGAAGTACTGCTCGGCGGTGGTGCCCTTGGTGACGATCACGTCCTTGCCAGCCAGCTGGCTGACCTTGGTGACCGGGGCGGTCTTCTTGGACACGACGCCGACGGACACTTGCATATACGGTTTGGCGAAGTCGACGACCTCCTTGCGGTCCGGGGTGACGGTGAAGTTGGCGAGCACGAGGTCGACTTTGCCTGCCTTGAGCGCGTCGACGCGGCCGTCGGCGTTGACCTGAACGAACTTGGCTTTGACCCCGAGGTCCTTGGCGAGCTTGCGGGCGAGGGTCAGGTCGTAGCCGACGCGCTTACCAGACTGGTCGATCCAGCCGTAGGGTTGTAAGTCACCGAAGACCGCGATCTTGATCTCGCCCGCCTTTTTGATCTGAGCGACGGTGTCGGCGTTACTGGACTGGTTTTGGCCGCAGCCAGCCAGAGCCAAGAGCGCAGTGGCCGTGACGGCGAGGGTGCTGAGCAATCGAGTCATTTTTTTCATCAATAAGTCTCCTTAGTAATTCATGCTGGCCAAGAACGCCTTGGCTGAGTCGGTCGGTGGGGCGGTGAAAAAGGCTTCGGCGGGCGTGTCCACGGTGATCACCCCGTCATCGAGGAACAAGACGCGATCGGCGACCTGTCGCGCGAACCCCATCTCGTGAGTGACCACGATCATGGTCATCTCGCGTTGGGCGAGGGCGGTCATCATGTCGAGGACGCCGCGGACCATCTCGGGGTCGAGACTGGCGGTCACTTCGTCAAAGAGCATCATCTCGGGGTGCATTGCCAGTGCGCGCACGATCGCGACGCGTTGCTTCTGGCCGCCGGAGAGCTGGCGCGGGTAGCGGTCGGCGAAGTCCGCAAGTCCGACGTCGGTCAGCAGCGTGCGGGCTTCTGGCTCGGCGTCTGCGCGCGGGCGCTTGGCCACCTTGACTGGCGCCAGCAAGACGTTCTCCAGCACGGTCAGGTTCGGGAACAGATCGTAGCTCTGGAACACCATGCCGATGCGTTGGCGCAGGGCTAACCAGGTCGCCGGCGTGGGGTCGATGGGGGTGCCGGCGAAGGCCAGCGTGCCGCCTTGGAAAGGCTCCAGGCCGTTGAGGGTGCGGATCAGCGTGCTCTTGCCTGAGCCCGACCGGCCGAGCAGGGCGACCACTTCCCCCTTATGCACCTGGAAGCTGATGTCCTTGAGGATCTGGTTGTGCTGATAGGCTTTGCTCAGGTGTTGCACGTCTAGTAATAAGTCAGCCATTGGCGACCTCCAATCTCTTCTTCTCGGTGTGCTTGGCCCACCACGACAGCGGCGCGCAGAGCACGTAATACATCACGAACATCGTGCCGTAGACCCAAAAGGCGAAGGCGGGATGCTTGTGGGCGTTGGCCTCGACTAGCGTCTGCCCGACGTTGACGATGTCCATCACGCTGATCATCAGGAGCAGGCTGGTGGTCTTGATGATGCGCGTCGCGAGGTTGATCGTACCCGGCAGCGCGATCGGGAGCGCCTGTGGTAACAGGACGTAGCGGAACTGCTGGGTCCGGTCTAGTCCCAGTGCTTCCGCGGCCTCGAGCTGGTGACGGGGGACTGCGATCAGCGCGCCGCGCACGATGTCCGACATCTCCGCGGCGGTCCACAGGGCGAAGGTGACGATTGCCACCGCTTCTCCGCTAAGGTTCAGACCGAACGCTTGCGGTACGATGTAGTAGACTACGAACAGCAGGACGACTGTCGGCACGATGCGGAAGACCTCCAGGTAGCCGCGCAGGAGGACCTGTAACCAGCGGCGGTTCAACGTCCGTAGCGCCCCGAGGACGACGCCCAGCGCGCCGCCGATCAGGAGCACGATCACCGCAACACGCAAGGTGACGCCGAAGCCCGCCAGCAGCCGGTGGAAGTTCTGCCCTTCGAATAGAATGCTAATGCCCGAATGTGCCATAACGCACCCGCCTTTCTAGCGTCGTCAGCCCCCAAGACAGGGGGATCAGGATGATCGCGTACGCCACGACCAGCGTGAATAGGTACTCGCTGCTGCGGTAGTAGAGCCCGATCAGATCCAGCGCCGTGTTGGTCAGCTCGGGGATCGCGATGACCGTGAAGATCGACGTCTCTTTGATCAAAAAGATCACGTTCGCGGCCAGCGCCGGGACCGCCGCGGCGAGCCCCTGGGGGATGACCACATAGCGCGCGAGCTGGCCGTTCGTCAGCCCCAGCGCCGCACCGGATTCCAGCTGGCCGCGGCCGATCGCGTTATACCCGCTGGTGAAGGCCTCGGCCATGTAGCTGCCGCCGAGAAACACCAAGCCGATCAGGCCGCTGGCAGTGGCGCTGAGCTTGATGCCCAGCCCTGGCAGACCATAATAGATGAAAAATAGCTGGACCAGAAGTGGCGTGTTACGCGCCACATCGATGTAGCCGGTGGCGAGCTGGTGCAGGCCCGGCAGCCGGAAGAATTGCGTAAGGCTGGCCGCGATGCCGACCACCAGCGCGCCGGCGATGCCGACCGCCGAGAGCCACAGCGTTAACCAGAACGCGGCGGCAAACTGCGGTAGGCTTGATTGGATCACTGACCAGTCCATGGGCAGGCCTCCTTGACTAATGACTGAACAAACAAACGATGGACCTCCTTATGTTTACCAGAGCGAAGCGGGGTGGGTTTAACGCACCGGCGCCGGTATCCGGTGAGTCCTTCATCACGGATTACTCACCGTATTTTAATTTAATGGACCGAAAAAGGCGGTGTGTCTAGTTGCTCCTAGACACACCGCCAACTTGGTCCGATTCACTTCGGGTGTAGGGCTACACGCCGGTCGGGACACCAGTTTGAACATGCGTAAAAGAGCCGCTATGCATTGCATACCAGTGACACATCGCCATACACATGTTCATCCGTTCCTGAGCCATCGTGAAGTTGCCCCCTTTCGTGAAATTAGTGTCATGGTACACCGCGCGTGTACAGGTGTCAACGAGAAAGTTTGCGTGGACCGCTGTGCGGATCTGCGGCGCAGTGATCCGCCGCCCAGTCGTACCGCAGCGGTCAAGTCGCGTCAAGCCAGCGCTTGGCCTAGCCCCGCCCTGACTAGTTTCATGACTATCAGATGGCTTTTCGGTCAGACACGCGCCGGCTCAAGTTAACTTTTCGTGGCATTGTTAGGTTACCTAACACGTTTGCTCGACACCTGTCACGGAACCAGCTATGCTCATCTTTGTGCATTGACACGAATCCCAAAACAGAAAGTGGTGTGAGTATGAAACGGAAGTGGTTCTGGACCACGATGTTAGCTGGCTTGTTTGCGATCATGACTTGGGGGATGCCCCGAGAACAGGTGCAGGCGGCCGAGACCTACACCATTGGCACGGATGTGACGTTCGCGCCGTTCGAGTTCGCGGATAAACACAACCAGTACGTCGGCATCGATATCGATCTGCTGAATGCGATCGCGGCGACCGAGGGCTTCAAGGTCGAGTGGAAACCGGTGGGCTTCAACGCGGCAGTCCAATCGCTGGAAGCGGGGCAGGTCGACGGGGTGATGGCGGGAATGAGCATCACGCCGGAGCGTCAGGCGAAGTTCGCGATGTCGGACCCCTACTACCAGTCGGGGATCGCCATGGCGGTGGCTCGCGACGCGACGATCAAGGGGCTCAAGGACCTGCGCGGCAAGCGCGTGGCGGTCAAGACTGGGACGGCGTCGGCGGATTTTGCCAACGCCAACAAGGCCAAGTACGGCTTTACAACGGTCACCTTCGATGATTCCAACAACGTCTACCAGGACGTCACGACGGGCAACTCGCAGGCGTGCTTCGAGGATTTTCCCGTCATGCAGTACGGGATCGCGACCGGCGTGGCGCTGCGCGTGACCAACAAGACGCCGTATGCGGCGAACAACTATGGCATCGCGGTCCTGCAGTCGCACCGCCAGGACCTGCTGGTGAAGATCAACGCGGGGCTCAAGAAGCTGCGCGCCAACGGTCAGTACGACAAGATCGTGGCGAAATACCTCGGCGACGGCTCTCAGGCGTCCCAAGCGGCCAAGACGAAGAAGACGCAGGAAGGTGACCGGAGCTTCTGGGGCCTGCTGCAAGCCAACCGCGCCACCCTGTGGGCCGGGCTGGTCCAGACGCTTGAGCTGACCGTGGTCGGGATCCTCTGTGCCACGGTGGTCGGGATCCTGGTCGGCCTGCTCGGCGTCGTGCCGAACAAGGTCGCCCAAGGCGTGGCGACAACGTTCATCTACATCTTCCGCGGCCTGCCGATGATCGTGCTCGCCCTGTTCATCTACACCGGTGTCCCCGGGTTGATCCACACGAAGATCCCGGCCTTCGTTGCCGGCATCATCACGCTGACGCTGAACGAAGGGGCCTACACCGCCGCGTTCGTCAAAGGTGGCATCGGGTCGGTCGACGGCGGTCAGATGGAGGCCGCCCGTAGCTTGGGGCTACCGTGGACGAAGGCGATGAGGCGCGTGATCTTGCCGCAGGGGCTCCGGATCATGATCCCGAGCTTCATCAACCAGTTCATCATCACCCTGAAGGACACGTCGATCCTGTCGGTCCTCGGGCTGCTGGAACTGACGCAGACCGGGAAGATCATCATCGCCCGCAACATGGAAGGCTTCAAGATCTGGACGATGGTCGCCTTGATCTACCTGGTGATCATCACGCTGCTGACGTGGCTGTCGAATTACATTCAAAAGAAGGTGCGCTAATGACTCAACCCCGGATCGAGATGAAGAACGTCCGCAAACATTACGGCCACAACGAGGTCGTGCAGGGCGTGGACCTGAAAGTCGAAGATAACGAAGTCGTCGTGCTGATCGGCCCCAGTGGTGCGGGCAAAAGCACGGTGCTCCGCATGATGAACGGGCTGGAAACCACCACCGCCGGTGAGATCCTGATCGACGGTACCGACATCGCCAAGCCCCATGTCAACATCGACAAGGTGCGTGAGAAGATCGGGATGGTGTTCCAACACTTCAACCTGTTCCCCAACCTCAGCGTCTTGGGCAACGTGACGCTGGCACCGGTCGAGCTGGGTCTGATGGACAAGGCGCAGGCCGACCAAGAAGCGCGCCATCTGCTCGACGTGGTCGGCCTAGCCGACAAGGTCGACGCGCGTCCGGCTAGCCTGTCTGGCGGGCAAAAGCAGCGGGTCGCCATTGCGCGAGCGCTGGCGATGCACCCGGACATCATGCTGTTCGACGAGCCGACCTCGGCGCTTGACCCCGAGATGGTCGGCGACGTGCTCGCAGTCATGCGTAAGCTGGCCGCAGACGGCATGACCATGGTGATCGTGACCCACGAGATGGGGTTCGCCAAGGAAGTCGCGGACCGGGTCGTCTTCTTCGGCGATGGCCAGATCCTCGAACAGGGGACGCCGACGCAGCTCTTCGAGCACCCGCAGCATGAGCGGTTGCAGAGCTTCCTCGAAAAAGTGCTCGAGGCGTAGTCACGGGTGACTGCGGTCCGTTGGGCAATGCCGATCAGGCGGCCGGGCAGATTGCTTGGCCGCCTTGTTTGCACTCGGCGGACCGGTGGCAGTGATCGAGGTTTTTATTATTATAAATTGTTACAAAAATATGATTTTTTTGTGACGAGTACGCAGATTCTTGAATATATTTTTGAGTATTTTCGCGGGAATGCACAAAACGAAATTTTAGTTCACACGATATTGAATTTTTATGAAATGTGGTTGCGTTTTGACCGTTGTTATTGAATCGGCGCGACCACAGGGTTGGCGAATGATTGGGTGTTTTTACTCACCCGGTTTTAATAATCAGCCGTTTATGGCTCGCCCCCGCTTTTATTGATGCTTCAGTCTAGACCACCGCGGTTTGTTCCTAGCGCATGTGAATGCTATATTATGGAGCGTTATCGCCTTTGGGGGAAGACTTTAGCGGGATCACGGGCTTCGTGCGCCGTGTGGCACCATGTACCACGCCGTCTTTTCCCAACGCTTGAGGTTGGGATTTTTTTGTGTCTGCGGCGGAAAGGGGGCCCCATCATCAACTTGATCAAGAAGACGGCGGGTCGCCTGGTGCGGGTCGCGGCGGTGGCGGTGATCGCGCTCAGCAGCTGGCCGGGCGCGCGCACGGCCGCCGATGGGGTCGGTGAGATCCAGACGCAGACCCAGACGTACTACGCGGAGCACCCGGATGCGCAGTATGACGTCCTTGGGGCGGCCCAACGGTTCCACATTTTCGGCCAGACAGTCGACCTGGGCGTGTCGGAAAAAGGCAACATCGCGGCCGAGCACTTCACCGGCACCAGCGACTTCGGCACCGCCGGCAGTGATGTCGGGGTCCAGGCCGATACCGACCTGAATTACCTGCGTGATGTCACCCAGATCAGTGGCTCGGCCTTCAACTCGGCGCTGGCCACTAAGTTTGTCACCGGGACCGAGACCGCGTTCACCAGTGAGGACAACGGCAACGCCGTCGGGCTCGCTGGCCAGAAGCTGGCGCTCGTCCCAACGTCGATCTACCGGGAAGCGGCGGGGGTCCAATACATTGATTTTGATGCGGAGTACGCCAAGCTGGCACAGGTGTCTGCGCTGTTTGCGGGCAAGGGCCAGACGGTCGAGAAGACCACCGACAACGACCTGACGATCAACGTGCGGGCCCTGCGCACGGCGAGCGTGCGCTACCCACTGCGGCTGACGAAGGTCAACGACGCCGGTGAGCCGCTGGCAGGGGCGACATTCAAGCTGGTCGCCGCGGATCAGTCGACGGCGGTCGCCACTGACGAGCTGTACGATGCAACGGATCACCACCCGCAGACTAATGCGTTCACCACCGACGCGGCCGGTCGGATCGACCTGTCCGTCGCCCAGGCCGGGACCTATTACTTCGTCGAGACCGAGGCGCCTAGCGGCTACGTGCAAGACGCCACCCCTCAGCGGGTGACGACGGGGCAGACGCCGGACGCGGTGTACGTGCGACTATCCTGGCAGCAACTCTACGGCTACGGGGATGAGGCCAGAAGCAAGATCAACTTCACCGGGTTCGACTTCGATGATCCCGCCGCCGCGCCGCTGATCGTCGATGTCGATTTTACCGGCTTCGACCCTAGCGCCGTGACGGCACTCGGCAACGCTGGTAACATCACGTTCGACGGGCTGTCGGCGGCTGACACGAGCGACTACGCGAAGGCGAAGATCCTCTGGAATTTTTATCATTATCCGACCGGCACCACCATTCCGATCGCCAACGACACCTTCTACGGGACGATCCTCGCCCCGGCGGCCAACCTTGACATTGAAAGCGCGCATGTCTACGGCTCGATCATCGGCCGGACCGTCAAGATCACGAACAGCGATAACAAGCGCTGGGACCTGAACTTCAAGGCGTACTCCGGAGATAACGACATCACCGTTGTCGATCATGCGCTGCCGACGACCACCGTGACTGCGGCCAAGGTCTGGCAACCATTGGTCGATGTCGCCACTGCAGAAGGAACGGCGACGCTGGCCTTGCACCAGCAAGACACGGCGAGTGGGACCGACACCGTGGTCGCAACGCGCACGCTGAGCGGGGCGTTGAACGACCCTGAAGCGTGGACGACTACCTTCACCGCGCTGCCCGCGGTCGACGCGGCGACCGGTGCCCCCCTGACCTACACTGTGCGTGAGACCGCTGCGACCGTGGCCGGTCAGCCGGCGCTGACCTACCAGGCCACGCAGACGGCGGCGACGGTCACGAATACCCAGTACGGGGTGACGGTCGCGAAGTATGACGCGGACACTGGCGCTGAGCTGACCGCCGCAAGCGGGGTCACGTTCAACGTGACGACCTGCGACGCGGATTGGCAGCCGACCGGGGCGACTCAGACCCTGACGCCGGCGCAAGTCGCGGCATTGGCGCCGGGTCACTACCGGCTGCGTGAGGCGACGCCGCCGACTGACTACCAACTCGATGACGCGCCGCAGTGGGTCACACTGACGGCTAAGGGCCAGTGGTTGGCCCGCGACGGTCAGGCGCTGGGCACGCAGGCGCCGATGGCTTCGGGCCGACCGGTCGACGGGCTCTATGTCGACGCGGCGCGGCCGCAGCTGTTGCACTGGGTCAAAGTTGACCGGCGTACCCTGTCGCTCACGTTGATCAAGCGCGACAAGCAGACGCACGCGACGCTTCGAGGGGCGACCTTCACCCTGACGCCCCAGGCTGCGGCGGCCAGTGACCTGACGACCGCCGCAGACGGTCAGGTGGCCACCGACCTGAGCCCGACGACGCGCTACGTGCTGACGGAGACCCAGGCGCCGGCTGGCCACGCCGCCTTGACAGGCAGCGCGACGATCCAAGGCACGCAAGTTACCCTGACCGGCGACTTTCGCGGGAACGTGACGGTGGCCGTCAAGGGCAGCGCGTTGACCCTGACCATCGATGATCCGCCGACCGGCGAACTGCCGGCAACTGGCGGGACCGGGATACGGGGCCCAGTGGTGCTCAGCAGCGCCGCGGTGGCGATCGCACTCGGCCTGTTCGGCCTGGCAGCAGCACAGCGCCGGCGTACGCAAAACACGAAAGAAATTTGAATTAAAAATGAGTAAGTGATATTATCATTCGACGTAACATATATATACTTTTTTGAACAAATGATGTGAATAAAAGTCTTGAGTGAACGCGAACCGATATCGGGTTATGGGAGTGGCCCGACATCGCGACGCGACCGCATCGGCGCGGGGATTATGGGAGTGGTGCCCGCGCAGCCAAGACGACAGGTGTAAGCGGCGCGTCCGGTCGGGGGATCGGGCGACGCCAAGTTTGGGGGACTGACGATGATCGATGGCCGATGGTGGCGTAGATCAAGACGGCGAGGCCCCCATGCGCAGCGGTTGCGTGTGGGGGTCATTGGCGTGACCTTGGGATTAGCGGTGTTGTGTGCGCTCGTGGCACCGGGCTCGGCTCGCGCCGGGGCGACGGACACTGACCAGGTCAGCTATATTCAGGGCACCGACGGGCAGCCCTACGTGTTCGACGGCACGCGATACCAGGCGGCGACAGACGCGCAACAAGCGGAGATCGCCCTGGCGCGTCAAAGCGGGCGCTTGAAGACGGATCAGCCGCTGAGCAGCGCCGCGCAGCAAGCTCTCATCGACGGGGAGCAGGCGCAGACGCTGCCTAAGGGGTTAGCTGCTCGGCTGACCTGGAACGACCAACCGGCGGATGCTGTCAAGACCGATTACCTTTACGACGGACAGCTGGCGATGCCGGCAGAAGGCAGCACGCCGACCGGGTACGTGCGCAAGGTGAGCGAGACCCCGCTGCCGGCAGGAGTGCTCTCGCAGCCGACGAACGTCGTCGAGTTGCTCGACTTTAACAATCCGACCGACCCGCGGCATCCCTACCTGCAACCGGTGGCAAATGCGACGGACATCTACAAGTATGAAGGCAAGACCTATAAGGCGGAAAAAGACCAGACCACCGGCGTCTGGTTGCTGGTCCAGGTCGCCAACGAGCCGCCTTATCGGGACATCGACGACCCGGCAACGTTTCAGATCGTCGCCGCGGCGACGGATCCCGACCGTGAGACCTACCTGACCGATCAAGCGGCGCTGGCGCAGCAAGTCGAGGCGATCGACGGTGATAGCGGCGCGAACCCGTTGTTTCAGGTCAATGGTGAGTGGTACCAGCTGATCAGCACCAGTGATCTGGCCGGGGTCGACACCGACGACCGGGCGATCTACACGGTCGATAACCCCGGACAATCAGCCGTCGCGGTCCACATGGCCGATTACTGGACCGGCGATCGGGCTGGCGACCGGGAGAACGTGGAAGACGGGGGCATTAACGCCGGCCATACGCTGAAGTTCGATAAGGGGCAGTGGAACGGTGACCGGACTGGGCTCAATACCTGGACGGGGGCTGGCAACGGGCCGCGTCAGGGCATCGTCCAGCCGCAGCTGGACGACGCGGGGTATCCGGTCTTGGCCCAAGACGGCAGTTCGCTGCAGTACCTGTTTGCGCCGGTCGAGGGGCAGACCCAAGGAATCAAGTTCTACGGGAGCACAGATGATGCGTCTGATGACCATGATCTGTTCGACTACCAGGACGGCACGTATTCCTTCGACAGTGCGACGGGCACCAAGCGCTTGAATGACGAGTACCGGTTCGAGACGGACCGGCGCAACCAGGGGCAGTTTTTCCCCTTCGACCAAGTCCAGTCGGTCAACGGGGGCAATGACCACTGGTTCGGCTTGAGCATGAACTTCGACTACCTGATGCCCGAAGGTGGGCGGATCCAGAATCGCGACGGCAGTAAGACGCCGATGATCTTCACCTTCAGCGGGGATGATGACTTCTGGCTATTCATCGATGGCCAGCTGGCACTTGACCTCGGAGGGATCCACGACGCGGCCGAAGGAAGCATCGATTTTACCACCGGGACCGTGACCGCTGGCAACAAGGCGGCGATGGACGCGGGACATCGGCGGCAGGTCACGACGACGCAGTTGAGTGCGGCGCTGATGAAGCCTGGCACGCATAACATCAAGATCTTCTACATGGAGCGGGGGAACAGTCAGTCCAACTTGGCGGTCCACTTCAACATGCGGACGCCCGAGCACTTCTATGCCCGCAAGGTCAGCGGCCAGCTGACCAGCTCGAAGCTATATGAGTACTGGGAACACTACCTGCACCTGCCGACTGCAGTGACGTACTCACGGCAGGACTTGCCGAAGTACCAGCTGCACGTTGACAAAGTCGACGCCGATTCGGGCCAGGCGCTACGCGGCGCGACCTTCACGCTGACAGATCAGGCCGACCGCCAGCAGGTGACCCAGACCGCGGATGCGGCGGGTCAGCTGACCTTCAAGGACCTGAAGAACAACGGCACCTATACCTTGACCGAGACGCACGCACCGACGGGCTACCAGCGGTTGACGGGGCAAGTGACCGTGACGATCCGGGCGGGAACGATCGCCGTTCAGGCACGTGACGGGGACATGACGCCGACCAATACGGTGGCGCACGTCAGCGATGACGCGACCACGCTGAGCCTGACCGTGCGCGACCGGGCGCTGGGCGTGCTGCCGGCGACCGGCGGCACCGGGCCGCTGCAAGCACTGCTGATCAGCAGTCTGGCCGGTCTGATCGCCGTTGGCCTGTTCGGCTGGGCAGGCGTGCAACGCCGAAAGGAGGACGCATGATGAAAAAACTGATCACATGGTTCACCGTGCTCCTCGGAGCGCTGCTGGCCTGGGCGGTGACCCCGCCGGCGGTGACGGCGGCGAGTGCGGTCACCGTCACCTTGCAACACGAGGTCCACGACCAGCAGGCCCGCGGCCACCCTGGCAGCCCTGGCGCATACGCCGACTTCACCGTGTACGACCTGACCGCGTATTATCACCAGCGGGCAGCCCAAGGCACGGCGATCGACACCTTGGCCAAGCAGTTGGGGCAAGACGACGACCAGGCCATCGCGGCCTTCATCGCCGCGCACCACTTGCGCGCCGTGGCACACGTCGAGACCGACACGACCGGGCAGGCGCGCTTCTGCGTGGACGGTGCGTGGGGCAACGCCTTTCTCGTCGTCCAGACCACACCGGGTCACGACCCGGTCAACGCGCTGGCCGTCAACGAAAAATCGATGCCGATCGTCTTTAGCCTGCCGCAGGCGGACCAGGCCGCCGGGATCACGCTGGCGACCAAGGCGGTCCGGACGCAGCGCGCCGTGTACTTCTACAAGTATGGGCGCGATGGGCGGGTCACCGCGCCACTCGCTGGGGCGACCTTCGCACTTCGCCGCGGGCCCGCGTACCTGACGACCAGCGGCGCGTGGCGCACGACGGTCCACCCGCTGGCCGATCCGCAGGTCCTAAAGCTGACCTCCGCCGCTGACGGCCTCGTCCTGCTCAAGGACGTGCCGCTGGCCGTCGGGCGTTACGTGATCACCGAGCTGAAGGCGCCGGCTGGCTACCAGCTGACCCGCCAAGCGCGCCAGATCGCGTTGCAAGTGCCTCAAGCGGACACGGATGCGGCGATCACCCTGAACGGGGCGGCGTTGCGGCCACTGCTGGCCGACCAGGTCCAGGCGCGAGAGGCCAAGCGCACCGCGCTGCGGGTCTACAACCCGCACACACCCGATCAGCCCAAGACGCCTGGGGGGATCACCCCGGGGACGCCGGGCAACCCATTGACCCGCCTGCTGCGGCATCTGCCCCAGACGGGGGAGGTCAAGACGAGCCTGGCGCTGCTAGGCCTCGCACTGATCGGGCTATCACTGAGTATTGGCAAAAAAATACACGACATTGGGGAGCGTGAAATTAATGAAAAGTAAGCTGAAACATATTCTCGCCGGGGCACTCTTAGTGCTACCACTGGCATTGCAGGCATTCACCGGGCTTCAGGCCGTTAACGCGGCGGATGCGCCCGCGACCGATCCGAGCAAGACCCAGACCGTGGTCCTGACCAAGCTGGTCTTTCCAGACGGCAAACAGGAAGACACGATCGATAAGATCGCGGCCGGTGATGGGACTGAGCTGAGCGACGCGGATCTGATGGGCGGCCAGAAGCTGGCCGGGGTCGAATTCACCGCCTATGACATCACAGGGATCAAAGTCGATCAAGAGGCCTTGAAGACGGCGACAACAGCGCCGGACGGGGCTAAGGCGGTCACCGCGCATGTCACCAACGTGGCCGGTCAGGCCAGCTTCGGCCTGCCGACTGTCGATGCCAACGGGGACTACAAGACCTACCTGATCCTTGAGACCAAGTACGCCGATCCCGAGATCAAAGACGGTACCATCGACAACGACGCATCGATCGTTCAAGCCGCGGCACCGCTGATCTTATCGATGCCACTGGCGACGAGCAAGACCGGGAACACAGTCTACCTCTACCCGAAGAACTACGACAAGAAGACCACGACCAAGGATCTGACCACGCCGACCGACGCCAGTGCCGGGCTGGGCGATAAGGTCGGCTACACGATCACCGAGACCATTCCGTTCGATATCGCGACGCGTGACCACTACAACGTGATCGATACCCCAAGCAAGGGCTTGGACGACCTGCTGGACACGGTCAAGGTGACCGCACCGGATGGCACTGAAGTCGACGCGTTCACCCCAGCGGCGACGGCTTCGACCGACAGCACCGGGGCTGGGTTCCAGCTGACCGGGGATATCACCAAACTGGCCAAATACGCGGGCCAGACACTGACCATCACCTATCAGGCGCAGGTCACGACCGCGGCCGTCACCGAGCTCAACAACAAGGTGACGACGGATTACAGCCACAACCCCCACACCGAGACCGGGACGACCCCGCTCGAAGTCGGTGGGGCGAAGTTTATCAAGGATGACGCCAACGATAAGACGAAGCTGGCAAACGCCGTCTTCGTGCTGGAAAACAGCCAGGGACAGATCGTCACGATCACCCAAGATGACGCGGGCAAGGCTGTCTACAAGTACATCGATGCCACTAAGCTCGACGTGCAGGCGCTGAGCGCCGCCATCGAGGGCCAGACGGGGGCTGATAAGCAGGCCGCCGCACTGACTGAATTAACGAAGCAGCTCGGTGCCGATGCGGCGCATGCCGTTGTGGCTGTCTCTGACGCCAACGGGGCCTTCGCGTTCACCGGCCTGAAGTACGGGGAATACAAGACGGTCGAGCTCGCAGCGCCGAAGGGCTACGCGGTGTCTAACGCCAGCCACGACTTCACCGTCAACGCTGAGAGTTACGAGGAGACTCAGGTCAACGAGATCACTAACGCACCGAAGGGGATCCTGCCACACACCGGTGGCATGGGGATCTACCTGGTGATCCTCGCCGGGCTGGCCGTGATGGCTGGGGCCTTCTTCTTCCTGAAGAAGGGGAGCCGGCGCGAAGAAGTCTGATCGCCATTGACGTGAACCGCGGATCGGCGCTGCTTAGGCGGCGCCTTTTCGCATCATCATAAGAAAGCAGGGATCGATATGGCGAAGCGCCACCCGCGCCCGCGTGCGCACCTTGTGACCCAGATCATCGCGTTCCTATTCCTGATCTTCGGGGCCGCCGTCGCACTGTACCCGTTCTACGTCGGGGCGCTGAACGACATGATCGATAATTATCAGCTCACCAAGGTCGAGCAGGCGAACCGGGCCAGCGGCGCCAAGCGCATGGCGGCGATGGCGGCGGAGAACCGGCGGCTCAAGCGAGAGGGCCTGAACGCGAACGCCGATCCGTTCACGGGGATGGCGAAGCAACAGAAGGCCGACTTGAACAAGGACATGCTCGGGACCGTTACGGTGCCCAAGCTGAAGCTGACTGTGCCGTTGTTCCAGACGTTGAGCGAGCAGACCCTGGAAGTCGGGGCCGCCGTCGTCCCGGGAACGTCGATGCCTGTCGGCGGGGCGAACACGCATACCGTGATCGCCGGGCACCGCGGGCTGGTCGACCGCCGGCTGTTCTCCGACCTCAACCGGGTCCAAAAAGGGGACGTGTTCGTCCTCAAGGTGTTCAAGAAGCCCCTGGCCTACAAGGTCTTCCGCATCCAGGTCGTCAAGCCCGAGGACACCAGCATCCTGAAGATCGAGCCGGGGCGCGACCTCGCAACATTGCTGACGTGCACCCCGTACATGGTCAACAGCCACCGGCTGCTAATCACGGGCAAGCGGGTGCCGTACACGGCCAAGGTCGCCAAGTCCGTCGCCCAAGCCCAAAGCAGCGAGCGCTGGCAGCAGTTGGCGATCTTCGCGGCGGCGCTCGGCGCGCTGGGACTGCTGGTGCTTGCGATGGGCAAGCGGATCCACACCTTGTTGCTGCGGCGGCACGTGTTCAACCTGCTGTTCTACCGCGTCGACGAGACAGGGCGACCGCTCGCTGGCGTGCGCTACCGGCTGTGCAAGAAGAACGGTCAGCCACTGTACCGGCGTGGCCAGATGCTTGAGATGACGACAGACGCGGACGGTCAGGGGTTCATCGATCACCTGCCGGGCGGTGTGTACACGCTCAAGGAGCTGACGCCAGTGCGGCCGTGGGCGGTGCGTGTGGGTAAGAAGAAGCTGCGTCAAGCCAAGATGCGCTTCTACCCGACGAAGGCCCAGGCGCGCGCGGTGCGTGATGAAGAAGGGCGCTGGGTGATCTGGCGATAAGGGGCTGGCTCAAAGGGGCTGACGTGTGTCAGGCCCCTTTTTGCGTGGAACGATTTGTGAATTAGTTGTTTTATTTATAAAAAATGTCACAAAATGTAGGGTGTTTTTGGATTTGTTCTCACAAATACAAAAATCATTTTTCGACTGGTGTAACTTATCTCGGTGACGAATTAATCGCGCAAGGGCGAATAAACCGGCGTCTGGTTATGCGATTCGGTGATCATTTGTTATTTATTGGTAAGGGACTAGTCTTGACACGCTGAGCCTGTTCTTTATTCCAGGTTTATGATAACGGTTTATTTATGAAGTACGGGTAAAACTATTAATGGTGGGCAGAACGGTAGCTTGATTTCACAATTATTTATTGGAGTTGTATACAAAGAAATCGAATGCTATATTATCAACGTTGTTTAAAGTCTTCGGGGGAGGACTTTTTGGAGAGTGTAAGGTTTTGCTGTATTCGTGTACCCTTTGCGTAGTCTTTTTGTGTGCCGACGCCAGTGACCCTTACAATCGATTGAGCGCTTCCCAAGTTATTTGGGAAGCGCTCTTTGTATAAAGGGGGTAAGCATGATCGAGAGACTGGGGCATCACGACCACGGGCAGACGCGCCAGAATCGTCGCCGCCAGCGCCGGCAACACCGGCTGCAGGCTTGGTTGATGCTGACGATCATCCTTGTGCCATTCCTACAAGTTTTCGGTGCACCGGCCCGACCGACCGCTGCAGGCACGAGTGATATGACGCATGTAGATAAGGATAATTTTCGGGAGTTTTTCGCGCTTAACGGCGATGCACGCTACGATCCGGTGAGTGGGATCGTGACCTTGACGCCTGACCGTAACGATCAGATCGGGGAGTTCTCGCTCAAGACAAAGATCGATATGGGCACGAGCTTCACGCTGACCGGTGAGGTCAACCTCGGCGACCGGACCTCGAGTGAAGGGGGCGCTGACGGGCTGAGCTTTGCGTTTCACGCCGGTAACACTGATGATATCGGGAATGCCGGCGGGAATCTGGGCCTTGGTGGGCTGCAGCGCGCGACCGGCTTCAAGCTCGACACCTGGCACAATGATAAGCAGTTGCCGGATAACGGGGTAGATGGTGCGCAGGTCGATCCCAAAGATTCTAACGGGTTCGGCTGGGATGATGATCCCAATGGCCAAGACTTTGCACAGTTCGGGGCGTTCGTGACGACGACCAAACAGAAGATCCCGTATCAGCAGCGCAACCGTCGAAGCCGAGACGTTCAGCGGTGGTGGGCACAGACCGATATGGGCAGTGCACAAGCGCTGAAGCCTGAGGACCTGGACAATGCCTTCCACCCGTTCGTCATCAGCTACGAGGGGAAAAAGCAGGAGCTGACCATTAAATACACCGAGTCCGACGGCAATGTCATGACGTGGTCGAAGCAGATCGACCACGTTGACCCGGCGATGGCGATGATCGTCAGCGCCTCCACGGGGAGCGCCAAGAACCTGCAACAGTTCAAGATCACCAGCTTTGACTTCAAGCAGGCGGCGACGGTCGACGTGAAGTACGTGGACACCAAGGGCAACCAACTGGCAGTCGGGACCCCGACTTATCCAGACGGGCCATACGTCGACCATGACTACGCGACGACGTACCCAGAGACGATCCAGACGGACGACGGCACGTATTCGTACTTGAAGCCGAGCGATGGCAGCTTTCCAGGGCTTGCGCTCAGCCTGCCGACCAATGGGACCCTGGCCGATCCAGGGTTCAACGGTACGGTCATCTACGTCTACACGAAGGGGATCCAGGTCAGCGGCCAGAAGCGCTGGCTCGACAACGACGATGCCTACGAGACGCGGCCGGAGACGCTGACCTTCCGGCTGCGACAGAATGGTCAACCCTTCCGCGAGACGACGACGAATGAGGCGGCCGGCTGGCGGTACGCGTTCGATAACTTACCGGAGGAAGACGCCAGCGGCCAACCCTACCACTACACGGTCGACGAGGTCAGCGTGCCGGGCTATCAGACGACGCGGTCGGGAAATGACTTCACGAACACGCTGGTCGGCACGACGGCGGTCACGGTGCATAAGACCTGGGCGGACGCGGCCGATCAAGACCGGCTGCGGCCGGCGCAGGTGACGGTGGCCTTGTTGGCCAACGGAACGCCGAGCGACACTGTGCAGCTGAATTCGGGCAACGGGTGGCAGGCGACCTTCGGGGGGCTTGCGAAGTACGACGCCACGGGGCGCTTGATCACGTACACCGTGCGCGAATCCACGGTCGCCGGCTACACCGCGACGTACGCGACGACCCCAGATGAGGCCGGTGGCACCATGACCGAGATCACGAACACGCACACGCCTGAACCGGTGCTCCACCTGCAGGTCATCAAGACAGACCCGCAAGGCCACCGATTGACGGATGCCGAGTTTGCCCTGACCGGGCCTGATGCAGATGAGACGGTCAAGACGACACTGGCGGCAACGCCGTTCACCACGACGCTGCGCGCCAAGCAGACATACACGGTCAAGGAAACGCAGGCGCCGGCTGGCTACCAGCGCAACAAGACGCGCGCCAAGATCACCGTGAACGACGCCGGCACAGTGCCGACCGTCACGCTGGTCGATCAGGCCGGCAAGGGAATCAATGCGACGACCGATTACACCTATACGTATGACGCGGAGAAGCGCACCCTGACCCTGACCGTCACCGACCAGCCGCAGACGGTCCTGCCGCACACCGGCGGTCCCGGCTCGCGGGCGACGCTACCAACGGCGCTCGCGCTGCTCGGGCTGGCGGTCGGCTTGGCCGGGCTGGGCTGGCGCCGCAGACGGGAGGTGCGCGCATGACGAAGCGACTGATGAAGTTACTCGGCGGCCTGCTCGGCCTGCTCGCGCTGGTCGTCGGGCTCGCTCAGGCGCAGCCGGTCCAGGCGCGCAGCACGAAGACGGTCGAAGTCGTCTTGCACAAGCTGCTGTTCGACGGCGAGATGCCGGCGCAGCAACGCAACGACGGGCAGGCCGAACCGAACTTCGGTGAGGTCGGCCAGCCGCTGAACGGGGTCACGTTCACCGCCTACGACGTCTCCGCGGCGTTCTGGGCGGCGGTGGCCGCCGACCCGGCGCATGATGTCGCCGCGGCGCAGGCCAAACTGGCGGCAGATACGGCCCAGCCGCGCACCGCGCCGGTCGCCCGGGCGGTCACCGCTGGGGCCGGTGAAGCGGACTTTGCCGCCTTGCCGCTACACCACGGCAAGCACTACGCGGTCTACCTGTTCAAGGAGACCGGTGCACCGGCAGGGATCACGGCTAGCCAGGATCTGGTGGTCGTGCTACCGGGGCCGGCAAGCGGCAAGGTGCAGTCACGGTTGGACCTTTTTCCGAAAAATCGGATGACGGCCGGCTACGCGACGATCGATAAGACGATCACCAACGGCCAGACGAGCTTTAGCTACGGCGAGGCGATCCCGTACCAGATCCAGGTCAAGGTGCCGGCCAATATCGGTGCGCTGACCCGCTTCGTGGTCACGGACACCGCAGATGCCCGGCTGGCGCGCCGCGGCCAGCTGCACGTGGCGATCGGCGGGCACGCGCTGACAGGCGCCTACCAGACGACGTTGCCGGATGTACACCGCTTCACGCTGACCTTCGATCCGGCTAAGCTGATCGCGTACGCGAACCAGACGCTCACGATCACGTACCGGATGCAGATCGACGCTGGCGCTGCGCCGGACGCGCCGCTGGTCAACCGAACGACGCTCTACCCGGGCACCGCCGCCCCGCAGACGGACACCGCAGTGGTGCTCACCGGTGGCAAGCGGTTCGTGAAGGTCGACGCCAAGCACCACGCGACCACGCTGACTGGGGCGACCTTCGCCGTGCGCAATGCGGCGGGGGCCTACCTGGTGCGCGGCACCGATGGTTGGCAGTGGCGCCGGAGTGGGAATCCGACGCACACAGCGGGTCTGTACACGCTTCGCTCGGACGCGCAAGGGCGGTTCGCCGTCGCGGGCTTGAAGGCCGGCGCTTACCAGCTGGTCGAAGTGCAGCCTCCGGCGCATTACCTGCGCAGTCGCCAGGCGATCCCGTTCGCGGTGGTCGCCGGGGAATACACGCGCGGCCAGACCACGCCGTATGTCGTGGTCAACGTGCACGCACCGGCGACGCCAAGGCGGCCGAACATCTGGGGCCACCTGCCGCAGACCGGCGGCGAGTGGGCCGCGTGGCTCTCACTACTGGGCATTATCCTGATCGCGCTGCTGACGGTGATCAGAGTCAAAACCAAACAAGCAAACTAGGGGAATAAGGGAGAAAGCTAATGAACAAGACATTTTTGAAGAAGGCGCTGACGCTGGTCGGGGCCGCGATCTTGGCACTGCCACTGGCGCTGAGCGCGAACACCGTTCAGGCTGACACGACGGGCACGCAGAACGTCATCGTGACGAAGTACGGGTTCAAGAGTGACGAAGACGAGGCCGCCTCGAACGAAGTCGGGCTGGACGAACCGGGACAGGCGCATGATGGCAACGCCCCGAAGTTGGCCGGGGCCGAGTTCACGGTCTACAACGTGACGACCGCGTACTGGCAGTACGTGAAGGACAATGGGTTGACCGGCCAGGACCAAGACACGCTGTCGACAACGATCAACGCGGCCGCGAGTCAGCTGCGTGACGGGGCAAAGCTTGCAGCTGATCCGCAGACTACCGACGCGAACGGTCAGGCAACCTTTGCGGACCTGCCCCAGTACACCGACGGGCAGCCATCGGTCTACGTTTTTGCCGAAACGAAGACGCCGGAAGGTTACCAGGCAGACAAAGACTTTGTCGTGTCTCTGCCATACGGTGATGGCCAACAAGACGTCAAAGTTTTCCCGAAGAACTTGTTCGACGAGAACGCCAAGCTGTCGCTGAAGTTCAAGAAGGTCGACGCGAACGCGACCAAGACCACACTGGCCGATGCTGAGTTCTACATCACCCGCACGGGTGCGGACGGCAAGCTCTACGCGAAGGTCGCGAATGCCAACGATCAGACGACCCTACAGGACGTTGAATGGGTCGCCCAAGCAGACGCCACCACCTTCAAGACCGGCGCAGACGGGCTGTTCGGGTTCACCGCGTACACGGAATCGACCGTCAACGGCGCACTTCACGGTCTGACCCAGAAGTCTGGCGTCTCCTATACGGTCGAAGAGGTCACGGCGCCTGAAGGCTACAACAAGGACGCGCAGATCAACGGTAAGGACGCGACGACGGTCGAGAACCACGCCGCCAAGGGCGCAGACGTGGTGATCCCAGTCACCGATACGCCAGAAGGCATCCTGCCACACACCGGTGGGGCCGGGATCGTTGCCTTCGTTGTCCTCGGCGCGGCCCTGCTCGTGCTGGGTGGCGTGGCGTATAACAAGCGTCGGGCGAACTTCTAAGCAACTGTCATGCCGAGATCGGGGCGTTCACGACGCCTCGATTTTGTGCTAGAGGAACTTATGCGCAATCAGCCAAAAAAACCGCTCGGGGTGATCGACCTCGTGATCGTCGTGCTGATCGTGGCGGGGCTGGGCGTGCTCGCCTACCCGTTCGTCAGCGACGCGGTCGTGTCCTACAAGAACCAGCAGGTGATCGACCGCTACCAGGTGCGCGAGACGCGCAAGAATCAGGCGGCCCTGCAACGTGACTATCAGGCCTATCAGGCGCGCAACAGGGCGATGGCGGCAGCCACTGCACCGGGCGTCAGTGGCTTCAACGCGGCGGTCAACGCGCAGGGCACGGCTAAGGCCGATGCCCAGCGTGACCAGAAGAAGCTCACCAACGAGACGATCGCCCAGCTGACCATCCCGAAGATCGGGGTCAGCCTGCCGGTGTTCGACCACACGACGGACTGGCTCCTGCAATTCGGGGCGTGCCTGCTGGATGGGACCAGCTATCCGACTGGCGGAGCTGGCACCCATGCGGTGATCTCGGGTCACCGCGGCCTGCCCAACGCCGAGCTGTTCACCCGGCTGCCTGAGCTGGCGGTCGGCGACAAATTCTTCATCAAGATCGGCAGCAAGCGCCTGGCCTACCAGGTGTTCAAGCGTACGGTGATCGAGCCGACCGACGTCAGCAAGCTCACGGTGCGTCCGGGCCAGGACTTGGTCACGCTGATGACCTGCACGCCGTACATGATCAACTCGCAGCGCTTGTTGATCACCGGGCGGCGCGTGCCGTTCACGCAGGCCGACGCCCGCGCTGCGGACCGGGCGACGTGGTGGAACAAGCTGAAGTTGTTCGTGTGGGCGTTGGCCGCACTTTTGCTGCTGGCCGTGATCGCCTGGCTGATCCGGGGGCTGATGATCGGCCGGACACGCTACCGGCTGGTGCTGCCACCCGATGCGACCACGGCGGTCGTTCGCCGCGGGCGGCGGCAGCGCACGCTGACACCAGACGCGCAAGGCCGGTTTGACGTGCAGCTGCCGGGCGACCGGTACCGTGTGACGGTGACCACGCCGACGGGCCCACGGCACTACCGGGCGGTCATTCGCCACCGCCGAGACCATCAATTCGGGCTGCGCTTGACGCGCCGTTAGTCCCACCAAGAGACGCGACACGACTACACGTGTCGCGTTTTTTGGCCCATTGAGGCGGTGCGCACGGTTGATCAGATTAGTGAGTTAAAACCGAGCGTCGCCGCTCGGGGCTTGGGCGGGCGTGACGGCCAGACTAAGCCATCGTTGCACAGGTAAACATCGTGTCGGCCGGGTACCGGTCGACAGATCTGGGGGGATAATCAGATGTTGAGACAGGAATCTAAACTGCATTACAAGCTATACAAGGCGGGCCGGCAGTGGCTGGTCGCCGGGATCGCGGTGGCTGGGTTAGGCGTCGGGCTGGCGCAGCTAGATAACCAGCGCGTGGCCGCCGCCGAGCAGCCGAGTGCCCAGGCGGGCAGCCCAGCGACCGCGGCGACATCGACCCCGAGTGCGGGCGATGCGGCTACGGCGCCAGCGGCCGCGCCCGGTGAAGGGACCGAGACCCGCGAGGCGCCGTCACCCGAGCCGGAGACCCCGGCGTCTGCGACCGTGACGCCCGCCCCCGAGGCCGAGACGCCAGTGGCCGCCGCAGTGACCGCAACCTCGCAGCAGGCCCTGACGCCAAGCGCGCCGCAGACCACCGCGGTCACCGGCACGCCATCGACGCAGCCTGCTGAGCCGGCAGATGCGGCGGCGCCCGCTGATGATGCGACGGCGGTCCCGGACGATCAGAGCCAGAATCTCGACTTGACCGGGTCTAAGGCCGATGTGACGAACAACTTCAAGGCCAACGGGGATGCGACGATCGGTGGCGCGGATGAGTCGGCCACGGTCACGCTGACGCCGAACGCCAAGCGGCAGTCCGGCAACCTGACGCTCAACTCGCAGATCGACCTGGGCTACGATTTTGACATGACCGCCCAGATCGACTTCGGTAAGGCAGACGGGGTCTCGATCGGATTTCACACCGGCAACACCGACCAAGTCGGCCGCAACGGCGGCTCACTCGGGTTCGCCGGCTTGCCCGGCGCGTTCGGCTGGAAGGCGGACACGTACAACAACGCGAACGGGGGTGAAAACGCCAACGATACGACGGCGGACGGGACCCAGTACTTCGGGGCGGACCCCAAGGGCCTCGATCAGTTCGGTGCCTTCGTCTACACCGGCGCCAATGGGATCACGATCGAGACCGATACCGCGCAAGCGCAGGGCATCGATTCGAGTTACAACCAGTTGCATGTGCACTACGACGCGGCGTCGTACCAATTGACGGTGACGCTGACGCGGCCGGCAGTGGCGGGCGACCAGTGGGGCTATGGTCGTGTCGAAGCGGACACGCTGACTTGGACGGCCGACATCTCGGCGTACATTCCGGCGGATCAGCTGGTCTCCTTCTTCGTCGCTGGTTCGACTGGGGATGCATATCAGACCCAGACGTTCACGCTGAACGCGTTCAGCTACCACGCCGTTGGGACGGCGCATGTTCACTATGTCGATCAGGATACCGGCGATATCCTCGCCAACAAGGATATCCGGGGGGCGCTGAACCATACGGTCACCCTGCAGGACACGGCGGATTATGGGCAAACGATCGCGGCTTTGCGCGCGCAGGGGTACTCGCCGGTCGCGCCGAACGCGAAGGATCAACTCACCATCACCAGCGACAACGCGGCCAACGTGACGACGGTCTACATGCACAAGTCATACAGCGCGACGGTCCAGTTCGTCGACGATGACACGCAGATGTTGCTGGACACAGATGAGATCGATGGTGTGACCGGGACCGTTGCGCACTTCGACGACGTTGCCCGCACAACGCAGCGACTGCTCGACCGCGGTTACGTGTTCAATGGCAGCGACCTGCCGGCAGCCTTCACCTTCACGCCGGCGGACCAGGGGCGGACCTTCACCGTCCACGTCAAGCACGCGCATCAGCAGACAACGCAGACGGTCACGCGCACGATCACGTACGTCGGCGCGCCGGCGGAGCTACTGCCGTCAACGGTGACCCAGACCGGGATCGTGACGATCGACACCGACCTGGTGACCAATCAGGCCACGGCCGCGCCGGTCACGCTGGCTGCTGTGACCACCCCGCAGTTGCCCCACTATACGCCGGATCAGACAGTCGTGGCCGAGGTGACCCTGACGGCTGGGGAGACGCCGGTCAATGTGACCGTGACGTACACCGCCGACCCGACCGTCACGATCGCTTACATCGACGATGGTAGCGGTCGGGTGCTCCAGCACGACGTTTTGCAAGGTCGGCCCGGCACCACTGCGACCTACGACGTCGAGCGCGTGATCGATGGCTATCAGGCCAAGGGCTACTTCCTGGTCAGCAACGATGTCCCGGAAGTCGCGCAGATGGGTCAGATCCCATTCGGTGAGGCCGACCACACCTATCAAGTACACCTGATCATCGGCCAGATACCGGATGAGACGGAGACGCCAAAAGATCCGAGCAAGCCGGGCACGCTGGTGAAGACCTGGGTGGGGACACCAGACCCAGTCTACCGCGACGATAGCGGTCACGAGGTGCCAGACGAGACGCCGAGAGATCCGGAAAAGCCGGGCACGCTGGTGAAGACCTGGGTGGGGACACCAGACCCAGTCTACCGCGACGATAGCGGTCACGAGGTGCCAGACGAGGCAGAGACACCGAACACGCTGGTGAAGACCTGGGTGGGCACGCCAGACCCAGTCTACCGCGATGACAGTGGCCACGAGGTGCCAGACGAGGCGGAGACGTCGAACACGCTGGTGAAAACCTGGGTGGGCACGCCAGACCCAGCCTTCCGCGATGACAGTGGTCACGAGGTGCCAGACGAGGCGGAGACGCCAAACACGCTGATGAAAACCTGGGTGGGCACGCCAGACCCAGCCTTCCGTGATGACAGTGGCCACGAGGTGCCAGACGAGGCGGAGACACCAAACACGCTGGTGAAAACCTGGGTCCAGCTCCCGGCCCCGCTCAGCGTCACCGTTGCGTCATTGCATGATCAGGGCTATGGGCCCGACGGTAAGCCACTGGCGCGGCAACAGACGCCAACGCGGCTCAGCGACCCGCAGGCGCCGGCAGCGACTGCCGCGGGGACCCTAGGCAGTCACCGCGCGCAGGCTCAGCTTCCCCAGACCGGGGATGAGACCAGCATCGTCGGCCCGCTGGGGTTGCTCGTCACCGCAATCACCGCGCTGTTCGCGGTTGGGCCGAAGCGTCGCCGTGAAGACTGACCCATGCTAAAGTGACCAAAAGGCACGTCCTAGTGACCGAAGTGCCCGACAATTATCAGACAAGGTGTCTGATGATCGTCGGGCACTTCATCCGTAAGGGCGTGCCTTTTTGGTGTTCCAGGACTCAGAACTTGAACTTGATCAGGCCACCGAGGCTGATGATGGCGAGCAGCCCGCCGAGGACGGTGATCGTCCAGGCCGGCTGTGCACCGGTGCGCGGTAGCGACTCCGCAGCGACTCGACTGATCGCGTGGGCCGCAGCTGGTGTCGCCATGGTGGACGCTAATGGATCGGTCACCGGTGCGGATGGGGCCGGATCGGCTGGTGCGAGCGGGTCCGCTTGTTCAGCGGGGGCACCGGGCGTCGGCGGGGTGATGGGCGCGAGCGGGTCGACCGGCGCTTGGGGGTCGGTTGGTGTCGTCGGGTCAGCGGGCTCCGTTGGCGTCGAAGGGTCGGTCGGCTCAGGCGTCGCGGGATCGAGCGGTTCCGTTGGTGTTGACGGATCGGTCGGGTCTGGTGGCGTGGACGGCTCCGGGGCGATCGGTCGGTCTGGGGTCTCCGGGATGCTGGGGCCCTCCGGCGTCGGGAGCGGCTCGGGCGCTGGCTGTGGGTCGGTGACGAAGAGCGTCAACGTCTGTGGCGCCAGCGTTAGATGACCGTTATCGGTACGGCGCAAGCTGATGCTGGTCACCACGGTATCGCCGGCCGCCGCCGTGACGGTGAGGGTGAACGCGACGGTGAGCGTGCCGTTGGTCCCGCTAGTCGCGGCCATCTGGACCGCGCCGGTCGTGATCGCTGCGCGTGCGTCGCTGCTCGTGAGTTCAAGGGCGGTCAGGGGCAACGCGGCCTGCGCGCCGTAGTAATTGATCGTCGCTGTGCCAGTGTAGGCGTGCGCGGCCAGCACGGTCCCGATGCCTGAGTTAGCGAGGTCAGGCAGTTCGGGGATCGCGACGCCGAGGCGGCTGGTGAAGAAGAATGGTTCAGCGGTTCGGGTCGCCGCCTGCGTCGCTGCGGCGTGTGTCGGGGTCGGCGCGGTGAGCGGGACGCCCATACAGCCAGTGAGCAGACCGGCCAACATTAAACGATTGATTCGATGCACGATGAGGCCTCCAAAGTAGTGGGTAGTTTAACTTTTTAACAAAACATCATCACTAAATGATAATATTATCGCTTTTTATCAAAAAGCTTCGCTTATCTTACCATGCGGGCCCCGGCTAGTGGGTTAAGTTATCATGATAAGCAGATAATAAGCGTCGCTGCACAGGTGAGAAACGCAAAGACCCCCGTACCCGTGTTCGCGGGTGCGAGGGTCCAATAAGGCTGGTTGATCAGTGCCGCGCGTGGCGTGCCGAGATCACAAGCCGCGTGCAGTCAACTCTGCCTGCGCGGCGGTGTCGCCCTTGGCGGCGAGGGCCTTCAGCTGGCTGTAGGTCATCGTGCGGTACGACTTGGTCGGCGTCGGCAGGGTGGTCGCGTCGGCTTGACCTGCGCGGTAGGCGAGCTCGGCTTCGGCGCCTTCATCGCCCTTGGCGGCAAGGTTCTGGAGCTCGGTGTAGGTCATGGCACCATAGCCCTTAGCCGGGGTGGCAGGCAAAGCGTTCTTGGCCGCGAGCGAAGCGCGGTAGGCGAGTTCAGCCTTGGCGCCTTCATCGCCCTTGGCGGCGAGGTTCTTGAGCTCGGTGTAGGTCATGGCACCATAGCCCTTAGCTGGGGTGGCGGGCAAAGCGTTCTTGGCCGCGAGCGAAGCGCGGTAGGCGAGTTCAGTCTTGGCGCCTTCGTCGCCCTTGGCGGCAAGGTTCTGGAGCTCGGTGTAGGTCATCATGCCGTAGCCTTTGGCGGGCGTGGCCGGCAGCGCAGCCTTAGCGGCTTGTGCATCGCGCTTGGCCAGTTCCTTGATCGCACCAGCATCGTTGCGGGCCGCCCAGGCCTTGAGCTCGGTGTAAGTCATCATGCCGTAGCCCTTGGTTGGGACCGTTGCGGCTGGGGTCGTGCTGGCCTGCTGCGCGCTGGCCGGTGTCTGTGTCACCGCGACGCCGTGACCGGTCCGCTTGATCAGCTCCTGCTGCGCGGCGGCGTCCCCTTGGGAGGCCAGCGTGACGAGCTGGCTGTAAGACAATGCGCTGACACTCAGGGCCGGGGTGGCGGGCAGGGCGACCTTAGCGGCTTGTGCGTCGCGCTTAGCGATCTCCTTCGCCGCCCCTTCGTCGTTCTTGGCGGCGAGGTTCTGGAGCTCGGTGTAGGTCATCATGCCGTAGCCTTTGGCCGGGGTGGCGGGCAGGGCGACCTTGGCGGCTTGTGCGTCGCGCTTGGCGATTTTCTTCGCCGCCCCTTCGTCATTCTTGGCGGCGAGAGCCTTGAGCTCGGTGTAGGTCATCATGCCGTAGCCCTTGGCCGGGGTGGCAGGCAGGGCGACCTTAGCGGCCTGGGTGTCGCGCTTAGTGATCTCTTTTGCGGCCGCTTCGTCGTTCTTGGCGGCGAGGGCCTTGAGCTCGGTGTAGGTCATCATGCCGTAGCCCTTGGCCGGGGTGGCGGGCAGGGCGACCTTAGCGGCCTGGGTGTCGCGCTTAGCGATCTCTTTTGCGGCCGCTTCGTCATTCTTGGCGGCGAGGGCCTTAAGCTCGGTGTAGGTCATCATGCCGTAGCCCTTGGCAGGGGCAACGATGGTCGGTGCTGCCGCCTCTGCCTGAGCCGCCGCGATGATCGCGGTCTGCTTCTTGGTTTCCTTGGTCAGTTCAACGTGCTTGGTCGCGGCGTAGATCGTGGCCTGCGTGAGTTGCGCATTCGCTTGGTCCGCGATTGCTTGCTTACGGGCAACGGCGGCCTCGGTGGACTTGCCTGCCGCCAGTAGCTGCTTTTCTTTGGCGAGGTTGGCGTTTTGCGTTGCGGCGGTGTGCTGTGCGTCGGTCAACGCCTGGTCCGCATCGTCAGCAATGCTTTGCTTGCGGTCGATCCAGCTTTGCGCCGCGGTCACCTTATCTGTCGGTGTCTGCGCGGTCTCGCTCTGCGCGTGCAGCGTCTGTGCGCCGAACAGGGTCGCGGCGATCAGTGTGGCCGCCAGCCAGCCCTTGCGTGTCTTATACAATTTCTTTGCCCCGTTTTGTTGCATGAGATCATACTCCTCCTCTTTGTTCGTCCCTCACTCGACTAAGGCGCATTCGCCTTATTGAATTTATTGTATCATCTAATTGATAATATGATAAGAAGGATTTGAGGTGGAAAAATGCGCGCTGGCTGCAGACCAAAAAAAGCCGCGCACTGCCGGTGGGCAGGGCACGGTCAGGGGCGTGGCGTGGTCAGTCGACGTGACGCCAGTCGCTGTCAGTCAGGATGCGCGCGGCGGCCAGGCCCAGCGGCAGGGCGATCACGATCAGGATCGCCTTGACCAGCCAAGACGCGCCGACGTCGAAGTGACTGCCACCGAGGTTGAACATCGCGCGGTACATGTAGAGGCCGGGCACCATGATCACGATCGCCGGCACGGTCAGCGAGATCCGCGGGTAGCCGGTGTCGCGGTTGACGGCGCTGGCGAGGAGCCCGGCGACTAAGGCTCCGAGAAATGCCGCCGCCGCACCGGGCGCGGCGAAGTCGACCAGCGTCAGGCGCAGGGTGTTGGCCACCGCGCCGAGCAGTCCGGCGCTGGCGGCGAGCCGGCGGGGGCTGTTGAACATGATCGAGAAGCCGTAGACCCCGCAGAAGCTGGCGAGCAGGCGCAGGCCAAGCTTGACCCCGAAGCTCAAGTCGAGCGGAATGAAGTCCTGAGGTTCAAAATGGACCAGCAAGGCGACCAGCCAGCCGGTGACCGTCGCCACGGTGATCACCATGATGGCGAAGGTCCCGCGCTCTAGGCCGCTGCGCATGTCGAGTTTGGCCATGTCCAGCCCGCTAGTGATGAAGGGGAACCCGGGGATGACGAACAGCATCGCCCCGATGTAGCCGGCTTCGTGTGCCTGCGAGACGCCGAAGCTCAGCTCAAGGAGCCTGAACAGGAGCAAGTAGGCCAGGCATGACACCGCGACTGACACGGCGGTGCTTGCGGTGACTGTGATGCGCCGCGCGCCCATCAGGCGGCGGGTGTAGTTGCCGACCCCGGCCCCGAGGAAGGCGCAGACCATCTCGATCGGCCCGCCGCCCAGCAGGAAGGTGAAGGCAGCACACGCCAGCGCACTCGCCAGCCCAGCGGTGAGCGCCGAGAAGTTGCCTGGCTTGTTTTGGATCTGGTCCAGGCGGTCATGGATCTCGCGCGGCGTCAGCATCAGGCACGTTGCGGCGAACTGGTTGACGAAGCGCTCCATGTCGGTCAGCTTATCCGTGTTGACGCCGCTGGTCGGAAGCGCCAGCGCCTGCGAGTAGTGGCGGCCGTTGTCGAAGCAGGTGTACTCGATCGTGATCAGCCCGACATCGGCGGCGCACGTCAGCCGCAGGGCCCGGGCGACCGTGTTCATCGCCTCGCGGACGCGCCACGCGCCGGTCCCGCACGATAGCATGATGATGCCAACTCGGCCGACGATCGTTGCGCGCTCGGTCAGGCCTGCCTTGGTGACCGGCACGTTCGCGTTTTGGACGAAGCTGTGCCACGGAATGGCCATGTGGTGATGTTCGGATAGGTGGATGCGTGGCTCTGGCTCAGACATAATCGACTCCCATGAATGTAATACCTATTAAACTACCACTTATCCGCGATTTTGTGAAAGTCGTGGCCGTAAGAAAATGAAAAAGTGCACCGGTGCGGTTGTTTCACGTGGAACGGGGGATGTCCGTGATCGACCCAGGGCGGGCACTGGGCTGGACGAGTCCGGGCACAAAAACGGGGACGTGATGGTGGTCACGTGCCCTGTCTGTCAGCGCTGGTCAGCGTGCCTCCTGCAAGAACCCCTGTGCGTGGAGTACGGCCAGGAGCTGGCCGCGGTGGGCCGGCGAGGTCGTCGCGCTGTGGGTCAGGAGGTGCGAGAAGGTCTCGGCGCGCTGGTTCGTTGCGCGCGTCGCGTAGTACGTCGCGATCGTCTGGTCATAGGCGGCGATCGCCGGGTCCTGTGGGTCCAGCGCGTAGTGATTCTCGAAGGTCATCAGGCGGCGTGGCATGCGCGGCTTGGGTTCAGTGGCCTGGGCGGGGTAGCCGATGATCAGTCCGAGTAGCGGGAAGGTCAGCGCTGGCAGGTGCAGTAGGTCGATCAGCGCTTGGGCGTCGTTCAAGACGCTGCCCAGGATGACCGTGCCCAGGCCTAGGCGCTCGGCCGCACCGACGACGTTTTGCACGGCGAGGGTGGCGTCCTCGACGCTTTGCAAAAACTTATCGGCCGACCCCAGTTCGTGCAGATCAGGCGCGGTCGCCAAGGTGGCGGCGCGGTGCTGGTCTGCGACGAACAGTAGGAGCTCACCGTGGCCGTTGACATAGGCTTGCGTTGAGATCGCGGCGATCTGCTGGCGCAACGCCGGGTCGGTGATGCGGATCACGCTGAAGGCCTGCAGGAAGTGCGAGGTCGCGGTGTGCTGGGCGACGTCCAACAGCTGATCGAGCACACTTGGTTCGACCGGGCGGGCTTGAAAATGCCGCACGGTGCGGTGGTCGAGTGATGAAGCGAGTGCATCTAAGAACAATCCTTGGTCCCTCCGATCAAGTGTGGCTCACAGGCCGAATGCGGGGTCATAGCGCAGCGTCCCGCTGACACCGGTCAGCCCCCCGGGAACGATCGCCTTGAGCATCAAGTTGGCGTCAGGTACCGCGAACGGGGCGGTAACGCCGAAGTCGCGCGCCGGCTGATAGCCGAACCGCCCGTAGTAGCCGGGGTCGCCGAGGATCGCGATGGCGCGGCGGGCGTCTTCGCCGGCTTGGACTGCCAAATAAGTTAGCAAGGCACTGCCAACGCCTTGACCTTGCCAGTCGGGGTGAACGGCCAGTGGGGCGAGGACGAAGACCGGCCATTCGTGGGTCGGGCCAACGACGGCGGCTTGTGAGAGCAGTGCGTGGCCGATCAGCGTTCCGTCGTCACTCAAGGCCACAACGTCATCGGCGGAACGGTAGGTCGCGCTGTGGCGCAGGCGCGCGACGAGGGCGGCTTCGTCGCCGTCCGCGTGGGGGGGGCGGTGGCAAAGGCCGCGGTGATCAGGCGCTCGCTCGCGGCGAATTGGCTGGGTGAGATCGGTTGAATTTTCATGCCCAACCGCCCGCTTCGGGTCCCCGGAAGGCCTGGCAGCGCACCGGGCGCCCATTGAGCGGCTGCGGGTCGCGGGCGGTCGCACCGAAGCGGTCGATGAACCACGCGACCTGTGCGGGGCTGACCGTCCGCTGACGCTGTGCGATCACGCACCATTCGACCCCTTCGGTCAGCGGTGGGGTGGTCAGCGACCCGGCGTAGCGAAACGCGGTCCCGTCGGTCGGCCACAGTGGGGTCAAGTCGAGGGTGGCCGCCGTTGCCTGCCCGCGGCGAAACGCGCCCTGCACCGCGGCCAGGACCGGGTCAGCGGCGCCCAGCGGTAGCAGAAGCGCGACCACCAGCGGTTGCCCCAACTCGGAGCGGTGAACGAGGTGCAGCTCGACGGCGAAGTCACCGGCGCCGCGGTGCTCGACTGGGGCGTGCCAATGGGCCTGCACGAAGCTGAACGCGCGGCCGTCCAGGATCAGGCCGCCGCTGCCGGGTTGGCGCACGGTGGTGCCGACATCGAGCAGTGCGGTGGTCTGGTACGGGGCCGTCAGGGTCACCGCGCACTGGCCATCGGGCGTGCCGGCCAGGGTGATCGGGGATTGCGCCTGGCCGCTGAGCGCTTGCCAGCTGGCCTGGTCTGAGTAGTCAAAGGGTCGCATGATCCACCTCCATTGCCCTCCATGGTAGCCGGTCACCGGGCGAGATGCAAGCGGTGCCGTGGGGGCAAGGGCCACGACCGCGTGCCATGCTGTGAGGTCGTAGTCGCGCAAGCGGCGAACCCTGTGGCGGTGGCGTACCGCCGCTTGCTTTCCCACCGAGGCATGCTACAATCCCTGTAGTAATAAAAATATTAATATGTGAGGATAAGAATGAAATCGGGTAAAGGGTTACGAGGGGCCGGCGTCGCGCTGGCCGCACTGATGGTACTGGCGGGGTGCGGGGCGCAGGGTGGTGCCGGATCGCGCACGGCCGGCAGCGCCACTAAGTCAGCGTCGCGATCGTCAGCGACCAAGTCTGCGCGATCGAGCAGTCAGTCGTCAAGTCACCAGCAGCAGGCTGCGTCGGCGAGCAGTCAGGCACAGCCGGCGACCGTGCGGCTGACGTTCATGGGCGACGATACGCTGGGCACCGACCCGGCGTTCAACGCCGCGACCAGCCTGCCGACAGTGTGGGCGAACAACGGTAAGGCGCCGACATACTTTTTCCAGAATGTCGCCAGCTACTTCAAGGCGGATGATCTGACCATCGCGAACCTTGAGACCACCTTCACGACCAGCAACACGCAGGCCAACAAGGGCGGCGGCGTCGTGTTCCACTTCAAGGGCGACCCGGAGCTGGTCAGTGCGCTGACCAGCTCCAGTATCGAGGCCGTCACCGTGGCGAACAACCACATCTACGACTACGGTCAGCAGGGGTTCAAGGACACGATCGCGACGCTGCAAGGGGCTAAGGTCGGCTATTTTGGCGAAGGCTATCAGTACACCAAGACTGTTAACGGCGTGAAGCTCGGCTTCCTCGGCTACCAGGGGTGGACCGCGACCGACAAGGACCTAGCCAAGATCCGCAGCGACATTGCGGGGATGAAAAAGGCGGGCTGTCAGCTTGTCATCCCGTATTTCCACTGGGGCATCGAGCGCGAGCCGCGGCCGTATGCGACCCAGACCACTCTGGCGCACGCGGCGATCGACGCCGGCGCCGCAATGGTCATCGGCTCGCATCCGCACGTCATCCAGTCGATGGAATTGTATAAGGGCAAGCTGATCGCGTACTCGATGAGCAACTTCTGCTTCGGGGGCAACAGCAACCCAGGCGACAAGCGCTCCTTCCTCCTGCAGACGAACCTGACCGTGCAAGGGGACGACGTCAAGGCGGCGCAGTTCCGCGTCATCCCGACTCGGATCTCGAGCACCGACAGCTACAACGACTACAAGCCGACCCCGTACACCGGGAGCGCGGCGACCGCTGTCTTGCGCTACATGAACGAGCTGTCGCCGACCTTCAGCGGCCGTATCAGTAGTCGCTTCACCCCGATCGCTCAGTGAGCGACGTCCGCCTGCTTCCACAGAAGCAGGCGTTTTTTATGGTCCGAGTCGTTTTAGTTGCCAAAAAAGTTGGTCCGCAGTAGACTGCAGGTACTTCATGGGGAGCTCGCCTGGTGATCGCGTCAGCGCAACGCGATCGTTCACCGACGGGCAGCCGAAATCATCCAGGGGCATTGCGTCCTCAGTAGGCTCGACCCAGAGTATCGATACGGTGAGGCGTGATGAGTATGCTCACGTTAGATGGTCGAAGTCGGATGACACCACCGGGCACAAGGCAAGACGGTGGTGATCGCAACGTCGCAAGCGGCCACGCCAAGTCGTCTGAACTTGGCGGGACAATCAGGCGGTGGCACAGACTGCATGGTGCCACCACCCCACCGGTAAGCCGAGAGACTCAAGGCCCCGGTGAGGCCCCGCGGGACCGCCGCGGTAAGTCAGCCAAAGGCGTCCTCAGGTGCCCTGAGGGCGGCTTTGGTGTGTCTGAAACCCGAGAGTGGAGAAGCGCGGTCATGCGGGTTGGGCTGCTCCCGCATGTCAGACCGTAACGCGCAAGCGCGAACGGCCTGATCAAGCCAAGCGCGTTGCACCCTGGTCTTGGGGTCGGCGTGCTTGGCGTAGCAGCTATCTGCAGCACAGCTTCAGATAGCCTGTGGAGTGAGGCAATGCCGAACGGAAACAAGCTACGCGCCCGTTGCCTCCGTGGAGCTCGACGACGGTCGGGAGGAAGTAAGCAAGCGCGAGACAGTTAGCGAGTTCCCGCCCAACATCAGCCCCAAAGGCACACAGCCCGCGGAAGATCACCCCACCCCGACAGGACCACCCTGTCGGCTTTTTTGCGTTCGAAACGCGTGGTGCGCAATCAGCCTGGCAATCGTGCCGCCATTTTTTGCGACTCGCTAGAGGCTGCCAGCATGTCAGTCGTCGATTCATTCCGGCGCATCGGCAGATCACACGAAAAGCAGCGATCTGTCTGCGGGGCAAAGACAGGTAAGCGAGCGAGTTATTCGTCCGTGAACGCCCGTACGATTATTCGTTAAAATTTGACATTTTTTTGTAATATTAAAATATTGCTCTCATCAAAATCAAATTGTATAATTTCGTTCATTGGTGGTAGTTTGTCTCTTATCGAACGAGAAGAAAGACGAATGACCCAAAATGACGATGAGGGGGAGAAATAACCGAAGACGGACGAGCTGGCAACGATGTCCGTGTATATTAGGCAAAATACTGATTAAGGCGAAGAAAAGAAGCGATAATAGAAAATATTATTTATTATCGGCGAACAATATTGTTTTGCGTGAGAAACGCATTTTTTTTGGAACAGCTGGCAAGCGGGTTTTTTACATTCCAAAACGTCGATCTGATAGTTGCTTAGTCAATTATTGCTTATCTCATAATCTTTTAATGTTCTCATAGAGAAGGGGGATTTCTGGTTGGGAAATCACAAGCAGAAGGGTTTCAACCGGGCAACTGGCTTGATTTTATTCTCGACGATCATTCTGGGGTTTGCCGGAACGATCGCGACGGATTATAGCGCAGTCGTACAGGCGGTCGAAACACAACAAGCGCAGTCCGCACAAGCGGCGGCAGATCACAAAGCAGCAAAGGCCGCGCAGAAGAAGGCGGCCGCGACCGCCAAGAAGACCGTGGCCAAACTTTTACATGGCGGCGACGAGCACGCGACGTCCTTGGTCGCCGACGGGAGCCTTCAGCGGATCAGCGATCAATTGAAGAGCCGAGGCGTCAACACGAAGAAGCTCTCATTGGCACAGACCGAGAAAAAAGAAGTCCGTGTGATCGTTAACCTGAAAGGCTCAAGCGCACTTGAGAAGAACGACAACGAGCGGCAAGGGACCCAGGCGGCTGATCACGCAGAAGACAAAGTGATCGACAAGCAAGCCGGTGTTCAGGCCAAAGTCGAGGCGCTCACGGGCAATAAGGTCGAGCAGGAGTTCGGGTATCTGCTGAACGGGTTCTCGATCGACGCGAAGGTGGCTGACCTCGCAGCGCTGCGTGCGCTGCCGGGCGTTGAATCCGTTGAGGTCGCAGGGGTCGCAGAGAAAGAAGACTACTCTGCCGATAAGACGATCCAGGCGCTGAACGCATGGGGAACATATGGGGTCAAGGGTGAAGGCATGGTCGTCGCTGTGATCGACAGCGGCGTCCACACGCATAAGGACATGCGCTTGTCTGACAGCAAGACTGCCCGGATCACCAAAGAAGACACTGAGGCTTTTGCCAAGTCAACGGGGTATGGGGCTTATATTAACGACAAGATCCCGTATGCACATGACTATGCACAAGCGAATGATGTCGAGACGTGGGACCCAGGTAAGGATATGCACGGGCAACACGTCAGTGGGATCATCGCCGCGAACGGGGAAAACCCAGATGGGGTCACCTCTGTTCAAGGGGTCGCACCTGAGGCACAGATCCTCGACATGAAGATCTTCCCGGATGAGATCGAAGGCACGACGCCGCAGCAAGGTCCGACGACGGATACGATCGTCCAGGCGATCGAAGATTCGGTCAAGTTGGGGGCAGACGTGATCAACATGTCCCTGGGTTCTAGTGACTTCACCAACGGGACTGCGGATGCGGAAGCAGAAGCGATCAACCGAGCCGCTGAAGCTGGGGTCGTTCCGGTGATCGCAGCCGGGAACGATGGGAATGCAAACTGGTTAGGCAAACCGGACCGTGAAGACAAGGTCCTGGATGATAATCCGGATGGTGGGCTGATGTCCACGCCAGCTAATGCGAAATACGCGGTGACCGTCGCGTCGTCTGAGAACACGAACTTAGTGACCACGACGATGACACTCTCGCGTGATGGCCAGTCGGTGCTCACTGACCGGGCCAAGGTCCAGGCAAGTGTGTCGCTCGAGAAGACAGGTGAACTGTCTGGTCAGATCGTGGCTCTGCCGGACAAGACGACTCAAGATGCCGATGGGGCCGCGATCGATCCCGTGGCAGAAGGGATGCCAGGCCGTGGGTTCCAGACGGACTTTGACGATACGGATGTCGACGGCAAGATCGTCTTTGCCTCTCGTGGGATCAACTACTTCACCGAGAAGATGGGTAACGCGGAGGCGGCTGGCGCCAAAGGGATCGTCGTGATGAACAACGAAGATGCCCCGATCAATGCGGAGCTGACTGGGGGAAGCAACATCCCGACGCTGTTCGTCGATAAGGCAACCGGGCTCCAGCTGATGAAAGAGCTGGCGGCACACCCCGATGCGACCTTCGACTTTGGTGATATCGGCCGCGAAAGCTATGCGAACTCTGAAGCCGGTACGATGTCTGATTACAGTACCTGGGGCCCGAACACGGACCTGAGCGCTAAGCCTGACATCACCGCCCCTGGTGGCCACCTGTGGTCACTGACGAACACGGACTATCAGGATATGAGTGGGACCTCGATGGCCACCCCAGTGGTCGCCGGGTCTGAAGCCCTGATCCTGCAGGCCCTCAAACAGAGTGCCAAGGGCCTTGATGGTCTGGATAAGGTCCTGGCGGCCAAGCTGACCGCGCAGAACACGGCGGTGCCGGTCATCGACCATAAGCATGCGGATGCACCATTCTCACCACGTGTGCAAGGGGCCGGTGAAATTCGGATCGGTGATGCGATCCGTAACACGGTCACCCTGGACTATGAAGGCGAAGGGGCAGTTGCGCTGCGAGAGATCGGAGATCGCCAGCAGACGATCGACCTCACGCTGACAAACAACGGGACTGAAGATCAGACCTATACCTTCAATGACTTCGGTGGGATCTACACGGGTTCGATCGATGAGAACGGGCGGCTGAACGATCAGAAGATCGACGGGGCCACACTGACGACTGATGAGGATCAGATCACGGTCCCGGCCGGCGAGAAGAAGACGGTGACGGTGCAGATGACCTTGCCGGAAGACTTCAAGACTTCTCAGTGGGCAGAAGGGTTCATCGGATTTGATGCCCAAGGGGATCAGCCGAGTCTTTCCATCCCGCTGACGTCCTTCTTCGGGGACTGGGACAAGATCGATGGCCATTCGATGTTTGACGCGCCGGCAGGCGACAAGAGCTCCAAGCTGACGGCGAACTACCTGGAAGACTCTCAGGGCCGCGTGCTCGGGATGGACTTCACGACCGTTGACTATCAAGCGATGGTCGGGCTCCTTTCCGGGGGCGATGATGGCGACACCGGGACAACGACCGCCTCTGTGAAGACGGCTACGGGCCAGACGGATGGCGAAAAGGATCCAAAGGACCTGCCATATCCTGCGTACGTCAACAGCAGCAAGGTCGCGATCTCCCCTAACGGAGACGACTTCAAGGATGACGCGTTGCCGCTGGTCATGCTGCAACGCAACGCCAAGACGTTGACCGAAAGCATCGTGGACGAGAACGGCAAGCAAGTTCGGCTGGTCAACAATGAGTACAATGGCCTGCGGCACTATGTCAATAACCTCGGCCAAGAGGTGTCCTACTTATCCGTCAAGTACGCGGATGACAGCGTGTTCGACGGAACGAACTTCAACTCGAAGACCGGGAAGTACGAGACGTTACCGGACGGGCAGTACTATTACCGCCTTGAAGCACACGCGGATACCGATGACGACGAGACGACCACATTAGATCTGCCGATGAAGATCGATTCCGCTAAGCCGGAATTTTCCGATCTGCAGATGGTCAAGAAGTCGGACGGCTACCACTTGACGGGTCAGGTGACCGATAACCTCAGTGGGGTCAACAACTATTCGACGGTAGCCGTTGAGATCAACGGGGCCACTGATGAGGTCGCCTACCACCTGGATAACGCGATCTCCCTGGATGATTACATTGCCGGGAATAAGCAAGCGACCGACTTGCTGAAGAAGAAGACCTTCGACATCAAGCTGCAAGATACGGTCACGAAGTACCTGGATAACGGGCAGAACCAAGTTAAGCTCTGGGTCGACGATAACGCCGGGAACGAGGCGGAAGGCGACCTGCGCTACAACCCGACGAACAATGAAGAACAGAACCTCTTGCTCTATAACGTTCGCGACGGTGAGACCGAGACGGACAATGTCAGCCCATACTACGATGCGAATAACGGCACGTATATGATCTACGGGGCTTACCCGAAGACGCTGTACATCAACGGTCAAAAAGTGACCCCGAACGCCGACGGGACCTTTGCGGCCCGGATCAAGATGCCGGGTGCGACGACGAGTCTGACTTTTGCCTTGGATGCCCAAAATAAGCGCGTCTTGAAGAAGCTCAACTGGCACTTCTATAAGCTGCCAAAGGTTCAATTCGAGAAGAAGGCAACCGCAGGGACCGCAACTGGCGCCTGGGGGACCTTTAGCGGGAACCCGATCTGGATCTACACGAACATGGCGGATTACTTCAAGTTCGGGGGACAGATCACGGACACAGAAGGCAGCGTGTTTGACGGGGTCGCAGGTTACTTCTACCCGCAGTCTTCGCAACAGATGAATACTGACGGGACCACCGTTCAGTACACGTTGAATGAAGATAAGACGACGTTCCAGATGAACCTCAAGATGGTGCCAGATGATCAAGACAGCATCGACTACGACACCATGACCGAAGACGATTTCACTAAGATCGCACCAGGATTCCCTGGGGATAACTTCATTAGCGCCTATGCGTATGTGAATGAGGATGGCGATATCGCGAAGCCGGTCGCCGGGTTCACCGATGCGATCGTGATCCGTCAGGTCTCTGGTGATGCGATCGACTTTGCCAACGTGGTGCCTAAGCGCATTATTCAGCTGAATAACGATGCCGCCAAGAACGCGGATTGGGATCCCGAGACCGGCACCTTGACGGTCAAGGGGACGCTGACGGATTCGCTGGCCAAGGATCTTCGGATCTATGGCAATTCAACTGATCCTGACGATCCAAAGAACATGCCGACTGTTGTCGAAGATGGTCATGGGCATGCGACCTTTACCTACCCACTCCATCTGCGGAGCAACGACGACAAGATGGTCTCGTTCACCTTCACTGATCCGGCGACGGGTAAGACCGAGAACGGCAGCTTCGGGGTCGTTATCGACACCAACTTCCCGACACTGGATATGGATGGCTCGGATGAGTGGACGGTCTCGAACAAGCCGGATGTCGATTACGAAGTCTGGACCAACCAGTCAACCTTCAAGCTGGCGGGGACTGCGACGGATGAACTGACCGGCTACAAGTTGTCGATCAACGGCGATCAAGTCTACCGTAATGCGGACGAGAACGTCTTTGTGGCTGAGTTCAACACGCCGGACCATGACTATAAGTTCGACAAAGACATGCCGCTCAATGCGAACGGTGACTCGACCTTCACACTGTCGCTGACTGACACGACACAGAACACCGTGACGAAGCGGATCTTAGTGCACCAGTCTACCGAGACGCCGAACCAGCCGACGGTGACCGCTTCAACCACCGAGCCGACGGCCAAGCCAGTGCTGCTGACCGCTAAGCAGGATCAAAGCGATGAGATCCAGTACAGCCTAGATGGTGGGGCGACCTGGCAGACCTACAAGAATGGGGTCCTCAAGGGCATCAACGGTGAGGTGCAATTCAAAGCGGTGGACCAGTACGGCAATGAATCTCAGCCGGTGACCTATACCGTCAGCAACGTGACTCCGATGATCGCAGCCAAGGCGCTGGCAACCCTCAGCGATCCTGATGCCGCGACGAATTCAGTGAAAGTCACGCTGAACTACGATCACACGCTAACTACTGCTGAAGCGGCGGTCACCCACATCCAGTACAGTACTGACGACGGGGCGACCTGGCAGACGTACAGTGAGCCACTGACCATCAAGGGGACTACAGCCCTTCTGATCAAGACCGTTGATGATGCGGGCAACGAAAGTGATCCCGAAACGGTCCATGTCACTGCGCCGAAGGATGCGGAAAAGGACGCGGAAAAGACACCGGCCACACCGTCTGACGAGCCAACTAAAGGCGACTCGACGGATAAGACCAAGGACGATCAGAGCCCTAAGACGTCAACGTCCGAGCGGCCAGTTGACGACAAGGGGAGCGCTAAGCACCCAAGTGAGACACTGACTGATTCGGATGATGACACCACACCGGCGCGTGATACCGCACTGGCCTCGGCAGACCAAGGCAGTCGCATTGCGGCGACGGGGACCGGCGGCTTGCTGGGCAAGGCCGTCAATGGCGAGCAGAAGACGGCGGCCTCGGTGGCGGCTGGTTCGACTAAGTCGGGCAAGCAACTGCCGCAGACCGGTGAGACGATCATGCGGTCGGCCTCGCTTCTGGGCACGCTGATGATCGTGCTGAGTGGGACGACGTTGATTTTCCGTCGAAAGAAGGATTAATAAATGAAAAAAACCAAACTGACAGTACTGCTTTATAGCGCTGCACTGCTGGGCGCCATCGCGCTGTCTACGGGGACGCAGACAACGGCGCGGGCGGCGACGGATGATCCCGAAGTCGCGGAAGAGGCCAGTCACCTGAAGCCAGTCGCGATCGACGCTAAGAATTTCCCAGATACCGCACTGCGCAGTTTCGTGTTGGAACTGGCCACGGAGGCGGCCCAAGAACCCGCAATTAAAGACGCGGCGAACTGGGATGGGCAGACCTTGACGCCGTACATGCAGGCTTATGTCCAGGCGCTAGACTTTTCGCAGTATGCATACGCGTCTCAGATCAAGAACTTCAAGGGGTTGGAGCTGTTTCCGGAACTCAGGACGCTCAATGCGTTGACCACGAACGTGACGGATTATAGTGTCCTGAATGACCTGCCCGACCTGCAGACCTTAACAGTGACCTACGTCGGGGCGGCCTCTTTCGCCGGCCTGTCCAACTCGAGCCTAAAAGCGCTTCATGTTCAGACGCTCACCACGGGTGACGGTGGCGCACAGGTCGTATCGCAGGATCGATCGATCGAGAGTCTTGACCTGAGTGGGTTGACCGGGCTGACCACGTTATCCGTCAGTGAAGGGGCTGCGTTGAAGTCCGTTAAGCTTGGCAGTGACCTGACGGACCTGACGGTGACCAACTGTCCCGTACTGACCGACTTTGCCCTCGGGCAGAAGCTTGAAACGCTGAGCGTCAGTGATTCGCCGTTACTGGGGGAGACACTGGACCTTTCCAAGCAACCGAACATTCAGGCAGTCTACCTCAGCGAAGCGGGGTTGAGTCATGTCCAGGTCGAAGGGAACGATCAACTGACGTCCTTTGTCTCGGCGAACAACGCGATCACCGATGCAGATTTCAGCGAGGCGCCTAACCTGACGATCCTTCAAGTCAACCACGGCGCTCTGCAAGCAATCGATGTGAGTCACAACCAGAAGCTGGAAGCCCTGTCGCTGATGGATAATCAGCTGACGAGTATCGATCTGACGGGGCTGAGCGCCTTGGCGCAGCTGGAGCTGTCTGATAATCAGTTGAGCGATCTAAGCACATTAGATCCGTCTCATCTGACCCGGATCTCGATCAGTAATAACCAGCTGAGTGGGACGCTCGATCTGTCGAATATCGAGTCCTTGGAACACGTGAACGCCGAAGACAACCAGTTCACGGGCCTAAGCCTGAAGAACGATCCGGCGCTGGTCGATATCTACCTCGGCAACAACCAGCTCACGAGTTTCGACGTAGAGGGCTCCGAGATGCTGGGCTACGTCGGAATCGATAATAACCACCTGACGACCCCGACCGCTTACAGTGCCGAAAGCTATCAACAGGCGGTCAGAGACTCGAACGGGTTGAGCATGTTTGGGAATCAGACGGCAGAAGGATCTACCTATCAGTCGAATGGGCAATGGTTCGTCGATTTCAATGATCTTTTTGGTAGCGACGAGGTCCCGTATATCCGGGTCACGGGTGACGACTGGCAGATGAAGTCGGCCGGTGTTGCGGTCTACACTGGCGAAGGCCAACCAACTAGCATCAAGTACAGCTACATGGGCCTCCGTATGCCAGGGTTGACCCCCGCTGTTGCGTTCATCAGCAATACTTCGGTCACGCTGACGCTGACGGAGCAAGAGTCTCCTGAGGTGACCGCGACGGTCTTAGTTGCCCCTGATGAGGATGGCAATGTTCACGGGACAGTCGTCGGCGCAGATCGGGACGGCGGCCTGGATATTCAGGTCAAAGGCGGTCAGCTGATCAGTGATGATGCCTTGCCGGCGGTCACGCCTGATGACGGCTATGTCTTGGATCACTGGGAAGATGAACAAGGCAATACGATCGATCTGGCGACCTACCTCCCGTATTCGGCCGCTAAGCTGTACGCAGTCCTGCGCCCGGCGACGCGTGGCGATGCGCAGACCGCTGAAGGCTACGCCGATGGCTATGCCGATGGTTACGCCAATTTCGGAACAGCGGACACGTCGACCAAGTCGGCTGCGTATGCAGAAGCTTACATGAAGGGTCGAGTCGCTGGGCTGGCTGCCTATCGGACGGAGTTTGATGCCGGCCGAGCGGCTGCAGCGGCGGCCACTGTGGCGGATCCGACGATCTTGGCAGATAAGACCAAGTCCGTAGCGTACCTCGACGGGTATATGGCGGGTGCGGTCTCCCGGATGGTGACCGGCACTGATCCAGTGTTCGGTCCAGGGTCATCCGTCTCATTCTTCGGTGAAGCAGACGGGATCCGCGGGCTGGGTGAACGGGATCTAGATACCTTCAAGTCGAAGTACGGCGATTTCTCCGCGATGTATCAGCAGATCTACGCCGGCTATCACCAGCAGTACCAAGACGGCTTCGCCGCGGCGCAGGCGGATGCAGCGGCTGGCAAGCCGGCTGCTGATACCAGCACCCAGCAGATCGGCTACGTGTCGGGTTACGCAGATGGTTACGCTGCGTACACCGCACAGACGGAAGGTGCTGCAGCGGGTAAGACCGCGGCAGACGCCGGCGCCTACGAAGTGGTCGACGGGACCAAGAGCGCAGCGTACCGTGCGGCATACAAGCAGGCCTACGAAGCAGAGGCAGCCACGGGCATCACTGAGGAAAAGCAGACGGCGGCCGAAGCGGCTGCTGCTGGTAAGGCCGACGGGACTGCCGATGGTGAGATCGGTGAACCAGAGGCTGACCTGGCCGATCAGTCCGAGGCTTACCAAACCGCTTACCAAGCGGCCTATCAAGTGGCCAAGGCAGCCTACGACGAGCAGTTCGAAGAAGGCAAGGCCGATGGTGAAGTTGCGCGCAAAGCGGGCGATCCGGCAACTGTTGCAGATACCGAATCGGTCGGCTACAAAGCGGGCTATGCGGCTGGGTACGGTGCCGTCGAAGGCACAGATCCCGATGATGTCAGCGCCGCGACCGCGGCAGGGACGAAGGATGGGGCAGCAAATGCTGAACCCGCTGATAACAGCGACCAGTCCTCGGCCTATCAAGAGGCGTATAACGCAGCCTACCAACAGGCGTTGACGCAGTACAATAGCGACTATGCGGACGGTGAGATCGCGGGCTACAATGATGCTCTGGCGGGCAAGACCACCGATAATAGTGATCAGACGCAGGGGTATCAGGCTGGCTACCAGGCTGGCTACGCCCTGGTCGATGAGGCAGGGACGTCAACGGATGACCAGGCGCAAGCTGCCGCTGACGCGAAGGCCGGCTCTGCGGCCGCCTTCAAGGACGGCGCGAAAGGCCAAGCCGCTGCGGATAACAGTGGTCAGTCCGAGGCTTACCAGAAGGCGTATGCACAAGCTTACGCTTTGGCGAAGAAGGCCTACGACTTTGCCCAGTACATTGCGGCCCAAGCCAAAGCCGCTGCCGCAGCCGCCGACGACACCGACACCAACGAAGGGACCGACGACACCGACACCAACGAAGGGACCGGGGACACCGACACCAACGAAGGGGCCGACGACACCGACACCAACGAGGGGGCCGGGGACACCGACACCAACGAAGGGGCCGGGGACACCGACACCAACGAAGGAACCAGGGATACCGATACCAACGAAGGCGCTGGGGACACCGACACCAACGAAGGAACCGGGGATACCGATACCAACGAAGGGGCCGATGACACCGACACCAACGAAGGCGGCACAGAGGGCCAACAACCAGCCGGCAATGGCCGAGCAGCTGGGACTGAAGCGCCATCCAACACTGGTGCGATCGAGCAGAAGGCCGAAGCGACTGATGCACCTGCGGGTGACGGCGAACTGCCGCAGACCGGTGAGCAGCGCAATGGTCGTCTGATCGCAGCTGGGTTTGCGTTACTTGCAGCGATCGCCGGATTCTTTGGGCTCGAGTTGCGCCACAAACGCGAGAACTAAGCTACTAATCAATTCGAAAGAAAACGTCGTGATGCGTCATATCACGGCGTTTTTTTTATGCGTATCATTCGTCTGAATAATCGAGAAGTGTATATTAGAATACTGGAATATATAGACTGATCACGATAAATTATCACAAGCATATCATTACCACTTATTTTCAGTTGAGACTACACTGCTTTTATCTTGAGCAAAGACTCAGGAAGATCCTATTGGAGAGAAGGGACGATATGACGATCCATGTCACGGACGATCGACACTTCGAGTTGTCGACCGACCATACGAGTTACCTGTTCAATATTCTGCCGACGGGTGAGCTGGGGCACCTTTACTATGGCCCGCGGTTACGGGAGCCTAACTATGCGAACCTCGAAGCCAATGAGTTTCGCATGGTGATGCCGGTGATCGCAGCGGACCGGCCGGAGATGTCGCTGGATCACCTCAAGCAGGAGTATCCGAGTTATGGGCACGGAGACTTTCGTTATCCGGCTTATCAGATCACTGCACCCAACGGCGCGCGGATCTCGGAGTTTGCCTATGTTAGTCATCGGATCATTGCTGGCAAACCGCGCGAGACAGCCTTTCCCGCGAGTTTCGGTGAGCCGGAGACGGTCGACACACTCGTGGTGACCTTGGTCGATCCGGTGGCAGAGCTGACGCTTGAGTTGAGTTTCAGTGTCTTCGCGGCGGTGGATGTGATCGTGCGTCGGGCGACGTTTCGCAATAGTGGGCAGCAGACGGTGGCCTTGGACCGTGCTTTGAGCATGAGCTTAGACTTGCCGGATAGCGCCTATGAGCTCTATCAGCTTTCGGGGGCGTGGGCCAGGGAACGTCACTTGTACCACCGGCCGCTGACGCGCGGTGTGCAGGCGGTCTCAAGTACGCGCAACAGCAGCTCGGCACAACACAATCCGTTTCTGGCGCTGGCGCGACCAGGAACAGATGAGCAACAGGGCGCGGTGTTTGGCTTTAGTCTGATCTACAGCGGTAGTTTTCTCGCTCAGGCAGAGGTTGATTACTACGACACCACGCGGGTCACTCTGGGGATCGATCCGTTCGAATTCGGATGGCAACTGACGCCGGGGACAGCGTTCAGCACACCGGAGGCGATCTTGACGTATTCGGATGATGGGTTCAACGGGATGAGTCACAATTTTCACCGGTTCATGACCGCGCACCTTCTGCCACCGCACTGGGTGCACACCCCGCGGCCCGTACTGATCAACAACTGGGAGGCGACGTACTTCGATTTTGATCAGGCCAAGCTGATCGCTCTGGGCAAGCAAGCCAAAGCGGTGGGGATCGAGCTGCTGGTCTTAGACGACGGCTGGTTCGGCGTCCGCAACGACGCGACCACATCGCTAGGGGATTGGCAGGTCAATGTGCAAAAACTACCGGACGGTTTGGGCGGCTTGGGTCAGGCGATCCATGGCCTGGGGTTAAAGTTTGGCTTGTGGTTCGAGCCAGAGATGATCTCGGTCCAAAGCCGGCTGTATGCCGCCCACCCAGATTGGGCGATCCATGTTCCAGATCGGCGGATGACGCCGTCGCGGAACCAGTTCGTGCTGGACTTCTCACGGGCAGAGGTGGTCGACGCGATGTTTGAGGCGATCGATGCGGCGATCGTGGATGCGCAACTCGACTACATCAAGTGGGACATGAACCGACACATCACGGAGCTCTACAGCTTAGCCCTGCCGCCGGCGCAACAAAAAGAGCTGGGGTACCGCTACATTCAGGGGGTCTACACGTTGTATGACCGGCTGACCCGGGCGCACCCGGAGGTCCTCTTCGAGTCTTGCGCGAGCGGTGGTGGGCGGTTCGACGCCGGGATGCTGTTCTATGCCCCACAGGCGTGGACCAGTGATGATACTGACGCCGTCGAGCGGCTCAAGATACAGTGGGGGACGTCCATGGTGTACCCGCTGAGCACGATGGGTGCGCATATTTCCGCGGTGCCTAACCACCAGACACGGCGCATCACGAGTCTGGCGATGCGCGCGGCGGTCGCATTTTTTGGGGTGCTTGGTGTGGAGCTGGATATCACGCGATTGCCAGAAGCGGAACTAGACGAGCTGCGTGACCTGATCGCGGCGTACAAGGCACAGCGGTCGCTGTTGCAGCAGGGTGTACTGACGCGACTAGAGAGTCCGTATGATGGCAATGCAACGGCCTGGCAAGTGATGCGTGCGGATGGGCGTACGGGGTTGGCGGCCCGCTATCAGGTGATGGCCGAGCCGAATCCTGATGACCACTGGCTACGTCTCGCAGGGCTGGATCCAGCGGCCGCGTATCTCGTCAACGGTCAGCGGTTCATGGGGGATGAGCTGATGCACCAAGGAATCTTTATCCCGCAGCTGTTCGATATTCGCAAAGCCCGCGAGCCCAGCTTCGATCAGACGCACGCCTTCGACTTCACCGCCCGCTTATTCACGATCACACGCATTGAGGAGGCATCTGTATGACACGTTCACGTAATCTCCTGACTGAGGTCGGGTTGTTATCCATCTCACTGGTCCTGACCTCGGCCTACGTCATCTCCGTCAGCCTACCGGCGATGGAGAAGCAGTTCACCGCCGTCAGTCAGTCGTCGATCGAGCTACTGGCGACGCTACCGGCATTCTCGGTCATGATCATGGTCCTGTTGAGCGGGTTCATTGCCGAGAAGATCGGCCACAAGAATACGACTGCGCTAGGCCTTGTGATCGCTGGTACGGCCGGGATCGTCCCGGCGCTTTCCAACAGCTTTACCGTCATCTTCGTGTCCCGGCTATTTTTGGGCGTGGGGCTAGGGATGTTCAACTCGCTCGCAGTTTCAATGATCGGCTTCCTGTACCGAGATAAGCAAAAAGCGAACTTGATGGGTTTTCGTAGCGCGTTTGAAAACCTCGGGCAGTCGTTCTTGCTCTTCGTAGCCAGTTACTTGATCTCGATCAGTTGGCACGCCACATTTTGGGTGTATGCTTTTGCCTTTCCAATTGCGCTGGTTTTCTACCTGTTAGTACCGGAGCCAGTCAATCCGGCGAGTGCTAAGGCGCAGGCGGACGGCAAGCGGCCAAAGCAGCACATCAACTTGAAGGTCTTTGGACTTGCGGTGTTCTTCTTTTTCCTGGTCATGATCCACATCGCGATCATCGTGCACCTGCCGTTCATCATCACGGGCCTAAGTTACGGGACCGCGGCACAGGCCGGGGTGATCACCGGCTCGATGAATATCCTTGGCTTGTTGGCCGCGATGGGCTACGGGCAGATCTACCGAGTGCTCAGCCGGTGGATCCTGCCGCTAGGCTTGGCGATCCTCGCCGTGGGGGTCTTGGGGATCGCGTTTTCGCGTAGTTTCATCGTCACGCTGATCAGTGCGTGGGTCTTTGGGATCGTCTACCCGATGATCGCCGCGCATATGTTCAACAATGTCTCGACGGTCGCGTCACCGAATTCCGAGACCTTGACCGCCTCTGTGCTACTGGTTGGGACTAACTCCGGCGCGCTGTTGTCACCTTATGGGATCAAGCTACTGGCGGTGATCACAGGGGATACGATCGGGGCCAAGACCTTCCTGCTGCTGGGGAGCATTCTGGTGATCGCTGCGGTCGTCGCTTTCCTGATCGCCGCGCAACGGCGAACCCGACACCAGCCTGCGGGGCAGAACTGATCGATGTGTGAATGCTCGGCCGCCGCGCCCAGTTTTGGGGGTGGCGGCTTTTTTGCACTTGACGTCCACCTCCTAGTCGCGTAAGATGAGCACAACCGGTTAGTTGCTTGACCAACTAACCGAATAACAAGGAGGTGGCGGGCGTGCATTTTGATGCGACCAGCCTTGAGCCGCTGTACGCGCAGATCGCCACGCAGTTCACCGCTGGCATCCTGTCGGGGGCGTTCCCGGAAGGCAGCCAGGTGCCGTCGACCACGGAGGTGGCGCGCACCTACGCGCTGAATCCAGCGACGGTGCTGCGCGGGATGAATGAATTAGTGGCAGCGGGGCTGCTGGAAAAACGCCGAGGCATCGGCATGTTCGTGGTCGCCGGCGCCCAAGCGCAGGCGCGCGCGCAGCGTCAGGCGGCTTTTTTCACCGAGCGGCTCACGGCGATGGTGGCGGCGGCCAAGGCACTGGGGATCACGCAGGCGGAGTTGACCGCGGCGATCGAGAAGGAGTATCGGCATGAGTGAATTAGTGTTCAAGAACGTGACGAAGAACTACGGTGAGAAGCGGGTCCTGCGCGGGGTCAACATGACGTGGCAGAGCGGGCAGATCTACGGCCTGCTGGGCCGCAACGGCGCGGGCAAGAGCACGCTGATGCGTATCGTCAACAACCGCACCTTCGCGAGCGGCGGGGCGCTCCTGCTAGACGGCCAGTCGGTGGTCGAGAACGAGCAGGCGCAAAACCGCATTTTCCTGATGTCGGACGCCATGCTGTATCCCGCCGACAAGCGGATCGAGTGGCTGTTCAAGCTGACGGCGCAGATGTACGGCGACTTCGACTGGGACTTGGCCCAAGACCTCGCCCATCAATTCAAGCTGGACGTCCGGGCGCGGCTGGGCCGATTGTCGACGGGGTACCGCACGATCGCCAAGCTGATCATCGCCTTGTGCGTGCCGTGCGAGTTCATCCTGCTCGATGAACCGGTGCTGGGCCTAGATGCGGTCCACCGCGAGCTGTTCTACCGGGCGCTGCTGCAAGCGTACGGGACGCGTCCGCGGACCTTCGTTCTGTCGACCCACATCATCGACGAGATCGCGGGGCTGATCAGCCACGTGTTCGTGCTGGAAGGGGGTCAGATCGCGCTAGACGAGGACCTTGACGAGCTGATGGCGAAGGGTCGAGTCGTCAGCGGCCCCGCGGCCTTGGTCCAGGAGTGGCTCAGCGGCGTCGCGGTCCTGCGGCGCGAACAGTTGGGCGGCATGGTGACGGCTTACACGCTGGATGCCCCGCTGGAAAAACCGCTCCCGGCAGGGGTCACCCTTGCGCCGATGAATCTGCAGAAGCTCTTCATCGAGCTGACGATGGAGGCGGAGACGAATGGGCAATAAAGGCAAGGCGCTGCTGGCGTACCAGGCGCAGCTGGCGGGCGCGACGCTGATCGGCGTGATCGGGGGCAGCGCCATTCTGGCGGTGGTGCTCCCCAGCTTGTTCACGTCCACGGCCAACGGTGGGTACACGGTGCTGATCCTGGGCATGTGGATGCTGATGAGCGGCTGGATCATCGTGACCAGCGCGCTGGGGATCGGACTACAAAACGGCGTGAGCCGCCGCACGATGCGGCGGACCAGCGTGCTCGTGCTGACGACGCTGGCGCTGATCGCGGCGGCTGGGTTAGTGGGTGCTTCGGTGGTCACGCGGCGGCAGGGCCATCCGATGGTGTCCCTGTTGACGCCGTACGCCCCGAGCCTCGGCGGCCTCGGGGGGACACTCCTGGCCTTCGTGATCCAGACGGTGTTCCTGCTCGCGCTGGCCTTGGCGGGTGGGGCCCTCGGTCTGCTCCTGCTGAACGCGTCACGCAAGCAGGTCGCCGGGTGTGGCTGCGTCGGCTACTTGGTCTTGGTGATCCTGGCGGGGTTCGGTGCCTTCTTCGCGGCAATGCCGGCGGATCACGGCGCGGGTCATGTGCTGCACCAGCTTGTCGGGCTGCCGCCGGACGCGGCCCCACAGCCGCTGGTGCCACTGGGCGGCTTCGCGGTGCTGGCCGGCCTGGCGTGGCTCGTGCTGCGGCAGTTACTGCGCTGGACCGAACAGCCGACCGGGCGAAAGGGGTGAGCTGATGAAACAACGGGCATTACTCAAACTTCAAAGTCGCACCGTGTTGTGGGGCGGCATCTGCCTGCTCCTGGTGCTTGGCGGCCTTTCGCTGACGCTTCGGGGTGTGGCTGCCGCGCTCGGTGACACGTTCACCGGCGGGCTGACCATCGAGATCGGGAACGTTTTGATCGCGCCATTGAGCCTGTTTTGCTTCGGGCTGGTGGTCGCACGCACCGCCGGTTGGTTGCGGCTGGCAAGCCAGATGAGCATGACGCGCCGCGCACAGGCGGCGGTCCAAGTGATCACTTGGACGCTGACCGCGCTTGGCCTGGCAGTGATCAACGGGCTGTGGATGATGCAGTTCAGTCGGCCGGTCGCGTTCATTGTCGAGCTGGGCTACCCCGGCCGGATGACGCTGGCCGCCCAGTTGGCCAACGGGCTGATGGTCTTCGATTTCTTCCTGATCGTTGCGCTGTTGGCGCTCACCTTGGTCGGCTGGTTCTACACGGCCAACCCGCTGTTGGGCCTCGGGGTCGTGTATGTTGGCCTGACCGTGCTTCAGCGCACGGTCGCCCCTTGGCTGAGCCAGGCACTGAGCGCAGACGGCGTCGCCGCGCATTGGAGCCAAAACCTAGCGAGTGGGGCGTTCACCCACCAACTCCCTGCTGCAAGTGCGACCCCCTGGCTGCTGCCAGGACTGGCGTTCGGCGGGGCGGTCCTGCTGGCGCTGCTCGCCGTCACGCTGATCCGTCACGTGGAATTCGATCAGCATGCTGGCAATGCCCTTGCGCGGCTGGCAGACAGTCTGCCAGGTGGCCTCGTTCGCCGCGTGTTCTCGGGTGTGATGGGCCTCTGCGCGATCGTGATGCTGGTGACGCACGCCTGGCTCTTGGCGCTCCTCGGGCTCCTGCTCGCGGCGTTGCCGTGGCGGGCGTTCGACTGAACCTGAAGGAGGGATCAAGATGGACAAGCAACGGGCAAACTCCCAGTTACTGGTGTCACTGATCCTGTTCGGGATGATCTGTGCCCGCGATCTGCAGGCGCTGGTTCACCATCAACCGCTATCGGCGATCACGATCGGGGTGACGGTGGTCATGGGGCTGATGGTCGTGGTGTCGCTGATCATGCGGGTGCGCCGGTAAAATTGCCCGGGAAATATTATTCTCAAATGACTAAAGCATTAAACTGCGGTATATCACACTTTTATGCGCAGATGGATTCAATAATATTAAATAATACACCGTTGGATTGTGCCACGGATGTGCCACCTTCAAAATACAGATATAGAGCCTAATACGCTGACAAATCACTAGCGTATTAGGCTCTATATCTTTTATCACAGGTATCTTTGCCCCATACATGCTAGAGGCAAATACAAGAAGATCACTATTAATTCTCCATCTCTTTGTCGCAAGCACACATACGCTCTTACTGTACGCATCCATGATATTTACCGTGTTTGAGATTCACCGATTCATACAAATATTTCTTACTTACTGTCTTTGTCGAAACGATGAAGCTTCACACTATCTAAATGTATATTTCGCATACACACCTCAATCTTAATAACTTCATGCTTACTTAAGCAATGATCAGCCTTAGCAGTTAAGCACTTACAAATTGGCTATTTAAGAATTGTACAACAAAGTGTGAGACTTAATTTTCAGCGAAACAATCTTGAATTAATTACTTTTTATTCGCATTGATCTCAGATCTAATTCGATAAATGGTATTGTTTGAAACGCCTAATTCGCGATGTATTTGTGAAATGGTCCATCCGTTGCATAAGTATTCAACTATCTCATTATAAGCATGTCGATACTTAGAATTGCGACTATTAGCACAGTACAAAACAGGGCGGCCATGGTAAACACCGCGTTCTTTTGCTAGTTTGATACCTTGTGCCTGTCGCTCCCTAATTGCCTGTCGCTCTTGTTCAGCGAGATATTGGCATACAGTTAAAACAATATTAGTCAACATGTTACGCAAATTTTCGTCAGGAACAGCACTAAAATCAGGCAAATCCAATGACTGAAAATTTGCACCTGCATCTTTAATTCGCTGCAGAATTAAAGAAAGGTCTTTTGAGTTGCGCCCAAGCCGGTCTAATGACTGAACGTATACGGTGTCTGACTCACGAATAAATTTTAGCATCTTAACCAACTGAAGGCGATTCGCAATCTTTGCACCAGATTCCTTTTCTCGAAAAATCTTCTCGACACCCGCTTTAGATAGAGCCTCAATTTGTCTAGCTAGGTTTTGATCAGTTGTTGAAACACGTGCATATCCAATCTTCATATACTGCCACCTCTAAACGTAGTTTCAATTTATACATCAATATTCATTTCTTATTTTGAATTAAAAACGACCCAAAAAGGAAGCTGAAACTGCATTTAAATCGCCTGTCTCTGCTTTTTTTTGGGGTGTACCCCAAAAAAAGCTCAATCTATCAATTCGAGTAGTGAACGCATCTTGCCAATAGGAAATTCTGGGCAACGTGCTAGCAATAAGTTCGTCGTTGGATCTCTGCGCCCGCCCTCGCATCTAAACTTACTGTCGTCACGGTTGAAGAAGAACGGTTTGTAAACGACACCCTCGGTCTCATCGACGGCAACGGCAAGAACAGCTGCTATTGCGGCAAAGTGACTTGCTTTAGGAGATCGCCAATATTTCATCGTACCTAATGCATTTCTTTTTGGAATTTTTCCAGGTATTCTACATCCGGATTTGAAAACGATATTTTAAAACGTCAACTTTTGTGGTACACTTCTAAAGTGTTATGGGTGGAAATTTATACATTGAGTGACTCTAAATTTTACCCGCCTATTTCAAGTATCAAGATATTGTAATGATGAGGAAAGTCAGCTCTATTCCAACCGCAGTTTACGCGGACGCAAATAGTATGGTGATGTTCTTAATTATATTGGACAGTGAATTTTTGGGAGGCTATAAGTTATGAAAAAAAGGAGATTACTTCAGAAGACGTACTCTTGTATTCTGATATTATTGCTCTTCTTACAATCATCAGCCCAAGTTGTGGGAGCTGTTACATCCACATCCAGTGCGGCCGGTGACGCTACTGAGGTTCAACTTCTGGGTGCAACCCAGGAAACTGCTGGTTCACGGAACATTGATTTGAAACTTTCATTAAACAATTCGACGGATGAAAGTATTCATAAGGATGTTTCCGTATCTTTTTCTAACAATCAGCAACTGAAAGAGACGAGCAATTCTAATATTCTTGATGCTAATCAAAAAGTTGTCGGAAAATATACCTATTCGGCCAACAAATTACAGTTAGAGGTTTTAGGCAATATTTCTGGAACAGCAACGATCCAACTAGGCCTCACAGATACTTCATCCTTAGAAGGATCTGTCAATTTCTCAACGGATGGTCAAAACGTTACTGCAAAACTGTCTGATACTACTTCAGTAGCAAAATCTGATAAACCTTCAGCCAATGTTAGCAGCAAGGCTGCATCTAGTGTTGCGTCGAAGAGCCAAACCGCAAAGACAATTTCTGAGAGTGCTGAGGGCAATGATATCTCACAATATTTGCCAGATGACTCCAAAGGAACAATCATTACCGGAGCAAATATTGAATTCACAGATAGCAAAGGTAATACTGTTGATCCCACACAAGTGATAAAAGATACCAATCTTAATTTTCAATATACGTGGGCAATTCCGGATGAGCTGAAAGACGGATACCAAGTAAAAGATGGTGACTATTTCTCATTTAAGTTACCTGAAGGAGTTACCTATAAACCAGGTACGGGAACCCTCGGTGACTATGGAACTTATAGCATAGCTGCTGATGGCACAGTTAAGTTCACCTTTAACAGTGATGTTGAAAACGTGAACCACATTGAAGGGACATTTAGTTATACTTCTACCATCAGCAGTGACTCATCGTCTGGCAAAGAAGGCATTGTCATTGACACGACTACTGGACCGGTAACGATACCAATCGTTGTTCAGCCATCAGGTGGTAACGACATCGCAAAGACTGGTCAACTAACTGGCGCTAACACATCTGGAAATAATCCAACCGGGATTACGTGGAACGTCACAATTAATACCAATGGTCAAGAGCTAAAGAATGCAACAATTTCTGACCCAATGCCAAGTGATACTACCAACACTGTGCCAACCACGCTGAAATCGGTTAGTGTATATCCCTTGACAGTTGATCTGAATGGGAATGTGACTAAAACTGGCGATCCTCTTAAAGAAGGTACAGATTACAAGGTTGAAGATGGAAAAATCACGTTTATTGGTGCATATGCAGATACCTATCAGGCTTTTAAGGTTGAATACACTAGCGATATTGATTCGAGTAAATTGCCAGATAATGGTGGAAAATTAACCTTTACGAACAACGCTACCTTAACTAACGGTGATAAAAACTATCCAGCTAGTGCGACAGTAAACGCTAACTACGGAAAACTTTTAACCAAGAGTTTTGACGGTCAGGATAATAATGGTAGTCAAAAGTATAATTGGCATATTGACTACAATTATGGTGAAAAGGCACTTCCCGCCAACACCAAATTGGTAGATACGTTATCGGAGGGTCAAACATTCCCTGTTGACGACAAACAACCTTCATTAACTGATGAGGCTGGCGTGCCTATCGGTACTGATCAGTATAAAGTGACTTACAACACTGATAGAACGGAAATGACTATTACTTTCCCCAATGGTTTGAACAAGGGAGTCAAAATTTCGTATCAGTCACAAGTAACAGACCCAATTGGTGATAAAGGCCAAAAGATTAGTAACTCGGTAGATAGCAACGGCCAAAAATCGAATTCTGGAGATCATTCAGTCGGACAGCAGGGGCTAACTAAGTCTCTAGGGGCCGTTGATTACAACACCAAGAATGTTACGTGGAACTTTGATATCAATATGGCTCGGCAAGATATGAGCAATTGGTCAATGACCGATCCAGTCCCGAATGGGCTGACCGTAGACTATGATTCCTTTATTTTAAAGGATAAAGATCATAATACAACTCTCAGTGAAGGAACGGACTATGTGATTAGCAAGCAGGGAAACGGGTTTACCATATCCTTTGCTAATGCTTTAAAGGAACATGCCACAAGTTGGTATACACTAAGTTATAAAACTGCCTTTGAAACGAATAGCCTCCCAGATGGGGGCAAGTGGACTAACACTGCGACGGCAACTTGGACTGACAAAGACGGTCACGATCATACAAACAAGGGACAGGCAGATTTCACTCCTAAGACTGACTTTAAAAATGATGGCAGCAAATCAGGAAGTTACAACGCCGTTTCGAAGACAATTACTTGGACCGTGGTTGCTAACTATAATCAACGTCAACTTAGCAACGCTTCCATCACTGATCCAATCATTGGTGACCAAGACTATGTAGCAGATAGTGCCAAGTTGTATGAGGCTTCTATTAACAAAGATGGCTCATATGTTTTGGGGACACAAGTTGCTTCCGCTAATATTTCCTTTGACAGTGCTAAGAAACAACTTACTGCGAAATTACCAGACAATAGTTCTAAAGCTTATGTATTGAGTTACCAGACTAGCCTCTCTGGTAAGGTCATTGATCAAAAATCGTATGACAATACAGCAATCTATACAAACAACCAAGAGTCCAGTAATTTAACAGCTCAAGTGTCGGTACCTTATAGCGGCAATGTTTTAGATAAGACTGGCGAACAGGATCCAACTAACTCTGCTTATGCGTTATGGACAATATGGGTCAATAAAGCACAGTCAACTTTCAGCAATGCAGTTGTTACCGATGAGCCTTCTGACAATCAGATTATTGATCAGAGTTCTATTGTGATCTATCCAGGGAAGGTAGATCCTAATGGTGAATTTACCGAAGATAAGAGCAAGCCATTAGTACTTGGTAAGGATTACTCTGTGGATTTGCAGACTGATAATGCAACTGGTAAGCAAACGATGAAGATTTCCTTTACAAATGAAATCAGCTCGGCTTACTCGATACACTATCGCTCACTGATCAATTCGTCAAAGATTAATGATACGCTGACAAATACAGCTTCAATATCAGGAAAAGGCGAAAAAGATGTTGATAACAATACCAGTGGATCGACGGCAGTAGTAAACAATAGCGGGTCGGCAACTGGTAAGAACACCAATCTTGTTCTCACCAAGAGTGATGCAGATACCAAAAAGTCAATTGCTGGAGCTTCTTTTGAACTTTGGTCTGATGTTTCTGGACAAAAGGGACAGTTGCTTCGCAAAGGCACAACAGATGCATCTGGCAGTATTACTTGGAACAATCTTAAATCTGGGAAGTATATTTTAGTTGAAACAAAGGCCCCAGATGGGTATGTAATCTCTACCATTTTGGCCAATGGTAAGGAAATTAACCTTCAGTATAGTGATGCAAACGATGATAATAACGTTTCTATTTCGGAAACTAATCAAAAAGGAAAAGTTACGGTTGAGAAGTCTGATGCTGATGGCTCAGGCCCTTTAGCTGGAGCGGTATTTGATCTTTACAAGAAAGATGGGACTAAGGTTGCTTCAGATCTTAAGACAGAATCAGATGGCACTGTAAGTTACACTGGTCTTAATTCTGGTGACTATTATGTTATTGAGACAAAGGCACCTGCTGGATATAAGCTAGATGCAACACAGCATGCTTTTACTATCGATGGAAACAATATCCAAGTAAAGGTTTCAATAACGGATGAGAAAGCATTGGGAAGCGTTCTTCTAACAAAGACCGATGGTGATACAGGTAAAGCCCTGGCGGGCGCTGTGTTTGATCTTCATAAGAAGGACGGGACGAAGGTTGCCAGTGGCTTGACCACCGATGCCAAGGGTCA
>NZ_JABEKX010000001.1:266521-1167741 GCF_013407595.1 Lacticaseibacillus absianus
CCTGGATATGGTTATACACTACAACCGTTTTGTTGGTGTCAATCTTAACTTGAAAGGCCTTGGTGGCAGTGCTCAGTGGCGCCCGCCGCTGGTCATCCTCTAATTTGATCCGAACAATCTCAGGTTTCTCATCCATAAAATTACCTCACCAATTTAGATTTGATGAGGCAATCATACTGCCCGGCAAGGGGCAATCATATCCGGTCTGTTATTGGGTGCTTACTATGCCCTTTCATTCGTAAGCACCCAATAACTGACCGCATATGAATCCCGCTCGTAAGGTAGGCACCTAGTAATCGACCGCTGAAATAGGCCCGCAATCTCGTCTTTTGAGATTGCGGGCCTTCGTATTCTTTAAACGATTGATTCTACGTTTGAACTGTTAGTCTTTAAATTCCATGGCAAACACGCCTCCAACGATTCCGTTTTTGCGAATGTTGGTAGCTGTGAGACAATCTCTAACAGTTGTGTGATGTAGTTCCGCGGATCGATCCCATTGGCTTTCGCGGTTTCAACCACGGTCATCCAGATGGCGTTGGCTTCGGCACCTTTTGGACTAGTGCTAAACAGCCAGTTTTTCCGGCCAATCACATAACTCTTCATGTTGCGCTCAGAAGCGTTATTACTTAAATCGATTTCCCCAAATTCTAGGACGCGATTTAATGCGACACGTTGCCCCTGCGCATACGCCAATGCTTTACCTAGACGATCTTTTGGTAAAGTCTCGACATGATCACACCACTCCCAAAAGTGCTCGATCAACGGTTTAAGCACCACTTGACGCTTTTCCAGGCGTGATGCGCTATCTAAGCCTGCCCAATTCCGTTCGAGTTCAAACATCTGATTGAGTAGCTTCAAGCCCAGCGTCATCTTCTTAGTGTTCTTGAAATCATCGAAGAACTTACGCCGTACATGCGCCCAACAACCAACGCGAGTGATTGAATCACCCAGAAGATTGTAGCCGGCGTAGCCGTCGCATTGTAGGACACCAGGAAAGCCACTGTATAAGTTCTGAGCGAATTTCCCGGAGCGAGTATTCGCATAGGCATACATGACGACTGGCGTTTCGCACCGCGTGATACTACGGGCTACCCAAATATACGACTTGCTCTGCGCCGACTTGCCAGGCTCTTGAAGTACCTGATAAGGGGTCTCATCGCCTTGGAGAAAACCTTGGCTCATCAAGTGGCTACGCATCAGGTCATAAACTGGCTTCACTAACTCGGCACACTTGATGACCCAATTTGAGATTGTGGTCTCACTTAATAAGACGCCTGCACGCTGCCAATCCTTTAATTGGCGATAGAGCGGTGTCCCGAGAATGCATTTTTGATGCAAAATCGACGCGATCAACGAAGGCGTCGCAATGCTGTGGGCAATTAATGCCTTCGGCGCGTTACCACGATAGATATGACTACATCCATCTTCAAGTTCGCAAGTCGAGCACTTGTAGGTCTTCTCATAGATTTTCTCGACAAACAAACGCCCTGGGATTCGATGAACGACCTCGCGAACAAAGTGAGTGCCTACCAATTTCAATTCATGACCATGTTCACTGTGTTCATCGGTTTTGGAAACAAAGGTGGTTCTTACCGGTAGATCATTCGCCAACAACTGCTGCCGAGTAGATTTCGGCTTTCTTAGCTGCTGCGGTTCATCATCTGTTACTGCTTCGCTTTGTTGCCCAGTTTGCGACAATATCACCGATATTGTCGTCCGAATCCCCAACATCAATGTAGTTGACAGCGTTGTCCACCGATATAAAGGCATTACCGATTGCTTGCTCCATGTTCCCTTTTCCACAAATCGTAATTTTAGTCATTATACTTCGTCTCTTTCTTTTAGTGAGTTAGGAATATCCTGATTGGCTTATTTAGTCAAGGCGATATTTCGTCAACACCCAAACAACTAGCTTGGAAATTAAATCAATAAGAAGATTTCAGAAGGCTTCGAATTTCCGGCAACAAGTAGTTGTGGCGTCATACCTTAATTGCCTTACATTGGGCCTCACAATACAAATAGCGGGTCTTCCATATGCTTGCCAAATCCTTAATAGTCTGAACTTGAACGGACCTAGGTTGACCTCAACAGCGTCAAATCCGTGATCCGAATCTCTGGTCACTGACTAGAGCAGATAAAGAACGCCGAGCACTTGTTACGAAAAGTGGTAGTAATAAAGCCTTTTAATCCATGTTATTCACTTCGAATGCGTTATAGGACTTACATTCCGTGTATATGTAAGCAGAAATTTGAATTGGCATAAATCGGAATTGCTTACGAGGTGTTCTACAAAGACGGTTAGTGACTTGGTGATTAGTGGAGGCTCAGAATTTTTGAGGAGCGTAAAGTGCCTTAAATATTAGGAAACCATTACATTTCAGAGCTTTGGTTTCAAATACGCTGTAAAAGCTGTCTGTATATGGTGAGAGCAAAAGTTCTCAAATCTTTTTGAAAGGAGGTAGCCTTGCCGCCGTGCGCGGCGTGCAGCGCGAAAGCCGCTAGCGCGAGCGGCGGCGGTCGGCGTTAGCCGGCCGTCATCAGCCCCCAGTGTCTAATAGGGGGGCGATAGTATGACAGAATAAACCTGCTAGGCAGAAATAAACCGCGCAAGACCGGCGTTTTGCTAGAAATATTACGCAAAATTAGCGTCCGATTAGTTCACATCGAAAGGAATGACAAAATGCAAAAGGATTTAACGCTTGTTAATCCACAAAGCTTCTCGTGGTTAGACGAGCTGGAAGAATTCAAAGATGCCTATGGCATCACACAGCAACAATTAGCCGATACAACGGGATATCGTCGCGAGTACATCAACGCCTTAATCAGAGGCCGAAAACAGCTCACAGCGCAAGCTAAGGCCAAATTAACGACCGCAATGCGCGTACTGACCAAACGGAACAACCTAGATTGCTGTATCGACTACTTCCGCGTCACCTTTAAGTCACACGATGCCGAAAACATCATTCAAAAGATATTTCAGATTAGGCCAGAGCACTTCTATCATGAGGACTGGGCGTTTTACGGCTACACGCATAAGCTGATCTGTGGTGAGCTAACGGTGATGCTCTCACAACAGCCAGAACGCCGTCACGGTGAATCAGAAGAAGCGTGGCTAAAACGAGACAAGGGCACGATGATTGAGTTGAGCGGCAAAGGCTGTCGCTATCTGGAAAACTACCTTAGCGGGCAAAAACGCTCGTGGTATGACGTCTTCGTGGCCTGCAAAGAACTACATGGTCACTTCAAGCGAATTGACCTCGCGATCAATGACCGTCATGGCGTCCTCGACATTCCAGAATTGATTGAGAAGTATCGAAACGACGAATACCGCTCGCGTTTCAAAGGTGGCAAAATTCATCGCTCGGATCGTGACCACAAGGAGGGAAACACCTTAGAGTTAGGCTCACGCCAAAGTGGTGTCCACATGGTGATTTACGAAAAGGACTTTGAGCAGTGGCAAAAGCAAAACGTGTTACTAGAAGACAAGTTACCGATTGAAGAACAACCAATTAAGAATCGTTTTGAAGTGCGGCTAACTGATGAACGGGCTGATTCAGGTATTGAGGCGTTACTGTCAACTCGCGACCCTGAAAAGGTTATCTTCGGCATCATCAACCATTATATTTGCTTTCTCACCCCTACCAAAAGTAAGAGTAAGCAAAGCTGGCCGATTGACCCACGATGGGCAACCTTTATTGGTGCTAATCGGGACAAGTTATCCCTAACCGTTGACCCGCAACCCTTCGACTTTACGACAACTGTTGGCTGGCTCAAGAAGCAAGTGAGTTCCTCGCTGAAACTGATTGTGATTTTAGACGAGATGTTAGGAACGCACACGCTTGATGAAATTATTGACGCTGGCAAACTAAGTCCACGGCAAATCGATTTGATTCAGCATTATCAAAATGGCAACTGTGGCGCCTACCTAGACGATTTTGAAGCAAAAGAAAAACAAAGCAACGAATGAACGCGATTGCCGCGCTGACCCGAAACTTTGCCCTAGACAAGCTAAGTATATCATGGTCAGTAAAATGCGGCGATCTCCAATTTGAAAAAGGAGAATATTATGCCAGCATACCTGACCCTGACACGGGCTGATTTAATCAAGCTGGGATACAGTCCAGCGCAAGCAAGCCGTATCATCAAAATGGCAAAAGAGTTGTTGCTCAAACGTGGCCTTGGATGGTACGGTAAGAAAGGCGTAGACCGTGTTCCAGTGGAAGCAGTAGACGCAGTATTAGGCTTGAAACTAAGCCAACTTGAGGGTGCACCAAGTGGCCTTTCCGCAGTTAAGGAGGAACTATCTTGACTACGAAAGACCATATTACAAAACAAGCGGACGGCACTTTTAGCTTCCGCGTGAGCTTAGGAACTGACAAACGGACTGGCAAGCGAATTCAAAAACGCGCCAGCGGCTTCAAAACGAAAACGGAGGCGAAAAAAGCAAGAGTTGCAATGTTGGCAGCTGGGGTCGACGATGATGAGGACATCAAGAAGACGAAGTTTGGCGAGTTTATGGAGGACGTGTTCAAACCTTGGTACAAAACCCAAGTGAAACCACGCACCTACCGCCAACGGTTAGTTTTGATGAACACCGATTATCTGACTAGGTTCAACGACATTATCATTGACCAAATTCGGCCGATTGATGTGCAACATTGGCAAGTCAGCGTACTCAAAGACTGTAAGCAATCCTATGCGCGTACCATCAACATTATGTTAGGCCAAGTGCTTGAACGTGCTAAGGCGCTTGGTATCATCACTGAAAATCCCGTGCGGGTCGTTGGCCTCATCAAAAAGAAGAAAGCAAAAATCAAGTTCTGGACGCAAGCTGACTTCCAAAAGGTACTCGCCAAAACGAATACCGATACGTATACAGGACGCTTTGATCACACGATGTTGTGGTTCATGTTTATGTCTGGCTTGCGAAGCGGTGAAGCACGGGCATTAAAGTGGACAGACGTTGATCTCGAAGCTAAGACCGTGAACGTCAATAAGACGATGGACTATCACAACCGCAACTGGTTTGAAACGCCCGCGCCAAAGACTGCCGCTAGCCGCCGCACCGTGGCGCTTGATGACGATACCGTTACGTGCTTAGGCGCGTGGCAGGACGCACAAGCGGTAATGGTGAATTCCGAGTGGGTATTCTCACTTAATGGAATTCCGTGCTCTGACCAGCAATTTATCGCCATTGTGGACACTTACAGCGATGCGGCCAAGGTTCAGCGGATTACCGTGCACGGCCTCCGCCACTCGCATGTGTCGCTGTTGATCAGCCTTGGTGAAAATCCACTCCAGATTAAAGAGCGTCTGGGGCATGAGGATATCGAAACGACACTCGGTACTTACGGTCATCTCTACCCAAACAGTAACTTTGAAGTCGCAAAAAAGCTCAACGGGATATTCTCCAAAGAGGTGCCCGATGAGCCAAAATAATTTGAAAAGGGTCAAAACTGTGCCACCGTAAAATCGATGGTGCTAGAAACGTTGATACCACGGGACGGGCGCGAAATGCGCGATTGTTCCCGGGAAATACGTGCGGGTGTGAGACGGCCGCGAACACGATGCCGATGGCACGTCGCGGTGGGTGCAGTACAGCTAACTGGCAACTGAATGGAGGTCACAGAGATGGCAACAACGGGTCAATGTCCGTGGTGCGGTGGCACCGATTTTGTCGAAGCGAAGCATATGCCTTACCAGAATATCGCCCCAGAGAGCAGCACGCTGGCGCTCGTCGGCCGGGGCGACTTGCGGTATACGGTGTGCCGCGACTGTGGCACGATCGTCCGGACCTATGTCTCGGATGTCGCGAAAGTCCGGCGGTGGCGCTGACGCGTCGAACATGACAGGGGCTGTGCCATAACGCGGTTTTAGCCCAGAGTATAAGAGAGACCCCCTGCAAAACCCGAACTTAGGTTTTGCAGGGGGTCTCTCTTATACGGCTAGGGCGTTGTGTTATGGCACGTAACGTTCTGGAATAGTCGTGCCACCAGGGGTTATGTCACAATCCCGTTCGTGTGCGATGCGCTAGAAGGTCAGCGTGTCATCGCCGACCTGGGCTTCATCGAAGGTCGCCGCAAAGACAGCCATGTTCTCGCGGTATTCCGGCGAGAAGCGGGCGAAGCTCGGGTACTTCGCGTCCATCGCCGCGAAAAAGGCGCTGCGGTCGGCCGCCGCTTCGCAGTGCGCGCCGGTGACGCGGATGGTCTGGAAGTTGACCGGGACGGTCTCGAAGGAGACCGTCGGGTTGGCCTTCAACTCGGCGACCTTGGCGGCGGTGCCCGCGGTGCCGAAGTAGATCGTGTTGGCCTGATCCGGGAAGTGCATGAAGAAGACGAAGCGAACGCTTGGCGTGTGGCCGGCGGTCGTCTCAGTCGCCAAGGCGATCATTTCAGCGTTGGCGAGCAGGTCGTGGTACGTTTCTTGAGTGGACATCGATAAGCCTCCTGTGGTTAGATTCAGGCTCAGTATAGCACACCGGTAAGCGCAGCCCTCAGCCAAACCTGAGTGCGGGTCTTACTGAGGGCTGCGCTGACACTGTAGGCTAAAACCGCGCTATGGCACAGTCCCTCGAGCCCGTGCCGCGCTTATTCGCCGGGCACGTAGGTCTCGTCGATCACCAGCACGGGCTTGATCGTCTTGCCCGAGCGGGAGTCAGCGTTGGCCTCGTTGATCTGGTCGAAGGAATAGAACTTCTCGGTCTTGTCGAAGTCGAACAGGCCCATTTTGTAGAAGTCGATCAGACGCGGGATGTCGATCTGCGGGATGGAATCGCCCATGTTGACGCCGACGATCTTCTTGTCGTCGACGCACAGGTCGTTCCAGGTGTCCACGTCGATGTGATGCGGGGTGACGGCGATGGTCGCCGTCGTGCCGCCTTGCGCGAGGACTTTGATCGAGCTCTCCATTACCGCGGTGACGCCGGTGGTGTCGACTGCCCAGTCGACGCCGCGGCCACCGGTCAGGTCCTTCACGGCCTGAACGACGTCGATGCCCTTGGAGTTGATCGTGTCCGTCGCGCCGAGTTCCTTGGCCAGCTCGAGGCGGGAATCCACGATATCGATGCCGATGACCTTGACGCAGCCGGAGATCCGGCCAGCCATCATGGCCGCCAGACCGACCGCACCGGTCCCGAACACGGCGATGGTGTCGCCGGGCCGCGGCTTCAGGGTGTTCAAGACGGTGCCGGAGCCGGTCACGTAGCCGCAACCCAGCGGACCGAGCTTGCGCAGATCCAGGGCCTTATCGACTTTGACCGCGTTGCGCTCGCGAACGACGGTCGTGGTGGTGAAGGAGCTCTGGTCGAACATGTCGGCGATGTGCTGGCCGTTTTCGGTAAAGTGGCTGGTGCCATCTGGTCGGATCCCGGATAGGTTGTTGTGCGCGTAGTTCTCGCACTGCGTCGGGATACCCTTCAGGCAGGACTTACAGTTCCCGCAGGCGTAGAAGGACAGGACCACGTGGTCACCGGGCTGGAACTGGGTGACTTCCGGCCCGACCTTCTCCACGATCCCCGAGCCTTCGTGCCCGAGCACGATCGGGTAGTCGATGATGGCGTCGCCGATGCGCAGGGCTTCGTCGGAGTGGCAGATCCCACTGGCGACCATGTGCACCTGGATATCGTCTGGGCCCATCTCGGCCAACTCGATATCGTCTTTGATCTCGAAGTCGGCGTTTTGCTGCTGAACAACTGCTGCTTTGATCTTCATCATGAACACTCCTTTGTGAGGGTTTTACGTGTTCATTATTTCACTTATTCGAAAAATTGCAAGCGTTTCCACTCATGCCTGTCGATCTGCCCTGAGTCATATCCTTTGTTCACCCGACCGATGCCGCACCAGCTCAGGCTTTGCGGCCGATCTATAGTGGAACAAATTTACAGGTCGGGGATGCCGGCTTCACGGTCGGCGGCGGGGGTGCAGCCGAAGCAGGCGGTGTACTTCGAATAAAAAAAGCTGGTGTTCGTCAACCCGACCGCGGCGATGACGTGGCGGATCGGCTGGCGGGTCGTCTGGATCAGCTCGCGGGCGCGCAGTAAGCGCTCCTCCGTCAGGGCCTGGCTGAACGGCTGCCCGACTTCGCGGCGAAACAGGTTGCTGAGGTAGTTGCGGTTGTACGCGAGCTGGTCGGCGAGCTGCGCGAGGGTCACCTGGGCGTAGTCCGTCTGGATCGCGGTCAGCATAGTCATCGCAATGGTCTGCGCCGGGGTCAGCGCCGGCTGCGGTAAGTCGGCCAACCCACGGGCGAGCTGGGCGACCAAGACTGTGGTCTCGGCGGCCATGATCGTCTCCCCCAGCGGGCGGGGCTGCAGGTATTCTTCGATCAGGCGTTGCAGGGTGGCCTGTAGCTCGCCGGTGCGTGCGGCCGGGTAGAGGACGTAGCCCGCAGGCGGGGCGTCGGTGCGCTGGGCACGCTCAAAGGCGGCGCGCACGTTGCGCTGACGCAGCAGGGCGTCGAAGTGGGCGATGGAGAGTTGAGGGTCGTGGAGCAGCACGTTGATCAGCAGGTCGCCTTCACCCAACGCGTCGATCGCGTGCCGGCTGCCGCGGTCGATCAGGAGCAGGTCGCCGGGGCCTAGCGACACGGGGGCCCCGTTGACCTGCTCCTGGGCGTGGCCGGCGAGCATGTAGTTGAGCTCAAGGAAGTCGTGGGCGTGCAGTGGGTACGGCGCGAAGCGGTTGTGCTTGCTGATGACCAGATCGCGGTGGCGAAAAAAGGTCTCGTTGAGGATCGGGATGCGGGCCCGTTCGCTCGATGCGATGTTCAAAACGGTCGGGGGCAAGTCGTCGGCGACCTGCGCGTCGCGACGTTGCGCGATCTCGACCGGGGTCAAGGCGCGTAGGGTCTGCCAAATGATCGGTGCCATAGCGCACCTCCTTCATAATGCCTTCACCGTAGCGCCGCGACCTTGGTGTGTCAACGTTTCGCGCCGATCGCCGGGTTAAATAACAAACTTTTTAATCATAAATTTCTACATATTCGCATTAAAGTTGACGAAAAATAACGTGAGCGATTACACTGGTCCCAACGCCGAGAAAACGGTTTCTCGGCGCAGCAATCAGCCAAAGGAGGCAAGTCAGATGAGGAGAAGCAGTTGGCTCGGCCTGATCGGCGGGGTGCTGATCGGCGTGGCCGGCGGTGTGCCGGTGGTCGCGGCGACCGGCCCGGGTAATGCCGGCGAGAACATCGCGGCGGCGGTGGTCGGGGCCGGGTTCACCGTCAGTGAGGCCGGTGACGCCGACGCGGCCAGCGACGCCACGGTGGAGCTGAGCGCCGGGGCGCTGACGTTGGACGCGGTCCCGAATTTCCACTTTGCGACGAAGCCGGTCGCTGACATTATCACCGGTCGCGCGCTCACCCTCGCGCTGGGGGACGGACCGCGGACCGCGGCTAATTATGACGGCAACGACGACGGCGTGGCGGTCGTCACCGATTACCGCGGCACGAACGGGGGCTGGACCCTGTCGGCGGAGGCTGCGGCGTTCGAACGGGTGGGCGGTGACGTCAGCGATACGCTGTACTTCAGTGCCTTTCCGATCACCGGGAAGGCGACTGGTGACAATATCGGGGCGCTGACCAGTGGGGCTGAGTTGCTCGACGGCGGCCCGGTCATGGCGGCGGCCCCAGGCTTCGGGACGGGGACGACGACGTGGCGGCTCGACTCAGCGACCGTTGAGTTGCTCCAGAGCGTCGCGGCTAAGGCTGGGCAGTACCGCTCGACCATCCAGTGGCGCTTATCGACCACCCCGCAGCCGTGACCGCCAGGTGCCGCGATGCGGCACCTACATAGACTGAGATGCTGCGTTGGAAGCGAAAAGGGGCGACCGATGATGCGACGCTGGTGGTGGATGATCGGATGGTTGTGGTGGTTGGTGTGTGCCGCGCCGGGGCATCCGGTGCAGGCGGTCGGCGCGGGGTTCACGGTGACACCGCAGTTGCCGGCGAATCAGTTGGATCGTGCGGCGGGCTTCTTTGACCTGCGGGTGACGCCCGGCGTTGCCCAGCCGCTGACTGTGGTGGTCGCTAACCGCACGGCGACCGCCAAGCGGTTGCAGGCCCAAGTCGTGACGGCCTACACGCAGGTCAACGGCGTGGTCAGTTACGCCCCGGGTGCGCCACGGGATGACAGTGCCCAGGTGCGGTTGAGCGAGATCGCTTCTAAGCCGGTCACCTTCACCCTGGCGGCGCACCAGGCGCGCCCGGTGACCATGACCGTGGTCCCACCGGCGAGTGGGTTCACCGGCCAGGTGCTTGGGGCGCTGATCGTTCAGGATCGCTCGACATACGCGGCAGGCGGCAGTGCAGCCGGGTTCGGCGTGCGTAACCAGTTCACCTTGGCTGTGGCGGTGCAGTTGCAGGTGAGTCTGACGAAGGTCGCCCCCCACCTCCGGCTGGGCCCGGTGCGCCTGGGGACGCAGGCGACGCGGCCGGCGGTGCTCGCACAGGTTCAAAACGATCGGCCGCGCCTCTTCGGTCAACTGGCGCTGACGGCGACGATCACGCCGACCAGCGGGGGCCCGGCCGTCGCTCGGCGACAGGTGCACGACTACGCAATGGCGCCGAACTCCCACTTCGACTTCGCCGTCTGGCCAGCGCAAGACCTCGCGCCGGGGCGCTACTGGTTCACCCTGACGGCCACTGCCGGTCAGGCCACCTGGCGCTTCCGGCGCGCCTTCACCGTGGGCCAGACGCTCAGCAGCCAGGCCCAGGCGGCGGGGCGGCAACGCCTGTGGGCCGCGGGGTGGCTCGCGGTGCTTACCTTGGCGCTGGTGCTCTGGCTGGGGTGGCGGCGCCGCAAGCGCCGGGGCCTCGGTGCGTGAGTGCGGCAAGGCAAAAAAGGGCCGTGCCATCACGCGGGTTTAGCCTAGAATATAAGAGCGGTTCCCTGACCCGAATTTAGGGTTGCAGGGAACCGCTCTTAATAAGGCTTGCGCTGCCCGGTCGAACGCAGTGCGTGACCGGCAGACAAGCGTTAGAATGCCGAACTGCGGCCTCCGGCATCGCCGGACGGAAGCATGGGTACTTACTGCGGAGTCCGGCAACGCCGGACGGAAGCACGAGCACTTACTGCGGAGTCTGGCATCGCCGGACGGAAGCACCGGCGTTGCCGCCATGGCACGTCATGGTCTGGAACAGCCGTGCCACAAGATGGGTGTCACAGCCCTTTTTTTGGCAGTCATGCGTCTGGCTGGTACCACGCCCACACGGCGGCGATGGTCGGCTGCGCGAGGTACTTCACGTCGAGCGACGCCAGCCCATTGCCCTTGCGCAGGTTGATCGTCAAGTGTCCGAGCCCAGTGCGGGCGAGCCACACCGGCTGTTTGCGTTCCAGTGACTGGATGTTGGCGCGGCGCAGGAAGAGGGTCTCACGTGACCACACGTGGCCGATCTGACACACGAGTCGGTCGCCGTCGAGCTGGACCACTCCGGTGTGCCGCCCGGCGAGCCAGCCGAGCGGCCCGGCGAGCAGTGTCAACGCCGCGGCCCCGCCGGCCACCCAAGGCGTCCAGGCGCGCCACCACCACCAGCTGGCGGCGATCGCGAGCAGGCCGATGGTCGCCCAGGTCAGCGCCGCGTTGCGGGCGTAGCGCCACGGGGTGCGCGGGCGGGCCAGCGTTGGCAGGTCAGTCGGCAGCCAGGGAATGAAGGGGCGCATCGTCGGCAACAGCGCGGCGTCGGCGACGACCGGCAGGAGCACTAGGTCATCGTCGCTTTCGTCCGCCGCGGCGCTGGAGGCGGTCAATCCCTGCACCGTGCTTAGGTGGAAACACTGGCGCAGGATGCTGGCCTTGGCCCGCACGGCTTGGATGCGCGGGCGCTGAACGCTGACCGCGTCGCGCTTGAGCAGCCCACGCTCTGCGGTCAGCAGGTCACCGCGCCGCGTCAGGGTGAAGCGGTAGTATTTTTGGATCAGGTTAAAATACGACAGGGCAAAACCGATCAGCAGGACCAGGATCACCAGCCCGACCAACAGGGTGACGGCCAGATGGCTCAGCGTGGTGCCCAGTGCGTCGACCCACGCCTTAGGAGCGAGGTCCTCCAGCTTGTTGACCACCCACAGCAGCCCGGAGATGATCGGGATCACCCCGAGGCTGGTCAGCGCGTAGAGGTTGAGCGCGTGGGCGTCAGCGGTGTAGCTGTCGTCTGGAGCGCCGGTCAGCAGCGGGGCTGGGTCAGGAGTCGTCGGCATCGGCTCGCTGATCGGCGCTTCGGGCGCTGCTGGTTCAGCGGGCCCTGCTGCGGTCACGTCGGGCGAACCGCCGGTGGCGACATCAGTGGCCCCGGCGACTGCGACACGCATGCGCCGGGCCTCGATCTGCGCGGCGACTTGGACCGGCACGGCGTCGAGCACCGCCTCAGCCTTGTCGCTGTCTTGACCCGAGGTCTCGATGCTCAGCCGCTCCAGGCCGAACGGGGTGAGGAAGAACCACTGCTGGCGCTGCAGTGTCTGGATCTTGGTGTAGGGGATGTGGCTGGTGCGACGCTTGAACAGGCCGCTGCTGACGGTCAAGGCGTCCGGCCCCAGCGTGTAGGTGAAGCGCCAGTAACGCACGCCGGCGGACAGGGCGGCGATGGCGACCAGGATCCCGAGGAGGCCGAGGTCAGTCAGCCCCTCCATGCGGGTGAAGCCACCTTTGAAGTCGCGCAAAAAAGCGAGCAGGGCTAGCGGGGTCCAGGTGAGGAGCCGGCCGCCGATCAGCATCACCAGCGCGAGCGGGTGCAGTCGCTTAGGCGTCATCGCGCGCCTCCTGTGCCAGCCGGAGGATCAAGTCGCGCAAGGTGGCGGCCGTCGCCGTGGTCACCCCGGCGATCGCGTCCGTCGTCGCCGCTGTCTGGATCTGCACTTCCTGCAGCCCGTTGGCGCGCAGGATCGGGCCGGCCTCTAGCGTGACGTTTTGGATCCGACTGATCGGGATCGCCGTCTCCTTGCGCACGAGTGCCCCTTCACGCAGGTACACGGCGGTGTCGGTGATCCGGTAACGCCAGTACGCGTAGCGGTAAGGGATCAGCAGCGCCTTGCTCCCGGCGTGCAGAACGAGGACCGCGGCCCCGATCAGCACCACCCACAACGGCCAGTGCCATAGCGTATGCCCCAGCCAGGCCACCGCGGTGACAGCGCCCCACCACCCCGCGGTCAACAGCGTCCCGATCCACCAGACCCGGCGGATCGCCGCCGGTAGTCGTTCTTCCATCGTTATCTCCTCCTGTCTCGGTCGGTGACCAAGTTACTGCGATAATAGCAGAAAGTCGATGGTCGTTCAAATTTTCACATTGGTCGTGCATATCGTCTGACGATATGATATTATCGTTTTGCGATAACAAACAGGGGGTGGCGACATGAATGGGGCAGACTTAGTTCAAGGGCGCACGCGTACCGCCGTGCGCGTGCTGAAGTGGGCGTTCGGCCTGATCCAGTGGGGCAACGTGGGCATGGCGATCGGATGGCCGACATGGCTGATCCTGCAGGCACGCCAGGCCAAGATCGGGCCGTGGCTCCCGGCCAACCACTGGCTGCCGATGGAGACGACCACGATCACGATCACCTATCCGGATCGACCGAAGTGCGTGCACACGTACGTGGGGATGGGATTCTTCGTGTGCTGGCTGATCGGGATCGTGCTGGGTTGTGTGGCGGGGTTCTTGATGTTTCGGGCGTTGCGGCGGCTGTGCCAGGCGATCGAGGCCGGCGTCTTCTTCACTGCAGGCAACTTGGCGCTGTGGCGAACGGTGGTGCGCATGGCCCTGGCGCAGTGGGGGCTGGCCGCGCTGGGTGGGCACCTCGATGCGACCGGTCTGTTGTTGGTGGTCAGCGGCTACGTCTTGGCGGTCTTGTTCCGGTATGGTCTGGCGCTTCAAGACGACGCTGACCAGATGATATAAGGATATCAAGATGATCAAAGTTACCTTAGACCAGGTCATGCGCGCACGCGGCATCAGTAGCGTCGAGCTGGCCCAAGCGATCGGCATCACGCCGGCGAACCTCTCCATCCTCAAGACCGGTAAGGCCAAGGGGATCCGGTTCAGCACGTTGGCCAAGCTCTGCCAGGTGCTGGACTGCCAGCCCGGCGAGCTGCTGGCGGCAGAAGACACGCCGGCAGACGCCAAATAGGCCGAGCGGCTGAGACATAAAAGCGTTTTGGCCCAGAATATAAGCGTGTCCTCCGGCAAACCCCTAGGTTTTGCTGGAGGACACGCTTACTCGGCTTGCGCTGCCCGCTCGAACGCAGTGAGTTACGGGCAGACATGCGTTAGAACGCCGTGCTGCGGCCTGCGGCTATGCCGGACGGAAGCACTGGTACTCACTGCGGTCTTCGGTATAGCCGGACGGAAGCACGGACGGCGCTTTGTGACTCGTCTTGTTTTGGAATCGTCTTGCCGCTATCGTGAGCCGCTGATGATGGCTCAGCCCTTGGCCGATCGGGCGTCGAATCAGAGGCCGCTCAGACCAGCGGCCGCGCGACGAGCTCGATCAAGCCCTTGTGCAAGGCGACGTTGATGCGGTCGATCGGCTGCTCGAGGATCTTCTGGTATTCCTCCAAAACGTCATACGGCAGGGGTGTCATGGCGTGGAGGTCGTCGATCACGTCGGCTACACGGTCGGCCTTGGTCAGGTCGCCGAAGATGTCGATCTTGCTCAGGCAGTCTGTCAGCAGTGCAGACAGCTGCGCATCTGGTTTACCGCTCAGGTCGGTGATGACCACTTGCTGGTGGTTCAACGGCTGGTGCTCGAACTGGATCACTTTTAACGCGCGAAACACATTCATAGCGCTCACCTCTTGTTTTATTCGATTGTATGCCTAAGTGCTGCCCAAAGACAATGATTTGTGCATCATGCTACGATGGAAGGGAAGGAGGCGATGCAATGCATGAATTGACGATGACCCCAGAAGCTCAGGAGAAGATCAGCGATTGGCTCCCTGCAGATCGCGCCCTGGTGCTCGACCTCGATGACGGGGTCGGCCCGTTCTCCAAAGCGGGTGTCTGCAGCCTGGACGTGTCGTTCCGGCTGTTGGCGGTGCCACGAGACGACTTGGCGGCGCCGTACACCGAGACGGTGAGCTCCCCTGTCGGCCCGGTCCACATCAAGGACTACACGGCCAACTACTTCACTGAGGCCCCCCGCCTGGCGCTGCAAGGCAGCCGGCTGGCCCTGAGCAACAACACTGGACTGGTCGACTCTAACGTCGAGCGCGTGTTGGTGGATTGACGCCCCACGAAGATCGGTGCCCTGGACCCCCGGGGTGCCTTTTTTTGTCCCCAGAGCGGCGGACTCGCGGGCTTAGCGGGAACCGCAGCTCGACGAGCCAGAGCGGCGGACTCGCGCCGGCTAGACCCGCGTGTACAGATAGTGTAAAGTGGCCTCAACGGCGGCCTGACCACAGGCGCCAAGGAGGTTGGAATGACGATCGAACGACCGGATCGCGCCGCACTGGCAACGGCGATCCGCACAGCCCAGCAGACGCAAGTGGCGCTGGAGGCGTGGCAGGCCAAGTTGACCACCGCCATGGCCGCCCCGTTTGACCAAGCGCGGCAGTTACACGACGCTGCGGTGCAGGCGGCGGTGGCCGCAACGGTGCTGCCACCGATCATCGCGGCAGATTCCAAGCCGGTCACCCCGGCGCTGGCGGCTGCTGGCATCACGACGCTCGGCGAGTTGCAGGCGGTGATCTACACCGAGGCGAACGTGGCGGGATTGAGTGCAGCGACGTGCAAAAAACTGCGGCAGTTCTGCTCGGACCAGGTGACCGCAGTCGCCGAGTCGACGCCGCTGCGCCTCGACTTTGACCGCGACCCGCAGCATAGCGCCGATCTGTGCCGCAGCGCGCTGGCGTGGCCAGTGTTGCAAGTGGCGCAACAAGCGCTCGCGCCGGTGGCGGACACTGTCGCTGCGCTCGGCCTGACCGTGGCGACGTTGCCACTGAACCGGCTGACACCGCTGGGGTGGTGGCTGACCGGTGCGACCCGCAAGGCGCAGCTGGCGACAGCGGCGACACAGGTGATCGCTGCCGCCCCGGCCACCGCCCAAGCGCTGGCGGATGCCGTGGCCCCGCTGGTGGCGGCGCAACCGCTGGCGCTCGACGCGGTGCGTGCACGGTTCGAAGCGGATGCCGCGAGTTTTTATGCCTTATTCGAGCAGCTGGAACTCGCTGGGACGGCCCCGACGGCGGTGGCGCTGGATCCGTTCGCCGACTTGATTCAAGCGGCGCCGACCGCCGCAGACCCGACGCAAGCGGCACTGCAGACCCTGGTGCGCCGGGTAGGGGCGATCGACTACACCAACCCTTACCTGACGGCCACGCTGCGTGGCTGGCAGGCGTTCGGCACCCGCTACGCGCTGGCGCAGCGCAAGGTCTTGCTCGGCGACGAGATGGGCCTGGGCAAAACGCTGGAGGCGCTGGGCGTGATCACCAGTCGCCTGGCAGCCGGCGACACGCACGCGCTGGTGGTCGCGCCGGTCAGCTTGCTGACGAACTGGCGCCGCGAGGTCCGCAAGCACACGACGCTGGTGCCCCGCATCCTGCACGGGGACGACCGCGCCGCGCAGCTAGCCGCTTGGCAGGCGCAAGGCGGGGTGGCGGTGATCAACTACGATCAGCTGTGGCGGCTGCCGGCTTCGGCGCTCACCGCGGTGGACGTGCTGGTGGCCGATGAGGCGCAAGCGCTTCTGAACCCGCAGGCCAAGCGGACGCAGGCGGTCACGCGCTTGGCCCGGCAGGCTGACACGGTGATGTACATGACCGGCACGCCGATCCAGAACCGGCTGGAAGACATGCTCAACCTGATCGCGCCGCTACAGCCCGCGATCTGCGCGCAGCTGGCGGCCGGGCCGCAGCTCTACGCCGAAGACGCCTTCAAGCGCGTGGTCGCCCCGGTCTACCTCCGCCGCAACCGGGCGGATGTGCTCAAGGAGCTGCCGCCGCTGGAACGCCAAGACGTCTGGGTCGATTTTTCCCCAGCAGAGCGTGCCCAGTATCAGGTGGCGGTGCACGACGGGAACTTCATGGCGATGCGCCAGGCCGCCTGGCTGCCCACCGAACCGGCGGCGCAGGCCCCTAAGCGTGCGTGGCTGGTCAACTTGGCGCAAGAGGCGGTCGCCAACGGCCACAAGGTGCTGGTGTTCTCCTACTTTCGGCGCGTCCTGGACCTGGTCGAGCAGGACCTCGGGGCGTTGTGCTTGCCGCCCATCACGGGCAGCTTGAGCCTTGGTGAGCGTCAGGCCCTGCTCGATGAATTCGTGGCCCGCCGCAGTGGGGCGGTGCTGTGCGCACAGATCCAGACGCTGGGCCAAGGCGTGAATTTGCAGGCCGCCGACACCGTGGTGTTCGCCGAGCCGCAGCTCACCCCGGCGACCGAGGCGCAGGCGTTGTCGCGCGTCTACCGCATGGGTCAGACACGTTCGGTGACCGTCTACCGCCTACTGACCGAGCACGCGATCGACCAGCTGATCCGTGCGCGCGCCGCTCACAAGCAAGCGGTCTTCGATCAGTTCGCCAAGGACTCTTCGGTGGCGGCAGCGACCGAAGACGCGACGGCCCAGGCCAGCTCCGCGTTGCTCAGCCAGCTGGTCGCGCAGGCTGCGGCCCAGGCGCGCCCAGATGCGGACTGGGACCAGTACTGACGAACTGGGCTTAAGACGGATGCCGGTAAAAGCGGTTCCATGCTATAATTGTCCCAGCATGATCTGGAGGGGGTGGCGTGATGGCCAAGCGAACACGGGCCACGCAGCGTCAGGCGAAGAAGCCAGGGACAGAGAAGAAAGCGAGCGCGGCCGGGTTGGGGGTCGTTGCACTGTTAGCGGTGCTCAAGCCGCTGTTCACCGGGATCAAGGCGGTGATCGACATCGGGTTCGACGGGACAGACGGGTTCGATCGGTTCGCGGTCGGGAACCCGATGATCGCCGGGCTGGCGATCGGAACGGTGATCGCGGTCGCAGGCTGGTTGGTGATCCGCAAGCTCCGGCCGCGGAACCTGCACAGTCAGACGAGCTACGCCGCTAAGGAAGACGGCTACACGACATCGGCACCGACCCTGACGCGCGCAGATCGCACGCCGATACGGCGCAACCTGCTTGGCATCGGCGTACTGGTGATCGCGGTGGTCGGGCTCGTCTTGGGGCTCGTGGCGGCGCTGATGCTGGCGTGATCGGGGCGCTGAGCAGTGGGTTCGGCGGGCTGGCCCTGCCGTAGTGGGGTAGCGGTCGGACCACGCGAGAAACAAGACGAGATAAACGGGAGGATGAGCCATAATTAACGGCTCAGGAATGAACCAAGACTATTCCAGAATAGTCCGAACAAAAAGCAACGCCCTAGCCGTATAAATCAGGCTCCCCACAAAACCTAAGTTCGGGTTTTGCAGGGAGCCTGATTTATACTCTGGGCTAAAACCGCTTTTTGTCTCAGCCGCCTTTGTCATCCCGTCGCGTCACCGGCGCATGGCCCACCAGAGCTCCTTGAGTCCCGACAGGACGAAGGTCGGGATCGCCGGCAGGAAGATCACGGCGAGGTAGAGCTCGGCGCTCAGCGGGGCGGTCCCCATCACGGTGTTGAAGAATGGGAACAGGGTGACGAGCAGCGAGGTGACGGCGGCGAAGCCGACGGCGATCAGGAGCTTGCCGTTTTCGAACGGGTTGCGGCGGAACAGGGTGCGGGTGCTGCGGGCGTCGAAGACGTGCCAGAGCTGGCCGAAGACGAGGGTCAAGAAGCCCAGCGTCTGTGCCTCAGACGCGCGCATCCCTTGGTGAGCGCCCCAGAGGAAGGCGACGTAGACCAGCCCCCCCATCACGATGCCGCGGAGGAAAATGCGCCCGAGCATGCCGTCGAGGATCGAGGCGCGCACGTTGCGCGGTGGCTGCCGCATCAGGTCGGCCTCGGGCACATCATAGCCCAGCGCGAAGCTCGGCAGGGCATCGGAGACCATGTTCACCCAGAGCACCATCAGCGCCGTCAGGGTCGGGACGGTCGCGGCGACCTGACCGACTTGGTGCGTCATCAGGAGCACCCCGAACAGCAGGGCCAGCACCTCGGCAACGTTGGTGGTCAGCTCGTGGCGCATGAAGTTCTTGATGTTGCCAAAAATCGTGCGGCCAGCCGCGACGGAGTTCTCGATGGTGGTGAACTTGTCGTCGAGCAGGATCAGGTCTGCGGCGTCTTTGGTCACCTCGGTCCCGTTGATTCCCATCGCGATGCCGATGTCGGCGGCGCGCAACGCCGGGGCGTCGTTGATCCCGTCGCCGGTCATCGCGACGATCTCATCGTGGCGCTGCAGGGCGTGGACGATGCGCTGCTTGTGCTCTGGCGAGACGCGCGCGTAGACCCGGATGTCTGGGACGATGGCGTACAGCTCGTCATCGCTCATCGCTTCGAGCTCGCGGCCTTCCACCACGCGGGCCGTGTCGTCTTCGACGATCCCCAGCCGCGCAGCGATCGCGCGGGCGGTCACCGCGTGGTCACCGGTGATCATCACCACCTGGACCCCGGCTTCATGCAGCGTGCGCACGCTTTGGCGCACTTCCGGGCGCGGGGGGTCGATGATCCCGGCCACGCCGAGCAGGGTCAGGTGTTGCTCCAACTCGGCGACGCTGCCGTGCAGTGCGAGCTCGCGGTCGATGTCACGCAGGGTGACGGCGATCGTGCGCAAGGCGTCGCTGGCGAACCCGAGTACCTGGGCCTCGACCGCTTCGCGCGCCGCGTCGATCGCCAGCAGGCGGTCGCCTTGCTCGACCCAGTCGGTGTGCGCGAGCACCACGTCGGGGGCGCCTTTGGTCAGCACCTGGTACTGCTCGCCGTCTTTGATCACAACGCTCATCATCTTGCGTGTCGAGTCGAAGGGCAGCACGCGCACGAGGTCGATGTTGCGGCCGGTGTTCTTATCTAACAGGGTGTCGCGCTCGATATCGACTTTGTGACCCATCACCACCAGCGCGACGTCGGTCGGGTTGCCGAACGGGGCGCTGCGACCGTCGTCGTCTTCGACGATCGCCGCCTCGTTGTTCAAGACGCTGGCGAGCATGAAGCGCTCGTAGCTGGCGGTGTGCGCCGGGTCATCGGGCAGGATCTCACCGATCGGCTCGTAGCCGTTACCTTCCACTGTGTAGGTCGCGCCGTTGGCGTAAAATCGGGTGACGGTCATCTCGTTTTTGGTCAGTGTGCCGGTCTTGTCCGACGCGATGAAGCTGGTGGACCCCAGCGTCTCCACTGAGTTCAGCGACTTGATCAGGCCGTTGTTCTTGGCCAGCATGGTCGCGCCGATCGTCAAGACGATCGACAGCACCGCCGGCAGGGCGTCCGGGATCGCGGCGACGGCTAAGGCGATGGCGGTGGACAGCGATTCGGCGACCGCGGCGAACGACAGTGTGCCGGTGGTCTGGTACGCCTTGAATAGCTCCAGCCCGAGGGTCAGGAACACGATCGCAATGGCGACGATCATCAGCTTCTTGGTCAGCGCTGCGATGGTGCGCTCGATCGGGGTCTTTTTGTCCACGACCTGGTGCAACAGCGTGGCGATCTTGCCCAGCTCCGTGGTCATGCCGGTGCCGACCACGACGCCCAGCCCGTTGCCGTGTGTGACCATCGAGCCAGAGTAGCCCATGTTCGTGCGGTCACCCAGCTCGGCGTCGCCGACCAGCGCATGGGTCTGCTTCGCCACCGGCTCGGCCTCGCCGGTCAGGTGGGCCTCGTTGACCTGCAGCTCGGCCCGGTGCAGCCAGCGCACGTCGGCCTCGATGAAGTCGCCGGTGCGCACGGAGATGATGTCGCCGGGCACCAGCGTCTCCGCCGGGATCTGCCCCCACTCGCCGTCGCGCAAGACGTTGGCGTGGTGGTCAGCCATCGACTTCAAGGCGTCCAGCGACTTCTGCGCGTTTTGCGCCTGCCAGAAGCCCAGCCCCGAGTTCACGAAGATCAGGATCAAGATCGCGATGCTCTCGTAGATCGCGGCCATCCCGTGGGCGCGGTTGCCCGTCACCAGCAGGTCGTAGGCGGCGCTGCCCCAGGCGAGGAACACGGCGATGAACAAGATGATGACCAGCGGCTCCTTGAGTGTGTCGAGGAACTGGCGCCACGCGCTAGGCCGCGGTGGCGTCGGTAAGGCGTTCGGGCCGTGCTGATCCAGGCGGGCTTGCGCTTCGGTCTGAGTTAACCCGTGCGTGCGGTCCGTGTTCAGTTGGGCCAGCACGTCGGCCTTGTGTTGTGCGTATGGGGCTTGTGACATGAAACAATTCCTCCTTTGGGGGTGGTCGACCGGTGGCTGAGACCGCGCAGACGCGGACCAGGCCAAAAAGGGCGCAAGCGACAAGAACCTTTCCTCCCCGGGAAAGTGATTCTTGAAGCTTGCGCCCAACCGATGGTTCGTATTGATTTGTTATAGCTAGCTTAACGTGTTGCGAATAATGCTGTCAAGCTATTTGACCCGGTGAACTGGTCAGTTGCCGGCGGCTTGCGCCCAGATCGCCGTGGTGAGCTTGGCGTCATAGCGGTAACCTTCGACTTCGCCTTCGGCCACCGCGTAGTGGTACCACGCGCCTTCGCCGGTGCTGGCGTCGTAGCGCAGCTTGGCGCCGTCGCCCAGCATGATCTGAAGCTCGATCACGTTGCCGTGGACCGTGGCGGGCTCCGGGAACTCGAGCAGGTCGACGGCCAGTCCCTCGGCTGCAAAGTCTGATGTGATCGCTTGCTTGAACTGATCGACCGTCAGCTTAGGCGCGACGATCTTGGCCGCATCGCGCGTCAGCTTGGCCGTGTCGGCTGCGGTAAAGTCCTTCATCAGGTTGCCGCTGGCGATCTTGTTCCCGTCGCGGGTGAGCGTGTACGCGCCGCTCAGGGTCGCCGTCAGCGTGCACTTGAAGTTGGCCGACAGGGCCTCACCCGAAAAATTCAGCGTACCGATATCGGCGGTGTAGGTGGTCCCGCTGATCTGGTCGTGATCGACGAAGAACGCTCGCACTTGATCGAGCCGGCTGCGATCGTAGCCGCTCGCCTTGGCGTAGGCGAGCAGGACACGCTTTTGCCGGTCGCTGGCGCTTAGGGCCTTAAGGTTATCGAGCTCAGCGGCCTTCTTGTCCACTGCGGTGAGCAGCGTCTGGTAGGCCGCCTTGAGCCCGGCGTACTTCAGCTTCGCGACATAGGTTTTGAAGGCGGTCAGCTGCGCGAGGGTGACGCCGGACTTGAGCGTGCCGTCGTCGGCGATCACGGCGACTTGCTTCTTGAGCGCCTCGCGTTCGGTGATCTGGGCCTTGGCGAGCGTTGTCGCCTTCAGCAGTGCCACGTTCAGCGTGGCGTTGACGGCCCGCGCTTTCGCGGCCGCCTTAGTCACGGTCGCCGTCGTCACCTCGTCTTGCACGATCACGTCGGTGTGGGTGGTCGCACCGGTCAGGACCGGCGACTGGAACAGCGCGTTGACCGCCGCCGTGGCGGTCTGGGCGGTGCGCAGCGTCTTGATCTGCTTGGTCAGCTTCGCCTGCGCCTGGGTGAAGGCGGTGTACTTGGCCGCGGTCGCCTTGTCGGTGGCCTCGGCGTACGGCTTGGCGGTGGTGGTCAGTTGGTCGGCGTCTCGCTGAAGGGCCGTCACCGTGGTGGGGGTCACATCGGCTTGGAGATAGGCTTGCTGGTCGTCCGTCCAGCTCTTGGTGATCTTGGTCTGGAGCGTTGCCTGATCCTGCTTGAGTTGCTTGAAGACAGTGGCGGCCTGGGCCTGGCGGTGGGCCGCCTGATTGTGGCGCACGAGCAAGAAGCCCCCGACGGCCAACAGCAACAAGACCACGAGTCCGATGACCGCAAAGATCACGCGATTGCGGCGAGTCATTCTTTTCATATTCTTCCTCCTAATATTACGATATGTAGAATACCATAATTTGGTTTTCAAAGAACGGGCAAAGATGCGGTACCCCCCAAACTTGTTTTTTAAGCGCTTACTATTGTCACGTCTAACCGCGTGTGCTATATTACTTACGTAAACGTTTACCTGGAGGTCGACTATGCCAACAATTAAAGATATTGCCACAATGACTGGCGTATCGATCGCAACTGTTTCACGTGTGCTAAATAACCAAGGGGGTTATAGCGAAGAGACGAGAGAAAAAGTTGAGAATGCAGCGCGTGAGATCAATTACTACCGTAACGAAATGGCGGCGAGTCTAAAGAAGAGTTCGGCGCGAATTATCGGATTGATCATGCCTAACGCACCAACGCTGTTCTACGGTGACATCGTGGAAGGTATCGAAACGGTTGCAAGCCGCAATAACTATAGCGTGATTATCACGCACGCAGGTCAAGACGGGACTAACTTGATGGACTGCGTGAGCCTGATGGCGGAGCGGCGAGTTGAAGGCCTTGTGATTGCGTCGATGTCTCTAAACAAATCTGTGGAAGAGCAAATCAAGAACCTGACTTTTCCAGTGGTACTTGTATCCACTTGTGCTGGGACGGACATTCCATTTATCAAAGTTGACGACGAATCCGCAGCTTATGATGCGACTAATTATTTGATTGAGCACGGACATCAAGAAATTGCAATTGCAGGACCTAATCTGAGTGATCAGATTGCGGGGTTGCCGCGTGTCACAGGCTATCGTCGCGCAATGACTGATCACGGTTTAGTTGTCGAACCGGAGTGGATTCACCCTGGGACTTTTTCATTTGACTCTGGAATTGCCGCGATGCATGCGTTTTACAATCTAGCTCACCGACCGGATGCCGTTTTTGCGGTTTCTGATGATACAGCCTTAGGGGTCATGAACACCGCCATGAACCTAGGCTTACGGGTGCCCGAAGACCTTGCGGTGATTGGGTATGACAATACTAGAATCGCGAGCATGGCAAACCCTGCATTGACGGCCGTTAGTCAGCCTTTTTTTGAAATGGGGGCCAAAGCGGTACAGAAGATGATTGGTGCAATCGATTCAGGTCGTGAAATTGATTCGGAAATTCTACACCATCGTATTTTTGAACGGCGTTCTGTCTAAGGCTTCAAGATGGGTCATTGGACACAGTTACTGTAGATAGTTTGTCGATGGCAGTAAGAAAAAATTTTTTAACGTAAACGTAAACGTTTACGTAGATAGGGGGATTAGTTTGAAGGCGACGCTTGATAAAGTTCAGTATACCTACTCGGACCAAATAAAAGTGCAGATCATGCTAGATAAGGCACCCGAGTCGCTCCACTTTCGTTTTTATCGATTGATGGACTGTATCTTGACTAAAACTGTCGGAAAAAGTGAATTCGGTTCTTTGACGTTTAGCTTTTCCGCAACTGTACTGGCATTAGATTCTCAGGCTGCTAACGGAATGCTGTTGATTGTTGAGGCAGAGGGTGCAAGTGGGCAGTTGATTGATTCAACGTCAGTCGTGTTTGATATTGTGGCGTCTCCATACCAGACGCCGAGATATGGTTTTGTGAGCGATTTTAGTACGCGAGTCGATCCAACGCGAGTAATTTCCTCGCTACGTAGATATCATATTAATATTGTCCAATATTATGACTGGATGTATAGGCACCATCAGTTGTTGACCGATCAACCGGAATACGATGATGCGATGGGCAAACATATTTCTTTCAACACCGTCAGCGGACTGCAAGAGGCGGCTCATGCCGCTGGAATGAAAAATATCGCTTATGCTGCGATTTACGGTGCTCAACCGGAGTATGCTGAGTCACATCCAGCGGAGCGACTCTACAGCATTAGGGCGCAACCGTTAAACTTTCTTCCTCAGATTGCGTACATGGATGTTCATCTTAGTAGCGGTTGGGCACAACACATTGCCAATCAGTTCGTAGCGACGCTTGAACAGGGATTTGATGGATTACACCTTGACACATACGGCTTTCCAAAAGAGGCGTTAAGCCACGATGGACAAGTAAGGTATCTGCGTGATGACATTCCAGCGTTGATCCAGATGTTACGACGTCGGTTAGATCTCAATGACGCGACAAGGAATAAGGCAACAATTTTTAATAACGTCAATGGTTGGCCGTTGTCTGCTACTGCTCAAGCACCAACTGAAGCTAATTACATTGAGGTATGGTCGCCTCATGACACGTTATATGATCTCTATTTGTTGATTCAGAAGGCAAGAGCCATGGCACCGACGAAACCTGTCATTTTGGCTGCCTATCTCCACCAGTTTTTGGGTATAGATGAACATTCTCCAGTCAGCGACGTTGATGCTGCGTTGTATTCAAGCTTACTAACGATGGCTACAATCTATGCTTCCGGTGGGTTTCACCTGGCCTTGGGCGATGATGCTCGAATCTTGACGCAGGCCTACTATTCGGATAATGCGCCAATGTTTGGTCCAGTTCAAGAGCGATTCCAGTCATACTTGGATTTTGTCGTTCAGAATGAAGCCTTACTCATCGCCCCCGAGCTAGTGGACGAAACAGAAGCAGTAGTGGACGGGATTAATGACGAGATTGTCTTGCAGGGTGTGTCGTACGCGTCCAAACCGGTTGTGGGTCGGGTGTGGGTATTGGTCAAAAAAACTAAGACGTTCGAAGTCATACATTTGATCAATCTCGTCGGAGCAGCGCATACGCAGTGGGCAGAGCGCAACGAAGGGCACCCTGACCTGTGTGAGCATATTGTCATCAGAGTCGAGTCGGTTGCGCGCAGACCCAAGCGTGTGTATAGTGCGTCACCCGATTCATCGAACTGGAAGGAATTGTCGTATCAGATATTCGAGTCAGAACGAGGCATTTTTTATGAAATTGCAGTACCACAGCTGTTGATCTGGAATTTGATTTATATTGACTACGACTAAAGGAGCGAATAAAAATGAAAAAACAGCAGCTTATGTTTACCTCACTTTTCATTGCCACGATTCTTGCAGGATGTGGAAGCAAGTCAACTCAGACGCCTCAGCAGTCATCTGATCAGAAGGTGACGATCACGATGTGGCAGACTTTTTCGGATGTGGAGACCAAGGTTTTTGACCAGAAAGTGATTCCTGCGTTTGAGAAGGCTAATCCAAATATCAAGGTAAAAGCGACGCGGATGCCTTCCGGTGATGAGTACAACCAGCAGATTATTCAGGCGGTTTCTGGCAATAGTGCGCCGGATCTCGCACGAGTTGAAGTTACGGCGGTTCCTAAATACGCCAAGTTAGGGGCATTTTATCAAATTGATAAACAGAAGGACTTTGAGCAGTTCTCTAAGCAACTAGTCAAAGGACCGCTGAGCACTAATCTTTATGAGGGTCATTACTACGGGATTCCGCTGGATACGAACACGCGGGTCGCAATCTATAATAAAGCACTTCTGGCCAAGGCGGGACTTAAAACACCGCCCACTGATTTTAAGTCCTTGATAGATAAAGCTAAAGGTATTGTGGACGATGAGACATTTGTCTTTGGCCCGGCCGGGAGTAGCTCTTGGGGGCTGATGCCGTATTTCTACTCACTAGGCGGAACATTTGCCAATAAAAAGAGCACCAAGGCAACGGGTTATCTCGACAGTAAGGCTAGTATTCAAGCGATGAAGACGCTCGTTGAGTGGAATAAGAAAGGGTATATGGGCAAGTCCTTGACTGGCGGCCTTGGGACTTGGGAAGGTCTGAACGGTGGAAATTACCTGATGATCGACGACGGTCCATGGTATGCGCAGGCGAATAAAAAGACTGCCAATCAGGTGACCTATGCGCTTTTTCCGAAAGGTAAAGCGGGTAGCCTCGAAGTGATCGGTGGGGAAAACACTGTTATTTTTAATAGCAGTAAGCACAAGGAAGCCGCATATAAGTTTGCAAAGTACTTGGCCTCTGACAAGGCACAGACAATTTTCGCTAAAGAACTCGAGATGCTACCGGTTAACCGAACAACCAGCAAAAAGCCAGTCGTTCAGGACAATGAATTGATGGCACTGTATTCCAAACAGCTTGACACCGCAGTATCGCGAATCCCATCGGCAAAGTGGGAACAAATCGACAAGACTATTTCATTAGCGTTTGAGAACTGCCTAGTGAAAGGCGGCGATCCAGCAGCAACGTTAAAGGATGCCGCTATGAAGGTTGATACTTATCTAGCTGAGTAGGATGGGAGACGGCATAATGGCACACACGAAACAACGAAGGGAGAATATGACCGCGCTGATGTTTATTGGTGTGGGGCTCTTTCTCTTCACGGTATTCATCTTCTATCCACAGGTTAAAAATGTCTATATGGCATTCACGAATTACAACATTATGCCAGGCTCTGAAAATCGATTTGTCGGGTTTGAAAACTTCAAATCAATGTTTGCAACTGGCGGGACATTCGGTAATAGCGACTCGTTTATGTTGGCATTACGAAACTCCGTACTTGCGGTGCTAGTTACCGTGCCAGGGCAGCTTATTCTTGGGTTGGTAATTGCGATCATGATCGATCGAGTTAGCCATGGTCGTTTATTTTATAAAGTGATGCTATACATTCCGGTAATCTCTAGCTGGGTCGTGGTTTCAATCCTGTTTAAGTATCTGTTCCAAGATACTAAAGGCTCGCTGATTAACTATTATCTACTCAAACTGAATCTGATCAGCCATCCTGTCGCCTGGCTTCAGAACACATGGACCGCCAGTGCGGTAATCTGGGCTTTGTGTATATGGAAAGGCGTTGGTTGGGTAATTATTATTTACAATGCGGCCATACAGACCTTGCCGAAGGAACTGTATGAGGTGTCATACTTGGAAGGTGCGAATCCGATTCAGCGGTTTTTCTACATTACGCTGCCCTTGTTGAAAAAAACGACGATTTATGTGGTGGTTCAGCTGACAATCGGGGCATTCGGCATAATGATACAGGTGATGCTGATCACGGCAGGTGGGCCGATGGGAACAACAGAAACGCTAAACAGTTATATGTACAGCAAGGCGTTTACTGAATTCCAGTTTGGCTACTCGTCGGCGGTCTCACTGGTGATGGGGGCAGTTGTAATTGGAACTACGCTGCTTCAGCGAAAGTTAATGCGGGAGGAGAAGTAATGAGAAAAAAGCAACGCTCTTTACAAATTTTTCTTCACGTTATCCTTATCGGTCTTGTCCTGTTCTCGATCTTCCCGTTCTTGTACATGCTTGCAACGGCAATGACTGAGGATTCGTACACAATGCCCTACCCGCCGGTGATCATTCCGAAATCGTTTTACTTTGGTAACTTTGTATCTGCATGGACTTCCAGCAACTTTGCTAGATTTTTTATGAACAGCTTATTTGTCTCCACAGTCTCCACGATGCTGACTATTATTGTGTCGGTGATGTCTGCCTATGGTTTTGCGAAGATCAATTTTACGGGTAAGAATATCCTCTTTAACCTGTACATTTTTTCCATGATGATTCCAGCGGTTCTATCGCTAGTTTCACAGTATACCGTTCTGAACGCTGTGCACCTAATCGATACTTATACGGGTTTGATTCTGCTCTATGTTAGTGGCGGGATCGCAGGAAACATGTACTTTCTAAAGGGATTTATCGAGGATATTCCCGCGGAATATGAAGAGTCGGTGTATATTGACGGCGGTAGCCGATGGACAGTCTTGCGCCACGTTATCTTGCCAATGTGCAAGTCCTCGATAGCGACCTTGGCCATCTTGTCGTTCATGGGTTCATGGGATGAATTTTTCTCGGCTTTGACCATTATAAAAACAGAGTCCAAACGAACATTGCCGATTGCGATCAAGATGTTTCAAGGGCAAAATGCGACGCAATGGGGATTGGTTTTTGCAGCGTCGCTTATCGCTTTGGTTCCAATACTGCTGATCTTTATCACCTTCCAAAAAGCATTTGTGAAGGAAAACGAAGGCGGCGGAATCAAAGGATAAACGGCGATCTAGCTATGTAATGTAAATAAAAGAGGTAATTGAATGACGACTGGTAAATGGTGGCAGAACGTTGTAATGTACCAGATTTACCCACGCTCCTTCCAAGATAGTAACGGGGATGGAGTCGGCGACATCCCTGGGATCATCTCACGCTTAGATTATCTGCAACAGTTGGGTGTCGGAGGGATCTGGCTTAGTCCGGTCTATGCGTCGCCTAACGATGACAACGGGTACGATATTTCGGATTACGAAGCGATCATGCCGGAATTCGGCACGATGGCGGATATGGAACGACTGATTGCAGAAGCCAAGGCGCGTGGGATTCGGATCGTGATGGATTTGGTTGTGAACCACACCAGCGATGAGCACCGCTGGTTCGTAGAGGGCCGAAAAGCCAAAGATGCACCGTATCACGATTTTTACGTCTGGCGCGATCCGGTTGAAGGGCAGGATGTTCCGAATGATCTGCGTTCGACGTTTAGCGGCCCAGCTTGGACATATGACCCGACGGTTGGCCAGTACTATCTGCACCTGTTCAGCCCGAAGCAGCCGGATCTGAATTGGGCCAATCCAGTGGTGCGGCACGCTGTTTATGACATGATGAACTTCTGGATTGCTAAGGGGATCGGTGGGTTCCGCATGGACGTGATCGATTTGATCGGTAAGGAACCCGATAAGATGATCACGGGCAACGGCCCAAAGCTTCACGATTACTTGCAGGAGATGAATCGAAACACATTCGGTGGTAAAGACTTGATGACAGTGGGTGAGACCTGGGGCGCAACACCTGAAAATGCCAAGTTGTTCTCAGACCCGGCGCGGCATGAGCTGTCAATGGTCTTCCAATTCGAGCACAGCGGGCTCGACCAGCAGCCTGGGGGTGAGAAGTGGGATCTCCAACCGCTGGCGATCCCCAACTTGAAACGCGTCCTTTCCAAATGGCAGACGACGTTAGGCGAGCGGGGTTGGAACAGTCTGTTCTGGAATAATCACGACCTGCCGCGAATTGTGTCGCGTTGGGGCAACGATCAGACTTATCATGACCAGAGCGCGAAGCTATTTGCGATCCTGCTGCACATGATGAAAGGAACGCCTTACATCTATCAAGGCGAAGAAATCGGCATGACGAACTATCCAATCACCGATGCCTCAGAGATTGATGATATTGAGAGCCTGAATCTTTACAATGAACGGGTTCAAGCGGGTTATGATCCAGCCGGTGTGATCCACTCGATTAATGTCAAAGGGCGAGACAACGCACGGACCCCAATGCAGTGGGACGCTAACGATGGGGCGGGTTTCACCACCGGTAAGCCATGGCTACACATTAACCCGAACCATGTACAGTACAACGTGGCGAGCGAGGTGGCCGATGCGGACTCAGTTTGGGCGACCTATCAGCAGTTGATTGCGCTACGTAAGCAGAATGATCTGGTAGTTTGGGGCGATTATGCGCTGCTGGAAGATACCGCTGATGACGTGTTTGCCTACTACCGGACGGATCAAAGTCATCGGTGGCTGGTTGTTGCCAACATCTCAGCGGAGCCGAATGCGTTCACGTTGATGGATCAGGCTGAACGGCTGATCATCAGCAATTATGCGGACACAGCACTGACTGGTGGCGAGCGGCAGTTGCGGCCGTATGAGGCATTCGTGGTTGAAGTGAAGGCATAGACGACGCCTTGATAGGCAAAAGTGGGTCCTTTCGAGGGCCTGCTTTTGCCTAAAATGGGAATCGTCTCGAACTAACCGAGTGAGGGATGAAAATGAAAAACAATGTATTGACGGATGGGCACTATCGCATCACCGTCTTAACTGACGGTTTGTTGCGCTTGGAATATTCAACGCAGGGCCAGTTCGTTGACCAGCGTACGATTCAGGTCACCAACCGGAGTTTTCCAGTCTTTGACTACACGGTGATCGATAAAGCTGACCAGCTTGAGATCATCACGAAGGAACTGCATCTGTTTTATGATAAGCAGCCCTTCTCGCCGAGCGGCTTGGTGATCCAGATGACCCCGGCTGACGAGCGTTATGGCGGGACGTACCGTTACGGCGATCACCCGAACACCTTGAAAGGGACCGCCCGGACGTTGGACGGCTGTGACGGGGAGACACCGCTGCAGGATGGCATCATTTCCCGAGAGGGGTTCGCGCTGCTGGATGACTCCGAGACCATGCTGTTGGCTGACGATCAGATCCTGAGTGCCAAGGCGACTCAGTCAACGGATCTGTATTTCTTTGGCTACAACCATCACTACAAGACAGCGCTACATGACTTTTATCGGTTAAGCGGCGCAACACCGCTGCTGCCGCGGTTTACCTTAGGCAACTGGTGGAGTCGCTACTGGCCGTATACTGAGGCGAGTTATCTGAAGCTGATGGACCGGTTCCGCGCCGAAGAGATTCCGCTATCCGTCGGTATGATTGACATGGACTGGCATCTGACGGACATTCCGCAGCAGTGCGGCAGTGGCTGGACGGGTTACACGTGGAACAAGCAGCTATTCCCGGACCCAGCCCGGTTCCTGAACAAGTTGCACACGCTCGGAATGCAAACTAGCCTCAACGTGCACCCGGCTGACGGGATCCGTCCGTTTGAAGCGGCTTATCCAGCAGTGGCCGAGGCGCTGGATCTGGATCAAGTCAAAGGGGAACCTGCGTCCTTTGATTTGATGAACCTCAACTTCCGCCGCGCGTACTTCGAGCTGGTGCACCATCCACTTGAAAAAGAAGGCGTCGACTTCTGGTGGATCGATTGGCAGCAAGGTACGGTGTCCCGCGCCGCGGATGTCGATCCGCTGTGGTTGCTCAACCACTACCACTATCTGGATCACCAACTGCATCATGCCGACGGATTAATTCTCTCACGGTATGCCGGCCCTGGTAGTCACCGTTACCCGGTCGGCTTCTCAGGTGATACGATCATCAGCTGGCGTTCTTTGGACTTTCAGCCGTACTTCACGGTAACTGCTTCCAATATCGGTTATGGGTGGTGGAGTCACGACATTGGTGGTCACATGGGCGGCACGCGCGATTCGGAACTCACGACGCGCTGGGTTCAACTGGGGGTCTTCAGCCCGATCAACCGGCTGCATAGTTCAGCTAACCGTTATTCTGGCAAAGAACCGTGGAAATTTGATGCCCGCTATCACCAGACCATGGCTGAGTATCTGCGGTTACGGCAACGCTTAGTCCCGTATCTTTACACGATGAATGTGCGGGCGCATGAGCAAGGTGATCCGTTGATCGAGCCGATGTATTATGCTTATCCGCGCGATGACCGAGCGTATCAGTACCGTAACCAGTATCGATTCGGGACTCAAATGATGGTCATGCCGATCACGACTCCAGAGCGACCCGCGCTTCAGTACGGGACTGTGAAGATGTGGTTCCCAGAAGGCGACTGGCGGGACATGACGACCGGTTGGCACTATCCGGGCAATACCGAAATGACCGTCAACCGCCGGCTGGAAGACTATCCGGTCTTCGTTCAGGCCGGTGCGATCGTGCCGATGGTCGGCGTCGATCAATCTGCAGACTTCGGCACCGCATTACCGGATGTGATCGACTGGTGGGTCTACCCTGGTGCGGACAATACGTTCGCGATGGTCGAAGACGACGGTGATCGACGTGTCGTGTCAACGCTGCACTTAAACGCGAAGATCAATCAAGTCAGCCTGTCCGTGACCGGGGACACGACGATTCTGCCTGTCCAACGCAAGCATCGCGTCATCGTCGTCGACCGTGGCGTCCAGACGACATGCGCAATCAGCGATGGCGGCGTGGTCGACTTACCACAGTCTGATTCTCAAGCGACCCAAGCCGCGATGTCGGCCGTGCTTGATGAACGAATCAAGCGACCAATCAATGGCTATGACTTCAAGGGTGAGCTGGCCGACAGGCTGACCACGCTGAAGGGGACCGCGTTGGATGACTATCTTCAGACGCTGACAGATCGCGATTTGGCTGCGCTCTACCACGAACTCGTACGGGTGTCTAGCTGCTCCGGGGTCGCACTCAACCTCCAAGAATAGGATTGGCCGCATCGCTTAATGTCACGGCGCTTTATCTTGAGGTGTTTGACGGGCTTGGGGCCTGCGGTTGATACGGATAAATATTTTTTGCCGAAAGCCGAGTCGTCTCGCTTTCGGCTTTTTTGAGGCCGTCAATTCTGACCGCAACCGCTTGCAAAAACGTCCCATTCACCCGGCTCGGTTTGGTACACTGAGGATAGTGACACTGAAAGGATGGGATAGCATGGCTTTTGACCAGCAATTTCTGTGGGGCGGCGCGACCGCTGCGAATCAGTACGAAGGGGGCTACCTGGACGGTGGCAAGGGGCTGAGCACGTCGGACGTGCTGACCGCCGGCGCCTATGACCAGCCGCGGCGCGTGACATGGCGCGATCCGGCGACCGGTGAGACCGGGTCGACGCCGTTCGTCTTGTTTGCCGGCGGCCGCCAGGTCCCGGAAGGCGCGGAACCCGCCGTGATCGATGGCGAGTACTATCCGAGCCACACCGCGACGGATTTTTACCACCATTACAAAGAAGACATCGCGCTGATGGGCGAGATGGGCTTCAAGTGCTTCCGGCTCAGCATCAACTGGGCGCGCATCTTCCCGAACGGGGACGACGCGACGCCGAACGAAGAAGGGCTGCGCTTCTACGACCAGGTCTTTGACGAATGCGCGAAGTACGGCATCGAGCCGCTGGTCACCCTGTCGCACTACGAGACGCCGCTGCACCTGGCGATCAAGTACGGGGGCTGGACTGATCGCCGGTTGATCGACTTCTTCGTGCGCTACGCGACCACCGTGTTCAAGCGCTACGTCGGTAAGGTGAAGTACTACTTGACCTTCAATGAGATCAACATGATGGAACACTCAGCGTTCATGGCCGGGGGGATCGTCGACGGAACGCCGCAGAACAAGGCGCAGGGCGCGCACAACCAGTTCGTCGCCAGTGCGCTGGCCGTGAAGGCGGCCCACACGATCGATCCGGCGCTCCAGGTCGGGCAGATGCTTGCGTACGGGCCGCTGTACGCCTTCACCCCGGACCCAGCGGATCAGCTCAAGGCACTGCTGGCGATGCAGCCGACGCTTTTTTATGCCGACGTGCAGACCGGTGGCCACTACCCGAAGTACCAGCTGCAAAAATACGCGCGCGAAGGCATCGAATTGGCCGACACACCGGAAGACTACGAGCTGCTGGCGCAGTACCCGGCCGACTTCCTGAGCTTCTCCTGTTACGGCTCCAACGTTGTGACGACGCATGACGACGTCGGTGAATCGGCCGGCAACCTGATGACCGGGGTGAAGAATCCGTACTTGAAGACCAACGCCTGGGGCTGGGCGACCGACCCGCAGGTACTGCGCATTGCGCTCAATCAGCTGTACGACCGCTACCACAAGCCGCTGTGGATCGTGGAAAACGGGATCGGATGGGCTGACGAGCTCACGGCGGACGGCAAGGTCCACGACAGCTATCGCATCGAGTACCTTCAGGCCAACCTAGCGTCCATGCGCGATGCCGTCACCCTCGATGGGGTCGAGCTGATGGGCTACACGATGTGGGGCTGCATCGACTTGGTTTCCGCGGGGACCGGCGAGATGAAGAAGCGTTACGGCTTCGTCTACGTTGACCGCGACGACCGCGGCAACGGAACACTGGCCCGGACGCCGAAAGATTCCTTCTACTGGTACCAACGAGTGATCGCCACGAACGGCTCGGACCTCAGCAACTAAGTGGGATGGGGCTTGAACGCACCGGGTTCAGACCCCATCGTGCGCGCCTCGAAGACAAGGAGTGTTGACCATGTCGATCAAGCTGATCGCATTAGATATCGATGATACGTTACTGACCTCTGACCAGACCATCCTGCCGAGCACCAAGGCGGCGGTCGCCGCGGCCTTGGCGCGTGGAATCAAGGTCGTGCTCTGCACCGGCCGCCCGCTGGCCGGCGTTCAGCCGTTCCTCGACGCGCTCGGCATCACCGGGCCCGACCAGTACGTCGTCACCTACAACGGCGCGGTGATCGAGACCGTCGCCGGGCAGGTCGTCGCGAAGCGCCTGATCGACCGCGCCGGCTACGAGACGCTGACGGCGTACGCCAAGGCGCAGCACCTGCCGTTCAACGTGCTGGATGAAGACAGTGTGATCTACACCGCCGACCGTGACGTCGACGCGATCACCGTGGTCCAGGCGTTGGAAAACCAAGCGGGCATCCTGATCCGCGACCCGGAAGACCTGCCGGCGGACTTTGCGATCGCCAAGGGCCTCTTCGTCGGGGACCCCGCCCAGCTGGACGCCGCAGAACCCGCGGTGCACGCGGCGTTTGACGCCGACTATTCGGTCATTCGCGCTGGGCGCTACTTCCTCGAGGTGATGCAGGCCGGCGTGGACAAGGGCCAGGCCCTGCGCGACCTAGCCGCGCTGCTCGGGTTCACGCGCGACGAGCTGATGGCGGTCGGGGATGAAGGCAACGACCTCGCGATGTTCGCCGCGGTCGGCACCGCCGTCGCAATGGGCAACGGCAGCGACATCGCCAAGGCTGCCGCCGGCCACGTGACGGGCACCAACGACGAAGGTGGGCTAGCGGCCGCCATCGAGCGGTTCGCGCTGACGGACTGAGCGATCCGGACACGAGCGCCTGGGGACACCAAGTGGTGGCGCCAGGCGCTTTTTGCCGGCGGCGGACCGGTCGGCGCCGGCAACGGGGGCATTTTTTTCGCGGAATCCCTAAAAAGTTTGTAAATACAGCCGAAATTCCTTAGAATTAGGCTGTGATGCTTATCACGCATTAGACGGCAACTGCCACAACTATATGGAGGAATACAAGTATGCGTAAGACGAAGATCGTCTCCACCTTGGGCCCTGCGTCCAATGACCTGGAAACGATTAAGGCGCTAATCGGCGCCGGTGCTAACATTTTCCGGTTCAACTTCTCTCACGGTGACCACGAGGAACAGCTCGGCCGTATCAACCTGGTCAAGCAGGCGATGAAGGAGACCGGCGTCAAGGTCGGCCTGATGCTCGACACCAAGGGTGCTGAGATCCGGACGACCGCTACGACCGACGGCGGCAAGGTGGAATACGACAAGGGCGACAAGATCACCCTGACGATGAACACCGGTGCGCTGAGCCACAAGGGTGCCATCGACATCACTTATGGCGGCCTGTACGACGATGTTGAGCTCGGCCACCACGTGCTGTTCGACGACGGGTTGCTGGACACGGTCATCGTTGACAAAGACGCAGCGAACCGCGCCCTGATCCTGGAAGTGCAGAACCCAGCGATCCTTGGCTCCAAGAAGGGTGTCAACTCCCCTGGTGTCTCCCTTCAGCTGAAGGGGATCACCGAAAAGGATAAGGATGACATCCGCTTCGGCGTCGCTCAGGGCATGAACTTCATCGCCGCCTCCTTCGTCCGCAAGACGAGCGACGTGCAAGAGATCCGCGACGTGCTGGCTGAAGTCGGCGGCGAGGACCTCATGGTGATCCCAAAGATCGAATCTCAAGAAGGGATCGACAACGTCGATGCCATCCTCGAGATGTCCGATGGGATCATGGTTGCTCGTGGCGACATGGGGATCGAGATCCCTTACGAAGAGGTTGTGGCGGTTGAGCAGATGCTCATCCACAAGTGCAACCTCGTCGGCAAGCCAGTCATCACCGCGACGCAGATGCTTGACTCCATGCAGGAGAACCCACGCCCGACGCGTGCTGAAGTGACCGACGTGGCCTTCGCCGTCCTTCAGGGGACCGACGCCACCATGCTGTCCGGCGAATCCGCGAACGGGGACTACCCGATCGAATCCGTCCACACTATGGCGGTCATCGACGAACGGGCCGACCGCATGCGCCCGTTGCACTCCCCAGTGCTTGAAGAGCTGAAGACCTCTGGCTCCATCACCACCACCACCGCGATCGCTGCCGTTACGGCTGCAGAACGCGTCAACGCCAAGGCGATCATCGCGCTGACCGCTAGCGGCTACACCGCGCGTCAGATCTCCCGCCTCAAGCCTGAAGCGCCGATCACCGCGGTGACCTACGACGAACGCACCGCTTCTGCGCTGCTGCTGTCCTGGAACGTGACCCCGATGGTCCTCGAAAAAGGGGCAGACTTCGAAGCCCTCGTCGCGAAGGCAGAAGCCAAGCTTGTGGCCGATGGCGTCCTGGCCGAAGGTGACGCAGTCGTTATCGTGGCCGGCCTGCCGCTCTACGAACCAGGCTCCACCAACAATGTGATGGTCCGTCGCGTCGAGAAGTAAGCGACCGCTGACCGATGAAGAGCCCTCATTTTGAGGGCTTTTTTGTTAGAAAACGATGAGAAAGAAAATTTTCATTTTGGCGGGTTGACCGTTATCTGACATTATCACGGGGGCAATACCCTGGCAGTATCGTTCAGGCCAGATCGACCGCATGACAAAATAAATATCTCGATAATGACGCCAAATTCGGGCGCCGTTGAGGGGACGAAACGCTGATCGAGTTGCTGGTGAATGACAGCAACTCAATCAGCGTTTTTGTTATATATCGGGATCATATTGCGTCGTGATCTTGCACACGATCGTTACCGACAGACGGTTGATCTGACGATTTGGCTTGGGGCAATGTATCCGCTTTTTTGGCGAGGTGATATACTCTGCTGTACCGTTTATCAGTGTTATTTTAAACGGTATGTTGATCGAAAATTTCCCGTCTGGGAGGGAGGAACTTGTCGTGTTAGAAAAGTTGAATAAGCAGCACGAACGGGTGGTAAGGGACACGGCGGAAACGCACGTCCGTTACAAGTTGTATAAGCGTGGGCGCAACTGGGTCGTCGCTGGCCTGATGACGGTCGTCTTCGGACTGGGCGCCTTCACCGCCCCGCGGATCGTGCGGGCGGATGAGGCCGTTGCACCGCCGATCAGTGCGGTGAAGGCAGAGGATGAGACGTCGTCTGCTGAGGCGAGTGATGTGGTCCCGGATCAAGTGGACGACGTGGTGTCCGCATCTAGCAATGTGGCAATCGCGCCGCCGGTCGAGGCCAGCACTGAGCACGATGAGGCCGAAGCGGCACCGGCAGTGGCGACCGCCGATCCCGAACCGGAGGCCCTAGCCGCAGCGGAAGCGGCGACATCAGCGGCGCCGACGCCAGAAGCAAACTCAGCCAGTACGCCAGAGCAACCGGCATCGGACGTCACGACTGCAGCAGAACCAACAGTGGTTGCCGCGGCGGAGCCGCTACCGGCGCCGGCGCCATTAGCAGCGGCCGTTCCAGCGCCCGCGGGTGTGATCACTGCGCCTCGGAATATCAACAACAGTGCGGCGATCCGCGAGCAAGCACGGCTCGCCGCGCTGGCGCTTACAACGTCGATCGAAGGTGCGTCGAATTATGCGACGAGCACTAACGGGCAGTATCGTGTGATCACGAGGTGGATCGGCAACAGCGCTAATTTGACACAGGCGCAGATCACAACGACTAATCTTGACTATCGTGGCCATCCGATCGTACCGAATTACCAACTGAACGTCACGAATGTCAGGGAAGTAGACGGCGTCATACAGCTGACGCCAAATTCCGTTATCACTGTGACGATCCCGGTCGGTACGGTTGTCGGCAATACAACGATCCATAATTATGCGTTCAACGTGATCGGTTATCCGAGCCTAAACCTTGCGCCAATTGGGGCTGGATACACGGCGGATCCGACCAAGCCGACAGTGACTAACTCACTTCAGGGGGACATGTCTGTCTATACCTGGCATACGTTGACGTTGTCCGCATCAGTGTCTGTGAGTGGCGGGGCGAATAACATTGGGGCTGAGGGCGTTATGGTGTACTTCAAAACGCCCTTGGCACCGTATGCTGGCACGCAAGATTTTCAACCTTCGGTGATTCTTGCCTACTTTGACGCGCCGACGAGCTACCAACTGACTCCAAAAATCACTTCTCCATTAACGAATGCTGCCACGCTCAGTGGGACTGGGACCGCGACTGGGGATACGATCACCGTGCGTGCGATCGGTGGGTCTCAGACCGTGCAGACCACCGTCGGGTTAAACGGGACTTGGTCGGTCAACCTCGCCGCGATTGGGTTGACGGCTAATCAGGACCTATATGTCGTTGAGTCCAACACACTTGGTGATGAACCGGGCGGTTATATTGTTCAGCATGCGACAGCAACGCGAACGATCAATTACCGCGATGCGGCGGGCAATACGGTCAGTCCATCTGTGACGCAGACATTGAATTTCACACGGTCAGGATTTTTGAATCCAACGACGATGGCTGCTGACTACGGTGCTTGGACTGCGGATGCTAGTAGCACGTTTGTGGCGGTTGGCTCGCCTAATCTTGGAGACAAGTATACGACAACTAAGACTGTGGGCGCGTTGGCGGTCACAGACCCCACAGCACCGGCGCGCGTTGTCAATGTGATTTATAATCCGCTGTTTGCAACGATCGGGCCTGATGATTCCAATACCACTGGAGTTGCGCTGGAGACCCTACGCCGAGAGGTCACAAAGACTATTCATTACGTGAATGACGATGGGACTCAAGCGGCACCGGATTCTGCCACGACATTGAGCTTCACACGCGTTGCAACAGTTAATTTAGAGACGAAGCGCGTGGTTGGTTACACTGCTTGGACAGCGGTGACGGAGAATGCCTTCGCAGCGATCGTCTCACCGTCGATCATGACTAAGATCGCAAGCAAGTTTGCTTCGCAGGTACAGACCGTCTCGGCTTCTGACCTCAACAATCCAACGATCAGTTATGAGGAAACGATCGTGTATTTCCCCGACCAGGTCAGAATAGAACCTGGGATCGGTGCTGATGAAGGCGACGCAGTCTCTGGGGACGATGAAGATCCACGGCGTTACCCTGAGTCGGTCAGCACCGCAGAGCTGACTAGGGTCATCAAAGAGACAGTGCGCTATATCGACGCCAGTACAGGGAATGAGGTCTATGATGACGACGTATTTGAACTGACCTATACGCGCGGTGGGATCATCCGGTTTGACTATGATACCGCGGGGCAGTTAGTGGCGACACCAACACTGGCAGATTGGGAACCGTCACAGTCGACATTTCAGGCGGTGATCGGGCCTTCGAAGGATGGGTTTGTGATCGCTGGCGATATCGAGGCAGTGACGACGACCCCGGAGACAGCTGACTTGACCCGCACAGTCTGGTACTATCCTCAGACCGAATTGGTGCACACTGTGACGGTGACGACAACTTTTGATATGCCAGTCACAGCAGCGGTACAGCGACAAACGATCGATTTTTCTCGCCAGTTGATCCTGACGCTTGATGTTGAGTCGGGAGATACGACGGTCAGTCTCGGTGCTTGGACGCCTGATGTAGCTGGGACTGAGCTGGTCGCAGCACTAGGCACGAACATGCCGATGCCAGACAACGGAGACCCAGTCTGGGCGGCCGGTTGGCGCGCAGCTGTGGTGATCACAGTGAATGACGTACCGGTCGGGGACGGCACGGACCAAGCGATTCAACTTAACAGGACCACTGCGACAGGTGATTCGCTCGCCGTCACATTGAATGGGTTGACGACTGAGATCGATCGACTTGTCACTTACACTGACACGCTAATTCACATTCGCTATATTGATATGAACGATGGTGGGCGTGTGATTGCGGTCATTCACACGACAGAGACGCAGACTGACCCAACGCATTATGGTGATACTTTGATCACAGTTGGTCCCGCTACTGGATCTTATCATTTAGAAATAGATGCGGCGAATATGGCGGATGAAAATGGGTCGATTGTTGATGGTAATGAGCGGTTCACCGCTCAACCAGGACAGACCGTGACCGTCGAACTAAGGCATAAGCTACTGGTTGAACCATTGTCGATCCGGCGTGGGATCCGCTACGTTGTGGAAGACGGTGCCGTTGAGCCGGAAGAACCGTTCGTGATCCAGACCGCGTCCTGGGAACAGATCACAGATCTGTACGCACAAGCATATGGGGATCAGTTGAGTGCGCCGGTTGAGGCAATCATTTATCGACAGCTGAGCGGCTACCTGGCGCTCCCAACACCAGTCATTCCGGAATATGTGGCGAGTCAGGACGAAATTGTTGCAGTTGGTCCTGCGCCTGGAACGACAAGCTTGCGCCCAACAGATAATCTAACGTTCGAAGTGATCTACACTCGCAATGTGTTTACCCCGGCGAATCCAGGTAGTGAAAAAGTCAGCGCAGAGGTCACATGGACCATTGCCCATATCGATGCGTTGACGGGTCAGCCGTTAACCGTGCCGGGATACGTGCCAGCAGAGCTGAAGTTCACGCGCACCGTAACGGTCAACACGGATGGGACAAAGACGTATGCAGATTGGACACCGGAGACTACGGAGAAGTTTACGGACTATGTAGTCCCTGACATCACAGACTACGTGCATACCCAGGGGTCTCTGCTTGGAGGGACGGTAGATGGCGATTCCGGACCTCAAGTAACGACAGTCAAGTATTATCCGGCCGTTGTGACGGTGACACCGGATCAGCCACAAACCTTGGGAACGGCGACCATTGCAGACGATGACGAAAGTCCGAGATATCCAGCTGGTGTGTCGGCGGATGACCTTAACCGAACGCTCACGCGGACGATCGTTTACTGGGATGTCCTTAACGGAACGGTTCTTCGTGAACTGTCAGTTCAAACTGTCAAATTTGAACGTGTCGGCACTGTGACCTTCGTTCAAGATGGGCTACCCGTGGTCACCTATGGGGATTGGCAGCCGGTGACAGAGACCTTCCAAGAAGTGGTGCTCGATCCGGCGGATAAGGAGATCGGGGAGTTGTTCACATTGCAGACGAAGGTGTCCGCGATGACTGTCGGTGCGAGTGACGCTGACTTGACGGAACATGTTAACTATTACCCGACCACCGTGACGATTCAACCTGATCAGCCAGTGACTCAAGGTGATGAGCTGAATCCGGATGATGAGTTCAGCCCTGAATACCCATCGGGTCTTCAGCGGGATGATCTGAACCGGTCCGTGACGCAGACGATCCGGTTCGTGGACCCCGTCAAGAACACTGAGTTACAGCCGAGTGTGGTGGCCGGAAGTCTCGACTTCAACCGTGTCGCAACAGTCAACTTACAGAGTGGGGAGGTCATCTATGGGGAATGGACGCCAGTCACGGCTGATCAGTTCCCTGCGTTTACTGCCATCCCAACGACCTTGAATGACCTGACCGCAGATAAGCAGACACTTGCGCCGACGTCGCCGCTAAAGGACGGTGAGTTGGCTAATGTGACCGAGACCGTCAACTATGTCAGAAAGCCGATCGCTGAGATTGTTGTCACGCCAGATGATCCGAAGAATGAAGACGATGACGTCTTCCCAGACTACGTTGGCGTTCAAAAATACCCAGATGGCGTCAAAGCGGACGATCTGAATCGGATTTTTACCCGGATCATCCACTACCTGAACGGAATGGATGGGACGACGCCCGTCACCAGTAGCGTCACCCAGACACTGACCTACAGTCGGCGCGCAACGATCAAGTATGCGTTGGATGATCAAGGTAACTTGACTGGTGAGGCGCCAGAAGTGATTTATGGCGACTGGACGGCGGTTGCTGCGAGTGAGTTTGTGAGCCAGGAGTCGCCAGTGCTGCCGGATCTATTCACAACCAAGCCGACGACGACGGCGCTAACGCCGACGCAGGACCAGGTCGAGGCGGGAACTCCGATCGAGCAGAAGGTCTTCTACTATCCGGTCATGGTCACAATCAACCCAGACGATCCTCGGGACGAAGGGGTCATCAATTCTGAAGATCCAGATAGCCCAGAGTGGTCGAGTGGTCTCACGGCGAAGGATCTGAACACGGCAGTGATTGAGCAGATCACTTTCGTGGGCCGGCGTAACGGAAATACAACACTGTACAGTGATCAGAATGGCACAGTTCGGGGACCGCTGGAGAAGATGTTGGACTTTACGCGCCAGGCAACGTTGAACCTTCAGACGGGGGCAGTCGGTTATACCGATTGGCAAGGCGTGACCGACGATAACTTTGCAGCCGTGACGTTACCTGAAACGCTTTACGATGATGAAGGAGATGAATACGTTCCGTTAGATCCAGAAATTGCCGCGATCGCCTTGGATCTGACCCAAACAGAACTCGCACCAATCATTTCTCGGATCGCGCTGTACGGCATGCCACCATATAAGACGCTGGAGATCGGGCCGCAACCCCCAGTCGCTGTCGATGATCCAACTGGGCCGAAAAATGCGGGCGACTTGACCAACTCCAAGGATACGTTGGGGCAGCAATACCCGGCAGGGTTGACCGCTGCGGATCTGAATGTGACGGTGACTCTGATCGGTCGCTACATTGTTAGCGATGGTGGCGCTCCTGCACCAGCTGAGACAACGCTGACGCTTGCCTTCGAGCGCGGGGCCACTGTCACCTGGACGGGTGAAACGGATGAGGAGCTGGCCAAAGCGACCGGAGTTGTGGTTTACCATCCGTGGCGTGCAGTGACGAAGGACCTGTTTGATACAGTGACGAGTCCGACGCTGGCAGATTACTTTGCAGATCTATTGGCGGTTGCTGACCGGGATGGCCTCGCATTTCTGAATGCTAAGGACAAGTTTGATGATCAGGTACCACTGGTGGTAGAAGTCACCTACTACCCAACCACCGTGACCGTCACCCCGGACAAGCCGGCCAAAGCCGGTGATCCGGTGATCACCGACCAGGTCGATGGGCCGAAGTATCCGGGAGGTGTGGATGAAGACGCGTTGCACCAGACCGTGACGCGCGTGATCACGCGGATCAACGGGGCAACAGGGGCAGTGATCGAGACGATCACGCAGACGTTGCATTTTGACCGTGAAGCGACCCTGACCTACACGAGTGTGACCGACCTACCAACCCCGACCTACAGTGAGTGGGCCGCGGTCGCCGGGGAGGACGGTGAGTTCGATCAGTACACGCCGGTCACGGTGGTCGACATGATCGCCGATAAGGCTGAGATCGCGGCGGCTGTGCCGACCGTAGACGAGATCGAGCGTGGCCAGGTCGATCCAGAAGACGTGTGGTACTACCCAAGCATCGTCGTGGTCACGCCGGACCAACCGGGGATCGCCGAAGAAGCGGTCTTCCCCCAGGGACCGAGCCCAGTCTATCCAAGTGGTGTGACAGCAGATGATCTGAACCGAACGCTTACCCGGGTGATCACCTACGTCAACGTGCAGACCGGTGCGGTGCTGGGCACGGCGTCGCAGACGCTGAACTTTAAGCGCACGGCCACGCTAGTCTACACGACGATCGCCGATAAGCCGACCCCGGGTTACAGCGCATGGACACCGGTCGATAACGAGGCGAGTGAGTTTGAGCAGATCGCAGTGCCGAGCTTCGACGGTGTGATCGCGTTGCAGCCGACCGTGGCGGCCCAGACGCCGACACAGGCGGAGATCGCTGCGGGGGATGAGTTACCGGTCACGGTGAACTTCTTCCCGACGACGATCACGGTGACGCCAGATCGGCCGGGACCAGAGGGCGAGGACATTTTCCCGGGCATCGACGGCCCGACGTACCCGGCGGGGACCGATACAGCGGATCTGACCAAAACCGTTGAGCGCCAGATCATCTACCACGATGCGGTGAGTGGCGTGGAGGCGTTGGCAGAGACGCAGACCTTGACGTTCACGCGCACCGCGACGCTCGCGATCAACGCAGATGGCACGGTCACCGTCACTGGTTACAGCGACTGGGCCGCGACCGAGGACACCTTTGCTAGCTTCACCGTTGCCCCGCAGCCCGACCGCGTCGCGAACCGCAACACAGTGGCCGAGCGCACGCCGACGAAGGCCGAGCTTGACAGTGAGGGGCCGGTGCTGATCGAACGGGTCTATTTCTACCCAACGACGATCACGGTCGGACCGGACAACCCAGGGGTGACCGGTGAGGGGATCTTCCCCGAGATCCCGGGGCCTGAGTATCCGGCCGGTGTGGAGGCCAAGGACCTGACGAAGACGGTCACGCGCACGATCACTTATGTGGATGCGATGACAGGTGATGCGGCACTGGCAACGACGCAAACGCTGACGTTTACGCGGACCGCGGTACTGACGGTCAACGCAGATGGCACGGCGACGTTCGATCGGTATTCCGAGTGGACCGCCGTCGAAGATACCTTTGCGAGTTTCGACGTGGCGCCTAAGCCGGACCGGATCGCCAGTGCGGCAACGGTGGCGGCGTATGCGCCGACGCAAGATGAGCTCAACGGAGACCGAACCTTTGCCGTGACGGTATACTTCTACCCGACGACGGTCACGGTTGGCCCGGATAATCCAGGGGTGACCGGCGAGGCGATCTTCCCTGAGATCCCGGGGCCTGAGTACCCAGCCGGCGTGGAGGCCAAGGACCTGACGAAGACCGTTACGCGCACGATCACTTACGTTGACGCGATCACAGGCGATCAAGCGCTTGCGACAACGCAATCGCTGACCTTTACCCGGAAGGCGAACTTGGCGATCGGTGCGGATGGCAAGGCGATGTTCACGGGTTACACGGACTGGACGGCAGATGATGACGCGTTTGACCGCTTCGATGTGGTGGCCCGGCCAGACCGATTGGCGAGCCAAGATGTGGTGGCGGCATACGCACCGACGCAACAAGAACTGGACGAGGACGTTCCGTTCGCGGAGACCGTCTACTTCTACCCGACAACGGTCATCGTGACGCCGGAGAAACCTGGTGAAGAAGGCACGGAGATCTTCCCGGAGATCGGCGGCCCGACGTACCCAGGCGGCGTGACCGCTAAGGATCTGAACCGAACAGTGACCCGGGAGATCATTTACCTGAATGCCACAACGGGGGTTGAGATCACGCGCGAACTTCAAACACTGGCCTTCACCCGTGAGGCTACGCTGACCTTCAGCGAGGCCCGCACAGACGCGACAGTCAGTTATGGTGATTGGACTGCGGTGACGTCGGCGACCTTCGCTGCGCATGTTGTTGTTGCCCAGGCCGGCTTAGTGGCCGACCGCGAGACAGTGGCGGCCTACGCCCCGACGCCGGCAGAGATCGAAGCCGGCCAGGCGCCAGCGGTGACCGTGCGGTTCTACGCGGAACTCGTGACGGTCACCCCGGAGCAGCCGCACGAGGAAGGCGATTCGGTGACCCAAGGGGAAGAGGCCGGGCCGAAGTACCCGTCTGGCGTCACCGCTAAGGACTTGAATAAGACCGTCACGCGCACGGTCACCTACGTGAATGTGCTGACCGGCGCGACGCTCGGTCAGCCGGTCACGCAGACCCTGACGTTCAAGCGCGACGCGACGATCAAGTACGTGGCCGGCGGGGCGCCGGTCGTGACCTATGGTAGCTGGCAGGCAGTCGACGCTGACGGCCACACCTTCGGGCAACTCGCGGCCCCGCACTTTGACGGCGTTCTGCCGCTCAAAGCGGCGACGGCAGCGCACACGCTGACGGAAGAAGAGATCACGGCGCAGAGTGCTTGGAAAGAGCTGTTGGCCTACTACCCACAGACGATCACGGTGACACCGGATAAGCCAGGCACGGCTGGGGAGCGGATCGTGGATGATCCGAACAGCCCGTTGTACCCAGCAGGGGTGGACGCCAAGGCCCTCAACCAGCAGGCGATCCGCACGATCCATTACCGCGATCAGAACGGCCGCACGCTCGCCCCAAGTGTGACGGTGACGCTCGGTTTCCACCGTAGTGCGACCCTGACTTTCGATGAGGCAGGTAACGTGACCGTCGTCTACGCACCATGGCAGGCGGACACTACCAACACGTTCCCAGCCGTCACCAGCCCGCTCGTGCAGGGCTTCGTGACCACGCAGACCAGCCTTGCCGCACGCCAGGTTGCCGGCCCAGGCACGACGGAAGAGATCGTGCGTTATGTGCCGGTCAAGGCCGACCCTGAGCCGGGTACAGATCCGGGTCCAGATACAGATTCAGAACCGGCGACAGAACCGGCACCAGCACCAACCGTGAAGGCCGCCCCGCAGTCGCGCCCGGCCAAAACGGTCGGCCGGCTGCCACAGACGGGGGACCGGGCCACGACTAACGTGACAGCGCTCGGGTTGATCCTGCTGAGCCTGGTCGGAACGCTCGGCGCAGTCGTGGGCAAGCGGCGGAAGCGGCGCTGATCCCTGGAGGGTAAGCGGGCCCTGCCAGACACGCGCTAGCAGGTGACATGCAATGAAGGAGGCGAAGGCATGCATGAGCGATATAATGCACTGCAGCTGCCGCGGCGACCACCTCGCAGCAGGGGCCAGGCGCTGCACAGGCGCGCCGGGTCACTAGGCGGGTGACCGCGTGGACGCTGGGCTGACTGGCCTGAGATTGTGAGCGGCGGTCGGCGGCCTGGATGGTCAGCTGATTGCTGAGGACACTTAACGATATCGAACCGATCGCGTGGCGGCCAGCGCCGAGATCTAGCGCTGGCCGTTTTTGGGTGCGCATTGTCGTGCGATGGCGCCGATCCCGAACATTATTCGGGGTTGGTCGTGCTGACCGAATCTTGTTTACTTATCGTTCGAATGAAGGTAAGATAAGAGGTGCGTTTCAGAAATAATGTTCGTGTTTTGGAGGCATAATTGCATATGAAAGAGAAGTTACTGGCTTACTTCGAGATCGATCAGCTCCACACCACGGTGCGCCGTGAAGTGCTGGCGGGGTTCACGACCTTTATCTCGATGGCCTATATTTTGTTCGTTAATCCATCCGTACTGGGGGCTTCGGGGATGGATAAGGGCGCGGTGTTCACCGCGACCGCCTTGGCGTCGGCCTTGGGCTGCCTGATGATGGGGATCCTGGCGAAGTACCCGATCGCCACGGCCCCAGCGCTTGGGATCAACGCGTTTTTTGCCTACTCGGTCTGTATCGGGATGAAGATCCCGTGGCAGACGGCGCTGGCCGGCGTGTTCGTCGCCTCGCTGATCTTCATTCTGATCACGGTCTTCAAGCTGCGCGAGATGATCATCGACGCGATCCCTTCTGATCTGAAGTTTGCGATCTCCGGGGGGATCGGCCTGTTCATCGCCTTCCTTGGCTTGAGCGATGGTGGTCTGATCGTCGCCAATAAGTCCACGCTGGTCGGCCTCGGCTCGTTCAACACCGGCACCACGTGGCTGACGGTGTTCGGGTTGGTCGTCACGGCGATCCTGATGGTGCGCAAGGTGCCGGGAGGGATCTTCATCGGGATGGTCCTGACGACGGTCCTCGGGTTGGCGACCGGGCTGATCGCGGCGCCGACTGCGATCGTGTCGGCGGCCCCGTCGCTTCGACCGACCTTCCTCGTTGCGTTGAAAAACGTGCCGAACATCAACTCCCTGCAGCTGGTGGTCGTCGTCTTAACGTTCCTGCTGGTCACGTTCTTCGACACGGCGGGGACGCTGGTCGGACTGGCGAACCAGGCGGGCTTCATGAAGGACAACAAGATGCCGCGTGTCGGCAAGGCGCTGGCGAGCGATTCGACCGCGATGCTGGTCGGTTCCTTACTGGGTACCAGTCCGGTCGGGGCCTTCGTCGAAAGCTCTGCAGGGATCGCCGTCGGGGGCCGGTCCGGACTGACGGCGGTCACCACGGGGATCTTCTTCCTCTTCGGTCTGTTCTTCTCGCCACTGCTGGCGGTCGTGACGACGCAGGTCACCGCGCCGGCCTTGATCATTGTCGGGGTGCTGATGGCCCAGTCGCTGCGCCAGATCAACTGGGGCGAGCTGGAGATCGCGATCCCGTCGTTCCTGATCCTGCTCGGGATGCCGCTGACCTATAGCATCTCCGACGGGATCGCGCTCGGGTTCATTTTCTACCCGATCACGATGATCGCTGCCAAGCGGGGCAAGGAAGTCTCGCCGATCATGTATGGCCTGTTCTTCGTTTTCCTCGGCTTCATGTGGATCCTGAACGCCGGGGCCTAAGCCGCTCACTCGACCACCTTGAGGGCGCCAGTCATGGCGCCTTTTTTGTGTAGGACGACCACAATAGTCGCCTGATCCGGCGGCACAATGCGGCGGATCAGGCGACTGGCTTGGTGTGCGCTTCAGCTCAGTGGGCCAAGAGCGCTTTGCGATATTTCAAGGGCGAGGTGCCCATTTTTTGCTTGAATTCGTGCTGGAAGGTCTTGACGCTTTGAAACCCGCACCGCGTGGCGATCTCGGCCATCGACTGGTCGTTTTCGACTAGGAGGTAGCTGGCTTTCATCAACCGGTATTCGTTCAGGAACTGCTTGAAGGTCGTGCCGGTGTTGCGTTTGAAGAAGCGGGTGAAGTATTGGGCGTTGAAGCCGGCGAGGTCTGCGACGTCTTGGAGCGAGATCGGCTCGAAGTAATGGCTCTCAATGTAGTCGTAGATGGGGATCAGCTGCTGGATCGTCGCGTTGGCGTGCGCGTTGTGCTTGACCGCACTAGCGATGGCCGGCGTGTGGCGGTGAGGGACCTCGCGCTCGACGAGGTCAAGCAGGGTGTAGAGTTGGCTGAGCATCTGCGCGGGTGAGTGGTGCTGCGTCTCCGCTTCGAACAGGGCGAACAGGCACCGGTTCAGCTTGTCCGTGACGGCAGGGGGCCACTGGCGACTGTGCAGCGCGCAGGACTGAAACAGGGTAGCGAGCTGGGCGTTGGTCAGGTGCAACAAGGTGGCGTCATAGATGCTGAGGTTGAACTGGAATACGTTGCGGAGACTGTTCGGTGTGGTCAGGCAGTAGTGGGGAACGCCGCTGGGAATGATGAAGATCTCGCCGGCGCTGACAGTGTAGGTCTGCCCCAAGCACCCCAGCTTGGTCTGGCCTTGGCGGGCCTGAATGATCTCGATCTCTTTGTGGCGGTGGGGGGCCACTGGGGCGAAGCCGTTGCCGGCCAGACAGCGGCCGGGCAGGCTGCCCGGCCATTCAGGGATTTCAATATAGCTGGACATGAGGGCCTCCGGTACGTGGTTTCGCCGTGATGCACGATAAAGTCAATTTTCAGGCCAAGGCTGTACGTGCTTCGGGAAATAAGCGTTTTCAGGAGGGATTATACTACGGATAGCTTGAAAATTCTAGGAGGACACAGAGATGACATTACGGATCGGGATTATTGGCTGTGGCGGGATCGCCAACGGGAAACACTTGCCGGCACTGCGTGAGGTCGATGGGGTCGCACTGGTCGCTTTTTGTGATCTGATCCCTGAGCGGGCGCAAAAAGCCTGTGCGGAATATGGGACGGCTGAGGCTAAGTGGTACACGGATTATCGCGAGCTGTTGAAGCAGCCGCTCGATGTGGTGCATGTCCTGACGCCTAACTCGCAACACGCACCGCTGACGATCGCCGCGTTGGAAGCGGGTTGCCACGTGATGTGTGAAAAGCCGATGGCGAAGACTTACGCAGAGGCACAGCAGATGCTGGCGGCCGCCAAGCGCACGGGCAAGAAGCTGACGATCGGCTACCAGAATCGCTTCCGGCGGGATTCCCTGTACCTGCACCAGATCTGCACGGAAGGGCAGTTGGGCGATGTCTATTTTGCGAAGGCCCATGCGGTCCGCCGCCGCGGGGTCCCGACCTGGGGCGTGTTCCTTGATGCCGAGGCCCAAGGCGGCGGCCCGCTGATCGATATCGGGACGCACGCGCTCGACTTGACGCTGTGGATGATGAATAACTACGACCCGGCGTATGTGGTGGGGACAACGTACCGGCAGCTAGGCGACAATGAGAACGCCGCGAACGCGTTTGGCCCCTGGGACCCGCAACAGTTCACCGTTGAGGATTCCGCGTTCGGGTACATCGTGATGAAGAATGGCGCCACGATCTTTCTGGAGTCGAGCTGGGCACTCAACACGCTGGATACGCGCGAGGCGCAGACGACACTTTGCGGCGCCAAGGCCGGCGCGGACATGCGCAATGGGTTGACGATCAACGGCGAGGATCATTCGACGCTGTACCAAAAGCAGATCGACCTGTCGACTGGTGGCGTGGCCTTCTTCGACGGGGCGACCGATCGGGCCGAGGTGACTGAAGCGCAGCAGTGGATCAAGGCGATCGAGACTGACACCGAGCCGTTGGTCAAGCCGGAAGAGGCGATCGTCGTGACCCGGATCTTGGAGGCACTCTACCAGTCCGCTGCGGCCGGCCGCCCGGTCTACTTGGACGAGAAGGGAGAATAACGATGAAATCAGCATTGCAGTTGTGGAGCGTGCAAGACGCGATGAAGACGGATTTGCTGGGTACCGTCGAGGCTGTCGCCCAGATGGGTTACGCTGGCGTGGAATTCGCGGGGTACTTCGGAGTGTCGGCGCAGGCGTTGCGGCAGCAGTTGGTCGCGTCTGGCCTGCAGGTCTGCGGGAGCCACTTGGCCTTGGCGCAGATCCAGGATCATTTTGACGAGACCCTCCGGTACGAGGACACGATCGGGAACCATCTGTTGGTCGTCCCGTACCTGCCCGTCGAGTCGGCCACCGCGTGGCAGCGAACTTGCGAGGAGATGGAGGCACTGGCACGGCGGGTCCGCGCCGCCGGGTTTCAGCTCGCGTATCACAACCACTATCATGAATTCCTGAGTATTCCGGGCCAGGACCTGTTGGATGAGCTGTACCAAGCGGCGCCGTCGCTTGAGTTCGAAGCTGACCTATACTGGCTCGCCTATTCAGGCGTTGACATCGATGCCTGGGTCCAAGCGCACCGCCAGCGGCTGGTTATGTTCCACATGAAAGACATGGCCGTGGTCAACGGCGAACGTGAAAGTGTCGTGCTGGGTACCGGGACGCTGCCGCTGGTGCACTACGTCGATCTGGCGCGGCAACTTGGGCATACGTGGTCGGTGGTCGAGCAAGAAGCCTTCACGTATCAGCCGCCGATGGTCGCGGCCGCGCAGGATGCGACTTGCCTGAATCGGCTCCTGCAGTCCGGTGAGGCCCGCCTATGAGTGCATTGACAATGGGGGTGATCGGCTACGGGGGGATGGGCAGCTACCACTGCCAGACGCTGATCCCCGCGGAGCCGAATGTGAAGCTCGTCGGGGTGTACGATATCGCCCCGGCGCAGCGGGCTGCCGCGACGCAAGCGGGCCTCAAGGCGTACGCCACGCTGGATGACTTGCTGGCGGATCCGGGGATCGCGTTAGTCCTGATCGCCACCCCGAACGACACGCACAAGGCGCTTGCCATCGCGGCGCTGGAGCACGGCAAACACGTGATGGTGGAGAAGCCGGCGATGATGTCCTCGGCCGAGTTCAGCGCGGTCCTGGCGGTCGCCGACAAGGTGGGGCGGCAAGTGTTCGTGCATCAGAACCGGCGGTGGGATCCAGACTTTCGGGTCGTGACGGCGATGGTGCAGGCCCAACTGCTGGGCGATGTCTTTCACATCGAGTCGCGGATCCATGGTGCGAACGGGATCCCTGGTGACTGGCGACACGATCGTGCAGCGGGCGGGGGCATGGTCCTAGACTGGGGCGTGCACCTGCTCGATCAGCTACTGTTCCTGTTTCCTGCTCCGATCAGTCGCGTTCAGGCGCGGTTGAGTCACGTCCTGGGCAACGAGGTCGAAGACGGCTGTACTGTTGAGCTGACCTTTGCCACTGGCCTGACGGCGTTGATCGAAGTGGGTACGACTAACTATGTCAAGCTACCCCGGTGGTACATCCAGGGCACGACCGGCACGGCTTTCATGCGGCACTGGGAGCAGACCGGCGAGGTGGTGGTCGCGACAGGCGTTGAGACGCAGGCCCCTGCACCGATCAAGGCCGGGGTCGGGTTGACGAAGACGATGGCACCGCCGACAGAAGGCGCGGTCCGGCACGTTCCGTTCCCAGCACCGGCCGTACTTGAACCGAGCATCTACCAGAATATCGTCTCGGTGCTCAACGATGGGGCGACCCCGATCGTGAAGAACAGTGAGGTGCTGCGCGTGCTGCGGCTGATGGAGACGATCTTTGCCGCGGCAGCGGCTCACCAGAGCCTCCCGTTCGACGCGGTGCCCGGACAGTAGGGTCGACGGGCGCGCGTTGACAAGAGGAAAGGAGATCAAGATGAAATTTGGGTTTTTGACGGGGTGCCTGCAAGGCATGACGTTGGAACAGAAGATGGCGTACGCCCATCAAGTCGGGTTCACGGCGCTCGATGTCTCGTGTTGGCCGCGCGTGAACGCGCGTGACTACGCGGGAAGCGATATCGACGTCGAACACCTGACGGAGGCGCGCATCGCGCAGCTTCGCGCGGCAGAGGCAACCTACGAGGTCCAGTTCTCGTCCTTAGCCTATTATGACAACATGCTACACCCCGATCCCGTGATCCGTGCGCGTTATGAAGCGCACCTCAAGGCGGTGATCGTGGCGGCCGGGCGCCTCAATGTGCCGTTGGTGGGCTGCTTCGTCGGTAAAGATCAGACCAAGCCCCTGGACGAGAACTTCGACGAGTACGAGGCCCTGTTTACCGAGTTGGTGCAACTAGCTGAGGCGAATCACGTGAAGCTGATGGTCGAAAACTGCCCGATGCCAGGGTGGCAGGCAGACGGCCTGCCGGGGACGATCTCGTATTCGCCCGAGCTTTGGGATGAGATGTTTCGCCGGGTGCCCAGCGCCTCGTTGGGCTTGAACTTCGATCCGTCGCACCTTCGCTGGCTGCATATCGATGAGTTGCAGGCGCTTCGCGACTACAAGGACCGGATCTTCCACATCGACGCCAAAGACGTTCTGGTGGATGAGCAGGCCCTGCGGCGGTACGGGCTCTTCGGCAAGAAACTCCACCGAGCGCACGAAGAGGACCTGGGCTTCTGGACTCCGGTGATCCCGGGGCTCGGTGACATCAACTGGAGCCAGTTTTACGGGGTGATGCAGGAGATCGGGTTTGCAGGTGTCCTCAGCATTGAGCACGAGGACCGGCGCTTCGCTGCGGATAACCAGGCGGTGGCGACCGGCCTGGAGTATGCGTATCACCACCTGGCCCCGATCATCACCGGCTTTCAGTCTAACTGATCAGTTGAAGTGTGGCCTTGTAATGCCTGAGCGGCGAACCCCGACTCAGGCATTTTTTGTGCAATAAGCGTTTACAAACCTCGGCGCATGGTGTAGGCTTACGTTGTTAACATGTTAATATATTAAGTAGAACGATGAGCGGATGGAGGAGAGAATATATGCCAGTTGTAAACACGCGCGTGGATGCGCGGATGGTGCACGGGCAGGTCGCGGTGATCTGGACCCCGGCGCTGCAGACGCAGCGGATCATCGTGGCGAACGATGAGGCGGCGGCCAGCGAGATGGAGCGGGCCAGTTTGCGGATGTCGGCGCCGGCGTCGATGTTTCTGAGCGTGCTGACGGTCGAACAAGCCGCCGCGAACCTGAACACGACGCGCTACGGGGATCAGCGGATCTTCCTGGTCTTTCGGACGGTGGACGACGTCAAGCGCTTCAAGGTCTTCGGCGGCCAAGTGGCGGAGCTGACGATCGGCAATATCGCGCACAAGGACGGCTCGCGTGCGCTTCGGCAGTCGGTGAGCGTGACAGACGATGAGATCGCCACGGTGGATTGGTTGGTCGATCACGGCACGCCCGTATTTTTGCAGACGGTCCCGAATGATCCGCGACAGGATTTTCAGGCCGTCGCTCACAAGTGAGGTAATCGAAAATGAGCCAAGGAATCGCGATCTGGCAGATCGCTCTGCTGACCTTATATGCATTCTTTAGTATCAATGAATCGTTAATGTTGAATCTTGGGTTCATCCGACCGGTTTTCGCGGGTGCGATCACCGGGGCGATCATGGGTGACCTGAAGCTGGGCCTGATGGTCGGTGGGACCATGGAGCTGATGCAGTTGGGGATCTCCGCGTTCGGCGGGGCATCGATCCCGGACTTCTTCCTCGGCGCCGTGGTCGGCACGACGTTCGGGATCCTCGCGGGCAAAGGCGTCCAATTCGCGATCGGGGTCGGGGTGCCGGTCGGGCTGCTGATGTTGCAGCTCGACATCCTCGCCCGTTTTGCCAACACAGCGCTGCTACACCGGGTCGATAAGGCCGTGGAGGCGGTCGCGCCGAGGAAGATCGAGATGTGGACGCTGATGGGGTCCGTTTTCTGGGGCCTGTCACGCGCGCTGCCGGTCTTGATCATCCTGTCGTTCGGTCAGCCGGTGGTCAACACGTTGCTGCAGATCATGCCTGACTGGCTGATGGGTGGCCTCAAGGTTGCCGGTGGGGTCCTGCCGGTCGTCGGGATCAGCATCCTGCTGCGGTACCTGCCGACGAAGGACTTTGTGCCGGAACTGCTCGTGGGCTTCGTGCTGGCGGCTTACCTCAACGTGCCGATCTTAGGGGTCACGTTGGTCGGCTTAGCGGCGGCAGTCTACGACTTCAAGAAGCATGGCAAAGACCGGGAGGCTGCGGCAGTGACTGCACCGGCCGCGACGGCAAGTGATGAAGGAGGATTTCAGGGTGATGAATGAGCCGAATAAGACCGCACAACAGAAGATCACGAAGAAGGACCTGTGGGCGGTGAACTGGCGCTGGGCGCTGGCGAGCCAGATCCAGTGGAACTACGAGCGGATGGAAAGCAGTGGCTACCTGTACTCGATCCTGCCCGTCTTGAAGAAGCTGTACGGGCACGATAAAGACAAGTTCCGCGAGATGATGAAGGCGGAGAATCAGTACTACAACACCGCCGCCAGCATGGGCCATATCGTGCTCGGGCTGGACATCGCCGTGCAGGAGCAAGAAGGGATCGGCGCCAAAGACATCGTGCCGGGCCTCAAGACCGGGTTGATGGGCCCGCTTGCTGGGGTCGGCGACTCGATGTGGGGTGTGATCTGGGGCACGATCTGGGGCTCGCTGGCCTGCGCGTTTGCGGTCAAAGGCTCCCCGGTCGGTGTCTTGATGTGGCTGATGGCGAACTTGTGCATCTATGTGCCGTTCCGGTTCTGGAGCATTTTTGCCGCCTATAACCAAGGGGTCAAGCTGGTCACGACGATGAAGGACAAGCTCAACGCGATGACCAAATCCGCGACGATGCTTGGGGTCATGGTCGTCGGCGCGATGATCCCGACGGTGGTCAACGCCAAGGTCCCGTTCGTCTACAAGAACGGCGGGATGAAGATCGTGTTGCAGGACATGCTCGATCAGATCATGCCACACCTGATCCCGGTCTGCCTGGTCGCCTTGGCGTACTGGCTACTGGGTCGCAAGCACATGAACTCGAACCGCGTGATCTGGATCATGCTGGGCCTGAGCATCGTGTTGTATTCACTGAAGATCTTGGGGTGACGGGATGCAGGAACATGCAGTTAAGGCACAAGCGCGTGAAGTGGGTCTGATCATCGTCGGCAACTTGGCGATGGGACTGGGGTATGCGAAGTGGATGGTGCCGAACCATATTATCAACGGTGGGGTGACCAGCCTGTCGCAGATCGTGAACCATTACTACCCGATCAGCGTCCCGATGGCCAACAACTTGTGGCTCGCCTTCCTGCTCCTGTTGACCTTACTGTTCCTAGGGCGCGAGGTGTTCTTGAAGTCGGTGTTGAGCAGCGTGGTCTACTCGGCCAGCTTCACGGCGTGCTTCGCGTGGGCGCAGCCGCTCACGATCACCCCGTTGGTCGATCTGCTGATCGCCAGTGGGTTCATCGCCTTTGGCTACTACGCGTGCCTGTCCTCGCACGCCTCAACGGTCGGGGTGGATGTGTTCGCCCTGATCATCAAGAAATACCGGCCAGCGGTGAACCTGAGCCGGGTGATCCGGTATTTCAACTATGGGATCCTCGCCCTTGGCTTCGTCGCGTTCGGCTTCTGGTCGATCGCGTACGGCTTGGTGTTTGCCTTCATCTATTCGCACGAATTAGACTGGATGCTACACCATTTCAAGTATAATAATAGTAATGACTGACAGAGAGATTCGGAGGGTGACCCATGGCCGCAAAATATGAACGCATCAAACAAGACATCATCAGCGAGATCCAGTCCGGGCAGTTCCAGCCGGGTGACAAGCTGTATTCCGAAAGCGAGCTGAAGCGTAAGTACGACGTGAGTTCGATCACGGCGGTCAAGGCGCTGCAAGAGCTCGTGAATGAAGGCTACGTCGTCCGCTATCAGGGGAAGGGGACCTTTGTCTCGAAGCGCAAGCGCCGCGAGCTGATCCAGTACACCGACCTCGAGCACAGCCCGGCAGCCGAAAGCGTGACCGTCTTGGATGTTGCGCTGGTCGACCCAGACGAGCTGCCGGCGGCGATCGACGCGCAAGCGCCGTATGTGGCGATCGTGCGGATCAAGAAAAACGGGGGCGTGCCGTACAACTACATCACGAGCTACGTCGCCGCGGATCTGATCGACCCTGCGCACCGCACGGCCAAGCAGCTGAGCTCGGTTTATGACCGCGTCGCCGCGGACAGCGGGCTTGACCTGCTGCGCCAGAATTTTCGCCAGACGGTCAGCGTCGTCTACCCGGTCGACGGCGATATCGCCGAAGCCCTGAGCATCACCGACGGGCCGGCGATCAAGCAGGTGATGTTCAACTATGCGGCGGATGGGCGCCTCCTCGAATTCACGACCAGCTATAAACGCTGGGATTATTACACGGTCCTGTTCGAATCGCCCACGATTGCGCAGGGCGGCCCGGGCCGCGAATAGGATGTGACACAATGACAAACGAATCGACCCAGCCCCTGCACCTGTTCTTGCTGGCGGACCTCCATGTGGGGAGCCACCGTCAGACGGAAGCCAAGGTGCGCAAGGGACTGGCCAACATGGCCCGGATGGATCCGACCGCCATGTACTTGATGAACGGCGACGTGACGACCGCGGGGCGCGTCAGCCAATACCAGGCAGTGTGGCAGGCGCTGACTGATTGCCTGCCGGCGTCGGCCGACGTGCTGATCAGCCTAGGCAACCACGACGTCCGCGGGCCTTACCCTGCCGATTGGAACAACGATCCTGACAGCGACCCGACGTATTTTCGGGACGTCGTCGTGCCGGAGTACACGACGAACTACCTGATGCCGCACACCGGTGCACGCCAGCTCTACTTCAGCGTGACCCGCGGCAGCTACCAGTTCATCGTGATGAATACGGAAAAAGGCCTCAAGGACTCGGCTGATTTTTCCCGCGCACAGCTCACCTGGCTGGACCAGCAGCTGAGTGCGGGCGAGGCGGCGGGCTTGGTGAACCTGGTGGTCGTCCACCAGGCGCTGCGTGACACGCACTGGCGCAGCAACTTCGGCGGCGGCTTCGGGCGCCAGGATGCGGTGGTCAAGGACATCCTGCGCGTGCATCCGAACACCTTCGTGCTGTCCGGGCATATCCACAATGGCCTGGGCGTCTGTGAAGTCGTCAGTCGTGAGTACGGTACTTGCATCGATCAGCCGGCCTACACCGTGAGCGAAAATGGGCACATCGGCCAGGGTCTGGGCTACTACTGCACGCTGAGCCCGACCGCGATGACCTTTGCGGCGTGGGACTTTGTCACCATGACGCCGCTACCGGCGTATGACTTCACGCTGCAGCCGGTCACACTGGCCGCGGCGGCGGTCGCCCTGGACGCGCAGCTGATGGCGACCCCGACGCCGGCGTTGACCGCCAAACGCGCCGCCATCACACCGTTGATGCAGCGGCAGTACGATCAGCACCTGTTCAACGATCCAGCCACCGATGAAGCGACCGGTGCGCCGGCCACCGCGCTGTACCCAGCTGCGGTGCAGGCTCAGGTCCAAGCGGCGGTCGCCGGGGTCACCCCCGTGGTCGTGGCGGCACCGCTCGACATGGACGCGTACGCGGCGTACTTCGGCCGGCGCGATCGGCTGGTCGCGCAGCTCAAGGCGGCTCACGAGCAGGCGATCCAGCGGCTGACCGCGGTGCAGCAACCGGAGCTCCAGCTGAGGCTCAAGGCGGTGATCGCCCGCGCGGATAAGGTCTGGCCCGCCTTGGCGACGATGGATGACCAGGCGCTGGCAACGGAGCTGGCGCAGTGGACGCACGCCGTTAACGCGCCGGATCGCGTGACCGATAAGCAGCGCCTGCGCACCCTGCTCACCGCGTCGCTGCCTGATCCGCTACGGCGCCGAGCCGAAGCGGCGCTGGCCGATCCGGCCGCGACGCAGGCCCGCATCGATGGGCTCACGCAGCGACTGGCGGCTTATCGCCACTGATGCGAGGCTGAGCCAAAACGCGGGGTGAGCCCAGAATATAAGCGCCAATGGGGCTGTGCCATGACGCGGTTTTAGCCCAGAGTATAAGAACGGCCCTCCGCAAAACCCGAACTTAGGTTTTGCGGAGGGTCGTTCTTGTACGTTTTGCTCTGCCCGTTCGCACGCAGTGCGTGACAGGCAGACAGCCGTCCCGCTGCGCCTAATTGCGGAGGCCACCCTCCGCCTCGAGGCCGAAGTCTGACCCCCGACAGGATGCGATAATGGAAGCATCTTGGAGGGATGACGATGAGAAAGTTATGGGTGCTGGCCCTGGCCGTGCTGGCGGCGACCTTGCTGGCGGGGTGCGCGAGCCGTGCTTGCCACAGTCGCAAGCAGGCGCTCGCGGTGGCGAGCAGGCGGCTACAGGCACGCTATGGGCAGGCGTTCACGTTGGTGCGCGTGACCCACTACCGGCACGGGGCGTTGCAGGCGACATTCGCGCCGCGCGCCACGCCAACGCAGCCGACGCGCGTGACGCTGACGGCGCAAGGCACATTCACCGATGACTACCGCAAGTACCAAGTCCTGCCGGCGCTGCGCCGCGAGCTGGCCACGCGCCTCGGCGCGACCGCGCAGGCGACGTCACTCGCCTGCGACTTAGTCGGCGAGACGCACCTGAAACTCCCGGCGACGATCGGGTTGGACGACTACCTCGATAACGTCGATCCGCTACCGGTGATCACGGTGCACCCGGCGGCTAACAGAACGGCGGCGCAGCTTCAGCCGGTGTATGACGCGCTGTGCCGGCGCTTCCCCGCGTTTCGGTTGCGGGTCATCCGCGCGCACCAGCGGCGCGTGACCGTGACCCAGGCGCTGCACCAGCGCTGGTTGACACCTCGCGAGCTGCAGGCGCAGCTGGACTGAGCGGCGTGCCGCTAGAGTCGGCGCTGGACGCGCCGTTGGCCTAGCGTCGGCTCACCACCGCTAGTGGACTGGACGATCGGCCGCTGTGAACACCAGATGGGGCTGGGCCATAACGCGGTTTTAGCCCAGTGTACAAGCGCGGCCCTCAGTAAAACCCGAAACTTGGGTTTTGCTGAGGGCCGTTTTTGTACGACGAACCCCTAACGGCCTCGTTCTGTTATTAATTCGCATTCTATAAACCGAATTTCTGCGATATAGAGTGATCCGCTTCACTTTTGATGTGTTATTATAATTACGTAGTTGAACTGTTAGTTACGCATCATCAGGAGGAGCATTAAGAAAAAGTATTCGTTTCTACAGCGTTCAGTTGTCCTAGCTGTAAGCACCCTTGCTTTGCTTTTACTCGCCACTCCCCATACTACTCAAGCAGCAACCTCAGAGTCTCCATCTTCAGAACAAACAGTTTTGACTGAGCGCGCTAGCCAAGATTTTGAAACTGCATCTCAATTACCAGTAGAATCATTCCAGAACGATTTCATTCCAGGCCCCGCAGCTTATATGCAGACAGTCCTTGCTCGCTCCGGATCGCTCCCTTCAAGCATCGCTGACTACAAGAAACTTGGTTACAAAAATATTGTTTACAGCAAGTGGACAGGCCTATAAAAATGTCATGAGCACTAAGTCAAAACGGATTGCGACTTTTATGGCCGAACAGCTAGCCGGCGTGATTCCTGCCGCCAGAATTCCCTTAGCCCTCTATGATCTTAGTCAGGTTGTTAAAACACAACACCCCGATATTTGGCCTACCGTTAATGCCAGAATGATTTCCGCAACATCTCCACGCGGTATTCAAGTTCTAATTGGAGAAGAATCGTATACCAGATACTACACAAACAGCGCCCGCACAAAGCTCTTAAAGACTGTCCATCACACCACTTTTGTTGGGTAGAAAGGCTGTCACGTATGACTAAATACTCCATTTTTTTCATATCATTCTGCATCATAATGATTATTATTTATGCCACTGATGCAGGCCCCTGGTTCGGCGTCCCCGTTGGAATTATAGGGATCGTAGGCACTATCTATTTCGAGTTTGTCGAAAAAAAAAGGCGCTGATGCGGCTCAAACACTGAGCTAAAAGTCGAGCCATTTTAGCAATACCCCCGCCTAAAGATGGCAGGGGTATTTTGTTGCCATTCGCGAGCGAGTGACCGTGACGACCCCAACAGCTTGCCACCCGCCGCGACCATCGAAGGCAACCTAGAGGGCGGGACAACTCAAGTATCCTTCCGCAAAATTGAAGAGGATGACTAATATAGCGTGCATTCGTGAGTCGAAACGAGATTATCGCTCACTCATCTAGACTCGCAATGTAAAACAAAAAAGGCCAAAAATGGCCTCTTTTTTCCTGGTTTTATGCAAAAGTGATCACACTTCTAAGTCGAGTGTATCTAGCATCTGTCGCAGATTCAGCAGCTCATCTTTCGCAGCGGAATTGATAGCCTGGCCTTCGGTGCTGTAATCTTTATCAGTGCTTCGCATTGCATCAGCAAGCACATCTGCCATTTCGGACGACGGGGGCGTTGCGTTATGGTACGTCACGTTCTGGAATAGTCGTGCCACCAGAGGCTCGCCGGCGGTGGCTTTTGACTCGGCGCCTCGGCTCACCGTTGCCGGCGAAAGGCCATCGGCGTGAGCCCGACTTCGCGCTTGAAGAGGCGTGTGAAGTAGGAGAAGTTGGTGTAGCCGAGCGACTCGGCGATCTGATTGATCGGGCGGTCGTCGGCCAGGATCATGCGTTGGGCAGTGTCGATCCGTTTTTTGATGATGTAGTTGGTCAAGGAGAGCCCGAACTCGCTCTTGAACAACTTGGCCGCGTAGTCGGGGTTCAAGAAGACGATCTCCGCCAGGCGGTCGCGGGTCAGCTCCTCTTCGAGGTGGGTGTCGATGTAGTTCTGGAGCCGGCGGGCGACGCTGATGCTGGAGTCTGCGAACTCAGCGTACGAAAAGGCGCTGCTGGCGGCAAATGCGATGAAGCGCTCCATGATCTCGATGCTGTTGAGCGAGTTCAGGTACAGGCTGGCGTACTCGCGCGACGAGAACAGCTTGTGCGCCTGAATGTTATGGCGTTCCAGCGAGACGTAGATTAGCTGGAGCAGGTCCTCACGGAAGTTGCGCAGGGTGCGGCGACTGAGGTGTTGCGCTTGGGCGCAGTGCTTGAGGTACTGGTGGCAGTAGCGGCCCAGCGCATCGACGTCGCGTTGGGCGATCAGGTCGCCCAGATGCTGGAGGTCGGGCTCGCGGTGGTCGAGGTCCAAGCGGTGGTACTGGGACAAGAAGTTGATGCTGTTGCGGTGCACCGCCAGGTCATCGCTCATCGCGGTCAGCTTGCGGGTGGTGTCCGGTAGGCGCTCAGCGGTGGCCATGGTCCCGACGAACAGGGCAAAGTGGGTCTGCTCCGGCTGCAGGATCATCTGCAGCTGCTGGCTGATCCGGTCGCGCTGCTGGAACAGGTCTTCGACCGGTCCGGTGTGCTTGGCCGCCTGGAGCAGGATTAACAGGCGGTGGTTCTCATCCGGGCTGGAGAAGCAGACGTGGAAGGCGCCGTCGCCGAAGGTCTGGGGCTGAGCGGTCAGGTGCTGCAAGAGGATCGTGGTGTCGTGGCTGAGCTCGGGCTGGACCAGGATGGGCAGGAAATAGTCGTCGGCGATGCGCGCCAGGAGGTCGGGGCTGGCCTGGCCGTGGAGCACCTGGCGCCAGTCGTTGGCGATCAGCGCCACCGGGGCCTTGGCCTTGGCGGCGGCCGCCTGTTGCTGACGGCGGATCTTTTTGACCGCTTTTTGAAGCACAGCGGTGAAGCGCTCGGGGATGATCGGTTTGAGGTAGTAGTCGAAGCTGCCGAGCTCGATCGCCTTTTGGGCGTAGTTAAAATCCGCGTAGTTGGTCAAAAAGATCATCTCGGTATCGCGCTGCTGCTGGTGGCGCAGCCAATCCAGGAGGTCCAGACCGCTGCCTTGGGGCATCTCGATGTCCGACACGATCAGGTCGATGGTCTGCGCCGCCAGTAGCGTCTGCGCCTGGCGCATGTTCGCCGCGGCGAGGACCGTACTGAAGCCGAGCGCCGGCCAGTCGATCGTCTGCTTCAAGACGTTGATCACGAACCGATCATCGTCAACTAATAGGACTTTCATCGTCGGAGCCCTTCCTTTCTGTCGCGCGCTGGACCGGGAGCGTCAGGTCGATGTAGGCCCCGCCGCTGTGGCGGTTGCCGAGGTCGAGGCGGTAGCTCTTATTGAACAGCAGGTCCAAGCGGTTGATGACGTTGTTGATGCCGATGTGGTGCTCGTTCAGCGCGATCAGGTGGTCGTTGCGCAAGGCGGCCAGGATCTCCTCCGGGAAGCCTGGGCCGTTGTCTTGGATGTGGATCGCCAGGACGTCGCTGTTGTGCGCGCGGATCTCCCGTGCGTCGATCTTGATCTGGGTCTGGTGATCGAAGGAGACGGCGTATTTGACCGAATTCTCGACGAAGGTTTGCAGCATCAGCGGGGGCACGAGGCACTGGGCCACGTTCGGCGCGACTTGGATGTCCGCCTGGAGCATGTCGTCGCCGTAGCGGATCCGCTGGATCTTGAGGTACTCGTTGACATGGGCGACTTCCTGGTGCAGCGGTACGAGCTCGGCGCCGGCGTGCAGCAGGTAGCGCATGTACCGACTGGCGGCGAGCAGCAGCGCCCCCATGTCCTTGGTCTGGTCCATCTGCAACATGCTGTACAGCGTGGTCAGGATGTTGAGGTAAAAATGCGGCCGGACCTGTAGCTGCATGAACTGGATCTGGGTCTTCTTCTGCTGGATCTCGTTTTCGTACAGAGAGACCTTCAGGGTGCGGACCTGCTCCATTAGGGTGTGGAACTGCGCGTTGACGCTTTCGAGCTCCTGGATCCGTGAGTTCTGCAGGGGTGTCGCGCCGGGTGTTGCCTGCAGCAGGGTGACGGTCGAGGCGAACGCGCGTAGCGGCACCACGAAGTTGCGCCACAGGTAGAAGACGCCGAACATTGCGACGAACGCGATCAGCATCATCAGCGCCATCAAGGCGAGCTGGATGAAGGTGAACTGTTCAGTGCGGCTGGATCGGTTGAGCACGACGTTCAGGGTGAACGGCAGAGTATCGGCCTCGTCGTGGCGCTGGATGAAGCGGGCCGGGGTGCGGGCCCGCCCCTTGTAGCGCGCATCCGTGCGGTCGAGCAGGTCCTGGCCGTTGAGGGTCAGGTACGTCAGGTCGTGGGGGGACAGATAGGCCTTCTGAAGCGGCGCGGTCAGCGCGTTGGCCTTGACCACGCAGAACATGACGACGTTTTGGTATTTGACCTCGTGGGCGAGGTAGCGCTGGGCGTGGATCGTGATCGCCGTCCAGGGCTCTTCCAGGACTTTGGCCTTAGTGGCCCAGTTGGCGATCAGGCGGCCCTTCAGCTGGTCGTACTGGTCGTAGCTGATCTCCAGCGGTGACACGTTGGTGAAGTAATCGGTGTCCGGTGAATAGTAGAAGAATTGGTAATCCTTGCCCGTCGAGTACTGAAAGTCAAAGACGCGCTGGCGAATGTCCGTCAGTGGCGCCAGCAAGTCGACGTTGTCGGCGACCGGGTCGATCTGGGTCATCGCCACGAGGCTGGGTTCGTGCACCACGGAGTAATCCATGAAGTGGTCGATGGCCTTGAACTTGGTGGCGACGTCGTCGAGGTAGAGCCCGATCGTGTTCTCCAGCCGCTGCAGCTGTTCGGTGCGGGAGGTGCGGATCGTCGCGATAATTAATAAGATATTCAACACACAGACGACGATCAGACTCGCGATCAAAACGCGCAGATAACGATTGATCGAATGCCCCTTGGCCTGGTCCGCTTGCATCCCCGTTCCCCCCTCGGTGGGAGTGGCGCCCCGCGACCCTGCGGCGCGCGCCCCCCTGCTTATTCCAGTATACCCCCCTGAAGCCGGCCGGCCTGACGCAATCCGGAGATTCTTTGACACTTTACGGAGGCGACCCCGATTTTCTGCTAGCCCGGCGGCGGGTCCGACCGGCGGGCCGCCGGTGCACCTCCGAAAAGTGTCAAAATGCGACTTTTCCGTTATAGAAATAAAGAAAGCGCAACCAATATACTGGTTTAAGAAAGGAGGGGGAGGTATGGACGTCCAAGCAGTGCCAATGACCGATCCGGCCGCTGTGGCCAAGGCAAGACGGAAGCGCCAGCGTCAACGGGACTTCAAGAAGAGTCTTCCATTATACGTGCTATTGTTACCGTCTGCGATCCTGTTGCTGATTTTTGCTTACGTGCCGCTGTATGGGCTGGTCATGGCGTTTCAGAACTACTCACCTGCGCTCGGGGTCTTCCACAGCCCGTGGGTCGGGCTCAAGAATTTCACCCAGTTCTTCAATTCGTATCAGTTCCCCATCACGCTCAAAAACACACTGGTGATCAGCGTGTACAGTCTGCTTGTGAACACGCCGCTGCCGGTGGGGTTGGCGATCTTGACCAACCAGATGCGCCGGCAGGGGTTCAAGAAGGTGTTCCAGGTCATCTCCTATCTGCCGCACTTCATCAGTATTATGGTCATGTGTGGGATGATCCTGATCTTCTTGTCCCCGCAGTCGGGGTTGTTCGCCAACCTGTTCCGGTTGTTCGGGGCCAAGCTGCCTGACATCATGTCGAGCGCGAATGCGTTCTCGCATGTCTATGTTTGGACGGATGTCTGGCAGAACCTGGGGTGGAACAGCATCATCTACATCGCGGCGCTGTCGTCGATCGACCCGACTTACTACGAGGCGGCCACGATGGACGGCGCGACGGCTTGGCAGAAGATCCGCAACATCGACATCCCGATGGTGATGCCGACCGTGATGATCATCTTGATCATGAGTGTCGGGAACCTGCTGAACGTGGGCTTTGAAAAAGTCTTGCTGCTACAAAATCCACTGAACATGCAAGGCAGCGAGATCATCTCGACGTATGTGTACAAGATCGGGCTGCAGAATTTTCAATACAGTCTGTCGACTGCGATCGGGCTGTTCAACACCGTGATCAATGTCATCTTGTTGCTCGGCGTCAACTGGATCTCCAAGAAGACAACGGACACGAGCCTGTTTTAGGAGGGGAAGTCATGTCAACACCTTTTTCAAGCAAGGCTAACGCGGCGAAGCGTGTGAAACTGACAGGCCGAGACCTCGCGTTTCAGCTCTTCATCTACGCGTTCGCCGTGCTGATGATCCTCGTGATCATCTACCCACTGTGGTTCATCATCATCGCCTCGTTCAGCAATCCGGCGGATGTCGCCAACGGCCGCGTGTGGTTCTGGCCGCAGAACCTCGACTTCAAGGGGTACCAGGCCCTGTTCGATCAACCGATCATCTGGCGCAGCTACGGGAACACGATCCTGTACACGGTGCTGGGGACACTGTTCGGGCTGGCGGTCAACATCCCCGCCGGCTACGCGCTGTCCCGCAACGACTTGATGGGCCGCAAGTGGATCAACGTGTTGTACGTGATCCCGATGTTCATCAGCGGCGGCCTGGTCCCGATCTACTTGACGGTCAAGGGTGTCGGCCTGCTGAACAGTTTCTGGGTCATGATCATCCCGTTCGCTGTTTCGCCGTATAATATCATCGTTGCGCGCACGTTCTTCCAGTCGAGCATTCCCGACAGTCTATGGGAGGCGGCGCAACTGGACGGCGCCGGCACGTTCCGGTACTTCTTCCGGATCGTGCTGCCGCTGTCCAAGGCGGTGCTCGCGGTCCTCGGCCTGTGGACGGCGGTCGGGATCTGGAACCAGTGGTTCAACGCCTTGATCTACTTACAAAACGAGAACCTGCAGCCGCTGCAGCTGATCCTGCGCCGGATCCTGATCTCGAACCAGCAGATCGCCGGCAACACGACCGGGCAGCTGGCCGCCGAACTGCAGCAGCTCTCAGACATGATGAAGTACGCCTCGATCGTGATCTCGACGTTACCGATCATGTGCGCTTATCCGTTCTTGCAGAAATACTTTAACCAGGGTGTCATGTTAGGATCCGTCAAGGGATAGTCAAAAACTTTTTTTGGGAGGGTTTTACAGATGAAATTGAGTAAGCGAGTGCTGGCAAGTGGTCTGTTGCTAGCAGCCGGTGTCGGGGTACTGGCCGGTTGCAGCAGCAAAGCGGATGATAGTGGGACGGACAAGTCGGGGACCCCGTCTTACCGGATCGCGACCGTTCGATGGTCGGATTGGGGCAACGATTTTCTGAAGGGGTTCGTCGCCAAGTCCGAGAAGCAAGCGGGGATCAAGGTCAAGTGGGACACCTACTTGAACGCGGATTGGGGCGATAAGAAGTCCGTCGTGATGTCTGGTGGCGACTTGCCCGACGCGTTCTGGGGCGACATCTGCCTGAGCGACGCCGAGATCGCCAAGAACCAAGACAGCTTCATCCCACTGGAAAAATACATCGAAAAAGACATGCCGAACCTGCAACGGGCCTTCGAGAAGGACCCGAAGCTCAAGGCGATGGTGACCTCCCCAGACGGGCACATCTACAGCCTGCCGAAGAAGTCGCCGATGCGCCCGACGATCACCAACCAGCTGTTCATCAACAAGACCTGGCTGGATAAGCTGAACTTGGAGATGCCGACCACCTACACCGAATTCATCAATGTGCTGACGGCCTTCAAGAACAACGACCCGAACGGCAACGGCAAGGCAGACGAGATCCCGTACGGGGCGGGGAACGATGATGCGATCTTGAACTTCATCCAGCCATTCGGCATCACCTCGCCGAACCCGGCAGCGCAGAACATGGTCATGCAGAACAACAAGCCGGTCTATCAGCCGACGACCACCAACTACAAGAAGGGGATCGCGTGGATGGCCGACGCCTACAAGAAGGGCCTGATCGATCCGCAGATCTTTACGGAAGACGCTTCTCAAGGCCAGGCGAAGGTCCAGGCCAAGACCCCGATCGTCGGTGTTGCCGCCGGCTGGACCGCGGATGCGATCTTCGGCGCCAACGCCAAGCAGTACGTGGCGCTGCCACCGCTCAAAGGCCCTGACGGCAAGCGTTACGTGAACTCCGATCCGGACCACTGGAACTACTCCCGTAACGAGCTCATGGTCACCACGCACGCGAAGAACGTGGATAAGCTGATGAAGTGGGCCGACAAGTACTACACCAACGATGCGACGATCCAGACCTACTACGGGTCCTTCGGTGTCGGGACCAAGAAGCTCGATAACGGCGACGTTGAAGTCCTGACCCCACCAGAAGGTCAGTCCTCTGACATCTTCGCCTGGACGAACTCCTTCCGCGACTTCGGCCCGAAGTACTCGGATCCAAGCTTCGACGCCAAGGTCAAGCTGCCCGCGTCTAACGGGGACTACGAGAAGCTGCAACTGGACAAGCAGTACAAGCAGTACGCTCGGCCGGCCTTCCCGAATGTCACCTTCTCGCCAGAAGAGCTGCAGACCACGTCTCAGCAGTACACCGACATCAGCACCTTCGTGACGACCCAGTCCTCTCAGTGGGTCACCAAGGGTGGCGTCGACGCCGGCTGGGATAGCTACATCAGCAAGCTGAATCAGATGGGCCTCAAGGACTTCGTCAAGATCCAGAAGAAGGCCTACGACCGCTACGAGAAGAGCTTAGATTAACGTCTAGGGCGACCCGCCCTTGATGGACGCCAAAAAACGAGGCAGGGCGAGCGCGTGACTTGCCAGCCTCGTTTTTGCCGTCTCAGACTACGAAGAAACCGGAGGAACACGCGATGAAATCATCTGCTGGGGCCCGCATGAGAAGCATCTTGAGCTACGGAAGCCCATTCATGCAACTGCTCGAAAACATCACCAATCTGCTGCTGCTCAACGTCTTGATCCTAGTCGGGGCCTTGCCCCTCGTGACGATCGGCCCGGCGCTGATGGGCGGGCACACGGTGATGGCCAAGATCCTCGCCAATGAGGAGGCCCATGTGATCCGCGATTACTGGCGCGGTTACAAGGCGAACTTCAGGCAGGGGCTGGTGCTGGGCCTCAGTGGGCTGACGGTGGCCGGGCTCGTGTGGCTGGATTGGCACTACATGGACCGCCTCCCGGTCGTCGTGCACCTGGCGGTCGGCGTGATGCTCCTGTTCGTTGTGGTGGTGGCCGGCTTGATGCTGGCGCTGCTGCCGAGCTACCTGAGCCGTTACGCAGAGCGCATCCCGCACGCGATGCGCAACGTGATGATTATCCTAGTGCACCACCTCGGTTGGGCGCTGCTGTTGGCCGCGATCGCGGCGGCCCCGCTACTGCTCGTCCAAGCCGGTGCGATCGGACTGTGGACGCTGCTCTACTGGTTCAGCTTCCTCGGCTTCGGCGTGGCGGTCTGGCTGCAAGGGCTGGTGTTCCGCCGGATCGTGACGTTGATCGAAGCAGGCCAGTCCCACACCAGTCAGGAGGAAGGGTAATGAAGGACGCTGATTGGCAACTACGCGCCGAGGGCTATGACCCAGCGGCGGTGACCGAGACCGGCAACCGGTTCCTGCTGGGCAACGGTGCGATGGGCTACCGTGGCACGCTCGAGGAGTACACCCGCAGCGAACAGGTCGCCTTGAACCTCGGCGGGGTGTACGACCAGCACGGCGACCAGTGGCGCGAGCCGGTCAACGCGCCGAATCCGCTGTTCACGCAGCTGACCGTTGCCGGCCAGCCGGTGTCGGCGCTCACGCAGACGCCGGCGGCCCACACGCTCACGCTGGCGATGCACCAAGCGACGCTGACGCGCCGGAGTGAATTCGTGGTCGATGGCGTGCGGGTGGTGATCCGCAGCGAGCGCTTCTTGAGCGCCGCGGATCAGGCGGTCGGAGCGATGCAGTATTCGGTCGAAGCCGATGCGGCCGTCGCCGCGACGTTGACCTGCGGGATCGACCAGGCGGTCTGGGATATCAACGGGCCGCACCTGACCGGGATGCAGCTGACGCCGACGGCCCACGGCTTCACCCTGGCTGCTACGACAGGGGAGCTGCACCGGCACGTGACGGTCTGGCAGAAGCAGTTCTTGTCGGTCGCCGGCACGCCGACACTGGTCGACACGCCACAAGGGCCACAGGCCCGCTACGCCTTGCAGCTCGCACCGAACGTCCCGGTCACGCTGACGGTCCTGTTCGGGGTGGGGGTGGACGCGCAGATCCCGGCGGTCGCCGCGACGATGCAGACGGCCACCGCGGCAACGTATGCGCAGTGGCGCCAGGCGCATGTTGCGACCTGGGCCGACCACTGGCGGCACAGCGACATCGAGATCGCCGGCGCCCCGGCCGACCAGCTGCACCTGCGCTATAGCATCTATCAGTTACTGGCGATCGCCCCGCACGGTGCCGCGGCGCAGTCGATCCCGGCGCGCGGGCTGTCCGGCCAGACGTACAAGGGCGCGATCTTCTGGGACACGGAGATGTTCATGCTGCCGTTCTTTCTGGCGACGGACGCGCAGACGGCGCGCAGCCTGGTCAACTACCGGATTCAGGGGTTGCAGGGGGCGCGGGCCAAGGCGCAGGCGTATGGGTTCCGCGGGGCGTTTTACGCCTGGGAGAGCCAAGAGAACGGCTTCGACGCGTGCTCCGATTATAACGTCACCGATGTCTTCACGAAGCGGCCGATGCGCACGTACTTCCGGGACAAGCAAGTGCACATCTCGGCGGCGATCGCCTTGGCGCTGTGGCAGACCTACGACTGGCTCGACGATTTGACGGTGCTGACCGACGGTGGCGCAGAGGTGATCCTCGAGTGCGCGCGGTTCTACCTGGACTACGCGAGGCGCGGCCTGCTGAGCGGCGTGGTCGAGGTCGCCGACGTGATCGGCCCGGATGAGTACCACGAGCGGGTCACGAACAACGCCTACACGAACAAAATGGTGGCGACGACCTGGCAGCTCGCACTGGCGACCATCAAGACCCTGCAGGCGCAGGCACCGCAAGTGGCCACGGCGCTGATCGATCAGCTCGACGCCCAAACGATGCTGGATGCGCTGCCGGGCGCGCTCGCCGCGCTGCGCGGTCCGCGCACCAACGCGGATGGCGTGATCGAGCAGTTCGACGGCTACTTCGCGCTTGAGGACTGCTCGGTCGCCACGGTCCGTAGCCGCCTGCTGGATCCGCACGAGTACTGGGGTGGCGCCTATGGCGTCGCCGCCCAGACGCAGGTGTTGAAGCAGGCCGACGTCGTGATGATGCAGGCGCTGTTCCCCGCCGACTACACCGCCGGCGCGCAGCGCGCAGCTTACGATTAATACGAGCCGCGCACGGAGCATGGCTCATCGCTGAGCTGGAGCATGTATGCGATCGTGGCTGCACGGCTGGGGCGCACGGCGGCCGCCCATGACTTTTTCGCCAAGACGGCGACGGTCGATCTGACTGGGGCATCGAAGCAGTGGGCGGGCGCCATCTACATCGGCGGCACCCACCCGGCGGCGAACGCCGGGGCGTGGCTCGTCGCCCTCCGCGGGTTTGCGGGGATGCGGACTGACGGTTCGATGCTGACGTTCACCCCGCACTTGCCAGCGGGCTGGCAGCGGATGCGCTTTGCGGTCAGCTACCGCGGGCGGGATTACCGCGTCGAGTTGACGCCGACGCAGACACAGATCAAAGAAATGGAGAAGGCATGATGGCAAAACAGGCAGATCAGTATTTTGACGTGGCCCCTTGGACGGTCACGGAAACGGGGTTCGACCCTGAGCACGGGCGGGTGGCGGAATCGATCTTCTCCGTCGCCAACGAGTATTCCGGCGTGCGCGGTACCTTCGAGGAGGATTACAGCGGCGACACGCTTCAAGGCAGTTACTTCAACGGGGTCTACGAATACGCACCGGCAGACCCGTCGATCCAGTACGCCGGCATCCAAAAGCGCGGCCACTTCATGGTCAACGCCGTCGACTGGCTCGCCTTGCGCCTCGAGATCGACGGGGAGCGGCTCGACTTGCACACCGTCGCGTTCAGCGACTTCACGCGGACGCTCGATTTGCGCACCGGGCTGTTGACCCGGTCGCTGGTCTGGACCCTCGGGGATGGTCGCCAGCTGGCCCTGCGCTTCGAGCGCTTCGTCTCAATGGTGACCGCCAGCGCCGTCTACCAGCGGGTGACGCTGACGCCGGTGAACTTCTCCGGCGAGGTGACCCTGACGACGACGCTCAACTTCGACACCCGCCATGGCAACAGCGCAGACTCATACTGGGAGGACCTGCGTGACTTCAACGACCCGATGCGCTTTGGGCTGCTCGCCAAGACCAAGGGGACGCGCAAGCGCGTCTTCTCCGTGGCACGCCTGACGCTGACCGGCGCGGCGGCGGCCACCAACGAGCCCGTCGCGGCGGTCCGCGTGGTCGGTCGGAAGCTGACGCTGCCGCTGAGTGAAGGTGAGGCGGTGACGCTGGAGAAGCGCGTGACGAACATTGTGGAAAAACGCCCGACCGTCCCGAACGACGAGCTGTGGGCGACGGGGCGCGCCGCCAGCGACGCTCAGCCGGCGTTCGCGGCGGCGCTGGCCGCCCAGACGGCCTATTGGACAGACTTCTGGGCCCACAACGACATCGAGATCACCGGTGACGATGAGAATCAGCAGGGGATCCGCTTTTGCATCTTCCAGATGGCCCAGACCTACCACGGCCAAGACGTGACCAACAACATCGGCGCCAAGGGGCTGACCGGCGAGGCGTACGGTGGGCTGGCGTTTTGGGACACTGAGACCATGTGCCTGCCGTTCTACCTGTTCAACGACATCCAGGCGGCCAAGAACCTGGTCGAGTTCCGGTACACCACGCTTGAAGCGGCCAAGCGCCGCGCGAAGATGGTGAACTGTGAGGGGGCGAGCTACCCGATCTCGACGATCAACGGGGACGAGTCGACGAGCCTATGGCAGCACGCCAACACGCAGCTGCAGCCGAGCACGGCGGTCGCCTACGCGATCTGGCATTACGTGCACCTGACTGATGACACCGCGTTTTTGAACGGGCACGGGAGCGAAATGCTGGTCGAGATCGCCCGCTTCCTGTATTCGCGCGGCGACTGGAACCGCAAGCACGAGTTCAGCTTCTACGGCGTGATGGGTCCAGATGAGTTCCAGGTGATGGTCAATCACGATGCCTACACCAACTACATGGGGCTCAAGACGTTCGCCTACACGCTGCAGGTCGTCGCGGCGATGAAGGCCGGCGCGCCGGATGCCTATGCTGCCTTGGTCGCCGCGACCGGGGTGACTGACGCGGAGCTGGCGCACTGGCAAGACGCCAGCGATCACATGGTCTTTCTCGGCGACAACAACGGGATGATCGAGCAGCAGCAGGGCTTCTACGACCTGCCGCACGTTGACGTCGACCAGATCCCGATCAGCGACTTTCCGCTGTACGATCACTGGTCCTACGACCGGCTGTTCCGCAACGACATGATCAAGCAGCCGGATGTGCTGATGTTTCAGTTCCTGTACAGCACAGACTTCTCGCTGCGTTCGAAGCGCCTGAACTATGAGTACTACACGCCGCGCACGATCCACGAGTCCTCGCTGTCGCCGTCGATCCACTCGATCATGGCCCAGGAGCTGCATAAGCCAGACGACGCCTACAAGTTCTTCCAGTTCGCGACTCGCATGGACCTGGATAACTATAACCGCAATACCCGCGATGGGTTACACACGACCTCGATCGCGGCGGCGTGGCTGAACATCGTGTACGGCTTCGGCGGCCTGCGCAGCGACGGTCCACTGCTCACCCTGGCGCCGGGGTTGCCGGCGCAGTGGCAACGCTATGCGTTCCGGATCAACTACCGCGGTGCGAACATTGCGGTGACGGTCGACCGCACGCAGGTGACCCTGACCGCTACGGCGCCAGTCACGCTGAAGGTCTACGATCAAGTGCAGACCGTGACCACGACGCCGCTGACGTTGGCGCTGCCGGCGCAGTGGCAAGCATAAGGAGGAAAATATGCGACTTAAAGGATTTGTTTTTGACCTCGACGGGGTGATCACCGATACCGCACGCTTCCACTACCAGGCGTGGGCCAAGATCGCCGAAGATGAACTCGGTATCCGGATCACGCCGGCGGTCAATGAGGGGCTCAAAGGCGTCAGCCGCATGGACTCCCTGGAGGTGATCCTGAAGTACGGGCATCAAGAACACGACTACACCGAGGCGCAGAAGGTCCAGTTCGCCACGGCCAAGAACGATTATTACGGGCAGCTGATCGATCAGATCTCGCCGGAAGACATCCTGCCGGGGATGAAGGCCTTCCTCAACGCCTTGCGTCACGGCGGCTACGGGATCTCCCTGGCGTCGGCCTCTAAGAACGCGCCGCGCATCCTGACCGGGCTGGGGCTGACCGACTACTTCAATGCGATCGTCGACCCGGCGACGCTGCGCCACGGCAAGCCGGACCCGGAGATCTTCGCCCGTGGCGCGGAGCTGCTGGGGCTTGCCCCCGGCGAGGTCGTTGGACTCGAAGACGCTGTCGCCGGGGTCCAGTCGATCAAGGCGGCCGGCGAGTTCGCCGTCGGGATCGGGGACCGGCAGTTGCTGGCGCAGGCGGACCTCGTCTTCCCGTCGACGGCCGACGTGTCGCTGGCGGCGATCGAGACCGCCTTTGCCGAGGCGCAGGGGTGACGAGCGGCACGGCTGATGCCCTCGGTTCGCGACCTGCGTGAGGCGATGATCACCGTTGGCGCGGCCACTGGGGTCGGGGCCGGGCCAGCCGGTCGGTCATCGGTCACAGCCGACGCTGACTGGTCGGCGCATGCGATCGCGCAAAGCGCTCCCCGAGAAATCTCGAGGAGCGCTTTTGGCGTTCACTGAAGGCGGTCATGGACTGAATCGAAGGCGCCGTTAGACCGGGCGCGATTCAGTCGGTCGCGTCCGCGGGGGCCTGTTCCTCCGCCAACAGTTTTTGGTCGTACAGCCGGAAGAACGGGTAGTAGATGACGATGGATAACCCGAGGTTGATGAAGGCTAGGATCACCGCTGGCAAGTTACCGCCGGTCCCCAGCCAGGCGCCCACACCGACAGGGAGCACCCAAGCGATCGCCGTGTTGACGGCACCGACGATACCAATCTTGATCGCAAAATAGGCGAGGGAAGCCGAAATGATCGGGTTGATCAGGAACGGAATGATCAGGTAGGGGTTGTAGACGATCGGGGCCCCGAAGATGATCGGCTCATTGATGTTGAAGACGGCCGGAATGATCGCGGTGTGCCCAAGCACTTGGAGCTGCTTAGACTTCGCCCGGAAGTTCATCAGCAGGGCTAACCCCAGCGTGCCACCAGCTCCCCCTAAGAAGACCCACATATTGATGAAGTCGCCCGCGAAGACGTTGTGCGCACCGTTGATGTTTTCGGTCAGCGCAACGAGCAGGATCGGGTTGATGAACGAATTCTTGATGATCGCAGTGCCGTGTACCCCGACGATCCAGAGGAGGTGGATCAGCAGTAAGATGACGACCATCCCCAGCCAGGAACCGGTCAGGTACTTCACGAAGCCGAACGGTGCGGCCAGCAGCGCGTGGACGTCGGTGCCCAAGAAGCCGAGCACGGTGACCATGGCGATGACGACCAGCGCCACGAGGATCAGTGGGATCAAAGACGCGAAGGAGCGACTGACCCCGGCCGGGACCCCCTCAGGCATTTTGATCGTCAGATCACGGTTCACGCAGAACCGGTAGATCTGAACCGCTAAGATGCCCATGACGATGGAGATGAAGATCCCGATCCCCCCGAAGCGGGTCACCCAGCCGTTGGCCAAGGCCAACCCGTTGACAGAGCCAGTGTTGGCCACGACTTTGGTGGTGACCCCGACGGCATTCCCGTTCTGCCAGACAATCGACGGAATGGTCATCAGGAAGGCGAACAGCGACAGGATCGCGCCGGTGAAGGAATTGAGCTTGTCCTCGCCGTCTTTGCGGTACTCCTCAACGTAGTAGTAGCCGACTGCGAGCGCGTAGTAGATGGCGATGGTGCCGAGGGCCATCGTGTTGCCCACGGAGTAGAAGGCCGAGAAGCGCAGGAGCGTGTTTTGGAAGAATGATGCCGCAAAGGGGAAGATGCTGGGTAAGTTGTTCAAGATCAAAAAGATCGAGGCGACGATCGTGAAGGGGACAGCGGCCAGGCTAGCGTTCATAATGCCGCGGATGACCTTCGTGTTGGCGATCTTGTTGAGTGGTGGTAGGAGCTTGGTCTCCAAGAACTCAAAGAATTTATTCATGACTGATGACTCCTTTCTTCGATGACATGCTTGAACCAGTAGTAGCTGTCTTTGGGGTAGCGTTGCATCGTCTTCACGTCGTCATCGGTGCGATCGACGAAGATGAAGCCGTAGCGTTTGCGAATCCCTTCGTGCACGCTGATCAGGTCGATCGACGACCAAGGCAGGTAGCCTTGAACGGGGACCCCGTTGGCGCGCGCTGCATCGATGGCAGCTAAGTGCTGCGTCAAGTAGTCGATGCGATAGTCGTCGTGGACCTGGTGATCGGCGGTCAACTCATCGTAAGCCCCGAGCCCGTTTTCGGTGACCAAGATCGGCAGGCCGTAGCGGTCATTGGTCTGCTCCAGTGACGTTTGCAGACCGAGCGGATCGACGGTCCAGTTAAAGGCGTTCTTCTTGAGGTAAGGATTGGTGACACCCTTGTAGAAGTTGGGTTCGTAGACATCCTCGGATTGCTGATCTGACACCCCTGCAGCCCGCGCCTCACCGGCTTGGGGGAAGCTGACAGTCGCCGTGGTGTAGTAGTTGAAGCCGATGAAGTCGGGCCGGTTGTCGGCCACTAAGGCGCGGTGTTCCGGTAAGATCGCGAGGTCGATGCCCAGCTGGGCCAGGTGAGCTTTGAAAACTGGGTTGATCTGGCATTTGACAGAGAAATCTAAGTACGCCCAGTTGCGGATCGCGTTGAAGTCGAGTGCCGCCCGAACGTCCTCGGGTCTGGCAGTCAGCGGGTAGACATATGAGATATTCGGTACGGGCCCGATCTGCCCGTCGGGGATGAGCGCGTGACATTGCTGGATCGCGTATTTTTCTGCGATCATCATATTGTAGAAGGACCGGTAACGGCCCTCGTTGGTATCGTGGCTGCCGATGATCTTGGTGTCCGCCAGTAACATGATATTGGGTTCGTTGATCGTTAGCCAGTATTTCACGCGATCGCCGAAGTGCTCGAACAGCACGCGCGTATATTGACGGTACGCGTTAATTGTGGCAGGATTGTGCCACCCGCCGGCTTGCTGAAGTGCGTCTGGCAAGTCAAAATGGTAGGTGGTGACGATCGGCGTGATGTTGAGGGCCAACAGGGTGTTGATGACATCGTCGTAATGCGCGAGGCCCTTAGGGTTGATCGTACCATCGGCAGCCATGATCCGGGTCCAGGCAAATGAGAGACGCAAGGCGTTGACACCCATCTCGGCTAGCAACCGAAAGTCTTCCTTGAAGCGGTGGTAGTGATCGACGGCGACCGTAAAATCAGCGATGGTGTGATCGGTTCGCTGACGCGTGTCTTGAACAGAGGGTTGCTTGCCGTCAACGGCGACGGCGCCTTCAGTTTGGTGAGCGGAAAGGGAAGCGCCCCAGAAAAATGGTGGTTGTGTCATAATATCCTCCTGATTTGATTACGCTTTCAGTATACGGAAGGCGTGCCCGAATGCGACAGACCCGAACATATCCTGGGATATATGGTAAATTGAGGTGGAGGGAAACTGGATGAGAACGACAGAAAGTGCAGTGATCGCAAGGCGCAACCGTGAGTTAGCTTTCCTGAAGCAGCAGGTCCACACGACGACCAGCGCGCTGGCAGCGCAGTTCGATGTCTCCTTGATGACGATCAACCGTGATCTGCATATGTTCATCAAGAAGGGGCTCGTGCTACATGACTACGGCGAAGTGGTATGGGTCGGCGACCTCGGGGCCAGTAGTCAGATCAGCGACGCAAGGGCACAGGAACTGATCCCTCGACTGAGGACTGCGGCAGGTGACGCGCACCGCGTGTTGATGAGCACAAGCCCGCTGACAGCGGCGCTGGCGTACACACTTGCGGGGCAGGGCATTCACTTCATGACGAATCAGTTGGTCCAGCCCCCGAGTGGTGTAGATCCGTTCGACCAGTTGCCGGTCCTAACGGGCGGCCAACTCGAACGGTTCGATGGTCAGCAGAGCTTTTCGGGCGACACCGCCATTCAGGCCATCAAGCACTTTGACGCCGATCTGGCCTTGATCTATGCCGTCGGGTACTCGGCGCGACTGTTGACGACGAGTACGCTGTATGAGTCTGTGGTGGCCCGAACGATGCTAGAAAGTGCGCATCAGGTCATTGTCTTCTTGGCGGACGGCGCGCGGGGGCACGAGGCGAACTTTATGATCGTCAAGTCGGAGCGGCTGGCGCGGGTCCAGGTGATCTAGCGCTGGCTCGTGCCGCCTAAAGGGCTGGAGACTGCGCACACCGTCTAGGCGCAACGACTGAACTGCCGACGCCGACCGTGCGTCGGTTTTTTTGGGCGGGTGAGGCTCGCGGTGTGAGCTAGCGGTCAGGCGTATGCGCCCGGCCGTAAGTGGTGGCCCGAAGCGCGGTGCGAGCACCAAAAAATCCGGTAAGCTCCGCGGGGGTGACCCGTTCTTACCGGATTGAGGCTAGATCTGTGGCGTGGCTCACGCCCGGTTCAAGTAGCGCTTCAGGAATTCCTGCGTCCGCAACTCTTGTGGGTGGTCGAACAGCTGCTCGGGCGTGCCGCTTTCGGCGATCACGCCTTGGTCCATGAAGACGACGCGGTCGGAGACGTCGCGCGCGAAGGCCATCTCATGCGTGACGACGATCATCGTCAGCCCGGTGGTCGCCAGCTGTTGCATCGCGTTCAACACGTCGTCGACCATCTCGGGGTCTAGCGCGCTGGTTGGCTCGTCGAACAGCAGGACTTCCGGGTCCATCGCCACGGCGCGCGCGATCGCGACGCGCTGCTTTTGGCCGCCGGAGAGCTGGGCGGGCTTGGCGTTGACATAGGGTGCCATGCCGACTTGCTGGAGCAGGTCGAGCGCGTGGGCCTTGGCCTGCGCGGCGTCACGGTGCAGCACGGTCTGCTGCGGCGTCATCACGTTCTGGAGCACGGTCAGGTTATTGAAGAGGTTGAAGCTCTGGAACACCATGCCGACCTTAGCCCGGTACTGCGGCAGGTCGAAGTCGCGCGCCAAGATGCTCGCACCGTGAAACAGGATGTCGCCATCCGTCGGCGTTTCGAGCAGGTTGAGGTTGCGCAGTAGCGTCGACTTGCCGGAGCCGGAGCGGCCGATGATAGAGACGACTTCCCCGGCCGCAACGGCGAAGTTGATGTCGGACAGGACTTCGTGGGCCCCGAACGTCTTCTTGAGGTTCTGGATCTGAATGATCGGGTCTGTCATGCTACTTCACCTCCGGCGTTTCGACTTGCATCTGGTTGGTCATCACGTTGTAGTTCTTCGGCCCATCCAAGTGTTTTTCCACCAGCCGGAACAGGCGGCTGATCGAGAAGGTCAACAGCAGGTAGATCGCGCAGACGATCAGGTAGGTGTGGAAGAACTGGAAGTTCTGGCCGGCCACCGTCTGGGCGGAGAAGAATAGCTCGGACACGGAGATGATAGACAGGACTGAGGTGTCCTTGATGTTGACGATGAATTCGTTAGTCACCGACGGCATGGCGTTACGCACGGCCTGCGGCAGGATCACCTTGACCATGGTCTGCAGGTGGGTGAACCCAAGCGCTTGGGCAGCTTCGAACTGGCCGGCGTCCACGGAGATGATGCCTCCGCGGATGATCTCAGAGATGTAAGCCCCGGTGTTGATCGACACGATCAAGAGCGCGGCCAGCGTGCGATCCATGTTGATCCCGAAGGCCTGCGCAGCGCCGTAGTAGAGCACGGCGGCCTGGACGATCATTGGCGTGCCCCGGAACACTTCGATGTAGACAGACAGCAGCCAGTTGACCAGGCCCTGCAAGCCGCGCTTGCCCAAGGTCTTGGGCTTCGGCATGGTGCGGACGATCCCGACCAGCAGGCCGATCAAGAAGCCGACCATTGTGCCGATCAGCGAGATCAAAAGCGTCATCCCGGTCCCGCGCAACAGCATTGGGCCGTACTGCTTCAGAATCGCCACCAGCCAGTTGCCGTCGCTGGTCGTGTCCGGTTGAACGGCGACGGCGGTCTCCATCATCTTCGCGCGTGTCTTGGCCGAGACCTTTGCCAGTGCGGCGTTGATCGCCGCCTTGTCCGGGTCGCCTTTGCGCAGCCCGATGGCGAGATCCACGTCTTCCGGGCTGGTCTTGAACCCGTTAGCCTTGGAGAAGGTGAGGTACGTCAGGTTCGGGTTCGCGTTTTGGGCGGTGATCCCTTCTGGCACTTCGGAGACATAGCCATCGATGGTGCCGGACTCCAGTGCAACGCGCATCGCTGGGAAGTTGTTCATCGCCGCTTCCTTGATCGCGCCTTTCATCTGATCGATCGCCTCGTAGTGGAAGGTCGAGAGCTGTGCGGTGATCTTCGCGTTCTTGAAGTCACGGATACTGGTCGCCTTGGCGAACTTGCTGTCGCGCCGCACGACGACTGTCAGCTTGGAGGCGTAGTAGGTGCGACTGAAGTCGATGGTCTCACGGCGCTCTGGGGTCGGGGACATCCCGGCAATGATCGCATCGATCTTGCCGGAGGTCAGTGCGGGTGGTAGACCGTCCCATGAGGTCTTGACCACGACGACTTTTTTGCCCAACGCCTTGGCGATCTTCTTGGCCATCTGGACGTCGTACCCGTTGGCGTAGTCGCTGGAGCCTTGGATCTTGACGGCGCCGTTGGCCGCAGTCGGTTGCGTCCAGTTGAACGGGGCGTAGCCGGCTTCCATGCCGACCTTCAGGGTGCCGGCGGCGTGCACCGGCTGGGGGGTAGCCGCCAGCGCGAGCGTCAGGGCGGCCCCGACGCCGAGCACCGCGGCCCAGATCTTCTTCATCATGATAGACATTGCTCCCTTCGTGTGTGGACGGTCGCCCGCCCGATTACCGTTGGGAAATAGAGAACGAAAAAAGGCCCTTGTTTGAGAATGCAAACAAAGGCCAACGTGGATTTCTGTAGTAACCAGAATCATAGCGCTCCGAAGCATGTGCTTCGACAGTCCAGCGGCTTTCGCCCACTGGCCCAACTCGCGCGCCCCTAATGACGCGTGGGTTTCGGCGGGGGTGCTTACGGCTGAGTCAACGTGGTTAGGCACTCATCAGCGTTCGTCACCACCCGCGACCTCTATTTCTTGGTGGTGTATTCAAATGTCTGTGCTTGAGTCTACCGGTTGTGCGGCGGGATGTCAAGGCGGCGCTCACCACTTGACGACTCGCCGTTCGAGCCAGCCCAGCGCCGCGAACAGCGCGAAGGCGACGGCGGCCAAGACGATGATCCCGGCGTACATCGCCGGGTAGTCGAGTCGGTTCCATTCGTCCATGATGAAGTAGCCCAGCCCGTAGTTCGTGCCGTAGACCTCGGTGAAGAACAGCGTCGCCAGCGCGGTGCCCAAGGCGATGCGCATCGCGCTGATCACCGCGCTGAGGCTAGCCGGCCAGGTGACGTCGCGCAGCAGGGCCCAGCGGCTGGCGCCGAGGACCTCTAGGCTGCCGTACACCGCCGGCGGGATCTGCCGCACCGCGTCGCGGACGGAGATGATCACCTGGAAGACGGTGATCAGGGTGATCATTGCGATCTTCGAGCCGTCGCCCAGCCCGGCGATCAGCATCACGACTGGCAGAAACGCGATCTTCGGGATCGGGTAGGTAAAATACACCAGCGGGTCCATCAGTCGACCGAACTTGGGGAGGCGGACGATCGCGATCCCGATCGGCACGCCGATCACGGCGGCAAGCATTAGGCTCCACCCCAGCCGGTACAGTGAGAAGTAGAGGTGCCACCCGATCTGTTGGGCCCCAAGCTGTGGCATGGCGGCGTAGACCACCCAGGGCTGCGGGAGGACCGCCCGCGCGAGCAGGGTCGCCGCGCCGCACCACAGGAGGTGCAAAACAATCAAGGCATAGCCAGTGTTGCGCCAGCGCGTCAGTCGGTCCATGCGTGCGTCACCTCCTCGCGTAAAGCGGCCAGGGTCGGGTAGTAGGCCGCCGTGGTCGACCGCGCCTGTCGCGGCACGGCCGCCAGCGGGTTAGGCCACCCTCGGCCTAACCCGTTGTGCAGAATCAACAGGTGATCGGCGAGTTGCAGCGCCTCTTCTAGGTCGTGGGTGATCAGCAGGGTGCTGGTCGGGCGGGTCTGCCACTGGGTGAGAAACAGCGTGTAGGCGCGCTGCTTGACCACGGGGTCGAGGGCCGAGAAGGCTTCATCTAAGAGGATCAAGTCCGGCTGAAGGGCAAACGCGCGGGCCAAGGCGGCGCGTTGCGCCTGGCCACCGGAAAGGGCCTGCGGGTAGGCATCCGCCACCGCAGCGATGCCGAGGGCGTCGAGCAGCGCCGTGACCGTCGCCCGCGTCGCGGCGGTCACGCGCCCCTGGCGGATGCGCGTGGCGATCAGGACGTTCTGCCGCACCGTGCGCCACGGGAGCAGGCCATAATCCTGCGGGACTAACGCCAGAGTGTGCTGTTGCACCGACAGGGGCTGATCGTTCAGGGTGACCGTGCCGGTGAACGGCAACGTCTGAGTCAGCGCGCGCAGCAGGGTCGTTTTGCCTGCGCCACTGGGGCCGACCACGGCGAGGATCGCGTCGGTGGGGACGGTGAAGCTGAGGTCATGTAGCACGGGCGTGGCGGTGTAGCCTACCGTCAGCCCCGTCACCGTCAGCATCAGTTCGCCTGCACTTGCAGGCTGTAGCGACTCGGGTCCACCGCCGTCTTGAGGACGCCTTCGCGGTGAGCGTACTCGAAGGCCGCCTTGAGCGTGGCGGTCGGGATCGCCTTCGCCTTGGTGTAAGGCAGGAGCTTGACGTCGGCGAGCACCGCCGCCGGGTAGCCGATGTCATCGACCAGGATCGACTTGAAGTCGGCGGCGGTGCCGGCGTTGAGCTTGGCGACCGCCCGGTTGTATGCGGTGTAGAAGCGGCGACGGACGGCGGCGTCTTTGGCGACCTTAGGCGCGAAGGCCATAATCGTGGTCTGGTAGTGCGCCGGGTCGCTTTGCGCGATCACCCGGCAGCCTTTGGCCTTGGCCATCGCCATGAACGGATCGGGCACGATGATCGCGTCGACTTTGCGGTCCACGCACAGCTGCACGCGCGCCGGGACCTGTGCGACCTCAGTCACCTTGACGTCAGCCTGTGAGAGCCCGGCCTTGGCGAGCGCCTGGTAGAGGTAGAAGGTCGGCGTCTGCCGTGGCATCGTCGCCACGGTGCGCCCAGCCAGATCCTTGAGGGATTGGATGTCCGGCTGGTTGGTCAGGATGCCGAAGCTCCCCGTCAGCCCGCTACCGCTCTGCCACCCCAGATCACCGTTAACGTAGCTTGCCAGCGTGACGACATCGGAGACTGCACCGTCCAGCGCGCCAGCGGAGACCGCCGCGTCGCGTTCCTTGGGGGACTTGAACATCTTCAGGGTCACATCGAGGTCAGCCTGCTTGAAGTAGCCGGCCGCCTGCGCGACGTACAGGGGGATCGATTCGGGGGCGGACATGGTGCCGATCGTCAGTGCTGTTGCGGCGGTCGACTTGGCGCTGGAGGCGCTTGAGTTCAACTGGTCTTCCTTGGGCGCACAGGCGGTCAGCAGACAGGCGAGCGCGACACCAAGCCCCCATACCCAATGATTCTTTTTCATGTGAAAAACCCTCCATTAACTTTTCGTTTTTTGACTCTGATCACGGACCACAAGCGGTCCAACCTGTACATTTTATCACGAGTGAATGAGAATTAGGGGACCACGCGGTGAGCGCGACGGGTGGTTGAGCCACTTTGAGCAAAACCAATTTAGTAGTTTCGTCCAAATTTTCACTAAATAAAATGAGATAAAACCGTACGGTTACGCTTTTGACCGGACATTTGGTGTCTGGGTGAGCAAGAACGCGTACTTTTCTCAAAAAATTGGTGCTGACAATTCCCAGTGGTATAGCCCTTTCATGAAAACGCTAAATTTAATTTAACAAAGTGATTGCATTCGATGAAAATCATTGTCATACTAGCTTCTGGGAGTTTCTAGCGACCGATTTGGCAGCGCGTTGGACTGCGAATTGATAGCGCTTTAGTGGAAATTCACCAAAATATTATTAGGAGGCGACAAACAATGGTCGGAATCATTCTTGCCAGTCACGGGCAATTCGCCGCTGGCATTAAGCAATCTGGTCAGATGATCTTCGGTGAGCAAGAAAAAGTCGAAGTTGTGACGTTCATGCCGAACGAAGGTCCAGATGATCTGAAAGCACACCTTGAAGAAGCCATTGCAAAGTTCGATCCGGAAGACGACGTATTGTTCCTCGTGGACCTTTGGGGCGGCTCACCATTCAACCAGGCTAACGGGTTGTTTGAAGCGCACAAAGACAAGTGGGCGATCGTTACCGGGTTGAACCTGCCAATGTTGATCGAGGCTTACGGGTCTCGCCTTTCCATGACTTCCGCGCAAGAGATCGCGGCACACCTGGTCGAAGCCGGGCGTGACGGGGTGAAGATCAAGCCAGAAGCACTGGAACCTAAGCCAGCTACCGCGCCCGCCGCTGCACCTGCAGCATCTAATGGGGGCAAGCCTGGGAAGCTGGAATACGTGCTTGCACGTATCGATTCTCGCCTGCTGCACGGCCAGGTCGCAACGGCTTGGTCCAAAGACGTGAAGCCAACGCGGATCATCGTCGTATCTGACGATGTGGCTCGGGACAAGCTGCGTAAGCAACTGATCACCGACGCGGCACCAGGTGGTGTCAAGGCGCACGTTATCCCAGTTGATCAGATGATCAAGATCGCCCAAGACGATCAGCACTTCGGCGGTGAACGGGCCCTGCTCTTATTCGAGACACCACAGGACGCGCTGCGTGCCGTTGACGGTGGCGTGCCATTGAAGACGATCAACGTCGGTTCGATGGCCCACTCTGCCGGTAAAGTTCAGCCGAACAAGGTACTCGCGTTCGACCAAGACGATATCGACACCTTCGGCAAGCTGAAGGCTAAGGGGATCGACTTCGATGTCCGCAAGGTCCCAACGGACTCCAAGGACAGCATGGAAGGCATCCTCAAGAAGGCGCAAGACGCCCTCAACGCTGCGAAATAATAATTTGATTTTTAACCGGGAAAAAAGGAGGACACTAAAATGTCTTTGAACTTTATTCAAATCATCCTAGTCCTCATCGTGTCGTTTTTTGCTGGCATGGAAGGGATCCTCGATGAATTCGAGTTCCACCAGCCAGTGATCGCGTGCACGTTGATCGGCTTAGTGACCGGCCAGCTTGTTCCTTGCCTGATCTTGGGCGGGAGCCTCCAGATGATCGCGCTTGGTTGGGCGAACATCGGCGCTGCGGTCGCACCAGATGCTGCTCTGGCATCCGTTGCATCAGCTATTATTCTTGTACTTGGTGGCCAAGGCAAAGCGGGCGTTAACTCCGCGATCGCGCTGGCCGTTCCGCTGGCCGTTGCCGGTCTGCTGCTGACCACCCTGGTCCGCACCCTGGCGACTGCGGTCGTGCACATCATGGACCGGGCTGCTGAAGAAGGGTCGTTCTTCAAGATCGAACTCTGGCAGGTCATCGCGATCTGCATGCAGGGTCTGCGTATCGCGATCCCAGCCGGCTTCATCCTGGCTGTGGGTTCCGGCCCTGTGAAGTCCCTGCTCGATGCGATGCCGACCTGGCTCGTTGATGGTCTGGGCATCGGTGGTGGCATGGTCGTCGCCGTTGGGTACGCGATGGTCATCAACATGATGGCGACCGCTGAAGTATGGCCATTCTTCGCGATTGGTTTTGTTCTGGCGACGGTTTCCCAGATCACCCTGATCGGCCTTGGGGCGATCGGTGTCGGTCTGGCGCTGATCTACCTGAACCTCTCCAAGATGGGCGGCTCCAGCAACGGTTCCAGCAGTAATGGCTCCGGCGATCCTGTCGGCGACATTATCGACAACTATTAAGAAGGAGGTTGGCGAAAATGGCAGATAAGATTACGTTAACGACTAAAGACCGTTGGGCAGTATGCTGGCGTTCGACCTTCTTGCAAGGGTCTTGGAACTACGAGCGTATGCAAAACGGCGGCTGGACCTACTCTTTGATCCCAGCCCTGAAGAAACTCTACACGACCAAAGAAGACCGTGCAGCTGCTCTCAAGCGGCACATGGAATTCTTCAACACCCACCCGTACCTGGCTTCTCCAGTTATCGGCGTGACGCTGGCACTGGAAGAAGAGCGTGCGAATGGGGCCCCGATCGATGACGTCACGATCCAAGGGGTCAAGGTCGGCATGATGGGCCCGCTGGCCGGTGTCGGCGACCCAGTGTTCTGGTTCACCGTTCGACCGATCTTGGGTGCCTTGGGTGCATCCCTAGCGATGGCCGGGAACATCATGGGCCCGATCATCTTCTTCGTGGCTTGGAATGTGATCCGGATCGCGTTCATGTGGTACACACAGGAATTCGGCTACAAGGCTGGGTCCAAGATCGCAGACGACATGTCTGGGACCTTGCTGCAAGACGTGACCAAAGGGGCCTCGATCCTCGGGATGTTCATCCTGGGTTCTCTGGTCAACCGCTGGGTCTCCGTCAAGTTCACCCCGACGGTGTCGACGGTCGATCTTTCCAAGGGCGCTTACATCGACTGGGACAAGCTGCCTTCTGGGGCCGAGGGGATCCACAAGGCACTGTCACAACAGGCACAAGGGTTGTCCCTTGAAAGCCAAAAGGTCACGACCTTGCAGGCGAACCTGGATCAGCTGATCCCGGGTCTGGCCGGTTTGCTCGTTACCCTGCTGTGCATGTGGCTCCTCAAGAAGAAGGTGTCACCGATCGTGATCATCTTGGGCCTCTTCGTGGTCGGGATCCTGGCTCACGTTGCGGGGATCATGTGATCTCTGATCCACTCATCAAGGAGGTTGGGGCGACCCGACCTCTTTTTGAGTCTTAGCATGGCGCGGTGTTGGCGCGTATAATGAAGTGACGCAGGTTGCGCCAAGCCACAGAGAAATAGGGGGACACCATGGTTGAATCACTGAATACCAAAGTTGACATGGTCACGGAGGCGACGAGCTTCCTCGGGATGCCGGCATACGGCAAGATCATGATCGGCGACAAAGGGTTCGAATTCTACAACAACACGAAGGCCAAGGATTACATTCAGATCCCGTGGATCGAAGTGGACCACGTGGATGTGTCGGTGGTGTTCGGCGGCAAGTGGATCCCGCGCTACGCGGTGGCCACCCGGCGCAACGGCGTGTACACGTTCGCGTCCAAGGACCCTAAGGCCGTGTTGCGGGCGGTTCGGGAGCACATCCCGGCCGATCGCATCCTGAAGTCGCTGAGCTTCTTTCAAGTCCTGCGCATGGGCGGACAGAACCTCTTCAAAAAAGAGACCTGGACGGGGATCGGGCAGCGCCTGACCAGCCGTCGCCGGCCCCGCAAGTGACACCTGGCACCGAGCACACGCACCGCGTGTTGCGCGGTGCTTTTTTGTCCCAGAGCGACGCAAGGCCGCACTTAGCGGGCCGGGTAGCCTGTCTACCGCATGTCAGCCCGTAACGCGCCAGCGCGAACGGTCTGATCAAGCTAAGCGCGTTGCGCCCGCACTTAGGCGCGATGTGCTTATCGTCGCTAGACGCGCCCGCGTTGGCCTTGTGTCGCTCGACGATGCCAGAGCGACGGACGCGCGGACTTAGCGGGCCGGGTAGCCTGTCTACCGCATGTCAGCCCGTAACGCGCCAGCGCGAACGGTCTGATCAAGCTAAGCGCGTTGCGTCCGCACTTGGTGAGGCCCGATATCGTCAGCCCCCGAAGCATCACGTTCCCGCGCCCCCTTGCCTCAGGCCACCTGAGCCCTCCAAGCGCCACAAGTGACAATACTGTTATTAGGCCATCGGCCCGTCAGCGTGGTATGCTGGGGCGTGTTTTGGTGGCACAGTCTCTTTGGGGGGCTTGCCGGCGCAAGACGGTGGGCGGTGCAAGCGCCCGAGCATAAACCGGGAGGGACGGACAATGACGCAGACGATCTTATTGGTCGAAGACTCAGCCAGCCTCACCGCGTACCTGACGCCTGAATTGCAGTTCGAAGGGTACCAGGTCTTGCTGGCAACGGACGGGCAGGCGGCGTGGGAGACGTGGCAGGCGCAGGCGGCCACGATCGATCTGGTGTTGCTGGATTGGATGATCCCGAAGATCGACGGGCTCGGCGTGATGCGCCGGATTCGGAAGCAGTCGGCCGTGCCGATCATGATGATGACCGCGCGCGACTATGTGGGCGATAAGGTCGCGGGGCTTGATAATGGCGCAGATGATTACTTGACCAAACCGTTCGAGATCGAAGAGCTCCTGGCCAGGATCCGGGTGCTGATCCGACGCAACCGGGTCCAGTCTGCGACCCAGTATGTGGTCGGGGACCTGACGCTCGACACCAAGGCGCGCCAGGTCCACCGCGGCGGCCAGCTCGCCCAGCTGACGCAGCGCGAATACGACCTGCTGCTGGTGCTGGTGCAACACGCCGGGCAGGCCCTGACCCGCGACGAGCTGCTAGACGCGGCGTGGGGCACCGAGTTCGACGGGCAGACGAATATCATCGACGTGTACATTCGCTACTTGCGCCAGAAGCTGGAACGCCCAGGGACCGCACCGCTGATCCACACGGTGCGCGGTGTCGGCTACATGCTGCAGGCGACGAATGAATAAGGCCGCGCGCAACTCCTACGCGGGGCGGATCACCCGGACCTATGTCTTGCTCCTGAGCGTGGTGGTCACCGTGATCAGCCTGGCGATCGTCGGGATCGTCGGGTACCACTTGATCAAAAGCAAACAGGATGACTCTGCCCAGTTGATGACGGACCTGCAGGCGTCGTTCGAAGACGGTCAACCCGACTGGGACGCCTGGGAGTACTCCAGCTACCGGGCGCGACGGGCGTTCGTGCGCGTGAACGTGGTGGGCGCGACGACCGATAAGACCTATTATTTTCGCAAGACCCAGCGCTTCTTGGGCAACTCGCTGATGACGATCCCGCTGGCGCCTCATGTGCAGTACCAGGAGAATCAGGGGGTCTATTACTACCGCGAGGCGCAGGTCCACCGCAACGGGCTGACGTATGACTACGAGATCTGGATGAGTCTGAATAATATGATCGAGCTGTCGCGCCTTTTGATCACGGTGATCCTCGGCATCACCCTGGTCGGGTTCATCGGTGGCGCGTGGGCGATCTCGTTTTTGGCGCGGCGCCTGAACCGGCCGCTGGCGGATCTGACCGCCGCGGCGCACGGGATCGTGGCCAAAGATGAGGTGACGTACCACGAGTCGTTGCCAGTGCCGCCGGGGCCGGCGGAAGTGCAGGAGTTGTCGGTCGAGTTCAACCGGCTGCTTCACTCGCTGAACGCGCAGGTCCTGCGCGACAACCAATTCGTCTCCGACGCCTCACACGAGTTGCGGACGCCACTGACCGCGATCCGCGGACATGTCGGGCTGATCCGCCGCCACCGCGACGCGCACCCGGAGATCGTACCGGAGTCGCTGGCGATCATCGAAGACGAGTCGCAGAAGATGCAGCAGCTGATCGAAAGCCTGCTGGCCCTGTCGCGAATGGATCACGCGCAGATCACGCGGACGACGCTGGACCTCGCGCAGTTGATCCCGCGCATGGTTCACCGCTACCAAAGCGACCAGCCGATCGAGTTGGCCCTGCCGGCCCAACTGTTGGTGCAGGCCAACGCAGAGAGTATCGAGCATATTTTGATGTGCTTGCTGAACAATGCGCACAAGTATGCCCCTGACCAACCGGTGGTGATCAGTGCAACGGCCGGGGCGACGCATGTGCAGCTGACGGTGGCCGACCGTGGGCCGGGGATCCCGGATGCAGACAAGGCGAAGGTCTTCGACCGCTTCTACCGGGTCGATCGCTCACGGGCCAAGCATATCCCGGGTAGCGGGCTGGGGCTGGCGATCGCCGCCCGGCTGGCCGAGCTGAACGGGGGTAAGATCCGCGTGGTCGATAACACGCCGACCGGGAGCCGGTTCATTGTCACACTGCCGGCGGGCCATTCTGAAAGTCTCTAATCTTGTGCTTATAAACCATTGAATGCAACGCCGACCAACGCCAGCTAGACTGAAGACGTTGGTTTTTTTGATCCAAACCGCGCAGCGCAACGGCCAGCATAGGCTCGAGTCGTCTGCGTTGGGGAATCACGCGGATGGTGGGATAATGCGCGTGAAACATTGAACAACAAGGAGGCACACGATGCAGACGCTCAAACGCTGGTGGGCACACCCGACCACGCAATTCGTCGCCAAGACCCTGGGTTACGCCGCCATCATCCTGGTGCTGGTGTATCTCTACAGTTACCGGGGCGTCGGCGGCGGGCACTTTATCTACAACGAGTTCTAGGAGGCAATCATGAAATCCATTATCGAAATGATCGACGACATCGCGCGGTCGCACCCGGACTGGCCGGCCGTCGACGTCCTCGGCGCGGTCCACACGTACGGCGAACTGCACCAGGCGGCCACGGCGATCGCCGCAGACCTTGCCGCGCGGCCGCTTGCGGCTGGCGCGCCGATCATGGTCTACTGTGATCAGAGCTTCGAAGCGATCGCCACGTTCCTGGGGTGCGTGAAGGCCGGGCACGCTTACATCCCGGTCGATACGCATTCACCCAGCGACCGGCTGGTGATGATCACGCAGATCGCCCACCCGGCACTGACGATCGCCACGGTCCCGCTGCCGATCGCTGTCGCCACGCCGGTGATGACGCCAGCGGCGCTCGCTCAGGCGATGGCGGCACCGGCCGCAGTCGCGCCAGCGGTCACGATGCGCTGGTCGGATAACTTTTATATCATTTTCACCTCCGGGACCACCGGGCAGCCCAAGGGGGTCCAGATCAGCCACGCGAACCTGAGCAGCTTCGTCGCGTGGATGACGCGCTTCGACCTGCCGAGTCGGGCGCGGGTGCTGACCCAGGCGCCGTTCTCCTTTGATCTATCGGTGATGTCGCTGTACCCGACGCTGACGACCGGTGGCTGCCTGCAAGTGTTGCCGAAGGAGACGACGGCCGACCTCAAGGCGCTGTTCAAGACGTTGCGCGACTTGCCGCTCGAGGTGTGGGTCTCCACGCCGAGTTTCATCGAGCTGTGCCTCTTAGCCCCGGACTTCGACGGCGCGCATCACCCGGAGCTGCGCCAGCTGTACTTCTGCGGTGAGGAGCTGACGCACGCGACAGCGGCCAAGCTGCTCGAGCGGTTCCCGCGGGCCCAGGTCTTCAACACGTACGGGCCGACCGAGGCGACCGTGGCGGTCACCGCCATCGAGATCACGCCGGCGGTGCTGGCGGAGCACGACCGGCTGCCGATCGGCTACGCCAAGCCGGACACGACGCTGAGTTTGGTGCCAGACACCGTGCGCCAGGAGGACGGCCAGGCGGTTGGGGAGCTCTACATCAGCGGCCCCAGCGTCTCCAAGGGCTACTTGAATCGGCCGGACAAGACGGCCGCGGCCTTCGTCTCGGATCACGGGGAGCAGGCGTACCGGACCGGGGACCTTGGGTTCATCGCCTCGGACGGGCTGATCTTCTACCGCGGCCGGACCGATTTTCAGATCAAACTCAATGGCTACCGGATCGAGCTGGAAGAGGTCAATCACTACCTCAACACCGCCCCGATGATCCGCCAGGCGGTCGCGGTGCCGCGCTACAACGCGCAGCACAAGGTCGCACAGATGCTGGCCTTCGTCGTGCCGGCAAGCGACGGGGACGCGCGCGAGCTGACCCGGGCGATCCATGATTACCTGCAGACGGTGATGATGCCGTACATGATCCCTCAACGCTTCGTGTACCGCGACAGTTTGCCCGTGACGGCGAACGGTAAGGTCGCCATCAAGCAGCTGATCGCGGAGGTCAACGCCTGATGCCGAATTTGCAACCCTACGCGGATCCGCAGTACTTCCTGATCCTACTGGTCGCGCTGGTCCCCCTGATGGTGGGGCTGTACCACGGCCACCGACTACGGCTGTGGGAGACTGTGGTGTCGCTCGCCTTCATCGTGCTGATGTTCACCGGACACAAATGGGGCGAGGGGCTGGCGCTTCTGGCCTATGTGGCCTGGCAGTTCCTGCTGGTCCTGGGTTACGCCCGTTACCGGCGCGCCCATAACGGGACGGCGACCTTCGTCGCGGCCGTCTGTGCGAGCATCGCGCCGCTGGCGGTGGTGAAGGTGACGCCGGCGGTCGCAGGGCACCCGTCGTTGCTGGGCTTTCTCGGGATCTCCTATCTGACCTTCAAGTCGGTGCAGGTGCTCATGGAGCTGCGCGACGGCGCGCTGAAGCAAGTGAGCGCGGTAGACTTTGGCCGCTTCCTGCTGTTCCTGCCGACCCTATCCTCCGGACCGATCGACCGCTACCGGCGCTTCGTCGCGGACATCGCCGGTGCGCCGGCTCAGGCGGATTACGTCGCCATGCTCGGCCGGGCCGTGCACTACCTGTTCTTGGGGTTCCTGTACAAGTTCATCCTCGGGTACGCGTTCGGCACACTGATGCTGCCCAAGGTCGCGCAGGCCGCATTGGTCCACGCCGGGCCGCTTGGGCTATCGTGGGGGCTGGTCGGGTACATGTATGTCTACTCGATGTACTTGTTCTTTGACTTTGCTGGCTACAGCCTGTTCGCCGTCGCGATCAGCCTCGTGATGGGGGTCGACACGCCGATGAACTTCAAGCGCCCCTTCGCTGCCGGGAACATCAAGGAGTTCTGGAATCGCTGGCACATGACGTTGAGCTTCTGGTTCCGGGATTTTGTCTTCATGCGCACGACCTTCTTCATCATGAAGCACAAGTTGATCCGTAACCGGGTGCGGGTCTCGCAAGTCGCCTATCTGATCAACTTTCTGGTGATGGGCTTCTGGCACGGCGTGACCTGGTATTACATCGTGTACGGGCTCTTCCACGCCGTCGCGATCATCATCAATGACTACTGGCTGCGCTTCAAGAAAAAGCACCGCCAGCAGCTCCCACATAACCGGTGGACGCAGGCCTTGGCGATCTTCATCACGTTCAACGTCGTCTGTTTCTCGTTTTTGATCTTCTCAGGGTTTCTCGACAAGCTCTGGTTCTGCCCACCACACCGCTGACACTGACACTGACCATAAAGGAGCGTTCATCATGGATATTCAATCGACTGTTAACAACATTCTGCTAGACCTGACCGGCGAAGACTTCAGCACCCGCGGTGACGAGAACCTGTTCGACACCGGCCTGCTGGACTCCATGGACACGGTGCAGCTGCTGCTGGAGCTGCAAGACCAGCTCGGCATCAGCGTCCCGGTCTCCGAATTCGACCGCAGTGAGTGGGAGACCGCCAACAAGATCGTGGCCAAGGCGGCCAGCCTCGCATGAAGCAGCGGTTGTGGCAGATCTTCGGGCCGGTGCTGTGCGCCGTGCTCCTAGTCGCCGGCCTGTTGCTCGCGCCGCTGCCGCTGGGCCGGTTGTCTCACGGCGCGCTGCGCTCGGCGGCCGTCTCGATGTCACCGAACGTGCTGGCCGGGGAGCGGGCAAAGCAACAGGCGCTGGCGCTGGATTACGTACCGTTCTTCGGCTCCTCGGAGCTGTCGCGGCTCGATCCGTTCCACCCGTCAGCGCTGGCGGCCAAGTACCACCGCAACTACCGGCCGTTTTTGGTCGGTGCGGCTGGGACTCAGTCGCTGACGCATTTTCTCAGCGATCAGTCGATGCTGACGCAGCTGGCCCACAAGAAGGCGGTCTTCATCGTCTCCATGCAGTGGTTCACCAAGCGAGGCCAAAATCCGCAGGCGTTCACCTTCTTCTATTCGCCGCTGCAGACCATCACGTGGCTCCTGCAGGCGCGTAACACGGTCGCGGATCGCTACGCGGCGCGCCGCCTGCTGACCATGCCCGCCTGCCGGGACCAGCAGATCAAGTCGGCGCTGCTCACCGTCGCTGGCGGTCAGCCGCTGTCTCACTTGAGTCGCCAGTTGCTGACTGCGCGGCTTCAGATGCTGCGCAACGAAGACGGGCTGTTCTCGCGCTTCGCGGTCACGCCGAACGAACGCCGCCTGGCGCGGGCTGAGAAGCTGCTGCCCGCGACCGCGACGCCGGCCCAGCTCGAGGCGCTGGCGACGGCGGTCGGCCGGGCCAACACGCGGACCAACACGCTGGGCATCGATGACCAATTCTACCGCGCCCGGTTGGCCGGCGGTCGGCTGGCGAAGCTCAAAGGGAGCCAGCGCCACTACGATTACCGCTTCGGGCCAGAGTACAGCGACTTTCAACTGCTGTTGACCCAGTTCGCCCGCCACGACATCGACGTGCAGTTCGTGATCCCGCCGATCAACGCGAAGTGGGCGGCGTACACGGGGCTGTCGATGCCGAAGTACCGACAGGCAGTCACTAAGCTGCGCACCCAGCTGCGGACGCAAGGCTTCACCCGGGTCTTGGACCTCAGCGAGGACGGGGATCAACCGTATTTCATGCAAGACACGATCCACATCGGCTGGCGCGGTTGGCTGCGGATGGATCGCACGGTCGCACCGTTCCTCGCCGGTCCGCGGCAGCCGGTGCACTACCGGCTCGACGACCGCTACTTCACGAAGAGCTGGCGGCAAGCCACGGTGGGAGGGTGAGCGATGAGACGAGCGAAGCATCGCCGGCCGCGTTGGCTGGCAGATCTAGTCGTGGTGGCACTCGCGGTTGGGCTGTTTGCCGGTGGCTGGTGGCTGGGGCGCATGACGGCCCCGCAGCCCGCCCCGATCCGACCGGTCCGCCCGGATAGCACCACTAGCAGCCAGGCGACAGCCCCGTCGGCGCAGGCGGCCACGACGTTCGATGCGACGGCGCAGCGCGACCTGGGCGCCCAGTTAGCCGCGCTGAAGGTGTCCGGCACGGCGCTGATCATTCGTCACGGGCGGGTGATCGCCCAGTACGTTCACGGACTGGCGAACGCGGCGACCGGCCGCCCGAACACCGTGACCACCATGTACGAGATCGATTCGATGCAAAAAAGCCTGACCGCCGGCTTATTCATGCGGCAGGTCAACGCCGGTCAAGTCGCCTTGACGACCCCGCTGGCGCAGTTTTTCCCGCGCTTCAAGACCAGCCCGCAGATCACGATGGCGCACTTGTTGCACATGACCTCCGGCTTGCGGACCAAGGGCGTGCTGACGCCGCGGTACACCACGGATGCGGCACTGGTCCAGGCGAACGTCGCTAAGCTGATCAACGAGCCAGCGGTGCGCGGCCACTACCAGTACACCCCGATCAACTACCTGCTGCTGGCGGGGATCGGCGAGCAGCTCACGGGCCAGACATACGCGCAGTCGTTCCAGACGGTCTATGTCGAGGGCCTGAAGCTGGCGCACACGCGCTTCGCCTATGCGCTGCGCGCAGACGACCCGGCGGCGGTCGGCTACACCACGACGGCGTACACCGATCCGCAGCGCGTCAGTGACAGCCGGCTCCACGCAGAGCTTGGGACCGGGCAGGTCTTCATGTCCGCATTGGACTTCTATCACGCTGCGCGGGCCCTCCTGTCCGGTCAGCTGCTCGGACGCGGGCGCGACGCGCTGTACGACGCGAAGGCGAATTACAGCGGCGGCTTCTTCATGCGCAAGGGGTTCGTGCAGACGAACGGGACCGGTTACGGCTTCTTCAGTACCGCACGCTTCACCCCCGACGGGCAAAACGCGATCGTCCTGCTGAGCAACGTTCAGGCAAAGAACCGGGCGACGGTGAACAATACCGTCGGCCGCCTCTTCACCCAGTACGCCCTGAAGTGACAGGCGCCGGAAGGCAAAAGTATCGGGTTGTGACATAACCCCTGGTGGCACGACTATTCCAGAACGTTACGTGCCATAACGCAACGCCCTAGCCGTATAAGAGAGACCCCCTGAAAAACCTAAGTTCGGGTTTTTCAGGGGGTCTCTCTTATACTCTGGGCTAAAACCGCGTTATGGCACAGCCCCGTCCCGCAGATCAGCGTGCGGCGAGGAGCGCTCGCGCCTGGCTGACCTCCTGGCGCACATTGGCGACTGCTGTGCCGCCGAGGCTGGTGCGACGGTTGACCGCGGCTTCAGACGAGAGCTCCGCGTAGACGTCTTGGTCGATCTCTGGTGCGGCGGCTTGCAGGTCAGCCAACGGCATGTCCTGCAGGCTCTGGCCGGTCTGAAGACCGTGGAGCACCAGTTCGCCGACGATCGCGTGCGCCTTGCGGAACGGCACACCCTTGGTGGCGAGGTAATCCGCCAGCTCCGTCGCATTGCTGAAGTCGCGGATCGTGGCGTCGTGCATGCGTTCCTCATGCACAGTCAGCGAGTCCAGCATGCCGGTGAAGATGTGGACCGAACCCAGGATCGTCGTGTAGGCGTCGAACACAGGCTCTTTATCCTCCTGCATGTCCTTGTTGTAAGCGAGTGGCAGGCTCTTCATCGTGGTCAGCAGGCCCATCAGCGCGCCGTACACACGCCCGGTCTTGCCGCGCGTCAGCTCGGCGAAGTCCGCGTTTTTCTTCTGCGGCATGATCGAGGAGCCGGTCGAGAAGGCGTCGGACATCTCGATGTAGTTGAACTCGTAGGTGCACCAGAGGATCAGCTCCTCGGCGAGGCGCGAGAGGTGCTGCATCAAGATCGCAGCGTTGCTCAGGAACTCGAGGGCAAAATCGCGGTCGGACACGGCGTCCAGCGAATTGTGGTACACCGCGCTGAAGCCTAGCTGCGCGGCGACGAACTCACGGTCGATCGGGAAGGTGGTGCCGGCCAAGGCGGCGGCGCCCAACGGCAAGATGTCCGTGTGCTGCTGATTGAAGGCGAAGCGCTCGTAGTCGCGCTGGAACATCTCGAAGTAGGCGAGCAGGTAGTGGCCGTAGGTGATCGGCTGCGCGTGCTGCAGGTGGGTGTAGCCTGGCATGATGGTGTCGGCGTGCTGATCGGCCTGGGCCACCAGCACGCTTTGGAGGTCAGACAGCGCCTGCATCAGCTCCGGCAGGCGGTGCCGCAGCCAGAGGTGAAAATCCGTGGCGACCTGGTCGTTGCGCGAGCGGGCGGTGTGGAGCTTGCCGGCGACGGGCCCGATCAGATCGGTCAAGAGGCGTTCCATGTTCAGGTGGATGTCCTCATTGGCGACGGTGAAGGTCAGCTCACCGGCTGCGAGCTGCTGTTGCAGCTGGTGCAGGCCGGCCGTGATCGTGTCGGCGTCGGCTTGCGGGATGATGCCCTGCTGGCCCAGCATCGCGACATGGGCGAGGGAGCCTTCGAGGTCCTCTTGGGCCATCTGTTGGTCGAAGCCGATCGAGGCGCCGAACTGATCGACCCACTTCGCGGCTTTGGCGGTGAAGCGACCGCCCCAGAGTTTGTCCGTCATTAGTTGTCCTCCGGTGCCTGAGAGTGCACGTGGTTGACCTGTTCGTACACCGTCGCCGGCAGGGTCCAGAGCTTGATGAAGCCGGCGGCCGCTTCCTGGTCGAAGGAGTCGGCGCTGGTGTAGGTCGCGAGATTCTCGTCGTACAGCGAGTTGGTGTCGGACTTACGGGCCACCGCGGTCGCATTGCCCTTGTAGAGCTTCATCTTGACCACGCCGTTGACCACCTTTTGGGTCTCATCGATGAAGGCCATCAGCGCGTCGAACAGCGGGGTAATCCACTTCGCTTCGTAGATCATGTTGGTGAGTTGCTGCTCGATCAGTGGCTTGTAGTGCGCGACGTCGCGCTCCAGGGTCAGGTTCTCCAGCTCGTGGTGGGCGGCCATGATCACCGCGGCCCCCGGCGCCTCGTAGACTTCACGGGACTTGATGCCGACCATGCGGTTCTCGATCTTGTCGATGCGGCCGATGCCGTTGGCGCCGGCGATCTGGTTGAGGGCTTTGATCAGGTCCGCCAGGCCCATCGGCTCACCGTCGATGGCCACCGGCAGGCCCTGCTCGAAGGTCAGGTCGAGGAAGGTCGGCTGGTCTGGGGCCGCCTCAGGGGAGACGCTCATGCCCCAAGCATCGTCTGGCGCCTGGTTCCATGGGTTCTCGAGGATCCCGGCTTCGTTGGCGCGGCCCCAGAGGTTGGCGTCGATCGAATACGGCGACTTCTTGCCGATCGGCACTGGCACGTTGTGTTCCTTGGCGTAATCGATCTCTTCTTCGCGGGACCAGTGAAAATCGCGGATCGGGGCTTCGATCTTCAGGTTCGGATCGAGGGCGTGGATCGCGGCTTCGAAGCGGACCTGGTCGTTGCCCTTGCCGGTGGAGCCGTGGGCGATGGCGGTCGCGCCGTGGTCGTGGGCGATCTTCACCAGGTGGTCGATGATCAGCGGCCGAGACAGGGCGGAGACCAGCGGGTAGTCGCCTTCGTACAGGGCGTTCGCCTTGATCACCGGGGCCACGTACTGGTCGGCGAATTCCTGCTGGGCGTCGATCGCGTAGCTCTCGATCGCGCCGACCTGCAGCGCCTTTTGCTGGATGAAGTCCATGTCTGCGCCGGGCTGGCCGACGTTCAAGCAGACGGCGATGATGTCATAGCCCTTGTCTTGCAACCACGGGATCGCCACGGAAGTGTCCAAGCCGCCAGAGTATGCCAATACGATTTTTTCAGTCATGCGTGATTCCTCCAAATGATAATAGGGTGTGGGGTGTCATCTCTCGGGCTGTGCCCGGCTTTGAGGTGAGATGACTAGTTGAAGCGGCGTTCGACCAGGCCCAAGGCGCGGGTCAGGATGAAGGTCATCGCGAAGTAGATCAAGGCGACGATCATCATCGGGAAGAACGGCTGGAACGAGGCGCCTTGGACGGTCGAGCCTTCGAACATCAGCTCGGAGGCACCGATCACGGACAGCACGGACGATTCCTTGATGTCGGTCACGAACTCGTTGCCCAAGGCCGGCCAGATGTTCTTGACCGCCTGTGGCAGCACCACATACTGCAGGGTCAACTTGTTCGAAAGCCCCAAGCTGCGCGCCGCTTCAGTCTGGCCGACCGGCACGGAGTTCAGGCCGGAGCGGATGATCTCGGCGACATAGGCGCCGGAGTTGATGCCCATCGCGATCGCGCCGGCGGTGAAGGCGCTGAGGCTGATGCCCAGGACCTGGGTGCCGAAGAAGACGATGAAGGCCTGAACCATCAGTGGGGTGCCGCGAATGAATTCGACGTAGACCACGGCGATCGCCTTGAGGAGCCACAGCTTAGACGTCCGCATCAAGGCGAGCAGCGTGCCGAGGACCGTCCCGGCGATGACCGTCAGGATGGCGAAGAGCAGCGTGTTGAGCGCGCCCTTGACGAAGAAGCTCCCGTACTTGGTCCAGAACCCGTCACTCTTGTTCTGCAGCGTGTAGGCGTCATCGAGGTACTTGGCCCAGAGCTTCTTGGCCTTCATGTCCTTGATGGTCGAGTTGATCTGCGCGGTCAGGGCGGTGTCGCCCTTCGGCAGCGCGACAACGGTCGGGGACGCTTCGGTGGCAAAATGCGGGTCGATCATGGTCAGGCTCTTGTTCTTCTGCACGTAAGCGCCGGCGATGATGCTCGACATGACGCCGGCATCCAGCTTGTTATAGGAGACCTGGGCGACCACGTCGTTGGCCTTCTGGAGGCTGGTGATCTTGGCGCCAGGCAGCTGGGCCTTGGCGATCGCCTCTTGGGTCGTCTGCTTCTGTGCCCCGACTGTGGCACCGGAGAAGTCGGCGACGTTCTTGTATTTGCCCTTGTCGGACTTGCGGATCACGACGATCTGCTTCTCGTACATGTAAGGCTCGGAGAAATTGACCTGCTTGGCACGCTCCGGGGTCTTGGACATCCCGGAGATGACCATGTCGACCTTGCCCGTCTTCAGCGCGCCGATCAGGGCGTCGAAGCCCATTTCCTTGATCTGCAGCTTGACGCCAGCGTCTTCAGCGATCTTCTTGGCCAGATCCACATCCGCCCCGACGATCGTGTCGGCACCGTCGACAGTCGCGTGGAATTCCAGCGGGGCGTAGTCAGCGCTCAGGCCCACGACGATGTAGCCGCGCTTCTTGATGCTGTCCATTCGGCTGCCGGTGGCCGCCTGTACTTGGTTCGATTGACTACTAAAGCCGATCGCGATCAGCGCGATCAGGGCGAACAGCCACTTGACTAACTTCTTCATCCCGTGCAACTCCCTGTAATTGAATTTTAAATGAATATAAACCCAATCCAAAGAATATGCAAATGTTTTGTGGAAAAATGCAATAAATATTCACGCTGAAGGCAGGATCGATCACCGGTACGGCCGTGCCGCCACAACGCTCGTCTGCCACGCAGCCCCTGATCTAGGCTGGGCCGCGCGCCAGGCGCCAAGGGTGCATCACCGTGGTGGGGCGAGTGCGCCGTCAGACCGCCAGCGGCCGCAGGAAGGGCCAGATCAGGCGGAAGAAGAAGGCGCCGTCTTTGACATAGCTCGAATGCGTCGCACCGGGGACGATGATCCCGCGGGCGCGGGGGATGTGACGGATGATCCGGCGGGTCTCGCCCGGTCGGATCACGTCGTGCTGACCGGCGAGGACCAGCGTCGGCACGTGAATATTATTCAGCTGACGAAGCGTGATGTGCGGGTGGCGGAGCATCAGGCGCAGCAGCGGATCGCGCGTCTTGGCGTAGGCGATCCAGGTGGCGGCCCAGGCCAGCGGCCGCACCCCGGTCGGCGTCAAGTTGGCCCCGGCGACGATCAGGCGGCGCACATCGCGCGGCCAGGTCGCGGCCAGCAGCAGCGCGGTGATCCCGCCGTCGGAGAAGCCGGCGACCACCGTTGGGCCGAGGTGGAGGGCCTGAATGAAGCCGTGCACATCCGCCGCCATCAGTCGGTAGTTGCGGGGCACGGCCCCGCCGCTGGCGCCGTGCCCACGGGTGTCCAGCGCGTAGACGCTGAAGTGCGGGGCCAAGCGGGTGATCGCGCCGGTGAACAGCGTGTGGTCCTCGCCGTTGCCGTGGAGCAGGAGCAGCGGCTGGCCTTGGCCGGTCTGGGTGTAGTGGAGCGTGATGTCATTGATGTTGATCTGCATAGCGGTCACCTCTGCCTTCATTGTACCCGTTTAGGGCCAGCATGGCGTCGTTGACCAGCGTCAAAAAATGCGACTGGCCGGCGGTTTGGCCCCTTTTTGCTCCGCTGCCCCAAAACCGCTATAATATATAGTAACTACGGACTAATGGAGGCCAAGCATGGCAAAAAAGATCCTTGTGGTAGACGATGAGAAACCGATCTCTGACATCGTCAAGTTCAACCTGGCAAAGGAAGGCTACGATGTCGTCACCGCCTATGATGGCGAAGAAGCACTGGCCAAGGTGAGCGAAGAAGAACCAGATCTGATCCTGCTTGATCTGATGCTCCCGAAGATCGACGGACTGGAGGTCGCGCGCCAGGTGCGCAAAGACCGCGACACCCCGATCATCATGCTGACGGCCAAGGACTCCGAGATCGACAAGGTCCTTGGGCTGGAACTCGGCGCGGATGACTATGTCACCAAGCCGTTCTCGAACCGTGAGCTGGTCGCGCGCGTGAAGGCGAACCTGCGGCGCTCCGGTGCGGCGGCCGCGGCGGCGCCGGAGGTCGACGACGAGAATAAGGAGCTGTCGGTCGGCGACTTGACGATCCACCCGGACGCCTACACGGTGACGAAGCGCGGCGAGAAGATCGAGCTGACGCACCGCGAGTTCGAGCTCCTGCACTACCTGGCCCGCCACTTGGGTCAGGTGATGACGCGGGAGCACTTGCTGCAGACGGTGTGGGGCTACGACTACTTCGGCGACGTGCGCACGGTCGATGTGACGGTGCGGCGCCTGCGGGAGAAGATCGAAGACAACCCGTCGCACCCCGAATGGCTCGTGACGCGCCGTGGCGTGGGCTACTACCTGAAGAACCCGGACCAGGAGTAGCGCGCCGCACCCTTTCTTTGGAGTTACGTGATGAACAAGAAGATCCGCTTCTTTCAATCGATCCACTTCAAGATCGCGCTGGTGTTTATCCTGTTACTGCTGGTAACCGTGGAGATCATTGGCGCTTATTTTGTTCGGTCGCTTGAACAGCAGAACATTGAGACGTTCAAGACCAGCATCAACATCGACCCGTACTTGCAGGAAAAACTCGCGTCGGACCTCCTGAGCGAGGACGCCGACACGGCCAACGCGAGCATGAAAACGACGATCAGCCAGGCGGATGTGGCCAACACCGCAACGGTGACGGTGGTCGACGCGAAGGGCACCGTGCGGGCGAACAGCAACCTGAACAACCAGAATGACGTCGGCCAAAAATCGGCGTCAAGCAACGTCAAGTCGGTGCTGTACAACGGCCAGCTCTTCGAAGGCTATGAGTACGGGGCCAGCACGGGCTCGCAGTACACCAAGATCATCCCGATCAAGAACCCGAACGCGACCGGTGACGGGAACGCGGTGATCGGGGTGGTGGCGATCACCGCGTCGATGGAATCGGTGTACGCGAACATCAACAAGATCGTCAAGATCTTCTTGATCGCGTCGCTGGTCGCCGGGCTGCTCGGGACGCTGATCTCGATCGTGATCTCCCGGGCGATCACCCGGCCGATCGACGAGATGAAGAAGCAGGCGATCCGCATGGCCCGCGGGGACTACTCCGGGCAGGTGCGGATCTACGGGCAAGACGAGCTGGGGCAACTGGCGGTCGCCGTCAATAACCTCAGCGTTCGGGTCGAAGAGGCCCAAGAGGCCAGCGAGGCGGAGCGCCGGCGGCTGGACTCGGTCCTCGCCCACATGACCGACGGGGTGATCGCGACCGATCGCCGCGGTAATGTCATCATCATCAACGAGACCGCGCTGGACTTCCTGAACACGCGCAATGAGGACGTGATCGGGGTCTCCATCTTGAAACTGCTGACGATCGACAAGGACTACACGTTGCGCGACTTGTTGGAGACGCAAAAAGAGCTGCTGCTCGATTTTTCCGAGCAACTGGACCACGAGCTGATCCTGCGCGTCGACTTCAGCCTGATCCAGCGCGAGACCGGGTTCATCTCCGGGCTGGTCGCGGTGCTGCACGACGTCACGGAGCAGCAGAAGAACGAGCGGGAGCGCCGCGAGTTCGTCTCGAATGTCTCCCATGAACTCCGGACCCCACTGACGTCGATGCGCTCGTACATCGAAGCGCTGTCCGACGGCGCGTGGCAGGACCCGGCGATCGCACCACAGTTCCTCAAGGTGACGCAGGAGGAGACGGACCGCATGATCCGTATGATCAACGACCTGCTCAGCTTGTCGCGGATGGACTCCGGGACCAGCACGATCGAGCTGGAGACGATCAACCTCAACGAATTCTTCAACTACATCCTCGACCGCTTCGACATGATGCTCAAGACCGACAACGAGCACGCGTCCAGTGACAACAACACGCGCCACACGCCGGGGCTCTTGCCCGGCTCGGAGAAGAAGCACTACACGATCCGGCGCGAGATCACCAAGCGCGACTTGTGGGTCGAGATCGACCAGGATAAGTTCATGCAGGTGGTCGACAACATCATGAACAACGCGATCAAGTACAGCCCAGACGGTGGGGTGATCACCGCCCGCCTCCTGGAGACGCATAACCATGTGATCCTCTCGATCACCGACCAGGGGCTGGGGATCCCGCGCCAGGACATCAACAAGGTGTTCGACCGCTTCTACCGGGTCGACAAGGCGCGCTCCCGCCAGCAAGGGGGGACCGGGCTGGGCTTGGCGATCTCCAAGGAAGTCGTCGAAGCGCTCGGCGGGCGCATCTGGGTCGATTCGCAGGAAGGCAAGGGCAGCACCTTCTATATCTCGCTGCCGTACTCGCCGATCACGGATGCGGGAGGTGACTGGGATGAAGCTTAGCGGATGGATCTTACGCATCAGCCTGATCGCGATGGTCACGCTGAGCCTCGTCTTCTCGTTTTTGATCTGGCAAAACCCGTCGCGCCTCGGCCGCCAAGAGACCAACGTGACCGTCAAGACCACGAAGGACCCGAACGTGGCCCAGCAGGCCAGCCACGTCTTCTCGCCGACCACGGCGTATTACCAGCAAGACGACCGGAAGACCATGCTGTTCACCGCGGATGGGGCGATCACCGACAAGCTGCGCACCGCGATGACCGACTGGCAGCTGACGAAGATGGGGCCGGCCAAGAAGCTCTCGGCCAGCGATTACACGACGCTGTTGGCGACTCACGAGTCGCTGCAGTTGCTGTACGCGGGGCCGGTCGCCTTTGACCGGTTCAACCGGACGTTTTTCGCCCAGCGACTGACCACCGGTGACCTCGACTTCCAGTTCACACGCATCCTGGTCGACCTGACCGGGGCGGGGGAGCAGCTCCAGTTCATCAACGACCGGACGCGCACCGTGCACACCGCGCCGGTGACCGGGGCCAAGGTCGCGCCGGTGCGCGACCTGGTTCGGCGCGCGGCGACCACCGGCTTTGACATCACGGAGATGCGCCTGTCCGGGCGGGAGGTCGCGACATTCAACACCGCGATCAAGGTCACCCCGTACACGTTCCTCCTGGACCAGCAGAGCGCCAACCACTTCGTCTCGCTGTTGATGCCATCGAACTCCGCCAGTGCGGTGGATACCCGTGAGATCGGGGCCGAGACGGTCTACACGCGCGGGGCGAGCCAGCGCTTGACGCTGGACACCGACACTGGTGGCATCCAGTTCGAAGACGCCACGGTGACCACCCGCGATCAGACGCTAGCGACCGCGCTGCGGCAAGGCTATACCAGCCTGGGTAAGCTCGGCCTGCAGGGGCTGAACACGATGCGCTACTTCGGCTACGACACCGCGACGCGCACGGTGACGTTCCGGGCCTGCGCCTTGGGCCTGCCGATCTTCAATGCGAACGACAACGGCGTGGTCACGACCGCCAACACGCAGTCGGGGCGGCAGCTCAACTTCTCGATGTACAACCTGACCGTGGCGATCCCGACCACGCAGGCGGCGGTCAGCCTACCGAGCACCGCCACGGTGTTCGCACAGCTGCAAGGCGCCGGCTACGACGTGAGCGCGCTGCAAGATATGGTGCTCGGGTACTACTGGAAGGCGGATTCCGAGTCGAGTCAAGTCGTCTCGCTGACGCCGACGTATTTCGTCAAGATCAACGGGCTGTACAAACGCTACACCCAGTGGGTCGATCCGACCGATGAAGCTGCCACCGCCAGTGAGGTGAAGGGGGCCAGCACCGGCCAAGCGTTGCAATAGGAGGTGAGGACACATGGACTTTCGCCGGATCGAAATGATCTTCTTGATCGTCTTTGTCGGCTTGAATATTTTTCTGGGGATGAGCTTCTTTCAGAGCCAGCAGGTGGACCTCGCGACCTCGAGCGGCGGGACGACGGAGATCATCGCGGATATCCGCCGCGATCAGATCAAGCTGCCGAAGCTGAGCACGAAGACGCCGACCGGGGGGTATCTGGCCAGCACCAGTAGCGGTGAGCTGGCCAGCGAAGTGCGCAAGCTCGACCACCAGTACCCGCGCTTCACCGCGACCGATTACACCGTGATGACCAGCACGCTGGACACCACCGTGACCGTCAAGCGGGCAACCGCCGTTGAGACGCTGACCAAGTGGCTCACGAGCGAGAAGAACGTCCTGCACGGCAGTGAGTATGTCTACGCGGCGGGCTTGTCAGGCACGAATAGCTACGTGTTCGTCCAAAAAGTCGGCGGGCGGCTGATCTACGACCCGCGGGCCCAGATCACCTTCACCGTGGCGAACGGGCGCCTGACGAGCTACACCCAGACGTACCTCGCCCAGGTGGACGTGCTGCGCGCCGACGTGACCCTGTGCAGCGCCCAAGACGCCGTCGTCACGCTGTACCGGGAAAACGAGCTCCCGAACAACGCGACCGTGCGCTGGACCCAGCTCGCGTACACCTACCTGCTGGACGCCAAGGGGGCGACGGTCTACATTCCCGCCTGGTTCGTCGGCGTCGAGAGCCAAGGCTCGAAGAACGTGACGATCAAGAAGGTCAACGCGATCAACAAGACCGTGCTCAAGACGCGCGACTGAGGCGCGGGGATCAATCGACATCAAAGGAAGAGTGCAATGACTGAAGATTTTGGCATGCGTGTCTCGGTACTGGCATCCAGCAGTTCCGGGAACGCGACGTACATCGAAACGCCGGGGCACAAGGTGCTCGTCGACGCCGGGTTCTCGGGCAAAAAAATGACCGAGCTGATGGCGAGTATCGGTCGGGACCTGAAGGATGTGGACAGCCTGTTCATCACCCACGAGCACACCGACCACTGTAAAGGCGTCGGCGTGCTGGCGCGGCGGTACCCCAACCTGACCGTCTACGCGGATCAGGGGACCTTTGACGCGCTGCCGAGCGGCCTGGGCCAGTTGCCACAAGACCGCTTGCAGGTCTTCGACACCGGGACCACGATGAGCCTCGGGGACCTCGATGTCGAGAGCTTCGGCGTCTCGCACGACGCTGCGGCACCGCAGTTCTACCAGTTTCACCACGCCGGCAAGCGCTTCGCGATCCTGACCGACACGGGCTACGTGTCCGATCGCGTCGAAGGGACCATCCGCGACGCGGACGCCTACGTGATGGAGTGCAACCACGACCTGGAGATGCTGCGCATGGGCCCGTACCCGTGGCCGCTGAAGCAGCGGATCCTGGGCGACTTCGGCCACTTGAGCAACGAAGACGGGGCCAACGCGATCATGGACATCATCGGGCTCCACACCAAGCGGGTGTACCTTGGCCACCTGTCGCCGCACAACAACGTCAAGGCACTGGCGCACATCACCGTCGCCAACATGCTCAAGGCGCAAGGGTTGGGCGTCGGCCATGACTTCGAGATCTTCGACACGGATCCGGCCATCGCCGACCCGCTGTTCACCGTCGGCGCGTGAGCCATCAGAACGGAACGGGGACAACCGTCAGAGTTGTCCCCGTTCCGTTTTTGGTTCCAGAGCGCAGGACTCGCGGGTTTAGCGGGACGGGTAGCATCGCTCAGTGCGTTGAGTCCGCACTTAGGCGCAACGTGCTGAGCGTAGCTAGACGCGCCCGCGTTGTGGGGCCGTAGCTCGACGAGCCAGAGCGCAGGGCCCACGGGCTTAGCGGGACGGCTCGGTCAGACCGGGCCACCCCGGCGGGACGGTCCGACCGTGCAGGCTCGATATCGGGTCAGGGTGGCTGCTTAGCCCCCAAACATGACAGCACGCGGCGGCGCGTGGTAAGGTGAACCCAACCGATGGGAGACGTCACGTTAAAATCAGGTGGCCTTCATAGTTTCGTCAAATCCCCTTAGTATGATTAATAATGTAAGCAAGGGCATCTCTTGATCGAAAGGAATGGTCTAAGATGGATAACAATCAAACCAATAATTTTGAAGAAACGCCGCAGACCCCAACCACGCCAACGCGCCAGCCGCGGCGCGGGATGCGGCAGACGGCGATCGTCGTCGCCGTCGCCGCGATCGTCGGCGGCGGGGTCGGTGGCGGCGTGGGCTACTGGGCCGCGGGTCGCAATACGACGACGAACCTCGGCGTGACGACCACGACGCAGAAGGCCGGCACCACGCAGGTCTCGAATGTCTCGGTCAACCAGAACTCCGCCTCCCAAGAAGCCTTCGCGAAGGTCGAAAAAGCGGTCGTGTCCGTGGTCAACCTGCAAAACGCACAGAGCACGAGCAGTGGCCTGGATTCGTTCGGCGGCCTGTTCGGCTACGACTCGGATTCGAATTCGAATAACGACGCCAACTCGGGGGCCAGCCAGTCCTCCGGGTCGAGCAACTCGGATTCCTCGAACCTTGAAGAATACAGTGAAGGCTCTGGGGTGATCTACCAGAAGAAGGACGGCAAGGCCTACATCGTGACGAACAATCACGTGGTCGAAGGCTCCGATGCGCTTGAGGTCATCATGAGCGATGGCACTAAGGTGACCGCCAAGCTCGTTGGGACCGACTCGGAGACGGATCTGGCGGTGCTGTCGATCGACGGGAGCAAGGTCTCGACGGTCGCAAGCTTCGGTGACTCCAGCAAGATCGCCGCAGGGCAGACCGTCCTGGCGATCGGGTCGCCACTGGGCTCGCAGTACGCGACCAGTGTGACCCAGGGAATCGTGTCGGCGAAGAGCCGGACGGTCGACGTGACAGATGAGACCACCGGTCAGACGACCGGGCAGGCGACCGTCATCCAGACCGACGCGGCGATCAACTCCGGGAACTCCGGTGGCCCGCTGATCAACCTGTCTGGGCAAGTGATCGGGATCAACTCGATGAAGCTCTCCGGGAGCAGTAACTCCGAAGCGACGATCGAAGGGATGGGCTTTGCCATCCCGAGTGATGAAGTCGTCTCGATCATCAACCAGCTGGTTTCCAACGGTAAGGTCGTGCGGCCGGCGCTCGGGGTGACCGTGCGTGATCTGTCCACCGTGTCGAGCACCCAGCAGGAATCCGTCTTGAAGCTGCCGAGCAGCGTCACCGGCGGGGTCGTCGTGGCCGGCTTCACCGATACCAGCATCGCCAAGAAGGCGGGGCTCAGTCAGTATGACGTGATCGTCGCCATCGACGACACCGAAGTCAACAGTGTCGCGGAGCTGCACACCGCGCTGTACAAGCACGCGGTCGGGGATACGGTCAAGGTCACCTATTACCACGAAAGCACGAAGAAGACCGCCAACATCAAGCTGACGCAGACGACTGAAGAGCTGACCAGCGCCGATGATTCGAACACGTCCAGTAACTGATCTACACGCGCCTGCGTGACACGTAAGCACTGCCCCCTGATACGGGGGGGCAGTGCTTTTTTTGCTGGATATTGGCGGCGCTGTTGGCCGGAATGTTCAGGTCGCGGCCCGGGGTGTGGATAGCGAATGGGGACAAAATCGGCGATAGCCTGTGGATAACTCTGTGGATAGTGTTCATAACTAGGCTGAAGCGGTGTGGATGAGGTTATCCACAAGCGGGGAAAACGCTGGGGATAAAACTTTTTGTTTGCTCACCGAACGCGTGTACGGGCTGATACATCAGGCTTTAGACGCTTGTTGTTCGTGAAATCGCCGCGGCGTCAGGTGTGGATATCTGGCACCCGCCGAGAAAAACCTTGATTTTTGCGCGCACCGAATCTGGTGTCAAACTGATAGCTGACCACCAGCGATTGGGGGTCGCGCGCACGCCTTGGGGATAACTTTTGGGGATAGGCTGTGCTTGCTGTGGGCGAGCCGGTCAGCGACTGGGGAACAGTAAGTGGAATTTGACAGTGTGGGCCAAAAGGCATACGATGTGGGCATAAAGGTTGTACACAACCGAAGGAGGCCATCACATGGAGATCACGATCAAACCAGAAGCGCAGGCGTACTTGGCGAAGAAGGTCCCAACGGCGGCGAAGGTGTTCCTGGCGTTAGATGACGGGAGCAGTAAGTACTCGAAGCTCGGCGGGTCCTGTGCGATCGGCAACAAGTTTCAGCTGGTGCTCTCGCCGGTGGCCGACGCCGATTACGCGGAGCCGATCGACAACGCAGCGGGACTGACGCTCACGACCGGGGTGCCAGAGACGATGTACCTCGGCCACGGCCTGATCCTCGACTACCGGCTGGGGATGCTGGCACTGCGCGACGACAGCGGAGTACTCGATGGCGCCGTGACGGTCAGTGAAGCCGCCCCGTTGAGCGCAGACGAACAGGCGCGGCGGCGGGAGATGAAGGCACTGGGCGGCCAGATCTGCTGACGGCGGCCCCAAGTGTGGCTGACTGAGTTGACCGCGAAGGACCCTGCAACCGGCATCTGGGTTGCAGGGTCCTTCGCGTCGGCGGCCTGCTTCCGTGAGCCGCCCGGTTGGGGGGCGCCGCGTCAAAAAAACGACGCGCCGCAGCCCATGGCTGACGCGGATTGCAGGCGCTCGGCCACGCTTAGACTGGCGAAAAAGGTTTGACAATCAAATTTAATCTCGCTATGATGTGAACCATCCAATCCCAGTCGGTTGGAATTTTGGTTCATGGAGGCGATGTGATGACGGTCATGGAGACGGCGGAGATCCAAGCACTGATCCCGAACCGCTATCCGATTTTTTATATCGACCGGGTGACCCAACTCGATCCCGATCACGCGATCACGGCGGAAAAATACGTCAGTGTCGCAGAAGACCACTTGTGCAGTTACTTGCCGGCGGCGCTGGTGATGCCCCCGACGTTGATCATCGAGACGCTGGCGCAAGCCGCGTCGGTCCTGATCCTGAAGTCACCGCGCTTCGCGGGGCGCACCGCCTACCTGGCGAGCGTCGATGACTGCCAGTTCCTGGCGGCGGTCCCAACGGGCAGCGTGCTGACGTTGGCGGTCGAGATGGGCAAGGTCCGCGACACGATGGGCGTCGTCACGACCCAGGCGCGGATCGGGACGCAGGTAGTTGCGACCGCAGAGCTCCACTTTATCGTGTCAGCGGCTTGACAAGGGTTTTGGCATGACCGATACTTTGAATATCAAACATTCTATGCGGAGGCATCGATCATGACGGCAAGCCCGACGATGAAGCGGATCAACCACAAACTTGAGAAGGTCTACAAGGACATCTTGCGGATCGAAGAAACAGAACTAAAAAAGAGTCAATTCAGGGACCTCAGCATCAAGGAGATGCACACGATCGATGCGATCGGCCTGCACCAGAAGCCATCCTCCAGCGAAGTGGCGACCCGCCTGTCGGTGACCCAAGGGACGCTGACGGTGGCGATCAACAACCTCGTGCGCAAGGGCTATGCGGTCCGCGAGCACGGGGCGCCGGACCGGCGGGTGGTCAACCTCGCCCTGACACGCAAGGGCCGGTTGATGTTCCGAGCGCACCAGGCGTTCCACCAGCAGATGGTTCAATCCTTCGTCCAAGGGTTCGATGAACAGGAGGTGCGGCTGATCGAGGCCGCGCTGGACAACCTGATGGGGTTCCTGACGGCGCAGAAATGAGGCAGGGCTTTTGCGGATCATTCAAACAGCGGCGGCGGTGCCGCCCCAACGCGTCACCAATTCGGACTTAGCGGCCCTGATGCCGACGACCGACGCCTGGATCACCAGCCGGACCGGGATCCGGACGCGCCACGTCGCGACCACCCAGACCAACTACGATCTGGCGCTGGCCGTTGCGACGCAGTTGCTGGCGACCAGCGACTACACGGCGGCGGACCTAGATTTTATCCTAGTGGCGACGATGAGTCCCGATTACCAGACCCCGGGCGTCGCCAACCGGGTCCAAGGGGCGCTGGGCGCGGTGAACGCGCTGGCGTGTGACCTGAACGCGGCGTGCGCCGGGTTCGTCTACGGCCTGGAAGTCGCGGCGGGGCAGTTGGCCCGCGGGGCCCAAGCCGGGCTGGTGATCGGCAGTGAAGTCCTGTCGAGCCTGCTCGATTGGACTGACCGCAGCACCGCCGTTCTGTTCGGCGATGGCGCCGCCGGGGTCCTGGTGACCGCGGCCGGGCCTGCACCGCTCAGCCGGTTGCGTAGCTTCGGCCAAGACGCGATGCAGCTGACCGCCGGCGGCCGGACTAACCACAGCCCGTTCGCCCAGACGCCAGCCTTAGCGCCAGCCTTCGCGATGAACGGCCGGGCGGTCTACCACTTTGCGACGACCACGGTCGCCGACGAAGTGCTGGCACTGCTGGCGACGGCGGGCCTCGCCCCGACCGCGGTGGATGGCTACTATGTCCACCAGGCCAACGTGCGGATCATCCAGTCGCTGGCCAAGCGCCTGGGGGTGGCCCCCGAGCGGCTGCCCCATAACTTAGCGGAATACGGCAACACCAGCGCGGCCAGTGTGCCGCTGCTACTTCACGACGCACGCATGAGCGGGCGTCTGACTGACGGACAACAGATCATCTTATGCGGTTTTGGCGGCGGCTTGAACGTCGCCGCCATGCTGCTCACGACATGAAAAGAGGACAAACCAAATGACAAACACCGAAATTTTTGGCAAAGTACAAGCGATCATCGCCGACCAACTCGACAAGGCGCCGGAACTGGTCACCCTGACCACCAATTTCAAGGACGACTTGGAAGCCGACAGCCTCGATGTCTTCGAAATCATCAACGAGATCGAGGACCAATTCGATATCAGCATCGACACGGACGAGCAGATCAACACCGTGCAAGACCTCGTGGCCTTCATCGCGAAGGCGTAAGGAGGCGGCTATGAGTCCACTGTTCGAACGTCTAGGCGTGCGCTACCCGCTCTTTCAAGGCGGGATGGCGTGGGTCGCAGAGGCCCACTTGGTGGCCGCAGTGTCTGAGGCTGGTGGGCTGGGCATCATCGGGGCGGGCCACGCCCCAGCCAGCTACGTGCAAGCGCAGATCCAAGCGGTCAAGGCGCGCACTGACCGGCCCTTCGGCGTCAACGTGATGCTGCTGTCGCCGTTCGTCGAGGAAGTGATCGACGTGGTCGTCGCCGAGCACGTCGCGGTGGTCACCACCGGTGCCGGCGACCCAGCGCGTTACCTGAGTCGTCTGCAGCAGGCCGGGGCGATCGTGCTCCCGGTCGTGCCGTCCGTGGCCTTGGCCAAGCGCATGGCGCGCGCTGGGGTCGACGGGGTGATCGCTGAAGGGATGGAATCCGGCGGTCACATCGGCAGCATGACCACGATGGCCTTGGTGCCGCAGGTGGTCGATGCCGTTGACCTGCCGGTGATCGCCGCCGGCGGGATCGCCGACGGCCGTGGGTTGGCCGCCGCGCTGATGCTGGGCGCAAGCGGCGTGCAGATGGGCACGCGCTTCCTCAGCGCGAGCGAGACGCAGATCCACGCGCACTACAAGCAGGCGGTGGTCAAGGCCAAGGACGTCGACACCCTGGTGACCGGCAAGTACGTCGGCCACGCGGCCCGCGTGCTGAAGAACCCGATGAGCCGCAACTACTTGAAGTTAGAAAAATCCCTGGCGCTGTCCGGAGCGACGGATCTCTCGGCGGTCGAAGCGCTGGGGAACGGCAGCTTGCGCAAGGCCGTTCAAGACGGCGACGAGCAGACCGGCTCCTTCATGGCCGGGCAGATCTCTGGATTAGTCCACCAGGTCGAACCCGCCGCGGCGATCATTGCGGATGTGATGACCGGGGCCCAAGCGCTACTGCAAGGCAGCCCGATGGCCGAACAGGTGACGCCACGATGACGACCGCCTATTTATTCCCCGGCCAGGGGAGCGAGACGCCGGGCATGGGGTGTGACCGTTTCGATGAAAGTTTGATATTCAAAGAAAATATTCTCGCGTGTGACGCGGTGTTGCCGTTCGATCTGCCGGCATTCCTGTTCGGGTCTGCCCCGCTGACCGACCACCCAGACTGGCTCCAGCCTGCGCTGGTCGCGTACGCCGTGGCTGCCTACCGCGACGCGGTGGCGCACGGCCCGCAGCCGGCGTGGCTGGTGGGGCTCAGCCTCGGCGAGTACGCCGCGCTGATCGCTAGCGGTGCGCTGTCGCTCGCCGACGGGATGCACCTGGTCAGCGTGCGCGGCACGGCGATGGCCGCGGCCAGTCGGCAGACCCCTGGGGGGATGCTCGCGGTGCGCGACGCCACCCCGGCGATGCTTGCGGCACTGACCGCCTGGCCCGATGTCTGGGTGGCGAACCGCAACAGCCCGCGGCAGACGGTGCTCGGGGGCACGCTCGACGGGCTGACCCGCGTCCAGGCGCAGCTCAAGGCGATGGGGGCGCGCGGCCTGCGACTGCCGACCACCGGGGCGTTTCATACCCCGCTGATGGCGCCGGCCGCCCCGGCACTCGCCGCGGCGCTGGCGGCCACCGCGCTCGATGCGCCGCACCCGCCGGTGATGAGCACGACTGCCCTGGCCCCGTTCACCGCAGGGACGATGGCGACGACGCTGGTCGATCAGATCAGCCACCCGACGGACCTTGCCGGCGCGGTGACCCGACTGGTGCAGGCTGGGGTCACGACGGTCGTCGAGCTGAGCGAGCGGCCGCTGTTGAGCCGCCTGGCACAGGCGACCGAACCGGCGCTGACGGTCCAGAACTGGAAGGAGACATGAGATGAAACTGACAGGTAAAGTGGCGCTGGTCACCGGCAGTAGCCGGGGGATCGGGGCGGCGATCGCGCGGCGGCTGGCGGCGGCTGGGGCAACGGTGATCCTGAATGCCAGTCGCACGGTGCCGACGGCGTTGGTCGCCGAGCTGGCAGCGTACGGCCATCCGGTCACCGCGCTACCTGCGGCGATCGATGACCCACAGGCCGCCCAGGCGATGATCGAGGCCGCCTTGGCCGAATACGGCCGACTCGACCTGCTCGTGAACAACGCCGGGATCACCGATGACGGGCTGGCACTGCGCATGACACCGGCGCAGTTCGCCCAGGTGGTGAACGTTAACTTGAACGGGACGTTCAATGTCACGCAGCCGGCGTTTCGCGCCATGATGAAGCAGCGTAGCGGCGTGATCGTCAACATCGCCAGTGTGGTCGGACTGACCGGCAATGTCGGTCAAGCCAACTACGCGGCCAGCAAGGCGGGCCTGATCGGACTGACCAAGACGCTGGCGCGCGAAGGTGCGCTGCGCGGCGTGCGGGTCAACGCGGTGGCGCCAGGGATGATCGACACGGCGATGACACAGGGCCTGGCCGACAAGGTCAAGGCGGCGTTGCTGGCTGACATCCCGTTACACCGCCTCGGGCGACCGGAAGAGATCGCCACCGCCGTCGCGTTTCTCGTCGACAACGACTACGTGACAGGTCAGACACTGACGGTCGATGGCGGGTTGACAATGCAATGAAGCGCGTGGCGCTGGGCCCCAGATCGACGCGGGGCCACGATCGCGCAGCACGATCGCACCGCTAATGGCCATGCAGGCGCGCTTGCGGCGCCGGGTTAAGCGGGCACTTGAAAGGAGAGACGTCCATGAGACGAGTCGTCGTCACAGGGATGGGCACGGTCAACGCCTTAGGCAATGACGTGCCCACAACGATGCAGGCGGTGGCGGATGGCCGGATCGGGCTGGGCCCGATCACCAAGTTCGCCGCCGACGCCACAGGGATCCACGTGGCGGGAGAGGTCAAGGGCTTCGACCCGACACGGCGGATCGCGGCCAAGCTGGTCAAGCGCTTGGATCTGTTCACGCAATACGCCCTATACAGCGCCATCGAAGCGGCAGCGCAGGCGGCCCTGACGGCTGAGGCCGTCGACCCGGCGCGCCTTGCCGTGATCTACGGTTCCGGGATCGGCGGGCTGGGGACCATCCAGACGCAAGTCACGAAGATGAACGCCAAAGGGCCGAAGCGCGTCTCGCCGATGTTCGTACCGATGGCGATCATCAACATGGCGCCGGGCGTGATCGCCCAGCACTTCGGCGCGCACGGCGCCAGCTATGCCGTGGTCACGGCCTGCGCGTCGGGGACCAGCGCGATCGGTCAGGCGATGCAGCAGATCCGCAGCGGGGCCGCCGATATTGTGATCACCGGCGGTGCAGAGGCCTCGGTCAACCAGATCGGGATCGCGGGTTTCGCTGCCCTGACGGCGTTGTCACCGGCGGCGGACCCGACCCAGGCGAGCCTGCCGTTCGGGGTGCACCGCAGCGGGTTCGTGATGGGGGAAGGCGCCGGGACCCTGATCCTGGAGGACTACGACCACGCCATCAAGCGCGGGGCGCCGATCCTCGGCGAGGTCGCCGGCTACGGAACGACCAGCGACGCGTACCACATGACCGCGCCTGATCCGACCGGGACGCAGGCCGCCGCAGCGATGCGCTTGGCGCTGGCCGACGGTGGCTTAACGCCGGAAGCGGTCGGCTACATCAACGCCCATGGGACGGCGACACACGCCAACGACGAGATGGAGGCGCGCGCGATCGAGGCCGTATTCGGCGACCGACCGGTGCTGGTCAGCTCCACCAAGGCGCAGATCGGGCACTTGCTCGGGGCCGCCGGGGCGGTCGAGGCGATCGTGACCCTGCAGGCCATGGCTGCCGGTGTGCTGCCGCTCAACGCGGCCGCCGACACGCCGGACCCGGCGTGCGCCGTGCACTTGGTCACCGCAGCCAACCGGGCACAGACCTGCACCGCGGCGCTGAGCAATTCCTTCGGGTTCGGCGGCCATAACGCCGTCTTGGCGCTGAAGCGGGGGTGAGGGCATGGATGCAGAATTGATCAAGGCCCTGATGACCCAGCTGGAGGCGAGCTCGCTGTGCGAGCTCGAGCTCAGCCAAGGGGACGACCACCTGCGGCTCAAAAAAGCCGGCCCAACGGCACCGCCGGCCGCGGTCACGCCAGCCGCGCCGACACCGGCGCAGGCGGTGGACGCCGAAGCGACGATCACCGCGCCGCTGGTCGGGATCGTCTACCTGAGCGCCGAGCCCGGTGCGCCGGTGTTCAAGCAGGTCGGCGACCACGTGGCAGTCGGCGAAGTCGTGTGCATCATCGAGTCGATGAAAATGATGAACGAGATCCACAGTCACGTGAGCGGCACGATCAAGGCCGTCAACGTCGACAATGAGAGCCTGGTGGAGTACCACCAGCCGCTTTTCACCGTAGAGGAGGAACCTAATGCTTGAAGCAGATGAGATCATGCGGATCTTGCCGCATCGCTACCCGATGCTGATGGTCGACCGCGTGTTGACCCTGACCCCAGGGGAACAAGTGGTCGCGATCAAGAACGTCTCGGTCAACGAGGCGATCTTCCAGGGGCATTTTCCCGGCAACCCGACCTTTCCGGGGGTCTTGCAGCTGGAGGCGATGGCCCAAAGCGGGGCCATCGCCCTGCTGACGCTCCCGGCATTCAAGGGCAAGACCGCCTACTTAGGCGGGATCAAGAAGGCCAAGTTTCGCAAGATGGTGCGGCCCGGCGACACGCTGCGGCTGGAAGTGACGCTCGATAAGCTGATCGCCAACGCCGGCATCGGCCACGGCAAGGCGTATGTCGGCGACACGTTGGCCGCCAGTGCCGAGCTGACCTTCGCCATACAATAGGAAGTGATGGCATGTTTCAAAAAGTTCTAGTGGCCAACCGCGGTGAGATCGCCGTGCGCTTGATCCAGACGCTCAAGGAGCGCGGCATCACCAGCGTGGCGGTCTACTCTCAGGCTGACCGCGACGCCTTGCACGTCAAGCTGGCCGATGCCGCCGTCTGCATCGGCCCGGCCAAGGCGAGCGCCTCGTACCTGAATATGCAAAACATCGTCTCTGCCGCGGTCTTGACCGGGGCGGATGCGATCCACCCGGGCTTCGGCTTCCTCGCGGAGAACGCCGACTTCGCAGACCTCTGCGCCCGTGCGCATGTGGCCTTCATCGGGCCGCGGCCGGAGACGATCCGGCAGCTCGGCGATAAGGCGGTCGCGCGCCGCACCGTCGCCGCGCTCGGCGTCCCGGTGATCCCGGGGTCCGCCGAGCTGACCAGCTTGGGCGACGCCCAGGCTGCCGCGGCGACACTGGGTTACCCGGTAATGCTCAAGGCCGCGGCCGGCGGTGGGGGCAAGGGCATCCGGCTGATCGACTCGGAAGCGACGTTGATCAGCACGTTCGGGGCGGCGCAGGCCGAGGCGCAGGCGTCGTTCGGCGACCCCGCGATGTACCTGGAGAAAATCATCCGCCCGGCCAAGCACATCGAGGTGCAGGTGCTGGCGGATCGCCACGGGCACGTCTGGACGTTCCCGGAGCGCGACTGCTCGCTGCAGCGCCACAGTCAAAAAGTGCTGGAGGTCTCGCCGAGTCTGACGATGACCCCGCCGCAGCGCACGCAGGTCCAGCAGTTGGCGGCGACCATCGCCACCGGTGTGGGGTATGAGAACGCCGGCACCATCGAGTTTTTGCAAGACCGCGCCGGCGCGGTGTACTTCATGGAGATGAACACCCGCATCCAAGTCGAACACCCGGTCTCCGAGATGGTGACCGGGGTCGCGCTGCTGGCGCGGCAGATCGACGTGGCGGCCGGGGCAGACCTTGGCGTCAGCCAGGCCCTGGCACCGACCGGGGTCGCCATCGAGTGCCGGATCAACGCGGAGGATCCGGCCAACGGGTTCGCCCCGGCGGCCGGCACGCTGACGGCCGTGCGCTGGCCGCTGGGGGGCGCCGGCGTGCGCGTCGACCGCGGTGTGGACGCCGGCGATCTGATCAGCCCGTTCTACGATTCGATGATCGCCAAGCTGATCGCCCACGCTGAGACGGCCCCAGCCGCCTGGGCCAAGATGGCCCGCATGCTGGCGGAGCTGCAGATCCACGGCGTACGGACCACGCAGCGCATGCACCAGGCGCTGGTGCAGGACGCTCGCGTGCAGGCTGGCACCGCGACGACCGACTATCTGACCGAGACATGGCTTGCGCAGTGGCAGGCCGAAGGAGGGACCGACGATGAGCAATGAGAGCCAGTGGGCGGCCGACGCCTTGTCGCGCGAGGCCGCGCTGCCCAACGACTTGTGGCAGGCGTGCCCATACTGCCACAAGACGCAGTACAAGAAGCGCTTCGGCGCGCTGCGCGTATGCCCAGACTGCGGCTACGGCTTGCGGCTGGGCGTGACCGCGCGCATCGCGCAGCTGACCAGTCGCTTCGATCCGTGGGATCAAGACCTAGACCTGCCGAGCGCGCCGACCTTTCCCGGCTACGCCGAGAAGCGGGCGGCGGCGCAGGCCAGCAGTGGCCAGGTCGATAGCGTGGTCACCGGCCGGGCGCACATTGGCGGCCAGCGGTGCGCGCTGGGGGTCATGGCACCTGACTTCATGCTCGGTTCGCTCGGCCAAGTCGCTGGGACCAAGCTGACCCGCCTGTTCGACCGGGCGCGGGAAGCCCGCCTGCCGGTGGTGGTCCTGACCGCAAGCGGCGGCGCCCGGATGCAAGAGGGGATCCGCAGCTTGATGCAGATGGCCAAGGTCTCAAGCGCGGTGGCGGCACACAGCGCCGCTGGGCTACTGTATGTGACGGTCCTCACCGACCCGACGATGGGTGGGGTGACCGCGAGCTTTGCGATGCAAGGCGACGTGATCCTCGCCGAACCGCACACGATGGTCGGCTTTGCCGGGCGCCGCGTGATCGAAGCGACGATCAACCAGCAGCTGCCGGCAGAGTTCCAGCGGGCCGAAACGGTGCTGGCACAGGGCTTCATCGATGCGATCGTCCCACGAGCCGCGCTGCCGCAGACGATCGGCCACCTGCTGGCCTTGCATCAGGAGGTGGGCGCATGAGCGATGCGTTTGCAGTCGTTCAAGCGGCGCGTGCGCCGCGTCCGTACACCGTGCGCGGTCTGATCGACGGGCTCGTCGACGGGTTCGTCGAGCTGCACGGGGACCGCGGGTACGGCGACGACGCCGCGATCCTCGGGGGAATCGGGCAGCTCGCTGAGATGCCGGTGACCGTGATCGCAACAGTCAAGGGGGACACCCTGCAGGAGCGGCTCGCGACCCACTTCGGGGGCCCCGAGCCTTGGGGTTACCGCAAGGCCGAGCGCCTGATGCGCCAGGCGGCAAAGTTTCGCCGGCCGATCCTGACGCTGGTCAACACACCGGGGGCTTACCCCGGCCAGGAGGCGGAGGAGCTGGGCCAAGGGTCGGCGATCGCCTCACTGCTGACCACAGCCGCCACGCTCCCTGTCCCGATGATCGCCGTGATCATCGGCGAAGGTGGCTCCGGCGGGGCCTTGGCGCTGGCCGCTGGGGACCAGGTCTGGATGACGGATCAGGCGATGTACGCCGTGCTCTCGCCGGAGGGCTTCGCCTCGATCCTGTGGAAAGACGTCACCCGCGCACATGAGGCCGCAGACGTGATGGGCCTGACCCCGGACGCGCTGAAGGCCGCCGGCGTCGTTGAGCGCATCGTCCCGGACACCGGGCTGGCGCTGGCCGCTGACTTGAAGCAGGCGTTGATCCCGGCGTTCACGGCGCTGCGCCAGATGGCCCCGGCGGACTTGCTCGCCGCGCGGCGGGCGCGCTTTGCGCAGTTCTGACCTACACCAAACAGGGCGCATCCAGGAGATGCGCCCTGTTTGGTGTAGGTCTCAGTCCGACGACAGCGTGGTCAGCGCCGGCTTCTTGCCGTGGTTGGCCATGCGGACGAGGAAGTCGACCATGGAGAGCTTGAGGCTGCCGCCGCTTTGCTGGGCGAGGCGGATGATCGGCGTGTCCCAGACGATCGTGGCGAGGAACTGGCCTTCAGGCGACTGAGGGTCGGCCCCCGCTTTTTTCTGCATGTTGGCGATGACAACCTCGGCCACCTTGCGCGCGATGAACGAGTAGCGCGCAAGGTCGCGCGGCACGCTCAGGCGGGAAAAATCGCCGGGGCGCGGCGCGGTCGCTGGCTTGGGCTGGATCCCGCTGAGCGCGGTGAAGGCAGTCAGCGGTGGCTGGCCGCTCGGGGCCTGGTACCACGCCGGCGCGTCGACGCGAAAGGCCGGGGCGTCGACGGTCAGCGGCAGGGTGGCGACGAGGTCGCGGCTGCTGGTCCCGATGGCGACCTGCCACGCCCCACCGGCCAGCGTGAACTGCTGGTTGGCCTCATCCCAGCGCGAGAAGGCGCGGGCGGGCAGTGTCAGGGTGACGGCCTGCTGCTCACCTGGCTCGAGCCAGACCTTCTGGAAGGCGGCAAGTTGCCTGAGCGGCGTCAACTGGGCTTGATCCTCGGGCCCGACGTAGACCTGCACGACTTCTGCGCCGCGCACCGAGCCGGTGTTATGAACCGTCAGGGTGACTGTGACAGCGCGGTCGCGGACGGTGAGGCGCGCCTGCTCGAGCTGGGTATCGGCGAGCGTGAAGTGGGTGTAGCTGAGGCCGTGGCCGAAGGGGAACGCGACGGGCTGGTTCGCCTTGTCGTAGTACCGGTAGCCAACATAGAGGCTCTCGGCGTACGGAACGGTCACCGGGTCCTCACCGAACAGCGCGCTGGACGGCACGTCGGCGTAGCGCAGCGGGTAGGTCTCCGCCAGCTTACCGGACGGGTTGGCCTGACCGAACAGCAGGCGCGCAGCGGCGTCGCCGACAGACTCGCCGCCGAGAAACAGGTTCAAGATCGCCTGGGCGTCCGCCGCCCAATCGGTGGTGACGACCGAGCCTGAATTCAGCAGGACCACGACGTTCGGGTTTGCGCTGGCGACGGCGTGGAGGAGCGCGACTTGGTCGGCCGGCAGGGCCATGCTCGTGCGGTCCAACCCCTCGGCCTCTGCGGTGTCGGGCAGGCCGAGGACGACGATCACGTCATCCGCGGCGCGGGCGACTTGGACCGCCTTGGCGACCAGGGCCGGGTCGGCTTCACCGGACAAGGCGTAGCCCGGCGCGTACAGGGCGTCGTGCCCCGCGGCTTTCAGGCCGGCGCGGATCGAGGTACTCTGCGGGGTGGTGATGTGCGAGGAGCCGGCGCCTTGAATGCGCGTCTGGTCTGCCAGCGTCCCGATCAGGGCCAGCGGGCGCCCGGGGTGCAGGGGCAAGCGGCCGGTGTTCTTCATCAGCACCGCGGACTGCTCCTCGATGGTCTGCGCCAAGGCGGCGTGTGCGACGAGCAGGTCGCCCATGGCCGCAGGCGCGGCGGGGCGCTCCCGGTCGGCGATCGCCGCGATCGCGCTCACGGCCCGGGTGAGCCGGGCCCGGTCGAGCGTGCCGGCGCGCAAGGCGGCCAACGCCGGGCGGTCGAACAGGTGACCGGAGCTCGGCATCTCCAAGTCGTTGCCGGCGTTCAGGCTGGCGGCCTTATCGTTCAAGGCGCCCCAGTCGCTCACGACCGCGCCCTTGAAGCCCCACTGGCCGCGCAGCACCGTGTTGAGCAGGTACTCGTGGTCGGTCATGTAGGTGCCGTTGACCAAGTTGTAGGCGGTCATCACCGTCTCCGGCTGGCTGGCCGTGACCGCCAGGCGAAAGGCTTCCAGGTAGAGCTCGTGCAGTGCGGTCGCATCGATCAGCGAGTCCGAGCGCAGGCGCGCGGTCTCCTGGCTGTTGCCGGCAAAATGCTTGAGCGAGGCGCCGACCCCGTGCGATTGCAAGCCGTTGATCCACGCGGCGCCGAGCGTTCCCGCCAGCACGGGGTCCTCCGAGAAATACTCGAAGTTGCGGCCGCCCAGCGGGTTGCGCTTGATGTTGACCCCGGGTCCGAGGACCACGTCGACCCCCATGGCACGCGCCTCATCCGCGATCGCTTCTCCCATCTGCGTGAGCAGCGCCGGGTCCCAGCTGCTGGCCGAGGCGCTGGCGGTCGGGAAGGCCGTCGCCATTGCGGCGTCGTTGATCCCCAGGTGGTCGGCGGCCTGCGCCTGGTAGCGCAGCCCGTGCGGCCCGTCACTCATCTGAATGGCCGGGATCCCGCCTAAGGCTTCGGTCCGCCAGAAGTCGCGGCCGGAAGTCAGCTTGATGGCGTCCTCATCGGACAGCTCGCGGCGATGGGCGCCGCTTCCAATGATAATGGTCATGATCGATTTCCTCCAGTTCGCCAAGCGCTGGTCGGCGTTGGGGCGAACACATCTGATGGGTGGGTCAGTGGTTGAACTTCATATCGTCGAGCTTGATGTCGACCGGTGTCGGGAACGGCTCGGGCCGCGCGGTGACCGGGATCCCTGGGATCGCGATCGGTGGCACGCTGGCCAGGTCGGCCTGGTAGTCCTCGCCGCAGGAGCGGTAATCCGCCAGCAGGCCGAGCTTGATGAACAGGGTCTGCTGGTAGGCGATGCGTGCGTTCCACTCGACGGTCTCCATGATCCGGACCGCGATGTGCAGATCGGTCGCGGTGATCAAGATCCCGTGGCTGTCGAGCAGGAAAATGTTCTCCATTGCGCGGTCTTTGATCGCGATCAAGGCGTCATGGACCGTCGTGGCAAGCGCCTGGCTCGTCGCTGGTGCGAACGGCAGGACGCGGATGCGCCCGAGCTCGCGGGTCGCTTCGGTGACGTTAGGCATCTCGAGCCCGCTGGTGGCCCAGAACATCGACTCCGGGGCGTGGGAGTGGTAGACACACCGGATCCCGGGGTGCGCGGCGTACGCGCCTTCGTGCATGTTGATCTCGCGGGTGACTTCGCCGACCCCGTCGACTTTCTCACCGGTGAGAAAGTCGACCACGATGATCTGCGCCGGGTGCAGTTCGGAGTAGAACGTCTCCGCCATGAACGTCGGGGTGATCAGGATATAGGGGTGACCCTCTTGGTCAAAGACCTTCACCGACATGTTACCCCCGGCGGTATTGGTGTCTTTGCGGTCGAACATTACACGGACGGTATGGGCGAGATCTTCTCGTTCGCTTTGAAACATCATCTTCATGCTATTTTCCTCCATCCTCTTTTAGCGTTATTATAACTGAGAGGGGGATTTGTTAGCGTTCTTACGCTCGTCTTGGGACTTCGTCAGATAAGATCGCTAAACTTCTTCTTAATCATTCAAGATTCATCATCTCAGCAGCCCGCGCACCACGACCGAAGTGAACGAGGGGGAATGACCAGTGTTTAAAAACGACCGTTACAACAAGATCCTCGAGATCCTTGAGAAGAAGAAAGTCGTCTCACCCGCCTACCTGCAAGGGGAGCTCTACGCCAGCGGGTCGACGCTGCGACGCGACCTGATCGCCCTGGAGAAAATGGGCCGGATCACGCGCAAGTTTGGCGAAGTGGCACTCATCAAGCCGAATAACGTCGAGCTGTCCTACCTGTTTCGCGAGCAGGAACACGAGCAGGAGAAAAAAGACATTGCCAGGATCGCCAGCACCTTCCTCGGTGACAACCAGGCGATCTTCATCGATTCGAGCACCACGGCGTCGTTCCTGGCGCCGCACCTCAGCGTGCTGCGCAACACCATCGTCGTGACCAACGGGTTGCGCATCGCCGTCTCACTGGACGGCCTGCGCCAGGTCAAGACCTTCCTGGCCGGGGGCCGCTTGCGCGCCGGTTCGGGGTCGATCCTGGGCGACGACGCGCTGGACTTCATCGGGAACTTCCGCGCGGACCTCGCGTTCTTATCGTGCTCCGGCATCACTGAGGACGGCGTCTTCATGGCCAGCCAGGAGCAGGCGACGATCAAGCGCAAGATGATGCACCTGTCCGACCAGGTCGTGCTGCTGTGCGACCACTCTAAGTTCAATACGAAGGGCTACTTCAAACTCTCCGATCCGTCGCGGATCACCGCGCTGATCACGGATGAGGCCGCGGATAAGCGGCTGATCTCTAGCTGGGAACAGCAGGGTGTTGAGGTGCTCAACTGATCGCATCAGCGGCTCTTGCGTCGAGCCGGGGGGCGACACACGCCACGACCGGCATCGACCGACCGTGGCGTGTTTGCGTTCAGGCAACCGCTACCAAAAGAATATTTTTGGCGGACCATGCGTGAATTTTTTGAATAAATTGAATATTCGCCAACAATAATCATATTTGTTCAGTTTAAGTCTAAAAGCTGGTAACATCAAGAAACAGAAAGCGTTTTCCCTTAAAGGAGGAAATCAGAATGTTGGACATGACTTTTCCGAAGATCGGCATTCGGCCGACGATCGATGGCCGCCGGCACGGTATCCGCGAGTCACTAGAGGACCAGACGATGCAGATGGCGCAAGCCGTGGCCAAGCTGCTCGAGCGCACGCTGCGCTACCCGGACGGGACGCCGGTGCAGACCGTGATCGCCGACTCGACCATCGGCGGCGTCGCAGAGGCGGCGCGTGCTAAGGCCAAGTTCGACCGCGCCGGGATCTGTGGCACGATCACCGTCACGCCGTGCTGGTGTTACGGCAGCGAGACGATGGACATGAGCCCCGACCTGCCGCACGCGATCTGGGGTTTCAACGGAACGGAGCGCCCGGGCGCCGTCTACCTGGCGGCAGTGCTAGCCGCGCATGCGCAAAAAGGCATCCCGGCCTTCGGGATCTACGGCCACGACGTGCAAGACGCTGACGCCACCGCGATCCCGGCGGATGTGGCGACCAAGCTGATCCGCTTCGCCAAGGGGGCGCTGGCCACCGGGTTGATGCACAATAAGTCATACTTATCCATCGGCGGCGTCGCGATGGGGATCGCCGGGTCGACTGTCGATCCAGACTTTTTCCAGGATTACCTGGGGATGCGCACCGAGTACGTGGACATGTCCGAACTCACGCGGCGCATCGACGAGCACATCTACGACGAGGCGGAATTCCAGCAGGCGCTGGCCTGGGCGCACGAGAAGACGCCGATCGGCCCAGATCTCTACAACGCGGACAATCCGTTGCAGTTCGATGACGCGGCCAAAGAGGAACAATTGCAGGCCAGCATCAAGATGCTGATGATCACGCGGGACCTGATGCTCGGCAACCCGCGCCTCGCCGAGCTGGGCTTTGCCGAAGAGGCGGAGGGCCACTTCGCGCTCGCCGGTGGGTTCCAGGGGCAGCGCCAGTGGACCGACCACTTCCCGAACGGCGACTACATGGAGGCGCTGATCAACTCGCAGTTCGACTGGACCGGCAAGCACGCGCCGCAGATCCTGGCGACCGAGAACGACAGCCTGAACGGCGCGACGATGCTCTTCAGCTACCTGCTGACGAACACGCCGCAGATCTTCGTCGACGTGCGCACCTTCTGGAGCCCCGCGGCCGTCGAACGGGTGACCGGTGAGCGGCTGACAGGCCTGGGCCAAGACGGCTTCTTGCACCTCAGCAACTCCGGGGCCCAGACGCTCGACGCGACCGGCCAGGAGACCGAAGACGGGCACCCGGCGATCAAGCCGTTCTGGGCGCTCAGCGACGCTGAAGTCGAGGCGAACCTGGCGCACACGCGCTGGATCCCGGCCAACACCGGCTACTTCCGCGGCGGCGGCTTTTCCAGCAACTACGTCACGACCGGTGGCGACCAGGGCATGCCGGTGACGATGAGCCGCCTGAACCTGGTCAAGGGCCTCGGCCCGGTGTTGCAGATCGCCGAAGGGTACGCCATCGACCTGCCGGACCACGTGTTCGACACGATCAACCAGCGGACCGATCCGGGCTGGCCGTCCACCTTCTTCGTGCCGCGTCTGACCGGTAGTGGCGCCTTCAAGTCAGTGTACGACGTGATGGATAACTGGGGCGCTAACCACGGCGGCGTCTCATATGGGCACATCGGGGCAGACCTGATCACCCTGGCGGCGATGCTCCGCATTCCGGTGAACATGCACAACGTCCCCGAAGACCAACTGTTCCGGCCGCGGGCCTGGCAGTTGCACGGCACGGCGAACGCTGAGGCTGCAGACTTCGCGGCGTGCAAGACATTCGGCCCGCTGTACCGGTGAGCGGGCAGCGATCAGCGCCAGACGCAGTTAAGGGAGGGCAACAGCGATGACACCGAAACATCTGATTGCGATCGACCTCGGGGCCAGCTCGGGACGCCTGATCTCGGGGACCTTCGACGGGCGGACGCTGACGACCGCGCCACAGTTTCGCTTCAGCAACCAGCCGGTCGAACAAAACGGCCGGCGTTACTGGGACGTCTTGAAGCTCTATCAGGAGATCAAGTACGGCCTGAACCTCGCCAGCCAGGCCCTCGGCCGGCTGGACAGCCTGGCGGTCGACACCTGGGGCGTGGATTACGGCCTCGTCTCCGCGCGCGACGAGCTCCTGATGGCGCCGCACAGCTACCGGGACACCCGCGCCGTGCCGTACGCCCAGCAGTTCGAGGCCAAGCTGCCCGCTGCGACGCAGTTCGCCCAGACCGGCAACTTCCCGGCGGCGATCAACTCGAACCTGCAGCTGTTCGCCGACCTTCAGCGCCACCCCTTCCTGAGCGACGCGGTCGCACAGGTGCTCTTCATGCCAGGGCTGGTGAGCTGGTTCTTGAGCGGCCAGGCCGTCAACGAGTACACGATCGCCTCGACTAGTGGCCTGCTCAACGCGACCACACGGCAGTGGGACCACGCGCTGATGGCTGAGCTGGGCATCCCGCACCAGTGGTTCACACCGGTCAGCCTGGGTGGGGTCGACCTCGGGCCGATCCTACCAGAGATCGCCCAGGAGCGGCAGCTCAACCCCGACTTGCGGGTGATCGCAGGGGCGGGGCACGACACCGCGGCCGCGCTGCTCGGGCTTCCGATCGATCCGGCGGCGCGCGAAGACGTCGCCTTCATCAGCTCGGGGACGTGGTCGATCGTCGGGCGGCAGACTGCCCGACCGGTCTTGTCCGGCGCGGCCTTCGACCATGGCCTGACCAACGAAGGGACCTTCGACGGCGGCAACCGCCTGTTGAAGAACGTCACGGGGCTGTGGATCGTGCAGCAGCTGCAGGCCGAGTGGTCGTACCAAGGGGCCGTGGTGACCTACGCCGAGATGGCGGCCGAAGCGGCCGCGGTCAGCGACAACCACAGCTACATCGACCCCAACGACCCCTGGTTCAGTGAACCGGGCCAGATGGTGCAGCGGATCACGGACTACCTCGACTTGACCCAACAGGCCCGGCCGCGCTCGCGCGGCCACCTGTTGCGGATCGTGTACGAGAGCCTCGCCTTGGCCTACCGCCAGACGCTCGATCAACTCGCGGCGGCGACCGGCAAGCCGATCCAGGTGGTGCACCTGTTCGGCGGGGGGATCCAGAACCAACTGCTCGTGCAGCTGACCGCCGACTTCACGCAGCGCGAGATCGTCGCGGGACCGGTGGAGGCGAGCGTGATGGGGAACCTGGTGAGCCAGCTTCTTGTCGAGGCCCACTTGGATCCAGCTGAAGCGGTGGCGGTCCTTCGCGCCTCGTTCACGGTCGAGCGCGTGCAGCCCGCGACCGACGACCCGCACACTGCGGTCGCCGCCTTTGCGGCACTCGCACGCCCCGACACCACCCCGACACCACCCCGGCACCGCGCCATTGACTAAACAATAGATAGGACGGGTAAACATGATCAAAAACAAACGTGACCAACTGCCAGACTGGTTCAAGCAGGCCGACCTCGGTATCTTCATTCACTGGGGGGTCTACTCGGTCCCGGCGTACGCACCGGTCGAATCGGATGACTTCGACACGATCTCGCGTAACGAGAACGACGCCTACCTTTTCAAGCACTCCCCGTACTCGGAGTGGTACGCCAACTCGCTGAGGATCCCGGGGTCAGACGTCGCGGAGTTCCACGCGAAACACTACCCGGGCAAGCGCTACGAGCGCGATTTTGCCAACGAGTTCAAGCAGACCGCCAAGAACGTCGACCCGGAGCAGTGGGTGACCAGCTTCAAGAAGGCGGGCGCCAAGTATGTGGTGCTGGTCTCCAAGCATCACGATGGCTTCCAGCTCTATGATTCCAAGGTGCTCAACCCCTTCGCCCCCGAGTACCACCTGGACTTCGACTTCGTCGGCCAGCTGGCGGCGGCCTGCCGTGCGCAGGGGCTGAAGTTCGGCGTCTACTATTCCTCGCTGTTGGATTGGACCTTCACCGAGAAGCCGGTCCGGCTCCTGGCTGACATGCTGCTGGGCAACAACAACAAGCCGGTGTACACCGACTACGCCCTCAACCAGTGGAAAGAGATCATCGACCGCTACCACCCGGACCTGCTCTGGAGCGATATCGGTTACCCGGCAGATGACCGGATCGAGGACCTGTTCGCCTACTACTATAACGCCGTGCCGGATGGCATCATCAACGACCGCTGGAACCAGTACCCGAACTTCCTGCGCAACCCGGTGGGCCGCTGGGCGTTCGAGCGGGCAGCCCGCTACGTGACGAAGAAGCCGAACCCGTCCAAGAAGCTGATGGCCGCCAAGTACTACGACTACCGCACGACGGAATACACGCTCGACGTGGATCCGGAGGACAACTGGTTCGAGATGTGCCGCGGCATGGACCGGTCGTTCGGCTATAACCAGTATTCCCCGCAAAGCAACTACGTGACGGCGGCCGCTGTGCGCGAGATGCTCGCGAAGCTGGTGCCGATGCGCGGCCGCCTGCTGCTCAACGTCGGCCCGGACAAGAACGGGCAGATCCCTGAGTTCCAACAGGCGATCCTCGACGACCTTGCGACTACCGCCACTACTCAAGCCACGACTGGAGGCGATCAACTTGGCTAAGCCAGGTGTCGTGCCACCCGCTGAATCGACTGCCGCACCGGTGACTACGCGCTCGGAACGGCTCTCTTACTGGATCTATTACCTGGGCCAGGCGATGGCGTACGTCGTCTTGATGGGGTTCTCGACCAGTTACCTGATGATGATCGGCGTCAACCTGGGCGCCGTGGCCACCGCCATGTTCGTCGCCAAGCTCTGGGACGTGTTTGCCGACGCGATCTTCGGCGTCTTGTATGACAAAGTCAAATGGAAGAGCGGCAACAAGTCGATCCCGTGGCTGCGGCTCGCCAGCTTCACCGTCCCGGTCACCACGGTGCTCCTGTTCCTGATCCCGTCCGGCGTGAGCCCGGCCTTCAAGCTTGTCTGGTTCGTGGTCGCCTACATCCTGTGGGACACCAGCTACACGATGAGCGACGTGCCGATCTACGCGATGGTCACCAGCATGACCAACCAGGTCAACGAACGCAACCAGATCCTGTCGATGGCGCGCCTGTTCGCGCTCGGGGGCTCCTTCGTGGTCTCGGTGATCGCGCCGCTGTTGCTGAGTGAAAAAGTGGGGATGAGCTTCTCCAGCATGGCGCTGGTGATCTCAGCGCTGGTCCTGGTCACGATGTTCCCTGTCTCCGTCTTCGGCAAGGAGCGGATCAAGGTGCGCAGCGGCGAAAGCACGCACTACGCCTTCAAGGACATCCTCGCATACCTGAAGCACAACAAGTTCCTAGTTCTCTACTACCTGGGCTACCTGTTCTGGGGGATCTCCGCGACGGACACGGTCACCAGCCTGTTCACCGCGTACTACCTGTTCGGCACCGCCGCCTTTGCGACCGTCGCGACGCTGGTCGTCGCGCTGCCGACCATCATCATCTCCCCGTTCATGGGCCGGATCCTGCAGCGGATCGATAAGTTCAAGCTGTACTTCTGGAGCATGGTCGGCTTGGCCGCCATGAGCTATGTGATGTTCGCCGTTGGGTACCACAACACCACGCTGTACCTGCTGGTCTTGGTCATTCGCGCCATCCCGCTGGGCATCGTCGGGGTGCTCGGGTTGACTTTCACCCCGGACATCGTCGAGTACGGGCTGTACAAGACCCACATTGACGCGCGCGGGATCGCGTTTGCCTTCCAGTCTTTCGTCGCCAAGCTGAGCTCCATGAACTCACCGCTGGGGCTGTTCCTGCTGAGCCTGTTCGGCTGGAAGACCGTCGAGGCAGCCAACTTCGCGGAGCTCGCGCGCAAAGGCGTTGAGCAAAGCGCCGGGGCGCTCGGCGGGCTGTGGGCGACCAATGCGCTGGTCCCAGCGATCGGGTGCACCCTGGCCGTGATCCCGCTTCTGTTCTACAAACTCAACGACCATGACGTTCAGCTGATGGCGAAGTACAACTCCGGCGAGCTCGACCTCGAGGCCGCCAACCGCCAGATGACGCACAAATACTGATCCGGCCAGGCGCCGGGCAGTCACCACCAAATTAACCCTTGAGGAGTGGCGTAACGTGAATAAGAAGATCCGTAATTTTGGCCTGACCCTGGTCGCCGCCTTGACCCTGGGCGGCTACGTGAGCCCGGCCGTCGTGACCAGCGCCCAAGCGGCGACCATCGAGCGGCTCCCGGACCTCACCAAGTCCCCGAGCACGACGCAGGTGCAACAAGCCCTCGACGAGTTCGACGCGCAGTCCGGCGACCGCTCTGTCTCCGACTTACAAAAACAGATCGGCAACGCCTTGTTCAACCTGATCTTCAAGCAGGGGAGCCTGCAAGCCTTCCAGCGGACCCTGGATGACCTGGGCCTCGGCGGGCTGGTCGGCGGGCTGATGCCGGCCGCGAGCACGACCGCGATGAGCCCGGAGTACGCCGCCGTGCAGGCGGAGTTCAAGGCCTTTGAGGCCGGTACGACCAACTGGCTGGCGTCGGTCCCCAAGAAGCGCGACCTGACGATCGACTACAACGACGCCTACGGGCAGGGGAAGTTGCACGCGACCTACGTGCCGAATCCCACCCCGACCAAGAAGACGATGATCGTGGTGCACGGTTACCTCGCCTCCGGGGTCGAAAGCGCGCTGTGGGGCAAGCTGGCCGCCGACCTGGGCTACAACCTGCTGCTGCCGGATCAGCGCAGCCACGGTCAGTCTAGCGGGGACTACGTTGATTTTGGCTACTACGCCCGCTACGACTTGGTCAAGTGGGTCAAGGCCGTCGACCGGCTCAACGGGCCGGACTCCGCGGTCGTCTTGTACGGCAATTCGATGGGCTCCGGCGCGATCACGCAGGCCGCCGGGATGGCGGACCTGCCACGCTCGGTCAAGGGCATCGTCGCCGAGGCGGGCTTCGCCGATGTGCGCGAGCTGTTCACCAACTACACGGACAACCTGATCACCTACCTGCGTGAGCTGGGCCAGTCTTGGGGGCTGCTCGCGCCGGTCTACCAGTTCGGCTTGAGCAAGCTGCTGGAGGTCTTCGACACCCAGAAGCTGCTCAACGTCATCAGCACGCTGGTCCGCCAGCATGAGGGGATGGCGCTGGAGGCGATCTCGCCGAAGGCCACCCTGGCCGCCGAGCGGCCGGAGTTGAGCATGCTGTTCATCGACACGGAAGACGATTCGCTGATCCCGTACGAGCACACCGTGACCAACTACCAGGCGGCCGCGGCCCAGGACAAGAAGCTCTGGCTGCTGCCGGGGACGCTGGGTGGGCACACGTCGGCGATCCAGGACTACCGGCTGTTCAAGCGCCAGATGCAGCAGTTCACCACCCGCGTGATGGCGGGCAAGGTCATGTCGCGCGACGGGCTGCGCTTCCAGGAATTGTTCGCGCAGGCGCAGACGGTCAACCGCAACCTGTTCACCAACGCCCAGCTGGCCACCCGCGACGCGGCGCTGCGTCAAGTGCAGACTGACTCGCTGGCCGCCCAGCCGGATTACCCGGCGCTGATCGCCCGGCTGCAGACCATGCGGCGCACCGATCCCGTCGCCCCGATGCGCCTCAGCGCACCGGTGGCCTTGACCAACGCGACACGCTTTGCCGCGCTCAGCAAGGGGGACCTCGGCACCGTGCAAGTCGGCGACTACTCGACTTTCTACGTCGACGCGCCGGTCGCCGGCGACTACGAGCTGACTTTCGACTTCCAGACGCGGGATCTGATCACCATTCCGGGCACCGTGCTGGACAACAGCCTGACACTGAACCAGATCAAGACGGTGTACGGCAAGAACACGCCGACCCCGTTGGCCCGCTTCGATCTGCCGCAGACCTTCCAGCAGAAGGCGCAGATGAAAAAGACGATCCACCTCGCCAAGGGCCGCGCCGTGCTCCAGCTGGCCAGCCAGACCGACAAGCTCTGGCTGAACAACGTGACGCTGCGGCCGGCCCCGGCGGACCGCGCCGTCCGCCTGCCGGCAACGCCGCAAGGCACCGTCAGCTTTGCCGCCGCGTCGTTCTCGGCGGCGGCCGACGGGGGCTACTTCGCCCTTCAAGGCGACAAGATCGGCTACACCGGCCGAAGCGGCGGGCAGTTCCAGTACACCCTGGCAGCGGCACCGGCGGGCAGTTACACCGTGCAGTTCCAGTATGCGACGCCTAACCTCAACGCGAAGCTCCGCCTGGCGCTCGTTGATGCGACCCAGCAGGTGATCGCGACGACCGAGGTGCAGGCCTCGCAGAACAACTGGTTCGGCCTGTTCGACCGGATAACCACCAGCCCGGCGGCCAAGCTGACCATCACCGATCCGGCGCGGGTCAAGTACCTGCGCGTGATCAACCAGGGCGACTCGCTCGTCTTGGGCCAGTTCACCATCACACATGATTAGCACGACCGGGAGGGGCAAGCGCCCCTCCTTTTTGTCGTTATCATAATCGTGCAAAAAATATCAGATAAAATAACGAATCGTACGGAATCGTCCCACGAATAGGTCGGCAGGTGCACGCGTGGGACAAACCCGGTAAGTTAGGGCGGTTAGGCGATGCCAGTGTCGAGGGGTCAAAACCGAGACTTCTCACACCGCTTTTTTACCACACGCTAAAATAACATTTTTTGCAACGAGTTTTTACAAAATATGACTTAAAATCTAGCGGATCTGCATGGTAAAGTTGAGGGGTTAAACGTTCTGTCTGCGGCAGCGCGCAGTTGGGTGCCGACGCTGCCGGGGACTGGTTGGACACAGAGGAAGGTAGAGGGATATTATGACGAAAAAGTTGACATTGGGCTACGTACTGATGGCTGGGGCCGTCCTGGCGACACTGGCGGGCCAGCCACAAGCAGGCGTGCACGCATCGGAACAGGCGCCGGCCACCGCGACGAGCGCAGACGCGACGCCGCAGGCCAGTGAGGCGAGCGCTACGGCGACGACCAGCACGGTCCCTGCCGGTCAGACGGTCAAGACGACCGGGACGACGGACACCATCAGCCCCGCCGATGCGGACACGACCGACTACAAGAACGTCGGGGAGAACGCGAAGGTGATGGTCTCCCAGCAGTATGACGACGACGGGAACAAGCTCGACACCTACAAGGCCACCGCGGTGAACCGCGACGCCTTTATCGGCGACGATGCCCCAGACAGCAACGAAGGGGTGACCCTGCTGGATGCGGCGACGATCATGGACGGCGACACCACGCACTACGCGGAATACGTCAATGGCGCGTGGCAGGTCAACGGCCTGACCATGAACGGCGGCCAAAAAGTGGCCGGCCGCGAAAGCTTCGACGTGGATGTGACCGCCGTGCTCAACGGCAGCGAGATCACCCACGATTTCACCCTGGCGGATGGCGTCAAGGTCCAGGTCGGCAAGACCGAACACGACCAGGCGCTGAACGACAAGTACGGCAACACCATGGTCACCGGGACCTATCTGACCGTCTCCGTGTACGGGGAAAACACCTTCGACGACAACTGGCAGGGTCGCGTCGGTGAGCCTGACACCATCGGCCAGATGGGCACCGGGTTCGTGAACGTACCGTTCACCTTCCACTACTACACCGCAGCGGGTGAGCTGATGACCGGGACCCTGAACTTCGTGAATGGGGCCAAGGTGACCGCGCCGACAGACACGGACACGGATAAGGGCACGACCACCCCGGATCCGGATACGGACAAGGGCACGACCACCCCGGATCCGGATACGGACAAGGGCACGACCACCCCGGATCCAGACACGGATAAGGGCACGACCACCCCGGACCCAGACACGGATAAGGGCACGACCACCCCGGATCCAGATACGGACAAGGGCACGACGACGCCAGATCCTGACGCCGACAAGGGCACGACCACCCCGGCGCCGAAGCAAGACGCCCCGCAACCGGCCACCGATCCGAAGACCCCAGCCAAGGCGCCTGCGCCGAAGACCGTGACCAAGGCCGCGGCGACCAAGACGGCCAAGGCGATCGACCAAAAGGCTGCGCTGCCGCAAACCGGCGAGGCGAGCTCCAGCATGGCCCTGCTCGGGCTGTCGCTGCTGGCCCTGCTCGGCATGGGCGAGGTCGTACGCAAGCGCAAGGCCTAATCAAGACGAACACGGACCGTCCACGCGTTGGGCGGTTTTTTTGATCCGTCGACCGCCCAAAAAACGCCACCCGGCTCTGCGGGTGGCGTGAGGGTAGTCGGTCGCGGTTATTCGGCCGCCGGGGCCAGGGTCGGGTCCTGGGTCTTCGCCGCGGCGGCGTGGCGCGCCTGGGCGATGAAGCCACCGAGAATGGTGAAGACTGCGGTGGTCAGCACGACGCCGGCGAGCACCAGCGGGTTCAGGGTCACGGTGAGCGCGCCGCCGCTCAAGTTCTTGATCACCGACGGGACGATCAGCATCAGTGCGCCGGTCGTCAAGGCGCTGGCGCCGGTGAGGAGCCCACCGGTCAGCCAGGTCAAGCGGCGCAGCGCAGCCGCGACTTCACCGCGCGGCTTGTCCTTGACCCCGCCGAGGACGCTGAACAAGGCGGCGGTCACGCTGATCAAGCCGAGGAGCGCGAAGCCGAACCACGGCCATGCCGGGGCGCTGGTGGTCAGTACCGGGGCGACGGCGCGCCCGGCCTTGGGCTTTGTGATGGTGGTGCCGAGCGTCGTCAGCACGCTTTCCGCCTGCGCCAACTGTTTTTGGCCCGCGCGGAGCTGCTTGGTCGCGTCGGCCTTGCCGCTCACGTACAAGGCGTGGTTCTTGTCCCACTCGGCTTGCCCGGCGTCGACTTGCGCCTTCTGGGTCGTGTAGGTCTGGACCCCGGCCTGATAGGACTTCTCACCCTGCTGGAACTGGGCGAGGCCCGCCTGGTAGGCCGTCTCGTTGCGGTCGTACTCCGCCTGGCCGGTGAGGTACTGCTGCAGGCCATCGGCGTACTGTGCCCGCCCGTTGTAGTACTGGGCGGACTGGGTCGCGAACTCCTGGCGCCCGGCTTGCAGCGTCTTGGCGCCGGCTGCGAGGGCTTGCTCGCCGGCGGCCACCTGGCGTTGGCCGGCCTCATAGGCCGCGATCTGGGCCTCGCCGTCTTTGATCTGGGTCGCCAGCGACTGCTTCAGTTCGCTGAAGGTGGCCGTGAATTCGGCGCTGCCGAGAACCTTGGCGAGCGCGTCGGCCTTGGCCAGCCGCTGACTCAGCGTCGCTTCCGGCAGGGCGACCACGGTGGTCAGCGCGCTCAGGTCAGCCTGAGGGGCGAAGGTCTTGACCTGTGGCAAAAAGCCTTGGAGCTGCGCGGCCACCGGCAGGATCGCCTGCGTGACCGCGTCTAACCCCTGGCTGACCGCCGTGCCGGCCTGGTTGAAGCTCTGGATCACCGTTGGCTGGACTGCGGCGGTGACCTGCGCGGTCGTCGCGTCGATGACTTCCGTTGGGGTGCCATCAGGCAGGGCCGGCATGTTCGCCGCGACGGCCTGCTGCGTCAGGCCGGCATACAGTGGGGCGATGTCCGCCGCCACCGCGTCTTGCTTGGCCGTGGCCAGCGCCGTGGCCCGGGTGGCGAACTGGGCCCAGGTCGTCAGCCCGTCGAACAGCGGGGCAGCGTCGCCGAGCTGCGGACCGACCGTCTGGCGCGGGTCCTTCATCGCGGCGACCAGCTGCGGGAGCTGATCGCTGAGCTTGGCCAGGGCCGCCTGGGCCTGCTTGCCCTGCGCGATCGTCTGTCGGCCCGTCGCGACGGCCGCGGCGTTGGCGGCCAGCTGCGCTTTGCCGGCGTTCAGCTCCGCCTGCTTAGTCGCCAGGGTCTTGGCGCCGTCCGCCAGCTGCTGGCGGCCCGCCTCAAGCTGTGGGGCGGCGTCATCGAGCTGCTGCTTAGCGTCCGCCAGCTGACCCGCAGCGGCGTCGAGCGCCTGCTTGCCCGCGTCGAGCTGCACCGAGGCGTCCGCTAACGGGCCGCGGTTGGCGTCGAGCTGCTGCTTGCCGGTCGCGAGCTGGATCTTGGCTTCGGCCAGCTGCTGGTGGTAGCCGGTCAGCTGGTCGGCACCGTCGTCGAGTTGCTGTTTGGCCGAGCTGAGTTGCTTGGCGGCCGCCGCCTTGCCCTTGACGTAGGTGACATAGCCCTTCTTGTACTGCGCACTGGTCTGGTCGACCACCGTGCCCACCGCGGTCGTCGCCGTGACGGCGCCGGATGCGGCGGCCACCAGCAAGGCGCCCAATAGCGTGCGGGTCCCAAATGTATACTTTGACACCACTTATTCCTCCTTCGTTCGGTCCACTATAAAAATAACAAAATAATATCGTGTGTTTATCGTAAGCGCTACCAAAACTGATTTGAAGCCCTTTGTGCGAAGTTGGCATTTCGCCGTTTTTTGGTCATTATGCCGTCACAGATCGCCACAGTCCGCCATGGCGGTCGAGATAAAAAAACCTTTAGCACTCGCTTGACAAGAGTGCTAAAGGTGACTATCATGTATTATGTAAACAAGGAAAGAGTCACCGCCGGGCGAGCGGCAAACTTGCCCGCAGGCGCCGGACCTTGTTAGCATGAGTGTGGATCGAACCTGTCGCACTGTCAGGCGTCTCGCACGCTGAATCTATTTTTTGGGAGGAATTTATGATGGCGAATGATTTGATGAATCGTAATGACTGGTTGGCAGACCCGTTCTTCGATATGGGTCGGCGCTTCAATGAGTTCTTTGCCCCGGACAGCCAGGCCAAGGTGCTCAAGACCGACATCAAGGAAACCGAGTCGAGCTACGTCGCCAAGGTCGACGTGCCAGGGATCGCCAAGGACGCGATCAAGCTGAACTACCAAGACAACGTGCTGTCCATCAGCGTCAAGAAGGACGACTTTACCGACCACGCCGATCAGCAAGGCAACGTCTTGATGAGCGAGCGGCACTACGGCGCGATGAGCCGCAGCTACCGCCTGCCCAACGTCGATGAAGGCAACATCAAGGCCGCATACGCAGACGGCGTGCTGACCGTGACCCTGCCGAAGCTGACCGAGCAGCCGAAGAATCCCCACACGATCGAGATCGACTGATCGCTGACCGTTGATCATGACAACACCGCACCGACGCCTCATTTGAGGGGCACCGGTGCGGTGTTTTTGGCGTCTAATCGCGGCGCAGGCCGTAGTTGATCTTTCCTGCTAGGCTGATGAAGTACTCGGCCAGCTGGGTGGCCGCGGTCGGGTCGGCGGGGCCGAGCCCGAAGGCGATCTGCGGGTTCAAGATCGCCCGCGGGGCCAGCTTCTCTGTCGGCGTGTGCTTGGCGCGCTTCTTGGTCGCCGGCATGGTCTGGGTCAAGGCGCGCAGCGGCGTCTGGCCGAACGCCACCGGCGGATCCGCCTCGGGGGCCGGCGTGAGCGCTGGCAGCGCAGCCTTGGCCGGCGCGCTGGGTTCAGGCGGCGCCGCTGGGGCGGCCGGGGCCGCTGGCGTGCTGGCGACTGGCGCGGATGACGATGCGGCACTGGCGCTGCTGGCCGTCGCGGGCGTGCTGCTGGCGGCCGCCGGGGCGACCAAGCGGATGGTGAAGGTCGCTGGGGTGGCGGTGAAGGTCGCCGGGGTCAGCGTGTCGTTGGCCTGCACCTGGTAGCCGGCAGTCGTGTAGGCGAGCAGGACGTTGCCAACGTTGAAGGCGATCGCCGTACCGACGGTGCCGGTGTAGTGCTGCTGGGCCAGCAGGGCGCCAGTCTCATCGACGATGTTCAGCGTGGCGCGGCCGGTCTGGGTCGCGCTCGACTCGCTGGTCGCCTTGGGCTGCACGCGGATCGTCAGGGTCTGCTCGGCCGCCGTCAGGGTGTAGGACACCGCGATCGGCTGATCGGCGCTGCGGACGTAGCCATTCGGCGCGACGACGGCGAATGTGCCGGTGTTGCCGATCTGACCGGTCAGCGTGCTGACGGCGACCAGTGCGTTGTTGTCCGCCACGTTGACGTATTGGATCGTCAGCGTGGCCGCCGCGGCGACGGCATCCGGCTGCGGCGCGGCGTGGACAGGGGCGCCTGGCGTCGCGAAGTGCAGCGCCATCAAGGAGCCGGCGATCACCGCCGTCGTGGTCCCGACTTGGCGGAGCTTATGGCCGTCAAGCGTCATGGGGGGCACCCTCTTTCTTGAACAGGCGCGAGGTCTTGGCCTGCCGGATCATCAGGATCATGTCGGCGAGCTGGGACCAGTCGTTCGGCGTCGGCGGGTTCTGCCAGATTACCTGCGCGGCCCGGACTCCGGTTGCACGAAAATCCGAGATATAGATGTCCGTTTTGGCCGTGGCGGTGGTCTGGATCACGAGGTGGGCCTGGGTGAAGGCGTTGAGCGTCGTGATGATGTAGTCCGTGTACAGCGGACCCTGGGAGAAGTCGACACAGACGTAGACCTGGTCGTTCATCATCTGCGGCGGGATCGCCGAGATCAGTGCGAACATGTAGCTGAAATACAGGTTCGTCGCCATCGTCGTGGTCAGGGGCAGGGCGGTCGTGTGGCCGATCGTCTGGATGAACTGCACGAGCACGATGTCGAAGCCGGGGTACAGCTCGCGGAAGAAGGTCACCGCCTCTGGGTCGATGAAGGTCGTCGGCTCGATGAAGAAGGTGGTGAACTGCAGGTGCAGGTGGTACAGGGTCTCGCGCAGCTCGGTCTGATCCAGCGCTTGCGTGGCGAACAGGCCGCCTTGTTCGCTGAGCGCGGCCATCAGTGAGTCGGTCAGGGTGGTCGCCTGGGGGAAGGCCGCGGCCAAGCACGGCGCGTCCGGCAGCGGCAGGTAGCCCTGCGCGATCAGGAACAAGTAGAGGTAATCCAGCTCCGTCGCGCTGACGGGGATGGTGCTGGCCAGCACGGCCCCGCAGGCCCGCTGCAGCGTCTGGCCGGTCGGTGTGACCAGCGTGGGGTCCAGCAACGGGGCTTGGAAGGTCTCTGAATTCTGGACCCGCAAGAGCCACAGCTTCATGAACAGGCGCAGCTTGGTGGTCTGTGTCGGCTTGAGCGTGCCCAGCAGCGGCCCGATCGCCGTGAACAGGCGGTCGACCAGCGCGTCGAGCTCGGGGAACGCCGGGGCGACCCCGGCGTACATCGTGTAGTAGAGCTCGAACAGGCTCAAGCGGGTGGTGAACTCGGGATCGGTGACGCTGCCGGTCGGGGTGAAAAAGCCGGCTGCTTCCAGGTCTGTGTTCAGCTTGGCGGCCACGCTGTAGAAGGCCGGTGTGGAGATCGACTGGCGCTTGATATACTCGCGCCGCGTCATCTGGTTGCTGTAGAAGAAGTGGTATTCGAGCACCAAAAACGCGCTGGCGCGGTGCAGATACGTCAGCGCCAGCTGCTGTAGCGTGTAAGTGGTGATGTTGTTGGCGCGCCAAAACCCGCGAGTGCTTTCATCCAGATATGCCGGCACCGGCGGGTCGAGCGCCTTGAGGTCGAGGTTGATCATCTCGAAGGCCTTATTGATCTGATACGCCGTCAAGTCCCACTGCTCGCTCAGCGTGCGCTTGTCGAGCGCGACCGTCGCGCGCTGAAGGATCGACCGCAAGATCGCGTAGTGGCGCTGGTCGTCCTTATCGAAGAGAAAACTGTAATTCATCTGCACCGCTCCCGTGTCGTGTTGTCTGTTCCCATTATACCTGGTCTTTGCAGATTAATGGTCCCGATTTTGACCCCATCGGTGTCTGCGTTTATTGACCGATCAGCAAAAAACGCAGACACTGGCCGGCCGCGATCAGGCCAACGCGGGGGCGCCTTGCTTCGGTTCGGCTTCGCCTCACGCCGCAGGAATAGCGGCACGGGTCAGCGACGCCAGACCCCTCGGATCTAGGAGCGGTCCAAAGCGCCCGGCTAGGCTAGCCGTCCCGCTAAGGGCGGCCTTGCGCCGCTCTGGCACCGTCGAGCGCCGGACTCGCAACGCGGGCGCGTCTAGCCACGCTCAGCACGTCGAGCCTCAGTGCGGGCTCAACGCACTGAGCGAGGTTAGCCGTCCCGCTAAGCCCGCAGTCCTATGCGCTGGTTATCGTCGAGCGCCGCTAGGCCAACGCGGGCGCGTCTTGCTTCCGTTCGGCTTCGCCTTACTTCGCAGGACACATGAAACATAGCGGCATGGGTCAGCTACGCCGGGCCCCTCGGACCCAGGAACGGTCCAAGGCGCCCGGCTAGGTTAGCCGTTCCGCTAAGGGCGGCCTTGCGCCGCTCTGGCACCGTCGAGCGCCGAACTCGCAACGCGGGTGCGTCTAGCCACGCTCAGCACGTCGAGCCTCAGTGCGGGCTCAACGCACTGAGCGAGGCTAGCCGTCCCGCTAAGCCCGCGAGTCCTATGCTCTGGCAAAAAAAACAAAGCCCGGCAATGGTGGGCTTTGTCCTGGTGGAAGCTATGATCGACACCCGTGGGAGGAGTGCCGACGAAGTATTGTGCAGGTGCGTTGGGGGACGCACCATGAGGCTATCTTACCCAGCCTGACGGTGGCGTCAAGGGGGGCACCGGGGCGCCAGTCGGGCCGAAACCGTCAGGTGAGGATTTCTCCCGTTTTTGACGGGTTTGGCGTGGCAGCGCATCGGCCGGGGTAACATGGACCTTGTTCATCGGCCCCGTGCCGAGCTCACATTAATCCGTAGATGAGATGTCGCCCATGATCCTACGATTCCGTGCACCAAGTAAAGGAGGTCCACTCATGCAAGAGACGAAGCCGCAGCCGATGGTCAGACAAAACCGCCTGATCGTGCGCTACGTGGATCAAGATGGTCATAAGTTGAATGACGATCTCAGTATTTTTGGCGCGATCGACAGTGAATACACCGTGAACGTGCCAGCGTTCGCCGGGTTCCGCCTGATCGCCCAGTCGCGCCCCAGTACCGGGGTGATGCCGACCGATGAGGCCCCGACCCTGACGCTGACTTACTCGAAGCTCGCGTCGGTCATGGTGCTCGAAGACGGGCGCAAGCCGCAGGAACTGAAGTTGCAGGCGGACCCAGACGCGCCCGGCGAGCTGGTCCCACTGCAGCTCCCGCACCGCAGCGACGAGAAGCGCTACTACCTCAAGACCGCCAGCGGTTACGAGCTGATCACCGACCCGGCCCACTTCGTGCCGGCCGCGCCGTCGACGCGCACCGCGGTGTACGCGATGATGCCGCTGGAGTCGCTGGCCACCCCAGAAGTCCCGGCCGCCCCAGCGCCTGCGAAGGCCGCGCCTGCCGGTCGCGACGGCAAGGTCGACACCGCGTCGACCACCCCAGAAGTGCCCGCCGCGCACCGCCCGGCGGACCAGGCGATCGTTTTGCTGATGGCCAAGGCGCTACACCAGCAGGCGATGTTGCTCGACCACAACGTGGAGGCCGACTTGTTGAAAACAGAACAGGTCGCGACCCTGATGACGAACATGCGCGCGTTCATGCAGGCACTGGCCCTGATGACGCACTGACTAAGGAGGAACTCACATGAACTACGAACAGATCGAATCACTGATCAACCTGACCCCGATGAAAATGCTGACCGCTAACATGAAGCAAGTCGCTTAGGCGATCGAAGACTCCGTGGACCAAGGCGAGACGAGTAAGGTCAAGGACCTGGTCCGCAGCGGCAACCAGCTGCTGGATGCCATCGGCAAGCTGAACGGCTGACCACGCGCAGGCGCATGAAAGAAGGGGTGTCCTGATGATAGACCCACAAGAGATGACTGCGGTCACGTCGCCGAGTGTCGTACCGACGCCGCCGACGTTGCAAGGCGGGGCCATGGCGATTCAGCTGAATCGCTTCATCGGCGATCCGCTGAACGAAGACACGGCGCGACGGTTTGCCAGCATGCTGCAGACCGCGCAGTTCGAGGCGCTGGTCAAAGTGGCCACGACGGGTCAGGTGCAACGCGATGACGTCAAGCCGACGATGACCATGCGCCTCGGCGTCACCACCTATCTGGCCGACGGGCAGCAGTATATCCCGGTGTTCACCGACGCGGCGACGCGGCAACACTTCACGCAGCACATGGGCGCGAACCTCGACATGCGCAATTTCGCATTCGCGACCGCCGAGCTGATGCAGGAGGTCCGGCGCCTCGGCGTGCACGGTCTGCTGGTCAACCCCGGTCGCCAGTCGTTCCCGCTGACGCTCGACTACTGGGACTACATCACGCGCGTCGTGCCGGTGATGGAAGCCGAGGTCGAGCGCGTCAGCATCGAGGCGCTGACCATCGACAAGCTGGTCTTGTCCCGCGCGCTGACCCGTGCCGCCAAGCGACTGCACGGCGTCAAGCAGCTCTGGACGACGAATGTGCGTGAGACCACCAACGGCCCGCTGGCGCTCGCGATCATTGCCGATTACACCGGGACCCCGGCCGAGTTCGACCGCAAGTGTGCCCGCGCGTTGGTCGTGGCCTGCCGAGGCCTGCTGGCCGCAGATCAAGACGTTCTGATCGGCACGACCGCCGATCCGCTCGGGCAGACCATCAGCGGACAGATCACCCCGGTGTACCAGGCGACCGGGTTCTTGGGAAGGAAGATCAATTATGATTAGTCGTTACCGCAATCAAGTGCCGACCAAAAAAGAGGCCCAAGACTTCCAGCGCGAGCTGAAGCTGCTCAAGCCGCTGACCAAAAGCCCGGTGCGCGTCACCGCGATGGCCCCTGCAGCGACCTTCGGCGAACCCGTCGACCTGGGGATCTTCCCGCAGTTGACGGTATTGAAGCAACGCGAAGCGTAAGTGTGCGGGGCAAGGGGATGTGACACAACCCTGAAAAAAGGAACCAAGACTGGAAATCCGCTTAGGAGAATTTCCGATCTTGGTCCTTTTTGCTTCTCGTCAGACAGCCTTTTTAAGGCGGTCATGTCATCGGCCCCTGAAAAAAGGCAGAAAGGTGAGCCGTCCTGCTAAGAAGCCCGGGAGATGCGCACAACATTGTGGCTTTGGGGCTGACGTTGGGCGGGAACTCACCAATGGTTGGGTGCTTGCTTACTACTTCCCGATCGTCGTCGAGCTCTGCAAGGCCAACGCGGGCGCATCTTGCTTCCGTTCGGCTTCGCCTCACGCCGCAGGACACCTTGGACCCAGGAGCGGTCCAAGGCGCCCGGCTAGGCTAGCCGTCCCGCTAAGGGCGGCCTTGCGCCGCTCTGGTGACGTCGAGCTGCGGACTCGCAACGCGGGCGCGTCTAGCTACGCACAGTACGTCGAGCCTAAGTGCGGGCTCAACGCACTGAGCTAGGCTAGTCGTCCCGCTAAGTCCGCGAGTCCTCCGCTCTGGTTTCAGACACACCAAAGCCGCCCTCAGGGCACCTGAGGACGCCTTTGGCTGACTACCGCGGCTGTCCCGCGGGGGCGCCCGGCCGGGGGTGAACGGTCTGCCATCGACCAGCCGGGTGGTGACGCGGTCAGTCTGCGTCACCGTCTTGATTATCCCGCCAGATTCAGACCGTCTGGCGTGGCAGCGTGCAGTTGCACCGATCACCACCGTCTTGCCTTGTGCCCGGTGGTGTCATCCGACTTAGACCAGCTAACGTGAGCATACTCATCACGCCTCACCGTATCGATACTCCGGGCCTAGCCTACTGAGGAAGCAATATCCCCTGGATGATTTCGGCTACCCGTCGGTGAACGACCGCGTTGCGCTGACGCGATCACCAGGCGAGCTCCCCTTGGATTATCTGCAGTCTACTGCGAATCGGTTTTTGGGGCAAACAAAACGACTTGCGAGGGGAGCTGCGGGCGATCACAAGTAATCTGTAGACATCTTAAGGGCGCTGGATCGAATGAAGACGATGAATCGATTGGGACGGAGACGGTGCAGGTGCTTAATGTAGCGCTGACGGTGGCAGCGCAGAACGCTGGGTTGTTGGAGAGCGATGAGTGGACCGGGTGCAGGGGCCAGTGACCGGTGCCGGTCGGGGGCTTCTCGGTTTTTTGATCGACGGGCAAAAAACGCAGAAACAGAGGCGGTTAATTCCATTAACCAACATGCTAAGATGACTTCATCAGACGTCACCGTGAGAAGCGTGGCGTCATTGACGGAGTGTCAAGTGCGCCACGTGTGAGCATCTCGCCACGCCTTAAGACCACAGTGTGTTGACTTTGGGGAAAGTCGCACACGTTCAGCCGGTCGGAGGAAAACAGAGATGACGAATAATTACAGCGGTCAGATCGCCGCACCGCAGCTGCGGCTGGTCCAGCCCGGGGAGCACCCGGCAGTGAGCCCGCAGCCGGTGCCGACGAATTTTGCCGATCAGCTCGCGCAGTTCATCGCGCACCCACAAGACATGATGGTCGAGCGGCGCTTCGCCGCGCGCCTGCTGAAGTTGACCGTGTTTGTCCCGGCGCTTGAGGGCCCGGGCAAGCAGCGGCTGGCCAAGACGACCTACCTTGCAGACGGACAGGCCTATGTCCCGGCGTTCACCACGGCGGCGGCATGCGCCGCGTTTATCGCCACGGCGGCCGGGACCACCTGGCCGATGACGCCACAAGCACTCGAGATGAGCACGGTGATGACGGCCAGTGAGCAGTACGCACTAGCCGGGGCCCTGCTGGATCCGGGGACGAGCTCGATGCCCGTCACGCTGGCGTACTGGCGCTATATCAACCGGGTGATGCCGGTGATCGATCCCGAACTGAGTGCGGTCGCACTGCTGCCGGAGGCCTTCGACCTGACGGGGGTCAGCGCCGCGCTGGCGGCGTGTGTCGCGCAGGTGGCGGGGATCACCGCGTACTGGGCGGTGCCGGTGCGCCTGACGCCAGACGACACGGTGTGCTTGGCGGTGATGGCGGCGTACCGCGGTGATCCGGTGGTGTTCGACACCCAGATCGCCCGCGAGCTCGCGGCGGCGTGTCAGCCCGCCGTGCCCGCCGCTGTCGACATTGTCACCGGGACGTTGCAAGACGACCTGGGACAATACATCGCCCACCACTGCGCCTCGGTCCGCACCGAGACGCGCCAGCGACACCATGCCTGAGTGGGGGCGTGTGCAGACGCCCGCTCGCCCCTTCGAGGACCCATATCGAGGTGACGAGCGGACTTTTTTGGGTACAGACCCGCAGGAGGCAACGATGGAAGACCCGCTGATCGACCTTGGTGGTTTCACCCGCCAGTCGCAGACGACCTGGACGGACGCGCAAGGCCGCACCGTGACGCAGACCCAATACGACCACGCGCTGATCGTCGTGACGGTCGCTGACCCGGTGACCCAGACGATCCACGTGCAGAGCAACTGCCAGTGGCTGCGCGCCGGGCAGCGGTGGCGGCCGGACCTGAGCCAGCGTGACGCGGACTGGGCTCCACGGGGGGTGAGCCGATGACAGAAGTCGCCTTGATCGATTTTATCGACCAGACCCGCCGGATGAAGCACGTCTCGATCCAGGCCCTGGGGCGGTCGGCCGGGCTCTCGAGCTCGACGTACAAGCGGCTGCGTGAGGGGCAAGCAGAGCTCAAGATCCATGTCTTGATGAACCTGATGACGGCGCTGCGCCTGGAGATGAGTGACATCGACCCGTACCTGGCCGACGACCTGCTGACGACGCAGACGACGCTATCGGCGACGCAAGAGCTGATCAACGCGATCGTGAGGCGACAGGTGCCGCCGAGCGCGATGAGCGCCCACAGCCAGCGACTGCGGGCGGTCGCGACGCGCTCCGGCCTGCCCGGTGATGACTTACAGGCGCAGTACGCGGAGCTGATGGAGGCCAAACTGACGGGCGACGTCAGCGCGGCCGAACGCCGCGCGCTCGACTTGTACGGGGCGCTGACGACCTACACGGCCTGGACCGGCTTCGAGTACCAGCTGATCTTGCCGTGCATCAGCTTCCTCGCCTACACGCAGCTCAAGCGGCTGGCCGTACGCTTCTTCGGTGCGACGATGCCGGTGGTCTCGGCAGTCGCGGCGGAGGCGGTCGATGATGACTACATGGCGATGCTGAGCAACGTGATCGCGACGCGGCAGTCGGCACATGTCGGGCTGGTGATCGGCTGGATGCAGGCGCGCAAGACGCAGGCGGACCGCATGAAGTACCAGCTCTACCTGCGCTTCGCCCACATCGTCGAACAGGCGCTCCTGGTCGGCGCCGCCAAGGCTGAGGGGCAGTACCGGACGCTCCAGACCGTCTTGCTGCGGATCTGGCCGGACCAGGACTGCCCGTTCGCGAGCGTCTTCACCCGGCTCTGGGCCCAAGTTGAGCGGCTGTCTCGAGTCCGGCACCTGTCGACCCCGGCGGTGCCCAGCGGGGTGCCGATGCCGCTGGCGGCGCCGCTTGAGAACTTCGGTGCGCTGGTCAGCCGCTACCGGCAGGCCAAGCGGGAGCGCGGCGACGCGCTGCGCAAGGCGCTCTACGTGTCCAAGTCCGCGTTCTACCGCTTCTTCAGCGAAGGGGCGGACGCGAAGCTGACCGTGTTGATGGCAGCCTTCGACTACCTGCGCATCGACGGGGCTGACCTTGTCACGGCCCTAGAGGCGACCGAGCTGCCACTCGCCGCCGCCGCGCGGGAGACGTTCGCGCTGGTCGATACGCCACCGACGACGGCCATCGAGTTGCAGTACCTGCAGACGCAGATCGCCAGCCTGAAGACTCAGGCCGCCGCCACCGGTAACGTCGGCTTCGCGCAGCTCGCAACGCTGGTGGAGATCACGTGGCTACACGCGAGCGATGCGCCGCTGGCCGAGGCCAAGGCGATCGCGGCGCTGTACGCTGACCTGACCGCCTATGACAGTTGGAACGCCTTCGAGTACCGGCTGGTGATCCGGCTGCTGCCGGGGCTGGACTTCAAGGTCGCGGCCTTCCTGTTCGACCGGCTGATCCGCACCGAGCGCACCCGCAGCGCGACGATCAACGGTCTGACGCCAGAAGACCTCGACGCCGTCTACATGGGTTTGCTGCAGAGCGCACTGCGCTCCGGTGTGCAGGCGAATATTCAGCAGGCGACTGCGTGGATCATGGAGCGGCGCACGCCGTCCACCGCCATCGGCTTCCGGCTCAGCCAGGCGGTGGTCCGCGAGAGCATGAGCGTGCAGGAAGCGGAGGTCCGGCTGAACGACACGGATCTGGAGAATGCGCTGTGCGCGCTGTTCCCCGCGTCCATGGCGTTGCGGATCGCCACCCGCGTGCGGCTGTTCTGGCAGGACGTGGCGTGAGGGGTGAACTAGTGGCGACGGTTAACGATATAATGCGTTTTTTAATTCGTTTTTATTGAAATGTGACATAAAATGCGAAGATTCACATGATAATATAAATCCCGAATCAGTGACCCCCATGAACTAACTACTTACGGCCACCGGGCAACGTCTGCTGCGTAGGCGCTGTCCGGTGGCCGTTTGGCGCATCTTGGGCAGCAGTGAACGTGATGGCGAGTCCCTGATTTGACCGGTTTTCGCAACCCAGCGACCGGGCCCGGTAAGATAGTCACATAGCCTAACGTCGTCAGGCTGCCGCGTGCAGCTTGATCGCCGGTCAATGCCTCGGTAAGTGCCGGGCACGGGCCGCGTTCGGGCGAGACGAAGCATGACCTGACCACGAGGATCAGGGGCGTTCATGAGGAGGAATCGGAATGTATCGATGCAGTAAGGGGTCGCGGCTTCTACGCGACACAGCTGAAGAAAAGCGCCACTACAAGATGTACAAGAAGGGCAAGCTCTGGATGACCGCCGGGCTCTCTTTGCTGTATGCCGGCATGATGTTGACGAATCAGTTGCAAGAAGTCCATGCCGATGAAGCCGATGGCGCGACTGCCGTAGTGGCCGACCAAGCGGCGACGACGGAGACCACGACGCAAGGCGGCGTGGTGCTCCAGAGCAGCAAGCAGGCCGCGGCGACCACCGCAAGTGCGCAGACGACTCCAACGGCCGAACCGGCCGCGACTGGCGCTACCGCCAGTGCGGCGGGCAAGACGGCGACGGCTGATGCGGCTGAAGCGACCGAGATCACCGATCCGACGACCGCGACTGCCTCTGTCGCGGCGATCATCGGCACCGGCGTCACCCTGCAAGACCAGACAGTCACTAGTGACCAGGTCGAAGAAGCGCGGGTCTATTCGGTGACCCTGACCCAGGGCCTCGTCGCACCAGCATGGACCGCGGCGGATTTTGACGTCGCAAACTTATCGAGCGAATCGGGCACCTACGCCGTGACCTTGAGCGCTAAGGGCCTGCGCGCGCTGCAAGACGCGAACCCGAGTTACCGGGTGACGGCGGCCAATGTGGCCGCGGGGCACCTGATTGTGACCGCAGCGCAGTCCGCAGAGACCAAGACCTCAGCAACTGAGGCCGAAGTGACCACACAGGCTGCCCAGACGACTGCGGACACGGCAACGACCGAAGACGCCGCGACGATCGCTGCGACTGAGACCGAGACGACGCCGGTACCTGTCGCGGCCACCAACCGCTACAGCAGCGCGACGGCCCAGAACCTGGCCGAGGGTGCCGCCAAGACGCTGGCGCAGATCAAGGTCTTCGTGGCCCAAGACGACGCGCTGGCCGCAGCCGACGAGACCGACAACATCGTCAACAACGCGGCGATGAAGGCCCTTGAACAGCACATGACTACGGAAGCGGCAGCCATTGCTGACCTGACGGTGGAAGCTGAGGCGCTGTCCGTCACCGACGTCGAACAGGCGCTGGCGAAGCTGACTCAGGCCGCCAAGCTCCTCAACACGATGAACCAGGAACTGACCCAAGCGGCGTCGATGCTGGACAAGGACAAGTACGGCTACAAGCTCGGCGCCAAGCAGACCGCCGAAGATGCGCTGGCTCAAGCCGCGCTGCCGGATAACGTGTCCGCCATCGTCGATGACTATGGGGATCTGATCATCACGGCGTCCAGCGAGTCTAGCTACCAGGCCGCCGTGCAGGCACTGAAGGATCAGGGCCTGATCGGGGCGTTCCGGGAAATTGTAGACCCGAATGATCAGGCGGCGACGCATGTGGGGACGAATATCTTTGATGAGCAGGGGCACTATCGGGTGATCGCGGCATCACAAAGAGATTTCGCTGATGGGAAAATGACAGTCGCGGATATTGACTTGACGGGTATTGACCCAGACAACATTGTGGCGGCATATTTTGTGGCTCAGGCAGAAGCTGGTGATTCAGCTACACAGGCGAATCTGGTGAATGGTGGTCAGCTACAACTCTACTGGGATGACTTTACAATTAATCCAGGACGATATTTTGCGGGATATACGGCTGACAGCGACCATTCAAAGATCTCTTCTGCTGGGTTTGGTGGCTATCAACTCCCGGTTATGGCTGCGGGAAATGCGAATAACAATGCCTTCTTGGCGTACGTTAATGACCTTGATCTGGCGCGACAGTTAGCGGGAGGAAAGCATAGAGTAGCAGTTGGCTTGCCAGGGGTAAAAGCGGGTAGTTGGAATAGTGTATCTGTGTTCGTGGTCGTTCGTGACCCTAATGCGCCGCTTTCTCGCGTCACGATCAATGATTCAGGGGCTGCCACAGGTAGCACCAACAGTACCTCAGTTTTGACCATCCAATCGAATATTGCTAAAGGTTACCAAATCCCTGACGGGGCTGAGCTAAATGTCATGATTGGTCAGGGGTCTTTTCCAGATACTGGTGATTCTATCACGGGGACAGCCTCTGTTGATGGCGGGCCAGATACGCCACTAAACATCAAGGTGGTAGCGCCTGCCGAGGGCTGGATTAATGCTATCTCCGCAGATGTGAATGTGCAAGCGGGAGACACAGCGGGTTCGGTGACTGCTACGTTTAAGCTTTTTAATAAGGCGGGTTCCGGCCGGGATACCATGGGCTTTATCGTTCAGCAGATCGAGATCGAAGCCCAGGGGGCCAAGTTTCATTACCTAAGTAGCGAAACCGGTTTGCCAGTTGGCGTCGGTCTGCAGGGAGGCGAGCCGTTCACTGATGTGAACGGGGAGACGACCACACCGATGATCGACGAGAAAGGCACGTTCCTGCTTCAAGGGGCGCCTGGCGACCCGATCCCGCGGGAAGAAGTGGATATTCCTGGTTATTTCCTGTCTGGGAGCGAGACCGGCGACACCGACTGGAAGTTCAAGGCCAATGGGAGCACGATTGTCAAGTACTACTACACCCCGAACACTCAGAAGATCAATGTTACGTATGTGGATGACGACGCAACAGATCCACAGGACTTATCTGCCTTTGCTGAGACCATGAGTGGTAAGACGGACGCTGACGCTGACGACACCTTGTGGGACTTTGCCAGCGCTGGGTACGAATGGGTCGGAGAAGAGGACCAGTCGCAAGGCGCGCAAGGCTTGGGGACGAATGCCGATCACACCACGTTGACCGGGATCTACACGACGACCGAAGAGCTCGACCCAATCACGCGCAAACTCGTCACTGGCACCGAGACCGACCAATCCATCGTGATCCACCTAAAGCACAAAGTGACCGCGACTGAACTCGGGTTCTCGGTCAGTCGTGAGGTTCAACTTCTCGAACAGGGGACGGAGACCGAACTGCAGGCCCCACTGCTTCAGGCGGATCTGCCAGACCCGGCCGACCGCGTTACGGATGCGGATAAGTCTGGGGTGACCTGGCACGTGGTCTCTCTGTTCGATGAGGCGACACAGACGGACCTCGGTTACGACACGAACGGCGACGGGATCGCTGATACCAGCGATCCGTTGAGTGCAGCGTACCTTGATGCGGGCGAAAGCGATACCCTCGCGGCGATCACGGTCCCGACCATCAGCGGTTACACGGCGGTGGCGGTCACCGGGGATACCCAACCTGGGGATACCGCCACAACGATCGGGGCACTGACGATCGGCTCCGATTACAACGGCGCTAACGAGCTCAAGCTCACGGTTTACTATCAGAAGAACGTGGCCGAGGCGAGTGTGCAGATCAGCGGCTTCGAGAAGGTCTATGACAACGATTCGTCGCAGGATCCGACGACGTTCACCCTGACGTCTGCCGATCCGGCGCTCCAGATTCCGGCACTGACTGAGGACGATTTTGACCTGAGTGCCGTCTCACAAGAAGTCGGCACCTATGACATCAAGCTGTCCGCCGCCGGCTTACAAAAACTACAGGAGGCGAACCCGTCGTATTACCTCACGACGGCTTCGATTGGCGTTGGCCACTTCACCGTCACCCCGGCAGAAGTGTCCGTTACGCTGGCATACCTCCAGAAGATGTATGACGGCCAGGCGTTCCCTCAGGCGACGGCAGACGAGCAGGCGAAGATCGATAGCTATATCAATTGTTTCGACGTACCGACGCTGGGGATCACCCCAGTTCTGACGATCGGCGACCTGAGCGCGTTCGTCGATGTTGGGGACTATGACATCACCCTGGCACCTATCGACATGACGAGTGCGGCGAACCGGAACTATCACTTCACCGTTGAACCGGGGATCCTGCGCATCTATGATGCCGCAGCGACGAATCCTAACCAGTTGCTGATGAGCCAGCCGACCGAGACGATCACGTATCAATATGAGAATGGGGACCGTGCCAACGTCTGGAATACCGACGGCACGCCGGCACCGAACGGTGAGGGGCGGTTGAACACACACACCGAGACCGTCACCTTCACCCGTCTTGGGTACGCGCCGATGGCGTATACCAATATGATCGATTACAGCGAGTGGACACCGACCACGGTTAGCTTCAACGCTGTCGATACGCCGTCGATCGTGGGTTACACCGCTGATGTGACGACTGTGGCGGCGACGCCGGCGACGGCTGACGGGCAGCCGATCGCGGTCATCGTGACTTACAAGGCGAATGAGCAAAAAGCCGTGATCACCTACGTCGACGATAGCGCCGGTGGCGTGACCGTGCATACCGACACCATGACTGGCGGTAGCGCAGCGCAACTCGACTACACCGTCGTGCGTCGGGCGATTGAACATGGCCTGCTCACGCAAGGCTATCTGATCGACGGGGACGACCTACCGACCGGCAACGTGATCACCTTCGATACTGATGACCTGGTGAACCAAACCTACACGATCCACCTGAAGCATAGCGTCACCACGATCACGCCAGACGAGCCGGGCACACCGGGCGAGCCGATCAAGCCAGGGTTACCTGACTGGCCGGCAGACTCCGCAAAGGCGCAGCTTGAGCGGACCGTGACCCAGCGCGTGCAGTACGTCTACGCCAAGGGGGGTAAGGTCGCCGACGATATCATCACGACCAAGACCTTCCAGCGCACCGGAACTGTGGACAACGTGACCGGTAAGGTCACCAACTTCACCGACTGGGTGGCAGTAGACGGGGACAGCTTCGACGTGCTGACCAGCCCTGAACAGGCGGGTTACACGCCGGATCTGACCGCGACGGAGGCCTACACCGTGAACGCGAACACTGGGGATATGAACCTGGTGGTCACCTACACGACAGACGGCCAGCGGATCTTGATCAACTACGTTGATGACGATGCGAGTGGTGTGACGGTCCACACGGACACCTTGACCGGTGGCAGTGAGACGACGCACAACTACACCAATGTACGCCAGGCGATCGAAGGCGGGCTGCTTAGTCTCGGCTACCTGATCGACGGAGACGACCTGCCAATCGGCAACGTCGTGACCTTCGATACGGATACCAAGACAGATCAGACTTACACCGTTCACCTGAAGCACAGTACGACTGAGATCACGCCAGACGAGCCGGGCACACCGGGCGAGCCGATCAAGCCAGGGTTACCTGACTGGCCGGCAGACTCCGCGAAGGCCCAGCTCGAACACACCGTGACCCAGCGCGTTCAGTACGTCTACGCTAAGGGCGGCAAAGTGGCTGCGGACGTGGTCAATGTCAAAGTCTTCCAGCGCACCGGAACTGTGGACAACGTGACCGGTAAGGTCACCAACTTCACCGACTGGGTGGCAGTAGACGGGGACAGCTTCGACGCATTGACCAGCCCTGAACAGGCAGGTTACACGCCGGATCTGACCGCAACGGACGCCTACACCGTGAACGCGAACACTGGGGATATGAACCTGGTGGTCACCTACACGGCGGACCAGCAACAGCTGCGGGTCGTCTTCTTCGATGATACGACGCATCAGTGGCTGGCGACGAAGTACGCGACCGGGGAGACTGGCACGACGAGCCTGTACCGGACCGATTCCGACATCGCGATGTACCTGCGACTCGGCTTCGAGCTGGTGTCGGATGGTTATCCGACGACGGGCATCGTGTTCGACACCGACTCTACGCATCACCAGACTTACGGCGTGCACCTGAAGCACGGGATGGTCACGGCCACCCCAGCGCAGCCAGGGAAGCCGGGGCAAGCAATCGACATGGATAATCCGGACGGGCCGAAGTGGCCGGCGGAGACCGGAATCGATGGCCTACAGCGGGTGATCACGCAGACGATCCACTATTTCTACCAGGATCAGACGCAGGCGCATGCGGATGTGGTCGATCAAGTGACCTTCACCCGTACGGCGACGGTCGACAAGGTCACTGGCGCGACGGTCTTCACCGACTGGGTCGCCGTGGACCAGGATACGACTTTTGACGCCAAGACCAGCCCGAAGTTGACGGGATACACAGCGACGCCTCAGGCGATCGCGGCGGTCACAGGGCTGAACGCGGCAAGTGCAGATATGGAAGAGACGGTCATCTACGTCCGAGTGACGGACCCGACCGGCCCGACCGATCCGAAGGGGCCGAAGACGCCTCAAACGACAGTCGATCCGAATGAACCGCAGGGGCCAGCACTTCAGCCACTCGACTCACGCGTCGACGACACGACGACCGACACACCGGCAGTGGGGCAACTGCCGCAAACGGGCGACGAGAAAAATCAACTGCTTGCTGCGACCGGGCTCAGCCTGATCGGCATGCTTGGACTCGCGGGGGCGATGGTCAAGCGGCGGCGTGAGGAATAAGCGGAAAAATATGCGCATCCCTGAACTGGGGTGACATCACTGAATATTGTGGGGTATTCATCAAGTCGTCCTGATCCGTCAGGACGGTTTGGTTGAGTACCCCAAATATTTGGTCGAAATGGAGGAGCAAGATGCAAAAGTACTTATTTCATGAGGTGGAAATGGCGTATCGGCAAAGCGAGCACAAGCGGCTGTACAAAGCCAAGAAGCGCTGGCTCGTCAGCAGCCTCTCCGTGGCCACGTTAGCGCTTGGCACGATGGCGGTGTCCGAAGCGGTCCTTAGCCAGCCGGCGCAGACTGTGCATGCCGGTGGGATCCCGACACCGATGACCGTCAGCTTGGGCACGACGGTCAATACGAAGGTGTACGATGGCACGCCGGATTTTGCGGACATCCAGATTGCGAAGATCACCGGTATTTCTAACCCCAATGTGCCGACGTTGACGCCGGACGACATCGACTTCAGCGCAGTTGGTGCGGACGCAGGCAGCTACGATATCGCGTTGTCGCCAGCCGGTGAAGCCAAGGTGCTGGCGGCCAACCCGGATTGCACCGATGGCATCAAGAAGGCAAGTGGCAGAGTGACGATCACCAAGCGGCCGATCACGATCACGCCTGATAATCTGACTTGGGAAGTCGGCACCCCGAAGCCGGCCTACACGGCAACGGTGGACGGCCTGCTGCCGGGGATGACAGCGCCGGCATACACGATCCAGACGACGCGGGAGATCGCTGAAGGGAACTTCGGCACGACTACGCTTGAAGTGATCTATGACAAGAATGAGAAAAACTTCAAGATCGACGCCAAGACCGGCACACTGACGGTCACCGGGCACGTCATGTCCGCGCAGGTGGGCAACGTGACGAAGGAAGAAGACGGTTACAAGATCTTCACAACCGTCCCGACGGTCACCATGAGCAACGGTGACGTGATCACCGACTTGACCACCGATGATTTTAACTGGGATCAGGTCCAGGCCGCACCGGGCCGCTACGCGATCACCCTGAGCAATCAGGGGATCGCGGCGATCAAGGCCCGTTACGGGAGCAGTACCTCACTGCCAGACGACCAGATCACCGCGGGCTACGCGATCATCACGGCTAAAGGCGGGACGACCACACCGGCCACTGCCTTGCACGCGACCGTCGGCGGTCTGCACAAGACTTACGATGGCAACACGACCTTCACCGACCTGCCAGAGGTGACCCTGGACAACGGGGCGACTGTACCGACGCTAACGGCGACCGATTTCGACTTCAGTAAGGTCCAGGCGAATGCTGGTAACTACACGGTGACGTTGACGCAAAGCGGCGTGGACAAGATCGTTGCCGCGAACACGGACACGACGCTGGCACTCACAGATGTTAAAGCGGGCCAAGTCGTGATCGACAAGGCGGAAGCGACGATCACCGCAGATGCGGCAAATAAGGTCGAAGGCGACGCCGACCCAGCGCTAACCGCGACGGTTGAAGGGGCAGTCAACGGCGAGACACTCAACTACACGGTGGCGCGTGATGCGGGCGAAACCGCCGGCGACTACGCGATCACTGTGACGGCGGGGACTAACCCGAACTATGACGTCAAGGTGACAGGTGAAACCTTCACAATCACCGCTAAGCCAGTAGCGCCGAAGACGGCGTTGAAGGCGACCGTCGGTGATTTGCGCAAGACCTATGACGGCACGACGGACTTCGCTGACCTGCCGGCAGTCACCCTAGACAATGGGGCAACGGTACCGACGTTGACCGCAGCCGATTTTGACGTCTCTGCCGTGCTAGCAGACGCCGGCAACTATACCGTCACGCTCAACCAAGCGGGCGTGGACAAGCTCGTCGCGGCGAATGCCAACACAACCTTGGTCTTGGCCGATGTCACCGCAGGCCAAGTCGTGATCGACAAGGCGCAGGCGACGATCACCGCAAATGATGCGAATAAGGTCGAAGGCGACGCCGAACCTGCCCTGACGGCAACTGTCGACGGGGCGGTCAACGGGGAGACCCTGGACTACACCGTGGCGCGTGACGCGGGCGAAACGGCCGGCGACTACGCGATCACCGTGACGGCGGGGGCCAACCCGAACTACGCCGTCACCGTGGCTGGTGGGACGTTCACGATCAATGAACAGCCGGTAACACCGACAACCGTACTTCATGCGATGGTCGCAGGACTGACCAAGACCTACGACGGGAATGTAGACTTTACAGATGTGCCGGCAGTGATCCTGGACCACGGGGCGACCGTACCGACGTTGACTGCGGATGACTTCGATTTCAGCGAGGTCCAGGCGGATGCCGGGACCTACACCGTCACGCTTAACCAATCTGGCGTGGACAAGATCGTTGCCGCGAACACCGACACGACCTTGGCCCTGACCGACGTCACGGCGGGCCAGGTCGTGATCGATAAGGCTCAGGCAACGATCACCGCAGATGATGCGAATAAGATCGAAGGCGACGCTGAGCCAACGCTGACTGCCACGGTCGACGGGGCCGTCAACGGCGAGACGCTCAACTACACCGTAGCGCGTGACGCTGGTGAAACCGCTGGCGACTACGCGATCACTGTGACGGCGGGGAGCAACCCGAACTACGACGTCACCGTAGCCGGCGGGACTTTCACCATCACGGCGCAGGCGACGACTGCGCTTCACGCAACGGTCGGCGAGCTGCGCAAGACCTACGACGGCACGGCAGCCTTCACTGACCTGCCGGCAGTCACCCTAGACAACGGGGCAACGGTGCCGACGTTGACCGTGGATGATTTCGACTTCAGTGAGGTCCAGGCGGATGCGGGGACCTACACCGTCACGCTCAGCCAATCTGGCGTGGACAAGATCGTCGCGGCGAACACCGACACGACGCTGGCCCTGACCGATGTCACGGCGGGCCAAGTCGTGATCGATAAGGCCCAGGCGACGATTACCGCAGATGATGCGAATAAGGTCGAAGGTGACACTGAGCCAACGCTGACCGCAACGGTCGACGGCGCGGTCAACGGGGAGACCCTGGACTACACCGTGGCCCGTGATGCCGGTGAAACCGCTGGCGACTACGCGATCACCGTGACGGCGGGGGCCAACCCGAACTACGATGTGACCGTGGCCGGCGGGACCTTTACCATCACGGCACCGGCCTTCAAGGCCACGATCGGTGAGATCCGCAAGGTCTACGACGGCACGACGGCGTTCAGTGACCTGCCGGAAGTGACCCTGACCAACGGCGCGACGGTGCCGGTCCTGACGGTGGCTGATTTTAACTTCGACGCCGTGGGCGCCGGGGCTGGGCGCTACCAGCTGACGCTGAGCCAAAGCGGGCTGGATAAGCTTGCGGCGGCCGATCCAAGTCTGGCGCTGACCGCAGACGACGTGAGCGCCGGTCGGGCGATCATCGAGCAGGCGCAGGCAACCATCACGGTGGATGACCTGGTCAAAATCGATGGTGACCCTGATCCTGTGTTGACGGCGACCGTCACCGGGACCGTTGCCGGCGAGACGCTCGACTACACGCTCACCCGCGACCCTGGCGACAGGCTGGGCGCCCACGCCATCAATGTGACGCTCGGTGACAACCTGAACTATGCGATCCAGGTCACGCCGGGCACGCTAACGATCAAGCCGCGGCCAGTCGTGACCACGACGGCCCTGACGGCGACGGTCGGTGGGCTGCACAAAACCTATGACGGGACGCCGGCCTTCACTGACCTGCCGGCAGTCACCCTGGATAACGGGGCGATGGTGCCGACGCTGACCATAGATGACTTCGACTTCAGCGGGGTCCAGGCGGATGCTGGGACCTACACTGTGACGCTCAACCAAGCGGGCGTGGCCAAGATCGTGGCGGCCAACGCCAGCACGACCTTGGCCCTGGCCGACGTCACCGCTGGCCAAGTCGTGATCGACAAGGCGGAAGCGACGATCACCGCAGATGACGCGAACAAGGTCGAAGGTGACGCCGAGCCCGCCCTGACCGCGACGGTCGACGGCGCGGTCAACGGGGAGACCCTGGACTACGCCGTGACCCGTGACGCCGGCGAAACCGCTGGTGACTATGCGATCACCGTGACGGCAGGCGCCAACCCGAACTACGACGTCACCGTAGCCGGCGGGACCTTCACCATCACGGCGCAACCGGCGACTGTGCTTCACGCGACGGTCAGTGGCCTGACCAAGACCTATGACGGGACGCCGGCCTTCACTGACCTGCCGGCAGTCACGCTGGATAACGGGGCGACGGTACCGACGTTGACCGTGGATGATTTCGACTTTTCCGCCGTTGAGGCGAATGCGGGCAGCTACGTCGTCACGCTGAGCCAAAGTGGTGTGGATAAGCTCGTCGCGGCCAACGCCAACACGACCTTAGCCATGGCTGACGTCACTGCCGGGCAAGTCGTGATCGACAAGGCGCAAGCGACGATCACCGCAGATGATGCGAATAAGGTCGAAGGCGATGCCGAGCCAACGCTGACCGCGACGGTCGACGGCGCGGTCAACGGGGAGACCCTGGACTACACCGTGACCCGTGACGCCGGTGAAACGGCCGGCGACTACGCGATCACCGTGACGGCAGGGACCAACCCGAACTACGCCGTCACTGTGGCCGGCGGGACGTTCACCATCAGTGAACAGCCGGCAACGCCGACGATTGCGCTTCACGCGACGGTCGGTGGGCTGACCAAGACCTATGACGGGACGCCGGCGTTCACTGACCTGCCGACAGTCACCCTGGATAACGGGGCGACCGTGCCGGCGCTAACGGCAGACGATTTCGACTTTTCCGCCGTTGAGGCGAATGCGGGCAGCTACACCGTCACGCTGAGCCAAGCGGGTGTGGACAAGCTCGTCGCGGCGAACGCCAATACGACCTTGGCCCTGGCCGACGTGACCGCGGGCCAAGTCGTGATCGACAAGGCCCAGGCGACGATCACTGCCGACGCGGCAGGGAAGGTCGAAGGCGCCGCCGAGCCAACGCTGACGGCGACGGTCGACGGCGCAGTCAACGGCGAGACCCTTGATTACACCGTGGCCCGTGACGCCGGTGAAACCGCTGGCGACTACGCGATCACCGTGACGGCGGGGAGCAACCCGAACTACGACGTCACCGTGGCCGGCGGGACCTTCACGATCAGTGACCAGCCGGCGACACCGACGACTGCGCTTCACGTGATGATCAGCGCGCTGACCAAGACCTATGACGGGACGGCGGCCTTCACTGACCTGCCGGCAGTCACGCTGGATAACGGGGCGACGGTGCCGGCGCTAACGGCAGACGATTTCGACTTTTCCGCCGTTGAGGCGAATGCGGGCAGCTACACCGTGACGCTGAGCCCAAGCGGCGTGGCGAAGCTGCTGGCAGCGAACCCGAACACGACGCTGGCCCTGGCCGACATCACGGGTGGCGCCGTTGTGATCGATAAGGCGCCCGTCACGATCACCGCGGATGCGGCGACCAAGACTGAAGGGGCGGCCGATCCGACGCTGACGGCAACGGTCGTCGGTGCAGTCGCTGGGGAGACCCTCGATTACACCGTGACCCGAGACGCAGGCGAAGCGACTGGCGATTACGCGCTCACCGTGACCGTTGGGGATAACCCGAACTACGACGTGACCGTTGTGACGGCGGCCGCCGGGTGGTTCACCATCTCCGAACCGCAGGTGACACCGGCGACGGCGCTTCACGCGACGGTCGGTGGGCTGACCAAGACCTACGACGGGACGACGACCTTCCCTGACCTGCCGGCAGTCACCTTGGACAATGGCGTGACCGTGCCAGACCTGACGGCAGACGATTTCGACTTCTCCGCGGTTGACGCGAATGCGGGCAGCTACACCGTGACGCTGAGCCCAAGCGGCGTGGCGAAGCTGCTGGCGGCGAACCCGAACACGACGCTGGCCCTGGCCGACATCACGGCTGGCACCGTCGTGATCGACAAGGCCCAGGCGACGATCACCGCAGCAGCGGCGACCAAGGTCGAAGGGGCGGCGGAGCCGACCCTGACCGCGACGGTCACCGGGGCAGTCGACGGGGAGACCCTCGACTACACGGTGGCGCGCGAACCAGGCGAAGCGGCCGGCGACTACGCGATCACCGTGACCGCCGGGGATGACCCGAACTACACGGTCACCCTGGTCGGTAGCACCTTCACGATCGTGGCGGCAACGCCGGACGACCCAGACCAGTCAGGCGACCCGGACAACTCGGGCGATCCAGACCAGTCGGGTGACCCGGACAACTCGGGCGACCCAGACCAGTCAGGTGACCCGGACAACTCGGGCGACCCAGACCAGTCAGGTGACCCGGACAACTCGGGCGACCCAGACCAGTCAGGCGATCCAGACACGCCGGTCAAGCCAGACGTGCCGGGGACACCGGTCAAGCGGGTCACACCGACCGAACCGGCCGCACCGAACGCGACGGCGCACCTGGAGGAGGCGCCGACCACCGGGACGCAAGCGACAGCCGCAGCTGGCAGGGGTGCCAGCGCGACGACGCTGCCGCAGACGGGCGAGACCCCGTCGCTCCTGGGGCTGTTGGGCATGATGATCATGGGTATGATCGGGGCCTTGGGGATCCATCGGCGGTCCCCCAAGACCAAGTAACGACGCCATCGGCTGAGCGATCACGGCTCGGCGGGAAAAAGGGCCTGCATGCCAGGCCCTTTTTGGCGTCCAGTCAATCAGGTGTTCACGGTGCGGCGGAATACGGTATAGTAAGGGAAGATTCAGCAATGGAGGGGACAATGTGAAAGACGAAGGACCGCGCCAGGCGGTGCAGCTGCCCGCAGAGGTGTGTGCGCAGCTGGGGCTTGAGGCGGGGACGCCGATGCAGTTGGTGATCAAGAATGACGGGGTGACGATCCGCCCCGAGCCGGCCGAGCGGATGCGCAACCGCCGCTTGTTTCTGGTCTGGCCGCTGATCGTGTCAGCGGTGATGACGGTCGGCGTCTACGCGTACTGGGTGATGCAGGGCTACGAGACGATGTCGTTGACCGGCGGCCGCTACTCGGTGGCCAGCTTCGTGATCGGCTGCGGGCTGGTGACCGGGGTGCTGATGTTCGCCGGCTTCTTCATCAAAACGCGTAATGAAGGCGAAAACCGGTTCTCGCGGCAGATCTACTGGCGGAATTTTCCCGTCATCCTGCTGGCGTTCGGGGTGATCCTGGGGCTGGCGCTGCTGGGGATCTTCTGGGTCTTCGGCCAGATGTTCCCGGGGGCGAGCTTCGACCTGGTGACGGCGGCGCTGGTGTTCTTGGTGTTCATCCTGATCGCCAACGCCTGCATGGTCGCCGCCGCCTTATCGATCAACGCGGCGATGCTGAGCACGCTGCTGACGCTGGTGGTCATCACCGGGGTCGTGATCTCGATGGCGGCCAACGGCGAGCGCCGCTGGTGGCAGTACAACCTGAGCTTCTTAGGCACCAAGATGGCGAGCTACGCCTGGCAGTTCAACCTGACACTGGTGATGTCGGCGCTTCTGATGATCGCCTTAGTCGACTACCTGTTCGTCCAGCTGCACGAGCAGTACCCGCACAACTGGCGTCTGACGACGCTGCGGTGGCTGCTGACGCTGGTCGCCGTCGACTTGGCGCTGGTCGGGTTGTTCCCGAATGACGCCAGCTCGCACCTGCTGCACGACGAGGCGGCGGGGATGTTGGTCACGATCATCACGGTCTTGATCATCGCGATCCGCTGGCTGCTGCCAGGCGTCACGCGGGAATTCCTGTACGGCTCCTACGCGGTCGGCGGGGTGCTGATGCTCCTGAACTTCGGCTTCCGGCTCTTCCGCTACCCGTCGCTGACCGCCTTTGAGATCCAAGGCTTCGCGTTGGCGTTCGGCTGGTTGCTCCTGCTGTTCAACAGGATTCGGGTGCTGGCGGCGACCGGCACGGCGGTCTGGCGGGTGACGGTGATGCCACAGGATTGATTTTTCAGTTTAGAATCGTTATAATGTAGACAACGAGGAAAAACGGAGGGATCAGCGATGCACAATTATCGGCGGCTATGGGCAGTGTTAACGGTGGGGGCGGTGGCGCTCCTGTGTGCCTTCGGGTTCGGGCAGGCGCGCTGGGCGCAGGGCATCATCACGGTACTCGGCTCCCTGATCGCGCTGTTGATGCTGATCGACATGATCAAGACGCTGCGCGCCGGATCCTTCGGCGTCGACCTGCTAGCGATCACCGCGGTGGTCGCGACGCTGGCCGTCGGCGAGTACTGGGCCGCCTTGATCGTCTTGCTGATGCTGACCGGGGGCGACGCGCTGGAAGACTACGCCGCCCATGTCGCCAACCGTGACCTCAAGCGCCTGCTGGACAACACGCCGACGCAGGCGCACCGGCTGGTCGACGGGACGCTGACCAGTGTGCCCGTTGATGACGTCGCGGTGGGCGATACCATCGTGGTCAAGCCCAGCGAGCTGGTGCCTGTCGATGGGATCGTGACCGCAGGCACCAGCCTGGTCGACGAGGCGAGCCTGACCGGGGAGTCCCGGCCGGTGGACAAGGCCCCAGGCGCCGACCTGATGAGCGGTACGGTCAACGGTGACGCCGCGCTGACCGTGCGGGTGACCAAGACCGCTGCGGACAGCCAGTACCAAGGGATCGTCAAGCTGGTGCGCGAGTCCGAGGCGCGCCCGGCGCATTTTGTCCGCATGGCCGACCGCTACGCCGTGCCGTTCACGCTGGTCGCCTACGCGATCGCCGGGGTGGCCTGGGCGCTGTCCGGTGACCCGGTCCGGCTGGCCGAGGTGCTGGTGGTCGCGAGCCCCTGTCCGCTGATCCTGGCGGCGCCGGTCGCCTTGGTGTCGGGGATGAGTCGCACCAGCCGCGCCGGCATCATCGTCAAGTCGGGCACGGCGATCGAGCAGCTGGCGACCGCACGCACCGTGGCCTTCGATAAGACCGGTACGATCACTCAAGGGGTGCTGGCGGTCGATCAGGTCACCGCGGTGGCCGGTGACGCAGAGACGCTGTTGCAGCTAGCCGCCAGCGCCGAACAGCAATCCACTCACATCCTCGCCCGCTCGCTCGTCAGCGCGGTCGGCGCGGCCCAGCTGCTCGAAGCGACGGCGGTCGAGGAGGCGACGAGCTTCGGCGTGTCCGCGACGATCAATGGGCAGGCGGTGCGCGTCGGCAAGGCCGATTACGTCGGCGCCCCGGCACCCGTCGCAGCGACCGCGGTCTACGTCAGCGTCGCCGGCGCCTACGCGGGGGTGATCACCTTCACCGACCGGACGCGCCCGGAAGCGGCGCGGACGATCCGCGCGCTGCACGGCCTCGGTGTGCAGGAGACGCTGATGATCTCCGGCGATGCGCAGCCGATCGCGGCCGCTGTCGCCGAGGAAGTCGGCATCGACAACGTCTATGCCGAACAACTGCCAGCCGATAAGATCGCGGTGCTCGACGGCCTCAAGCCGACCCAGCGGCCGGTGATCATGGTCGGCGATGGCGTCAACGACGCGCCGTCTCTGGCCGTCGCCGACGTCGGCATCGCGATGGGCGCACACGGCGCGACTGCGGCGTCCGAATCCGCCGACGCGGTGATCCTGCGCGACGACCTGACCAAGGTCGCCGGGGCGGTGCTGATCGCCCAAGACACGATGCGCATCGCCAAAGAAGCCGTCTGGATCGGCATCCTCATCTGCACGGGGCTGATGCTGATCGCCAGCGTCGGCGTGATCCCCGCGATCATCGGGGCGATGTTCCAGGAAGTCGTCGACACCGTCTCGATCCTCTACGCCCTGCGCGCACGCAAGGGCCGGCGGGACGCGGACGCGGTGGCGCGGTGACCGAAGAAGCCAAAACAGCGGCCCTGTGCATCGTGCACAAGGCCGCTGTTTTGGCTGTTCGTCTCGGGGCTAGCGCAGTGCCGCCCCGTTGCTCTCGAAGACCTGCTTGAACCAAGCGAAGGACTTCTTCGGGATCCGGCGCAGGTCGCGGATCTCGCTGTTAGTGCGGTTGACGTAGACGGCGCCATAGCGCTTGTCCATGTTGCCGCCGGAGCTCGGGATGTCGATCAGGCCCCAGCCGAGGTAGCCGATCACCTCGACGCCATCTTGTTCGATCGCGTCTTTCATTGCCTGGATGTGCTGGCGGTGGTAGTCGATGCGGTAGTCGTCTTGGATCTGCTCGGTGGTGTCCGGCTCGCGGATGCCGATGCCGTTTTCGATCGCGAACATCGGCAGGTGGTACTCGTTGTAGACGCGGGTAAAAATGTCCCGGAAGCCCAGTGGATCGACGTTCCAGTCCCATTCATTGGCCTGCGTGTAGGAATTGTGCACCATGCCGTAGTCGAGGTAGCGATTCGGGATGGTGTTGATCGGTACCCGGCTGGCGTCGATCGAGTGAGAGCGATAGTAGGAGAAGGCGATGAAGTCGCTGTACAGGTCGTCGAAGGCGTCCTGGTCCGAGTCTTGCCAGTCGAACTGCAGGCGGTGGGTCTTGGTGAAGGTCAGCCACTCGTTGGAGTAGTGGCCGTGCACGAAGACGTCCAGCAGGTTGCGGTTCATGAACTCGTTGATCTGGCGGGCGTAGAGGATGTCGCGCGGGTTGTTCGTCGCCGGGTAGCACTCTTCGTAGGCGAGCATCCCGCCGATCTTGGCGTCGGTCTTGGCGTGCAGGTAGTTGGCGACCTGGGCGTGGGCGGTCATCACGTGGTGGGTGATGGTGTAGATCGCCGCGTCGCTTTCGCCGCCTTCCAGCGCCCCGGCGTAGACACGGGCGTAGCTGGTCGAGTAGAGGTTCTGCTCGTTGAAGGTGATCCAGTACGGCACGAGGTCGGCGAATTCGTCCACCATGCGCTTACCGAAGCGCACGAAGGCGTCGACGACATGGCGGCTGAGGAAGCCGTTGTATTTTTCGGCCAGGGCCAGCGGCATGTCGAAGTGGTAGAGGCAGATCATCGGGGTGATGCCGCGGGCGATCAGGGCCTTGATCTGGGCGCGGTAAAACGCGATGCCTTCCTCGTTGAACGCCCCGTCACCGGTGGGGCAGACGCGGCTCCAGCCGATCTGGAACCGGTAGCAGTTCATGCCCATCTGCTGCATCAGGTCGAAGTCTTCCTCGTAGCGGTGGTACTCGTCGATGGTGACGGCCCAGTCCATGTTGTTCGGGCCGGCTGGCCGTGGATCGTAGATGGACGGGCCGCGCCCGCCTTCGTGCTGGCCGCCTTCGGTCTGCATGCTAGACGTGGAATTGCCCCATAAAAACCCGGTTGGTAGTGCTTGACTCATGCTGTTAACTCCTCCTTGTCGACTTAGTGAACGCTGTTAGCGCTCTCATTTTAACGGAGAACGCGCCGGAGTTCAATTGCTGCTGAGGTGGGCTGAGTGGAAGTAGAAGCTGAACCCTGGATAGGCGTAGATCGAGCGTGAAAAGTTGAAGATCACGTTGTTGCGCATGTAGTTGATCTGCGCGAGCGACAGCATCGAGGTGCCGGGGCGCAGGTCCATCAAGTCGGCGCGGTCGGGGCCGATCGTGACCAGGGACATGAAGTCGTCGCTGGAGTACGGATCGATGTCGTAGGTGTCCTTGAGAAAATCAAAGACGGAGGTCTCCAGCGCCTCAGTCGAGATGAACGGCACGACGTCGCGCATGTAATAGGCTTCCTCCAGGCAGTACAGCGTGTCATTGAGGTAGCGCAAGCGGATGATGCGCCAGAGGTCCTCGTCTGGTGAGATCTTCATGGTCTGCGCCAGCGGGATCTGGGCCGCGTTGACCTTATCGAACGTGACGACCTGCGACTTCAGCGGGCCGTGCTTGACCAGCGACTTGCCCGCCCCGATGGACAGATTCACGGTCATCTTGCCCTGCAGCTGCAGCTCGTTGATATAGTAGCCGCTCCCTTGCACGCGCCGCAGCAGCCCGTGCTGGTACACGACGTCGATGGCCCGGCGGATCGTGTTCCGACTGACTTTGTACTGGTTCATCAGCTGCTGCTCCGTGGGCAGCTTGGTGGTGAACTGGCCAGACTCGATGGCCTGGATCAATTCCTCAGCGATTTCGTGATACATACGCGCCCTCCACAAATTTCTTGATACAGGTACTTGTTTTATTGGTACCCACGTATTATTATAGCATTGTAATGAAAGCGGTTAAACATCGCCGCAAAAAAAATATTTAGCTCAAGGGAGAGGTAAATTATGGCAGAAAAGACGATCATGCTGGTGTGCTCCGCCGGGATGTCCACGAGTCTCTTGGTTTCTAAGATGCAAAAGGCAGCCGCAGCAGAAGGCGTTGACGCTGAGATTTTTGCAACCGCTTCATCCGATGCAGACCACATGCTGGGCGAAAAGCACCCAGACATCCTGATGCTCGGACCTCAGGTTCGCTACATGCTCGGCCAGTTCCAGAAGAAGGTCGACATTCCCGTTGAAGTCATCAACATGCAGGATTACGGCATGATGAACGGTGAAAAGGTGCTCAAAGAAGCCCTGACCTCCATCGAAGCTGCCGGCAAGTAACCTGACCCACCGCACAAATGGGCCGATCCGACTGCGTTGCGTCGGCCTCATCTAAAGGAGTTTAAGCATGGCTGAAGAAGAAGAACAGAACATGGAGACCATCATGGGGCTCATCATCAATGGCGGTAACGCCAAGAGCTCCGCATTCGAAGCGATCGCAGCGGCCAAAGAAGGCGACTTCGACAAGGCTGACGACAAGTTGAAGGAAGCTGACGGCTTCCTGGTCGAAGCGCACAACGCCCAGACCAAGATGCTGACGGCGGAAGCCAACGGCGACCACGCGAAGGTCACCTTGCTCATGGTCCACTCGCAAGACCACTTGATGACAAGCATCACGTTCCGCGACCTCGCAGGCGAGATCGTTGACTTGTACAAGCGCTTGGACAAGTAGGCATCTGCGCAATCAAGCTGGGGCAGCGATGCCCCGGCTTTTTGTTACCAGAGCGCCCGCATTGCGACACCGGCGCTCGACGAACCAGAGCGGCGCAAGGCCGCCTTTAGCGGGACGTCTAACCTAGCCGGGCACCTTGGACCGGTCCTGGGTCCGAGGTGTCCGGCGTAGTTAGACGCGCCCGCGTTGGCCTTGCAGAGCTCGACGAACCAGAACGGCGGACGCGCGCCCTTAGCGCGACGCCAACCAGATCTCAGACCCATCGCACCGTCGGGGGGCGGGGCGGTGGGCCACCCAGCAAAGGAGTTTATGACAATGACAAAAGGTTACAAGATGCCAGAGGGCTTCCTCTGGGGCGGCGCCACGGCGGCGCACCAAGTCGAAGGTGGCTGGCAAGAAGGCGGCAAGGGGCTGTCGATCGCAGACGTGATGCGGGCGGGGTCTAAGGACGTCAAGCGCGTCGAAGATCCAGCCGTCCTCGACGGACAGATCTACCCGAACCACTGGGGCGTGGAATTCTACAGCCACTACAAGGAAGACATCAAACTATTCGCCGAGATGGGCTTCTCCTGCTTCCGGCTGTCGATCGCATGGACACGCATCTTCCCGAATGGGGATGAGGCGACGCCGAACGAAGAAGGGTTGGCCTTCTACGACGACGTCTTCGACACCTGCCTCGCCAACGGCATCCAGCCGATCGTGACACTGTCGCACTTCGAGATCCCGCTGAAGCTGGTCCAGGAGTACGGCGGTTTCCGCAACCGCCAAGTCGTGGACTTTTTCACCAAATTCGCGGAAGTCTGCTTCCGCCGGTACCACGACAAGGTGAAGTACTGGATGACCTTCAATGAGATCAACAACCAGACCAACTGGCACGACCCGCACCCGCTGTTGCAAAACTCCGGGCTGATCCTCGAAGACGGCGAGAACTGGGAAGAAGCGATGTTCCAAGCCGCACACCTGGAGCTGGTCGCCAGCGCCCAAGCCGTGCAGATCGCCCACGCCATCGACCCGACGCTGCAAGTTGGGGACATGATCGCGATGAGTCCGATCTACCCGCTGACCGCCAAGCCGCAAGACGTGATGATGGCCGAGCGCGCGATGCGCTACCGCTACTACTTCGGCGACGTGCACGCGCTGGGCGAGTACCCGGCTTGGCTGCTGAACTACTGGGCCAAGCGCGACATCCACGTCGACGTCACCGAGGCGGATGAGGCGATCCTCAAGGCCGGGGCCGTCGATTACGTCGGGTTCTCCTACTACAACTCCGGGGCCGTCGAGTACAAGGCGGACAATCCGGACATGGTCTACGACGAATCGAACTCGCAGGTGCCGAACCCGTACGTGCCGCGCTCCGACTGGGGCTGGCAGATCGACCCCGTCGGCCTGCGCTACGCGATGAACTGGATGCAGGCACGCTGGAACAAGCCGATGTTCATCGTCGAAAACGGCTTCGGTGCTTACGACACCGTCGAGGCGGACGGCAGTGTCCACGATGACTACCGCATCAAGTACCTGTCTGACCACATCGAGCAGATGGAAAAGGCCGTCGTCGAAGACGGCTGCCAGCTGATTGGGTACACCCCGTGGAGCGCGATCGACATCGTCAGCGCCTCGACCGGGGAGATGAAGAAGCGCTACGGCCTGATCTTCGTCGACGCCGACGATGCGGGTCAGGGGAGCTTCAAGCGCAGCCGTAAGGACTCGTTCTACTGGTACCAAAACGTGATCAAGACCAACGGCGCGGAACTGTAAGCGCCACGACTGCCAGCTGTTTATCAGCTGGTTTTTTGTTGTAGAGTGAAGCGGAGGCGTATATAGGGCGACAGGTTTCAGTGTAGCTCCAGACGGTCTGTGGAGTGAGGCAAAGCCGAATGGGAACAAGATGCTTGTCTGTTGCCTCCGTGTAGCACGACGATGCCAGAGCGAAGGCCCCACGGACTGATCGAGCCGTGTCCGGCGCTGGTACCCGCCAGGCACTTGCGGTATGCTAGTCCGCAGAAGCACGGAGGAGGTCACCTGGATGGCAGAGACACAACGGATCGCGTTACTGGCCGATATTCACGGCAATCAGACGGCGCTGGAGGCGGTGCTGGCGGATGCCCGCGCAATCGGGGCGACGGCGTATTGGTGCCTAGGGGATGTGTTCTTGCCCGGGCCAGCCACGGGGGCACTGGTCACGCTGCTGGAGGCGGTGCACCCACAGGTCTGGCTGAACGGCAACTGGGAGCAGGTGATGCTTGCGATCGCGGGCCACGCTCAGCCGGTGGACGCCCCGACGCTGGTCTATCTGGCCGAGCTGACGCTGTACGCGCAGGCGCACCTGACACCGGCGCAGTGGGCGGCGATCGCCGCCCGGCCGATCACGACGACCACTCAGGTCAACGGCCTGACGATCGTCGCGGCGCACAACGCGCGGACGAGCGCGGACGGGCGGATGCTGTACCCTGCCCAGCCGCAGTTGGCGTTCGACGCCTTGGTGGCGGGGGCAGATATCGCGGTGTACGGGCACACGCACCAGCAGGTGATGCGGCCGAGCAGCCAGGGCCAGATGATCCTCAACCCAGGCGCAGTGGGCCAGCCGTACAGCCCGTGGCAGCCGTTTTTTGCCGATCAGCGCGCGCATTACGCGGTGCTGACGATCGATCCAGCGGGGCGCTACGACGTCACGTTCCGCAAGGTGTCGTACGATATCGCCGCGGAGATCGCCCGCGCCAAGGCGCAGGGGGTGCCATACTTCGAGCAGTACCGCCACTTGCGCGAGACGGGCAGCACGATCACGCACGATCAGGACTTGCTGGCGCGAGTGAACGCCGAGACGGGGTACGACCGAGACGTTGCGGCGCACTTCGGGCGGTGATCAAGCGGGCAAAATCTGATTTTTTGACGCTAGCCGACATGTGAAACCTGTTACAATCAAGCCAATTAGATGAGTGATTTGTCTGGCAATGGGTTGAGAACAATGGGAGGCACACAAGATGATCTGTGACAAAGGGCACAAGAAGCGTTCAACTTGGGTAATCATCGGCGTGGCTGCGTTGACACTGTTTAGCGCGCAGCTAGGGGCACAGACGGTGCAGGCGGATACGGAGCCGGTCACGGCGACGACTGCGACGCAAGCAACGATCGCCGTTGAATACCGCGACACGGCCACGAATGAAGTGGTCGGTACACTGGATCTGACTGACCAGTACGACACCGAGTTCGCCACGCGCTCGCAAGAGATCGGGCAAAACATTCCGACGGGGTACACGCTCGACCAGACGCGCTTGCCTGACCAACTGCCGATGTACTTCGGCGACCCGACGGTGACCGCGTTAACGTTCTACGTGAAGCAACTCGCAGATGTGACGATCCCGGTCGAGTATCGAGACACGGCCACGAATCAGTTGGTCAGCACGCTGACCTTGACGGCCCAGTACGACACCGAATTTTCCACCCGCTCGCAAGAGATCGGGCAAAACATTCCGACGGGGTACACGCTCGACCAGACGCGCTTGCCTGAACAGTTACCGATGTACTTCGGCGACCCGGCGGTGCCCGCGTTGACGGTCTACGTGAAGCAACTCGCAGACGTGACGATCCCGGTCGAGTATCGAGACACGGCCACGAATCAGTTGGTCGGCACGCTGACCTTGACGGCCCAGTACGACACCGAATTTTCCACCCGCTCGCAAGCGATCGGGCAAAACATTCCGGCGGGCTATACGATCGATCAGACCCGCCTGCCCGTCCAACTGCCGATGTACTTCGGCGACCCGGCGGTGACCCGCATCACACTGTACGTGGTCAAGAAGACTCAAGGTGGCCATGGCGACAATGGGAACAATGGTAATGCGGGCGACAACGGTAATCAAGGGAATTCAGGCCACAAGGGCAACGGCAGTGATCAAGGACACTCAGGCAACCAGGGCAACCAGGGCAACACAGGCGGCAACGGCGGTGCGATCCGGCACACAACGACGACCAAGCCGCGGCGAGTGGCCGAAACAGGGGCTACACCCAAGCAGACGGTGACCGATGCGAAGGGGCAGCTGCCGCAGACCGGCGATGAGGCTGGCCACAACCTGCAAGCCGCAGGGGCGTTGACGCTATTAGCCGTCAGCATGATGAGCCTGCTCGGCGTAGCCCGCCGCAAGAAGCAAGGCTGATCGTGTTGGTCAGCGGCGTGGCCGCACGTCGCATTGAAACAAGCCAGTGGCGGGATCCTCGGATCGCCGACCACTGGCTTGTTTCAATGGGGCCAAGGCATGCGCAATGGCTGCCCAGACCAAGGCGTGTCGCCGAACGCCCGCTGAACCGATCGCGCCGCCTTCACCACGTGCCGATCAGGGGAGCTGCCGGTTTCGTGTGATGGACGGGAGCCTGCCCCCGGTGCGGGTCGTGCCCGCTCAGCGTCCTGGCGTGTCTCACCGCTCGCCCAGCGGCCGGTGCTTGAACAGCATCGTCGCGGCCACGGCCTGCTGCCAGCCCTCGTACAGGTTGGCGCGTTCTGCCGCTCCCATCTGGGGCGTGAAGCGGTGGCCGATCGTTGCGATCGCCTGCAGCTCATCGGTGCTCGCCCAGTAGCCGACCGCCAGCCCGGCGAGAAAGGCGGCGCCCATCGCGGTGGTCTCAAGGTTGGCCGCGCGTTCAAGCGGCGTGGCGAGCAGGTCGGCCTGGAACTGCATCAGGTAGTCGTTGTTCGCGGCCCCGCCGTCCACGCGCAGTGCGGGGATCGCGATACCGGTGTCTTGGACCATCGTGTCGACGACGTCGCGGGTCTGGTAGGCCAGAGCTTGCAAGGTCGCTTTGACAAAATCCTCGCGGGTCGTGCCACGGGTCAGCCCGAAGACCGCCCCGCGGGCATCGGCATCCCAGTAAGGCGCCCCCAACCCGGTGAAGGCCGGGACCACGTAGACTTCGTTGTGGCTCTTGGAGCGCAGGGCGATCTCCTCGGAGTCCGCGGCGTGTTCAAGCAGCTGCATCGCGTCGCGCAGCCACTGCATCGCGCTGCCGGAGACGAAGACCGAGCCTTCGAGCGCGTAAGTGACCTGGCCGTTCAGGCCGTAGCCGATGGTGGTCAGTAGGTTATTGGCCGACATCGTTGGCGTCGTGCCGGTGTTCATCACGATGAAGGAGCCGGTGCCGTAAGTGTTTTTGACCATCCCTGGCTCGAGCGCGAGCTGGCCGAACAAGGCCGCCTGCTGGTCGCCGGCCATCCCGGCGATCGGGACTGCGCTGCCGTAGAAGTGGGGGCCAGCGGTGTAGCCGTAAACTTCCGCGTTGCTGCGGACCTCCGGCAGCATCGCCCGCGGGATGTTCAGCAGGGCCAAGATGTCGGCATCCCACTTGAGCGTGTGGATGTTGAACAGCATGGTCCGGCTGGCGTTCGTGTAGTCGGTCACGTGGATCGCGCCGCCAGACAGCTTCCAGGCCAGCCAGGTGTCGATCGTCCCGAACAGCAGCTCGCCGCGTTCCGCCCGCGCCTGGGCGCCGGGGACCTGGTCGAGCAGCCAGCGGACCTTGGTCGCGGAAAAATACGCGTCGATGATCAGGCCCGTTTTGGCGTGGATCATGTCGGCGTGCCCCGCGGCCTTCAAGCTGGCGGCGATCTCGTTGGTCTGCCGCGACTGCCAGACGATCGCGTTGTGGATCGGCAGCCCGGTGTCCTTGTCCCAGATCACCGTGGTCTCGCGCTGGTTCGTGATGCCGATGCCCGCGATCTGCTTGGGCTGAATGCCGCTACTGATGAAGGCGCGCGATAGCGTGGCTAGCACCGCGGTCCAGATCTCGTTGGGGTCGTGTTCGACCCAGCCGGGTTGGGGAAAATACTGCGTGAACTCCTGCTGGGCATCGGCTTGGATCCGCCCAGCGTGGTCGATGATCAGGGCCCGCGTCGAGGTGGTGCCTTCGTCGATCGCTAAGATGTAGTTGTCTGTCATTCGAAACTCCTTTGCGGCGCATTTGCCCTAATGGTAGCGCAACCAGACGGCGCTCACAACCCGCCCCGGCCGCAAGCCGCACGTGAGTTCAGACCAGAGCCCAATGCCGCGCGAAGCTCGGCTTGGTAAAGTGAAAGGCAAAGGGGTGGGGTAGGTGCGCAAATGGATGATCGATCTCGGTGGGCTGGCGGTGATCTTGGCAGCGGTGATGCTGGTGGCCCCGCTGACGACACGCGACCAGACGACCCCCGGGGCGGCGATGCTCGACCGTATGAATCCGCTGCTGCCGACGCACACCGTCTATGTCAGCACCACTACCGATCACATCGAGCAGACCCGCAACGCTCACGGGGGTCTGGACTACCGCTATCGCCTGACCAGCTACGACCGCTGCGGGTGCCCACGCCGTCTGCTGATCACCGTCACCGACCACCCGCTTGCGCCGACCGCTTACCTGAAGGTCCGGGCCAAGGGGCAGACCGTGCTCGGCTGGCACGCGGTGCGCTACCGGCAGCTTCCCGCGCGGGTGCAAGCGCACTTACGCTGAGGGCTGAGCTGAGGCCCGGTGGCCACTGACGGTTGCGGTCTGCGCTGCGCCGCGGTATGCTGGATCGACGAAGGTGGGTGATCACATGGTGAGCGATCGACTAGATGAACAATGGGATCTTTATGACCGGGCGCTGCACCGGCTCGGCACTCAGCGCCGCGGTGATCCGATGCCGCCTGGGACGGTCCATCTGACCGTGGCCGCCTTGGTGTTTGGCCCAGACGGTCGGGTGCTCCTGCAGCGCCGCAGTCCGCAGAAGCTGCACCGGCCGAACACTTGGGACGCTTCTGCTGGTGGCTCGGTCCTGCTCGAGGAGACGCCGGCCCAGGCAGTCCGCCGCGAGGTGCAAGAGGAGCTGGGGCTGACGTTGGCGTTCGCCCCGGCGGATCGCTTCGCGCGCGTCTGGCACGCGACTTGGGTGGAGGACTGGTTCACGGTCGGGTTGCCGACGGTGCCGGTGCTTCACCGCCAGCAGACAGAAGTTGCAGCGTTGACGTGGTGCGCCGTCGCCAGCGCCTGTGCGCGCTTGGCGGCGCAAGGCGACGCGGCGTATGCCGACCAAGTGCGTGCCGCGCAGGCGTGGCTGGCGCGGCCATAGGTGGATCACGACAGGGACTGGGGTCAAGGTCAAACTTGACCCCAGTTTTTTGGGTCCGGCGATCGCGGTCGTCGCCCCCTATAGCTGAAGGAGCAAGAGCAGCGCCAAGGCGGCAACGGTCTGCAACCCCCCGACACCCAGACCGTACACCAGAAACTTGGGCCCTTGCTGCAAGAAGCGCGCGAGGTTCAACCGTAGCCCGATCGCGGCTAAGGCGATCGTCTCGAACCAGCCGGACAAGGTGTGGGCAGTCGTGGCCAGAGGCGCCGGCAGGCTGAGCGTGGAATTCAGGATGCACAGGACCAAGAAGCCGAGCACATACCAAGGCACCGGGAGTCGCCGCCCACGTTTGCGGGCCGCGATCGCGGCCCCGCCGCGAGGCTGGACCTTGCGGGTGAAGATGGCGACGACGGCGACGAGCATGATGATCCGGGTCAGCTTGAACAGCATGGCGTAGTTAACGGTGGCTTGGCTCAGCAGACTGGCCCCTGCGACGACTTGGCCGACCGATTGCAGCGTGCCACCGAGCAAGGCGCTTTTGGCGAGCAGGTCGTCACCGAAGATCGCGACGCCGAGGAAGGGCAACGTCAGCATCATCACGGTGCCGAGCAAGTTGACGAGGGTGATGATCTGGCCTTTTTCCTCGTCATCGGCGGCGATGGCCGGGGCGATCGCACCGATCGCACTAGAGCCGCAGACGGCGTTCCCACCGGCCATCATCAGGCTCATCTTCTCACCGAACCCGAGGCGCCGGCCGAGCCCGTACGCGCCTAGGATCACTGTGGCCATCATCGCGAGAACGTAGACCAGGCCGCGCCAGCCCATCTGGCCGATGGTCTGGAAGGTGACTGTTACGCCGAGCAGGACAACAGAGTATTCTAGTAGGCGGCTTTCGGCGAACTTGGTGCCGCTCGCCAACGTCGGGGCCTTCGCAAGCGTATTGCCAAGGACGATGCCCAGCAGGATCGCCAGCGTGGCGCCCCCGAGCTGAGGCAGCAGCAGGCCGAGGCCTTTGGCGGCACAAGCGACGAGCAGTGCGAGCAACAACCCGGGGGCAAGCGTCCGGGCGCGGGTGGTCAAGGGGTGTGACATGAATAGCGCCTCCGATCTGTAATGGTTTGAGTATACCGAAGTTTTGTCATCGATATAATTGATTGATATAATAGGCGTTATCAGAAAATGTGATCGAAAGGATCCGGCATGAAAAACCTCGAGACCTTCAAGGCGGTTTATGAGACACGCAGTTTCTCGCGGGCCGCGGCCCTGCTCTTTATCGCGCAGCCTACCGTCTCCGCACAGATCAAGGCGCTTGAAGCTGAGTTTGCCACGCCCCTGTTCATTCGCAACGGCCGCGGTGCGCTCGGGGTGACGCCGGCTGCCGAGCAGCTCTATGGTCGGGCCACCGCATTCCTTGACGACTGGGCGCAGCTGCATGCAAGCTTGGCCAGCGCCGCCCCTGTCAGACGGTGTCGCCTGATTGCCTCACACACCTTCGCCACGGCGTTGCTCCCCAGCCTGCTGCCGCGGCTTGTGGCCCAGTTCCCCGCGGTGCAGTTCGACGTCGCGATGGCGAATTCACAGGCGGTGCTGCGGGCGTTGAGCGCCCATGACGCCGATCTGGGCTTCATCGAAAAACCGCTGACCACGCCGGGGCTGACCCGCACGCCACTACAGCGCGACCAGCTCGTGCAAGTCGGTACCAGCGGCCCGTGGCTGGTGCGCGAACCGAGCTCTGGGGTGGGCTACTACACGCGGCGCTACCTGGCCGAGCAGAACCACCAGGAACCACAACTGCAGGTTGCCAGCAACGCGATCATCGTGGCCCTGCTGCATCAGGGCTTCGGGCGTGCGATCATCTCACAGCGCGCCAGTGCCGGGTTGGCAACCGTCGACCTCGGTCCGCGCTACCGCCGTCAGTTCTTCATGTTGGCGCGGACTGCGGCGGAGGCGGAGGCGGACCTCAGCGCCGCCGTCACGGCTTGGGCGCAGGCGGATCGCAGCGACCCAGACTTGCCGTGACCCCGCGGACTCGGCTATGCTAAGGCAAAGGAGGTGCCATATGTTACGTGTGTTCAAATGGCTGGGCATCGGGCTCGGTGCGGTGGTACTGGTGGTCGCCGGCTACATCGGCTACTTGTACCTGAGCTACCACCGCTTGCCTGACGATCAGGCGCTCACGCCGCAGCATCGGGCTGCCGGTGCGCCGGTGCGCGTGGGGGAGACCTACACGGCGATGACGTATAACATCGGCTACGGGGCGTACCCACCGAGCTACAGCTTCTTCATGTCCGGCGGCAAGTACTCGCGCGCCTACAACAAGCAGGTCGTGCAGGCCAACCTTGCCGGCGTGATTGGAGTCACGGCGCAGCAGGCGCCGGATTTTGCCTTCTATCAGGAAGTCGACGTCGCTGGGGACCGGGCGTTCAACGTCGATGAGGTCGCGTTGCTCGACCGCGGCCTGCCGACGTACAGCCGGGTCTACGGGCAAAACTACGATTCGGCGTACCTCTTCTACCCGCTGACCCAGCCGATCGGGCGCGCCAAGTCAGGGCTGGTGACGTTGAGCCGCCCCGGGATCACCAGTGCCCGACGCTACTCGCTGGCTGTCGACACCGATTACAACAAGTTCATGGACCTTGACCGTGCCTTCACCGTCACCCGCACCGCCGTGACAGGGGGCCAGACGCTGGTGATGGTGAACATCCACATGTCTGCCTTCACGCCGAACCCCGCGATCCATCAGGCCCAGTTCGATAAGCTCTTCGCGTTCATCGCCGCGGAGTACGCCAAGGGCAACTACGTGATGGTGGCGGGGGACTACAACCACCGTGTCCTGCGCAACGCACCGGCCGTCTTCGGCACGCGGGGAGCGGATAAGACATGGACCCACCCGTTCCCGGTGGCCGATCTGCCGGCCGGGTTCTATGTCCCGACCCAGGGTCTGGCGGCGGCTAAAGTCCCCTCAGCGCGCGGGATGGATCGTGCGTACCAGCCGGGCAAGAGCTTCGTCACGTTGATCGATGGCTACATCCTGTCGCCGAACATCGCTGCGCAGACCGTGCACGTGGTCGACACTGGCTTCCAGTACTCGGATCACAACCCGGTCGTGCTGACGTTCAAGCTTCAATGACAACGCATAACGCCCCGGTCAGCCGACCGGGGCGTTGTTTGGTCATTCAGTAGACAAAATCGAGGATCAACCAGCCCATTACCCCGAGGATCAAGAGGCCCAGAAGGTTCAAGCCGAAGAAGCCGAGGAAGAACTTGCCCGAGTGGTGCCGGCCGAAGTTCGTGTACTCTTTGTAGACCAGCAGGTTGTTCATCGAGCCGATGATCGTGCCCAGCCCGCCGATGTTGGAGCCGAGGAACAGCGCGGCCGCCAGGTTCGTGAACTTGCCGATCAAGACGGTCGACGGCACGTTGCTGATCACCTGACTGGAGATGATCGACGTGAGGTAGACGGAGTGCTCGGTGCTCATCAGCCCGGAGATCAGGGTCACGACCCACGGGATCTGTTGTAGCACGCTGACGATCATGAAGAAGCCGCCGAACGTCAGCACAATGGCGTAATCGACGTCGCCCATGATCTTGGGGGAAAAGGCGAAGGCCAAAGCGATCGCCGCCACCGCGCCGACCCATGATGGGAGGACGTCGAAGACCCCCGCGAAGATGACGCCGGCCACGATACAGGTGATCACAGTTGGGCGTGCCTGGATGCGGATGTCACGCACTGGCACCGTCGGGATCGGCTGTTTTTGGACGAACATCGTGAACAGGATCAGGAGCAAGACGCTGGCGATCAGCAGTGGGATGGACCAGCTGAAGAAGCGCGCGCCGTTGATGTGGTAGTGGTTCATCAAGAAGATGTTGTGCGTGTTCCCGAACGGGGTGAACGCACTCCCGAAGTTCGCGGCCATGCCGATCAGCGTGACCGGCAAGATCTCCGGCAGGTGGTAGCGCTTGGCGACGCGCAGGTACAGCGGCACCAAGGTGATGACCGTCACGTCGTTCGTGAGGAACATCCCGGCGACGGTGGCCAGCGCGACGAACAGCCACGTCAGCTCGCGCGTGTTCTCGGCGTGGCTGGTCAGGCGGTAAGCGAAGTAGTCGAGGATATGCAGGTATTCGAAGATCTGGATGATCGTCATCATGGCCAAGATGGACCACAATGTCGAAAAATTGATATCAGCCAGTCTTGGCTTGGCGAAGAACAGGCTGATCACTGCAATCACCGCGGTGATCTGTAGCACCCGGTCTTTTGCAATGTTTTTGATTACGGTCATGTTTACACTCTCCAAAAATGACTCAACGGTACTATTTTGCGCTTTATTGCGCAAGCTGACAACGGTCCGCATGTAAAACTATCGTAAATGTAACACGGGGTCAACTAACTCGAAATACACGAAAAAACGCGGAAGAATCGCCATATAAATCCCGTTAAACCGGCATTCTTGTTTTTACGCCTCTGCAAAGCGGGTTTTGGTGCCACCTTGGATGTTGTGTAAAAAACGCGTAATAAGTGCCGATCTTGTCAATTCAGCGTAAACATTATTGCGGCGAGATGTCGGTGTCGTCACACGGTGGCCAGACTGTATTATTTTTGGAAGCGCTAACATTAATGGGTAATGTTGCGAAAATTGTTTGGGGTTTACAAAAGTTGACCCAAACCGGCGGGGCGGCGTTGCGTAAAATAGAGGGAGAAGCGTCGCGGCGACCGCGACGGACCGGAGGAGACAGATGAACGCAACCACACATGGCCGAAGCAGGTGGCGGCAAGGCATCGGGGCAGGCCTGATCGTGCTTGCCGTGACGTTGAGCGGGTTGGCGATCGCCACCATTGCCCCAACACCTGCGGCAAAGCTCCCGGCGTCAGGCACGATCACGACGATCACCCTGGTGCAAGACAGGGAGGGCCAGGCGACCGGCTACATTGCCGCGCTGCTGGATGGCCGCCAGTTCGCGGTGGACCGCGGCGCCTACACACAGTGGATGCGCCTGGGCGCCGGCACGATCGGTGCGGATAAGGTCGTGACGCATGCACTGCTTGCGCCGCGCGCAGCCTATTGGCGCGCCGCGCTGTGGGGGGTGATGGCCGTGTGGAGCTTGCTCAAGGGGCTCGGCCTGCTGCTACGGGGACGGTGGCGGCCGGCCGGGGCGTGGCGCCAAGGGACCGGTGCGCTAGCTGCCACGGTCGTGATCGTCGCCGCAATGGGCGGCCTGGGGCAGCCCGCCTTACAGGCGCAAGCTGATCGGCACGCTGCGGCGGCGCCGACGAACGGGTGGGTCACCGCTAAGGCGGTCCAGCGCCTGGCCGTGGACCGCGGCCAGGCCACACACTTCGTCGTCGGCCTGAGCTATGTCACTGGCCAAGGGACCGTGGCCGCTTGGCAGCAAGTTGGGCCGACCACATACGCGCATCTGGCGCGCGGGCAGCAAATCACTGTGACACCGCTCACTGGTGGCGCAGGGGCCTTCATCCTCAAGGCCCCTGCCGGCAGCGATCCGCAGCTCGACTGGCTGTTGGCGCCCGCCCACCTGCTGTGGCTCATCTTATTGCCGGTGTGGACCGTCTTCGCCGTGGTGGACCTCAAGGGTGGCTCCCGGCGCCGTCGCCCGCCGCACGCCCCGAAGCCGGCGCGCCGACCGGGCCTTCAGCGGCCGCGGCAGTGGGCGAATGCGGCGCACCATCCCGCCCACCAGCTCGGCCGATTACCGCTACCGGTGGGCTGGCTGACGCTGACCGGTGCGCTGATCGTCATTACCGGCGGGTACGCCGTCTACCAGCCGCAGCTGCTTGCGCCGCAGTCGACTCACGCCGCGGTCGCTAGACCGCGTCCCGGCCAGCAGACTGTGAGTGCGGGCGAGGCGCGGGCCCACATTCTGGCGACCATGCCGGCGATGGCCCCTGCGGAACGCGGCCAGCAGTGGGCGGTGTAAGCGCAACTGACCGATGGGTACGCCCAGCTCGTCGCCGATCTGATGAACGGCCACAAGCGGACGACTGCGCAGCGCAAGGCGAACCGCACGCGCGTCGCGACGCTGGCTAAGCAGATCCAGGCGCCGACCAGCCACGAGGGCCAAGCGCTGCGCACCTATGCGCATGACGTGGTCGAAGCCTTGACCTTCTTCGACAGCGCCAACGCGGATCAGGATGCCTTCGACGACTACCTGCCAGATCACCTCGTCTACCTGTCGGCTGAGAGCATCGTCCTCAGCCACCAGTTCTACGATGATCGCGTGCCCAGCGGGCTGACTGCGATGGGCAAGGTGTACCAGAACGGCTGGGCGCAGGCCAAGCCGGCGGTCAGTGCCGCTGCGGCGTTCAGGGAAAACCAGACTCGCTGGTGCTACGCAACACAGCTGCAGTCCCGCAAGCAGATCCAAGCCAGCGCCCGACCGCTGTTGACCCTGTTTCAGCTCGAAGACGCCAGTCGCGCCGCCTACGACATCAAGGACGTGCACGTCGGCCAGCGCAAGCTGACGACGCCGGGGCTGACCCTGACCTTCGACCGCGCCCGTCGCGTCGGCAAGGACCGCCTGCTCGTCGTCTACACCGTCACGAACCGCACGAAGCGCGCCTACCTGGCGTTGCACCTGCTCAACAACTTCGGCGTCGGCTTCACCCAGCGGACGGATCAGCGAGTCGACCAGAAGCTGACCACACTGCCCTCGACGGCGGGTCTGACCGCCGCCGAGCGCAAGCTGGTCCAACGCGAGTCGCGCTACCTGCTGCCGGGCCAGACCAGCCAAGCGGCCGTGGTGGTCACCGGCACCGTGGCGACGGCCCCGGTCAATTACATCGTCGGTGGGGGCCGCAACCGGGTGCTGGCGACCTGGACACTGAGCGACTGAAGCCAAGCGTGGGGGCGCACCGCCCCCTTTTTTTGCTATACTGGGAGCAGCAAAAACTGGAGGAGCAGCGTATGAACATCAAGATCATCGGCGTCGGCAAGTTGAAGGAGAAGTACTTCAAGGATGGCATCGCCGAATACAAGAAGCGCCTCAATAAGTTCGCCAAGGTCGATATCGTCGAGGTGCCAGACGAGAAGGCCCCGGAGTCCCTGTCCGAAGCCGAGATGGCCCACGTCAAGGCCGTCGAAGGTGAACGCATCCTCGGCAAGATCAAGGACAAGGAGTGGGTGATCGCACTGGCCATCGAGGGCAAGCAGCGCAGCTCCGAGGCCTTCGCCCAGGAGCTCCAGGACCTGACCACCTACGGCCATTCCGACATCACCTTCGTCATCGGCGGCTCCCTGGGCCTCGCCCCGGCGGTCATGAAGCGCGCCGACAACACGCTGAGCTTCGGCAAGCTGACCATGCCGCACCAGCTGATGCGGTTGGTGCTGATCGAGCAGGTGTACCGGGCGTTCATGATCGGGATCGGGAGTCCGTATCATAAGTGAGGCGGTTTTCTGTCATCCGGAGGTATGTTAATGGCGATTCAGATTAGACGGTTTGAAACAGATGATGCCGAAGAAGTAGCGGCACTTGTCGCACGAACGCTTCGAGAATCGAATGGCAAAGATTACTCTGCGAAATATATCGAAGAGGAGATCCATCGAATGCCGGCAGCCTTCTTTGTTGAGAAGGCCAAACAGACTCATTTTTATGTCTTCTGTCATCAGGATCAAATCATCGGCACAGGGGCCATCGGATCTTACTGGGGAAGCGAGACTGAGTTCAGCCTGTTTGACATCTTTGTCCTTCCGGAATATCAAGGACGCGGTGTTGGTCGCCTGGTTATTGAAACACTTGAGGCAGACGAGTATTTCAAGCGGGCCCAACGGGTTGAAATCCCAGCATCGATTACGGGCGTCGACTTCTATCGTCACATGGGATATGACTTTAAGCGTGGTCATGCAGTCCTTGACGAGGAGCGGTTATACCGGCTAGAAAAGCACAAAGTACAGTGAGCAACGAAAGATGAATATTTGAGACTGAATATGCGGGATGCCGGCGGGTATCGTTTTCAGGTAACTGGATGTTTGACTGTTATCGCCAACCCCGGTTGATATTGGTTAAGTACGATGTTGATTATTCACGCGTTAAAGTGCAGGTAGACGAAATTGAACAGTTATATGCAAAAATCATACGCGCGACCATTAGCTATGCGCAGCGTATGGGCATCAGCGTAGAAGGATCTAGGAGGCATTATGATGACGATCGATGTGACGATAGCGTGGTCAGACGATCCGCAGGCGAATGTCCAAACGGTACAGACCATTTTGGCCGACTTACCTGAGTGGTTTGGCTTGCCGGAATCGACGCAGTCGTATATTGATGAGGCGGCGCATCTGCCGCTATGGGTCGCGAAGACGCAGGGGAAGATCATTGGCTTTATCGATCTCAATGAAACCAGTTCTGCCACGGCTGAGATCAGCTGCATGGGGGTCCTCAAACAGTATCAGCACTTGGGTGTGGGCACCTTGCTGGTTGGGGCCCTCACTCAGTTTGCCCAGCAGCAGTACCAGTACCTTCAAGTGAAAACGGTCGATGAGGGCCACTACAAGCAGTACGACGAGACGATCCGGTTTTATGAAGCGATGGGATTCGGTCGACTTGAAGTCTTTCCGACGCTCTGGGACGCATGGAACCCGTGTTTGATCTTGGTTCAGCACCTCGGTCACTGCGCGGATCGTGATCAGAGGGAGACCGATATTGCCAGGACCGGCGCCCATCAACCCCGTCACCGACAGGGCAACCAGCGGCCCGATCGGCGCACCAAAACCACCGCGAACGATTTCACGCGTTCGCGGTGGCTTTTTGCTGTGTGCTCGATCAGTTGCTGACGACCGGTTCGCCTAAGCCACTCAAGGTCTGGGCGAAGATGCGCAGGCGCTGGGCGTAGCTGGGGTGATCAGACTGCGCCGCGAGCACCTGCTTCAGGGTGCTGAGGTCGTCGGTGATGATCCCGTCAACGTCGGCGAAGACCATCGCGGCCATCGCGTCGCGGTCGTTGACGGTCCACGCCCACACGCCTTGATGGCGCGCGTGAACCGCGTCAACGAGGCTGGTATCGAGTGTGGAGTACTCGACGGTGTAGGCGCTCAGGTCAGTCTGCGGGGCGACCAGGCTGTACGGCATGATGAAGCTGACGTACAGCGCGGGGACTCGGCGGTGGAGCTGGACCATCAGTGGATAGTTCAACGAGTGCACGCGGTCACCGTGCGCGATCAGGCGTTGGGCGTAGCGCTGGATAAAATGGGCCAGCATCTGGGGACTGTCGGCGCTTGTCGTTTTGAGCTCAACGATCAGCTTCTGATCCAGGGCCTCGGCGGTCGCGAGATAGTCATCGAAGCTCGCGAGCTTTGCGTGGTGCCCGTTCTCACGCACTGTGATCTGGGTCAGTTGCGCCAGGGTCAGTGAGTGCGGGGTGCGGTCGATCCCGGCCAAGGCGCGCAGGTCCTCGTCGTGGAGCACGATGAACTGGCCGTCTTTGGTCTCGTGCAGATCCATCTCGACGTAATCGGGCCGTTCAGCCGCGGTTTTGCGCAGCGCCGGCAGGGTGTTCTGCACGCCGTTACCGGCGTCGACCCCGCGGTGCGAGATCGTCAGAGGCTGTTCTGTCAAGGCGCCCCGCATATAGACCGCGCCGAACGCGGCCATGATCGCCACGATGAGGCCGCCGACGCCTAAGACCAGAGCCCGGCGGAGCCAGTGATGCCGGGGACGCAGCGTGCTGGGGACGCGATCGGCCGTCGGCGACTCGGGGGCGACGAGGAACAAGAGGAACAAGACGCTGCCCATGCCGGCGAGCAACTCTTGCCCCGCCAAGAGCAAGGTCAGTGTGGTGACCGCTGCTGGGAAGGCCACGCGGGTCTGATCCAAGGTAGTCTGCAGCGCGATCAGGCCGCTAGTCCACGCGTAGCTGAGCACCGCCATCAGCACGGTCAGCAGTGTCACGCGCCAGAGGTACTGCCAGACATGGTGGCGCGTCGCTTGCCAGGAGTGCCGGGCCGCGACCATGAGGGGCTGATCGTGCAGGATCGTGTTCGGCAGCACGTGGATCCACCGGATGCCCAGCACCGTCACGACGAGGTAAAAAGCGAGCAAGAGGACGGCCAGCCAAGGTTTCGTCGCGATCCAATCGACGACAAATGTCGGGATCATCACCTTGCTCAGTAAGTCCGAGTGGATCACGATCCCGGCAAACGGCACGATCAAAAGCAGGTACAGGGCGAAGAAGCCGAAGCTCGCCAGCGAAAGGTGTCGCAGATCGCGAATGCCTTCCATGACGATCGTGCGAAGTCTGAGGCCGGTGCGGCGGCGGATATTGTCGATCCCGCCCAGCAACAGCGCGAACTGAAGGTAGACGAGTAACAAAATAAGCACTAGTAGCCCGAGCAAGCCGAGACTGGCGAACGGGTGCTGGGTGAGGACCGCCAGCACGTTATCCACGCCGAGGTAGGGGATGTGTGCGCGTTGCAGGAGCGCTGCTGTGATCCAGCGCAGCAGCGGCAGGATGACGCCCGAGGTCAGGAGCGAGACCGCGCCGACCAGGAGCAGGTAGCTCCCCCAGCGCGCGCCAAACTCGCGTAGCAGGTGATAGACATAACGAAACGATCGCATAAATTCGCCTCCGTGAATTTAGTCCAGCTTACCACAGGTCGCCGGCGGAACCTAAGCAGAGCACTCGGGCCAACCGAACGCCCCAAAAACGGAAAAACTGACCCGCACTCGGGCGTTGAGAACGGTATAATGGCGACACAATCACGTACCGACCAAAGGAGGGCCCCAACATGCAACTTGACCCAACGCACCGCTACGCCCAACAGGCGACGCCACGCACCCAACGACTGTTTATTGGCACCAGCGTGATGACGCTGGTCTTCATTGCCCTGACCATCTGGCACAGCTGGTGGTGGGGCCTTGGCGTGGTGGCGATCGTGAGCTTCTGGGCGCTGTATTCGACGCAGATGAAAACCGTCCCGGTCGCCGACCTGACCGATCAGCAACTGCTGACGGTGCCGATGGTCGAGTGGCGGGCGTTCAAGCAGGCGTACCCGACGCAAGTCGCGAAGGCCGGCACGCGCGTCTAACCGATCGACGCTGCCGTCAGGTTGCGGCGCGCACGACGACGAGCCGCCTTGGCATGCGCGGGCGGGCAGGCGGGCGGCTGAGTCGCTGACTTGCCTTAGCGGGCGAGATGCGGTATTATCACGCCAACACTAGAAGGAGGCGTGGGGATGAAGACAGCGGATCAAACAGCGCGGCAGGCTGGTAATCGCTACTATGGGGCAGGCGGTTTCAGCGCGGTCACGGCATTTTTCGGGAATTATGTGAATTTCAAGGGGCGCAGTACTCGCCGGGAGTATTGGTGGTTCACCCTATTTGCGGTGATCACCGGCTTCATCATTGGGGCGGTCTGGTTCGTGCAGATGTTCAGCCGGGTCGCGATGCTGACACAGCGGTATTCGGCGGCTGAGATCCAGGGGATGTCGCCGTGGGACCTCGTGTTCGGCGGCTCGGTGCCGCTGATGATCGTTGCCGGCGTCCTCTGGCTGGCCCTGCTAGCGCCGTCAACAGCGCTGGGGGTCCGGCGGTTCCGAGACGCCGGCGTGCACTGGGGCTGGTACATCGCGCTGTTAGTACTGGCGTGGACGGTGAACCTCCTGCCGGCGACTTGGATCGGGCTGAGAAGCATGATCAGCCTGAGCGACTCGATCGTGATCATCGTGATCGCAGCGCTCCCGAGCAAGCCGCTCCCGCCGCTTGACGAAGACTGACAAGCGTTAGAGGCTGCGCCACCAAGCGGTTGTTAGCCCAGCGGATACGTGCGCCCCTCTGTCAGACCCGAACTTAGGGGCGACAGAGGGGCGCACTGTTTTGGCGCGGCCTGTTCTGGACTCGTCAGGCGTCTCCCTCGGGCGTTGATTTTGGTACGGTCCCTTTTTGCCCGGATCAGGTGAGTTTGTGGTACATTAGTCATCAGATCGTTCGGGGAGGGCAACACATGCAACTATCCAAGACCAAGGCCAATACGCTGCTGATGCTGGCGGCGGTGATCTGGGGCGCCGGGTATATCTGGTCGAAACAGGCGACGAACGCCGGGCTGCCGGCGGGGGCGATCAACGCGCTGCGTGGACTGATCTACGCGGGGCTCGCCTACGCGTTCTTTCACCGTACGATCAACCGGATGACGCGACAGGACCTGCGCGTCGGACTGATCGCGGGTGGGATCAACTTTCTCGGCTATCAGTTGCAGACACTGGGGCTGAGCTACACGACCCCGGCGAACAACGCCTTTTTGACCGCGACATACGTGGTCTTGGTGCCGTTCATCGTGTGGTTGGTGTTCCACCAACGCCCAGAGCGCAAGAGCTTCTTGGCGATCCTGATTTGTATGGTCGGGATGGGCTTTTTGACCAACGTCTTCACTCAGGGGTTCGCCTTGCACATCGGGGACGCGCTGACCATCGTCTCGGCGGTGTTCTACGCCGGCCAGATCGTCTACTTCGGGATGGCAGACGGCACGCCGCCGTGGACGCTCGCCTTCATGCTGGGCGTGACGCAGGGCGTGTTCGGCGCGCTGTGGTCACTGCTGTTCGAGCGCGGCGCGTACGCGGCGATCGACTGGTCCGCCGGGCTGCCACCGGTGATCATCCTCGGGGTGGTCTCATCGTTTGGCGCCCAGACGCTGCAGCTGGTCGGCCAGCGGTTCACCGACCCCACGCCGGCGGGGCTGATCCTGATGACCGAGTCGATGTTCGGGACGCTGTTCTCCGTCGTGCTCGGCTTCGAGCCGTTCACGGCGAGCCTGCTGATCGGCGGCTCACTGATCGTTTTGGCCCTGCTGACGATGCAGGTGGGGCTGCGCCGCCTGTGGCCGTTTCGACAGCGCGTCCGTGACCACTGACTTGACGCTTACAAGGGGCTGTGCCATAACGCGGTTTTAGCCCAGAGTATAAGAGCGATCCCCTGAAAAACCCGAACTTAGGTTTTGCAGGGGATCGCTCTTATACGGCTAGGGCGTTGCGTTATGGCACGTAACGTTCTGGAATAGTCGTGCCACCAGAGGTTATGGCACAGCCCCTTGTCGTCTCGTGATGGGCGCTGTCCGCGTGATAGGGGCGTGGTTGGGGGGCAAAAAGGGCGTCGATCAGCCGGAGTTTGTGACGTTCTCATGAACGTCTCATCAAATTGCTTGACATTATGCCACAGTCTTGTAAGCTGAGTTAAATTTGACTTTCAGGATCGGAGGGATCGCTTTGCAGATCACCACAGTTACGGCTCACCAGATGACCCTTCAGTTGCGCCAGCCCGCCACGGTCACCTTTGCCACGTTTTCCACCATCCCTAGCCTGCTCGTACGGGTCGAGACGGACACCGGATTGGTCGGTTACGGGGAGGCCAATCCCGTCGAGCAAGTCACCGGCGAGACTTGCGCCACTGAGCGCGCCGCCTTGGCGGTGTTGGCCCCGGTACTAGTCGGGCAGGACCCGCTGGCGATCGAACGGGCGCACCGCTTGATGGACGCTGCCTTGATCGGACACACGGCGTTGAAGGCCGGGATCGATCTGGCGCTATACGATCTGTTGGGCAAACAGGCCCAGCTCCCGCTCTACCGGCTGCTGGGCGGCAACACCGACCGGGTGACGACAGACATCACGGTGATGCTCAACGCCGTCGACGTGATGGTGGCCGAGGCCGAGCAGCGTGTTGCCGAAGGGTTCACGCAGTTGAAGATCAAGACAGGCGTGGATGAGGCACACGACGTCGCGGTCGTCACCGGGATCCTGGCCGCCGTGCCCTCAACGGTGTCGCTCAAGCTGGACGCGAATCAGGGGTGGACCCCGAAGCAGACGATCCGCTTCATGAACCGCTTCGATGCGCCGAACCTGACGATCATCGAGCAGCCGTTGCCGGCCGCTGACCACGTCGGGAACCAGCTGATCCGGCCGCAGATCAGCCAGACGCTGATGCTGGATGAGCAGGTCCACAGCCCCGCGGACGCCGCAGCGGCGGTGGCCGCGGGCGAATGCGATGCGATCAACATCAAGCTGATGAAGTCGGCCGGGTTGTACGGGGCTGAGGGGATCAACCGGGTCGCAGAAGCAGCGGGGCGCCCCTGCATGATCGGCTGCATGGCCGAGAGCCGCATCGGGATCACGGCGGCGGTGCATTTTGCCGCGGCCCACGCCAACGTGCGCCACTGCGACCTAGACGCCGTCTTATTGTTGGAAGAGACACCGTGGCTGAGCGGTGGCTTCACTCAGGTGGGCGAGCAGATGATCCTCAGTGACGCCCCCGGGTTGGGGCTGACGGTGGATGAGGAGGCGTTCCATGACGACCTTTGAGTTCTACCAAAGCGGGATCCGCGAGGCGACGTTCACCGTTGAGGCGGCGCACACAGCCGTCAACGGGCGGCCGCTGACCGATGCCGACTGGCGCTTCTGGGCAAGCTGGGCTCACTTTGATTTGGCACGCTGGTTCGCCGACTGGGCGGACCAGCCGCTGCCCCCGGCCGTTGACGGCGTGATCACCGCCCATGGCCAACGGTACGTTGCGACCGACGACCCGCACTGTTGGCAGCAGCGGGCCGCACGGCCGGCGGTGAACCTGATCGTGGCCGCCGGGCGCGTGGTCGGATGCGAGACGACGAGCAATTCGCTGACTAGCGTCGTGATCCAGCCGGCCCATGTGGCGCTGTCGAGCTTGCGCCACTGGCAGCAAGCCGGGTTGTTACTGCAGACGCCGGCTCCGTTGCCGGCCCCGCAAGAAGCGCGCGTGCCGATGACTGACGGGGTCGAGCTGGCGACGACCGTTCAGCTACCGGCGACGCCGGGCCCGGTGGGCACGGTGTTCATGCGCACGCCGTACGGGCGCCAACTGTACGCGCAGGGATTGACGCATTTTGCCCAGCGCGGCTTTGCGGTGGTGATCCAAGACGTGCGCGGGCGCAACGACTCCGACGGGGTGTGGCAGCCGATGGTGCACGAAGAGGCCGATGGCGCAGATGCGCTGGCGTGGATCGCCGCCCAGCCTTGGAGCAGCGGCAAGGTCGGGATGTTCGGGGGGTCGTACTCCGGTGGGGTGCAATGGGCCGCGGCGGCTAGTCGCAGCCCGCACCTGACGGCGATGATCAGCCAGGTCACCTCAGGCGGGCCGTTCGATGACATGTTTTACCGCAACGGAGCCCCGCTGTCGGCGGTGGCCTCGTGGCTGTTCGCGACGGACGAGCGGTATTTTGACCCGGCCAAGATGCAGCGCACCGATTGGGATGAGCTGCTAAAAGTCCGGCCGTTGCGCGATATCCCGGTCGCGGGGCTTGGCCACGAGATCCCGGGGTACTCGCAGATCACGGCGCATCAGGATTATGACGCCTGGCATCAGGCGATGGACTGGCCGACCCGTGTTACCGGGATGACAGTGCCGGTGTTGATCCAAAGCGGCTGGTACGATGACGACGGCATCGGCACCACCGATGCACTGCAAGCCACCGCGGGCTACCCGGCGGGGCGCCAACGCGTGATCCTCGGCCCCTGGCTGCATGGCGGCAATGCCCAGTACGATCTCGGCCCGATCCACCTCGGCCCGCACGCCCTGCGCTTCGACCTCGACTTGATCCATCAGCAGTGGTTCGACCACTGGCTCAACGGGTTCGATAACGGCGTCGAGCAGGGGCCGACCGTCGAGTACTACGTGGTCCACGCCGACCGCTGGATGACGGCCGCCACCTTCCCGCCGTCGGGGACCCCGCGGACCTGGCACCTCGATGCGACGACTGCGGCCCTGACGCCGAGCCAGCCACAACAGGCCGCCAGCTTGCAGTTCGACTATGATCCGAGCGACCCGACCCCGCAGCTGCTGGACGTCAGCGCCAACGAGTTCGAGTACCCCAACGATTACGCGGCGGTCGAAGCACGGCCAGATGTGGTCAGCTTCACCTCGACGCCGTTGGCGGCGCCGCTAGTGATCGCCGGTTGGTTCGACGTCGAGTTCGACGCGGCCTCCAGCGCGGTCAACACCGATTGGGTGGTGCGCCTGACCGACGTGACCCCGAGCGGTGAGAGCCTGAGCATCGCCGATCAGGTGATGAACGCGCGCTTCCGCGCCGGGTTGGCGCACCCGAGCCTGCTGACGCCGGGGCAGGTCGAGCACTACCACCTGCAGACGCAAAAAACGGCGTACCAACTGGCCGCCGGACACCGGCTGCGGCTGGACATTGCCAGTGCGGCCGATCACCTGATCTTTCCGAACAGCAATACCGCCGCGGGGGTCGAAGGCCTGACGTCGGTGGTCGCGCACCAGACCATCGTGACCGGCCCGGCCGCTCACAGCGCGGTGCACTTCACTGAGATCAGCCTGTGAGGCGCTCGGTGCTGCTATTTCCCGCGCTGACGAGTGCACCGGCGATCACGGCGGTGCGGGCGCAGCATGATCCGCTGGCGGCACCCCACTGACGCTCGACTTTGCCGGCCCCGGTGCTGGCGGCCAGCCTCGATTGGTCGGCGCTGGCTGGCCGGGCCCGGATCGACCGGGTCGCGATCGCCCACATCCTGCCCAATAACGATTCGGCGGTCTTCGCCGAGTTGCCGCTGGGCTGACGCAACACCCCAAAAACGGGATCAGCGCTGTGGCTGGTCCCGTTTTTGGGTCCGATCGGTCATTGGTCGGCGTCGTGCTTGCGCCGCTTCCGCAGCAGATCGGCCAGTGCGGCGATCTCGGCGGCGCTGGTGCGCGTGTCATTCAGGTGCAGGTGGGGAAAGCTGCGGAGCAACCGGCGCTGGACGTAGCTCAGGCGCGGCAGCTTCTCTCGGCGCGCCGCGCTCGTGCGGTACTGGTCGAGCCACGGGTACTCCTGCTCGAGCTTGGCCCCGGTTGCCGCTGCCTTGGCCCGCAGCTCCTGCTTGGTCGCCTCGATCGTGTCGCCGATCCGCTTGGTCGCGGCACCGAATGCCAGCAAGTTGGCCAGGGTGAAGCCGAAGTCGAACATCAAGCCGGCGATCAAGGCGAAGGCGGCAAACATCCCGTAGGTCGTGTCAATGTGGCCGACGACCTGGGCGACCAGGGGGTGCAACCACTTGATCAACGCGACGACGCCCAGCCCCCAGAAGGCGGAGATCGGCAGGGCGACGCGCCCGTTGAGGTTCAGTGGCACGTTGCTGTAATCCCACCAGCGCGCGTGAAACAGCCGCTCCATCAGCCAGGACGTCACGTATTCGATCACGGTGATCACCAGCGCCGAGCCGAGGTACAGCGCAAGCAGGTTATCCCGCCACGGCGCCAACAGGGTGAGGACTGCGGTCATCGAGAAGCCGTAGACGGGGATCACCGGGCCGGTGAGGAAGCCGGAGTTGACCCACCGGCGTTTTTGGACGCTGACATAGGCACTTTCCCAGAGCCAGCCGACGAACCCGTAGGCAAAAAAGTACAGCACCCAGGTCGTGAACCCTTGTTCAAGTTGAAGCAGTTGCGCGGCGTGTGACATGGTGATCCCTCCTTGCCGCCAGTGTAGCACGCCCGCACACACGCCGCCAAGCCCGTCTGGTATGATGAGACATAACGATCAGGAGGTAGACGAGATGCAATTCGAATTACATGGTGAGCCCGGCAAGGTGATCCCGATGGCCCAGTATATGAAGGGTCAGTTCCCGTTCGTCGGCGTACAGACGGTGGCCCGCCGTCAGCAGAGCAAGCCGTTGCTGCTGGCGGCCCGCACGGCACCGGTGTCTGAGGTGCTGGACTGGGTGCGCGCCTTGTCTGCCCGCACCGAGCGGGAGTACCAGTACGTCGCGTACGACCTGGCGAGCAGCGTCGTTCGGCGGCTGAGCTGGCCGGAGCTACGATCATTGGTCCCACTGATCACGGTACGGCCGTGGTGGGATACCGTCGACGGCTGGCGGGCGGTGTACGGCGAGTACATCCGGGCACACCCATTGCGTAAGCGCGACGTGTTCGCCCAGTTTGCCGGTCAGCCGGACTTTTGGCTGCGCCGCGTGGCGATCACCCTGCAGCTGATGGAGAAGGGGAACACAGACCGGCACCTGCTGACGACGGCGATCGTCGCCGACGCCGAGACGGATGAATTCTTCATCCAAAAAGCGATCGGGTGGGCGCTGCGCCAATACAGCAAGACGGACCCCGCCTGGGTGCGCGCCTTCCTAGCGACGCACGCCCTCAGCCGGCTGGCGGTCCGCGAGGCCAGCAAGTTCTTATGACCTTGCGCCGCGTGACGATTAGGTGTTGAATGGAAGACGCACACTTGAAAGAAGGGCTTCCTGTTGTCTAAGCGTCAGATCACGATCGTCACCCTTGCCTTACTGCTATCCAACGCAATGAGCGGCCTCGATGCCACCATCGTCAACACCGCCTTGCCGGCGATCATCGCCGATCTGCACGGCCTGCGGTGGATGGCGTGGATCGTCGCGGTGTTCCTGCTGGGGACCGCGGTGTCGACGCTGCTGTGGAGCAAACTCGGCGAGCGCATCGGCAACAAGGCCAGCTACCAGCTCGCCGCGGTGTTCTTCGTGGTCGGATCGCTTCTGCAGGGGCTCGCACCGAACATGTTGACGCTGATCCTCGCCCGCGGTCTGGCCGGCCTCGGCAACGGCGGCATGGTGTCACTCCCGTACATTATCTATGCTGACCTCTACGCGCGGCCGCGTCAGCGCATGCAGGTGCTCGGCTTCGTCAGCGCCAGCTACAGCGCGGCGACGATCATCGGCCCACTCGTCGGTGGAGCGATCGTCGATACGCTGTCGTGGCACTGGGTATTCTACTTGAATGTCCCGATCGGGCTGCTGTCGGCGGTGCTGGTCCAGGTTTTTTACCGCCAGCCACGGCGGCCACGGCCGAGTGGCCCGACGGACACGCTGGGCGCTGGCTTGATGGTGCTCGGGTTGATCAGCCTGCTGGGTGGGATCGAGCTGATCGGGACCGCCAGTGCGCTGGCGGTGGCCGGTTGTCTGGTCGTCGCGCTAGGGGCCTTCGGCGGCTTGGTGCACGTCGAGCGGCGGGCCAGCGACCCGATCATCCCCGGCCGGCTGTTTCACGACCGGGCGCTGGTCGTGGATTTTGCCTTGTTCACCCTGATCTGGGGCGCCTTCGTCGGCTTCTTGACCTACAGTCCAATGTGGGCGCAGGGGTTGATCGGCACTACGGCGCTGATCGGCGGGGCGACGCAGATCCCGAGCTCGATCACGGATTTTTTCGGTTCTGAAGCGGTGCCTGAGCTGCGCCGGCGCTTCTCGCCCCACCAGGTGGTCGGGCTGGGGATCATCACCTTGATCATTGCCTTCGTGCTGATGGTCGGCGCAGGGGTGCACGCGCCGTACTGGCTGCTGTTGGTCGCCGGGGCCTTCGAGGGCTTCGGCAACGGGGCTTGCTTCAATGAGTTGCAGGTCAAAGTGCAACAAGACGCTGCGCCGGCGGATGTGCCGGTGGCGACGAGCTTCTCGTTTCTTATTCGGATGCTCAGCCAGACGTTCACCACGGCGATCTTCGGTCTGCTGATGAACCGCGCGCTGGCGCGGGGCATCGCGCACGCTAAGGACCACATCACGATGGCGATGATGAACAAGCTGTCCGATGCGGCCAGCCGCAGCGCCTTACCGCAGCACCTGCTGCCGCAGATGCGGGCGATCCTGCACGGTGGCTTGCACCAGATCATGGGCCTGTCGCTCGCGCTGATGCTGGTCGCCGGGGCGATCAACTGGTGGGCGCAGCGGCAGGCGCGCCTGGGCCAGGCTTGACCGCCCAAAAAAGCTCGTGGACGCAGCGTTAGCCGTGTTCACGAGCTTTTTTGGGGTCAAAGCGCGGCGTCAGTTCACCGCGAGTTGTGCAAGGTGTACGAGGGTCTCTGCCAACTTGCCCATCGCCTCGGTCGAGACGCACTCATAGGGGCCGTGGAAGTTGATCCCGCCGTTGAACAGGTTCGGCGTCGGGATGCCAAGGTAGGTGATCTTCGAGCCGTCCGTGCCACCGCGAAAGGGCAGGTAGTGCGGCGTCAGCCCGGCGGCTTCGATCGCGCGCTCCGCCAGGGTGAGGGGCGTGCGGTCTCGGTCGATGATGTCAGCCATGTTGTAGTATTGGTCCTTCATCGTCACCGCGTAGCGTGGGGTATCGCCTGCAGCGTTGAGGGTATCGATGACTTTCGCGAACGCGGCCTTGCGCGCGTCGAACTCGGCGCGATCGAACGCGCGGATGATATACGTCAGGGTCGCGGTCTGGATCGTCCCGCTGAAGTCATGCAGCAGGTAGAACCCTTCCCGCCCCGCGGTGTACTCGGGTCGCTCGAAGCGCGGCAGGGCAGCGTCGAGCTGCTCGGCCAACGTGATCGCATTGACCATCAGATCCTTGGCTTCACCGGGGTGGACCGAGGTCCTGGTGACGGTCACGACCGCCTGCGCCGCGTTGAAGGTCTCGTACTCGATCTGGCCGAGGTCACCGTTATCCAGGGTGTAGGCCCAGTCGGTGGCGAATCCCTTGGCGTCGAACCGGTCGGCGCCGGCCCCGATCTCTTCGTCGGGCCCGAACGCGAGCTTGATCTCGCCGTGGGCGACTGCCGGATGCGCCTGTAAGTAGCGGACGGCAGCGATGGCGGCGGCGATGCCCGCCTTATCGTCAACACCCAGCAGCGTGGTCCCGTCGCCGGTGATCAGGGTCTGGCCGAAGTACTGGCGCAAGGCGGGGAACGCCGTGGTGTCGAGGCGTAGGCCGTTGGCGAACACGATCGGCTCGCCGGTGTAATTGGGGTGCAGCTGTGGCCGCACCTGGTCGGCCGGGTAATCGGCGGTGTCCAAGTGGGCGATCCAGCCAATGCTGGGCGCTGGCGCGTCGGTCGTGGCTGGCAGCGTGGCGGTGACATAGCCGTTGGCGGGATCGAGGCGGACATCCACCAGGGCCATCGCGGTCAGCTGGGCGACCAGCGCCGAGGCGAGCTCGGTCTGGCCGGGCGTCGACGGCACGCGGTCGGCATGGCGCTCATCCGAGCGTGTGTTGATCTGAACATAGCGGAGAAAGTCTGCCTGCAGGGTCGAGAGGTCTAATTCCATTCTAATCACTTCTTCATCATTGATACCGTGATTATAGCCGTTGCACCTGCGCAGCGCCACCCACCTGCGCCAAGACGCGGCCGAGGGCTGCACAACCGGCGTCGATCTGCGCCGACGTGACGCCGGTGAAGCTCAGGCGCGCACTGTCGCGGTAGTGCCCCATCGGGCTCAGTGTTGCCCCCGGCACGATCGACACATGCGCCTGCGGCAGCAGGACGTCGCGCACCAAGGCGGTCAGGTCGACGCCAGGCACGGTCAGCCAGAGGAAAAAGCCGCCGGCCGGCTGCGTCAGGGTGGCGCCAGCCGGTAGAAGCGGGGCCAGGGCCGCGCGCATCCGGGCCATTTTGGCCGCGTAGACCTGGCGCAAGTGCGCGATGTGGGCATCGAGGTCGCTGTGCTGCAGGTAACTCGCGACCGCGTGGGTGACCACGCTGCTGGTCTCGAGGTCCGCGCCGCCTTTGAGCGCTAGCAGCGGCGCCAGGAGCGCAGGATCGGCGTTCACCCAGCCCAGGCGCAGGCTTGGGGCGAGGATCTTGCTGAAGCTCGAGAGGAAGATCACGCGCCCTTCGGTGTCAAAATGCCGCAGGGGCGGCAGCTGCACGCCGCTGTACCGCAGTTCGCGGTACGGCGCGTCTTCGAGGATCACGCAGTCGTAGCGGTTCGCCAAGGCGACCAGCGCCTTGCGCTTGGCCAGCGACATCACGGCCCCGGTGGGGTTGTGGAAGTCCGGCACGGTGTAGATCAGCTTGACCTGGTGCTTGCGCAACACGCGCTGCAAGGCGTGCAGGTCCATCCCGTCGGCTTCCATCGGCACCTCGTAGTAGTGCGGCTGGTAGCTGTCGAATGCGGACAGTGCGCCGATGTAAGTCGGGCCTTCGACGACCAGGCCGTCACCGGGATCCAGCAGCAGGCGGGCGACCAGGTCGATGCCTTGCTGCGCGCCTTGGGTCAGCATCACGTCTTCGGCGGTGCCGGGGATGCCATCGCGCTGCATCCGGACCGCGAGTTGCTGGCGCAAGGCGGCGGCGCCAGCGGGGGTGCTGTACTGCAGGGTCGTCGCCGTCGTGTTGGCCGCCAGCGCCGCGCCGAGCTCGGCTTGTGGGAACAAGGCGGGATCTGGATACCCCCCGGCAAAGGCGATCAAGTCTGGATCGTTGCCTGCAAACAAAGCATCCATCCCGTTGTTCTGATACGCGGCTAACCGTGCTGCAAATTTCATCTGACCCCACTCCGTTCGTTTTTATCGTTGACTTTAGGATAGGGCCCGCCTAAGATGAGGTAAAGCTCAACTTGTTCATACGAAGTTGAAATTAATTCACCTTTGGAGGTCGCGATGAGTAATTTTAGCTATGAAGTCTTTCGGGCGGTGGTCGAACAGGGCACCTTCATTCAGGCGGCCAGCCGCCTGAATGTCACGCCCAGCGCCGTCAGCCACAGCATCGCGCAGTTGGAGACGGACCTCGGGTTCCCGCTGTTCATTCGCAACCGCACCGGCGTCGAACTGACGCCAGACGGGGCGAAGATCCTGCCGACGGTGCAGTCGATCCTCAACCTGGAAGAGCAGCTGACGCAGATCGCTGACAACATTAATGGGCTCAACACCGGGCGGGTGCGGCTCGGCGCCTTCTCGTCCGTGTCGACGAACTGGCTGCCGCCGATCATCCTGAACTTCAAGCGCCGCTACCCCGAGATCGATGTCTCTGTGATGCAAGGCAGCTTCAATGAGATCGTGGCGCAGGTGCGGACTGGTGCGATCGACATCGGTTTTTCCCTGCTGCCGGCCGATCGGTCACTGGTCGTGCTGCCCCTGGTCAAGGACCCGATCTTCTGCCTGACGGCGACCAGCGATCACCCGCACAACGGACACGACATGACCGACGCCGACATGGCGGACAAGACCTTCATCCTGCAGCGCGGCGACTACGACCGCGACACCAAGGCGGCGCTGGATCGCTATAACGTGTCGACGAACTCGTTGTCGTATTCGATCGACGACCAGTCGATCCTGTCGATGGTCGAGGCGGGCCTTGGCTGGGGCGTGCTGCCCGAGCTGGCGCTGCAGAAGCTGACCGGTGCGGTCAACGTCTTCCCGTTCTCCGAACCCTTCGCCCGCACCTTGTGTCTGGTGATGAACCCGACGACGCAAAAATCACCGTCAGTCGCGCACATGCTGACGGTGATCCAAGCCTACTTGCAGGCCGAGTACGGCGAGCGGTGCCTGTTCGATTAAGCGGCAGCCTGTCGTGCGCGCAGCGCGGGGACGCGGGTGCAGTGCCACCTGACAGACCGGCACCGATGGCGCGTCGTCACGCTGGTCCCGTGTGACGTCCCGCTACGGGCGTCACAGCTGATCCATGGTGCGGTTCAGCGCGGCATCGACTTCATTGTTATGCTTGTTTGTCGCGTGGCCTTTGACCTTCTGGAACGTGAGCTGGTCGAAGCGGTCGACCTGGGCGAGCAGCTGCTGCCAGAGCGCTGCGTTTTTGACCGGCTGGCCCCCCTTGACCCAGTGGTTCTGGCGCCACTTGACGTACCACTTCTGCTGCATCGTGTTGATCACGTAGGCAGAGTCGGAGAACACGGTGACCGGGATGTCGGTGCGCTTGATCGCCGACAGGCCCTGGATCACCGCCATGATCTCCATGTAGTTGTTCGTGCGCCCGAGCTCGCCGCCGCTTAGCATCTTCTGGTGGTCACCGTACAGCAGGAGTGCGGCCCACGCGCTTTTGTCAGTGGGGCGGACCGACCCGCCGGCGACGTTGCCGGTATTGCGGTTGCCGCCGTCGGTATAGAGGTGGATCTCAGTCATGTGCATCGTCCTTTCGTGAACGTCCTATATTGTACGGTGAATCACGAATTTGGGCAAACGGACGATGTCTGGTAAGATAACCGGAAGAGTGAACGGAGGGACGGAAATGAAGCAAAAATTGATCGCGTTGGACCTCGACGGCACGACGCTGAACGATGATGGGCAGCTCAGCGCCACCACGGTGCAGGTGCTGCAAGCGGCGACGGCGGCGGGGCACCTTGTGGTGATCGCCACCGGCCGGCCGGACGGGATCTCCGAGCCGTTCTACGACCAGCTTGGCCTGACGAGCCCGCTGATCAACTTCAACGGGGCGCTGATCCACAAGCCGCACCAGGCCTGGGCGGCGGAGCGCGCGGTGACGATCCCCGTGCCGGTCGCACTGGGGCTGCGGCGCTTCAAGGCGGATTACCCGGTGCGGGTGATGGTCGCGGAAGGCAAGCGGATGCTGCTCGCCGACCACGGGTACACCGGAGTCCCGTTTTTGCCGGACATGCCGGCCCCAGCGACGCTGTTCGATGAGGCCGGCTTGGACCGGGCGCCGATCTCGGTGACGATGTTCATCGATGAGCCGACGTTGGCCCCGCTGAGCGCCGCAATCCACACCCAGTACCCGCAACTAGTGGGGAAGACCTGGGGGGCTTGGAGCGGCGAGCACACCGCGCTAGAGGTGACGACCGGCAACGCGTCGAAGTCGCGGGGGCTGGCCTATGTGGCTGGGGCGTATGGCATCGATCAAGCCGACATCATCGCGTTTGGCGACGACATGAACGACTTAGACATGATCGAATACGCCGGCGTCGGCGTGGCGATGGCCAACGCCCGCCCGGCGATCTTGGCCGCGGCCGACGCGGTGACCCCGACGACGAATGACCAAGACGGCGTCGCCAATTACCTGGCGACCGCCTTGGCGCTATAGCAAAGGAGCGACTCGTGACAGAACTGTGGATCGTACGGCACGGCCAGACCGTGTTCAATGTTGAAGACCGGGTGCAGGGAATGGCGAATTCCGCGCTGACGGCGCAAGGCGTGGCGGAGGCCACCGCACTTGGTCGTGGGCTCGGGCAAGCGGGGGTCCGCTTTGACGCGGCGTACAGCTCAGACCTCAGCCGCGCGCTGGACACGGCGCGGCACGTCTTGGTCAACGCCGGGCAGGCAGATCTGCCCCTGACGCTCGACGCGGGCCTGCGTGAGGAAAACTACGGCCGCTTCGAAGGGCAGTTGACCAACGACTTTGCCCAAACCCTGTTCGGTCTGCCGGACTTTGCGGCGGCGCTGCGCACGCACCAGATCAGCCTAGCGCAGATCGCCGACGCGACCCGCGCGGCCAACGCGGACCAGACCCCGAACCGGGCGGAGGACAACGCGATGGTCACCCAGCGCTTCGACGCGGCGCTCCGGCAGCTCGCCGGTGACCAGGCGGGGCGGCTCCTGGTGGTGACGCACGGCACGGTCGTGTTGATGTGGCTGCGTCGTCTCGGCTTCGACACGCGCGGCCAGGACATGCTGCACAACGCCAGCGTGACGCGGGTCCGCTTCGACGGGCAGACGTTCACGGTCACCGACTTCGACGATCTGACCTACGTCAACACCGGCAAGGAGGCCTGAGATGGATCACCGACTGACGAGACGCGAGCTGTTTTTTATCGGCGCGATGCTGTTCGGCCTGTTTTTCGGGGCCGGCAACCTGATCTTCCCCGTCTTTGTCGGCCAAGAAGCCGGCGTCCAGTTGTGGCCGGCCTTGATCGGCTTCCTCGTCTCCGGGGTCGGCTTGCCGTTGCTCGGGGTCGCGGCGATCGGCCTGACCAAGTCTGCCGGGGTCTTCGGCTTGGCCCAAAAAGTCAGCCGACCGTATGCCTATGGCTTCACCGTGCTCCTGTACCTGTGCATCGGCCCGGCCTTCGCCCTGCCGCGGTTGGCGTCGATCTCCTATGAGGTCGGCTTGACGCCCTTCGTCCCGCGCGCGCACGGCACGGTGGGGCTTTTGGCTTATTCGATCGCGTTCTTTGCGGTCGCTTGGTGGCTGGCGCGCAAGCCGAGCAAGATCATGACCACCGTCGGAAAGGTGCTGACGCCAGCGTTCTTGATCAGCCTCGGCGTGCTGCTGATCGCCGTTGTGGTGCACCCGCTGGGGTCAGGTCAGGCGGCTGCGGGCGCGTACCAGACCCAGCCGCTGCTGACCGGGTTCACCGCCGGCTACTCGACGATGGATGCGCTGGCGGCTTTGGCCTTCGGGATCATCGTCGTCGACGCGCTGCGTGAGCTTGGCGTGACGGCACCAGCGGCGATCGCCAAGGATACCATTCGGGCCGGGGCGTTATCGGTCGGGATGATGGCGGTGCTTTACGCCTTGCTGGCTCTGCTGGGCCGCAACGCCTTGGGGGCGTTCCCCCGGGCAGCTAACGGCGGCCCGATCCTCGCTAACGTCGCCCACGCCTACTTCGGACCGCTGGGGAACGCCTTACTGGCGGTGATCGTGATCCTAGCCTGCCTCAAGACGGCGATCGGATTGATCACGGCGTTCGGGGACACCTTCAAGACACTGTTCCCCAAGCTGCCGTATCCGCTGCTGATCGCCGTAGCGACAGTCGTACCGCTGATCTTTGCCAACGTCGGGCTGGACCGACTGCTCGCCGTGTCGACGCCGGTGCTGGTGGCGATCTACCCCTTGGCGATCACGTTGATCCTGCTGGGGTTGCTGTCACCGGTGCTGGGGGAGTCCAAGTGGCTCTTCGGCACGGTCACGGCCTTCACCGCGCTGCCGGCCCTGCTGGATGGGCTCAACGCCTTGCCGCCGGCGGCCCACACCGGCTGGATCGCGCAGCTCTTGCAGCTCGGCGCGTGGCTGCCGGGATTCGCTTACGGGCTGGGCTGGAGCGTGCCGGCGGTCGTCGGCCTGATCATCGGGCTGGTGGGCCAACATTATTCCGCCAAATAAAAAAATGGCTTTTTCGTCCTTTTTGGGATGAAAAAGCCATTTTTGATCAATTTTCTTCTTCAGGGGCGGGTTCGGGGTCGATGACCCCGCCGCCCAGGTTTTTCGTGATCGCCTTGAAGTTGATCACGATCTTAAAGTTCAGCTCAGCGGCGTTCTGGCGGTCGCCGGCTGCGTAGTCTGTGATGGTGAGCAGCGCGGAATTTTCGTAGACTTTTTGGACGGTGCCGGTGAACGGCGCTTCCATGTCCTCTTTCACCTTTGCTGTCACCGTATCGCCGAGGTGGATGTCTTCCTTCTTCAACAGAACCATTTCCTTTCGCATGATCAACCGGTCCAGCCGATTGATAGGTTGCATGGTATAACAAGCGATTAGATAAATCAAGCCATTTTGCGCAATAATTTACTTTCTATATCATTTCTTGCATAATCCGGGGGTTTTGCCCTATCCTAGTAAGGAACTTAAGATGAAAGGGTGGCTGTCGACCATGACAGAAGCAGCATTGACCATTGACGACCTGACCCCCGACGCCCAGCGCGCCGCGGTGAGTGGGTTCGCCAAGTTTTATTTGAACAAGTACACGCATGAGGGGTTGGACGTCCTCGCCCAGCGCAATAGTAGTGGGCACATCGCCGACATCAACCAGTGGCTGGTCGACAATGTCAACTTCTCGAGCGAGGAGAAACTGACCGGGTTGATCACCAGTCGCTACGACAACCTCGTCGCGCTCCTGAAGGCGCTGAAGACGCCGTTCAACAACCAAGGCATTCCGGCTGAGCCTTGGGCGGACTGGTTTGACCAGCAGCTGGCGCGGGTGGTCCAGGGCCGCTGAGCGATCGACGTGGGCGGGGGTGACCCCGCTTTTTTGATCCGCGCGGGTGTGCTGACGGTGGCGCCGGTGAATCCCGGTCCGGCGTCTGGTACAATAACGGCAGGAGGATGCTTATGGACAACTACTTGATCGTCAGCGATGTCGATGGCACGCTGGCGTATGATGAACAGCACATCACGGCCCGGACCAGCCGGGTGCTCAACCAGCTGATGGACGCCGGCCATGAATTCTACTTAGCGACCGGCCGCATGTACGCCCTCGCGGCTTCGATGGCGACGCAGGTCGGCCCGCGCGCTGAGATTATCGCTGCGAACGGCGCCGTGTACGATTTTGCTGGTGCACGGGTCCACCATCGCCTCGGCGAGGTGGGGCTCGCGGCGATCGAGCAGGCCGTGGCGGCCAACGACTTGGCTGCGCTGTACTTCAGCGATGACACCGTCTACTACACCCGGGAGCCAGTGGCGACCGTGCAGGCGATGCTGACCGCGTTCACCCCGGCCACGTCGCCGGTGCAGGTGTGTCAGGTCGCAGATCTTGCGGCGCACGCGGCGCAGATCAATAACGGGATCGTGTTCGCGCCCCACGCCCCCGTGGCGTTGGCGGCCACGCTGGCTGAGCTGAAGCAGTCCCCCGCGTTGGCCGTCTCGGCCAGCGATCCCACGAATCTGGAGCTGATCGCGAACGGTGTCGATAAGGCGGTGGCGATCGCCGAGCTCCAGGCCCGGACCGGGATCCCAGCCGAGCGGACCATCGTGTTCGGTGACGGGATGAATGATCTGGGGATGCTGCAGGCGGCGGGGATCAGCGTGGCGATGGGCAACGCGATGCCGGCGGTCAAGGCGGTCGCGCGCTACGAGACCGCGTCCAACAAGGAAGATGGCCTCGCCCAGTTCTTGGAACGATACTTCGACTGATGCTTGTGTTACCGTTGTCTCATGGAGGGATGTCTAATGTACGACGCAAAAACTGATCGATATGACCATGTGCCTGTGCGCCACGCCGGCACGAGCGGATTGATGCTCCCGGTGATCTCACTGGGGCTGTGGCAACACTTTGGTAGCGGCGATCCACTGGCTGCGCGGCGCGACGTGATCCTGGCGGCGTTCGACCGCGGCGTTTTTCACTTCGATTGCGCGAATCACTATGGCGACGGCGACTTCGGCTCCAGCGAAGCGTTGCTCGGCCAGGTGCTCGGCAACGAGCTTCGCCCGTACCGCGACGAGCTCGTGGTCTCGACGAAGGTCGGCTACGAGATCCACCCCGGACCGTATGGGACCGGCACGAGTCGCAAGGCGGTGATGCAGGGCATCGATAGCTCCTTGCGCCGCCTGCAGCTGGATTACGTGGACTTGTTCTACGCGCACCGGTTCGATGAGACCGTCGATGTCGCCGAGACCGTGCGCGCGCTGGACGACGTGGTGCGCGCAGGCAAGGCCCTCTACATTGGGGTCTCGAACTTCGAGACGCCCCAGGCCCAGCAGGCGATCACGCTGTTCAAGCAACTGGGGACGCCGTTCGTGGCCAACCAGATGAGCTACAACATGTTCAACCGCAACGTCGAGACCAGCAACTTGCTGGATCTCCTGCGGCGCAACGGGGCAGGGCTGGTCGCCTACGGACCGCTGTCGGAAGGGCTGCTGTCCGATCGCTACTTGGACGGGATCCCGGAGACCTTCAAGATCCACCCGACCAACCAGGCGACCTTCGCGCAGGGCAAAGCCCCAGTCGTTCACTGCTTGAACCAGTTGAACGACCTCGCCGCTCAGCGCGGGCAGACCCTGGCGCAGATGGCGCTGGCCTGGCTGCTGCGCGACCCGGTCGTGACCAGTGTGATCATCGGCACGACAAGCGTTGCGCACCTCGAGGACAACCTGGCGGCCGTCACCAACCTCGACTTTTCCGAAGCGGAACTGACCGCGATCGACCGACTGACCACGTTGGCCTGATCGAGTTTTGAGATAACGGCGCGTCTCTTATGAGGCGCGCTATTTGTGTGCTTTCGGGGCATATCAGAACAGCGTTTACAAATTTTTTTGTGTAATAACGAGCGTTCTGATTGTGGCGGATCGCACGAACTTGTTACGTTTAGTGTGGGACTGTTGACTAATGGTAACGATTAACGGATAGGAAAGGCTGGGTGACGAATTGAAGGCAAAAAAAAGAGTATGGTCAGTAGCGCTGCTCTGTGCGCTACTGATCCCATATCTGGTCACGCTGTGGACCAGTTGGCCGCGACATGTTCAAGCGGTCGACACGACGCAGCAGACCCTCGTCAGCAATGACAAAGTTCAAGTCAAGACTGCTTATGAGGTGAAGGGTGATGCGATCAACTGGACCATCACTTATGCGAAAAACCTCACAGACGGCCGGACTGGCCGGCTTAAATTCAAGAGTGAGGCCACGGATCAAGTGGCGGGCAAGGATTGGCTCAAGGTCAATGACTGGGTCGTGGAGAAGGACTTCACGGCCAAGAACCAAGGCCAACTGCAAGTCACCGTCCCGAAAACGACCCCCACAGTCCGGGTGACGGTGCAGTTGGATGAACAGGAACAAGTTGTCGCAACGGCGGAAGACACTGAAGACGATGGAGAGGCACCCATATCAGCAACCACTGAATTGATGACCTATCCGGACCAGTTGTCAACAGCTGAAGCAGGACCACATACGCTCACTGCAGAGATCCCGGCTGACAAGCCAACGACTGAGGCCCCTAAAGTCGAGGCGGCGGCCGATGACGCGACCGACGAGAAGACGTCGGCTGCGCAACCGGTGGTGGATGTGGCAGAAGAACTTGCCAATGCAGGGGTGACACAGGCACAGATCCGCGCCCCACGGATCAGTACCGACACAGAGGAAACCGAATTGTATCCGCTCAGTGCAACAGATCCGTATGTTTATACCGATCTGGCGAGTGCGGATGGCCAATACCCGAAGCACTATTACGAGGGAGAAGCCTCAAGTAACGTCCGTAACTATGACTACTCCAAAGCTGAGGATGCCGAGGACCCCGAGGCATCCAAGGCGCGGGCGATGGCCAGATTGCCATTTATCTGGTCGGAAAAAGCTGGTGGCCAGACCTTCGCGGACGGGTTCCTTGATTACAATAGTGCAGGATTGCGTAAGTGGGCGACCGCTGATGAAACCGACCCGAACAAGTTCAACATCACGCTCGAGGCGATCGGGAACGAACACAATCCGATGCCAGAAGTTGATATCGTGCTGGTTATGGATAAGTCGCCGAGTATGTCGGGAAGTAACAATGATCAGTTGATTGAGGCCGTGAACGCTTTTATTGATACGGTGATGGAGCGCAAGGAAAAAATCAGCGTTCGAATCGGGATGGTTGCATTCCGAGAAAATCACAATACGGTCGTCACTGAGTTCAGCGATGATGAAGAGACGCTCAGGGGCTCTGACGCGTTGAATGCTACCCCAGGTGGTGCAACTGGGATGACTTTCGGGTTAAAGTCGGCGACGGATCTATTTGCCACCTCCGCGCGTCAGGATGCGACGAAGTATCTGATCTTCTTTGGCGACGGTGGGGCCAATCGCTGGCATACGCCAACATATGGCGCGACGAAGTATCCCAATACAGGTGGCCTACTGATGCAGAATTTTGGCACGGTACCTTCGGGCGCTACTGCGATCACAGCGAGTGATGGTTACTATACGGATTATTCGAATGCTGTGAGCTCGGGCGGTGGTGCGTATGGTAATTCGGATTCGATGATCGCGACCACTGGGTACGTGCATTACTTGCGTGCTGAATATGAGGGGGGAAGTTGGACCGATCAGGGGATCACCCCATATGCTGTCGGCTACAAATTGGGTAACGAAGGGGCGGTCACCAGTTGGTACGCGGCCAACACGCTCACCAATATCGCGGGTGATCCAGATCGATATATGCAGACCGCTGACGCAGGCGAGTTGAAGGGACTGTTTGAGAAGTTGGCGGCAAAGGTGACCAAGACGGTCATGGACGCAACGATCGTCGATCCGCTGTCTCAGTACGTCGACCTGATCGGCACTGATGTCGACAGTTTCAAAATCAGTAGCTTCAAGTTGACAGAGGATGGATATGCGGATGCGGCAACCGCACACGTTAAGCCAGAATTTGACGCAAAAACGCAGACTTTCACGCTGAGTCAAGTTGATCTTGGCACGAACGAGGGGATCCGGATCGAGTACTCGGTGTCTCTGAAGGCGGACTACCGCAACAGTAAGTTCTATCCTGCCAACGAGGCAACCTATTTGGTCAATGGCGGCGGTGATGCTGAGAAGGAGCGTGCACACTTTGCCGTCCCATCACTGCGGGCTGCACCGGATACAGTCGACTTCACACTGACCAAAGAAATTGCTAAGACCAATATCGCCCTTGGCGGCGTGACGTTCCAGCTCGCCAGGGATAAAGACGGGCAAGATCTGGTCGGGGCACCGGTGACGTCTTCTGAAGATGAGGACGATAAGGGGACGTTGCAATTCACCGGTGTTGAACCGGGTGATTACTGGCTACACGAAACGGACACGCCGGATGGGTTCCAAAAAATCGACCCGATCCAGATCAGTGTCAGCGCTGACGGCGCAGTGACAGGCCTTGAAGGCGACGAGCATGTGATCGAGAACGCCCTCAAGCCGATCGACCTCAAGCTGATCAAGACCGATGGTCAAGCGCCACTCGGTGGTGCGACGTTCGTCTTGCAACAAGACGGCAAGATCATCAAGACATTCGATGATGCTAACGGGGTCCAGACCCTGACAGACGTGCAACCGGGGACTTACCAGGTGGTCGAGACCGTTGGGCCAGAAGGTTATGACGTGCTCGGCGAGATCGGCACGCTTGAGATCGGTGAAGACGGCCAGGTGACGTACACGATCAAAGGGCAAGCGGCTGCGGTCACGGTCAACAAGAAGGGCGCGCGGATCAAGGTCAAGCTCCCGGAAGTTGCCAACACCCTCAAAGACTACCAGCTGCAGCTGAAGAAGATGGATCTGGAAGACAACGCACCGCTTAAAGGCGCCCAGTTTGCGCTGTACGAAGTGGACCCAAGCGCTTACCCCACGGCTGTACCGGTGGCCACGGCGACGTCAGAAGAGAATGGCCTAGGCGTCTTTGTCACCGAAGCGGAAACTGCATATGGACTCAAAGTCGGCCAGACCTACTACGTGAAGGAGACTCACGCGCCAGACGGTTACGATGACCTGGCCGGAGTGATCCAGATCACCGTCACCGGCCCGACGACCGCGACGCTGAACTTCTCCGGTGAAGCGGGCATGGTCAAGCTGGGGAGCGTCGCCACGACGACCGCCGGCCTGAACACCATCAGCTTCAAGGCTTATAACCGGCCGGCGCCGGCGATCCTGCCAGTCACCGGCGGGCCTGGCCTGCAAGGCCTGATGGCGATCGCGATGACGATCATGATGATCGCAGGTGGCGCCTGGCTATGGATGCGGCGCCCAGGAATGGAGGTGCGTTAGGATGCTGAAGCGACTTTTGCTATTCTTCGCTGCGCTGGCCTGCGCGCTGCCGTTCATCGGCAACCGCCCAGCCCAAGCAGCCGACGGTGAAGTCACGATCACGCTGCACAAGCGCGTGTTCCGTGATGTGCGCGTTGACTGGGACAATTTTTACTACCAAAACGACGGGTTGGTGATCGACCCGAACAATCTGATCCCCGAAGAACAGGCGTTGCTGGACGGCTCATACGGGCTGAACGGCGTCCACTTCCGGGTCTATGACGCCACTGATCTGTTCCAGACGGCTAAGGACAGCGGCCAGAACGCGACGGAATTCGTGGCGAAATTCAACCAGATGACGCGGCGTGAGGCGATGAAATTCGTGCAAGACGAAGGCCTGACGGAGATCGACCACGTCGTGACCCGGACGGTCGACAACGAAGACGGGATCGCGCGCGGGACCGTCCCGTCGCGTATCGACGGCAAGTCCGCGGCGTACCTGATCCTTGAAACCGAGATCGACCCGGACAAGCTGTTGAACATCGACATCAACATGCACTCCAGCCCGATGATGATCGCCTTGCCGGTCGCGCATCCGCGCAACGAAGGCGAGATGCTGACGGACATTCACCTCTACCCGAAGAACGTTGGGTATATTCGTGATCCGTACTTCTTCAAATTCGGGAAGACCGTGGCTGGTGACGACGTGCGGCTGCAAGGTGCGATCTTCGCCTTGTTCCAGTACGACGACAACGGCAATAAGATCTACCTCAGTATGATGGAGAACGACTTGAAGAACCGCTGGGTGACCTCGACTGATCCGCTCAACGACACCGAAGTGAACAAGTTCATCTCGGACAAAGACGGGTTGGTCAACACCGGGGAGCGGTTCCTGCCGAGTGGGACCTACTACTTCGAGGAGTTACGCTCGGTGCCTGGCTACATCAACGATCTGACTGAGACGAGCGTCAAAGTCGAGATCCCGACAAGCTGGACGGACGACGACGGCAACTTCAACCCCGTACTCGTTAATGGCGAGGCCATGGACGAATGTATCTCCGGGGTCGTGCGGCCGGAGACGATCGTCAAGGGGCGCCCGCGCGTGTACAACCACCAAGACCCATCGAGCAGTAACCAAGGCAGCACCACACAAGATGATGACACAACGAGCACTGGCAACTTGCCGCAAACAGGCGCAACGATGAGTATCGCGCTGGTCGTGTTGGGGTTGCTAGTCATGACTTTCGCCGGGACGGCAGCGCGCCGCCGCCGGCATCAATAGGAGGACATTGATGAAAGCCACCAAACTGACACGCCTAGCACTGGCTAGCATGATGACGTGCACCATGGCACTGACGACGCTCAGCACGATGACGACGACCATAGTCGGCGCGACAGATACTGAGATCGTGCATGGGAATCAGGACAAGTTGCCGGAAAGCGTCACGATGAAGATCCACAAGATGAAGTTCCTGAAAAACTCGACGGCGGCGCAGCAGAACACTGGCCAAGTCCTGACGGGTTACAACGCCGACGCGGGACTGGGCAATGTCGATTTTCAGAGCTACGAGATCCGCGCGCTGTACGATGCACTCTTGGCGAACAGCGGGCAAGCAGGCTGGCCAACCGTCACGAAGGAGACCATTGCCGACTACATTTCGCTCAACTGGAACGCGTTGAAGGGTACGTACGGTGAGCTGATTGCGTCTAAAGGGATCCAGACGACGAGCAACTGGGATACTAGCAAAGGGATCGCCACGTTCACCGGGATGGAGACCAAGACGGGAACGGGTAAGTATGCCATTTACCTGTTCGAAGAATTAGAGAGTGAAGGCAACAAGAACATGCTGCAATCCTTGCCGATCATTGCGGGGTTCCCGATCAAGAAGGGGAAGACGCATTTGGATACGGTGCATCTGTACGTCAAGAACTCAGGGATCTCCAAGGCGTTGGATAAAAAGGGCGGGATCACCGAAGACCACAAAGCGTACAACTTTGAGGTCGGTGAGATCATCAACTATACGGCAACGGCACACATTCCAGTCGACCTGAGCAAGTATACGACCCTGAAGATCCAAGATACGATGACCCACGTTGGGACGGATCTCAAAACACTGACCGTATTTGCGGGGAGCGAGGATATCACGCAGCTACTGTTAGACGCCCAAGTGTTGACTCGGCAGAGCGACCCCGCGGGCTTTACGCTGGAGATCGATCTGACCAATTCAAAGATGAGCGACTTGGTGAAGAAGCTGGCTGGTAAGTCGCTGTCTTTCAAGTATGAGATGGTGATCAATGACCAGGCGGCGCCATCGCAGGACTACCAGAACAAGTTCACCGTGGCGCTGGATGACCAGCTCCTGGAGACGAACGCGCCGAAGATCGAGACCGGTGGCTACAAGTTCAAGAAGGTCGACTCTGAAGACGGTGCGGCGCTCAGCGGCGCGAAATTCGTGATCAAGCGTAAACTTAACAATCGGCCGACCGAGTATGCTCAGTTCACGGCTAACGGGAGCGTCCAGGAAGACTGGGTCGTTGAAAGCGGCCTCTACACGCCGTCAGACATCGAGTGGGTCACGGACAAGAAGGACGCCACGCAGATCACCTCCGGGACCGATGGCCTGCTTCAAATCAACGGGCTGAAGTCGGGTGACTACCAGCTGGAAGAAACCGCTGCACCGAATGGCTACGTGATGATGACGGGGACCACTAAGTTCACCGTTGCGAAGGGTAAAGCGGGTGAATCCTTCATCAAGACCAAGAAGACGGAAGTCAAGAACACCCCAGAAGACGGGCTGCTCCCGATCACTGGGTCGACCGGCATCGCCGCGTTCCTGATCATGGGGACCGCCGCGATGGGGACCGCAGTCGTGATCAAGAAGCGTCGCGCTTGATCTGAACGGTCGCAATAACGTGATGCGCTGACCAGCAGACTGCCATGTGACGGCGGTCTGCTTCAGTGCATCTTGTCTCGTCGTAGCAAGCCGCGCCCAGTCGCGTGACCGTCATGCCGCATCTAGAAAGGAGCCATCCCTATGGGTCGACCACGACCAGCTAAGCGCAAGCCGCGCAAAATGACCGATATCCTCGTGCTTTTGATCTTCGCTGCCGGGCTGGCCGTGTTCGCCTACCCATTCGTCGCCCAGGCAGTCAACCGGGTGACGGTCGCCATCCGCGTGCAGCGTGACGAGAAGTTGGCCGCAGAGAATGCGGCCAAGCTTGAGGCGGCGCAAGAAGCGTACAACAAGGAGCTGGCGAAGTACGGGATGCGCCCGACAGCTGATGCGTTCACCGAGCCCGGGCAGGGGATCCAGCAGGTCCAAGCGCTGGACGACCACTTGATCGGCGCAGTGACCATCCCGAAGCTGTTCGTCAACCTGCCACTCTATGACACCGTGTCGGAGACCCTGCTGCAGGCAGGGGCGGTCGTACTGCCCGGTACGAGCTATCCCCGCGGCGGCAAGAGCACTCACACGGTCGTCTCGGCGCACAGCGGGGTGCCGAGCAAGACGCTGTTTTCGACGCTGCACAAGCTCAAGAAGGGGCAGCTGTTCATCTTCACGGTGGGGGAGCAGAACCTCGCCTACAAGGTGGACAAGATCCAGACGATCGAGCCGGATGACACCCGCGCCTTGACGATCACCAAGGGGGAGGACCGTGCGACGCTGATGACGTGCACGCCGATCGGGATCAACTCGCACCGCCTGCTGGTCTCCGGTCACCGCGTTCCCTACACGGCGGGCACTGCCGAGTCAGTCAAGGCAAGCCAGCAGCGTGCTTGGTGGCAAAGTGGCGGGGTGATCGCTGCTGCGGTCGCGGCGCTCGGCGTGCTCGGGTGGCTGCTGGTGCGGACCCTGCGGCGCCACTGAAGACAGACGAAAGCGCTAGATCGAGGCGGCCCCGTCAAGGACGGCGATTGCACGATCTAGCGCTTTTTGGTGTGTCTAGGCGTTGAAGCGGGCGAGGTGTTCCGCCAGGTAACGACCGGTGTGGCCCGCGCTTGCCGCCACCTCTGTTGGTGTGCCCTGGGCGACGATCTGGCCGCCGCGGCTACCGCCTTCCGGGCCAAGGTCCAGGATGTTGTCCGCGTTGGCGAGCACGTCGAGGTCGTGTTCGATCGCAAGCACGGTGCCGCCAGCGTCGATCAGGCGTTGGCAAACTTGTAGCAGGGTGCGCACGTCCAGTGGGTGCAACCCGACGCTTGGCTCATCGAAGACGAACAGCGTCCCTTTGAGCTGGCGGCCCATGTGTGCGGAAAGCTTGAGGCGCTGGGCCTCGCCTCCAGACAGCTCTGGGGTGCGCTCACCGAGGTGGAGGTAGCCCAGCCCCATGTCGTGCAGGGTCTGCAAGCTGCCCGCAATGGCCGGCTGATCGCTGAAGACCGGCAGCGCGTCGTCGACAGACAGCGCCAGCAGGTCGGCGATGTTGTCGCCGTGCCAGCGGATCTCGAGGATGGCGGGGGCGTACCGGCGGCCACCGCAGGTCGGGCAGACTTGTTGCATGTCTGGCAAGTACTGAATGTCGAGGCTGATCTGGCCTGTTCCGCCGCAGGTCGGGCACGCCCCGGCGGCGACGTTATAGCTGAAGTGGCTGGCGGTGTAGCCGCGCGCCTGGCTGGCGGGCAAGGCAGCGAACAGGACGCGCAGCCGGTCGAGGATCTTGGTGTAGGTCGCGACCGTCGAGCGGGCGTTCTTGCCGACGGGTGCGGCATCGATCGCCACGACCCGCCGCAGGCCGCCGCGCACTAGGTCGCGGACGAACGCCGGCGCCGGGGCGGCCTTGGTCGCAGTCAAGGCCGGGACTAAGGCGTCAAAGACCAGGGTCGATTTGCCGGCGCCGGAGAAGCCGCTGACGACTGACAGCTGGTTGACCGGAAAGCGGACTGACAGCCCATGCAGGTTGAACCGGTCGGTGACGGTCAGCCCGAAAGTCTGGTCGGCGGTGACATGCGCCCGCCGTGCGGTCGGCCGCACGACGAGCTCGGCGCGGCCGCTGAGGTAAGGGCCGATCAGCGAGTCATCGGCGGCCGCCAGCGCCGCCGGGGGCCCCTGATTGATCAACTGGCCCCCGGCGGCACCGGCACTGGGGCCGATCTCCAACACCTCATCGGCGGCCTCGATGATCGCCGTATCATGATCGACCACGATCACGGAGTTGCCCTGTGTGACCAGGCCGCGCATCACGGTCAGGAGGCCCTGCACATTGGCGGGGTGCAGGCCGATGGATGGCTCGTCGAGGACGTACAGCACGCCGGTCGTCTGCGTGCGGAGCGTGCGGGCCAGCTGGATCCGTTGCAACTCACCGGTGGACAGGCTCGCGCCTGCGCGATCGAGGCTCAGGTAATTCAACCCGAGGTCGATCAGGGGGGTGAGGATCTGCGTCAGCTCACGGGTGAGGTCTTGCCCCAGCGCCTGCATGTCTGCGGGCAACCAGGTCAACACGCGCGGAATGAAGGCCTGCAGGGCGGCTAGGGACATCGCGGACACTTGGGCGATGTTCTGGTCTCGAAGCAGCTGGCCGAGTAGCTCGGGGGCGAACCGGGTCCCGTGGCAGGTCGGGCAGACATCGAAGCGGTAGAAGCGCTCCAGGCGGGCGATCGCACGCTCGTTGGTCGTGGTCGCCATCGAATCGAGGACCGCGTTGAAGGCGTTCTCGTAGACCGCGTTGTCCATGTGAAACACTTTGCCGGTCTTGGCCGGGATGTTGATCGCATAGTGCTCACGGGGCCCGTGCCAGACGAATTCCTGCTGGGCCGGTGGCAGTTGAGCGAACGGCGTGTCGATGTCGATCCCGGCGTACTGCGCCACGATCGGCATGAAGTTGCGCCCCGGGAGCCGCCACGACGCGACCGCCCCGTCGCGGATCGTCAGCTGCGGATCTGGGATCAGCCGATCGACGGCGAGCGTCTTCGCTTGGCCGGTGCCGTCGCAGGTCGGACACGCCCCGACGGAGTTGAAGGCGAACGACTCCGCCCCGAGCAGTGGAAACTCAACGCCGCAGACGGGGCAGGTGAGGGTCGCGTCTTTGCCGGCCGTGTCCATCTGGTGGGCGATCGCCAGCGTCGGTGGGAGCTGGTGACCGTTGGGACAGCGCGGCGAGCCGAGGCGCGAGAACATCAACCGGAGCACGTTCAGCGCCTCGGTGGTGGTCCCGACGGTCGAGCGGATGCCGGGGACCGTTGGCCGCTGGCGTAAGGCGATCGCGCTGGGGATGTGTTCGATGTGGTCGACCGCCGCGTGGCCGACTTGGCCGAGGCGACGGCGCGTGTAGGTGGACAGCGCCGAGACATAGCGGCGCATCCCTTCGGCGTAGAGCACGCCCATGGCCAGCGAGGATTTGCCAGAGCCGCTGCGGCCGGTGATCGCGACCAGTTGGTGCAAGGGGATGTCGACGTCGAGGTGGCGCAAGTTGTTCACATGGGCACCGCGGACTTTTATTTTGGTGGGAATCGTGGCATCATTCATTGAGAAGCCTTCCTTCAGTCAAGATCGATCAGACGCCCTTATGATAACACGCGGGCGCGCCACGCCAAAAAAACCGCCGCCGACAAGCGGCGACGGCTAGCGGTGTGATCAGGGGATCCTGACGTTGGCGCGCGCGGTGGTGCGGCAGTGATCGCAGTCGTCCGGATCGATCGACTCACCCATCAGGACCCGGTTGGCCTGCTCGAGCAGGCCGATCAGCTGGTCGAACTTGTGCGCGCCGAGCCCGTCGCGCAGCGCGCGCATCGGTTTGAAGTAGGTATCCGCCAGGTCGCGGACCTCCTGCTTGCCCGCTTCGGTCAGATCTAGCGTGAAGCTGCGGTTGTCCAGTGGGTCGGGTGTTTTGGTCACCAGGTGCTCGTCGACCAGCGGATTGATCATCTTAGTGATCGCGGCTTTGGTCAGATCCATCGCCTCGGCCAGCGCTGTGGGCGTCTGGGGGGTCTCTTCAGCGGCCAGCCAGAACAGCAGATTTTGCTGTGACAAGGCGCGGCTAGCATCGGCCGACGGTTGACTGAGTCGGTTGAACTGGTTGAGCGTCTGGTTCATCTGCAAATGTTTGAATTTCATCGCGGGCCTCCTTGGTTTGTGTCTCTAGTCAAATTGTATCGAGTCGACCCGCGTCGGCACAAGGAATATGCCCGGTGGGCAGGGAGTGAACACATGACGGAAGAAACGATCTTGATGGCGCACGTTCAGCGCGTGCTGGCGGCCGACGCGAGCGGCCACAGTCTGGACCACATCCAGCGCGTCGTGGCGACGACGCGGACCCTCTTGGCGCAGACGCCAGAAGCGGATGCGCGCGTCGCGGTCGCTGCCGCGATGCTCCATGACACTTATGACGATAAGCTCGTCGCCGACGTTCCGGCCGCCAAGGCGGCGACCCAGGCGGCGATGACAGCGGCGGGGTTGCGTGCGACCGAGCAGACGGCGATCCTGACCATCATCGACCACATGAGCTTCAAGCACAGCCTGGCCGGCCATCAGGTCCTGAGCCTTGAAGGCCAGCTGGTGCAAGACGCCGATCGCCTCGATGCGATCGGGGCGATCGGCATCGCCCGGACGATGATGTACGGCGGGGCTCACGCCAGCAAGCTCTACGACCCGGCGCTGCCGCCGCGGACCGCGTTGACCGCTGCGACTTACCGCAACGAGGAGAGCACGATCATCAACCACTTTCACGAGAAGCTCCTGACGCTTGCCGCGCAGATGAACACGCCAGCCGCCAAGCGCATCGCGGCACATCGCCAGCAGGTGATGCTGGATTTTCTTGCGGAATTCACGGCCGAATGGCAGGGCCAAAGTTAAGCAGGCGGGAACTTTTTTGGCCCGAAGGGTTGCACGATATGCGGAAATATTGTATATTGATTGGGCAGTTGTTTTTGGTTAAACAACCACGGAATGCCGTCTTAGCTCAGTAGGTAGAGCGCATCCATGGTAAGGATGAGGTCGCTGGTTCGAATCCAGTAGACGGCATCGACGAGGCCTTGAGGGCCTCTTTTTTTGTGTATTTTTCGCAAGATTAGTGATTATGCCCGGCGCCAAGGAACGTGGTATCATGGGCGTATTGGATAGACAAAGGACGTGACACCGTGAATTTCAAACGCTTCTTAGGGCGCGGGCTGATCGTGGCTGCGATCTTCTTCGCTTACCAGCTCATCACCGCGATCGTGCTCGTGCCGAGCATGATTGGGCCGCAGTCGACGCTATTCAACGCGCTGCTGTTCACCGTGGCGTTCGGCGGCCTGATCTGGTTCGTCAGCATTGTGTATCAGCGCTGGCTCCAGGCCGACCAGTCGCAACACTTCGGTATCCGGCGCTTCACCAGGCGCACCGCCTGGATCCTGCTGGCGGCGGTCGGCGCCTTGATCGCCTTGCAGTGGCTGTCGACCCTGATGATCCAGTGGCACTGGACCCCGGAGGCCGAGAACCAGACGGATCTGATCGCACTGATGCGTCAGGCGCCGCTACCGATGGTGCTGATCACGGTGGTCGGCGCGCCGCCGGTGGAGGAGCTGACCTTCCGGGGGCTCCTGATGCATAGCTTCCCGCACCAGGATCAGCCACGCTGGCGTTGGCTCAGCGGGGCGATCGGCGCGCTGCTGTTCGGCCTCGCGCATACCGGGTTCACCGACCCGCTGAACCTGTTGATCTACACGGGGCTGGGGGCGGTGTTCACCGCGGTGTACGCGGTGACAGGGGACCTGCGGTACTCGATCGGACTCCACTTCTTGAATAATCTGGCCGCCTTGTTCCTGTGAGGCGCCGGGCGCAAACGCGCCGGCCACGTCAGCATTCGATGAGGAATGCGACGCGGCCGGCGCGTTTGCGGTCATGCGGTGGGGTCAGTCGGGCAGCTGTGGGCGCCGGTTGGTCAGGTCCTTGAAAAACAGGCTCAGGTAGGTCTCGATCAGCAGGTCGGCTTGCACCATGATGAAGGAGCGCGAGGTGATGTCGTAGTTCTCATAGACATTCGTCGGGATGTCGGAGCTGAGGCTGATGTCCATCATCTTCGCGAGGCTGCTCTGCCCGTTGTTGGTGATCGCGAATAAGGCGACGTTGTCGATGTAGCGCATCTTGCGCGCTGCTTGGATGATCGTGTGCGTTTCCCCACTCATCGACAGGAACAAGATGATGTCGTTGGGCTTGGTGAAGGTGGGGATGAGCTCGATGATGTGGTATTCATAGGTGTACAGCGTCGATTTGTTGAGCTGCAAGAAGCGTTTGGCGATGTACTCCGCGATCGGCTTGGTCAGACCGACGCCCACGATGTACACCGTCGGGGCGAGCCGGATCTTCTTGGCCATCTGCTCCAATTTTTCGAGGTTCACGCTGTCGAACAGACGCTCGAAGTAGAACCGAAACTGAGCGAGCAAGTCTTGTTGCGGGATGAACTGCGTGCGGCTGGTGATCCGCTCGGCCATGTACTTGAACTCGGAGTAGCCGGACAAGCCCAGCTTCTTGGTCATGCGGATGACGGTCGTGTTGGAGGTCGACAGCTTCGTCGCCAACTCCGACAGCGTCATTTCGCGCACGGTCGAGGGGTGCTCGTCGATGTAGTAGAAGACATATTTCTCGGTCTCGGACAACTGTGCGATGTGTGAAGCGAACGATTCTTCGATGGCGCCCATGGCGGCCTCCTTGCGTATAATTATACGGATTATGAACTACATGCAACCGTTTTAAATGCTATAAATAGTCTGTTCATATATGGATAGTTAATTTTAAAGGGTAGCGAGGTGAGTGCCGGTGCTTGATAAATCAGTAGCGGAGCACTTAGAAAGAATATACCACGACGCGGCGACGCGGGCACAGGCAGAGACGTATTTTGATACGTTGTTGGCGGATTACCGCCCGGCGGATTTTGAACCCGTCGCCCCGTTGACCGCCCAGAACGTTTATCTGATCACGTATGGTGATGCGTTTCAGACCCCCGGCCAGCACCCGCTGGCGACCCTGGACCACGTGCTCCAGCAGACTTTGGCGGGGCTGATCACAGACGTGCACATCCTGCCGATGTTCCCCTACACGTCTGACGATGGCTTCGCGGTCACGGATTATACGACGATCGATCCCCACTTAGGGGATTGGCAGGACATCGCGACCTTGCGCCGGCATTACCGGCTGATGTTCGATTTTGTGGCCAACCATGTCTCCGCGTCTCATCCCTGGTTCCAGCAGTTCTTAGCCAATGTGCCCGCATTTCGCCACGCGTTCATCGAAGCGACCCCCGAGTTTGATGTCAGCCACGTGACGCGCCCCCGCACCACGCCATTATTTCATGAGTTTTCAGATGCGAGCGGGGCGGCGCGCAAGGTGTGGACGACGTTCAGCCGAGATCAGATCGATGTGAACGTGCAGGATCCGCAGATGCTGGTGCGGCTCACGCAGGTCCTCTTGGACTTCGCGCAGCGCGGCGCTGCCTCGATCCGCCTCGACGCGATCGGATTTTTGTGGAAGACGTCAGGGACCACGTGTATGCACCAGCCCGAGACGCATGAGATCGTGCGGCTCTGGCACACGTTGTTGCAACGGTACGCGCCGCACACCCAGATCATCACTGAGACGAATGTCCCGTACCTTGAGAATATCAGTTACTTCGGCCACGGGGATGACGAGGCGGATCAAGTCTACCAGTTCCCACTGCCACCACTATTGCTACACACGTTCCTGAGCGGCGATGCAACCGTCTTCAAGGACTGGGCCAAGACCCTGACGCTGCCGAGTGACCGGGCGACCTACTTCAACTTCCTGGCGTCCCATGACGGGATCGGGATGCGGCCGGTCGAAACACTGCTCACCGATGCGCAACGCGAGGCGCTTGCGGCGAATACCCTGGCACAAGGCGGGCGCGTCTCGTACAAGACGAACCCAGACGGGAGCCGCTCAGTCTACGAACTCAACATCAACTACGGCGATGCCCTGCGCCAGCCGGGTGACTCGGATTCACTCGCGGCACAGCGCTTGATCGCTGCGCACCACATTCAGCTATCGCTTGTCGGGGTCCCGGCGATCTATTACCACTCGCTGTTCGGCTCCCGCGGCGATCAAGCCGCGGTGGCGCGCACGGGTGACAACCGGCAGATCAACCGTGAACGCCTGCAAGCTGAGCCGCTGCTGGCCGCGATCCGCCAGCCTGGGTTCCGTCAGCGCGTGTTTGACGGGCTGACCCAGCTGATCCGGATCCGCCAGCAGGAGCCTGCGTTTTCACCGTACGGCACCCAGACGGTGCAGCCGAGCCCGGCGGCGGTCGTTCGCCTCGAACGGACCGCGGCAGGGGCCGCGCCGATCGTCTGCTTGACCAATATCACTGCCACACCACAGACTGTCGACGTCCCGACCGGACGCGAACTGATCCAGGACCGTGCCGTTACCGGCACGCTCACCTTGCCACCGTACGGGTGCGCCTGGGTCAAAGTCGATCACCACTAATACTGGAGGAAAAACTATGGATCTTAGTCAGATCACGAGCCAAGCACTGATCTTTGTCGATCAGCCTTGGACGACGCAAACAGAAATCTTGGATCACCTGATCACCGCGTTTGCCGATCAGGGGGTCATCACTGATGCCGCCGCTTTTCGGCGCGCCGTCGAGGCCCGCGAGCAGATCTCGCAGACCGGGATGGATAACGGCTTTGCGATCCCGCACGGCAAGTCCGCGACCGTCAAGACGCCACAGCTGGCGATCGCCACGCTGAAGACACCGTTGCAGCCTAACGACTGGCCGTCGATCGATGAGGCCAACCGGGTCGAAGCGGTCTTCTTGATCGCCGTACCGGAAGATCAGGCGGGGGACAGCCACCTGAAGATCTTGTCCCAGTTGAGCACACAACTGATGGATCCGGCCTTCGTGGACGCGATCAAGGCGGCGCAATCCCCGGCCGCTGTGCTGGCCGCGCTGCAGCAGGTGAAGCAGACCGCGACGCCGCAGCTCGCGACGTCGGGCAAGCACCTGCTGGCGATCACCGCATGCGCGACTGGGATCGCGCACACCTACATGGCGGCCGAGGCGCTCCAAAAAGCCGCCGCGACCCTGGGTGTCGAGATGAAGGTCGAGAAGCAAGGGGCTAACGGGATCGAAGATGCGATCACCCCAGCGGAGATCAAGGCCGCTGACGGGATCATCTTCGCCACGGATATCGCCGCCAAGGAGAAGGGGCGCTTCGAGGGCATGCCATTCGTCCAGGTCAAAGTCGCCGCACCACTGAAGGACGCGGCTGGCTTGATCGACCGCGTGTTGACCAACCCAGACGGGGAGGTCGAAGCCGACGGGGCGACGACCGTGCCTGTCGACGTGGAGAAAAAGCAGTCCGTCGGGAGCACCTTGATGCAGGCGGTCATGACCGGGATCTCCTACATGATCCCCGTGCTGGTCGCAGCCGGGATCATGATCGGGATCGGTCAGATCGGCGCAAGTGCCTTCGGGTTGAGCAAGACGATCTCCGATGCCGCGATGGCGACGAACCCGAACCAGATCGTGCGGATCCTGCACTTCATCGCACTGACCGGGTCGTTCACGATGACCTTCATGTACCCCGTTTTCACCGCCTTCATGGCGTATTCGATCGCGGATCGACCAGGCTTAGCCGCTGGGTTCGTCGGTGGGGCCTTTGCCGCCGGCTTGCACAACACGCTTTGGGGCATCACGACCGGGGTCCCATCCGGGTTCTTCGGTGCCTTGATCCTCGGCGCTGTGGTCGGCTATGTCTGCAAGTTCCTGCGCGATAAGATCCACCTGCCCAAGAACCTGTCTGCGATGAAGCCGATGCTGATCATTTCTGGCCTCTCGATCCTGGCGGTCTTCTTCGTCAACTACTTCCTGGTCGATCCCGTGTTCGGTGGGCTGAACCAGTGGCTCCAGCAGACGGTGGTCAAGTATCAGGATTCCGGTAATGTCGTCTTGTCTGTGATCATCTCCTGCCTGACTGCGTTTGACCTCGGTGGGCCGGTGAATAAAGCGGCCGGTGCCGTCGCGATCGGGATGGCGGCAGATAAGGTCTTCCCGCTGACGCCGCGCGTTTTGGCGATCGTGATCCCACCGATCGGGGTTGGTCTGGCGACGATCATCGACAAGTACGTCGTTGGGCGCCGGGTCTTCGATGAAAACCTGCGGGTGACCGGGCGGACCTCACTGCTGCTCGGGTTCCTGGCGATCGGTGAAGGCGCGATCCCATTCGCGCTCCAGAACCCGCTGATCACGATCCCGATCAACATGATCGGGGCGTCGCTGGGTTCCGTCACCGCCGTCCTGCTAGGCGCCGTTCAGTGGCTGCCACTGCCGGCGATCTGGGGCTGGCCGCTGGTCGAGAACTTCCCGGCCTACCTGCTCGGGATCATCGTCGGGGTCGGGTTCATCGCATTAGCTAACGTTTTTGTCCGCTTCGCGCTGATCAAGCGTAAGGAAGCCAAGCAAGGTAAGTAGGGAGTTAGTCAATTATGTCTAAAGAAGTCTATGCCGTTGCACATTCACACTGGGACCATGAGTGGTATTTTACCCATGAAGATGCAGATATCATCCTGGTGGAGAACCTGGATTATCTGATCAACACTCTGGAGCAGCGTCCGGACTTCACGTGTTACACCTTCGACGGCCAGTCATCGGTGATCGATCGTTACTTGAGCATCCGGCCAGAGAACCGCGGCCGGGTGGCAGCGCTGGTCGCGGCACGCCGGTTGTTCATCGGCCCGTGGTACACACAGGCCGATGCGCTGCTGGGCACGACGGAATCGCTGATCCGCAACCTCGCTTACGGGATCCGCTCGGCGCGGGCGCTCGGTCATGTCATGAACATCGGCTACGCGCCAGATATCTTCGGCCAACACGCGTATCTGCCGTCGATCTACCGCCGCTTCGGGTTGGATTACTCGGTGTTTCAGCGCGGCGTGTATAATGACCAGGTCCAAGCGCAGCTGAACTTCACCTGGGTCGCGCCTAACGGGGAGTCGATCCCGACGAACAATATCTTCTTTGGCTACGGCCCCGGCAAGTTCCTCAGCACGGAACCGGACTACGTCAAGGAGCGGCTAGCGCCGATCCTGGCGGCCCTGAGCGCGCGCAACCAGGCGACGACCAGCATCCTACTGCCTTCGGGCGGCGATCAGGTCCTGATCAATACGGCCTTCCCGGAGACGGTGGCCGCGCTGAATCAGACGTTGCCGGATTACCATTTTCAGCTGAGCGACTATGAGACCTTCATGGCTGCTGCCTGGACAGAGCACCAGGACTATCCGACCATCGAAGGCGAGCTGATCGCCGGGCAAAAGTCTCGGATCCACAACACCTGCCGCTCGGAGCGCTACGACATCAAGCAGTTGAATGCGCAGGTCGAAGACCAGCTGCTCCATGTGCTCGAACCGATGATCGCCATCGGTCGGCGCTTCGGCGTCACGGTGCCCGCCAAGTGGATGGATGAGATCTGGCTCAAGGTCTTCAAGAGTCAGGCGCACAACGGGATCGGGGCGTCGAACTCAGATCCCGTCAACCAAGATATCATCGATCGCCTGACCAGTGCGTCACGCCAAATCCTGGATCTGATCAACCTGATCGAGCGCAAGATCGGCTCAGGCAGTCAGGTGCCGGCACCGCTGCTAGTGTTCAATACTAGCGCGCGGGAACGTCACGAAGCTGTCACCGCGGTGGTGTTCACCGCGACCCCTGCATTCACGCTGCTGGGCCAAGACGGCCAAGTTGTGCCGTACACGCTGACCCAGCAAGCGGAGCTGAACGGTGGCCGCAAGGTGATCGTGACCGCGGCGGGTGAACAAGAGGTCGATGTGCCGAATTACTACCGCAGCGAGCTGCTGATCGCGCCGCTGACGCTGCCCGCACTGGGCTACGTCACGCTTCAGGTACAGGCAGGCACGGCGGTGCAGCGCGACCAGGTGACAGACACGCCAGACACCGAGATCGTCAATGACGCTTACCGGATCGCGTTCATTGACGGGCGGATCGACGTGACGACCGCGGCTGGTCGGCTGATCCCTGCTGCCTTCACGTTCAACGATACGGCCGATTATGGCGACTCCTTCGACTATTCGCCGCTTCCGGGGGATCAGCCGCTGACGCTCGACGCCGCGCGGCTGGTATCGGTGACGCGCAGCGCGACCGAGCAGACGATGACGGTGGCCCATACGACCACGTTACCCGCAGGGCTGGATGGCCAGGCACGCGGGGCGACCCAAGTCCCGTTCACGGTCTCGACCACCCTGACCCTGCGGCTGGGGGAGGACTTCATCCGGGTCCACCACGCGATCGATAACCACGTCAAGGATCACCGGGTGGTCGTTGACTGGCAGACCGACGTCGCGGATTGCACGACGAACTTCGGCGATCAAGGGTACAGCCTGATGCAACGGGCGAGTGAGAACCCTCACCTGGCCACTTGGCGGGAAGAAGGGTTCGTCGAGAAGCCGATGGCGATCTACCCGTTCGAATCAGTCGCCGGCACCGCAGATGCGACCCGGACGTTCAGCCTGCACACCGGGATGCTCAAGGAATATCAGGTGCTCCCGGCGACGCACACGTTCGAGCTGACGCTGTTTCGGAGCAACGGCCTGCTGGGCCGCGATGACCTTGCGTGGCGGCCAGGGCGGGCGTCGGGCATCAACAACAAGGTCGTGACGACCCCGGACGGGCAGATGCAACAGGCGATGACCTTCGATTACTTCGTGGCGTACACCGCCGGCCCGGCGGATCCGCAACGCTTGTTCGCGCGCTCAGAGGCATTCGAGACGCATGTGGTCGCCTACCAGGTGCAGGGCTTGAATTCGTTCGAGCACCGGATCGACCGGTTCCAAGTCCCAGCCCTTGGGACCGCGACCCCGGCCGTCAGCACCGGCTTGACACTGCGCAACTCGGCACTGTTCGTCAGTGCCATCAAGCCCGCCTTCGCGGGCGGCACGGTCGTGCGTGTCTTCAACCCGACTGATCAGCCGCAGCCACTCGCGTTGACTGGTGTCGCCCGCACCGCGCTCAAAGTCGTGGACCTGAATGAAGCGGTGATCGCAGACGACGTCCCGGCAGAATTAGCCGCCAAGGATTACATCTCGCTGTTAGTTGCGACGAACAAGGAGGAACTTCAATGACTTACGAGCTTCACCCGGTCATCGCGGTGAAGCAGGAAACGGCCACAGTCGGTGACGACATGTGGCCGCTTCTCGCTCACCAGCTTGGCCCAGATCAGATCTTATGTCTCGAGTGTTACCCCGGAGTCGACCTCGCCCGCCTGCGTCAGCAGGTCGAGGACCAGTTGCACCCAGCACTGCTGATCGATGCGGCCGAGTGTACGCTGGCCCCGGCGGTCGTCTCGGCCGCGCTGGCCCCCACATTGACGGATGACCGCGTGTTCGGCCTGATGACGCACGCCAAGATGGCGGACTATTTTGATCAGGCCGCCATTGCCGCTGCCCGTCAGGCGATCGCGGCGGCCGAGGGCCTGGTCGTCGTCTACGGCGTCGGGGCGAGTCTGGTCGCGCCACGGTGGGACTGTCTGGTGTATGTCAACATCACGCGCTGGGAGATCCAGAAGCGGTTTCGCAAGGGGTTGAACAACTGGTTAGCGGCCGCGCCCGAGCCAGATCAGCTCAAGAAGGTCAAGCGCGGTTACTTCTTCGAGTGGCGCATCGCCGACCGGCAAAAATCTGCGCTGCAAGCGCAGATCGATTACCAGATCGACGCGACGACGAACGAACGCTGGGTCATGGTCGCACAGGCGACCTGTGAACGCCTTAAAACAGCGGCGGTCACCCGTCCATTTCGCCTGGTCCCGTACTTTGATCAGAGCCCATGGGGCGGCCAGTGGATGAAGACGCACTTCGGGCTAGACCCACAGACCCCGAACTACGGCTGGGCCTTCGATGGCGTGCCTGAGGAGAACAGCGTGCTGTTCGAATTGGCCAATGCGCGCTTCGAGCTACCGGCGATCGACTTGGTCCACGAGCGGCCACTGGCGCTGCTTGGGGAGCGAGTCTACGCCCGCTTCGGCGCCGAATTCCCCATCCGCTTCGACTATCTGGACACGATGGGCGGGGGCAACCTCAGCCTGCAGGTGCACCCCAAAGTCGGCTATATTCAGTCCGAGTTCGGGATGGCGTACACCCAAAACGAGAGCTACTACATCATGGCCGCCGGGCCCGATGCGTCGATCTACCTGGGCGTCAAAGATGGCGTCGACAAGGCCGCGCTGTTCGAGGCGCTGACGCAGGCGCAGGCGGATCCGCAGGCCGGGTTCGACGATACCCAGTTCGTCAACCGCTTCCCGGTCAAAGCCCATGATCACTATTCCATCCCGGCTGGCACGATCCACTGCGGCGGGCGCGATGCCGTCGTCTTGGAGATCAGTGCGACGCCGTACCTCTTCACCTTCAAGCTGTGGGATTGGGGTCGACTGGGGCTGGACGGTCGACCGCGCCCGATCCACCTGGCGCACGGCCGCCAGAATGTCGACACGCGCTTCAACACGAGCTACGCCCAGGCGCACCTGTTTTCACCTGAGACCGCACTCCCGACGACGCAAGCGGAACACGTTGAGCGCACCGGCCTAAGCGACTTAGAGTTCATCGAGACTCGGCGGCATACGTTCGCTGAGCAGATCACGCTGCCGCACACCGGGACCGTGAACATGTTGAACCTCGTCGAAGGCACTGCAATCACGCTCCAGGCGGTCGATCAGGCGTTTCCGCCGGTCACGATCCACTACGGCGAGACCTTCATCATTCCGGCTGCGTGCGGGGATGTGCGCGTGATCAACGCCGGGTCGGCCCCCGCCAAAGTCCTGCAAGCATTCGTCAGATAGGAGAAGCAAACGTGAAAGTTGTGATTGCGCCGGATTCATTCAAAGGGAGCTTGAGCGCGCCAGACGTGGCGGCGGCGATCAGCCGCGGTGTCCGTCAGGTCCTGCCTGCACTCACGCCAGTCTGCGTGCCAATGGCGGACGGTGGGGAAGGGACTGTTGATGCGCTGGTGACCGCGCGGCAGGGTCAGCGGGTGACTTGCCAAGTCCACTCGCCGTACGGGCCGCAGACGGCTGCGAGCTACGGGCTGCTCGAAGGCGGTCAAGTCGCCGTGATCGAGGTCGCCGCCGCCAGTGGGATCCAGTTCATGACGCCGACCAGTGATGTGCGGTTAGCGTCAAGCCTGGGGACCGGTGAGCTGATCGAAGACGCCTTGGCCCGCGGGGCCAAGACGATCATTGTCGGGCTGGGGGGCAGTGGCACGAACGACGGCGGCGCCGGGATCGCGCAGGCGCTTGGGGTGCGCTTTTACGACGCACAGGGTCAGCTGTTACCGCTTGGCGGGGCCGCGCTGCGGCATCTGGCGACGATCGACTGCACCGCCCTAGATCCGCGGGTCGGCCAGGCGACCTTCATCCTCGCCAGCGATGTGACGAACCCCTTAGTCGGACCGAATGGGGCCTCTGCCGTGTTTGGCCCGCAAAAAGGCGCGACGCCGGCGATGGTCGCGGAGCTGGATGAGGCCTTGGCGCAATACGCGGCCGTCGTCACCGCGACGCTGGGGCGCCCGATCGCCGCGCGGCCGGGTGCCGGGGCGGCTGGTGGGTGTGGCGCCGGGTTACTGGCGTTCACGAACGCAACGCTGCGCCCTGGCGTCGAGATGGTCCTGAACGCGAGCCACTTTGAGTCACTAGCGGCCGACGCGGACCTGGTCTTTACCGGCGAAGGGGCGCTCGATTTTCAGACGCGCTTCGGCAAAACGCCGTACGGGGTGGCTCAGGCGGTCCGCCGGGTCGCACCGCAGGCCACCGTGGTGGGGCTCGCCGGCAAGGTGGGCGATGAGATCGAGGCGCTCTACGCACCTGTGGGCCCGTTCGATGCGATCGTGGCGATCGCGTCCGGGGCCAAGACGCTCGAGGCCGCCGTTCGCGATACGGCCGCTGATCTGACCACGACCGCTGCTAACTTGACGCGGTTGTACCTGGCGGGTCGCGCGCGCGGCGCCACCAGCTGACCGTGGGCACATAAACAGGGCTTCAGGACACGGCGCGTGCCGTTGCGATAATCCCTTCATGGTTATCGGATGAAATGTCATAATTCATCTGATAGTCATGGAGGGATATTTGTATGCCCAGATCTAAGTACTCGGCAGCTGAGAAGCTCGCATTTTTAGAAGCGTTTCATCAGTCCAATTTGCCTCGAACAACTTTTGCACGGCAACATGGGATTGGCAAAGCTACCTTTGCGACATGGTCGGTCCGCTATGCGCGTGACGGCATCGGAGGTCTTGAGGAGACACGGCGTAACCAACACTACACAAAAGAGTTGAAGCTTACAGTCGTTCATGCGTACCGCGCTGGCGAGGGAGCGTATGCTTTGTGGGTCAGCTGGTTCAGGTTCGTGCCCGGTCGGCGCAGAGCGAGGTTTTCCTGCACGCCGGTTTCGTGATCAAACTTGGGTTGCACCAATCGCGACTTCGCGGCAAGAGATTTGGCGTAGGCGCTTAAGGTCATGCCCAGGGTTGAAGAGGACGCCGAAAGTTTCTTAAACTCGGCTTCTGAGAGCCGGAAATTGATTTGCTTTTTACTGACGTTTTTTCGGTCTTCCGTCATGGTGAAACCACCTCGTTGTATAGCGTCAGCGCTCCCTATTCGGTCGCCCTGGCACCAAGGATATGTAAGCCTAATTGCTCGCTTCGCTCACAACCGATCTAACATATCCCACTATGATGGCAGGCAGTGCGAGTGCTAGACAAATGCTTCGCATTGTCTGCCCTCGCCGCTTGCCAAAAGGGGGCTCCGCCGCCTCTTTGGATTCCCCCAAAATCAAGATCAAGGGCAGCCCGATTCCGCTTCGCGAAACGATCTTAAAAGCATTGCCACTCGCTAGCGAATGGCAATAAAGAACCCCCGCGCCATCTGCGGGCGCGGGGGCGGATCAGTATGAGTCATCTTCATGGCGACGTTTAGAAGATTTCCTTTTTCTTTCCGAATCGAGAGGAAGGAAGGGCGCATTTAGATTCCGGGCGAGTAGTGTCAAGAAGCTGGAAACACCTCTAACCAAGGACTGAAAAATTTTTTTCATGCTCACACCTTCCTAAGCCAGTAACACTAGCTCTACTTGACGGGTCTTGGAACTTGCACTTGTAGAGAAATACTATGAATTCCCGGCATACCATAGACATGTGATGTCCCCCAAGACCAACGGTTTGCGTAGCCGCCAGAGGCAATGCTACCGCCACTAGAGCGACAACGACGATTCGTCATAATCAGTCCCCCTTATATTTGACAGTTGCGACCGCTGCCCCTACTAGCCCTGCAGTGCTGAGGAGTGCGGTCCAAGGTAGAGAAATAACACGTAACACGCCAAGACACATTGCTCCAGCAAAGATAGCCATTGAGACCCACCCCCACACGGAGCGCCCTAGAAATTTATACGACATCGCATTTCCTCCTTTGTCTTAGCTTTTTAAGAGTATAAAACTAAATTGCCAAAAAGGGAATCAGTAAGCCGCGTGCATACTGGCGCTAGTGCCACAGGCCGTTTATGCCATTAAGAAATTCCCACCGTTTACTATCGTGTAGTGGATTTTTAGTTGTTCTAGGTTGGCGGCGTAAATGGCCCTCATGCGCGCCAGTGTCTTTTTTTCGTCAACGGTGAGTTTCTGACCTTGAGATACCAGCTGGTCAACGCGGGCAATCTTGGCATTGATCTCTTCCAGATGTTCAGCCTCTTCTGGCATCAGCACCGTTTCGGCCTGAACCCTTTCGGCCTTCAACCAGTCGGGCAGCCCTTCGAAGAGGCTGAGTATGCGACGCACAGTTTGTTCCTTCTCGTCAGTGATCAGGTTGTTGTAGTGCACTTTGTCGAGCTTTTTGGCGCGGTCGGCATCTGACCCCCTTGAGAAGTCGTCAGATTTTTTGGCTTTTGGTTTCCACGTGAACGTGTAGCCGACTACAGGTTTGCCATGTCCCCTGCCGTGACGCTTAGTGATTTTGAGGCCTGGAAAAAGAGGCGCCAGCTCTTCCTTGGGCTATACGCCTGCTTGTCTACCTAAGTAGGAGTATAGCCGGGACTCCTTTCAGGACACTTTTATTATGGCACAAGTATCCTTAGAAGCAGACAAAGTGTATCCTATAACGCGCTGCGATACTATTCCTTCAAGGGTTGCAGCCACTCTAAGAGAGGTCTAAATGCACTGAAGCCCTGTTTGACGTCAGCTAGATCAGGTCGAGGCGTTGGTCGTTAAGCGCGTCTGCTCGAACAGCCCCGCCGGCAGGGCGGTCAAGAGTGGGCTCGGTGCATCTAGCGCCAGCAATACTAGCGTGTGCAAGGCACGTGAGGCCAGCGTATAGAGGATGTCGCGGTCTGAGTCGCGTGCGTAGGTCGACGCGGAGACGTCGTAGCCGATCACCGCGTCGAATTCAAGGCCCTTGGCGAGGTAGACCGGCAGGATCACACAGCCGGTGTGCATCTGATGGTCCTGCGGCGAGAGCAACGTGATCGGTACATCCAGCTGGAGCGTGGCGAACAGTTGGGTGGCCGTCGCCATATCTTTGGTCAGGATCGCTACGGTGTGGTGCGCCTGCAGCAGCTGGTTGACTTGACGGATCAGCCCCAGGCGCGCGGCGGCGCGCGGCAAGACCAGCAACTGAGGCAGCGCACCGTCACGGTTGAATGCCAGGATGTGCGCATGCGCCGGCAACAGGTGCTTGGCCAATCGTGTGATCGGGGCCGTCGAGCGGTAGCTGCGGTTGAGTTCGATCGACCGGATGCGGGCACCGGCGAACACCGCGCCGATCTCATGGATAAAGTCGCTGGGCTGGTAGTCACTGGTGAACACGTCTTGTTTGGCGTCGCCGAGTAGCGTCATCTTGGCCTTGGGAAACGCGTGGTGCAGGTAGCGCAGCTGCGCCATGCTGTAATCCTGCATTTCGTCGACGAACACGTACTGGATCAGGTGGTTCTGCCCGGTGCCGGTCAGGGTGTCGCGCAGATACAGGATGGGGGCAGCGTCGGCCAGCCGGAGCACGTGCTGCTCGAGGTCCTGCTGGTAGGCGTCGCACATGGCTTGCCAGGTCTCAGGCGCGACCGGGGCCGGGACTTGCGCCAAGAAGCGGCCGTAGTCCTCGTAGCAGTCGAGGAAGTAATCGTTGTACAGCGCATCATATACGGGGGCGAAGGCGCGCTCGACGAGCTTGGTGGCTAAGAAGCGCTGCTCGGCGTCGCCGCTCGCGAACTGCCGGCCCCCGGCCAGGGTGCGCGCTTGATCTGCGCTCAGGTCGCCCAGGGCGTCTTGGACCCAGTCGTCGTAGACCGCGAGTTTGATGCGGACCTTCAGCCGGCGGATCAGGGTGTTCTTGGTGTCGAGGAACTTGTTGGCCGCTGTGGCGCGCTCGGGTTGGCTGGCGTAGATCTTCGCGATCGTCTTGGCGGCGAAGAAGACTTCTCCGTTCAGGGTGATATCCACGAAGTTTGGGATGTAATCGGCGCGCTCGGTGTAGGCGCGCACCGTGTCGAGGTAATCGGCGCGTTCCTTGAAACGCCGGATCACTTTGGCCGCGTCCGGCAGGCTGGCCAAGTCGCGCTCGTAGCGCTCGAACAGGGTCTCGACGTGCAGGCCGTCGAAGCGCTTGGCGAAAAACTCATAGAGCGTGGCCTGACGCATATTTTTCTCTCCCAGGCTTGGCAGGACCGCGGAGATGTAGTTCGCGAACAGTTGGTTGGGGGAGAACAGGACCATCTGGTCGGCGTCGAGCGCCTGGCGGTTGTGGTAGAGCAGGTAGGCGACGCGCTGCAACACGGCCGAGGTCTTCCCGGAGCCGGCGACGCCTTGGACCACCAGCAGGTCGGATTGGGTGTCGCGGATGATGTCGTTTTGCTCCTGCTGGATTGTCGCCACGATATTTTGCATCTGCGCATCCGTCTGGGCCCCGAGCACTTGCTGGAGGATCGCGTCACCGACGGTTTCATCAGTATCGAACATCGTCGTGATCTGGCCCGCTTCGATCATGAACTGACGCTTGTTCTCCAGGTCGGCGGTCGCGGGGCCCATCGGCGTCTCGTAGGTGACGGGGCCGAGGGTCCCGTTGTAGTACACCGAGGCGATCGGTGCGCGCCAGTCGTAGACCAGGAATTGGTCATCCTGGTCGATGAAGGTGCCGGTCCCGATGTACAGGGTCTCAGCCGTGCCGTCTTGGGTGATGTCGATGCGCCCGAAGTACGGCTCGTCCTTCAGCCGGTCCAAGCGCTCGGCCTCGTGGCGCAGAATGGCCTCGTTCTCAACGGCCCGGGCGACCATCATTTTCTGTTGCTGGACGGCCGCGTTCGTCTCCATGCGGTCGTCGACTTCGGTGACGTTGACGCGAGTCGCATCACCGTAAGACTGCTCGACGCGAGTCGTCTCTTGGTGTGCGGTGGTCAACTGGGTGTTGACCGTGGTCTGGCGCGCCTGGATCTTGGCTCGCACGGCGTCGACGCGGGCTTGTTCTTCGGCTTGCGTAGCGTTTTGCATCTCCGTTGCCTCCTATAAGATTGAGTCCATCTAGTTTAGGCGTGTTTGGCGCAGGCGTCAAGGCAGGAAATTTTACCCCGCCTTGCCAAGTCGGTATACTGGCGGTGAAGGCCTTGCGCCACTGCACGGCCTGGTCAGAAGAACGACGCGCGATAGGAGGCATTCGGATGGAAAAATACGATGTGATCGTGATCGGTGCGGGTCCCGGCGGCTTGGCCGCAGCCTTTGCCCTCGCCCCCACGAAGCGGGTGCTGGTGGTCGAACGTGACCGGTGGGGCGGGACCTGCCCCAATTACGGTTGCGACCCGAAGAAGATGCTCTACAGCGCGGTTCAAGCCAAGGAGCAGGCCGCCCGGATGACCAAGGCCGGGTTGGAGGGGGTGCCGGACATCAACTGGCCGCGCTTAATGGCGTTCAAGCGGCGCTACACGGACACCGTGCCGGAACGCACGTTGACGGGACTGGGCGAGGCCGGGATCACGACTGTGGCAGGTGAAGCGAAGTTCATCGATCCCCAGACGATTGCAGTCGGCGATGCGGTCTACCGCGGGGAGCAACTCGTCATTGCCACCGGCCTACAGCCGGCGCCGGGCCCGATGCTCGGCCATGCGTTGCTGGGGACAAGCCGTGATTTTTTGGCCATGGCGCAGCTGCCGCAGCGCTTGGCCTCCATCGGTGCGGGCTATGTCAGCTTAGAGCTCGCCAACATCGCGGCGAGCGCCGGCGCGACGGTTCACATCCTGAACCGCAGTGACCGGGCATTACGCGCGTTCCCGCCGGCGGTGGTGGGCAAGCTGCGCGACGCGATGGTGGCGAAGCGGATCATCTGGCACGATCAGGTGACCGTTGATGAAGTGCGGGCCGTGGCGACCGGGGTCCGACTACTGGGGGCGGGCCTGGATATCACCGTTGCGCGCGCGTTCACCGCAATGGGGCGGATCCCGGATCGGGCACTGCACCTGTCACGCGGCGAGATCGACGCGACGACTGGTGGGATCACCGTCGATGACCACTTGCGCACGACGAATCCGGCCGTGTATGCCGTCGGGGACATCGTTGCCAAGACCCAGCCGAAGTTGACCCCCGTCGCCAGCTTTGAGGGCCGGTACGTGGCTGCGCAGATCCTGGGCGACACGCGGCCGATCGCTTATCCCGCGATCCCGGTCGTGGTGTACGGCGCGACCGAGCTGGCCAAGGTTGGCGTCAGCCTGGAAGCCGCGCAGGCCGATCCGGCCCGCTACACGGTGACGACCAACGACGCGCGGACCTGGTATACCTACAACCGGATCCAGGCGACGGTGGCTGATCTGACGATGATCACCGACCGGACGACAGGCGCTGTGGTCGGGGCGGTGGTGCTGGCCGATACCGCAGAGGCGCTGATCAACCTAGTGACGGTGTTCATCAACCGCGGGGTCAGCGCCGCGCAGGCCAAGGCGCTGATCTGGGCGTATCCGAGCGCCGCGAGCGACCTGCCGTACCTATTCTGAGGGGGGTGAGCCCATGGCCCAGATCGACCGGAAGACCGCGCGCCAGATCGCCGCAAAATACGCCAAGGCGCACCGTTACACGGACACACGCTTATTGACCGGACTGCATCAGGGCGCGTTCCAAAACGCGAGCTATGTCTTCGAGCTGATCCGCCCGCACCGTGCGGCCGGCCAAGCGTGGCCGCTGTACCTCTACATCGACACCGAGACCGGTGCGACGATGACGCAGCAGGGGCCGTGGGTGTGACGCCCTTGACCGGATAGCCGTTGACAGTCGGCACGCGGTTCCTTAAGATGAACGTAGACGTCAACGCACGCGAAGAGTAGCGCCAAGTGGCCGCACAGGAAGCCCTCGAGACTGGAAAGAGGGTCGGCCCTTCGGCGCGAAGTGGACCGCGTGGGACGAACCGGTGGGTGCGCCTTAAGCCTGAAGTGGCCGCGATATCCGCGGCAAGATAGGTGGTACCGCGCACAGCCGCCCTATCCTGGTGACGGGATAGGGCGGCCTTTTTTGGGGCCCCGGACAGATAATAGGAGGAACAGCATGGCGCAACATACATTTTTGACTGGCGACCGCCCGACCGGCCGCCTGCATATCGGGCACTACATCGGGAGCCTGCAGAACCGCGTGACCCTGCAAAACTCGGGGGAATACGACAACTTCATCATGATCGCCGACACGCAGGCGCTGACAGATAACGCCCGCAACCCCGAGAAGATCCGCAACTCGCTGATGGAAGTCGCCTTGGACTACCTGGCGGTCGGGATCGATCCGGCTAAGTCCACGATCTTGATCCAAAGCGGCGTGCCGGCCTTGGCGGAGCTGACCATGTACTACCTGGACTTGGTCACCGTTGCTCGGTTGAACCGTAACCCGACCGTCAAGACCGAGATCCGGCAAAAAGCCTTCGGTGAATCTGTCCCGGCAGGTTTCTTAGTCTACCCGGTCTCCCAGGCCGCCGACATCACCGCCTTTAAGGCGGACACCGTGCCGGTCGGTGACGACCAAGAGCCGATGCTCGAGCAGACGCGGGAGATCGTACGGACGTTCAACCGCACCTACGGCAAGGACGTGCTGGTCGAACCGGAAGGCTACTTCCCGCCGAAGGGCTCGGGGCGCCTCCCAGGCATCGACGGCAACGCTAAGATGAGCAAGTCGCTGAACAACGGGATCTACCTCGCCGATGACGCGGACACCGTGAAGCGCAAGATCATGTCCATGTACACGGACCCGAATCACATCCACGTAGACGATCCGGGGCAAGTCGAGGGGAACGTTGTTTTCACCTACCTCGATATTTTCGATCCCGATCAGGCACATGTCGCCGAGCTCAAGGCGCAGTACCAGCACGGTGGGCTCGGGGACGTGAAGATCAAGCGTTACCTCAACGACGTGATGGACGCGGTCTTGACCCCGATCCGCACGCGCCGCGAGACTTACGCCAAGGATATGGCCAGCGTGCAACAGATCCTGATCGACGGGACGGCCAAGGCCAATGAGGTCGCCGACCAGACGTTGCAGGAGGTGCGCGACGCCATTGGGTTCAACTACTTCAAGTGACCCTGGCGCCGACCGGGGATTGAACGGGGCTGGGGCGGCTAGCGAAACGCTGGCGCCCTAGCCCCGTTCGTCGTGCCGACGCCTACGCCTCCGGACTGATGCTCACAGCGACAGTCATGGTAAAATGGAGGGGTAGATGACGCATAAAAGGAGTTAACGAAGATGAAGCAAAAAAAATTGAGCCCGGTGGCCATCACCGGCATCGTGATCGGGGTCGTCGCGCTGTTCGTCGCGATCTTTGGCATCAGCACGTACAATTCGCTGGCCAAGCAGAACCAGACAGTCGAAGCGCAGTGGAGCCAGGTCGAAAACGTGATGCAGCGCCGGGCAGACCTAGTACCGAACTTGGTGAGCGCCGTCAAGGGCTCGATGGCCCACGAGACCAAAGTGTTCGGCAGCATCGCCAAGGCACGCGCGAACTATAACGGTGCCAGTGGTACGAAGGCCAAGGCGAACGCTGATGCCGAGTTGAATCAGAGCGTCGGCACACTGCTCAACGTGATCAGCGAGGATTACCCAGACCTCAAGAGTAACTCGGAAGTCAGCACGCTGATGACGCAGCTGGAAGGAAGCGAGAACCGCATCTCGGTCGAGCGCAAGCGGTATATCGAGGCGGTGCGCGATTACAACGCCAGCGTGGTGACGTTCCCGAAGAACCTCTTGGCCAACATGATGGGCTTGGGTCAAAAAGCCACCTTCAAGGCGGACCCGAGTGCCTATAAGGTCCCATCCGTCGACCTTGGCGAGTAGCGGGGTGAGGCGATGAGAAAAGGTGCTTGGTGGTGGCTGTTGTTGCCGCTGGTCCTGATGGGTTGGTCCGCCACACCGGTCTCGGCGGCCAGTTTACCGAGTGCCCCCACGGCGCACTACTACTATGACGGACTAGACTTGCTCACCAGCCAGACTCGCGAGCGGATCGACGCCAAGAATCAGTATTATCAGACCACCAAGCCCCAACCGCAGATCGCCGTGGCGGTGGTCGACTCCACCGGTGGCGACGCGATCGGCGCCTACGCCCCTGACCTGTTCCAGAAGTGGGGCGTGGGAGCCAAGGGTGAAGATAACGGGGTCATGATTGTCTACGCCGACAACGATGGGGCGCACAACATGCGCATCGAGGTCGGCTACGGCCTTGAAGACGTGCTGACTGATGCCTTGGCGGGGCGGATCCTGCAGCAACACCTGGCAGACATCAAGGCCAAGGATCCCGCTCGGGTCGACCGGGCGATGCGGGCGGTGTTCAACGCCGTCGCAACGGTGATCGATCAGCGCTACAAGTTCCCGAAGGACTCAGGAACTGTCTCGGACGCGACGATGCGGCAGTACCAGCGTGACGACACGACCGACCGCAGTCGCAATACAGGCGGCGGGATCCTGCGCCTGATCGTCGGCGGCTTCTTCGTGTTGATCATCGCCGTGCTCTTGATGGGCGGTGGTGGCGGACGCGGTGGCCGTGGGGGTCGGCGCGGCAGCGGCGACTGGTGGCTCTGGTGGCTGTTGGGCAGCCTGATGAGTAGCGGCCGGCGGCGCGGTCCATGGGGCGGCGGTGGCTTCGGTGGCGGTAATAATTCCGGCTTCGGCGGTGGCGGCGGCTTCGGCGGCGGCTCCAGCTGGGGCGGTGGCTCTAGCGGTGGCGGCGGGGCTGACGTCTGATCTGAATACGATGGATCGAGGAACCGGCGGGACAGCGATGTGCCGCCGGTTTTTACGGTTTGATGACACCAGCCAAATAAATCACTTTGGGTCTCGCCGCTTGTCAACAAGTGTGATAAGGTGTATCGAGATTGTAAATTTTGGGGTCTGCCCGGCTGATTGGTATGGGTCGGCCACGTCGCCAAGGAGGACTCGTATTGCGCACGTTGACGAAGGGGAATCCCCTCAAGCTGGTTTTTTTCTTCACGATCCCGTTGTTGATCGGGAACGTGTTCCAGCAGTTGTACAGCTTCATGGATGCCCTGATCGTCGGCCGCACGATCGGTAAGGACGCGTTGGCGGCGGTCGGGGCGACCGGGAGTCTCAACTTCCTGATCATCGGCTTCGCCCAGGGGCTGACGGCGGGGCTATCGGTCCTGACCGCGCAGGCTTACGGGGCACGCGACGCCAAGAAGGTCCGACGTAGCTTCGGGGCGAGTATCTGGATCAGCCTTGGCGTGGTCTTGATCCTGACGGTGGTGGCGGTGAGCCTGACGCGCCCAATGCTAGAGCTGATGCAGACGCCATCAGAGATCCTCGATGATTCCGTCGCCTTCATCCGGGTCATCTTCATGGGCATCTTCGCCTCGATGGCCTTCAACCTGCTGTCGAACATGATGCGCGCACTTGGGGATTCGCGCACGCCGCTGTTCTTCTTGATCATCGCCACGCTGATCAACATCGCGCTGGAGTTCACGTTCATCCTCGGCTTCCACTGGGGCGTGGCCGGCGCTGGTTGGGCGACGGTGACTGCACAGGTGATCTCGGCGCTGCTCTGCTGGCTGTACATCCGGCGGAAGATCCCGATGCTGAACATCCGGCGAGAAGACCTTGCGTTCGACTGGGCGAACATCCGGCACCACATCGTTGTCGGGATGCCGATGGGCTTCTCGATGTCCATCATCGCGATCGGCTCGGTCATCTTACAGGTGATGCTGAACACGCTGGGGACCGATGCGGTCGCGGCCTACACGGCAGCTGGGCGGATCGATCAGCTCGCGACGCTACCCGCCTCGTCCTTCGGGGTCGCGATGGCGACCTACGCGGCGCAGAATCTCGGCGCCCGCGAGTACGGCCGCATTCGCCAAGGCGTGCACCAGACGCTGCTGATGAACGTCGGGATCTCCGCGGCGTTGGGGGTGTTGATCATCGCGTTCGGGCGGCCATTAGTCAACCTGTTCCTCGGCCCGAACCAGCCGGCGGTCACCGCGCTGGCGCAGACGTATTTTCACTATAATGCCAGCATGTACTGGCTGTTAGCGATCCTGTTCACGATGCGCAACCTCTTGCAGGGGCTGGGCCACACACTCGTGCCGACAGTCGCAGGGTTCTTCGAACTAGGGATGCGCGCGTTCGCTGGGATCGTCTTGGTCACGCAGTTCGGGTTTGCGGGGGCCTCGATGGCGAACCCGCTGGCCTGGGCCGGTTCAGTCTTCGTTCTGGTCAACATGTACATCCGGACGATGCGTAAGATCCGGCAGAAGGAAGACGCGCAACGCAACGGTGAGGAACTTGGGGGCCCCGGCGTATGACCGGCCGCAAGCAGTGGCAGCAGCTGCGCCAGCTCTTGGCGCTGATGGGGACTGTGGTCCTCGTGATCGGTGTGATCTTCGGCGTGCGCGTGGTCCTGGGGTTGTTTCTTGAAAACAACAGTATCTCGGGTAACTCGATGGCGCCGACGCTCGAACCCGGGGAACGGATCGTCTCCCGGCGAGACCAGCCGGTCCACCGCAACGATATCGTCATCCTCGATAGTCCGGACGGCACGGATCACCTCTACATCAAACGAGTGATCGGCATGCCGGGGGATACCGTCGCGGTCCGCAACGAGCAACTCTACCTCAACGGGCGCAAGACGGCCCAGCCGTACCTCAAGCGGGCATTCATGGCGGATGCGGTTCGGCTGTGGGCGCGGCGCAACAAGCGCACGGCGGAAGGCGGGCAGTTCACCGATGACTTCGACCTGACCACGCTCAAGGCGACCGCGACGCTTCGAGTGCCAAAGGGCGAATACTTCGTGATGGGCGATAACCGGCGGGTCTCCTATGACAGTCGGAACTTCGGCTTCGTGAAGGCCAGCGCGATCCAGGCCACGGTCGTCTGGCGCTACTGGCCGCTGGATCAGATGAAGACGTTTTGAGCGGTGCCGGGGTGAACTCGGGCCGCTTTTTTGGATCTGACGCGCGGGGCGACTCAAAAACCCCCACCGCAGCTGGCAACAACGGTGGGGGCGCGGTCCGCTCCCGAGGGGCGGATCTGAGTAAGAGATTGAAGAAAAGTGGTTGGGTAAGAAGCAAGCAGTGCTTGTTTCTATGCAGTTCACTATACGGGGCAAATGTGACGATTGTTTGCCCAAAGCGCGAGAACTTTTGGTTCACCCCGGCAATGATCGGGTATGGTATGCTATCGGTATTCCAAGAAATGAGGCCCAGTAATGTACAAAATGATCGTCAGTGACCTAGATGAAAGCTTGCTGCGAACGGATGGCAGTGTGTCGCCGCGCGACATCGCGACCATCCACCGACTCAAGCAAGAAGGCGTGAAGTTCGTGCCCAACACCGGGCGTGGGTTCGCCTCGGTGCAACCGCTATTGCAGGCACTGGGGACGGCCGGGGAGGCTGGACAGTACGTGATCTCGTATAACGGTGGTGCGATCGTCGACAACGCCCACAACGAGATCCTGATCGCCCACGCCTTGCCGTTCGAGGTCGCCGACCAGATCTACCGCATGGCGATGGCCAGCGGGCAGTTCTGCGCGCATGTCTACACCTTCCACCATGTCTACATCGCCAATCCGAACCCGGACGAGCTGGCGTACATGGCCAACCGAGGGGTCGCGTACGAGCCGTTGACGGCCGGTGACTTGAGCAGCCTGGTCGGGCGGCCGATTGCCAAGGTCATCTTCCAGAACCTTGACCTCGCGGTGCGACGCACCTTGCGCGAGCAGGTCGAGGCCACGATCGAGACCCCACTGAACGTGACGTACTCGTCGAACCGTTACGTGGAGTTCAATCCGGCGACGGTCGACAAGGGGGATGCGGCGATCGCGCTGGGCGAGCGGATCGGGATCGCACCCGAGGAGATCATCGCGCTTGGCGATAACGCCAACGACCTGAGCATGCTGACCAAGGTCGGCCTCGGCGTCTCGGTCGCCAACGGGATCCCTGCCGTGAAGGCCGCCGCGGGGCTGGTCTTACCTGTGACGAACGACGAAGACCCGGTCACGGCCCTCTATGCGGCCGTGTTTGGACCAACTGAATAGGGCCGATCTGTTAGTGGCGCGTTCACGGCTCACCTGTGGACGCGCCACTTTTTGCGTGCAGCTGTACTACATCGTGTACTAGTTCACAACCGCAGGGGAGACGAGGAGCCGCGCGCAAACTCATTGAATTCTTAGAAAAATCGGCAATTTTGTCGATTTTCGGAATTTTTTTAGCCGGTGTACCGGCCGGCTAGCACAGGGGATACCACAGGGGCTAGGCCTGCTTCAAAAGCGGGTCAAAACCCCGAGAGCCACCGTCGCTAGTGAAAGTAAGAAAATGAAAGCGTGCCAACCAATTTCACTAGGCCAATCCGGTAAGCGGCTACAAATGCCGGTAAATCAACAGATTGGTTCGGTTGACATCGTTTTGACAAGCGGTTACACTGTCGGTGGTTGGTACCAATTAGGAGGCGCGCGTATGGCAATTGAAGATCAGCCACTGCATGATCGCCTGGTCGACTTGCTTCGCGAGCAGATCAGGTCCAGCATGGCCCCGCACAGCAAATTACCATCGGAACGCGCACTGGCTGAGCGTTACGGCGTCAGTCGCAACACGGTCCGAGCGGCGCTGTCGAAGCTGGAGATGACCGGCGTGATCTACCGCAGCCGCGGGCGCGGGACCTTCGTGGCCAACCCGGTGGCCGAGCCGACTGACCTCGCGGAGACGTATAGCTTCTCCGAGCAGATGTCCGATCAAGGTCGGACGCCTGAGAGCCAGGTGCTCTACCTACAGGAGTTCCCGGCAAACGACTACATCGTCACGCACCTGCACGTACCACTGGGGACTCCGACCTATAAGCTCAAGCGCTTGCGCTGTGCGGACGGGATCCCGCTGATGGTCGAGCGAACGTTCCTGCCGGCGGATCGCTTTCCGAAGCTTTCTGCCAAGGATATTGAGCGTGACGGGTTGTACCAAGTGATGCGGACCAAGTACGGTTGCGCGGTCTCCGATGCAATCGAAGCCTTCTTCGCCAGTCTGACCGGCGCGCACGACGCGAAGCTGCTCAAGGTGCCTAACGGTTCCCCGAGCCTGAGCGTTCAGCGCACGACCACGGCGACGAACGGCGAGATCGTCGAGTTCACGCTCAGCATCACCCGGGCTGACCAGTTCGTCTATCGTTACCACCACAGTCAAAAAGGGACGACCACCTGAGGCCATCGACCAAAACTTGGCGTCCTGGCAGCTAACCTGCCAAGATCGCTCGCATCTGCCCCGCCGACCCGTTATGGTAGGGGACAGAGGCCTGCGAGCATTATCGGAATCGATTCGAGGAGGAATCAACGTGTTTGAGAAATCAGTAGAAGAACTCACTAAGATGGGCGCTCAGATCACGACCCAGGAGATCAAGCAGCAGCCGGAACTCTGGCAAGAAGCGTTCACGACTTACACCGCCAAGAAGGCAGACATCGACGCATTCTTGGCCCGCGTGATCGCGGACGCCAACGGCCAGGTGGTCCGGGTGATCTTCACCGGCGCTGGCACCAGCGCCTACACCGGTGACACGGTCACCCCGTACTTGCAAAAGCACGGTGACCGCGCACACTTCCGCTTCGAATCCATCGCGACGACAGACATTGTCTCTGCGCCGTACGACTACCTCGAGGCAGAGACCCCGACCGTGCTCGTCTCCTTCGCCCGCTCAGGGAACTCGCCAGAGTCTGTGAAGACCGTTGAGCTGGCCGAACAGGTCATCAAGCACCTGCACCAGATCACGATCACCTGTGCGCCGGACGGCAAGCTCGCGCTCAAGGCACAAGGCGAAGCCGACAACCTGCTGCTGATGCAGCCGGCCGGGTCCAACGATAAGGGCTTTGCGATGACCGGCAGCTTCTCCTGCATGGCGCTGACGGCGATGCTGACCTTCGACCAGACGGATGAAGCCAAGAAGGCGGATTACCTGAAGACGATCGTCAACATGGGCCACGAGGTGATCAGCCGCGAAGCCGAGATCCAAGACCTGGTCAATGAAGACTTCGATCGAATCACCTACCTGGGCTCCGGCTCACTGGGTGGGCTGACCCGCGAGGCTCAGCTCAAGGTGCTTGAGCTGACCGCGGGCAAGCTTGCGACGATCTTTGACACCTCGATGGGCTTCCGTCACGGTCCGAAGTCCTTCGTCAACGACCGCACACTGGTCTTCGACTTCCTGTCGAACGACGCGTACACGCGCCAGTACGATGTGGACGTGATGGAAGAGATCAACGGCGATCATATCGCCAAGCGGATCGTTGCGATCGGCACTAGCCAGGCCAACGACTTCTCTGGTGAGAACTTCCTGTTCGCCGCTGGCGATCAGGCCCTGCCCGAAGGCTACCAGGCGCTGCCTGACGTGATGTTCGCCCAGACCCTGGCGTTGCTCGCCTCGATCAAGGTCAACAACCTGCCAGACACACCGAGCCCGACCGGGACCGTCAACCGTGTGGTCAAAGGGGTCATCCTGCACGACTACCAAGGCTGATGTGAGCGGCGCCGCCGCTTTCCAGATGAGCACACTTCCGCTGAAGCGTGCTGTTTTGGGGGGCGGCGGCGCCACCCAGCGAGTCGTCGCCACTGGGGCTACGGCTAATTGTAAGCAGTCACATTTTTAACGCGGTACCAATGCCATTATTATCGGCGAGTTTGAATACACTTAGGGGCCCTGATTTAAACTTGAAGTGCAACACCTAGCCAGTCTCGAATTGACTAGACCAAAAAGGCCATGATGACCTATTCTTATAAGCAACCAAGCAAGTAAGAAAGGAATCGTCATGACCCAAACTCAGCCTACCATGCCTCGCCACTACCGACAACTATCGCTTATTGAACGTGGCCAGATTGAGGCCCTCTATGTCACCGGGAACACCATTACTGCCATCGCTGAAGTACTTCATCGCAGTAAGTCTACGGTGAGCCGTGAAATCAGACGCGGAACCACTGATCAGATTCGTGGTCGTGGTGAACACTTCCAACGCTACTTTGCCGAAACTGGGGCTGCTGTGTATGCCAATCACCGTGCTCACTGCCGCCCGCAAACGCGCTTTGAACAGTGTCCTGACTTCTATGAACAGCTAGTCGTCGTACTTCGCCAGCGGCCTCGGATACATAGCGTTGATAGCTTCGTTCACGCGTATCGGCTCGATCATCCAGACGAGTTATGTCCTTCCACGCCGACGGTTTACCGCGATATCGATAAGGGTCTCCTAGCAGTACGCAACGGCGATCTGCCAATGAAGCCGCGGCGTCGAATCAAGAGCGATGCTCACAAGCACTCACGAACGAATAAGCGGGTCTATGGTCAGTCCATTGAAGAACGACCAGAGGAGGTCCAGGACCGTCAGATTATTGGCCATTGGGAGGGTGATCTGGTCAAAGGCACTCGCGTTGAGGACGAACCAGCACTGATGACAATGACGGAACGTGTCACCCACTTTGAGATCATCCTTAAGCTGCCAAACTACCACGCCGAGACCTGCTTACAGGGCCTTCAATCGATTCTTGATGACTATGGCGCTGAGCACTTCAAGACGGTCACCTTTGACAACGGCAGTGAGTTCTCAAAGCTCTCTGAAGTCACGGGTACCTCCGTTTTCTATGCTCACCCATACTCGCCCTGGGAGCGTGGGACCAACGAACGTGCTAATAGCTTGATTAGGGAGTTCATACCCAAAGGACGATCTTTGCATGACTACGACATCACAGATATCCAAAGCTTCCAAGACGCACTCAACCAGCGTCCAAGACGGTCCTTGGATTACCACTGTGCAGCAGAACTGATGCCAGATCTATAGCATCACCTAGACCAATTATTTGAATTGATCATCTAGTGTTGCACTTGAGTTGACAATCGGGGATACACTTAGGGGGTATGAACTATGGCAATTATTGCATCACGCATCGATGGCCGTCTGGTACACGGTCAAGTTGCAAACCTTTGGACCACTAAGCTGCAAGCGACCCGCATCATGGTCGTCGACAACGAAGTCTCCCAGTCGAAGATCGAGAAGAGCGGCCTGCGTATGGCCGCACCGGCCAGCGTCAAGCTGTCCGTGCTCGATATCGATACGGCAGCAGACCACATCCTGGCCGGCAAGTACGATTCTCAACGCGTCTTCGTGGTGGCGAAGAAGCCGGAGACGTTCCTCGCGCTGGTTCAAAAAGGGGTGCCGATCAAGTCTCTGAACGTCGGGAACATGTCCCAGACGCCTGAGACCCGCTCCATCACCAAGTCGATCAACGTGGTCGACGCGGACGTTGACGCCTTCAAGAAGCTCAATGACCTCGGCGTGAAGCTGACGGCCCAGATGGTGCCTGCTGACGACGCGAAGGACTTCATGAGCCTTCTGAACAAGGGATAGGAGGAATAAAGAATGATTGCATGGTGGCAAATTCTTCTTTTGACGCTGTACGCTGGGTATCAGATCCTCGATGAATTGCAGATCTACTCTTCCATGTCTGCACCAGTCTTTGCCGGCTTCTTCGCCGGTCTGGTGATGGGCGACATGAAGGTCGGTCTGACCATCGGGGCAGCGATGCAGCTGACGGTTTTAGGGGTCGGGACCTTCGGGGGCGCGTCCAAGATCGACGCGAACTCTGGGACCCTGCTGGCGGTCGCCTTCTCTGTTGCGACCGGCATGAAGCCTGAACAGGCGATCACCGCACTGGCGGTCCCTGTTGCAGCCTTGATGATCTACACGGATATCTTGGCCCGCTTCTCCAACACGTACTTCGCACACCGGATCGACAAGCTGGTCGAAGAGGACAACTACAAGGGCATCGAGCGCTACTTCCTGGCTGGGGCCCTGCCATGGGCACTGTCCCGGATGATCCCTGTTGGTCTGGGCCTGGCACTTGGTGGTTCCGTCGTCAACAAGATCGTTGAATTCATCAACGGCCCGCTGAAGTGGTTGGGTGATGGGCTCACCGTTGCCGGTGCGGTCCTGCCTGCCGTCGGGTTCTCCATCTTGCTCCGTTACCTGCCAGTTAAGAAGCACATCGCTTACCTGCTGCTCGGCTTTACGATCACCAGCCTGATGACCACGCTGTTCGGTTCTATCCAAAACATCGGGACTGCGCTTGGCGCAGCGCCAAAAGTGGCGGCGAACCTGGGGAGCTTCAACGGCCTGTCCATGCTGGCGATCGCGCTGATCGGGCTGGCACTGGCACTCATCTCTTACAACCACAGCGCGGAGCTTCTGAACCTTAAGCCGACTGCCGCTGCTGCAACGCAAGCGAACACTTCAGATGAGGGGGAGATCACAGATGACGAACTATAAGCTGAATGACAAAGACTTCAAGCAGATCAACCAACGCTCCCTGTTCGGCTTCCAACTGGGTTGGAACTACGAACGGATGCAGGGCTCAGGTTACCTGTATCACATCCTGCCGCAGTTGCGGAAGATCTACGGGGACAACACCCCTGAGTTGAAGGAAATGATGCGGACGCACACCCAGTTCTTCAACACGTCCAACTTCTTCAACACCATCATCACCGGGATCGACCTGGCGATCGAAGAAGAGCAAGGGATCAAGGGTAAGGAAACCGTTGCCGGGATCAAGGCCGGCTTGATGGGCTCCTTCGCCGCGATCGGGGACTCGATCTTCGCCGCGCTGGTGCCTGCGATCTTCGGGGCCATTGCCGCCAACATGGCCGCGAACGGCAACCCGGTCGGGATCTTCATCTGGATCGCCGCACAAGTCGTCGTCGACGTCTTCCGTTGGGTTCAGCTGAAGTTCGCCTACAAAGAAGGGGTCAACTTGGTCACCAACATGCAGCACACGCTGAATGCGTTGACCGACGCTGCTTCCCTGATGGGTGTGTTCATGGTCGGCGCTCTGGTCGCGACCATGATCAACGTCAAGTTCGCTTGGGCCCCTGTGATCGGCTCCGTGCCGACCAACATTCAAAACAACTTGGACATGATCCTGCCACGTCTGTTCCCGGCCCTGATCTGCGGGTTCGTCTACTGGATGCTGGGTAAAAAGGGCATGACCTCGACCAAGGCGATCTTCATCGTGTTGTTCCTGGCGATCGCGCTGGGCGCACTTGGGATCATCGCGAAGGGTTAATTTTCAACAAGTAAAGGACGGATTATTATGAGTGAATTGGTACTGGTTAGTCACGGTCAGTTCTGCACGGAACTGAAGAAGAGCGCTGAAATGATCATGGGCCCGCAGGACAACATCCACACGGTGGAACTGCTGCCAAGTGACGGCCCGGATGATTTTCGGGGCAAGTTCGAGCAGATCACGGCGGGTCTGAGCGACTTCACCGTCTTCGCAGACTTGATGGGCGGCACGCCTTGCAACGTGGTCGCACGCATCTTGATGGAAGGCAAGGGGTCCTTCGACCTGTACGCCGGCATGAACTTGCCAATGATCATCAGCTTCATCAACGGTGAGATGGTCGGCATGGCGCCGAACATCCTGGACGACGCGAAAGCCGGTATCGTGCACGTCAACGATATGCTGTCCTGATGACAAACGAGTTGGCCCGGGCGAGAGTCCGGGCCTTCTTGCGTCGATGGCCCCGCTTCTGGCCTAGACCAATGGCGTAACTCGTGGTACACTGTAAGATGAAAACGGATAACCTAGACGATAAGGAGATCATGTAATGAGCTACTACATTCATGCTGCGAAGTTTTTCCTGAAGAACACGACCGAAAACGGGGGCTGGCTCGAAGTCACCGATGACGGCAAGTTCGGCGACTTTACCCCGTCTTACGGGCAGAAGCCGGCAGGCGAGATCAAGGATTACGGCGAGCAGTGGATCGCCCCGGGCCTCGTGGACACGCACATCCACGGCTCACTTGGCCATGATGTCATGGACAACGACTGGGCGGGCATTAACGAGATGTCTGAAGGGCTGCTGAAGACTGGGGTCACCAGCTGGCTGCCGACGACGCTGACCGGTCCGTTCGAGCAGCTCAACGACGTCTGCAAGACCATCGGGGCACACGCCGGCGAAGAGACTGGGGCTAAGATCCAGGGGATCTACTTCGAAGGGCCATTCTTCACCGAGGAGCACAAGGGCGCGCAGAACCCGAAGTACTTCCGCGATCCGTCGATCGAAGAATACGATGAATGGCAGAAGAGCGCGAAGGGCTTGCTGCAGAAGATGGCGCTGGCGCCAGAGCGTGACGGGGCCGTTGCATTCACCAAGCACATGAGCCAAGACGGCAAGGCGGTTGCCTTGGGCCACAGTAGCGCGACTTACGAACAGGCGAAGGCCTGTGTTGAAGCCGGGGCGACCGTGTTCTGCCACACCTTCAACGGGATGTCGGGGCTGAACCACCGCGAGCCCGGGATGGTCGGCGCTGCGATGTACATGCAGATCGTCGACGACGAGCTGATCTGTGACGGCCACCACGTGCGCCCAGAGGTCGTCGGGTCCCTGATCCGTGAAAAGACGCCGGAGCACATCGCCTTGATCACCGACTGCATGGCCGCTGGGATGATGCCAGATGGTGACTACATGTTGGGTGAATTCCCTGTCGTCGTGGCGAACGGGACGGCCCGGCTCAAGGACGGTGCGCACAGCCTGGCTGGCTCCATCCTCAAGCTCAACGACGCGATCAAGAACGTGGTGGACTGGAACGACGTGACGCCAGAAGCCGCTGTGATGATGGGCGCCTATGTGCCAGCGAAGTCCGCGAAGATCGAAGACAAGTGCGGGTCGATCCTGCCGGGTCGCGATGCCGACTTCATCGTTTTGAACAGCGACATGTCGCTGGCAGAGACCTACCTCGATGGTGTCTCCCGTTACCAAGCTTAGTTAACCCGTTGTACTACCTGAACGACCGGACGCTTTTAGGCGCCTGGTCGTTTTTTGGTGCGCAAGATCTGACGAAATAATTCGCGGTTATTGCGCCAAAAAATGGCTGAATGGTACACCGGCGCCACGATCGGTCGGGTGGTGATCGTATGTAAACCCTGGTACTCCAGCGATCAAGGCGCACGATGGACAGATGTTGACCCGCTTGATTAAATTGGTAATTTACCTCGTATATAATAAGATTATGTACAATTATTTAATTTCATGCTAATATTAAGGCGTAGGGATAGGTTATCACTCGTGGGCGTCAGCAGACGTTGATGAGCAGACGTTCACTGTCAGATGAAAGGAGAAACGTATGAAAACAGTTAAACTTGCCGCCATTACTTTTGCGAGTGTCCTCGCATTGAGTGGTGTGCTGGCGGGGGGCGCTTCCGTTTCTGCGGCGACCGTGGATGAACCATCGACCCAAACGGGGACAGCGTACGTCACATTCACCAAGACCACCCCGACCGCACCGTTAGACCCGAATGACCCGACCGGGACCCCGGATCACGGCGACGACAACTCGACTGGAGAGGTCGGGGCGCTGACGCTTGACGCGATCCCGGCACGCCTGAACTTCGGGACGCACGAAGCGACGACGGGCGCGGTCGATCTGACCTTGAACAACTCGGCCGCACCGGCCACACCGAACTCCCAAGGGGATGGTCTAGAGACGACGGATGAAGACGGCTTGATCTACACCCAAGTCACGAACTTGATGTCGCCAGACGTGACCTGGAGCTTGGCCGCACAGCTGAGTGAGTTCAGCACGGCCGACGGCGCGGCCTCACTGCCGCAAGCGGTGATCACGTTAGGCAGTGGGCAGAACCAGCTCCTAAGCGCAGACGGGACCGCCTGGGAACCACAGGCCGCGCTGACCAACGCCGCCATCGCGCTGACGGCCGGTGGTGCGTCGGTGACCTACCTGGAATCCAACCAGGCAGGGACCACCCAGCAGTACTGGAACACCGATGATGTGAGCTTGGCCGTTCCGGCTGGGGCCCAGACGATCGGTGACTCGACCGCAACGATGACCTGGACGCTGAGCGCAGTGGTGAACTAATTCAACTGACCGGACGCGAAGACCTAAAGAGGTGAACACAACTAATAAACGATAAGGTGGGATGATCGTGAGAAGACACCGAGTGGGATGGTTGCTCGCACTGCTGTTGTTGCTCGCGCCGCTGAGCGATCAAGGCCGAACCGCGCACGCTGACGGGACCAAAGGCGTCCAGTCGGTGCCGTTATCGGTGATCCCGGTGACCAATACGTATCAGATCGGGCGTAACAAGGGCTATTTTGACCTCAAGATGGCCCCGGGGCAGTCCACGGAGCTCCAAGTCAAACTGGCCAATAGCGGACGCGATCCGCTGGTGGTCCGAGTTGACGCCACAGCGGCGAGCACGAACGATAGCGCGCAGGTGGACTATACCAACACGAAGACGACTTACGATGCGACGATGAAGTACCCGCTGCCAACGTTGATCAAGATCCCGAAGTCGTATCAGCGGCTGACCATCCCTGCACGCACCACGGCGACATACCATCTGCCGCTGACGATGCCAAGCAAGGCCTTCGACGGGGTGATCCTTGGCGGTCTCCGGGTCCGTCCGGTGACGGCAACGACGAAGCAGTCGGGGATCTCGAATCAGTACGCCTACGTGATGGCGGTGCAGCTGTCGAACGGCACGGCCGCACGACCAGACCTGACCTTGAAGTCTGTGGAAGTCGCACGTGTGGCGAACCAGACGACGGTGAACGCGACCTTGCAGAACCCCGAGGCAGCGCTTCTGCTGAAGGGCAAGATCGAGGCCCGGGTAACGAAGCAGGGGCAAAACCGCACCCTGAAATCGCTGGTGATGAATGAGGCCTCGACCGCGCCGAACTCGCGGTTCACGGTCAAAGTGCCTTGGGGTGGCGCGATCGCACCGGGTGCGTACACGCTGCACCTGACCTACCGTTCGACGGATAAGCAGTTTTTCAGCCCGCGGACCTGGACATTCACTAAGAACTTCCAAGTCACCACGCTCCAAGCGATGCAGTACACGCTGGCGGAGCTGCACATCCCGTGGTGGGCATACGCGCTGCTCGTCTTGATCCTGCTCCTATTGGTGATCGTGATCATCCTGCTCCTCAAACGCAGAAAGGGGGGAAAGCAACGTGACAAAGATTCCCTGGATGAAAGCCATTTTGATCGGGCTGATCCTGGGCTTGGGCATGCTGCAGGCGAGCGTGGCCCGCGCCGCATCGACGGCTGACGGGACCGGCTTAGTGACCTTCACCCAAAAGGCACTGAACCCGCGTGACCCGTCGCTACCGATCACCAATGGTGGCGGTGGCGGGACCACGACTGCCAAGCCACGCACACCGGCTGTCGTGGTGAACACCGAGCCAGAGGCCACGAAGGTCACGGCTCGTCAATCGACCGGCGCGCATCAGGCGCGGTTGCCCCAGACGAGTGGCGCGTCACTGCCGCTGTTCGCGGTGCTGATGATCGCACTGGCGGGGTTGGGACTCGCGGGCGGGACGCTATGGCGCCCCCTCCGCGCACGCGTGAGGTGAACGAGGGAGCGCTGGCGTATTCGACGCGCAGCGCTTCTTTTGCCCTCGACCTGAGAAAGGAGGTGACGACCGATGCGACGGTGGCGACGTGTGAACCAAGGTCTGGCGCTCATTGTGCTCGTGCTTGCACTGGCGGCGCTGGTCCGAGTCGGCTTCACGCTGTACAGTGACCACGCGATCCAGCCGGAACGTACCGTGACCCGCACCGCCGCGCTGTCTGCGCGGCCCAGCGACGACTTGCGCTTGACGCTGAAGCACTACCGCACCGGTCACGACTTTCTCGACCGACCTGCGCTTGTGGTGACTTACGAGTTGCGTAACCGGGCGGGGCAAGCGGCACTGCCGAGCTACGTATTCGACCGGCAGGTGCAGCTGCAGCAACAGACGCAGACCGGGCTGACCGGAGAGCTTGCCGGGACCCGCTTAGCGGCTGGACAGCTCAGTCCGCTCGAGGTGAACTATGTTGAAAATGGCCAGATCCGGCTGCTCGCAGGGCAGACGGTGCAGGCGATCGCGGTGTACCGGCTGGGGAGCCTGAACCTGCCGGTCACCGTCCAGATCGCCGGCCAGAAGTCGCGGGTCCTGCAGCCATGGACCCTGAAGGCGGTGACGCAAGATGGCTAAACGATGGGGCGCGGTCATCCTGACCGTTGGCCTGCTGGTGAGCGGGCTCGCGCTGAGCCTGTACCTCCTGCAAGACCAATTAGCGGCGCGCTTGATCGCGAGCCGGCCGGTGACCGTGACGGTGACCACTGCCGCGCAGAGGCATCAGGCCAAACAGGCGGCGAACTATGATTTTGCCTCCGTTCGGCCGCTGACGCTGGCGCAGCTCAGCCAGGCCGCCTTGGCGCGGCATGCGGTCCCCGCTGTCGGCAAACTGCTGGTGCCGGATGTGGCGGTGGCTTTGCCGGTCGCGGAAGGCGTCAGCCAGCGTGTCTTGGCCTTTGCCGCGGGGACGCTCAGCGCTGATCAGACCATGGGCCAGGGCAACTACGCCTTGGCAGGACACCACATGCACACGGATGAGTCGCTACTTTTTGGCCCGCTGGTGCGGACGCGTGTCGGGATGGCCGCTTACCTGACGGACATGTCGACGCTGTACACCTATGAGATCTACGGTCGACGTTACATCGCGGCCACGGAGACCGCCGTTTTGGCCGCGACGGGGCGAGCGGAGCTGACCTTGATCACCTGTGATGACGACGGCCAGGGCCGCTTGCTCATCCAGGCGCGCTTGGTGGACCAGCGGCCGGTCACCAAGGCGTCAGCGGCGCTGCAGCGGCTGATCAACGCAGACTGATAGACAACAGGCAGACTGGAGGAAGGTTATGAGCACACATTCGACGACCGCAACCCCCTGGCGGATCAGGCTGGGCCCACTTCTGGCGACGCTGTTGATCCTGGTCGGCCAATTGTTCGCCGCGTGGCCGGCCGCACAATAGACCACAGTGACCGCGGCAGCGGGCAGCGTGACGATCACGAGCCAAGACGCCACCAACGGCCGCTACAACGTCGGTGACAAGGTGAACCTGTTACTGACGGATTCCGATGCACCAGCCGGGTCCACCCTGACCTTTGACCTCAACGCGGCGCGCCTGACCTTCGATAGCGCGGCGACGTTGACGGCGGCCCAGGCCTACAACTCGTCGGTCACCTCACTGGATAACGCAGACTTTACGATGAGCGCCGCCAACGGGATCCTGACGGTGACGCGGCACGCCGCCGACGCCTTGCAGGTCTTCCCGCTGGTCTTCACCGTCGCCAGCGACCTGGGCGGGGGCACGACACTGACGGCGATGTCCAACGGTGCGGTGGGTGGGGCGATCACCCTGTCCGCTAATGTGACGACGTTCGATCCGACGACGTACAGCGCGGTGATCCTGTCCGCGAGCGCGGACCCTGACAACAATAGCCAGATCTACAAACTCGGGAACTCGCCGCTGTTCTACACGACGCAACTCGACACTGCTGGGAATAATCGGTGGTCACTGGCGACACGTGGCAACGCGACCGGCGGGACACTAGCCGATGTTCTGGCATGGATGCAGGCGGGCAGCACTGGGACTGTGCCTGAACGGGCGACCACCGGGACTGGCTACGATAGCCCGTTTTCGGCGTTCGGGCTCGACAGTACCAGCATCGGGGCGACTGGCGCCGCGATGACGTTCGACAACAAGTTCCGTCAAGACCGCCAGTACCAGCTGGTCGCATACCGGCCGGTCTCCGCTAGTGAACCCGCGAGCTTCGCCCGCGTGGGCTCGCTACTCTCGAACGTCTACTACATGCCGAGCACGACCACTCTGCCGCAGCTCACTTTTAGTGCGACTGGGACGCTGGGCATGATTCCGCCGGTGGAAGGTAAAGGGATCTACGGCCAGTACTACCTCAACTCGGCGAATCAGCTGGCGATCAAGGTCTACAAGGTCAAGCGCCTCCGCGTGATCAACGTGACGAACGGGGCCAACACCTCGATCAGTGGCGCCACGGTCAAGTTTACCGATATGCAGGTAACGACGACCGGTAACGACGGTGGCGAATTCCTCCCGCTCAATTACCCGACGAGCAGTACCGCCTTTTACTGGGGTAAAGGACTCGACAATGCGGGGACACAGCGGCTCGAAAGCCTGAGCTTCACGAACTCGTCGAACTATTACATTCTCGGTGGGACAAGTTTTGATCTGCACACGAGTGCGACTGATGTCCTGACCGCAACGGGGAACTCGACCGGAGTCTCGATTGCTCCGCGGACCGTTTCGAGTCGAACGATCAGTACCGTTGACGTGAAGGTCCAAGACCGCACCGCACTGGCCCCGGCGAAGCGCTATATGCAAGTCAAGGCGGTGAACGCGCAGACCCAGGCCGCCCTGGCCGGTATTAATTTTGACATCCAAGAGGTACAAAATACGGCGGGGGATACGATCACGGCAGGGAGCATGACGCCGACGGACACTGCGGGGCTCACCCAGTGGAATCAGATCCCCGAGGCGATGCTCGGAACGCAGACGCGCATCGTTGCGCTGACGCAGACCAACACGCTTGCCGGCTACCTGCCGGCGACTTCGACCTATTATGCGAAGTGGCAGCTCGGTAGCGGCTTCACCGCGGTGGGGACAGATCCGGCGAACCTGACGGCGACGACCAGCGGACGACTCAGCGTGAACGCCGACGGCCAGCTGCTGGTCGCCAACGCGATCGAGCCTGTGTACACGATCGCGACGCAATATCCGAGCGTCTCCAGTAGCACGAGTCAGACGACGCCACCAGAAGATGTGATCTACCAAGACCCACTCGGTGTCGGTGCAGTCGGGGTCAAGCTGAACCTGGCTGGGGCTAGCGGGACGTTCACTGGCACGACTGATCCAAGCGGGAATCTGACGGTGACGGCGACGGCACTCGCAACGGCGCTCGGCGTGCCGGTGTCGACGTTCAATACGACACAGGCGCTGACGCTGAGCATCGACAGTGCGGCGGCGGGGTACACGAACCCGGTCGCGCGGACCGTGAATTTCAGTGCGGCCAGCGGCTTTGCGATCCTCGCGAACACTACGGCGGATAACGCGACGATCCTCGACGCGACATCGGCGCATGGCCTGACGATCGCGGCCGGGAACTTGGTCGCGTTGCTCCGCTACGACGAGCTGGTGGTGCAAGGCCCGAGCGTGGATGGGGAGACGCCGAAGCCGGTCGCCAACGCCACGTTCCAGCTTCAGTTCTACACCAAATCCGGCAGCGTCTACACCGCGATCGGGAGCCCGACCACGGTGACCAGTGACGCGAGCGGTGCGGTGCTACTGCCAGACATCGGAACGCTGAGTCACGCGGCGATCGAGCCGAGAAACACCTACTTTGCCCAGCTGACCCAGACAGCACCGGTGAATGGCTTCGCCACGCTTCCGATGCAGGCGATGTTCAGCTACACCACCCAGATGGGCTACAGTCTGGTCGAGGTCACGCAGGCCGGACAGACGACTGCGGCCAACTTCACCGGCGGGTTCATTGACGGGGAGTACTACGTCGGTTACCAGGATACCGCGATCGGGTCGACCGCCTTCAACGCCAAGTCGCTGTCGCTACCGTTCCGCCGCGCGCGGATCACTGTTAGTCTTCTCGAGGCATCGATCTCGTTGGACAGCGTGCCGGCGAACCTGAACTTCGGGCGCACGCAGGCCAAGTCGATCGATCAGGCGATGCCGCTGCTGAGCCCGAGCGCACCGGCGGATCAGTTGGCGAGCTGGGGTGGGGTGGCTGCCCCTGCGACCGATGTGATGACGATCGGCGGGACGCCTGAACCGGCGATCGGCGTCCAAGTTACCCTCGATACCGCAACGGCGAGTTGGAAGCTGATGCTCCAGAGTCAACTGCTGACGACAGATGGCGAGACGGCCACGCTTGACGGCGCAACGCTCGATCTGGCGGCCCGTGACACTTATCTGGGGACGGCGACCACCAAGGGGACGCGGCAGGCGGCCCTGAGCAGTTCGACGCCGACCACGATCCCGCTGACCAATGCGGCGAGTCAGGCGGCGACGCAGATCGTGCAGGCGGACGCCGTGGCCATCGGGACTTACCGAATGCTGTGGCAGACCGACGCCGTGACGCTGAATCTGCCGCAGAACCGCGGCGCGACCGATGGGGCCGAGTACAGGACCCAGATGACTTGGCAGCTAGAGGCAACGCCATAGCACGTGACCGAGAGCCGGTGAACCGGCTCTTTTTTTCGACCAAAAAAGCCTCAGCGTCAGCTGAGACTTCAGTGATGGCGGTGGAGGATCAGCCACCCGGCGGCGATCGCCAAGCCGGAGGCGATGAGCACGAGGCCGGCGAACCACCAAGGGGATAACTTGAGCACGCGGTGCGGGCCGGTGGTGACGTGGCGCGCAGCGCGAACGGTGAAGGTCTTGTTGAAGCGCCAGCGCTTCGTCTCTGTGTGGGCGGTTACGCTGAGCCGGTAGCGGCCGTCCGGCAACGCTTGCGGGCTGGTGTTGAGGGGGAGCGCCAGCGTGCTGTTGGGCGCTAGCCGCAACTGGTCACGCGTCAGTCGCATCACTTGCGCCTCGGAATCGGTGCGCGTCAGCCTGGCCGTGACCTGCAGCCCCTCAAGGATGGCAGCCTGATCATTCGTCAGGTGGGCGGTCACGACGCTGCCACTGCCGACTTTGGCGGCGGTGGCGCGGCTCAGGCTGAGCCGTGGCGCCAGGGTCGCGGCTGGGCGCGTTCGGACTTGCAGCCCGACCACGTAGGCGGTTCGCGTCGCTTGGTCAGCCGCGGCGGTCGCGGTGACGCGGACCCCAGCGAGCAGGACCCCGTCGTAGGCCGTGGCAGGGACGTTCAGCGTCAGGTGGATGCGGCGGACGGCGTACCCGGCCACGCGGACGGTGCGCGGCACGCTGACCAGGGTCTCGAGGTCCGCAGGTAGGCTTGTCGGCGCTTTGGCGCCGTGCACGCTGTAATCGATCACGCCATTCACATTGGTCGTGGCACGGTTGACAGCGAGGTCAAACCGTTGGGTGCGGGTCGTCGTGTTTTGGAGGCGCAGGGTCAGTCGCTTCGTTGTGCCAGGCGTCAGCAAGAGGTCCCAGTAATTCAGCTGCCGGTCCACTTGTTCTGCGGGTAGCTCTGGCGTGACGGAGAAGCCTGGGTTGGTCGCGCCGTGGACAGTGGTGGGCGCAGTCCAGCCGGTCAGGCACCAGAGGCATGCAATGAGCAGCCATTTTTTCGTCGCGATCACCTCCCTGTGTCATCGACACCTTCTCTTTCCAGTGTAACAGGTCGAGCGGGTTAATCGTAGCGATAAGGTAGACTGACGTCACCAGTTAGTCAGGCTGGGTCACCGGACGTGGCCAAGTCTGGCCGATGAAGCGCGCGTAGCGGACCGCGACGGCGGCATCGACAACGCAGATCACCGCCCACTCGCTCCACTGTAGCGCGTGCAGTATGGCACTATGGGCGCCGAACAGGGCGGTATACTTGGTGATCGCCGTTGCGGTGATCGCCAGCGGAAAGGTGAACGCGCCCATGCTGGGCACGAAGGCATGGGTGAAGTAAGGCAACACCCAGACCAAGGCGACCAGGTAGAGGAGCTGGCAAAACCAAAAAAGGCCGGTCGCGAGCTGGGCGTTCGGCGGCGTCGCGACTGTCAGATAGGCGGCCAGACACAAGCTGGCGGGTGCGGCGATGATCGTCGTCAGCGGTTGGGCGGCGACGGGCAGCGGCACGCGGAGCATCCGCCAGAGCACAAGCGGGAACACGCCAGCATACAGGCCGAGGGCCAACCAAGTGGTGGGTAACCCGACCTGGGGCGCAAATGGGCCGCAGGTCAAGGGAATCACCCCGATCCCCACGAAGGCGACGAACCAGCTCGGCATGACCATCGCTAAATGCTTGGGGGCCAGCCACAGGTGGCGGACCAAGAAGACGCCCATGATCGCGTAGTGGCCTACGACTGCGGTCAGCCACAGGGCCAGCGCGATCGGGTGCGGCAACCCGTATGTTTGTCCGCATACCGCCAGCAGCATCGTCGCCATCGTCAGGTTGGGCATGACCGACGTGATCACTGGATCGGCCAACCCAGCGACAAAGCTACGCGGGGCGAGCACGAGCTTGAGCAAAATCATGACCCATAAGAGCAGGGCTAGCCCAGAGCAGAGCCAGTCACCGGCGGGCATGGCCAAGCTCGCATTGAGGCGGCCCAGGGACGCCAGCCCAAGCATCAGCCCGCACACTGGCAACGGTAGGCGCGTCAAAAAAGTTTTCATGTATTACCCCTCCAAGTGAGACAGTTCACGGAGAGTAGTGTATCAGCTGACTCGCCCGGATGCAATCGCTTTCCTAGCCGATGTCGGCGATGACTGGCCAGTGATCGGACCCCCAGCGTCCGGACGTCAGCGTCGCATCGATCGCGTAGCGCTTGACGGGCAGTGTCCGCGAGACGAACAGATAGTCGATCCGGGCTGTCACCATTCCAGCGGTCGGGGTGAATTGGTGGGTCGGGCGGTAGGTGCCGGGGTAGGGGCGGTGCCGCGTCTTGGCGATGACTTGTGCATCAGCGAGGACCGTGGTCATCAGACGGTAGGCTGAGCTCGTCGGGCCGGCGTTAAAGTCGCCTCCGATCAGTAGTGGTCCCGGCAGCTGACGGGCAAGGGTCTGCAGGCGGCGCGCACCAAAATCGCGTGCCGCCGCACTTCGGTGGTCTAGGTGAGTCCCGATCACGGTCCAGCGACTGCCGGTGGCTGTCGCGAGCGTGATCTGTTGCAAGGTGCGTGGGTAGCGTGCGCCGGGATAGCGCGAGGGGCGGTCGGGGGTCTCGGAGAGCCACTCGTGGTGCTCGGCGACGCAGTGAAATCGATCGGCGCGCCAGAAGAGCCCGACCGCTTCTCCGCGGTGGTGACCATCGTCTCTGGGCACGGCCACATGAGCGTATGCGGTTAGCTGGGTCAGGGCGGCGAGGTGCGCGGCTTCCGCTTCCGTCACGATCAGGATGTCCGGGTCATTGCGCTGGATATCTGTCAGCACGGTCTGTGCACGGTCGGACCAGCGCCAGCTGCCGTCTTCAGGTGCATCGACGCGTAGGTTGTAGGTCATCAGGCGCATGGGTAGGGCCCTCCTCGCGCAGTGAATGGTTAGCGCGTGCTATCGCGTGGGGTGATCGTGGGCAGCAGGCGAATGTATAGATTGGGTGACTCGGCGTCTTTGGCGCGGCGTTGTAGCTGGATCCAAGCGGCGTCAGCCATTCCGTCGAGATCCGTTGCGATGACAGTTAGCTTCGGGGTCACGACCTGGGCGATGTCGGTGTCGTCGAACGACAAGATCGCAACGTCCGCCGGGATCTGATAGCCAGATCCTTGAAGGTAAGTGACCAGCATCGAGGCATAGCCGTTGTTGACGGTGAACCAGACGTCTGGCATCTGGTCGAGCGCGTTGAGCTGTGCGAAGAGCTCATTGGGGTAAGCTTCCTGGATCGTTGTGATCTGATGTTCTGGGGCTGAGATCAGATCGGGATGCTCCGCGAGTGCGTTCTGAAAGCCGATATACCGCTCGGCATAGCTGGGTGAAAACCCGGTATTACCCAAAAAGCCGATCCGTCGATAGCCGCGGGTATACAGATAGTTGATCGCGATGCGTGTCCCGTCAATGTTTTCGGTCAAAATGCTATCGGCGTTGAGCGTGGGTGAGTGGTGGTCGATGAGGACCGTCGGCCGCCCCAGTGCAATGATCGCTTCGATATAGGCGTTGGAAATGAAGGACAGCACGAAGATCCCTGCGTAACTGTCTTGCTGGAGTTGAACAGGTAAGACGAGCCGATCGCGCATCTCTGCGGTGACGGGTAAGACCTCAAGTTGATAATCAGTCTGACGAAGGTCGTGCTTGAGTCGACTCAGAATGACCCCAAAGAAACTTTTGAGATCCAGGGTGAAGTCTGTGGCGATCAGGGCGATTTTTTGTTTGGGCTGCGTGGGGGATGGTTCAGGACTGTCTGTCGCAAAGTCATAACCGAGCATCGTCGCGGCTTCGAGAACAGTCTGTTTGGTCTGGGTGCTAACGCCCGGTTGATCGTTGAGCGATCGCGAAACGGTATTACGTGAGATCTTCAAGTAGTCCGCGATATCCTGAGTGGTGATTTTTTTCATGGGCTTTTCTCCTTGTAACGTTACATTAACACAAACCGTTTTACAAAGAAAGCCCTTTATGCGAGGGAATGGATATTACAAAAAATAAGGTTGACACGTTACCGCAACGTTACTATAATCCAAATTGTAACGTAAAGCGTTTACAAAAAAGGAGGACGAACAAGATGTTTGCAAAGAAAGCTTTAGTGGGGCTCAGCCTACTTGTAGCGGCAGGCACTTTGGCAGCATGTGGGGGCTCGAGCGATAAGTCGGGCACTGCAAACGGGAAGACCGAGATCACCTTCTGGGCGGCCCCTAACCCGACACAGGTGAAGTATTGGAAGCAAATGGCCAGTGATTTTGAAAAGGCAAACAAGGACATCACGGTCAAGGTCACCCAGATGAAGGAAAGCCCATCGTCTGAAGCGACGATCCAGTCGGCGATCGCCTCCGGGACCGCACCGACAATGTCCGAAAACATTACGCGAAGCTTTGCGGCGCAGTTGGCCCAGAGCAAGGCGATCGTTTCATTAAATAAAGACGCGGAGACGAAAAGTGCGTTGACGTCTATTGTCGATAGTCGTGATATGGCAAAGACCATCGATGGTTGGAAGTTTTCTGATGGTGGTCAGTATGTTGTGCCGCTCTATTCCAACCCGATGCTGTTTGGCTGGCGGTTGGATATGTTGAAGGACCTGGGCATCAAGTCAGTGCCGAAGACATACTCAGACGTCATGAATGTTGCGAAGGCGCTGAAGGCTAAAAACAGTAAGAGCGTTGTCTGGGCCCTGCCGACAGGGGCAGATCCGACCGCATGGCAGCGGTGGTTCGACTTTTTCCCACTCTATGACGCAGCGAGCGATGGGCAGGCCTTCGTCACCGGTAAGAAGCTAGTGGCGGACAGCAAGGCGGGCAAAGAGGTCTTTGACTTTGTTCAGGAATTACACCAGTCTGGCAACTTGCTGACCAGCAAGGCGACGGATCCGTTCGAGACCAAGCTAGCGGTGATGAACATTATCGGGTCGTGGACGTTCCCGAACTGGAAAGAAAAGTACCCAGATCTGGAATACGGCAAGAACTACACGCTGACGGCACCAGTCGTACCCGACAGCATGAAGGACGCCAAGAACGTGAAGACGTATGCGGATGCTAAGGGGATCGTCGTGTACGCCAAGGCGACGACCGCTCAAAAGAAGGCCGCGATGAAGTTCATGCAGTTCGTCTTCAAGGATGCGAAGAACGACCTCTCCTTCCTGAAGACGACGTCGCTCCTGCCTGCGCGTGATGATGCGGCGACGAACAAAGAATTCACGAGCTATTTTGAAGCGAACCCTTACATGAAGCCATACGCGGAGAACGTGCCGAACGCGATCCCAGCGATGGATAATGCAGATTACAACGATATTCAAGAAAAACTGGGTAAAGACGGTTGGATCCCTGCACTGAAGGGCGAAAAGAGTCCTGCTAAGGCCTGGAGTGACATGATCGCATCAATTAAAGGAAGTCTGTAATATGAATAAGCGCAATGACAAATTGGGCTTCGCGTTCACAGCGCCCTATATCATCTTCACAACGATCTTCTTCTTGCTCCCATTGTTGTGGTCGATCTGGCTGGCTTTTACGAACTGGAACCTTATCTCTCCCGATATCCAAAACGTTGGTTTGGGCAACTTTATCGACGCACTCAAGAGTCCAGCTATTCACGCGGCGTTCTTTGTGACGTACAAGTTTCTACTTGTCTTTGTGCCGTTAGCAGTCGTGCTGTCGATGATCATCGCGGTGCTCGTACACGGATTGCCCAAGTTCAAGGGACTGTACCTCGTCGCGTTCTTCCTGCCATACCTGTCCAGTGGCGTCGTGACGTCGCTGATCGTTAAAGGCTTCTTGTCCTACAACGGTCCGCTGAACACCTGGCTGCGCAATCGCTTCGACGTGAATATCGACTGGCTAGGCAGTCCAAACACCGCGCTGTTCGTTGTCTCCTTCATGATCGCGTGGAAAATGTCTGGGTACTATGCGCTGATCTTGATCTCAGGACTTGAGAGCATCAACGACGAGATCTACGAGGCGGCCATGATGGATGGCGCGAGCAACCGGACGATCTTTTGGAAGATCACGGTGCCGATGATGTATCCGTCGCTGTATACCGTTTTGATCCTCGCTGTTGGGGTCTCATTCGGGATCTTCACAGAAGTTTACCAGCTGACCGGTGGTGGTCCTAACTATGCGACGAACACGTGGCAGATGGAGATCTATAACCAGGCCTTCGTGAACCTGAAGTCTGGCTACGCGTCCGCGATCGCGATCTTGGCCTCGATCGTGACCTTCATGTCGATCTCTGTCATTCGCAAATTAATCGAGAAGTGGGGGCATCACTATGGTTGGAATTAAGAAAAACAAGCCGCGAACATGGCGCTACGTGTTGACGACCTGTGTGATGCTTCTGATGATCTATCCGTTCATCTACCTGGTGCTCAACTCGTTTGCGGCGTGGGATCAGGTGGATAAGAAGTTGATCCCGACGCACTACACGTTGAGATCTTGGCAATGGCTGTTCAGCAACAACGCAACGGCCGCGCCAGCCCCGTGGCTTCATGCTTTCTTCAACACCTTTGTAGTCACAACGCTCAGCGTGGCGCTGATGATGCTCTTTGCGATCATTGTCGCCTTCGCGCTGTCCAAGCTCAACTTCCGCGGCAAGAAATTCACGAACAACTTCCTGCTGTTTCAGATGTTTTTCCCGGGCATCATCCTGTTGGTGCCGCAGTTCTTACTGGTGACCAAGGTGGGACTGATCGATTCATACGCTGGCCTGATCTTGCCGACGGCGGTCAGCCTCTGGGCGATCTTCATGTATACCAACTTCTTCAAGTCGATCCCAGATACGCTGATCGAGTCTGCGACGCTCGACGGGGCCACGCCGCTGCAGATCCTGTTTAAGATCATCGTGCCGATGTCGAAGTCGATCACGACTGTTATCTTCTTGTTCCTGTACACGGAACGGTGGACGACGCTGCTGTGGGATATGATCGTCTCCAAGAGTGATGGGACCGTCACACTGAATGTCTTGATCTCTCAGATGTTCGGGCCGTACGGGACCTATCCGGGGCCGATGTACGCTGCATCAGTACTCTTGACACTCCCGTTGATCGTGCTGTTCTTGTTGTTCTCGAAGAACTTCCAACAAGGAATGCAGTACACACTGAAATAAAAGGGGCCAAATAGGATGGACTTTTCTGATTTGTTTCACGCATATGAAGTTGCGACCAAGCCGACTGCGCCGCACAAGATCATCTTTAGCGGTGCGGCGGGGTACGATGTCTACAATATTACGGCACCGTTCACGGATCGTGGCCGGACGTACATTGCCGGGCGTGTCGAGTTGCGAACATCGGAAGACGCCGAGGTGCGCTTCTTCGAACGAGTCGACGCGACGCACTATCGGGCGAGTACATTGCCGACGCTTCACCTCCAGGATCCGTTCGTGACACGGATCGGGAGTCAGCTGGTCGTCGGCGGGGTGCATGTGACGCCACAAGCCGATGGGACAATGCGGTGGCGAACGGACTTCTATGTCGGTCAGCACCTCGATTCACTTGAGTTCTTGGTTGCCGGGCCTGATCAGATGAAGGACATCCGACTGGCAGAAACACCGGATCACCAGATCCTTGTGTTGACCCGACCGCAAGGCGGGGTCGCCGGGGCCGGTAAGATCGGGATGTGTTTGATCGATCGCCTGGCGCAGTTGACCGCTGAACGGATCGCGACGGCACCACTGCTTGCCGACAATATTCCGGATGGTAACTGGGGTGGGCCGAATCAGGTCTTGGCGATCGATCGCTCGACCGCAGTCGTACTGGGGCACCTGGCGCGGCGTAAGGCGGATCAGACGCTTCAGTACACGAGTGTGATCTTCGAAGTTGACTATCGCCAGCAGCGGATCGCACGGACCACGATGATCGCGACCCGCGAAGATTTTGAAGATGGCCCAGCCAAACGTCCTGATCTGACCGACGTGATTTTTAGCGGTGGGTATGCAGACGGCAAGCTGTACGTTGGGACCGGAGATGCGGAAGCACAATTTGCTGCCGTTGAGTTGAAAGGATATCAAGTAAATGCACATTAAACGTTTTGACCTTAACCCCTTAGTGACGCCTGCGGATGTCCGGCCGTCTCGGCCAGACTTCGAAGTGGTCGGCGCCTTCAACGGGGCAGTTGCTAAATTTGGTGATGAAACGATCATGTTGTTGCGGGTGGCTGAGCGGCCGATCCAACAGCCAGGTCAGCTTTTGACCCCGGTCTACGATGCGGAGAAGGACACCACAGAGGTCGTGAAGCTGGACCCGGCCGCGTACGATCTCAGTGATTCACGTGTGATCCGGCCGAAAGGGGAGAATGCAGAGTTTGCGTACCTGACCTCACTGTCGCACATTCGTTGTGCGCGGAGCCGCGATGGGCAACACTTCACGGTGGATGACCAGCCGTTCATCTATCCGCACGACGCGTACGAGACCTTTGGGATCGAAGACCCACGTTGCACGCAGATCGGTGACACCTACTACATCAACTTCAGTGCGGTCTCCAAGATGGGGATCTGTGTCCAGTTGGTTTCCACGAAAGACTTTGCGCACTACCAAGATGAAGGCATCATGTTTTTGCCGGACAACAAGGACGTGGCGATCTTTGAGGGCACGGCCTCTGGTCGCTACTGGACGTTGAGCCGGCCAACGGTCCCCTCCACCGGGGTGCACGATGTGTGGATCAGCGCTTCGACGAACCTTCATGATTGGGGCGGCCATCGCTTCTTGTTCACGGGCAGCCGTGATGGCTGGGATAACGGTCGCGTCGGTGCAGGCATGCCGCCCTTCTTGACCCAAGCGGGCTGGTTAGAGATCTATCACGCAGCTAACAAGCAGAATCAGTACTGCCTAGGGGCGATGCTCCTTGACCGCGATGATCCAACTAAGATCCTGGCCCGCACGGCAGCGCCGATCATGGTCCCGAGTGCGCCGTATGAAACAGACGGCTTCTTCGGCGATGTGGTCTTCACCTGTGGTGGGATCGTTGAGGGGGACCGATTGACGCTGTATTATGGCGCGGCGGACACCCGGATGGCGGCCGCAGAGCTCAGCATCCAAGAGATCCTTGGGGCGCTCAAGGTGGCGACTGATGATGAATGAACGCTATCAAGCGTGGTTGGCCCACCCGTTGATCGATGGGCTGGATCAGGCCCTGGCGGGTCTTTCCGAGGCTGCGATCGAGGAACACTTCGAGGGCTATCCGGCCTTTGGCACTGGGGGAATCCGGGCCTTGATGGGCGTGGGGACCAACCGGCTGAACGCCTATACGATCGCTCGGGTGACGACGGGGCTCGCGCAGTATATCCAAACGGCAGGGCCTGAGGCACCATGCGTCGCGATCAGCTTTGACACGCGCGCGCACTCGAAAGAGTTTGCGCAGATCAGCGCTGCGATTTTGGCAACCAAGGGTTGTCGCGTCTACCTGTCGGACCGGCCACGGCCGACCCCTGAACTCTCATTTATGACGCGGCATTTCGGCGCATTTGTCGGGATCATGATCACCGCGAGTCACAATCCTGCCCAATATAACGGGTACAAGGTCTATGACGCGAGTGGTGGTCAGATCACGTTGGATCAAGCACGTACGATCACGGCTGCGATCGAGCAGGTCACAGACGAGCTCGCACTCCCGGTATCAACCGGGTTACCAGAAGGGGTCCACTTGGTCGGAACGGAGATCGACCGCGCTTACCTGGCATGTCTGAGTGCTGTCATCCAGGCCCCCGATACGACACGGGCGAATGGACACCAACTCAAGGTCGTCTATACGCCGCTTCACGGCACCGGTGAAGCATTGGTGACCGCAGGCTTGAAACAGGCTGGGTTCACCGCACTCCGCGTTGTCCCTGAGCAGTCGGTGCAAGATCCCAACTTCTGCACGGTCAAGCTGCCGAACCCCGAGTACCACGACGCGTTCGCGCTTGCACTCGCGCTCGCCAAGCAGACCGACGCGGATATCGCGATCGCGACAGACCCGGATGCGGATCGGCTCGGGATCGCGGTCAAGCACGCTGGTCAGTATCGGTTCCTGTCCGGCAACCAGCTCGGTGCGATCTTTACGGATTATCTGATCCGGATGTTGAAGCAGACCGGGCGTGATCTGACCGACTATCGATTGATCAAAACGATCGTGACCTCAGACTTTGGGCAGGCGATCGCAGGGCGCCACGGGATCCCAACGATCGAGACGTTGACCGGGTTCAAATTCATTGGCGAACAGGCGGATCACCTGGAGGCCACTGGCCGGTTGAAGTTTCTGCTCGGCTACGAGGAGAGCTTTGGGTTCTTGATCGCACCGTTTGTGCGTGACAAAGATGCGGTCCAAGCGGCGGTATTGGCATGTGAGGTCGCGCTTGACTGTAAACGTGAGGGTCAGACGATGATCGACCGGCTAACGCGGTTGGAAGATCAGTACGGCGTTTACCGCGACCGCTTGGTCAGCGCCGACTTTCAGTCGAAGGCGGAAGAAGCGCGGATCCTCGCACGAGTGACGTCACTGCGACAAGCGCATCCACGACAGCTGGCGGGGATAACGGTGTCGGCGTATGAAGACTACGAGACGTCGCAGCGTGTCACGCTGGCCACTGGGCAGACCACAACGTTGACGCTACCGAAGTCCAATGTTCTCAAAGTTTGGTTTGAGGACGGGAGTTGGCTGGCGGTCCGTCCGAGTGGCACAGAGCCCAAGATCAAGTCGTACCTGGCGACGCGCGATCCAGACGCGCGAACGGCTGAGGCGCGACTCGAGGCATTGGCTACCTGGGTCAAGCAGACGCTGTATGCTTAAATGATCAGTCAAGCGAAAAGGTCGGTGCCGAGGGCATTGACCTTTTAGTTTCCAAAAAAGGAGCAAAAAATGATGAGCAAATGGTGGCAGCGTGCCGTTTTTTATCAGATCTATCCGCAGAGTTTTAAGGATAGCGACGGGGATGGGATCGGTGATCTGCGAGGCATTACCTCAAAAGTGAGTTACCTGCATGAGTTAGGCATTCAGGCGGTATGGCTCAATCCGATCTATGCTTCACCGATGATCGATAATGGGTATGACATTGCAGATTATCGACAGATCAATCCGGTGTACGGGACGATGGCCGACTTTGAAGAGATGCTGACGCAGCTACATGCGCATCAGATCAAGCTCGTGATGGATCTGGTGGTCAACCACACTTCGGATCAACATCCGTGGTTCCAAGCTTCGCGACAAAGCCGCGATGATCCGTTCAGCGATTATTACATCTGGGCAGACCCGCGAGCCGACGGCAGTGCGCCGAACAACTGGGGCTCGACGTTTGGTGGCTCCGCATGGACCTATGTGCCCGCCCGGGGGCAGTACTATCTGCATCTGTTTTCCCCCGCACAACCGGACCTCAACTGGCGAAATCCGGTCGTGCGTGAAGAAGTGTACCGCTTGATGCGCTTTTGGTTCGACAAGGGGATCGATGGGTTCCGGATGGATGTGATCAACTTGTTGTCCAAACCGGAACACTTTGAGGACCGACCCAAGGACCCGGGCAGTGAGTACGCCGATTTTTATCCCGTCGTTGCGAACGGCCCTGAGATGCACGCTTATCTACATGAGATGTACGACCGTGTCTTGAAGGACTATGAGGGCATGACGGTCGGCGAAATGCCGCACGTTACACCCGACGAAGCGAAGCGGTACACAGATCCAGCACGACATGAGCTGAACATGGTCTTTCAATTCGACCACACCTATATCGACGAGGGCCAGTATGGCAAGTTCTCAACGGTCCGCTTCAAGTTGAGTGACCTCAAGCAGACCCTGGACCGCTGGCAGCTCGCATTGAACGAGACAGGATGGAACGCATTGTACCTCGGCAATCACGACCAACCGCGGGTCGTCTCTCGGTTTGGCGATGAACATCAGCACCGGGAGGCCTCGGCGAAGATGTTGGCGACGTTGTTACTCTGCCAAAAAGGCACGCCGTTCTTTCTCCAAGGAGACGAGCTGGGGATGACGAATGTCCACTTGCCGCTTGAGGCATACCGCGACATCGACACGCGTAACGCGATCCGAATGCTGAGTCGGCAAGGCTGTGGGGTGGCGGACGTGCGGCAGATGGTCTACAACAAATCGCGCGATAATGCCCGGACGCCATTTCAGTGGTCGAGTGCCGAGCACGCGGGGTTTTCAACACACGCGCCGTGGCTGGCCGTTAACCCCAATTTTGCGGCGATCAACTTGGCTGAGCAGCAGACGAGAACGGATTCCGTTTTTCACTACTACCAGCGACTACTCGCGTTTTGCCAAACCGACGAGACGATCATTGCGGGGGATTACCGCCCCGTCGCGACAGCCGACTCGGCGGTCTACAGTTATATGAGGTGTCACGGCGAGACGCGCTACCTCGTTATCTGTTCATTTGCCGCCACGCCAGTTCGGTATCTACTGCCGGTCGAACCAGAGGCGGTGGCGCGCGTGGTGTTGAGCAGCGCTGAAGAGCGGGCGCATGCGGCGGTGACGCAGTACCTGACGCTTGCGCCGTTCGAGGCAACAGTCTTGGCGTTGAACACAAACGAGGAGGTGAGCGGATGCTCCGTTAGCGGGCGGTGGCGCGCGCAGTCCGAACCTGCTCAGCGTTGACCCGCCTCTGCGCGGTGTGATAGCATCGGATTAGATAGGCATCACGATCAGGAGGAGGCGTTATTGATGACTTATTGGCAGAAAAATAGACCCCATTACCGCACGGCGATCGCGGCGGTGATCAGCGGGGTCGCAGCGTTGACTGTCGCGGGCGCACAGGGGTTGAGCGGGCAGCCGGTCTCTGCGGCGTCGGTCGAGATCACGGCGGCCGCGCCGCGGGATGAAGTCACGGATGACCTACTGGCACGTGTTGAGGCCAATCGTGAGGCGTTCGGGGCTTATCTGGCGCTTCAAAACCCGGTGACCGGGCAGACGTTCGCGGCGGATCATGACGCAACCGTTCAAGCGATCAACGACGGGATGATCACGTCGCGGCTTGAGCTGTATGAATACTGGCTACCGATGGCGGAGGGCCTCAAGCAAGTCATGCAGGCGCAGTACAAGGCGCAGATCAGTGCAGTCGGTGACGTGGTCAATTCGGCCAGTGGTCAAACGTTCGACCAGGATATCGACCAATTATTCGCGGCCCCAGCGACCGCCACTGCGGACGGGGTCAACTTCAACGTCGACTTTGCAGCGGTCGAGCAACTGGTCGCCCGCGCGCTGGCGCTCGAACCGCTGATCACCGACTTGCTCAACCGGGTCGACAACAATCGCGCGCTGGTCAAGGACTACCTGTCACTTCAGAACCCGAAGACCGGCCGGACTTTTGATGAAGAGTTTGATCGAACGGTCCAGGCCATCAAGGCCGGCGAGATCACGTCACGACTCGCCCTGTATGAATCTTGGCGACCGGTCGCCGAAGGGCTCAAGCAGGTGATGGCGGCGCACGTGAAGGCGCAGATCGCTGCGGTCGGGCACGTGGTCAATCCGGTCAGCGGGCAGACCTTCGACCAAGACGTTGAGCGGCTTTTTGGGCGGCCCGTGATCGTCAATGAGGACGGCGTCGACTTTAACCTCGATTTTGATGCCTTGGCCCGGCTGATCGCACAGGCCGAAGCGATGATCAAACAGATCGAGGCGGAGGCTGACAAGGACGATAACGGTGGCGAGCCCACGCCAGGGGAAGAACCGGCGAGCGAGACGCCGTCAACGGAGACTTCGACGGCGGCCAAGGATGTGCCGACGTCAACGGCGACCACACCGGCCCATGGCACGAACAAGCAACTGCCGCAGACGGGCGCACGAGAGGACCGTGCGCTCGCGGGCCTCGGACTCGTGGCGACCAGCATGGCGCTGGTGGCGCTTGCCGGGACTTCGATCAAGCGACGTGCAGACGTGCAGTGATCGCGCCGCGTGGGACAAACAAAAAACCGCCAAATCGGCGGTTTTTTTGTTTGTCCTAGGTCAGCTTAGATCTCAGCTGGGACGAGCTTAACTTGCTTGGTCCCCATCCAGCCACAGATCTCCTTGAAGGTATCCGTGATCGCCTGGGTGCCAGGTGCCAGCAACTTACGAGGGTCGTAACCCTTGCCTTGCTGGTCCTTGCCGGCGAGGATGTATTCGCGCGTTGCCTTAGCAAAGGCAAGCTGGCATTCGGTGTTGATGTTCAGCTTGGCAACACCCATGGAGATCGCCTTTTGAACTTGGTCGACCGGGATGCCGGAACCACCGTGGAGGACCAGCGGCTGCTTAACGGCTTCGCCGATCTCCTGAAGGCGGTCGAAGTGCAGACCCTTCCAGTTAGCTGGGTATGGGCCGTGGATGTTACCGAAGCCAGCGGCCAAGTAGTCAACACCCAGGTCAGCAAAGGTGGTTGCTTCTTCAACGGAAGCCAGTTCACCTTCGCCGACAACGCCGTCTTCTTCACCACCGATGGAGCCAACTTCGGCTTCGACGGAGATGCCCTTCGCGTGGGCCAGGGCGATGATCTCCTTGGTCTTTTCGAGGTTCTCTTCGAAAGGCAGGTCGTGGCCGTCGAACATCACGGAGTTGTAGCCGGCAGCGATCGCAGCCTTGGCTGCTTCGTAGTTACCGTGGTCCAGGTGGATCACGACCGGAACGGTGATGTCCATTGCCTTAACGGTAGCTTCGATCAACTTTTGGCAAAGTTCGTAGCCACCCATGTACTTAGCAGCGCCCATGGACGTCTGGATGATGACCGGAACATTGAGTTCTTGTGCACCGGCCAGGATCGCGCGGGTCCATTCCAGGTTGTTGGTGTTGAAGGCACCAATGGCGTAGTGACCTTCACGAGCTGCCTTGACAAGTTCAGTGCCGTTAACTAATGGCATAAGTGTTTTTCCTCCTAAAAGATGAAAACAAAATTTTTTACTTCCCTATTCTAGCATAGATTTTCAAAATTTGCGCGTTCAAATTCTCTGGGCTTTCATTCGGTCGCACCGGCGCTGGTGCCACACGGTTGGCACCGCTTCCGGTGGGATTTGCAAACCAGATGATAATAATTGTATTGGGCGCATGCACCGTGTCAGACTAAACTGAAGGGCCTGTGATTTTAGATTGACAAATGTAGACAATAAGCATAATCTACATTTGTAAACAAAAGAGATTGAGAGGGATCAAATCATGTCAAGCGAACACGGCGCAACGTCATCTGAGACGCATGACCAGATGGCGCACGGCGAGCACGAGGCGATGGATCACGCGCACATGGAACACGGCGACCATGAGGCGATGGATCACGCGCATATGGCGCATAGCGATCATGAGGCGATGGATCACGCGCACATGGCGCATGGCGCCATGTCTGGCCACGCGATGCACCACGGGAACTTCAAGCGGAAGTTTTGGGTCTCGCTGGTCGCAGCGATCCCAGTCTTTGTACTGTCACCGTTCATGGGGCTGTCACTGCCGTTCCAATTCACGTTCCCGGGGTCGGACTGGCTCGTCCTTGTGCTTGCAACGTTTCTGTTCGGGTATGGCGGACAGCCATTCCTGAGCGGGGCACGCGACGAGTTGAAGGCCAAGGTGCCTGCAATGATGACGCTGATCGCGATGGGCATCTCCGTCGCATATGCGTACAGTCTGTATGCGTTCGTCATGAATCACTTTGTCGCCCCACACGCGCATGTGATGGACTTCTTCTGGGAGCTCGCCAGTCTGATCGTGATCATGCTGCTGGGTCACTGGATCGAGATGAACGCAGTGATGAACGCGGGCAATGTCCTTGAAAAAATGGCGGCGTTGCTGCCGGGCGAGGCGCATGTCCAGCAGGCGGATGGCTCGGTCCAAGACGTGCCGTTGGCCGAATTGGCCGCAGGAGCGACCGTGGTGATCCGTGCTGGGGAGAAAGTGCCGGCAGACGGTCGAGTCCTCAGTGGGACGAGTGCTGTCAATGAAGCGCTGGTCACCGGTGAGGCCAAGGCGGTCACTAAGACGACCGACGCCACGGTGATCGGCGGGTCCGTCAACGGCGATGGCACACTGGTCGTACGGGTCACAGGCACCGGGGAATCCGGCTACCTGGCCCAAGTCGCCAAACTGGTCGCCAGCGCGCAGCAGGAGAAGTCCAAGGCGGAAGGGCTGGCGGACCGGGTCTCACGGGCCCTGTTTTACGCCGCGCTGGCTGTTGGCCTGGTCGCCTTCGTCGTGTGGTGGCTGATCGCCGATACCGCCACGGCGTTGCAGCGGCTGGTCACCGTCCTCGTGATCGCCTGTCCGCACGCGCTGGGGTTGGCGATCCCGCTCGTTGTCGCTCGGAGCACGAGCCTGGCGGCGAGCCACGGGCTGCTAGTCCGTGACCGGCAGGCGCTTGAGGCGGCCGGCACGATCGACACGGTGTTGATGGACAAAACGGGCACGCTGACGCAAGGGGTCTTTGCCGTCAATGCAATCCAGCACACGGCAGCGGCGGATGAGGATACGGTCTTGGCCCTGGCCGCCGCCCTTGAGGCGGGGTCGAGCCACCCGCTAGCGGCGGGGATCCGGTCGGCGGCGGAAGCGGCCAAGCTGACGGTCCCGACCGCATCGGCGATCCAGACCCTTCAAGGCGTCGGCGTTCGCGGGGACATTGATGGGACCACAGTCGCCCTTGTGACCGCGCGTTACCTTGATGAGCATGACGTCGCCTACGACCAGACGGGCTACCAACAGCTCGCGGCGGCGGGGAACTCGGTCAGCTTTTTGCTGCGCGACCAGCAGGTGCTCGGGGCGATCGCCCAAGGGGATGCGATCCGGCCAGAAGCGCCTGCGCTGATCCAGGCATTGCGGGCGCTGGGGATCACCCCAGTCATGTTGACCGGAGATAACACCCCTGCGGCGCAGGCGATCGCGCATCAGCTCGGCGATATCGAAGTTCGCGCTGAACTGCGACCGGAAGACAAGGCGGCGATCGTGGCCGAAACACAGGCTGCGGGCCACCACGCGATGATGGTCGGTGATGGGATCAACGATGCACCCGCGCTCGCCCGAGCCACGATCGGCATGGCGATCGGCGCGGGGACCGACGTGGCGATCGACGCTGCCGATGTCGTGCTGGTCAAGAGCGATCCACAAGACATCTTGGCGTTCCTGCGCCTCGGTCGCGCGACGACGCGCAAGATGGTCCAGAACCTCTGGTGGGGGGCAGGGTACAACCTGCTCGCCTTACCGCTCGCGGCCGGCGTGCTCGCCGGCATCGGTGTGATCTTGAGTCCGGCGGTCGGTGCGGTCCTGATGTCGGCTTCGACGGTGATCGTGGCGATCAACGCGATGGGCTTGAAACTGAAGTGAGGCGCCCCGAGACCAAAGGCGGTCCTGGGGCTGGCTGTCCGGCGACCGGTCTCCGGCAGTCGGGCAGCCTGACGGACGCAAGCTCAGTGCCGGTCGTTTGAACCGGCAGCCTGCTGGCCCGTGACAAGCAAGGACGCGTGACTTTTGTCAGGCGTCCTTTTTTGTCCAGCCGTGGCCGGTTTTTCTGCTACACTAGAAGCATGATGAAGCGGGAGGTCATGGCATGACAAAGACACTGTATCTGATGCGGCATGGCGAGACGTTGTTCAACGTCCTCGGTCGGATCCAAGGGTGGTGCGATTCGCCCCTCACACCACGCGGGATCGCGCAGGCGAAGCAAGCGCAAGCGTGGTTCGCGGCTCAAGGCGTGGCGTTCGACGCCGCCTATTGCTCGACCGCAGAACGCGCCGCCGACACGCTGGAGCTCGTGACCACCAGACCGTACACGCGGCACAAAGGCCTGCGTGAATGCGGCTTTGGACGCTTCGAAGGGCAGGCGGAGTACCTGAACCCGCAACCGCCTTATGGCGACTTCTTTGTCCCGTATGGTGGCGAGTCGCAAGCGACGATCGATGCACGGATCGGGGGGACGGTCGCGGACTTGATGGCGCAGGCTACCGGGGAGACCGTTCTGATGGTCTCCCACGCAGGGGCGATCCACCACTTTATCGCACAGTGGACGGACCCAACGACCGCCTTGCCGGATCACCGGCTACCGAACTGTGCGATCGTGCAGTTCGATTACGGTGCCGGTCAGTTCAGGTTCGTGCGAGTGGTGGCACCGGCTGACGTGGACTGAGTGGGCCTAGGCGCACATTGAGGGAGGTGGCGAGATGCCGAACCGTGTTCACCCTGAGGAATTGCGTGCCTTGCAGGTCCTTCAGACGATCGAGCCGGCCAAGTTTCGCACCGCAGTCAACCGCGATCGACCGGATATTCAGTGCCTGGATGGGACGGTGGGCGTCGAGGTGACGCGCGCGATCGAACAGGCCGTCTCGGCGTTGCTGGCGACCGACCAACACTCGGCCCACCGGCGCCCACACCCGGCGCGCCTGCACCTGGGCCACACGGTGGGCGGGCCGCGTGATGCGGTGTTCCCGAACGCCCGGTGGACGTCTGGTAACGACATGGTCGCCGCGTACCAGCGTAAGGCGCGCCTGCTACCGGGATACGCGTCGTTTGCCGAGCAGGACCTCTTCTTATTCATGCTCCCGGAGGCGAGTGATGTGGCCCGACTGCGCGGCTATCTGCGCACGGTCACGCCGGTGTTCACTGTGATCTATATGTACGATCAGCGCCACTGCTGGCGCTTGGAGACGGCGTCGAACACGATCACCCGCTTCGTGGTCGCCGGTCGGTCGGCAGACAGCGGGCGCCACTTGTAGGCGATCTCGCACCAGTATCGACGTTCGCGGCCCGTCGCGTGGCCAGTTCTCAGCCCAGCCTGAAGCATATCGGGCCCCAAAGCCCCGTTCAGCGCACAGTCATTGTGCACTGAACGGGGCTTTTTGGGCCGCACCTTGGGTATGGTCACGAATCCTTGAGTTTGGCTATTGGTCGCTGGTCGGGGGCTCGCTAGAATGGAAGCGTCACTTGGCCTCGTGGCCGAGGTGGCGCTGGAGCAAGGCGAGCACTTGGGTGTAGACCACGATGAAGACCAAGCCCAAGGCAAAGGAGCGCAGGCCAAACGTCCACGCGCCAAGGCCCAGCACGGCAAGATTGATCACCCGCAAGCCCAACGCGACCGAAAATTGCGGCCAGCGCTGATGAATGACCAAGGCGAAGACGTCGAGCCCAGCGGTGGACGCGTGGTGATCGAGGCACAGGAAGTAGCCGGCCCCGACCACTGCACCAGCTAACGGTAGGCTGAGCCAGAGCGGCCAGTGGCTCAAGTCGAGTTGCCAGCTCTGCGCAAGGGTGAACCAGCCCATGTAGCTGAAGCTTGAGACCAGTGAATTGACGAAATTGCGCCGCCCGAGAAAAGCGAGCGACGCCGCCAGGCAGACCAAGGTGATCGCATTGGTCCAAAAGGTGACAGACCACGGCGTCAAGCGCGCCGCGATCATGCTGGAGGCGGTGACCCCGCCCGAGATGACGTTCAGGCGCACGAGCACCCAAGAGTAGGCGAAGGCGGTGATGCCGTTGCCGATGATAACGCCGATGAGATCTTGGGTCGCCTCGCGGGCGCTGAGCGTGCTGGATCGATTCATAAGTGATCGCCTCGTTAGTCGGAATACCCGTATTGTAGCGGAGTCCCACAGGCAGGGAAATCGCCAAATTAAAGTTTTTATGATTGGTGTATGGTGGTATGCCAACTTTGCCCGGCAAAATGTTGGCGCTTACTTAGACGCCGGATAGACTGGGCACTAGAGAACCTTAAAGGAGGTCAGCTCAATGAAACACAATGTGATCTTGATGATCGCCGATGACCAGCGCTTCGACACGATCCACGCACTGGGCAACCCGCAGATCATCACCCCGAACTTTGACCGGCTCGTCGCCCGCGGCACGAGCTTCACGGAAGCCTTCATTCCAGGGGGCTCCAGCGGGGCCGTCTGCATGCCGTCGCGCGCGATGTTACATACCGGCCGCTATGTCACGAGCTGGGATGACGACGGTGACACGATCCCCGATGATCAGGCGCTTCTTGGTGAGGAGTTGGCACGCGGCGGGTACGCGACGATCGGTGTCGGCAAGTGGCATAACGGGACGCGCAGCTTTGCCCGCAGTTTCACCGACGGCGGCAACATCTACTTCGGTGGAATGTGGGACCACTGGAATGTGCCGGTCAACGACTTTGACCCGACCGGCCGCTATGACCACATCCGTCGCTTCACGCAGGACGCGTTTTCGTCCAAGCGGATCACCGAATTGCCGGCGGATCGCATCAACCTTGGGACGCACTCGACGGATCTGTTCGCGGACACCATGATCGAAAAGATCCAGGCCTACGCCGACTCAGATCAGCCGTTCTTCATGTATGGGGCATTCATGGCGCCTCACGATCCGCGTGTGATGCCGGATAAGTACTCGGCGATGTACGATTCGGCGACGATCGATATCCCGGATAACTACCTCCCGCAGCATCCCTTCGAATTCGACATGCGCGCGCAGCGAGACGAGTCGCTGGAAGCCTACCCTCGTCCGATCGCGGCTGTTCGCCAGCACATCGCGGATTACTACGCGATGATCACGCACATCGATGACCGTGTCGGCGACATCGTGGCCGCGCTTGAGGCCACCGGCCAACTGGACAACACACTGATCGTCTACGTGGCTGACCACGGGATCTCCCTGGGGCAACACGGATTGATGGGTAAGCAGAACCTGTACGATAACAGCATCCGCATCCCGATGATCCTGGCGGGGCCAGAGATCCCAGCGGACCAGCGGGTGGCGGGCAAAGCGCTCCTCTTGGACATGATGCCGACGATCCTCGATTACGCCGGCTTGCCCGTACCGGACGGCGTCTTTGGCCGCAGTCTCCTGCCGCAGATCCAGGGCCAAGCTGGGGGCCGCGATGAGGTCTACTTACAATTCACCGATAAGCTGCGCGGGTTGGTCACGCCGGACTACAAGCTGATCGAATACCGGACTGTGCAAGGCTCGCACACGCAGCTGTTCGATCGGCACACCGATCCGAATGAGGAGGTCGACCTCTCCCATACGGCGGCGGCCCAGCCGATCATCGCGCACTTGCGGCAGCGGCTGCGTGCACTGGCGGCGGCTCAAGGCGACTTGGACTTCTACCAAGGGCAGAAGTTCTGGGCGCGGGAGGAACGCTGATGCGGATCACGACGTATAATGTGCGCTACGATACCCCCCAAGACGGGGACTGGCGCTGGGCGCAACGGCGCGCGGCGGTCCTGGCGAACCTGACGCACCTGGCGCCAGACATTTTCACCATCGAAGAGGCACTGCCTCACCAATACGCTGACCTCAACGCGCTTGCGGGCTACGCACACTGCGGCGCCCCGCGTGAAGATGGCTTCAGCACAGGGGAAGCGACAGCGATCTATTACCGCGCTGGGGCCTTCGACTTGTTGGACGAGGGTCACCGCTGGGTCACCACGACACCACTGGTGCCGAGCACGTACCCGGGGACGGGTAACAAGCGGGTCTTTCAGTGGGCACATCTGCGGCGCGTGGCCGATGATCAGGAGCTGGTCGTGGTGGCGAACCACCTCGATGATTGGATCGCAGACGCCCGAGTGTTGGGCGTCCAGCAGGTCACGGCCTTCCTTGCACCGTACTTGGCCGCCGCGGTCCCGGTGATCTGGTGCGGGGACTTCAACATGCAGCCAGGAGATGTCGCGTATCAGGCGGTGCCCAGTGCACTGCGCGACGCGGCCTTGCACGCGGCGACGATCGTGGATCCGTTCGGTGGGACTTGGCCGGATCAAGCGGATTTTGCCCCTGTCACCACGCAGGACGTGCAACGGTTAGACTTCTTCTTCGTCAACGCGGCGGTTCAGGTTGACGCCTACGCGGTGGAGACGACGGCGACGGCGGACGGGCGCTATGCGTCGGATCATTTTCCCGTCACGTTAGACGTACGATTGGAGGCACACCATGACGACTAAGCAACCGAACATCCTGTTCATCCTCACCGACCAGCAACGCAAGGACACGCTGGACGCCTATGTCGATGGGACGCTGTGCAAAACGCCGAACCTCGACGCCCTCGCGCAGCAGGCCACGATCTTCGACAACTGTTACACCACCTGTCCGATCTGCACGCCGGCGCGTGCATCCCTGCAGACCGGGCTCTACCCGATGCACCACGGGATGCTAACGAATTCCTATAATTATGTCAACATGGTGCAGGAGCTGCCAGACACCCCGGAACTGCTGTCTCGGCGGTTGAACGCCGCGGGCTACCGCACCGGCTACACCGGTAAGTGGCACCTTGGGACCGGCGTCTACAACGTGCAGCACGACGAGTATGTGCAGCACTACATGGGCGATATCCAGTTCGCGGAGCTGACGAAGGGGTTCGATTCGGTGCCGACACACCTCGGCTATACCGGGGATGATTTTCCCGGCCATGGCTTCGGGGAGTTCGGCTATCCGGAGTATCTGGACTGGCTCCGGGCGCAGGGTAAGGAACTGAAGATCGAACATCGCATCAATGGGTTCTACGAAGGGCATCAGGCCGGGCAGATCACGAGCGGCATCGAGACCAGCATCGACGAGTTCCTGGTCGACCGCACCGAGCATTACCTCGCCGACTTCCAGCAGCAGGGGCAGCCGTGGTACTTCCAGCTGAATTTCTGGGGCCCGCACGAGCCGTACTTCGTGGCCAGTGAGTTCCTCCACGAATACGACGACGTGGATTTGCCGCCGTGGCCCAACTTCCACGATCCGGCCAATAGCCCCAAACCGCGGGTGCATGACTTGAAGCGTGGCAACATCGCAGACTGGGCGGCGCTTGAACCGATCGTCAAGCATTATTACGCTGAGATCACCTCGATCGATTACCAAGTCGGGCGGCTGATCGACTGGCTCAAGGCGCAGGGGATGTATGACAACACGCTGATCATTTTTTCTGCGGATCACGGGGAGTCACTGGGAATCCACGGCGGCCTGTTCGATAAAGCGATCTTCATGTACGACGAGACGACCACGGTCCCGCTGATGGTCAAACAACCGGGGCAGGTCAGCCAAGACCGGGTCGCCCCGTTCGTCACGAGCGTGGACCTGTATTCGACCATCCTCGACTATGCGGGGGTCGATCAGGCGACGCGTGAGCGCGACAGCCAGAGCTTCCGGCCGCTGATCGACCACGCACCGGTCGACTGGCCGGAGACGGTGGTCACGGAGTGCTCTGGCATCGGCAGCGTCTTGTTCTCGCAGCGCATGCTGCGCCGCGGTCAGTTCAAGTACGTCTTCAACTGTGGCGACATCGACGAGCTGTACGATCTGGACCAGGACCCGCACGAGCAGGTCAATGAGATCGATAATGTCGGGTACCAGACCACGCTGCACAGCCTGCGTCTGGCCATGCGCGACTGGATGATCGCCCACCATGACAATCTGATCTACGAGTTCAACCACATGCGCCTACCGCTCAACGAACGCGACAGCGGGCCGACGTTCTAGCCGGCGATTCTGACAAGGAAAGGCATCACCATGAAAAAAACCGTCAACCTCTTGATCAAACCCGCATCGGCGCTGTGCAACCTGCGCTGTAAGTACTGCTTTTATGCCAATATTAGCTCGATCCGAGAGGTGCGCTCATACGGCAAGATGAAGGCCGCCGTGGTTGATGAGATGATCCCCAACGTCTATGCCGACCTGAACGACGGCGATGAGCTCTCGATCGCCTTTCAAGGGGGCGAGCCCACGCTGGCGGGGCTGAGCTACTTTGAACATTTCATCGACGTGATCGAGCAGCAACCCAAGCGCGTCAAGGTGCACTACGCGATCCAAACCAACGGGACGATCATGTCTGAGCTATGGATGCCGTTGCTGCGGGATCACCACTTCCTTGTCGGGTTGTCGATCGACGGCGGGCCGCTGTATCACGACCTCAACCGCGTCGATACCCATGAGCGCGGGACCTTCTGGCGCGTGTTGAAGACTAAGGCGCTCTTCGACCAGTACGGGATCGATTACAACGTCTTGTGCGTCTTGACCAACGAGCTCGCCAAGCACCCACAGAAAGTCTACAAGTTCTTTCAGGAACAAGACGTGCAGTTCATCCAGTTCATCCCGTGCTTGGATGACCTCGATGCGACGGCCAAAAGCGACTTTGCGCTGACTCCTGAGCGCTTTGCCAGCTTCTACCAGCAGCTCTTCCCCCTGTGGTGCAATGAGCTGAAGGCGGGGCGCTACCGCAGCGTCAAGCTGTTCGACGACGTGTTGAACCTGTTTTTGCACGGTCAGGTCAACGCTTGCGGGCTGACCGGACAGTGCCAGATCCAATACGTGATCGAAGCTGACGGGTCCGTGTACCCGTGCGACTTCTACGCGTTGGATGAGTATCGACTGGGCTACATTCAAGAATCGACCCTGCGCGAGCTGTTCAGTCAGCCGATCGCCTTCGACTGGCTCAACAACAAGCGGACGCTGCCAACCTACTGCGACACCTGCCCATTCAAGCAGATGTGCTGCGGTGGGTGCAAGCGGATGAAAGACGCGATGTACGTTGCGCCATCCAACCGGTTCTGCGGTTACCGGACCGTGCTCGAAACGGTGCTGCCGCAAGCAGAACAGGTGATGCAGCTGGTGGGGCAGTGCGGCGGATAACCTCATCTGGTTGCGGCGCGAACACGCGGGGGGCGCAATCAGAAGCTCACGGTGAATGCAGCCGATTCAAGAACGGAACGGGCCTTGGCGTAGTGCCCTTTCTCACGTGCCTGGCTGGTACTCATGACGTTTGAATGGACAACACAAGACGTTATAGGGGCTGTGCCATAACCTCTGGTGACACGACTATTCTAGAACGTGACGTGCCATAACGCAACGCCCTTGCTTCCGTCCGGCATAGCCGGACTCCGCAGCGCGGCATTCTAACGCATGTCTGCCTGTAACTCACTGCGTTCTTATACTCGGGGCTAAAACTGCGTTATGGCACAGTCCCTTATATTCGGTGATCAAGTCGCTTGATGGCGCTCAGCGGTGTGGCATCGCCGAAGTGTGTGACACCGACTCAGGGTAGAAGGCGCAGCTTGGTCGTGAACTGACCGCCTTGCATCAGGGTGTGATGGGAGATCGTGTTCGTCAGCGGTTGACCGTTGAATGTACGGGAAGCGACGAAGTTAAAGAAAGGTTGATTATTGGTCGTTGTCAGGTGAAGGTCACCGGCAGGCAGATGCATGGTCACTTCGTCGAACAACGGAATGCCCAAGACATAGGTGCCGCTCCCGGGTGTGACAGGGTAGAAGCCTAAGCTAGAAAACAGGACCCAGCAACTCATTGAGCCATTGTCCTCGTCGCCAGGGTAGCCGGCAAAACCGGGGTCGAATGCCTGTGTCAGTAACGTTTTGACCAAAACTTCGGTTGAGGCTGGATCATTGGCGAGCGTGAACAGGTAGGGTAAATGAAAACTCGGCTGATTCGAGATTGCGAGTTGGCCGAATGGCAGCGCAGACAATTCGCGCATCTCGTGAATTGTCTGACCATAGCTACCGACCTTGAAGTGTGCGGGCTGATTCACCAAGTGGTGAAGATGGTCCGCGAACGCCTCAGGACCACCGCAAGCATCGATCAGACCCGGCAGATCCTGATAGACGGCGAAGCTATTTTGCCATGCGCTGCCCTCGGTGTAACCGTTACCCCAGGCCAGGGGGTCAAAGTCCGCCAAAAAGTGACCATCTCTGTCTTTGGGCCGCATCAACTTAAGTTCCGGGTCGAATAAGTTGCGCCAGTTCTGGCTGCTAGCAGCGTAAGCGGTCGCGACCCCTTCGTGACCTACTGCTCGGGCGACGACACTGATCAGCCAGTCTGAGTAGGCGTAATCCAATGTCTTGTTGACACTTTCGTGAATATCGGCGGGCACATAGCCCAGTGTCCGATACTCCTGACCGCCTTCGCGACCGTAGCGCGGATCAGGACTGACCGTTGTGGCTTCATCGATCATTGCCGCCAGAAATTTAGGCATCAGGTCAGTCGCGATCCCCTTGACTGCAGCGTCTGCAATGACGGCATCTAACATAGTTCCTGGCATGACACCACGCTCATCAGGAGAGAGCCAACGCGGCAGGAATCCGGTCTCCAGATAACTATTATAGAACCCTTCCAGCATCTCAGCGTATCGCGCTGGCTGCAGTAAGGAGAGTAGCGGAAATGCAGTTTTGTAAGTATCCCAAAATCCGTTGTTGGTGAACATCTTGCCGGCTCGGGGTTGGCGACTGGTGGTGTCGTAATGCCAAGGCGCGCCTTGCGCATCGATCTCATAGAACTGCATGGGAAATAGTTGCGCACGGTAGAAGTTGTGATAGAACAGACTGACATGACTTGGATTTGCGTCATGGATGGTGATCTGATCCAACGCTGTTTGCCAGACGGCTCGATTCTCAGCTACCTGGGTGTCAAACGGTTTCTCGATGAGCGGGCGAAGGTTAACGTTCGCCTGGTCCGCACTGATGAACGAGGTGGCCCAGCCAAGCGTTGCCTCGCGGGCGTCTATCGTTAATGTGACGGCATGCTCACCGATCGTTAACGTGGTCTTGGGCGGTAGGGCAAGGGATAGAAACATCGTGAACTGAGGGTCTTCACTACCGCTAAAGTTGACGATCGCGAGCATCAGACGCTCGGGTGTGTGGGTCAAAACGCGCGCCCCCGCAGCACTGATCCGAAGGTACAGCGGTGCCTCAGTATGGGCCGACAAATGTAACGCGCCGCCGGTCGTATTGGCAGTCGCCTCAACGGTGACTTGGGCCTCTTGAACGCGCAACGCGAGGCGGTGTGGGGCGAAGGTCGCGTCATCAGGGACATAGGTCTCAAGCAAGGGCTGGTCGACTTGCGCCACCGGCGTGAACAACACACTTGAAAAATCACCGACCCAAGGACTGGGCTGGTGTGTCAGACGAATACCTGCAAAACCAGCGTCTCGTGGGGAGAACCACCAGTTCGTCTCCTCGTCGGTTGTTTGGACGCTCAAGTAATTCATGCCAAAGGGGACCCCGCAAAGCGGTAGTGTATTGCCGTGTGAAAAGGTCGCAGTGCTATCGGTACCGATCCGTGTATCGATTTGGTCTGGGTTCATGGTGCTGCCTCCTTAATCAGAGATTGGGTTGAGTTGCGTACAACGAGTTTGACCGGGACGGTGATTCGATCAAGGTAGCACTGGTCAGGCACGTTGATCTGCTGGAGGATCAAGTCGACGGCTTGACGGCCGAGGGCCTCGAAGTCCTGTGTCAGCGTGGTCAATGCGGGGGAGTTACTGGCTGCAATCTCGATGTCATCGAATCCGACGATCGACAGGCGGTCAGGCAGTGACCACCCGATTTTTTGTAGTGCTTGGCTGAGGGCGACCGCTTCGAGGTCGTTGCCCATGATCACCGCGGTGATTCGTGCGTGTGTGAGGTATTCTGCAAGCGTCGTGACGTCCGCGCATCCGCTCAGGTCCTGTGCCCACTGAAGCGGTAGCGTTGGCGCGATCCCGACTGGATGATAGGCGTTGAGGTAGCCAAAAAAACGGTCAGACACGGTGCCCGACCAGTCTTGCCAGAAAGGGACACGGCTACAAAAAGCGATCCGTTCGTGGCCTAAGTCGAGGAGGTGGGTCGCAGCAAGGTGGCCACCGCTCACATTGTCTGAAGCGACGCTGGGAAGGGCAAGCGCACTCGGGGGTGCGTCGAGGATCACGGTTGGCATATGCAGTTGAGCCAATGTGATCAATGTCGGCATCTCCGCATTGCGTTCTCTCGGGTAGAAGAAAATGCCGGCATATTGATCAGTCGCAGCGATAAGGTGACGCTGGCGGAATTGTTTGGACGTGATCGTCTCGAGCTGCCAAGTTGTCCCGGCCAGTCCCGTCGTGATCCCACTCGCATAATCGCCCATCTTTAGGTTGGCATAGGGTAGCACGAGAAGCAGCTTGCGTGAGCGACTAGCAGCATGCGGTTTGACGAAGCTTCCCCGGCCCTGAACGCGATAGGCAAGATCCGCTTTGACGAGTTCATTCAGGGCGCGTTTGGTCGTGATTCGGCTGACTTGGTAGTGGATCGCGAGCGCATTCTCGCTAGGTAGCAGATCGTCCGGTGCATATTCACCACGCAGAATGGCAGCGCGTAGTCGCTCGTATAGCGTCTGATATTTTGGCATTCGGCTCCTCCAGTTGGTATAGGCGACTAAGACGACTTTTTGACGAGAATGTTAACGCTTGCACCAATAATGGCACCTAACATGATATATTGCAAGTGTAAAAAAATACCAAGGAGAAAAAGATGACAGACTTCTTAACTCAAGGTGCCGACACCTATATCAAGAAGATCGTTGCTCAGTGTGGCGAGGAGCACCCAGCCTGGGCGGAAACTTTTGCGTTGACGTATGCTGATACGCTGAAGCACGCCCTGATTGCGGATGGTCCCGATCGAATTTTTGTGTTGACGGGAGATATTCCGGCGATGTGGCAGCGCGATTCCACTGCCCAGATGCGGCCGTACCTCGTCCCGGCGCGCACAGACGCTGCCCTTGCAGATGTGATCGAGCGTGTGATCAATCGCCAGTTCTTCAATATGGCCCTTGATCCATACGCCAATGCATTCAATCAGACGCCCAACAATGCCGGGCATCAGACGGATGAGACCCAAATGGGCCCATGGATCTGGGAACGTAAATATGAGTTAGACTCGCTGTGTTACCCTGTACAGTTGGCATACTTGTTCTGGCAGAACACTGGCCGAACCAGTCATTTCAATGCTGGTTTTGAAGTCGCGATCGAGAAACTGCTTCAAGTGATCGTTGCAGAACAGGACCACCGCCATTCACCATACCGATTCGCGCGCACCGAGGACCGTCCAGAGGACACCTTGATCGATAAAGTCGGTCGCCCGGTTGCGCCCACTGGCATGAGCTGGAACGGATTTCGACCGAGCGACGATGCATGTGTGTATGGCTACTTGATCCCAAGTAATCTGTTTGCGGTTGAGATCTTGCGTGACCTGGCCGAGATCTACCGCGAGGTCCTTCATCGGCCCGCGGAGCGCTTTGAGTATTTGGCTAACACGATTGAGGCGGGTGTGGCACGTTATGGACTGACAACTAATGCTGCGGGCGAAAAAATCTATGCCTTTGAGGTTGACGGCCTTGGCAATCAACTCGTGATGGACGATGCGAATGTCCCGAACCTGTTGTCGCTGCCGTATCTTGGCGCCGTGGCCGTTGACGACCCGATTTATCGGGCGACGAGAAAGACGATATTATCTTCGGAGAATCCGTATTACTATGCGGGGACTTTTGGTGAAGGACTTGGGTCACCGCATACCCCGAACGGATATATTTGGCCGATCGCTAAGGCGATCGAAGGGCTGACCGAACAGGATCGTTCAGTTAAGGCCGCGCGCTTAGACGGGCTTGTGGCAACCACCGCAGGTACCAGAATGATGCATGAGGGCTATAACGTGGAGAACCCGACGCAGTACACACGTGAATGGTTTAGCTGGGCCAATATGATGTTTTGTGAACTGGTGATGGATTACTTCGGTGATCGCGTGGACACGATTCGCTGATCATCGGGCTTGGAAGGTGGAGGCAACGATATGACAAAGAAAAAAGTGTACATCATCTCGCATAGTCATTGGGACCGTGAATGGTACATGGGTTACGAGCAACACCACATGCGATTGATTAGCCTGATGGATGATCTATTTGATCTATTTGAGCATGACCCAGAATTCGATAGTTTTCATCTGGATGGACAGACCATTATTTTGGACGATTACCTTAAGGTTCGGCCCGAAAAAAAAGACGAACTCGCAAAGTGGATCCGTCTGGGGAAGCTACGCGTTGGCCCGTTTTACATCCTGCAAGATGATTTTTTGATCAGTCCGGAAGCCAATGTGCGTAATACTCAGTATGGGTTGCGTGACGCCAAACGATGGGGGCAACCCGTTCCTTTGGGGTATTTCCCCGACACGTTCGGGAATATGGGTCAGACGGCGCAGATGATGACACTAGCAGGACTCGATACTGTTGCGTTCGGACGGGGCGTGACCCCAACCGGGTTGAATAACCAAGTGAGCCATGGCGATTTCGATTCGACTTACTCGGAGATGTGGTGGCAGGGGCCTGATGGGTCCAAAGTACTGGGGATCCTTTTTGCAAACTGGTATTCGAATGGGAATGAGATCCCCGTAGACCCCACCGAAGCAAAACGATACTGGGATCAAAAGTTGGCTGACGCAACGCGCTATGCCGCGACACCAGACCTGCTTTTTATGAATGGCGTGGATCACCAGCCGGTGCAGATGGATCTGAGTGCCGCGATCCGAACCGCCAACGCGTTGTACCCGGATTATGAGTTCATCCATTCGAACTTTCCTGACTATATTCAGGCGCTGCGAGCCGATCTGCCCGCTCACCTTTCGACCATTCACGGTGAGCTAACTTCACAGGCAACCGATGGGTGGTATACACTTGCCAATACGGCATCAAGTCGGGTTTACCTCAAACAGCAGAATACGAAAACCGAGCGACTGCTTGAAGATCAGGTCGAGCCCCTGCTTGCGCTAGCGGGAATGGCAACGACGGCTAACCAAGATAAGCTGGATTATGCATGGCGATTGTTGTTGCAGAATCACCCGCATGATAGTATTTGCGGCTGCTCGGTCGATCCGGTCCACGCGCGCATGATGACAAGATTTGCGGCAGCACAGCAGGTGGGTCAAAGCCTGAGCGAACAGGCTTTGCGTCACTTCGCGGATCAACTTGATACGACCGGGTTCAGTGCCGCCTCACACCCCTTTGTCTTATTGAATACGAGTGGGGTCACCAAGCAAGAAGCCGTGCAGGTCGAAGTTGAATTAGACCGGGCCTTGTTCAAGGACGGGGCCCCTCGAGAACAGTATGATCGGCTTCAGGCGAAGGCGGATAGACTACCCGCACTGCGAGTGGTCGACGCGACTGGTCACGTGATCCCTGCCCGGATTTTGGCGCCATATGTGCGCTTCAACTACGAGCTGCCTGATCGCAGTTTTCGCGTTCCGTTCATGGGCTTGTACGTCACGGTTGAGGTTGCGGCACAGGTGCCAGCCTTTAGCTGGCGAACGTTGGCTGTCGTCGAAGGGGAGCCGCCTGTGTTGGATGCGCCACCAGCGTCTATGGCGATCACAGACCAGACGCTCACGGTTGCGCTGGAGGCTGACCACAGCGTGACCGTAACTGACAAAGTCACGGGGCATGTTTATCGAAACGCCTTGGTCGTCGAGGATACTGGTGATATTGGCAACGAGTATATCTATCGTCAATCACATGATCAGCTGACCATCACCGCCAAGGCGGGACAAGTCCGTCACGTTAAGACGGAAGTCACTGCGGCTGGTCAGCAACTGAGTTTTGACCTGACACTAACGATCCCGGCTAGTGCTGACCATCGGCTAGATTATGAGCGTCAGGCAATGATCGACATCACTGAGCGAATCAGTGAACGGAGCAGCGAGTCCGTCACACTACCGTTGCATGTGACGTTGGCATTGGCTAACGATGCGCGCGTGCAAGTACGGGTGACGGGGGATAATCACGCTCGGGATCATCGGCTGCGCGCAGTGATCGCGACTGGGCTTGAGACGACCACGCATCAAGCGGAATCGATCTACGAAGTTGTGACGCGGCCCAATGGCGTTGGGCCTAACTGGCGGAATCCCACGAATCCGCAACACCAACAAGCGTTTGTGACTGTTCACGATACACACCGCGGCGTCGTGGTCGGCAACTTTGGCCTTAACGAATATGAAGTCGGACCGCAGGGTGAATCGATTGCGCTGACCCTGTTACGTTGCGTGGGTGAGATGGGTGATTGGGGCTACTTCGCAACACCGGATGCACAGTGCCAAGGGGCATTTGATGCAGCGTTTTCACTTGCCTTCACGGATGGAAGCACTGCTGAGCAGCTGAGGGCAATGCAGGCGGCCCGGGCGGATCAGGTCCCACTGATCAGCACACAGACAGGCCATCACTTGGGCCAACGGTCGACAGACGGCACGTACCTGACGGTCACGAACGAGGCTTTTGCCGTGACCGCAACGCAACAGGTGGGCGCGACGATGATCGTTCGGGGCTATAACCTGACTGACCAGCAACAGCCAGTAGCGGTGCGCGTCGCGGGTCAGTCGGCCACAAGGCTGATGGATCTGGTCAATACGCCGCTATCACGACCCGTTGCGCAAGATCTGGGCCCAGCAGAGATCCGCACCTATGCGTTTGATCGACAGGGGGAATGAAGACTATGATCGAATGGATCGGACTTCCTGAGCAGTACACGACTGCCGTTGAACTGATCGCGGCGCAATATCACACCGATCGAATTCAGGCACAGGTCAGCGTCAGTCAGGACGCGCCCGGATTGACCATCACACGTGAGGGCACTCAAGGCACACTCAGGTATGGCAGCGCACACGACTTGATGCGGGCCGTGACGCTTTGGCTCGGACATGCGCAACAGACTCAGACATTTGAACTGAGCGAGACCCCCGCGATGGATGAGGTGGGGGTGATGATCGACCTCGCGCGTAACGGTGTGTTGACAGTCGAGACGCTTAAGCAGGTGATCATTCGGCTTGCGAGTCTTGGGTACACTGAACTATGGCTGTATTTAGAAGACTGTTTTGAGATCCCTAAGGAGCCTTATTTTGGGCATTTGCGTGGCCGCTACAGCCAAGAAGATCTGCATGCGCTGGCGCTCTTTGCAGATCAGTTCGGCCTTCGCCTGGTGCCTGCGATCCAGACACTCGCACACTTGCAGAACGCCTTGAAGTGGACGGCGTTTGAGCGTATTAAAGATACACCTGACGTTTTATGGGTCGAGAAGCCAGAGACGACCACCTTTATACGGGCCATGTTGAAGGCTGCGACGGCACCGTTTTTGACGAATAAAATCCATATTGGCATGGATGAGGCATATGGCTTAGGACACGGGAACCGGCTGTATCATGAGGGGTACGTGGATCAAGCGACACTGATCCAGGCCCACCTGCGAACCGTCAGCGGCTTGTGCTCGGAGTTGGGGCTAGTGCCTTACATGTGGAGCGATATGTGGTTCACGATTGCCAGCCCGCAGAATACGATGTATGACGAATCGGTGCATTTTGATCCCGCCTTCGTGGCTCAGATCCCGCCGGTTGGACAAGTGTATTGGGACTATTACCACGAGGACGTCGCAACGTACGAGAAGCGTTTGGCTCAGCATTTCGAGCTGAAGCAACCGATCGTTTATGCGGGTGGCTTGTGGACGTGGTCAGGGCTTGCCCCACACCAAGAAAAAATGCTGCAGTCAGTTCAAGCTGGGATGACTGGCGCCAAAGCGGCAGGCGTGAGACAGGCGATCGCGACGATGTGGTTCGATGATGGCGCAGAGACGCCGATGGCAGCGAGCTGGTTGGGCCTTCAGACCTTTATTGAATATCAGTATCACGATACCGTCTCGCTCGCATATTTGGCGCAGCAGTTCAGGCTTATGCAGGGTGAATCTGCAGCTGCCTTTCAGCTACTGGATGATTTCGATCATCTGACTGGCGCGCCCGCCAATCTGACAGGAGAGAACCCGAGCAAGCTACTCTTGTATGAGGATCTTATGCTCCAAAAATATGTCGTCAATCTTCGCCCGTTCGATCTAGAAACACACTATACGCGGTTAGCTGCAAAACTGAGCAATGCATCAACGACTGCAGACTCGCGGCTGTTATTCGACTACTACCGCGAGTTGGCGTTGGCCTTAGCCAAGAAGGCGCGGGCATTACAGCAACTCAAAACGCTGCCGAGCGAAGGGGTCGGTGCAGTGGCGGACGTGAAAGCGGCGCTTGTTGCGTACAAGGATCAGTTGGGCGTCATGATCCGAACGTATCGGGCGGTTTGGCATCGAGAACGGCGTGGCAACGGGTACGAGGTGATGGACATTCGGTTAGGGGGTCAACTGGAACGCGTCGACACTGTGCTTTGGCGACTTGAAGAGTTGGCGGCTGGCCGAGATGACCTTGCTGAGCTGCAGGCGCCGGAATTGTTGGCGGATAAGTGGACCACCGGCCCGGTCGGCCACGGTCTGTACATGCAGATTGCCAGCGCTTGCGATCTATCGCATTGAATGCGCGCTGACGAATCGGCTGTTTGTTTTTGAGCCTGAGACATCAAGCGGTTATCGCCAAGCGTATAAGCGCCCCCTGTAAAACCGAACTTAGGTTTTTGCAGGGGGCGCGCTTATGCGGCGTACTGCCCGCCCGAACGCAGTGGGTGACGGGTAACTAGGCGCGTGAAAGGGTCGAGGCATGATTAACGGCCCAGGACTAGTCGGGCATCCACTGTGGGTCGTTCCTGATGTGGCGCCCCTTTTTGAGTGATGTCGTGATGACCAGCTCGGTAGCGGCAGTGGTGGCTTGCGAGCGGTCGGATCGTCTGAGTGGTCTGCCCGCTAAAAAAGGCGTGAAAACAAAATATTAGGTGAACGTCCTTTAATTAGGAGAGAAAGTCCTAAACTAAGTTGATTGTCGCATCGTTGGAAAACGCTTACCATTAATTCATAAAGAGAGAAAGGAGGGGAGACGATGACACAAGATGTGGTTGTCGGGGAAACCGCTCCGCGGCCGAAGAAAAAAACTAACTTTTTCCAGCGGCTTTGGGCGAATCGAATCTTTCTACTACTGGTTGCACCGGGCACGATATTCCTGATCGTATTCTTCTATATTCCGGTACTTGCTAACGTTGTTGCATTTCAAAACTTTCAATACTCTGATCAGGGATTCTTGTATAGTCTGTTCCATAGCCCGTGGGTCGGCTTCCAAAACTTTGAGTTCTTCTTCAAGTCTGCAGATTTTTGGATCGTCCTTCGTAATACGGTCGGATACAACATGATCTTCCTGCTAATGAACTTCTTCTTCGCGATCTTCTTTGGGATCGTGATGAGTCAGTTGCGTAACGCCAGGTTATTGAAGGTGTACCAGACGTCCATGCTGTTCCCGTATTTCCTTTCATGGGCAATCCTCGCATACTTCGTCTATGCATTCTTGAGCACCGACAAAGGGATCCTGAATCAGCTGATTCAAGCAATGGGCGGTAAGCCGATCGATTTTTATAACACGCCGGCGGTCTGGCCGTTCATTCTAATTTTCTTGGGCGTTTGGAAGGGCATCGGGTACAACAGTATTCTATACTTTGCGACAGCCATGGGGATCGATCCATCGTACTATGACGCCGCAATGATGGATGGTGCCAGCAAGTGGCAACAGATCAAGAACGTGACGTTGCCGCATATTCTACCCGTTGCAGTGTTGATGCTTATCCTGAATATCGGCGGGATCTTCCGTAGCGACTTTGGACTGTTTTATCTGATTCCAAGGGGCTCCGGGACGCTGATCAACGTCACGCAAACCTTCGATACGTACATTTATCGAGCGCTGACAACGACCAATGATATTGGGATGTCGACTGCTGCCGGATTGATGCAATCTGTTATTGGGGCGATGTTGATCGTTGTTTCAAACTGGGTCGTTCGACACGTTGAACCTGAATCTGCACTATTTTAGGAGGTGACGCCAGTGCGTAATAAAAAACACATTTCAGCAGTTGAGATTCGCAAGTTTGGGGCTGGCGCCAACCTGTTCTTCAACATCTTTTTGGCCGTTTTTGCACTGAGTTGTGTCCTGCCGTTCTTCTTCATCATCATTTTATCGTTGACGAAGGAATCCGACATCACACTGTATGGTTATCAGTTCTGGCCGAAACATTTTGTCCTCAGCAGTTATAGCTACTTAGCTAAAATGGGCCACCAAGTGATCGTTTCCTTCGGCGTGTCGGTTTTCGTTACCGTAGTGGGGACACTGATGAATAGTCTGTTCAGTTCGACCTATGCTTACGCGATTTCACGATCAGATTTTCTGTATGCACGATTTTTCACCATTTTTGCTTTGATCTCGATGCTGTTTGTGCCTGGGATGGTCCCGACGTACTTAGTTGTGACGCAGATGTTACACTTGCAGGATAACATCTGGGCACTGATCTTGCCGATGTCTTTCGGGGTCTATAACGTGCTGATCATGCGGACGTTCTTCAAGACCTCGATCCCAGAGGCGATCATTGATTCGGCTAGAATAGATGGCGCGGGAGAACTACGGATCTTCCGGAGCATTGTCATCCCGCTAGCGATCCCTGGCGTCGCGACGATCTCGCTGTTTTCGGCGTTAGGCTACTGGAACGACTGGATGAACGCCTTGCTTTATACGAACAGCGATAACGTGACGCCGTTGCAGTATTTGTTGGTCAAGATCGCGAATAACATTCAGTACATGGCCCAGCAAATGTCCAGTGGTGGTTCAGCGGCCATGGCCGGCGCTAATCTGCCGACGGAAGGGATGCGCTTTGCAGTTGTCGTCGTGGCAACGTTACCGATCGCGCTGACCTATCCGTTCTTCCAGAAATACTTTGTCAAGGGAATGACGATTGGTGGGGTCAAAGGCTGATTTAGGGGTTGACCGCCACGCGCTTGGAAGACTCATGTTGATCTCAATAATATAGGTTTGGGGAGGAAAGAATTATGAACAAATGGTTTAAGGGGTTGGCCCTGGCCGGGGTTGCGAGTGCAAGTGTACTTGCGCTGGCTGCCTGCAGTAATAGTTCTAGCGGTTCCGGCGACGGCGCTACGACGACCGTCTCCATGTATATGCCTGGCGATAAGCCGAAGAACTACGATGCGTTGATCAAGAAAGCAAACGCCGAGATCCATAAGACGTATAAGAACATCGACGTGAAGATGACCTTCATTGGCTGGGGCGATTACACCCAGAAGTACAATGTTATGGTGACATCCGGCGACAGCTACGACCTCGCCTTCGCTCAGAACTATGTGAATAACGCTTCTAAAGGCGCCTATGCCGATATGACGGATCTGCTCAAAAAAGACGCCAAGAAGGCGTACGATACCGTTGATCCAGCCTACTGGCGTGGTCTGACCGTCAACGGCAAAGTCTATGGTTTCCCGATCAATGCAAATGTGTTTGCGTCTAACTCGCTGACTTTCAATGACTATTTTGTCAAGAAATACAATCTAGACATCTCCGAGATCAAGTCTTACGCCGATATGGAGGATGTGTTGGCTAAGTTCCACAAATCGGAGCCAGGCGTTGCGGCCTTTGCGATCGGCAAGGACTACAAGGCGTCTCCACGGCATATGGACTTCCCACTGGGGAACGGATTGCCGTTTGCGATCGATTCAAGCGGTAAGAACACGAAGGTCGTTAATGCCTACGATACGGATGAAGTGCAGGGGATCCTCAAGACGTTGCACAGCTATTATCTGAAGGGGTATATCCCACAAGACGCGGCTACGGCAACGACGCAGTATAACTTGCAGGATAACACGTGGTTCGTCCGTCAAGAGACGAATGGTCCTTTCGACTACGGGGCAACTGCATTGATCAACTCTGCGGGTGGCAAGAAGATGACGGTCAAGCCGATCACCGATCCGTACAAGTCCACTGCCCAGGCACAAGTCGCGGTTTGGTCTATCTCGAAGACGTCCAAGCACAAGACCGAAGCGATGAAGGTCTTGAACCTGCTCAACACGGATAAGAAGCTCCTGAACAACATCGTTTGGGGGATCCAAGGGCAACAGTGGAACTTCACGGATGAGGCCAACGGTAAGATTAAGACGACCAGCAAGTACCAGCCTGGCTACTTCATCGGCGCTTGGATGATGGGGAACAATAAGATCCTTTACACGCAAGATAGTGTAACGGATGCGCAGGTCAAGGAACGCGATGAGAGTATTGCAGCGGCCAAAGAGTCAGCTTCCCTTGGATTCAATCCCGACACAACGGCGCTGAAGACCGAAGTGACGAACTTGTCTAACGTGATGAGCAAATACCTTGATATTCTCAACACAGGGACTGCGGATCCTGTTCCGACCATCAAGAAGATGGATGCTGAACTTAAGACCGCAGGCTACGATAAGGTTCAAAAAGAGTTGCAGAAACAGTATGACGCCTTTCTTGCCAACAAGGATTAAGCGTTGCAAACTTTATTGGGCGGAGTTGGGGCGGCGTGCCCCAGCTCTTTTTGTGTCAACGCGGGTGAACCCTAACGCAAAAGGAGGGAGAAAATGCGGCAACATTGGTGGCAATCAGCGGTTGTGTATCAGATCTATCCGCGCAGTTTTCAGGACAGTGACGGTGACGGAATTGGGGACCTGAACGGAATTATCTCGCGGCTCGATTATTTGCAGCAGCTGGGGATTGGTGCGATATGGCTCAGTCCGGTGTACCGCAGTCCGAGTGCCGATAATGGGTATGATATTGCGGATTACCAGGCGATCGATCCGTTGTTCGGGACGATGGCAGATATGGATCGGTTGATCCTTGAGGCAGGGAAGCGTGGCATTCGACTGATCATGGATCTGGTCGTTAATCATACAAGCGATGAGCATCCTTGGTTTGTTGCCGCCCGGCAGGATCCGAATGCAGAGACGCGAGACTACTACATCTGGGCAGACCCCGTCGATGGACACGAGCCGAATGCACTGACTTCGGGTTTTACCGGCGGCTCGGCGTGGGAGTTTGACGAGCGTAGCGGTCAGTACTTCTTACACCTCTTTTCGCGTCAACAGATCGATTTGAACTGGGCGTCACCAGCCCTTCGACAAGCGGTTTATCAGATGATGAATTTTTGGATAGATCGCGGAATCGCGGGCTTTCGCCTAGACGTTGTCGATATGATCGGCAAGGACTGGTGTCATAATGGTGTCGTCAACGGCCCGCATTTGCATGAGTACCTTCACGAGATGAATCGCAAGACGTGGCGAGACCGTGATTTTTTGACCGTGGGTGAAGCGTGGAGTGCAGACCCAGAATTGGCGCGAGGATACAGTGATCCGCAAAATCAGGAGCTTTCGATGATCTTTCAGTTCGGCTTTACCTGGGCGGATCGGGTGCTTGGCGGTGCGAAGTGGGAGACCCAACCGCTTGATATTGTTGCGTTGAAGCAGGCCCTCTTTGAGAATCAGTGGGCGATGGCGTCAGCGGGTTGGCCGAGTCTTTTTTGGAGTAACCATGATTTGCCACGAGCAGTGACGCGCTATGGTCAGAATTGTCCGGTGGCCGCCAAGATGCTAGCGATCGTTTTGCACGGGCTGCGCGGGACGCCCTTCATCTATCAGGGTGAGGAGTTGGGGATGACGAGTGCCATGTCGGAGACAATCGAAACGGTCGATGACGTGGAGGCAAGGGCGATCTACCGACAGCTGCGGAAGCGTGGTGAATCTGCCGGTCAGGCGATGGCCAAGCTCAATGTCTTTAACCGTGATCAGGCACGCACTCCGATGCAATGGGATGCGACCCCTAAGGCGGGCTTCACGACAGGAACGCCTTGGTTGGCGATCAACGCGGATCATACGCAGGTCAATGCTGCCGCTGAGGTGGGGGCCGCTGATTCTGTCTGGGCGACTTACCGCCAGTTAATTGCGTTGAGACGTCACAGTCCAATCCTTCAGACTGGGACATTCGGCGCACTTGAGGGGGACCCGGAGCAGATCATTGCGTACACGCGGTCGTTGGGCGAAGAGCGCTGGCTGATTGTCGCTAATTTCGCTGAGACGCCAATTTCAACGACCTTAGCCTCACCGGCAATGCACCTCGACCGCTATCTGATCTCCAATTATGCGTTGCCTGAGTCGGAGGTACCCACGCTCAGGTTGAGACCGTACGAAGCATTTATCGCGAGGCTGAAGTGAGGCATGTCTGCCTCGACCGGCAATTTTTGGTAAAATGGGGTATCAACTAAGGGGAGGTTATTTATGTTAGGGCGTACAACTCAGAACGTGTTCACTCGAGTGTTTGTCATGTTGATTTTGAGCCTGTTTTTCTGGGTCTATACATTCGCGGGACTGGTCATACTAGGGCTAGGACCGGCGCTTCGTGCGGTGGCCGAACTGTATCAGGCCAACCGCTGGGAATGGCGCGGCTATTCGTTCAGGGCCGGGTGGCGACAGTGGCGGGCTGAGTTTTGGTCAGTCAATGCGCATACCTGGGGGTTCTTGGGGATCCTCCTGTTCCTGGGGTACAATCTGTACCTAAGTGTACAGCTACATCAAGCGTGGATCGTCTTCGTGCAGTTTGTGATCATTGCGGCGATTGTGCTCACCTTTAGCCTGGGTATTTTTACGCTAACGCTCCGGGCACACTATGACATTGCGTTTAGAGATGCCCTGAAACTTGCGCTGGTCCAGTTCTTTAGCAACTTCTACCAGTTGGCCCTATTTATATTAGCGACGATCGCGACCGTGCTGATCTCCCTGAAGTGGCCAGGACTGATCATCTTCCTCAGCGTGGGGGCGTACATTGTGTTGGCTGACTGGCTCTCTGGAAAGATGTATGCGCGGATCGATGCCAGTATCGCGCCATGAGGCATCAGGAGCACCGCGTGCGTGAGACTTTGGTGCAGTCGAGTTTTATTCGTCTGATCAAGGTCTACACATGGATATTAGCGACCTCGGTCATCGCGGTGACGAGTATCTTTATTGTCGTCAACGTCCGTAATTACGAATCCGAGTTGCGACAGGCAGAGAACGCGGCGATGTCGCGGATCACCGATACGGTTTCGCATAATCAACAGGTGGTGGCAGACTTTGCCTCCAAGCTCATGACGACGCCAGAGGATCTGGCCAGCTTAGATAAGTACTTCACGACGCCGCTGGCGGACTACGCGGATTATGCGATCGACCGTAGTTTGGCGGTCGGCGGCCATTACTTTTTTTGGCCGACAGAGTCGAGTCAGTTCTTCTTGCAGAATCCGCAGATCACAGAGATGACGCTGAGGATGGGCGACCAGAGCAAAGTTTTCGTTGCCAGTTCGACGAAACCAGGCGGTGAATTACTGAGCGCAGGTACTGTCAAGAAAAAGCTGGCGCTGTCGGCCCCTCTGATCAATCAGTACACACTTGCAACGGCAGGCGTCGTCAGCATTGGGTTCAACCAGCAGGAGTTGCGCCAGCAGTTGACTGAGATTCGTGCAACGGCGCCAATTCAGATCGCAGTGGTGTCAGACTCCGGGGTGCGGGCGTTTTATTATCGGGGTCAGGGGGTGACGCGAGACGAGGAGAAGCGCGTTAAACACGCATTGGCAACGGGGACACTTGATAAGTTGACGGGTTATAAAGTCACCAGCAAGGCATTGACGTCCGACTACCAACTGATCCAAGTGACGAACGCGCATACGATCCAGAATCTGATCATGTGGCGAGTGTTGCCATTGATGCTACTCGGTCTGGCCTTGCTGACCGCGCTGAGTGGTGTTCTGTGGCTGATCTTCCGGCGTTACCAGCACCAGCTCAGCATGATTGTCGGAACGGTTCAAGCGGTGTCTGAGGGTGACCTTAATGCGCGAGTGGCCATTGAGCCCAGTCCGACCGACCTAAAAGTGCTGGCTACAGGGATCAATGCGATGCTGGCAGAGATCCATGAGCATATCTACACGATCTATCAACTGCGGATCGCACAGCAGGAGGCGAATATTAAGGCATTGCAGGCGCAGATCAATCCGCATTTTATGTCGAATACGATGGAGTATATTCGAATGGCTGCGTTAGATGCGGATCAACCGGAGCTTGCGCAGGTCGTTTACAGCTTTGCCGCCTTGTTGCGCAACAATACAGATTTTTCGCCTATGACGACGCTTAAACGTGAGCTGGACTTTATTGATAAATACATCTTTCTTTATCAAGTGCGGTTTCCAGACCGCTTAGCATATCAGATCAGTGTATCGCCAGAGGTCGCGAAGCTCAGTTTGCCCAAGTTTAGTTTGCAGCCCATCGTCGAGAACTACTTCGTTCACGGGGTGGACTTTGCCAGAAAAGATAATGCGATGCACTTGAAGGCGTGGCGTGAAGGAGATCAGGTCACCATCACGGTCGTGAATAACGGCCGGCCCTTATCAGTGGCCGAAGTGGCCGCGGTGAATCAGAAAATGAAGGCACCGCTGGGTCTTTCTCAACGGGACTCGATCGGATTGCAAAACGTCTATTCCCGACTGAGCGATTACTTCGGTGACAGTTTTGATATGAATCTGAGTAGTGATGGGGTCGAGGGCGTTCAAATGACCATGAGGTTCATTGACAAGGAGGAGAGCCTGAATGCGCAAGGTGATGATCGTTGACGATGAATACATGTTGCTACGTGGGCTGCGTAAGTTGATCGATTGGACGAGCCTGGGGTTGCGCGTTGAGAACACTGAGCAAAACCCAGTCAGGGCATTGGCGTATCTACGCACCAACCCCATCGATATCCTTGTCTCGGATATGAATATGCCGGAGATGCCGGGGCCAACGTTCGTGGCGGCAGCCAAGCAGATACAGCCTGAGATGGAATTGATCGTGGTCTCGGGATATGCAGATTTTGACTACGTGAAGGCTGGTCTGCAGCAACATGCGGTCAATTACTTGAGCAAGCCGATCGATGCTGATGAGCTAGACGAGGCAGTGCGTGCGGCGATCGACCGCCTTGAGGCGCGCCAGCAAGTAGACGCTAACGCAAGCCTTGCGGCGCAGACGCAGTTAAGGACATTGGTAACGACTGGTGCGGTAGAGCTGGCGAAGTCGCTGGGGGTGTCTTTCGATCATGAGCAAGCCCCCGTGCGTTTACTAGCGGAGTTGAATCCGCTGCCACCCAATATATTAACTGCATATCTAGACGCAGTGCCAGGCGTCCGTGGCTTTTTCCGGGAGGCGCAAGACTTTGTCATCTTGTTTCAGGGTGATCAGCAGCATCTGTCTACTTTTATCAATGAATCGCCTCGGGCGGTCGCCTCAGCCCAACGGCCAGTGTTGGTCGGACCAGAGGTATCAAAAGTCGACCAACTGCCGGGTTCATATGCCCAGTTGACCGCGGAGATCGCTCGCCAGTATTTCTTTGAGACTGCCAGCGGGTTACGCGTAATGCTAGCCGCCGGTGAAGCGGATAACGTGCCGACATTACCAGATTTTTCTAGTGTGCGTCAGCAGATCGCAATGCTTGAACCGGCCGCATTCAAGCGGTGGCTCGCAGGGCAGTTCGAAGGGTTACGTGAAGCCAATGCCTCGGTCTTGTTGACCAGACAGATGGCCTTGTTGGTACTGATGGTATTGGCTGAAAAATTGACGCGTTTTGAGGACAAGGCAGAAGTGATCGCAACCATCAACCAGGCCCCGGTTGTCACGAAGCTGAGTGAGATCCTCGTGGCAGTTGCCCAAAGAGCGGCTACGCATGGGACCAGACGCTACTCCCGTAACGTGGCGGCGGTGCAGCATATCATCCACGAACGCTACGCTGAACCATTGACCCTGAGTAATGTTGCGGCAGAGCTTCACCTCAATTCGGTCTATCTTGGTCAGCTGTTCAAGCAGGAAACCGGTCGAACTTTTGCACAGTATCGTAACGATTGGCGGATCGGTGTTGCAATCGATATGCTGCGCAATATTAACTACGATATCAATGAGATCGCGTTGGCGGTCGGGTATCCTAATCCCAACTATTTTTACAAGATTTTCAAGTTGCAGACAAGTATGTCACCTCGTGAATATCGTGAGGCGATGGGCCGCTAATCCTGCGCGCATGTGTGATAAGGAGAGATGATAGTGACGGAGATCAAAAGCCTTGAGCTGGGTCGTTTGCAGATCACGGCGATGCGCCGAGCTGATGTTGTCGCACTCGGCCAGGCCTTCGTCGCTCAGGGCTGGTCGGCGCGGCTGGCGGTGCTCGAACGCTATTGGGCGGAACAAACCGCCGGTATGCGAGCAGTGTTCGTCGCGCGCGACTCGACGCGCGTGCTCGGCTACTTGACCCGCGTGCCGCAAGCGGCGCACGGGCCGTTTGCTGGGCAACTGCCGGAGCTGGTCGATTTCAACGTCTTTGGGCCGTACCAGCGCCAGGGCGTCGGGACCGCGCTGATGACAGCGGCAGAAGCCGGTGCGGGGCCGCGGATCAGCCTCGGCGTCGGCCTGCACGCCGGCTACGGAGCGGCGCAACGGCTGCGGGGGTATGTGCCAGATGGTAGTGGGCTCTGGTACCGCAATGCACCGCTGGCGCGAGGGGCGGTGTGCGTCAATGATGATCTCGTGTTATACCTAGTCAAAGAAATGCAAGAGGGATAAGCATGCAAAAACATTGGTGGCAAGAAGCCGTGGTGTACCAAGTCTACCCACGGTCGTTCCAAGATAGTGACGATGACGGGCTGGGCGACCTTAACGGGTTACGTCGGCGCCTGCCGTACATCAAGCGGCTGGGGGCCGACGTGATCTGGCTGACGCCGGTGTACCGGTCGCCGGATGATGATAACGGCTACGACATCAGCGATTACGAGTCGATCCAGCCAGCGTTTGGTACGATGGCCGATTTTGATGCCGTGCTGGCCGATGCGCATGCGCTGGGGCTCAAGATCGTGATGGATCTGGTCGTCAACCACACCAGCGACGAACACGCGTGGTTCGCCGAGAGCCGCAAGGCGGTGGACAACCCGTACCGCGACTACTACATCTGGCGCGACCCCGTCGACGGGCACGAACCGGCACCGTGGTCCTCGACCTTCTCTGGCTCAGCCTGGGAATTCGATGAGGCGACCGGGCAGTACTACCTGCACCTGTTTTCCAAAAAGCAACCGGACCTCAACTGGCGCAACGATACGGTGCGCGACGAGATCTATGGGATGATGACCCGCTGGCTCGACCGCGGCATCGACGGCTTCCGCATGGATGTGATCAACTCCATCTCCAAGCCAGAGGACTTCACCAACACACGGCGGGGCGATGACCGGCAGGCGCAGGTGCACGCCTACCTGCGCGAGATGAACGACCGCGTGCTGTCCAAGTACGACATTATGACGGTGGGGGAGACCGGGGGCGTAACACCGGAGTCGGCGCAGCTGTATGCGGGGTATGATACCCACGAGCTGAGCATGGTGTTCCAGTTCCAGCACCTCAGCTTGGATCTGGACCGCGAATTCGGGCGCTGGCGCCACCACCCGATCCAGCTCAGCCGGCTCAAAGCGATCATGACGCGCTGGCAGGTCGAGTTGGCGGGTAAGGCGTGGAACTCGCTGTTCTGGAGTAACCACGACCAGCCGCGGGCCGTCTCGCGCTGGGGCAACGACCGGCCGCTGTACCGGGAACTGTCCGCCAAGATGCTCGGCGCGGTCCTGCACTACCAGCAAGGCACGCCGTACATCTACCAAGGTGAAGAGCTGGGGATGACCAACGTCTACAACGTGCAGTCCATTGACGATTGCCGCGACATCGAGACCCTCAACGCGTGGCAGGACCTGGTCGAAACTCGCCACCTGTTGGCGCCAGACGAGATGCTGCTGGGGATCGAACTCTGCGGGCGCGACAACGCCCGGACCCCGATGCAGTGGGACACCAGCGCTAACGCCGGCTTCACCAGTGCGGGCGTCACCCCGTGGATCGGCCTGAATGACAATTACCCCAAGATCAACGCGGCCAGCCAGGTCGATGACCCGAATTCCGTGTTCAGCTTCTATCGCGAGATGAACGCGCTGCGCAAGCAGTACCCGATCATCACGTACGGCGACTACACCCTGCTGGCGCCTGAAGACGAGCAGGTCTGGGCCTACACCCGCACCCTGGATGGGCAGGTCCTGACGGTCGTTGCCAACTTCACGGATGAGACCCTGACGCGGCCAGAAGCCGCACCGGCGGGCACCCTGTTGCAACAGAACTATGGCGACGACGCCGGTGAGCGACTGCGGCCATACGAAGTGAAGGTCTACTTGAAGTAAGCTTAGCCCCAAAAACCGGCGATCCCCCCGCGTTCCGCCCCGTCAGGCGATGTGTCTGACCGGCAGAACGTGAGGGGGTCGCCGGTTTGGCGTGACCTCCAAAATTGATAGATGACCTAGACCAATCAGTCGAAGTACGCCCTAGCGATCGCTTCAAACTCGCGGATCGTCTCGTGGTAGCGAGTCAAGCTGACATACTCGTCGACTTGGTGGGAGACGCTACCGGCTTCGTTGCCGGGCCCGTAGATGATCGTCTCGAAGTGGTTGGCGCTCTTGGTGAACTCAGAGGCGTCGGTGGCGCCGTGGGAGATCGTCAGCGCGCGCGCAGCGCCGGTGGTCGCAGCGATCGCCGCGTTGGCGCGGGTGACCAGACGACCGGTGCGCTCAGTCAGAACGGGGAAGAAGCTGTGGGTCAGCTCGAACTCGAGCTTGCCCGGCCCGGCCGCGTCTAGCTCGGCGACGAGGGCTTGCAGGCGAGCGGTGACTTCGGCGTTGGTGAAGCTTGGGGTCGGCCGGATGTTACCGGCTAGCTCCGCGTAGTCGGGGATCGTGTTGACTTGATCACCGGCGCGCAGCACGGTGACGCTGTGCACGAGCTCGCCGATCACAGGATCGACTGGTGTGTCCGCAAACAGGGTGCGTTCGGCCTGAACGAAGTCGACCAGCTTGGCGATTGCGTTGACCCCTGTCTGCGGCAGGGAGCTGTGGACGGACTTGCCATAGCTCTTGACCTTGTAGTTGTAAGAGCCAGCGTGGGCGTACTCGATCTTGCCACCGGTCGGCTCGCCGACGATCAGGGCCGCGATGTCATCTGCGTAGCCGAGGTCGGTCAGCTGGCGGGCGCCCATCGCGCCGTACTCCTCACCCACGGTCGCCATGAAGCGCACATGGTGGGGGAAGCCGCTGGTTTTGAGCGCGATGAAGGCCAGCGCCATGGCGGCAAGGCCGGATTTCATGTCAGACGCGCCGCGTCCGTAAAGCTTATCGCCGTCGATCGCGGCCGCAAACGGGGGAAAGTGCCACTGGCTGAGGTCGCCGACGTTGACCACGTCTTCGTGGCCAGTGAAGGCGAACACCGGTTGACCGTCGCCAAATTCTGCCACCAAGTTCACGCGGTGGTCGGCATAGGGGATCAGCTTGACCGCGATCCCAGCCGCCTCGAACTTCGCCTGGAGCAAGTGCGCGATCGCTTCTTCGTTGCCGGTTGCGGTCGAGGTATCGACCTGTACCAATTCTTGTAAAAACTGTGTTGCTTCGTCCATTTTTGCTCACCATCTTTCGCCCCCAAAGGTACACGAGGCCAAATGAAAAATCAACTGTTGACATTAAAAATTGGCGTGGTATTCTGAGTGCAACTTAAAAAACGATGAAACGACGTCAAGTGAGTAGGCGTGGCAAGACTGCACAGAGAACCCGGGTAGCTGAGAACGGGGTAGCACGACGCACCGAACATGGCTTGATCAACATGGCGCACCGAGTCCCTCGGACAAGGCTGCGATGGCTGGCACCCATTACCGTGCACGCAGATTATTGTCTGTTGTGGAGGACGGCCGTGCGCCGTCGAATTAGAATGGTACCGTGGGCCCGCTCACTTCTAACGTTGGTTAGAGGTGGGCGGTTTTTTTTGCCCCGGAGCAGCGGCCGCGCACCGCGGATGGTCAGGTTGCCCGGCCAGCCGGTACCGCCGTTGTGCGCTCGACGCCACCCCACTCACGTGGCTGCGTTTCATCACAGGAGGACATATCATGAAAATCAGTTTGAAGCATATTGGGATCGTTGCCGCACTAGGGTTGCTCTTGACGGGTTGCGGGCAGGCCAAAAAAGGCAGTGACGCGGACAAGACGACTACCGTTAAGATCGGGATCGTCGGCGCGGACCAAGACATCTGGAATGCGGTCGCGAAGAAGGTCAAAAAAGACGGCATCACGATCAAGATCGTGCAGTTCCAGGATTACAATCAGCCCAACACGGCGTTGCGTGACGGGGACATCGACCTCAACGCCTTCCAGCACCAGTACTTCCTGGACAACTGGAACAAAGAGCAAAATGCGGACTTGATCTCGATTGCCAAGACTGTGATCGCCCCGGCCGCGGTCTACTCCCAGAAGATCAGCAGCCTCAAGCAACTCAAGAAGGGGGATAAGATCTCGATCCCGAACGACGCGACGAACGAGGGGCGTGCGTTGCAGCTTCTGGAATACGCCGGGTTGATCAAACTCAACGATAAAGTCGCCCTGCCAACGCCACGAGACATCACCGAGAACAAGTTGTCGCTCGATATCCAGGCGCTCGACGCCGCGCAGCTGCCGGCCTCCCTGCCGGATGTGGCCTGCTCGGTCGTGAACTCCGGGGTCGCCGTCGACGCCAAGCTCGACCCGAAGAAGGCGATCTACCGCGAGGCGATCACCAAGAAGTCCATTCCGTGGATCAACATCATCGCGGCGCGCAAGGCGGATAAGAACAATGCGACGTACAAAAAGATCGTCAAAGCATACCAGACTGACGACATCGCGAAGTTGATCAAGAAGCAGTATAAGGGCACTGAAGTCACCGCCTGGAACATCGATCTGAAGTAGCCTGACTGGCGCAACCGCTAACTGGATAGACGTCTGACCACCTGGTCGGACTGTCGCTCGCAACGCATCCTTTCACGGAAGGGTGCGTTTTTGGCGTGCAGGCGCGTCGCTCGGCATTCGGCGATGGATGGACAAGCTAGTTCACCCCGATGGCTTTCTTTCTATAAGGAGTTTTGGTCCCCGAATACTGGGTCTAGTCGGCTTTTCTCGCGCGCGTTAGGTGGTGACGAAAATTTTGGGGTCAGCGCTTGACTTAGAGTGCACTCGAAGTCGTATGGTTGGTCTATGAAGGGAGTGACCAGCATGGACTACACATCACTAGGTAACTCAGGGATCGAAGTTTCCAAGCTGTGTGTCGGCGCGATGAGCTTCGGTCAGGCTGGCACGATGCATGATTGGACGTTGGATCCTGCGCAGACGGATCGCGTCGTCGCACATGCGCTGGCGTTAGGGATCAATTTTTTTGACACGGCGAACACCTACTCCGCTGGGACCAGCGAGCAGTACCTCGGCGCGGCGTTGCGGCAGCATACGACGCGCGATCGGGTCGTGATCGCATCGAAGGTGTACTTCAACCCAGGGCGGCTGTCGCGGGCGGCGATCATGCGGGAGATCGAGGGGACGCTGCGGCGACTGGGGACGGACTACCTCGACTTGTACCTGATCCACCGCTTCGACTACGAGACCCCGATCGAAGAGACCATGGTGGCGCTAGACGAGCTGGTGCAACAGGGGAAGGTCCGGGCGCTGGGCGCTTCGGCGATGTACGCCTACCAGTTCTACAACATGCAGCTGGCGGCCCGCGACCATGGCTGGACCCCGTTTGTGGCGATGGAAAATCACTACAACCTGCTCTACCGTGAAGACGAGCGGGAGCTGATCCCGCTGTGTCGCCAGATGGGGGTGGCCCTGATGCCCTACAGCGCGCTCGCCGCAGGCCGACTGGCGCGGCCGGGGTGGACCAGTGACACGCTGCGCAGTCGGACTGACCGGGTGGCACAGGGCAAGTACGATCACACCCAGGCGCAGGATCAGGCGATCGCGGCGCGCGTCGAGGCACTGGCGACGCGCGAGGGGGTGACGATGGCCCAGATCAGTCTGGCTTGGCATTGGGCCAAGGGCGTGACGTCTCCGATCATCGGGGCGACGCGCACGCGCTACCTCGACGACGCAGTGGGAGCCCTCAAGGTCCAACTGACAGCGGAAGACGTTGCGTTCTTGGAGGCGCCGTATGTTCCGCACCAAGTGATCGGCGCGATCGATCACAACCCAGCCGCCGGCGTCACGTTGCTGGACGCGGACCCCAAGTGAACGGAGGGAGACAATGACGCAATATCGGATCGGCGCGTTTGCCGAGCGCGTTGGCCTGAGCAGTTTCACGCTGCGCTACTATGAGCAAGCGGGACTGCTTCGGCCGCATCGTGACGGCAACGGCCAACGGTTTTACACCGAAGAAGACGAAAAATGGCTCTTGTTCGTCCTGCACCTGAAGGGAACAGGTATGACGATGGCCCAGCTACAGCGTTACGTGACGCTGCGCGCGCAAGGCGACGCGACGATCCCGGCCCGCATGGCACTGCTCGCGGACGTACGGGCGGCCGCCGAGGCGCAGATCGAGGCGATCCAGAAGAATCTGACCGTGCTGACGCACAAGCTCGATTGGTATCAAGGCAAGGTCGACTGCACGATCGCTGAGGATGAGAATTTCGAGGCATACTTGCAGCGCATTGGACAGGAGGAACGACCTAATGGATCCGTCAAAACTGTATGAACGCGGTGACCTGAACACGGCCTACGCCGCAGTGTTCACCGGCACCAGCTACCTGCGCACGTTGGTGGCAGACCCGGCCGTCAACGTCGGTGTGGGCGAGGTGACGTTTGAACCCGGTTGTCGCAACCATTGGCACATTCACCACGGCGGCTACCAGCTGCTACTTGTGACCGGTGGCGTGGGTTGGTACCAAGAAGCGGGCCACCCAGCGCGCCGCCTGACCACTGGTGATGTGGTGGTGACCCACGATGGCGTGAAACACTGGCACGGCGCGACGCGCGATGCGTGGTTCAGCCACATCGCGATCACGGCGGGCACGCCGGAGTGGCTGGAAGCGGTCGACGATGTGACGTATGATGCATTGGACACAACGGTCGCCGGTGACCTCACCGCGACCGCCGAGGAGGACTGAGATGACGAACCAAACTGCTGGTCGCGATCAGCTGGGGGCCTTGGCCCCGCAGTTTGCGGCCCTGAATGACGACGTGCTGTTCGGTGAGGTCTGGGCCCAGCCGGACCTGTCGGCGCGCGACCGGAGCTTGATCACGGTCAGTGCATTGATGGCGCAAGGCCTGTTCCCACAGCTGGCCGCGCATATGGCGATCGCTAAGGCGAATGGGGTGACGTGCGCTGAGATGGTCGCGTTAGTCACGCACCTGGCGTTTTACGCCGGGTGGCCCAAGGCGTGGAGCGCCTTTGATCTGATCAAGCAGACCTACGGAGAGGATGATGACAAGCTTGACTGAGACCGTTGAACTGAACAATGGCGTCACGATGCCGCGGCTGGGGCTGGGCACGTGGCTGATCCCGGATGATGCGGTGGCCGCGGTGGTGCGCACCGCGCTGGAGGCCGGCTACCGCCACCTCGACACCGCGCAGGCGTACGGGAACGAGCGGGGCGTTGGGGAGGGCTTGCGCGCCAGTGGCCTGGCGCGCGAGTCAGTCTTCGTGACCACCAAGCTGGCCGCCGAGGCGAAGGACTACGCCTCGGCCACCGCGGCGATCGATGGGTCGCTGACCGCGCTGGGGCTGGCCGAGATCGACCTGATGCTGATCCACAGCCCGGAGCCCTGGGCGGATTGGCGCAACGGGGAGCACTACTTCGCCGGCAACCTAGAGGCCTGGCGCGCGCTGGAAGACGCGCAGGCGGCGGGCAAGCTACGGGCGATCGGGGTGTCCAACTTCGAGCCGGTCGACCTGGAGAACCTGCTGACGCACGGGCGCGTGCGCCCGGCGGTCAACCAGGTGCTCGCCCACATCGGCAACTGGCCGCGAGCCGTGATCGATGATGACCGGGCGCACGGAATCGTGACCGAGGCCTACTCGCCGGTGGCGCACGGCGCGATGCTCAACGAGCCGACGATCGTGGCGATGGCGGCCCGCTACGGCGTCGGTGTGGCGCAGCTGGCCCTGCGCTTTTGCCTGCAAAAAGGCCTGGTGCCGTTGCCGAAGTCGACCAGTCCCGCCCACCTCGCGGCCAATCTGGCGCTGGACTTCGAGATCGCGCCGGCCGATATGGCGACGCTTGAGGCGCTGCGCTTCGCCGACTACGGGCAGGACCGCGCCTTTCCCGTGTACAGCGGCAAGTGAGCGGCGCACCCGCCAACTGGATCGCCCCCGCCTCACCTGGATCCTCGGGTGGAGCCGGGGCGATCGGCGTCAGCGGGCTTGCGTCGCCGGAAAATCAGCGTTATCTTGTGGACATGACCGCCACCGGCGCGTGCCCGGTGCCTAATGAAGGGATAGTGAGCGAGATGCAAGCAGCAGTATTCGATCAATTCGGTGATCCGGGCGTGATCCACCTGGCGTCGGTGCCGGACCCGGTCGCCGGGCCGGGCGAAGTGGTGGTGCAGGTGGCCGCCGTCGCGGTGAATCACGTGGACACCTTCATCCGCAGTGGGGGGTTCCAGACCGCGCTGGCGACCCCGCACGTGATCGGCCGCGACCTGGTCGGCACGGTGCAGGCACTGGGGCCCGGGGTGACCGGTTTCACGCCGGGCCAGCGGGTCTGGACCAACTCTGCCGGCTACGACGGGCGCCCCGGGGCGACCAGCACCCTCGTCGCGGTGGCGGCCGATCGCCTGTACCCGGCCCCGGCCGGGATCGCCGACTCGGCGCTGGTCGCGGCGCTGCATCCCGGCGCGACGGCGGCGATCGTGCTGGCCGCGGTGATGCACGCAAAGCCCAAGCAGCGCCTGCTGGTGGCCGGGGCGGCGGGCCACGTCGGCCGCGCGTTCGTCAGCCTCGCGCACCGCGCCGGCCTGCAGGTGGCGACCACCAGCAACGCCGCCGACGCCGAGCGGCTCGCGGCGCTTGGCAGTGGCGACTGGACGGATTACCACCAGCCGCTGCCGCCACGCTGGATCGGCCAGTTCGACCATGTCGTCGACACCTCGGGGCGCGCGCCGCTGCAGGCAAGCCTTGACGCGCTGCGCCAGGGTGGCGAGGTGACGCTGATCACGGCTCCGGCTGACGATCAGTTCAGCTTCGCCGTGCGTGGCTTCTACATGGCCCAAAAGCAGCTCAACGGCTTCGTCATCAGCCACGCGACTGGCGCCCAGCTGGCGGCTGCCGCCGTGGTGCTCAACGCCGCGTTTGCGCGCGGCGACTTGCTGGACGCGCCGCTGCTAGTCCGACCATTTGGGGATGCCGCCTGGGCCCATGCCGCGCTTGAGGCGGGCGCGCACCACCGCGAGCGGCTGGTGCTGGTGCCGTGAATGCGGCAAAATGCTTGCGTTCGTCTATACGATTGGATATACGTGTGCTGGAGGTGATACCATGACAATGACGGTTGACACGACGCTCAAGCATTGGGGTAATTGCGCGGGGGTGCGGATTACGAAGGAATCGATGGCTGCTGCCCAGATCGATATCAGCGAGCCTATCGAGATCACAGTGACAGACGGACAAATCGTGATCAAGAAACAGCGACGTAAATCGTTGGCAGAACTTTTTGCGCACTACGACGGCTACTACGACCCAACTGCTGAAGATACGGATTGGCTGGCCATGGCACCCGCTGGGGAGGAATGGAGATGAGGTAGCGACCGCGTATGGGAGATATTGTCCTGCTTGACTTTGCCCCTTCCCAAGGGCACGAACAGGTCGGTAAGCGTCCAGCTTTAAGTGGTCAGTAATGATCTTCTGGCTGAGACGTCACCATTCGCTTGGGTCGTTTCGATCACGCATGGTCAATGGGCTTATCCGACGCACATTAGCCTTGACGGGCGCACTAAGACAGACGGAACGATCTACGTGGAGCGGCTGCTGACGATCGATCACCGTATTTGTCAACCACGTTTTTTGGAGAAACTCCCGGCTGACAAACTGGCGGATGTGTTGCATCTCGTACATGAGCTGACTCGCCCTTAAAGGTGTGACCAGCTGCCTAGACGCACGGTAATCAAAAGCAGCGACCCAACGCCAAATCGTGGCATTGGGTCGCTGCTTTTCTGTTGCTTACAGGTACTGCCCGGTGATCGACTCGGCGCAGGCGCGCACCCCGGCGACCGGGCCTTCGTAGACCACGCGGCCACCGCGGCTGCCGCCGTCCGGCCCGATATCGATCAGCCAGTCGGCCGCCCGCATCACGTCGAGGTTATGCTCGACCACGATCACGGTGTTGCCGGCGTCAACGAGATCGTTGATGATGCGGCTCATGTTGGCCGTGTCGGCGGTGTGCAGGCCGGTGGTCGGCTCGTCGAGGATCAGGAGCCGGTGGGCCTGGCTGAGCTCGGCGGCGATCTTCAGCCGCTGCGCCTCACCGCCGGACAGGGTGTCGAGCGTCTGGCCAAGCGCGAGGTAGCCGAGGCCGACGTTTTGAACCGCGGCCAGCTGGGCATTGATCTTGGCGTCGGCGAAAAAGCTGGTGGCTTCCTCAATTGTCATTCGCATCAGCTCGACGATGTTGACGCCGTGCAGGCGGTAGTCGAGCACTTCTGGCCGGTACTTCTGGCCGTCACAGTCGGGGCAGACCACCTCCACGTCGTCCATGAAGGAGAGGTTGAGCGCCACCACGCCCTTGCCCTTGCAGGTCGGGCAGGCGCCCTTGGAGTTGGCGCTGAAGAAGCCGGCGGGCTGACCGCTGGCCTTGGCGAACAGGGCGCGCAGCCGGTCCATGATGCCGGTGTAAGTCGCGATGCTGGAGCGGCTGTTGGCGTGCAGCGGCGCCTGGTCGATCACCTGGGCGTCGGGGTGTTCGCGGGCAAACACCTGCTGGACCAGCGTGCTTTTGCCCGACCCGGCCACGCCGGTCACCACCGTGAACAGGCCCAGCGGGACCTTGAGCTGCGCGTGCTGGAGGTTGTGCCGGTCGCTCGGGGTGCTGGTGACCCAGTCGTGCGGTGTGCGCGGAGCGGGGTTGATCGGCAGGTGTTGGGTGAGCGCGCGCCCGGTCAGTGTGTCACTGGCCAGCAGCTCGGGGTAGGTGCCGGTGAAGGTGACCGTCCCGCCGTGGCGCCCGGCCCCGGGGCCCATGTCGACGACATAGTCGGCGACCTTGATCACATCAGGGTCGTGCTCGACCACGATCACCGTGTTGCCGTTGTCGCGCAACTTGATCAGCAGCTCGTTGAGCCGGTGCACATCACGCGGGTGCAGGCCGGTGCTGGGTTCATCGAGGATGTAGAGCATGTCGGTCAGCGCGTTGCCCAGATACTGAACGGTCTTGACCCGCTGGCTTTCGCCGCCGGACAGGGTGCGCGTGTCACGCGTCAGGCTGAGGTAGGCGAGCCCGATATGGATCAGGTCGCCCAGCCGCCGGCGCAGATCGGCGATCAGCGGTGCGACGCTGGTGTCATCCCAGGTCGCGAGCAATGCATCCAGCGCGTCCAGTTGCATGTCAGTCAGGTCGAACAAGTTGTACCCGTGCACCTTGCACGCCAGGACCCCAGCATTGTAGCGCTGCCCGTGGCAGGCGGGGCACACCGTCGTCTGGGCGTAGGTGGCCAGGCGCTTGGCGGCCCCTTCACCAGTGTCGCCGTCATGCCCCGCAGTTTGGCGGAAAAACTGACGGCTGATGCCTTCGAATTTTTGCTTCTTGCGCACCGCCTCATCTGGATCACCGTTCAGAAGTCGGGCCAGCTCTGCAGCGCTGTAGTCCGCCAGTGGTTTATCCGGATCGAACAACTTGGCCTTGAGCAGCTGTTGCAGGTAGTAGCCGTGGTCGCCGTAGTTCGGCAACAGGATTGCACCTTGCTTCAGACTCAACTTGCGATCCAGCGTTGCGTCCAGATCCAACACGTAGGTTTCGCCCAGACCTTGGCACGTGGGACACATGCCAGCCGGATCGTTGAACGAGAACGCGTTGGCGGCGTGTCCGTGGTGTGGTTGCCCGAGCCGCGAAAACAGCAGGCGCAACAGTGGGTTGATATCGCTGATCGTCCCCAGCGTCGAGCGGGCATTGCCACCCAGCGGTTTTTGCGCGATCACGACCGCTGGTGATAAGTTGCGTACCGCTTCGACGTCGGGCCGGTGGTACTTCGGGAGAAACAGGCGGGCGAAGTTGCTGAAGGTGCTGTTGAGCTGGAGGCCAGCTTCTTGGGCGATCGTGTCAAACACGATCGATGACTTGCCTGAGCCGGACACCCCGGTGAAGACGGTGATGCGGTGCTTGGGCACGCGCAGATCCACGTGCTTGAGGTTGTTCTCGCGGTCACCGACGATCTCGATCCATTCCGTTGCGGTCATGCTGTTCCTCCTCTGATGTAATGGGGTCCCTACTGTACCACAGTTGCCTAGGGTTGCAAAGCGCTTGCGGGGAACTAGACCCAAGGGGCGCGGCGATCGGGTCGGGTGAGTCGACTGCGGTGGTCAGGTCGTGCGGAGGCGCATCGCTGGTGCGGGTATGAACGGGTCAAGCCCGTGTGCGCCTCGGGTGGGTGCAACCCAAAACCGCCGCCGCGACTACTGCGGTGGCGGGCCTTCGAAATGCATTACTTGACGATCGTCCAGTCCTCGATGGTCTTGCCGGCGGCGTCTTTGAGCTGTAGCCAGCTGTTGGTGTTGCCGAAGTAGAGAAATAGGCCGACTTCGTTGACGCTTTTGAGCACCAGATCACGGGTGGTGGTGAAGGTCTGGGGGTCAAACGCGTCGGCGTTTTCGTGACGCAGCTGGGCGGCGAAGCGGGCGTCGAAGCCGAGGCTGCCGTCGGCGTTGAGGTCGGCCTCTGGCTTCATCTGCGCGCCGGCCAGGAGCATGAGCTCGTTGCGCTTGCGCCAGTAGACGGTGGCTTGGGTGCCGGCCCAATCAGTGGTGAACGGCACCGTGGCGACAGCCGCCTTCCAGCGGTGCTGCGCCTTGGCTGGGCGCTTTGGCGCCGGGGCGAGGCTGACGCCAAGCACCATGAGCAGTGGCGCCAGCTCAGCCCAATACGCGGTGGCCGTGGCGCGCTGGCTGGCCGGCAGCTTGGCGGTCGGCGCGGTCTCCAGCTTGAGCTTGGCGGCCTGCGCCAGCTCCGCGAGCAGGCGGCTCAGGTATTGCGGCTCAAGCGCTGAAGGTCTGATCTGCAGCGTGCGCGTCACCGTGGCTTTAGTCGGCGCGGCATCGAGGCCGACTAGTTGCGTGCCGGTTAGGTAGAGGGTGGCCGCCGTCGGCTCGGGGGTCGCCGCACCGGCCACCAGGCGCAGCTGCCCATGGGCTAGTGCGAGCGTCAATGTGTCTTGGGTCCAATCACCGTCAACTTGTGTCATCAGAGACCTCCTAAGGGGATATAGGTCCATCATAACAGATGCGCACGAGCCAGACTTGTCAAAAACGCATATTTAAGGTATACCTTAAAACGAGCCCCGAACCCAAGGTGCTCGGAAGGAAGGAATACCCGATGATACGATTCCAACCGGTTCATTCGATGCCGCAACGGCGGCAATGTCTCGAAGTTTACCGAGAGGCGATGGATTACTTTGCCCGCTGCGGGCTGCCGTACCCGAGTCGCAGCACGGTGGCAGATGATCGCACTGGCGTTCCGGCAGGCGTGCAGGGGACCAAGCACTATGCGCTGATCTGCGACGACGCACAGGTGGTCGGGGTGATCGCCTACGTCACCGGTTGCCCGCGGCCGGGTGTGTTGACACTGCAACTGCTGCTGATCCCGACGCAGCTGCGCGGGCGCGGCTACGGGACTGCGGCGCTGGCCACGTTGGCGGCGCAGGCGGCCAGCGCCGGTGATCGACGCATTGCGCTCACGGTGGTCAACGCGACGCCGAGTGACCTCACGTTTTGGCGCCACCGCGGCTTTGCGATCGTCACACGTGACCGGGTGGCGCAGGCGGCGGGCACCTACCATGACGTCACGACACTTCGGCACACCTTGGCTGTGCCAGTCACCGAATGACAACCTGGCCCCGCCTTGCGCGGGGCCTTTTTGGCCCCGAAAGCGACGTGGCGCGTGTCAGGGATGTGGTCAAAACCAGCTCAGTATGTGATCGATCAGCCCACTGTCCCAGAAGACATAGCAACCGATCAGGATGTAGCAGCCCTTCATCAATTGTTCCCCGTAGTGGGCCAGCACCCGGGTGACGGCGGGACTGTCGGCGATCAGGTGGATCAGCCAGACGATCAGCACGGTCAAGGTGCCGATGAAGAGCAGCGTCAACCCGAAGTGGGGGAGCGTCTCATTGGCCAAGACGGGTAAGAAGATCGAGAGATTGCAGCCTGCGCACACCGATAGGTAGGTGACGAAGACGTTCCAGACCGGTGCACCGGTGCTGCGAGCATCATCATCATCGTCGTCGTCGCGTAGTGCAAGCCAGATCGGGAGCACCCCGAGGACACCGAGCACCCACTCCGGCAGTATGGTCGCCAGGGCTTTGCCCACGCCAAAGCTCAAGGTCAACAGGGTCAGTGTGCCGAGCAGATACCCAAGCATCACGGCCGGCATCCGGTAGCGCTTGAGTAGGAACAGTAGCATGAAGAAGAAGTCTAGGTTCACGCTCAAAAACGTGATGGCCAGTAGCCAGTAATTCACAGGAAAGCCCCCTTAAGTCGATAGCGAGAGTATATGTCTAACTAAACATATATTCAACCGGCTGCGGGGGCTGATGGTTTTTTCAGCGCTTGCTCAGTTTTTGGGGCGGCGGCATACGTGATATTCGGGCAGGCTAATAATATCGGCGCACTTGGATGAATGAGCGCCAGTGGCGCTTGACGGCACACAATGACGTCGGCGCCGGAATGACCGCAAAGAAAGCGGATTCTGTGAAAGCCGATCGGACGGGCGGAAGTGGGTTTGCGCAAATGCTGAATTGCACGCCATTAATCATGTTTAATAACTATTTTCGTAAAATCGTTTGCTGTTCCTAACTTGATCAATCCCTTGATATCAGTGGTTATACCCGAACCATCAGAAATAAGTTAGCTCGGCCTCAAAAAAATCTTTACTTTGGATTTTTCTGCCGTATACTAACGGTGGTTTCAAAATTCCTCGTCGTGGCGAGGCGCCGATAATTCGGCAGTTCGAGCCTGGGTTGGCTCGGGCAGAAAGGATGGTTGAGATGAACGATGCACCACAGACACCCCGTAAGCATAAGCTGATCGAGTATGCGAACGGGCCCTCACTTGAGGAGATCAATGGCACGGTCGAGGTGCCGAAGGGCAAAGGATTCTGGCGGACCTTATTCGCTTATTCCGGTCCCGGCGCGCTTGTTGCCGTGGGGTACATGGATCCAGGTAACTGGTCGACCTCCATCACGGGTGGGCAAAACTTCGGTTACCTGCTGATGACGGTGATCTTGGTCTCAAGCTTGATCGCGATGCTGTTGCAAAACATGGCGGCCAAGCTTGGGATCGTGGGGCGGATGGACCTCGCGCAAGCGATCCGTGCCCGCACGAGCAAGACGCTGGGGATCATTCTTTGGATCATGACCGAATTCGCGATCATGGCGACAGATATCGCGGAAGTGATCGGCGCCGCGATCGCGCTGTACTTGCTGTTCCACATTCCGTTAGTCATCGCGGTGTTCCTGACCGTATTGGATGTCCTGATATTATTACTGCTAACGAAAATTGGGTTCCGCAAGATCGAGGCGATCGTGGTCTGCTTGATCCTGGTGATCCTGCTGGTCTTTGTCTATCAGGTCGCGTTATCTGACCCGAACTGGGGCGAGATCATTCGGCGCTTGGTTCCGTCTGCGGATGCGGTCGCCACACACCCAGAAGTGAACGGCATGACGCCGTTGGGTGGTGCGCTGGGCATCATCGGTGCCACTGTGATGCCGCACAACCTGTACCTGCACAGTGCGGTCTCCCAGACGCGTAAGATCGACCACGATGACGAAGAAGAAGTCGCCACGGCGGTGCGCTTCAGCCAGTGGGACTCTAACATCCAACTGAGCTTTGCGTTCATCGTCAACTCCCTGCTCCTGATCATGGGGGTCGCGGTCTTCAAGTCCGGCGCCGTCAAGGATCCGTCCTTCTTCGGGTTGTTCGAAGCCCTGTCGGACACATCCACGCTGAGCAACGGGGTCCTGATCGCCGTCGCTAAGTCGGGGATCCTCTCCATCCTGTTCGCCGTTGCCCTGCTGGCGTCCGGCCAAAACTCGACGATCACCGGGACCCTGACCGGGCAGGTGATCATGGAAGGGTTCGTGCACATGCGCATGCCGCTGTGGGCGCGCCGGCTCGTGACCCGTCTGATCTCTGTCGTTCCGGTCCTGGTCTGCGTGGCCATGACCAGTGGGATGAATAAGGTCGACCAGCATGAGGCCCTGAACACCCTGATGAACAACTCGCAGGTCTTCCTGGCCTTCGCCCTGCCGTTCTCCATGCTGCCCCTGCTGATGCTGACCGACAGCAAGGCCGAGATGGGCAAGCGGTTCAAGAACTCTACTTGGGTCAAAGTCTGCGGGTGGATCTCTGTGATCGGGTTGACGTTCCTCAACCTGCTCAACCTGCCGGATTCCTTCGCCGCTTTCCTTGGCGATAACGCCAGTGCAGGCGCGGTCCAAGGCGCACACATCGCCGCGTATATCGCGATCCTCTTGATCCTGGCGCTACTGGCTTGGTGCATGGCCGACCTGTATCGAGGCGACAAGCGCTTGGCCGAACGGGAAGCCGCCGCTGAGTTGGCGAACAAGGAGGCAGAATAATGGCAGATGAGTTCAAGAAGATCTTAGTCGGCGTCGATGACTCGGCGGACGCGTTAGCTGCGTTCCAGTACGCGATCCACCGCGCCAAAGCGGATGGGGCCGAGCTGATCATCGCAAGCATCCTCGAATCCGATGAGATGAATGTGTATCAGGCCATGACCAAGGATTACGTGCACGGTGAACGTGACGCGCTGGAACGACACCTCAACGAGTACTGCCAGTTGGCTAAGCAGGCGGGGATCGCAAGTGTTCGCGCGATCATCGGCGAAGGCGACCCTGGGGAGACGATCGTGAAGGTGATCATCCCGAAGGTCCAACCAGACCTCTTGATCATCGGCGCCGAGGCGAAGAAGGGGCTGGCGAAGCATTTTGGCAGCCAGGCCACTTACATGGTCAAGCATGCGAATATCTCTGTCCTTGTCGTCCGCGAGTAGCGCACCGGAAGAACTTTCTCACCCAGTCAGGAGATCACGTCTTGCGTGATCCAGCCTGATCAGGTCACTGAGCGGAGGGGCGTGCGCCTTTCCGCTTTTTTGGCGGTCAAGCCCGGCTTGATGCCGCCTCACGCCCCCACTCGGTGACCAGAAGGGAGCGACATGACCAATAGTGAATCGATCCGTTCTGAACAGCGGGCCAGTATCCTGGCGGTCGCCCGGCAATTGTTTGCCCGGCAAGGCTATCAAGCGACCACGACGCGGCAGATCAACGCCGCCTTTCGCGGGAGTGAAGGCCTGTTGTATTACTATTTCAAGCGCGGTAAACGAGAGATCCTCGATGCGATCATCGCCGCGGGCGCGGATTGGCCTCTGCCCGACGCCTGGCGCTTCAGTGCGCCGCAGACGCCGCAAGCCTTGGAGCAGCAGGTGCTGGCCGGGCTGGCGTGCTGGTGGCAGACGATGATGACGCCAGCGGTCTACGAGACGATCCTGATCTTGATCCGCGAGCGACCACAGCTGCGTGACGCCCAAGTCGAGTGGTGCGCAACGCGGGACCACCAACTACGCGCGAGCCTAGCGACCGCGTTGCAGGCACTCGGGCAGCCGTTCACGATGCCGGAGGCCAAGGCGGAGACATGGGCGACGCTGATCGTCGGCCTGTACCAAAAGGTGGTGCTCGAGCAGCTCTTGATCGCCGGGCGACCGTGGCAGACGGTCGACTTGTACGCGGCGCTGCAGCCAGGTGTGCACGAGCTGGTCTGCGAGCTGGGAGGCGCTGAGTGATCCCGGTGACCGTTGCGTCTCAGGTCGCGCGGCAGCTGACCCAAGCAGCGCTGGCGCCGACGCCAAAGCAGTACCAGCAGCTTCAGCGGACACGCTTGTTGTTGGATGTGCTGAGCACGGCGGGACCGCGGGTCGAGGGCCCACAGATCAAATACCGGACTTATGCGCATCAGTTGCTGATCCTGCTTCGCCCCAGCCCCCATGACCTCCTCTACGTGGTGCCGGCGCAAGGTGGGTACCGCGTGGCGGGTAGTGTCGACTACCGCGATAGTCGCGAGATCGACCGCGCTGCCCAGCAGGTCGTCGCGGATCGGCACCAGTCGGCGTCAGCGCCGGTGGACTGGCAGCGGCTGCGCATGCGGGTCCCGCGGCTCAGTGCCGCCGACCGCCTGATCCTTGATGCGTTGGCGCAGTTGCACGCCCAGCGATTTTTGCAGGGGCTGTCAGCGGCGGCGCTGGCAGCACGCATGGGGGTGACCGTCGCACAACTGGCCAAGATCGAGCGCGTCGACACGCTGCCGAGCTTGCCGACGTTGCAGCGCTACGCCGAGGGCTTGGGGCTCGCATTGGCGCTTCAAGTGGCGAAGTGACTTGATCGCCCAAAAACGGCACCAAAAACGGCTCGATATGGTGAATGTTCGCCATATCAAGCCGTTTTTAGTGTCTCTAGTGGGCGGCCGTGGCAGATCGCCGACTGGAATGGACAATGGTGTGTGTCGGGTCGGGCAGATCGGTCATCTCGGCTAGTGGGCGCGCGATGCGCGACTAGTTGCGTTACCGGCTGAATGGCCAAATGGTTCAGATGAAGGTGGTGTGCAGCGCGAGGCGCCCTCGCGCTGCGCCTTCAGTATACAGCTGATCAAGCCGAGCGGGTGGTGAAAACTGGGGGGATGCCCGCCGTCAGCCCTGCATCATTTGGCGGGTGGCCGGCCGCGCGACCGGGTGTTCGAACCCATAGGTGGCCTGGATCACGTAGGCCGGTCGGCGGCGCGATGCGGTGAAGACCCGGCCGAGGTAGCTGCCCATGATCCCGATGGTCGCGGTGATGCCTGCGCCGATGATGAACAGGCTGACCAACAGCCAAGTGAGTGTTGTCACGGTGCCGGCTAGGCCGTTGCCCAGCAGGATCAAGGCGGCGGTGAGGCCAAAGCTACCTGCCAGCCAGTTGGCCAGGGCGAGTGGGACCGTCGAAAAGCTGGTGAGCCCATTCATGGCGAGGCGGATCATCTGGCGTAGCGGATACTTGGACTCGCCGGCGGTCCGGTCCTGCCGGTCGTACAAGACGCTGGTCTGGTCGAAGCCGACCCAGGCGACCATGCCCCGAACGTAGGGGTCCGACTCGTTCATCGACTTGAGGACGTTGACGACCCGGCGGTCCATTAGGCGAAAGTCGCCGGTGTCCACAGGGATGTCGGTGTTGGTCATGGCCTTGAGGAGCCGGTAAAATGCGGCAGCGCTGGCCTTTTTGAACCAGGTCTCCCCGCTACGGTGCCGGCGCTGGCCGTAGACGACGGCGGCGCCGGCCTGCCACTTGGCGATCATGCTCGGGATCACGCTGGGCGGGTCTTGGAGGTCGGCGTCCATGACAATGACGGCGTCCCCGTGTGCTTCACGGAGCCCGGCACTGATCGCGAGCTGGTGCCCGAAGTTGCGGGCGAACTGCACGATCTTGAGGTTGGGGTTGTGCTGCCGGGCAGCTTGGAGCTGCGCGAGGGAGTCATCGGTGGAGCCGTCGTCGACAAAGATCAGCTCGAAGCGCTCGGGTTGGACCGAGACGAAGTGTTCAAGCGTCGCGATCGTCGTCTGAATCCCGGCGGCTTCGTTGAAGACGGGCAAAACGATCGAAATTAGGGGTTGCGTTGACAGTGTGTGCATGTGATCCGCTCCTTTCGGTCAATCGACCATGCTTGCGGTAAGCTGATACAGGGTGCCGCCACCCATGCCACCGCCCATACCACCAGTGATCATGTTGCCACCTGTTGAGTTAGTCGTGGTCGTGGTGTTGTACTTGCTGCTAGCTATTTTCTTACCGACTTTTTGGACCCACTTGGCGATGGCGTCGTTGCTCCCGGCGCGTTGGCTGGCGAGGTAGAACTTGATCTCCCCGTTCTTGACCAGCTGCTTGAACTGTTTCAGCGTGATCGCTGGATCGGTGCCGTTGTAACCACCGGTCGCCATGACGGCTTTGCCAGTCTTGATGATGTACGGGGCAGCGGAGTTGGCGTCGCTGGTGGCGAACAGGTAGGTCGCGGACCCGACGCGTTGCTGAATGTAACTCAGCAGGCCGCTATCGACGCTCCCGGCCATATCACCCCCCTGGCTGCCTTGTTGCAGCAACGTCGGGCTGGCGTACGGAATGGCGGAAGACTCGCCGGCCAAGGTCGGCGTCAGCGCCCACCAGCCCGGTGCGGCTAGGAGTGTCGCCAGGGTGATGGCGATCCCGGCCCGGCGCAGTCGATGGGTGCGCAGGCCAAACATTGCGGCGAGGGCGGCCAGGCTGATCGCAGCGAGCGCCCATGGTTGCCAAGTGTAGACCAGGCTGACATACCAGACCTGGAGTGCCATCGTTAGCGTGAAGGCGATCGGGAGCAACCAGCCAGTCCAATGCTTAAGGGAGCGCTGGAACTGACGGAACATCGTGACGAGCCCGATCCCAGACAGGGCGGCTAACGGTGGCGCCAGCATGATCATGTAGTAAGGGTGGAAGAAGCTGGCGATGGAGAAGAAGCCGGCGACAGGCACGAGCCACGCCGCCCAAAACAGCAGATGGTTCTGCTGTTCGGTGGTCTGGTACCACCGCTTCTTGCGGTCGAGGAAGTAGGCGAAGGCGCTGATCAGGCCGATCAGGGCGACAGGGGCCAGCCAGCTGATCTGTGGCCCGAGGTCAGATTGAAGCAGGCGTAGCGGACCCGCGGTGCCGATCGCAAAGGCGTTGTTGCCGCCTTGGCCGTTCCCCCCGGGGCCACCTTGACCAGTGCCACCGGGCTGACCGCCACCTTGCGTAGGGGCGCCGGTGGTGCCGGCTTGACCCCCAGCGGTGCCGCCGTTATTGCCGGTGGTCCCGGAAGGCGGGGTGCCACCGCCAGTGTTGCCGGTGGTCCCAGACGGCGGGGTGCCACCGCCGTTGTTGCCAGTGGTCCCAGACGGCGGGGTGCCACCGCCGTTGTTGCCGGTGGTGCCACCGGCTTGCTGCTGGGTGTTTTTGCCCATACCGGCGAAGGCGGCGCCCGTCCCGGTAGTCTGACCCAGCAGGCGCTCGGTCCCGTTGTAGCCGAAGGCGAGTTCTAGGAGGGAATTAGTCTGCGAGCTCCCGATGTAAGGGCGGCTGCTGGCGCTGGTGCTATCAACGGCGAGCGGGTAGGCGAGCGTGAACCCGGCCAGGGCGGCAGTCGCGATGACCAGTGTCACTAGCTTGCGCTGCCACTTGACGTTAGACGCCAGCCAGTAGAAGACGTACATGGCCGGCAGGATCATGAATGCTTGCATCATCTTGATGTTGAAGGCGACGCCGATGAGGGCGAAGCTGACGGCGACCAGCCAAGTGCGGTGCCGACTGACGGCGCGCATCAGTAGGAAGCTGGCCAGCAGGAGGAAAAAGATCAGCGTGGCATCCATATTGTTGGTGCGTGAATCGGCGACGACGATCGGGGTCAGGGTCATGACTAAGGCGGACAGGCGCCCGGCCCAGGCACCAAAGCGGGGCTTGACCATCGCGTACATCAGACCGACGGAGCCGATGCCAAACAGGACGGAGGGCAACACGATCGACCAGCCGTGGATTCCGAAAAGCTTGGCTGAGATTGCCATGAACCACAGCGCGATCGGGGGTTTGTCAACGGTGATGAAGCCCGCGGGATCGAAGGCCCCATACCAGAAGTTAGACCAGCTCTGGACCATGCTGGTGATGGCGGCGGTATAATACGAATTCGCGCTGCCGGCCGCCCAGATTTTCCAGGCGTAGAGGAAGGTGGCTAACCCGAGGATCCCGACGAGCCACCAGTCAAGGTGGCGTGATTTAATTTTTTGCATGGGGCACGACTCCTTTTTCATTGAATATCCAGTACTTGCTCAACAAGAAGTTGACCGGGATGGTGACCATCAGGCTGAATGCGGGGGCTAAGGGGGTAGCCCCTGCGAACCCGGTGGTCCACAGCGTGGTCAGCCCGACGCTCAGCAGCCAGGTGAACGCATAGGTGCTGTAATAGCGGCCGACGATCGCCGGGGTGGTGGCTGTCGCCTTGAACACCCGGTGGTTGAGCGCCAGCCCGAGCAGTGAGGTGGCACCATAGCCGATCGCCATGGCCAGGGTCGGGGTCAGGGGCCGGTACAAGGCCAAATAGAGGAGATAAGTCAGCAGGGTGTTCAGCCCGCCGACGAGGCCGAATTGAATGAATTGCTTGAGTTTGAGCGCCAAGAGGTCGCCTCCTTTCTGGATTATCATCAGCATAGCCCGGCAAGCATAAACGAAGCTTAAACCGCAGGGGCGCTGACTATATATTCTGGGCAACATGCGGTAGCATGGGATTAATCGAATCCTCGAAGGAGTGGATGCCTTGTGACCCAACCTAAGATCCTGATCATTGAAGACGATCCAGTCTTGAGCCAAGATATGCAGACCGCAGTGACTGCGTTCGCGACCGCCGACGTCAGTCTGAGCGGTCGCGCCGGCTTGACGATGGCGGGGACCGGCGTCTATGACGTGATCGTCTTAGACATCATGCTCCCTGAACTCAACGGGTTTGAGGTGCTCAAGGCGCTGCGCGCGGATGGCATCGACACCCCGGTATTGATCCTGACCGCGCGGGGGACGATCGCGGATAAGATGCGTGGGTTCAACAGCGGTGCTGATGACTATCTGACCAAGCCGTTCCACCGCGAGGAGTTACAGATGCGCCTGAAGGCCTTGCTTCGGCGGGGTGGGCGCCTGGCGGAAGACGCGGTGCTCACGGCCGGGCCCCTTCAGGTGTGGCCCGAGCGCCGTCAGGCTGAGGCGGCGGGTCAGCCGGTCACGCTGACCGGTAAGGCCTTCGATCTCCTGGTGTATCTGATGCAGAACCAAAACATCATCATCACGAAGGCTCAGATCTTCGATCGGCTCTGGGGGCTCGATTCGGATACTGCCCTCACGGTGGTGGAGGTCTATATGTCGAACATGCGCAAGCAGCTCAAGCCCAGCGGTGCCGACCGGCTGATCAAGACGATCCGCAACGTGGGCTACATCTTACAACCGGAGGGCCAAGATGAAACCAAATGAGGCCATCAAAAAAACGCGCCGTCGCCTGTTTTGGGGGCAGGTGCTGAGTTTCACCCTGATGTTCGTCATCCTTGGCGTGGTCGTCGCGGTCAGCTACGAGCGGGCGGTGTATCAGGACGTCGATCAAGGGCTACGGGCGCTCAAACCGACGCTGACCCGAGGCGCGGCCGCGACCGGTGCTGGCGATCCGCCGCCAGGTGACGGTGGGAGCCCGACCGCTGCCGCCAACCTGGTGGCGTTTGACGACTCAGGCAAGATCACCAACGCCGAGATGCTGGGTGACCGGTTCTATGGGTATTTCAGCACACTGAAGCTCCACAAGTCGCAGGTCAACACGCTGCAGACGGTCACGACCACTGGGGGGACGTACCGGACGCTGCTCGTGCACCTGACCGCTCGGACCGCCGATCCCGCCTTGAACGGGACCTATGTCCTGATCTTGGTGAACATCGGGCCACAGATCGCCGCGATCGCGTCGTTTCGGCAGGTCCTGCTGTTGACGGTGGGCGTGTTCTTCCTGCTGTCGCTGGGGCTGGCCTGGTGGCTGGCGCGGCGGGGGATGCGGCCGATCCTGGTGGCGTGGCAAAACCAGCAGCGTTTCGTGGCAGATGCAGCCCATGAGCTGCGCGCACCGCTGGCCGTGATCCAGAGCCAGCAGGAGCAGATCCTGACGCACCCCGGGGACACGGTGGTCGCCCAAAGTGAAACGATCGCAACGACGCTCAGCTCGGTGAAGCGGCTGCGTCGGCTGACGGCCGACCTGCTGACCATCGCGCAAAGCGATGCCGGCGCGATCGAGGTCGTGCCCGAGCGGCAGTCGCTGGCGGCGGCCTTGGCCCCGGTGGTGAAGCCGTACCAAGAGATCGCGCCTGGCCAAAAGCGCGTCTTGACGGTGACTCTGCCGCCGACCGATGTCGCGGTGGTCGTTGATGCGCAGCGGCTCCAGCAGCTGGTGGTGATCTTGCTGGACAACGCCTTCAAGTACACCACTGAGGGGGAGTCGATCTGGGTGACCGTGAGCGTGGGGAACGGCTGGCAACTGACCGTGGGCAACTCGGGGCAGACGATCGCCGCCGACGCCAAGGCGCGGATCTTCGACCGCTTCTACCGCGAGGACCAGTCGCGCAGCCGCCAGACAGGTGGCAGTGGGCTGGGGCTCGCCATCGCCCAGTGGATCGTGCAGGCCCACCGTGGGCGGCTGACGGTGCAGGACGTCTTGCCGCACGGGGCAGCCTTCGTGGCGACGTTCCCCCCGACGCCGAAGCGCGGCGGGGCTACCGGCCCCGCGCACCGCTAGAGACGCCCTTGCGGCGCTGGAAAAAAGCGCCAAGACATCGCGACCGGTCCCAGAATGACGCGCGACGATGCCAGAATGATCCGCGCCAGCAGGCGACGCCCAGTCTCGCGCATGGCTATCGCTCACGGCATTCGAACGGGCAAAGCAAACGGCCCCGTGAAACCCGAACTTGGGGGTTTCACGGGGCTGGTCTGCTAATATGCCGGGTTAAACCGGCTTGATGGCGCAGCCTAGTTGGTTGGGGCGGCTACTGGGCCAGCCCGTCGTGGATCTTGTCGAGGTTCCACTTCATCATGCTGTAGTAAGTGTCGCCGGTCGTGCCCTTCTTGGCCAGCGAGTCGGTGAAGATCTTCGAGTAGACCTTCAGGCCCGTCTCTTTGGCGACTTTGTTCATCGATTTCGGCGAGACCGAACTCTCGACGAACAGCGCGCGCACGTCAGAGGCGGCGATCTTGGCCAACACCGCTTTCATCTGTTCCGGCGTGCCTTGCGCCTCGGTATTGATCTCCCAGATGTAGGCGGGAGTTACATGGTACGCCTTGCTGAAGTACTTGAAGGCCCCTTCAGAGGTCACGAGCAAGCGCTGCTTCTCCGGAATGTCCAGGAACTTGGCCTGCGCGGTCTTGTGCAGGGTCTGGAGCTTGGCGATGTAGGTGTCCGCGTTGTGCTGGTAGGTGCTGGCGTTTTTGGGGTCTTTTTGCTTGAGCACCTTGGTGATGGTGCGGACGTACTGGATCCCGTTGGCGAGGTCGAGCCACGCGTGCGGGTCTTCCTCGTTGACGTTGGTGGTCAGGTGCTGGGCCTTGACCCCGGCGCTAGCGGCGAAAACGTCTCGGTCGAAGGCCTTGTGACTGGTCTCGACGAGCTTCTTGAACCAGCCGTTGCCGCCGGTCTCCAGGTTCAGGCCGTTGTGAAACAGCACGTCGGCTTCGGTCGCGGCCTGAATGTCAGAGGGGCGCGGCTCGTACTCGTGCGGGTCGGTGCCGCGCTGCACGATGCTGTAGAGTTCGATCTGGTCGCCGCCAACGTTGGCGACTAGGTCCTCTAGGATCGAGTTGGTGGTCACGACGCGTAACTTCTGGGTGTCTGCGGGACTGTCGCTACGCGTGGTGCGGTGGCTGATGAACCAGTAGACGCCGCCGATGAAGGCCAGCACTGCGGCCAAGGTGATGATCAACTTTTTCATGGTGTGAGTCTCTCCTCCGTGTGGTTACTTGCGTTTGGGCAGGAAGCCTTGCTTTGGGGAAATAGCGAATGAGATGGCGAACAAGGCCGCCGCGACGATCACGATCGCCGGGCCCGATGCCCAGTTGAAGGTGTAGCTGAAGTACAGCCCGACGATCGCGGAGATCACGCCGACGCCGGCTGCCATCACCAGCATCGTACTGAGCTTGTCGGTCCAGAGGAACGCGGTCGCTGCCGGGGTGATCAGCATCGCAACGACCAAGATGATGCCGACGGTCTGCAGCGCCGACACGGTGACCAGGGTCAACACCAGCATCAGCCCGTAATGCAGGAGCTGGGCATGCAGGCCATAGGTGCGGGCGTAGGTCTCGTCAAAGGAGGTGATCAGAAGCTCCTTGTAGAAGCCGACGACGAACAGGATCACGATCCCCAGCACGACCGCGGTGGTCATAATGTCGCTATCGCTGACGGCGAGGATGTTCCCGAACAGGATGTGGTGTAGGTTCGTCGCGCTTTCGGCCATCGAGATCAGAATGAACCCGAGGGCGTAAAACGCGGAGAACACCACCCCGATCGAGGTGTCGGTCTTGATCTTGCTGTGTGCGGCGACGAAGCCGATCAGCAAGGCGGCGAGGATGCCGAAGACGCTCGCGCCGATCAGTACATTGATCCCGAGCATGTAGGCGACGGCCACGCCGGGCAGCACCGCGTGGGAGATCGCATCGCCCATCAGCGACATCCCGCGCAGGATGATGAAGCTGCCGATCACGCCGGACATGATGCCGACCATGATCGCGGTGATCAAAGCGCTTTGGAGGAAGTCATACCGGCCAAGCGCGGTGAAGAATTCGGTCAGTGTGCTCATGCTTGCCCCTCCTTTGCGTCGAACAAGACGGCGGACAGATCCGCGCTGAAGGCCTGTTCGATGTTGGCCGCGGAGTATGTCTGCGCGACTGGCCCAAAGTCGATGATGCCATGGTTCATCACGACCAGATCATCGAAGTAGCGTGAGACCTTGTTCAGGTCGTGGTGCACGACGATGATCGTCTTGCCGGCATCGCGCCAGGCCTTGAGGATGGTCATGATCGCCGTTTCGCTCTGTAAGTCGATCCCGACGAAGGGCTCATCCAGGATGATGATGTCGGCTTGCTGCACGATCGCCCGGGCGACGAAGACCCGCTGGAGCTGGCCGCCAGAGAGGCTGCCGATCTGCCGCGGGGCGAAGCCGGTCAGCTCGACCTGGGCCAACGCCTCATACGCGGCGGTCCGCTCCGCCTTGCCCGGGCTCCGAAAAAGGCCCAGCTGACCGTAAGTGCCGGTCAGGACAACGTCGAAGACGTTGATCGGAAAGGTGAGGTCGAGGTCCTTGCGCTGTTCGACATACGCGATGCGCTTTTGCTGGTCGCGCAGCGGCTGGCCGTTGTACGTTGCAGTCCCGCTCAGGGGTTTGATCAAGCCCAGCATGGCCTTGATCATCGTGGATTTACCTGCACCGTTTGGTCCGATGATCCCAGTAATTTTGCCTGCGTCAAAGTTCACGGCAACATCAGTGAAGACTGGTGTGTCATCGTAAGCAACGGTGAGGTTCTTGAGTTGTAACATAAGAGCCTCCAAATTTTTAGGGTTATCTAACTATCCTAAAGATAGTATACTGGATTTTTTGAAATCGGGCAATGTATTTGTTAAGCGCGGCTAACAAAACTTGCGCGTGCACGCGCAATGCGGCTGGGGGGGTTGCACATTGCGGTGTATTACGTATAATAGTACACGTAATACGAAAGGACGGTGCACTCATGGATGACGCGCGTTTTACGCATCTCGCCTACTACGAACGGCTGGTGCTTCAGATCAAGCAGCAAGTCGTCTCAGGGGTCCTGCGCCCAGGAGAGAAGCTGCCTTCAGTGCGGGAGATGGCCAAGCAGGTCCGGTTGAACCCGAACACGGTCGCCAAGGCGTATAAGCAGCTAGAACTCGATCAAGTCGTGATCGTGCGTCCCGGGCTGGGGTCGTTCATCGCGGCGGATCAGCCGCCGGCCGCCGCGGCAGTGGCGCAGCTGCGTCAGCGGTTCGATGAGGCGGTGGTCGCGGCCAGGGCAGCGGGTGTCACGACGGCCCAGTTGCGGGCGTGGTTGGAGGAGGAGCAGGAATGAAACTGACAGTACAGAATCTGCGCAAGCAAGTGTCTGGGCAGGTGGTGTTGCAAGACATCAGCTTCACTTGGGCACCAGGCGAGATCATCGGGCTGGTGGGCCAAAACGGCGCTGGGAAAACGACACTGATGCGCACCTTGGTGAACCAGTACCGACCAGACGGTGGGGCGCTGCTGCTCGATGGGGAGTCGCTCGACGCCCACCCGGCGCGCCGCGAGTCGCTGATCTACATCGACCCGACCCAGACGTTTTTTGGGCGCTACACCCTGGCAGCGCTGGTCGCGTTTTACGCCGAGGCCTACCCGGCGTTCGACCGCCGGCGGTTCGCGTCGATGGCGGCCGACCATGGGCTGAAGTTGGGGCAGCGCTACCGGGAGCTCTCCAAGGGCTATCAGGCGTTGGTCGTGATGCTCTTGACGCTGGCGTCCAATGCGCCGCTGATGCTACTCGATGAGCCGTTCGATGGGCTAGACCTGTTCGTCCGTGAGGCGATCGTCGGTCTTGTGATCAGCGAGGTCGCGGAAGGGCGGCGGGGGTTCTTGATCGCGTCGCACAATCTGATCGAGCTGGATGGATTGGCGGATCGGATCTTGTTCCTACGCCGCAACACGATCAGCCACGATTATCAGCTGGAGGACTTGCGCGCCAAGGCGGTCAAACTTCAGCTGGTGTTCACCCAAGACGGGATCCCGTCAGTCGTGCGAGAACTCGGCCAGGTGCTGAGTGTGCGCGGCCGAGTGGTCGAGGTGTTGTTTCGCGATTACACGCCGGCCGTGCAGGCGCAGATCGAGGCGCTGGCACCGGTGCTGATGGCGCCGTTGCCGCTGGATCTGACCGATATTTTCAGAAGCGAATTCAGTCGAATGGAAGGGGAGCGATAGGATGGCGACACGATTGATCTGGCGGCGCCACCGCTGGTTGTGGCTGGTGGCCGCGCTGCTGATGCTGCTGTACACGGGCAATGTGGTCCGGTCGGGGGCGAGCCAATATAATGACCTGCGCACATCGATGATGACCCCCCAGGCGTTCGCCCGCGACCGGGCCAAGCCGGACAAGGACCGACAGACCGGTGAGCAAACGTACCGGGCGTATAAGGATCACTGGCTGATGTTCTACCAGAACTACGGGGAAGAGGCGGTCGACCACGCGCTCTTGCCAACTGGCGTGGCGAATGGGCCACTGACCATCGATCTGTTTTATCTGCTCGGGCTTTTCCTGCTGGGGCTCGTGGTCAGTGCGTGGGACCACTTCGGTCGGTTCGACCGGTTCCTGATGGCGACGCGGTTCACCCGCAGGCGCATTTTTTGGACGCGCACTGGCGGCTATCTGGGGCTTGTGATCGGCGGGACTATCGCGGTGAATGGCCTGGCGGCGCTTGGGCTACACCTGCTGATCCCCGCGCATTACCTGAACTTGTCGGGGTCGATGGTGCTTGGCCTGACGCTTTATAACACGGCGTTAGCCGCCCTCGGATTCACCACGGGGCTCCTGTTCGGGATGCTCTGTGGGCGGGTGTGGCTGTTGGCGGCGCTGGCAGTGGCGACGGTGGTCGTGGCCGATCAGACTGTGCAGGGGCTGTCGACCGTGTGGGGACAACTGACGCAGGGGACGGCGTCGTTATCGTGGGCCTCGCTCGCACAACCGCTTTGGGCGTACTGGCCGCTGATGATCGGGTACGTGATCATGACCATTGCGCTGCTGATCCTGGGGGCGTGGAGTTACACGCAGTTGTCGTTAGAACAAGACGGGCAGGCACTCATCTTGCCACGGTTGCGCCCACTGGTGGTCGCTATCGGAATGGTTGTCGCATTCGGGACGTTTCTTGGCACGGATCAACATGGGCGGTTCGTCCTGGGGAACAGCATCCAGGCACCGCTGATCGTTCTGGCACTGGGCGTGCTCTGGGCCTTTTGGCCGCAGTTGGCGGTGCGCTTGCGGGCTTGGCGGGTCCAGCATCACTGATCGCGACGCGGGTCCGGATGCGCGATGACACGAATAGGGCCAAGAGATCATGAACGGCCCAAGAATGACGCGCGACGATTCCAGACTCGGACGCGCCAGGCGCGACGCCCACGCTTCCGCCCGGTGATAGCGAAGGCCGCAGCTAGGAACATGCTTCCGTCCGGCGATGCCGGACGCCGCAGTAAGGCCCATGCTTCCGTCCGGCGATAGCGGAGGCCGCAGTGAGTCAATCTAACGCAGGTCTGCCCATCACTCACGGCGTTCGACTGGGTAACGCAAGCCATATGAGCACGGCCCCGTGTCACCCGGCGCTGGTCCGCGTCAAGTAGACAGGTCAAATAATTAAAGTGCCTATGCAGTTTTCCTTACGGCATGATTCCGATATTCCATCGGGGTCATGCCGTTTAGTGTTTCTTGGCGGCGTTCGTAGTTATACCAGTTGATTGCCGCTTCGATACTCTTCATCATCTCAAGCTCGGACAAGCAGTGCTCAAAGGCGAACCACTCAACCTTAAGATGGCTCCACAGGCTCTCCATTGGGCTATTATCGCCAGGAGTGCCCGGCCGCGACATGCTGTGGATAATTCCTTCACCTGCTAAGCACGTGTTGTAGGTGCGCCCGGTGTACGCGGATCCTTGGTCACTATGCGTAATTTCTGGCCTGATGCCATTGTTGCTCTTGATGGCCAGCTTAATCGTCTTGGTGGTAAGCGCCGCGGTTTCGCTCGGTGCCACACACCAGGCGATCACGCTGTGATCATAGAGATCCTTCACGGCACTAAGCCGCAGTTTCTGTCTACCATCTTGACCGTAAGTGAGCTCGGAACAGTCGGTCACCCAGACTTTGTTGGCCGCGCTAGGGTGGAAGGCATGCCCCGCATCGACGGTGTACAGCTTGTTGGCTAGGAGGAACTCCTTCCTCTCGGCTCTGCGATCGTGCTTCGCTACACGGATAGAGGCTCGAATCCGTCCCTGACGCATGAGCCTGCGGACACGACCGTGACTCACGTGATAGGGTGTTTCCTTATTGATATACGTCACGAGCCGTTTGACCCCGAAGACATAGTGATGCTTTTCCTCAAGGGTCACGATGTAGGCCAGAATAGCCTGGTTCTCCCGTTCATGGGCCGTCACCTTACGATGCGTCCACTTGTAGTACGCTGCACGCGAGATACCCAGAAACCGGCATGTCTCACTGATGCCATAAAGCTGACCGGAGTCGGGATTCACTTCTTGCGCGAGTTGCTGAATGGCCTGATATTGCCTGTCTGATCGACATTCCCTCTTTCCAGTTCTTGGAGTTTTTTTAACACTGCGACCTCCGTTGACACACGGGTTAATCGTGCCTGTAGTCGCTTGTTCTCGAGCTTCAAACGCTCTACTTCAGTGAGCTGACTATTATCTTCCTTCGCCTTACCGCGGCGGTCTGCGAGGGCGGACTCACCACCTTGCTTGAACTTTTTGACCCATGCATAAACCTGTCCATACGAAACGTTGAACCGCTGGGTTGCGGCGACGTAGTCGTGTTCGTTGGCGATGGTCCATTGTGCGATCTCGATACGTTCGAGCTGCGTAGTCTTGCGTCCATCCTTCATTGGCTTGGCCCTCCCAGTGGCTTGTAGTGATTTACCACTAGTATACAGGGATACCCATTGACTGATGACGGTTTTACCCGGAATGCCGTAGGCAACAGCCAGCTGCCGAAAAGATGTGTTACCGGCTAGGTACTTCTGCACGACTTCTAGCTTGAACTCCCGAGAATACTGTTGGTTAGTATGCCTGGACTTAAGACCATCCATCCCATCAGCTGCGTAACGTTCTAACCACTGGTTGACCTGGTGGTGATCGATACCGTGTATCCTTTCCACTGCCTGTGAACTCCAGCCGCCCTCATTAACCAAACCAATGTAGAACAGTTTCTCTTCGGGCGTGTATCTTGAACCTATCCGGCCCATAAAAAAACTCCTTCCTAAGAAGGCAAGCTTTAATTATTTGCTTGTCTACCTAGGTAGGAGTATAGCCCACCCCTCAGTTCAGGGAGTTCACGGGGCCGTGCTTTATGGGCTGGGCCAAAACTGGTTGATGGCTCAGCCGCTGATTTGGGGGTCAGTGGGTCGGAACGGCGCGGATACGGTCGCTCAAGATGAAGCTCGCGGCGAGAAAAGCCACGACGACCGCGTACGGGATGTGGTAATTCCAATCGAGCAGCGCGCTTGAGATGAGTGGTCCGGCAATGTTGCCGACGGAGGTCAGCGACATGTTGAGCCCGTTGATTACGCCTTGGTGCTCACGGCCCTGCTTGGTCAGTAGTGTCGTGATCGCTGGGCGCAGTAGGTCAAAGGCGGTGAAGGCGATCAGGGTGGCGACCATCACGCTCACTTTGTTGTGGGTGAACATCAGCCACAGTACAGCCAGCGCGGAGGCGGCAAAGGCGATGCGGATCAGCCGCACCTCTGTCAGCGCCTGCACCAGGCGGTCGAAGAACAGCACCTGCGCAATCAGCGAGATGACCCCATTGAGTGTCAACACCAGTGCGATATCGCTGAGCGTGAACCCGAAGACCTCATTGACGAAGATGCTGTAGATGCTCTCGAATCCCTGCAGGCCGAAGCTCGACACGAGGATCAGCACGAACAGCATCAGCATCGGGCCGCCAAGGACCGCGCGCCAGTCGGTCGCCGTCGGCTGAACTGCACCCGATCGCGGCGCCTGGGTGGGCCGGTGGTCAGCGGGGAGCCAGACCGTGGTCGCCAGTAACCCCGCCAGCCCTAGGCCGGCGGCGACCCAAAACGGCACCTTGTAGCCGGACTGCGCCAGCAGGCCGCCGAGCCCCGGGCCGAGGATCAGGCCACCGGAAAAAGCGGCGGAGAGCCAGCCGATCACCTTGGCGCGGTGGCGCAGGTCGGTGACGTCTGCGGCCAGGGCCTGGGCGGTCGGCACGAACATGCCGGCGGATAGACCCCCGATGATTCGCGAGAGGTCGAACATCGCCAGCTGGTTGGTCAGCGCGAAGAGCACTTCGGATAAGGCGAACAGGGCCAACCCGCCAAGCAGCAGCGGCTTGCGCCCGATCCGGTCCGACAGCCGGCCGACCAGCGGCGACGCGATGAACTGGGTCAACGCGTACAGGGACGACATGATCCCCATATCCGTGGCAGACAGGTGCAGGTCGTTTTTGATGAACGGCATGACCGGGAAGATCAGACTCATGCCCAGACAGATCAGGAACTCACTGAAGATCAAGATGGCGATGGTGCGTTTGGCGCGAGGGTGCATGATCAGGCCTCCGAACTTAGACGTTAGCCTCTAATCTATCACACCTGATCGCACACTGACACCTGACGTGACACGGTCAGGCGCGCGACCAGAGGTCCACGCTGGCAGTGGCGAGGATGTGGCCGGCCATTGCGTGGCGCATCTCGGACAGCCAAAACCCTGGCGCTAGCGGCAGGGGTGCATCCAGCGCGAAGACGGTCAGGGTGTAGGCATGATCGGCGTTGGGCGGCTGCGGGCCGACGTAGCCGGTCGCCACTTGTGGGTCCGGGTGGTGGATCAGGCTGCCTGCGTTGCTGTTGCGCCCCTGAAGCATCGGGACGGCGTCGGTGCGGCTGGCGTCTTCTGGCACTGTCGTGACCGTCGCGGGCAGGTTCGCGGCGACCCAGTGGATCCACGGGAACCCGGACACCGGCACTGCGTCGTAGTCGATCAGCTGAAGCGCGAACCCCTGCGTGTCGGCTGGTGCGTCGGTGATCGTCAGCGGAAAACTGCGCTTGGGGTGGGCCGCGTGCAGGTCGGTGGGCTCGGCGTACTTGCCGAAGCGGTCTGCGAGGTAGCCATCAGTCGTTGGAACATGGATTTCCATTGAATCGCTTCCTAAATATGGTTACTCTTAGGATAGCACGAAACCGGAAAGGAAGCGGCCCATGACCTATTACGATCAGCACGTGCACACCTATTTTTCCTTCGATTCGACCGCCGAGTTCGAGGCCTACCTGGCGCAGACGCACCAGCCGTTCGTCACGACCGAGCACCTGGAGATGGCGAACCCCGACGACGCGGGGCAAGACGACGCCCCGGATTATGCGGCCTATGTGGCCAAACTCAAGGCGTTGAAGGCACATTACCCCAACCAGCTGCTGCGTGGCGTTGAGGTCGGCTACTACGCCCCGCGCGCGGCGGCGATCCGGGCGTATGTGACGGGTCACGACTACGACTTGACGCTGCTGAGTTTTCATCACGATGGCGCGCATGACTACCAGGATCCGGTCTTTCTTGACCGCGATCCGAAGACCCACGTGCAGGCGTATTATCGCACGATGTTGGCCGGGCTGCAGGCCGTGGACTACGCGGATGTGCTGGCCCATTTTGACTACGGGCTGCGGGTGCTGGATATCGGGCCGGACGCGTTGATCGCGTGGGCCGGGGCGCAACTCGATGACATCTTGCGCCTGGTGATCGCCAAAGGCATGGCGCTTGAGTTCAACACGAAATCCGCCTATCATTGGGGCAACGCGGCGCTGTATGAGGTCGTCTTCCCGCGCTACGTCGCACTGGGTGGGACTCGGGTGACGCTGGGCAGCGATGCGCACACCGCCGATAAGTTCCAGACCGAATTCGACCGCGCCAAGCGGGCGCTGCGGCGCGCCGGGGTCTCACACCTGACGACGTATCGCGCGCACCAACCCCATGAGGAGGACTTCTGACCATGATCCCAGAGATGCTAGACCCACTTTTGGCAGACGTGCAGGCGCACTACGCGATGCCGATCGAGGTCGCCGTGAGCGGCCCCGCCAGCGGCCGGCTGACCCATGAACAATCGCACCAAGAGCTGCTGGGCAACAACCACCTGCAGGTCAGCGTGACGGATACCACGGCGGTCGCCTACACGCTGAGCCACGAGTTGCTGCACATGCAGCTGACGACAGCGGGTTACCCGCCGCTGCAGTTTCACCTGACGACCGGTCAGCCCCAAGTCGACCAGCAGTTCTTTGCCGTGGCCACTGCGCTGTACGACGCGGCGTTGCACGGGCAGATCCGTGCGTGGCAAGTGGCCCACGGGCTGTTCACCCCGGCGGTGACGCAGGCCCTGGCCGCCGGCTTCGCCGAGAAGCTGAGTGGCGATGACGATACCGCGTTGAGCGTCTTTCGGATCCTGACGGCGCTGGACGCCTATGTGATGTTCGATGGCCGCGCCGGCGACTGGCTGGCCGCCGTGCCGGATGAAGCCGCGGTCGCTGCGGACTTGTACGGGCTGCTGGTCGACAAACCGATCGACTCGCCGTTCGCGTTTCGCCGCGCGGTGGTCAAGCTCTGGCGGGCCTTTGACGTCACGCTGACGCGCCACGGCTTCCAGGAGACCGGTAACGCGGAGTTCGCGACCCTGCCGCCGGTGTTGTCCGCCCGACAGCTGCGCCTGGCGCTGAACCAGACCTTCGAGCTGCGGCACAGCGAGATGCGCAACCGCAATACGCGTCAGCGCGCCTATGTCGCCCAGGGTAAGGGCGACGGCCAAAACGCCTTCGTGCTACCGCTGACACAGGCCCTCAGTCCGGCCGCCTTTCAGACGCTGTACCAGACCCCGTTGCAAGACGTCTTGCAACGCTACGATCTGGATTACACGCTGCGCTAAGCAGAGGGGGTGGCGCGATGTTTGCACTCAAGACCGCGATCGAAGCGGCCCGGTTCGTCACGTTCCTGACGGGCGCCGGGGTCTCGACCGCGTCGGGGATCCCAGATTACCGCAGCCAAGGCGGGTTGTACGCCGGGCGTGATGCCCCGGAAGACGTCCTGTCATACGATTACCTGCAAGCGCACCACCAGGCGTTTCACGACTGGGTCTGCGCCAACATGATGCACCCTCAGGCGCGGCCGAACGTGATCCACACACGCATGGCGGCGATCGCCAACGCTAAGGGCGCGATCGTCACCCAGAACGTCGACGGGTTGCACACGGCCGCTGGGGCCAAGCACGTGGTCGAGTTCCATGGCCGACTGGATCGCCTATACTGCCAGACCTGTGGTGAGTTGGTCGACCCGGCGACGTACCGGCGGTCAGATCGACACGCCGTGGACGGCGGGATCATTCGCCCGGGGATCGTGTTGTATGGTGAGCCGATCGCGCCTGCGGTGGTCGAAGCCGCGGTGGCCGCAGTCCAATCTGCCGATCTGCTGGTGGTGGTCGGCACGAGTCTGCAGGTGTACCCGTTCGCCGGGTTACTCCGTGAAGCCCGCCCGGCCGCCACACTGGTCGCGGTCAACCGTGAGCCGCTGACCCTACCACCCGGGGCCCACATGGTGGTCGCACCGGCCGAGACTGTCTTTGCCCAACTATGACCTGACGCGTGGGGGCGCGTGAACGGAGGAAAAAAGATGCCTAAAAGTCGACTAGAAGCCTTTACCGATGGCGTGATCGCCATCATCATCACGATCATGGTGTTGGAGCTGCGGCCACCGGAAGGCGGGACCTTCGGCGCGCTGTGGAATCTGCGCTACTCACTGCTGATCTACCTCGTGTCGTTTTTCACCCTTGCCGTCTACTGGAACAATCACCATCACCTGTTTTTGATCGTCCGCAAGATCAGCGGGCGGGTCCTGTGGGCGAATATCGGGTTTCTCTTCACGATCAGCCTGTTCCCGTTCGTCACCGCATGGGTGGGGGAGCACCACATCGATAGCGCGGCGCCGGAGATGACCTATGGAATGGTCATGTTCGCGACCAATGCGGCGTTTTACCTGCTGATCCGGTGCCTGAACCAGGCCGATAAGGATAACCACGCGTTCCATCAGCTGGTCGGCAAGGATTATTACAAGCCACTGGTCTCTGTGGGGGGCGCCTTCCTGGCGATCTTCGCCGCGCTGCTCTGGCCGCCGTTGACGATCCTGATCAACGCGGCGTTGATGGTGCTGTGGATCCAGCCGGAGCAGCGGATCGAACGCCATGTTGCCCACAAGTAGGAGGAGAAAATGCGATCAAGGCACAAACTGGCGGCGCTGATCGGCGTCGTGATCGCGCTGTGGGGCCTCGCCTTAGCGGTGGCACGCCCACAGCCGGTCGCCGCGGCTGAGCGCCAGTGGGTCAAGGACTCGGCCGGCGTGTTGACGCCGACCACGATGGCGCTGATCGACCGCCTCAACAACGTCACCTTCGCCAAGCTGCCAGGCCACCCGCAGCTGGCGGTGGAGGTGCGCCGCGCGCTACCGGCAAGTGAACAGGATATCGACGACTACAAGGCGGACCGCTTCGCCGAGTGGGGCGTCGGCCGCAAGGGGTGGGACAACGGGCTACTGCTCGTGGTCGCCGTGAAGGACCGCAAGTACGGGCTGGAGGTCGGCTATGGTCTGGAAGCCGCGGTGCCGGACGGGTCAATGGATGACATCGTGACCGACAGCGTCACCGCCGACCTCAAGGCGGCCCGCTACGACGACGCAGTGCGTGCCATGGTCGATCACTTGAGTGCGGTGCTGGCAGACCACCGCAGTGCGATCATGACACCGGCCGGGATCAAGGCTGAGCGCGCCGCGCAGCAGCGGAGCGCCGACTTAGATCGTCTGCTGGTCGAGATCGCCGTGCTGGTGGTCTTGGTGATCGTGGTGTGGCTGGTCGTGCGCAAGGCCACTCGGACCCGCTTGCTGGTCAAGCGACTCAATGACCCAGCTGAGCAGGCCGCGTTGCCGCTGTACTGGGGCCTGCCGGAGGCCGAGCGCGTGCGCTTCGCCGAGCAGCTCAAGGCCCCGATGCGCGGGCCGCTGGACCAGGCATTGCTGGCCCGCAAGCTGACCGCTTACCTGTATGATACCCTCGGTGAGCTGGTACTGCGCAGCGCGGATCCGCTCCCCTATCCCTGGTACGTCTATGGTGCGGTGATCAAGCGGCGCGACGCACAGGCCGTCGTGGCGCAGCCGGATTGGGCCAGTTTTCTGGGGCTGATCGAGCCGGATGTGGCGCCTGTATACACGCCGTATGCGGCGTATGCGCCGGGGTTCGAGACATGGGCTAAGGGCGCGCACGCCCGGGCGCTGGAGCAGCAGGCGGTCTGGCAGGCCTTCATCTCGCACGTCGAGTTGAAGGACCCGCTGGATGAGGCGACACTGGCGCTGACGCTGGATGCGATCCTGCAGTACCAGCGCGATCCCAGCCAGCACAACGCCACCGATGGCCTGCCCCTGTGGGTCGGGGCCAATTACGCTGGCGGGAGCAGTGGGGATAGTAGCAGCTTTGGCAGCGGCTTCGGCGGCGGAAGCAGCGGTGGGGGCGGCTTCTCCGGTGGCTGGTAAGGCCTCGACGGTGGCGATCGACGGTCACCACGGCGTGGAGCAATGAAAGGATGAGTGCAATGACCTGGGGAACGATCGCAACATGGCGGATGGCCCACGATGGCGTGCGCAAGGCCAGTGACCTGTTGGCGCAGGCGGGCCGCGCAGGGGATGCTGTCGAGGCGTTGATCAACGTCGTCGAGGCTTACCCGTACTACAAGAGCGTCGGTTACGGGGGCCTGCCGAACGAAGAAGGGGTCGTCGAGATGGACGCCGCCTTCATGGACGGGGACACGCTGGCGCAAGGGGCGGTCGGTGGCATCCGCAACGTGATGCACGCCGTCTCTGTCGCCCGCGCGCTGTCGGCGCAGCACTATAACAGCTTTCGCGTCGGCGAGGGGGCGACGAAGTTCGCCGCGCTCAACGGGTTCGAGATGACGAACATGCTGACCGATCGCGCCAAGGCTCAGTGGCAGCACCGCTTGGCAGAGCTAGCGGCCGCCGACCTCGACCCTTACGACGGACATGACACCGTCGGCGCGATCACGCTGGACCGCCAGGGCTCGATGGCGGCGGCGACCTCGACCTCGGGGCTGTTCATGAAAAAAGCTGGCCGTGTCGGCGATTCGCCACTGTCAGGGTCCGGCTTCTATGTGGACAGCGAGCGCGGTGGGGCAACGGCGACCGGGCTGGGTGAGGACATCATGAAAGGTTGCTTGGCCTATGAGATCGTGCGACGCATGGGCGACGGCGAGACGCCGCAGGCAGCTTGTGACCACGCTGTCTACCCGTTCATCGAGACACTCAAGCGGCGCTACGGTAAGGCGGGAGAATTTTCGCTAATCGCGATGAACCCCCGCGGGGACTGGGGTGTGGCGACCAATGTCGAGTTCACCTTCAGCGTGGCGACCTCAGCGGCCGCCCCGCAACTTCTGATGGCGACCCCCGGCCCGGCGCAGACAACGGTGATCGCGCCAGTCACACAGGCGTGGCTAGAGGCGTATGAACAGCGGCTCAAGGCCCCAATCGACCTCAGTCGGTAGCTGTCGCCGTGACCGAATACCCCCCTGATCCGGCGGATCGGGGGGGTATTCGCGTGACGCAAAAACCCCATCCGGAGGGGGTCCGGATGGGGCGGGGTTGGATATCGGATAAAAGGAGTGGAATCAGGCCTTGGCCTGTTCAGCGTTCATCGCTTCTTCGGCTTCTTCGGCCACGATCGCGTTGGTCGTCTCCTTATCGAAGAAGTGCGCCTTGTTGATGTCAAAGCCCATGTCGACTTGGTCGCCTGGGTTGTGGAAGTCACGGGCATCAACGGTCGCGACGAATTCGGTGCCGTCGACCTTGGAGTACAGCTGAGAGGTCGCCCCGAGCAGTTCGGAAACCACGACTTCGGCGTGTACGGTCGCATCTGGCCAGGTCTCGATGAAGGCGCCTTCGGTGTGGATGTCTTCTGGACGGATCCCGAAGACGATCTCCTTGCCGTCGTAGCCGCGGGCGTCGAGGACTTTAGCGCGGCCCTCTGGGAGGGTCAAGACGAGGCCTTTGCCATCGGAGATCTTACCGTCCTTGTAGGTGACGTTGAAGAAGTTCATCGCCGGTGACCCCATGAACCCTGCGACGAACATGTTGCGAGGGTTGTCGTAAACTTCGGCCGGGGTCCCGATCTGCTGCACGCGCCCGACAGACATGACGACCACGCGATCGGCCATCGTCATCGCTTCGGTCTGGTCATGGGTCACGTAGATCGTGGTGGTGTTCAGGCGCTGGTGCAGCTTGGCGATCTCGGCACGCATGGAGACACGCAGCTTCGCATCCAAGTTCGACAGCGGTTCGTCCATCAGGAAGATTGGTGCGTCGCGGACGATCGCACGCCCCAGCGCAACACGCTGACGCTGACCACCGGAGAGGTCGGCGGGCTTGCGGGCGAGGAATTCGGTCAAACCGAGGATGTCGGCGGCTTCGTCGACCCGCTTTTTGATGTCGTCCTTAGCGTACTTGCGCAACTTCAGCCCGAACGCCATGTTATCGAACACGGTCATGTGCGGGTACAGCGCGTAGTTCTGGAACACCATCGCGATGTCGCGGTCTTTAGGCGCCACGTCGTTCATGAGCTTGCCGTCGATCGTCAGCTCACCTTTGGTGATGTCTTCGAGCCCGGCGATCATGCGCATGGTCGTGGACTTCCCACACCCAGAAGGACCAACGAACACGATGAACTCTTTGTCCTTCACGTGCAGGTTGATATCCATGACGGCGTCTTTTTCGCCTTCCTTGGAATCCGGGTAACGCTTGTAAATATGATCCAGTGCGATCTCTACCATTCGAACCACTCCTATCTTAATTGACACTTATTAGTATAAATGTAAGCGGTTCATTTTGAATGCACGATGTGCCCAAAAAAACGGCGGTTTTTTGGACGGATTGACCAAAAACGTATGGTACACTGCTATCGAGGTGAGAAAGATGGCAAAAACATGGACGATGGTGCTGGTCAAGACGCCAAGCGGGATCGTGATGATCAACCGGCAGAAGCCGCCGTACCGCGGGTTGTGGAACGGCGTGGGCGGCAAGGTCGACCCCGGTGAGACACCGCAAGCCGGGGCCCTGCGCGAAGTTGAAGAAGAGACCGGCTTGGCGCTGACCCCGGCCGACTTGCGGCCGGCGGGTGTGATGCACTGGCATGTCAACGATAAGTGGTTGGGCGACGTGTGGCTGTTCGTCGCCCGTTCCGCGACTGCCTTGCCGGGGGCACAGATGACGCGTGAAGGGGTGTTGGCGACCTGGTCGCGCGAGTGGCTACTGGCGTCAGATAACCTGGGCATCGTGCCAGACCTGCAGCCCTTGCTGCCACACCTGCTAGGGGGCGAGCAACTGGAGTTCGATTCATGGTTCGCCGATGATCTCTTGCAGCGCCTTGAGGTCTTGGGCCCATGGGCATGATGCGGCGGATCGACGTCGGGCTGACCAGCGTGGCCGACCACCCGACGCTGGCCAGTCAAGGCAAGGCCAGCACACTGGCGGATCTGGCAGGTCACCTGCCGGTCGTCGAGCTGGACACGACGTTTTACGCCCTGCCGACCGCAGACGCGGTGCGTCGCTGGCAGCAGGCGGTCCCGGCCAGTTTTCAATTCATTGTCAAGGCGACGCAGTTCATGACGCGGCACAAAGAAGCGCCTGACCACGAGCCGGTGGCCGAGTTCACCGCGTGGCGCCGGGCGCTGGCCCCGCTGATCGAGGCGGATCAGTTGGCGGCGGCGTTGTTTCAGCTTCCCCCGTACTTCGGGGTCACCGCCGAAAATGTGCGCTACCTGCACCTGATCCGCCGGCTGTTGCCAGGGGTGCCGGTGGCGCTGGAGTTTCGCAATGACGGGTGGTACAGCCCGGACTACCGCGGCAGCACGCTGGCGTTGATGCGCGAGCTGACGTTCAGTCATGTCGTGGTGGACGAGCCACAGACGGCCAGCGGTAGCGTCCCGCTTGTCGCTGAGGTGACGGATCCCGCGCTGGCGATCATGCGACTGCACGGGCGTAACACCGCGGGGTGGCTGGAGCGCGATCCACAGTGGCGAAGCTGCCGAACGAACTATCGGTACAGCGATGCTGAACTGCAGGCGCTGGGGCAGGTCGCGACCACGCTGGATGCCCGCCGCGTGATCGTGATCTTCAATAACAACGGTGGCCACGACGCGGCCGCCAACGCCTTGGCGTTCATCGCTCAGCTCGGGTTACAGTTCGACGACCTGGGGCCCAGCCAACTGTCACTGTTTTGACCCCGATACGACTAATCGTGCCCTGGCCACGTGGCGGTCAGGACGGCCAGCGCATGGGCCTTGGTCCGCTCGGCGAGGGTGACGCTGGGTTCATTGGTGGTCCAGTGGTCAGCCGGCAGGTCGATCAGGCCCCAGCGGCGGTAGAGCGTGTCGGCCCACGTCGTGTTGGTGAGCGTCGCGCTCCGGTAGCTGACGGCGTAGTGCTGCCCGTTGAAGTCGACGGTGGTCGTCGCCGCGAAGAACCCGTGGGTCAGGATGCACAGCGCAAGCGATAACACGATGCTGGCGTGCACCAAGCCGCGTCCAGCCGCCGGGTGACGGAAGCTGCGGCCGACCAGGTAGGTGTCGAGTCGCGTCGGCACCAGATTGACTGCGGTGCGTAACAGCATGTGATTGCTGAATAGCAGACAGATGCCGAGAAGTTCGGCCGCGAGCAAGGCACGATTATTCATGGGGTCACCACCGATCACGCATCGGAGGTCTTACGCTTCAGACTTGACGGGGAATCGACCGTCAGACGCCCTGTAGTCTACGCTTATGTGAGCGGGCTAGCCCAGAGTGACCGGCCTTTTAACCGGGTTTTAGCCAGTTTGGTGTGTCGTCGCCGGGCACTTGGGCGCACAAAAAGCGGTGGCCGGCCGCGCGTGAATATGAATATGGGCCGGCCAATGGTATAATGAATGGCAGTTTAAGCACTTTTCACACACCCGCACCATTCGCGGGGAGATGAAACCAGGAGGCACAGTTATTCATGGCAAAACCAACGTTCTACGTGACCACGCCGATCTATTATCCGAGCGGCAAGCTACATATCGGTAACGCGTACTCGACCATCGCGGCGGATGTGATCGCGCGCTACAAGCGGTTGATGGGCTTCGACGTCTTTTTCCTGACCGGGACAGACGAACACGGCCTGAAGATCGAACAAAAAGCCGAGAAGCTCGGCATCACCCCGCAGGCGTACGTCGACGGGATGGTCGCTCAGATCAAGACGCTCTGGCAGCTGCTGGAGATCACCAACGATAAGTTCATTCGCACCACTGACGCGGAACACGTCAAGGCGGTCCAGACCATCGTCGAGCGCCTGATCAAGCAGGGTGACGTCTACCTCGGTGAGTACACCGGCTGGTATTCGGTCGAAGACGAAGAGTACTTCACTGAACCGCAGCTGGCGGAGGTCTACCGCGATGAGGACGGCAACGTCATCGGCGGTAAGGCCCCATCCGGGCACGACGTTCAGCTGGTCAAGGAAGAGAGCTACTTCTTCCGCATGAGCAAGTACACGGACCGGCTCGTTCAGTTCTACGATGAACACCCGGACTTCATCCAGCCGGAATCACGTAAAAACGAGATGCTCAACAACTTCATCAAGCCGGGGCTTGAAGACCTCGCAATGAGCCGCACCAGCTTCAACTGGGGCGTCCCGGTGCCGGAGAACCCGAAGCACGTCGTCTACGTGTGGGTCGATGCCCTGCTCAACTATATCACCGCGCTGGGCTACGGCTCGGACAACCACGACCTGTTCGACAAGTACTGGCCGGCAGACCTTCAGCTGATCGGCAAAGAGATCGTGCGCTTCCACACGATCTACTGGCCGATCATCCTGATGGCGCTAGGGTTGCCGATCCCGAAGAAGATCTATGGGCACGGCTGGCTGGTGATGAAAGATGGCAAAATGTCCAAGTCTAAGGGCAACGCGATCTATCCTGAGATGCTGGTCGAGCGCTACGGTCTGGATGCGCTTCGCTACTACCTGATGCGCGCCATTCCGTTTGGCAATGATGGCATTTTCACCCCTGAAGACTTCATCGACCGCATCAACTACGACTTGGCCAACGACTTGGGCAACTTGCTCAACCGGACGGTCGCGATGATCAACAAGTACGAAGGTGGGGTGCTGCCAGACCTGAAGCAAGTTGAAGCGACGCCGTTCGATGACGACCTTGAAGCCGTGGCCGCCAAGACGATCGCGGATTACCACACGCTGATGGGCAAGCTCCAGTTCAACGACGCGCTGGATGCAGCGTGGAAGCTGGTCGCCCGCGCCAACAAGTACATCGACGAGACCGAGCCGTGGAACCTGGCCAAGGACCCGGCCAAGGCGGGACAGCTCGCCAGCGTCATGGGCCACCTAGCCGAAAGCCTGCGCCTGATCGCGCTGTTGATCCAGCCGGTCATGACCCATGCGCCGAAGCAGATCTTCGGTCAGCTCGGGCTGGATCCGGCGATCGACGAGCAGGAGCGCCTTGAATGGGGGCACCTGCCGGCCGGCAACCAGATCGTCGCTAAGGGGACACCGATCTTCCCACGCCTCGACGTCGAAGAAGAGGTCGCCTACATCAAGGCGCAGATGACACCGCCTAAGCAGCAGCCGACCGTTGACCCGGCGACCCGCAAAGGCGAGATCGAGTTCAAGGCCTTCGATCAATCAGAGATCCGCGTGGCCGAGATCCTGAATGTCGAGAAGGTCCACGGTGCGGATAAGCTCCTCAAGTTCACGCTTGATGCGGGGGATGAGGGCACGCGCCAGATCCTGTCGGGCATCGCCGAGTATTACCCGGACTACGACGCGCTGAAGGGGCAAAAAGTGATGGCGGTCGTCAACCTGAAGCCGCGCAAGCTGAAGGGCGAGATGAGCGAAGGCATGTTGCTGTCAGCCGAAGACAGTCAGGGCCACATCACACTACTGGCCGTCGACTCGAGCCTGGAAAACGGGAGCTTGGTCGGATAACAATTGCACACACGACAAGGTCGCGGCGATCGCCGCGGCTTTTTTGTGTGGTTGGCAACTGGCAGCCACGCAAAATTTAATAAATAACAAAGGTCCGCGTGCATCCCGACGTGAAGAGCGGGTCAGCTGGGCCCAGCGGTCGCTTTTTGAGAGATCGGATTTTGATTTTTGAGGGCATGGAAGCGCGCCCACGGAATCGGGACCCGATCGTAGTCGCCGGACAGAGGGATGGGTTGAAATGACCGCACGTGACGCGAGAGAAAAGGGGGGGCAAACCGTTCTGTTGATTCAAATCGTAAATGAAATTAGAAAAGTACAATTTATTAATTAGACTAACAATTAATTAAATGCTGAAATATATAATTGAACAACCATAATGATTCGCCTGAAACAAACTGTTTTTACAATTTTCGGTATAGACACGATAGTTTATATAGCTTACAATTCGGCTAATATCCGAAGTACGTGACTTGGGGGAGTCCGCGGGTAGAAATATCTTAATTTTAGGGGGATTTTGATATGAGGGATCAAGGGGAAAAAATGGCCGCGGTGCGTAAGACCTGGATCGCTGCGGGGATCGCCGCAGCGACACTGTTCAGCGTTCAGGCGCTCGGGGCACAGACGGTGGCGGCGGCAGAGGCCGCGCCGGCAGTCGCAGAAGTCAGCGTTCAAGCAGATCTGCTGAATCGTATTGCGAACAACAAGAAGATGGTGCAGGCGTTCGGCAACGTCAAGGACACCGTGACGAATCGGTCGTTCTACGGTGACTTCGATTACCTCGCCGGGTTGGTGCGTAGTGGCAAGATTGCAGATAAAGACGCGCTGTACGCCGCAATGAAGCCGATCGCGCAAGGCGTCAAGGAATACCTTAAGGCGACGGCGAAGAAGCAAGTCGCCGCAGTCGGCAACGTGACCGACCCGGTCACCAAGCGCAGCTTCTACGGTGCGATCGACTACCTGTTCAACAGCGCAGTGGTCACCGTCGACGATAGCGGTGTCGGGTTCACTTTTGACCCAGCGGAACTCAATGCGATCATCGAGCGGGCCCAAAAAGCGATGGTGACGGAAAAAGCAGATGACACCTATGCCACGACTGACCGGACGCCGCACATCAAGACGCCGGTAACAGAGACGGTGGATGACACCTACGCCACGACTGACCGGACGCCGCACGTCAAGACGCCGGTAACAGAAACAGTGGATGACACCTACGCCACGACTGACCGGACACCACACGTCAAGACGCCGGTGACGGAAACGGTGGACGACACCTACGCCACGACTGACCGGACGCCGCACATCAAGACGCCGGTAACGGAAACGGTGGACGACACCTACGGCCAGGGCGACCGGACGCCGCACGTCAAGACGCCGGTAACAGAGACGGTGGATGACACCTACGCCACGACTGACCGGACGCCACACGTCAAGACGCCAGTGACGGAAACGGTGGACGACACCTACGGCCAGGGCGACCGGACGCCGCACGTCAAGACGCCGGTGACAGACCCGATCGATGACAACAACGATCAGACTGACCCGACGCCGCTGCCTAAGACGCCGGTGACGGATCCGACCGACGACACCAAGGGCCAAGGCGACCCGACGCCGACGATCAAGCCAGTGGCGGCCAAGACGCCGGCACCGCGTGCAACCAAGGCAGCGCTCCCGCAGACGGGTGACGAAGTGAACCCAGCGATCGCCTCCCTTGGGGTCGTGGCGGTGATCGGGGCCCTGTTTGGCCTCGCAGGGCACGACCGCAAGCGCCGCGCCTAACCGCAGTCGGCTGGATGAAGCGCGTGGTCCGCGGGCGCGCACCCCACGGATGACTTGAACATGACATTGGAGGGATCTTTGACCGGCAGCGGCTCAGGGGTCCCTTTTGGCCCAATCACAGGAGGGATGAGATGGTCTACACACAGCAGAACCAATCACAAGGGGCGTCTGGTGGGTATCCGCTCAACGCCGACAACGAGTGGGTCGAACTCGCCGGTCAACTGCCTTGGCAGGCGCTAGAAGCGATCTATCAGCTCGACTTTGCCGCGGATTCGGGCCGCCAGGGGACACCCTTTCGCCAACTCTATGCCGCCCAGCTGATCAAGGACCGAACGGGTCTGACGGATCGAGCAGTCTTCCAAGCGATTCGGGAGGTCCCGGCGTTCCAGTACTTCGTCGGCCTGACGGGGTACCATCCGAGCCTGCCGTTTTCCGTGGGGTCTTTGGCCCACTTCCGCCGCCGCATCGCGCCGCTCAAGCCGATCTTGGACCGGGTGATCGCCAGGCGCTTGGGTGAACTGATCCAAGCCGCGTTGCAGGGGTCAGACTGGACGCTGGTCGAGGCGTTTTGGTCCAGTTGGTCGGATGACTGGGAGGCGGTCGAGTACCTGGGCCAGGCCGCCTTGGCGGAGCTCGACTCAGATCAACAGCTGATGGCCAAACAGCTTAGCCGCCCCGCGGTTGCGCCCCGCGGCGATCGTCCGACTGGCGCGGTCGCCCAGTTGATCGAGGCGTTAGAGGGCGAACAAGCGCGCGTCGAGCAGCTTCAGGCGGCTGGTGGGCACCTGAGCCCCCGTAGGCAAGCCGTGCTGACTACGATCCGCGCACTGAGCGACGAACTGGCGGCGCGTCAGGCGATGATCGCGCGTGCGGACGACACGCCGAGCTACGCGCAGGCGCTGAGCGCGCGCACCGTCGAGATCACGCATTTTCAGCTCGGGGTGCCGCGGCCGGTGACGGCGTTCCTCGAGGCGTTGCAGCGGGCTGGCGGGCGGCGGCCCAGCTTCATCTTGACCGCTGGCGGGCAGCTCTCGGCGCTCGAACGCGCTCAGTGTGAAGCAGCGGGCCTGCAGGTGCTCGAACGGGCACAGGCGGGCAGTGGGATCGCGTTGATCGGGCTGCCCGACACGTCGGACCTGCTGATGCAAATTCAACTTCAACAGTTGGCCGTGAAGCTCGAGTCCGTGATGGTCAGCGCCAAGCTCGGGCCACTCCTGAGTCTCTACGATGGGCCGCTCGTGCTGACCCTGGCACGGGGCGCGCATCAGTTTCAGCTCCAGTACCGCGATCTGCCCCAACCGCCGCTGGCGTGAACTTGTGGGCGGGTCGCTAAGCGCTGGCGCACTTTCGGGGGCATTGAGCTTGACGGGCTCGCCCGCGCGGCACCAGCAATGGGCATGGCTCGGCGGCCCGGGGCGGCTGAGGAAAGTCTCGATGAACGCAAAAAAAGGCCGTATGGCCTTTTTTTGGTGGTGCGATCGGTCTCAGCTGTGCTTGCGCCGTGTCCCAGCGAGCCCGATGAGGCTGACCAGCGTGAGAAGCGCGCCGGCTCCCGCGGCGGCCGGCGTTGTTGTTGCACCGGTCTGCGGCAGCACTTGTTGGGTGCTAGTTGTCGGTGGCTGCTGATCGGCGCTGGGGTGGCTGACCGTGTCGGGGTTGCCGGACGGCTGGCCATCGATACCGTTACCGTTCGTCCCGTTACCAGCCGTGCCGTTGCCGCCAGCACCATTGCCTTGGTCACAGTTGCCGCCTGGCGTGGTCGCGACCAGGTAGAAGGTCAGACTCGTGACGGCGGGATCGCCGAAGTACAGCGGGAGCTGCTCCGGCAGGCGGGTGGTGTCGATCGTGTAGCCGGCCGGGACGTTTTGCCCGATCTCCTCGGAGCGGGTCGAAAACTCGGTATCGTACTGGGCGGTCAGGGCGAGGGTATGGATCAGCGCACCGGTCTTGGTGTCGCGGTAGTAGACGGGGATCGTCACGTCGGGTAGTTTCTGAACGTAAAACGTCAGGCTCGGCACGGCGGGGTCGCCGAAGTACATCGGCAGTTGGTCCGGCAGGCGGGTGGTGTCGATCGTGTAGCCGGCCGGGACGTTTTGCCCGATCTCCTCGGAGCGGGTCGAAAACTCGGTGTCGTACGCGTCGGTCAAGGCCAGGGTGTCGATCAGCGCGTCGGTCGTCGTGTCGCGGTAATAGACGGGGATCGTCACGTCGGCGCGCGGGGCAACGGCGGTCGTCACCGGTTCGACGACCAGCTGGATGGCCTGCGCCGGCCCGCTGAGGAAGCGCCCTTCGCCGGCGTCTGGCCTTGGCTGCGCGGCAAATTCGAGCAGTCAGTAGCCATCTGGCAGCAGCGCGGTGACATTGGCGATGAATGGGGCGGTGAACTGGCCTTGGGCCTCATCGCGCCACGCGACGCCGAGGGCGCCTTGAACGGTGGCCTGGCCGACGCTGGTCATCTGGTCTAGGGTGGCGCCGCTTGTCTTGTCTTTGAAGGTGATCGTCAGGGTCCCGAGCGCGCGATCGCTGGTTTCTTGGGCATCAGCGGCTTGGACCGAAGCGGGTGGGGCCACTGCCAGGCTGAGCAGTAAGCCTGCCGCCAAGCAGACGGTGAGCCAGCGCCAGACGGCCTGCCCGTGGTTGATCGTGGTATGATGCTGAGTCATGCTATCGTCCTCCTCCGAGTGGGTGTGACCAGGGTCGATCATTGACAGCGAAGGTCTCGGCGTGCGCCAAGCCCATCTATCTAAAGTATAGTGAGTCAACCTTCTCGGGGGCAAGCCAGACGCCTCGCGCAGCGGGGCGTGATCAACCAAGTGCTTACCGGTGGCCCCAAAAAGACCCGCAGCCCAAGCGGGACTGCGGGTCAGGGGCAGCGGTGGTCACCCGAGGGTCAGGGTGGTCGTCATCGTCCGCTGCTCACCGCCTTCAATGACGGTGTTGCCAAGTTTCTTGAACCAATTCGTCGGGGTCCCGGCGGCGTCCGGCAGGCCGTTGAACGGCTCGACGCAGACGAACGGGGCGTTTTGGCCTTCCGGGCTCCAGAGTGTCAGGTACGGGAAGTCGGTGAGGTCTAAGGTCACTTCGGGTCCGCCGGCCTTAGTCGCCAGCGTCGCGCTGGTCGCCTCGGGTGCATCGACGATGATCAAGCCATCATCGAGCAAGGCGTGGCTCAACGGGATCACATTGCCGTCTGCGGCGGGCAGCGGCGTGATCTCACCGTTGCGGAACGGGACCGGACCGATCCCGAACTGATGCAACGGGACTTTGGCGCCGTTCAGCGTGACGGTGTAATCTTCAAGCGGCTGGCTGAGCGCAAAACCAGGGTGAAACCCGAGGGCAAACGGCATCGGCTCGCGCGAGCCGTTCGCGACCGTGTAGCGGATCGCTAGGCCGGCATCGGTCAGCTGATACGCCACAGTGAGCGCGAAGTCGAAGGGGTACATCGCCTTGGTCTCGGCGTTCGCCCGCAAGGTCAGTTGCACGCGATCGACGCCGGCTTTCGTGATGCTCGCGAACTCATAGTCGCGGGCGAAGCCGTGCTGGCGCATCGGATACGGCTGACCGTCCAGGGTGTACTGGTCGTCGTTGGACTTGCCGATGGCGGGAAACAGCAGTGGGGCGTGGCGGCCCCAGTATTGGCCGGTGGTGTCTGTCCAGATGAACTCGTGCCCGTCGGCTTTGCGGACCAAGCTGGTCAGCTCGGCACCGTGGGGGTCGATGGCGGCGGTGAAGTGGTCGGATTCGATGGTGATCATGGATTATGCCTCCTGTAGCGGGTCGACGCTGACGAGCGCGCCGGTCACCCCAACGGCGATGCCTTGGGCGATCTTATCCGTGCGCGACGGGTGAACGACCTGGAATTTGTTCTGCTTGACGATCAACGGGTTATCGCTGTGGTAGCCGGCCGGGAACGGCTGGTTGGTGCCTTGGATCAGCATCACAACGAACTTGAACCCGGCAGTGGTCACCTCGCACGGGCTGTAGTGCAGGGTGTCGCTGTAGAACTCGACGACGGTCCCGGCCGGCACGTAGAACAGCTTGGCGTCGCGCTCGGCGTTGAACTGGCCGGCGTGTAGCTGACTGCGCTTGCCGATCACCATGACGACGGGGGTCATGAAGATGTTCAGCTCACTACCTTGATGAAACTCAACGGCGGTCAGGGACTGGCTGTGGCCGGCACACTCGCCGGCTTCGATCGGCAGGCCCGCGAACACATCTGCGCCGATCTGCTGGATGACCGGCAAAGCCTCCAGGGTCGGGTTGGACGGGACGTAGACATTGGCCCCGGTGGGGATCGGGATCTCGCGCATGGCCGCGGTCAGGTCGGTGAGCGTGTATTGCGGGTAGACGATGCCGTAATCCGCGAACGCGGGATCGTCAAGTGTCAGGATGTCGCGGTCTGGGTTTTGGGTGCGTAATTGGTCTAATTGTGTCATGGTTGCCTTCTTCTTATTGGGGGATGATGGTGACTTGGGCGAAGTAGTCGTCGAAGCGAGTCGGATCGACGAAGCCGGTCTCAGCTTCCATCGTGTTGAGCATACCGGTGGTCATGGCGGTCTTCATCACGGTCTCATCGGACGCGCCGTCATCGATCGCCATGGCGAGCCCGGCCAGGGTCGAATCGCCGGAGCCGACCGGGTTGACGACGTTGATCTTCGGGATCGCGGCTTGGTAATAGTGATCGTTGTGCTTGACGAACGCCCCGGCAGCGCCCAGCGAGACGACGATCCACTCGATACCGTCAAAAAGCGGGTCTTGCAGGTGCTGCTTGAGTGCCGGTAGGTCGTGCTTGTCGACGGGCACGTCGAGCAAGGCGGCGAGCTCGTCTTCGTTGGGCTTGATCAGCAGTGGCTTGACGGCCGCCGTGAGCCCAGCCTTCAAAGCGGCCCCGGAGGCATCGAGGATCACCTTGACCTGCTTGGTGGCAGCGTGAGCGATCATCGTGACGTAGAAGTCGGGGGCGAGTCCGCGCGGTAGCGACCCAGAGATGGTGACGACGCTGGCCGTGTCGAGTAGCTGGTCGAAGTGGGCGAGAAACGCTTCGCCGTCGGCTTCGCTCAGGGTCGGACCGGCTTCGAGGATCTCTGTTTGGTTGCCGCCGTCGTGGAGGATCGCGATGCACTGCCGCGATTCCTGGTCGATGTGGGTGAAGTCGTGCGCGATGCCGTCTTCATCGAGGCGCGCCTCGATGAAGCGGCCGAAGTTGCCGCCGAGCACGCCGGTGGCGATCAGTGGGTGGCCGAGCAGGTGGGCGACGCGTGAGACGTTCAACCCCTTGCCACCGGCGGTCTTGCGGACGTCGGTGATGCGGTTGACGGTGTCGATCGCGAGGTGCTCGAGGGGATAAGCGATGTCGATGGATGGGTTCATGGTGACGGTCAGGATCATGAGTCAGGCTCCTTTTGTGTGCGGGTGAGGGGGGATTTTTGCCGAAAAAAAAGCCGAGCCCTTCTCGGGAGCGGCTTTTCCGAAATGACTGATCGAATTAGTCGGTGGTGACCTTGTTCGTCCATGGGGTCGCGGTCGTGGCCAGGACCTTGTTCAGGCGGTCGATGTTCGCCTTGCCTTCGGTCTGCAACCACTGCTTGCCGGCTTCTTCGCCGTCAGCAGCGAATGGCTTGACGCCGTTCTTCCAGGTCGCCCGGCCGCAGAGCACGCCGTTGAAGGTGGAACCAGCGTCCTTGGCGAATTGCAGTTCCTTCAAGAACAGCTCGTTGGTGACACCGGCGGACAGGAAGATGAACGGCAGGTCCGTTGCATCGGACTGTTCCTTGTAGTAAGCCGCCGCTTCAGCCTTGGTGTAGACGGGCGTCACACCGTCTTCGGTGAAGCCTTCGACGAACTTCTGGTTGACTGGCACTTCAAGCTTCAGGACCGCCACGTTGTAGCGTGGGTTCGAGAATTCCTTGGTCATCTCGATGACCTTGTGTGGCTTGACCTTGGAGTAGGCTTCATCGGTCACAGAGTCCATGTTGGCGTCGTAGGAGACTAGCTCCAGGAACATTGGCAGGTCGTTGGCCTTGGCTTCGGCCCCGACGCGTTCAACGAAGGCCTTCTTGCGGTCGTTGATCGCATCGGATTCGTCTGTGTCGTAGTACAGCAGGAACTTCACGGCGTCCCCGCCTTCTTCGGCGATGCGCAGCGCGCTTTGGTCGTCGATCAGATCAGGGAAGCGGCCAGGCTCGGTGGCATCGTAGCCCGTCTTTTCGTAGGAGAGCAGCAGGCCCGCGTTGTCATCGCGAACGTTCGCTGCTGGCAGCCCGTATTCTGGGTCCAGCAGGATGGAACTTGCGTACTTCGTCAGTTCCGCAGACACAGCCTTTTTGAAGTCAACGATCTCGGTCTCGTTCGAAGGTTGGTTCGCGGCGGCCGCGATCATCTTCTTCAGGGAACCGCGTTGGTCGATCGCCAGCGCAGAGATGACGTTGTTCTCATCAGACAGTTTCTTCAGGTGTGCCAGTTGACCAGCAGTAAGCTTTACAGACATTAATAGTCCCTCCAAGTATTTTGTGACGGCCAGAGCCGCTCAGCTATAGTGTAGCGCATTTTGGTCCAAATGTTTAATGCAAGCGTTACATCCCGTCGTGGCGGCGCTTGCGGCTAGCGAAGCCAGCCGTGTGCCTTCAGTCGTGGTAGACGCCTTCGTTCCACTTCTCGATCTCTTCGTCGAAGAAGTGGGGGTTGTCTTTTTGGTCCGGGTTCGCCGGAGCGAGGTGGTCGATCTTGTCGATGATCGCTTTGTTCGCGTCGTCGGCCTTGTACGTCGCGTCAAGGAAGGCCTTGACGATGTCTTCAGCCAGGTGTTCCCCGACGGTCGCGCCGCCGAAGCCGATGATGTTGGCGTTCAGCTGTTCGCGTGCGTAGACCGCGCTGGTGACGTCGGAGACCAAAGCGGCCCGGATGCCTTCGTTCTTGTCTGCCGCGGTGGAGATGCCGATGCCGGTGCCGCACAGCACGACGCCGAGGTCGGCGCGGCCGTCTGCCACGTCTTCGGCGACTTTCTTGCCGTAGATCGGGTAGTGCGTGCGGTGTGTGTCATAGGTGCCTTCGTCGATGACGTCGTAGCCCAGGTCCTTGAGCATGTTCGAGATCTGGATCTTGACGTCTGTCACGATGTGGTCGTTCCCGATAGCAATGATCATGATTGTGCTTCCTTTCTGACCTAAATCATTTTCTCGAGCATGTCGAGGCGGACCTGATGGCGGCCGCCGGCGTACTCCGTATCCAAGTAGCGCTGAATGATGGTCAGCGCCTTGTCGAGGCCGAGGATGCCGGTCCCGATCGAGATTGCCTTGGCGCCGTTGTGCTCAGCGGTCATGTGGGCGGTGTTCTCTTCGCTCACGTTGGCGGTGACCATGCCCTTGAGCTTGTTGGACGCCATCGCGGAGCCGACACCGTAGCGGTCGAACATGATCGCCTTGTGCGCGGCACCGGTCAGGATCTTCTCGGCAACGGCAACGGATGAATCGACGAAGTCTGCCGCGGGTTCCGGCGACACATCGATCACGCGGTAAGCGTGGTCGGTCAAGTAGGCTTTGACAGCCTCTTTCATCTCGAACCCATCGCGGTCTGCACCAATAACTACATCCATGGTTGAACTCTCCTTTGCAAAAATGGCTAGGCTGTGGTGATCACAGTCGTGTATTGACTGTACGCCGCGCGGTCCGCTGCGTCGATCGCCGCGTTGGTGATCAAGCCGTCGGTCTGATCAAGCTCGTAGAACGTGTAGAAGTCTTGCTGATTGAGCTTGCTCAGGTCTGCGACGACGAAGCGGTGTGCGGTGTTATCCATGGCGATGCGCTGCGTCTGGCCTTCTTCGGGGTTCGCGTTGGTGATCGCGTTGCCGTCGAGGCCGTTGACGCTGATGAACGCCTTGGTGGTGCGCAGGTGAGCCAAAACTTCATTGGCGAGGCTCCCGATGAACGCCCCGGAGCGCGCCCGGTAGCTCCCGCCGATCAGCTGCAAGGCGAACTGGTCGGCGCGGGCCTGGAAGCTCTGGAACACGGGCAAGCTGTTCGTGACGATCCGGACATCGTGAAGCGTCAGGTGATCGGCGATCAGCTCATTGGTCGTGCCGGGGCCCAAGTACACGGTGTCACCCGGTTGGATCAGGCCAGCCGCGGTCTTGGCGACCGCGTTTTTGTCCTTGACGTGCAGGTTCCGCTTTTGGATCCGCGAGAGTTCCGGTGTTTCTCGTAAGTGCAAGCTCTGCGCACCGCCGTGGATCCGGACCAGTGCGTGCGCGTCGTCGAGCTCCTCAAGGTCGCGCCGAACGGTCATGGTCGAGACGCCGAGCGCTTCGCCGATCTCATTGACGGTCACGATGCCTTTGTGGTCGACCAGCTGCTGGATCGTCAGCAGCCGTTCTCGCTTGAGCATGCGCACGCCCCCTTTCTGTGTTCGCTAATGTTTGTTTTTGTTCACGAGGACAGCCTATCATCAGCGCCGGCAGACGTCAAGTGAAAACCAATGAATATGGGAATTTTTGGGGTGCATGGGCCGCTGTTCATGGGTCGGATGTGACATGTTCCGTGTGAACGGAGCTGGTGATGTGAACATAGCCGAACATTTTCGCGCAAGCACGCCCGCCTGACGACATTTACGTCGCACGCACCCCGGGCAAGGGCTGGCGGAGAATGTTCCAAAATCAAATTAAGCGTTTACAGACGGCGGACGGACGGTTTATGATGACGATGTTGTTAACAACCACTCGTGGATCGTAACTATTCAATTAGGCGTAACCACGGTTTCAATGGCAACGGGGTGGCCCGGGGTCTATCGAAGCCGTGGTTTTTGTCGTGCCATTATTGCGCCGCTAGGGTCGATCACCCCGGTGGCGTGCACAGTCAGTCACTATGAGAGAGAGGGTCAATCATGCAAGTCATCATCAACAAGCTTGAGAAGCATCAAGCGTTCTTCGAGAAAATCTCGCGGAACATCTACCTGATGGCGATCAAGGATGGGTTCCTGGCCGCGATGCCGATCATCCTGTTCTCCAGTATTTTTATCCTATTAACGAACATTCCGCCGCTGTTCGGCGTGAACCTGCCGACGGACCTCGCGGCGTGGGCGAACAAGATCTACAACTACACGATGGGCTTCGTCGGCTTCTATGTCGCCGGGACCACCGCCAAGGCGCTGACGGGGTCAATGAACCAGCGTATGACCGGCGGGAAGTTTCTCAACAACACGTCGACGATGATGGCGTCGATGGTCGGCTTCATGCTGCTGGCAATCGGGACCACCAGCAAGGGCAATTTCTTGCCGACGTTCTTCGGCACCCAAGGGGTCCTGTCGGCCTTCGTTGCCGCGTTCGTCACCGTCCACGTCTACAAGTTCTGCGTCTCCCGCGACCTGACGATCAAGCTGCCTAAGGAAGTGCCGGGGGCGATCTCCCAGAACTTCCGCGACATCATCCCGTTCGGCTTGGCGACGCTGATCTTCTCGCTGATCGACGTCCTCGTGCGCCTGTGGCTCAACGTACCGTTCGGAGCGATGATCTCGACACTGCTCAGCCCGGTGTTCAAAGGGGCGGAGAGCTATCCGGGGATGATGCTGATCTGGTTCTTGATCCCAATGTTCTGGTTCCTGGGGATTCATGGGCCGTCCGTCGTGAAGCCGGCGCTGGCTTCCGCACTCTATGGGAACACAACGGCGAACCTGGACCTGTTCAACGGCGGCCACTTCCCGATCCACGCGCTGACCGAAAACTTCGGGAACTTCATCGGTGAGCTTGGCGGCACCGGGGCGACCTTCGTCGTACCATTCATCTTCATGTTCCTGATGAAGTCTAAGCAACTCAAGGCGATCGGCAAAGCCTCCTTCATCCCGGTCATGTTCGCGGTCAACGAGCCGCTGCTGTTCGGGGCGCCGATCGTGTTGAATCCGTACTTCTTCGTGCCGTTCGTGGTCACCCCGGTGGTCAACGTCGTGATCGGCAAGGCCTTCATCGACCTGCACATCATGCGCGGCTTCATGTACGTGATGTCTTGGGCCCTGCCTGGGCCGATCGGGGCTTTCCTCGATACGAACTTCCAATGGACCGCACTGCTGTTGATGGCGATCTTGCTGACCGTCGACACGCTGATCTACCTGCCGTTCATCAAGGCATATGACGCCAGCCTGCTCGAGCAAGAGGCGCAAGTCGACGCCGCCCCGGCGGCAGCCGTGGCCGCTGACGCCCCGGTCGCACCAGTGACTGTGGATGCCCCAGCCGCACCAGCCGCACCAGCCGCGCCTGTCGAGACGCTCAGCAAGGAGCTCAAGGTTTTGGTCCTGTGTGCCGGTGGGGGAACGAGCGAGCAGCTCGCCAACGCCCTGGTCGAAGGCGCAAAGGCGACCGGGCAGCCGATCGTGGCGAGTGCCGGCGCGTATGGGTCGCACCACGATATTCTGCCGAACTACGACCTAGTCGTGCTCGCACCGCAAGTGCGGACCTATTACAATGACCTGAAGTCAGACACCGATAAGCTCGGGATCAAGCTCGTCGCCACTAAGGGCCAGCAGTACATTGCCTTGACGCATGATCCGGCGGGTGCGGTCAAGTTTGTCCTTGACGAAGTGAACCGACCGACGGAAGCTTAGGTGAGAAGACGCGGCGGGGGGCGGCTAGCTGCCCCCTGTTGCCGTCGAGCCAGCCCCAACGATGCGCAGTCAGGAGGACACCATGCAACTTGTGATTCGCCAGATCTATAACAACAATAGTGCCTTAGTGACGGTCAGTGCGGGGAAAGAAGCGGTCGTCCAGGGCAAGGGGATCGGGTTTGGCAAACGGCGCGGCGACACGATCGAGTCTAAGGACGCGACCAAGATCCTGTACCTCGGCGACGACCGGATCCAAGCCCAGTTCACCAGCCTGCTCAAAGACGTGCCGCTGGACATCGTCGTCGCGGTGTTCGATGCGATCGACCACGCCAAGCAGGTGCACCACCTCAAGCTTCTGAACTACCTGTACGTCACGCTGGGCGACCATGTGTTTCAGATGTACAAGAAGCTAATGGCGGGGCAGTACCGGCCAAGCGTCGTGCCGAGCATCGAGGCACAGTACCCCGTGGAGTATGCGGCGGCGCGCGACGCGTGGCGGTCGATCAACCAGAACCTGCACGTGTACTTTCCGCCGGAAGAGGTCAAGAGCCTCGCCCTGCACTTCATCAACGCGCAGGGGGACGACACGGATCCGGCCCCGACCGCGCCGCTGGTCGCGGCCGTTAACCAGGTCGTGCAGGCGGTGTTCGCTAAGCACCAGATCCACCGGACGCTAGCGAACCGGAACTACTTCGACCGCCTGATGATCCACCTGCAATACCTAGTGGAGCGGATGCAAGACGGTGCGCAGGATGAGCAGACCATCAGCACGGCCATCACGCAGGATTTTCACCAAAAGTACCCGCGCTCCTTCGCCATTGCTGGGGAGGTCGCGGCTGAGCTCGCTAGTCAGCTGCACATCACCCTGACGGCCAACGAGCGGCTCTACTTCATCATCCACATTCAACGTCTGATCCAAGAAAACGAAGATTAATCGATACAGGAGGACCCAACCATGGCTACCAAAGAAGAAATCTCAATGACCGGCTTTGCGATCGTCGCATACGCTGGTGACGCGAAGACAGACCTGATCGACGCGCTCAACGCGGCGCGCACCGGTGATTTTGCCCACGCCCGCGAGCTGGTCGCATCGGCCAATGACTCGATCGTGGCGGCGCACAACGAGCAGACCAAGCTGCTCTCTAAGGAGGCGGGCGGCGAGCAGATGGACGTCACCTTCATCATGGTGCACGGCCAGGACACGCTGATGACTACGATGATGCTCAAGGACCAAGTGACCTTCTTCATCGATGAGTACGAGCGGATCGCGGCCGTTGAGGCGAAGCTTGGCCTCACCCCGGCGCAATAGGAGGCAGCCATGACATTACTGAATCGTGTGCAGGCGCTACCCAAGGGCTTCGTCTGGGGGGGTGCCACCGCGGCCTACCAAGTTGAAGGCGCCACGCAGGTCGACGGCAAGGGCAAGACCATGTGGGATGACTACCTGAAGGCGCAAGGGCGCTTCTCGCCGGATCCCGCCAGCGACTTCTACCACTTGTATCCGGAAGACTTGGCGCTCGCCAAGCTGTACGGGCTCAACGCGATCCGTGTGTCGATCGCGTGGACGCGGCTGTTCCCGACCGGCACCGGCACGCCCAATGCCGCCGGGGTGGCGTATTACCACCGGCTGTTCGCGGCGTGTGAGGTCAACGGCATCACGCCTTACGTCTCCTTGCACCACTTTGATTCGCCGAAGACCTTGTTTGACGCAGGGGACTGGCTGAATCGCAAGACCATCGATGCGTTCGTCGACTACGCCGCGTTTTGCTTCAAAGAATTCAGCGAGGTCCAGAACTGGTTCACCATCAACGAGCTGATCTCGCTGGCTTTTTCCCAATACATCCAGGGCAACTTCCCGCCGTCGCACCGCTTCGATGTGACCAGCGCGATCCAAGCGCAGCACAATGAACTGCTGGCGCACGCACGGGTGGTCAATCTCTACAAGCATGCGGGTTACACGGGGCGCATCGGGCTGATCCACGTCTTACAGCCGGTCTACCCGTACCCAGATAACGCGGCCAACCGACACGCCGCGGCGCTGGAAGATGCCTTCATGAACCGCTTCTTGCTCGACGGCACCTTCAAGGGCACGTACACGCCGGAGACCATGGCGCTGATCGACGAGTTGCTGGCTGCCAACGATGCGACGCTGACGATCGAACCCGGCGACATGGCGATCCTGAAGGAAGCCGCCGGACAGAACGACTACTTCGGCCTGAACTACTACCAGCCATCCTTCGTGGCGGCGTACGCCGGCGAAAGCACCAACACCTTCAACGGGACCGGGGACAAGGGCACAAGCGACTTCAAGTTCAAAGGGGTCGGTCAGCATGTCAAAAAGCCTGGCATCGCGCAGACCGACTGGGACTGGAACATCTACCCCGAGGGGCTGTACGACATGCTCAAGCGTGTCGCCCACGACTATCCGACCTGCAAGACCATCTACATCACCGAAAACGGGATGGGCGACAAGGACCAGTACGCTGGGGTCGGGCAGCTGATCAACGACGACAAGCGCATCGACTTCATCGATCAGCACGTTGCCGCGGTGCTCCAAGCGCGCGCAGAAGGTGTCGATGTGCAGGGCTACTTCGTCTGGTCGCTGCAGGATCAGTTCTCCTGGGCGAACGGGTACAACAAGCGCTACGGGCTCTTCTACGTGAACTTCGAGACCCAAGCGCGTGAGATCAAAAAAAGCGCCTTGTGGTTCAAGACGCTCGGGGAGACCCTGCGTTAACCCGCGCGCCCATGGGGCGGGCCCAAAGCCGTTCGCGTCACCCGGCCGTTGGCCCGTCACGCGGCTGAACTAATTGCGCCTAGACAAACAGCGACCGCCCTTGCTAACCCGAATTTGGGGTCCGCAGGGCGGTCGCTGTTTGAGTCTGAACGAGTTGTGCTTGGGGCCGCCCGGGAACGCCCCGTCATGCGATGACGTTGGCCTTGCCTTGGCGGTCATTCCGGGGGCGAGTGCGGCCCGCGGATTAGCCAAGCCGGTCGAGGCTGCCTTCAATGACGGGGTAGCTGGCGAGCTGGGTCAGGTCGGTGTCGAGCGGCACGGTGTAGAGCAGCAGGTGGACTTTGGCAGGCGCCTCCTGCTTGAGTTGCTTGAGCTGCGCTTGCGCAGCGGCGTGATCGGCGCTGGCGAACACGACCTCGACGACCCGGCGGTGGTCCAGGTCGGTATACGTGCGCACGATCAAGTCGATGGTGGCCATCTATATTCCTCCTAACGAATTCGCTTATGATTATAGCAGAAAATCGTGTGGGTGCGGGAGATTTTTCGAGCCGCGTGCCGAGTAGTGTATAATAGACGGGACAAAGACGAACCGAGGCAAACCGATGCAAATTTTTGATTCTCACACGCACCTGAACGATACCCCTTACGCCGGTCACGTCGCCGAGTACGTCCAGCAGGCGCAGGCTCTGGGCGTTACCGAGATGGCAATCGTCGGCTCTGACACCGCGCTGAACGCCGGGGCGATGGCGCTGGCCGCGGACTTCGCCGGCCTGTACGCGATCGTCGGCTGGCACCCCGAGTCGAGCAAGGACTACACGCCGGCGGCCGAGGCGACGCTCTTGGCGCAGCTGGCGGCGCCCAAGACCGTTGCGCTCGGGGAGATCGGCCTGGACTATCACTGGGACACCAGCCCGCGTGACCGCCAGCGCGAGGTTTTTCGCCGACAGCTGGCGATCGCGCGCGACTTGCACATCCCAGTGTCGATCCATACCCGCGATGCGTGGGCGGATACCTATGCGATCCTGAAGGCGGCTCACCTGGAGGACTTCGGCGGGGTGATGCACAGTTTCACCGGCGACGCCGAAGACGCTCGGCGGTACCTGGATCTGGGGATGTACATCTCCTATTCTGGCATCGTCAGCTTCAAGAACGCGCCGGCGGAGCACGAGTCCGTGCGGGTCGTCCCAGCGGAGCGCCTGCTGGTCGAGACGGATGCGCCGTACCTGACACCGGTGCCCTATCGCGGCAAGCCGAACCAGCCGGGGTACACCCGGTACGTGGTGGACGCGGTCGCCCAGTGGCGAGACGCGACGCCGGAAGCGATCGCGGCGACGACGCGCGCCAACGCCCACCGGCTGTTCGGGTTGGGCGACTGAAAGGATGAACATGACAGCATTCAAGCAAGTGATCGTGGTCGAGGGCCGCGATGACACCAAGCGCCTGTTCGAGGCGTTCGGCCCGATCGACACGATCGAGACCCGCGGCAGCGCCATCGATGACGCCACGCTGGCGCTGATCCGGCGGGCGCAGGCGGCGCGCGGCGTGATCGTGCTGACGGACCCGGATTTTCCGGGTGAAAAGATCCGCAAGACGATCAGTCGCGCAGTGCCCGGCGTGACGCACGCCTTTTTGCCTCGCGCGGCGGCGGTGCCGGACGGGCAGGGCTCGCTGGGCGTCGAGCACGCCAGCCCGACTGCCTTGCGCCAGGCGCTCGCGCACCTCGTCACAGAGCAGGTCTACGCCACGCCGCTGATCCCGCGTGAGGACCTGCTCACGGCGGGGCTTCTGGGCGGGGCCAACGCCCGTGCGCGGCGTGAGCGGCTCGGGGAGCTGCTTCACATCGGGTACACTAACGGCAAGCAACTGCAAAAACGTCTGGCCCAGTTTCAGATCACCGAAGCGCAATTCGCAGCCGCGCTGCGCCAATTAGAAGAGGAGACGCCACATGCCTGAACACATCGCGACCCCGAGTCGCACCAACGAGATCCTGCGTCGCCACGGGTTTCGCTTCAAGAAGAGCCTGGGGCAGAACTTCCTGACCAACCCCAAGATCCTCGCCAACATCGTCGCGGCAGGGGCCGTGACCGCCGCCGATGATGTGATCGAGATCGGTCCGGGGATCGGCGCGTTGACCGAGTTTCTTGCCACCGCTGCCCACCAGGTCCTGGCGCTTGAAGTCGACCCCCGCCTGCTGCCGGTCCTGGCCGAGACGCTGGCACCGTACCCGAACACGACCGTGGTGGAAGGTGACGTGCTGAAGGCCGACCTCGCCACGTTGATCGCGACGCACTTCGACGGCCAGCACGCGATCAAGGTCGTTGCCAACCTGCCGTACTACATCACAACGCCAATCCTGATGCACCTGATCGACACGCCGATCGCTTTCGCCAGCATCACCGTGATGATGCAAAAAGAGGTGGCCGCGCGCTTGACGGCCCAGCCGAACAGTAAGGACTACGGTAGCCTCTCCATCGGCGTGCAGCAGCACATGGATGTCGCCGTCGCCTTCACGGTCAGCCGCACCGCCTTCGTCCCGGCCCCCAACGTTGACTCTGCGATCGTCACCCTGACGCGCCGGGCCGAGCCGCTGGTCACGGTCCGCGACCAAGCCGCGTTCGACAAGCTGGTCCGCGGGAGCTTCGTCGCGCGGCGCAAGACGCTGTGGAACAACCTGATCAACCTCTACGGGAAGGATGAGGCGACCAAGGCCCGCCTGACCACTGCCTTGGCGCAGGTCGGCGTGGCGCCGAGTGCGCGGGCCGAGCAGCTGACCATCAGCCAATTCGCGGCACTGGCGGAAGCCCTGGCGGCACCGGCGCGCTAGGCACGCCACATCCATGAGAGAACGCTAAAAAATCAGGGCTGGCGCGCGGTCAACAGTTGCGGGATCTTGATTGTAATGGTATAATTGCAAATTTCTTGCGTTCGTGCTATGATAGGCGCCAAGGGGTGAAGTGCATGCCAATTACAATCGCAAGCATCAAGCAACAACTCGATTCTAAGATCGGGGAAAATCTAACCGTTGTCGCTCAGGCTGGTCGCAAGAAAGTGACCCGCCGCAAGGGAACGCTCAAGGAAACGTACCCCGCGATCTTCGTCGTTGATCTCGATCAAGACGAGAATGCGTTCGAGCGGGTGTCTTACAGTTATGCCGACCTCCTCACCAAATCGATCCAGATCACATTTGATGGCGAAGAAAAAGCGTCTTAAAAAACCGGCTGTTGGCCGGTTTTTTTAGTACATCTGATTCGGGTTGGCCGCCCGTTACGGCGCGATCACAGGCTGATCGGGCTTTTTGGCTGTGGTGGCACGGCCTGATCGCCTTAAGCATGCGTCCGTCTGGTGTCGCCGAATGCTCATAACCCGTAGGCTGCCTTGATCGGCCGCGACGCCGAGCAGACGCCGTAGACCTTGATGGTCGCCACGGTCGCCTGTAGCAGGTCGAGTGGCACGTCCTGCTCGATGATCAGCATGCCGTAGACCTTGATCGTCTGCACCTTGTTGGCGGCGTGCAGCGCCTGCAGGGTCTTGGTGGTCAGGACCATCAGCCCGAGCGTGAAGTCATCGGTTTGCTCTTTGGCGAGCAGCGGGGTGAGGTAATCTTGGCTGGCGTCGAGCTTGCTGTGCACCGCCTGGAGGACGAAGTCGGTACGGTTGCGGTAGAAGCCGTTGGCGACAAGCAGGTCGATCGCGGCAAGGTCGGCGGACGTAAAGTTGAACGTCAATTTTTCAGTTTGGGTATCACGCATTATAACCATCTCCTTGGATGGCTATAATATACACTGAGTGCTCGCGGCTGTCAAGCAGGGCGCACCGATCCCGCCCGCGGCACGTTCGCGCGCGGTTTTTCCAACCCGCACGAGGAACGCGTGTAATTTGCTTGCGAAACCAGTATACTAATAAGAAAACAAGAGACTGGTGGTACTTATGGAAATCGTCCAGAAAGCCCCGGCCAAGATCAACCTCAGTTTAGACGCCCTGTACCGCCACCAAGACGGCGAACACGAGTGGAAAATGGTGATGACGTCGGTCGACCTAGCGGATTACGTGCACATCCGGCCGGCGGCGACGATCCAGGTGACGACGGATAGTGGCTTCCTGCCCGAAGACCCGCGTAACCTCGCCTATCAGGCGGCGCTGGCACTGGCAGCACACGCTGGCGTCCGTCAAGGCGCGCGGATCCACATCGAGAAGCACATCCCGGTGGCAGCGGGGCTCGGTGGGGGCTCATCGGACGCCGCCGCCGTGTTGCGTGGGCTGAACCAACTGTGGCAGCTGGGGTACAGCAATGCACTGCTGGCGGAGATCGGCCTGACGGTGGACTCGGATGTCCCGTACTGCGTGTATTCACAGACAGCGCTGGTGACTGGCCGCGGTGAGATCGTTCAGCCACTCGGCGCGCTACCGAGCTTCTGGGTGGTGTTGGCGAAGCCGCGTGTGTCCGTGTCGACGCCGAGCATCCTCAACGCGATCGATTACGCGCAACCGATGCCGCGCCCGGACACGGACGCGGTGCTGATGGGGATCGCATCGCGGGATTTTGGCTTGATGGCACAGGGGATGTCGAACAGCTTGGAACAGCTGACGGCTAGCCGCTACCCGGAGATCACTGCGCTCAAGACGCGCCTCGTGAAGTACGGTGCGCGGGTGGCGCAGATGTCTGGCAGCGGCCCGACGGTGTTCGGCTTGTGTGAAAAAGCCTCCCGTGCGCAACGGGTCTATAACAGCATGAAGGGCTTCTGCCGTGAGGTGTACTTGGTCCGCCCGCTCGGCTGATCGGCCCGCAGGCACGAGGTGGAGACCCCAACTGGGTCTCGCCTGACGAATCAGCACGGCCCCCAGTCTAACCCAAGTGTGCGGGTCTGACTGGGGGCCGTGCTGATTCAGCGTGCGTTGCTCGCCGTGAGTGACGAGCAGACCGGCGTTAGAATGCCTCGCTGCGGCGTTCGGTAGCGCCGGACGGCAGCAAGGGCTTCACTGCGGCGTCCGGCACAGCGGGACGGCAGCAAGGGCTTCACTGCGGCGTCCGGCAAAGCGGGACGGAAGCAAGGGTTTCACTGCGGCGTCCGGCAAAGCCGGAAGGAAGCACCGGCGCCGCTTGATGGTTCGGCCTGGTTTGAGATCGGTGGGTGGCTGCCGCGAGCCGCTAATGATGGCTTGGTGCCTGTGTCTTCAGCTGTATTTGCGCCGGGTCCAGAAGTGCCGCTTCGGTCGCGGATCGGGGGCGGCCGCCATGTAACGGCCGTCCGGATCCGTCATCATCCAGCGCTGCCCTTGTGCGAGCGGGTGATACCGCCAGAGTCGGGCGCCGGCCGGCCCCAGGGTCACCCCATCGAACGCGATGATCCGGGTGATCGCGGTGAAGCAGTCGCCGAGCGTGGTTTGGAACATGAAGCCCGAGTAGCGATCGGCGCTCAGCGTCACCGCGGTGGCGTGGACCTGTGCCAGCAGCCGGGCGGCTTGCGGGTCCTCACCGAGCTCGGCGGCCAGGGTTTCGTCGAAAGTCTGGAGCCAGTCAACGGCGCGTTGTTCATCTTGACGCATGATTCTCCTCCTCCAAAACCCGTCCGCTCCCCAGCGGACGGTGATCGTGTGACCCCTTTAGTCTAGCACGATCCGTGCGCCAAACCTCGGGCCCAAGGCGGAGACGGTTGACTTTGGCCGAGCCGGTCGCCACAATGAGGGGATAGAAAGAGGTGTAGGAATTGAAACAACCGAAGCCAAATCAAGCATTTCGTTGGGGGATCATCCTCAACGCCGTCTACATCGTTGCAGAGGTCACTTTTGGCTTGATGGTCGGCTCCATCGCACTGGTTGCCGATGCGATGCACAACCTGAGCGACGTGCTCGGGCTGGGGATCGCGTGGTTCGCGGACTGGCTGTCGTGTCGCCAGCCGACGATCCGGCGCACGTATGGGTACAAGAGCTCGTCGATCCTTGCAGCGCTGGTCAACGCCGTCTTCCTGCTGGTCGCGATGGGCGCGATCATCGTCGAAGCGGTCCAGCGCTTCGGCCACGCCCAGCCAGTGGCCGGGGGCGTCGTGATGCTCGTTGCTGGGGTCGGGATCTTGGTCAATGGGGCGACGGCGCTCTTGTTCCACAGCGGCCAGCAGCACGACTTGAACATCCGTGGGGCGTTCTTACATATGGCCGCGGATGCCGGTGTGTCGCTCGGGGTCGTCTTGGCCGGGGGCCTGACGCTGTTGACCGGGTGGGCGTGGCTCGATCCGCTGGTGTCGATCTTGGTCGCTGTGCTGGTCCTGATCAGCACCTGGGGCCTGTTGCGCGACGCCGTGAACCTCGCGATGGCCGCCGTGCCCAAGGCGATCGACACCGCCGCGGTGCGCGCACTGATCGAGGCGTTCCCGACGGTGACCGCGTGCCACGATCTGCACATCTGGGCGCTGAGCACGACCGACGTGGCGCTGACGGTGCACGTGACGCGCAATGTCAGCAGCGACAACGATCAGTTCCTCGAGCAGTTGAGTCACAAGTTGCGCCATACGTTCGAGATCGCGCATGTGACGATCCAAGTCGAGTACGGCGATTACCAGCCGCTTCAGCAGCGTGACAACCCGTACTGACCGAGAGGGACACGCTCGTGGGGAATGCAAGGCGCCCGAGCGCGGCGCTGGAAGGACCAGCTTTTGGCGCGCGTGCCCCGAGTAACGGACCGAATGTGAGACCAGTTCAGCACAAGCTGGGCTGGTTTTTTTATACTTTGCTTTACAAGGCACAGTGGTCGTCATATACTTTGTCTTGCAAAGTAGCGAAGAGGAGGACACCATGACCAAGATTTCGTCGCAGTTGCTCAAAGGGGTGCTCGAACACGCTATTTTGATGATGATCGCGCAAGGGGAGACCTATGGCTACGCGCTGATGCAGCAGCTGGCCACAGACGGGTTCGGGCCGATTCCGGAAGGGACCGTGTATCCGCTGTTGCTCAAACTGCAGCGCAACGGGCTGATCACCGCCGCGCGCCACGCTTCAACGACGGGGCCGGATCGCAAGTACTACCAGATCACCGCGGCGGGGCGTGCGCAAGTGGCGACGTTTTTACCGGAGTGGCAACAGTTGGTGGGCGCAATGACCGCCTTGATTCAAAAAGAGCAGGAGTAGTGAGATGAACAAACAGTTGGATCTAGTCAAGTCGAACGATCGGCGGGTCGAGGCACTCCATGGGCTCGATCGCATGTACGCACAGACGCTGGTCACCTATATTCGCGCGCACTGGCATAAGGATCGTGAGGCGATCGAAGACGCCATCCAAGACATCCTCATCGACTTGGTGACGGCGCAAGCGGAAGGCATTGCAGCGAAGGCCTACTTTGGCACTGATCCGCAAACGGCGGCGGATGAGATCGTGCGAGAGTTGCCTGCGGCCGCCCCGGCGCAGTGGTTGATGCGGCTGTGGCCGGGGGTCAATGGCATGGGCTTATTATCGCTCGGTGGGGTGGTCTTGACCCTCGGGCTGGGTGAGGCGTTCGATCTGATGGATGCGGCGAGCTGGTTTATTTTTTTGGTCCTGTTCATGCTGGTCGCGCCACTGTTTCGGGGCCTGGACTTTAACCGCCTGAAGCGCCGAACGGTGTGGCGCTTCGCCCTTGGGCTCGTGGTCGTGATCGCGGTGTATGTCGGCGTGTTCTGGTTGCCGGATATTCCGATAACGGCCCCCGTGGCGCAGCGGATCGCAGGCGGCCTGGTCGGCGTGTTTGTGGTGGCCAATGGGGGCCTAGCCGTTAAGTTTAGACGTCTGGCGGTGCCGTGGGTGCTGGCCTGGGCGGTCGGTGGGGCGCTGGCGATGCTCGCGCTCGGGCTGGGCCTGACCCTGTGGGCTAGCTTCGGGGTCGCGCTCGCATTGTTCGGCTGTGGCCTTGGGGTGGAGCTGTACCAGGTGAGCCATCTGCATGTGGTCGCGCAGATGGGCTAAGCTGGCGCGCGGTGCCTGTGAGGCCCCTCGTGTGCCGGCGACACCCCGTATGATTACGCGCGAGTGTAACCGCTTGCCAAAAAATCAACGGCGTGCTACAGTAACGTCGAGCTCGAGTCTAAGGTGATGTCGGACAGCTGCCGGCACCGGTGACCTTCAGGCTTGGTGAAATCATCCAAGGCTTTCGCCTAGTAACCCCCACAGAGCATATGCAGTGAAGCGTCGCGTACTGACGGACGCAAAGGCCAGTGGTATGTGGATGAATCGATCGTGCGAACCGTCGGGTTGCCCCTGCTCCGGCAGGCATCTAATCAAGTCCGGCCGGTGTGCTGACGCACCGGCCACGCAAGGCCCACGCGGCGTCAAGCCGCTGCGGCCCTGCGGCTCCGCCTGGCAACGGCGGGTCACGTCAGCCAAAGGCGCGCTGGGGGCTTCCCTGGGGCGGCTTTGGTGTGTCTGGGCACGCCAAAAACGACAGGTCGGGCCACTGACTCGCCAAAGGGACGGCGTCGCGACAGCTTGTGGCGGGGCGTGAAGTGTGTTAAGCTACTAAACTTGTGTGCACGGCAGCGGGAAATGACGCGAAAAATGCATTTTCGCCGAACGTTCCCTGTTTTTTTGCCTTTTTATCTAGGAATTTCAGGAACAATCCCATATAATATTGGAGATTGCAGCGTTAGACTGCGCGATAATCCAAATATTCGGAGTTAGGAGAACATAATATGAAAGTACGGCGAAGTGACCGCTTGATCGATATGACGCGGTACCTGTTGGAACGGCCCCACACGCTGGTGCCACTGACGTTTTTCTCGAAGCGCTACGAATCCGCCAAGTCCTCGATCTCGGAGGACCTCGCGATCGTGCGCCGCACGTTCGCGCAGCGGCAGACGGGGATCCTTGAGACGGTGCCCGGGGCCGCTGGTGGGGTGCGCTACATCCCGATCATCGGGGAACAGGAGGCGACGGGCTTCATCACCGAGATGGCGCACCGCCTGTCGGAGACCGATCGCCTGCTGCCAGGGGGGTATGTCTACCTGTCCGACTTGCTCGGCACCCCTGAGGTCTTGCGGCAGATCGGCCGGTTGATCGCCACCCAGTACCTCGACGCCCATGTGGACGCTGTGATGACTGTGGCGACCAAGGGGATCCCGATCGCCCAGAGCGTCAGCCAGTACCTGAACGTGCCGTTCGTGATCGTGCGGCGCGATTCCAAGATCACGGAAGGCTCCACCGTCAGCGTCAACTACGTCTCGGCGAGCTCCGCTCGGATCGAGAAGATGGAGCTGTCCAAGCGCAGCCTGCCGGCCGGTTCACGGGTGCTGATCGTGGATGACTTCATGAAGGGCGGCGGCACCGTCAACGGGATGCGCAGCCTGATCACCGAGTTCGACGCGAGCCTGGTCGGCATCTCGGTGTTTGCGGAAGGCAACTTCTCCGGCGACCGCATGGTGACGGACTACACGAGCCTGATCCGCGTCGACGAGGTCGACACGAAGGCCAACACCCTGCACGCCGTGGCGGGCAATTACTTGGCCAAAAACGTGCAGCGCTTCAAGGAGCTGGGTGAATGAGTGCCTACCTCTACCCAGTGAAGATGGCGGTGATCATTTTTCCGTTCCTCGCCTTGGCGCTTGCGCTGCCATTCATGATCGGGCAGTACCGGCGCTACGGGAGCTTCGTCTTCTGGCGGGCAGTCGTGCTGTACACGTTCGTCTTCTATCTGATCAGCGCGTATTTCCTGATCATCCTGCCACTGCCGAGCGTGGCCAGCGTCGCCAAGCTGACGACGCAGCGATACAACCTGATCCCGTTCACCGCGCTGCGCCAGTTCTTGGCGACCACGGTGTTCGATCCGCTGGCGCCGCACACGTGGCTGGCGGCGCTGCGCCAACCCGGGTTCATTCAGCCGGCGTTCAACGTGGTGCTGACGATCCCGTTCGGCGTGTACCTGCGCTATTACTTCAAGCGCCCGCTGTGGCAGGTCGCGCTGATGAGCTTCGCGCTGTCGCTGTTCTTCGAGCTGACGCAGCTGTCCGGGCTCTACGGCTACTACCCGCGGCCTTACCGGCTGTTCGACGTCGATGACCTGATCTTGAACACGACCGGTGGCCTGATCGGGGGGCTGCTGGCGCCGACGCTGATGCGCGTCTTCCCGTCACGTGATGAGATGGACGCCGCGAGCTATGCGAAAGGGACTCACGTGACGCTGATGCGCCGCTTCGTCGCCTTCGTGATCGACAACGTGGTCGTCGTCGGGGTGATCACCACCCTGTTCAGCCTGCTGGTCCACCTGCTGGGCGGCGACCGCCTGCTGGATAACGTGCAGCTGGCGAGCATCGGCCCGATGCTGATCGTGTTCATCTTGTTCCCAGTGCTGACGCGCGGGCAGACCCCGGGTAAGGCGTTGGTGAAGATCAAGATCGTTAACGAGGACGGGACGCCGGTCACGTTCTGGCGCCTGGTCTGGCGCGAAGTCCTGCTGTACGGCGTGGCGCTGCACAGCCTGGGGGCGTTCAACACGTTCTTCATCGAAGTCTTCTCGAAGTTCCACCGGACCGACATCAACTTCATCCTGCTGGGCATTTTTGGCGTCATCACCGGCTTCTTGGTGGTCAACTTCCTCTGGGAGCTCATCACGCGCGACAACCGGTATTTCTACGACGTCTGGGCCAAGACGAAGCAGGTCAGCACGGTCGAACACAAGGTCTAGCCGATCAAAGACGCGCAATGCGCGTCTTTTTCGCTTTGGTTAAGATATTGGCCTACCTGATTGCGCTTAGCGGGCGGCTAGCTTATGATAATTGAGTACATCACACTGCGCCTAAGCGCGCGACTACAAGATGGGAGCAATCATATCATGTCTGGAAAATACACGATCATCCTTGCGGCGGGCAAGGGGACGCGCATGAAGTCGAAACTGTACAAGGTGTTGCACCCGGTGTGCGGCAAGCCGATGGTCGATCATGTCCTGACCGAGGTCGAGAAGACCGCCCCGGATGAGGTGGTCACGGTGGTCGGACACGGCGCCGAAGCGGTCGAGGAGACCCTGGGCGAGCGCAGTGCCTATGTCGTCCAAGAGACGCAGCTGGGGACTGGGCACGCGGTGCTGCAGGCCGAACCGCTGCTGGGCGATAAGGACGGTATGACGCTGATCGCCAACGGGGACACGCCGCTGCTGACGGCGGCGACGTTCGAGAAGCTGTTCGCCTACCACAAGGATAAGGGCGCGGCGGCCACGATCCTGACCGCCAAGGCCCCGGACCCGACCGGCTACGGGCGGATCATCCGCAGCGAGATCGGCACGGTGCAGAAGATCGTGGAGCAAAAAGACGCGACCGCCAAGGAAGCTGAAGTGGACGAGGTCAACACCGGCGTCTACTGCTTCGACAACCAGGCGTTGTTCAAGGCGCTGCACCAGGTGACCAACGATAATGCACAAGGGGAATACTACCTGACCGACGTGATCGAGATCCTGAAGAAGGCGGGCGCGATCGTCGCGGCCTATAAGATGAGCGATTTTGACGAGTCCATGGGGGTCAACGACCGCGTGGCACTGGCGGCGGCGACCAAGGTGATGCAGGCGCGCATCAACCGCCAGCATATGCAAAACGGCGTGACCCTGATCGACCCGGTCGCGACCTACATCGACCGCGACGTGCAGATCGGGGCGGACACGGTGATCGAGCCCGGCGTGACCTTGAAGGGCCACACGGTGATCGGCAGTGACTGTGTCATCGGGGCCCACTCCGCGCTGGTCAACGCAACGCTGGAAGACCACGTGACCGTGACCAGCTCGACCATCGAGGATTCGATCATGCGCGCGGGGTCTGACATCGGCCCGAATTCCCACCTGCGCCCGCAAAGCGACATCGGCGAAGGCGCTCACCTCGGGAACTTCGTCGAGATCAAGAAGGCGACGATCGGGGCGCGCACCAAGGTCGGCCACCTGACCTACGTCGGCGACGCGACGCTCGGCACCGACATCAACGTCGGCTGTGGGGTCGTCTTCGTCAACTACGACGGGGTCAACAAGTGGCACACCAACGTGGGGGACCACAGCTTCATCGGCTCCAACGCCAACCTCATCGGACCGGTCGAGATCAGCGACCACAGCTTCGTGGCGGCGGGCTCGACGATCACGGACGATGTGCCGTTCCACGCGATGGGCATCGCACGGGCGCGTCAGAGCAACAAGGCGGACTTCTGGGATCGCACCGCGCTGGCGACCGATTCGGAATGGAATCAGTGAGTGCTGACCAGACTGTGGGCTGAAGCAGCGTCAGCTCAGCGGCTCAAGGCGGCCTGTCGTGACCCGAACGCGGGTCGCCGGCGGGCCGCTTTTTGGCGCGTGGGCACTGGCTAGCGGGCAGACCGCCGGCCGCGTCGTGGGTTATTTTTCTGAAAATTCGCGGCCAGCGCCGCGATCGACCCGGTGGCGTGGTCCGCTCGAAGGTTGGCCTAGCGGGAGCGGTCAGATTTGTAAGGGAATCGGGGCAAATGGCCGCGTAATTGCGAAATTTTTGTTATAATGGGGCTATGAGTGCTTGAAAACGGGGGCCAACGCTTGCTTGGTGGCCGTTTTCCGCCAGTTTTTGATGGAACGCAAACTTAATATCATGGAGGAAACCATGCCTTACTCTGACCCAAAGTTGAAGATTTTTGCCTTGAACTCGAACAAACCACTGGCGGAAAAGATCGCCGCGGAAGTTGGCGTCGAACTCGGGAAGTCATCGGTGAACCGGTTTAGCGACGGCGAAATTCAGATCAACATCGAAGAAAGTATTCGTGGTGATGATATCTACCTGATCCAGTCCACCTCGGCGCCGGTCAACGACAACCTGATGGAGCTGCTGATCATGATCGACGCGCTGAAGCGGGCCTCCGCACACACGATCAGCGTGGTCATCCCGTACTACGGCTACGCGCGGCAGGACCGCAAGGCGCGTTCCCGTGAACCGATCACGGCCAAGCTGGTCGCGAACATGCTCGAGCGCGCCGGCGCCAACCGCGTGCTCGCGCTGGACCTGCACGCCGCGCAGATCCAAGGCTTCTTCGATATCCCGGTCGACCACCTGATGGGCGCGCCGCTGCTGGCAGACTACTTCATCCGCAACGGCTACGCCAACGAGGACACGGTCGTCGTGTCGCCTGACCACGGTGGCGTGACCCGGGCGCGCAAGCTGGCAGAATTCCTCAAGGCGCCGATCGCGATCATCGACAAGCGCCGGCCGCGGCCGAACGTTGCGGAAGTGATGAATATCGTGGGTAAAGTCGATGGCAAGCGCTGCATCATCATCGACGACATGATCGACACCGCAGGGACCATCACCCTGGCGGCGCAGGCCCTGAAGGATGCCGGGGCGACCGAAGTGCTCGTGGCGGCGACGCACGCGATCTTCTCTGGTCCGGCCACCGAGCGCCTGACCAACTCCGTGATCTCCCAGGTCGTTGTGACCGACTCCATCAACCTGCCGGAAGACAAGAAGATGGACAAGCTCGTGATCGTCTCCGTCGGCCCGCTGATGGGTCGCGCGATCACCCGCATCCAAGAGAACAAGCCGGTTTCCCCGTTGTTCGAGAACCGCTTCACCAAGTAATCAGCTCAGGCCACGGCCGCGCCCTTTGGGGGACGCGGTCGTTTTTGGTCACCTGTGTGGCGAGGCAAAAAGCCCCAGTACTCGCGCAAAATCAGGTATAATGAAATCAAAACCATAAGGAGGGAATATCTTGTTCAAAGAATTCAAGCAATTCATTATGCGCGGCAACGTGCTGGATCTGGCCGTCGGTGTCATCATCGGGGGCGCGTTCACCGGGTTGGTCACGTCCTTGACCACGAATCTGATCAACCCGATCATCGGGCTGTTCACCCGGAGCACGAACCTGACCTCCATGTCCGTGACGGTGATGGGCGCGAAATTCACGTACGGCGCCTTCCTGAACGACGTGATCAATTTCCTGATCGTCGCCTTCGTCGTGTTCCTCTTGATCCGGACGGTCAACCGCCTGCTGCCACCCAAGGCCGCTGAACCCGTCGAACCTGCTGGCCCGACCAAAGAAGAACAGCTGCTCACCGAGATCCGCGACCTGCTGGCCGCCAAACACTGAACACCGCGCCCGCCGCTCCGGCGGGCTTTTTGGTGACCAGAGCGACACAAGGCCGCACTTAGCGGGACGGATAGCATCGGCCAGCGCGTTGCGCCCCGCACTTGGGCGCGATGTGATGGGCGTGGCTATACGCGCCCGCGTTGGCCTTGCGTCGCTCGACGAGACCAGAGCGAAACGGTGGCACACTTAGGGCGACGCGCTGGGCGTGACAAGCTGCCTGCCCGTTGCCAGCGTGTCGCTCGACGAGACCAGAGCAAAGCGAGGCCGCACTTAGCGGGCCGGCTAGCACCGGCCAGCGCGTTGCGCCCCGCACTTGGGCGCGATGTGATGGGTGCGGCTATACGCGCCCGCGTTGGCCTTGCGTCGCTCGACGAGACCAGAGCAAAGCGAGGCCGCACTTAGCGGGCCGGCTAGCACCGGCCAGCGCGTTGCGCCCCCCTGCCGCCGCTCCAGGCGGATGTGCTATAATGCGAAATAAATATTCTGATATTTGGAGGAGACCCCATGCGCAATATCCTAGCCCTGTTCGCCTTAGACTGGCGGCGCATCTTCAAGAGCCCCTTCGCGTTCCTGCTGATCTGTGCGCTGGTCGTGATCCCCAGTCTGTATTGCTGGTTCAACGTATGGGCATTGTGGGACCCGTATAGTAACACGCAGGCCCTCAAGGTCGCCGTGTACTCTGCGGATGTCCCGACCGAGTTTCGGGATCAGAAAGTGGCGATCGGCGACACCCTTGTGGCGGAGCTGAAACACAACAAGAAGCTTGGCTGGCGGTTCGTCGACTCGCGCCAAGCGGTGGTCGATGGCGTCCGCAGCGGCAAGTACTACGCGGGGATCGTTGTGCCGAAGCGGTTTTCCAAGGACCTGCTGTCGTTTGTCGACGGTCAACTGCAGAAGCCAAAGCTGGATTACTATGTCAACGAGAAGGTCAACGCGATCGCCCCGAAGATCACTGGGACCGGGGCTGCCACCCTGCAGAGCACGATCTCCACGGAATTCGTCGACACCGTCGCTAAGACGTTGGTCGGGGTGTTCAACCAAGCGGGGGTCAAGCTCGACGAGAATCTGCCGATGATCCGGCGCTTCGCGAGCCTGGTCACGACCACGGACGCGCAACTGCCGGTCATCACGGGCTACCTCGACCAGGTCAGCGCCCTTCAGGCCAAGCTCCCGGCGCTGCAGGCCAAGCTCCAAGCGGCTAATGAGATGGCGACTTATCTGCCGGCGGTCAACGCGATGGCCCAGAAGTTAGTCGGCGCCAACCAGTATCTGCCGCTGGTCGATGACGCGGGCCGGCTGGCCGTTCAGGTCCAGGGCAAGTTACCGGTAGTCCAGCAGGCCGGTCAGCAGCTGAGTGGGGTCGTCACGCATTTTGCGCAGCTCGACGTCGCTGTCGCGGACGCGCTGACGGTCACCAGTGGCGGCTTGACGCTGATCGATCAAGTCGACGGGACGCTGCCGGCCCTGACCGCTTTTGGTCAGCACGCCGCCAGCGCGGTCGACACGACGAAGGACACGGTGCTGCCGAAGGTCGAAGCAGCGTTGACGGTGGTCCAAAACGCCACAGATGCTGGCTTGACCCTGATCCAGGCGGGCAATACTAGCCTGCAGGCCGATCTGGCCACTCTCCAGGATTTGCTCGCTCAACTGACCACGGCGGACACCCCCGAGACGCGGACGGCGATCGGGGACCGGTTGACGGCGCTGGCGACTCGCCAAGGCCAGCTGGCGGACACCGCAACGGGACTGGCGGCGACCCTCCAGCAGCTGCAGGCTAGCCGGACTGCGATGGGTCAGCCCGCAAGTGCCGCTTTGACCCAGGCGATCGCCCGCCTCCAGCACCTGGCGACGGTTGCGACAACGGTGCAGATCCAGGCGCGCGCCTTGGCGCAGTCGGTCCCGACAATGCGCGTCACCGACTTGCAGGCCAAGCTCACGGCGCTGAGCACGGCTGGTCAGACGGTGGCTGATGCCGCAACTGCCCTGCAGCAGTTGGATCTGAGCACGGGTATCCGGCAGGTGCTCGTGGACTTCAAGGCCTTACTGCAGGACGCGAAGACGACGCTGGCGGCCCTGAACGATCAGCTGCTACCAGAACTTCCGCAGCTACTGGCGACGACCAAGTCGGTGTTGCGCCAAGCCAACACGTTTCTCAAGCAGGCCCAGACGCAGCTGCCGGCGCTGCGCCAGGAGCTGGAAGCGGCCAACACGCTGCTCAACGGGCACATGCAGCTGATCACCAGCGGTATCACCACTGTGGCGGGGCTCTACCAGACGGAATTCCCGGCGCTGCAGCAGAAGCTGACGCGCGCGACCGCGTTCATCCAACAAGACTTGCCCGCCGTCGAAGCCCAGTTGACCGAGACGCTGGGGCTGGCGAACACCAAGATGCCGGTCCTGGCGAGTGGGCTCGCAGATGCGCAGGCCTTCATCGACACTGACTGGCCCACGCTCAAAGACGCGATCCAGCGCGGCGCAGCGGCGATCCGCAAGGGGGAGCAGTCGATCGATCTCACGCAGCTGATCAAGTTGCTCAAGCGCGACGCGACGAAGGAGGCGAACTTCCTGGCCGCGCCAGTCACGCTGCACGAAACCGCCCTGTACCACATCCCGACTTACGGCTCCCAGTCCGCGCCGTTTTACCTCGCACTGTGCATCTGGGTCGGGGCACTGCTGCTCGGGGCGATCCTGATCACCGAGTACAGTCTACCGGCGGCGCTGGCGGGGGCGACGGTGCGTCAGCAGTATATCGCCCGCTGGCTGACGTTCGCCGGGCTGGGGATGCTGCAGGCGCTGATCGCGGCCGTCGGCAACCTGGTCTTGATCGGCACTTACGTCGTGAACAAGCCGCTGTACCTGCTGTTTGCGATGCTGCTCAGCCTTGTGTTCGTGTCGATCCTCTACGCCTTGATCGCGTTGTTCGGCAACATCGGCAAGGGCTTGGGGATCATCATCTTGGTCCTGTCGATCTCCGGGGCCGGCGGGAACTTCCCGGTCGTCTTATCCGGTCAGTTCTTCCAGGCGATCAACCCGTGGCTCCCGTTCACCTATGCGGTCAACCTGCTGCGGGAGACCGTCGGGGGCATCTACTGGCCGAACCTTTGGGTAGACATCTGGGCGCTGCTGGCTTTTGGCGCCGGGGCGTTCCTGTTGGGGCTGATGCTGAAAGCGCCGATCCGGCCGTGGATCGATAAGATGCACGCCGTGACGCGCAAGAGCAAGATCATTGAATAGCGATTGAGGCAGACCCCATTGGGACCAGCTGAAACAACCCATCCCCCTGTCATTGTGGCAGGGGGATGGGCTGTCTTCAGACCGGCACGCCGTTCAGCGAGTCTGGCTCAAGCGAGGCCTTGCTGAAGCGCCACGGCAATGGCGAACAGTGCGATCAAGCCGATGATGATCATGTGGCGACGCTTGTGGATCACGACGAACGCGAGGTACTCACGGATCACCGCGTTCGGCAGAAAATAAAACGAAGTGGCTGCGCCGACCCCGTTCGCCTTCAACCCCGCCGCCTTGGCGAAGATACCCGCGCGAAAGAGGTGGTAGTTGTTAGTGAAGAAGGTCGCCTTGAACGGCCGCTCGCCCCAGACCGAGCGGATCAAGGCGGCGGAGAACTTCATGTTCTGATAGGTCGTCTTGGAGGCGTCTTCGACCAGCGTGTCGGCTGCCGGGATCCCCTGCGCGATGGCGTAGCGCTGCATGGCCAGCCCCTCCGGCAGCTTCTCGTCGCCGCCTTGGCCGCCGGAGAAGATCAGCACCGGGTGCTTGCCCGTTTTTTGGATCTGCTTGCGGTAGAAGCGCAACCCGGCGTTGATCCGTGCGGCGAGTAGCGGTGAGACGCGCTCGCCGTCCAGCAAGCCGGCCCCTAACACGATCAGGAAGTCCTGGTCGTGGCGCGGCCGGTAGAAGTTGTACAGGACCAGGACCGTCAGGAAGTTGTACAGCGCCACCAGCTCGTAGGCGATGCTCAGGCTGAAGAAGACCGCCAGCCCGTTGTACAGCGGGTCCGGCAGCCACTGGCGGCCGAAGCTTGCGGCGAGCTCCAGCAGCAGGAGCCCGCCGGCGAGCACCAGCGTCAGCATGTTGCCCAGCGAGTGGCCCTCACGGCGCCAGACCACCCAGGCATTCCAGAGCAGCCAGACCAAGTGTAGCGCGAACAACAGGCCGATGATCAGGATGGCGATGATGAACAGCGTTCCGCAGACGGCGATCAGCAGGCGGTTGCCGGTCTGCAGGATCCAGGCGGCTAAGGCGCCGAGCCCGGCGATCAAGAACAGGTTGAACAGCAACCCGTTGGCGAGGCGGCGGGGCTCCCAGAGGAAGCTGCCGAAGAAGAGGCCGCCGAAGAAGAGGGCGGGCAAGTAGAAGAGCAGGCTAAAAGACATCGCGGGTTTCCTTTCGAGGTGGTGATGAGTGCGGCATGGGGTTATAATGAAGCCACTATTGGAAATAGGAGAGAATCGCGCATGATCGAACCAGTCTTTGGCCAAAAAGATCCGACAGTGGCTTATACCACGCGCATCGGCGTCTACGGGGTGATCCCGGACGCCAGCGGTAAGCGGCTCCTGATCCTGCAGGCGCCGAACCACGCCTTGTTCCTGCCGGGCGGCGAAGTTGAGGCGGGCGAAAGCGACGCGCAGACGCTGGCCCGCGAGTTGCTGGAGGAATTCGGCGTGCGCGTCACGCAGGGCGCGCGGCTCGGCCGTGCCAGTGAGTATTTTTACTCACACCACCGGCAGACGGCGTATTACCACCCGGCGACCTTCTACGCCGCCACGGCGCCGACGTGCGTCGCCGCGCCGCTAGAGGACTTCAATACGCTGATGCTGATGCCGATCGAATTGGCGGCGGCACAGCTCAAGCGCCCGACGCACCGCTGGGCCGTGGCCCAGTGGCTGAAGGCGCAACGGTAGATCACGCGGGGCGCCTGCGGGGACGTGACGTTGGTCGCGTCCCTTTTTTTTGCGCCGAACTCACTGCGCGATCAGAGTCCCGTTGAGCAGGTAAGCCTGAAACGCCGCGTACAGGTCGGCGTGTAGCGCGTCGCGGTCCTGGCTGAGCATCACCTTCGGGAAGTAGAAGCGCTTGTCGCCTGCGGCCTGGCCGCTGATCGCCGCGACCAACCGCGACAGGGTGGAGAGCTCTTCCAGGGTGCCGTCGGGTTGGATGATCTCGATCTGCGTCTTCGGGTTGGCCGCACTGGGGTCATACTGGTCGTAAGGCAGGTCGAAGCTGTCGTTTTCGGCCGTGTAGTAGTCGGGGTCGTAACCGACCTGCTCGACGAGGTCGCGCAGGCGCGGCAGCAGCGGCGCGGTACGATCCGTGAAGGTGACCGACTTCAGCGGTCGGCGGCTCAAGAAGCGATCGGCCAAGTCGCGCAGCACCGGATCGGGGTAGTCGAGCCAGTAGGTGAAGTAGGTGTTCAAGACGCCGTCGTCCAGCCGCAGGTAGTCCTTCAGGGTGAAGTTGCGGTCAAAAAACGGGATCAACAGCCGCGGGTTGAACTTGCTGTCGAACTGGCCGTCCTCGTACAGCGTCTTGGCCCGCTGCAGCAGGTGGGTGAGGATCATCTCCATGCCGCGGGAGACCGGGTGGAAGTAGATCTGCTGGTACATCTGGAAGCGGCTGACGATGTAGTCTTCGACCGCGTGCATACCGTTAGCGTCGAAGCCGATCCCGCCGGCGTATGGCCGCATCACGCGCAGGATCCGGGTGAGGTCGAACTCGCCGTACTTGGTCCCGGTGTTGTAAGCGTCGCGCAGCAGGTAGTCCATCCGGTCGGCGTCGATCTGGCTGGAGATCATCTGCACGACTTGCGGATTCGGGTAAGTGTGCGCGATCACGCTGGCCACCTGAGCTGGGAAGCCCGGCGCAACGCTGCGCAGGATGCGGTTGACGTTGGTCGTCGGATCGGTCAGGATCTGGCGGGTGATCGCCTCGTGGTCGGTGCCGAAGATGTGCTCGAAGGTGTGCGAGTACGGGCCGTGGCCGATGTCGTGCAACAAGGCCGCACACAGCGCAACGAGTCGCTCCGAGTCATCCCAGAGGCCATCGCCGGCGGTCTGCGTCGGGTAGTTGACGGCAAAATTGTCGCAGATCTGGCGGGTGATCTCGTACACCCCGAGACTGTGGGTGAAGCGGGTGTGTTCGGCGCCTTGGAAGACCTCATCGGCCACGCCGAGCTGCTTGATGCGGCGCAGACGCTGGAACTCTGGCGTGTCGATCAGGTCGAGGATCACCTGGTGGTGGACATGGATGTAGTTGTGGACCGGATCGCGAAAGACTTTTTCACGCGGTAAGTATTGGATCGTCATGGCGTGCCTCCTTCAAGCGCGGCGTTGCGGCGGGCCATATCCGCGGTGGCGGTGGCCAGGGCCTCAGTGTATGCCGCTTGGGTCAATGCCTGCGGAACGGCGAGTGGATCGACGGTGGCGCCGGCGTCGCGCAGCGCGGCGACGAGCTTGGCCGCCAGCGTCGTCGGGGTGTCGACCACCCCGGTCAGGGTCGTCAGCGCCCCCATCGCGGCGGGGTCGACCCGCGGGTAGACCGGCCGTGCGGCGCGTTCAGCCTGGGCGGCGGTGTAAAACGCGCGCATCAAGGCGCCGCGCGCCGGCTGGTCGCCGGCGACGCTGATGTAGGCCATCACGACCGTGCCCTGGCTGGTGCGGCGCTGGGCCAGCCCGGCGAACTTGCGCCCCTTGAGGCTGAGATCAAAGCGCCCGGGGCAGTAAGACGTCGCCACCTCGCCGACCTCAAGCGGCCGACCGAGCGCTGCGGCCACCCAATCCGCCATCAGCTGGTAGGCGGCCGGGATGCTCAGCGTCTCCGCAGGCAGGAACAAGCTTGCGTTGAGCACCTGCGCGTCGCTGACGACGCCCAGCCCGCCGGAATTGCGGACGAAGAGGTGGTAGCCGGCGCGGCGCAGGTGCTGGACCCCGGCGTCGAGCGCCGGCAAGCGCATATCTTGCATGCCCAGCACCACCGTCTGCGGGACCGTCCAGAAGTGGGCGATCACCGCCGGTAGTGAGACCGGGCGGGCGAGCAAGGCGTTCGTGTGGGCGAAGCTGGCCTGTCCGGCCCCGGTGCTGAAGTGCTGGCTGAGCACACCGACCGGCCCGTTGTGGGTCAGGGCTGCGAGTGACATGTGAAGACCTCCCTTTGTCTCCATTATAGTAGAACTGGCGCGCGAGTACACCCAGCAGCGGCGGAAAACTCGGTGGCTGCCGGTGAGACTGCTACAGCTGGACCGGTTGTCGCAATTCCGGGTATGCACCGGCATACCAACTAAGTTCGCGCTGGATTGTCACCGCTTACGCGACGTGCTACCATCGGATTATCAGTACAGAGGAGGAGATCTAGATGATACAGATCGCAGGCGGGTCCTACCCACTCGGCACGAACGATCCCACGAAGGGGTTCTTCAGCGATAACGAGACCCCGCAGCGCCAAGTCACCCTGCCGGCGTATGCCATCGACGCGACGACTGTCACGAACGCCGAATTCGCCGCCTTCGTGGCCGCCACGCAGTACCGCACCGAGGCGGAGCAGTTCGGGGATTCCTTCGTATTCCACGGCCTGCTTGACGCGGCGACGAAGGCGGCGAGCACGCCGGTGCCGGGGTTGCCTTGGTGGCTGGCCGTCGCCGGGGCGGATTGGGCCCATCCGTTCGGGCCGCAGTCGGATCTGACGGGGCTGATGGATCACCCGGTCGTGCATGTCTCGCGGACCGATGCGCTGGCGTACTGCGCGTGGGCGGGCAAGGACCTGCCGACCGAGGCCGAGTGGGAAGTGGCTGCCCGTGGTGGCGCCGGCTATGACCACTGGTACTGGGGTGATTGCCTGACGGCCGGCGGCACCTTCCACGCGAACACCTTCCAGGGCGATTTTCCCCGCACCAACGACGCGGCGGACGGCTATGTCGGCACGGCGCCGGTGCGCACCTATGCGCCCAACGGCTACGGGCTGTACCAAGTGATCGGTAACGTGTGGGAGTGGTGTCTGAATCCGGCTCGCATCCCGCTCAGCGCGTTCGAAATGCTGACCGCGCGCGACTATGCGCAGATGCACACGCTGGCACCGGATCAGGTCTTCGCCACGCGCGGCGGATCGTTTCTCTGCCACGAGTCGTATTGCCAGCGCTACCGCCTCTCGGCCCGCAACGGCCAGCGCGGCCAGTCGAGCGCCAGCAACCTCGGCTTCCGCTGCGTGCGCCATGCGGTGACCGCGACCGTGGCGCCCAGCCGACAGGCGCAGCGCGCGGCCGACTGGTGCGACTGCTGTCAGTCGGGCCCGACTGACTGACCGGGTCGCGCGGCAGTGACACCCAGCGCGCGCGCCTGCCACGCACGCGGCAGGTAAGGTATAATGGAGCCAAAGGACGGTGAATACAATGGATTTAGCACATGGGGTGTCGATCCAGATCCACTTGGAGACGTATGTGGAGCAGGAAGGCACAACGGAGAAGCACGTCTTCGACGAGCCGGGGACGCTGGTGCAGGTCGGCGATACACTGTATATCCGCTACCGTGAAGTGGACCCGGCGGCCGGCACCGATTACCCGGTCACGCTGAAGCTGCGCGGGGATGGGAGCGTGCAGCTGGCGCGCGGCGCCAGCGACGCGGACACCCACCTGCGGCTGCATTTTGCCAACGAGCGCCGCATCCTGACGCGGTACCGGACGCCTTACGGGGACATCCCGGTCGAGACGGTCACCCCGCGGCTGGACGTGCGCCTGACCGAGGCCCCGCTCAGCGGAGAGATCTACATTGAATACGAGCTGCTGGCCAACGGCGAGCACCTGGGAAATTACCGGATGAGATTGCAATTTTCAGTCTGAACAGGTATTATCAGGAATAGACTGTGGAAAGGGCGTGTACCGGTTGAAACTAGACGTATTTGCCGACGCGAACAAAGCTGAATTGTCCATGATCGAGGTGGCGCGCGCCATTCTCGAAGAGAAAGGTGACACCATGCCTTTCGTGGACATCGTGAATGAGATCCAAACTTATCTGGGCAAGCGCGACGAGGAAGTGCGTGACCGCTTGCCGCAATTCTACACGGACCTGAACGTGGATGGGAGCTTTATCTCCTTAGGCGACAACGTCTGGGGCCTGCGCGAATGGTACCCATACGAATCCGTCGACGAAGAGGTCAACCACCCCGAAGACGAAGACGACGCGCCACGCCGCAAGAAGCGCAAGAAGGTCAACGCCTTCTTGGCTGACGTGGCCGACGACGATGACGTCATCGACTACAACGACGACGATCCAGAAGACGACGACTTCGAGGACGACGACGAGGAAGAAGAAGAGGCCGAAGACGACACCGAGGCGGAAGACTTCACCGAAGACGCCGACGCGGATCCGGACGAGACAGACGACCCGGACGACGCGTTGCCTGACGGGATCGAAGGCCAGCTGGCCGAGTTCGGTGACGACGAAGAAGACGATGACGACGAAGAAGACACCGACTTCTCCGCGGACACGGACGACAGCGACGACTAAGCACGACCGAAGACAGGGACCGGCCACCGCCGGTCCCTGTTGCGTTATTTTGTCCCGGTGGCGCGGGCCGCTCGGGAGGTGGGGTGTCATCTTACCCTAGGTGGCGGACGCCCGCCTGCGGCCACCGCGCTGGAAGCGTGTTCTTGCCCAGACGCGGGCGTCGGCGGGCGGTCACCGGGAGAAAACCCTTGACGTCTGTTATGTATTTGGGTAAGATACTTTCTGGGCGCTTTACTCAACGGTAAAGCAAGACGGTCACAAGCTCCCTGTTCATTGGAATAGGGAGCTTGTTTTTGTTTTTTCCCGCAAAAACTACACAAAGGAGTTTTCTCATGACCAAGTATATTTTTGTTACCGGTGGGGTCGTGTCTTCGCTTGGCAAGGGGATCGTGGCGGCGAGCCTGGGGCGGTTGCTCAAGAACCGGGGCTTGAAGGTCACCATCCAGAAATTCGATCCGTATATCAATGTGGATCCCGGGACGATGAACCCATACCAGCACGGGGAAGTCTTCGTGACCGACGATGGGGCGGAGACCGATCTGGACCTTGGCCATTATGAACGCTTCATCGATATCAACCTGAACAAGTACAGCAACGTGACGACCGGGAAGATCTATTCCGAAGTGCTTGAGAAGGAGCGCAAAGGGGAATACCTCGGCGCGACCGTCCAGGTGATCCCGCATGTCACCAACATGATCAAGGAGAAGATCATGCGCGCGGCGACCACGACGGACTCCGATGTGATCATCACCGAAATCGGCGGGACCGTCGGGGACATCGAGTCCCAGCCGTTCCTTGAGGCGATCCGCCAGATGAAATTCGACGTCGGCGCGGAGAACACCTACTACATCCACGCGACGCTGGTCCCTTACCTGCGCGCGGCCGGCGAGATGAAGACCAAGCCGACCCAGCACAGCGTCAAAGAGCTGCGGAATATCGGGATCCAGCCGAACATGATCATCCTGCGCACCGAGCAGCCGGTCACCGAGGGGATGAAGAAGAAGATCGCACTGTTCACCGACGTGCGTGAGGATGCCATCATCGAATCCCGTGACGCGAAGACCCTGTATTCCATTCCGATGGCGATGCAGGCGCAGGGGATGGATCAGCGCGTGCTGGAACACTTCGGCATCGAGGCACCAGTCGCGGACATGAGCGAATGGGAGGCCCTGCTCACTCGGGTCGACAACCTCAAGGATACCGTCAAGATCGCCTTGGTCGGCAAGTACGTTGCGCTGCAAGACGCCTACATCTCCGTCTCCGAAGCGCTGAAGTCCGCCGGGTACTTCTGGAACGCGAAGATCGACCTGCAGACTTTCCAGGCTGAAGACGTCAACGACGAGAACGTCGCAGATCTGATCGGCGACGCAGACGGCATCTTGGTCCCAGGGGGCTTCGGTGATCGTGGGCTCGAAGGCAAGATCGCCGCGATCCGCTACGCGCGTGAGAACGATGTGCCGTTCCTCGGGATCTGCCTGGGGATGCAGATGGCCTCGATCGAGTTCGCGCGCAACGTGGCCGGCTTCAAGCACGCGGCTTCTACGGAATCTGACCCAGAGACCGACGAGCCGATCATCGACATCTTGCCGGACCAGGTCAACGTTGAGAACCTTGGCGGCACCTTGCGCCTTGGCCTCTACCCGTGCGACCTGAAGCCGGGGACTGTGGCGGCGGCCGCCTACGACAACGTGCCAGAAGTGCAGAAGCGCCACCGGCACCGCTACGAGTTCAACACCACCTACCGCGCGGCGCTTGAAGCCAAAGGGCTCGTATTCTCCGGCACCTCGCCGGATGACCGCCTGATGGAAGTCATCGAGCTGCCGGCCAACAAGTTCTTCGTGGCGTCCCAGTACCACCCAGAATTCCAGTCCCGCCCAACTAAGCCAGAGGGCCTGTTCAAGGCCTTCATCAAGGCGGCCGGGAACTATTAGACCCAAAAAGGGATCGGCCAGCGGCCGATCCCTTTTTGGGTACGCCGCGCGCCGCGGCCCGGTCAGGCCACCGGCTTGGCGCCTTGGGCAGCGAGCAGCGCCTCGATCTCGGCCTGCGGCAGGTCGCGGTAGTGAGACCAATCGGGCTGAGGGCGGTGCGCCGCCGCTGCGGCGGCGCAGGCGGTGTGGAAGGCCAGCTTGCGGTGTAGGTGCGTCATCGCGTCGGCCAGGGCCTGCTGCTTGGCGGCCAGCACCGCCTCTTGGCCGGCGAGCAGGGCAACGATGCCGGGCTCACCGCCGGGGCGGTCGGCCAGCGCGAAGAAGGTCTGGAGCTGCTCTAGCGTCATGCCCGCCTGCTTGAAGCAGCAGAGCGTCTTGAGCCGGTTGATGTGGCGTTGCGCGTAGACCCGGCGGCCGTTGCAGCGCGGCACGTCCGTGAGCAGGCCGAGTGTTTCGTAGTAGCGTAGGGTGGACGTCGGCAGGTCGAACTGCTGGCTGAGTTGGGTGATCGTCACCATTTTTTGGGGGCCTCCTTGATGATAACGCTTTACTTCAAGTCTACTTGAAGGCGTAGACTGAGTTCAAGAGGTGATTAGAATGTATCTTGCAGCAGAAGAACGATATCAGAACATGACCTACAACCGAGTGGGGCGCTCCGGCCTGCGCCTGCCCGCCTTGTCGCTGGGCATGTGGCACAATTTCGGGAGCGTCGACCCGCTGAGCAACCAACGGGCGGTGGTCGAGGCCGCCTTCGACCATGGGGTCACGCACTTTGACTTGGCCAACAACTACGGGCCGGATGCAGGGAGCGCCGAGGCGAACTTCGGCCGCATCCTGCACGACGAGCTGGCGGCGTATCGAGATGAGCTGATCGTCTCGACCAAGGCCGGCTTCTATATGTGGCCCGGCCCGTACGGGGAGTGGGGCTCCAAGAAGAGCATCGTCGCGTCCTGCGACCAGAGCCTGCGCCGGCTGGGGCTCGATTACGTCGACATCTTCTACCACCACCGGCCGGATCCGGACACCCCGATCGAAGAGACTGCGGCGGCCTTGGACGGGCTGGTGCGGCAGGGCAAGGCGCTGTATATCGGGATCTCGAATTACTCCGCGGAGCAGACCGCGGCGATCATTCCCGTGTTCCGCCGCCTCGGCACGCCGTTCATCATTCACCAGGTCAGCTACAGCATGTTCAACCGCGCGCCCGAAGACGGCCTGTTCGCGGAGCTGGAGCGGGAATCCGTCGGGGCGATCACTTTCTCGCCGCTAGCGCAGGGTCTGCTGACCGACCGCTACCTCGACGGGATCCCGGCGGACTCGCGCGCGGCGCGGTCCTCCAGCCCGTTCCTGCACCCGGACAACGTGGCCCAGACGATCGACAAGGTGCGTCAGCTCAACGCGCTGGCCGAAGCACGTGGCCAGAGCCTGGCGGCGATGGCCCTGGCGTGGAACCTGCGGCAACCGAGCGTTGCGAGCGTCTTGATCGGGGCCTCGCGGGTCAGCCAACTGCTGGCGAACCTGAAGGCGTTGGACAACCTGACCTTTGCCCCAGAAGAATTGGCCGCGATCGAGACCGTGCTCAAGGCCTGAAGATGATACGAAAAGTCGGGTGCTCCCCGGCTTTTTGTGTACAATGAAAAGTGGTCCCATAACTTTTGTGCATTTTGCGCAGTGATGAGCATTACGGCCGGTGGCGTGGATGAAAATGGACCAGACCACCGGGACTTTTCTGAAAAAGTCCCGGGAGAACGGTGAGGCTTTGGGGTGAGCACGACGGACTGGCCGCGATTGACCTTGTTTTTTGACCGAAAGTTCATTAAAATGAAACGATGAACGTGTGTTTTCGCACGTCTCCCCTATCAGTGAACGACAGCACCACTTGAAGCAGTGAACGCCTAGGTCAGCTTCAGCCTATTTGGACAAGTGAACGTTATTTAAGCGAGGAATAATTCATAATGAAAAAAATGCTGATCCACGGCGGCAAGAAGCTCTCTGGAACAGTCGTGATCGGTGGGGCCAAAAACAGCACGGTCGCGCTGATCCCGGCGGCGATCCTGTCCCGCACCCCCGTCAAGCTTGATTCTGTCCCGCATATCCAAGACGTCTATAACCTGATGGACCTGCTCAGTGAGATGAACGTGCGCTCGACGTTCGACGATTGCGTGATGACGATCGACCCGACCGACATCCAAGACGTCCCGTTGCCTAACGGTAAGATCAAGAGCCTGCGCGCGTCCTACTACTTCATGGGCGCGCTGTTAGGGCGCTTCGGCCAGGCCATCGTCGGCCTGCCCGGCGGCGACGATATCGGGCCGCGGCCGATCGATCAGCACATCAAGGGGTTCGAGGCGCTCGGCGCGAAAGTGAGCAATGAGCACGGCGCGATCGCCATTCGTGCGCCCAAAGAAGGCCTGCACGGCGCACGCATCTTCCTCGACATGGTCTCTGTCGGCGCGACCATCAACGTGATCCTCGCCGCGGTGACCGCGCACGGCCGCACCGTGATCGAGAACGCGGCGAAGGAGCCCGAGATCATCGACCTGGCGACCTACCTGAACAACATGGGCGCCCAGATCCGTGGGGCGGGGACCGATGTGATCCGCATTGAAGGGGTCGCCGAGCTGGCGGCGCACAACGCGCACACCATCATCCCGGACCGCATCGAAGCCGGGACCTACCTGGCGATGGCCGCGGCGATCGGCGACGGCGTCAAGGTCCAAAACATCATCTCCGAGCACTTGGACGCGTTTTTGGCCAAGCTTGAGGAGATGGGGGTCACCATGGACGTCGGCGAGGACAGCATCTTCGTCTACCCGTCCGGCGACCTGCGCATGGTGCAGATCAAGACGATGCCGTATCCGGGCTTTGCCACCGACCTGCAGCAGCCGGTCACGCCACTACTGCTCAAGGCGCACGGGGAAGGGCTGATCATCGACACCATCTACCCGAAGCGTGTGCGTCACATCCCGGAACTGATCCGCATGGGCGCGAACATCACGGTCGAAAACGACGTGATCATGCTGCACCACGCCGACCAGCTGCAGGGCGCAGAAGTCGCCGCCGAGGAGATCCGCGCCGGCGCCTGTCTGATGACCGCGGCCCTGATGGCGGATGGCGACACCGTCATCACCAAGGCGGAGAACATCCTGCGCGGTTACGACCGTGTGATCATGAAGCTCCGCGCGCTCGGGGCGAGCGTCGAGCTGGTCGAGGATTAGTTGCGCCACCGGAGCAGATATGGTACACTGCTAGAGTTGTCACAAGAATAATCTCTAGGTCAGGCAATGCCCTAGGGCAAAGGAGAAAACGATTATGAAGCAAGGCATCCACCCAGAATATCACCAAGTTGTGTTCATGGACTCCGCGACCGGGTTCAAGTTCATCTCCGGTTCCACCAAGAACTCCAACGAGACCATCGAAGTCGACGGTGAGACCTACCCACTGGTTCGTGTGGAAATCTCCTCTGATTCCCACCCGTTCTACACCGGTAAGCAGAAGTTCAGCAAGGCTGACGGCCGTGTTGATCGCTTCAACAAGAAGTACGGGCTTACTTCCAAGTAAAGACCACTTACAAGCGGGGTTGTGCCATAACCCCGCTGATATAAAGGATCCGGATGAAAATCGTGAAGATTTCCGTTCGGATCCTTTTTGTGTTGTGTCGAGATTGATGAATAGGGGCAAGCTGGCAGGCCAGCTTGCCCCTATTCACTGCCATCAAGGTGAAGCCCATTTGCCGGTTCACCTTAGCGTTACCACGAACGGTGAACCTGGTGAAGTGTAAATAGGCCTTCAGATATCCCAAAACTGATGCAACGTCAACCTTGCGTGGCACGTAGAGTGACGCGCTTTTGCCAGCGGTTTCCCTTATCCCGTTCCAAGCTTAGTGATCCGTAAAATTGCCCAGAGCGTTGAAAACGGTGCCTGCCGATCACCACAGTCAAAGTGAACCGATGGGACGCTCAATTAACTTTGATCCGTTCAAAGCCCGTCTGAGCATGACGGTATACCAAACCAAAATAATTGTGTGCGTTGCCATTTGGCATTCCTGATATAACAATATTGTCACTTCGTGTATAAAGGTATACCAAAGAACATTTTTTGATTGACAAGGGATGCTGCTACATGTAGTCTAACAAAAAGTAAGTTTATTTCGTCATGCTGCTACGGTTTCGGGAGGCGGCGGCGCAATTGTAGCGGCAATTGGAACCGGAAGATAATTAGACGGTTAGGGAAAGGGGAAAATGCCATGCACTCAGCCTTGTTGTTTGTGACCTTTGTCCTAATTGCACGTTGGATTCGTACTGAAGATCCCCTTGCGGTCCAACTGAGACGCGTACCGGTGAACTGGGGCGAATATCTGAAGACAAGTCTGTTTCACCTGTATTTGTTCCTTATGCTTTACGATTTCTCTGCTGGTTTCGGGCCTATGGATAAGTACCGTGTGATTTGGCTAATAATGTTTGTTCCCGTTTACTTAATTGAACGAGTTTGGAGTTTGATCAAGTTCAAATACGCTCAATGAACAGTGATTGGACAACACCTCAGCAAGCATAATTGTGGCGCCAGTCATCGATTAGCATAGGTGTTTTTACGTCTCGTGGCTTTTGATGACGTGCATACACGTGAGCTTGGACGCGTGGGGGTTATTAGGGGTCAAGGTCGATCGATGCATTGATATCTTGCAATTTGTCCTGGTTTTTCTCACAATAGAGCAGAGGTGTCGAAGATGAGTGAGAATGAACCGTATTATAAGTTATTGGACGAGATGCGCAGCAGTTATCATGTGACGGTCAAGCAAGTCTGTGATTATGCTGGTTTCTCAGACCGAACCTACCGGCGGATTCAGCGTGGCGAGGCAAGCCCGACAGTCGAAAGCTTCTGTCGCTGGTGGGCTTTTTTTAATATTTTTCCAAACGCCGGGGGTGGCAACCGCATGATGCAGGCGGCTAACTTTCCCATCACGACCTACATCAATAACGTCCTTGACCATCTGCGTCAAGACGTTACGATCGCGCAACCCGAAGAGATGCGCGCCAAGTTGACCGCATTCAGCCAGCGCTTCAAGCAAGACGACTTTCAGATCCTGTTGAAGTTACTGGATCTGCGGCTTGCGTCGACGCAGGCCGAACGGTCAGCGCTGGCGAAATCTGTTATCACAGCGCTGAAGCGGCGGCACTTTTGGACTGACTTTGAGACGCAGTGCTTCTTGATCATTGCGCCTTACCTCAGCTGGACGGTCGTTTCGCACTGCATGATGCGCTACTTGGCATACGTTAACCCGCAAGGCGAGCCAAGGCCTCGGATTCACTTTATATATTGGTATGAGTTGCTATTGCTCAACTACATTCAAATGGCGGCGCAGACGCATATTTACGAAAACGTCTCGCTGGCATTGTCTTGGGGCCGGGGTGTTGGGCCGCAGCCAGAAGACGGCTCGATCGATAGACAGATGATCTATGCCCTGATCGGCCAGCTTGTTCCCATGTTTCAGTCAGCGTCACCCGATGGTGCAGCGATCGCAACGGTGTTCCAGCCAGTGCGCCAAGCGGCCGCGACCTTGGCCGCGGGGCATTCGCTACGCTTAACCACGCGGCTGACACGGTTAGAACAAGCGCTTGTAACCAATGCGCCTTATCATCACGATCGGCATCCGCGCCAGGTGCTCACACCGTTTCCAGTGCCGTACGTCAAGGCGGACAGCCCAGGGCAGCGGCTCGATCAGTTGCGGCAGGCACGTCAGTTCAGTATCAAGGAGCTGTGTGAAGTTGCGGGGATCTCGCGGTCGGTCTATCGCCGCTTCTGCGCAGACGGCAGTGGTCTGCGCATTGATGAGCTATGTCGGGCGCTGGATGGGATTCGCGGCAAACTGTCAGATGTCTTGCTGATATCCGATTTCCCCTTCTGGCTAGATATCTATTATCCGATGGTGTCGGCGCTACTTCAGTGCTATGGCAGTGGCAGTGTTCCTGATTCAGTTCTACCAGGGATCGAACGGGTCCATACCGAGGCGATGGCGGCCGGCAATCCAGTATTTCTGGCCCGCTGGCTCACGCTCGAACGTTGTCGCATTGAGGTGCAGCAAGGCGATATCGCGGCGGCGCCTTTTGGCCAACAAGAGCTTGAGCTGATGTCGGGGTACGACACTTGGTATTCAACAGATTATTACAATCTTCAGTACGTGCTTGATTACGGAGACCTGAAGATCGCGCAACGCGTCATGAAGCGGCTAATTGAGGCGATGCCGAAAGGGCAGTATTACCTGTTGGATGTTAACTTTCAGATGCGTGTGATCATCTGGTTGAATCTGCTCAGCGCGATGTACAAAACAAAGGACGCGACGGCGATCAAGGCGGTCACTAAGGTCATTCTACACCTAGAGATGCCTGCGGGTATCGGTAGTGGCGAGATCCTGTGGTGCATACTGCAGCGCTACTGTCACTATGTTGACACAGTGATCGACGGCACCGCCGAAGAGGCCCGCGCAAAGTGGACATCGCTAGAGCAGTTGGTTCAAACACTGACGCCAGGCGAAAAGCCGCCGGTCTGGTTCTTCTTCGGAGACAACCAGCAGGCGCTTGTGGCACATTATCTAGGTGAAGGTGCGCACGACTATTTGGGTGAATTATATGAAATCTATCGGTAAGGCCGACGTCTCTTAGCAGACAGATATTAGATTCAGATCCATCATGAGGAGCTGCCAAGTTGGTCGCTCTTTTTTTGGCGCCATTCAGAGAAACTGTGTATAAATTTCCCACTTTTTGAGCCTTTAGTCCGAAACGTTTACGCCATTATCAAAGATTAGTTAATGTAGACGCGTTACAGGTAGTAAGGGAGAGGAAGGCTAAAGATGTCAAAAAAAGTGGTAAAAGCACACGAACGGTTTGTCCGCGACACATACGACATGAAGAAACATTTCAAATTATATAAAGCAGGGAAGAACTGGCTTATCGCTGGGACAGTCCTTGCCAGCTTAGGCCTAGGCGCCTTGAGCACCAAACAAAATGACGTCTCCGCGGCGACTACCACGGATACGGATGATCAAAATACCAGCTCGACTGCTTCATTGACTGCGCAAAAGAGCGTCATACTAAAGTCAAGCGTGCAGACCCCGGTCTCCGCGGCCGCTAACACGTCAACTCAACAGGCCACAACTGAAGCTGCTACCGCCGATCAGGCCCAAACGGCTAAAACGACATCGACCGCTAGCGTTGCAAGCACGCCCGTGACCACCACTGGTGAGACATCTTCGGCGGATGCAAACGATGGCTATGCGTGGCTCAAGTTTGTTGATGAAGACAATAATAACGCGGTAATTGGGACATTCCAGCAAAAAGCTAGTTGGGAATATACAAATCGCGATAGTGACATTACCATTTTCAACGGAATAGAGACTAAGGAATTTCTAGATCTCTATGAATTTGATACCTCAAAGATCAGTCAAGATGGTGACGGCGCGGAAGCCCAGCTCATTACGGATAGTAAAGGCAACAAATATTACATTGAAAACATAATGGACGAGCAGCAAGGCAAAACGTATACGATAGAACTCAAGCATAAGCACACGACAAGCGAGCAGACACTGACGACTACTCGAACGATCAACTATCAGTACCAGGATGGAACCAAGGCTGCGGACAGTGTGGAACAGCCGCTAACGTGGCAGCTTCAGTCCGATACTGACGATGTGCTTAGTTTTGCTGCGGCAGGAACAGGCTCACTCTCGTATCAGCAAACTGGGACTGGATTCTTGGCGGCCGAGCTGGATGACAACGGAGAACCGGTGCTTTCCAATGGTGAACTTGTTCCCGCAACGGGTGATGCGTACGATATTAGATACGATGATGCCAAGGCTAAGGCCACCACGACGGTTCGGACCCCGGAAACGGCCTCATACCCAGAACAAGATGCAGCAATCGTTAAGTATGCCACTCCCGACAAGACGAGCACGGCAGAAGCGAGTGCAGTTGACGCGGACGGGAACCCAACCGACCTGACGGATACCATCACCTACACCCCGGTCACTCGTACCCCCGTCACCAACCCAGCTGATTCAGACCTCAAGAAGGTCGTCACCGAAACGGTCAACTACGTCGATGCGGCTGGCAATGTGTTGCGCACCAACAAAAACGTCAGCCAAGTCGCGTTTTATCGGACCGCAACAGGTGCAACTGATGGCGCTTGGATCTACACCGACTGGACGACCCAACAAGACGGCGTTTCTCGTTCCGCAGATGACCAGCAAGGCGTCATGCAGGCGCTGAACCAAGGCTACTTCGCTAACCCTGAAGGCTTGAAGGCCACGTACCTCAACACGGCTATCGATGGTACCGAGACGGCCAAGACGAACGACGATGTGACGCTCAATGGCCAGGATGCCAATACCGAAGTGGTTCGGACCATTCAGTGGACGCCGGTCACCTACACGCCGGCGAACAACCCGAATAATCTGGTGCTGACGCACACGGTCACCGAAGTCGATACCTACGGCGGCCCAGTGAACACGACAGCAACGAAGATTGTGGCGACGTTCTACCGCACGGCCACGCTGAAGGATGCCAGTGCGGACCCGACGGTGGCGGACAATTACAGTTACTCTGGCTGGACGACGAACGCTGACGGGGTGTCGACCTCCGATGATACCTCGGTGACTGTCGGTGCAGCCGATGACAAGACGCCGACCGGCTACACGATGAGTGCAACCAGTCAAGTTGATGATGGCGAAGTCGCTGCGGACAACCAGGCGCTTACGGTCACGGCTGACAATAGCACCGTCGCGCGCGATTTTACCTACGCGAAGATGACCGGCACCGTCAATGTGCACTATGTCTATCAAGGTGCAACCGGCGTGAAGCTGCTGCCAGATGAAACCATTACTGGTGAGTATGGTGACGACTATGTCCCAGACTTACAGGCCTACATTGCCGGTTTCTCTAAGTACGGCGATGGGCAAACCACGATCACCGATATTGATGGCAATGCGCTGAGCGATGGCGATGGCGCACTGGACACGACGAAGCTTCATTTTGTCGCGATCGATGACACCTATGGGTACCAGATCAACGGCGTGCAAGACGGCACGGGTGTTGACGCCGAGTTCAACTCCGATGGGCAGGACGTCTGGTTGATTTTTGACGCTGAACCAAAAGGCGGGACTGCCACTGCCGGAGATACCGTCAAGGTGGCGAAGTTCACGGACGCCAACGGTGACGGGCACACGCTGATCACCACGATCGGTGGGACGGATGGCAAGATCAAGCAGGTCGTTGTCAATGATGGCCGCGCAGGGACCAACGGGACGAATGGAGTCGATGGCGCTGACGGGGCCAACGGGGACACGATTCAGACTCAGCGGTTCACCGATGACAATGGCGATCAACACACCCTGATTGTGACGATCAGTGGTACTGACGGCTCGATCCACACGCAGGTCATCAACGACGGCAAGGATGGCTCGACGCTGACCACGGCGCCGGTCAAGGATACCCAAGGAAATGTGGTCGGGTACACCATTCTCGTAGACGGGACCCCGTCTGGCACGATCCTGAATGGTGTCAAGGGTGACCAAGGGGATGATGGCCAGACCCCAGTCTTCACCCCAACGACCGACGAGAACGGGAATGTCACCGGCTACACCGTCACGCTTGATGGCAACCCGGTGGCAGAGATCAAGAACGGTGTGGATGGGAAGACGCCTGTCATCACGACCGTGCCATTGCTCGATGAAACCGGCAATGCGATCGGCACAACCGTTACCATCACGACACCGGGCGCGGATGAGGCACCACAGGTGTTCAACATCACCAATGGTCAGGACGGCAAGACGCCTGAAGTCGTGGACAACGGCGATGGCACCTTCTCCCTGACAATCGATGGCAAGCCTGTTGCAACGCTGAAGAACGGGACCGACGGCAAGGACGGCTCAACTGTCACCACGACCCCGATCAAGGACGCCAACGGCGACGTGATCGGCTACACCATTTTGGTTGATGGTAAGCCATCGGGCACGATCCTCAACGGCTTGAACGGCCAAGACGGCGCCCCAGGTAAGAACGGCGCTGACGGTGTCTCGCCAGTCATCACGCCGGCAACAGACGATGCCGGGAATGTCATCGGGTATACCATCACAGTTGATGGTAAAGAAGTAGGCGAACTCAAAAACGGCCGTGACGGCGTTGATGGTGAAGACGGCAAAACACCGATCTTCACGCCGATCACGGATCAGGATGGCCGGATCATTGGCTATAACATCACCACCGACGGCAAAACCGTTGCCACCGTGATGAACGGCCAAGACGGTGAGGACGGGAAGACCCCGGTGATCACCACGACGCCTGAGTTAGATCAGGCCGGCAATCCGGTTGGCACCATCATCACCGTTACCACCCCAGGCAGCGATGAAGCGCCGCAAGTGATCACTGTCCACAACGGCACCGACGGCCGGGATGGGGTCGATGGTCAGACGCCACAGGTCAAGGCTGTCACCAACGAAGATGGGACAACCGCTTACGAGTTCTACATCACCAACGACGATGGGTCCGAGACACCAGTTGGCACCGTGGCGGCGCCTAAGGATGGCAAGACGCCAACCGTTGCCCCGGACTACGATACCGATGGCAACGTTGATGGCTGGATCTTCACGCTCAATGGCGTTGATTACATCGTCAAGAACGGTGTCGATGGCCAAAATGGGACTGATGGTAGGAATGGTATTGACGGCCGAGATGGCACTGACGGCCAGGACGGCCGGGACGGCGCTGACGGCCAGGATGGTCAAGACGGTGCTGACGGCCAGGATGGTCAAGACGGTGCTGACGGCCAGGATGGCCAAGACGGTGCTGACGGTAAGGACGGTCAAGACGGCGCTGATGGTAAGGACGGTCAAGATGGTGCTGACGGCCAGGATGGCCGAGATGGCACTGACGGCCGGGACGGTCAAGATGGCACTGACGGTAAGGATGGTCAAGATGGTGCTGACGGCCAGGACAGTCAAGATGGTGCTGACGGTAAGGACGGTCAAGACGGCACTGACGGCCAGGATGGCCGAGATGGCACTGACGGCCGGGACGGTCAGGACGGCAGTACTGAGAATACCAACATCAATATTAACGTCAACATCAACCACAATGATGGTGATGATCAAGCGACGACTGATGAGGATCAAGATGGCGACATCGTGATCAATAATGGTGGGCACATCATTATCATCAACAATGGCAACACTGACAATAGTGGCAACGACGGCGGTAACACCGACAACAACGGCAACGACGGCGGTAACACCGACAACAACGGCAACGACGGCGGTAACACCGACAACAACGGCAACGACGGCGACAACACCGACAACGACGGCAACGACGGCGACAACACCGACAACAACGGCAACGACGGCGACAACAACGGCAATGACGGTGACACCACCCTCACCCCAATCCGCAACGTGGTGGGGACCGGAACGGATACGCTCACTGATCTGAGTAATACCGGAACGGATAACGAGCAGATCACGCCGCAGCCGACGATCGCGGCGGCAGTGGGCGACCAAACAGCCCTTTACCGTCAAAAGACGCGGCAGCTCCCTCAGACGGGCGACCAGGCTAGCCCGAAGCTCGCAATGTACGGGGTCGGCCTGACGATCGCGACTGCGATCACCGCGTTCGGCGTTGCTCGGCGCAAGCGCCAAGACGAAGACGGTGATTCGCTGTACTAAGCGGCGCACCTGATCACTGGACGTGAGAGACAAGCTGCATGGTCGCACTCGAGGTGCAGCGACTGTGTAGCTTGTTTGCGTCTGATCGTTCAGACGTCACTGGAGATGTCCAATAAGGAGGACAGGACAAATGGCTCATTTGATCAGCATTATCTGCGTCGTCAACGATGCACAGGAGGAAACGCTCGCGATTCCTTTATCTTCGATCAACAACCAGATGGGGTTCGAGTTTGATCAGCTTGAGGTCGTCTTGATCGACAACGGCAGGTACCGCCTGTCTGATCCGGGTCAGTTCAAGCTTTTTTCCAATCTCAACATTCGCTATGTTGACGCCGAGGAGGTGCTGGCATGGGAAGCGGCATTCAATCGTGGGATCGACTTGTCAGACGGGCAGTACCTGCTCTTCATGGGGCCGGATGGCATGCTGAATCAGACGAGTGTGTTGCAATCGCTGACGACGGCGATCACGGCACACCCGAAGGCGGAGCTGCTCTCAGGCCTCGTGTTGGCGCAAGACATTACCCGTAAGCGTGAGACGGTCTACAAGGTCGGCCAGGATCTGACGACGATGCGGGGCACCTGTGTGAAGCGCGACCTGCTGGCGCGCACGAAGCAACGGTGGGCGGTCATGCCACCCTATTCGGATGAGCTCTTCAGCCGAGTGTTGACCCAGTTGGCGGGAGAACGCGCCACGGTTGACGAGATCTTCTACTCGCGCTTTACGCACCGTAACGTTTCGCCGGAAGTGATGGCCCCTGCAACGCCTGACTTGAGTCCGGATTGGCTCAGGATGATCGGGGCGTATTTGCACCAACTGCAGGCGTACGACCAGGACGTGTATGACAATGCGGTCGCCCGGGTCTTCATCCGGTTTTATACGCAGATGGCGGGGATCCCGACGAGCCGGCGGCAAGCGCTGTTGGATGAACTGCAACAACTGCTGGCGCAACACCGCGCCGCTTGGCCACAGGTGTTGCGCGTCATCGATCAAGTCAAGCAGCGGGACAAGTCACCCCGGGCCCCCTGGAACAAATGGCCGAAGCAGTTTGCGGGGTATGTCCAGACTTTCGATGGTTACCTCACCCAGGGTGGGGTCGCCGTCAGCCAAGACAAGCATTGAGTTGGCGTCACCCCACCGGGTCGTGATGGGACCGGTCCCGCGCGTGGGGGCGTTGGGCAAGAAAGGGTTAAGTGATGAGAGCATGGACAGATTTGACTGGCTGTCGCTTCGGCCGGCTGGTTGTGCTGCGACCGGCGCTCGAGTCCGCGCGGAAGCCGTCGCGCTGGCTGTGTCGCTGTGATTGTGGGCAGGAGACGATCGTGGCCACTTATTCGCTGGTTGCGGGGCGCAAGCGCAGTTGCGGTTGCCTCAAGCGACACCCCAAGGCCATCGACCTGACGGGTCAGCGGTTCGGTCGCCTGGTCGTCCTGCACCGCGCCGGCACGCTGGCAAAGAATGGCAACGCGCTGTGGTGCTGTCAGTGTGATTGTGGCAACCAAAAAACGATCGATGTCCAGACGCTCAAGGCGGGCTTCGCGAAAAGTTGTGGGTGCTTGCGCCGGCAAAGATCCAAGCAGCGGATTCAAAGCAATCCGAAGACCAGTGCTCACATGGGTGACACGTCGGGCTTCTTTGACGCGTCAGGCGTCCCGCTCGTTGCGTATCAGATCCGGCGGCGCAATCGTTCAGGGGTCTTGGGGGTCTCCTTCGATAAAGGCTCGGGGAAGTGGGTCGCACGCATGATGAAGGCCGGCAAGCTGGTGCTGAATAAGTCGTTTCAAAACTTTGAGGATGCGGTCGACGCCAGACGGGCGGCGGAGCGCAAGTATTTGCCTGAGCGGTTCAGGTGACGCGCGGCCTGTCGTCTCAAGCCGATCGACGGATAGGGGGCGGCGACGGTGCGATCGACTCAACCGGCTATTGGCGTTGGTGACGAGGGGCCCTAAAGATGCGAACATCCCGATGATCGTGGTGGCAGAACACCATGATCATCGGGATGTTTGGGTTGAGGTGGTGATGGTATCAGATCGGATGTGACTAAATTAACGTGGCGTTAATCATCTGGACTGAGCGCGTCGGCCGCAGCCTCTGCCAATCGCTGCACCAAGGCTGGGTCGGGCCGCACGGTCAGCGACCGGGCCCGGCCGGCGAAGGTGACGAGTCCCGGTTTGGCACCGCGCGGCTTCTGAAGCTGGGCGACTTTGAGGATGTCGACCGGGACTGGGCGGTCGCCGCGGCCCTTGCTGAAGTAAGCGGCGAGGTTCGCCGCCTCGCGTAGCGCCTGTGCGCTTGGCGTGGCGCTGTGCAAGACGACGTGGGCCCCAGGTAGGTCGTGGACGTGTAGCCAAGTGTCGGTCTTCGGGGCGGTCAGGGTGAGGCGGTCATTCTGACGGCTGTTCTTGCCGACTTCCACGAGGACGTGATCGGCGGTCCAGAAGCGCCGCGGCCGCGCTGGGGCCACCGAGGGAGCCGCCGGCGTCAGCCCGTGGTCGGCTGGCAATGTGCGCACCATGGCGTCGAGCTGGTCGGGGGTGGCGGCGGACAACGCCGTCAGCTGGGCCTGGGCGTCGACTTGGAGGGCCTGCGCCGCAGCCAGCTTGGTCTGCACCGTGGCCTGGCCGCGTTTGGCCTTGTGCGCGCGGGCGAAGTAGGCGTCTGCGTTGGCCATCACGGTCAGTGCGGGGTCTAAGGGGATCGTGAGCGGTCGCGCCGTCGTGTAGTCCGGCAGGGTCACGTGATCAGGCCGCCCGGTGATCTGATGGGCGTAGGTCTTGAGCAGCGTCCCTCGCAGCTGCAGCGCGTCGACGGACGCCAGTTGGGTCTGGGCGCGCTGCAAGGCGCGCACGTCATGGGTCGCCCGGTCGAGCTGATGTTGCCAGTACTGGGTCAGTTGCATTAATGGGGTCATCATGCGCAAGCTCCTTTGCCGAAAAGCGATGAACAACAGGTCCAGTGTAGCACGCAGTGGCCGGGGAAACCAACGGCCGTCATGGACACCGGTCGGTTGTGGGCGCATCGACTCAGGGCGTGGGGCCAAAACAAGCCCGAGGCGAAGGCCTTGGGCTTGTGCAGGCGTCAGTTTAGCTTTCAGAGGCGCCGGTGTCGGCGTCTGGCGTGCTCGGGGCGACTGGTGGGACCAACGGCGTTGCCGCCTTGGTCTCTGACGCGCCAGTAGAGGCATCAGGGGTCGAGGCGACTGGTGGGACCAGCGGGGTGGCCGCCTTCGCTTCAGAAGCGCCGGTATCGGCGTCCGGGGTGGTCGGCGCTTCCGGCTTGCTGTGCGCGGAGGCACCGGTCGTCGCGTCGGCTTGGGCACCTGGGGCTTGGACCAGGGTCTGGCCGGTGCGCTTCAGGTAATCGGCGACGATCGGCCACGTATCGAGGACCCATTCGTTGACGCCACGGTAGTTGCCGTCGGCGTCGTGCATCGCCTGGTAGTAGTGCATGATCCACTTCGCGTTGACCTTGTTGCCCGGGACCGGCATCGCGAAGCGGTCGGTCTGGCCGCTTCGAAGCATCCAGATCACCTGCTTAACGTGGTCTTGCGCGCGCTGTGGGTGGCACATCGCCGCGGCGTTGCCGACCTGGCTCGGGTAGCACGGGGCCAGCATGTCGTCGTGGTCGAGGAAGTGGTTGTAGTAGATGAACTGGTTATTGTCATCCATGAAGGTGGCTTCCATCGGGAATGTGTTGAGGAACCAGTTGAGCTGGTCGACGGTCAACAGCCCGCGGTCGAGTTTCACGTAATCCTGACCGGAGGCGGCGTTGGTCTTCGCGGCGCCCTGTTCGACCCAGTCCTCGGCGCCGGCTGGCACGTCGATGGTGGTGTCGACCGGACGCCCGGCGTCCAGATCCTCTTGCCGCCAGGGTTCGGTATGCGTTTTCTCCTGCATCGAGGCGAGCACCGACACCCAGCGGACGAACTTCGCCATCACGCTCCCGAGGAACTTGACGGTGCGCTCGTCGCTCAGGTTGCCGTGGTCGTCGAAGGCGGTGCGGACGTCGGCGAGCAGGAACTCGTCGCTTGGCATCACCAAGGCGCCGACGCCTGGGGCTTCGAGGATCTGGCGCAAGGCGAGCTGGGCGCGCGAGGACCCCTGGGTGAAGTAGGAGGCTCCGACGATCAGGGTCGGCTTATTGGTGAACGGGTGGACGTTGAAAGACAGCCACTCGATGACGTTCTTCAGGGCCGGCGCCACGGTGTGGTTGTGCTCCGGCGTGGCGAGGATCACCCCATCGGCAGCTTCGATCTTGTGGGTCAGGTACTGGATCGGCGCGCTTTGGGTCTGGTCGTCGTCCTGGTTGAACATCGGGACGTCGTTGATGCTCAAGATCTCGATGTCCGCCAGGTCTGCGTACTTGCTGGCGATGAAGGTGACGAGTTTGCGGTTATAAGAGTCATCGGCGATGGAGCCGGCGATCGCGACTAATTTCATGGTTATTCCTCCGTTCCTTCGTCCCAGTCCGCCGCTTCGGCGTTCAGCGAGTGGACGAGTTGTGTGTTGATATCGACGAAGATCTGTAGGTCCTTCATCAACCCATCGAGCTGGCGCACCAGGGTCTCATCCTTGAGGTCGCCGTTGTCGTCGAAGGCCTGAAGCGAGTGGCCGACCATGAACTCAGCGCTAGGCATGATGCGCGCGTCCAGTTCCGGGGACTCCAAGATCAAGCGCAGTTGCGCCTGGGCCCGGGACGTGCCCAATGCCCCGTAAGAGGCACCGGTGATCAGTACCGGCTTGCCCGCGAACGGGCTGATGTGATACGACAGCCAGGCCAATGCAGAGCTCAAGACGGCCGGCACTGCGTGGTCGTACTCCGGCGTGGCGAAGATCACGCCGTCTGCAGCGTCGATCTTCTCAGCCAGCGCCGTCGCGGCGGCGGGGATGCTGTGATCTTTCGTCTTATAAAACAGTGGCAGGTCATCGATCTCGACGAGCTCGACCGTTGCGTATGGCGCGTAGTGACGCTGGATGAATTGTAACAGTTGACGGTTCGTGGAGTGGCGCGAGTTCGTGCCGGCGATCCCAATGTAATGCTTCATTTAGATTGACCCCTTTACTCAAAAGTCTGCTTGCGTGATGACAAGTACAAGTGAATTATTGCACAGATTGTAAGCCCATACAATCTGAACCGGGGGATTGTCATCTATCTTATTTTGGCCCGCGATCTATCTTTGCTGGGTCACACTGGGACCGGCACGCGCCACCCGGTCGGGGCTGGCCGATCGCCGAACTGGATCCCGGTCAGCTCACGGTATAGCGCGCGCGTCGTCGGGCCGGTGGTGCCATCACCGAAGCGGTGGGTCTCAGTGCCAGTTGTGATGCTGGCGATCGGGGTGATCACCGCGGCTGTACCGCACGCCCCGGCTTCGCGGTAGCGCGCCAGCCCGTCAATGGGGATGCGGGTCTCGCGAACATTGAGGCCCAGTCGCGTGCGGGCTAAGTCGAGCAGCGAGTACTTAGTGATACTGGGCAGGATCGACGGGGAAGCCGGCGTATCCAGCGTGGTCCCGTCCTGGCTGACGGCAAAAAAGTTCGCCGAGCCGACTTCTTCGATGTAGCGGTGTTCCAGCGGGTCGAGGTAGATCGCGTCCCCGTACCCGGCCGCGTGGGCGGCGGCGCCGGCCTGAAGGCTCGCGGCGTAGTTGCCGCCGACTTTGCTCTGACCGGTGCCGTAGTGGGCCGCTCGGTCGGCGCGGTCGGCGACGACGAAGCGCGTCGGCACCAGGCCGCCCTTGAAGTAGGCCCCGACCGGCATCGCGAAGATGGTGAAGAGGTACGCTCGCGCTGGTGCGACGCCGATGTTATCGCCGACACCGAGCAGCAGCGGGCGCAGGTAGAGCGTCGCGCCGCTGCCGTAAGGGGGCACGTAATCGTGGTTCGCGGCGACGACGGCCTGCACCGCGGCGATGAACTGCGCTTCGGGGACGGCCGGCATCAGCAGGCGTGCAGCCGAGTTGGCCAGGCGCTTGGCGTTTTGGTCCGGGCGAAACAAGTTGATCGTGCCGTCGGCCGCTCGGTACGCCTTGAGCCCCTCGAAGGCGGATTGGCCGTAATGCAGCGCCGGGCTGCCGACACTGAGCGTGAGCTGGTTGCCTTGCACCAGGTCACCAGCGTCCCAAGCGCCGTCTCGCCAGTGCGCCTCGTAGCGGTAGGGCAGTTCCATGTAGTCGAAACCGAGTTCGGTCCAGTTGATCGTCATGCCGTCATCCTCCTTGTCGCGTGTGGCTGATCGAACCCTAAGCCTAGCCCAAAGCGCGGCGTTCGGCAAGCGATCCGGTCCGATAAGCTGACACGTGGGGGCCAAAAAGCATTGCGGCGGGCTGGGTTATGGGTGATACTGGCGTCAGGAGATGGAATGATGACTAAAGTGATGATCGGTGTCGACATCGGCACCACGAGTACCAAGGTCGTGCTGTTCGACGCCGCGGGGCAGGTCCTGGCGAGCGCGAATAACGGCTACCCGCTGATCCAGACCCAGCCGGATATGGCGGAGCAGGACCCGGAGGCGATCTGGGCCGCGGTCCAAGCGGGTGTGCGCACCGTCGCTGCTGCAGTGCCGCCTGCGCTGATCGCCGGGGTGAGCTTTTCGGCCGCAATGCACAGCCTGATGCTGGTCGATCCGACCGGTCGCCCGATGACGCGCCTGCTGACTTGGGCGGACAACCGCGCCCAAGCCGCCGCCACGGCGCTGCAGGCGCGACCAGATGCCGCAGCCCTGTTCGACCGGTTGGGAGTGCCGCTTCAGGCGATGACGCCGCTGGCCAAGCTGATGCGCTGGCGTCAGACCCAGCCCGCGCAGCTTCGCGCCGCGCGGTGGGCCTGCGGGATCAAAGACTACGTGCTGGCCAAACTGACGGATCAGTGGGTGCAAGACGCCTCGTTGGCCAACGCGACCGGCCTATTCGATCGGCTCGCCCAGGACTGGGACACGACTGCCTTGGCCTTGGCGGGCGTGTCGGCGACGCAGCTGCCACGACTGGTCGAGACGACGGCGACGCTGCCGCTGACGCCGGCCGGTGCGGCGGCCCTTGCCCTACCGGTGGGCCTGCCGTGCATCGTCGGGGCCTCCGATGGGGTGTTGAGCAACCTAGGGGTCGGTGCGCAGCCCGGTGATCTGGTCGTCACGGTCGGGACCTCTGGCGCGGTCCGTCAGACCACGGCGGCGTCTGCCGCTGACCCGGCTGGGCGCTTGTTCACCTACACGCTGACCCCGGGCCAGTGGGTGGTTGGCGGGCCGATCAACAACGGCGGTGATGTGCTGCGCTGGGTGCGCGACACGCTGATGCCCGGTGTACCTTACGACGCCGTCACGGCGCGCGCCGCACAGGCCCGGGCCGGTAGTGACGGGCTCTTGTTCCTGCCTTACCTCAACGGAGAGCGCGCGCCACTATGGACCGGCGACGCCCGCGGGAGTTACCTCGGGTTGACCGCGCGCCACGGTCAGCCCGAGATGATCCGCGCGGCGATGGAGGGGGTCGTCTTCGCGCTGCGCGACGTCGCGGCCCTGGTCCTCGCGCTGGGCACGCGCCCGACACGCGTGCTGGCCAACGGGGGGTTCGCCAACAGTCCGCTGTGGTGCCAGATGCTCGCCGACGTGTTCGAGCAGCCGGTCACGTTGCCTGCGGGGCTGGCGAGCACGGCCTGGGGCGCCGCGCGCTTGGGGTGGCAGGCGCTCGGTGTCACGACCCACACGCCGACGACCGGCGTTACGTACCGCCCCGGTCCGGATGCCACACGCTACGGCCAACTGTGGCCGGTCTGGCAACAGGCCAGCCGGGCGTTGCTGCCGCTGTCGGCCAGTCTGGCCACGTTGCAGCGTGATGACACGATAATCCCGGTGTGATGCGGCTCGAGTCAAAATCCAAGGTTTTTGACGGCGTCCGTGTTATTCTATGCCCATGCGGTGGCAGCCAACGGCACCGCATCCGGTCGGGCGGTCTTCCACCTCACTTTCGCTGCCCCGCCGGGCTGCGGCGCACCCCCGCAGCAACGATACCCAAAAAGGCGGCCTGTCTCCTCCTGGTCAGAGGAAACAGGCCGTTGGTCGTGTCAGTGGACGGGTGCAGTTTGGGCCCAGTCGTCCAGGGCGGTGCGAATGACCTGGTCCATGTTGTAGTACTGGTACGCCCCGAGGCGCCCGGCGAAGTGAACATTGGGCTCGTGGGCTGCCAGCGCCTGGTACTGCTGGTAGCGGGCCGTGTTGGCCGCGTCGTTGACCGGGTAGAAGGGGGCGAGGCCCGGCCGCCAGTCCTGCGGGTACTCGCGCGTGATGACCGTCTGCGGGGTGGTAACGTTGGTGAAGTGCTTGTGCTCGATGATGCGGGTGAACGGCTCGGCGTGGCTGGTGTAGTTGACCACGGCGTTACCTTGGTAGTTCGCCAGCGGCAGGGTCTCGGTCTCGAAGCGCAGCGAGCGGTAGCCCAGCGCACCGAGTGTGTAGTCGAAGTAGGCGTCGATCGGGCCGGTGTAGATGACCTGACGCGCTTGCGCGACCAAGGCAGCGCGATCCGCCAAAAAATCGCAGTTCAGCCGCACCGTGATGCGCGGATCGGCGAGCTGCGCGGCGACGAGCGCGGTGTAGCCGGCTTCGGGGATGCCCTGATAGCGGTCGTTGAAATAGTTATTGTCATACGTGAACCGCAGCGGCAGGCGCCGGATGATGAAGGCGGGCAGGTCGCGACAGTCGCGGCCCCACTGCTTCTCGGAGTATTCCTTCACCAGCGTGTGGTACAGGTCGGTGCCGACCAACGCGATCGCTTGCTCTTCCAGGTTGGTCGGGGTGCAGCCGGCCATCGTCGCCCGCTGCGCGGTGATCTTGGCTTCGGCTTCCGCCGGGGTGGTCACGCCCCACAGTGCGTGGAACGTGTTCATGTTGAAGGGCAGGTGGTAGAGCTGACCGTGGAAGTTCGCGAGCGGCGCATTGGTGAAGCGGTTAAACCGCGCGAAGCGCTGGACATAGGCCCAGACCGCGTCGTCGCTGGTGTGAAAAATGTGTGCGCCGTAGCGGTGCACATCGATCCCGGCGATCTGCTCGGTGTAGGCGTTGCCGGCGATGTGCGAGCGGCGGTCGATCACTAAGGCCGTGCGCCCGGCCGCTGCCGCCTGCTGGGCGAAGGTCGCCCCGTACAGACCGGCGCCGACGATCAGGTAGTCGTATGTCATGGTGGAAGGCTCCTCTTGAGGTATTACAATCTATTTTACACGTATTCGCTTGTTAAGCATCAAAACTTCTAATAATATAGGAAACGTGGCTAAATTAGAAAGTAGGAATCAACATGAAACTCTTGAGCGTCGTCGTCCCGTGTTACAACTCCGCAGCCTACATGGCGCACTGCATCGAGGCTTTGCTGACCGGTGGACCGGCGCTGGAGGTCGTGATCGTCGACGACGGGTCGACCGATGAGACCGCTCAGCTGGCGGATGACTACGCGGCGGCGCAACCGGACCGCGTGCGTGTGGTCCATGAGGTCAACGGTGGGCACGGGGCCGCGATCAACAGCGGGCTGGCCGTGGCGACCGGGCGGTTTTTCAAAGTCGTGGACTCCGATGATTGGCTGGACCCCGACGCCTTGGCCCAGCTGATGGCGCACCTGGCGGACCCCGCTTACACCGACGGGCTGGACATGCTGATCTGCAACTTCATCTATGACAAGGTCGATGCGGCGCATAAGAAGACCATGCAGTTCCACCAGCTGTTGCCGACCGACCGGGCCTTCGGCTGGGATCAGGTGCACCTACCGGCGGGCAAGTACTTCCTGATGCACGCGGTGCTCTACCGGACCGCGATGCTTCGCGACGCGCACTTGCAGCTGCCGGCGCACACGTTCTGGATTTAAGTCAAGTTTCGAGACAGTGAATCTATTTGATTTGTGTGTTCCGAGTTTATAGTCAGGCGTTACAATTCAGCGCATGACCATGCCAGTGAGTTATTTCATATTGAACTGGACTCATCATTTCTAGTCCAGAATGGATCCGAGTGCGGTTATACCACTTCTCGATATATTCGAAGATGTTTGTTCGTGCTTGTTCAAAAGTGCGGTAATTCTCTGGGAAAACGTAATGTTCCTCTTTTTTGAATGAGGCATGAAATGACTCGATGATTGCATTATCGTACGGCGTTGCTTTACGACTATACGAGTGCTTAGCGCCGACAGAAATCAGGATTTCTTCGAAGGCAACGCCGGTAAACTGACTGCCAAGATCTGTGTGTACGGTCAATCCTTCAAAGACGTTACGATCAATCAATGCGTTACTAAATGCTTTAATAACTAAGGTTTCGGTCATATCGCGGCCGTACGCAAAACCGACGATACGGCGTGAAAACAAGTCCATGAAGGTACATAAATAAGTCCAACCATCTTTCGCCGTTTGAACGTAAGTAATATCACCGGCCCATTTCTGATTGATAGCTGTTGTACTAAAGTCTTGTGCCAATAGGTTGTTCCGCTCAGCTACTGGATTTGCTGCTGGTGCTGCGCGATATTTTCGGCGAGTGATCGAACGCAATCCTTCTTCACGCATGAGCTTTTGGATCAATTTTTGACCAACGTGGTCCTCCCGTTGTTGGTTGATCATAAAGGTGAGCTTGGGTGCGCCGTATCGGCCTTTTGCGGCTTTATAGGCGACGTGTAGTTGTGCTCGTATTTCTTCCCGACGCTTCTCGGTTGGCGTTTCTTCGTGATTGCAGTAGCGATAATAAGAACCTCGTGGTACGGATAAAGCATCGGTGGCTGTGACGATCGGGAAGTCGTGAGTTTCAATAAAGGCATACAAATCGCGGTTCGTCACTTGCTTTGTTTCGCGAAGATGCCCAAGGCTTTTTTTAGGATCTCATTCTCCTGCTTCATTTGAAGGTATTCGGCTCGCATCTTCGCATATTCTGCACTTGAAGGATCCTTGGTCGATGCTTGTTTATGCTCAGTGAACCATTTGCCCAAAGTTGCGATGGGAACGTCGTAGTCTTTACTTAATTCGCCTGGTCCTTTGCCGGCAGCGTGTAGTTCGATGAGCATGTCTTTGAAATCTTGGTTGTACTTCTTAGCCATAACAGATCCTCCAGTAATCATACTTTGATGTCATTATACTAGATTCACTGTCTCACTTTTGAGGGTAACACCATTCTACGAAGACAACCTGTACGTGTTCTACCCGCTGCCGCACGTCAAGCAGATGCGCTATCTGGACCTTGACCTCTACCATTACTACATCGGGCGTGCCGATCAGTCCGTCAACGAAAGCGTGATGATCGGCCGGATCGATCAGCAGCTGCGCGTCAACCGCGCGATGGTCGATTTTTACCAGGCCGCAGCCGTCACCGACCCCGCACTGGCGCGCTACATGCGCGGCTACCTCGGGATCATTACCGGGATCTCCTCGATCTTGTTGCTGCGCGCGCACACCCAAGCCGCTCTGCAGAAGAAGCAGGCGCTGTGGCGCTACATCCAAGCGCAAGCCCCGACGCTGTACACGCAGTTGCGCCACGGGCTGATCGGCCGCGCTGTGAACCTCCCCGGTCGAGTCGGGCGGGCGACGACGGTGCGCGCATACCGCATCGTGCAGCGCGTGTACCAGTTCAACTGAAGCCCATTCTGCAAAAAAAGCAAGTGCCGGTGGTGTGCCCCGGGTTTGGCTAACGCCAGACCTGGGGCATACCACCGGCACTGCTCTTTTGGGTTCGGGACGGTCACAAGAGCGTCTGGTCCAGGAACTGGACCGTGTCGGCGAACACGGCGTCGAGGTAGCCCTTGCCGTGGGCGCTACCGGCTATCGCCTGTACCGTGAAGGGCACGTGCGCGTCTGCCAGGGCTGCGGCCATCTGCAAGACGCCGCTCATCGGGACGAATTCGGCCAGCGCGTTGGCGAGAAACATCGGACCAGTCTTCGCGGTGACGCGCGGTGCAGGGGTGGCCGCGGCGTACTGCGCGGGATCGGGCAGGTAATTGGTGATGAACCACTTGTAGAACTCGGGGTCACGACCGCCTTGGTTGATCGTCGCACTGGCGGCGTGTGTTGCGCCCTCGGGATCGCGCGGGCGTGGGGTCACGTCGGGGTGTGCCGCCAGCCACGGCGCGATGTCGAGGATGCCGGACAGCGAGACTGCCGGCAGGCCGAAGCGGATCGCGAGCTCGACGGCCATGTTGCCGCCGGCGCTGGCGCCGACCGCGGCGAGGTGGGCCGCCGGGAACGGCAGGTCATGGGTGCGGCACCAGGTCAACAAGGTCGCCATATCGTCCAGTGGGGCGGGATAGGGGGCGACCTTGGCGAGCCGGTAGTTCGGCGCGAGCACGAAGTACCCCGCTTGCGCCAGGCGCTCGGCCCAATCGGCGTCTTTGTGCTTGTCACCTTGGAACCAGCCGCCGCCGTGGATCAGCACGATCCCACCTTTGGCCGGCTGGGCCGGCTGGTAGAGGTCAACGGTCAGCGCATGCGCTTCATCATAGTAGACATCAGTTGCGATCAGTTGGGACATGGCGTACCTCCTTTTAGTCGTTGACTCCACCGTACGCGGTCTGCCGCCGAAAGGCAACTAATCGGTCCGACCACGCAAAAAGGCGCGCGTTTGCGCGCCTTTTTGCGTGACCATTGCGGCGTCCCCGAAGGCTTTTGGGGTGGGACGCCGGTCAGTTCGTCTCCGTGGCCTCAGTGGTGCGCCGCTGGCGAACGACATGTAGGCCCAGCCCCAAGGCGAGGCCGACGACGGCCGGCACGACCCAGCCCATGCCGAGGCTGGCGAACGGCAGGTAGGCGTCACGGAAGTGCGTCAGCGCCAGGCCGACCGCGCTTTGGCTGACCACCGCCGGGAAGGAGGCGACCATGTCGAACAGCGCTGGTAGCGTGGTGAAGCCGACGACGAAGCCGTAGACCACGGGATCGTGGTGGAACAGGCGCCCGGTCACCGACAGCAGGATCAGCACCATCGCGAACGGGTAGAGGAACATCAGCATCGGCGTGGACCAGGCGATGATGGTCGCCAGCCCGAAGTTCGCCGTCAAGAAGCTGGCGAAGCTCATCAGGACCAGCCACTGTACGTAGCTGAGGGCCGGGAAGTGCTTATGGAAGTCTTGGGCGAACGCAGCGACCAGGCCGACCGCGGTGGTCAGGCAGGTGACCGTCAAGAGCGTCGCCAGCAGTGCGTGACCGGCGCTGCCGAAGTAGAAGGTGACGATCTGATTGAAGGCGGTGCCGCCTTCCGCGGAGACCTTGAAGTTGGCCAGTGACTGGGCGCCCAAGATGATCAGGAACAGGTAGACCAGCCCGATCATCGCGGTGGCCAAGACCCCGGCCTTGGCGGTCACCTTGGCGACGCTGCTCTGTCGGTGCAGGCCCAAGCCACGCACCGCGGTGACGACGGTGACCCCGAAGGCCAGGCCTGCCAGCGCATCCATCGTGTTATACCCCTGCAAAAAGCCGTTGAAGAAGCTGTCACCCAACGCGGCGTAACCGGTCGTGCTGCCTTGGCGCCCGGCGCTCCCCATCGAGTGGGTGAAGCCGAAGAAGAAGACGAAGAACAACAGGACTAAGAAGACCGGATTCAGGGCCTTGCCGACCGCCCCGGCGATCCGCTGTTCCTTATAGGAGAGCAGGAAGGCGGCGAGGAAGAACAGCGCGGAGAAGACCAGCAGGCCGACCGTCTGCATCTCCTTCGGCAGCATCGGGGCGATCCCGGTGGTGAAGGAGACCGTTGCCGTCCGCGGCGTGCCGAACAACGGGCCGATGGTCAGGTGGATCAAGACCATGAACAAGACGGCGAACCATTTGCCCAGCGGCAGGCCGATGTCATAGACCCCTTCCGCGTGCATCGCTGATACCGCCAAGACGGAGAGCAGCGGCAAGACCACCGCGGTGACGAGAAAGCCCAGGGCAGCTGGCACCCAGTTGCTCCCGGCGAGCTGGCCGAGGTGCAACGGGAAGATCAGGTTCCCTGCGCCGAAGAACAGGCCGAACAGCATCGAGGCGACGACGACGTATTCTTTGGTGCTCAAGTGTTTTTCTTCAAGTGTTGGCATGAATGATCCCTCCAGAAAATGGTGTGTGTCTGTGTGCGGCTAATCGGTATAATGTCACTGTCCATCTGGTCACCATCTCCTTTTTTTGCAACAAAAACGGCACCCCCAGATCCATTGGATCCAAGGGTGCCTGTGCACGTTACCACCTTGTCGTCACCGGCGCGTCACCACGCCGGTCTCAATACGTACGGCCTGATCGGCGATACGCGTACACGATAATGGGTGTCCCCATGGCGCGTTACTTGGTTTCGGCGCCCTGCTCGAAAGGGATATTCACCACCCCACGTCTGCTTCCTCACACCTACCGAAGCTCGCTGAAAACGTTGGGGCGATTACTGGTCTTTCTCGTTGCATTTTGGTTTGTTGGTAATGAGTTTACCATGAGATGCGTGGGTGTCAACCCTCATTTTGTTTTTTGTGCGCGGGATGTGGGTGAAAAGAGCGGCGTGAAGGCGTCACGCTGGGGCCGAAAGTGTCGGCTCAGCCGATGAACTTAAACTTGCTCCACGGCTTGATGAACTCGAGTAGCATCAGTTCCTCCGGGGCGATGTGGCCGATCTTGTTCTTACGCGGCTCACGGTGTGGGGCGAGGACGATCTGCAGCTCGTTCTTGTAGATCCCGAAGTTGTCGTTGCCGACTAAGACGTCACCGACCTGGAACTCGTCTGTGTTATCGTGTGGGGCGTTGGGCACGGCCTTGTAGGTCACACGCGACATGGTGGAGCGGATCACGTTCGGGTTGATGTCGCCGCGGCGGAAGTGCTGTGGCGTCAGCGCGACCGTTTTTTCGATGTCGTTGACACCTGGGACAAAGTCGAGGTGAAACTGGATCTGGTAACGGTCGATGGCCGCCAAGGCGGCGAGTTCGGCCTCGCTGGCGTAGGCGTTGCCGATGATCACGTCATCGATCAGATTCCCGGCCCACAGGTGCTTGGCCTGGACTTCGATCGGCAGGCGTCGGTCGGCTTCAAGCGTTGGCAGGCCGTCGTTCACGTTCCACGGGCCCATCGTGCCGACCTGACTGGCAACGAACGCGGCGCTGTGAATGTTGAACTGGCGGAAGCGCTCGGAACAGGCGACGAAGAAGTCGTAGGGCAGCGCCGTGCCGACTTGTGGGTAGAAGTTGTGACAGCCGTACAAGAAGCTGGTGTTGGCCTGGTAGCTGACGATGTTGTTCAGGTAGTCGACGTTGTTACTCATGTTCAGCTCGATGATCAGCCCGTCAGGATTGTAAGAGAGCATCGCTTCGGTCGCCCCGTCGAAGCCCTGGTCGAGCCGGATCCCGGCGACGTGCAAGTCGGCGAAGAACTTCAGATCCGAATACGAGATGCCGAGCTGGTCGAAGATGCGCGGTGAGACGTCGAGGATGGTCTGATAACCGAGCGTGTTGCCATAGTCGACGATCTTTTGGAACTTAGCCTTGGTCTCGTCGACAGTGCCGGCGACCTCCAGCATGCTCATGAAGATCCGGGTGAAGCCGTAGCGGTGGCCAAGGTCGAGGTAACGGCGATCGGCTTCGTAATCACTGTGATCAGGGTAGATGGATAACCCGAGTTGACGCATTGTCATGGGCAGGACCTCCTAGGATTCGTGTTGCCACTTGGGCCAAAAGACGACGGCATGGGCATTGTTCGTCGGGATGTCGATGAATTCGATCGCTGGCGCCACCTGGTGGACGGCGTCGATCAGCGTCTGACGCACGAGCTGGTTATGCTGGAGCACCGTGCCAGATAGCGCCACCCGCTGGGGCCGGGGACCGATGAAGCGCGCATAAAGGGTGAGGACCTGGCCCGCGAGCGCGCGGGCGCGGGACTTGAGCAACGCGATGGCGTCTGGATTGCCCTTGTCGGCCAAGTCGGCGACGATCATCGCGAGTTCGGCATTGGTCTTGCGATCCTGCGCGTAGAAGGTCGCAACGGCCGTGGCGATGCTAGTGGTCTTCAGGCCTTTGAGCAAGGCGAGTGTCAAGCCGTCGGTCTGGCCAGCATCCGCTTGGTCAAGCACACGTTTGAGGGCGGCCTTGCTGATGTCATACGCACTGCCTTCATCACCGAGGATGTAGCCCCATCCGCCAACGCGCAGGAACTCACCGTGCTGGCGGCCGTAGACGACTGAACCGGTGCCGGAGATGACCAGCGCACCGTCTTCGCCTTGAAGGCCGTTCAACAGCGCTAGCTTCGCATCACTGATCACCTGCGTCTCGATCTGGTAGCGACGTTGGATCGCGCTTGTGACGTCGGCTTGTTTGCCGGAAGTCTCGATCCCGGCGATCCCGAGCAGGATCAATCCGATCTCACCGGGCTCGCGCGGAGTGATCAATCGGTCGAGGACGTGAGTCAGATTGGCCATCGCCCCATCTGGATCAAAGACCACATTCCCTGGGCCGCCTGTGACCGATTGGATCAATTGATCCGTCTCGGGCGCCCAAACTTGTCCGACGATGTGGGTCCCGCCACAATCGACGCCGATCAGATATGTCATAATGTCCCTCCGTGGTTTGAATTGTTCCGATATTCGTGACCGGGGCTTGACTTGAAGCCCTTACATGAGTAAATTATAGCTGAAAGAAATTTTATTTCAACGTGTCAATTCAATTCTTGGAATTTTTTTCCAAAATGAGTTGACTCAGCTAAGGAGTACGCGTGAATGAAATCAGAAACTGAACAACGTAATCCCCGTTCGATGAACGTGGACACGATGAGCACTGAGGCGATCTTGCGTCTGATCAACTCAGAAGACCAAAAAGTCCCGGCGGCGATCGGGCAGCCAGAAGTACTGGCGGCGATCGCACAGGTCGTGGCCGCTGTCGACAGAGCGATCGCCTCGGGCGGGCACGTCTTTTATGTCGGTGCCGGCACCAGTGGTCGGCTCGGTGTGCTGGACGCGGCTGAGACCGTGCCCACATACGGGGTGAGTCCGCAGTTGTTTCAAAGCCTGATCGCAGGCGGCGAAGGCGCAATGATCAAGGCGGTCGAAGGCGCCGAAGACAGCGCGGCACTCGGGCGTGAAGACTTGATCGCACGGCACTTTGCGCAGAATGATTTTCTCCTTGGCATTGCCGCGAGCGGGCGGACACCTTATGTGATCGGGGCGCTAGATTATGCGCGGTCGCTCGGCGCGGAAACCGGCGCGTTGAGCTGTAACCCCGACGCCGAGATCAGTAAGCATGCAGACCTGCCGATCGAAGTCGTTGTCGGGCCTGAGGTCGTCACCGGCTCGACGCGCATGAAGGCGGGGACTGCCCAAAAATTGGTTTTGAATATGATCTCCACGACCAGTATGATTAACGCAGGTAAAGTTTACGGTAATCTGATGGTCGACGTCTTGCCGACGAACGAAAAGCTGGTCGACCGCGCGAAGCGGATCATCCAGGCGGCAACAGACGTCAGCTTTGAAGAAGCCGCAACGTACTATGAACGTGCTGCGCACCGGCCGAAACTTGCGATCGTGATGATCTTGACGGGGCAAGGGGCCGATGCGGCGCAGGCGCTACTCGATGCCTGCGGTGGTCGGATTGCGCAGGCCGTCAAGCGCGCCAACCAAAACTAATTAGAGAAGAGGATCCCTCATGAGTGTACGGGGCAATATCCAAAATGCAAGCCACGAATTGTCAACGACGGAGAACCAGATCGCCGATTATGTCTTAGCGCATCCGAATGAAGTGCTGAACATGAGCGTACAGGACTTGGCCAAAGCGTCGGGGACCAGCGCCTCGACCGTCAGTCGGTTTGCCCGGCGGTTGAACTTCGGGGGCTACAACGAGCTGAAACTGCAGTTGTCCGCTGATCTGACGGCCGTAGATAATGATAGCGCCCTTTATGAGGAGATCCAGCGCGATGAGAGCCTCTATGCGATCAAGTCGAAGCTCCTGAACAACGCGGAGCGATCGTTGCGGGAGACCGTGGATCAGATCCGACCGGAGCGCGTTGAAGAAGTCATCACGCGCCTTCAAAAATGCAGGCAGATCCTGCTATTTGGGGTCGGCGCGTCCTACCTCGTGATCGAGAACATCGCCCAGAAGTGGTCCCGGCTCGGTTATGCCTGTGTCGCCAGTGACGACCCCAACCAGATCCTGCCGCTGATCGTGACGACCAACCCCAAGGACAGTGTGCTGTGGTTGGTCTCCAACAGCGGGGAGTCGCCGGAGGTCGTCTTAGCGGCGCAGCTGGCCAAAGAAGCCGGGGTCCCGATCATCACGACGACCAAGATGGGCACGAATACGCTGAGTCGGCTGGGGGACGTGAGTGTTCAGACCTCGCAGCCGATGGAAAGCAGCACGCGGATCGCGGCCACCCAGTCGCTCCACGCGCAGTTCATGCTGATCGACATCGTCTACTATGCTTTTGTCAGCAAGCACTATACCAATGCAAGCAAAAATGTAAACATCTCCAGGAAAGCGATCGAAACGTACAAACAGTCAATGCACAACGGTTTTTGATTTTCACTGAAAAATCAGACCAATATTTTATTTTGGCGTATTAAGAAATTGTGTTTCATTTTATGACATAAACGGTTGAAATGTAATTTCTTAGGTGCTACGATGAACTCAGCAAAAATGAAAGGGGTTTTATGATGAGCAGAGTCTTATGGGGCGGTGCCACTTCCGCGAGCCAGTATGAGGGCGGGTTCACGGATGGGAAGGGCCTTGATACGCAAGACTGTCGGCCATACTTACCGCGGACCAGCAATGCGACGACCCAGACGCGGTTGTTGACCCAAGCGCTGATCGATGAGGCCAAAGACCCAAACAGCAAACAGTTCTACCCGTTCCGGGTCGGCACGAAGGGCTACGAATACGGGTTACAGGATGTGGCGCTCCTCAAGGAACTGGGACTTGATGTCTACCGGCTGTCGATCAGCTGGTCCCGCCTGTTTCCGACGGGTGAAGAAGTGGAACCGAATCCCAAAGGCGTGGCCTACTACGATGCGATCCTGCACAAGCTTCACGATGCAGGGATCAAGATCTTCGTCACGATGAACCACTACGCGATCCCGCTGGCGATCGTTGAGAAGTACCGTGGTTGGACCAACCGGAAGACGATCGATCTGTATGTCCACTTCGCCGAGTTCGTCCTCGGCAAGTGGGGCGACATCGTGGACTACTGGTTGCCGTTCAACGAGATCAACGCCGGATACTTCAGTCCGTATAACGGGGTGAGTCTCGTCAAGCCGGCTGATGCAGGCTACGACTACGACGACGTATTCAAGTCGCTGCATGGGCAGTTCGTGGCGAACGCTAAGACTGTGCAGATCGGACGCAAGCTTGGCGTTAAGGGCACATTCGGCGCGATGGTCTCATGCTTCTGCTATTACCCGCTGACCCCAAGCCCGGAAGATAATCTGGAATTGGTCAAGGACGAGGAGATCAACCAGTGGTACTGCATGGACATTCTCTCCAAGGGGTACTACCCGTACTACGCACAGCCGTTCTTTGATCAACACGACGTGACCTTCGAGATCACTGACGAAGACAAGCGACTGCTACGCGACTATACGTGTGATTTCGTCTCGTTCTCTTACTATTCCAGTTCGATCTGCACGGTCCAAGAGAACCAATCACAGACTGCGGGCAACCTGGTCGTCACGACGAAGAACCCTTACCTCAAGGCCAGCGAATGGGGCTGGCAGATCGACCCAGTGGGGATGCGGACAACGCTCCACAAGGTCTACGACCGGTACAACAAGCCGGTCATCATCTCTGAAAACGGTTTTGGCGCACGCGACACGCTGGAAGCAGATGGCGCGGTTCACGACCAATACCGTATCGATTACTTTAAAGCGCATTTTGATGAAATCCTAAAAGCAAAGGAAGAAGGAGTTGATGTCAGGGCATACATCGCATGGGGCATCATCGATATCGTCTCTGCGGGAAGTTGCGAAATGGCCAAGCGTTATGGCGTCGTGTACGTTGACGCGGATAACGAGGGGCAAGGGAGTTATAAGCGGTACAAGAAGGATAGCTATTATTGGTACCGGGACTTCATCAAAAATGAAGCTGCAAAGGAGGAATTGTCATGAAGAAAGTACTGTTCGTTTGTTCGGGTGGCATGTCGAGTGCCATCGTTGAAAAAGCGTTGAAGGCGGAAGCAGACAAGGCGGGCGTTGAGCTTGAAGCTAATGCGGTCGGTTCTGGCGAAGCACAGGACGCGATCGCTGGCAACGACTGGGACATCGTCTTGGTCGCACCACAAGTGCGCAACCGGTTCAACACGTTCAAGGAGTATGCAGACGCCAAAGGGATCCGGATCGAAAACATCCCACCGCGCGACTACAGCCCGCTTGGCGGGAAGCATCTCCTCGATCTCATTCAAAAATAGAGAGGTGAAATACCGTGAATAGTTTCTTCGATATGTTGGACACGAAGTTTGCCCAACCGCTCTCCAAAATCTCCGAACAGCGCCACTTGCGCGCGGTTCGTGATGGGGTCATCTCAGCGATCCCACTGATCATCATCGGGAGTTTCTTCCTGATCGTTGCGATGCCACCGATCCCAACTAACTGGGCCTACCATGTATGGGCGACTGCGCACGTTCAGCAGATCATGATCCCATACCGGATGACCTTCTGGATCATGTCCTTATACATCTGTTTTGGCGTCGGCTATAACCTCGCGAAGAGTTATGACCTCGATCCACTGGCCGGGGGGCAGCTGTCCGTTGCGACCTTCCTGCTCTCCATCATGCCGACCTTCACCAAGTCTGGGAGCATCATGCTCGACATGTCCACGCTGGGCTCTGTCGGGATCTTCCCCTGCATGATCTTGGCGATCTTTGCGGTCGAAGTATTGCGTTTTTGCAAGCAGCACAACCTGATGTTCAAGATGCCAGAGCAAGTGCCAAGCTCTGTTGCGCACTCGTTTGAAGCGGTCATCCCCGCCGGGTTTCTGATGATCGTGATGACCCTGATCAACGTGGTCTTCAAGATCAACCTGGAGCAAGTGATCCAGACGATCTTCTCCCCACTGGTCAAGGCAGGGGATACCCTGCCAGGGGTCTTGGTCCCTGTCTTCTTGGTCGTCTTCTTCTGGTTCTTCGGGATCCACGGGGATTCGATCGTGGGTTCCGTTGCCCGTCCCGTATGGCTGCAGTACTTCACTGAGAACGCTGAAAAAGTGGCGCACGGTGGGGTCGCAACGCATATTGCACCCGAGACCTTCTTCCAGTGGTTCATCTGGATCGGTGGGTCTGGTGCGACCATCGGCTTGATCATCGCGGCGCTGATCGTCGGTCGGGCCAAGTACACGAAGTCGATCACCCGCGCTTGCGCGGTCCCAGCCCTGTTCAACATCAATGAGCCGATCATCTTCGGTTTCCCTGTCATGCTGAACCCGATCTTCTTGATCCCGTTCATCCTGGCGCCGATCGTGATGACGCTGGTCACTTGGTTCGCCTTCTCCCTCGGCCTTGTGCACATGATGTTCGTTCAGCCGCCTTGGACGCTGCCGGCACCGATCGGGGCCTTCCTGGCCACCGGTGGTGACTGGCGCGCGATCGTTTTGTGCCTGATCAACATTGCTATTGCGACCGTGATCTACTTCCCATTCGTTCGGATGTACGATAAGAACGAACTGGCGAAGGAAAACGGTGAGATCGTGGAGGACTGATCAATGATGCGTACATCTCGGAACCGCAGACAGCCGAACTTCTTGAGCGCTGCCGTGTTCATCGGTGGGCTTGCGATCATCAACCTGGTGATCATCTTTCTGAATGATACACTTCATTCCAAACCGCTGATGTTTTTCGGTAATACGATTGGGATCGGCTTGCTGTTCCCAGCTGTACTGCTGTACATTGAGCGTAAAGAGAAATTCGTGCTCCCACGGTACTTATATTTTGTGGTGATGACGACGATCGCGATGAGCATTCTCATGTACTTGTTCGTCTATCGTTTCTAATTTAGGAAGTAGGGTTTATTCATGGAACAACTTGAAAATCAGATCTTTGAGATCATTACGCATGCTGGCACGGCGCGAGCAAACCTGTATGAAGCACTCGAAGCAACGCGCGAAGGCGACACCGACAAGAGTGCGGCCTTGATGAAGGAAGCGGATAGCGAGATGACGCTTGCCCACAATGTGCAGACCGAGCTGATCACGGCCGACCTGCAAGGGGAAACGAAGATCTCACTGCTGCTGATCCACGCGCAAGACCAGCTGATGACCACGATGAGTGAACAGACCCTCATTCAGCAGATGATCAAGATGCAAGAGGAACTCAACGCTTTACGCTGATATATTTCCGCGGCAGTGTATGGTCGCAGAATGTGACACGTTAACAGGACACGCAGAGAGTGCGTGTCTTTTTATGGGAATACTTGTGAAAGGAGTAACAAGACATGGAACGTAAATTTGGGTTATTGGTCGCTGGGTTAATCGGTTTGACCGTCACGGCGGGGGCGCTGAGTGCAGGTCACGAGGTCAAAGCGGCAGAGGACGTGGCACCGCTGGAATGGCAAAGCTCCGTTCAAAAAGCCGTGGACGCCTTCGAAGACAAGGGCGGCTACTATACTGGGCGAAAGATCCCGGAAGGCTTCACGCAGAATACATGGATGGGGATGGATGAGGCGGTCACGCTTGATCCGAGCGGTCAGGCGACGATCGATGTGGCGAAGGCGCGGCCTTCCTTCTGCTCGTCTGCGATCTATATGCTCTTCTTGAAGTCATTATCTAACTGGTCGACCGACTACAACCATCCGATCACGGCGAAGAGTTGGATTAACCTGAAGCCTTACACTATGGACGACACGGCTTACCCGATTCAAGGTGACGGTGTCGGAGCATGGGGCATGGCCAACTCTAACGGCCCTGGCTATGCCGTTCTTCTTAACCAGTTGGGCATGGGGAAGAATTACTATGTTGGCTTGGCGAGTGAATATTCCACTGAAGTGGCTCGGCTTGCCGCATTCGCGCAAGGCCAGAAGTACGATGTGATGAAGATCTTCTGGAACGACTCGGTCGGCAAGGACGAGGCGGGTCACCTCGTCCTCTATCTAGGTCGTGAGGATGAGACGGATCCGACGACTGGGAAGGTGACCCATTACATCAAGTACTGGTCTTCTAATGGCAGCACGACGGACATCAATGCCGGTTATAGCGTCGCTAAATGTAATATCGATAAGATCAAGCGGGCCGTCTTTACGCGCGTGACCGCGCCGTCTAATATCAATCAGGTCGAGTCGATCGCACCCGTAGACAAGAATCAGTTCCTTGCTGATCTGAGCGATAAGATCGATGCGACAACGGCGCAGGTCAAATCCTTCTGTGGGATCGACGATCAAGCGACGGTGCAGGCGCAGGCGGTCGATCTCAACGGGCAAGTGCTCCAGCAGATCCAGGTCAGCTATCCAGATGGTCCCGTTCATTTTGGCGCTTATCAAGCGGTAGCACCAAAACTGGCCGGCTATCGCTATGTCGGTGTCGATAACGGTAAGGTGACGGGCAAGAAGAGTGTGCCGGCGACGGGTATGCTCGCAAACCGTGGCGTGAACGGCACGATCAGCTTTGTTTACGCACATACGTATACGCTGACGACGTCAAGACAAACGGGAACGATCACCTATCTCGACCAGCAGAAGCGGACGTGTCATGCGGCTGGGCGGACAACACCAGTGACGTTCTTGCGTGTGACAGATCAAGTGACGCATCGGACGGTGACCTATTATCGGTTGGGCGTTGCTGATGCGCCAGCACTGACACTCGCTGGGGTACCCGCAGTGTCAGGCTGGCAGGTCGGCACGCAGGTCACGCTGCCAGCGGTCGCCGCGCCTTCTGTCAAAGGGCTCACACCTAACGTGACGGCGATCAAGCTGATTGCACGCGCCGGTGCGGCGGCCCCACAGGGTACGATCAGTTACCATCGGACGCAGGCTCCTGCCATCGCGAAAAAAGTCAGTGACAACACCGTCAAGACCGCGGCGAAGACGACCAAATTGCCACAGACTGGCGAGACAACGACCCACATGATGGCATTGATCGGTGGCGCGGTGTTGCTGATCATCACTGGCACGTTGCTGAACCGCAAAAAAGCGGACGATTAGTCGAGTCTCTGAAGCGAGATGAACATGAAAAAAGTCAAGGGGGCACCGCGTCTATGGCGCATAGCCGCGCAGCAGGCACTCGCTCAGTTCGAGGATGGCAGGGGGATTATACGGGGCACAAGCAGTTGCCGCAATTCTGTCGGACCGCCTGGGAGGGGCTAGACCAGGTGCTGAGGGTGGCAGCTGGTGGTCAGATGACCGTAGACATCAGCCGGGTGAGACCGTCATTTTGTTCGGCTGCGGTGTATACGCACTTTCTTAAGACATTTGAGCTGTGGGCGCAGTTGACACATCAAGCTGTCGCGCATGAGGTGTGGGCATCACTGCGGCCGTACACCGTTCAGGACCGGCAGTGTCCGGTCCAGCACGCGGCGATGGCGCTTGGGGAATGGCCAACGCCAATGGCCCAGGGTTTGCGGCATTGGCACACCGCATCGGCTTTGGTGAGAGTGTGTATGTCGGCTTATCTGCAGACTATCCCGATCTGATGACTCGAGTGGCTCGCTTTCGAGTGGGGCGGCGATACGATGTGATGAAGCTCTTCTGGAATGAATCGATCGGTCGGGACGAAGCCGGTCACCTCGTCTTACTCGTAGGTGATGCTCTCGCAACAGGACCCTGAGACAGGGGAATGGTGTCTCGACTACTGGTCTTCCAGTGGCCCTCAGGGGGACTTGGCGGGCGGCGATGGGACGACCAGTTGCTCGATTGACCGGATCCAACGGGCGGTGATCACACGGGTCACAAACCCAAGCGCAATTCTCCAAGTTCAGAATTTGCATCCGGATGACAGAGACAGATCTCTGGCGGCGCTCAAGGCTGACATCGATGCAAGTCCGATGGCACTACAGGTCGCTGCGGGAATCGGCAGTCAGGATTTTAAACAATGAGCTGGCTAAGTCTCTTAAATCCACTGGTGCTCACAGCTGTAGACGGCGTATCGTACGCGATACGCTGTTTTTTTGTGCCATGAAGTCAAGTGTACTTATAACTACGATTTGTCCCCATGTAACAGCGACTTGTCACAAGTATCATGTTTTTGACGAATTGACGATGTTATAACTAAGTCTGTAGTAAGCACCCAATAACAGACCGGATATGATTGCCCCTTGCCGGGCAGTATGATTGCCTCATCAAATCTAAATTGGTGAGGTAATTTTATGGATGAGAAACCTGAGATTGTTCGGATCAAATTAGAGGATGACCAGCGGCGGGCGCCACTGAGCACTGCCACCAAGGCCTTTCAAGTTAAGATTGACACCAACAAAACGGTTGTAGTGTATAACCATATCCAGGGCTATATCCTGGATGCCTTGATGAAGGCGGTGTTCGCCAATGCTCATTGATATCCACAAGCTCAGCGGCATTTATTTGATTTGTGGTAAGACCGACTTGCGTCGTGGTATTGAAGGCTTGGCTGGAGTTATCCAAGAGGAATATCATCTGGATCCGTACAGTCGGGCACTGTTTCTATTTTGCGGGACCCGCAAGGATCGGTTTAAGGCCCTATATTGGGCTGGCGATGGATTTATCCTGCTCTACAAGCGAATTGAGGACGGCCGGCTACAGTGGCCAACGACTCAAAATGAGGTTAAGAAACTCCACGCTAAGCAATTAGAGCGTCTTTTATCTGGTTGGGGATTGGAGTCGACGGTAAACCAGTTTTGTCCAAGAAATAATGGTAGAAAGCCCGTCGCACCAGTGGTACACTCAACCCAACATCAATGAATCGAGGGCTACGCCCATGGTCACTACGACTGAAGATCTGCTCAAACAGGCACTCGAGCAAAATCGAGAACTCATGAAACAAGTTCAGGCGCTCACCGAGCAGGTCGCGTATTTAACTCGGAAACTCTACGGCTCCCATTCGGAGAAGATGACCGATCCTAATCAGCTGTCTCTTCTGGGAGATAACAGTGTTTTTACCGACCCAGAGCAGACTGGGCAACAAAGCGAAGAAATAGTCGTAGTAAAAGCCAAGCGCAAGCCTAAAAGCAGTCGCGGTGAATCAATCGATCCAAAATTGCCCATCGAAGAAACCGTGATCACTCGAAAAAGTGAGCTGTGTGATCATGGTCATCAGCTGGCTAAAGTGGGCAAGCATCTCGTGCGTGAAGTGGTCCAACACATACCAGGCAGATTGTATGTTGAGCGTATCTTTGAAGAGACATACAAGTGTCCGGAATGTGAGCTCGAGGATGGTGTGAGTCACCTGTATCAAGGACAAGCGCCGCAGGCGTTGTTCCCGCACAGTCTCGCGACCTCGTCGCTAGTCGCTGAGTTGCTCTATCAGAAATACATGCTGGGTACACCGCTTTATCGTCAGATATTAGAATGGCGCCGAGCGGGTCTTCTACTCAGTGAGACGACCATGACAAACTGGGTAATCAACGCGGCAGAAATCGTCAGACCAGTCTATGACCTGATGCACGAGTACCTCCTGTCAGAGCGGTTCCTGCAAGGCGACGAAACACCGTTCCAAGTGCTGAGAGAACCGGGTAAGTCGGCAAAGAGTAAATCATACATCTGGGTAGAACGCAGTATTCGCCTCGCCGACCAGCAGGTCGTCTACTACGCTTATGGCAACACCCGCTCTGGTAAGTTCGCGCAGCGAATATACTCAGGCTATACTGGGGTCCTGCAGTGTGATGGCTATGCCGGATATAATCTTCTTGGCGACAGCGTCATCCGTGTTGGTTGTTGGGCGCACGTTCGGCGTAAATTCTACGACGACGCAGCGAAGGTTAAAGGTAAATTTACCAGCACGAAACCGCTAGAGCTGCTCAACCAGATGTTCCACCTTGAGACACAATGGGCGCTCTTATCACCGGCCGAGCGTCTGAAATGTCGACAGGCAGAACTAGAACCTCTGATTGATCAGTTCTGGGCTTGGTGTGATCAGGCCGCGCCGGCGCCGAAATCGCGACTGGGTGTCGCTCTGACCTACGCTTTGAATCAGCGGTGCATGCTTAATCGAGTCTTGGAGTTTGGCGAGATTGATTTGAGCAACAATGCATCAGAGCGGAACATGAAGTCCTTCGTGATTGGACGAAAGAACTGGCTGTTCGCCACCAGCCCAAAGGGGGCCGAAGCCAATGCGATCTGGATGACGATCGTTGAGACTGCCAAAGCCAACGGACTGGATCCACGAAGTTACATTGAGCGACTTCTGCATGGGCTGTCACAACTGTCTGCCTCACCAACGAGGGAACAAGCTGAGGCTTATTTACCTTGGAATCAGCATCTAAAGCCAGCAACTAGCGAAACCGCGTAAGCAATGAAGGGTCGCAATCCAAAAATAGGATTGCGGCCCTTCTCAGTTTGCAAGACGGTCGATTATTGGGTGCTTACAGTCTGTAAGCGGAATCATTCTATTAGCCGCATCGGGTGACCGGTGCGCGAAGGGGAGGAAAAGTTATGCAAGCATTCATTGCATTCATGGAAAAGCACTTCTTGCCGATCGCCTCTAAGGTCGGGAACCAGCGCCACTTAGTCGCGATCCGCGATGCGTTCGCCGCGACCATGCCTTTGATGATCCTGGGCGCCTTTGCGACCTTGATCAACAACCTGCCGATCCCAGGGTATCAGGATCTGATGAACAGGATCTTCAGCGAGAAGATCAAGGGCGGCGCGTATATCTGGACGACGCTTGGGGGCAACCTCTGGAACGGGACGTTCGCGGTCTTAGCCGTTTTGATCGCGTTCATGGTCGCCTACAACTTAGCGAAGTCTTACGGCACCGCCGCGGCCGCGGCGGGGGTCACCAGCCTGGGTTCGTTCTTCGTGGTCGGCGGTGCGGCCGGGATGGACAGCACAGGGCTGTTCATCGCCTTGCTGGTCGCGATCATTTCCACTGAGATGTTCCGGAAACTGTACGCGAACCCGAAGCTGGTCATCAAGATGCCGGACAGTGTGCCACCTGCAGTGGCGACCTCATTTGCGGCACTGTTGCCGAGCATGATCACGATGACGGTGCTGGGGCTGGTCACCACGTTCTTCCAGGCGGCACACGTCGAGAACCTGGTCACGAGTTTTTACCAAGCCGTGCAGCAGCCGTTCATGGGCATGGCCAACACCTACCCGACGGCACTTCTGCTGGCCTTCATCACGCCGTTCCTGTGGTTCTTCGGGCTGCACGGTGCGAACATGATCGACCCATTCATGCAGACGATCAACGCCCCAGCGATCGCGGCCAATGCGGCGGCACTGAAGGCGGGCAAGGCGATCCCGTATATCGTCAACAAGCCTCTGTTTGACTCCTTCGTCAACCAAGGGGGGACCGGGCTGACGATCGGGCTGATCATCGCGATCTTCCTGTTTGCCCGCAAGAACAAGGCGTACACGTCCATCGCGGGGTTATCCTTCGCCCCAGGGCTTTTCAACATCAACGAGCCACTGACGTTCGGCCTGCCGATCGTCTTGAACCCGATCCTCTTGATCCCGTATGTGCTGACGCCAATGATCGCGATCTCGGTCGCATACTTCGCGACGGCCTCCGGCTTCATGCCGGCCTGCACGGTCATGGCCCCATGGGTCACGCCACCGATCATCGGCGGGATCATCTCCACGGCCAGCTGGCAGGGTGGGGTGATTGCAGCCCTCAACCTGGTCCTCTCGGTCGTGATCTACGCCCCATTCGTCGTGATGGCGACGGCCGTTCAGAACAAGAAGGACGAAGCGGCCGCGGCACAACGCGCCTGATCTTCGCTCGACAGCCTCCTCGTGAGGCTGTTTTTTTGCCTGTCGGTGTGGCGACACTAGGCAGGGGGACGACTAGGGACCAGTTGCCCCGGCACATGTCACAACTTGTCACAAAAACGTGAAATGTCACATCCAATCGCGTACAATAAGGTTATCCGATGGGTTTTGGAGGGGGAACAAAGGATGCTATTTGTTGAGGAGACGCCGGCGTTGACGGAGACTGAGATGACGATCTACCGCGAGATCATCCAGCACATGGACAAGGTGGTGCTGATGCGGATCCGGGACCTGGCCGACGCGACGTACTGCAGTACCGCCAGTATTCAGCGGTTTTGCCAGAAATTCGGCTGCAGCGGCTGGGCAGAGTTCAAGACCAAGCTGCGGATCTATGCGGAGAGCCAGGCGACCGCCACGCAGCTCCCGACGGACATCGATGCCGGCGAGATCGTGCGCGCGATCACGGCGACCAACGAGCACCAGTACCAACAGGCGCTCGATGCCGCCGCCGAGCTGCTGCACGCCCACGAGCAAGTCTACTGGCTGGGCTGTGGCACGAGCCGCATCGTGGCGGAGTTCGGCGCAATCACGTACTCTAACAGTGTGAACATGTCGTTGGCGCTGTCCGACCCGCTGAACCGGCCGCTCTTGGACTACCCGGAGTCGGTCTACCGGTCGATGGCCTTCGTGATGTGCTCCGCGTCGGGGGAAAACCGGGTGGTGCTGGGCTACACCAACGAACTGTTGCGTCACCATGTGCCGGTGATCGCGATCACGAACTCCAGCCGCTCGACGCTTGCGCACCTGGCGACGGTGACGCTGCCATACTATGTCACGCCACAGGACCTGGACGGGTCGAACCTGACCAGTCAGGCGCCGGCGATCTATATCATCGAGAAGCTGACTCGCCGGACGATGGGACTGCGCCACCCGCTGCGCCAGATGGAGCCGGGGGTCGTGGAGCGCTGAGGCGCGGTGGCCAGACCGACCAAAGCGCTTGACAGGCAGGGCGGCGGTCGGTAGAGTCGAGAGTGAGAAGTCAACAGGAGGGTATCATGACGACACAGGATGAATTGAAGCAGCAAGCCGCGGCCCAGGCCGTGGCGATGGTCCAGCCCAACACGGTGCTGGGCGTCGGGACCGGGTCGACTGTCGCGTTCTTCATTGATGCGCTGGGGGCGCGCAACCGCGAGACGCCGCTGGCCCTGACCGCGGTCGTGACGACCTCGAACCGCAGCAAGACGCAGCTGGAAGCCAATGGGTTCACAGTCAGCGAGTTGGCGGCGGTCGACCATGTCGACTTGTGTGTCGACGGGGCCGATCGCGTCGACCACCAGCTGGACGGGATCAAGGGCGGCGGCGGCGCGCTGACGCTGGAGAAGAACGTCGCGATCAACGCGACGCGCAACGTCTGGATCGTCGATGAAAGCAAGGTCGTCACGCGGCTCGGCGGGTTCCCGCTACCGGTCGAGGTGTTGCCGGTCAGCGCGGAACAGAATCTGCGGAAGTTTACTGCGGCGGGGCTTGCACCGGCCTTTCGCCTGCAGGCCGACGGTAGCCGGTATGTCACCCACTACGGCAACTACATCCTCGACCTCGGCGTCAGCCCACTGCCGATCCCGCATGGCCTAGCGAGCTACCTGGATGCGACTGTCGGGGTCGTCGAACACGGCCTGTTCCTCGACCTAGCCGATGAGGTCCTGATCGCACAGGCCGACGGGACGATCGCGCACTGGACACGCTGATGGCCAGTTGATCTGGGCCCGCGCATCGGTCGACCATTCAAAAAACGATCCCCCAGTCTAGCCGGGGGATCGTTTTTTGGGGTTTAAGCGATAGTGCCTTCGATGGTCTCGATGTCAGGCTTGCCGTCGCGTTCGACGATCGCCGCGATCGCGGCGGTCAGGCCGGCGACCGCGTCATCTAGGGACAGCGCCGGGGTGTTCGGCCGGTTGGTCACCTGTTCGGGCAAAAACGGGATGTGGATGAATCCGGCCTTGATGGCCGGGAACTGCTTATCGCGCATGTACTGCACCTGGTACATGATGTGGTTGCAGACGTAGGTGCCGGCCGTCGTCGACACGGCGGCTGGCAGCCCGGCGGCGCGGATCGCGCGGGTCATCGCTTTGACCGGCAGCTGGGTGAAGTAGGCGGTCTCGCCATCTTCGTGGATCGTGCGATTGAGCGGCTGGAAGCCGGCGTTGTCCGCGATGCGCCCGTCGTCGAAATTGATCGCCACGCGCTCCGGGGTCAGCCCGAAGCGCCCGCCGGCCTGGCCGACGTTGAGCACGTAATCCGGTTGTTCGCGCTCGATCGCGGCGCGGACGACGTCTGCGGAGACGTCGAATTTGGTCGGGATCTCCAGTTTGATGATCGTCGCGCCGTCGATCGTGTCGGGCAAGCGGCGCACGGATTCGATGGCGGGATTGATCCGGTCTTCACCGAAGGGATCGAAGCCTGTAACAAGAATTTTCATTATGCGTGCCTCCTATTAGAACGCCAGAACATACATCAGCCCGATCTGGACCACCAGCATCAGCAAAGCGACTGGCGCTTGCTGCTTGATGACGCCCATCGGGTCTTCCATCTCCTGCAACGCGACGGGCAGACTGTTGAAGTTTGCGGCCATCGGGGTCAGCAGGGTGCCACAGTAGCCGGCGGTCATCCCGATCGCAGCGACGACGGCGGGGTTGCCCCCTTGCGCGACGACGAACGGGATCCCGACGGCGGCGGTGATCACCGCGAAGGCGGCAAAGGCGTTCCCCATGATCGCGGTGAACAGCGCCATCGCGATGCAGTACAGTGCGACGCCCAGCAGGTGGTTGCCGGCAGGGAAAACGCCTGCGATCAGCTTGGCCGTCAGCTCGCCGACGCCGGCTGCGGTGAAGACCGCGCCCAGCGTCGCCAGCAGCTGGGGCAGGATCCCGGCGGCGCCGACCGAGCGGACCATCCGCTGGGTGTCGGTGTAGACTTCACTGACTGGCGCCTTGGCGAGGATCATCGCCATGATTAACGAGACCAGCGCCCCGATGCCGATCCCGACTTGGCCGCCAAGGGTCGTGAACTGGGCGATCGCAATGGAGACAGCCGCCAGCACGATGCTCGGCGCGAAGACCCAGCCGCCGATGCGCTGGGCCTCGGCCGCGGCCCGCTTCAGGTCCAGGCTCGGCAGGGTGCCGAGGCGGATCTGCTTGAAGGCGGCCAGCAGTCCGATCAAGACGATCATGCCCCCGACGATGGTGTAAGGGATCAGGGTCCCGAAGGCGAAGATCACCGCCAGCAGACCCCAGAACAGGCCGGTCCCGTAGCGCGCCGGGTTGGTCCGATCGCGTAGGGACTCGATCCCGGCGATCGCCATGATCGCTCCGATCAAGGCGTAAAGGGCAAGCAGTAAGGTGTCGACCATCAGCGTGCCTCCTTTGCGTTGAAGCGGCGATCGAACCAGACGTTATAGGCGACCACGATCACCAGGGTCACCAAGGCGACGGGGATCGAATTCATCACGACCTGGTTTGGCGTCACGGGGTGCTTGAGCGTCGTCATTGTCTGCGAGATCAGGAGCACCCCACCGGACGCGACGAACAGGTTCTGGGCAAAAAAGTTCCCGAAGTTGTCGACCGCCGCAGCGCGGCCCTTGATCAGGTCGATCTCAGGGTCGGTCAGGGGCCGCTTGGCTTCGGCCGCGGCCGTCACCATCGGGGTGATCAGCGGGCGGACGAACTGGACTTGGCCAGACAGGGAGATGCCGAAGATCCCGCCGAGCTCGCGGATCGCGAGGTACAAGTTGAGGATGCGGCTCGGGGTCAGGCGCTTGAGCTTCTTGATCGCGTTGACGGCAACCTCCTTGAGCCCGTGGCGCTCGACTAACCCGATCATCGGCAGGGTGAGGAAGAACAGCGAGACGGGCCGGTTGGTGACGAAGCTTTCGCCCAGCGTGGCCAAGAGCGTCGGGATGCTCATCCCGGAGAACAGGCCGGTCGCGATCGCGGCGATCACGACGACGGCGGTGGTGTCCCACTTCAGGGCGAACCCGATCACGATGATCAGGATACCGATCAGCTTGAGATATTCCATTGGAACCCTTCTTTCTATGATGGCTTGAGCGGGCGGCGTGGGCGTGTGGCTCAGGGGACCACGCTGCGCCGCTCGACGAATGCGGCAAGTGTCTCTTTCAGACTACGCGTGGTGGGGCGGAATCGTCAAGTGAGCCCTTGCGCTGGCGGGACCTCAAAAAGCCCGCGCAGGCGATACAACTCATCGCGGTGCGCGGGCATAGTCGGCTCACGGGTGGGGGTGGGTCTCGCTCAAGGCGTAGATCGCCCGGACCGCGTCGGCGGCGCGGTCGGCCGGGACGCCCAGCATCAGACTGATGCGCGAGGCCCCTTGGTTGAGGATCGAAGGGGCGATGCCGATGTCGGCGAGGCAGCCCATGATCTGGGCGATGATCGTCGGCTTGGCGTACAGGCCCTCGCCGACGACCATCAGGATCGCGATGTCGTCGAGCCACTCGAGGTGGTCCGGGTGGAGCTTGCGCGTGATGTCATCGGTCAGCGCCTCCTTGATCCCGGCGCCGAGTTGGGCCTTGTCGATGATCACCGTCAGGTCGTCGATCCCGCTGGGCATATGCTCGTACGAGACGCCGTACTGCTCGAAGATCCGCAGGAGGCGCAGCGTGAAGCCGACTTGCGCGTTGATCAAGTAACGGTGCAGGTACAGGGCGACGAAGTTGTGCTTGGCCGCCACCCCGGTGATGTGGTGGTGGTGATTGACGTTTTTGGTCGGGGCGATGATGGTCCCGCGCGCAGCCGGCTCGTTGGTGTTCTTGACGTTGACCGGGATGTTCGCTTGGCTCATCGGGATGATCGCCTCGTCGTTGAACACCGTGAAGCCGGCGTAGGCGAGCTCGCGCATCTCCCGGTAGGTCAGGGTCTTGATCGCCCGTGGGTGGGCGACGATCCGCGGATCGGCCGCGTACACGGAGGAGACGTCGGTGAAGTTCTCGTACAACTCGGCGCCTAGCCCACGCGCCAGGATCGAGCCAGTGATGTCCGAACCGCCGCGCGCGAAGGTTGCGATGTGGCCGGCCCGGTCGTAGGCAAAAAAGCCGGGGACGATGATGGTCTCGTCTGGGGCCAAGTTGAACTCGGCGATCCGGGCGTAGGAGTCCGGGGCGATGTTGGCCGCCCGCGGCCGCCCGGACACAACCATGCCCAGGGCCTTGGGGTCGACGAAGCGCGCGTTGACCCCGCGGTGGCGCATCACGGCGGCGACCAAGCGGGCGTTCATGAACTCCCCTTGGGCCATGAACGTGGCGGTCAGGTAGTCGAGGTTCAGGTAGGACTGGCGCGTCATCTGCAAGAGGTGCTGGCGCAGGTGGCCGACGATCGTGTCGGGCATCCCGAAGTCGGCGGTGATGTCGGCGTAGCGCGCGATGATCGCGTCGACCGAAGCGGTCACGTCGGCGCCGGCGATGACGGCCTGGGCGAGTTGCCCCAGCAGGTCGGTGACTTTGATGTCGCCCTTGAACCGCTTGCCGGGGGCGGACACGACGACGACGCGGCGGGTCGGGTCGGCGGCGATGATGTCTAGGACTTTGGCGAGTTGCGGCCCGGTTGCAAGCGACGAGCCGCCGAATTTGATCACTTTCACGATGATTCCTCTTTAAGGTTGTCTTTTAATGTTCAAGTTAACCGCCAAGCGGTGGCTGTGTCAATAGGCTTGACAGGCGTCTGCGAAACGCGTACCCTAGGGGCAATTACATGATAGAGGTCGCGGTCGCCATCAGTATCGCATCCAAGCCTGACACAAGGCGTTGCGGATGCGGGAAAGGGAACACCGCCGAAGTCTACGCGCCTGTGTCGGCGTGTCGGTTGGGGCACGGGTGAATAGCCGGTGAACTGTCGCAGCAATGCGGAGCGCTATCGTTGACGATATGGACGATTCTCGCCATCACGCGGTGGCGGCGGCCCATCTGGTGAGCGACTTGCGCCAGACGGGCCTTTTTTTGCACACATCACAAGGAGGATGAACCATGCCACAGCCATTCAACGCAGAACAGATCATCGATTACATCGCCACCGCCCCGAAGACGACCCCGCTTCACGTCACCTTCAGCGGCGCGCTTGACCAGCTGACGCCGGTGCCGGCCGGCGTCGAGCACTTCTTCGATGTCAAGGTCGGCCAGCTCTTCGGCGACGCGGCGGCGATCCGGCCGTGGTTGGCGGCCAACGCGGCGGCGATCACGGCGACACACGTTGAGGTGACCGGGCGCAACACTGGGGTACCGATGCTGGACATTGAAGGGCTCAACGCCCGCATCGAACCCGGCGCGATCATTCGCGAGCACGTGACGATCGATGACAACGCGGTGATCATGATGGGCGCGGTGATCAATATCGGGAGCAAGATCGGCGCCGGCACCATGATCGATATGGGGGCGGTGCTGGGCGGTCGCGCGACCGTCGGCCAGCACTGCCACATCGGGGCCGGGGCGGTCCTAGCGGGGGTGGTCGAGCCCGCGTCGGCCACACCGGTGATCGTTGAAGACGATGTCCTGATCGGCGCCAACGCCGTCGTGCTGGAAGGGATCCGTGTCGGGACTGGTGCGGTGGTCGCCGCCGGGGCGATCGTGGTCAACGACGTGCCGGCGCACGCGGTGGTCGCAGGCGTCCCGGCGAAGGTGATCAAGATGAACGACGCCAAGACCCAGGGCAAGACGGCCTTGATCGACGCGTTGCGCACGCTGTGAGGCACGGCGATGGCAGAACTGACTGACACGGCGCTACGCGAGATCCGGCGCGACTTGCACCGGATCCCGGAGCTGGCGCTACACGAAACGCAGACGCAGGCGTACTTGCGCAAGCAGATCACGGCCTGGGCGACGCCGTTCATGCAGATCCGCACGGTGCCCGCGGTGCCCACCGCGTTGCTGGTCCGGCTGGCCGGCACGGCGCCGACGCGCACGATCGGCTACCGCACGGACATCGACGCGTTGCCCGTGGCGGAGGCGACGGGCCTGCCTTACGCCTCCACGCATCCCGGCGTGATGCACGCCTGCGGGCACGATGTGCACATGACCGTCGCGCTGGGCATCCTGCACCATTTTGCCCAGCACCAGCCCAAGGATAACCTGCTGTTCTTCTTCCAACCGGCGGAGGAGGCGGAGTACGGTGGCAAGCGCACCTTCGACGCCGGTGCCTTCACCGGTGAGTGGCGCCCGGATGAGTTCTACGGGCTGCACGACGACCCGGCGCGACCGGCGGGGCAGATCGCCACACGGCAAGGCACGCTGTTTGCCGGGACCACGGAGATCCACCTGACCTTGACCGGGCGTGGTGGTCACGCGGCCTTCCCGCATCAGGCGACGGACGCATTGGTCGCGGCGGCGGCCTTCGTGATGCAAGTGCAGACGGTCGTGTCGCGCAATGTCGACCCGGTCCGCGGCGGTGTCGTCACCATCGGGGCGCTGCATGCCGGCACGATCGGCAACGTGATCGCCGACAGTGCGCACCTCGACGGCACGATCCGCGCGTTTCGCCAGACCGACATCGAGATGATGCAGGCGCGCGTCCGGGCGATCGCAGACGGGATCGGCGCGACTTACGGCGTGGCCGTCGACCTGCAGCTGATCCAAGGCGGCTATATGCCGGTCGAAAACGCGCCGGCGCAGACGGCGGACTTGATCGCCTACATGCAACAGACCCCAGGGGTCGACTGGGCCGAAAGCGCGCCGGCGATGACCGGTGAGGACTTCGGCTTCTTGCTCCAGCAGTTCCCAGGTACGATGGTGTGGCTGGGCGTCAATGATCCCGCCCACGCCTTGCACGATGCCGCGCTGGCACCGGACGAAGCCGCGCTGAGCCCGGGGGTCGACGCGTTGGTCGGGTTTTTGCGCCACCGGATGGGGATGCCCCAAGTTAAGGAGGAAACCAATGATTGAACATGCGACGATCTTAACGGCGCTCGTCACGCCGTTCACCGCAACGGATGAGATCGATTGGCCGGCGCTCGACGCGTTGGTCGACCGGCTGATCGCGGCTCACACCGACGGCTTTGTCGTCGGGGCGACAACGGGGGAGTCCCCGACGTTGACGCACGACGAGAAGCACGCGCTGGTCACCCACGTGATCGCCCAGGTCGCTGGCCGCGCCAGCATCGTCGCCAACGTCGGTACGAACAACACGCGTGAATCGGCGGCAACGGCCCGCGAGTTCAGCGCGCTGCCAGGTGTCGACGCGGTGCTGGCGGTCACGCCCTACTATAATAAGCCGAGCCAGGCGGGCATCATCGCCCACTTCGAGGCGATCGCGGACGCGTCCAGCAAGCCGGTGATCATCTATAACATCCCCGGGCGCGTGGTCGTCACGGTGACCAACGAGACGCTGGCGACGCTGGCCCAGTACCCGAACATCGGCGGCGTCAAGCAGTGCACCACCGCGGAAGACCTCGCCTGGCTGGTCGCCCACACGCCGAGCGACTTTGCCGTGTACACCGGCGAAGATGACCAGACCTTGGCGGCGATCCAGGCTGGGGCGCGCGGGGTGATCTCCGTGGCGTCGCACCTGTACGGCCCGGAGATGCATGCGATGATCGAAGCGGAACGCGCCGGGGATCACGCGGCCGCGGCGCAGGCGATGGCCTGGCTGACACCGCGGATGAACGCGCTGTTCGCGTTCCCGTCGCCGGAGCCGGTCAAGGCGGTGTTGGCTGCCCGCGGGGAGCTGGCGAACTACTTGCGGCTACCGCTGGTGCCGCTGACGGCCGCGGAGCAGGCGCAGGTGATGACGAGTTTGGAGGACTGACCATGACAACAGTATTGATCGCCGGTGTGTTCGGCAAAATGGGCAAGACCGTGACCCAGATGATCGCGGGGACAGCGGATCTGCAGGTGGTCGCCGGGCTGGCGAACGGTGAGGCCGACACGGCGGCGTTTCCCGTGTTCCAGCGCCTAGACGCGATCACGGTGACCGCGGATGTCTGGCTGGACTTCACCGTCCCAGCTGCCGCGCGGGTCAACGCCGAGTACGCGTTGACGCACGGCATGGACGCCGTGATCGGCACCAGCGGGATGACCCCTGCCGACTTTGACGCGCTGGGCCAGCTGGCCCAGCAGCAGGGGCGCCACATCCTGATCGTGCCGAACTTTGCGATCTCGGCCGTGCTGATGATGCAGTTTGCGGCCAAGGCGGCCCAGTACTTCCCGGACGCCGAAGTGGTCGAGGCACACCACAGTGATAAGCTCGACGCGCCATCCGGCACCGCCCGGGCTACGGCGCAGGCGATCAGCGCTGCGCGCAAGGCCGCCCCGCTGGCGCCGCACCAAGACGCGCCGGCGCGCGGGGAGTGGATCGATGACGTGCCGGTGCACGCGTTGCGCCTACCGGGCTACGTCGCGCAAGAGGAAGTGTACTTCGGCGGCCCGGGCGAAAGCCTGACGGTGTCGCAGGTGTCGTTCGACCGCTCGAGCTTCATGGGCGGCGTCGCGCTGGCGCTACGCCACGTCCAGCACCTGCCGGACTCATTGACCGTCGGTTTGGACCGCCTGTTGTAGGCCAAAGGAGGACGTATGCCAGAACTCAAAGCGAGCCTCACGGGCCTGGGCAACCGGGCGATGGCGACAGTGCCCCCCAGCGCGATCCGCGCGGTGGACACTAAACTCTCGGCGATCCCGGGGCTCATTAAGCTGACGCTGGGTGAGCCGGACTTTGCGGTGCCGGCGCACATCAAGGCGGCCACGCAAGCAGCGATCGCGGCAGACTGGTCGCATTACGCGCCATCGTTCGGCTACCTCAGCCTGCGTCAGGCGATCGCCGACTACCTCGCAGAGCGCTTCCAGGCCCACTACGACCCTGAGCAAGAAGTCGTCGTGACCGTCGGGGCGACGGAAGGGATCCACGCGGCGATCGCCGGGTTGTTCAACCCCGGTGACACCCTGATCATCCCGACGCCGGCGTTTCCGCTTTACGAGGCGGTCGGGCGCATCGCCGGGTTGAACCTCGTGCTGGTCGACACGGCGCCAGAGTATGTGTTGACGGCGGCCCGGCTTCAGGCGACGCTTGCGGCGCACCCGGACGCCAAGGGCCTCGTCTTGAACTACCCGAGCAACCCGACCGGGGCGACTTACACGCACGCGCAGCTCGAGGCACTCGTCGCGGTGCTTGAGCAGACCGACCTGGTCGTGTTGTCCGATGAGATCTACGCGGAGCTGAGCTACGAGACCCCGCACCTGAGCCTGGGGGCGCTGTTGCCGGCCCAGACGGTGCTGATCTCGGGACTCTCGAAGTCCCACGCGATGACGGGCTACCGCATCGGCTACCTGGCCGGCCCGGCCGCACTGATCGCCTTAGTGGGCAAAATGCACCAATTCCTGGTCACCTGTGCGGCCAGCCCGATGATGAAGGCGGCGGAGGCTGCGCTGATTGACGGCCGCCAAGACGCCGCCCGCATGCGCGCCGAGTACCAAGCGCGCCGCGACCTGATGCTGACGGCGCTGACCGCGGTGGGCTTCAGTGGACCGACGCCGGCCGGGGCGTTTTATATCTTCGCCCAGCTCCCGGCGCAGTTCGGGCAAGACGATGTCGCCTTCGTCGACGCACTGGCCCAAGAGGCCGGCGTCGGCGTCGTCCCGGGGTCGGTGTTCGGCCCCGGTGGCGCCGGCCACATCCGCCTGTCTTACGCCGCCAGCACCGCCGCCTTGACGGAAGCGGCGGCCCGCATCCAGCGCTTCGTGCGCGCACATCAAGAATGAGGAAGTCTTAGTATGAGCAAAAATGCCTATGTCGTTGCGATCCTCGGGGCCACCGGGGCAGTCGGGACGCGTTTGATCCAGCAACTTGAACAATCTACGATCCCGGTGGCGGCGGTCCGCCTGCTGGCCAGCCCGCGTTCGGCGGGCAAAGTCCTGCAGTTTCGCGGTGAGCCGGTCACCGTGACCGTTGCGACCCCTGAGGCGTTCGACGGGGTCGACTTGGTGCTCGCCAGTGCCGGTGGCAGCGTGTCCGGGCGTCTGCTGCCCGAGGCCGTGCGCCGCGGCGCGGTGTGCGTTGACAACACCAGCTTCTTTCGGATGAACCCGGACGTCCCGCTGGTGGTGCCCGAGGTCAACGAGGACGCGCTGGTCGACCATAACGGCATCATTGCCAACCCGAACTGCTCGACTATTCAGATGATGGTCGCCTTGGCGCCGATCCGCGCCAAGTACGGCCTGCGCCGCATCGTGGTCTCGACTTACCAGGCGGCGAGCGGGGCGGGCCAAAGCGCGATCCAGGAGCTGCGCGATGAGGCGCAGGCCTACCTGAAAGGCGAGGCGATGACCGCCAGCGTGCTGCCGGTCAAGGGGGACAAGCGCCACTACCCGCTGGCGTTCAACTTGCTGCCGCAGATCGACGTGTTCGAGGCCGATGGCTACACGCACGAAGAGTGGAAGATGATCCACGAGACCAAGAAGATCATGCTCGGGGACATGGACGACCCGGCGATCAAGGTCACCGCGACCTGTGTACGTGTCCCGGTGCCGATCGGTCACGGCGAGTCCGTCTGGTTCGAAGTCGGCGCAGGCCAGACCCCAAGCGCGGATGAGCTGCGCGCGGCGCTGGCGGCCGCCCCCGGCGTCGTGGTCGAGGACGACCCGGCGACGCAGACCTATCCGCAGCCGCTCAACGCCGAAGGCAGCCGCGACACGTTCGTCGGCCGCATCCGCCCCGACCTGGAGACGCCAGGGGCGTATAACCTGTGGGTGGTCTCCGATAACCTGCTGAAGGGCGCGGCTTGGAACACCGTCCAGATCGCCGAGCGCTTGGTCGCCCGTGACCTGGTCCGCGTGCCGGCCGGCGCCGCGGCTAAGTTCTGACGCGATGAGCCTGACCGGCGGCTGAGACCCAATGCGGTTTTAGCCCAGTGGATAAGCGACAATGCCTGTGAGACCCGAGCTTGGGTTTTGCAGGCATTGTCGCTTATTCGGCTTGCGTTGCCCGGTCTAACGCAGTGAGTGACGCGCAGATAGGCGTTAGCATGGGAGTTGGATTTTGTCTCGTCTTGGTCAGGCATTGTCGGGCATCGACTGTGAGTCGTTGATGATGATTCAGCCGCTTTTCGGTTATCGCCCCAGTTTGGCCCGGTCCCCTTGCGTCGACGCGCGAATTCGCGTAGGCTGGAAGGACTAGAGGAAAATTCAAGGAGGGTACGATGAGGATACTGATCCCATACATTGGGCGTTATAAGCGAGATGCCATCTTGGCGACGTTGACCGTGGTCCTCCAGGTGTTCGCCACCCTGTGGCAGCCGCGGTTGTTGCAGACGGTGATGGAAGCAATCATGGCGCAGGACAAAACGACTGTGTTCAACCACGGGCTGGGGTTGATCGGGTTAGCGGTGCTCGGGATCGCGGCCGGGATCGCCAACACCGTGTTTTCGGCGCGCCTCGCGCTGAATGTCGCGACCGATCTGCGCACGGACCTGTACGGCCACGTGCAGACGTTTGCGTACGCCGACGTGGAAGCCTTTTCGGCGTCGAACTTGGTGGTGCGGATGACTAACGACATCAACCAGATCCAGCAGGTGGTGATGGCGACGTTCCAGCAAGTCGCCCGCATCCCGCTGGTGTTCGCGGGGGCGTTGGCGCTGGCGCTGATCACGATGCCGATGCAGTGGTGGGTGATCGCCCTGATGATGATCGTGATCGTTGCGACTGCCGTGGTGACGTTCAAGCTGATGAGCAAGCTGTTCGCTCAGACGCAACAGGACCTGGAGGACGTGAACACGCTGGCGCGTGAGAACTTGATGGGGATCCGCGTCGTCAAGTCCTTCGTGCAGGAACACAGCCAGATCACGCAGTTCGCCCAGACCTCTGACCGCCTGCGGGATGTGACCACCAAGATCGGGGAGATGTTCGCCGTCTTGATGCCGATCTTCTTTCTGACGGCGAACATCGCCGTGGCGGGCAGCGTCTACCTCGTCGGGGCACACCTGACCGCGCACCCGACGTATTTAGCGGCGATCTCCAGTTTTACCAGCTACCTGACTCAGATCCTGTTCGCCGTGATCAACGGCGCGTTCATGATGACCTTCGCCTCACGGGCGTTCATCTCGATGGGGCGGATCCACGAGGTGCTCGACCACCAGCCGAGCATGGCGTTCGTGCCTGCCGGCCCGGCGAAGGTGGCGGGAGACGTCACCTTCGAACACGTGACCTTCACGTACCCTGGTGACACCCGCCCGACGCTTGAGGACGTCTCCTTCACGGCCAAGGCGGGGGAGATGGTCGGCATCGTCGGCGCGACCGGTAGTGGTAAGACCACGCTGGCGCAGCTGATCGCGCGGCTGTATGATCCAGAACGCGGGCGGGTCTTGGTCGGTGGGGTCGATGTGCGCGAGTTGCCCGAGGCGACGCTGCGCCACGCGGTCGCCTATGTGCTGCAGCGCTCGACGCTGTTCTCAGGTACGATCGCCAGCAACCTGCAGCAAGTGCAGCCCAACGCGACCCCGGCCGTGATGGCCCGGGCGGCGGAGATCGCCCAGGCGGCCGAGTTCATCGACCGCCTACCGGAGGCCTACGACGCCCCAGTCGAGGAGCGCTCGGCCAATTTTTCGGGCGGGCAAAAGCAGCGCCTGGCGATCACGCGCGGCGTGATCGCAGACCCAGAGATCCTGATCCTCGATGACGCGACCAGCGCTTTGGACGCCCGCTCGGAGAAGCTGGTGCAAGAGGCGCTCGACCGCGAGCTGACGCACACGACGACGGTGGTGATCGCCGAGAAGATCGCCTCGATCGTGCGCGCCGATCAGATCCTCGTGATGGACAACGGCCGCGTGGTCGGGACCGGCACGCACCGTGAGCTGGCGGCGACCAACCCGGTCTACCAAGAGATCTATGCGACCCAAAAGGCGAAGGAAGGAGGCCAGCACTGATGGCAGACATTCGCAATGCAGGCAAGTACTACGCTCACTACCTGGCGCGGTATTGGAAGGGGTTCATCGCGACGGCGATCCTGATCGGCATCAGCACCTGGTGTATCGTGGTCGCGCCGACGTACCTGGGGCGGGCGATCACCCAGCTGACCGATTACCTCCAGCTTTGGAATGACCCAGTGACACGGGCGAGCGCTGACCTCGCCAGTTTCCACCGCACCCTGATCACCTACGTGCTGCTCTACGTGGGAGACGCCAGCGCGCTGTTCGTGGCAAGCTGGATCCTCGCGCGCATCACGGCGTATTCGACGGGGACGATGCGTGTCGGGCTGTTTCGTAAGATGCAGCGCATGAAGGTCCAGTACTTCGACCAGCACACGGATGGCGACATCCTCGCGCGGTACACGAGTGACCTGGATAATATTTTCAACGCGCTGAACCAGGCGCTGATCGACATCTTCTTGGCGATCGCGCAGCTGGTCGGGATCCTTCTGATGATGTTCGACCAAAACGTGCAGATGGCCTGGGTGACCATCGCCTCGACGCCGCTGGCGTTGGGGGCGGCGGCGGTCGTGATGCGGCAGGCGAGCGTGGCGGTCAACCAGCAGCAGACCGATATCGGGGCGATGAATGGCTACATCAACGAACAGGTGACCGGCCAAAAGGTCCTGATCACCAACGGCCTGCAGCAGGATTCGGTGCGCGGCTTCGCGCCGTACAACGCCAAGGTCCGCCGCTCCGCCTTGAAGGGCCAGATCTGGTCCGGGGTCCTGATGCCCCTGATGGCGGGGATGTCGCTCCTGAACACGGCGATCGTGATCTTCTTTGGCTCCTGGCTGGCCTTGAACGGGCAGATGAAAGTCGGCGCCGCCTTGGCGCTGGTCGTCGTCTTCGTCAACTACGCCCAGCAGTATTACCAGCCGCTGACCACGCTGACGAGCCTGTACGGCATGATCCAGCTGGCGATCACCGGCGCGCGCCGCGTGTCCGAGGTGCGCGACCAGCCGGATGAGCTCGCGGTCCCGGAGGGCCAGGTGCTCGACGGGCTCCAGCGCGGGGTGGCGATCGAAGACGTCCACTTCAGTTACCTGCCGGGCAAGGAGATCCTGCACGGCGTCTCCATCGACGTGGCCAAGGGCGAGATGGTCGCCTTGGTCGGGCCGACCGGCAGCGGCAAGACCACGGTGATGAACCTGCTGAACCGGTTCTATGACGTCGATTCCGGGCGCATCACCTTCGATGGCACCGACATCCGCGACTTCACCCTGGCGAGCCTGCGGGCCAACGTTGGGATCGTGTTACAGGATCCGCAGTTGTTCTCCGGCACGATCGCAGATAATATCCGCTTCGGTGCGCCGGCGGCCGGTATGGACCGCGTGATCGCGGCGGCTAAGCAGGCCAACATCCATGACTTCATCAGCGGGCTACCGCAGGGTTACGAGACGCGGGTCAGCGACGAGCAAAGCGTCTTCTCCGCGGGGCAAAAACAGCTGATGTCGATCGCCCGGACCATCCTGACCGACCCGCGTCTGCTGATCCTCGATGAGGCGACCAGCAACGTCGACACGGTGACCGAAGCGAAGATCCAAGCCGCGATGGACAACGTGATCCAGGGGCGCACAAGCTTCGTGATCGCCCACCGGCTCAAGACCATCCTGAACGCCGACAAGATCGTCGTGCTTCAAAGCGGCCGCATCATCGAGCAAGGCACACATGCGGCGCTTCTGGCCGCCGACGGCTTCTACGCGGAGCTGTACCACAACCAGATGGTGTTCGATTGACCGCCGCCCTGCGTCCCGCTGATCAGTGGGGCGCAGGGCTTTTTTGACGCCAATTACTGATCCGTCATGCCAAGCGCCAGTACAAGGGCCAGGCCCGGTCTTCGCTTGACGGGTCCGTGCGGGCCGCTGATCACCCGAACACTTGCATGCTCACAAAACAGGCTAACTTTAGTGGTGGTGAAGTTGACCCGGCGAGGCCTTGTTTGACCGAACGCGCGCCATCAGTCGGTTAATGTGAGGGGTTACTTTCCGGACCATCACGAGTCGGACCGGCCAGATCGGTGGTAAATCCGAAGAATTCGGTGTGAATTGGCGGCAATGGGTGGTCAAGGGATGGAGCGGGCGGGTATGCTAAGCGCCTACCGTGAGTCGGGGTGACCGCCGTTAGGCCCTAGATTGCGCCTCCGCGACGAACAGGTGTCGACAGACCGCGAACTTTTTGTTCGTTAACGCTAGACAAATGTATTCATTTCGTGTACGATGAAGCACATCATCTCACTGAGGAGGCGCGTCTTATGTTTGCTAAGTATCGCAGTGTATCGTTGATCGTCCGGATCCTGATCGGCCTAGTCGTCGGGTCCCTGCTCGGGGTGCTCCTGCCGACATGGTCAGGCATCGGCATCCTGGGGTCGCTGTTCGTGGGCGCGCTGAAGGGCATCGCGCCGGTCATGGTGTTCTTCCTGATCATGTCCGCCGTGTCCGGCTACAAGCAGGGGGGCGAGAACCACTTCGGCAGCGTGATCGTGATGTACCTGACCGCGACGCTTCTGTCCGCGTTCGCCGCAGTCGGGGCTTCCTGGCTGTTCCCCGTGCGCTTGGTGCTGCCAGAGGCGGCCAAGGTCGCCGGTGGGGCGCCTCAGAGCCTGGGCAAAGTGATCTCGGACCTTTTGACGAATGCGGTCGGCAACCCGCTGGCGGCGATCGTCGACGCGAACTACCTCTCGATCCTGTTTTGGGCCCTGATGATCGGGTTTGCCCTGCGGCTGACCAGCACCCAGACCCGGCGCGTGATCACCGAGGTCTCCGGCGCGATCACCAATGTTGCGCAGCTCGTGATCGAATGCGCGCCGTTCGGGATCGCGGGGCTGATCTACACCACCATCAGCGAGTCCGGGTTCGCCGGGGTCGCGAAGTACGGGCAACTGGTCTTGGTGCTGGTCGGGACGATGGCGTTCGTCTACTTGGTCGTCTACCCGGCGATGGTCTGGGTGATGACGCGCCAGAACCCGTATCCGCTGACCTTGTGGACGCTCAAGGTCTCGGGCATCCCCGCCTTTTTCACCCGCAGCTCGGCGGTGAATATCCCGATCAACCTGAAGGCCAGTGAGGACCTCGGGTTGAACAAGGAGTCTTACTCCGTGTCGATCCCGCTTGGCGGGTCGGCCAACTCCGGTGGGGCGGCGATCACCGTGTCAGTGATGACCCTAGCCGCGTGTGCGACCCTGGGGATCCACGTCTCCTTCCCGCTGGCGCTGATCCTGTGCGTGCTGACCGCGTTGGCGGCCACCGGGGCGTCGGGGATCGCCGGGGGGTCGCTGCTGATCATTCCGATGGCCGCAAGTCTGTTTGGCATCAGCAATGACATCGCGATGCAGGTGGTCGGGATCGGCTTCATCATCGGCGTGATCCAGGATTCGGTCGAGACCGCCGTCAATTCGGCGTCCGACCTGCTGTTCACCGCAACTGCGGAGTACCATGACGCTTTGAAGAAGGGGCAGCCGGTCGACATTAAGGCGGCGGTGGCCCGGGCAGAAGGCAAGAACCAACCGGTCACCGTGGAGGCAGTGGCCTCCAAGTAGGCGCCGGTGAGACACACTCGAATAATGATCAAGACCTGGGACGAGTCTGACCATCGTCCCAGTTTTTTTGCGTGGACGCAATGTGAATTTAGGTTGATCCGGCACTATTAGATTAAAATTAAATTATGCAACATTGCTTAAAAATGAGAATATTAAAATCGGCTAAATAACAACATGGTTGCGCGGGCTGAACGTCTGAAACAGGCAACTAGGCGCTTGCTAAGTGCCTGGAAACGAATAAGATGACAGCAGCCGATCCTTGTCTTGACAAGGCGCGATGCGGAATACACGAACATTAGATCCGGTGCAGACGTTGGACCCCACGGTCAACGTGCAAGGGGTCGACGCGGTCCAAAAAAGCATGACTTAAATTTGAAATTATACTTGTATTATTAAAATTAAGTGATATATAATGCCATAAACACACAGTGAGTTCTAATCTCGCTAAGGAGATGAACCGGCACCTAAAAAAGACCATCGAGTTGCTGTTGAGGACCGGCGACGAGTTCGCCATGATCAGACCGAGGAATGAGGGAAGTAGATGAAACACAAAGCTATGAAGGGCGCCCGCAGTGCCGTGCTGCTTAGTACAGTGATCTTTTCGGCATTTTCGAACAGTTTACCGTTCACCGAAGCGGTCGTCAGCGCCGCAACGACGCAAGTCAAGACGCTGACCGCCAGCAAGAGCAAGCTGGAGGCGGCGCTGAAAAAAGCGACGAACCAGAAGATCGCGGCCGCTAAGGCGAAGCAGCAAGCCACATCGCAAGCGAAGTCGGCGGCCACACTGACCGATCAGGCGGCCGCGCAGTTGGCCGCAACTGGCGCCGACACGGCGGACATGAGCGCCAAAACACTCAAGAACGCGCAGGTGCGCTTGATCGTGACCCTGAAGGCCGACGCGGCGATCGATACGCTGGGGGCCTCCGATGGTTCCGCGGACAACGTGGCGGCCGTCGAGGCGGCGTCGCAGGCCGTGATCGCTGATCAGGCGAGCATCCAGGCGCAGGTCGAGGCACTCACGGGCAATCAGGTCGCGCAGGAGTACGGCTACGTGATCAACGGGTTCTCGATCGACGGGACAGTCGCGCAGGCCAAAGCCATCGAGCAGATCAAGGGCGTGCAGAGTGTCAGCGTCTCGTCTGTTGTGGAGAAGCAAGACACCGGCTCCAGCACGATCGGGCAGGTGACCCAGGCGCAGGAAACATACGGGCTGAAGGGTGAAGGGACTGTCGTTGCGATCATCGATAGCGGCATCGATCCGAGCCACAAGGATCTGACGCTCACCGATCCAGCGCAAGCGAAGATCTCCCAGTCTCAGGCCGAGACCGCGATCGCCAAGTTGGGTCACGGCAAGTGGTACAGCGATAAGGTCCCATACGCCTACAATTATGTAGACGGGACATCCGAGGTCGTCTGGGACAACGGGACGTCCGAGATGCACGGGATGCACGTCGCGGGGATCGTTGCGGCCAACGGGCATGATGACGGCAGCGGCGATGATTACGTTCAAGGGGTCGCCCCGGAAGCCCAACTGCTGGACATGAAGGTCTTCTCGAACTCCGATTCGATCAACTATGATGACATGATCATCGAAGCGCTGGAAGACTCCGTCACGCTGGGGGCCGATGTGGTCAACATGTCGATGGGGACCCTGGCCGCCAACCAGGACAACTCACCGGAACAAGCAGCGGTCAACGCCGTTGCTGCTGCTGGGGTCGTCCCGGTCTTGTCTGCCGGGAACTCCGGGGCCACGGATTCCGATGACGCGACCAATGTGCTGACTGATTCCAACCCGGATAGCAGCTCCATGGGTAGCCCGGCGACCTCCGCGAACGCGATCACCGTGGCGAGCTCGGATAACATCACGACGACTGACCGCGCCTGGACCATTACGGACAAGACGACTGGCAAGGACCTCTTCGAAGACCGAATCTGGATGCAGCAGTCCACGCTCAGTGCGGATGTGATCAGCACGTTCGAAGGCAAGCAACTCTTCTTCGCCGATAACGCGTCGACCAGCATCAGCGGGACGGATGACACGTTCCAAGGCGAAACGATGCCGGGCTACGGGACCGCGAGTGACTTTAACAAGGCCGTCAAGGGGCGGATCGCCGTGATCTCCCGTGGTAACGGGGTCACATTCGCCGAAAAAGCGAAGAACGCGATGCTCAAGGGTGCGGTCGGTGTCATTTTCATCGACAACGACGCCTCCTTGAACGACACGCCTGCCTCGTACGGGATCAGTGAAGGGATCCCGACCCTGGTGCTCAAGAACAACACTGGGCTGGCGCTGTTGAAGCAGCTGGATTGGACCCCGGGCGGCACGACGACCGATACCTTCTCCTTCGCCAAGATCACTCAGACGACGCCGACCAAGAACGGTGGGGGCATCTCGTACTTCAGCTCGTTCGGGGCCACGTCGACGCTGGACTTCAAGCCAGACATCACCGCGCCAGGGGGCAGCATCTGGTCGCTGGCCAACGAGGACAGCTACCAGAACATGAGTGGGACCTCGATGTCATCCCCGTATATCGCCGGGGCGTCCGCGCTGGTGATGCAGGCGCTGCGTGAGGATGGGCTGATCGTCACCAACTCGATCGATGAATCGATCGTCAATGGCCTGGATTCTGGCCTGGCCGCGTTCGCTCAGCGGATCATCGATTCGCACAACGGGATCGATATCACCGCCGCGGACTATAGTGACCAGACGAACCAAGTCGTCGATCCAGAAGAAGCGACTAAGGTCCAGACGGCGACGGTTTCTGACGTCATCAAGACCATCCTACAGAACACCGCCAAGCCGCTGACGGACACCGCCCACCAGGCGATCACCTCCGTGCGTCAGCAAGGGGCCGGGGAAGTCGACGTCAATGCGGCGCTGGGGAGCCGAGTCCTGGCGACCGGCACCGGCTCGACGACCGGGAGCGTGGCGCTGCATGAGATCAAGAACCAAGACAATACGATCACGGTCTATCTGTCGAATATCGGGACCAAGACGGCCAAGTACAAGTTCAGCCCGAGCACCGTTTACCGCAACGCGGCGGACGAGAGCACCGGCCAAGCCGCCTACGATCAACCGATCCTGACCGCGTCGACCAAGCTGCTGTCCGTCGATGGGGCGAACGGCGCGGCATACGACGGCAAGACTGGCACGATCGCCGTCGAGCCAGGCAAGAGCGTGGCCGTCAACATCGACTTAGACCTGGGGACCAGCGCGACCCAATCATACGTCGAAGGGTACCTCAACTTCTCGACGGTCAGCGACGACACGCAGGCGGCACCGGACCTGTCCGTGCCGTACATGGGCTACTACGGTGACTGGGACGCGGTGGCGATCGCCAAGACCGGCACGACCGACGCCAGCGACCTGGCGCGGGAGACCTACATCGGCTACTACGTCAACGACGGGGCACCGACCGATCTGTCGGACGAGAACTTCGTGGCCCTGGGGTTGAGCCAGGATGGTCAGACCATTAACGAGGACAATGTCGCGATGTCGACTGATGTCGCGTCTGAGAAGCACCAGGTCTACGCGAACTACTATATGTACCGCAACGCGAAGAACGTCACCGTGTCGATCTACGACGCGGATCCGACCAAGAGCGCGGACGCGAAGGAACTGCAGAACCTGTACTACATCGACGAAGCCCTCAAGACCGTGTTGTATGCGAATGACTACTACCTCAAGCTGGGAGGCTACAGCTTCAACAACCTGCACGAATACGCAGATTGGGACGGGACCATTTTCACAAACGGGGTCTCCACCTCTGTGCCGGACGGTCAGTACTACTACGTGCTGAAGGCCGAGTCCATGGGGGATGGGTCTGACGAAGACGGGGATGCCGCTGACAACGGCACCAGCCAGACGGTCGTGATGCCGATCAAGGTCGATAGCGTTGCGCCGACCGCGACCTTCGATAAGGATAGCCTGTACAAGGACGCCCAGGGCAAGACCCACATCAAGGCGACGATCCAAGACGACTACGCCGGCCTGGACAGCAACTCGATCGTCACGATCGCCGTCAACGGCGAAGTCGAGACCTATGACTACACGCTGGACCAGACCAGCAATGATCAGTCGCAAGACATCGACATCACGCTGACAGACGAGCAGGCGAGCTACCTGCAGCAAGGGACCAACGACATTCAGGTCGGGGCCTACGATAACGCAGGGAACTTCGGCTCGAGCACCGATCGCCTGCAGGTGGGTGAAGTTCAAGATCTGTCTGTCACCGATCTGTACGCCGGCATGAGCTTCAACAGCAGCATGGAAGCCCTGACCGAAGGTAAAAACTCGCTGACCGGCGACGAGTACTACCAGTACCGGGTCACCGGCTACTACAGCGGTGACAAGCTGTACATCAACGGCACCCCGGCGAAGATCGCCGACGATGGGTCGTTCACGGCCGACGTCAAGCTACCAAGCGACGGCCAGTGGGTCTTCACCTCTGACGTGCTGAAGAAGAATGTCCTGAAGACGATCAGCACTGAAGGCGACGTGATCAGCTCCGCGCTGACCCTTGACCAGACCGCGTTTGACACTGACCAGGCCTTCACCGAGTTCACCGGCAAGGTCTCGAACCCGGAGAACGTCGAGAAGATCTACTACATCGTCACTGCAGATCGCTCACAAAACGATACGGGCAAGGAAGTGCTCAGCATGACGGGCGGCAAGACCACCGGCGAAGCCGTCGAGGTCACGACCGACATGGATAAAGACGGCAACTTCGATACCTCCGTGCCGAACACGTTCGGTGGCTCGACGGTCGTCTTCTACGTCAAGGATAAGTACGGGACGACCAAGAACGTGTCCACCACGGTCAAGTCGACCGCCGACGGGAACACGCAACTCGATCCGTCCGACGAATTCGTTCTGTCCGACGGGCTAAGCTTCGGCTACAACCTGATCACCTCGAACTTCGCTGGGGGCGGCGTCTTCTCCATGGTCTTCGGGATCATGGGGATCGGGAACTTCTACGATGCCGAGACTGGAGAGGCGACGATCTCCGGGAAGGTCCGCGACCAGGCGGATCACATCTACCTTGATCCGGATGGTGAAGGGACCGGCACTGGGACCCTCGAGCTGCCACACCGCACTGCGGCTGAAGCGCAGGCTGCGGCAGACGGCAAGGGCTACTACGATACGGCGACGCATGAATTTGCGCTGACCTTCCCGCTGAGCAAGGATAAGGCGCGCGTTGTCTCTGTTCCGCTGACCGCGACGAATGACGTGGATGACGGCAGCGGCAATTACAGCGACGATACGACCCAGCGTGTCCTGTCGACGGGTTCTGTCCAGTTCCTGATCGACACGGAATCCCCGACTGCGACGATCACCAGCACCGATGGGGAAGACCTGCCGGCGACGGTTTACACGAACCAGGCGGAACAAGACGTCGTGCTGACGTACGAGAAGGGCGCCGGTTACTACGTCACCCTGAGCGGGACGACCATCTACGCCTCCCAAGATGATGACGTCATCGCGGAAGAAAAAGGCGACGTCGACACCATCACCCAGACCTACCACATGACGCTGGCCGAAGGCGAAAACGATCTGAACATCGCCGACACCGACGAAATGGGGAACTCTGGCTCGGACAGCTACACCGTGTTCTACTACGCGACTGACAAGCTGGCCGCACCGACGCTGGCGCTGAGCTCGACGGACCCAGGTCAAACGGCTGTCACTATCAAAGCGACGCAGGGTGAAAAACCAGCGGACGCACCAACCAATGATACCTTCACGATCCAGTACAGCACCAATGGTGGCATGACCTGGCAGAGCTACCGCTCTGGCGTCACGGCGGCATCGAACGGGTCGTACCTGTTCCGCACCGTCGACCGCTACGGCAACGCGTCTGATGCGGTCGAGCAGACCATCGATAACATCGGCGATGCGACCCCGGCCACGCCAGCCGCACCGGCCGCACCGACCGTGACCGACACGCGCAACGCGGCGAATACTGAGGCGACGCTGACGGCGACCGCAGAAGACGGCGCGACCATCACCTACAGCACAGATGGTGGTGAGAGCTGGCAGGCGTACACCGAGCCGCTTAAGGTGACCGCAGACGCCACGATCGCGTTCCGCGCCACCACCGATGCGGGGCCTAGCGACAGCACCACGATCGCCGTGGCCCTGACCGACCCGACTAACCCCGATGAAGGTGACACCACCGACGAGGGGACGTCGACCGATAACGGCGAAGGTGACACCACCGACGAGGGGACGTCGACCGATAACGGCGAAGGTGACACCACCGACGACGGGACGTCGACCGATAACGGCGAAGGTGACACCACCGACGAGGGGACGTCGACCGATGACGGCGAAGGCGACACCACCGACGAGGGGACGTCGACTGATAATGGCGAAGGTGACACCACCGACGAGGGGACGCCGACCGATAACGGCGAAGGTGACACCACCGACGAGGGGACGTCGACCGATGACGGCGAAGGTGACACCACCGACGAGGGGACGTCGACCGATGACGGCGAAGGTGACACCACCGACGAGGGGACGTCGACCGATAACGGCGATGGCAACACCACCAGCACCGGGACCGGCCGCGCCGCTACTACGCCAGCGAAGACGACACCAGCCGATGAGACTGGGGCGGCGGCCGCAACGACCGGCGCACCGAGTCAGCGTGGCAACCGGACGACCAAGCAGGCGCTGCCGCAGACTGGCGAGCAGAAGGCGACACTGATCGCGGCACTCGGGACTGCGATGATCGCAGGCCTGGCCGCAGTCGGCGCATTCTTCTCCCGGAAGCGGGCACACTGATCGATCGAACGTTAGAACACCAGCATGCGGGTGACCGCAGGCTGGTGTTTTTTTGGTCGGGCGCGGTTGACAAGGCTGACGGTTCATGGAACACTACGATGAGTGCGCTTGGGCGCAAAATTCCCGCTTCGTGAATGACGTGGTGGGCAGAGCAGGAGGACGAGTTGTGTTACGTGGGCTATTGAAGCGGATGACCCTGAGGGAAGATCCAGGCGTGTATGAGGATAAAGATTCTCACTTGCCACGGGTGCTGACCATCAAGGATTTTCTGGCGCTGGGGGTCGGGACGATCGTGTCGACCACGATCTTCACGCTGCCAGGGGTGGTGGCGGCCGATCACGCCGGGCCGGCGGTCGCGCTGTCCTGCCTGCTGGCGGCGGTGGTCGCCGGGTTAGTCGCCTTCGCCTACGCGGAGATGGCCGCGGCGATGCCGTTCGCCGGATCCGCCTACTCGTGGATCAACGTGGTCTTCGGGGAGATCTTCGGTTGGATCGCCGGGTGGGCGCTGTTGGCGGAGTACTTCATCGCCGTCGCCTTCGTCGCATCGGGGCTGTCGGCCAACTTCCGCGGCCTGCTGACGACGTTCGGGTGGACGATGCCCGCCAGCCTCAGCAATCCGCTGGGCACAGCCGGTGGGGTCGTTGACCTCGTTGCGGTCGGCGTGATCGTCCTCGTCGGGGTGCTGCTGTCGCGCGGGGTGGCCGAAGCAGCGCGGGTCGAAAACGTTCTGGTCGTGCTCAAAGTCATCGCGATCCTCGCCTTCGTCGGGATCGGCGTGACGCAGCTGCACCTTGAGCACTACACGCCGTTCATCCCGGCGTTTCACCTGAATCCGGACGGGACGGCGTTCGGCGGCTGGCGCGGGATCTATGCTGGGGTCTCGATGATCTTCCTCGCGTACATCGGCTTTGATTCCATCGCCGCCAACTCGGCCGAGGCCAAGGACCCGGCCAAAACCATGCCCCGTGGTATCATCGGCAGCCTGATCATCGCGGTCACGCTGTTCATGGCGGTCTCCTTGGTCCTCGTCGGGATGTTTCACTACCATCACTACGCCAGCGTTGCGGATCCGGTCGGCTGGGCGCTGCGTCACGCCGGGTTCACCGGCGCGGCGACGGTGATCGAAGCCGTGGCGGTCGTCGGGATGTTCACCGCGTTGATCGGCATGATGATGGCCGGCTCGCGCCTGCTGTACAGCTTCGGGCGCGATGGCATGCTGCCACGCTTTCTCGGTCAACTGACACCGGGCAAGGGCCTGCCGAACCACGCGCTGGCCGTGCTGTCGGTGATCGGTGTGGTGATCGGGGCGTTCTTCCCGTTCAAGTTCCTGGCCCAGCTGATCTCGGCGGGGACGCTGATCGCGTTCATGTTCGTCTCGCTTGGGATCTACCGGTTGCGCCCGCGTGAAGGCCAAGACATCGCGGATCCGGCGTTCAAAATGCCGTTGTACCCCGTGATGCCGGCACTGGCGTTCCTTGGCGCATTGGTGGTGTTCCTCGGGCTGGACATTCAGGCCAAGCTTTACTCGGGCGGGTGGTTCCTGATCGGGTTGATCGTCTACCTTGCCTATCGCATCCGCCACTCGGCACTGAGTGATCAGGGGCACTGACGAGGCCGTGACGATAAAAATCGCGCGGATGTGTTGACAGGGCCCCGCGATGCGGGTACACTGAGATAAATATTAAAGAGCGATTAAAAGATGAGTAGGGTCTCCCCGGTGATCACAGCGAGCTGCGTTGGATGAGAAGCAGTATGATCGGCGACCCGAAGATGGTCTTGGTTACGCTTGGGATCCGAGCTTCGGTTAGGGCCCCATGGGGACGCCCATTACAGCGTTCGGGTCTCGCCCGCTTTTTGGGGCCGGACCGATCGAGGCCGTCAGCGTGAGCTGGCGGCGAACCAAGGTGGTATCACAGCGGCGCTGTCCTTGTTGCACACATTCGTGTGCAGCAGGGGCGGCGCTTTTTCGTCGCTCAAAAAAAGGAGAACACTCATGACAAAAACGATTATCGGCTATCCACGTATCGGTGCACACCGTGAATTGAAGTTCGCGACGCAGAAGTATTTCAAACAGGCGATCACGGCTGCGGACCTGCAGGCGACTGGCGCGACCCTGCGCCGCACCAACTGGGCGACGCTACAGGCGGCCGGGCTCGACCAGATCCCGACCGGTGACTTCTCGTTCTTCGACACGACGCTGGACACCGCCTTCTTGCTGAACATCGTGCCGGCGCGCTACCAGGCGTTGGGCCTGGCGCCGCTCGATGAGTACTTCGCGTTGGCCCGCGGCTATCAAGGCCCGGCGGGGGACGTCAAGGCGCTGTCGATGAAGAAGTGGTTCAACACCAACTACCACTACCTGCAACCGGAATTCGACCAAGACACGACGATCACGGTCGGGGACTGGCAGTTGTTCGACCAGTTCCAAGAGGCCAAAGCGCAAGGGCTCAACGCCCGGCCGAGCCTGGTCGGGCCGTACACCCTGTTGCGGTTGAGCCGCTTTCTCGACGGGCGGACGCCGCGCGACTTCACGGTGGCCCTGGTCGCGGCGTACACGACGATCCTCGCCAAGCTTGTGGCCTTGGGGGCCGAGTGGATCCAGATCGACGAACCCGCGCTGGTGTTCGACCAAAGCGATGCGGACTTGGCGCTGTTCCACGACCTGTACGCGCCACTGCTAGCGGCCAAGGGTGACGCGAAGATCCTGCTTCAGACGTACTTCGGTGACGTGCGGGATTCCTACGCGACGCTGACGACGCTGGCCTTTGACGGCCTGGGGCTGGACTTCGTCGAAGGCCGCACGGAGAACCTGCGGCTGGTCACGGCGGGCTTCCCGAGCGACAAGGTGCTGTTCGCTGGGTTGATCAACGGTAAGAACATCTGGCGGAGCAACTACCAGACGGTCCTGGACACCTACTACGCGTTGCGCAAGGCGACCGAGCTGATCATCCTGTCGACCTCGACGTCACTGCTGCACGTGCCATACACCACGGCCAACGAGACGCAGATCGCGCCGAGCGAGCTCGCGCACCTGGCGTTTGCCGAGCAGAAGCTGACCGAGCTGGCGGAGCTAGACGAGATCCGCGCCCACGGCACGGCCAGCCCGGCCTTTGCGGCCAACCAGCAGCTGTTCGCGACGCCGCGCGTAGCCGCAGACCCCGTGATTGCGGCGAAGATCGCGGCGCTGACCCCGGCGGATTACAAGCGTGAACCAGCGCGCAGCCTGCGCCTGCGTGAGCAAGCGGACACGCTGGGCCTGCCGGTGCTGCCGACGACGACGATCGGCTCCTTCCCGCAGACGGCGGCCGTACGCAAGAACCGCGCGCAGCTGCGCAAAGGGGCGATCACCGAAGCCGCCTACACTGAGTTCAACCACGCGGAGACGCGGCGCTGGTTGCGTCTGCAGGAGGAGCTGGGGCTGGACGTGCTGGTGCACGGGGAGTTTGAACGCAACGACATGGTCGAGTATTTTGGCGAGAACCTTGCGGGCTTCCGCTTTACCGAGAACGGGTGGGTCCAGTCTTACGGGACCCGTGGCGTGAAGCCGCCGATCATCTGGGGCGACGTTGCCCGCACGCGCCCGATCACGGTCGCGGAGACGGTCTACGCGCAGAGCCAGACGGATAAGCCGGTCAAGGGGATGCTGACGGGGCCGGTGACGATCCTTAACTGGTCGTTCCCGCGCGCCGACGTCTCGCCGAAGCTGTCCACCGAACAGATCGCCTTGGCGCTGGCCGAAGAGACGCTGGACCTCGAAGCCCACGGTATCCGTTACATCCAGATCGACGAGCCGGCGCTGCGCGAGAATTTGCCGTTGCGTCAAAAAGACTGGTACACCGCTTACCTCGACTGGGCCGTTCCGGCTTTTCGCTTGGTGTCTGCCCAAGTCCAACCGACCACGCAGATCCACACGCACATGTGCTACTCCGAATTCGCCGACATCATCGACGCGATCGACGCCTTGGATGCCGATGTGATCTCCTTTGAGGCGGCGCGCGCCGACCTGACGCTCCTGGATGTGCTGCAGGAGACCCACTTCGAGACGCATGTCGGCCCCGGGGTCTATGATATCCACTCCCCGCGCGTGCCATCGGTCGATGAGATCGTCGGGATCATCCATCAGATCCTCGACCGCCTGCCGGTCGAGAACGTCTGGATCAACCCGGACTGCGGCTTGAAGACGCGTGAGGAACCCGAGACACTGGCCAGCCTGCGCAACTTGGTCGCGGCGACCCAGCAGGTACGAAAGGAACTCGTCCATGAAAGTCAACCAGCTCTTTAATGAAGGCCAGGTGATCTCCTTTGAGGTCTTCCCGCCGCGCCTGCGCGACCCGCAGGCCGACCTGCGGCGCATCGATGACACCGTCGCCGCGATCGCCGATCTGGCGCCAGGTTTCGTCTCCGTCACGTTTGGTGCCGGGGGCACGACGCACCGCGCCGGTACGCTTGAATTGGCCGCGCGGCTCAAAGACACTTACGGGATCGAGCCCGTCGCCCACCTGCCCGCGGCGCAGCTGAGCACACCGGCGGTCGATCAGCTGTTGGGGGAGTTCCAGGCCAGCGGGATCGAGAACCTCCTGGCGCTGCGCGGCGACATTCCCGTCGGTGGGCGGGTGGCGAATGATTTTGCCCACGCCAGCGACCTGATCGCACACATTCACGCGTTCGGTGACTTTGCAGTGGCCGGCGCCTGTTACCCAGAGGGCCACCCGGAGTCGCCGAGCGTGGTGGCGGACATCCGTCACTTGCGCACCAAGGTGGACAGCGGCGCCGACTGGTTGATCAGTCAGTTGTTCTTCGACAACCAGCAGTTCTACCAGTTCCAGGAGCGTGCCGCGTGCGCCGGGATCACGGTGCCGATCTCCGCGGGGGTGATGCCGGTCTTGAACCTGCACCAGATCGAGCACATGGCGACGATGAACGGCGTCACGCTCCCGCCCAAATTCACGTCGATGATGGCGCGCTACGCCGACAACAAGGCGGCGATGCGCGACGCCGGCATCGCGTATGCGATCGATCAGATCGTCGACCTGCTGGTGCACGGCGTGCGGGGGATCCACATCTACACGATGGACAACCCGACCGTTGCGCGGCGCATCGTCGAAGCCGTCGGCACGCTGGCGCGCGCGTGATCGCGCCAAGCCCTCACCGGGATGCATGCCGGTGAGGGCTTTGGTGCCTTCGGCCAGGATGAGGGACTAAACCCGAACAATGACGTTTTTGTGTCGTTTTGGCGCCGGCGCGACCGGCTGGCGGTCAGTGTGGTAAACTAAGACAAAATTCCCATAAGGACAGGTGAGCATATGACGCAGGCAACGGACTACATCGCATCGATCCAGGCAACAGTCGAGGGTCGAGACCCGAACCAACCCGAATTTCAAGAGGCGGTCGGCAACTTCTTACACACGATCACGCCGGTTTTTGAGGCGCATCCGGAATACATCAAGGCGAACATTCTGGGCCGGCTCACCGAACCGGAACGGGCGGTCCAGTTTCAGGTCGCTTGGCAAGACGACCAAGGGCACATGCAGGTCAACCGCGGGTTCCGCGTGCAGTTCAACTCCGCGATCGGCCCTTACAAGGGCGGCTTGCGGTTCCACCCCAGCGTGACCCTGTCGATCGTGAAGTTCCTCGGCTTCGAGCAGATCTTCAAGAACTCGCTGACCGGCCTGCCGATCGGCGGCGGTAAGGGCGGGGCAGACTTTGACCCCAAGGGCAAGTCTGACGCCGAGATCATGCGGTTCTGCCAGAGCTTCATGATCGAGTTGCAGCGCCACATCGGCTTGGACCTCGACGTGCCTGCCGGGGACATCGGCGTCGGTGGGCGCGAGATCGGCTACCTGTACGGGATGTACAAGCGCCTGCGCGGGGCCGAACGTGGGATCCTGACCGGTAAGGGCTTGAGCTACGGGGGGTCGTTGGTCCGCCCCGAAGCGACGGGTTACGGCCTGATCTACTACACCGAGGCGATGCTCAAGGAGAACGGTCAGACGCTGGCCGGCAAGACGGTCGTCGTCTCCGGGGCCGGGAACGTGGCGACCTACGCGATCCAAAAAGCGCAGGAGTACGGGGCCAAGGTGATCACGGCCAGCGATTCTAACGGCTACGTGGTCGATGAGACCGGGATCGATGTCGCCACGTTGCGTGAGATCAAGGAAGTGAAGCGCGGGCGCATGCGCGATTACGCCGCGGCGGTGCCGACGGCGACTTACTATGAAGGCAGTGTCTGGGACGCTGACCTCAAGTACGACGTGGCGCTGCCGTGTGCGACGCAGAACGAGATCGATGCGGCGCAGGCCAAGCGCCTGGCGGCCGCCGGTGTGATCGCTGTGGCCGAAGGGGCGAACATGCCATCGACGCCGGAAGCGATCGCCGAATACGCCGCCGCCGGGTTGTTCTACGGGCCGGCTAAGGCCGCCAACGCAGGGGGCGTCGCCGTTTCCGCACTGGAGATGAGCCAAGACTCGCGCCGCATGAGCGATAGCTTCGCGGTCGTCGACGGACAGCTCAAGGCGATCATGGAGAACCTGTTCGCTGAATCCGTCGCCGCAGCCAAGGAATACGGTGTGGCCGGGGACTACATGGCTGGGGCCAACATCGCCGGGTTCACGAAGGTCGCCTCGGCGATGCTCGCCCAGGGCTGGTAAGGCGCCCGCCTGCCCGCCGACGTGGTCGAGGCGGGACAAACCGCGCGATTCAGACCATGAAAGCGCATTTAGGCGACAAATGATTAGGTGTTTTGGCGCGAACGTGTTATACTGGGGTCACCGTGATAGATGAATTGAGAGCCAGATGTGTTTTGGCATTAATGGATTTCTTTCATTGATTACCGGCTGTTTCGTCACTATAGGTTTAATATGAAGGAGATTCATACAATGCAACAAGGTACAGTTAAGTGGTTCAACGCTGATAAGGGTTATGGCTTCATCACTGGTGAAGACGGCAAGGACGTTTTCGTTCACTTCTCCGCTATCCAGGGCGAAGGCTACAAGAGCCTTGACGAAGGTCAAGCTGTAAGCTTCGACGTTGAACAGTCCGACCGCGGCCCACAGGCGGCTAACGTCAACAAGCTGTAAGACAAGAAAAACCGCCCATGTGGCGGTTTTTTTTTGCCCTCAGCTGAGGCCAGGTGGTCACTGAAGCTTCTTCAAAAACGCCAGGTAGGCCGTCAGGATCAGCTTGAAGTACTTGGTGGTCCCGTCGACGAAGTGCCCGTTGTCGTCGAGCAGGTTGGCGACGTTGCCGATGTAGGCCTCGGGCTGTTGCAGCGTCGGCATGTCGAGGAACGTCAGCGCCTGGCGCAGGTGATGGTTCGCGCCGAAGCCGCCGATCCCCCCAGGGGAGACGCTGACCACCAGGGCCGGCTTGCCGGCCCAGACGTTGTGGCCGTATGGGCGTGAGCCAACGTCCAGCGCGTTCTTCAGGCCGCCTGGCACCGAGCGGTTGTACTCGGGGGTGAAGAACATCACGCCATCCAGCGCCGCGACCTGCGCGCGAAACGCGGTCCAGGCAGGCGGTGGGGTCGCGGCGTCCAAGTCCTCGTTATAAAGCGGGAGGTCACCGATGGTCAGCCAGACAGGGGTCACGTCCGTCGGCAGCAGTGCGGCGAAGGCCTTGGCCGCCTGGCGGTTGTAGGACCCTTCGCGCAGGCTCCCGACTAGGATCCCGATCGTTAAAGTCATTGCTATCCACTCCTTTCACTCTTCATTATACGAGAACGGTCGGGTGAACGGGGCGCAGACGCCTCAGCCCGGGGCCATATTGCCGATCACGGTGGCGATCTGCAGCGGCGTCTCCTTGGCGCCGCTGCGCAACCAAGTCGTGATCACGTGGACCGCACCGCTGAGGCAGAACTCGAAGTAATAGGCGAGCACCGCCGGGTCGTCCTCGTCGAACCAGCGCTGGTACTCCGCCATGGTGCGCGTGCGGATCGGGTCGAGGATCGTCTGCAGTAGCGGCGAGTCGCTGAGGTTGCGAATGATGATCTGCGTCGCGGCCTCTTCGCGCCGGATCACCTCCAGCACGTCCGGCAGCCAGCCGGTCAGCTCACCGTCCGGCCCGCCGATCATCGGCGCGATCGTCGCGACGAGGTCGCGCTCGACCGTCTGGAACAGGTCGCGCGGGTCTTGGTAATGCGCATAGAAGGTCCCGCGGTTGATGTCCGCCACGGCGCACAGCCGCGTGACAGTGATCTTCTCGAGCGGTTCCGACTGCAAGAGCTGGATGAGGGCCGCGCGCAGGCGCTGCTGGGTGTACTGCGTGCGGCGATTGTTTTTGGTGCCGACCATGGGGCCTCCTGACCAAACCGACAAGTCGGTTCGAAAGTGTCTAATTGATGACGAGCTGTTCAAAATTGGCGGTTGCCGCCACACCGGCGGTCGACCATAATGTCATTATACCAACAACGTGTGTGATTAATGGAGGCAATCGTGAGTTATATTCAAGTACGCAACGAATTCAAGCGTTACCAGATGGGTGAAACGGAGATCATCGCCAACAACGACCTGAGCTTCGACTGTGAAGCCGGGCAGCTGACCGTTATCCTCGGTCCGAGTGGGGCGGGCAAGTCGACGGTGCTGAACATCCTCGGCGGGATGGACACGCCGACGAGCGGTCAAGTGATCATCGACGGGGTCGACATCGCCAAGTTCAACAAGCGGCAGCTGACGGCGTACCGCCGCGAGCAGGTCGGCTTCGTCTTCCAGTTCTACAACCTGATCCCGAACCTGACGACCAAGGAGAACGTGGAGATGGCCAACTCGATCGTCTCAGACGCCCTGGACGCCACTGCGACCCTGCAGGAAGTGGGCCTGGGCGCCCGGTTGGATAATTTTCCTTCCCAGCTCTCCGGCGGGGAGCAGCAGCGCGTCGCGATCGCCCGCGCGCTGGCGAAGAAACCGAAGCTGCTCTTGTGTGACGAACCGACCGGCGCGCTGGATTATGAGACCGGCAAGCAGGTGCTCGGTCTGCTCCAAGACGCCAGCCGTCGCGACAATAAGACCGTGTTGATCATCACCCATAACGCGGCGCTGGCCAAGATGGCCGACCGAGTGATCCACATCAACGACGCGCGGGTCCGCTCGGTCGAGGACAACCCGAATCCGGTCCCAGTCGCCGAGATCGAGTGGTGAGCGCATGAGACCGATGACTAAAAACATGTGGCGGGAGATCGGGGCCAACCTCGGGCGCTTCATCGCCATCATCCTGATCATCCTGCTGGGCACGCTGATCTTCGTCGGGGTCAAGGCAGCGGGCCCGGGGCTCGACGACTCGATGGACCGCACCGTGGGCGACTTGCACCTCGCCGACGTGCAACTGATGTCGACCACCGGGTTCACCGCGGCCGACGTGAAGACGGCCGAAGGCGTCAAGGGCGCCCGGGCGGAGCTGGTCAAGTTCAAGTTCGTTACCGGCGGCGCCGATGAGAACGTGGTCGCGCTGTATGGCTACAAGCCTGGCGCGACGCAGAATCGCCTGTCGCTGCGCGCCGGCCACCTGCCGCGCCGGGCCAGCGAGATCGTGCTCGACCAGCGCGCTGCGGAGCACTACGGCTACAAGCTCGGCCAGACCTACCACTTCGACCGCTCGGCTGATTTGAAGCGGCGCAGTTTCACGATCGTCGGCTTTGCGGATTCACCGCAGTACATCGACGACGCCAGCCGGGGGGCGGCCAACATCGGTGACGGGACGGTGCGGTATTTTGCCTACATCCCGGACGCCCAGATGGGCCTGGCGGTCGCGACTCAGCTCAACGTGCGCTTCGCGTCGCTGCAGCACGACAACACTTACAGCGATGTCTACCTCGATCAGGTGGCGGCGCGCGTCGCGGCCCTGCGCCGCGCGTTTGGCCCGCGGGCCAAGGCGCGTGACAAGGCGCTGATTGCGGCGGCAACGGCTCCGCTGACCCAGCAACAGGCGCAGCTCGATGACGCGCAGGCCCAACTCGACGCGGCCCGCGCACAGGTGGCGGCCCAGTCACAGGGTCAGCTGACCACCACCCCGGCGCTCGAGGCACAGCAGGCGCAGCTGACCGCCAATCAGGCCAAGCTTGACGCCGCACGTCAGCAAGCGACCGCGGCTATCCACACGCGCTACACCTGGCAGACCCGCGCTGATCTGTCCGGCTTCTCTGCCTTCAGCGACTCATCCGCGCGCATCGCGGCGATCGCCAACGTGTTCCCCGTGTTCTTCTTCCTGATCGCGGCGCTGATCACGTTCACGACCATCACCCGGATGGTCGAAGAGGCGCGTGGCCAGATCGGCACGTTCAAGGCGTTGGGGTACAGCAAAGGCGCGATCGCACGCAATTACCTGACCTATGCCCTGATGGCCGGCGTGCTCGGCGCAACGCTGGGCGGCGTGATCGGCAACTTGACCCTGCCGCGGCTCGTGATCTCACTGTACCACGAGTGCATCCCGATGACGCCGACGGTCCCGTTCATGTGGGGGGTCTTCGCCTTGGCGTTAGGGTTCGCCCTGCTGGCAACGGTCGGCGCGGCGGCGATCGTCGTCCGGCGCGAGCTAGCGGAGAAGCCGGCTGAGCTGATGCGGCCGCGGGCCCCCAAGTCCGCCAAGCGCATCCTGCTGGAGCGGCTCACCCCGCTGTGGCGGCGCCTGAGCTTCCACCAGAAGGTCAGCTACCGCAACCTGTTTCGCTATAAGAGCCGCATGGTGATGACCATCGTCGGCATCGCCGGGGGAATGGGGCTGTTGCTGACCGGGTTCGGCCTGCGCGACTCGATCCTGGCGACCGGCACGACGCAGTTCAGCCAAGTGGCGCATTACGACGCGACAGTGGCGCTGGCCAAGGCCGGTCAAGTTCGCCAAGCGGAAGCCGTGCTGGAGGCGAACGCGCAGGTGCAGGGGGCTAAGCAGCTTCACACCGCCATCGGTAAGGCGCGGGCCAACGGCAAGCAACTCAACGAGATCAACCTGTTCACGCCGTTGACGGCGACCGACTGGGCGCGGTACGTCACGCTCAGCGCGGCGCTGCCGAAGCGGGGCATGATCATCAGCCAAAAAGTGGCGGATAAGCTTGGTGTCAAGGCAGGAGGGCATCCGAGCTTCACCCAGACAGGCGGTCAGGCGGTGCGGGTGCGCGTCGCGGCGGTCACGCCGAATTACATGGGCGTGTTCGTCTACATGAGCGCCGACGCCTACCGCGCGGCCTTCAAGGCCGCGCCGCGCGTCAACGCGCTGCTCGTGCGGCTGAAGGCGAACACGACCGCCAAGCAGCAGGACCGCCTGGCCCACGCGCTACTGGCAGACGGCCAGGCGCTCGGGACCAGTTTTACCAGCGACCAGCTCACGAGCATGGACACCATGGGCAAGACCATGGGCCCGGTCGTCGCGATCTTCATCCTGCTGTCCGGCGTGCTGTCGTTCGTCGTCTTGTACAACTTGACGAATATCAATGTTTCCGAGCGCATCCGTGAGCTGTCCACCATCAAGGTGCTCGGCTTCTACGACCGTGAAGTGACGATGTACATCGTGCGCGAGAACATCGTGATGACGCTGGTCGGGATCCTCGGGGGGTACGGCATCGGCTGGGCGCTGCTCGCGTTCATCCTGCGGCAGGCCGCCACCCCGCAGGTGATCTTCCCGGTCGTGATCCACTGGCCCGGGGCGGCGGCCTCGGCGCTGTTGATGGTCGCCTTCACGGTGATCGTGATGCTCGTCACGCACCGCAAGCTGCGCCATGTCGACATGATCGAGGCGCTCAAATCGACAGAGTGACACACAAAAAGCCGGCCCTGGGCCGGCTTTTTGTGTGTCATGAAGGGGTCGGCGCGTTACTCGCCGTACGCAGGGCCGTCGGTGAAGTCATCCACGATGTGGAAGGTGACCCCTTCGTTGTCCTTCAGGAGCTTGGCGACGGGGCATTCGTCGAGCGCTAGCGCGACGATCCGCTCAGCGTCGGCGCGGTCGTGTTCTGGCATCCGGATCTGCGCCTGTACGATGAAGCGGTAGCCGATCGTGTCCTTGGCGATGTCGACGCGCACGCGCAGCTGCGAGTCCTCCGGCGTGCCTTCGCGGTGCTCGATGATGCGGATGGTCGCGTTGAAGCAGGTCGACAGCGCGAAGCCGATGAACTGCTCAGGGTTGGTGCCGGGAGCCTGGATCAGCGAGCTGGAGACGCCCAGCGCCAGGCCTTCGTCGCCTTCGACGAAGCTGGTGCCGGTCAGGCCGTTGTGGTTTTGCACATAGGTGTGATAAAGCGAGTTCATAAGTGAGCCTCCTTAGGGTTTTGGGGTCAGTGTACCATAACGCGCGCGAGAAGTCCGGCGCGACGCTCGGCTCAGCGGTGTAGCTCGATCACATGGGTCGCGACGCGGTCGATGAACGCCTGGTCGTGCTCGACGAACAGCATCGTCGGCTGGTGCGCCAGTAAGCTGTCGGCGAGCTGGTCTTGGTTGTAGAGGTCCAGGTAATTCAGCGGTTCGTCCCACACCAGCAGGTTGGCGGGGGTGACCAGTGACTGGGCGAGCTCAACTTTTTTCTGCTGGCCCATGCTCAAGTGCTCGATCGGGGTGGTGAAGGCGCTGCGCTCAAGCCCGAGCTTCTTGAGGTTGTTCAACAAAGCCTGATAGTCGAGCTGGCGCGCAGCAGCTAGTGCGGCCAGCGTGCCGACGTTATCCTCGTAACGTTGGCGCTGGACGCTCATGCGCAGGGACTGGGGATAACTGATGGTGCCGTGCACCGTGCCTTTGAAGCGATGCAGCAAGGCGAGCAGCAAGGATGACTTGCCGATCCCGTTGGGGCCGACCAGGGCGATGCGGTCGCCGCGGTGAACGTCGAAGCTGACGGGCGCAAACAGCGGTGTCCCGTCCGCATAAGCGAGGCTGAGCGCAGCGAGGTGCACGTAGACGTCGTGGTGGTCGGGGCGCGTCTCGATGGTCAGCGGGGCGATCGTCTCGATGTTTTGGAGCAGCTGGGCCTTGTGGTCGATCTCGGCGTCCATGCGCCGTTCGAGGTTCTTGCGTTTTTGCATCACCCGGGCGGCGCGGGCGCCGATGAAGCCCTTGTTCGCCACGGCGCCGTTGCCGGCCTGGTGCGGGTCGCCGTGCTTGTCGCCTTCGCGCGCGTGGGCCCACTGAGCCTTCTCCCGGGCGGTCTGGCGCAGGCGGTTGATGTCGGTACGCAGCTTGGCGTCCGTTGCGCGCTCGAAGGCGTCTTGGCGCGGCTTTTCGGCTGCGTACACCGAATAGTTACCGGCGAATAAGGTGATCTGCTGCTTGTCGATCGCCAGGGTGTGGTCGGTGATCGCATCGAGAAAGTCGCGGTCGTGGCTGACCACGATGAAGCCGGACTTGCGCCGCAGGTATGCGGCGACGTGCTGGCGGCTCGCGGTATCGAGGTGATTCGTCGGCTCGTCGATCAGGGCGAAGTGGGCCGTGTCGACGAACAGCAGTGCGAGGCGGACCTTGGTCTGCTCGCCACCGGAGAGGTCTGCGTAGGGCCGCCACAAGACATCAGGGTCGACCGCCAGCAGGTTCAGCTCCCGCTCGAGCTGCCATTGCTCGGCGTCGCTGATCGCTTGCATCGCGTACAGTGTCAGCGCCGTCGGGTCGGCGATCGGTTGTGGAAAGTAGTGGAGTGGCACCGGGACGCTCAAGTGGCCTGGGGCGTCCAGTTCACCGAGCAGTAGGCGCAGCAGGGTGGTCTTGCCGCGGCCGTTGCGCCCCACCAGCCCGAGGTGCCAGCTGGTGTCGAGGTCGAAGCTCGCGTTGTCGAACAGCAGGGCCTGGCCGTCGTAGCCGAAGGTCAGGTGGTCAAGTTGGATTGTCGTCATCGTTAAGTGCCTCCGTGACGCCCCGCTCGGGGATGACCGAGTGGGACGGAAGGACTCATCGTCTCCAGGTGAGTTTTCCAGGCATGCAAAAAGGCCAGCGTGCGCTGACCTTAAGTGGTGGGCACCACTTGAGGCAAGCCATTGTCGAAAAAACCGTAGACGTCGCCTAGGCCAGACCGCTTGCGCGGTACTGGTCTGATGTCATCAGGCGATGAGTCAGGGTCGGTTTCAACAATGGGCTTACTTCAATGGCTTCCACTCCGTTTCGTGTTGATCTGGTTAGAACCATAACATGGGGTGATCGGGCTGTCAAGCTCAGCCGATCGTGACCGGTGTGCCTTCCGGAACGGTGTTCATGATCCACTGGGCGTCGGGGATGCTCAGACGCACGCAACCGTGGGAGGCGGGTTCCTTACCCAGCTTCGCGGCTTCGGCGGGGATGTACTGGCGGTTTGCGTCGGTCGGCACGGTGTGGAACAGGTACTGGCCGTGGTTCAAGAAGCTGGTGTAGTAGTGGGCGCCCATCTTCTCGTTGGGGTTGTAGAAGTAGTCGCCGCGCTCGCGCTGGATCGCGTAAGTACCGTGCGGCGTGGTATCGTTCATCCCGGTCGACGCGTACATCGTGTACAGCACGGTCGCCCCGTTTTTGATGTAGACGCGCTGTTTGGCCAGGGAGACCTGGATCGCGAGGTGCGCGTAGGCGTAGACATTCGGGTAGGCCTTGGCCTCGGATGGCTTGTGCCAGTCGATCGCTACGGCCTTTTTCGCCGCGGCCTTCTTCGCGGCTGCGGCCTTGGCCGCGGCTTGCCGCTGGGAGCGCGCTTGCTTAGCGGCTTGGGCCGCTTGCTGAGCCTGTTTCGCCTGGGCCGCTTCTGCGGCGGCTTGGGTCGCCTGTTGCTGGCCGTGCAGGTGCAGTCCGACGGCCACTCCCGTACCGACGACCAGGACGGCGCCAAGTGCGATCAAGGCGCGGCGGACCGGACGCTTCAGGTGGTGGTGGTGCAGGTAGTCAGCGGCGTCTTTCAGATCGGCGATGAGCGTTGTCAACCAATTCATCGAATTCCTCGTTTCTCTATCAGGCGGGACGGGTCACAAGACCTGCGCGATCGGGATACTGCCGCCGGTGATCTTCAGCGTGGTCCGATGCAAGTCGGCATCCAGCGCCTCGACCAGGACCGTGGCGACGTCCGCCCGGCTGATCGCAGTCAGCCGAGCCGGGGCTAAGTTGATTGTACCTGCGGCCGGGGCGTTGGTCAACGCGGTCGGCTGGACGATCACGTAGTCCAAGTCGGTGCGGGTGCGCAGCCACTCGTCGGCGTAGAACTTGGCAATGTAGTAGTTAGTCAACTCGGCGGGCCACTTGGCGCGGTCGGCCGCATCGATGGTGCTGAGCATGATGAAGCGGGTGATGCCCAAGCGCTCAGCGGCCTGCATCACCTTGACCGCCCCGTCGAGGTCGACGGCCAAGAGGTCGCGCCCGGCAGACCCGGCGGCGAAGATCACTGCCTCACTACCGCGCATCGCGGCCTCGAGCGTTGCGATCGGCGCGGTCAGGTCGAAGGCGACCGGCAAGAACTCGGCCGTGGCCGGGCCGGCCTGGGCGATCGGGTCGCGGTAGCCGGCGATCACCGTGTGATCGTTGGCGCGCAGGGTGGTGACAACTTGTTGCCCGACTTGGCCGTGGGCACCGGCGACAAAAACCTTCATTGGGAGACCTCCTTGTGGGTCAGATCATCTGCAACGGGACTTTGTGTGACGGGCGCGGGAACGCGGCCTCGATCTGGGCCAGCTCCGGGGCCGTCCAGGTGACGGCCTGGGCCGCAAGGTCGGCCTGCATGTGTGCGGGGCTGGCCGCCTTGGGGATCGACAGGACCTGATCGCGCAGGGTCCAAGCGAGCATCAGCTGGTGGTCGCTCAGGCCCTTGGCGCGAGCGAGGGCGTGTACGGCACGGGGGAGGTGGATGCTCGTCCCGCGGCCGGAGTTGAAGGGCGAGTAGCCGATCGTGGTCAGCCCATGGGCGGCGTGGGTCGCGCACAGGTCGACCTCGATCCCGCGCGCCGTGAGGTTGTACAGCACCTCGTTGGCCGCAAGCTGCGCACCGCCGGGTAGGGCCAGCGCGTCTTGCAAGTCGGCGACGTCGAAGTTCGAGACGCCATAGGCGCGGATCAACCCAGCCTGCTGCAGGGCCTGCAACCCGGTCAGCGTTTCGCGCAGGGGAGTGTTACCGCGCCAGTGAAGCAGGTACAGGTCGAGGTAATCAGTCCCGAGGCGGCGCAGACTGGCTTCGAGGGCCACACGCATCTTACGCGCCGTTGCGTGCCACGGGTAGAACTTCGAGATCAGGACCAACTGGTCGCGCGCCCGCCCTTGAATGGCCTGGCCGACCAGCGTTTCGGCAGCGCCGTCACCGTACATCTCGGCGGTGTCGATCACCTGTAAGCCGTGGTCCAACCCCAAGCGCAGGCTGGCCAGCTCGGCTTCAGACTGCGCCGTGCTGCCTTCGCCGAGCCCCCAAGTCCCGATGCCAAGCGCCGGCACCGTGCGGCCGGCGAGTGTGATCGTTCGTGTCACGGCCATCCTTCCTTTCTTTCTGTAAGGCCAGTATAGCACAATACGCCAAAAAGGCCGCGATGCGGCCTTCGAGGGTGGTCATCAGTCGGCGTCGTAAGCGGCCTGGAACAGCGCGATCAGCTCAGCCTTGGTGCCTTTGCGTGGGTTAGAGAAGGCGTTGCCGTCCTTCAAGGCGTTCTCCGCCATCAGCGGGAAGTCCGCCGGCTTGGCCCCGATCGCCTTGATGCTGTGCGGGATGCCGACGTCTTCGGCCATCTGGCGCATGTGGCGGATCGCCAGTTCTGCCGCTTCGCGTGTGGACAGGCCAGCGGTGTTTTCCCCCATTGCGACGGCTAGCTCGGCGAAGCGCTCGGGGCAGGCGATCAGGTTGTAGGCTTCGACGATCGGCAGCAGCAAGGCGCAGCAGACGCCATGGGGGGCGTCGTACTGCCCGCCGAGCTGGTGGGCCATCGCGTGCACATAGCCGAGGTCAGCGTTATTGAACGCCATGCCGGCGAGCATCTCGGCTTCGACCATACCGGTGCGGGCCGCCAGGTCGTGGCCGTTTGCGACCGCTGGCCGCAGGTGGCGCTCGATCAAGCGGATCGCCTGCAGGCACTGGGCGTCGGTGATCGCGTTGCGGTTAGTCGAGACATACGGTTCGATCGCCTGGACATAGGCGTCCATACCAGTCGCGGCGGTCAGCTTAGCGGGGACATCCAGCTGCAAGGCGGGATCGTTGAAGGAGACCAGTGGGATGTTGCGCCACGAGACGACGACGAACTTCAGGTGTGTCGCCTCGTTCGTGATCACGCAGTGACGCGTCAGCTCGGAGCCGGTGCCGGCGGTCGTGTTCACCGCCATCAGCGGCGGCAAGGCGTGGGCGAGCGTCTCGATCCCAGCCAGCTGGGTGATGTCGTCGCCGTTGGTCAAAATGATCCCGGTCCCCTTGCCGGTATCGTGCGCGGACCCACCGCCGACGGTGATCAAGCTGTCACAGTGGCCGCTGAGGTACAGGGCCTTGGCCGCCTGAATGTTGCGGACCTTCGGGTTGGGTTCGACGTCGTTGTAGATGGTGTAAGTGATCCCTGCGGCGTCGAGCGATGCCAACGTCTGGGCGACTGGGCCGTTCGGGACCCCTTGCAAGAACTTATCGGTGACGATCAGCGGGTGCGTCATGTTCAGCATCTTAGCCCGGGCGCCGATCTTGTCGATCACGCCGGGGCCGAAGAAGTTGACGCTGGGCATGAGAAAATCAAAGTTTGTCTTCATCATTGCGACCTCCGAGTTGTGGGTTTACCCCATCATGATACGCACCGGCCGCTGGTGGCGGTACGGACAATTCACGCCATCTGTCCGTTGACTAGGCAAGCGTTGCCAACTCGGGTAAACTGGGGGCAGGAGGTGGTTCACATGAACTACGAACTGAAAGGGGAGAGTCCCTTCCCGATGGCCGTCTTGCACCTTGATCGCGGCGCCAGCGTGCAGATCGAATCCGGCGCGATGATCTACCACAACGGGCGCGTGGCGCTGGAAGGCAAGATGAACAGTAACGGTAAGCGGGGCCTCGGGGGGTTGATGAGCGCGATCGGGCGCAGCATGACCTCGGGTGAGTCCTTCTTCATCACCACGGCGACCGGCACCGCTGATGCGGGGGAGATCGCTATCGCGCCGGGCAACCCCGGGCCGATCTCGGCGCTCCCAGTTGACGCCGGCCACCAGTGGCGCCTGAACACCGGGGCGTTCTTGGCCGCCGACAGTACCGCCAGCTACAAGATGATCAGCCAAAGCGTCAGCCGCGCGCTGTTCGGCGGCACCGGCGGGTTCTTCATCATGGAGACACAGGGCGAAGGCACGATGCTGGTCAGCGCGTACGGTGACATGCTGGCGCTGGACCTGAGCGACGCCGACGACTATGTGATCGACAACAGTCACGTGGTCGCCTGGACCACCACGCTGGACTACAACATCGAGGCCGCCAGCGGGACCTTTGGCTTCACCACCGGCGAAGGGTTGGTCAACCACTTCAGCGGGACTGGGCGCGTCTACATCCAGACGCGCAACGTTGAGGCCCTGGCTGGGATGATCCAACCGTTCATTCCGACGAAGAGCGACTGAGCCGCGATCGCACGCTCCGGCCGGCGATTATGCCGGCTTTTTTGGGGTGGCCGGCGGGCCGCGCCCCGAGTCGTGAAGAAAATCACGATTGGTGGTGGCGCTTCCAGTCGAAATCCGGTACCCTTGAGGCAGACGAAAGGACGTGACTGGATTGACAACGATTCTTGGCACGCGCCTGCCCCTGATCCAAGGGGCCTTGGCGCAGATCTCGACGCCGGCGCTGGTGAGCGCCGTCAGCGAAGCGGGCGGGTTGGGGGTCTTGACGACTGTCGGGATGACCCCGACGGACTTGGCGGCCGCGATCGCGGCGGTGCGTGCGGCGACAGACGCCCCGTTTGGCGTGAACCTGATGTTGCAACAAGACAACATCGCGGACTTGGTGCCGGCGCTGATCGCCGCCCCGGTGCCGGTGGTAACGACCTCGGCGGGGACGCCGAAGCGCTTCTGTGCGGCGTTGCATGCGGTCGGGACGAAGGTGGTCGCCGTGATCCCGAGCGTCAAGGTGGCCCAGAAGATGGCCGCCTTGGGCGTTGATGCGCTGGTCGCCGAGGGCATGGAGTCAGGGGGCCACATTGGCACCGAGACCACCTTCAGCCTGGTGCAGCAAGTCGCCGCCGCCGTCGACTGTCCGGTGTTTGCCGCCGGCGGGATCGCGGATGCGGCCGGTGTAGCGGCCGCTACGGCGCTTGGTGCGTATGGCGTGCAGGTCGGGACGGCCTTCCTGCTGGCGACCGAGACGCCGATCGCCCCGGCGTACAAGCAGGCCGTGATCGCCGCGCCGGATACCGGCACGGTGGTCACCGGCCGGGCCCTGGGCGACGCCGTGCGCAGCCTGCGCAACCCGCTGACCACCGCTTACCTCGAGGCCGAGGCCGCCGGTGCGACACCGGCGGCGCTGCACGCGCTAGTCGACGGTAGCCTGGCACGTGCGATCCAAGGCGATGTCGATCACGGCACGCTGATGGCCGGTCAGATCGCCGGCAAGCTGACGGTCGAACTGCCGGCGGCCGCGATCGTGGCACGGCTCTACCCCAACGCTTAATGGGGGCTTAAAAACGCCTCACCCTGTTGCAAGCGGGTGAGGCGTTTTTAGCGTTAGGCGGCGGGATGCTGGCACCGCGGGCTGGGCATTAGTGGGTTGAAGCGGGGCGTGGGAAAAGCAACGACTGCGCGTAATGTTTGAGGTGGCGCGCATTGATGACCGTCCAGAGGCAGATGAACACGTATGGCGCCGTGAGCACGAGGCGCGGCAACAGGCGCTGATCGAACCCGAAAAACCAGATCAACGCCGCGATCATGAGCAGGTCGCCACACGCTGACCAGCGCATGCTGAAGGAGGTGAGGTAGCCGGCGGGGTCTTGGGTCAACTGGTCGAGGGGGCGGAGCCAGAAGCGGTCCGAGCAGCCGAGGAAGGCGAGCCCGTACATCAGCCAGTTGAGCCATGCGGTCGCGTCTGCGTGCATGGCCGGGAAGTAAGTGGTGACCGATAAAGCGACCATCTGGGCGACGAATAGGGCCTTTTGAAGTGTCTGGACTTGTTGGCGCATGGCGATTCCTCCGGTCGGGCCGAATTGGCAGATAACCACTAATTGTATTATAAATTATTTACAGCCAAAGTGCACGAATCGTTGGCTGCGGATGATCGATGGTGATTGCCCTGGCCCCCGGTCTGACGCGACCGCCCTAAAGTCCGGCCGAGGCGAGCCGATCCGTTCACTTCGCGATCAGCGGTGCGACCAACAGCCCAACACAGGCGATCACGAGGATCACGATCGAGACGGCTGGGGCCAGCGCCAGGCTGATCAAAAGCCCCAGCCCGGCGAGCACCATCCACCGCCCCAGCCGGCGGGCAACGCGTGGCCACTGGGCGCGGCGGCTCAGCCAGCGCATCGTGTTGAGCCCATAGCTGTAGCCGGCCGGGATGGTGGGGATGTAGTTGCCCATCGCGATGAACATTACCCCGATCAGCCCAGTCGCGAGGCGCCAGACGTCAATGTGGGCGCCGAGGGCGATCTGCGCGGTCGCCAGGTACAGGATCACGGTCATCAGCGGCATCAGCCAGATGACGATGCGCTCGAAGCGCGGCGCTGACTGCTTTCCGCGCGGCACCAGCAGAACGAGCAGCTGAAAGGCGCACATCATCAGCGGCAAACCGAAGACGAACATGGGCCGGCTCGCCCAGCCGTTGGGCGTGTTGTTCACTCCCCAGTGGATCGCGATGCGTGCAGGGAGCCGCCTGTAGATGGTCAGGCCGTACAGGATCGGCGCGAGGATCACAGGCAGGGTAAGGGCGAGTTGACGCCCGACATGACGCTCTTTCATGGGTTTTGGCCTCCTAAGTCGTAGATCCAGCCCAGCAACTCCTCGAACACGGAGAGGTTGAGTCGGTAGTAGATGAAGTTCTTCTCCTTGGTCACCTCGATCAGTCCCGCCTCGCGCAGCAGGCGCAGGTGATAGGAGACCGTGGCCTGTGATAGGTCGAACTGCTGGGCGATATCGCCCGCCGAGCGGTCCCCCGCCTTGAGCAGCTCGAGGATCTGGCGGCGGATCGGGTCGTTGATCGCCTTGAGTGTGTTGTTCAGTCCCATGTTGCCCTCCGTTTCAGAGTTTGGTCCGGTTCAGGCGCCAGATCGCGAGCCCCAAGCAGATCACGATCAGTGCGACGCTCAGCCCCATCGCGGGCACAAATGTGTGCAGTGCCTTGCTGCCGGTGACTAAGGCGAGGTTGTCTTGCGCCAAGCTGAGCGGATCGAAGCGGTGCGCCGCGGGGATCAGCCCGATCAACGATAGGGTGACGAAGCCTGCGGCGGCCGCCAAAAAGCCGGTGAAGCTACTGCGGGTGAGCGCCGAACCGAGCACGGTCAGCGCGAGCAGTAGCAAGCCGAACAGTGCAAGTGGCAGAAGCCCCCGCCAGACGTGCGGGGTCAGGTCGTCCGGGAAGTAGTAGCGCGTGTACGCCCAGGTCACGCCGAAGCTCATCAGCAGCGCACTCAGCCACAGCCCGGCGGCCACGAGGTACTTGGCGAGGATCACGGCGTAGCGCGGCAGCCCCTTGGTCACCAGGTTGACCAGCGTGCCGCGGCTGACCGCCTGGCTGACGGTGTTGCTGAAGACCAATGCGACGAGGAACAGGCCGAGTTGGGTCAGGTTCTTATAGAACTGCGTCCAGCTGTCGACACTAGTCGGCGTGGGCAGCTTGAGGGGGAGGTCACTGCCGAGCACGCTGCGCATCAGATCTGGCGTGAGTTTGGCGATCAGCGGGCTTTGAAGCCCGAAGAGGAGAAACAGTGCGCCGACCAGCAGCACCCGGTGACGCCGCCACGCCACGACCAGTTCCTTGCGGGCGAACAACCAAGTCGTCATCATTGCGTCACCTCCATGAAAATCTCCTCCAGTGTCGTCTCAGCGTGGGTGACTGCTTGCGGTGTCAGGTCCTGCGCGACCAGTGTCCGCAGCGTCTGGCGCATCACCGTCTGCGGTGCCTCGGTGGCGGTGAGCGTCACCGTTGTCCCTTGGACCGCGCCGTTCAACGCTCGGCCCGCGGCCTGTGCGCCTTCAGGGGTGGAGAACTGAAGCTCTAGGCGGTCGTGGGCGTACTGCTGGCGTAAGTCGGTGAGCGTTCCTTCGACGGCAAGGTGGCCGTCATGCAGGATCCCGACGCGGTCGCAGATGCGCTCGACGTCGCTCAAGATGTGGGTGGAAAAGAGCACGGTGGTCTGGCCGCGCAGGCTCGCGAGCAAGTCGAGTAGCTCACGCCGGCCCGCGGGGTCCAGCGCCGACGTCGGCTCGTCGCACAGTAGCAGGCGCGGCCGCGTCAGCAAGGCCTGCGCGATGCCCAACCGCTGGCGCATGCCGCGCGAGAACCCGTGGATGCGCCGGCGCGACGTCGGCAGGTCGACCTGCTTCAACATTGCAGTCACTCGGGGCATGAGGTCAGCGCGTGGGACGCCGGCGATCCGGCCACACAGCGTCAGGTACTCGCTGGGGGAGAGGTCCTCGTCGTACGCTGGGACGTCCGGCAGGTAAGCGATCCCTTGGTTGGCAGTGGTGCGGCCGTAGTGGACCGGCGTATCGGCGACCGTGATTGTCCCGGCGTCGCAGGTGTCTAGCCCCAAGATCAGCTTCATGGTGGTGGTCTTGCCCGCCCCGTTCGCCCCGACGAAGCCGTACAGGGCGCCTTCCGGGACATTGAGCGTCAGGTCGCGCAGCACCGACGTGGCCCCGAAGCGTTTGGACACATTGGTCAGACTCAAGATGGGCATCAGTCTGCCTCCCGTCCGAACAGGAAGTAGGCCAGCGCACCGAAAGGCTGGATCACGATGGCAACGATCAGCCACAGTGTGCGGTTGCCATGGGCGTAGTGCGTGTGCCGCAGGATACTGACGACGGCGGTGACGGTCAAGATCAGCTCGATGCCGATGATCGGCAGGAGCAGGGGCAGATAGGTTTGGACCATGACGGGACCTCCTATTTCGAATTTTGTCTAAATTATAGCGACACGGGCCGGCGAAAGGCAAGCACTATTTCGAAATATTTCTAAATGATCGAGGCTCGGCGTTGCGCGACCAAAAAAACCACCGCGCTCAGCGGTGGTTCGATGGATCACTGCAACGCCGCGAGGATATCCGCGGTGATCTGGGCCGGTGTCAAGTGGTCGCGCGCCATCAGCTCAGCGGTCGACTCGCGGTCGTTGAACTGGCGCTTGGCGCCCACGGTCAGCACCTTCGTCGCCGTTGGGCCGAAGTGGCCGGCGACTTTTTGGCCAAATCCACCGTCCAGGCTGCCTTCTTTCAGCGTGACGACGAGCTCGTGGTCAGCTTGCAAGGCGTCTAGCTCGGCGGGGTCAACGGCGTTGGCACTCCGCGGATCAATCAGGGTCGCGTCCACGCCATGCGAGGTTAACTGGGTCGCGACCGCCTGGGCGGTCGCCAACATCGAGCCCAGCCCGAGCAAGGCGACGCGGTGCCCTTGATGCAGAACGTGCAGGCCTAACGGGGTGAAGGTCGGCGTCAGCGGGGCGTGTTGCACCCCGTGGGCCGGTACGCGGATCGCGATCGGACCGGCCGTCTGAGTCAGCGCCCAATCGAGCTGGGCCGCCAGTTCCTCGGCGGTAGTCGGCGCAAGGTAGGTGAGGTTCGGGATGTTGGCGAGCATCGCGATATCGAAGGTCCCTTGGTGCGTCGGGTCACCGCCGGAGACAGCGCCGCCGGTGAGGATCAGGACTGCTGGCAGCCGGTTGATCCCGAGGTCGTGGCTCAGCTGGTCATAGGCACGCTGCAAGAAAGTCCCGGAGTGGAAAACGACCGGGCGCAGGCCTTGCTGCGCCATGCCAGCGGCCAGCGTGATCGAGACCTGTTCGGCGATTCCGACGTCGAGGTAGCGGTGCGGGTAGTCCGCCGCGAAGCGTTTGAGGCCGAACGATCCCGGGATCGCGGCGTTCAAGGCGTAGATCGGGGCCCCTTGGGCGATCTTCGCTTCCAGCTGGTCGAGGATCAGACTCGGGTAGCTTTCGCCAGTGCGCGGGCGTAGTGGGTCGCCGCTGGCCAGGTCGAACGGCACGTGCCAGTGCCAGCGTTCCTTATCGGTGACCGCCGGCGCGTAGCCCAGGCCCTTGGTCGTGTGGACGTGCAATACGACCGGGTGAGCGGTGTCTCGAACGGCTTCGAAGGCGCGGATCATTGCCGCCACGTCGTTGCCTTGCGGTTCGTAGCGGTAGTCGAGACCCATCGCTTTGAAAAAGTTCCGCTCGGCGTGGCCATTCGTCTCGCGCAACAGCGCCAGGTTCGCGTAAAGCCCGCCGTGATTCTCGGCGATACTCATCTCGTTGTCATTGACCACGATGATCAAGTTGCCCGCCAGGACCGCTGCGTTGTTCAGCGCCTCGAAGGCCAACCCGCCGGACAGGGAGCCATCGCCGATCACCGCCACGATATTGCCTGGGGCGTGAGCGTGGTCACGCGCAAGCGCCATTCCGGTCGCCAGACCGATCGACGTGGAGGTGTGGCCGATGGTGAAGAAGTCGTGCGGGCTTTCCTCCGGGGCGGTGAAGCCGCTGACATCGTCGTAGTGCGCTGGGTCGAGCCAGGCCTGCTTGCGCCCAGTCAGAATCTTGTGGGTGTAGCTCTGGTGTGAGACGTCCCAGACCACCTTGTCCGTGGGGGAGTCGAACACATAGTGAAAGGCGAGCGTCAGCTCCACGTCGCCAAGGTTCGGCCCGACGTGCCCGCCTGTCTGGCTGACCTTCGTCAGCAAAACGTGGCGGATCTCCGCGGCCAGCTGCGGTAGCTGATCAACGGTCAACCGCTTGAGGTCTTGAGGTGAATCGATATGATCGAGTAACATGTGAACTCCTTTGCATACTAGTATGCTTATATTTTGGAAGTGTCACATGGCGATGTCAATCCCAATTTGAGCGGGTGTCGGCAGGGTGAGACCCGAAGTGACGTTGGCGCGGTCGGGTGATCGCTTGCTGGTCGACGGTGAGCTCGTAAGGCGCATGCCTGAGGCTTCACCTGGGGATTTGTTTACTGCTTTCTGATCGTTGTCGAGCTCCGGACACGCCGTGCGCGTTACGGCCTGACATGCGGTAGAAAGGCAACCTGTCGCCCTAAGTTCGACTCCGCTGCGCTCTGGTTCGTCGAGCTGCGAAGCGCATGCGGGTTGGGCTAAGTCGGCCCAACGCAAGGCCACGCCTGGGGCCTTATCATTTTGGGGTGCTTGCTTACTGCTTCCCGATCGTCGTCGAGCTCTGCAAGGCCAACGCGGGCGCGTCTAGCTACGCCCACGAGTCCTCCGCTCTGGTTCGTCGAGCTGCGAAGCGCATGTGGGTGCGGTCCAAGACGTCCAAACGCAAGGCCACGCCCGGGGCCTTATCATTTTGGGGTGCTTGCTTACTGCTTCCCGACCGTCGTCGAGCTCTGCAAGGCCAACGCGGGCGCGTCTAGCTACGCCGGACACCTTGGACCCAGGAGCGGTCCAAGGCGCCCGGCTAGGCTAGCCGTCCCGCTAAGGGCGGCCTTGCGCCGCTCTGGTTCCAGACACACCAAAGCCGCCCTCAGGGCACCTGAGGACGCCTTTGGCTGACTTACCGCGGCGGTCCCGCGGGGCCTCACCGGGGCCTTGAGTCTCTCGGCTTACCGGTGGGGTGGTGGCACCGTGCAGTCTGTGCCACCGCCTGATTGTCCCGCCAAGTTCAGACGACTTGGCGTGGCCGCTTGCGACGCTGCGATCACCACCGTCTTGCCTTGTGCCCGGTGGTGTCATCCGACTTCGACCATCTAACGTGAGCATACTCATCACGCCTCACTGTATCGATACTCTGGGTCGAGCCTACTGAGGACGCGATGCCCCTGGATGATTTCGGCTACCCGTTGGTGAACGATCGCGTTGCGCTGACGCGATCACCAGGCGAGCTCCCCATGAAGTACCTGCAGTCTACTGCGGACCAACTTTTTTGGCAAACAAAACGACTCGCGCGTCCGATCGGCGGCGCGAGTCGTTGGGGTGGTCAGCGTTTGGTGCGGCCGAACAGTGGCTTTTCGAACAGCCCGCCGACGATCAGAAGGAACCAGGCGAAGGTCCACTCGCCGCCGAGGAAGCCGAAGAGCAAGAAGCCGGTGATCAAACAGGGCCAGTAGAAGGCGCGCCAACCGTCGTACCGCACTTTGTCGCGGCGCGGCTTGGCCGTCACCGTGGTGGGTTTGGTGTAGGGCGGGGCTGCCTGCGGACGTGGGGCCGGCGGGTCGAACAGGGTGTCGACGAATACCGATGGCTGCCGGGTCAGGCGCTGGAAACCGCCGGCGACGATGCTCGTGTAGACGATGTAGTAGACGCCGATCGCGACGAATAGGAATAGGCCACCGGCGCCGATTGCGCCCTCGAACGCGCCGGTGTTCGCCGCGATTGGCGGCACGACGCTGAGGATGCACATCATGATCCCGCCGACGAGCCCGATGGTGCGCGGTCGGCTGTAGGCGTCGGCTTGCCCGGCTGCGCGCGCCCGGATGGCCGGGGTGGACGCGAGGGCGCGCATGGCGCGGCTGACGGTGCGGTAGCCCATCGATGTGGCGATGATCAGACCGATCCCCAGTGCCACCGGCGCGATGAAGCCGAGTGCCGCCAGTGCCCCGCTGTCGATGGATAATGTGGCGGCCACACCAGGTGCAGCGATCACTAAGGCGATCCCGAGCCCGAGCAGGCGAGCAAAGCGCTCGGTGCCGGCCCAGTAGCCGTCAACGTCGTCGTCGGTCATCTCGGGGCGATCGTTCGGTTCGGTGTCTGGGATCGGATCGACGTCCAGCGCGGCGAGCAGCTCATCGATGTCGCCGAACTCGCCGATCACTAACCCCAGCGCGGTGGCCTCGCTGTGCCCCTTGGCCAGTTCTTCATGGTAGTGGTCGGTCATCAGGTCCAAGAGGTCCTGTTTGGCCTTGGCGGTGCTCGGCGTTTGCGGCACCGCCGCGAACAACCCGTTGAGATAGGTCTCCAAAGTTTCCATACTACGCTTCCTCCGTCAAAAAGCGGTCTACGACTTGCTGCACCTGGCGCCACTCCGCCGTTTTGGTGGCCAAAAAGGCGCGGCCTGCAGTCGTCAGGTGATAATAGGTGCGTGGGCGCCCGTACGTGATCTCACCGGGGTAGGCGGTGATGTAGCCGGCCTTGGTCAGCCGAGTGAAGGCCGAATACAGGGTCGTCTCGCGGATCACATACAGGTCATCCGTCCGCGCCCGGATCGCCCGGCCGATCTGGTAGCCGTAAGAGTCACCGTCTTGCAGCACCGCCAGGATGATCGCATCGTTGTAGCCGCGGATCCCGTCGCTTGAGATCATGTTATCACCTCCGGCTGTCTCGTTAAGGCTATCATAGCATGATTACTCCGACAGATGAAGTAGTCCCTGAGACCGATTTTTGAGCCGGTCACTGCTTGCACCAAGGCACGGACTAGCGTACACTAACGCCAATATCTGGAGGTGGTTGGATGTTCATGTATCCGGTGGATGACGAGATCGCGCTGGCCCTGCCGCGCCCAGCAGTCGATGGCCCGGCGCTGTTTGCCTTGGTGGCAGCGGACCGTGAGGGGATCGGGCGCTTCTTGCCGTGGGCGCGCGCGCTGACGGACGCCGCGGCGGAACAGGCCTTTTTGACGCTGATGCTCGAGCAGTTCGGGGCCGGACGCTCGGCGAACTTGTTGGTGTACGCGGCGGGGGCGCCGGTGGGCATGATCAGCTTCAACGGCTACGATGAAGACGGTTTGAGCGCGGACATCGGCTACTGGCTCGGGGCGGCCTACCGCGGGCGCGGGATCATGACGCGCGCGGTGGCAGCGATGTGCACGCTCGGCTTCACAGACTACGGGCGCAATAAGCTCGTGATCCGTGCGGCGGTGGATAATGCGGCCAGCAATGGCGTCGCGGCGCGCGCCGGCTTCCACCTCGACGGGACACTGCGTGACGGGGTCCGGCTGGCCGACGGGTTCCACGACGAGAATGAGTGGTCGCTGTTGCGACGTGAGTGGGCGGCAGCGCGAGGCTGAGCCCCCCAAGCGTGCGGTGTCTGCTTTGGGACAACTAAAAAACCGGGGGCCGCTGGCACCCGGTTTTTGGTGTCGATTCAGTGATGCGCTAGTCGCGCCCAAAGCAGCCGGCGATGCAAAGCTGTAGGTCGATCACTGCCGCACTTATCCACGGACTGACGGATTGTGCCAGGATCAGGACAAGGACACCGAGGGCCAAGGCGGCGAGGCGCGCGACGATAGTCGGTCGCCCCGCCTTGGGATCAAGTCGGCGCGTTGGCTCGGCGGGTGATCGCGGGCTGGCGCCGAATGCGAACAGTGTACTGACGAGACCGATCACGGCCGCGATCACCAATAGAACTGAGCCCCACATGAGGCCGGCACCACTGGTGAAGGTCCAATCACTGTTCAAGCACACCGTGACGAGAAGGGTCGCCGCGAGTAGGAATCTCCGGGCGCGATAGAACGAAGGGTTAAACACTGCTGTCAGTCGAACCATGCTGTCATCTCTTTGTTGCGATCAGGACCAGTCCTGTCCGCTCGAACGCGCTGCACCTGGCGGTAAGACTCGGTGTCAGTCTAACCCCGCGCTTGACGCGCGTCATCCGGCTTGAGCCCGATGCGCACGATTGGATCGGCCGGTGAGCGTCAGGCGCGCTCGAGGAACTCGAGGTAATTGGCGATGCAGGTGTCGAGGAAGGCGGCGGTGCCGAGGTCAACGAGCTGCCCGTGAACGTCGAACTTCTGGCCCGCCCGGCCCATCAAAAATTCGTTGCCGGGCAGGACCTGTGCACCGATCCCGGGGGCATCGAGGATCTGGCGCAGATGAGTTTGCGCCCGTACGGTCCCCATCGGCCCCAGCGAGGCCCCGATGACCATCACGCGCTTGTCTTCCAGGGGGTGCTCGATGCGTGAACACCAGTCCAGCGCGTTCTTGAGCACGGCTGGGACGCTGTGATTGTGCTCGGGCGTGGCGACGATCACGCCGTCCGCAGCCGTGATCGCGGTGCGAAAGGCGGTGACCACGGCGGGTGGGTGCGCCTCCGCGTCTTGTGAAAACAGCGGGAGCGTGCCGGTTTCCAGCAGCGTGAGCGCGAAGCGATCGCGGTAGCGCCGCTGGATGTACTGCAGCAGCTTGCGGTTCATGGAGCCGGAATAGTTGTTTCCGATAATACCGACCAGGTGTCGCATACTGGGGCCTCTTTTCCGGGTAAGATAGTCCCCATTGTGCCGGGCAAACGGCGTTTTGGCAAGCTGGACGCTCGAGCAGGTATACTAGGATCAGACCCGTTCAGGAGGCGAGCAGATGGACACCCGTTTATACTACGATACCACGCGCCGCGACCGACCATTGGCGACCGCACTGTGGTGGCCGGACCCGCGGGTCTGGCCGGCGCCACACCCGCTGATCTTGCTGTCGCACGGGACCGGTGGCGACCGCTTCGGTCAAGCGTGGCTGGCGACCGCGCTGTGCGCGGCGGGCTACGCCGTCGCGGCGCCAGATCACGATGGGAACAGCACGACCACGGCGCGGCCTGCGGGCTTCGTGCGCTACTGGGACCGACCGCTCGACCTGTCTGTTTTGCTGGATCACCTGCTGGCCGAGTTCGGCCCGCGCCTGGATGCCCAGCGGATCGGGGCCGCCGGGTTTTCATTCGGCGGTTACACGGTGCTTGCGCTGGCCGGGGCCGCCGCGGACTGGGGGCAACTGCTCGCGGCCGCGCGTACGCCGGTGGGGGCGCGGGAGTTCACGATCCCCGAGCTGGGCGACCTGCGCCCGTTGCTGACTGAGATCGACCCGGCGACGATCCCGGCTGACCTACAGGACCCCCGGATCAAGGCGGTCGCCGCGCTGGCCCCGGCGATGGGACTGGCCTTCACCGCCCCGCGGCAACTGGCGGCGGTGACAGTCCCGACGCTGATCATCGGTGCCACCCACGACGCGGTCGCGCCGGTGGCGACCAATGCGCGGCATTACCACGCACTGCTGCCGCGCGCGACTTATGTCGAGCTGGCGGCGGGGCATTACACTTTTTTGCCGGTGCGGTCGGGGCCGGTACCGTATTTCGTCGATCCCGCCGGCGTCTCGCGCGAGGCGGTGCACCAGGCGGTCGCGGTGCGAGTGGTGGCGTTTTTTGACCAGTCGTTGCGGTAGGAAGTCGTCACGGCGCGTTACTTGCGCCCCATGAATTTGCTCTGAGCGCTGGATAGGGTATCGCCCAGAATGTGATCGCTCGCGCCACGGGCACTGTAATCAGCGGGGGTCGCGCCGTGGGGGTGCTTGTAATAACCCGTTGTCAGCTCGGACAAGATCACCGTGACCCCCGCGAGCAAGACCAGCCCCAAGCCGATGAACATAAAAAGTATGTTCAGGATGGTGAGCGCAAAACAGACAATCGTGAAAACCAGCTCGACCCAGAGCATGACCAAGTCGACGCGCCGTCTTTTGAGCCACTTCCGATCAGATGCCGATAGGGCCGCCGGCGACGTGAGCGTGCGGGTGAGCAGACGGGTGGTCTCGTCAACAGACCGTCCGGGTGCGGGTTTTAGGGCGTTGGTCGACGTCCGTTTCATGGATGCTCACCTCGTTCTTTCAATATTGATCTGCGTTCCGCGCGTTAAGTTAGGGTCATTATCGCGCAGATGCGAGGACTTGTCATGCGTTGTGTGTCGTTGAGTCAAGTGAAGCGGTGGTTGGATAAAAAACAGCCTCCATTTGAAGTGGAGGCTACTTTTTGGCGTGAACCGGTTCAGTTAGCGGGTGTCCGGCAAGCCGACCGGAATGGCGGCCGCGAGTGCGACCCGGCCCCTCACGTCAGTTGCACCACGCCGTCGAGCTGCGCTTCGAGCGCCGGCGTCAGGTGGTGGGTGACCATGATCACGGTGGTGTCGGGTAACGCCAGCAGGACCGCGTTGATCGCGGCGGCGCTGGCGCGGTCGAGGTTGGCCGTCGCCTCATCCAGCAGCAAGACGCTCGGGTCGCGGAGCAGCGCCCGGGCCAACACGATGCGCTGTTTTTGCCCGCCGGAGAGGTTGGTCGCACCGAAGCTCAGTTGCGTCGCCAGCCCGTCCGGCCAAGTGGCGACCAGTGTGTCGAGGCCGACTTGGCGCAACACGGCGGCGAGTCGCGCCGGCGGCACGGAGCGGCCAAGGGTCAGGTTATCCTCGAGGCTCGTGTTGAACAGTAGCGGTGTCTGGTCGACGACGGCCAGCTGCGTGTGCAGAGACGTCGGCGCCAGCGCTGCCAGTGGCACCCCATCGTAAGTGAGCGTGCCGTGATCGGGCTGACGCATGCCGGCCAGGAAGCTGAGCAGCGTCGATTTGCCGCTGCCACTTGATCCGACGATCGCATAGTGGCCACCGGCCTTGAAGGTCGCGGCGAAGTGCTGCATCACGGGTTCCGTCGCGCCGGGGTAGGTGAAGCCGAGGTCGCTGACGGTTAGGGCGATGCGCAGCGGGGCGGCGGGCTGGCCCGTCTCAGGGGCACCCACCGGCACGGCCTGGAACTTGGCGAACAGAGGGGCCGTGGTCTTGATCTCCGCCACGTTGGCGGCGAGCCCCGTCAGGCTGGAGAACATCGTGCCGGCCAGCTGTTGGGCGGTGACAAAAACGCCCAGCGGCACCTGATGATGGAGGAACAGCCACCCGCTGAGGGCCAGCACGCTCAGCGAGCAGAGGAAGCTGGCCCCGTTGGTCACGGCGAACATGCGCCCGGTGGCCTGGGCGTACTCGACCCGCCGGTGGCGCAGGTGGGCCGAGGCGCTGGCCGCCGCGTCGTGCATTCGCGTGGTCCGGTTCAGGAGAAAGAGCTGGTCGAACCCGTTGAGCACGTCGGCGAGCAGGGTGGTCAGGGCTTCGCTCGCCCGTGATGCAGCGAGGTTAGTGGCGTTCATCGGCGGGGTCAGTGGTCGCGGCACCAGTAGCATCACCCCGGTCAGCGCCAAGCCGGCCAGCGCCAAGAGGTAGTGGTAATGCCACAGCGTCAAGGTCGCGAGCCCGACGTCAAGCACCTGCGACAAGGCCATCCAGAAGTTGCCGAAGCCCAGCTCGCCGATCGTGTTCAAGTCGTTGGTCAGCCACGAGAGGTAGGTCGGGACGGGTTGTTGGTGAAAATCCCGCGGGGTGGTCTGCCCTAACCGCTGGGTGATGGCGGTGCGCAGGTCCTGGGCCATCTGCTCATTAGCCCGGGTTTGGCTGACCTGGCGGCCGTAGATCATCATCGCAAACCCGACCAAGACGAGCAGGGTGATCCCGATCCAGGTCCAGAAGCCAGTGGCCTGCCGGCGACCGAGCGCCGTCAGCACATTGCCGGTGGTGACGGTGTACAAGACGTTCATGGCGCTGCCCAGCGTGACCCAAAAAGACGCGATGAGCGACAGACGCCAATGACGGCGCAGGAGTTGTGTCAGGGACCAAGGCTGCTCACCCATTGCGCCGCCTCCCTTCAGATCGCACTGCTCGTCGGCCAGCGGCCTGGCGGGCTTGTCGTTGGGCGCGCGCCTCACGCTGGCTGGCGGTCGCGAGCGTGGCGGCGAAGCGCTGATAGGCGGTCCAGGTCGAGGTATCCAGAGTCCCGGCCTCTAAGGCCGCTGCGACCGCACAGCCGGGTTCGCCGGCGTGCTGGCAGTTGCGGAACTTGCACTGTGCAGCCAGCGCGAGGATCGGCGCGAACTGGTCCGTCAAACCGGTTGCGGCGGTGTCGAGGCCGACCGCGCGCAGGCCCGGGGTATCGATCACCAGCGCCCCGTTCGGCAACGCGAACGCTTGGCGGCTGGCAGTCGCGTGGCGCCCATGGCTGTCGTCTTCGCGGATCGTAGCGGTTTGGAGCGAGCGGCCGACCAGTGCCGCCAGCAGGGTGGACTTGCCGACCCCGGACGAGCCGATGAAGGCCAGCACCGCCGTTGGGGTCAAAAGCGGGGCCAGGCGCGTCGCCGGCGCCTGCGATCGATCGGTGGTGACAATAGGCGCGTCGGCGAACACTGCGTGCACTTGGGCCTGCAGATCAGCACGCACGTCGGCGCTGACGAGGTCGGTCTTGCTGATCAAGAATACGGGTTGCGCCCCGCTGGCGACTGCCAGGGTGTGGAAGCGGCGCAGGCGGTTGAGGTTGAAGTCGTGATTGGCACTGGTGACGATCACGATGTGGGTGAGGTTGGCGGCGATTCCTTGCTGCTGGGTGGTGTAGCGGCCTGAATCGCGCGCCAGGAAGGTGGTGCGCGGCAGCAGGGTGTCGATGAGATAGGTCCCATCAGGCGTTAGTTGGCCGCCAACGCGGTCGCCGACGACCAGCGTGGCGTGGGTCTGGTGCAGGTGGTGGCGCAGTTTGCCCCGCAGAGTGGCGGGGTACAGCCGGTGGTCATGCTGCACTTGGTACTGATCTTGCCCTTGAAACATCAGGCGATCTTCGGATTCTGTCAAATTGGAGTCCTCCTCTGGCCGCAAAGCGACCTTTGCGCGTCGTGACAATAGCGAAGCGCCGTCCCTCATGCGGCGACGCCTCGGTTTTGGGCACAAAAAAACAAGCCAGGGGCGGCTTGTTAGTGTCGGATCACGAACGATCGCTTTGGGTCAGAGCACACCCAGAGGGGTCTGTGATGCACGCAGCAAGCCGCACAGATCAGTTGCCGTACGCCGTGGTTGCTTTAAGTATGCAAGCATAAGAACCCCTCCTTTCGATAGACCGAGTGGACGATCACGTTGGTTGAAGCATACAGGGGATCGGCACAAAAGGCAAGAACAATCCGGACATTTTTTGATATAATGACGCTAATCAAACGCGAAAGCAGGAAATCCACATGCAAGTGATCATTACCGTTATCGGCACCGACAAGGTCGGCATCATCGCGGCCGTTACCACGCGCCTCGCCGAGCTCGAGGTCAACATCCTCGACGTGTCTCAGACCATCATGCAAGGCGCCTTCACCATGATGCTCCTCGCCCAGCTGCCGGCAGGCGGAGATTTCACCGCAACTAAGGCCGACTTGACCCAGCTGGGGGAGACGATCGGCGTGGACATCAAGATCGCGCGTCAAGAGATCTTCGACGCCATGCACAAGCTGTAAGGAGGCCCCATGGAAACTCAACAGATCAAAGAGACCATCGAGATGATCAGCACCGAGAACCTCGACATCCGCACGATCACGATGGGGATCTCGCTGCTCGATTGCATCACCGGTGACATGAAGACGACCGCGGAGAAGGTCTACGCCAAGATCACAACGAAAGCGCGCGACCTCGTGCCGGTGGCAACGGCGATCAGCAACGAGTACGGCTTGCCGATCGTGAACAAGCGCATCTCAGTCACGCCGGTCGCGATGCTCGCAGGAGCCGACCCGCACCCCGATTTTCTCTTGCTGGCCCAAGCGCTGGATGATGCGGCCAAGGCCGTGGGCGTCGACCTGATCGGCGGCTACTCCGCCACGGTCCAAAACGGGAGCACCCCGGCGGACCTGGCGCTGATGACCAGTATCCCGGCGGCCTTGGCCCAGACGGACCGCGTCTGCGCCTCGGTCAACGTTGGGAGCACGCGCAGCGGCCTGAACATGGACGCGATCAAGCTGATGGGGCAGGTGGTCAAAGACGTCGCAGCGATCAAGGCGGCCAACGCGATGAAGCTGGTCGTGTTCGCCAACGCAGTGGAGGACAACCCGTTCATGGCCGGTGCGTTTTGGGGTGTGTCTGAAGGCGATGTCGCGATCAACACCGGCGTCTCGGGGCCTGGCGTGGTCCAACGCGCGATCGCCGCGCAGCCGCACGCATCCTTCGAGACGATCTGCGAGACAATCAAGCAGACGGCGTTCAAGGTCTCGCGCATGGGCCAGTTCGTCGGCAAGGTCGCCGCGGACCGCCTGAACGTGCCGTTCAATATTGTCGACCTCTCCCTGGCCCCGACCCCGGCACCCGGCGATTCCGTCGCTGAGATCCTCGAGACCCTTGGCTTGAGCCACGTCGGCACCCCGGGTACCACCGCCGCGTTGGCGCTGCTTAATGACGCGGTCAAAAAAGGGGGCATCATGGCGGTCGAGCGGGTCGGCGGCCTGTCCGGGGCCTTCATCCCGGTCTCCGAAGACGCGCAGATGATCGCGGCGGCGGCTGCCGGCCACATCACGCTGGAGAAGCTGGAGGCGATGACTGCGGTCTGCTCCGTCGGGCTGGACATGGTCGCCGTGCCTGGTGACACCTCTGCGAGCACGATCAGCGGTATGATCGCCGATGAGGCCGCGATCGGGATGATCAACAACAAGACCACCGCCGTTCGCGTGATCCCGGTGCCGGGCAAAGGCGTCGGCGACGAGATCGAGTTCGGTGGGCTGTTCGGCACCGCGCCGATCATGCCGGTCAACCAAGGCGATGCGTCGGTCTTCATCGACCGCGGTGGCCGCATCCCAGCGCCGATCCACAGTTTCAAGAACTGACGCTCGGCATGCCGAAGACCGCCATCCCGCGAAGGGGTCGGCGGTCTTTTTGGCGTAATCTCCGACAAAGGGGATGGTGAGATGTTTGTGGCGCAAACGGCAACAGGCCAGCTGGTGACCTTGCGCAACCACGCGCAGGCCCGGCAACTGACTGGTGCGTTCGTCTGTCCGGCGTGTGGTGCACCGGTCGGGGTGCGCAACGGCCCGGTGATGCCGGCGCATTTTTACCACCGCGGGCCGGCGTGTGCAGCCAGCGAACCGGAGAGTGCCGAGCACCTCAACGGCAAGCTGTGGCTGCTCGACTATGGGGTGCGCCGCGGGTGGGCCGGCACACTGGAGCAGGTCTACCCAACGATCAAGCAGCGCGCGGATGTCGTGTGGTGGCCCGCGGGGCGGCCGCTGGTGGTCGAGTTTCAGTGCAGCCCAATCAGCGTGACGCGGCTGGCCACGCGGACAGCGGGGTACCACCGCCTCGGGCTCCCGGTGGTCTGGGTGCTCGGTCGGCGCTACTTTGCGGCATTGCCTCAGGCCAAACAAGCGAAGTTCCTGCAGCACAGCCGCGCCCACGGCTGGCACCTGTGGTTCCTTGACGTCGCGGTGGGGCGGCTGGTGCTTTGGCAGCTCGATACGCTCGGTCTAGCGATCCACTGGTACTGGGCGAGCGGGTCGCGGGCGCTGCATCGCCCGTTCCCGGACGCCCCCCGCCGGCAGGCTCAGGCGGTCCAGCGGGCGCTCATGCACCGTGACCGCCGGGCGATGCTGCTACAGCAGGCGTGTGCGGCAGCCGGCCGGAACCTGGCCGGCTGTCCCTGGATCGTGCACACCCAATTAACGCACTTGCCGGGGGTGGCGGTTCCAGAGTGGCAGCTGCGCACGCGGTGGCTGCTCGCCTTTCAGGCGCACCCCACGCTAACGACCGCGGCCGAGTCCGCGTTTTGGCGTCAGTTCGAGGGGCAACTGACGCCGCTGGTGGACTCGGCCGCGGTGTTGGCGGTGGTGCAAGCGCGTTGGCTTGCGGTGCTGGCAGCGGCCGGGCTGCTCAGCCGGACGACCACGGGGTGGCGGTGGCGGCAGGCACCACAGTGGTACCCGACGCTTGACGCGAAACTAGAGGCGGGTGCTGAGGGCGTGGTACGGCAGCTCTAGGCTGTCGGCCACGGCCTGTTCCGTCAGGAGCCCAGCGTAGGTGTTGACCCCGGTGAACAGGGTGCGGTCGACTTTCACCGCTTCCGTGAACCCGAGCCGCCCGAGCGTGGCCGCATACGGAATGGTCACCGCTGTCAGCGCGTCTGTCGCGGTGCGCGGGACGGCGCCTGGGATGTTGGCGACCGCGTAGTGGATCACGCCATCGACGGTGTAGGTCGGATCGGCGAAGGTCGTCGCGTGGGTGGTGGTCTCGAAGATCCCGCCTTGGTCGATCGGGATGTCGACGACCACGGACCCCGGCGCCATGCTGGCGATCATCGTGCGGGTCACCAGCTTCGGCGCCACGGCGCCTGGGATCAGGACGGCGCCGATCACGAGGTCGGCTCGTGCGACCGAAAGCGTCAGGTTCTGGTGGTCGGAGAACAGCGTCTGCACCTTGCCTTCGAACTCATCATCGATCTTTGCCAGCGTCTTTGGGTCGATGTCCAGCACGGTCACCTGGGCGCCCATGCCAAGCGCGATCTTGGCCGCGTTGAGGCCGACCACGCCGCCACCGATGATGACGACCTGACACTTGGCGACGCCAGGGACGCTGCCGAGCAGGACGACTTTGCCCCCGAATTGGGTCTGGAGGAACTGGCTGCCCAGGGTGACCGCCATGCGCCCGGCGACCTGGCTCATCGGGGTCAGTGCCGGCAAGCTACCGTCTGCGCCGACCATCGTTTCGTAGCCGATCGCCGTCACCTGGTGGGCCAACAGGGCCTCGGTCAGCGGCTTGTTCGCCGCTAAGTGCAAGTAGGTGTAGAGGATCAGGCCGGGGCGGAAGTACTGGTATTCACTGGCCAGTGGTTCTTTGACCTTGATCACCATGTCTTTGGCCCAGGCCGTCGGGGCGTCGACCATCGTTGCCCCGGCATCGATGAAGTCTTGGTCCGGGTAGCCGGCGGCGATGCCGGCCCCGTGCTCGACGAACACGGCCTGACCGGCGTGCACTAAGTTGATCACGCCAGCTGGGGTGATCGCCACGCGGTTCTCATTGTTCTTGATCTCTTTGGGGATCCCAATTTCCATCATCAATCAACTCCTTTAAAGACATCATACGGGGAATGCAGGGGTCAGGACAACTGATACGCCTCGGACACTATCTGTGGGCAACCCAAAAAACGGGCCTAAGCTTGGCTTAGGCCCGTTTGCCTGCTCGTCACCGCACGCGTAGGCGCTGCTTATTCCCGTAGGCGGGGTTGGTCAGCAGGCGAACGCAGACGGTCTTGAACATCTGGTAGCTGGACAGGTGCTCGATGCGCACTGCCGGGTTCTCGGGGTGATCGACGTTGATCAAAACGGCGCTGGGCACCTCGGTGACCCCCATCTCGTAGGCGATCCCTTGATCGGAGGAGAGGCAGTGTGCCATCGCCTCGCGGGCGCGATCATCCTGGAAGGCTTCGCGGTCGAGTCCGGAGGCCGCCAGACACTGGGCGGCAAACGAGGCGTCGTAACGGTGGGGATCGGCGTCGAGCATGGCCTGCTCCGCCATCAGCAAGGCGCGCGCTTTTTTGTTGCCCTGAAACTGGGCGGCCTTGTAGTCAAGCGACAGCTGGTAGGCGGTCTCGAATAGGCGGTTACGCATCGCAAGGTCCTTGCAGTCCATGGCGGTTTCTTGCATGTATTGATCGATCACCTGAAAGTTCACGACCGGAATGAAGTGAAGGGTGATCTTCGCTTTGAGCTCACTGACGAGCCGGTATACCGCCGTTTCGGCTTGACGACATCGTCGACTGATCGGGTTGACGAATAAAAAGAGTTCTAGCATGGACGGCTCCTCCTGTGGGTTTTGACGCCATATACGGTTTCGATACCTTAACTTTACCAGAATTTTACAAAGCCGCAATCGAAACGCTTGTGATTATTTCACGTTTTGAGCGGCTCGCGCGACCTTATTGCGCGGCGGGGTAGGGTCTAGCTGGAATCGCGCGATCAACTGCGCAAAGAATGGTTTCGCCCGTGCCGCATCGGTGAACTCGAGTTCGAGCTCTCGGTCTCTGGTTCGATTAGCGTAGCATGTTTCGTCCAGCGTGAGCAAACCTTCTGCCTGCTGACACAGCCGGCGGGTGGTGGTCGCCTGAGCAAACGGGGCGAGCTGGGCCCAATCGACCCCGCGTGCGGTCAGGGCGCGCGCGACGAGCCCATCGGCTTGCAGGCGTCCGGCGGCCGTCAGTGCTCGGGCGGTGGCGACCGAGAGCGGGTCAGTGAGCTCGGTCAGCACGCGGTCACCGGCGGCCGGGACCTTGAGCGTCTGCTCGGCATGGGTGGCGAACTGACGGATACGCAGCCCGAGGCCCTGCTGGCGTAGCGCCTGGTCGGGCGTATCATAGTAGGTGTTCGTCTGGGTGAAAGGGGCCGAAAAGGGGTAGGCGGCCGCGATGGCATCGGCCTGGCTTTGCGTCAGCATTACTTTGACCTCTTGTTCTTGACTGATCATGAACGTTCCTCCTCAGCTTGAGTACGAGCGATGCGACCGCAACAAGGCGGGTCTGGTGCTTCCAGTATAACCCGAGGCCCTTGTTTTGGCTGAATATATGGTAAACTAATAGCGGAAACGAGTTTCGCGCCCGGCGATCACCGCGGGCGCCATTGGGAGGCCATCGCATGCAACGAGACTGGGACACTTTTTTAATGCCGTATCAGCAGGCGGTCAAGGAGCTGAAGATCAAGTTCCGCGGAATGCGGATGCAGTTCCTGCAAGCCAGCACACACTCGCCGATCGAGATCGTCACCGGCCGGGTCAAACCGGTGGATTCGATCATCGAAAAGCAGTCTCGTCGCTACATCACCGATGACCTGCTCGAACAAGATATGCAAGACATCGCGGGTCTGCGGGTCCAGTGCCAGTTCGTGGAGGATATCTACGAGGTCGTCCGCCTGATCCACCAGCGCAAGGACATGAAGGTGGTCGAGGAGCGCGACTATGTCACCAACGTCAAGCCCAGCGGCTACCGGAGCTACCACATGGTGATCGAGTACCCCGTGCAGATGGTGCACGGGGAGAAGCGGCTCTTGGCGGAGATCCAGGTGCGCACGATGTCGATGAACTTCTGGGCGACGATCGAGCACAGCCTGAACTACAAGTATCAAGGCGAATTCCCGACGGCGCTCAAGGAGCGGTTGAAGCGGGCGGCCGAGGCGTCGTTCATGCTCGACGAAGAGATGTCGGAGATCCGCGAAGAGATCCAAGAGGCGCAGCAGCTGTTTTCGTATGGCAAAGGCCAAAACGTCCCCAGCCTGAACGCCCCGGACAAGAAGGATGACTAGTATGCGTATCGCAATCGTGGCCAACAGCGGCGTCAAGTCGCGCGCGGCCGAAACCAAACTGAAGCAGGCACTGGTAGCGGCTAAGTTCCCGCTGGATGAAGCGCGCCCGGACGTCGTGATCACCATCGGTGGGGACGGGACGCTTCTATCGGCGTTTCACCGCTACGCCAGCCAGCTCAACCGGGTGCGCTTCATCGGGGTGCACACCGGCCACCTCGGGTTCTACACCGACTGGCGCGACTACGAGATCGACGCGCTGGTCGAAGCGTTGCGCAACGACTCGGGCGAGAGTGTCTCGTATCCGCTGCTGGACATCTTGGCGGACTACGAGGACGGGACCACGTCGCATTACCTGGCCCTGAACGAGGCGACGCTCAAGCGGACCAGCGGCACGATGCGCACGGATGTGTACATCAAGGAGAACTTCTTCGAGAGCTTCCGCGGCGACGGCCTGTGTGTCGCGACGCCGACGGGTTCGACCGCGTATTCCAAGAGTAACGGCGGGGCGGTGATCCATCCGCGGCTGGACGCGATGCAGGTGACCGAGATCGCGTCGATCAATAACCGCGTCTTCCGCACACTGGCCGCGCCGATGATCCTGGCGCCGGATGAGTGGGTCATTTTACGCCCGGAGCCGTTCCAAGACTACGTGATGTCGATCGATCAGTTCACGATCACGCCGCAACTGGTCACGGCGATCCGGTTTCGTATCGCCGATGAGCGGATCCACTTTGCCCGCTACCGGCACATGCACTTCTGGGACCGGGTGGAGGACGCCTTCATCGGCGCGAAGCAGGAATGAGATTCGAGTGGACATATGAAGGCCCGCCGCTGAAGTTGCAGAACTTCCTGCAGCGCCAGGGCCTGTCGCGGGCGCAACTCAAAAAGCTCAAGTTTCACGGCGGTTTTGTGTTTGTGAATCGACGCCAACGCAACACCGCCTTTCGTTTGCAGTCCGGGGATCAGGTGCTGTTGCAGCTGGCGCCGGAAGTGCCTGTGGATACCGTGGTGCCGTACCGCGCGCCGCTGGCGGTCGTCTACGAAGACGATTACCTGCTGGTGGTGAACAAGCCCGCTGGGGTCGCCTCGATCCCTGACGCGGCCAAAGGCAACGATAGCATGGCCAACATCGTCAAAGCCTACCTGCAGGACACGCACGCCGAAAGCGCGGCGATCCACGTGGTGACCCGGCTGGACCGCGACACCAGTGGGTTGATGCTCTTCGCCAAGCACGGCTTCGTGCACAGCCTGCTGGACCGCCAGCTCCACTCTGACGACCTGGCCAAGCAGTACCTGGCGATTTTGACCAACTCGCAGCCACTGCCGCCGCACGGTTGGGTGGTGCTGCGGATCGGCCGCACCGCCGAGTTTTACATGAAGCGCGGCGTCACGCCGACGGGTAAGCGCTCGGTGACCGAATACCAACTGGTGGCGCAATCACCGCAAGCGGCGCTGGCGCGCGTGACGCTACACACCGGGCGCACCCACCAGATCCGGGTGCACTTGGCTGCGCTGGGCCACCCGCTGTATGGGGATGACCTCTATGGTGGACCAATGGTCGGTATCGCGCGTCAGGCGCTACACTGCGCGAGCCTGCGCTTCTGGCACCCGCTGTTGCACCGTGACATTCACCTGCGCGCACCGCTCCCTGAAGATATGGTATCCTTAGGGCGCAAGGTCGGCCTCGACCGTGCCGTCAATGAAGAAGAGAAAGAAGTGGGATAGATGTATCAACTGTTAACCGATTCCGCCTGCGATCTGCCGCTCGCCACACTCACCGAAAAGGACGTCGGCATCGTGTCGTTCCACTTCGAAGTCGAAGGGCAGGCACTGATCGATGACCTCGGGGCCACCTACGACATCGAGACGTTCTACGCGCGGATCAAGGCCGGCGTGATGCCGAACACGGCACAGATCAATGTCGGGGAGTACGTCGAGTTTTTCCGCCCCTATGTGGCGGCCGGCACACCGATCGCCTACGTCGGCTTCTCCAGTGGTCTCAGCGGGTCCTTCTCCAGCGCGACGCAGGCCAAGGCGATGCTCTTGGAGGAGTATCCAGACGCCGAGATCCGCGTGATCGACACCCTGGCGGCCAGCGCTGGGGAAGGGCGCCTGGTGCTGGAGGCGATCCGCTTGCGCGACGCCGGGGCGAGCCTGGATGAGCTGGAGCAGTGGCTAGTCGCCAACCGCTTGCGCCTGCAGCAGTGGTTCACCGTCGACAGCCTAGACTACCTGTACCACGGCGGCCGGGTCTCCCGCACTGCCGCAACGCTGGGGACGCTGCTGAACATCAAGCCGCTGTTGGACGTCGACCCTGCCGGTAAGCTGCGCATGGTCGGCAAAGTCCGGGCGCGCAAGAAGGCGCTGCTGGCCCTGGCTGACAAGCTCTTGGCCGCGCTGGCCAGTGACCCGCAGCAGCCGCTGTTGATCGCGACCAGCGGCGACTGGGACGCCGCCAACATCGTCCGTGATCACATCCTGGCCCAAGCCCCGGACGCCCAGATCCAGGTCGGCCCGATCGGCTTGACCATCGCCAGTCACACCGGATTCGGCTGTGTCGCTGCCTTTGTGATGGGCGCCGCGGACCGACAATGAGCCATTCGGGGGTGTACCATCACCTCTCGTGGCACGACGATTCCGGACCGTGACGTGCGATCACGCAACGCCCGTGCTTCCGTCCGGCGATGCCGGACTCCGCAGTAAGTGCTGGTGCTTCCGTCCGGCGATGCCGAAGGCCGCAGTTCGACATTCTAATGCAGGTCTGCCCGTCACTCGCTACGTTCGAGCGGGCAGAGCAAGCGTATCAGTATGGCCCCGTGTCAACCCTAAGTTCGGGTTGGCGCTGGTCCGCGTCAAGTAGACAGGTCAAATAATTAAAGTGCCTATGCAGTTTTCCTTACGGCATGATTCCGATATTCCATCGGGGTCATGCCGTTTAGTGTTTCTTGGCGGCGTTCGTAGTTATACCAGTTGATTGCCGCTTCGATACTCTTCATCATCTCAAGCTCGGACAAGCAGTGCTCAAAGGCGAACCACTCAACCTTAAGATGGCTCCACAGGCTCTCCATTGGGCTATTATCGCCAGGAGTGCCCGGCCGCGACATGCTGTGGATAATTCCTTCACCTGCTAAGCACGTGTTGTAGGTGCGCCCGGTGTACGCGGATCCTTGGTCACTATGCGTAATTTCTGGCCTGATGCCATTGTTGCTCTTGATGGCCAGCTTAATCGTCTTGGTGGTAAGCGCCGCGGTTTCGCTCGGTGCCACACACCAGGCGATCACGCTGTGATCATAGAGATCCTTCACGGCACTAAGCCGCAGTTTCTGTCTACCATCTTGACCGTAAGTGAGCTCGGAACAGTCGGTCACCCAGACTTTGTTGGCCGCGCTAGGGTGGAAGGCATGCCCCGCATCGACGGTGTACAGCTTGTTGGCTAGGAGGAACTCCTTCCTCTCGGCTCTGCGATCGTGCTTCGCTACACGGATAGAGGCTCGAATCCGTCCCTGACGCATGAGCCTGCGGACACGACCGTGACTCACGTGATAGGGTGTTTCCTTATTGATATACGTCACGAGCCGTTTGACCCCGAAGACATAGTGATGCTTTTCCTCAAGGGTCACGATGTAGGCCAGAATAGCCTGGTTCTCCCGTTCATGGGCCGTCACCTTACGATGCGTCCACTTGTAGTACGCTGCACGCGAGATACCCAGAAACCGGCATGTCTCACTGATGCCATAAAGCTGACCGGAGTCGGGATTCACTTCTTGCGCGAGTTGCTGAATGGCCTGATATTGCCTGTCTGATCGACATTCCCTCTTTCCAGTTCTTGGAGTTTTTTTAACACTGCGACCTCCGTTGACACACGGGTTAATCGTGCCTGTAGTCGCTTGTTCTCGAGCTTCAAACGCTCTACTTCAGTGAGCTGACCATTATCTTCCTTCGCCTTACCGCGGCGGTCTGCGAGGGCGGACTCACCACCTTGCTTGAACTTTTTGACCCATGCATAGACCTGTCCATACGAAACGTTGAACTGCTGGGTTGCGGCGACGTAGTCGTGTTCGTTGGCGATGGTCCATTGTGCGATCTCGACACGTTCGAGCTGCGTAGTCTTGCGTCCATCTTTCATTGGCTTGGCCCTCCCAGTGGCTTGTAGTGATTTACCACTAGTATACAGGGATACCCATTGACCGATGACGGTTTTACCCGGAATGCCGTAGGCAACAGCCAGCTGCCGAAAAGATGTGTTACCGGCTAGGTACTTCTGCACGACTTCTAGCTTGAACTCCCGAGAATACTGTTGGTTAGTATGCCTGGACTTAAGACCATCCATCCCATCAGCTGCGTAACGGTTTAACCACTGGTTGACCTGGTGGTGATCGATACCGTGTATCCTTTCCACTGCCTGTGAACTCCAGCCGCCCTCATTAACCAGACCAATGTAGAACAGTTTCTCTGCGGGCGTGTATCTTGAACCTATCCGGCCCATAAAAAAACTCCTTCCCAGGAAGGCAAGCTTTAATTATTTGCTTGTCTACCTAAGTAGGAGTATAGCCGTTTTCACGGGGCCATACTGATACGCTGGGCTAAAGTCGCGTTGGTGGGTAAAGGTTAAAAATGGTTAATGGCACAAAATGATAATGCCATTGACAGTGTTTTCTGGTATGCTGGACTCACGCCGAATTGGCGAATTCACCGCACCCGCTTGATGGGTGCAGGAGGGATGACCACATGTACCAGATCCTGACCGATACCGGCTGCGACTTGCCGCAGCAACTCCTGAACGACTATTCACTGCAGACCGTGCCGTTTCACTACACCGTCAACGGCGCGCTACACACGGACCAACTCGGCGATCGTCACAGCAACGACGCGGTGTATGCCGATCTTCACGCCGCTGCGCAAGTCTCGACCACGCAGATCAACGTCGGGGAGTATGTCGACTTCTTCGGCCCATTCGTCGAGGCGGGCACCCCGATCCTTTATATTGGCTTTTGCGGGGCGCTGAGCGGGTCGCTCGACAGCGCGCGCCAGGCGCGCACGCTCCTCAAAGACGCACACCCCGACGCCCAGATCGCGATCGTCGATTCCGTCGCGGCCAGCGGCGGGGAGGGGCTACTAGTGCTTGCAGCGGCAGCGCAGCAGCAAGCTGGGGCTAGTCTCGAGCAGGTCGTGAACTGGCTGGAGGCCAACAAGCTGCGCATGAATCATTGGGTGACTGTCTCGGATCTCGATCACCTCGTGCGTGGCGGTCGACTGCCGCGCGCCGTTGCCGCTTTGGGGGCGGTGCTCAACATCAAGCCGATGCTGGCGATCGACGCGCAAGGTAAGGTCGCCTTGGCCGGCAAGGTCCGCTCGCGCAAAAAGGCGCTGGCAACGCTGGCCGCCAAGGTGAATGCGGCCCTGGATGCGGTGCCGGACCAGCAAGTGATGGTCGCCAGCGCGGGGGATTGGCCCGCCGCCGATGAGGTCGTCGCCTTGATCCAAGCGGCGCACCCGGCCACTCAGGTGCTGGTGCGCCCAGTCAGCCTGACGATCGCCTGCCACACAGGCTACGGGTGCGTGGCCGTCTTCGCGATGACCCCAGCTGCCCGTGACTGAGACGCACAAGGCCCACACCCCTCAACAGGGGCGTGGGCCTTGTGCGTCTCAGTACTGGATCACCTTGGTGCCGTGGAACTCCTGCACGCCGAGTTGCGTCGCGAGCGCCTCAACGTTGGCGGCGGTGATACCGCCGCCGGGGAGGATCGCAAGTTTGCCGGCGGCCTGCTGGATCAAGGTCTGCAAGTGCGGCACGGTCGCATCGATCGGCGCCGTGAGTGGTCCGCCGTGCGTCAGGATGCGGGCGACGCCGTGGTCGGCGAGCCAGTCGATCGCAGCGGCTTGCTGCGCGGCGGGAATCGCGTCGAAGGCCATGTGCATGACCACGGTCATCCCGCCAGCTGCGGCGATCAGGTTTTCCATCGCCTCTTCATCCAGCCAGCCGGCGGGGGTCAAGGCGCCGAAGGTCACGGCGTCCACGCCGAGCGCTTGGGCTTCGAACAGGTCGGCCTCCATGATCTTGAGTTCGGTGTCGGTGTAGACAAAATCCCCGCCGCGCGGGCGGATCATGGCGACGACACTCGCGTCATGCTCGTGCGCGTACTGGGTGGTCTCTGCGAGGACACCGCGCGAGACGGTGGTGCCGCCGACGGCTAGGTTGTCGTTCAGTTCGATGCGGTGCGCACCGGCCGCGATGGCGGCGGGCACGTTGGTGAAGTTTTCAACACAGACTTCTTTGAGCATAAGCCCCTCCTAGATGAACAAGACGGCTAAGACGATCAGTCCCAACGCGATGCGATACCAGCCGAACGGCTTGAAGTCGTGCGTCTGGACGAACTTCAGCAGCCACTTGATCGCGATCACGGCGACGATGAAAGACACCAGCGTCCCGGTCAGCAGGATCGCCCACTGCTGACCGGTGAAGGTGTTCCCGTTCAGTAGGAACTTGCCGATCTTCAGGATCGAGACGCCGACCATGGTCGGGATCGCGAGGAAAAAGGAAAACTCGGTGGCCACGAACCGGCTGGTTCCCAGTAAGATCGCGCCGAGGATGGTCGCGCCGGAGCGGCTGGTGCCGGGGATGATCGACAAGGCTTGGAACAGGCCGATGAACAGGGCGGTCGACCACCCGAGATCCGCGAGGGTGGTGATCTTCGCGTTTTTACCCTTGAAGTGGTTCTCGATCACGATGAACAAGACCCCGTACAGGATCAGCGTGGTCGCGACGACGACGGGCGTGTGCAGGTGTTCATCCATCCAGTCATTGAGCGGCAGGCCGATGACGACCGATGGCAGCACCGCCAGGATCACCTTGGCCCACAGCAGCCAGATCGAGTCGCGTTCGGCGCGGGTCTTGCGCCAGTCCAGTGGGTTGAGTTTGTTGAAATACAGCAGGATCACGGCGAGGATCGCCCCGAACTGGATGACGTATTCGAACATCGCCATGAAGTCTTTCCCCTGGTCGATCGTGACGATCTGGCTGACCAAGTCGATGTGGCCAGTCGAGCTGATCGGAAGGAACTCGGTCAGCCCCTCGACGATCCCGATGACGATGGCTTTCAGTATGTCTAGCATGTTGTCCTCCTCAAAAAATCTCCAATGCTTTTAGTATACAAGGAAAGTCGGCGCGCGCCACCGGTCTCAAGTAAAATTTAGTGCTTCGTGGTCAAAGGCGCGACCAAAAAGTGGCCGAGAGATCATCAACGGCTCACGATAGATGCCCGACGATTCCAGAACAGGACGCGCCATCAAGCGACGCCCAGCGTATAAGTATGACCCCAGCAAAACCTAAGTTCAGGTTTTACTGGGGTCATGGTTATACGCTGGGCTAAAACCGCGTATGGCTGGCTCAGCCTCGTCGGGTCAGTCAGCCGGTAAGAAGACGACGTTGACCGCCTCTGGCGTGACGATGTCCTTTTGGCTCTCGGTCAAAAGACCGGTCTGCGGGTCGCGCCGGTACAGCGTGCCGTTGTCCGTGTTCTGGTTGACGGCTAGCAGATAGGTTTCGGTGAGATCGAGGTTGAAGTCGCGGGGGAATTCGCCTTCCGTCGACAGCTGCTGGATCTGGGTCAGACTCAAACCGTCTTCGGCGATCGCGTAGGCAGTCAGACTGTTGTGCCCGCGGTTAGACAGGTAGAGGAAGCGCCCGTCTTGGGTGATGCGCACGGCGGCCGCGCCGTTGTGCGCCGTCCAGTCTGCCGGGATCGTTTTTTGCGTCTGGCCTTGGGTGAAGGTGCCCGTGGCCTGGTCGTAGGTCAAGACCGCCACTTGGCTGGAAAGCTCGCCCAGCAGGTAAGCGATCGGGCGGGTCGGGTGGAAGACGAGGTGACGGGGACCGAAGCCCGGTGCCAGGGTCAGGACCGTCGGCGTGCCCAGGTGGCCGTCTTCGGCGACCGGGTAGGTGTAGACCTCATCGGTGCCTAGGTCGATGACCGCCAAACGTCCGTCTGGGGTCAGATCGGCGAAGTGCACATGGCTGGCGTCTTGTTCCGGCAGCGGGCCGTGGCCGTGGTGCTGCGCGACATCGACGTCTTTCAGGGTGTGGTCCGCGTTGATCTTGTAGACGTTGACGCGCCCTTCGTGGTAGTTGCTGGCAAACACGAGCTGACGGGATTCGTCGATCGAGATGTGGGCCGGACTGGACCCAGGGGCCAGCACTGTGTTTAGTACGGTCGGTTGGGCCCCGTTGAGGTCGACGGCGGCCACGCCACCCACGCCGTCACCTGCGTCAACGACGTATGCGACGTTGGCCTTGGAGACGGCCATGTAGGTGGGCGAGCCCAGGGTCTCGAGGTAAGGGGTCGGGGTGGTCAAGGTGCCGGTCGCGTCATCGAATGCCGCCCGGTACAGGCCTTTGCCAGTTTTGCGGGTGTACCCGCCAAGTAAGACGATTTGATTCACAATATTGCCTCCTAATCAAAGAGTGGACTGATCGTGTCCGCCCCCACAGTATACCATGGTTGGAAAGCGGATACGCGTGCAACTCAAAGCGTGGTAGAATGAAGTTAAACCACAGAAAGTAGGCACACTATGGATATTACTGCAACGATTAAGGCGATCGGCGAGTCGGCGCTGTCGCCGACCGACCCGCTCGTGATCCTGTTCGATGACTCCGCTACGCCGGCGCTGCGGGCAGTGACGTTGATCCAGCAGTTCGATGACCCCCAGGCGCAGCGCGACCTTGAGATGCAGGCCGGCGACACGCTGACGATCGATGGCGAAGACTTCGCGGTGACGGCCGTGGGCAAGCTCGCCAACGCGAACCTGCGAAGCATCGGCCACGTCGCGCTAGTCTTTGCGCCGCAGCCGGCCGTCGACCGACTCGAAAGCGCCCTGTACCTGAAGCCGACCAGCCGCCCGCACTTCACGGTCGGCACCACGCTGGTGTACCACACGCGCTGATCGCTGGACATCAAAAAGGCGAGACGCGGTGACCCAACTCTTGGGTGCGCTGCGTCTCGCCTTTTTTGGTCCGGTCACACTCAGTACTGATCGCCGTTGAAGATCGAATTCTTGACGATCACGTAGTCCACTTTGGTCAGTGCGCCGAGGTCGCGCCCGCCGGCGTAAGAGACGGCGGATTGCAGGTCTTCTTGCATCTCGATCAGTGTGTCTTTGATCGAGCCTTTGACCGGCAGGAGGATCTTCTTGCCTTCGACGTTGTGGTGCGCCCCTTTCTGGTATTCGGAGGCGGAGCCGAAGTATTCTTGGTACAGCGCGCCGTCGCGCTCGACTTGCTTGCCCGGCGTCTCTTCGTGGCCGGCAAACAGGGAGCCGATCATGCACAGGGTCGCGCCGAAGCGCAGGGACTTGGCGATGTCGCCGTTCGTGCGGATCCCGCCGTCAGTGATGATCGGCTTGCGCGCGGCCTTGGCGCACCAGCGCAAGGCCGCCAGCTGCCAGCCACCGGTACCGAAGCCCGTTTTGATCTTGGTGATGCAGACCTTCCCGGGGCCGATGCCGACTTTGGTCGCGTCGGCCCCGGCGTTTTCGAGCTCGCGCACGCCTTCGGGGGTCCCGACGTTGCCGGCGATCACGAAACTATCGGGCAGGTACTTCTTGATGTGCTGGATCATGTCGATCACCACTTGCGAGTGGCCGTGCGCGATGTCGATGGTGATGTACTCCGGGATGAGCTGGCGGCCGGCCAGCGCCTTGATGAAGCCGAACTCCTCATCTTTGACCCCGACGGAGATCGACGCGAACAGCCCCTTCGCGTGCATCGTCTCGACGAACTGCTGGCGCCGCTCCGGGTTGAAGCGGTGCATCACGTAGAAGTAGCCGTTGGCCGCGAGCCATTCGGCCAGTGGCTCGTCGATGATGGTCTGCATGTTCGCCGGGACGACCGGCAGCTTGAAGGTGCGGCCGCCGAACACCACGGTGGTGTCGACCTCTTTGCGTGAGCGTACGACGCACTTATTGGGGATCAGTTGAATGTCTTCGTAGTCAAAAATTTCCATAAGGCAAGGCGTCCTTTCGTAAAAACCGAACGATTCACTCGCTTGAGTGGGTACTTTTCGCACCAAGTCGAACTATACGGGGATTGTCGCAAAAAGTCAACTTTCAGCGCTAATATAAAAAAATCGTTCGGTTTTTCGAGTCGCTTGGGGTCAAAAAAAGCCGCTTGCCGCGGCCAGAGCAGATCAGAAGTACTTCTTGCGCCAGAACTGGAAGCCGAGCAGGATCGCGATGATCAGCGAGATCACGATCGTCACGATCCACGACACGTGCATGTTCGCCAGTGGAAGCTCGACGTTCATCCCGTAGAAGGAGAAGACCAGCGTGGGGATCGTCAGGATGATCGAGTATGACGTCAGGAACTTCATCACCCCGTTCATGTTGTTGTTGATGATGGAACTATAGGTGTCGGCGGTCTCGTTGATGATAGAGTTGGAGATCTGTGCCATTTCGGTCCCTTGCTGGTTTTCGATCAAAATGTCATCCAGCAGGTCCGCGTCGTCTTCGTTCAGGTGCAGCGGGTCGGTGCGCTGGATCTGTTGGAGCACGTTGCGGTCAGTTTTGAGGCTCATCATGAAGTAGACCAAGCCGCGTTGGATCCCCATCAAGGCGTAGAGTTCCTCGTTCTTCAGGTTGCTCTGCAGCTTGGTCTCCAGGGCTTCACGGGCCTTGTTGATGTCGCGCAGGTAGGAGAGGTAGGCGACAGTCGCCTTGTACATCATCAAGAGCGCAGCTTTGTTCTTGAGTTTCGGGTTGAAGCCCGGCACCCGGTTGTCGGCGAACAGGGCGAGCAGCGGCTGCTGCTTCATGTCGAGCGTGATGATCGCGGTGGTGGTGATGATCAAGGCCAGCGGGACCGTCTTGTAGACGATGCGCTGCTTGGCGTCTTGCTCGACGATCGGCATATCGAAGATGATCAGATGGGCATCGACGTCTTCGTCGTATTCGTAGCGCGCCCCTTCGTCAGGATCCAGGCCATAGAGCAGGAAGGATTCAGGGACACGCGCCTTTTTTTGAAGGCGCTGAAGTTCCGCAGGGGTCGGGTCGATCGCGTTGATCCAGACCCCCGCCTCGATTTTGTCTTGTGCCTTCAGCTGACCCACGGTATCATCGAATTTATAAGTCGAGAGCATGTCTTCCTCCTTCAGGCGTTTCTTATAGTCTACTTGAAAACATGCGCAGAATACAGCGAGGAGTGTGGACATGCGCAAAATCATGCAAAAATCGGCGTGGCTGAAGGCCCAAGGCCCCCTGGTCGCTTGCCCGGTCTGCCAGGCCGTGATGACCGTCAGCGAGACCAGTCTCGTCTGTGTGGCGGGCCACCGCATTGACTTGGCCAAGAAGGGCACCGCAAACTTCCTGAACAAGCCCGTGGCCACCGAGTACACCACACCGATGCTAGCCGCGCGTCGGCGCATCCTTGAGGCCGGTTTTTTTCACCCGTTCCTGACTGCGATCGCTGCGCAACTGCGCCCGAGCGACCGGTTGCTCGATGTGGGGTGTGGCGAAGGGACCCCGACGGCCACGCTGGCGGCGGGTGTCGCAGCGGCGGTCGGATTCGACATCTCGGCCCCGGCGATCCAGCTGACCGGGGGGCTGGACACCGCCGCATTCTTCTGCGTGGCCGACTTGGCGCGCTTGCCGTTTGGTGACGACACCTTCGATGTGCTCGTGGACTTGTTCTCGCCGGGCAACTACGCGGAATTCGACCGGGTGCTGCGCCCGGGGGGCCGCCTGTTCAAGGTGATCCCGGCGGCGAGTTATCTGCGCGAGCTGCGTGAAGGGCTGTACGGCGGGACCGATAAGGCGACCTACTCGAACGCACAGGTGCGCGAGCGCTTCCTTGTTCACTATCCCCGGACAACTGTTCGAGAGATAAATAACGACTTCGCCCTCACAAAGGCACAGTTCGCGGACTTGATGGCGATGACGCCGCTGTCGTGGCAGGCCCCGGCCGAACGGCGCGCGGCGATGCTTGAACACCCGCCGGCTAGCATGCACGTAGGGGTCGAATTGTTACAGGTCGATTATTGTGAAAAATAGGGTTGAATTCCTGAAACATGGGTGTTAAATTACTCTTAAGCATTTTTATTTCTGGCTTTTATCAGGGCTTGCTTTTGGGAAATTGATAAAAGTTAGCGATGGAAAGCTTCACTAACGTATCGTCTCGCCGTGCTTGACACCGAGGTGATGCGTTTTTTTGTGCCCGCGCGACGGCTGAGACGGCTTGCATGGCAGGCGTGACGGGTAGACACGCGTCAGACTGGGCGCGTTAGTGGGGCAGGCACCCAGTCGGATAGTGATCGTTGGGGGCCGACACCACGTTCTGGGGGCCGGGACAAACGCCCGCGGCCGTGCTACACTGGACCTTGAGTTTTTAGAGGAGGCCAACATGTCAAACCACATCGTATTATTCGAGCCGCTGATCCCGGCGAATACCGGGAACATCGCGCGGACCGCGGCGGCGACTGACAGCTACTTGCACTTGATTGAGCCGCTGGGGTTTGAGCTCGACGACAAGCACCTACGCCGGGCGGGACTGGATTACTGGCAGAGTGTCAAGGTTGTGATGCACCGATCACTAGCGGCGTTTATGGCGACCGTCCCGGACCAGCGGTACTTGTACCTAGTCTCCAAGTTTGCGGCGCAGACCTATTCGGATGTGGACTACAGTGATCCGACGGTCGAGCACTACTTCATGTTCGGTAAGGAAACGACCGGGCTACCGGAGCCGTTCATGCGCGCGAACCCCGAGAAGGCCGTCCGGATCCCGATGACGGACAATGTGCGGGCGCTCAACTTATCGAATTGCGCGGCGCTCGTGGTCTACGAGGCCTTGCGGCAACAAGCCTTCGCCGGCTTGGAGCGGGTGCACGCGTACCCGCACGATAAACTGAAGTGACCCTGCTTGGATGAGGGCGGCGGGGACCTCTCTATAGAAGCCCGTGCATGCCCAGTCGGCGGTTGTTTTTGCCGGCCAAGATTGAGATACTGGACGCAGACCCACAGGAGGTGCGACATGGCATTCAAACAACTGAGCCTGACGGTCAAGTCGTTTCACTTCGACTTGACCCCGCAGGGCGGCGACGCGACGCAGGACATTCAAGTCGCGATGCGGCAGGTCGAACCCAACGACTCGACGCGCAAAGCGGCACTGGCACAAGGGCATATGTTCGAGGTCCTCGTGCCCTTCACGATCCGGCCTGCCGGCTACGGGTTCCAGGTCGCCGGCGAGATCTCGCTGTTCGTTCAGACGCTGGATTATTTCGGCGCGGCGCAAGACTTGCCGCAAGCGGAACTGGCGCAGATCTCACAGCCGGCGATCGCCAAGATCCAGTCGCTGACTTACGACGTGACCCGGTCGATCACCGGAGAGGGTGTGCAACTGAACTTCCAGCCGGCAACCAGCCGGTGACCACTGAGGGGCGGGGCTTGTGCCGACGGGGATGACCGACGGCCAGGCCCCGCTGTGCGTGATGCGTTGGCCCAGAGTTCGTGTATAATAGGAGCGTTGAGCCCGGAGAGCAAGGGCCCGCACGCTTGACGCAAGGAGGAGAAACGATGGCAGCGCGACGCAAGACCACGACAAAGAGGCGGCCGAGTCGGCCGGGAAACAAAAAAACTGACCACACCATCAACTGGATCGGGTGCGGTTTCTTAGTCGTGGCGCTTCTGGCCTTTTTCCGGCTGGGGCTGATCGGGACCCTGCTGGCCAACTGTCTGCGGCTTGTGGTCGGCAACGCCTACTTGGTCGCGGCAGTTGGGCTGGCCGGCTTAGGCCTGTGGCTTTTGGCCACCGGCAAACTGCCGGTGATCGGCAAGCGTTACTGGGGCGGTACGGCGTTGATCAGCGCCGGGGCCGTCGGGTTACTGACCGGCGCGACGATGAAGGTGCTCGCCGTTCACAGCCACTACCTGCTGACGACCTGGCGCCTACTCAAAAACGACTTTGCGCGCGGCACTTCGGCGTCTGACGTCGGCGGTGGCCTGCTGGGTGGCGGCCTGTTCAACCTGCTTGCGCCGCTTCTCAGTGAGATCGGCGCGAAGCTCCTCTTGGGCGTGGTGGTCTTGATCGGGCTCGCCATCGTGGTCGGGATCACCCCGGCGCAGTTCTTTGCGGCCTGTCAGTGGGGCGCCAAGAAGGTCGGCGCGCTCGGTACGTGGATCCAGGCCAAGGTGCACGACTGGCAAGCGCGACCGCGGACGGTGCGGCCTGCACCGACGCCGGCAGCGGGGACCCCAGCGCCGAGTGACGCGCAGCCTGCGCCATCTGCGGACCCGGCGGATAAGGGGCTACCTGACCCGTTGCCCCAAGATGACTTTCAGATCAACACACCACCGGTGGCCAGCAGTCAGGCGCCAGTGTCAAGTCAGTCTGAGCCACGAGCCGAGGCGCGCCCGGCCCCAGAACAGCAGGACCTTGAGTTGGACCTCGACCTCGACGACCCTGAGCCGGACGCGGCGGCGGATTACCAACTGCCCTCGATGGACCTGTTGAGTGCGGTGCCTCCAGCGGATCAGTCGGTAGAAGTTGAGCAGATCAAGCAAAACCGCGTCAAACTGAAGCAGACGCTAGAGAGTTTTGGGGTCAACGTGACGGTCAAGTCCGCCACGTTAGGGCCGAGCATCACGCAGTACGAGATCCAGCCGGCGGTCGGGGTCAAAGTCGCCAAGATCGTCAACCTCGCCGATGACCTCGCGTTAGCTTTAGCCGCCAAGGATATCCGCATCGAGGCCCCGATCCCGGGCAAGCCGCTGATCGGTATCGAGGTGCCGAACTCGACGATCGCCACGGTCGGCTACCGGGAGGTGTTGGCCAACACGCCGCCGCACCCGGGCAAGCCACTGGTGATCCCGCTGGGGAAGGACGTCTCGGGGCACGTGCTGACTTTCGATCTGACGAAGATGCCGCACTTGCTGATCGCCGGGGCGACCGGGAGCGGGAAGTCAGTGATGATCAACGTGATCATCACCAGTATCCTGATGACGACCAAGCCGACCGAGGTTCGGCTGATGCTGATCGATCCGAAGCGTGTGGAGCTGTCGGTGTACAACGGGGTCCCGCACTTGCTGACCCCGGTGGTGACGGAAGCCAAAAAGGCCCCGTCTGCGCTCAATAAGGTGCTGGCCGAGATGGACAAGCGCTACCAGGCGTTCTCCGACAACGGGGTGCGCAACATGACCGAGTTCAACCACAAGGCCGCCGAAACGGCGACACTGACGCGCATGCCGTATATCGTCGTGATCGTCGACGAGCTGTCTGACTTGATGATGGTCGCCGGCAATGAGGTCGAAACGGCGATCGTCCGCCTGGCCCAGATGGCCCGGGCGGCGGGGATCCACATCATCATCGCAACGCAACGGCCATCTGTGGATGTCATCACCGGGCTGATCAAGGCCAACGTCCCGAGCCGCATCGCCTTTGCGGTGTCCAGCGGGGTCGACTCCCGCACGATCCTCGACAGCAACGGTGCGGAGACCTTACTGGGTCGCGGCGACATGCTGTATGACCCGATCGACGCCAGCAAGCCGGTCCGGATCCAAGGCGCGTTCATCCCGTCTGAAGACGTGGAGGCGGTGGTCAGTGCGATCACGGCCCAGGTCGCGCCGGCTTACGACGAAGACATGGCCCCAAGCGAAGTTGAGGTGGATGGGGCGGCCGGCGAGTCGGAAGACGAGCTGTACGACGACGCCAAGCAGTTTGTGCTGCAACAAGGCAGCGCATCGACGTCGATGCTACAGCGGCGCTTCCGGATCGGCTACAACCGCGCTGCCCGGCTGATCGATGATCTGGAAGCCAATCAGATCGTCGGGCCGGCGGACGGTTCGCGGCCCCGCAAGGTTTATGGGGCCGAGTCTGACCCCACCCAATGACGCGGATGCGAGACAATAAAGGAGTAGATCGTTTGCGAATCGAACTGACCTCGGGTGTTCACCTGAATGTGCTGCCCACGACCAAGTTCAAGACGACCCGTCTGGCGGTGCACTTTATCGCCCCGGCAGACCCGACCACATACGCCGCGCGCACGCTGTTGACCAGCGTGTTGGAGACCAGCAGCGCTACTTACCCGACCCAAGCTGACTTGTCGGCGGCCTTGGAGACCCTGTACGGGGCCAACTTCGGCATCGGCGTCGCCAAAGACGGCGCCACGCACCGGGTGACGGCCACGCTTGACGTGGTCGATTCGGCGCTGGTCGAGCAACCGCTGTTGGCCGCTGCCTGCCAGTTTCTCGGTGAGGTGCTGATGCGGCCGCTGCTGGTGGCCGGCGGCTTCGATCCGGCAGTCGTCGCGCGCGAGCGGCACAACCTTGTCGAGTACCTGAACAGCTTGGATGAAGACCGCCAGTTGCAGGCCAGCCTGGCCGCCCAAGCGCTGTACTTCACCGGGGACGCCGCACAAGCGACGCCCAGCTTTGGGCTTGCCGCAGACGTTGCCGCGTTAGACGGGGCGGCGCTGATGGCCGCCTATCGCCAGTTGATGACAGTCGATCAAGTTGAGATCGTCGTCTTGGGCGACGTGCAACCGGCGGCCGTGACTGACCTGATCGCAGGGCTCGGCTTGACGCCGCGCAACCCCCAGCCACTGACGCTGACGGTCGATCGGCCGCAGACGGCGCGCGTGCAGACCCGCGTCGAGACCGCCGCCGTCAACCAGGCGAAGCTTGATCAGTGCTACCACGCGGCCGTTGACCTCTATGGCCCGCAGTACTATCCAGCGCTGGTCGCAGTGGAGCTGTTCGGTGGCTCGCCGCTGTCGTTCTTGTTCACCGACGTGCGCGAGAAGGCCAGCCTGGCGTATTATGCCAGCGCCACGCTCGATCCCTTCCGCCACCTGATGATGGTGCAGACCGGCATCGACGGCGCCGATGCGGACCGCGTGCGGGCACTGATCGCGGCGCAACTGACGAAGGTGCAGTCTGGGGACTTCAGCGATGACCGCTTGCAAGCGATCAAGGACGGGCTGCTCAATGGCCGCCAGATCGCGTACGATTCACCGCGGTTCCTGGCGCGACAGGGCCTGCTGCATGGCTTGATCGCCGCGCACCAGATGGCGTATGAAGACTATGCCGCCCGCGTGCAGGCGGTCACCAAGGCCGATGTGCAGGCGGCGGCCGCCAGCCTGGTGCTGCAGGCGGATTACCTGTTGACAGATAAGGAGGCGAACTGATGCGCCAAGCATACCCGGAAGTATCCGAGACGCTGATCACCCACACACTGGCGAACGGCCTGCGGGTGTTGATCGTGCCCAAGCCTGATTTTCACGAGACCTACGCGCAGTTCGCCGTCGATTACGGTGGGATCGACACCCGCTATGTGCCGCTGGGCGGCACTGAGATGGTGCAAGACCCTGAGGGCATCGCCCATTTTTTGGAGCACAAGTTGTTCGAAAAAGCCGACCACGATGCCTTCGACCTGTTCGGGGCCACTGGAGCATCCGCGAATGCTTTCACTGGGGCGACGACCACGGCCTACCTGTTTTCGACTAGTCAGGCCGTGGCGCAGAACCTGACGACCCTGCTTGATTTTGTCCAGGATCCGTACTTCACGGCCCAGACCGTGGCGAAGGAGAAGGGGATCATCGGTCAGGAGATCCAGATGTACCAGGACGCCCCTGGGTGGCGGCTCTACTACGGGATCCTGGGTAACCTGTACCCGGAGCACCCGGTCGCCCACGACGTCACCGGGACCTTGGCATCCATCGACCAGATCACCCCTGAGGCGCTGCACACCGCGTACCGGACCTTCTATCAGCCGAGCAACATGACCCTGACGCTGGTCGGGCCCGTCGAGCCCGACGCGATCATCGCCTTGATCGAGGCGAATCAGGCGGCCAAGACCTTCGCACCAGCGACGCCGATCACGCGCGGGGTCGCCTTCGACGGCGCCATCGACGCGATCTTGCCGTACCGCGCCTTGACCCTGCCTGTCGTGCGGCCGAAGAGCGCCGTGGGCCTGAAAGGGCAACGGGACCTCGCCGGCGATGTCGCGGGGACGCGCTACCAGGTGGCCGTGCGCTTGCTACTGGAGATGCTGTTCGGGGATTCGTCGCCGCTGTATCAGCAGTGGTACGATGCCGGTCTGATCGACGACTCGTTTGATTACGACTTTCAAGTCGCGCGCACGTTCAATTACGTCACCTTCGCCGGGGATACGGCGGACCCACAAGCACTGTCCGACGCGATCGTCACCGTGCTGGCGCGCGGGGGCGATCAGCCTAGCCTGACCGAGGACCGCTTTGCACGCCTGAAGCGCGCCGGGCTCGGCAAGTATTACCAGTCACTGAACTCGCTGGAGCGGATGGCTGGGCAGCTCAGCGCGCAGAGCTTCACAGCAGTCAACGCGTTCGAACTCGCCGACTTGATGCGGGCGGTGACCTTAGACGAGCTGCGGGCGATCGCCACTGAGTTGTTCGATCTGCAAGCAGTCTCAGTCTGCCACGTCCTGCCAGAGGTGACCGCATGAGGCGCTGGGCGCTGATCATCGGCGCCAGCGGTGACATCGGGCGCACGGTGGCCCAGCAGCTGGCGGCTTCGGGGTGGTCGCTCGTGTTGCACTACCACGCGCACGGCGAGCGGGTGGCTGCTTTGATCGAGACCTGTCAAGCCGAGTACCCCGCCCAGGACTTTATGTCACTACAGTACGACCTGACCGATCCGGATCACCTCGATCAGGTCGTCTCGCAGCTGTTCGCGCTAGATGCAGTGGTCTTCGCCGCCGGCCAGACCGTGTATCACCTGTTCAAGGAGACGACGGTCACCGAGCTGACCGCACTGATGCGCGTGCACCTGTTGACCCCGATGGCGCTTCTGACACGCCTGCAGGATAAGTTGGCCCGCAACGGCAGTGGGCGCGTCGTCTTCATCGGTTCGGTGTACGGCGGGAGTGGGAGCGCAATGGAGGTCGCCTACAGTACGGTCAAAGGTGGGCAGTCCGCCTTCGTGCACGCCTATGCCAAGGAGGTCGCGAGCCTCGGGATCACGGTCAACGTGATCGCCCCCGGGGCGGTGGCCACCAAGATGAACGCGATGTTCGATCCGGCGACACTGGCGGCGGTGCAGGCGGATATCCCCGCGGGTCGGTTTGCCGAACCGGCCGATATCGGGTATTATGTCCGCATGCTCCTCGACCCAGCGGCCGCTTATCTGACCGGTCAGACGTTATATGTCACCGGCGGATGGTTGCAGTGACTAGCTTGCGGTGTGCGACACGTGTTTTTTCGGCCTAACAATTTCTTAATTCATCAGTACTAGGATTCATGCTATACTGAAAATGAACACAAAAAGACTAGCGGGTGAAGAAAACAAATGGACGAAATTGGGCAAAAATTGCGGGCGGCCCGGCTTGAAAAAGGGTACACCCTAGACGACCTTCAGCAGATCACTAAGATCCAGAAGCGTTATTTGATCGCGATCGAAGAAGGCCGCTTCGATGCGCTTCCTGGCGATTTTTACGTGCGCGCTTTCATCAAGCAGTACGCAGAGACCGTGGGGCTCGATAGCGACTCGTTATTGATGCAATTCCAACAAGACATTCCGGACACTCAACCGCAAGAGTACGTCGAACAGTCGGTGGAGAACAAGACCCGCGCGACTCGGGCCGTGACCAACAGCCCGGCTAACAAATTGCGCAAGCACGGGTTCCAGATCGCCATCGTCGGGCTAGCCATCGTTCTGCTCGCTGGGGCCTACTTCCTGACGTGGAAGTACAACCAATCCCCGAAGCAGACCGTGCCGACAGACAACGCGACGGTCTCGATCTCCTCGACGAAGGATGACAGTCGTAGCAGTTCGAAAAAGAGCGAATCCAGCAAACAGTCCAGTAAGCAGTCGTCGAGCTCGAGCAAAAAGGCGACGCTGAGCGTTGACGTCGCTGCGTCGAGCACCAGTGTGCAGACCGCAACGCTGAAGGATCTGCCGGCCACCGGCAACAAGGTCACGCTGACGGCGACCGATAGCGCGGCGTGGGTCGCGGTGCTCGTCAACGACGCGACGGTCTGGCAAGGGACACTGCAGCCCGGCGGGTCCCACACTTACGACCTGCCAGATGGCACGACGGCCTTCTCGGTCCGCTCCGGGAACATGCCGGTGACGACGATCAAGATCAATGATACGTTGGTGGACGCGACGAATGGAACGCGCATCGTGCGCACGATCCAGTTCACCGCAGACGCGACGCAGACAGAAAGTACAGGTGACAACGAGTGAATTTGCCCAACAAGCTGACGATGGTGCGGATGATCCTGATCCCCGTCTTCACGCTTTTGCTTGTGTTGGATTGGCCAACCGGTGCCGTGACTCTCGGGAGCACGGCGATCCCATGGAGCTGGGTGGTCGGCACGATCATCTTCGTCGGGGCCTCTTTGACAGACTTTGCGGACGGTCAGATCGCACGGCGCAACCACTTGGTGACCAACTTCGGCAAATTCGCGGACCCGCTGGCGGATAAACTGCTGGTGATGACGGCCTTCATCTTCCTGACCGCGCGCGGGACCGTACCGGCGTGGGGCACAGCCATCATCCTGTGGCGGGAGCTCGCTGTGACTGGCCTGCGCCTGTTGCTCGCCAACGGGGGTGAGGTGATGGCCGCCGCGTGGCCGGGCAAGATCAAGACGGCGACGCAGATGTTTGCCATCATCTTTTTGATGATGAGTGACTTTGGCCTCACGGTGCCGATCGGCCTGACCCTGTTTTATATCGCGGTGTTCTTCACCCTGTATTCGGGGATCGAGTATTTCTACAAGAACCGCGGCGTTTTCGCCGATTCGTTCGGCAACTGAATCAAGACAATCGGGGTGCACGACTGGGCACCCTTTTTTGATGCGCCGGGGCTCATCGCGCCCGTCCGGGGGCTGCTCGGCGGAGGGGGCCACCGTTTTCACCGGTGCGGGCAGGTGGTAAACTGGGGCGGTAACGTAATCTAATGATGGGGTGACCAAAATGCAAGCAGAACTGATCGCGGTAGGCACAGAGCTCCTGTTAGGCCAGATCGTCAACACGAACGCCAGCTTCCTTGCGCGCCAGCTGGCCGACCTGGGCATCGACAGCTTGAATCAGCAGGTCGTTGGCGATAACGCGGCGCGATTGGACGCTGCGATCGCACAAGCGGCATCGCGTGCGGACCTGATCGTCTTGATCGGCGGGCTCGGCCCGACGGCAGACGATCTGTCCAAGCAAGTGCTCGCCGCCCACCTTGGGGTACCGTTGGCGACGGATGATGCTGCTTTGGCGAAGTTGGCTGCTTACGCCGACCAGTGGCAGCGGCCGTTGACGCCGAACAACCGGGTCCAGGCGATGTATCCGGCCGGCGCAACGGTGCTGCCGAACGCGGTCGGTCTGGCGGTCGGCGCGGTGAGTCGCGTCGGCGCACGCCGTTACGTGTTGCTCCCGGGGCCGCCGAAGGAGTTCGAGCCGATGGTGCTGACCCAGTTGGTCCCGCTGCTGATGCAGGCGTTGGGTCAACATGACGTGTTGCAGAGCCGGGTCTTGCGCTTCTTCGGGATCGGTGAGTCGCAGCTGGTCACCGAGCTTGCGGATCTGATCGCGGCGCAGACCAACCCGACGCTGGCGACGTACATCAAAGACCAGGAAGTCACGCTGCGCCTGACTGCGCGGGCGGCGAGCGCCGCGGCCGCAGACGCGTTGATCGATCCGGTCGAGGCGCGCGTTCAAGCACGGGTCGGTCAATACTTCTACGGCTACGGGGACGAGAATAGCCTGGCCCAGGAAGTGGTCGCCGCGCTGGCGGCGCAAGGCTTGCAGCTGACGGCGGCGGAAAGCTTGACTGCCGGCGCCTTACAGGCCAGTCTGGGCACCGTCCCGGGCGTTTCGGCGTGGTTTCAAGGCGGGTTCGTCACCTACGCGAATGCGACCAAGGCGAGCATGCTGGGGTTGGATCAGGCGGTGATCGATGCCGATGGGGCGGTCAGCGAAGCGACGGCTAAGGCGATGGCAGCCGGCGCGTTGCGCCAAGTCGACGCCGATATCGCCGTTAGTTTGACCGGCGTGGCCGGACCGGGTCCCAACGAGGGCCAGCCGGCCGGGACGACTTGGGTGGGGCTGGCACAGCGCGGTCAGGCCCCGACGGCGACGCTGTACCACTTCCCCGGGGACCGGCAGGCCGTCCGCAACCGGGCGGTGAAGACCGGTTTGTTCACGGTGTTGCGGGCCTTGCAGGCAGCTGCTGTCCAATGAGAACGTTTGTTCGATTTTTGCTTGCACTTCCCGCCGCGCTCTTGTACACTAGTCGTTAGACAAACCTGATTGGAGGGTTCTTTGTGGCAAAAGATGAACGACAAGCAGCGCTCGACGCTGCCTTAAAGAAGATCGAAAAGAACTTTGGGAAAGGGTCCATCATGCGCATGGGCGACAAGGTCGACACGCGCATCTCGACGATCTCCAGCGGTTCCCTGGCGCTTGATAACGCCTTAGGGGTCGGCGGCTTCCCGCGGGGGCGGATCGTCGAGATCTACGGCCCAGAAAGTTCTGGTAAGACGACGATCGCCCTGCATGCCGTTGCCGAAGTGCAAAAGGCCGGCGGGACTGCGGCCTACATCGATGCCGAAAACGCGATGGACCCGAAGTATGCGTCATCTCTGGGGGTCAACATCGATGAGCTCTTGTTGTCTCAACCGGACACCGGTGAGCAAGGCCTGGAGATCGCCGATGCACTGGTCACCTCTGGGGCTGTGGATATCGTCGTGGTCGACTCCGTGGCCGCCCTGGTCCCACGCGCCGAGATCGAAGGCGAGATGGGGGACGCGCACGTTGGCTTGCAAGCCCGCTTGATGAGTCAGGCGCTGCGTAAGCTGAGCGGTTCGATCAACAAGACGAAGACGATCGCGCTGTTCATCAACCAGATCCGTGAAAAAGTCGGCATCATGTTCGGAAACCCGGAGACGACGCCTGGTGGGCGCGCGCTGAAGTTCTACGCGACGATCCGCCTGGAGGTGCGGCGCGCCGAGCAGATCAAAGACGGCACCAACGTGATCGGGAACCGCACCAAGATCAAAGTGGTCAAGAACAAGGTCGCCCCGCCGTTCAAGGTCGCCGAAGTCGACATCATGTACGGTAAGGGGATCTCGCAGACCGGTGAGATCATCGACATGGGGGTCGAACAAGACATCGTCGACAAGTCCGGCTCCTGGTACGGCTACGGTGAAGAGCGGATCGGGCAGGGGCGTGAGAACGCGAAGACCTACCTGGATGAGCACCCAGACATGAAGGCGGAGATCCGCCAGAAGGTCCGCGTTGCGTACGGGATGGATGAGGCGAACGAAGAAGCGGCAGAAGGCCCAGACGGGGCCGCGAAGGCCGCGGACGAGACAGATATTTTTGGTGGCGACGACAAATAACGCCACACGAAGAGGCGCTGCCCTAGGGCAGCGCCTCTTTGCGTCTGGTTGACACGTGTTCAGTCAACCGCTACAATCAATTAGTGTACGTTTAACCAAAAAAATACGGCATCAATGCATGTGATTGATTAACATCGCTTAGATGATGCGGAGGTGATAAGATGAGCGCAGAAATGCTGGTCTCGATAATCCTCGCAGTCATCGCTTTAGCCGTCGGATTGTTGTTCGGGCGCGCGATCCAAAAACGGATCCACCGCAACGCACTGGATCAGGCACGCAACAGTGCCGAGGGGATCATTGAGACCGCGAAAAAAGAAGCCGCTGCCCTGAAAAAGGAAAAGCTGGTCGAAGCACGCGATGAGGCACATCGCTATCGCAGTCAGATCGAACAAGAGCTGAAAGACAGCCGCGCTTCGGTCACCCAATCGGAGCATCGCCTGCTTCAGCGGGAAGAGACCCTGGATCGTCGGGACGACACGCTTGACCGTAAGGAACAGAGCTTGTCGGATCGAGAAGAGCACCTGAACCAACGGCAGCAAGGCCTCGAACGGCGTGAACAGTCGGTCGAGACCATGATCACGGACCAACGTGCGACCTTAGAGCGCATCGCGGAACTGACCAAAGCCCAAGCCCGCGAACAGATCATAACTGAAACCAAGACTGAACTTGCGCATGAACGCGCAATGCTGATCAAAGAAAGCGAAGACGAAGCCAAGGAGACGGCCGACCGGGAAGCCAAGAAGCTGATCGCCGACGCCATCCAGCGCAGCGCCTCCGATATCGTGGCCGAAACGACGGTCACGGTGGTGAACTTACCGAACGACGACATGAAAGGCCGGATCATCGGCCGCGAAGGGCGCAACATCCGTACGTTGGAAACGCTCACAGGGATCGACCTGATCATCGACGACACGCCAGAGGCGGTCGTCCTGTCCGGTTTCGACCCGATTCGGCGTGAGATCGCGCGCATGGCACTGGAGAAACTGATCCAAGATGGCCGCATCCACCCGGCGCGCATCGAAGAGATGGTCGATAAGGCCCGCAAAGAGATGGACGAGCGCATCCGGGAGATCGGTGAGCAGGCCATTTTCGATGTCGGCATCCACAATATGCATCCGGATTTGATCAAGAAGTTAGGTCGGCTCCACTTTAGGACCAGTTACGGGCAAAATGTATTGGATCATTCGATCCAAGTGGCGAAGCTGGCAGGCGTTATGGCTGCCGAGCTGGGCGAAGACGTGACCTTAGCGAGACGCGCAGGCTTATTACACGATATCGGCAAGGCGATCGACCGTGAAGTCGATGGCTCTCACGTCGAAATCGGGGTCGAACTCGCGACCAAGTACAAGGAACCCAAAGTGGTGATCAACACGATCGCCTCACACCACGGCGACGTGGCGCCGACCAGTGTGATCGCCGTGTTGGTGGCTGCCGCCGACGCGATCTCCGCCGCCCGTCCAGGCGCGCGGTCGGAGTCGCTGGAGAACTACCTGCACCGACTGGAGAAGCTGGAATCGATCGCAAACAGCTACAAAGGCGTCGATCACAGCTTTGCCATCCAGGCCGGCCGCGAGGTGCGCGTGATCGTCAAGCCGGAGGCCCTCACAGACGAGGCGTCCGTGGTCTTGGCGCGCGATATCCGCAACCGGATCGAAAAAGAACTGGAGTACCCGGGTCACATCAAGGTGACCGTGATCCGCGAGAAGCGGACTGTCGAGTACGCGAAGTGAGCGGTTGAGCCAGACTGAGGTTTGGCCAGCGCCCACACGGCCCCCAGCCACCCCGCACTTAGGGTGGCTGGGGGCCGTTTTGATGCGGTGGACGGTGTCTGGCCGAACGTCGTGTGGATGGGTAGGCAGGCGCTGCACAGGCGGCGCTTGGTGGCGCCTTGTTCCGGGCTCGTGGGGTCACCCCGATGAGCCGTTGAGGGGGTCTGGACGCTTGGGGGCCCGGCGGACGCGCGACCATGAACGGGTTGACGCGCCAGTCTGAAGCGGCTATCATGACGTCACGTGAGGCGCATGAGCGCTCGGAGAGGGGAATTGAGATGACGCCGAAGAAAAAGGTGACCTTGGCGGGCTTATTGATCACGCTGGGGATCGTTTATGGTGATATCGGGACCTCACCGCTGTACGTGATGAACGCGGTGATCGCTGATGCAGGATCGGTCCACGCATTATCACCGGAATACATTATCGGGTCGATCTCACTGATCTTTTGGACCCTGATGCTCCTGACCACGATCAAGTACGTGATCCTAGCGATGCGCGCCGATAACAACGGCGAGGGCGGGATTTTCGCGCTGTACGCCTTGGTGCGCAAGCGCGGGGCGTGGCTGGCCACGCCGGCCTTGATCGGCGGCGCGGCGCTTTTGGCCGACGGGACGCTGACGCCAGCCGTCACGGTCACGAGCGCCGTTGAAGGGCTGAAGAACCAGACTTTTGGCCCGTTTCAGTTCAGCGGCTCGCAGATGGTGGTACTGGTGATCACCACCGTGGTGCTGTTAGCGCTGTTTTTGATCCAGCGCTTCGGGACGGCGAAGATCGGCAATGCGTTTGGCCCGATCATGCTGGTCTGGTTTGGCTTCCTCGGGGTCGTCGGCCTGATGCACCTGGGGAGCCACCTCGAGATCCTCAAAGCGCTGTCGCCGGCCTACGCGGTCAAGATCCTGTTCAGTCCAGCGAACAAGGTCGGGATTTTCCTGCTCGGGAGCATCTTCTTGGCGACGACCGGGGCGGAGGCCCTGTATTCGGATATGGGCCATGTTGGCAAGTTCAACATCTACCTGACCTGGCCATTCGTGTACGCGATGCTGATGCTGAACTACTTCGGGCAAGGGGCGTGGTTACTCAACCACTACCAGGACGCGGCGTACGCCGGCGTCGAGACCCTCAACCCGTTTTACGAAATGCTGGGGAGCGGCTTGCGGCCGGTGGCGATCCTTCTGGCGACAATGGCGGCGATCATCGCCTCACAGGCGCTGATCACCGGATCGTACACGCTGGTGCATGAGGCGATCAGCCTGAAGTTCCTGCCGCGCATGGCGATCACGCACCCGTCGTCGCACCGCAGCCAGATCTACATCGCTGGGATCAACTGGTTCTTGTGTCTGGTCACCCTGAGCGTGGTCTGGTTCTTCCGCACCTCTAAGGCGATGGAAGCCGCTTACGGACTTGCGATCACGGTCACGATGCTGATGACGACGCTACTCCTCTTCGAGTTCCTGTCGTTGCACGGGTCGCGCCTGCGGGCGGGCCTAGTCGCTGGGTTCTTCGGCGTGATCGAGAGCATTTTTCTCCTGGCCAGTCTGACGAAGTTCCTGCACGGCGGCTACATCACGTTGGTCATCATGCTGTTGATCCTTGCGCTGATGGTGGTCTGGTACTTCGGCAATAAGATCCGCGAGCGTTACCAGGACCAAAGCGAGTATGTCACGCTGACAGATTATATCGGTCAGCTCGGGCACTTAGCGCAAGACGAGCGGATCCCGCTGTACACGACGAACCTGGTCTACCTGACCAAGGTCAAGCCTGGCTACCGGGTCAAGCGCACGACGCTGTACTCGATCCTCGACAAACAGCCGAAACGAGCGAACGTGTACTGGTTCGTCACGATGAATGAGACGGATCAGCCCTATGAGATGCGCTACACGGTCGATATGATGAAGACCCGCAATGTGATCAGCGTGCAGATCTACCTAGGCTTCCGGTGCTCGCAGCACGTCAATGTCTACATCCGCAAGATCATCAACGACTTGATGGTGGCCAAGGCGATCGACCCGCAGACCCCGCAGTACACGACGGTCCATGATCGGACGGTCGGTGATTTTAAGTTCGTCATCATCCGCGAGCGGTCGCAGGGGATGCCGACCGAGACGATCCCCGCGTTGCAGCGGCATCTGATCGGCGGGCGCCTGTGGCTCCAAAACGTGACGACCAGCCCCGCCAACTGGTATGGGTTGGCTTTCAGCGACGTGGTCGAGGAGACGGTCCCGCTGTTCATTCACCAGCCGCGGCCAGTCTTTTTCACGGCCCACGAGATCTTGAACCAGAAGAAGTGAGGGCGCCTGTTTGGCGTGCTTAGTCGGCGGTGATCGGCACCTCGACATCGCGCAGGGCCCCGCGGACCGGGACCGCCTGGCCGTGCGTCAGGTCGACCAAGGCTGCAGTCGTGGTGGCGACGGTCGCCTCGGGGACGTACAGGGTCAGCGTGACGGCTTCGGCGTAGACCGTGTCGGCAACCGGCAGGTCCGCCTGGGTCAGCCAGTGCTGAACGGGGCCAAGCAGCGGGTAAGCTAACGTCAGCTGCAGCTCACGTTGGCGCTCACGCTGCACGATCCCGACGGCGTGCACGGCGGCCTGCACGCTGTTGGCGTAGGCGCGGATCAGGCCACCGGCGCCCAGTTTGATGCCGCCGAAGTACCGGGTCGTCACGGCGATGACGTCGTGCAGGCCCATTTGCTGAAGGGTCTGGAGCATCGGCACCCCCGCGGTCCCGCTAGGTTCGCCGTCGTCACTGGCGCGCTGGATCTCATCGTGGTCGCCCAGCAGGTAGGCGGGGACGTTGTGCGACGCTTTGTAGTGGTGCTTTTTGACCTGGTCGATCACCGCTTGTGCGTCTTCGGGGCTGGCGATGCGCGCCAAGTGGCAGATGAAGCGGGATTTCTTGATCACCAGCTCGTGATCGCCGGCTTGTTGAATGGTGCGGTATGGGGTGGCAGGCATTGCGTAATCTCCTTGTGAGGTGAGCAAAAATGATGATCAGCGGGATGCAACTGACGGCGCGTGAATGCGCCAAGGTCGCGGCTACCACTAGTTTAGCACAGGCGACCGCCGTTCCGGCGGTCCAGCGCGTCGCCGGGCGCTGGCAGTGTCAGCGCTGCGGCCAGCGGCGCTTTGGCCCCTTGGCAGACGGCCGCGCGTACTGCGTCAGCTGCGTGGGCATGAGTCGGGTGGAGACCGGCAGTCAGCTCTGGCGCTTTCCCCACACGCCTGCGCCACTGGGCGGCCCGCTGACTTGGCGGGGGACGTTGACTCCGGCGCAGGCCCGCGCAGCACAAGCCGCTTTGGCGTCCGTGGCGGCCGGTCGCGACCACCTGTTCTGGGCGGTGACCGGTGCCGGTAAGACCGAGATGCTGTTCCCTTTGATCGCCCAGTGTCTGGGGCAGCACCAGCGCGTGGCCTGGGTCACGCCGCGCATCGATGTGGTCTTGGAGCTGGCGCCGCGGCTACAGGCAGCGTTCATCGGTACGCCGGTCGCGATCGGTTACGGTGGGCGCCCCTGGCCGATGCGCGATGCACCGCTGACGGTCGCAACGACACACCAGATGCTGCGCTACTACCGGCACTTCGACCTGATGATCATCGATGAGGTCGATGCCTTCCCGTTCTCGCAGACACCGATGTTGGCCTACGCCTGCACGCAGGCCGCGCGCGGCGTGACCGTGTTTCTCAGTGCGACGCCGCCGGATGCGCTACGGCGCGCAGCCCGAGCTGGGCGGATCGGCAGTTCGATGCTCTCGCGCCGGTTTCACGGCCAGCCACTGCCGGTGCCGGTGATGCGCCTGATGAAGCTGACCCGGGTCCCGGACCAATTGCCGCTTGTCGCCGCGCGCTGGCTTGCGGCGCAGCACCGGGCGGGGCGCGTCAGCCTCTTGTTCGTCCCGGATACGCGCTGGGTCGTGCCGCTGAGTCAAGCTGTGCAGCGCCTTGGGCTGCGCGCCAGTGGGGTGCACGCCCGCGATCCAGCCCGGCTGGGGAAGGTGCAGGCCTTTCGCCAGGGCCAGTTGGACTGTCTGGTCACGACGACGATCCTCGAGCGTGGGGTGACGATCCCGCACTGTGCAGTGCTCGTGTTGGCCGCCGACGACCGGCAGTTCGACCGCGCCGCGCTGGTGCAGATGGCGGGGCGGGCAGGGCGCGCCAGTGACAGCCCAGACGACCCGGTGTGGTTCGTCGCCGCGCATTTCTCCTTGGCGATCGCGCAGGCGCTGACGGAGATCCGGGGCATGAATCGGCGGGGGTGGCGATGATCTGCGTGATGTGCGCGCGGCCGCTGACGACCGACTTTACGCTCGCCGCGCTGATCAGTCGGGCCCCGTTACGTCTGCCGACGCTCTGTGTGCGGTGCGAGGCTCAGTTCGAGCGGATCGATCCGGCGAGTGCTTGCCCCGGGTGTGGGCGCCAAGCGCACCCGGCGTTGTGCGGAGACTGCCAGCGGTGGGCGGCGCAGGGCCAGTCGCTGTTGCAGCACCGGGCGCTGTTCACCTATAACGAGCCGATGCGTCAGTTCATCCAGCTCTACAAGGGTCAAGGGGATCGTCGCCGCCACACCGCCTTTCAGCACCTGATGCCGCTGGCGCGCCGCGGGTGGGCGTTGGTGCCGGTCACCAGCGAGCCGCATCACTTCGCGGCCCGTGGCTTCGACCCGGTGCTGGACTTGTTCAGTCACCTGCAGCTGTCACGCTGGCTGCGCAAGGCAGACACCCCGCTGCCGCAGGCCCAAAAGGACCGCGCCGCCCGCCTGGCGACCCCGCAGAGCTTCATCGCCACGTTACCCGCTCGGCCGGCGCCGCACGTGCTCCTGTTGGACGACCTGTACACAACCGGGCGCACGCTGTACCATGCCCAAGCGGCGCTGCGGGCGGCGGGGTACGGCGGGACGATCACGAGTTTTTCGCTGATCCGCTGAAGGCGGTCACTATGAGGGCACAGAACCTGCACGGAATATTATTTGTTTCGGTCCCGACACTTCGTTATAATAGAGATGAAGGATGAAAGGGCTTAATCGCCCGACCATCCGGCGTCTGCGAGCCATCGCGGGCGGATGAAAGGGGAGAAGTTTTATGCTAACATACAACGTTCGTGGCGAAAACATCGAGGTCACCGATGCCATTCGGAGTTACGTTGAAAAGCGCATCAGCAAGCTGAACAAGTTCTTCGAGAGCTCGGTTGAGGCGATCGCGCACGTTAACTTGAAAGTATACCCGGATAAAACTGCTAAGGTCGAGGTCACGATCCCATTGTCCTACCTGACGTTGCGGGCGGAAGAAACCAGCCCGGATCTCTACGCCAGTGTCGACTTGGTGACCGACAAGCTGGAGCGCCAGGTGCGCAAGTACAAGACGAAGATCAACCGCAAGTCCCGTGAGAAGGGCTTCGCGCCGATCAACGTCGAGACGCCTGCGACGGCGCCGGAGTCAGCGGATGAGGATGAGAGCCTGCAGGTCGTGCGCACGAAACGCGTGTCCCTCAAGCCGATGGATTCTCAAGAAGCGATCTTGCAGATGGATATGCTTGGGCATAACTTCTTTATCTTCGAAGATGCCGATACCAATGGGACCAGCATCGTCTACAAGCGGCGTGATGGGCGCTACGGTCTGATCGAGACCGATGAATAACCGATGATGTGGACCCGGGGCGTATGCCTCGGGTTTTTTCGGTTGCGCCAAGCGGACACGCTGTCACGTCACGGGGCCAGATTCTCGGACAAATATTGGGCACGTGGTTTGCAGGACCCATAATCAATGCTAAAATAAATAGGATACTGTCAGTATTATGCGCATACTAACATGACAGAGAGGACGTATTTCATGGCGAACGTATTAAAGACATGGGTCGAAAGCGATAAGCGCGAGGTCAAGCGCTTGGGCAAGATCGCGGATCAAGTACAAAGTTTCGAGGACGACGTCGCGGCCTTGAGCGACACAGAGCTGCAGGCGAAGACGCCGGCATTCAAAGACCGCCTAGCGAACGGCGAGACGCTGGATGATATTTTGCCAGAAGCCTTCGCCGTCGCGCGCGAAGGGGCCAAGCGAGTGCTCGGGCTGTTCCCGTTCCGCGTCCAGATCATCGGGGGCATCACGCTTCACGAAGGGAACATCGCCGAGATGAAGACCGGTGAAGGGAAGACCCTGACGGCGACGATGCCAGTGTACCTGAACGCGCTGGGTGGCCAAGGGGTCCACGTCGTGACGGTCAACGAGTACCTGAGCGGCCGTGACGCGACCGAAATGGGCGAGCTGTATAACTGGCTTGGTCTGACCGTGGGCCTGAACACTCACGACTTGAGCTCTGACGAGAAGCGTGCGGCCTACGAGGCGGACATCACGTACTCCACCAACTCCGAGCTCGGGTTCGACTATCTGCGGGATAACATGGTGGTCTACAAGCAGCAGATGGTCCAGCGGCCCCTGAACTATGCGATCGTCGATGAAGTCGACTCCATTCTGGTCGATGAAGCTCGGACCCCGCTGATCATCTCCGGCGGCGCAGAGAAGTCGAACGGCCTGTACATTCGCGCGGACCGCTTCGTCAAGACCCTGAAGGAAGAGGACGACTACAAGATCGACTGGCCGACCAAGACCATCGCCTTGACCGAAAACGGGATCCGCAAGGCCGAGAAGATCTTCGGCCTGAAGAACCTGTACGACCCGGAGAACACCGCCTTGACCCACCACATGGATCAGGCGCTGCGGGCGAACTTCATCATGCTCAAAGACATCGACTACATGGTCTCCGATGGGGAGGTCCTGATCGTCGACCAGTTCACCGGTCGTGCGATGGAAGGCCGGCGCTTCTCCGATGGGTTGCACCAGGCGATCGAGGCCAAGGAAGGCGTCGAGATCCAGGATGAGAACCAGACGATGGCGACCATCACCTACCAGAACTTCTTCCGGATGTACAATAAGCTGGCCGGGATGACCGGGACGGCGAAGACCGAAGAAGAAGAATTCCGCGAGATCTACAACATGAACGTGATCTCGATCCCGACCAACAAGCCGGTCGTGCGTGTCGACTCACCAGACGTGCTGTACCCGACGCTGGACGCGAAGTTCAAGGCGGTGGCTGAGGACATCAAGGAACGCCACGCGCAGGGCCAACCGATCCTGGTCGGCACCGTGGCGATCGAATCCAGTGAGCGCCTGTCTGCGATCCTGGACGCCGAGAACATCCCGCACAGCGTGCTGAACGCAAAGAACCACGCGCGCGAAGCCGAGATCGTCATGAACGCCGGCCAGCGTGGCGCGGTCACCATCGCGACCAACATGGCTGGGCGGGGGACCGACATCAAGCTCGGCCCTGGCGTCAAGGACGTCGGCGGCCTGGCCGTGATTGGGACCGAACGCCATGAATCTCGCCGGATCGACAACCAGTTGCGTGGACGGTCTGGGCGTCAAGGGGATCCGGGTTCCACCCAGTTCTACCTGTCGCTGGAAGATGACCTGATGAAGCGCTTCGGCGGTGACCGCATCAAGGTGATGCTGGATCGCTTCAAGGTCGAAGACGAGGACCAGGTGATCCGCAGCCGCATGATCTCGCGCGCCGTGGAATCGGCCCAAAAACGCGTTGAAGGGAACAACTACGACACGCGTAAGAACACGCTGCAATACGATGATGTCATGCGTGAACAGCGTGAGGTGATCTACAAGCAGCGCCAGCAGGTGATCAACGAAGAAGAGACCCTGAAGCCGGTCCTGATGGCGATGATCAACCGCTGCATCACCCGCGTCGTGCAGGCACACACGCTGGGCGACCAGAAGGACTGGAAGCTCGACGAGATCTATGACTACGCGACCGCGAACATGGTCTCGGAAGACACCTTATCGCGCAGTGACTTGGACGGTAAGTCCCAGGCCGAGTTGATCGACCTGCTGCAAGGGCTGGCCGACGAGAACTACGATGAGAAGCTCAAGCAACTGGGCGACCGTGACCAGATGCTGGAATTCGAAAAAGTCGTGATCCTGCGCGTCGTCGACTCGCTATGGACCGATCACATCGACGTGCTCGACCAACTGCGTCAGTCGGTCGGCTTGCGTGGCTACGGCCAGATGAACCCGCTGGTCGAATACCAAGAAGAAGCTTACCGCATGTTCGAAGAGCTGATCGCGAACATGGACGACGGCGTGACCCGCCTGTTCATGAAGGCCCAGATCCGTCAGAACATCCGGCGCTAAGCCTGATCACCCGCAGCCGGAGCAGCCACTCCGGCTGTTTCATTGATAAACCCATTCTTGAAAGGAAGATCCGTATGGAAATCGCTGAGATCCGCAACACCTTGGCCCAGCTTCGGACCAAAATCAATCAATTTAGGGGGTCGCTTTGACCTCGATGCGCTGAACGAACGCATCGCTGAAAACGAAGGCCGCATGGCGGAACCGGGGTTCTGGGACGACCAGCGCGCCGCCCAGACCGTGATCGACGCCAACAATCAGTTGAAGACCAAGCACGACAATTTTATTGCGTTGCAAGATAAGCTCGATGACCTCGATGTCGCGTTCGAGCTCCTGCAGGAGGAACCGGACGCTGAGCTTCAAGGTGAGATCGAAGCCGACCTGGCCGACCTGCAGGAGAAGATGACGCGCTACGAGATGACGCTTCTTTTGAGTCAGCCGTATGACGCCAACAACGCGATCCTCGAGATCCACCCCGGAGCCGGTGGGACCGAGTCTCAGGACTGGGGCTCGATGCTGCTCCGAATGTACCAGCGGTGGGCCGCGCAAAGCGGGTTTTCCGTCGAAGTCGCGGACTATTTGGCTGGCGACGAGGCGGGGATCAAGAGTGTGACGCTCCTGGTCTCCGGGGAGAACGCGTACGGCATGCTGCGCAGTGAAAAAGGGGTGCACCGCCTCGTGCGCATCTCGCCGTTCGACTCCGCCGGTCGCCGCCACACCAGCTTTGCCTCTGTCGACGTGATGCCGGAGCTCGATAACAGTATCGAGATCGACGTGCGCCCAGAGGACATCAAGATGGAGGTCTTCCGCTCCAGTGGGGCCGGTGGCCAGCACATCAACAAGACCTCCAGTGCGGTCCGCCTGATCCACATCCCGACGGGCATCGTCGTGTCGAGCCAGGCCCAACGGAGCCAGTTCCAGAATAAGGACACCGCCATGGGGATGCTGAAGGCCAAGCTCTATCAGCGCGAGCAGGCCAAGAAGGCGGAAGAGGCGGCTGCGATCAAAGGGGACCAGATGGAAGTTGCGTTCGGCTCCCAGATCCGCTCGTACGTCTTCCACCCCTACACGATGGTCAAGGATCACCGGACGAATTACGAGACCGGCAACGGCCAGGCCGTGATGGATGGGGACCTCGATCCGTTCATCTACGCTTACCTGCAGTGGGAGCTCTCCAAGAAAAATCCGCAGTAACCCGCGCAGCCCCTGGTCCTTGGACCCGGGGCTGCCTTGGCAAACTGTAATGTGGCTGTTATCAGTTTGACGTATTGGCATGCTATACTTTGCCTAGTTTTGAAAAAGGAGCGAGAGCATGATCCAAATGAAAAACGTGATGAAGCAGTACGATAATGGCGTCATCGCGATCAAGGATTTGAGTCTGTCGGTCGACCCCGGCGAATTCGTCTACGTGATCGGATCCAGCGGCGCGGGCAAATCGACATTCATCAAGATGCTGTACCACGAACTCACCCCGACGAAGGGCACGATCACCGTGGGCAAGTATGATTTTGCAAAGATGGACAACAAAGACGTGCCGCTGTTTCGGCGCGAGCTCGGGATCGTGTTCCAGGACTTCAAGTTGTTACCGCGCCTGACGGTTTACGAGAACGTGGCCTACGCGATGGAAGTGATTGAAAAAGACGAAGACGAGATCAAGCCGCGCGTCCTGCACGTCCTGAAACTGGTCGGCTTGGAGCAGAAGCTGCGCCGCTTCCCGAACGAACTGTCCGGAGGGGAGCAGCAGCGCGTGTCGATCGCCCGGGCGATCGTCAATGCCCCAGACGTCGTGATCGCCGATGAACCGACGGGGAATCTGGATCCCGATACGTCCGATGGCATCATGGACATTTTGGAGCGGATCAACGCGGATGGCACGACCGTGATCATGGCGACGCATAACCGTGAACTGGTCAACAGCCGCCCGCACCGCCTGCTGGAGATCGCCGGCGGTCGGCTAGTCCGCGATGAGGAAGGAGGCGCCTACGGGAATGAAGCCTAGTGTGATCAAGCGCCACATCAAAGACTCCCTGAAGAGCCTCCGGCGTAACGGCTGGATGTCCGTCGCCGCTGTCTCTGCGGTGACGGTCACCTTGCTGTTGGTCGGCATCTTCATGGCCTTACTGCTGAACGTGAACCACATCTCGCGGCAGGTCGAAAACGACGTGCGCGTGCGCGTCTACGTTGAAAAGAAAACGTCCAAGGCGCAGGAAGCGACGCTCAAGCAGGCCCTCAAGGCGCTGCCGGACGTCACGAAGGTCACGTTCCGGTCGTCCAACCAGGAACTCAACTCCATCGTCGGGACCTATGGGTCACAGTGGAAGATGTTCTCTGGGGACCAGAACCCGTTGAACGACGTGTTCTTAGTCGACACGAAAGACCCGAAAGCGACCGTCTCGGTGGCTAAGCGGGCCAAGAAGCTCAAGAACGTCTCGGAAGCCTCGTACGGTGGCACGACGGCTAAGCGTCTGTTCAAGACCGTCGATGCGATCCAGCGCGGTGGGTTGGCTTTCACCATCCTGCTGCTGTTCGTGGCGGTCTTCCTGATCAGCAATACGATCCGAATCACGATCCTGTCGCGTAAAGACGAGATCCGCGTGATGCGGCTGGTCGGTGCGACCAATGGCTACATTCGCTGGCCGTTCCTGCTCGAAGGCGCGTGGACCGGGCTGTTCGGGTCACTGCTGCCGATTGTGGCCGTCGATATCGCGTACGGTCTGGTCTACCGCAGCGCCAACCTCTCGACCGCAGCGAATGGGTTCGACCTGTACCCGTCGATGCCGTTTTTAATCTGGTTAGACCTAGCGATCGCCTTGATCGGGATCGTCATCGGGGCGCTCGGGGCCGTTGTCTCCATGCGGCGCTTCTTGCGGATCTGACCGACCAAGTGTCCTCCTTGTGAGGACTTTTTTTGTGGCGCAGGCGAGGCGACGGTCAGATTGTATCGCCGCGTTTACGGTAAATTTACTTATTTTTTGCAGTCCGGGGTTCCATGCTATACTAAACTTAAAGATGTGAGATGGGAGCGCGGGATGCAGATGATGATCATGGAAGGGCTTGTCGTGACGCTGGCGTTACTGGCGGTCGGCTACTTCTGGCGGTGGCGCCGCTTCGCCCATGAACGGGCGGTGTTCGGGACCGCGATCGACCGGCACTGGACCAACTGGTGGGCCGGGCTGATCGGCGGCGGTCTCGCCGGCCTTGTCGTCAGCGGGATCGCCGCCTTGGGCCACTTGGCCCTGCCGGGCCCCGTCGGGCTGTGGCTCGGGGCGCTGACGCTCCTGGGCTTGCTGGGGAGTGGCCTGGGGTACGCCCCGGCCGTGCTCGGCTTCAGCGGGATCGCCGCCGTCGGTACGGCTGGGTTAGCACCTTGGCTGGCGTTGCCGGCCGTCGACCGGTGGGCGTGGCAATGGCTGGCGCTGCTGGCGCTGCTCGGTGCGGCCAACGCAGGCCTCTTGCGCTTCTTGGCCCCGCCGATCGACGTGCCGGCGATCCACGCCGGCAAGCGCGGCGCACAGATCGCAAGCTATACGCGGCGCCAGTTCTACTGGGTGCCGGTCGTCTTGCCCCTGATCGGGGCGTCAACCTCGACCTGGGCACTTGTCCCGCTGGTACTGGGCGCCGCTTTGACGACACGCAAACAGCTGCCGACCGCAGCGATCCACGCGTGGGCGCGCCACGAGGCCTGGAGCGCTGGGCTCACCGCCATCCTGGCAGCGGGTACCTGGTGGCAACCACGGCTGGCGCTCGCCGCGCTGTGGGGTCAGGCTGGGTTGAGCCTTGCATTGCTGATCTGGCACCACCACGCTGCGGCGGCGGGGCACAGCTTCGTCTCGCAGACTGATTTGGGCGTGCGCCTCGTAGCGATCCAGCCAGACACACCGGCGAGCAAGATGGGCCTGCAGGCGGGAGACATCGTCTTACAGTGCAACCAGGTGCCCGTCCGCACGGAAGCGGCGCTTTACGCCGCGCTTCAAGCCCACCCCACGTATTGTCGCCTCAGAGTCCAGCGCCTGGACGGGGCGATCAAGCTAACCGAAACCGCGATTTTCAAAGGTGCCCCGCACGAATTGGGCATGATCACATTCACGGAGGATGAACATGAAGAAGATCTTAGTCGTCGATGATGAACCCGCAATCGTGACCCTGCTCCAGTACAACCTCGAAAAAGAGCACTACCAAGTGACGACCGCCAGCGACGGCGACACGGCCTTGAGCCTGGCGTTGCAGAGCCCGTTCGACTTCATCCTGCTCGACTTGATGCTGCCGGGACTCGATGGCTTCGAGGTCACGCGCAAGCTACGCGCGGCCAACAACGCGACGCCGATCATGATCCTGACGGCCAAAGACAGTGAGACCGACAAGATCGTCGGCCTGGAGCTGGGTGCCGACGATTACGTCACCAAACCGTTTTCGCCCCGCGAGATCGTTGCGCGGATCAAAGCGATCGAGCGCCGGATGCAGCCGCAGCCGGCTGCGGCTGCGGACCCGAAGGCGGTGATCAGCGTCGGGGCACTGCGGATCGACGAAGAGAGCTTCAAGGCGACGAAGAACGGGGATCCGTTGAACCTGACGCCTAAGGAGTTCGAGCTACTGGCGTATTTTGCCCGCCGCTTGGGCAAGATCCTATCACGCGATGCGCTGTTGAACGGGATCTGGGGGTTCGAGTACCCGGCTGAGACGCGAATGGTCGACATCCAGGTCAGCCACTTGCGCGAGAAGATCGAAGACGACCCGAAGAAGCCAGCGTACATCAAGACCGTGCGCGGGTTCGGGTATCAGATGGAGGTGCCGCATGATTAGTCTCATTCGGCGTTACGCCTGGGCGTGCTTATTTGCCGTTGCAGGCTTTTTCTTACTCTTGATGGGGATCGACCACTTGCTGTATGCGCAGCAGACGGCCCATCTGACCGCAGTGTACCAGACGTTCCAAGACGTCGGTGAGACGCAGTCGATGGCGGTCCGCTTGGCGCAGGACAACGATGTGACGATCACGATCCTCGACGGGCAGCCGACCACGCAGCGCGAGGATCTGCTGCAGGACTTGGTCGATCGCAAACGCACGATCGTTCACCAGAGCACGGTCTTGCTGGTGAACGGCCGCCCGGAGCAACTCTACGTCGGCCGTCGCAGCAACACGGTGTTCATCGGGGTGTGGCAGCGCAAAGCGACCTTGTTTTCGGTCGCCCCGATGTGGGGGGTCGCCTTCGTCAGCTTATACCTCTTCGCCTGGGGCGTACTGCTCGTCGTCACGTTGCGGCGCAACCAATACTGGCGCGGCCACCTCGCGCAGATGACCCAGAACCTGGCGGCGATCCGCAAAGAGCATCCGATCGAGCCGATCATCCTGACGCCGGGCTCGGCGTTCACCGCCATGGGGGAGGAGGTCAACCGCCTGGACCAGACCGCCGCGCACCTTCGGCAAAAAGTGGCCCTGCGCCAGGCAAGCTTCGACCGTCTGATCGACCACTTGCCGCAAGGGGTGATGCTGATCGACCAGGACCGCCAAGTCCTGCTGGCCAACCAGGCCATGAGCCAATTCGTCGGCCACGACATCTCACCGCGCCAGCATAATTATCTTGATGACGTGAAGACCTACGCCTTGGCGCGGATGATCGAGCATACCTACCGCAATCGCCACACACACCAAAAAGAGCTGACCCTGATGATCACGCAAAAGGCGGTGGACGCCAGCGTTGTCCCGCTGACCGGGACCGACCGCCTGCAGGTGCTGGTGATTCTGTACGACATCACCACGCTGCGGCGCGTCGAGCAGATGCAACTGGACTTCGTCGGTAATGTCTCCCACGAGCTCAAGACGCCGGTGACGGCGATCAACGGCTTTGCGGAAACGCTCCTGGCGGGCGCCAAGGACGATCCGGCCACGCTGGATCAATTCCTGCACATCATCCAGTCGGAAAGCACGCGCCTGACGCAGTTGATCACGGACATCTTGACCCTGTCGCGGCCCGACAGCACTCCGGCGGCCACCGCCGCAGTCAGCGTGGCGACCTTGGTCGAGAAGGCCTTGGCGACGTTGCAGCAGCCGATCGCCGAGAAGGCCCTGACGGTGACCACTGAGATCGATCCGGCGCTGACGGTGACGACGGTCCCCGCCAAGCTCTCGCAGGTGGTCCGCAACCTGCTGAACAACGCGGTCTTCTACAACCGCACCGGCGGCAGCGTGACCGTGACGGCGACGGCCGATACCCACAGTCTGCACCTGCAGATCCAAGACACAGGCATCGGGATCGCGGCGGACGACCAGAGCCGGATCTTCGAGCGGTTCTACCGGGTCGACAAGGCGCGCAGCCGGCATAACGGGGGCACCGGCCTCGGGCTGGCGATCGTCGCGGAGATGGTCACGCAGCTCAGCGGTGAGGTGGCGGTGGACAGCCAACTCGGGGTCGGCACCACCTTCACCGTTACCCTGCCCCTGGATTTACCTTCTTTTTACAATTAACGGGCTGAACATTTACACTGGCTTGATAGACTGAAAGAAGTCATGAAAAACGGAGGGTTCGTTGTGAAAAAAATTCTCGGCTTCCTGGCAGTTGCCGCTGTGACGCTGCTTGCGGGATGTGGTGGCGGCGATAATGGCGAATCGATCACCGCGGTAGGCTCTAGCGCCTTGCAGCCACTGGTCGAGGCCGCAGCGGAACAATATCAGACGGAACACCTCGGCGTGTTCATCAACGTGCAAGGTGGCGGGACGGGCACCGGGTTGTCCCAGATCCAGCAAGGCGCCGTGGAGATCGGCAACTCCGACCTGTTCGCAGAGGAGAAGCCTGGCATCGACGCGAAGAAGCTTGTCGACCACCGCGTTGCTGTCGTGGGGATCACCCCGATTGCCAACCCCGGGGTGGGGGTCAAGAATCTGACCGTCGTGCAGTTGCGCCGCTTGTTCACCGGCGAGATCACGAACTGGAAGCAAGTCGGGGGCAAGGATCTCCCGGTCGTGGTGGTCAATCGCGCCCAGGGGTCCGGCACCCGCAGCACGTTCGAAAAGTGGGTGTTGCAGGACCGTCAACCGATCGCCGCGCAAGAGCAAGACTCGACGGGGATGGTCCGCTCGATCGTCGCCAGCACGCCAGGCGCAGTCTCCTACGTCGCCTTCTCGTATGTCGATGCGACCGTCCGTGCGCTGGCGCTGAACGGCGTGACCCCGACGGATGCACACGTGACGACGAACGAGTGGCCGATCTGGTCTTACGAGCACATGTACACCCGCGGCCAGCCGACCGGGTTGACCAAGGCCTTTCTCAGTTACATCCTCGCCCCTGCGACGCAGCAACGCTTGGTCGCCAAGATGGGCTACATCCCGGTAACTGCGATGCAGGTCGAACGGGACGCTGATGGCAACGTGGTCAAGCGCGGCGAGTGACGCCAGGAGGACAACATGGATCCAATTCGTGAAGCAATGTTACGCCCATCGCGCTCGGCGAAGATCGAGCGGCGCGGGCGGCTGATCAGCCTAGTCTGCATCAGCCTGATCGTGCTCGTCGTGCTGGCGATCTTCTTTTTCGTCGCCTCGCGCGGGCTCGCCACCTTCTTCGAGAACAAAGTCAACCTGTGGGCCTTCTTGAGCAAGACCACCTGGGCGCCGGCCGTTACCGATGCCCATGGCGCCCCACAAGTCGGCGCCTTGCCGATGATCGTCGGCTCGTTCGGGGTGACCTTCCTGTCGGCGATCATCGCGACGCCATTCGCCGTTGGGGCGGCGATCTTCATGACGGAGATCTCCCCGAACCTCGGCAAAAAGATCCTGCAGCCTGTGATCGAGCTGCTGGTCGGCATCCCGAGCGTGGTCTACGGGTTCATCGGCTTGTCCGTCGTCGTGCCGTTCATTCGCGGCCTGTTCGGCGGGACCGGGTTCGGGATCCTCGCGGGGACCTTCGTCTTGTTCGTGATGATCCTACCGACGGTGACGTCGATGACGGTGGACGCCTTGAAGGCGGTGCCGCGCCATTACCGTGAAGCCAGCCTCGCGCTGGGTGGGACGCGCTGGCAGACCATCAGCCGCGTTGTCGTCCGCGCCGCGATGCCCGGAATCCTGACTGGGATCGTGTTCGGGATGGCGCGGGCCTTCGGTGAAGCGCTGGCCGTGCAGATGGTGATCGGGAACGCGGCGTTGCTGCCGCACAACCTGATCAGTCCGGCGTCGACGCTGACGTCGGTGCTGACTTCCGGCATCGGGAACACCGTGATGGGCTCGCTTGAGAACAATGCGCTGTGGTCGCTAGCCCTCTTGCTGTTGCTGATGTCGCTGGCCTTCAACCTGCTGATCCGCTGGATCGGGAAGAAAGGGGAGATGAAGTGATGGCGCCCAAAAAAGTCGATAAACTGGCCACGGTAGTGCTTTACACGATCGCCGGCGTGATCATCGTGATCCTTGCGAGCCTGCTGGGCTACATCCTAGTCCAAGGCGTCCCGCACATCTCCTGGCACTTCCTGACCAGCCCCGCTAAGTCTTTCGAGGCCGGCGGGGGGATCGGGATCCAGCTGTTCAATTCGTTCTACCTGCTGCTGTTGTCGATGTTGATCTCGGTGCCCCTGGCGCTGGGTGCCGGCATCTACCTCGCGGAATACGCGAAGAAGAACTGGCTGACCGACGTGATCCGCACGGCGATCGAGATCCTCAGCTCACTCCCGTCGGTGGTCGTCGGGCTGTTCGGCTTCCTGGTCTTCGTCCTGCAGTTCCAGTTCGGGTTCTCGATCCTGTCGGGCGCGTTGGCGCTCACGATGTTCAACCTGCCACTGCTGACCCGTAACGTCGAAGACTCACTGCGTCAGGTCAGCTTCATGCAGCGCGAGGCGGGGCTTGCCCTTGGCCTTTCGCGCTGGGAGACGGTGATCCACGTGGTGATCCCCGAAGCATTGCCGGGGATCATCACCGGGATGATCCTCGGGGCCGGGCGCGTGTTCGGTGAGGCGGCGGCCCTGATCTACACGGCCGGCCAAAGTGCCCCGGCACTGGATTTTACCAACTGGAACCCGCTGAACATCGCGAGCCCGCTGAACCCGTTCCGACCGGCGGAGACGCTGGCGGTGCACATCTGGAAGATCAACTCGGAAGGCATCCAGCCCGACGCGGCGGCCGTTTCTGCCGGTGCCAGCGCGGTGCTGATCATCGCGGTGCTGCTGTTCAACCTGGTGGCGCGCTACGTGGGTAACCGGATCTACAAGAAGATGACGGCTGCCTAAGAAGGAGAGACTATGCAAAATTACGCGTTAGATGACCGCTATATCAAGGCACTCGACCGCGACCAACACGAGATCGCGATCGAGACGGAAGACCTGCGCGTGTTTTACGGGGCTAAAGAGGCGATCCACGGCACCAGCCTGCCGTTCGAGCGGTTCAAGATCACGGCGCTGATCGGTGCCAGCGGTTCCGGCAAGTCAACGTTCCTACGCTCGCTCAACCGGATGAATGACACGATCGAAGGCACGCGGGTGACCGGAAAGATCATGTACCGCGGCATCGATATCAACGCCAAGGCCGTCGACGTCTACGAGATGCGCAAACACATCGGCATGGTGTTCCAGCGGCCTAATCCCTTCGCCAAGTCGATCTATGACAACATCACCTTTGCGCCCCGGCGCTTCGGGGAAAAACGCAAGGCCGTGCTCGATGAGTTGGTCGAGACCAGCCTGCGCCAGGCAGCCCTGTGGGACCAGGTCAAAGACGACCTGCACGCCAGCGGCCTGGCTTTGTCGGGTGGGCAGCAGCAGCGGCTGTGCATCGCCCGGGCGATCGCGATGAAACCGGACATCCTGCTGCTGGACGAGCCTGCCTCGGCGCTCGACCCGATCTCGACGTCGACCGTTGAAGACACGCTGATGGCCCTGAAGGATCAGTACACGATCGTCATCGTCACCCACAACATGCAGCAGGCGGCGCGGATCAGCGACTACACGGCATTTTTCTACGCCGGTCAGGCGCTAGAGTTCGACGAGACGCGCAAGATCTTCACCCGTCCGAAGATCCAGGCCACGGAAGACTATGTGTCTGGACACTTCGGCTAAGGAGGCACTATGAAAACTCAGGTCATCACCAGCAAGGATGTCCACCTGTTCTACGACAAATTCGAAGCGCTCAAGGGGATCGATTTGGACTTCAATGAGCATGAGATCACGGCGCTGATCGGGCCCAGTGGTTGCGGGAAGTCGACGTACTTGCGCTCGCTCAACCGGATGAACGATCTGATCCCGAGCGCCCGCGTGACGGGCGATATCCGCCTGCGCGGCCAGGATATCTACGCGCCGGAGCAAGACGTCGTGCAGCTGCGCAAGTCTGTCGGAATGGTGTTTCAGCAGCCTAACCCGTTCCCGTTTTCGATCTACGACAACGTGGTGTACGGCTTACGGTTGGCCGGGGTCAAAGACCGCGCGACGCTGGACGAGGCGGTCGAGACCAGCCTCAAAGCCGCGGCGATCTGGGACGAGATCAAAGACAAACTGCATGACAGTGCGCTATCGTTAAGTGGGGGCCAGCAGCAGCGCGTCTGCATTGCGCGGGTGCTGGCGGTGCGGCCGGAAGTGATCCTGATGGACGAGCCGACTTCGGCGCTGGATCCGATCTCCAGCACGCAGATCGAGAATATGCTCTTGGAATTGCGCGACCAGTACACGATCATTTTAGTCACACACAATATGCACCAAGCGTCGCGCATCTCGGACCGCACGGCCTTCTTCCTGCAAGGCCGACTGGTCGAAGTGGATGAGACCAAGAAGATCTTCCTCACCCCGAAGGAGAAGGAGACCGAGGATTACATCAGCGGCCGGTTCGGCTAACGCATCGCGCGGACAAAGGAGGGAACTGCTATGCGGCGGTTATTTGTAGACGAGCTCAACGAGTTACACGTTCGGTTTTCAGAGATGGGGATGATGGTCAACGAGGCGATCTTCAAGTCAGTGAAGGCCTTCATCAACCACGATAAGGCACTGGCCCGCGCGGTCATCGCGGATGATAAGCACATCAACAAGCGTGAGGTCGACCTGGAGAAGCGCAGTTTTGAGATGATCGCACTTCAGCAGCCGGTCACCACAGACCTGCGCATGATCGTCACGATCATGAAGGCGAGCTCTGACCTGGAGCGCATGGGCGACCACGCGGTGTCCATCGCTAAGTCGACGATCCGCATGAAGGGCGAGACCCGCGTGCCGGACATCGAAAAAACCATCGCAGACATGGCGGCAGCAGTCAAGCAGATGGTCGATGAGGTGCTGGAAGCTTACGTTAAGGAAGACTCAGTCAAGGCGCGGGCGATTGCGGAAGAGGACCACGGCATCAACGAGTTCTCGACGACGATCTACCACTTGTGTATCGATGAGATGACACGTGACGCGGATACGATCGTCGGGTCGATGGACTACATGCTGGTGTCCTCCTACCTGGAGCGCATCGGCGATTACGTCACGAACATCTGCGAGTGGATCCTTTACCTCAAGACCGGCAAGTTGCTGGAACTGAACTCTAACGCCAAAGAAGACGTGCTGTGAGCTTCACAAATAAGGCGCCAGGCAACCGGCGCCTTATTTGTGTGGGGGGATTGGTCACAGGGTGAAGTCACCCGTCAACACGACTTTGCCGACTTGGTGGCCCGCAGCCAAGCGGGTGAAGCCGGCCTTGAGGTTACCGACGGTGATCGGCGTGTCATGGGTGGTGACACCAGGATCGAGCACCCCGGCCGCCACGAGCGCGACGAGCTGCGTCAAGATCGCCCCTTGACTCGCCTCGTGCCAGCCGTAGTCGGATTTGGCGAACATATACTCGAAGTCCAGGCTTGCCGCCTTGGCTTTGAGTGCCGTCACCGTCAGCGGGCCTTGGGGGGTGACCAAAGCACCGACATGGCCGAAGGGGGCGACCAGCGCGCTGGCTGCGGCGAGGTAAGGCTCTGTCGTATACAGGATCGCGACCCCGTCGACGGTCGGATAGCCGGTCTGGTGAACCGCGGCGACTAAGTCGGCGTGGTAGTCGAGCGGGTGCGTCACCCCGTGCTGCGTGAGCCAGGCAAAGTTACGCGGGCTGGCGGTCGCCAGCACAGTCAGCCCGGCCCAGTGGGCGAGTTGGCTCATCAGTGTGCCGACGCCCCCAGCCCCGTTGATGATCAGCAGGCTGCGGCCGTGGTTCGCGTCGGCTGCGGGGGTGAAGCCCATTTTTTCGAACAGCAACTCCCAGGCGGTCAGCCCGACCAGCGACAGCCCGGCGAGCGCTACGTCGGGGAGTTGCGCAGGTGCGTGTGCACACAGTGCAGCGTGCACAGCCTGAAACTGCTGGAAGCTCCCGGGCCGAGTGGTCGTTCCGGCGTAGAGCACCCGGTCGCCGACTGTGAAATCTCGGACGGCGGTGCCCGTTGCGACGACGCGCCCCACGGCATCGTGGCCGAAGATGCGCGGCCCGCTGTTGGCGGGCAAGGCGGCGCGCAGCTTGTCATCGACCGGATTGAGCCCGATCCCGCGGACTTGAACGATCAAGTCGGTCGGCTCGGGTGTCGGCATCGGCACAGGCTGAGCGAGAATGCTGTCGGCGGCGTCGAGGGGGCCGCCGTGAGTGGCAACGAATGCGATATTTTGAGTCATGTGAACCTCCTTGCAAAAACGTAACCTTGTTGATATGTATATTCTACCCGTTTTTTGGTAAACTGTTCAAAAATAGCGTGATGAGGAGAGACAACGATGGCGAATAAGCACACCAACCATAGCAACGCATGGACATGGGTCCTGCTGGTGCTAGCCGCGCTCGGGTTCACCGGGTTCGCATGGTTCGTCACACAACCGACCGATGCGCTGACAATGATCAGCACAGGGAGTTTCGGCGTCGGGCTCGTGGTATTGATCTGGCTGATGGCCTACTTCGATGACTTGGCACGTGGGCGGGTCACGCGCTTTGCGGCGGATGTCCTGATCGGTGCGGCAGCCGTGGCGTTGATCTACGTCTATATGATCGGCTTCATCGTATACCCGGAGTTCATCTTCGGGGCGGCTGGGATCGTGTTGGTGCTCGCGGCGCTGTTTGCGCTACGCCGGCCTAACGGCACCCTAGAAGATCACAACCGGGCGCGTTTGACTGTCGAAGACATGGAAGACACCGACGAGTAATCGCCTTGTGGCCTGCGTCATGTGGACGCCAGCCGGGTGTGTTCAAGTCAGATCATGAAGCGTGACTGTGGGCCAAGAACCGACTTTTTGGCCCACTTTGTTGTTGAGTGGGGGTGCGGCGGTGTTCATCTATGTGTGCTGTGCAGGGGGCGGGAGCTCGAGCCTGTTTTGCGCCAGGATCACGCAGGCGATCAAAGCAACTGACGAGAATCTGACGGCGTGTTTCGTTGACCTGACGACGGTGCGTGCGGCCCCCTTGGCGTACGCGACGCAAGCGGACCTGATCTTCGTGTACGGACCGGCTGGGGCGATCCGCCCGGCAGAGGCCTTCGACTATGGGAGCCTGTTCGATGTCGTGTTCGTCGCCCCTCAGGTCCGGTACCTGCTTCCGCAGATCCAGCGGTGTTTGGCCGACTATCCGACTGTGGTCACCGCGCTCGACAGCCAGGTGTTCGGCATGATGGATGGGGCGCGCGGGCGCAGCACACTGCTTGAGCAGCTGATGGTGTTGGATTGGCAGCGCGGCTATGCATCTGGGCGGGCGTTGACGACCAAGCGCGGGGACAAATCCTTGGAGGTGCTGGTCTACGGCGCGAGCCGCAGTGATCGGGCGATCCAAGAACTGGTCGCCGCGCTTGCGGCGCAGGGGATCCGGTGCGTACAGGAGCGCTTCGCGTTGGACCGGCTGTACGACCGGACTTTCACCACGCCCTTCGAGGTCCGATTGTTGTTCGGCGCAGAGGTGACCGCGCGGACGGCGGCCAAGGTCGCACGCCGCATCGACGGTGTGCTCCGGTTCACCACCACGCCGACCGCATCGGCGCGACCGCATTGGGACACTGAGTACCGGATCCCGGTCGTTCGGTTAGACGCCCGACTGTTGGCCCGGCGCGGGGACCGGACCGTTTTGGTCGACCAGGTGCTCGCGTTCCTGCAGACAGTGGATGCGGTCGCGCAGGGGACCCAAAGCGTGTCAGTCGCGCATTTTGAGACCGCCCCACCGCCGCGTCCGACCAAGACGCTGCTGGGGCTTTTGACCTATCGTTGAATGGAGGCCCGGCCGTGCGCGGGCCTTTTTGGTCGGATCAGTGGCGCGCGCCACCTCCAAATAACCTCAGATCACGCATTTGGGTGTCAGATCTGAGGGGAGCGTGTCGTAGTATGGGGTGAAAGGGGGGGGGCGGGATGGATGACGACGAGATCGTTGCGCGGCTCAAAGCGCAGGACGAGCGCGCCTTTGACGGATTGATCGATCGCTACGGGGCCTTTATCCGGCAGGTCATCTGGCACCAGGTGCGCTCGGAGGCGATGCGGGCGTATACCGAAGACATCGAAAACCGGGTGTACTACAAAGTCTGGGCGAACGCGGCGCAGTTCGATCCCGCGCGTGGCCAGTTCAAGCAGTGGCTCGGGTCGCTGGTCAAGCACCAGACGATCGACTACGTGCGCGGGTTGAAGGGGACGCTGGCGACACTGGACATCGATAATATCGCGCTTGCTGCCCCGGAGCCGGCGGCCGATGTCTCACTGACGCAGTATTTTGCGGTGCTGAGTCCTACCGAAAAGCAGGTCTTCGAGCTGTTCTTCGCCGATGGCCGAACGCCGGAGGAGATCAGCCAGCAACTCAAGATGCGCGTGGCCGCGGTCTACAAACACTTGTCCCGCGGGCGCGCCAAGATCAGGAGGTGGTTCTGATGCCGAGCACAACGAATCCGTTCATCCGCGTCGTCAACGGAATGAATGGGCTACCGCAGCGACCGTTGGCGCAGACGCCGATGACGTTTCGGCAGAAACTGTACCGCAAGCGGATGGCGGCGTTAACGGTGACGATGCACCAAGTGCTCGAGCAGGTGGGCGCACTGCTCGAGCCAGGGGAGACGCTGGTGAATATGCTGCCGATGACTAACGAGGCCAATAGCGCGGCGGCGACGGATGGCCTCATGGGGATGTACGGCGTCAAAACCGAGCAGGCGCGCGATTACGTGACGACGCAGGCGAGCCTGCGGGGGAACCGGTTGATGGTGTTTACGGACCGGCGGATCATCTTCTTCATCGTGATCGAGTTTCTGGATGACTCGCAGGCGTACTACAGCTATCCGTATTCGGCGCTCGACTGGGTGATGCTTCGTGCCGACCCGGCGCCCGGCGCCGCCGGACAGGCGATGATCAACCCCTACACGTTAGACTTCGAAACGGCAGACCGGCACGTGTTCACCGAGTTCCTGACGCCCGAGAACGCCCAGATGTTCAAGGAGAACCTCCTGCGGATCCCGGCGATGGCCAACATCCGGTTGAGTGATCACGTGCACCGGCGGCGGCGCTGGGATCAATTTGCCAGCAACCTGGACTTTCAGCTGGCCTTCGCGTCCAAGGGCTTCTGGCTCTTGCTCGTGTTCTTCATCCTCGTCGCGATATGGGGCTATCTGGCCCACTAGTACCACCCAAAAAAGCGCTGCGCGCACGCCTTTAAGGCATGCGCGCAGCGCTTTGTGCGCTCACTGGACTTGTTGGATCGTGATCGGGACAGATTCTGGCACGCGCGGTCGTAGCGTCGCCATCAGTGATTGCAGATCGGTTTTGAACGTCAGGCGGATGAACCCGCGTGGGCTGCGGCCGAACACGGCGACGACCAGTTCTCGACCGTTGGGCAGGGCCAGCGGAGTGAGCGAGATCGCGGTCATTTTTTGGTACGGCAGGACGCGGCGCACCATGCCGACTGAGACGACGGCGGTCTTGGCGAGACCGGAAGTCCCGGACATCACGGTCAGCGTGATGAAGGCGGCGAAGAATACCACCATCAGGATGCTCGGCGTGCCGGTCGCGAGGAACCAGAAGGCGAACAGCGCGGCCATCACGACCTGGAAGCCGGCGTAGTTCCCGCGCAGGTCGATCTGGGCCTGCCAGTAGAGGTTATACACGCCTAGTGCGAGCAAGGCGGCATCGAGGGACAGGAGAAAAAGGGTCAATTCAGTCACGCTTTCTTGTCAGGAGTATCAGATGCAGTGGTCGGCGCCCCTGTCGGCGTCGGGCTGGTCGGGGCGGCTGCTTCGTCATAGAGCCCAGAGACTTGCTGGTACCACTTGAATAAGCGTACCACAACGATGCGAAGAACGGCAAAGCCTGGGATCCCCAAGATGACCCCGATAAGGCCGAACATATTGCCCGCCGTCAGCAGCACGACGACGATCGTGATCGGGTGCATCTCCAGCTTGCTCCCCATTACGAACGGGGAGATCAGCTGTGTTTCCAGTAGCCATTCGACGAAGAAGACCACGATCACCATAATGAACATCCGCGGGCTGGTGATCAGCCCAGTGATCAGGGCGGGGACCATCGCCAAGGCGGAGCCGAAGTACGGGATCAGGTTGAGCGGTGCGGCGATCAGGCCAAGCACCAAGGCGAAGCGAAGCCCGATCAGGGAATAGCCGATCATGAAGATGATCCCCACGGCGATCGCCACGGTGATCTGGCCTTGGACGTAGGAGCCGACCTTCTCATTCATCTCGTGGAGCATCTGCTTGACGCTCTTACGCAGCTTGACCGGGACGACATGCAGGAGCAGCGCCGGGAACTTGTCGCCGTCTTTGAGCATGAAGAACAAGATGATCGGCGCGGTCCCGACGGTGACGACGACATTGCCGACCACGCCGACGAGGTTCTGGATCTGGGCGACCGTCCCAGAGACGATCAGACCTTCCTTGCCGGAGATCGAGGACATGATCTCGTTACCCAGCTGGTTCAGGTCCTTTTGGGCGATCAGGTCCTGGTTGGCGTTCAGGTCCGTGACCCACTGCGTGAAGCTTGCCCAGGTCTCCGGCCAAGTGTTGATCAGGCTGGTCACCTGACGTTCGATCGGCGGGACCAGCTTGAGTACGGCGAAGACCAGCAGGCCGAGCACCCCGATGAAGACGAGCGCGATGGCGAGATTGCGGTGCAGGCCGTGGCGCGTCAGCCAGTTAACGATCGGGTTCAGCAGGTAAAACAGGATCCCGGCGAACACGAACGGCGGTGCGACGATGCCGAGGAAGTTACCGACCGGCTGGAAGACCCAAGCGATCTTGGTGAAGACCCAGATGATCACCAGCGCCAGTAGAACGTTGAACGCAGCAATCGCGAACTTGTTGTTCAAGAAGTGGCGGTAGAACCATGAGTTTTTGTTATTCATAGGAAGCCTCCTGGTTGTTCTCCCTTCAATGATACCCAAAAGAACGGGGGAAAGCGAATCCGGCGCAGGACCGATTTGTGTCGCCGACAGGGCGTGGTTTGTATCGACCTATCACCAAACGCCGGCGTCACGGCATTGTTTGTAAATTCAATGTAAAAAAGGCTTTTACAAAGAGATGGTTTTCGCGTATACTGACTTCAAGAAATCACGTGTAGGAGGCGAAGAACATGATGATCCTCAAATGGGGCTTGCGCGCGCTGATCGTCGCAACGGTCGGCCTGCTGCTGGTCGACACGTTCGTCGGCATCGGGCTGATGGCGGTCGATATCTTGGTCGGCGTCTTCTACGAGATGAAGCGCTCCGCCTGCGACCGTCGGCAGATGAAACACATCCCGGTGATCCACCGCGTCTGATGCGCAGGCCCATCGCTGAAGGCGTTGCGACCGTCGCGAGTCTAGCCCAGCGTATACGCATGTCCCCCGACCAAACCGGCGCAGTTCAGGTTTGGTCGGGGGACATGTTTATCTTGCGTGCTTGGCGCGGTCGACCCGGTGCCGCTTGCTTGAATGTCATTAGGCCCAACTGGGCGATTTTTGTCGGCAGACTTCTCGTGAAAAAGTTGCAAACAAACGTTCTCTTTGGTATGCTAGGGACAGAAAAAATTGAAATGGCGGTGATTCCATGCCTTCCCAAGCCAGTCAGAAGCGGTGGAAGCAGATCTTGACCACGATCCATGAATCGATCGATACACGCGGCTACCCACCGACCGTGCGTGAGATCGGCAAGGCGGTGGGGCTCAGCTCCTCAAGCACCGTTGCGGCCTACCTCGACCGCCTATTAGACGCGGGGTTGATCGCTAAAGATCCGTCCAAGCCGCGGACCCTTGAGATCACGAAGGCCGGGCGTGACTTCATTGGCGTCGGTGAAGCTGGGATCCCGATCGTTGGGACCGTTGCGGCCGGGGTGCCGATCACGGCGATCGAGAACATTGAAGACTATTTCCCGATCCCCGATGAGCTGGCCTACGATGCCGATGACCTGTTCATGCTGCGCGTGCAAGGGAATTCCATGATCAAGATGGGGATCTTGAATGGAGACCAGATCATCGTCAAGCAGCAGGAAACGGCTGAGAACGGGCAGATCGTCGTCGCGATGACCGAAGACGGTGAAGCAACGGTCAAGCGCTTCTTCAAGGAGCGCGACGGCGTGCGTCTGCACCCTGAAAATGACGAGATGGCGGATATGTACTTTGACTCTGTTGTGATCTTAGGGGTCGTGCTGAGCCTGTATCGTCCAGTCTTAGTCTGAGTCACTGACCGGGCCACATCGTTGTGATGTGGCCCGGTTTAGTCTTTTGGATGTGATCGGAGGTGCTGAGATGAATTACGTCGACTCGATCCGCCAGCTGGTCGGGCATACGCCGCTGATCCTGGCTGGTAGCTGTGGCGTCTTGGTCGATCCGACCGGCCGCCTGCTGTTGCAACACCGGAATGAACCAGAAGCGCGCTGGGGCTTGCTCGGGGGCTTGATGGAGCTCGGTGAATCGACCGCGCAGACCCTGATCCGTGAGGTGCACGAAGAAAGTGGGCTCCGGTTGGACCCGGCAGCGTTGACGTTGCTCGGGGTCTACTCTGGCATGGGGCCGCGCACGGCCCCGAACGGGGACGTGTTTTACAGCGTGATCACCGCCTACATCGTGCGGAACGTGACCGCACAGCCGGTGGTCGCCGATGCAGAGACCCTGGCCTTCGCTTGGTTCGCCCCGGCCGACCTACCGCGTCCGCTGGCCGATGCTCACCGCTTAGTGTTGGCGGATTACTTGAAGCAGTTGTAAGACGAGGGGGTTGTGACATAACCCCTGGTGGCACGACTATTCCAGAACGTTACGTGCCATAACGCAACGCCCTTTCTAACGCATGTCTGCCTGTAACTCACTGCGTTCGAACGGGCAGCGCAAGCCGTATAAGAGAGACCCCCTGCAAAACCTAAGTTCGGGTTTTGCAGGGGGTCTCTCTTATACTCTGGGCTAAAACCGCGTTATGGCACAGCCCCCTGCTTGTCACTGGATGGTGCGACGGTCGTCGTTGCGCACGCGCTTGAAAGTCGGGCCGTCGGGGAGCTGGCGGATCTTGGTCGCGCTGAGCTTCTCGAACTGAAGGGTACTGCCGGCCGCATTGGGCTGAGCAGTGCCGCTCAAGGTGTAGGTGGACCCGCTGGTGGTCAGCGTGGCATTGAAGATCCCCTCGGCGGCAGAGGTGAAGTCGGCACCGGGTTCTCGGCGCTGGATGTCAAAGATGTAGCCGGTAGTGTCCGCGGAGAACTGGAGCACCTCGTTATGGTCAGCCTGGTTGACGAAGTAGTGGCCGACCAGGTCGTCGACTGCCGCCGTCGTATTCGGGGCGTGCGGTGCACGTGACTGGCGACTGACGTGCGTCGTGGTGCTTGAGGGACTGACGTGATGTGCCGTGGGGGTCTGACGCATGGCAGGGGCCAGTGCGTGGCAGCCACTCAACAGCAGGATGGTCAGGAGCAGGAGACTTTTTTTCATGGGTTCACCCGAGGTGTTGAACGGCGACCATCAGCAGCGGGATGACGAGCGTCGCCATCAGGGTGGTTGCGGTGACAGTGATCGCGGCGTTGGCGGCATCGGCGCCGTAGAGTTTCGCCACGACCGGTGCGTTGGTCATCACCGGCATCGCGGACTGGAGAATGAAGACCTGCTTCATCATCACCGGAACCGGTGCGGCGGCGACTAAGGCCGTCATGATCAGCGGTGCAGCGATGAAGCGCCCGGCGCAGACTCCGAGGAGCTCGCGGTCGATGCGAATGTTGGTCAAGCCGGCCTGGTGCATCGCGATGCCGATGAAAAACATCGAGCCGGGAATGGTCAGATCGCCGATGTAGGTGAGGTCTGCGAGGACGAAAGCCGGCAGGCGCACGGGTAGTAAGACGAGCACGACGCCGACGATGAATCCGAGCAGCGGCGGCGAGAAGACTTTGCCAAGCGCTGCTCGCCACTGAAACCGAGCGGGGTGTGGGCCGTCGCCTTGGATTAGGTAAACGCCTAACGTCCAGAAGATCGTCGTGTTGGCCATGTAGTAGACCAGCACGTACGGCAAGCTCCTGGCGCCGAACAGCGCCATATTGACCGGCAGGCCGATGAAGACTGTGTTGGAGTTGAAAAACATCGACTCGAACAGACCACGGTGGGCGGCCTGCACGCGCAACAGCCGTGCAACCCCGATCGACAAGCCGAACAGAAGCGCCATGGAGAGTAGCGGGAAGCGCAGGTCGGGCAGCAGTTGCCGCAGTTCGTGAGCGGTGAACTTCGTGCTGATCGTCACCACCATATACGCCGGCAGGGCGACTTGCGTGACGACTTTCGCGATGATCTGACTGGTGCGATCGGTGAACCACCCGATCGCGGTCAGCCAGTAGCCGAGCGCGACGAGCAGTAGGATCTCAGCCACGCCGGCGAGACTGGAAAATAAAACAGTCAAGACAATGCTCCTTTGGCCGGAATCCGCTCAGTTGACGTGGATCCCGGCCAGTGTAATCAGGGTCTGGATCAAGATATCCGTGGGGGCGATCGGCCAAGTCGCGGTCGGTACAGCCATCGCTGGGGCGGCTAAGGTGATGGTAGCGCCGCGATATTGCGCGAGGAAGCGGTCGTAGTAACCGCCGCCAAACCCTAGGCGCGCGTGCGTGTCCAGGGCGTACGCGATGCCAGGCACGATCACCAAGTCGACTTGCTGATCGACGGCCGCCGCATCGTAAGCGGGCTCCGGGATCCCGTATGGGCTGGTGATGCGCGCCGCTGGCCCGGGGTCGGGTAAGAAGGCCATCTGGCGGTGCGGCATCGTTTTGGGCAGATAGACGCGCTTGCCCGCGGCCACCGCGGCGGCGATCACCGGGGCGGTCGGCACCTCGATCGGACTGCTGACTGTGGTGGCGATGGTCGCCGCGGTCTGCCACTGAGGGGTGGTCATCAACCACTCGAGCAGGCGTGGTCCAGCTGCTTGCGTCTCGGCTTGCGCAGCCTTGAGGCGGGCCAGTTGCGCTTGGCGGATCGTCGGTTTGGCCATCATGCCCCCAACTTCTGGCGCAGGTAAGCCGCCAACACGGTCGCGTTATTCGTCGTCTCGTCCTTGGCCCCGAACAACAGGAGCACGCGCGCGGCGTCGAGTGCCTCGAGGTGGGTGATGAAGGCCGGGGTGGCCGGGTTGGCGTCGAGTTCTTGGGTGTAGCGCTGGGTGAACTCAGCAGCCTTGGCCTCATCGTGGCCGAACCACTTGCGGAGCTCAGTTGATGGGGCGATGTCTTTGGCCCACTCGTCTAGGGCCGCATTGACCTTACTGATGCCGCGGGGCCAGACGCGATCGACAAGCAGTCGATACCCCGTGGGTTGTGTGTGTGCGTAGATCCGGACAGGAATGAACTCCATACGAAACACCTCCTGCCTCGATTAAAGCAGTGTGGTCACGCGGCGTCAAGTCGACGTCAGATGACGGCGCTTTCGTGGACGCACGCAGGCGCAGTTGGCTACAATCGAGGAAGGAGGTGATGTCGATGCATCAGAGATATCCGCTGGCCAACGGAGGGCACTGGCACTGCTATGAATCGGCCAGCGAAGCGGAGGTGCTGGCGCTGCAAGCCGATCACGCGATCCCGACGGCGTGGTTGCGTGCCGCACTCGACCCGCATGAAGATCCGCATGTGGAGGGCCTACATGGTGATGAGATCGCGCCGTTGCTGATCATCTTGCGCTTGCCGCTTGAAGCGACCAGCGCAACGGGTGATGCAGGGTTTGAGACCGCGCCACTGGCATTGGTCTTGAGCGACGCGGATCTGATCACGATCACCGCCAAGCCCCTGCGGCTCAAAAACGCTTTTTTGCAGGCGCTCGACGATGCAGACACGGCGAGCGGCTTGGCGTTAGGGATGATCTGGCACGTGTTGCACCAGTTCGTGCTAGACACCGATACCATGGCGGCACGCACACAGGAGATGGAGGTGCGCGTCGGCCACTCGTCACACAACACGTTGCTCTATGAGATCATGACGCTGGGCAAGAGCCTGGTGTACTTCACGGCGGCACTGGCCCGGAGCCGGGAGGTCGTGGCGGCGTTGCAGGATTCGCCGCGCTATTTTACGCACCAACAAGACGCTTGGCGCCTGCGTCGAGTCGAGGTGGAGGTGGGGGAGGCCCAGACGCTGGCGCAAAGCACCGAGGCGATCCTTGACCAGTACAACACCGCGATCTCCAGTGTGGTCGCCAACAACCTGAACCTGATCATGAAGGTCCTGACCTCGGTGTCGATCATCATGACGATCCCGACTATCGTCTCCGGTCTGTGGGGCCAAAACACGTGGCTACCGTTCCAAGAACCGATCTGGGGTTTCTGGGCCACACTGGTGATCACCGCCTTGCTGTGTGCCGGGACCGCTTGGTGGTTGAAACGCAAGGATTACTTCTGAATTGCCGCGGCGTCGCCGGCTTGTGGACGAGCGGGCTCAGGGGCGGGTCATCGCCAGTGGGTCGACCCATTGCGCGTATTGGGCGGCGGTGACCTGCCCAGACGCCAACGCGGCGTCGCGCAGGCTCAGGCCGTCTTGCTGGGCGACTTGGGCGATCTTGGCGCTGGCTTCGTAGCCGATGTGCGGTGATAGCGCCGTGACCAGCATCAACGACTGATCCACTAAGGCGCGCATACGAGTCGGATCGGCGGTCAGGCCCGTGACAAGCAGACGGTCGAACTGGGCGATCCCGCCGGCCAGTAAGTCGCAGCTTTCGAGGAACGCGGCAATGATCACAGGTTTGTAGACATTGAGCTCGAAGTTGCCTTGGCTCGCAGCAACGCCGATCGTGACATCGTTGCCCAACACGCGAGTGGCGATCATGGTCACGGCCTCGGCTTGCGTCGGGTTGACCTTGCCCGGCATGATCGAGCTACCGGGTTCGTTGGCCGGGATACGCAACTCGCCGTAGCCACCACGCGGGCCGCTGGCGAGAAACCGGATATCGTTGGCGACCTTGAGCAGGTCGGCGGCGACCGTCTTCAGTGCGCCGTGCATGCTCGTCAGCTCGCTGTGGCTGGCCAGACCGTGGAATTTGTTCGGCATGCTGGTGAACGGCAGGCCGACCTGAGCGGCGATCGCGGTGACCATCGCTTGGGTCTGCGCAGGGGTCGTGTTCAGGCCAGTGCCGACCGCAGTTCCCCCTAAGGCGAGTGCGAGTAGCTGCGGTTGGAGGGTGGCTAGGGTCTGCTCACCTTGCGCGAGGCTGGCACGCCAGCCTGAGACCTCCTGACCGAATGTCAAGGGCGTCGCGTCTTGCAAGTGCGTGCGGCCGAGTTTGACCGTGTTCGCGTAAGTGGCTTCCTTCTCCGCGAGCGTCTCATCGAGGTGACGCAGGGCGTCGCGCACCGCCGTCACCGCAGGGTAAGCCGCCAGGTGCATCGCGGTCGGAAAGGTGTCGTTGCTAGATTGACCGCAGTTCACGTGGTCGTTCGGCAACACCGGCGCGCCAAGTAAGGCGCTCGCGCGGTAGGCGAGCACCTCGTTGACATTCATGTTCGTCTGCGTGCCGCTGCCAGTCTGATAGACATGAAGGGGAAAATGCGCCATCAGGTCAGCTGCCGGGAGGGCCAAAAGCGCGTCCGCTGCGGCATCGATCGCCGTTGCCACCGGCGCTGGTAAGGCCCCGGTCTCCCCGTTGACCTGTGCGGCCGCGCGCTTGATCGTGATCAGCGCGCGGATCACAGCCACCGGCATTAAGGGGCCGACGGTGAAGTTGTGGCGCGAGCGCTCGGTCTGGGGGCCCCACCAGACATCATCGGGTAACGTTACAGGGCCGAGGGAATCGTGTTCGATGCGCATATCAGTTCTCCTTTGTTGAGGTCAAGATCGTGGTCAGCTGTGTCAACGTGGGGCTGGGAGCCAGCGTCTGGCTTGTCACCAGCTGCATGTGAAACACGGGCTGACCCGGGTCGCTCAGCCGGCGGGTGACCAGTGCGTCGCTCGGGGTGATGGCGATCTGGGCGAGCAAGGCGAGGCCGACTCGAGCCTGGACCATCTGCTTGAGCAGCGTCACGTCAGGCGTGCGGTACACGCTTCGCGGGCGCACGCCCGACTGACGGGTGAGCCATGTCAACGCTTGGGTGTGCACGAAGCCTTCGCTGAGCGTGACGAACGGTTCGGCTGCGAGGTCTGCGAAGTGTAGGGGTGTCCGCTTAGACAGAGGGTGATCGGGGGCCATCACGAGCACGAATGGCACTTGCGCCAGTGGCGTCACGCGGGCCCCAGGGACCTGAAGTGGCGCCGTCGAGCCCAGTAGCGCCAGGTCGAGCTGGCCGGCGCGGAGGTCTGCCAGCAGCTGGTCAGACCCGGCTTCGTGCGGCTGAAGCCGGGTCATCAAGCCGGCCGCCAAAAGCTGGGCCGCCAGCCGGGGGAATAGGACACTGCCGATGATCGGCGGCAGACCGAACTGCAACTTCGCCGCTTCGGCCCGGGCCAGCTCGGCCTCTGCCGCCGTGAGCTGCTGGATGATCACCTGCACGCGCGCAGCAAGCTGCTGGCCAGCCGGCGTCACGCTGATGCCGGCATGGCTCTGGTCGCGGTCGATCAGGGTCACGCCGTAATGCCGCTCCAGGCGCTTGAGTGCCATCGTGATGGTCGGTTGCGTCACGCCGAAGTGGGCGGCAACTTGCGAGAAGCTTTTGATGGTGCACAGTTCAGCGAAGTATTCCAGGTCCCGGGTGTTCATCGTGTCCTCCTCTTACTCATATAAACGTAGCGTATCACAAATACGCCGTTTGACTATCTTTTTTTGCCCGCGGTAAGCTGGAACCATTAATCGATCGGGAGGCGCCACATGCACATCACACCGCAACAGTTGCTTCATGACCCGTTTTTGAACAAAGGAACTGCCTTTACCCAGGCCGAACGCGATCGGTATGGGCTCAACGGCTTGTTGCCACCAGCGATCCAGACGCTCGACCAGCAGGTGCGCCAGGCGTACGCACAGTATCAACGCAAAGCCAACGCCCTAGAGAAGCGGCTGTTTTTGATGCAGTTGTTCAACGTCAATCACGTCTTGTTCTACAAGCTGTTCTCGGCACACCTCAGTGAGTTCATGCCGGTCGTCTATGATCCGACCATTGCGGAGACAATCGAGCAGTACAGTGCGCTGTTCATCGAGCCCCAAAATGCGACCTACCTGAGGATCACCGACACGGCGGACTTTCAGACCGTGCTGCGCCATGCGGCTAACGGGCGCGATATCCGCCTGCTGGTCGTTACCGACGCCGAAGGGATCCTGGGGATCGGTGACTGGGGCACGCAAGGGGTCGACATCGCGGTGGGCAAGCTGATGGTCTACACGGCCGCAGCCGGTATCGACCCGTCGCAGGTGCTGCCGGTCGTGCTGGACGTCGGGACGACGAACCAGACGCTTTTGGCTGACGAGCTGTACCTTGGGTTGCGTCAGCCGCGAGTGTCCGGCGCCGCATACCGGGCCTTTGTCGACCGGTTCGTTGAGGCCGCGACCGCGGTGTTCCCGCACCTTTACCTGCACTGGGAGGACTTTGGGCGAGCCAACGCGGCGGCACTGCTCGAGCAGTACCGGGGGCAGTTGACGACCTTCAACGATGATATTCAAGGCACGGGGATCATCGTTCTGGCCGGCCTGTTCGGCGCGCTGAGCATTTCGGGTCAGGCCTTGGCCGATCAAGTCTACTTGTGCTTCGGCGCCGGGACTGCAGGCGCTGGGATCGTCGCCCGCATCTATGCGGCATTCCTACAGACGGGGATGGCACCGGCTGAGGCCAAGCAGCATTTTTACCTTGTCGACAAGCAGGGGCTGCTGTTTGAAGACGACCCGAGCCTGACACCGGCCCAGCGACCGTTTGCCCGCAAGCGGACAGAATTCAGCGCGCCAGACACGCTGACGTCGCTGGAGGCAGTGGTCGAAGCTGTTCACCCGACGGTGCTGGTCGGCACCTCGACGCAGCCCGGCGCCTTCACGGAAAAAGCGATCCGTGAGATGGCGGCGCATACCGCAAGGCCGGTGATTTTCCCCATCTCTAATCCGACCAAGCTGATCGAAGCCAGTGCCACGGACTTGATCCGCTGGACCGAGGGACGGGCGCTTGTCGCGACTGGGATCCCGTCTGCGCCGGTCACCTACAACGGGATCACTTACGAGATCGGGCAAGCCAATAACGCACTGATCTACCCCGGGCTGGGGCTGGGCACGATCGCCGTGGACAGCAGCCGGCTGTCGGATGCGATGATCGAGGCAGCTGCGCACAGCTTGAGTGGGTTGGTCGATGCTAGTGTGCCGGGCGCCCCGGTCCTGCCGCCGGTCGCGAAGCTCGATGAATTCTCCAAGACGGTGGCGATCGCAGTGGCGACTGCGGCTGTCGCCGAAGGACTGAATCGACAGCCCGTCACAGACGTTGCCGAGACAGTCTTGGCTGCGCAATGGCACCCGATCTATCAGCCACTGCCCGAGATGATCGACTGTCCTTGAGGTAGTCGCCCGATCCGCCTCAAAAGCCAACAAGACCCGAAGCACGATCGCTTCGGGTCTTGTTGGCTTTTGGGGGGCGGTGCTTAGTGGCTGTGTGCTTCGAGGTAGGCGAGCGCGGCGTCGTAGTCCGGTTCATCCGTCTGTTCAAGAACCAATTCACGGTAGACGATCTTGCCGGCCGGGTCGATGACCCAGACGCTGCGGGCATCCGTGTGATTGTCCGGGACTAGGAGCCCCAGTGCCGTCCCGAATTCGCCGGCGGCATCCGAGACAAGCTGGATGCGGTGAACGTCTTCAGCGGCGCACCAGTCCTGCTGCTGGTCGGTGGTGTTCGTCGAGACCGTGTAGAAACCGACGGTGTTGAACCCTTCCATCGCCTGGTTGAAGTTCTTGGTCGAGATGCTGCAGACCCGGGTGTTGATGTCTGGCACAACGCTGATCAGGGTGTACTGTCCGTTCAGCGCCGCGCGGGTCAGCGGCTGACCGTCAGCGGCGGTCACCGTGAAGTCTGGTAGTGTCCGGCCGATCATCGGGGGTTCACCGACCGTCTGTTGTGGGGCGCCATGACGCGTGATTTGCATAGAAACTCCTCCTTCACACTAGTTGACCCTAGTGTAACACAGTCGCGTCAGTATTTCGATTGCAGACAATTAAATTATCGTTTTGATGACAAACCGGCCAGAAGATTGAGTCGCCATGTGACAACTTGTTATAATACAGGAGTGATGACAAGACAGGAAAGGAGCTCGCGCATGGCCAAAATGGTGATCGTCTATACCTCGCAGACCGGCTTCACGCAACAATATGCGCTGCACATCGCGCGTGAGTTCCACTGCGAAGTGATCGATAGCAAGTTTATCACCGCCGCCGAACTGGCGGCGGCCAAGTTGGTCGTCTATGGGGGTCACCTATGGGGCGATAAGGTCGGGGGCTTCACGCGGTTTTATCGCCAGTATGCCGCGGTCCTGCCGGAGTACCTGCTGGTGTTTGGGACTGGGATGCTGGCTGACGAGCAGGTGAATATTGAGCGGATCCGGGCGCGCACCTTCGAGCGCTGCGCGCAGTCCCCGCAGTTCTTCTACTTTCGGGGCCGCGTCGAGCCTAAGACACTGCCGGTCCGCTTGCGGCTACTGTTTCACCTCAACCGCCAGCGGGCTGCGGCACCGGAGACGTGTGCGCCGCAGTCGGACGCGGTGCGCCCGCTTTTGCGGGCGGCCCACCAACTCGACGACCTCGGCTTGTTGAACTGATACCGCATGTGACCGGGGGCCGGGTGGGCTGCCCGGTTTTTTGGTGTGGGCACCGCACAGAAAAAGGCGCAGCCACTGGGCCTGCACCTCGCTCAAAGTTAGCCGATCTCGGCGCTCAGCGCTTCGATCTGTTGTTCAGTTTCGTCCAAGAAGTGGACCAAGTTGCGCAGTGCCTGCGGGGTGGTGATGTCGACCCCCGCGACGCGGGCTTCCTCGACTGGCGGCATGGAATCGCCCAGGGCTAGGAAAGTTTTCCAATCATCCAAGGCAGGCTGACCGAGCTCACGCACACGCAGGTAGGCGCCGGTGGACACGACCATTGCGGCGGAGTATGTGTAGGAGTACAGCCCCATATAGTAGTGCGACTGGCGCATCCAGGTCAGCTCTGGCATCCCGTCGTCAAGGTCGACTGCATCGCCCCAGAACTGATGCAGAACGCCTTTTTTGAGGGCGTTGAGCTTGGCGGCATCGAAGGACTCGCCGGCGTCGATCAGCTTGTAGACTTCGCGCTGGAACGCCGCTTCCAACAGGTGCGTGACGCAGTTGTGGAAGTAGGTATCCGACAGCAGCCGACTCAAGGCGAAGCGCTTCATGCGCGGCTCGGTGGCTTTTTCGATCAGACTGTGGGTCAGGAGCAACTCATGGAACGTCGATGGGCCTTCAACGATGTAGGTCGACGGATAGACACCGAGGATCCCGTGTGCGGCAGAGGTCAGGGCCATCTGGCCGTCGTGACCGAGCTCGTGGACGAGGGTGTAGATGGCCGGCAACGTGTCGCTCCAGCTCATCAGGACATACGGATGCACCCCATATGGCTCGGTGGCAAATGCACCGGATTCCTTGCCGGCGTTCGGGGCAAAGTCGACCCAGCGTTCGGGAAAGGCGCGCATGATCAGCTTCTGGTAGTCCGGGCCGAGTGGCGCGATCGCGTCTTCGATGTACTTCGGCGCTTGGTCAAGGGTGACCTTAGGCGCAAACTCAGGGTCGAGGTCGATCTGCAGGTCGGTGTAGCCGATGTGGTCAAGTCCCCACAGTTGCTTGATGTGGGTGACATAGCGGCGCATCACGGGGCCGAGTTCGTTCATGATCACGTCGATCTGACGGTCGAACATGTCGCGGGTGACTTCCTGCGGTGCGAGCAGGTAGTCGATCACGGAGTCATAACCGCGCATTGTCGCCAGCGTCTTTTCCTTGGCGACTTGATTGTAGTAACCGGCCGCCATCGCGTTTTGGTATTGGGCCAGCGTCTTGCAGAACTGGTGGTAGGCCGCGCGCCGCACCTTGGTGTTCGGATGCTTCTGGTATTCCTCTTCGTACAAGACGAAGGACAGTGGGTAGGTCGTGCCGTCGACCTCGAAGCTGCCGAAGTCCATGTCGGCAAAAATACTCTGGCTCCGGATGGCGCTCGGCGCGTTCAATGCGGGGCTGAGCTCGGCCAGCGCTTTTTCCGCGGCGGGGTCGAGGGCCTGGGCCTTGCCCAGCTTGATGTGGCGGATGAACGCCGCGCGATCGACGTCGCCGGCCGCTGCTTCATCCAGGATCGCATCGGACTGTTGCTGCAATTCGGCGGTAAAGAAGGTCAGCTGGCCTTCCGTTGCGGCCAGCAGGGCCTCGGTCCGGTTGGCCCGCGCGGCCGCCGCCGCGTCGGTCGTGTCCGCCGAAGCTGGCAGGGTCCCGTAGTGGGCGAGTTTATCGACGATGGCCTCGATGTTGGCGTAGTCGGCCAGTGCATCGATGATCACCGGTGCAGCGGTCAGGCGTCCTTGGTACATCCGGGTAAAATCGGCGGTGAGTGCCTTGAGTTGGCTGATCGCCGCCTCAAAGGCGGTGTCGTTCGGGTAGATCGCGGTCAGGTCCCAGGTCAGCCGTGGGTCCACTGGCGCGCGGGGCAAAGATGTAGCAGGCATAGTGATGCTCCTTTCGGTTGCGTCGGCGTCTGAACGCCGGGGATGGACTCATTATAGCAGAGTGAGAACTGCATGAGGGGACGGAGACGCAAGTTCGGGCGATAATGCGTGGGGCCACCTGGCGTGATCGAAGCGTTGGCCTGGGCCCTCGCACACTGCTTGTTATCCCGCGGGTGACGGTTGGACTCCCGGCGCTTGGATGGCCAGCGTGGTGAGCGATCATTGTGCGTCTGGTGAGAACGCGCCCAACGCCTGATGGCCTGGCGCAAGCGTACGGTAGACGCGCTGATGGCCGTCGCCGGCAAACAATGGCGGCGCCAGAGTGAGCACGTCGAGTTGACCGTTATGAATGGCCGTCGCTTGAACGTATCGGTGGGTGATCGTCGCAGTGAAGTTGACGGCGCCGTGGGTCGTCACCGCACTGTCGATACGCAGGCTCAAGGCGGCGAAGGCCGAAGTGAGCAACGGGCCGGCCTCGCTTGTGGTGTGCGGAAACTGGCCGCCAGCGAGCTTGGCCGTCGCGTGGTGAAACCCCGCGTATTCAAGTTGCGGCAGGGCGTCAGCGGGCAACCAGTTGATCGTGCAGACACCGGTGCGCTGGATCTGAGCAGCCGCGTGACCGGTCGCCCCGAGCCCGAAGCAGAACATATCACCGAGGCTGTAGCTTGAGCTACAAGTGGTGACATTGGCCCCGAACTGCGCGTCTTGGTAACCGACGAGGAAGATCGGGTAAGCGAAGTAAGTCTTAGTGGTTGTGTGATCGATCAGCATAGCGTTCCTTCTTTCTTTTTGCTAAGATAACCCCAAAACCATTCGAGTGCCATCGAAATATGGCGCTCGGGCCGAAAGAAGGAACTCGGATGCCAGAATTACCAGATGTGAGCGCACTGGCCCGGCTGCTCGCCGACCCGACGCGGGGGCGCCTCTTGGATCTCTTGATGGACGGCCAGGCGCACACGGCACTGGAGCTCGCGCGGGCTGGTGGGGTGACCCCGCAGACAGGGACTTACCACCTGCACAAGCTCGTCGAGCTAGGGGTGGTGACCACCACGTGCCAGGGACGGCACCATTACTTCATGCTGGCGGACCCGACGGTGGCGGCTGCGTTCGAGACACTGAGTGGGCTGGTGCCTGCCCGACCGGTCCAGGCACTGAGCCGCCGTCGGCCCGCCGCCGCGCTAGCGTACGCGCGGACCTGTTACGATCATCTGGCCGGGACCGTCGGTGTGGCGATCTGTGACGCGATGCAGGCGCAAGGGCTGTTGCGCGTTGTGGCGCAACGGTTCGTGTTGACCCCTGCCGGAGAGGGATGGCTCCAGCGGACGCTGGCGATCGAGCCAGCGACCTTGGCGCAGCAGTCCCGACAGCTGACCGTCCGGTGTCTGGATTGGAGCCAGCGGCGCTACCACCTCGGTGGCGCGGTCGGCCACGCGATGCTGGTCGCGCTTGAGGCGCGCGAGGTCCTCACCCGTGGCCCGGCGCGGGCGGTCTCGGTGACCCCCAGTGGCCGGCGGTGGTGCGCGACGACGCTTGGCCTGACGTTACCAGCGGCGCCGCAGTAAGAAGAACACAACAGGCCGCCGACTGGAGTCAGTCGACGGCCTGTTAGGTTAGGCATTTTCGGGTTCGAGGTAGCGGCTGGTGCGTTTTTCCAACCACCATTGCGCGCCGGTGAGAAGCGTCGTCAGCATCAGGTACAAGAAGGCGACCAGACTGTACGAGACGAGCGGGTTATAATACAGTGCGGCGAACTGCTGGCTGACTTGGAACATCTCGATGATGGTGATCCCGCTGGCCAGGCTCGTGTCCTTGATCAGACTGATGAAGCTGTTGGACAATGGCGGCAAGGCGATGCGCGCCGCCTGAGGCAGGACCACGAGGCGGAGGATCAGCGACTTGCGCATCCCAAGCGCCTTGGCGGCCTCCCACTGAGTCGTCGGCACCGAAAGGATCGCGGCGCGGATGGTCTCGGAGGCGTAAGCCCCTGTGTTGAGCGCGAAGGTCATGATCCCGGCGGTCCAAGCGTTCAGCTCGATCAGCACGTGGCCGTTGACCTTGAGGTAGGGGAGCCCGAAGAAGACCAGGAACAACTGGACGAGCAGGGGCGTCCCGCGGAATATCCAGACGTAGAACCACGTCACGCCTTTGAGTGCGCGCATCCCTGGTTTGCGGGACGGCGAGATGCGGACCAAGGCGACGAGGACGGCGAGCACTAGGCCCAGTACGAACGAGATGACGGTGATCGGGAGCGTATATTTGAGCATCGCCGCGAGCAAGTCAGGCAACGACTTGGTGACGATTTGCCATGCGGACATATGGAGCCTCCTTAATGCTTATGTATCCCGGCTGAGCCGGGCGGTGGATCAGTCGGTGATATCGCCACCGAAGTAGGTCTTTGACAACTTAGCGAGCGTCCCGTTTTGGCGAAGCTTATCGATCGCAGCGGTGACTTTCTTCTGCAGCGGGGCTTCATCTTTGCGCAACAGCCCGCGCGCCGGGTTAGCGGTGATCGCCGAACCGACTTCGATCAGCTTGATGTCCGCGTCTGGCTTTTGCTTCAAGTAAGCGTAGAAGGACGCGGCCTCGTTGACCGTCCCGTCTGCGCGCCCCTGTTCGATCAAGGCGACGGACTGGGCGAAGCCGTCGACGGGCACGATGGTCGCGCCGAGCTTCTTGACGTTCTGGGCGTTATTCGAGGTCACGCTCTGCGCCATCTGTTTGCCCTTGATGTCTTGGATCGTCTTGATCGACGTGTTGTCTTTCTTGACGGCGAGTTGGGACTTGCCAGAGGTATAGGCGCTGGTGAAGCGATACTTGGCCGCGCGCTCTGGGGTCTTGGCGACGTTGTTCAGGATCAGATCGTACTTGTTGACGTCCAGGCCGGCGATCAAGGAATCCCACTTGGTCTCGACGAACTTCACCTTGAGTCCCAGGTCAGCGGCGACCTTCTTGCCGAGTTCGACTTCGAAGCCGGTCAGCTTGCCGTCCTCGTGGTAACTGTAAGGCTGGTAGGTGCCTTCCAGGCCGATCGTCAGGGTGCCAGGCGTGACGAGCTTCAATTCGTTGGAATCACTGGTCTTGGATGTACTGCCGCAAGCCGCCAACGCCCCGAGCAGAACGACACTAGCCAGTGCAAGCAACCATTTCTTCAATGTGTTTTCCTCCCTTATGGAAAAATCAGTAACCCATATTATACACGACTTACTTTTTGTGCGCGAGTTTTTTTAACGGATTCTCATCTGGCCAAATATTTTTCTTTTAATTAACGCATAATCACGGTAAGCTTATGGGACGTAAGGGGGTTCATTATGGAAATCGACAACAACCACTTAGTGACGCGCTACTATGACTTGCAAGCCAAGAACGCCAAGGTCTTCAAGGCCGTCGAAGCCTATGTCAACACGCAGGTCGAGGCGGTCTATGACCAGCTGAAGACCCACTTCGTCGACACGGTCACCATCGACGTGGAAGTCGCATTACAGGCCGCCAAGGACGCCGGCTTTGCCGTGGATCCAGCGGAAGCCGAGATCGCCGTGACGAACTTCATCATGAAGGACCTTTCCTCGATCGGCCTCTGGGTCCTGCCAAGCAGTCAGTGTGATCCGAACACGATCGTTGCGCGCCTCAATTTCTTCAACCACTCGCGGTACTACTGAACGCTTGCCACCCCCGGCGGGTGGCTTTTTTGATGATCGGCAGCGGTGGGTAGTGAAGCGATCGAGGGCCTTCACGCAATGTGTGGTTGGCTGATCGCGTGATCGGCAGGTGTAGACGCGGTTGTGACACCCCTTCAGCTCACTTCCCTCTGTGACGCCCAGTGTGTTACAACTAGGGTAGAGGCGGGGTGGCCCGCCGCGAGTCAAGAAAGGACGTGTCGGCATGAATGAACGGCTCTTAGTGGCACTAGATGGATCGGAAGCGTCTGATCAGGCACTCGCCAAGGCAGTCGCGATCGCCCAAGCCCGTGGCTGTGGGATCGATCTTCTCCATGTGATCGACACGCGCCAGTACCACATGGGGCTGGCGTCGACGACCGGCGTGGATGGTAAGATCCTGTACAACGCCGAACAGCGCGCGGAAGCAGAGTTGACGGACATCGCGACGCCGCTGCAGGCCCAGGGACTCGATGTCGCGATCCACCTGCGCTTCGGCAGTCGGCGCAGCGTGCTCGCCTATGATGCCCCGAAGGACTACCAGACCAGTCTGATTGTCTTAGGCCGCAGCAGTAAGAAGATGGTCACACGGATGTTCATCGGTTCGGTCGCCAGCTTCGTCGTTGAAAACGCGCCGTGCGACGTCTTGATCGTCGCCAACCCGCAAGCGAATTGAATAAGACCCCAACGCGCCGCCTGCCAGAGACCTGGGAGGCGGCGCGTTGGGGTTGGGGCCCTATCAAAGGCCACGGGGTGGCGCTGAGCGAGCCATACGGGGCCATTGCGATGATGACCGTCTCACCGCCAGTTGATCCGTGAGAGGATGCGGCGGCCGAGGAACTCTTGCAGGAGGTAGTAGACCGGTACGCTCGAGGCAAGGGCCGGCAAGTAGATCAGCATTAGGTCCCAACGCCAGAGGTTGGCGAGTGAGAAGATGCCGTTGACGATGAAGAAGGTGCCGAAGAACGCAACGGCGATCATGATGAGCATCGCGAGTTTGTAGCGATTGAAGGGTCGAGAGACCAAGAGCAGGACGTGAAATGAGATCACGCCGATCATGAAGACGACCAGCGTGGACGTCTGGGCGAACGACAAGCCGAAGAAGGACTCGACCCAAGTCATGACCAATGTGTAGCCGACGACGGCCAAGGCGGCGGGGGCTGCGATGGTCATGACTTTTTGCATGAACTGGCCGGTGACACGGTCAAAATTGGGTTCCAACGTCAAGAAGAACGATGGGATCGCGACGGTGATCGCGGTGACCGGCGTCAAGTTGATCGGCGTGATCGGGTAGTCGAAGTTCATGAACACGAAGATCGCAGTCAGGATCACAGAGAAGATCGTCTTGACCAGGTACATCGAGGCGACGCGCTCGATATTGTTGATCACGCGGCGCCCTTCGTTGAGCACGCCGGTCATCGCGTCGAAGTTCGAGTCGAGCAGGACAAAATCGGCGATGCTCTTGGCCGCCTCGGCGCCGCTGGCCATGGCGATGCCGCAATCGGACTGGCGCAGGGCCAACACATCGTTGACGCCATCGCCAGTCATCGCAACGGTGTGCCCGTCGTCTTGCATCGCGGCGATCAGGCGCTTCTTCTGGTCAGGGGTCACACGACCGAAGACGTTGTAGTCACGGGCGAGCGGGTGGAAATCTGCGTCTGCGGCGATCGTCGTCATGTCGAGGGCACGCGATGCGCCGGGCAGGGCCGCTTGCTTGGCGATGTTGGCGACGGTGACGGGGTTGTCACCCGAGATCACCTTGAGTGCGACGCCTTGACTGCCGAAAAACTTGAAGGTGGCGGCTGCAGTCTCCCGCACTTCATCGGTGATGGTGAGCCAGCCAAGCAGCTGCAACCCCTGAAGTGGGGCGGTGAGCGGTGGCTGGACGCTGGCAATGGCGATGACGCGGTACCCAGCGGCGGTCGCCGCAGCAATCTGGTGCGCGGCCGCGGGGTCGAGCTGTGCACCGAAGATGAATTCCGGGGCGCCCATCACGAGGCTACGCTCGGCAAAGCGGGCACCGGACCACTTGCGGGCGGAGCTGAAGGGCACCGTGTCAAGTGCCGGTGCACTCGGGGCGGGGTAGGCAGCTTTGATCGCCAGCGCCGTCTCGTTGTCGTCGTTCAAGGCATAGGTGATCGCGGCGGCGGCGGTGGTCAGCGTCTCGCTGGTGACGCCTGGGGCGGGATGCGCCGCGGCGACGCGCAGTTGGCCGCTGGTGATCGTGCCCGTCTTATCGAGGCAGATCACGTCCACGCGCGCCAGCGCTTCGATCGCAGGCAGTGCCCGCACGAGGACGCGCTTGGCGGCTAGGTTGCGCGCCCCGACGGCCAGCGCCACGTTAGTCAGCAAGACCAGGCCCTCCGGGATCATCCCGATCATCGCCGCGCTGGTCGACAGGATCGCGCGGTCGTAGTTGCCGCGCCGGATCATCGACACGGCGAACAGGGCGGTGCCCAGCGGGATCAGGACGTAGGTGAGGATGCGGATGATGCGGTTGATCGTTGCCAGCAGCTGGCTTTGACTTTTTTTCTCTGCCTTGGCTTCCAGGGCGAGCTTCGCGGCAAAGGTGTCTGCCCCAACGGCAGTGACTTGCATGTGCGCGGAACCTGCGACGATGAAGCTACCGGACAGCAGCGGATCGCCTTCATGCTTGGTGATCGGATGCGACTCACCCGTCAAGGGGCTCTCGTCGGCCTCGATCCCGTGTGTCGACGCCACCTGACCGTCTACCGGCACCTGGGCACCGCGGCGCAGTTCAAGCAGGTCGCCTAAGACGAGTTTGGCCTGCGGGATCGCCTGCCACTGGCCGTCGCGCAGCACGCGCGCGGGGGTCTCGGCGAGGATGCTCATCGCATCGATGCGGCGCTTGCTCCGGATCTCCTGGAAGGTGCCGATGGCGGTATTGATGATCGCCACGCCAAGGAACAGCAGATTCTTGTAGCTACCGGTGGTGAAGATCAAGACGCCCAGTGCGAGGTTGACGAAGTTGAACAGCGTCAGCGTGTTTTGGCGAATGATCTGGCCCACGCTGCGCGTTAGGGGCTTCATCGGCAGGTTATGCTCACCTGCACGGGTCTTGGCGGCCACTTCGGCTTGCGTCAAGCCGGTGGTCGGATCGGTGGTCGGCGTCATCAGGCATCATCTCCGTTCTTGATTCTATTGTAACGAATCACACCGGGGAACGGCTGCACGCGCGCTTGAATTAACCCAAACTTTAGCGGATTGCATCGCGTTTAGAGAAAGGCTAAAGTGGAGGACAAACAAGATAGGAAGTGTGCGTATGCAAACAGCCCCGAACGGCACTCATTTTGTCACCCTCGATAACGGGTATCACCTCTGGACCCAGACCCGCGGCACCGGCGATATTCAGCTGATGACGTTACACGGTGGCCCCGGCGGCAACAACCAAGTCTTCGAGAACTTCGCGGAGCGCCTTGCCCCGTACCGGGTGCAGGTGACCCGCTATGACCAGCTCGGCAGCTGGTTCTCCGATCAACCAGATTGGACGGATCCCGCGAACCGCTCGCAGTTTCTCAACATCGACTACTATGTGAACGAAGTCGAGGCCGTGCGGCAGCAACTCGACCTCGATCACTTCTTCCTGCTCGGGCAGAGTTGGGGCGGCGTGCTCGCGATCGAGTACGCGCTGCGCTACGGCGAGCACCTGCGTGGGTTGATCTTGAGCTCGATGATCGACAATCTAGATGAGTATATCGTTAATATCAACGCGATCCGCGATGCGATGTTCAGCGCGGCAGACGTCGCGTACATGAAAGACGTCGAGGCGCGCCATGCTTTCGACGACGCGCGCTATCAGGGCTTGGTCGCCACGCTCGGGGAACACTACTTGCACCACGCGGCCGACCCGCAACCGCGCCACCTGATCTCGATCCAAGGCACACCGGTGTACAACTACTTCCAAGGTGACAATGAATTCGTGATGGTCGGGGCGCTGAAGGACTGGGACCGCCGCGCGGAGATCCATCAGATCGCCGTGCCGACGTATCTGACCTTTGGCGGCCACGAGACGATGCCGCTAGCGGCGGCCGAGCGCATGGCCCAGACGATCCCCGACGCGACGTTGCACGTGACGCCAGGCGCCGGCCACGGTCAGATGCTGGATAACCCAGAGGATTACTTCCAATACTTGGGTGAGTGGTTGCGTGCGACCGCAGACCGGTAGCGAAAAAGAAACTGGTCATGCTGGGTTTTGGTCCAGAAGCTGGTAGAATGAAGGCAGGAGGTGTTGAACATGCTCAAAGAGACCCACGCTTTAGTCCAACAGATCGCAGACACGGCGCAAGAGCCGGTGCATACGTTCAGTGAAGTCATCAAGGCCAAGCCTGAAGTGCTCGTCGCACTGGCGGTCGTTCACGTGATCCCGATCGCGCTGGCGATCGTCGGGACCACAGAGATCATTGTCGCGCACCAGAAGGTCAAGGTCGAAAAAGAACGCACGAAACAAGCCAAGCTTCGCGCTGGGCTGGGGCGACATCACCGACACCCTGGCTGTGACAGCCATCACGGGCACCCACACCACGCCCCACGGTTGCTGGCCGAAGCGGCCCCGCAAGACTGAGTGAACCAACGGAGCAGACCCTAGGGCCTGCTTTTTTTGGTGGCGGCACCCCACCCGTGGTGCGATTCTCATTGATTTTTAATCGCAAATACGCGACAATAGACCCTATAACTTTCCTGGAGGTGGCAACATGCCAGCAATCTATGTTCGTCAAGGGCAACCGGCCGACGTGCCAGCGATCATGGGCATCATCGAAGACGCACGCGCGTTTCTCAAGGCGCAGGGGATCGACCAGTGGCAGGGGACGTATCCTGACCGCGCGGCGGTCGAGGCAGACATCGCGAAAGGGACGAATCGTCTGCTGGTCGTCGCTGACACGGTCGCCGGAACCGCGAGCCTGCTTGACGGGCCGGATCCGTTCTACACCCGTATCGATGGGGACGGCTGGATCGGGACGGACTTCTACATGATGATCCACCGGTTCGCGGTGTCCGCGGCGATCCGCGGTCAGCACCTCAGCCAGTTCTTCATGAGTAATCTGCTGACGGAGGCCTATGCGCGGGGCTACCGGGATGTGCGCATCGACACGCATGCCCAAAACGTGATCATGCAGCATGTCATCACCGGTAACGGCTTCTCGTACCGCGGGATCGTCTATCTGGACGAACCGGTCCCGGAGCGTAACGCCTACCAGTTGCTACTGAAATAGCCGCGCCGGGCGGGCCCAAGTTGGTGAACGAGCCGCCTCGTTCTGGCGCACCGCCCGAAGCGGTGCGCACGCGGGCGCGATCACCGCTTCGGCTGCACATCAAGGCGGGGTGACAGCGGGCCAGCGGTGGCTGGTGCGGCCAACTGGACCGACTGGACGGTTGAAGCCATAGGAGGAGACGGATGGGGTATCTGGGAACACTGGCACTGATTTTATTGACGACGCTGTTGTTGAGTCAGCTCAGCTTGAAGCTGGGCGTCCCGGCAGTGATCGGGCAGCTACTGGCCGGATTGCTGCTCGGCCCAGCGCTTTTGGGCTGGGTCCAGCCAACGGACATGGTGAGCGAGTTCGCTGAGATCGGGGTGATCGTCTTGATGTTCATCGCCGGGTTGGAATCGGACCTGACGTTGTTGCGGCGTTACTTTCGGCCCGGGGTGATGGTGGCAGTGATCGGGGTGATCGTCCCTGTCGCGGTGATCTTCGCTTTCAGCGAACTATGGGGCTTCTCTTTCGTCGCCGCCGCGTTTTTGGGGATCACCTTTGCCGCGACGTCGGTGTCGATCTCTGTAGAGGTGCTCAAGGAATTGAACGCCCTTGACTCACGCAGTGGCGCGACGATCCTCGGCGCCGCCGTCGTGGATGACATCTTGACGGTGATCATCCTCAGCGTGGCCGTCGGTGTATTCGGGACCGGCGCCAGCGTGACTGATGCGCCGCTGTGGCTGACGCTGGTCGAACAGGTCGCCTACTTCGGGGTGATCTACCTGGTCGTCAAGTGGGCCGCCACGTTCTTGATGCACCTCGCGGAGCGGTTGATCCCGGCTGCCAGTGTGACGATCATGTCGCTCTTGCTCTGCTTGGGGATGGCCTATCTCGCTGACTTTTTCGGCCTGTCCGCGGTGATCGGCGCCTTCTTCGCCGGCGTTGGGATCTCACAGACGCCTTACCGGCGGGAGGTCGATCACGCCCTTGAGGCGATCGGCTACGCGGTGTTCATCCCGGTCTTTTTCGTCTCGATCGGGTTGAACATGCGCTTCACTGGGCTGTTCCAGGACCTCGGTTTCATCGTGATCCTGACGGTGCTCGCCCTGCTGACAAAATGGCTGGGATGTGGCGCGGGGGCCAAACTTGCCGGGATGGATTGGACGGATGCGCATATCATCGGCTCGGGCATGGTCTCGCGCGGGGAGATGGCCCTGATCGTCGCGCAGATCGGCTTTGATGCGCAGCTGCTCCACCGTGACTTTTATTCCAGTGTGATCCTCGTGATCATCCTGACGACGCTGATCGCGCCGTTCATGCTCAAACAGGCCTTGCAGCGCCGCCCGCAACCAGAGCGTGAATGATCCGATCGGGGGCGACGCATCGCCAGCCTCTGAGTGCGTCACGCGGCGGGGTTGGGGCATAAGCAAGCGCGACCGAGTGTCATCACCAGCCGGTGATGAAGGCCCGACGCTCCCCGACCAGGTTGCGTCAACAAGCACCACTCGTATCAGCGCATGTCTGGCCGTTACGCACGGCGTTCCAACGCGCAAGCAAGCCTTGTCAGCACGGCCCCGTGTCGCCCTCGATCCTTGAGGGCCGCGGGGCCGTGTTGAGTTGTGGGCCAAAACTGCTTGACGCCTGCTTGTTTTGACAGGACTACAGGGAGCAGTTATCATGGCAGAGGCGCCTTGGTGTGAAGTCGAGGCAGACGCAGATGTGAAGGAGAGACTCTTGAAACACTTATTCTTTGACTTTGACGGGACGATCGCCAATTCTGAACGCGGAATCGTCGGTGGGATCAAGTATATGCTCAAGGCGATGCAGCTGCCGCCGCTGGACGATGCGACGTACCGGAAGTTCATCGGGCCGTCGTTGACTGCGAGCCTGAACCGTTACTACCCGACGCTGACGCCGGCCGCGGTCGCGGAGACGATCACGCACTACCAGACCTATTATCTCGACCAGGGGATCTACGAGCTGGCGTTGTATCCTGGCATTGAGCAGACGCTGGCGCAGCTCCAAGAAGCGGGCTACCAGTTGAACATCGCCTCGGCCAAACCTGAGGTGATGATCGATAAGATCGCGGCTCACTTTGATCTGGGCCACTACTTCGCCGGGATGTATGGGGCGACGATGGACGAGCGGATCCGTAGCTCGAAGACTGCAGTGTTGGCTTATGCGCTGGATCAGGCACAGGCACCGCTCGCATCGAGCTTGATGATCGGGGATCGCGACACCGATATGCAAGGGGGCGTGAACAATCAAGTCAAGACCCTCGGTGTCCTCTATGGCTTCGGCGACGCGGCCGAGCTGAATGGTGCCGGTGCGATGGGCCTGGTCGAGACGCCCAGTCAGTTGCCGAGCGGGATCCAGACAGTGCTCGGTTAAAGGCGTCGAAGCGCTCTCGGGTCATGGATCCGAGGGCGCTTCGAGCCAACACGTGAATAAGGCTCGCGGCGGTAGGGCTGATGTCGAAGGGCGACATAAGGAGGCAGGCTGATGACGAAGACCAAATGGGGCATTCTGGGGCTGGGCTTTGGGCTGATCACGCTACTTGCGATCGGGGCCCGAATCGTGATCTGGCCGCAGGTGAGTGGCCCGACGAGCGAGACTGTCGCCACTGCGACCATCGGGGAAGGCCGGGCGCCGCGTGCGGCAGTTCTTGTTCGCGTGAGTGGGGATGAGGCGGTCTCAAGCGACTTTGATCTAGCGGTTACGCAGCAACAGCAGTTGACCGTGACGGGCCGGGTCCGCCTGAAGCGGAATGGGAAGGCCCATGCGAGCGCGACGTTGGGCTTCACGTTGCACGCGACGCTGCGGGTGACGGCGGGGGAGCTGGCGATCACGCAGGTGAGCGGGACATGGCACCCCAGCGCGCGCTTGACATTGGCGAAGCGGACGCTCGCTGCCGGCGCTGGTGACAGCACTGGCTGGCCAGTCCAGGCGTTGCCGGCGGCGCGTACCTTTGCGGTGGCACCGATCGCCGCCAAGGGGCTGACTTACGTGACCCCGGACGGTGCGACGTTCACCGGTGCCCAGGTCACTGCCAGCGTGCGGATCCCGGACGTGAAGGCCCCGCTCCACGTCACAGTCCGGTTGCTCCCCAAGCGATTTTGAGCAAAAAAAAAGCGCGGTCCCCACACCACACTTGAATCAGGTCAGGAGACGAAGAGCTTGGTGCTGGCCTCTTCGAGCATGTTGAGCAATGTCTCCAGTTTTGCTTGACCCAAGACCTCGATCCACCGGTCGAATTCTGCTTGTGCCGCCTGTTCAGCCGCTTTTTCAGCGCGGCGACCAGCTGGCGTCAGCATCAAGATGTGGCGGCGCTTGTCTTGCGGTGATACGGTCTGCGTGACATAGCCCAGTGAACGCAGCATCCCCAACTGGCGTGCGATCGCCGGTTTGGTGACGCCGCGTCGCTGCACGATCTCGGTCAAACTTGTGACTTGATTGTGCGCGATGTCGTGCAGGATCTGGTATTGCTCGAACGACAAGCGGTATTCGGCGACCGGGCGTGAGATCAGGGTCTCGACGTTCTTGATCGAGCCGAAATACACATCGATGAAGCCTGCAAGCAGGCTGTCTCTATCCATAGTTTTGCCCCCCTTCAACGGTTCTGCAAACAGTCTAGCAGAAAACGCATTCCAGGCAAAACAAAACGACTCGAAAATGAGAAAAATGTATAGGCCGTTGACGAAATCGTCGTGGTCCGCTAACATGGGGGTTCGACAGAAAGGGGCGTGGCGAGATGAAGCACCGGAAGGGCACACTGATCGCAAGTTTGATGGGGATGCTGGTCGCGGCAGGCACGCTAGGGGCGTGCCTGTACTTCTATGACTACGCCTTCGTCCCGGCGCACAAGACGTTCTTGGCGAACACGCACAGCAAGCTGGAACGCGACGCGGAACGGTGGTTGAAGTCGGTCCCCCAGGAAACTTGGCATATGCAAGCGGCGGCCAGTGACCTTAAGTTGGTCGCCACCTATGTGCCAGCCGCCAAGGCGACTGCGCGCACGGTCGTGATCGCGCACGGCTACATGGGGTCTGGCCAAGAGATGGCCGCGAAGATCCAGCTGTTTCACGCAGCCGGCTATAATGTACTGGCCCCAGATGACCGTGGCCATGGCCGCTCGCAGGGGGATTACGTCGGCTATGGGTGGGTCGATCGACTCGATTACCTCAAGTGGTTGGATCGATTGATCGACCGCACCGGGCGCGCGAGCCAGATCGCGTTGTACGGGGAATCGATGGGCGGGGCGACCGTGATGTATCTGAGTGGGGAACGACTGCCGCAGCAAGTCCAGGCGATCATCGAGGATTGCGGGTACACCAGCATCATGGACGAACTGAGCTACCAGGCCAAGAGTCAGTTTGGGATCCCGCGTTACCCCTTGGTCCCGCTAGTCGCCCTGACTGCGACGATCCGGGCACGCTACAACGTTTTTACCGCCTCGACGATCCCGGCGCTGCGGCGCAACACCCGGCCGATCCTCTTCATCCATGGCTTAGCGGATACCTTCGTGCCGCCGAGCATGGCAACGCGTAGCTACGACGCAACGACGGCCCCTAAGCGCCTCTGGCTGGTGCCAGGCGCGAAGCATGCGGCCAGTCTCGATAAGCAGCCCACCCAGTACCGCAAAGTGGTGCTGGGGTGGCTTGACCGCTACATGCCATGAGCACAGCGAACGGACCAGCGCACTTGCGCTGGTTTTTTGCTTGCGGTCAGCATACTGCGGGTTTCATGTATAATAAAGGCGGAGGATACCGATATGCAAGAATCGAAATATACCCCGATCAGCCGCGGCTGGCTCGGCTTTTGGAGTTTGGTGTACAGTGTGCTACTAATCGTCGGGGCAGTTGGACTTGGCTTTGCCCTGACGTTCGGGCGACCGACGCAGGTATACCGCGTCTTAGTGGATCGCCGTGCCTTCGCAGCGATCCAGACGCGGGTCAATAACGCGACGCTGGCAGTTGCGCAGGGCCAAGGGTTAGAACTCGAGGCGACGACCAACGTCACGCCCGAAGCGGCATTGAAGGCGGCGCTGCGCACTGGCTTGGCGATCAGTAGTAACTTCAACGCCGTGCCAGCGCGCACGCCGATGGTGGTGCCGGCATACGTGACCACCGCTTCAACGGCCAAGACACCGTTAGATCTGACCCCCCTGACCCAAGCAATCACGGCCGAGTTGGTCAAGGCGGCCAAGGACCAGGGGCTGGCCTATAGCGGCACGATGCGCCAGCAGACCGAGACCAAGGTCGCTACCATGATACAGACTAAGATCACCCGTGACTTGATGTTGCAAGGGTGGGGGCTGGTCTATCCCATGCTGACCTTGATGGTCCAGACTGCGGCGATCGTCGGGGCGATCCTCGCGCTGATCGTCTTGGCGATCATGCTGTACTGTAGCCATAGCTGGCAACGCTGGTTCAAAGTGGCCGGGCGGGTGACCTACGTGATCGCCTTTCTCGGTGGTCTAGGCGCGATGATCGCCGGTTCACGCACGTTCGTTGCGCTGCTGGGCAACCTTGGTGGCCTAGATCAGATCATCTGGCAGGAGCTGTTCCACCAGTTCGCCCCGACTTGGCAACGGGTAGCCGGGATCACCGTCGTCGTCGGCTTGAGCCTCGCGTTGGTCGGTCAGGTACTCCGCGCACTGCAACGCCGCCGAGCGTCAAACTAGACAGGCCTGTTCGGCTATGGGATACTGGCGTCACCACATTATCGAAGAAGGTGATCTGATGGCGTTTATCGCAATGCTGTTGGTGTATGTTGGTGGACCGGTGTTGGCATTCTTCGTGATCGCACTGGCCGTCAAGACGGGAATCGTCTGGGCGGTCCAGGCGCTGGAAGCGGCTGGACGGTGGCCTCGTTAGCCCGGACCACGCCAAACAGCGCGCCGTTCAGGCGCGCTGTTTGGCGTGGCTGACTCACTCGGGGTGGGCGCGATCCGGATGGCGCAAGTTGTAGATGAGGGCGATCAGCACCGTTGCGGTGCCGCTTCCAATGAAGACGAGACTGTCGAGGCGCCACCCGTTGCGCCAGAAGTAGGCGAGGGCGACGCCCAGCCATAGCAGGCAGACGGCGATCAGCCGCCAGACTAAGGGTGGCACATGTGGGCGGACGAGGTGCCAGTAGCGCGTGCGCACGAATTGGCTGACGACGGTGATGGCACTGGTCAAGATCACGAGAAGCGAGAAGCTCAGCTGGGGCAGCCGCATGCCGGGCCAGTGAAAAATGTGGCCCATCAATAGCAGACATAGGAGTGCTGACGCGAGCATCGTCGCCCAGTAACTCTGGCGCGCGACTTTGAGGCCGCGCGCTTTTTGCGTCAAGTCGGTGACGAAGCCATGGTCTGCACGAACTAAGGTGTCCAACGAAAGGGCGAACAAGTCGCAGAGCTTGATCAGGCTCTCCAGATCTGGGTAAGTGCGGCCGGTCTCCCATCCTGAGATGGTCTGCCGGGTGAGGTTGAGCCGGTCGGCGACTTGCTGTTGCGTGAGGTGGTGCGCCTGCCGTGCGGCTTGTAGGTTGGTGCCAAGTGGTGTCATGATGATCCCTCCGATTCACGATTCGCCTTCATGATACGCGGTGGCCCGTCGGGTGACTAGCCTAAGCGGCGACGAGTTTTGTTGCGCGTCAAGCATGAGGGCCCTAGGTGCGACTGGAGGGGCTGAGCGCCTGGCAAACGGGGTCTGCACCCAGACCGGCGGCTTGTCATTCGCCGCGCAGGCTTCTTTGGGCAAGTCGCGGGGCAGGTTATTTCCCGGGCAATCATTCAGGCATCGACTGGCCGATCTGCCGCTGCGAGACGCATCGTATGGCTGACAGGCGCCAAGTCCTGGGTGATTGCGCAAGCAACTTGTTATCGCGGACGATCGTCGGCTGGGTCGATGGGAGAGACTGGTGGCCTCATGCGGGCGCTAGTCGGCTTTGGGGTGACGGTTGCGCCACCACTGGAAGCCGGCGACACCACCGATCACGCCCCACATCAGCGGCAGCGCCGCGCTGACACTGTCAGCCGTCAGCTGCCCGTTGTGGATCAGAGGCTGGCCGTAATGAAGGGTGACTTGCCACCACAGCTCTTGGCCAGCCATCAGTAACCAGGCGAGCCCGAGTAGCGCAAAGGCGAGCAGACTGCCGTCGCCTTGGTGAGGGCGCAGGTAGGCGCCAGTGAGGATGAAGTAACAGGTCACCGGCGTCATGACAAGCAAGAGACACCACATGGTCAGGGTGAACTGATCGGCAAACAGCGAGTGGTCGGCGAGCATGATCCTGGTTTGGTTGACCCCCAGTAGCCCTAGCAGTCCCCAGAAGCCGCCGGTGTAGCCGCGCCGGCGGGCCGTCAATTGACGTTCATCAAACATAGCACGTCCTCCTCAGTGAAATAGTTGTAGATAGCCCAAGAGCGCAGCCCAAGCAAGCGCGATCGCGAGTGCCAGTCGCCGGTGGTGACGGACGGTCCCATCGACGATGATCAGCGGTAGTAGCATCATGAGGAAGTTGGTCACCGTCGTCCCGACGGAGGTGTGGACGTCTGCGCGCCCGGCACGCACCCACAGCGTCAGCGCCAAAAGCCCTACCCAGCCGATCAGGATAGCCAGCCGTCGCGGGGTCGGGCGCAGTGAGCTCAAGGTGCCATTTGCGATCGCCTTGCCGGTCGCGGTCAGGGCAGGAAGGCCGACGGCGAGGACCAGGGCCCACGCCGTCGCCCCGGCGCCGATCTGGCCGTGCACCCACAGCGGATCGAGCGTGCCGCGTGCAGTGCTGGTGACGAGCTGGTGGATCTGAAGACCAGTCAGCGCCCATAAGACGAGCGCCAGCACCGGGAGCAGGCCTTGGTTGGTGGGGGTAAGGTAGGCATCCGTTAGCAGGAAGTAGGTGATCAGGCCGCCGCCGGTCAAGGCCAGCGTGACACTGATCAGCCCCAGCTGACTGGCGAACAATGGGTGTCCTAAGACGAGCTCAGCGTGCAAAGCGCCGAGCTGTAGCCCGATCAAGCCGGCTAGTGCCCAAGGGTAGCCGCGATGCTGAAGTTGGATCTGGCGTTCATCGAAGCGAGTGGTCATGGTCAATCCTCCCAGAATAGGTCATCAAGTGTTTTGTTCAGTGCCTTACAGATCCGCAAACAGAGCTGGATCGTCGGGTTGTAGTCGCCTTTTTCAATCGCACCGATGGTTTGGCGGGTCACGCCGATCCGGTCGGCCAGTTCTGCTTGGGTGAGATCGTGTTCGGCGCGGGCAGCGCGCATCTTTGTGTTCTTCATCGGTTCACCTCGATTGTAGTGTATGACATAGCCAACGAAATGACAAGTATATTTTACATTATTAGGGTACACCGACCGTGTTTTTGCGCTGATCTTGGTCGCAATTGACGCAGCGTGGGTGTCTTAACGCTTTTGTAATCCCTGCGGTCGCCGCGACGTGGCATGATTAGGGGGAAACGGAGGGATGAAGATGACGATCTTATTAGCCACCTTGCAGGAGCGGCGCGCGGACCGCTACACCCGATCACAGCTGACGGCTGCACTGGCGCACTGGCAGGCGGCCTATGCCTCGGTATGGCTGAGCGTGGGCGAGACTACGGCGGACTGGCTGCAGACATGGGTCATGCAGCAACCGCACAGTGTCCGGCTCCCGGTGCGCGGCGCCGCATACGCACGGCGTGAATTGGTCCGGGCGGCCCTGCCGTCGGTGCCCGCGGACGCAACGGTCCACCTCGTTGATTTTGATCGGCTGGTGACCTGGACCGCGCTGGCGCCGGACGAGCTACTGGCGTTAGGCCGCTCCACGCTGCCACCGGCCACTTACGAGGTGCTTGGACGCACACCGGCGGCTTGGGCGAGCCATCCGCAGACCTGGCGTGAGACTGAAGCCTTGACGAACCGTGTCGCAAGTGCGGTGCTGGGACTAGCCGGGATCGATATCACCGCGGGCAGTGAGCGATTCACCGCTGACTTGATGCCCCTGTTGCTCACAGGGACCGCGGCGATGAATGATGGCGAGTGGCCGCGCTTGTGTCAGGCGGCCGGTGCAACGCTGCGCTATCGCGCCTGTGAGGGGTTGGCGTACCGCGCCGACTTGAACGGTTACGGCCGTGATGAGACCCGCGAACTGGTCGGCCGGATACGGCTCGCTGCGGTGATCACACAGTCGCTGATCGCGGACTGACGCGCTAACGCCGCTGGATTAAGGCCAAGGTTGGGGCGTCGGGGGTGGGCTGACAAGGCTGCGGAAGACCGACGCGATGAGGGCGTGTCAGCACCGGTGCGTTGAGTCGCGGGGCGGGTCTTTCCGGTCAGCGCTGATGGATCAGATTAAAAAACGGTGTTGACATCATGAGAGTTCGCGGCTATCATGAACCACAACAACAGATGACGTGCTACGCGAAGAAGAGTAGCCAGCAAGCCGCGCTAAAGAGACCCCGGATGGTGAGAAAGGGACGCGGCGACCTGGTGAAGATGAGCTTCAATCAGCAGCCCAGGGGTTCACGCCGTTGAGCCGGGTGCAACCGTTACAGATGCCGGGGATCATCAGGGTCCCGCTGAGGTGGGGTGACCCACGAACACAGGGTGGTAACGCGAGCGATCGTCCCTCGACTGGTAGTCAGTCGAGGGATTTTTTTGTTCAGCTGACGGCGTGACAATGTACCCGCACCGCTAGGGACACTTGCCGATGCCCCGCTCATCACACTGCCCGTACACACAAGCCAATCACGGAGGACAAAACATGACAACGACGACACACGCCCCATTTCACGCAGATCTGGTCGGGAGCTTGCTCCGCCCGGCGACTTTGAAGCAAGCCCACGCTGACCGAGAGGCTGGCAAGATCACAACTGAAGCGGAACAGGCGATCCAGCAGGCGGAGATCCGCCGCATTGTCGACAAGCAGGTCGAGTTGGGGTTCAAGGCGGTGACGGACGGGGAATTCTCTCGCCAGTACTGGCACCTCGATTTCTTCTGGGGCCTAAGCGGTGTTGCTGAACTGCGCCACGCGACGTACGATAAGAACTTCAAAGGCGATATCGCGCCTGCGGACAACGTTAAGCTGGCTGGCCGCGTCACCTTCAACCCGGCACACCCGTTCTTTGACGCATTCAGTTACCTGAACAGCATCGTGCCGGAAGGGGTGCTGGCCAAGCAGACGATCCCGACGCCTTCGTTGCTGTTCCGTGATCATCGCAGTGATAACTGGGCTGAGTTTTACCCCAGCATCGACGCGCTGGAACAAGATGTGATCACGGCGTATGTCCAGACGATCCAGCGCTTCTACGCGCTGGGGTGCCGCTACATCCAGATCGACGACACGAACTGGGCGTTTTTGATCCACAATTTGCGTCGCACGGCAGGCGATAAGACGGCGGCCCAACCGTTCATCGAGCTGGCCGAGCGCTCACACCGGCTGCTTGCCGGGATCCTTGCCCAAGTACCGGATGATCTGACGGTCACCTCACATATCTGCCGCGGCAACTTCCAATCGACTTACCTGTTCACTGGCGGTTATGAGTATGTCGCTGAATACCTGAAGGATCTGCCATATGACGGGCTATTCCTTGAATATGACAACCCGCGTTCAGGTAGTTTTGCGCCGCTTGAGACGATCTGGAATCACGACGCGAACAAGACACTGGTGCTGGGGGTGATCACGTCTAAGTTCCCAGACCTCGAGGCACCTGCACAGATCGAGCACCACTTCGACGAGGCGAAGGCGCTGATCCCGCTGGCGAATCTGGCCCTGTCGACGCAGTGCGGGTTCGCCTCCACTGAGGAAGGGAACAAACTGACCGAGGCGCAGCAATGGGCGAAGTTGCAGTTGGTTCAAGAGATCGCGCAGACACTGTGGGCGTGACGTGGTATGCTGGCATCATCATTTAATGGAGGAGATCAGAATGGCAAAAGTCGAAAGTTTTGAATTAGATCACACGCGGGTCTTGGCGCCGTATGTCCGCTTAATCGCGGTAGAGGAAGGCCCGCACGGCGATAAGATCTCGAATTTTGATCTGCGGTTGGTTCAACCCAACGCGGATGCGATCCCGACCGGTGGTCTGCACACGATCGAGCACCTGTTGGCCAGTCTGTTGCGCGACCGGATGGATGGTGTGATCGACTGCTCACCGTTCGGTTGCCGCACCGGGTTTCATCTGATCACCTGGGGCGAGCACAGCACGACCGAGGTCGCAACGGCGCTCAAAGGGAGCCTGACGGCGATCACGACGGCGATCACCTGGGCAGACGTGCCCGGGACGACGATCGAGTCTTGTGGGAACTACAAGGACCACAGCCTGTTTTCGGCGAAGGAGTGGAGCAAGCTGATCCTGAGCCAGGGGATCTCGGTCGACCCATTCGACCGGCGCGTGTTGGTCTGACCGAACACAAAGGGGCTAAAACACAATTAACGGCCCAAGAATGAATCACGACTGTTCCAGACGAGTACGACCCATGAAGCGACGCCCAAGTCGAATAAGCGCGGTCCCGCGAAAGCCCTAAGCTCAGGGTTTTCACGGGACCGCGTTTATGCTCTGGTAAAACCGCTTTATGGCTCAGCCGCTTTGTGTCGCCGCACTCAGCCCAAGGCGGCGCGGGTGTCGATCAGCGATTGTAACTTGGTGGTCACGAACACGATCGTCTTACTGGACGGTGAGAATAGCGAATGTTCGGGGCGGGAGTGCTGCCAGTCGATCACGCCGTATTGCGGCGCGAGTCGCTGGATGTCGGCCGGACCATAGTCGATCTGGTCGGCCAAGCCCCACATGGTCGCCAATGCGCGGCGGCGCAAGCGGATGACCTTGCGGCAGATGACCTGATTGGCGATCAGCCACACGAGGTAAGCGGCCCACGCAAGCCACGGGTAGCCGGTCCGAAACAGGATAAGGTATAGGGCGATCAGGCCCAGCACCGTTGCGCTGGCCCACAGCCACATGATCTGGTGTGTCTTCATCTCCGGCACCTCCTTATGGCTAGTGTACGCGCTTTCGAGTGGCCGTGCAAAAAAAAGCCCACTGAACTGGCCGGGGGCTCAAGCTGCGTTGGGGCGCCTGCCGACAAGTCTGTGGCGCTTGCTGGGCCCTTACTTGTAGGTCACGGTATAGCGGGTGACGCGCCAGGTTTGTTTGTTGGTGGCGGTCACGCCGATCTGCTCGACTTTGGCCTTGATCTGTGGGGCGGTCAGGCCGTAGCGGGGAAAACACGGCAGCTCGGCATAAGTCAGCCCCAGCCAGCCGGATCCTTCGGTCGTGGTCGCGGTCGCAGACCCTGCGGTTTCGGTGTACGTCTGATTGTAGCGAACGGACTTGCCGGTCTGCTCGTTTTGGATCTCTAAGTAACTGGTAATGCGCGGTTTAGTGGCGTGCTTGGTCTTAGCTGCGGTGACTGTGGGGACAGACATTGGGCGCAGCGCCTGATAACTAGTGATGCCTGCTAGGGCCACGAGCAAGGCGCCGGCTAACCGTGACCGGATCATGTCAATCACTCCTTTGGCGAATTGGGCTTAGTTGGTGAGGGTGGTCGTGAAGCACAGTGGTACCAGCATTCCCGCACTTTGGTAACTGATGGTGAAGGGACTGCCACTGCCCTTGAAGCTCGGCATCTCGGCCCAAAAGGTCATCGTGCCAGTGGTGCCGCTGGCGGCCCGGCCACCACCAGCCATCTGGTTTTTGACGATCTGACCGGGCTGGTCATCGAACCCGCGAATGGTGAAGTCGGTGAGTCTGGGCGCAAAACCGTCCGATCGCGCGTAGTTATGGTAGGTCACAGTGACTTGAACGCCTTTGCGCGCCGTCAGGACCACGCCGCGCGTATCGGCGGCAATAATGGTTTCACCTTGGGCACTGAAGTCATTGGTGACGGCTTTGAGCGTTATGCCGAACTGTGGCTCGCTTTGCAAGTCTTGAACGATGCCTTCTTTGCCCGCAGCGAAGCTCGTCGGAGTCACGACCAGGCGCTTGGCGCGCACCTGGCTGAGCTGGGACTTGAGTTGCTTGTTCTCACGGACCAAGGCTGCTGTCGAATCAGTTTTGGCTGGTTGGCCGCACGCCGTCAAGAGCCCGCTGATCAAAGCGATCACGGTCACGTGGGCGAGCCAGTGCGCGGATGTGCGTGTCATATGCCCACTCCTCATGCTTTATTAATTATATTCTAATCCGAGGCGGCGATCGCCACAAGACTTAGGCCACTGAAACCAAAAAAAACACGTCGCAGGGACGTGTTTGTGGTCAGATCAGGCCTGGTCGCCGAAGAATTGGTGCAAGAAGGCAGCCACGCCGTCGTGGTGGATGTCGCGCGTGTGGTAGTCGACCGCGGCCTTCACGGTTGCGTTGGCGTTCCCCATCGCAACACCGTACCGGACAGTGGTCAGCATCTGGAGGTCGTTATTGCCATCGCCGAACGCCATCGTGTGGTCCAGTGGGATCTTGAGCTGCGCACAGACGCGGCGGATCGCCGTCGCCTTGTTCACGCCGTGAGCGGTGATCTCGATGTTGTCCGGTGCAGAGCTTGAGGTGTCGATGTCGGTGATCGTCGTGTAGGCAGCTCGGGCTGCGGCCAGCTTCTCGGCGTCGAGCGGTTCGATCGCGATCCCGTTGGTGATCTCAGCTTGATGCGCCAGCAGCGCCTCGGCCGAATCGATCCGCAGGTAGTGGGCAGGATCCTGGCCGGCGATCCGGTTGGACCCATCTTGGGTCATGTGCGTCGGCAATGCGTCGAGGTAGAGCACGCGTTCCTGGGTGAAAAAGTAGGTCGGCAGCTGCAACCGGTGGCTGGCCGCATACATTTGGCTCAGCGCGTCAGCCGTGAAGTGGCAGGCGTCGATCGTCCCGTCGATCTGAGTGACTGACCCGTTGGCGCCGATGACGTTCAACCCGGGGCTGACCCGGTCAGCCATCTCGCGGGCGGAGAACAGTGGCCGACCGCTGGCGATGAAGAACTGATGGCCCGCCTGGCGGTACTTCGCGATCGCGGCTTTGGTCGCGACAGTGGGAATCTGGGTATGATCGACCAGGGTCCCGTCGACGTCCATAAAAATTGCGTATGTTGACATGCCTGACATCCTTTGTCTATGTGATGCCTTCAGTCTAAGCGTTTTCACCACCGAAAACAACCGCTTGCCAAAGTCACTTGACTGGGGCACACTGAAGCACGATAAGGAGGTGAGCCAATGAAAGATCAACGGTTCGTCCGGGTGCACCAAGAGACTAGCTATGCGCATGTGATCGAGATCCTCGTCGACCGACAGACGCGCGTGCAATATCTGTGTAGCACCGTCGGCGTCGGGGGCGGTAGTCTGGTCGTGCTCGTCGATGCGCAGGGTCATCCCTTGCTATACGACGGGTCCCTCGATTAACGCACTGAAGCGCCGCTGGTGGGGCAGCGGCGCTTCAGGTATACCCGACTCAGGGGGGCTGATGGGGGTAAGGAGTGGGATCGATATGAAGAAAAAGGGTTTGGCGAGAGACTGGTATCCCTCGTTGTCTCCATTGTACCAGTTGTACGCCATTTAATCATTAACAATTTTGTATTTTTTGCGCAACCAGACAGTTGGTTCGAACGACCCGACGCATCCCTTGGAGGAACACGCGATGACACTGGCCACACGCTTCATGCAAGCAAATCAGAATCCGAGCCACTATTGTGAATATGTCGGGGAGACCGAGGCGGCGATCGCTGAAGGTCTTGCCGACGTGACGGTGATCGACACGCCAACGGTGCTGGCCGGGTTAGAGCAGTATGCCGTCGGGTCAGTCTGGACCGCCGAAGTCTGGGGGCCGTACTTGCGCAAAGCGGCCACGCTCGACCAGGTGATGCCAATGCTGACTGCACAGCTCACGCAACGACCGGCGCAATTGTGCTTCTTCTACACGGCAGCAGATCAAGCCCTCTCGGCGTGGCTGGCGGCGCATCACGCGACACGCACGCAAGAGACGATCTGGCGGCTCACTCCGATCGCAGGTGGGGCGGGGGTGCGGCAGCTTGAGGCGTTGACACCTGCGGTCCAGGCCCTTCACCACCAGTTCTGGCGCGGGCAGCTGCCGCCGGTGGATGCGACGCACTGGTGCTTCGTCGCGATCAGAGATGGCAGACTGGCCGGCTACGCCTATGCGGAGGTGGATGGTGAGGTCGGGCGACTGGATTTCGTCGCCGTGGCCCCAACTGCACGCCACGCCGGCTTGGCGACCAGCTTGATTGCGGCGGTCTGGGCCGCGATGGTCGCGTATGGGCGCTCGACCGTTTTTTTGGTTCAAAGCGAGCGCGCGGTCGCCGCTGGGCGGCTCTACGCGAAGCTGGGCTTCGAGCCGGTACGGACGCTGATCGCGGATACCTTGTGGGTCCCGTTAGACGATCAAAAAGCCCGCTGTTAGGGGGCAGCGGGCTCGTGGATTGGTATCCGACCAGGGGGAACTGATCCGGATTCGGAGTAGGATATGAAAAAGTGGGTTGGGGTTAGAAGTGAGAGGCAAGCTCATTTCTATGGTTCCTATCCTACCGGGGAACTGTGAAGGTTCTATGACGAAAGGTTAGTGAATTCGTTATTTCGGGTCATTCGCCAGCGGTCATTGACCTGCTGGCTGACTCGGTGCCTGGATCCGCCATGCGAGGCCAAAGGCGAGTCCGGTCAGGGCCAGGGCGAACCAGAAGCCGAAGTGGATCCCGACGGTTTGCCCCAGCTGCCCCATGTGCTGGTGGGTGCCCAGCGCCAGTAGACTGGTCGCGATCGCCGTGGCGCAGGCGCCGACGATCTGCTGGGCCGTGTTGAGTACGGCGCTCCCGTCAGCGCTGAGTGGCCCGTCGAGTGCGTTGAGCGCATAGGTTTGGGCAGGCGACATGGCGAGCGGTGCGCCGATCATCAGGATGACATGGCCGAGGATCACGACGGCCAGCGGGCTGGTCGCATCGGAATACAGGAGCACACCGAGCCCTAGGGCGGCGAGGGCGAAGCCGCCGCGCGTCAGCCAGTGGGCCCCGTAACGGTCAAAGAGGCGCCCGGCCAGTGCCGAGACGAGCGCGTTGACTAACCCGCCGGGTAGCATTGCCAGGCCGCACAGCGCAACGGGCAGGCCCATCGTAGTCTGAAGGTATGTCGGCAGCAGGTACATCGTGGCCAGGATCACGCCGAAGTCCAGCATCACCAGCAACATCCCGGTGGTGAAAGCAGGACGCGTGAACACGCGCAGGTTCAGCATCGGCGGCGACTGCCTGAGCTGGCGGCGGCTGAAGGTGATCAGCGCGAGCCCCCCGATAATCAAGGCGCCAAGGACTGGCCAGGATCGCCAGCCACGGTCGGCCGCCAGCGAGACGCCGACGACCAGTCCACCGAAGCCGAGCGTCGACAGGGTGACGCTCCACCAGTCGATCGGGGCGTCGGTGCGGGGGTAGACGTCATCCAGGGCGAGTAGCGTCAGCCCCAGGGCGAGCGCTAGCAGCGGGACGAAGACCCAGAAAACCGCGTGCCAGCTGGCGGTGGCGAGGAGCAGACCGGTCAGGGTCGGCCCGATCGCCGGCGCGAACATGATCACCAAGGCGGCAAGACCCATCACGGTGCCGAGCTTGTGCGGTGGGAAGATCTGCATTGCCACGGCGAACATCAGCGGCAGGACTAACCCGGTCCCAACGCCCTGGACCATGCGACCCGCCAGGACGAGTGGAAAAGTGGTCGCGGTGGCGTCGATTAGGGCGCCGACCATGAAGGCGCCAAGGGCGACGCTGACGATGCGCTTGGTCGCAAAGCGCCGCGCAAGCAGGCTCGACAGCGGCATGCAGATCCCGATCACCAGCATGTAGCCAGTGACGAGCCACTGCACGGTACCAGGCGTGACGTGCAACGTGGCCATTAGGCTCGGTAAGGCGATATTCAGGGCGGTCTCGGAGAACATCCCGACGAACGCGCCGATCATCAAGCCGAGCATTGCGAGGGCCGGATGTGCGAGGTGGACCCGCGCTTCCGGTTGTGATTGTGTCATTTCCATTGTGTTTTTTTGCCTTCCTTTACTGTGGGGCGCGCCCGTCGACGACGCAAAAACACCCCACCGGATAGCCGGTGGGGTGGAGCGGCAGCGCGGGTTGGCGCCCGCGCTGTGCGATGTCTATGGGGTGCGTCATGCAACGACGGTCAGTATAGCACGGATTTTTCAGCCAAAGCAAGGCTTGTTTTGCCCGCGATAAGTGCTATGATCGATTCGTTAGTCAGCTAACGAATGGAGGGCGCGCTGATGGTGAATTACGGACGGCTGGTCAAACAAGCGGCCAATCAGATGACCAAGGCGATGGACGCCTACGCGAAAGGACTCGGGGTGACGGGCACCCAATTGTCGCTGATCGATTACCTGCAAGCCGCACCCGCAGGTCGACTGCAGCGGGAGATCGAAGCGGAGTTTGGGATCCAGCGCTCCACGGCGACTGTCTTGCTGCAGCGGATGGCTGACCGCGGGCTGGTGGTGCGGACGGTCGCAGCGGATGATGCCAGGCAAAAACTGGTGCGTCTGACGCCTAAGGCTGCGGACTTGGCGGCGCATGCCCGCGTGTATCTCCAAGCGGAAGAGCGGCGCTTGGCGGCGGCGTTCACCCCGGCTGACCGCGCGACGTTCGTGCGGGTGCTACAGTTCTGGCAAGGGGGGCGAGCGGATGACTGATGAACGTGTCCCGCGCCGGGTGATCGGTGCCGTAGTGGCGACTGGGTTACTGTCGTTTTGCGGCGTGATTATTGAGACCGCGATGAATATCACGTTTCCCACCTTGATGCGCCAGTTTGATGTGGGCACGAGTACGGTGCAGTGGCTGACCACCCTGTACCTATTGGTGGTCGCGGCAATCGTGCCGTTATCCGCGACGCTCAAGCGTACGCTTCGCATGAAGACGCTATTCTTGATCGCCAACGGCTTGTTTCTGCTTGGGGTGGCGCTAGATGGCCTGGCGCCGACATTTGCGATCCTGCTGCTCGGGCGCGGCGTGCAGGGGCTCGGGACGGGGATCGCCTTGCCGCTGATGTTCAACATCATTTTGGCGCAGGTCCCGCGGTCGAAGATCGGCCTGATGATGGGATTGGGCACCATGATCACCGGGGTCGCCCCGGCGATCGGACCGACGTTCGGTGGGGTGGTCGTCGCGACGTTGAGCTGGCGATACATTTTCTTGTTCCTTACGCCTGTCTTGCTGGGGTCACTGGTGTTGGGAAGCCTGACGATCGTGCAAAGCGAACCACTGACCCGACCACGTGTTGATGGTCTGAGTGTTGTCACGATCATCCTTGCGTTCGTCGGGCTGGTGTACGCGGTGGCGAACGCGACCGGTGCGTGGCTGAGCTGGTCGGTTGCCGGTGCTGGGTCGTTCGGGGTGGTGTGCTTGGCGCTGTTCGTCTGGCGGTCAAGCCTGCTCGCGCACCCGGTGGTCGCCTTGACCAGCTTCCGGCAGCCGGCGTTTGCGGCACAAGTAGGCGCGTTCGTCGCCATCCAGATGCTTGCGCTGGCCCTATCGTTCATCCTGCCTAATTATGTGCAACTAGTCGATGGCGGGAGCGCGTTGGCGGCTGGGCTCACCGTACTTCCCGGTGCGGCCGTCGGTGCGATCCTCGCGCCACTGGCCGGGCGGGTGTATGACCGGCTGGGGCCGCGGTGGCCGATTCTCGGGGGCACCTGCATCATGCTGCTGGGCTTGGGGCAGTTTGCGTGGGTCGGCCGTGCGATGGGTCCTGCGACGATCATCGGGGTCTACCTCGTGTTCATGCTCGGGATCGGGTTAGCCTTTGGCAACATCATGACCAACGCCCTTGCGGCGCTTCCCGAGGCGGCGCAGAGTGACGGTAATGCGATCATGACGACGCTTCAGCAGTTTGCGGCGGCCATGGGGACCAGCCTGGCCGCAACGCTGGTCGCTGGTGGGCAGGCGACCAAGGGCCCGCTAGCGGTCGGGACAGCGCTGGGGGCGACCCATGCGTTCATCGTGCTGGTCGGCTTGTGCGGCGTCGCCTTCTTGTCGCTTGCCTGGGCCTTGCGGCGATAAGTTGGCCACCGGATCGACAACGATCCGGTTTTTTTGTGCAAAAATGAGAATTAGATAATAAATAATGGTAAACTGATAACAAAATTTGGAGGGGGTGGGGAGATGCGTTGGCATTACTACTTGGTGCAGTTGCGATTGCTCCTGCAGCGCAAGAAGAACCTGGCGGCGATCGGGCTCGCGTTGATCGCAGTGGCCGCCTATTGCTTCTACTACAATGAACGGACATTGCCACCGGAGCGGATCGATCTGACGACGTTGCGCAATGAGACCAAGGACACGGCCGATTACCTCAAGGCTAATGGAGACGCGACCCTCTATCCTGCGACAGCCGGGCGCGCGCGAATCGATGCCCGCTTGCTTCAGGGGATCACACACCATGATCGTGAGGTGTTGCTCAACGGGTACACGGCGCGCCTCGCGAATTACCTGATGGGGAATTCGGAGAACTACCTGTTGCCACTCGAGTACTACCTGAACCCCAAGAAGTACGAGTACGTGGATAAGGACGGCCGCTATTACATCAACCAGACCCAAGCGCGGGTGACTTATTATAGTCAGCATGCGCGCGTGCCGGTCGATGTCGCGGTCTTGAACCAGCAGACGTTCCTGCAGACACTGGTCCGGCTGACCGCGGCGTGGCTGCCGCTGGGCGTGTTGATCCTCTGCCTCGCGCTGGGCAATGACATGGTCACGGATGACTGGCAACACCAGACGGTCAGCTGGGGTCAGCCGTTGCGCTGGCGCACGCGACTGCGGCTCAAAACGCTGGCGGTTCTGACCGTGGTTGCGCTGATCGTGATCGTCGCGGTTGGTGCTGTGGCGGCGGTGACACTGCCGCGCTACGGCCTGGGCCGCGGCGCGATGGTCGTCCAACACTATGGGCGGTTCATGTCGACGCGCTTGATCAGCCAAACCCAATACCTGGCCGAGTTCACCCTGCTGTTGCTGGTCGCGAGCTGGCTAATGACCCGGCTGACGCTGGCCATTCAGCTGCTACTGGGCAATGAGTACATCGCCTTGATCTTAGGCGGGGTGTTCCTGCTCCTGCCACAGGCCTACTACATGCGCGGGATCGGGTTCGTTAAGCCGTGGGTGACCTGGCTGATGCCGTCGTATACACAGTTGGGCAGTGTGGTCAGCGGCGAGATGAGTTATCGCTACGATGCTCAGGTGATGACGACAAGCCACGCGTTATTGGTCATGGGCCTGTGGCTGATCGGGATCGAGCTGGTCGTCTCGGTGTGCATCGCGCGCCGGCGGCAACGGGGGTGGTTAGCATGAAGGCGATCTTACGACTCGATCACGGCGCGGTCTGGCGTAGCCGCAAGAATCGGTTTTTGCTTGTCCTGTGGACTGTGATCGGGATCGGCTTTGTCTTCGCGGCGCAGACGCTGCAACTGGGCGATCTCAAGGCCACCCTCTCGCGCAGTCATGCGTTGATCCAGATCAATGCGGGTCAGATCGAGAGTATGGTGGTCCCGACCAAGGGCCCCAAGCGCGCGACTGCAATCGCGATCAACCGCCAGGCCGCATTGTTCGGCCAGACATACGCGCGCTTCATGTTCGACGATGAAGCAGGTACGCAAGACGGGTTGATCGCACTGGCGAAGGCGCAGGTCAAAGGGGCACAAGGCGGGTATCCTGGGCTGAAGGCATCGAGCCTCCCAAGCGAGGCCGCGGCGACGCGCACGCTGCTCGTGACGCAGTGGTTGCGGCAGCACGGTCAACCCCTGATTCGTCAGGTCAGTGATGCAGGGAGCAGTTTGACGCAGGCTTGGCCGCTGTGGCTCGCCTTACTCCCGATAATGGCCCTGGCGATCGCCTGCGACGGCTGGTTGATGATGAGTGAGCACCGCACGGTCACGGCCACATTGCCAGTCGGACTAGGGGCCCAGGCGGTGTCCAAGGTGCTGACGCGGCTGGGCCTGACCTTATTAGCGATGGGGCTCAGCGGCGCGGCGACGCTGATCGTTGGGGCGCTTTCCGGCGGGTGGGGGCACCTCAGTTACCCGACCGCTGTCGCACTGGGGGATCAGCTACAGATCCTGCCGCTGGGGGCCGTGCTCGGCCTGGGGTTGCTCGATGCAGTTTTAGTGACCCTATTCATCGCCAGTGCGATGCTCGTCGTCAACGTGCTGACGCGTAATGTCTACTTGAGCGCCATGACCGGTGCCGCCGCTTTGGCGCTGCCATGGCTCACCCCGGGGCTCACGCGTGCGCTATGGTGGCTTCCCCTGGCTGGGTTGGCGCCAAGCCGCGTGTTCGACGGCACGCTGCAGGCCCAAGCCGGCAACTGGGCGCTTGGGATCGAGGGGAGTGCGCTGCTCTTGGTGCTGTGGACCTTGATCATGTTGGGGTGGTTCCGCTGGCTGGCAGCACGTCAAGTGGGGTAGTGGCTCATGTGATGCGCCGCCCAAAAAGGAGGAAATGAGTATGCTAGAACTTGAACACATTCACCTAGATTTTCCGGATAAGCCCAACGTTTTGGCTGACATCAACCTGCAGGCAGACGGCGGTGAGATCGTCGGGTTGGTCGCCCCGAACGGGATGGGCAAAACCACGCTGCTGAAGGTGATCCTGAACCGGCTCCACCCGTCAAACGGCGCGGTGCGGATCCAGGAGCAGGGCTACACCAGCCAGGCCCAGACGCGCAAGAACCATGCGTTGATCTGCGCATTTCCCGAGCAAAGCGACTTGTACGGTGACCTCAGCGGCCGGGCGCATATGCAGTTCTACGCGGATTGCTGGCAGAACAAGACCAAGTCGATCGCTGAGATCATCACCACGTTGAACATGGACAGTTATGTCGATCGACCGACGCGCACGTATTCGCTGGGGATGAAGCAACGCCTGTGCTTTGCGATGGTGATGGCGGCCAACACCCCGGTGATGCTGCTCGATGAGGTGATGAATGGGCTGGACCCGCTCAACGTGGCGATGATCTCCGAGCAGCTCCGCCGGCTGCGCGCGGAGGGCAAACTGGTGCTGATCGTCTCGCACCTGCTGAACAACCTGCAGACGTATGTCGACCGGACGATCTTCCTCAAAGACGGGCACTTCGTCTTAGATATCGACGCGCACACCGTTCCGGCGCAATACTTGAAATTCAGCGGTGACCCTGCGCAGGTCTCAGGAGCCACTGCGTACACGGAGACGATGAACACACTGCCGTTGGCTGGGCTGGATGGTGCGCGGGTCGGAGCGTTGGCAAGTCAACTGTTCACTGCGGGCGTCGCGTTCACGGTCGGGCCGCTGACGCTTGAGGAACAGTTCAGTCATTTTTACGCCCAGGCGGACGAGCACGTCTGAGATAAGCAGACAAAACAGCGCACGCCCAGATGGCGTGCGCTGTTGGTTTGTCTGCGATCGATCGAGTAAAAACGGGTGACGGGGCGGGCTGATTCGCGTGCGAAGGCGGTGAAAAGCGCTGCGATGCCACGCGTGAGGGCGCTGATCATCGACAGATCATGGTAGACCTCTTGCGTGCGGGGTGAGCCAAAACTGGGTCTGCGCATTTGCACATTGCCTTATCGGCGTGCACCTCAAGTCATGCGCCCTTGTGCATCATCCATAGTCGGTGAAGCGTCGGGATCATGAGGTGCCACAGCATAGCGACATATAGCAACCCCATCGGGATGATCATCGCCCAGGCGAGTCGGTCATCGTGATCGAGCCAGCGGGCGATGACCGGGATCCGCTCGACGAGCCCCAGACAGCCATAGGTGAGGTAGAGCCCAAGGAAGATCTGCGCAAGCCCGCGAGGCATGTGAGCCTGCGCGTGACGGTAGACGGTGAGGCTACCTGCCATTAGGGCGAGGATCGCCGGTAGGCCAAGCCAACCGCCTGTTGAGACGCGCCAACCAGTCGCCAAGTACGGATAAAGCAAGGCCAGACCGCTGATACCCAGTCCGATCCCGGCACCGGTGAGAAGGCCGAGCCCGACCATCACCGGACGGTTGCCGGCAAATGCCAGGGTGCTGAGAAGCAGGCTGCAGACGATCGCGGTCACCGCAAAGGCAAGCCCCATCAACAGGAGTTGGCCGAGGTCGAGCTGTGCGTCGGGTTCGATCAGCAGGGGGAGGCCCATCGCCGTGAGGTAACCCAGTGAGGCGAGCCCGACTAGTCGACGGATCGTGTGTGGACTCGCTGGCATCGCCCGTAGCAGGTCGCGTGACGTGCGGGCGGGTTCGGAGCCGAAGTATGTCGCCGCGCTGATCCCATCCGCTTGGGCGTCGAGCATGTCCGCCTGGATCTCCAGTAGGCTGTGCTCGACTTCGCGGGGGTCCTTGAAGAAGGCCCGCATGCGGGTGTAGACGACGATGGCACCGAAGAAGCGCTGATTCTCGCGTATCAAGTGCTGAGTACGCGCGGTCAATTGCGCCTTGAGTAAGTCAATTTCTGTCATCGTTGAGGCCTCCTTGTGCGGTGCGTGCGACTGGATGCGATCAGCACGCCAAGCGCGGTGACCAAGGTCAAGCCGATCAGTGCGGCGACCATCACCCAGACGAGGTGCCAATCTTGTTTGAGCCAGGCGGCCGCAAGGGGTTGACGGAGCGCCAACCCGACGCCGGCGTAGACCACGTACTCGCCGACCAGCAAGAGACCAGGCCAGCCAGTCAGGCGCAGGAATGCAGGTGACAGGATCACCAGGAGTGCCAGCAGACCCAGGATCACCCAGCTGGCGGTGGTGTCGCTGATGACCAGCCGCCAGGGGGTCCGCGTCCACAGGAGTAGCGGTAGCGCGCCACCAAGCCCGAGGCCCGCGAGTAGCGTCGCGCCGAACACCCCGGCGGCAAAGGTCCGTGGGTGTGGTGTGAACGCCAGCCGGCTGAAGAAGAGGCCAAGCCCTAGCACGAACGCGACGGTCGCGCCGGTGGCGAGCGGCAGGCGTCCGACGTCCAGCGGCAAGCCGGGGAGCATCATGGTTGGCAGGAGCATGACGAGGAGGCAGGCGAGGGCACTGAAGGCGCACAGGCGCATCGTTGCCCGACGGCTGCTCGGGATCGCGTGGAGCAAGGCCGTCGAAGTCGACGCCGGCGCTGCCCCGAAGTAGACCTCAGCGCTGACGCCATCGGCCTGGGCGTCTGCTAGGTCCGCCTGGATCTCCAGCAGACTGCGTGAGACCTCTGCCGGGTCTTTGAAGAAGCTACGCAAGCGCGTGTAGATCAAGAGCTGCTTGAAAAACGCTCGGTTGGATTCGGTCAGATGTGTGCTGCCGGCGCGGAGCTGTTGGCGCGCGGTCACTTTAGTTGCCATCTTGGGTCGCCACCTTCTCGATGATCTCATCGACATTTTGTTGCAAGGCACGCCAGCTTAGGCCAAACGCTGTGCGTTCAGCTTCGCCAGCGGCGGTCAGGCGGTAATACTTGCGCTCCGGACCGTCCGGGGAAGCCTGCATGAAGGATTCCAGCAGCCCTTTTTTGGCCATGGTCATCAACAGCGGGTAGACCGTGCCCTTGGGGACTGCCGCGAAACCGTGTGCAGCTAGCTGCTGGGTGATCGCGTAGCCGTATGACGGTTCGGTGTGCAGGAGCATCAGCAGGCACCCCTGCAAGACGCCCTTGAGCATCTGACTATCGTTCGCTTGGGCCAAGTTCTCACCTCCGACTAGTATGTCTTGCCTACTAGAGTGTACGTCGTCGTTAGCTGGTATGCAAGGCATACTAGTGGACTGCGTCAGATTTTTTCCGAATTCCGGCGGAGTTTGCCCACAGACAATTCACAGAATCGCCATGTTTGCCCCGTAACTTGAAAGTAGTCATTCGACGATCAATCAAGATGGGAGCGACACATATGAATTTTGCCAAACGCGCCTGGTTGAACCTGCTGGCGAAAAAGGGCCGGACCGCACTACTGATCCTGGTGACAAGTGCCATTATGTTATTCGTGATGGCCGGCCTTTTGATCAAAAGCGCTGCCAACCAAGCGACTCAAAACGCGAAGGACAGCGTTGGTGCAACGCTGACGCTGAGCGCGAACCGCGAGAATGCGTTCAAGAAGATGCGCGCGCAACAAAGCGAGAGCGCTGGAAGCACGAGTAAGCCCAGCGGCCGCCCGAGCTTGTCGATGGATCCGGTCAAGCTGAGCACAGCGGCCAAGATCGCTAAGCTCAACGGAGTCGAGAGCTATGCAGCAACGGTGTCCGCGTCAGCCAACGCGCAGAGCTTCGACGCGATCTCGACGAGCACCGGCCAGATGACCGGGCCGATGCAGCAGGAGAACAATAGCGGCGATATCACCATCAGCGGCGTGACCAGTACCGCCAGCAGTGCCAACTTCAGCGACAAGACCTACACGATCAAGTCTGGCCGTGGGCTGACGATCAAGGATGCGGCGACCAACAACGTGGTGATCAACTCCGAGCTGGCGACGCAGAACAGCCTGAAGGTCGGCGACACGATCAAGGTCAAGAACACCGCGAAGACGAAAACATACACGCTGACCGTCGTCGGCATCTACAAGGCCAAGTCCACCACGAGCAGTAGCGGTGCGATGGGCGGCGGTATGGGGATGATGGCGAGCGACCCGGCGAACACGATCTTTGCCGCCTACACCTTCGCCAACACGCTGAAAGGGAGCAAGTACAAGGATACTGCGGATTCCGTGACGTTCACCGTGTCTACCCCAAGTCAGGTCAACAGCGTGAAGAAGGCCGCGACGAAGCTGATCTCCAGCAAGTATGCGTTGTCCGCTGACGATCAATCCTACCAGATGGTCAAGTCCTCGATGGCGACCGTGACCAGTTTTGCGGACAAGATCGTCTGGCTCGTTGCTATCGCCGGGACCATCATCCTTGCGCTGATCGTGATCCTGATGATCCGCGAACGTCGCTATGAGATCGGGATCCTCCTCTCATTGGGCGAAAAGCGCGGCAAGGTGATCGCTCAGTTCTTCGTTGAATTGTTCGTGATCCTCCTGATCGGGGTCGGTGTCGCGAGTGCCGGTGGACAGTTCGTCGGCGATAAGCTTGCGTCACAAGTAGTCTCCAGTGCGCAGACCACGACGACTAGCAGTACCCAAGGCTTCGGTGGCCAAGGCGGGCCAGGTCAGCAAGGTGGTGCCCCAGGTGGGCAGATGCCAGGCGGGACCACGCGCGCCGCGACCCAAAAGGCGCAAGTCAAGCAGGCGAAACTCGCCACGCGCGTCAACCTCAAAGACGTTGCCCTGCTCTTTGGCCTCGGCCTAGCGATCATCTTGATCGCGATCCTCGCCGGCGCTGGTGGGATCTTGCGGCTGAACCCTAAGAAGATCTTGATCAACTGACCCCAAGGGCGGCGCAGGGCCGAACTTAGTCACATGTTAGCCCCAACCGCCGCACAGCATGAAGGAGGATCACCATGTTATCCACAGAGAAACTCACTTACTGGTACACAGACAAGGACCAGTACTTGTTCAAAGACGTTGACCTGACTTTCGAGGCCGGGCATAGTTACGCGATCGTCGGGCAATCCGGCTCGGGCAAAACCACGATGGTCTCGCTGCTGGCTGGGCTCGACACGCCCAAAGCCGGTGCGATCTTGGTCGAAGGTGAGGACATCAAAAAGCGTGGCTTGACGACTTACCGCCGCGATAAGGTCGCCATCGTGTTTCAGGCCTACAATCTGTTCACCTATATGTCGGCCTTAGAAAACCTGATGACCGCGATGAGCATCACGCACGCCAGCCACAAGGGCGACAAGGCGTATGCCGAGGCGATGCTGACGAAACTTGGGTTGACCCCGGAGCAGATGACGAAGAACGTGCAGAAGCTCTCAGGCGGCCAGCAACAGCGCGTTGCGATCGCACGCACTATGGTCTGCGACGCGCCGCTGGTGGTGGCGGACGAACCGACCGGTAACCTCGACGAGGACAACACCGACGATGTGATCGGGTTGTTCAACCAGATCGCCCATGAGCAAGGCAAGTGCGTGATCATCGTCACCCATGAACCGAGCGTCGCTGCCAAGTGCGATGGGGTCTTGCGCCTCGAGCACCGCGAGTTCACCTGGGAAAAGGCGCTCACGCCGACCCCGGCGGCCTAGACGCGCGAAGGAGACTGAGATGCTGAAACTCATTGCGATGCAGACGCTGCTCGGCGGGGTGATGATCGGCAGTAGCTTATGGGCGATGCGCCACAACAATGCGCGCCTAGAGTTGCTCGGTCGCGATGCCGCGTTGGTGTTGGCCGGGGGCTTGATGTTACTGGCCGGGCATACACTCAACTGGAAGTTCTGGACTGTCGCGGTGCTCACCGGCTCGGCCTTGGCCCTATTGGTCAAGGATCTGATCCTGCGCCGCCAGCCGGTGCGCGCGACGCGCTGATCCTGCGAAAGCCCCTGTGGCCCGCCTTTTCTTATGAAGGGCGGGCCACAGGGGCTTTGATGTGTGATCAATTCAGTGTGATCGATCCGTCCCCGGTGCGCACGGTGATCGCAGCTTGGGGGGCGTCGCCGTAGTGGCCGGTGCGACGCTTCGTTTTGTGCTGAGTGAACGTGGCGCCAGCTTCGGGCTGGGTGATGTGGCCATCGAAGGTACGCAGCGTGAAGGTGTACTCGGCGGTCGGTGGTAGCGTCAGCGCGACGTTCCCGTCGCCAGTCTGGGCCGTGAGCGGCTGTGAGAGTTCACTGAGTTGCAGGTCGATGCGCCCATCACCGGTGGTGAAGCGGCCGCCGGTCAACTCAGTGCCAGTGATGCGCCCATCACCGGTTTTGACGGTCAGCTGATCACTATGGAGCCGGGTGAGTTGAACGTGACCATCTGCGGTATGCAGCGTCAGGGACGTGGCGGTCACGTCCGCTAAGGCGGCGCGCCCATCGCCAGTGCTGAGCTCGGCATCACCGGTCAGCGTGAGTGTGTCGACGGTCAGGCGGCCATCACCAGTGGTCGCCGCAAGGGTGGTGCCGGCGACTTGCGTCAGCTGCAAATTGCCATCGGCCGTCCGCAGACTGATCGTTGCGGCGCGGCTATCACGCAGGGTGATATGGCCGTCGTCGGTGTACACGGCGAGGCGCGGTAGGTCAAGCGCGTCCAGTGTGACCGCCCCGTCGGTGGTGGTCAGGGCCAAGCTGACCCCGCTGAGTTGCCGCGCGGAGATCCGGTCGTCACTGCGTAACTGTAAGTCCCCGGTGAAGGTGACCGGGACATTGACCGTGATCACCGACCAGAAGCCGAAGCGTCGCCCGTTGAAGTTGAGCCGAAACAGGGTGTGGGGCCGCTTCCCGTGGCTGATTCGTAGCGCGTCGCCGACCTGCGTCAAGGTGCCAGCGTATGCGGGATCATCGGTCGACAATTGCTCGATGACGCTCAGCTCTGGGTCAAGCGTTGGCTGTAGCGTGACTTCATCACAGGCGTAATCCAACATGATACGTGTGATCCCGGCGATACCGGCGTGCAGCTGTACGGTCTGGCGGACGCCCGGGGTGCCCTCGGCTGTCTCAGCCGAGTCGATCGGCAGATCGGCGACCGGTGCGTTGTCTGAAGTGGACACCGCCGTGACTCGGGCAGGTAAGTCGAGTTGGGTCAGCAGCTCGTCGATGGCGCCGAACTCGGCCCAGGCGGTCGCGACCGCGGTGAGTGCGTCGGCACCGCCGGCCAGCTGGTCGGTGGCCGCCGCGGCCAAATTGCTTCGGATCTCCTCGCGCAGTTCCGTTGCCGCCACGGTCATCTGGTAGGGGGCAAAAACGCGGTCTAGCCGCTCATCGATCAGTTCTAGTGTTGTGGCCATCATCAGTCAACCTCCCGTTGATCAGAGCTTCAAGCGTTGTTTGGGCCAACCGCCACTCGACGCGTGCCTGCGTCAAGGCGGCGGTACCGGTCGGGGTGATCGCGTAATATTTGCGGCGCCCCCCTTGGGACTCATCACCCCAGTGGCTTTCGATCCAGCCAAGTTTTTCCTGCCGCTTGAAGACCGTGTAGAGTGTCGCTTCGTTGAGGGTGTATGCGGCCTGGCTCAGTGCGCGCACGTCCTTGGTGACTTGGTAGCCATAGCTTTCACCTTGGCTCAAGACATTCAAGACGATGGCGTCGAGGTAACCACGCACCATATCCTTGGAGAGTTCCATCTGCTCGCCTCCCGTGTCATCAATATAGCACAAGTAGTTGTTTGAAAGTAGTACTTGGCAAAAAACAAAGGTGACTTGCGTGCAAGTTGCTTGCGAACGTGCTATTCTGCTCATACGCTGGGAGTCGCGAGCAGTTGACTTGGCCGCACAATCGGCCATCGCGCGCTGTGGCAACAGCCAAAAACGCCTCACCGCAGCGTTAGCTGGGGTGAGGCGTGCGCATCATTGGATCGTCCAGTCGTTCGGGACCGAGAAGGTGACCGTGCGGTGGAGACGGTAGTGATTCTGGCCGCTCCAGGCGAAGAGCAACGCATAGAAGCTGTTGCGGTACTTCAGTACGTGGTCAGTGGTGGTCACCTTAGCGGTCGTGCCGCGCACGAGCTTGGTCGTCACAGTCGGGCTCGGCACTGCCTGCGTGACCTTGTGGCTGAGCGGGTTCGTGCGATAGACGACGGCCACTCGCTGACCGGTGGTGCCGATCGCGCGCGTGGTCAGTGTCGTCGCGGTGGTGGTCCCTACCAGCGGCTGTTCGCGCACGGTCGTGACCTCGACGAGGCCGAAGCGGCTCGCGTCGTTGGCGGCGATCCCCGCCGCAGAGGCGATGAGGACGACGCCCAGTACGAGCATGCCGGTGCGTCGGCGAGGACCGGGTTGACCGAGTACGGCGACGAAGAAGAAGGCAATGGCGGCAAGGGTCATGATAACGAGGATCATCAGCGGTCACCTCCATCAATTCGGTCGTTGGTGAGTCGGAAGCTCAGGATGAAGCCGACTGCCGCGAAGATCAGCGACACGACGAACGCGGCGCGGTAGCCAGCGACGGTCGCTGAAGCGGCCTGGGTCGCGAACGCGACCGGATCTGCGGCGCGCAGCGACGCGCTCGGCGCGTTGGCGCTCGTGACTGTCGAGAGCACAGACACCAGGATGGCCGTACCGATCGACGCTGCGACCTGGCGGATCGTGTTGTTGACTGCGGTGCCGTGATTGATCAAGTCAGGTGGAAGTGAGTTCATCCCGGCGGTTGTGACCGGCATCGTGACCATGGTGATGCCGAACATCCGCACGGTATACAGGACGGTGACGAAGAGTGTCGGTGTGTCGGCGGTCAGGGTGACCAGCGGGAAGGTCCCAACTAGCAGGAGGAACAAGCCAGTCTGGGCCAGGCGCTTGGCCCCAATCCGGTCAAAAATGTTCCCGGTGACCGGGCTCATGATCCCCATCATGATCGCCCCAGGCAGGAGGATCAGACCGGAGTGAAAAGCTGACTCGCCGTGGATGGTCTGGATGTACATCGGCAGCACCATCTCGACGCCGACCATGGACATGAAGGCGACCGCGGTCAGGATCACGCTGAGCGTGAAGGCCGGACTTTGGAACACGCGCAACTCCAGCAGTGGCACCGGCAAGTGGAGCTGCCGACGGACGAACAAGGCGACGAAAAGCACGCCGAGCGCCAGGGTCACCAGGACCAGCGGGTCGAACCAGCCGCGATCGCCGACGGTGGAGAAGCCGTAAAGCAGGGAGCCGAAGCCCAGTGTGGACTCGACGACGGAGAGACTATCGATCTTGGGGTCGGTGGTGGTCAGGACCTTGCGCATCGAATAGGTGGCCAGAAGGAACACCAGCCCCGCGATCGGGAGGATCACCGAGAACAGTGCGCGCCAGCCGTGGTGCAACAGCACCCAGCCGGATAGCGTCGGGCCGACTGCCGGCGCCAGACCGATCACGATGCCCGCCAAGCCCATCGCACTGCCGCGTTTTTCGGGCGGGAAGATCGAGTACATCACGTTCTGAAAAGTGGGCGCGGACATCCCGACGCCGGCTGCTTGGATCAGCCGCCCGGCGAGCAGGACTTGGAAGCTCGGCGCGAAGCGAGAGATCAAGGTGCCTAAGAAGAAGATCCCGATCGCGGTGAGGTAGAGGTGCTTGACGTTGAACTTGCTGAGCAGCCAGGCGGATACCGGGATCATGATCCCCATCACCAACATGAAGCCGGTGGTCAACCACTGCACGGCGCTGGCGTTGATGTGAAAATCGCTCATCAAGGTCGGGAAGGCAGTGGTCAGGATCGTCTGGGTCAGGAAGGTCGTGAACGTCCCGATCAGCAGGGTCGCGACCATCAACGCGCGGTTGTAGGGCTTCCCGTTAACATCAGTAGGCTGATTCACAATTAGTCATTCCTTTCATAAAAAACTGCAACTTCTATGATAGCACGTGGTGTCAAGGGGGGTGCGCCGAAGTGACTGACTGTCACATTGTGTCGGTCGTGATAGACCAGGCGTATGCCGGCGGGATGAAACGCCCGGTGTCACGCAGGCACAGCTGTCAGAGCGTGATGGGTAACACAAATATTTTCATATTCGGATGAGCGAAAATGAAACTTTCAGGAGGACGATCATGAGATGGATCAAGGGGCTGTTGCTCGGGCTGGGGCTTGTCGGCTGCCTGCTCCTAGGCGGTGTGGCGCGCGCCGCGGACTGGCACCAGACGGCGACGCCGACGCCGACGCTGTTCGTCCACGGATATGGGGGGAGTGCCGCGTCCAGCGATGCCATGATCGCAAGCCTTGAGCGCGCAGGGGTCGCAGAACGCACGTTACGGTTGACCGTCGATCGCGCGGGTCACCTACATGCCCGTGGTGATCTGCACAGCCCGAACCCGCTGGTGCAGGTCGTCTTTGAGGAGAGTCGCGCTGGTGAAGAAGTCGACACGCAGTGGCTTCTGCAGATCTATCGCTATCTGCGCGATCGATACGGGGTCAAGGCGGTCAACGCGGTTGGGCATAGCCTTGGGGCCGTCGCAGTGATCGCGGCAGCAATGGCCCATCCCGCGGTGCGCATGGCGAAACTGGCTGTGATCGCGGGCCCGTACAACGGGATCATGCCCGTTGAGGACCCGCCACACGCCGTTACCTTGGATAAGCAGGGCCGACCCAGCCAGGAGCCGGTCATTTATCAGTGGCTGGATGCCCGGCGCCATGGCTTTGCCGCGGCGGCGGTCTTGAATCTGTACGGTGATGTGGGGGATGGGTCGGACTCAGACACACGGGTGACTACGCAGTCAGCCCGCAGCCTGCGCGGACTCCTGCGTGACTGGTCGGGGGATTATCGCGCGCAACGGGTGCGGGGCCGCGCTGCCCAGCACAGCTTGTTGCACCAGCGTAACGCCACAGTCGATCGCGCCTTGCGCACATTTCTCTTCGGGCCGTGAGCTGAGTGTGCGGGCACTAGGACAAGCGCAACCCCTCATGCTGGCTGCCCGACTGGTCCGGACTCAGCCAAGCCATCACGCAACGCCTAGGTCAACGCAGGTCTGCCCGTCATTCACGGTGTTCGACGGGGTAATGTAAGCCGGCTAAGGCAGCGTCTGCGACTCAGCAAGACTGCCGGTGACGTCGGGACGACTTGTATTGGGTCGACGTAACGCTTAAACTTGGGTGGGTAATGAAACCGGTTACGGTGGAGGCGGATCAAGATGCGGGTTCCTTGGCGGCGGCTGAGGTTGGTCGCGCTTGTATTGACACTCGGTTCGGTGCTGATGCCCCCGATGCAGGGAATCGCGGATGGCACGACGGGCGGTGTGTATCTGTATCAATTTGGCTGGCCGATCAGCTGGCTCGAGGCGCGCCTGTCGTATGGCCTACCCGGTGCGGCCGGCTTGGGTGGCCTGGTGACTGTCGTCCGATACGCGCCGAGCTGGCAGGTCAACTTAGTCGGCTTAGTCGGTACCTGGCTGGTCGCTTTGGCGCTGGCCGTGCTGGGATGGCGGCTGTGGCATGTGTGGCACCGCAAGTGAGCGGGGGCTGGGATGCGCAGCACAAAAAAAACCGCCAGATGGCGGTTTTTTTGAGCGGTCAGCGGGCGTCATCCTCGTTGTCCAGCGCTGGCACGATCGCGGGGCCGACCGTGACTTCGAACCAGTTGGCGAAGCCCCGGGAGAACTCAGTGACGGTGAAGGTGTAGCGATCGATCTGGACCGAATCGTGCAGCTTCAGGTCGGGGTAATCCTCCATCAGGAAGCCGGCGACGGTGACAATGTCGGATTCCTGGAATTCCTTGAGCTCCGTGCGGAAGTAGCGCTCGAAGTCGTACAGCGTGGTCTTGCCCGACACGCGGAAGACGTCCGGCTGGTCCGTCTTGATGATGTACTCGTCGGACACGTCGTCGATCTCGTCTTTGACCGTGCCGAAGAGTTCTTCATAGATGTCCTTATCGGTGACGATCCCGCTGGTGCCGCCGTACTCATCGACGACGACCACGATCGGGGTCTGCTTCTGGATCATCTGCTGTAGGATACTGTGGATCGGGGTGACTTCCGGCACAGTGACGATCGCGCGCAGGAGCTTGGACACGCGAATGCTTGAATCGACCTGAGACTGCTTGACGAGGTCGTAGATGTAGACATAGCCGAGCACCTTATCTTTATCGCCGTCTGCGACGACTGGGAAGCGTGAATAGCCTTCGGTCAGGTAGTCGCGAAGGACCTCCTTGACGGTCGCCTCGATGTCGACGACCACGAGGCTGGTGCGATCGACCATGATGTCGTGGGCGGTCTTGTCGTTCAGGTCGAAGGCTCGCTGCATATAGGTCACATCGTTTTGGTCCATCTCACCGGTGGTGACGGCGGCCTTGCTCAGGTTGAGGATCTCGGCTTGGGTGAAGGCTTCGTTGCCTTCATCCGCCGGTTTCATCCCGAGCATCCGCACCAAGCCGGTGGCGCTGTGGTTCAGCAACCAGACGAACGGGTAGAACATGATGTGAAAATAGTGCAGTGGGGTGACGACGAACATCAGGGACTTGGTCGGGTAGTCGATCGCGATGTTCTTCGGCACGATCTCCGTCAGCACGACTTCAAGGTAGGTCAGCAGCAAGACACCAGCGACCGCACCAAAAATATGCAGGCCCCCGCCGGGCAACTGAACGTGGGTGATCTTGAGCAGGTCCACCAGCAAAAACTCGACGGTCGCCTCACCGATCCAGCCCAAGATGATCCCGGCGACAGACACCCCCACTTGGGTGGTCGACAGGTATTCGTTGAGGTTGTGGACCATGCGCAAGGCGCGTTTAACTTTAGCCCGGTTGCCCGTGCCGTTTTCCAACATCTCTTCCAAGGCGCTCGGACGGCTCTGCACCAGCGCGAACTCGCTTGCGACGAAGAACGCCGCGAACAGGAAGGTGATCACCATCACCAGTAGATTAGAGGCGACTTGGCCACTATCCATAATTGTGTATTCCCCATTTCAACAGTGTATTTGTGACCATTGTACCACTCGTGCCCGGATCGTTGACTGATCCGGACTAAAATCCGTCTGACGACCGAGTGGCGCGGCCAGGTTGCACTTATTGTACAGGAGCATCGACGTGTTTTCACTACTCAGCGCGAAAAAAGGCGTGCGCAACTTGCGGCTGACCAAAATAAGTGTACAATGAGGCACAAATGAGAGGAGCGTGAGCGTCATGGAACCGCTGACGGCAGAAGAGGAACGGCGCTGGGTGCGGCAGCGCAAGACGGAGCGGGCAACGCTGTGGGTCGGCGCCGTGATTGCCGGCATATTGCTGGTGAGGGGGTTTTATATTGGGAACCTGATGAGCTATTGGTTGCGCTTCGGGCCGTTCCTGTTCGTCGCGGTCTGCATTGAAGACGCGATCGAGACGCGCTGGGTGCGGCGGCGCAACCGCCATTACCAAGCCTAACACTGACGGCGCTTCGGCCGTGTGTGGTTGAGGCATCGCGCACACATCGGGTGGAAGTCCCCTGATGCGTTGATCCTGATCGAGGATCTGCTTGCCAGAGGGCTTCTTTACCGTTGCGTTGGGTCGGCTGCTGTTTTTTTGAGTTGACAAGGCGTATGCCAGCGACTAAGCTTCTGGTAGTTAGCAAAACTAACTAGGAGGCGAGGCGCAAATGAAAATGAGTGGGCACCGATTCGAGGTCGCCTTGGATCGGCGCGTCTTGGCCCTGACAGGGCCGGACCGCGATTGGTTCAACGCGTTGCGGTTGTTGATGTGGACGACTGGTTGCTTACGCAAGCGTGCGGCGATCAACGCGCAGCTGGTGCCGATGCTGGACGACTTACAAGAGGCCGAGCGCAACGGCGGGGATGCGCAGACCTTCTTCGGGCAGGCGCCGCAGACGATGGCGCAAGCGATCTTGCGCGAACTACCGCCGGTGACGTGGGGGCAGCGGACCAGAGTCGGCGGGGTGGTCGCCGCCACCGGCGTGCTGGTGGCCCTGATTTTGCGCGCCCCGCTAGGACAGGCGCTTGCACTGAACCCCTGGGTCGTGCTGGCAACCATCGGCTTGACTGGACTGGCTTGCTGGGGGTTATTGGCGTGTGTGCGCCGGCTCCCGTTTGCCAGCCACTGGCAGACTGCCGGCTGGTGCGCAGCGATGCTTGGTGTGTATGGGGCGTGGCTGGTGGGCCTGTGGGGGCTCAGCGCGTGGGATCAGACGACGTGGCACTGGGCGTTGGGGTTGAACTGGCGTGGGGCAATGCTGGTGTTCGTTGGGGTCGCGCTGCTGGTCGCCGCGGCGTGGTACTGGCTGGCCTACCATAGCGGGGTGACCTCGCTTCGCTGGGTCGCCAACGTCTTGGGCGTGGCTGGATGCGGGGCGGCGACATGGTATCGGACGAGCCTGGCCTACGGCAGCGACGCCGTGATGCAGCTGACGGTGTACGGGCTGTACGCCGGCGCACTGCTGCTGTACTTGGTGATTGGAACGATGACTATCGTGGTCGATCGGCACTTGTAGTGGCGGCACGTCTGTTGTCAAAAAAGCTTCGGCCGATGCCACTGCGGAGCCGCAGTTCAGGCATCGGTCGAAGCTTTTTTGTTGTGGTCACCCACGAATGCGGCTGCTCAAGATGAAGTGAAGCTTAGCGCTTGGGACCAACCGCTGATCGGAGACTTGATAGAGCTGCTCGATCGCGAGCTTAGTGGTGAAGATATCCTTGATCTCTAGCCCAGTGCGGTCGCTCGGAGCTGGCAACGGCGTCGCGACGGCGGCCAGTAAGTGGCCGCCCGGCCGAAGCAACTTGCTCAGCAGGTGAGTCAGCCGCCGCAGATCGTCTTGGCGCAGGTCGAAGGTGCCGAGGATCAGGTCGTAGGGGCCGGATAGCAGGTCTAGTCGTGCGTCTGGCATGATCCGGTAGCGCAAGCGGTCCGAGCTGGCGACTGCGCGCGCCGCGCTGATCGCCTGGGCGTCGTGGTCAACGCCGAGCACAGCGATCGCGCCCTGGTTGATCGCGTGGCGGCAGAACCAGCCATCGCCGGCGTGTAGTGCCAGCACCCGCAGTCCGGCCAGCCGGGGCGCCTTAGCGGCCAGCGCTTGCCACAGTGGTTGCTGGTTGCCGGTACTGGTCGGCAGCGGCGCCTTGCCTTCACGCATTTTTGGGTAAGTATCCATCGAGTCACGCCCTTTCGTTGCCTATTATAGCCTTAACCGGGTAGGCGGGGCAAAAAAGCTTCGGCGCAAGCGCGTCAGCGGACCTATCCTATAGGTAGGATAAGTCGTTGACGGTCAGATCAGCGTACGACTCGCGGCGAACAACGAGCTTGGCGGCGCCACCTTCGACGAACACAACGGCTGGGCGCGGATTGCGGTTGTAATTGGACGCCATGGTGTAGCCGTATGCACCGGTCGCCAGCACCGCGACGACGTCGCCGGGCTGGGTCGCTGGGAGCGGCGCGTCGTCGATGAGGATATCGCCCGATTCGCAGTACTTGCCGACCAGGTGGACATGCTCAGTCGCGGGTGCCAGTGGGGCATCGGCCTTGACCGCGTCATAATCCGCTTGATACAGGGCCGGGCGAATGTTATCGCCCATCCCGCCGTCTACCGCGACGTACGGACGCAGACCTGGAACGTCCTTGCGGCTACCGACGGTGTAGAGCTGGTAGCCGGCGGGGCCGACGATCGAGCGGCCGGGCTCGATCCAGATCGCCGGAACGGCGAAGGGGAGCTCGGCGGCTTTGGCGGTCTCGATGATCGCGTGCACGAAGTCTTCGGCTGGCAACGGATCATCGGCTTCGGTGTACCGGATACCGAAGCCCCCACCGACATTCAGGACGGCTGGGGTGAAGCCGAGGCGTGTGTGCCAGTCGCAGAGGATCTCCAGCAGCTTGGTGGTCGCCCCGACGAAGCCCGCGACCTCGAAGATCTGGCTCCCGATGTGTGCGTGGATGCCGCGCAGGTTCAACTGCGGGGTGGCCAAGGACGTCTTGGCGGCTTGTTCAGCCTGGCCGGAGTCGAGGTCGAAGCCGAACTTGCTGTCGACTTGCCCGGTCTGGTCGTAGGCGTGGGTGTGCGCAGAGATCCCCGGTGTCACGCGTAATAGGATGTCTTGCGTGCGCTCAGGGGTGGCGGTCAGCAGGCGTGTCAGCAAGTCGAGCTCGTAGAAGTTGTCGACGATGATCGTGCCGACGTGGTGGTCCAGCGCGAGTTGCAGTTCCGCCTCGGACTTGTTGTTGCCATGGAAGGCGACGTCTTGCATGGGAAAATCAGCCTGAAGGGCCGTGTACAACTCGCCGCCGGAGACGACGTCGATGTGTGCGCCTTCTTGGGCGGCGACTTGGTACATCGCGACCGTGGCGAAGGCCTTGCTGGCATAGCTGACCGCGTAATCGACGGGTTCTGCCTCGAAAACGCGCTTGAACGCGCGGATCTGTTCGCGGATCGCACCGACGTCGTAGACATATAGTGGGGTCTGGAATTCCTGGGCGAGCGCCAAGGCATCGACGCCGCCGATGGTCAGATGACCCTGCGCATTAGTAGTGATGGACATGGTTGTTCCTCCTTGTGTTTCGGGTGATGAGCAGACTAAAATGGGGCCCTTTTGATTGACGTCGGCCAAACAAAAAGGTCCCATTACGGATCGATGCTTGGATAGCGCCCCGTCTTTCGACGACAGTCCATCCGTTCTTAGCGGATGGCCCAACGGCACGCGCGCCACTGCGTGTGTCGTTTCGGCGATGATCCCTTTGACCGTACCGCGGTGCAGGGTGGCCTGCTTGGCACGGGGACTGATGAGCATCGCAACCTCTATCAATAAGGAACTTTAGCCCACGGGTGCAGGGATGTCAACTCAATTTTGACCCACTATTAGTAAGCACCAGGCTTTTCAGCGCGGCGCTTCTGTGTTAGACTGCGGGCAACAGCTTTTTGAGGAGGTCCATCATGGCAGAGTTACGTCAGGTCCACGGTTCCGATAATACGTTCTTTCTGCTCGATCAGACGACGTTGGGAGCACCGTTGCCGCAGACGACACTGATCCAGCTCGCACAGCGGTTGTGTGACCGCACGACTGGCCTGAACGGCGGCGCCGATGGCCTGTTGGTGGTCGACGCCGCGGCGCAGGCGGTCGGTAAGATGACCGTGATCAATGCAGACGGGACGCTGGCGAAGATGTGCGGCAACGGCATTCGGACGGTGACGCGCTACCTGAGCGAAAAAACGGGGCAGTCGCGCTTCATCATCCAGACCGACCAGGCGCCACTTGAGGTGCACGTTGACCGGGTGCTTGCCCCTGGGGTCAAGACCTACGGCGCCGAGATCTCACCGGTGAGCTTCGCCGCAGCGGCATTGCCGTTCGCCGCGCTTGACCACGAGCAGATCATCGACACAGTGCTGCCACAGATCCACCCGACTTTCAAGTTCACGGCGGTGGCGGTGCCGAATCCGCACCTGATCGCCTTCGTTCCCGAAGCCGCGCTGACGGGGCCTGAGCTTGAGGCGATCGGCAAGCGACTGAACGCACCGAACCCGTATTTTCCGGAAGGGGTCAATGTGACCTTCGCCACGATCGAGGGCCCGGACACGCTGTTCGCACGGACCTACGAACGGGGGGTGGGGTTCACCAACGCCTGCGGAACGGGCATGTCCGCGACCAGTATCGCATTCGTCTTGGCGCATCCAGAGATGGCGGCGTTGGATCGGCTGATCACGGTCTACAACCCCGGCGGCATGGTGCAGACCATCGTGCACCGGGTCGACGCACGCTACTGGGTCGAGTTGATCGGCAACGCGACCACCATTGCCCTGATTGCGATCCCAGATCAAGCGTTGGCGGCTGGCGACTTCGCCGGGGCACAAGTTGCGCTGACCGGCGAGGCTGAGCAGTACGAGGCCTTTGGCCGCACACTACCGTACCGGGACCTTGTCCCGACGATTTAGGAGGACCGATGACGAAGACACACACGTTGACGCGAATGGCGCTGATGCTCGCGCTGCTGATCCTGCTGGCGGCGATGCCACCGTTGACGGTCGGTTTCCTACCGGTACCGGTCGTGCTACAGAACTTCGCTGTGATGCTCACAGCGCTAGTGCTACCGGCCCGGCCGGCAACGGTAGTGGTCGGGCTTTTGCTCGGGTTGGCCGCGATCGGGTTACCGGTCTTATCCGGTGGCCGCGGTGGGGCGGCGCTTTTTGTCGGTCCGACCGCCGGCTTCATGCTCGGCTGGTTGCTGACGCCGGTGGCAATGGCGGGCGTCCGAATCGCCTTGAAGCGGTGGGCCCGCGGCTGGCAGCAGGCCCTCGGTCTGGTACTGGGCGCTGTACTCTTGCCAAACCTGATCGGGGCGCTTTGGCTGAGCGCCAGCACGGGGCTGACGCTGCCGGCGAGCCTGCTCGGGGTGGTCGTGTACCTGCCCGGTGACGCGCTCAAGGCGATCTTGGCCGCGACAGTCGCGCTGCCGGTGCGCGAGACGGCGCGGATGCGGGCCTAAACACCTGACCGACCGCGCCTGAACTGGCGCTCGGCACCGATCGAGCGGGTCAGCAACGACCCAGACGAGGCCGACAGGGCACTGAACCCAAAAACGAGCACTTGCCATCAGGCGAGTGCTCGTTTTTGGTGTGGCTGCTCAGTCGACGAACAGCAGCTGAAACTCGTGTTTGGCCAAGTCGATGTTGACGGCGACATGGCGGTTCAGGTCGGCGACGAGGCGCCGGGCGAAGCTCATTTTTTCTTCGAAGTCCTTGAGGATCGACGTCTCAGGGATGCTGGTGAAGTCGTAGTTCTCGCCGATGAAGGCGGGGTCGGTCACGTACATCAGGTTGTTTTGATCGTGGCGGCTGCCGGGCTTCAAAACGGCGTCGATGTAGTGGTACAGCAGAGACGGCGGGAAGTTCAATGGCTTATCCAGTTCGGTAGTGATCGTGAAGTCCGGCGCGTCATCGGCGAGGTTGTCGTTGACGTGGACTTGTGTCAGCCCTTGGTAAAGTTTCATATACTCACTCCCTTTGGTTTTCTCACTCAAGTATACCGCGAATGGCCCCTGAATGTCCTACTCGAGGTACAGCCGCCGCAGATCGCGCTGTTGATCGCGGGTCAGCTGCAGCACGTCGCGTAGGTATTGCGCCATGCCGCCGAACTCGCGGTTGATCGCTAGGAGTGCGACGTCGAGGTATTCATCGGCGACACGGCCCAGCGAGCGGGTCGACGCGAGCAACTCGTCTGAGCCGCCATTGGCGCGCACCGCGTCGAGGTTCTTCAGGCGTTGCGCGGCCAGGGATTGGTTGGAGGCAAGGTAGTCACGCCGGATCGTCAGCGGGTCGACGCCCAGTGCGGAGAGCACGTATACCGCACCCATGCCCGTTCGGTCCTTGCCAGCGGTGCAATGAAACAGCAGCGCGGCGTCTGGGGCGTCATTGGCCAGGAGCTGGTCGAAAAAGCGGCGGTAGGCGGCCTGGGCGTGGGTCTGGTTGACCAAGTTGGCATAGACGTTCAGCATGTTCTTGAAGCCCGCGAGCGGGTCGGTCGCAAACGTCGCACGCAACTCGGTGGCTTCTTGGGAGACCTTGGTCTCGTCGGTTTCAAGGACCGGGTCAAAATCGTAGGTGACGCCGGCCGGTAAGCGGTCCGGCGCGTTCTCGCGCTCTTTGGGGGAGCGGAAGTCGACGTCGACGCGCAGGCCGTAGTCCGCGAGGTACTGCAAGTCGCGCTCGGACAACTCGTTCAACCGCCCGGAACGGATCAGCTTGTGTGCGCGCAGGGTGTAGCCGTCTTGGGTCCGGTACCCGCCCAGATCGCGGAAGTTGTGGCCGTGGTGAATGTCCAGTAAACGTATACTCAAGATCGTTCGTCCTCCTCTAGTCGTCAATGCCCCTCCAGTATACCCGAGGGTGCGCGGAGAAAAAAGGGCCGGTGCAGCCAGGCGACAGACAAAAAAACTCGCCCCCGCAAGTGGGACGAGCAATGGCCGTTAGTCTTCTGCGACAGTTGTGCTGCCGATGATCAGACCAGCTGTGAATGAAGCGACGAGGTCCTTTTTGGTCGAAGGAAGGACATCGTTGTTATAAGTCAGGACGCTCTTGTCGCTCAAGAGGTCTTCGACGCGAATCACTTCGCGGTCGGTCAGGTCAATGACGGCTTCTTTTTGGCTGGCGTACTTGTCTGGGTAAGCCAGTGCTAGGATGTTGACGGGGTCAGTGTTGTAGTACTCAGCCAACTTGCGGATGCTGCGCTCGCTAGGGATCGTCTGGTCGTTCTCCCACTTGGTAAAACTTGCCGGGGAAGTGTGGGTGGCCTTGGCGACTTCAACGATGGATTCGCCTCGTCCTTTACGGATCTGACGTAATGCGCTGCCAACGGTTTCTGTCATGAATTTTTCACCACGATTCTTTAGGATACGATACCAAACCGAAATTCGGTTCACCTATTAATTTAGCGTTCTCACGCCTGAAATGCAATGAAGTAATCGGTTTTTATTAGCATCTTTATTTGAAATTCACAGAAAGGTCATAATCTGGCCCGCGCGCACTGGCCGATCAATACAAAAAAGATAATCTGAAGGCGCCTGCGCCGCGGCCAATTTGCTTGTATTTCCCGCGGCGCGGCGGTACGCTTAAGTTAATCCAATAAGGAAGTGATCATATGGACCAGGAATACAACACGCTGCTGGTGCCAGTCGATGGTTCCGATGAGGCCGAGCTCGCCTTTCGCAAGGCGGTCAAGGTCGCAGTGGCCAACCACGCGCACCTCGACATTTTGAACGTCCTTGACACGAAGCAGTTCATCGGTGGCTACGGCGGCATGATCTCCGGCGATGCGATCTACCAGCTGACCCAAGACGCCGAGAAGTACCTCGATGGCCTGGCGGAGCGGGCGAAAAACGCTGGCCTCGATGACGTCACGATCCACGTCCGCTTCGGCAATCCGAAGACCGTGGTCGCCACCGATTTTCCGCATGACCACCACACCGACCTGATCATCATCGGGGCCACCGGTTTGAACGCCGTCGAGCGCGTGCTGGTCGGCTCGGTCACCGAGTATGTCAACCGCACGGCGCCTTGCGACGTGCTGATCGTCAAGACCGAAGCATAATGTGCGCCAAATGAGCATAACGCAAAGGCCTGGAACAGCGCTTGGCGTTGTTTCAGGCCTGTTTGTGCGTAATCTATGGCATGGTCCCGCGACGACGCGGCGACCCAGACGGCTCGGGGCGATAGAGGAGGAGACTGAGATGGCAGAGACGACTTGGTGGGGCGACCGAAGCCCCTTACTGAAGGCATATCACGACAAGGAGTGGGGGGTGGCGACGCATTCGGACCGTGACTTGTTCGAGTTGTTGAGCCTGGAGGGCCTGCAGATCGGGTTGAACTGGGAACTGGTGTTGAAGAAGCGACCAGCGTTCAACGCGGCGTTTCATCACTTCGACATCGACGCGGTGGCGGCGATGACCGCAACGGACTTGGTGCCGCTGATGGCGGATACGGGCTTGATCCGCAACCGGCGGAAGCTGGCGGCGATCGTCCGTAATGCACGGGCAGTCCAGGTGATCCAGCGTGAGTATGGCAGTTTCGACGCTTACGTCTGGGGGTTCACCGCGGGCCAGCAGCTGGTCAACCGCCCGCAAACGGCGGCGGACATTCCGACGCGTACCGCGCTGTCAGCACAGGTCGCACAAGACATGAAACAACACGGCTTCACGATGATCGGACCGGTCAGCGCCTACAGCTTCCTGCAAGGGGCGGGTGTGATCGACGACCATCTGGCCCAGTGACGATGGAGGCGCTATGCGACACACACGATTGATGGGCCTGGCGCTGGCGATCCTCGGCTCCAGCCTGTGGGGGATCGCCGGGCCGGCTAGCGAAGTCTTATTCGCACAAGGTGTCTCGGTGTCCTGGCTGATCAGCTCGAAGATGCTGATCGCCGGGCTTGTCACGCTGGGCTACGCCCTGATCCGTGAGGGGCGCGCCGTCCTGGCGCCGTGGCGGACGCGCGCCGATGCTGGGCGGTTGCTGATCTTCATCCTGTTCGGCATGATCGCGATGCAGTATGTCTACTTCAAGGCCGTCGAGGTCGCCAATGCACCAACGGCCACGATCCTTCAGTACCTCTCGCCGGTCGTCGTGCTGGTGATCTTGGCCGTCACCACGCGGACCCTGCCGCGCCGGACCGACGTCGCGATCATCGCACTGGCGATGTTTGGCACCTTGATGGTGGTGACGAGGGGCCACCTGACGCAGCTGGCGATCACGCCGACTGCCTTGTTTTGGGGGCTGTTGGCCGCGCTGGCCGCCGCGCTGTATACTTTGTTGCCGGCTGGCTTGCTCGAGCGCTACTCACCGCTGACGATCAGCGCCTGGGCACAACTGGTGGGTGGGCTCATCGTGTCGGTGCGCGCGCCGGTCTGGCGTGGGGTGCCGCAGCTGAATGCACTGGGCTGGGCGAACTACACCTTCGTCGTGCTGGGCGGCACCATCGTCGCCTACATGGTCTACCTGGCCAGCTTGCAGTACATCACCGCCACGGCTGCAAGTTTGCTGGATGCTTTCGAGCCGTTAGCGGCCACGCTGACCGCGGTCTTGTTCATGAGCTTTCACCTGAGCCTCGCCGAGGTGATCGGCGGGGCGATCATCATCGCGACAGTGTTTCTGATGGCGATGACCAGCCCGAAGGCACCGAGATGAGCCGCATAGGTCGACCCCCTCAAGCTGAACCTGCCTTAGCGCGTGGCTCAGTTTGAGGGGGTCAACCTGTCGATATCGTTAGCGTGACGTTGGCTGGTCAAGCAGGTTCGGCAAGCGGACCTGGTGCTGGTCAGGACGAAGGCCGAGGATGTAGCCGTTTTTGACCCGCAGCTTGTAGGTGACGCGCAGCTGCATCTTCAGTGGTCGGCCTTGGGCATCGACCAGTGGTAATGGATGTTGATGTGGCATATTCTCGCCTCCTTCAGGATCATTATAAGGCAGGCCACGACCGGTAACTGTCACAGTTGCGTGTCAATGGCGTGGCTCGTTGTGGGACAAAATGATACAATGGGCGTGAACGTCATAGAGATGGAGGGCAACACATGGATCAATTTGGTGTGAGCGAGCTTGCGGATTGGCTGGAGGCCAATACGCCGGCGCTGCTCGATAAAACCACGAAGATGCCGACGGACCGCATCCTGGCGGCAGTGGACTACCTGAACGTGCTGGCGCAGCCGGCGGCGACCTACTTGGAGATGCATCAAGGTCAGTATTTCAAGGAGGCCTCTGACCATAAGTTGAACTTACTGGCCGATGACCAGCCGTTGCGCGCACTGGAAGACCGGATCATGGTCAACCACGTCGATGGCTCGATCGTGAGCGACCAGCTCAACTTCACCTATAACCACGAGCCAGTGTTCGAAGGCGGCTATCAGGCCAAGAAGGACCTGAACATCGTCAAATACGGGCTTGAGGTGATCGGCGCGGTCGCGACGAGTGGGCATCTGGACACGGTGACGGCGGCGCTATCACCAGATGCGACCGTGACCCTGATCGTTGCGGCGACGCAGTTCGCGGCCTGGCAAGCCTGAGGCGCAGCTCAGACGGTGGCCGGCACGAGCCAGTCGGACTCGTACAGCTGGTGAAGCTGATGGGAGACTGGGACCCATAACCGAGCTTGGAGAATGGCGCTGACGGCTGCCCAGAATTGGGGGTCGCGGCGCTGTTTTTCGTTGGTCTCGATCACCAGGGCCTGCCCGTTTTCTAGGGTTGCGGCGATGGTCGGGTAGGTGATGGCGTCGAGTCGGGCGGTGTAGACATCATTGACTAATTCCATTGCGATCATCCTTTCGATAACTTCAGCATACGGGGCAGGTATGGTGAAAGGCTGGGGAATTCGTCAAAAAAGTGTGAAGAGAACGATAAGAAAACATTAAGCGCTGCCATGGCTTTTTGGCTGTCGGCTGGGCTATACTAGAACCAACTATTCACTAAGGGAGCTGACTGATCTTGACTGAAGTACGGCGACTGGCCGCCGAAGACTCGGCCGCATTCTACGCATTGGCGCGTTACGCCTTCCACAAACCCCAGAGCGAAACGCGCGACCGTGCGTTCGCCGGTCTCTACGAGCACTCAGCCGCGTGGGCGATCGGCAGCCCACTCCAAAGCGGCTTGTTGGGCACGCACTTTACGGTCGACCTGTCTGGGGTGACCTACGGGATGAGCGGGGTCGGCTACGTCTCAAGTTATCCAGAAGCCAGTGGCCACGGGGGGATCAGCGCGATCATGGCGGAAGCCTTCGCAGACATGCGGGCAGCCGGCGAGACCCTGTCGTACCTCGCCCCGTTCTCCAGCACGTTCTACCGGCGCTTCGGCTACGAAGGCGCCTTCGATCAGGTGACCCACACGATCGCCGCCCGCGACCTTCCGCGCGTGCCGCGGGCGTCTGCGGCGGTGAGCGTCGCGCGGGTCCCGTTTCGCGCGGCGATCGCCGCCATGGCGGAGGTCTACGGGCGCAGCAAGGCGGCCACGCGCGGTGGTCTGCGCCGAGCGGACTGGTGGTGGCTGAACATGGCCGACCACTACCCGGACCGTGAGGTGGCCGTGGCAATGCTCGGCGATCGGCCGACGGGTTACGTGATCTACGAGCGCGACGGCGAGACTTTCCGCGTGCACGAAGAGTTCCATGATGACTTGGATGCACTGTTGGCGCTAGGCAAGTTCATCACGGCGCACCGCACCGCGTTTGCCACCTTCGTCTACACGACAGGCGACCCAGAGTCCCTGCACGACCTGCTGCCAGACCCGGCCGCATTGACGACTAGCGTGCGCGCCTACATGATGGCGCGGATCGTCGACTTAGAAGACTTCATGACGCGCTATCCGTACCAGGTCTCCGACCTGGCACCGGTCGTCTTCGCGGTGGAGGATGAATTCATCCCGGCCAATGCCGGGCTGTGGCAGCTTGCGATCAACGACGGCCAGGCCAGCTTCACCCGGGCAGATGCGCATGCGGTACCGGGTTTGCGGCTGACGATCCAGCAATTGGTCAAGGTGACCTTCGGTGTGCGCGCACTGCGCGACGCCTATAACCTCGGTCTGGTCGATGGGGACCCCTTCACGATCGCAAGTGTTGGGGATGCCTTCTTGGCGCACCAGACGCAACTTTACGATTACTTCTAGGCCGTCCATGAACGGGTCTGGGTGCTGCGACGCTGGCGCACACGCCGGCCCGTTTTTGGCGTGGCCGATTGGACAGCGGGTGTCCGTTGCTGAGCGATCTGTGAGCGGCGAATGAAGTTACGTGAGAGTCCTGTGGCGGAGATGGGGGCGTGCTGGCAATGGAATGGGAGGGGGCTCAGCGCATTCTTACGCGACTACCGGCTGGTTTTCACTGAAGGCTAGGGATTGGCTTGTTAGACTGGGATCGGCTTTATATTTCAGTGAAAGACAGGTGGAATCATGGCAGACGCCAATAAGCAATTACGCTGGTATAACGTGGCTCTGATCGCATTCGTCGCGGTCTGGGGCCTGGGCAATGTGGTCAACAACTATGCGCAACAGGGCCTTTCGGTCGTGACGAGCTGGGTGCTCATCATGCTGCTGTACTTCGTGCCGTATGCCTTGATCGTTGGGCAGCTCGGCTCGACTTTCAAGGACGAGAACGGTGGGGTCGCGTCTTGGATCCGCCGTACCGGCACCAAGCGGCTCGCGTACTTTGCCGCCTGGACGTACTGGGTGGTGCACGTCCCATATCTGGCGCAAAAGCCTTCAGGGATCCTGATCTCGCTGAGCTGGTTGATCAAGGGCAATGGGAACTTCGTCAACGAGGTGAACGCCAAAGTCGTGTCGGCGCTGTGTCTCGTGTTGTTCCTGCTGTTTCTTTGGCTGGCCTCGCGTGGGCTGACCACGCTGAACCGCATCGGGTCGGTCGCGGGAACGGCGATGTTCATCATGTCGATCCTCTTCATCATCCTGGCGGTCTCCGCGCCGTTCATGACCCACGCGACGATCGCGACGCCGCACATGGACCAACTGAGCACGTACCTGCCGAAGTTCAACGTCAACTACTTCACGACGATCTCGATGCTGGTGTTCGCCGTCGGTGGGGCGGAAAAAATCTCCCCGTATGTCAACAACACCAAACACGCCGCTAAGGAATTCCCGCTGGGTATGCTGGTGCTGGCTGGGATGGTTGCCTTATGCGCGATCCTTGGGTCGTTCGGGATGGGGATGCTGTTCGACGCCAATCACATCCCAACTGATCTGATGGCCAACGGCGCGTACCTCGCATTTGCAAAACTGGGGGCTTACTACCACGTCGGCAATGTCTTCGTGATCCTCTATGCCCTCGCGCAGGCGATGGCGCAGATCTCCGCTTTGGCGTTTTCGATCGACGCGCCACTGAAGATCTTGCTGGGCGATGCTGACCCGCACTTCATTCCAGCCAAACTGAGCAAGCTCAACAAGAAAGGGACCCCGACGAACGGCTACCTGATGACTGGCGTGCTCGTCAGCCTGCTGATCGTGATCCCGTCGCTTGGGATCGGGAACATGAACGAGCTGTATAACTGGCTGTTGAACCTGAACGCGGTGGTGATGCCAATGCGTTACCTCTGGGTGTTCCTTGCGTACATCCTGCTGAACAAGCAGCTCAGCCAGTTCCAGTCCGAGTATGAGTTCGTCAAGAACCCGAAGCTCGGTATGGTGATCGGTGGCTGGTGCTTCTTCTTCACCGCCTTCGCGTGCGTGATGGGGATGCTGCCGAAGATCAGTTACGCCGCGACACCGGGCACCTGGATGTTCCAGCTAGCGCTGAACATCATCACGCCGGCGATCTTGCTGGCGCTGGGGCTGATCCTGCCAGCCATCGCACGGCGACAGGAAGCTTGAAAATCAATCGATCGAAAAAACGTGTTGACGCTTACATGCGGATGAGTTAATATCATAGACAGTTGAACACGTGACGTTAAAGGGTTGTTACTTTAAGTAGGCTACACCTTCCTTCGGGAATGTGTGGCCTTTTTTCGTTGAGGAGAAATCAATGCAAGTCCAAAAAATCATCAACAACAATATGGTTAGATCTGTTGATCAAAACGGCCAAGAAGTCATCTTGATTGGCAAGGCGCTCGGGTGGAACCGGCGCCTAGGAGACTCGATCTTGCCGTCGCAGGTTGAAAAAATTTATCGACTGCAAAACGGTGAACAGGCGGATCAAATTGAGTCGCTACTGGCGGGAATTGATTTCAAGCACATTCAGTTGGTCAACCAGATTGTGGCGTACGCAGAGAAGACGCTTGGGTACCGCCTACAAAATAGCTTGTACATCTCGCTAACTGACCACATAAACTTTGCAATTATTCGGAATCGTCAACATCAAGAATTTGCGAACCCCTTACATAGCGAGATCAAGCAGTTCTATCGGCGTGAATATGATATTGGTCAGTACGCCATCCAGCTACTGAATCGACGGTTAGCACTAACGTTACCTGACGATGAGGCCTCGATGATCGCCATGCATATCCTGAATGCACAGGAGGACGGCGACTACTTTAAGCAAACGCGCAGATTAACGAATTTCATTCACGGCGTGCTTGATCAAGTCAAAGACGAACTCGGCGTGGCGTTTGACGTTGATTCAATCAACTACGACAGGTTATTAACACACCTGAAATTTTTTGCAAAGCGTTTCTTTAACGGTGAACAGCCTAGGCCCGTTGATGAGAATATTTTTCAAGTCATCACAGCACAGTATGAGAAAGAGTACGCGGTGGCTAGACACATTAGCGAACAGATCCAGCGGCGCTACGGTGAAGAATTGCCAAGATCTGAGTTGTTTTATCTAACGATCCACTTGAATGCTTTTCACGAACGCGAAAAACGGGGGTGTCACGATGAGATGTGAACAGGTTGTGATCCGAGGCGCAACGATGCGTGCACTGGGCTTAGCAATGAGAGATCCAACGCACACATTGATTCTAGAAGAGGGGCTTCACATCGGATGGGAATTCATTGATAGTCTGATGTTTGAGAAGACTCGGCCGGCGATGAGTGACGCGTCCAAACAACTCGAACAAGATCTAAAAATGAGCGGTGTGCAAAGCGGTGATTCACTGTATTTGCCGGATGTTTATCCGTTTTTAGCACGATGGGCCGCACGTTTAGGAATCAGAATTCTTTTTTCGACAACCGTTTCGACTGTTGCCTCGTGTGAAAAGGGAAATGTTGAGATTTTAGCACACTACGGTGTGGATACGCTGCGGATAAGGTGTGCGCACTATATTGACACGATGGTTTCTGCAACGGATCTCGGGCATGTTAGACGTGTCTGGATCGGTGGGCTAGCGATAGGTAACGACATTCCGGATACGATGCCTTCAGTCGAGATCAAACCGACGAATCATGATCAGATTTATGCGATTACGCTGGATGTCCCGCCAACAACGCCATATTTAACAGCGGTCAGAAAACTTACTGAACATTTTACTTTGTCAGCGGGCAAAAAACCGACTTTTCAATTGTTGACTGTTACGCCAATTCTTGGGGTGGCAGGTGATTGGGTTGACCGAACAGTGGGTAATGTGAGTTGGTATCCCTACACACGCACAACGGATTTTTATTCGGCAATCGAACAGGTGGGTGAGTGTTATGAAATATAGAGCACAGTGGTTGGATGGCCAACGACAAGTTGAGGCAGTCGCAGATGACATCAATGCCGATCGAGCTGACGTAGTTGTTCTCGGTGGCGGGACAGCGGGTGTGATGGCAGCGCTCGCAGTACTTGAGGCTGGCTGTACGGTCATCGTAATCGAAAAGTTGAAAACGCTGGGCGGAATTTTGAGCCATACGATGTTCAAATACTACATGGGTAATCCGGGGGGACGGTATGAGGCGCACGATCACTTGATTCGCGATCAGACGGGCCGTGTTGCGATCGTTCCTACCTACGGAGATCAAAATATAATTCGTAGTCTTGCAAATGATCATGTTATTCGGACGATGGGTGGAACAATCATCTACGGCGCATGTTTGACGGCTGCATACGCAAACGAAGAGGGGCAACTGACTGGAGTTGAGTATTTGGCCAACGGGCAACGCAAAGTGGTCGAGGGTGCTCAGTTCATTGATTGTACTGGTGATGCAAGCCTGGCCCGACTGGCTGGGGTGCCGGTGCGTCGAGGACGCGAATCTGACGGGCGCACACAACCTTTTTCACACCCGCGATTTCAACTAGACCGCATGCAGCATCGCGTAATCGTCAATAATATCGACGCGGGTTACGTGGATGAACGAGACGTTGACGATTACTCAAGCGCGGTGCTTGAGTCTGCACAAAATGCTGCATACTTAACTCGGAGCGCCTATGCAGACACCGTTGCATGGTCACCGATTCTTGGTGTCCGCGAAGGCGTTACGATTATTGGACAGGCAACACTTTCCCTTAAGAAGCTGATCATCAATGAGCGCGAGAAGAACCCATTGTTTTACACCTTTGCAAATGTTGACAATCATACGAAAGACATTGCCTTAGAAAGCCAAGCCGTCTGTGATTGGATGGTTGCGCTAGGACTGTGGGCAGTGAAGGTCTATGTCCCAGTCCCACTGGCGGCGCTAAGGCCGAAAAATTGGCGCAACATACTTGTGGCGGGGCGGCACATTTCCGTTGACCACGACTTGGCCGCACAGGCACGAATGATGCGTGATTGTCAAAAAAGTGGAGAGGCGGCAGGACTTGTCGCAGCGCTGGCAGTCAATCAAGGGGTTGATGTTGATCAGGTTGACTACGCGGAGATACAGACGTGGCTGACGGCGAGCGGCTGTCTACCCGATAAGCCACCTGTCGAGTTTGTGGATAATCCTCCGGATGATACCCGAACTTCTATGCATTATCCAAGTACATTAGCGGGGATACGTGAGGCACTATGCTCGAATCGACCTGGACTAGGTATTTTGGCCGCATACCGTGCGCATGATCGACCCCAGATCTTGGCGTGGTTGAATGCACCTGAGGAAGATTTGAGATTCAACGCCGCCATTGTATTAGCATTGTGGGACGATCCGGCAGGGACGGCCGAACTGATGGTGCATTTTCAACATCGAGATCCGTTCGTGCCAAGGAGTAGTAGATCGTACAACTCGCCTCGGGGGGTCACGGCGCTGTATCTGCTTGGTCGACTAGGCAGCGTGCAAGCAATTCAGGCAATTGAAGGGCTACTGACAGATTATCAAATGCTTCTGCAGGATGAGTTCGAAGCTGATCCTAAGTTCTTAACAAGGTCTGTTGATTATCAATTCCAGTATGTCACACATGCGTTGCGCGCATTGCTAACAATTGCGGCCCACCACAGGACTCAAAGAGATGAGGTCGTGGCATTTATTCGGCAGTTTATAACCCAACCTAAACTTAGATTGGCCGTCACGCTCAAGTACGATACGGGTGCGCCGAAGGATATGACTGTAGCGGTCCGCCACTACGTTGAAACAAAACTAAATCAGTTACAGGAAGATAGGGTGAATCAGGATGGACAAAAATGAAATTGAAGGAATTGTACGGGGATTAGGTGGTCTTGAGAATATTGACCAGTTCGGGAATTGCATGACGCGGTTGCGCTTAACAGTCAAGGACGAGCGCAAAGTCAACGTTGAAGCGTTGAAGAAGGCACCAGGGGTGGTGGGATTTGTCGGCGGTGCGGCACAACCGCAAATCGTTCTAGGGCCAGGTAAGGCTGAGGAGGCTAAAGCGCAGATTCAGCAGATGTTGGCAATGGCAGTCCCCGTTGAGCCGAAGTTATCTTCGGATGTAGCAGGGTATGCTTCTAAAGGCAATCCGGACGGGGAAAAATCTGCTCGGGTCGAAAATTTTAACAAGAAAAAGAAAAACCGTAGTCAGATTTTCACGACCATCTCTCAAGTCTTTACGCCCTTGATCCCTGCACTGGCAGGTACTGGATTGCTCTATGGGGTGATGAAGATTCTGTCACTGTTTTACATATACGGTGGCGTTCAATTATTCAATGGTGCGGCGATTGCTGATGGCGGATCGTATCTGATGGCGGCGTTGTCTGTGATCGCGGGCTCATTTTTCTCTGTCATGAACATCGCAGTGGCTGGGTCGGCTTCAACTGTTGTTGGCGGTAACCTCTTTGTCGGTCTTGCCGTCGGTGGGATCGTGACCAATGTCGGTGGGCTTGAAGGACTTTCAATGGGCTTTTTGAATCTCAAGTTCACAAGTGGTATGGGGGGGACTTTGGCAGCTCTGTTTGGGGGACTGCTAGCAGGCTACATTGACAAGAAAATGCGCGAGCGGACACCAAGCTCGCTTCAGATTCATTTGCCAGCGTTAGTTTCAGTGGCACTCACTGGCCTAGTTCTTCTGTTTGTGATTCAGCCAATTACAGGTGTTCTGGCAAATGGGATCACTGAGATCGTGATGTGGTTGACGAATGATGCCGGCGCGTTTGGCGGCGCAATTTTGTCCGGGACCTTCCTGCCGCTGGTTGCGCTTGGGATTCACCATATCTTCACCCCGATTCACACCACGCTTCTTCAAACCTTGGGATATACTTCTATTGCGGCCTTTTCCTCACTGGCGGGGGCTGGATTGGCAGGTGCCGCGGTTGGACTGATTGCGAAATACCGAAACACCAAGTATCACAACCTCACCCACGTCGTTTGGATGAATATTCCAACCCAACTATTGGGTATCTCGGAACCAATGATTTACGGGGTCACTTTACCGCTCTGGCGGCCATTCATTGCGGCAAACTTAGGCGGTGCAGTAGGTGGATTCGTATTAGGGTTGTTCCCGGGACAGGGGGCAGAAGCGCTAAACGTTTCCGGGCTCCTGGGTATTCTCGTTAACACGAAACCGTTTGCCTATATCTTGGGTTATGGGGCATCCGTGCTTGCGGCGGCGCTGTTCACCTATTATATGGGTGTTAAGGAAGAGTATCTTGAACCGTTCCTAGACAAAGAGTTCAAGTAGCAGGTCATTAGATGAAGCAAGCGAGGCTTTGAATATGCAAAAAATATCATTGGTTGCGCCGGTTAAGGGGACACAGATCGCTTTGGAAAAAGTACCAGACCCAGTTTTTTCCGAACGAATGATGGGGGATGGCGTTGCCTTTGATCCAGAGGAAGATACGCTTTTTGCCCCGATAAGTGGCACCGTAACCGCAATTTTTCCGACACAGCATGCGTTTCAACTCAAAAGCTCCGGTGGACTTGAAGCACTTGTCCATATCGGGATCGATACCGTTGATTTGAATGGCAAGGGTTTTGCGTTGACGCTTTCGGAAGGCCAAACTGTCACGGCGGGCGAAGTGATTGGGCGGGTAGACTTTGCCTATGTTCGAAGCCAAGGACTGTTGCCAATAACAATGGTCGTTTTTCCTGATGCGGGAGAGCTTTCGATCATCATTGAATGACGGTCTGAATTGTAATCGAAGAATCACCGGCAACGGCGGTTCTTTTTACTATCACCGAGGGGAGGTCATTCATCTATTTGTTGCGCGGTGGTCTCGTGTTACAATCAGGCGAACTTATCTTTTTTAGAAAACGAGTTGTGCAATGAATGACATTTACAATTTCCAACAAGTGATCCAACGCGTCGAAGTCGGGATGCTGGTGCTGATGGCGCTATTCGGCAACCTCGGGCTGTTCGTCACGGCCAGCGTGTTCATCGCGGTGTTCCTGAGCGTTAAAGTCGCGCTGACCGCACAATACACGAAGCGGCTGCGGCTGGTGCTGATCCTCGCGTACCTGGCCCTGATGACGCTGCAGATCGTCTTCGATGTGAACACTGTCTTTCTTGCGGCCGGCATGACTCGCCGGTTGCTGCGGGTGATCGCAACGCTGTTCTTGCCAGTCCCGTTTCTCGTCGAGTTCCTCGTCATGCGCAGCAAGACGGATGTTTTTTACCTGCCGCGGCTCGGGGAGCTTGCGACGATCAGCTTCGCTGAGTTTCAGGAGAACCGTGAGCGGATCCGCCAGGCGCTGCACAGCGCCGATCGGGTCAAAAACGTCTTCTCTGTCGATCACGTCCGCACGCTGTTCGGTGACCTACACCGCCACTCGGCGATGCGTTACATCAACGGCGGGAGCCTGGACGCGGACTATTTTCGCCGGGCGACGACGGCGCTGGCTGATCCCGCGTTGTACCTGGTGATCTCGAACACCGGCAGCCCCGCCAGCGAGCTGATCGCACTGTTCACGGAGAAGCAGTTCAACCACGCCTCGCTGAGCTTTGACGCGGCGCTGTCCACCATCATCAGCTATAACGGCGGTGAGCGCGTCTATCCACCGGGGTTGAACCCGGAGATGGTCGAAGCCTTTCATAAGAAGCCCGACGCCTCGGTCCTCGTCTACCGCCTGCCGGTGACGCGAGATCAGAAGCAACGGGTGCTGGAGACGATCCGCGAGATCAATCTGACCGGTAGCGCCTATAATATTCTCGGACTGGTCACCAAGCACTCGCTGCGCCGCAATATCATGTTCTGCTCGCAGTTCGTCTACACGATGCTCCAAGTGGCCGACGCCACGTACTTCACTAAGCACCCGGGGGATGTGCGACCGACCGACTTCATCGAGCTCGACTACCGCCGCAAGCTGGAGTATGTGACCGAGATCCGGTTCTGAGCGGCGGCCCGCATCATGGCCAGGGCGGCACGCGACGGCGTCGGCGCACTGCGGAATCCGGCGCTCAGCGCACTGCGGCCGCAGGCACTGGATTCAGGTAATGGTCTGGAGGGACTTGAGGGAACACGACAACAGGGGCTCAGCGCCGGCATAAGCCGGGTGCGCTGAGCCCCTGTTGGCATTAAGGTCTGGCGGATCCGCTGGGGAACTGGTGATTGGGCCGCGCTTCGGCGGTCACAGGTATGGTGCGTACTCGCACGCGAGGCGGGCGCTTAAGGCACGGCGGTCGGCCTCGGGCAGGAAGGCGGCGGCCGCCGCATTTTGGTTGAAGGCCAGCAGGTCGGCCATGGTCACGCCGAAACACTGCTGAAACAGCTCGTACTCGCGTGTCAGTGTGGTGTGGGAGACGGTGCGGTTATCCGTGTTGATCGTGAGCTTGGCGCCAGCGGCCCGCAGCTGCTCGTAAGGGAACTCGCTGAGGTCGTTAGCCGCCTTGGTCTGCAGGTTAGACGTCAAGCAGAGCTCAGCGGTCGCCCCGGCGGCGACGAACTGGGTGATCAGCTCGGGGTGGTCGACGATCGCCGTCGCGTGGCCGATGCGGTGGATGCCCATCGCGAGCGCCTGTGCGATGTTGTGCGCGCAGTGACACTCGCCGGCGTGGAACGTCATCGGGAGGGCCAGCGAGCGGGCGTAAGCGACCGAGTCGGCGACCACTTCTGGGGGAAAGTCGGCCTCGTTGCCGGCAAAATCGGCGCCGCCGACCCCGTGGCCAACGAACGGCGCCGCGGCGGCGAAGATCGGGTCGGTCACTTGGGCGGGGGATTGGCGCATCCCGCAGATCAGGGCAGTGGCGGTCAGGTCGAAGTCATGGTGCGCCCGCGCTAGTCCGCGCACGACCGCTTCAATGGCGGCCGTGGCGGTGAGGCCGGCGTCCATCGAGAACTCTGGGGCAAAGCGGATCTCCGTGTAGCGGACGTTTTCTTCTGCCGCTTGGGCCGCGACATCGTATGCGGCGAGCTCCAGCGCCGCTTCGGTCTGGAGGAGCGGGCGGATGAAGTCGAACGGGCGCAGGTAGTCGAGCAGTGTCTCCGCGTCGGCGGGGGCGGAGACAAGCGCCCGCAACGCCGCGTCATCGGCCGGTAGCGCGATGTTGGCCATGGCGGCGAGCTTGCGGATCGCATGAAGCGACAGCGAGCCGTCGAGGTGGCAGTGCAGTTCGACCTTGCCGAGTTGATGTAAAATGGTTTTATCCATCAAAAGCCCTCCTTGACGTCATTAAGTAATGTTAAGTTATTTTAAGTATAACACAGCAAAAGCCCTGCAAACGCTCCCTCGTCGTGTTACACTTAGTTTATCACATCACATATAGAAAGCTGGGATAGTATGCGAATGGTCGACTTGATCGCCAAGAAGCGCGACGGGGGGACACTCACGAAGGCGGAGATCGATTGGATGATCACCGAGTACGTGAAGGATAACATTCCCGACTACCAGGTGAGTGCCTTTTTGATGGCGACTTACTTCAACGGGATGGAAGATGCGGAACAGGCCGATCTGGCCTTCGCGATGCTCAATTCGGGGGACCGGCTGAACTTGGACGAGATCCCCGGCATCAAGGTGGACAAGCACTCGACGGGCGGGGTCGGGGATAAGATCTCGATCCCGTTGACGCCGCTGGTCGCTTGCCTAGGCGTGCCGATCCCCATGATCTCCGGCCGGGGGCTGGGACACACCGGGGGAACACTGGACAAGCTGGAGAGCATTCCTGGCTTCAACGTGCATGAAACAGAGGCGGAATTCAAGGCGCAAGTGAAAGACATTGGCCAGGCGATCATCTCGAGCTCTGGTGACATGGCCCCGGCTGACCGGCGCATCTATGCGTTGCGCGACGTGACGGCCACCGTAGAGTCGATCCCGCTGATCGCGAGCTCTATCATGTCAAAGAAGATCGCCAGTGGCACCAACGCGCTGGTCTTCGATGTCAAGGTCGGAAACGGGGCCTTCATGAAGACACAGGCGGACGCGGAGAAGCTGGCGCGCGCGCTGGTCGCCATTGGGCACGCGGCCGGGGTGGACGGCGTTGCCTTACTGACCGACATGAACCAACCGCTGGGCGTGACCATCGGGAACTCGCTGGAGATCGCCGAATCGATCGCGATCCTGAAGAACCGCGGCCCGAAGGATGTGCGCGAGCTGACCCTAACGCTGGCCGCGCACATGCTGGTGCTGGGGAAGCGTGCAGAATCGCTGGAAGTCGCGCTCGGCATGTGCGAAGATGCACTGAAGGACGGACGTGCGTTGCGGGCGTTCAAGCAGCTGATCGAACGCCAAGGCGGCGACAGCCGTGTCGTCGACGATCCGACCCGGTTGCCGCAAGCCCAGTACAAGGTGCCAGTAGTCGCCCAAGCGGATGGCTACGTGACGGCGATCGACAGCAACGCCTTGGGCATCGCCGTGATGCAACTCGGTGGTGGCCGCGCGACCAAGGATTCCGTGCTGGATCTGGCGGTGGGCCTGGTCCTGCATAAGAAGGTCGGTACGCCGGTGACCGCCGGCGACACGCTGGCGATGATCCACGCCGACAGTGAGGACATCGACGCGATCGAACAAGCGGTTCAGCAGGCCTTCACCATCGGCCCGGACGCGCCGGAGAAGGCGCCGCTGATCAAGCAGATCATTAAGTGATCGCGCGACAGGCAGTCTGCCGCTTCAGCCGCCTTTGTGCGAGCGAAGTGGCAGGACTGCCTGATCGTATTTTGAGGCGGCTTTTCGTCGTCTCGGTGCGCATCCGGCAACACAATCGTGTATGATAGGGGCAGATCATAGAATCGGAGGGAGACACCATGCGTTTACATCCCAACATCACGATCCGGCGCTTCGCCCGCGCGGATCTCACCCAGTTCGCCGAGTGGGTGCGGCCCCAGATCACTGGCGCCAGCCTGAACCTAGCGCTGATCACGGACACGCACGACCGGACCCAGTTGTCGCGGACCTTTTATGGCCCCAACGGCTTCTGGCACGTGCAGGAGCAGCACTGGCTGGCTGGCGAGCTGCCGATCGACTGGCGCGTGCACCTCGGGGACCTGGTCGATGGATCGGAGCCGAGCTTCCTGACGCTGTGGCGGTTGCGCAACATCGTCAGCGACTATGAGGCCGACCCGCTGCCCTACGTGATCGCCAAGGGCAACCACGACGACAACGACAAGTATGCGGAGCGCAACCGGCGTTTTGCCGGCAGCTTCCATCCGTGGGTGTTCAACGAGCACGTCTTTCGTAAGATGAAGGCGCAAGTCGGCGGCCCGGTGGTCTCACGCCACGGACTGTCCGTGTTCGACTGGGCCAACATCCGCGTGATCACGCTCAACACCTCGGACGTCCCGGTGCGCTGGGTCGGCGGGCGCAAGAACTATGATATGAAAAAGACGCTGGCGGTCACGGCGGCGCAGGTGCAGGAGCTGATCGATGCCTTGCAGAGCGCTGGCTCGCGCGACGTACTGATCATGAGCCACGCGCCGGTGATGACGCGCAGCGGTAAGCCTGGCTTGCGCTTCAATGGGCGTCAAGTCCATGAAGTGCTCCGGGCGTTCAACGAGAAGCTGAGCGGGCGCGTCGAGTTCGGGGCGCATCCGGACTTTGGCGGGCAGGCACGGTTTGACTTTAGCCAGACCCACGGGCGGATCATCGCCAGCCTCTCCGGCCACTGGCATACGGAAGAGGACTTCGCGGTCAATGGGATCCACTACAGTCTGATGAACGTCAGTGCTTTGATGGGCCGCAATCACGGGTTGACCACGCGCTACAACCGCAAGTGGAACCGGTTGATCAACACGCCGACCGAGTATGCCGGCTATGTTGTCTCGGTCGACACTAAGGCGCGTACGTTGGGGGTCTACGGGTACGGTGCAGCCAGCGCGAAGCGATCGTTCAGGTACTAGACCAATGCGGCAGCGATGCCGCCTTTTTTTAGCAAAAATAACGGTAAGCGCTTGCATTTTGCCGGAGCGGATGCTATACTTTAGTCAGAGTTAAGGAAGCGTTCCTCGGTGAACCACAGCACACGAACCAGCTCGAACTAGGTCGTCTCGCTCAACACAATGTTCCACCCGAGAGCCTGGGTACAGCAGAAAACTGTGCCACCAAGTGAACCACAGTGAAATGTCGCAACAAGCAACTAATTGGAGGTGCGAGTCTGACAAAGAGACTCTCCGAACCAAGCGTGACCACTGCGCGTTAACGGTGCACATCGGGCGTTAAGATAACGCCAAACAATGCTAAGTTATTAGGCCGCACCAAGCAATACCGCAGTCTAAGCGTACAAGTAAATATTGTCAGTTAGAGGTGTCGCAGTATCGATTTTTCCACACAAGCAACAGATTCTCTCGACTCTAAGTACACGAGTAGCACGAACGAACGAAGCGAGTTTTGCGAAACAAGTGTAATCGGTCGGAGTTCCAACCAGAACCAGCTGAACGAAGAGAATCCGGGGAACACCTTAACTTAGGACGTCGGCGCGCGAAGTAAGCATGCCGACGTCTGTTTTGTTGTGCGTGGGGCGCGTCACGCGGGGCCGGTGGCGAGCGGTGTGTACGGGGCCGTGTCATGTGGCCCAAACCGTTCGCCACCGCCGCAGGGCACCAGCCCACGCACCGCAGAGACGCCCCTTGACCCTGCAGCGAGGCAGGTGCTACACTGGACCCAACTATAAGCCAAGAGAAGTGTCAGTAGGCAGGCGTCTGTGTGTCAGAGAACCGGTGGAAGGTGCGAACCGGCCAGGGCGTCGACTGAATTACCACTCCAGTGCATTGGCCCGGGTGATGCCGTTAGCCATCGTGAAGAGATGACTGTGTCATAATCTGGGTGGTACCGCGGAGAGATTCGCCCCTGATCAACAATGTTGATCGGGGGCGTTTTTTGGTGGGCCCTTGGCGCAAAACTAGGAGGAACAACATGGCAGACAATATTTTGGACGAGCTCGCATGGCGCGGCGCGTTGAACCAGATGACAGATGAGGACGGCTTGCGCAAGCTGACGACTGACAAGCAGGTCGGGATCTACGCCGGCACGGATCCGACGGGGGACTCCCTGCACGTCGGACACCTGATCCCGTTCATGATCCTCAAGCGGTTCCAGCTGATGGGGCATAAGCCAGTGATCTTGATCGGCGGTGGGACTGGGTCGATCGGCGATCCGTCTGGTCGCAATTCCGAGCGCGTTTTGCAGACGATGGAGACGATCGCGCATAACAAGCAGGCGTTGACCGCCCAGATGGTGCGGATGTTCGGGACGGACAACTTCCGGATCGTCGATAACTACAGCTGGCTCTCGCAGATGAGCATGCTGGACTTCCTGCGCGATTACGGCAAGCTGTTCCCAGTCAACCAGATGCTGGCCAAGGAAGTGGTCGCGAGCCGACTCGAAAACGGGATCTCCTACACCGAATTCACCTACCAGATCTTGCAGGCGATCGACTTCCTGCACCTGCTTCAACATGAAGACGTGCAGGTGCAGCTCGGTGGGGCCGACCAGTGGGGCAACATCACCGCCGGTATCGACTTGATCCACAAGGTCACCGGCAGTGACACGAAGGCTTACGGTCTGACCAACCCGCTGATGCTCAAGGCCGACGGCACCAAGTTCGGCAAGTCCGCCGGCGGGGCGATCTGGCTCGACCCGGAGAAGACCAGCCCGTACGAGTTCTACCAGTTCTGGTTCAACCAAGACGACGCCGACGTCGAGCGCTTCTTGAAGTTCTTCACCTTCTTAGATCGCGACGAGATCGCGGCCCTTGTCGCGCTGACCCAGTCGCACCCGGAGCGCCGCGAAGCGCAACGGCGCCTGGCGCAGGAAGTCACTGCCTTCGTGCATGGGCCGGAAGCAGTCAAGGAGGCCGAGGCGATCTCTGCGGCACTGTTTTCCGGTGACGTGCAGGATCTGACCGCTGCCGAGATCGAGCAGGGCTTCAAGCAGTTCCCTGACACCACCGCCCCGAAGACGCCGGAGAACATCATCACCTGGCTGGTCGACACGACTAAGATCGAGGCGAGTCGCCGGCAGGCCCGCGAGGACGTCCAAAACGGGGCGATCACGATCAACGGGGCCAAGGTCCGTGACGTCGAGGCCACGGTCGACCCGAGTGACCACTTCGATGGGCAGTTCGTCATCGTGCGGCGCGGCAAGAAGAAGTACTTCCTGGTGCGGATCCGCTGACCGCGCCCTGAGGTGCGATGTTACACGGGGTTAACGGCGGCGTCTGGGGCAGATCACAGGCCCAAGCGTCGGGCGTGCAGACGCCGGTGAACTGGTGAGTTGTCATATCCGCGGTGCGGGCACCATGTTATACTGGGATTATCAAACGCGTGAGGTGACCGGAATGCAATACAGCGTGATCGGGGCAAGTTATCAAGACCAATCCTTAGCCGTGTTTTTTGCGGGGATGGACCATCAGGCTCTGCTGAGCTATGAGGCCGCGCAGACCAAGGTGCTCCACTTGCTGGTCGCCGAGCTGTCGGCGTCGCCCCTGCCGGACATTCACCAGTTGACCGATGAGGTGATCGCCTTTCTGGCGCGACCGGCGCATGACCTGCACCAACTGGAGGATGCGACTAACGATAGCCTCTCGCTCAGCTGGCTGTCGGATGATCACTTCTTGATCGCGGTGATGGATCAGACGGAGTCCTACCAGCTGCACCTGGAGGTCGTGCCCGTGGAAGCGGGCCCAGGCCCCAACGATTAGAGATGACATGAGCAAGGCGTCGCTGCCGCGGCGTCTATTTTCATGCGTTTTTTATCCACTTGGCCCGATTGATCACGATCGGGGGATTGCAACAGTTCTGCGTCGGAGCGACTCCGTTTGTTAACTCGCCTGTAACACCGCTGTAACGTTCACTTGCTATACTGCGTAACAGTGATAAACAAATAGGAGTGTGTGAGTTCATGAAGTTAGCAAAGACATTAACACTGATCGCCGCGGCGACACTGATCGGCGCCGGCACCTTCAGTACCAGCGCCATCGTATCCGCGGACAAGGCGACGGAAGCCGCCATCAGCGCCAAGAAGAGCGAAGGCGACACGTTGGCCAAGCAACTGGCCGCCGCCCAGATGAAGCTCAGCGACATCGACAACCAGCTGTCCGACAAGACCGTCGCCATCCAAGACGCGCAGAAGAAGATCAGCGCAACGCAAGCGACCATCACCGAATACAGCGCCAAGATCGCCAAGCAGGCTGAAGAGATCGCTGCCCGGAAGGACACCCTGAAGAAGCAGCTCGAATCCCTCCAAAAAGAACTCGGCGATTCCGTGACCGGGAACGTGTACTTCGAATTCCTGCTCAAGTCTAAGGACCTGTCCGACCTGATCTCTCGCGGCGTCACGGTTTCCAAGCTGAACGACGCGAACAAGGAAGCCCTCGATGACGTCAACGCGGCTAAGGCCAAGATGGACGACCTGAAGGCAGCCCAAGAAGCCAAGAAGACCGAACTGACCGACACGAAGACCAAGCTTGAAGCAGACAAGGCCAAGCTGGTCACCCTCAAGGCTGATTCCGCCAAGGCGGCGCAAGCACTGGCTAAGAAGATCGCCGACAACAAGGATGCCGTTGCGGCGCTCGAGAAGAAGCAAAGCGAAGCTGCCGCCGCTGCCCTCAAGGCAGTCCAGGCCGCTGCCGCCGCTAAGGCTGCGGCAACCAAGACGGTCACCACGACGACGACCACGGTCAGCACGGGCCAAGCGAACGTCAACACGCCTTCCACGCCAAGCACCCCAACCGTTGTCGGTGGTGGGAGCAGCGCACTGGCCGGGATCGCGGTCAAGTACCTCGGCATTCCTTACGTGTACGGCGGGACGACGCCATCCGGCTTCGACTGCTCCGGTTTCGTGCAGTACGTTGCGCGTCAGGCCGGCATCAGCCTGCCTCGTGTTTCCCAGTCTCAGAGCCTAGTTGGGACCGTCATCCCTGTCTCTCAGATGCAAGCCGGCGACCTCGTCTTCTGGGGCGGCCGTGGGAGCGCACACCACGTTGGGATCGCGATCAGCAACTCGTCCTACGTTCACGCACCACACACCGGTGACGTCGTGAAGATCGCCAGCACCCAGTGGTACATGCCAAGTTTCGCCGTTCGTCTGTAAGACGTCCATCTACTCACATCACTCACCAAAACGTCTGCCAGCGCAGGCGTTTTTTTGATACAATAAGCGGTAATATAGAAGAGACGGTGGAGGACATATCGTGACGCAGCAGAAGTTGATCGTGATCACAGGCGCGACGGGAACAGGCAAGACGACGGTGAGCCGCTACCTGCGGGAACATTACCACATCGAACGGGTGATGACGCACACGACGCGCCCGAAGCGCCCGGGGGAGGTCGACGGGGTCGACTACTTCTTCGAGACACCGGCGAGCTTTGCGGCCAAGCATTACATCGAGCACGTCACCTACGCGGGCTACCAGTACGGCAGCTCGTACGAGTCGCTGAACGCCGCGTGGCGGCACGCGAACTTCGTCAGCATCGTCCTTGATACAGCCGGTGCGATCACCTATGCCGACCAGCTCGGCGCGAAGATCGCGGTGCTCTACCTGACCATCGAGGATCCGAGCATCCTGCGGGCGCGCCTGCTGCACCGCGGCGATGATCCGGCGATGGTCGAGGCGCGCCTGGCCAGCCCGGAATACAAGCGTGACCTGCAGCTCCCAACGGCGCTGCGCCCGTATGCGCACGTGATCGTCAACGACGACTGGACAGCGGCGGCTAAGCAGATCGACGCCTTTCTCAAGTCCTTGGCGCTGACCAGCGCCGGCTTGTCCGAGTGACCGAATTGTGCTAAACTGAGTCAAATCGTAATCACTCCGATTAACGGAAGCGACAAAAGGGGGACGCCAAGATGATGGGAGCAACGATCGCACTTGAGAAGATCAAGGCGAGCGGGATGCGTATGACGAAACAGCGGCGCGATTTACTGGCCTTTTTGGCTCAGCATGCGGATAGCTACGTGACGGTGACCGAGGTCGATAAGCACATGCGGACGCAGTATCCGGGCCTGTCGCATGACACGATCTACCGCAACGTCAAGGAATTCGAGGCCCTTGGGATCCTCGAAGCTGACGTGCAAGGCGAGCAGGCGACCGTCAAGATGCAGTGCGATTTTCAGCACCCGCACCACCACCACTTCATCTGTCAGCACTGTCACCGCGTCCAAGAGTTGCAGATGTGTCCGCTGGGCTACTTCGAGTCGCAGTTGCCGGGCGCGCAGATCGAGAGCCACAACTTCGAGCTGTATGGGCTGTGCGCGGACTGCGCGGCACAGGCCGAACACTAATGATGAGCCCACAAAGCAGGCCTTGAGACATCTTGTCTCAAGGCCTGCTTTGTGGTGTGCGTGCAGTCAGGGTCAAGCGGATCGGGCGTGGCTCAGTTGCGTGTCTCCAGCTGCCGGCGAATGTCTGCGATCGCGTGCTTATCGCCGGAGAAGATGATGTGATCGCCCAGGTGGATCTGAATGTCACCATGCGGGGCAATGAAGTGGTTCTCGCGGAAGATCTGTGCGATAGTGATCGAATCGATGAACGGCAGGCTCTTGATCTCCATGCCGGTGAAGCGCCGGTTGAGCACGGTGATCTCGAAGATCCCGGATTCGGTAGCGTCGAGGATCTTCAACGTTGACGGGGATTCGATCAGGCTGCGCAGCATCGAGATGTTGGCGTCGAAGGTGTTGTAGATCTCGACGCCTTGCGCCGCCAGCTCGTCGTATTGACCGTTGGCGACGTTCTTGGCCTCGAAGCGTGCGATGATGCGCGGAACGGCTGCGGCGATCGCCCACTGCGCGAGCTGGTAGTTCTTGTCGTGGTCAAAATACGCGAGCATCAGGATGTCGGTGTCAAACGCGCCCGCCTCGCGCAGGGCGCCTTCTGAGAGGCTCGGGAGCAGCTTGATGTTCGCCTCGGAGTTGTAGGTCGTGTACTTCTCTGGGTCATCGGTGTACATCGTGATCTCATACAGCCCGCGCGAGAGCTGCTGGGCGATCGGGACGGTCATCAGGTTGGCGCCGATGAAGTGCACGCGGGTCTTCTTGAAGTCGTCTTTTTCCGCCACATAGAACCGGTTGAAGAGGATCGGCGAGGCAATGCAGGTGATGATCGCGGCCAGCGTGAACGCACCGCTCTGGGTGGCCGTGACGAAGCCCAAGTTCTTGCCGACCGTCAGCGCCGGGATCACCAAGGTGATGGTGGTCGAGATCAAGAACGTCCCGGCCAGTGCGTTCGCCCGACGGAAGCGCAACAGCAGCACGGGGACTAGCAGGACCTTGGCCAGCAGGAAGCTGACGAGCAGGATCGGGATCAGGGCGAGGCTCCGTGGATCTTGAAGCAGCGCCTTGAGGTCGATGTTCGCGCCGGTCATGATGAAGAAGATCGGGATGAAGAAGCCGTACCCCAGGCTGGTCAGCTTGTCTTGGGTCTCCTCGCGCGGACGCAGTAGCTTCATCACCATCCCGGCCAAGAAGGCGCCGAGGATATTCTCGGCCCCGACGGATTCGGCGATCGTGACCAGCGTGATGATGAGGAAAAAGGCCAGGCGGATATCCAGCTGCGTCGTGCTCTTATCGATCTTGGCGAACCACTGATACGGCTTGCGGAAGCGCAGCAGTAAGACGATGGCGGCCACGAAGATCAGCAGTAGCCACCACACCGAGCGCGTGGTAGACCCGTTCAGACTGGCGTACACGGTCAGCGCGATCAGGGGCACGACCTCACCGAACGCCGCCAGTAGCAGCATGGTCTGGCCGAAGGGTTTGCTCAGCAGCTCCTGTTCCTTCAGCGCGGCGATCACGACCCCCAGTGCGACGGTGGCGAAGACGATGGTCGCAAAGCCGATGTGGTCGAACAGCCCGAGGAGTTGTAACAGCCCACTGAAGCCGAGGCTGGCGAGGATCACACCGCCGTACCCGAGCAGCGCGAGCTTGGCCGGGCCGATCTGGCCGTCCCCCTTGGTCGGCTTGAACAGGCTGAAGTCGATCTCCATGCCGGACAGGAAGATCAGCACGATCACCCCGAGCTGGCGAAGCTGGGTCAAGACGGCCGTGGCGGTGACCACTCCGAGCAGGCTCTTGCCGAGCACGATGCCGACGACGATCTCGGCGACTGCGGTCGGGGTACTGGTGATGCGCAGCTTCGCCATCGCCAGCGGGATCACCAGCGCGGCGAACAGAACGATGAGCAGTGAGATACTTTCCATGACGGGTCCTTTCCGGTACAATGGTTAGTCAAAAGATAACGTCATTATACCTGAATACAAAGGAAGTGTTACCTCATGAGCAGAAAATCATTGATCAGCGGCACCTGCGCGCTGATCGGGCTTCTGATCGGCTGGCCGTTGCACAAGATCCTGCTGGGCGTCGCGGTTGGGCTCGCGGTCGGGACCCTGATCACGGTCTACACCCCGTGGTTCAAGGGCAAGCGGTGAGAGAAGGCGTGTCCACGCGCGCATGACGCCGCCAGACGCTGGCCCGTTGTCCCGACACCGGGAAAGTGGTATGATTGTATATCCGATTAATGATAAGGAGGGACAGCTTCCATGGCAGATCAAGCACAAGCATTGGAACAGACCCATCTAGACAGCATCATGACGCAGCTCGGCCAGGCGGATAAGCGCCTGACCGCGGAGATCGAGCGGACCAAGGCGGAGGAGCAGGCGCTGAACAAGAACTTCTTCAGTGACTTCTCCATCAACCTGACCAACGACGCGGAGACGATCGAGACCGCGGCCTCGATCCAGCAGCAGCAGCAGATGCTCGACGAGCGCTCCAATTCGTGGCGGCAGTCCACCCAGCAGCTGGCGACGGTTCGGCGCCTGACGGTCAACCCGTTTTTTGCCCGGATCGATTTTCAAGAAGGCGTCGCCAAGCCCGAGACCATCTACATCGGGCTCGGGTCCTTCACGGATGCCAACGGGAAGTTCCTGATCTACGACTGGCGCGCGCCGATCTCGTCTATCTACTACGACGGCGGGCTCGGGCAGGTCACCTACCGGACGCCGGACGGCCCGCAGACGGTCAATGTCGACCTCAAGCGCCAGTTCGTGATCAAGGACGGGCAGATCGAGACGATGTTCGACACCACCGAGACCATCGGCGACCAGATGCTGCTGGAGGTGCTGGGCGAGAAGTCGGACACCCAGATGAAGAGCATCGTCACGACCATCCAGCGGGAACAGAACCAGATCATCCGCGACACGACTGCGGAGCTGCTGTTCGTGCAAGGGGCGGCGGGCTCGGGCAAAACCAGTGCGGTGCTGCAGCGCGTGGCCTACCTCCTATACCGGTACCGCGGGAACCTGACGGCCAGCCAGGTGATCATGTTCTCGCCGAACCAGTTGTTCTCCGATTACATCGGCAACGTCCTGCCAGAGCTGGGCGAACAGAACATGGTCCAGTTCACGTACTACCAGTACGTGACCCGGCGCGTGCCGAACATCGACGTGCAGAACCTTTTCTCCCAGTTCGAACGGGTGCTGAGCCCGACGGCCAAAAAAGTCGCGCGGCTCAAGGGCAGCCTTGCGTTCTTCGAGGCGACCGGGCGCTACGCGGCGACACTTGAAGCCGCGGGGATGCGGTTTCGGGACATCAAGTTCCAGGACCGCGTGTTCATCTCCAAGAAGAAGATCGCCGAGATCTTCTACAGTTACAATGAGAACTACCACCTTGGCAACCGGCTGGCCGCGACCAAGGAGCGTCTGATCAACATGCTCAACCGCCGGGTCGACAGCGAGATGCGTGCGACATGGGTGCAAGAGGCAGTCGAAGGCCTGTCTGATGAGCGGATCCGCGAGCTCCAAAACGACGGCCCGAGTGAGTTCAAGGACGCCGACGCGGAATACAAGTTCTTCGCCCGCAAGATCGTGATGGATGCGTTCAAGCAGATCCAGACTGCGATCGTGCGCAACCACTTCCTCAACGTGCGGGGCCAGTACCTGGCCTTCCTGCGCGACGTCGGGACGCAGCTCGACCTCGCCGCGTTCGACCTGAGTCAGACGGAATGGGAAGCAGAAGTCGAGGCCTTCTTGACTGACTTCCGCGCGCGTCAGCTGACTATGGCGGACGCGACGCCGTACCTATACCTCTACGACCTGATGACTGGGCGACACGGTGAACGCAACATGCGCTATGTCTTCATCGATGAGATCCAAGACTACACGCCGTTCCAGCTCGCGTACTTGCGCACCAGCTTCCCGAAGGCCAAGTTCACGCTGCTCGGAGACCTCAACCAGGCGATCTTCACCAAGTCGGACTCACACACGCTGATCCAAGACGTCGCCAAGCTCTTCGATCCAGCCAAGACCCGCGTCGTGCAGCTGACCCAGTCCTACCGTTCGACCCGCCAAGTGACCGAGTTCACCAAGGCGATCCTGCGTTCCGGCCAGCAGATCGAGGCGTTCGACCGCCAGGGCCCACTGCCGGTCTTGTACCTGCGCGATCAAGTGCAGGATCTGATGGCCGCCTTGCTGAAGCAGATCCAGATCGACAACGACGCCAAGCAGACCACGGCGGTGATCGCCAAGACGCTGAGCGACGCTGAAGCGATCCACGCGGCGATGAAGGCGGCAGGGCTCCCGGCGACATTGATCCGCAGCGAAAACCAGCGCTTGGCGGCTGGGGTGATCGTCGTGCCGTCGTACCTGGCCAAGGGGCTAGAGTTCGACGCCGTGATCTTGTGGCAGGCCAACGCCGAGAATTTTCACGACGAGGACGAGCGCGAGCTGCTCTACACCATCGCCAGCCGGGCGATGCACCGCCTGACGATCTTCGCGAGCCCAACGCTGTCGCCGCTTCTGGCCGATGTCCCACACGACTTATACGAAGAGAAGTGACCCTGATGAAAATGAGCCAGACCAAGGCCGTCAGCACGCACCGCGTGTTTCCGGCCCAGATGAACGAACACGACTCCCTTTACGGCGGCCAGATCCTGTTTTGGCTCGACGAGGCTGCGAGCGTCGCCGCCCACCGCTTGGCGCGGCGCGAGATGGCAACCGGGAGCCTCGACATGATGAACTTTCTGGCGCCGACCCGCCTGGGGGACATCGTCGAGTTTCATAGCCTCGTCACCGGGGCTGGCAGTCGCTCGCTGGAGGTCTTTACCAAGGTGATCACCGAAGCCATCGACAGCGGAGAACGAGTCCTCGTTGCCACGGCCTTTTCGACCTTCGTTGCGGTCCCTGGCCCGGCAATGCCGGCCCTTGAGCCCGACGACCCGGAAGGCGCCCAGCTCGCCGCCGGTTACGCTACGCGCAGGGCGACTAACGACCAGCGGCGCCGGGCGCTGAACGACATTGACTTAGACCTCGCGTGACCCGATCGCGTCTCATCCAAGAGGCGCGATTTTTGGTGTGCCGGTGTCGCGGCCCTGCACACAGCGGGTCGATCGCTCTGTGTCGTTCGGGGTCTCGCCTGGCCGACTGCGTCTTATGTCGGCATAGAAACTTGTGATTTATCGAGAATTCGATTACACTACGGTTAACTTATTCGGAGAAGAGGGATTCTATCGTGCGCATTTAAGTCGCCATTGCAAAGTCACCGAGTGTGCCGATCAATGATCGGCGCACCGTGGGTTTGTGTGGTCTTGGCGCATGATGGATTCCTTGGACGAGGCAGCCTCGACCGAGGCTGCTTTTTTAGTTGCCAGAGCGGCGTCGCACAGCCTGCGCGCCGCCGCTCTGGCGATAAGGCGCGAAGACGGGGGTGAGGGCACTCGCCGTCACCGCCCTGAGTAGCCCACCACCTTGCTTCGGTGCGAGGCGGGGATTGCTCGCCGATCCGACATGTCTTCTCGATCACACGGGGAGAACGAGAATGCTAAAATATTTGACTGAGCAAAAGGGCCGCTTTGCCTTGACGCTGGCGGTCAGCGTGCTGTCCGTCTGCGGGTACGTCGGCTGGAGCTTCTTGCTGCAGGTGATCGTCGACATCGCGACCGGCAAGCGCAGTGGCTCGCTGGTCGCGCTGGCCGGCGGGCTGGTGCTGTACATGGTCGTGATGGACAGTGTGGGTGCGCTGGACCGCTACCTGCGGCCCAGGCTGAAGTGGCAGGCGGCCGGGCGTGCGCGGCGCGCCCTGATGGCCCACGCGTTGGCGATGGCCCCGTCGGCGTTTGCCGAAGTCGGGGTCGGCGCCATGGTCGGCAAGCTGACCAAGCAGCTGGATAACGTGACGACCAGCTTCTTTACCGAATGGCTGTGGATCTTCTACGTCGGGACACAGCTACTGGTGGCGACGCTCGCGACAGTCAGCATCAGCCCGCTGGTGACGGGGCTGATCATCTTGATGAGCATCCCGTCGCTGGTCATCCCGTTTTTGATCAAGGGGATGCTGAACTGGGCGTCTGATGCGCAGGTCGCGGCGATCGACGCATACACCGCCAAGGCGACGGACCTGCTGAGCGGATTTGACACGCTGAAGTTCGCGCTGGCTGGCCAGCGCGCTGCCCAGCAGCACGCCCGCGTCGATGCGGCCTTAGTCGGGGCGCAGACACGCAACACCCGGCTGGAGGCGATCAGCTTCGGTGTGTCAACGATGCTCAACGACCTGACCTACATGGCGGCGTGGTTCATCGGCGCCGTGATGGTGCAGCGCGGGCAGATGGATATGGGCCAGATGGTCGTCTTCAGCACGCTGACCGGCTACCTGACCTTCCCGATGATGTCGCTGACGCAGGATATCCCGAGGCTGATCAGCGGGGCGCGCGCGGCGCGAAGCTTGGCCGCCTTCATTGACGCCCCGTTGCCACCGGTCGCCGGTACTGCCCAGCCGCAAGCGGCCGCCGTCTTGGCCACGTTGCACCACGCAAGCGTGACCGTTGACGGCCAAGCGGTCCTGACCGACCTGAACCTGACCTGGGCGCCGCACGATAAGGTGCTGGTCGTCGGCGCCAGTGGGAGCGGCAAGACCACCCTGATCCGCCTGCTGCTCGGGGAGCTCGCACCAACAAGCGGCGATGCCTACCTGCTGGGCGCCCCGGCGACCGCGCTGGCCCGCGCGACTGTCTACCAGCAGGTCGGGTTCCTGGCGCAGGCCGGCCACATCTTCACCGGTACCGTGCGCGAGAACCTGACGCTGTTCGCACCGGTAGACACAGATGAACCGCTGCGGGCGGTGATGCGCCGCGCAGGGTTAGACGCATGGCTGGCGGCCCACAGCCTCGACACGCCGGTCAGTGATACCAGCCCGGTGCTGTCGGGTGGGGAGAAGCAGCGCCTAGCGCTGGCGCGGCTGTTTCTGCGCGGCTACGCGCACTATGTCTTCGACGAGTTGACCACTGGGTTGGATCCACGCATCGCCGCCGCCTTGCAGCGCGACTTGTTTGCCATGCCGCAGGGGTTCGTGATGATCACCCACACCTATAACGCCGCAGCGTTCGCGCAGGCCGATCAGATCTGGGTGATGGCCGGTGGGCGGATCGCGGCGCAGGGGCAGGCGACGTCACCGGCGGTCCAGGCTGCCTTAGCGCGGCTGGAGCTGACTGCAGCAGTAGCACAGCCAGAACCGGCAGATTAGAGCAGTTCTTGTTGCCTTAAGAATCGCGCGGAAGCGCGATTTTTTTGTGGTAAAACACCCACAGCACGTCAAGAAAACGCTACAATAAACAGGATAGATTGAGACAAGGAGGGACCAAGATGACCACGCTGACTGAGATCCACCGCGCGGGCACATTCATCATCATGGCGGTGAGCGGCCGGCCGGCGCTCGTGCGCCATCTGGCCGAAATGGGCCTGCTGGCGGGCAAGCGGCTGACGGTGATCCAGCCGGCCAGCGGCAGTACGGGGCTCTTGGTGTACTTCCAAGGCCAGCGGCTGGCCATCTCCGACGAGATTGCCGGTCAGATCCAGGTCCAGCCGCTGAGCGCCTTCGCCGAGGCGGACCTGTTGCCGCTGGCGACGCTGGCCCCCGGGGCGCAGGCAATCGTTGGCAAGATTCAAGGTGACGGCCAGTTGCGCCAGCGCCTGCTGGACATGGGGCTGACCCGCGGGACCATGGTCCAGTTGGTCAAGGTTGCACCGCTGGGTGATCCGCTGGAAGTCGCGGTGCGCGGCTACAAGCTGAGCCTGCGCAAGGCCGACGCTGAGGCGGTGCAGGTGGAAAGGGTGGGGGCGCATGAGTGACTTGACGATGGCGCTGGTCGGCAACCCAAACAGCGGCAAGACCACGCTGTTCAACGCCCTGACCGGTGCGCGGCTGGCCGTGGGCAACTGGCCCGGCGTGACCGTGGAGCGCAAGGCCGGCCGGCTGCGCAGTGCCAAAGACGTGATCCTGCAGGACCTGCCCGGCACCTATTCGCTTTCGCCGTACTCCAGCGAGGAGCTGGTCACGCGGGATTTTCTCCTGCAAGGCCACCCGACGAAGGTGATCAACGTGGTCGACGCGACCAACCTGGAGCGTAACCTGTACCTGACCCTTCAGGTGATGGAGGCGGGGCTGCCGCTGGTGCTCGCGTTGAACATGATGGATGTGCTCGCCAAGCAGGACCGCCGCGAGATCAACCTCAAGAAGCTGAGCTACGCCTTGCAGGTGCCAGTGATCGGCATCAGCGCGTTGCGCAAAACGAACCTCGAGGCCCTCATCGCGACGGCCCAGCAGCCAGGCGCCGGACAGTACCCGTACCCGGAGTACGACCCGCGCGTTGAGTCGGCGATCAGCATGATCGCACTGCAGCTGACCGCACTGCCCGAGGCGGACCGGCGCTGGACGGCGATCCACTTGTTCGAGCGCGACACCCAGGTGCAGGCGCAAGTCCGCTTGACCGACGCCCAGCGGCTGGACATCGAGCAGACCATCGCGACCGCGGAGCAACTCTTCGGGGATGCGGCCGACGCGATCCTTGTCAACGCGCGCTACGACTTCATCGCCCGCGTGATCGCGATGAGCGTGATCGATCAAGGCGACTTCGTGGAGTCCGTCTCCGATAAGATCGACCGGGTCGTCACCAACCGCTGGCTGGCGCTGCCGCTTTTTGCCGCGGTGATGTGGGCGGTGTACTACCTGTCGATCCAGACGGTCGGCACCATGGGCTCTGACTGGCTCAACGACACCGTCTTCGGGAACTGGTTGCCCGGGGTGGCGACCCACTGGCTCCGCGCCTGGGCGGTCGCGCCGTGGTTGCAAGGCCTGATCGTTGACGGCCTGATCGGCGGGATCGGCGCGATCCTCGGCTTCTTGCCCCAGATCATGATGCTGTTCCTGTGCCTCGGGGTGCTGGAGGACTGCGGCTACATGGCGCGCATCGCCTTTGTGATGGATCGGCTGTTCCACCGCTTCAACCTCTCCGGCAAGGCCTTCATTCCGATGCTGATCGCGACTGGCTGCGGCGTGCCCGGCATCATGGCGACGCGCACCATCGAGTCCGAGCGCGACCGGCGCATGAGCATCATGTTGACCACCTTCATGCCGTGCTCGGCCAAGCTGACCGTGATCGCCCTGGTCGCCGGCACCTTCTTCCCGCAACAGTCATGGGTCGCGCCCAGCGCTTACTTCATCAGCATCCTCGCCGTTGTGTGCTCGGGCATCTACCTCAAAAAAACGCGGCTCTTCGCCGGCCCGCCGGCGCCGTTCGTGATGGAGCTCCCGGCTTATCACCTGCCGAAGCTCAGCAACCTCGGGCGCAGCGTCTGGCAGCGTGCCGCGGCCTTCGTGCATAAGGCCGGCACCATCATCTTCCTGTCCTGCGTCGCGCTCTGGTTCCTCGCCAACTTCAACTGGCGCCTGCAGCTCGTGCCGCAGAACCAGAGCCTGCTGCGCGGGTTGGGGGAGCTGCTCGCCCCAGTGTTCGCGCCGCTGGGCTTCGGGGACTGGCGCGCCGCCGTCGCCACCGTGGCCGGGCTGATCGCCAAGGAAAACTGCGTCGGCACGCTGCACATCGCCTTTGGGCCCGGGAACTTCGGCGACCAGCTGCGCGGGGCTTACGCGCCGATGGCCGGTTACGCCTTTCTTGTGTTCAACTTGCTGTGTGCGCCGTGCTTCGCGGCCATCGGCACCATGTACAAGGAGTTCGGGGACGGCAAGTGGACCTGGTACGCCGTTGGCTACCAGACCGCTGTCGCCTACCTGCTCAGTGTGCTCGTCTATCAGCTGTCGCGGCTGGCACTCGGGACTTTGACCCTCGCCGGGGCAGGGTGGCTCGTCGCGGCGACCGCATTGATCGGTTACGGTCTGTTCGTCAAACGTGAACGCCCGGCGCTAGCCGTGGCGTGAAGGAGGACATTATGGCAACTTGGATCATCAGTGGCATCATCGTCGTGGCTGTCGCCGTGGTGGTGTACAATCAGTTCTTCAACCGCGCCAAAAAAGGGGCCGGCTGCAGCAAGTGCTCAGACGTCGGCTGCCCGCTGTTCGATCAGGCCCAGCGCCTGCAGCAGAACAACAAGAAACACGCCTAATCCATAGACATAGGGGACACCATGGAATCCTTAATGAATTACTACCGCTTCAGTCGCAGTGAGTGGTCGACCTTTCACGCCCACAACTTCGCGTCCGTCACCGATTCGGAGCTCGAGAGCCTGCGGTCTTTGAACGACGCGATCAGCATGGACGACGTCAAGGCGATCTACTCGCCGCTGCGCCACCTGCTGCACCTGCGCTACCGCGACTACCAGCGCGCCGAGTTCGACCTCAGCGAGTTCCTCGACGTGCCGCACCATACACATCCCTTCATCATCGGCATCTGCGGCTCCGTTGCCGTGGGCAAAAGCACCACCGCCCGCTTGTTACAGTTGCTGCTCGCCCGGGCCTACCCCGATAAGCGCATCCAGCTCATCACCACCGACGGCTTCCTGTACCCCAACGCCGAGCTGGAGCGCCGTGGCATCCTCGACCGCAAAGGGTTCCCCGAGAGCTACGACATGGACCTCCTGATCCATTTTCTCAACAATGTCAAAAACAACAGCGGCATCGTCCGGGCACCCAAGTACAGCCACCAGATCTACGACATCGTGCCCGGTGAGGAGGAAGTGATCGACCACCCCGATATCCTCATCGTCGAAGGCATCAACGTGCTTCAGCTGCCCAGCCAGGAACCGATCTACGTCTCGGATTACTTCGACTTCTCGCTGTACGTCGACGCCGACCCGGCCCTCATTGAGCAGTGGTACCTCGAGCGCTTCGGCATGCTGCTCGACACCGCCTTCACCGACCCGACCAACTACTATTACCAGTACGCGATCGGCGACCGCCAAGACGCCTTCAACATGGCGCGCCAAGTCTGGCGCGACGTCAACCTCAAGAACCTCAACGAGTACATCCTGCCGACCAAGAACCGCGCCGACATCATCCTGCACAAGACCGACAAGCACGTGATCGATAGCGTGGCGTTAAGGAAGTTCTGAGGAGACCAGAGCGCAGGACTCGCGGGCTTAGCGGGACGGATAGCCTAGCCACCACCGTTGAGCCCCGATCCTGGGCTCGACGGTGGTGGCGTAGCTATACGCGCCCGCGTTGCGAGTCCGGAGCTCGACGCCGCGCGAGTGCATAATCCATGTTGAGCTAGACGGATCGTCAGCGGAGAACGCATCATGCTGGCGCTCGTTATAAACCACTTCGAAAAAGCCATCCGCGCCCGCGCCGGATGGCTTGCCTGCACCTATGGGGTTAGCACCCCATCGTGAAGAACACGATCACTGGCGCCACCAGCCCCGCGGCGGCCAACCCCAGTCCGATCTGCGTCAATCGCCGGTCTTTCCGATGCACGCCGACCCCGGCGAGGAGCAGCGCGCCACCTGTGCATGTGGCAAAAAATGTTGTCATTTAGTCGTCCTCCTTAGCCCTAATCACAGTATAATAGAAAAGTTGTGAGGCGGGGCGGCCTGCTGAGCGCTTTAGGGAATCTTAGGCGCGCCGATGAGCCTTTTCACAGACGCATTGACCATTGGGGCAGTTTTCAGTATCATAGGACTATTAAAAATAAGGAGCGTGGCAAAACGTGGCTAAGACGACCCAAGACTATGACAAGATCATCGTCCTCGATTACGGCAGTCAGTACAACCAATTGATCACGCGGCGCATTCGCGAGTTCGGCATCTACTCCGAGCTCAAGCCGCACACCATTACCGCAGAAGAAGTGCGTGAGATCGCGCCGAAGGGGATCGTCTTCTCCGGCGGCCCGAACTCGGTGTATGACGAAGGCGCCCTGGGCGTGGACGATGAGATTTTCAACTTGGGGATCCCGATCCTCGGCGTCTGCTACGGCATGCAGCTGATGGCCCAGCGCCTCGGCGGCAAGGTTGAGCCCGCCGCTAACCGCGAGTACGGTAAGGTCGACATCACCATCACCGATCCGACCGCGGCCGTGTTCAAGGACCTGCCGGCGCAGCAGACCGTCTGGATGAGCCACGGCGACCTCGTGCGCGAGGCCCCGGCCGGCTTCCGCGTCACCGCCACCTCCGACAACTGCCCAATCTCCGCTATGGACGACGACGCCCGCAAGTTCTACGGCATCCAGTTCCACGCCGAAGTCCAGCACACCCAGTACGGCCACGAGATCCTGCGGCATTTTGCCTTCGACGTCTGCGGCGCTGAGGCCAACTGGAACATGGGCGACTTCATCGAGCAGCAGATCGACGCGATCCGCGCCGAAGTCGGGGACAAAAAGGTCCTGCTCGGCCTCTCCGGTGGCGTCGACTCCTCCGTCGTTGCCGCGCTGCTCAACCAGGCCATCGGCAGCCAGCTGACCGCCGTCTTCGTCGACCACGGCCTGCTGCGCAAGAACGAGGCCGACCAGGTGATGGACTCCCTCGGCAAGGGCCTTGGCGTCAACATCATCAAAGTCGACGCCCACGAACGCTTCCTCGGCGACTTGAAGGGCGTCACCGACCCTGAGCAAAAGCGCAAGATCATCGGCCGCGACTTCATCGAAGTCTTCAACGCCGAGGCGCGCAAGCTCGACGGCATCGAGTACCTCGCCCAGGGCACGCTCTACACCGACGTTGTGGAGTCCGGCACCGACACCGCCCAGACCATCAAGTCCCACCACAACGTCGGCGGCCTGCCGGAAGACCTGAAGTTCAAGCTGATCGAACCGCTCAACAAGCTCTTCAAGGACGAAGCCCGCGAGCTCGGTGAACGCCTCGGTATCCCGCACGAACTCGTGTGGCGCCAGCCGTTCCCGGGCCCAGGTCTCGGCATCCGCGTCCTCGGTGAAGTCACCGAAGACAAGCTCGAGATCGTCCGCGAATCCGACGCCGTCCTGCGCGACGAGATCAAAAAAGCCGGCTTGGACAAAAGCATCTGGCAGTACTTCACCGTCCTCCCAGGCTTCCGTTCCGTCGGCGTCATGGGCGACGGCCGCACCTACGACTACACCATCGCCATCCGCGCCATCACCAGTATCGATGGGATGACCGCCGACTTCGCCCGCATCGATTGGGATGTGTTGCAGAAGATCTCCGCCCGGATTGTTAATGAGGTGGGGCACATTAACCGGGTGGTTTATGATATTACGAGTAAGCCGCCTGCTACTGTGGAATGGGAATAAAAGGTACATGTGAATTGAACCCGGAATGTTGATTTAACGGCATTTTCGGAAGATACAAAGGATACGATTGGCGGGGAAATTGTTACGTTCCCCGCCAAAATCCCCGCCAAGTTTGGGCCGATGAGGGCTGAGCTGGCGGGGATTTTTAGTGACTTGTCATTAACGCCCGGGCCATCCGATGTCCTGCAACAAGAGTTCGGAAGTTAAGTATTTTGTAAAAAGCATAAGGCGTGACAGACCCGAAAATTTGTTGAATGAAAGATTACGCAAAGACGAATATTCACTAACCAAATCGAGTAAAATAAAACTAATAAGAACCCATTGGAGGATAAGCTGATGCCAGCTAAAAGCAATGAACTGAAAATCGAGGATAAGCTCTGGGAAGCCTGTGATAAGTTACGGGGGTCGATGGATCAGTCTACTTACCGAAACGTTGTGTTAGGGCTGATTTTTCTGAAGTATGTGTCCGATACATTCGAAGAACGGCACGCTGAACTTGAGGCTACTGAATATCCAGAGGATGCGGAAGATCGTGATTTTTACGATGCCGAAAATATCTTCTGGTTGCCTGAGAATGCACGTTGGTCTGTCATTGCTGCGGCTGCCAAAACGCCAGATGTCGGAACCATCATTGATGCTGCCATGACCTCGATTGAAAACGAGAATGACAGCATCAAAGGTGTGTTACCTAAGAACTATGCTTCTGACGATCTATCTAAGGAACGACTCGGTGAAGTTATTGATCTGTTTACCGATGTGCGGGTAGGGGATGAAGAATCGCGAAAGAATGACGTGCTAGGGCGCGTATACGAGTTCTTCTTGCGCAAGTTTGCAACCAATGGTGATGGTGAGTTCTATACACCGCGGTCTATTGTCCGAACGCTGGTAGACATGATTCAACCGTTCAGTGGCAAAATCTATGATCCATGCTGTGGTTCAGGCGGCATGTTTGTTCAGTCTAAAGAGTTTGTGAGTGAGCATCAGGGCAATATCCTTGACCTTTCTGTTTATGGCCAAGAATGGAATCCAACGACTTGGCGCTTGGCAAAGATGAATTTGGCAATTCATGGTATCGATAATAATCTTGGTCCTCGTAATGCTAATACGTTGCTTGATGATCAACATCGTGGCGAACGGTTTGATTACGCGCTGGCAAACCCACCATTTAACGTTAAGGATTGGGGTGCGGATAAGGTTGCAGACGACGCACGTTGGAAGTGGGGAATGCCAGGAAACAGTAACGCAAACTATGCTTGGATTGAACATATTTTGAGTAAGCTTGCGCCATTTTAGGAAACTTGGGGGTATAATACTATACAGACCGTAATTGTTACATAGTTTAATTTTTAGAAATTAAAAGTTTATCGATATTAAAGTTCGGTGTTCAGGAGGTATCAAGGATACGTATGAAGACAAATTTCTGTCCTAAGTGCGGTACATCAGTCTCAAATAATGAAAAATTTTGTCCGCATTGCGGTTTTGATCTGTATGGTCCGACAGATAAGAATAATAACCTGTTGAATTCATCTAGTGCAGCGAAAGCAACGCAAAGGATAGATCCTGCCTCTAGCAAATTTATTCAAGTAAATAATGAGTCGAATTCAACTTCCGAAAATGCTGGACATTCCAAGAAATTTAGCATTTTCTTTATCATGTTGATGGGTTTAGGCATTTTTATTTTTACAACAAAGCCTTGGATGCCAAGGGGATTAGGGACTGCGGATCAGGTGATGCGATATAGCAATAAACATGATCAAAATATTTTACGTATGCGGGCATATGGTCAATTGGATGAAGGTTTAGTTCAGGGAAATGTTGACCATACAATAAATGCCTATTCTGTCATGAAAAATTCCAAAACCGGCACCTTCGTATTCAAGTCACATAATCGTTATGTCTATTTGATACGCATTTACAATAACCATACGGATAGTTATTGGGAAGAAATTATTGCTGTCAAGAAAGATGATAATGATAAAGTCTATCATAAGCAGCTTTCTAAGGATGACATGAATGATATTGACTCAAACGCCTCAGTCGCAGAATCCTGGACTGATTATCAATATGAGGAATGGATCAACTAAAGTAGGGTGAGGTGAATTTTCAGTATCATATATCAGTATTAAAAATAAAAGTATTGAATGAACGAGTGGTATGAAGTGCAAATAAATTTAGCTATCATCAATAATGGCTATGTACACCTGGATTATTCACCTCGGTATTTGGGACATGAAATCGCATCTGGCCGGTCTGAAAGCAACGTTTGGAGCGTTGCGAATACTGACTGAGCGGAGAAGTTGGTGATCGATGCACCACGAACAGACCGACCCAGTTTTCGGCTCGACGCACGACCTATTCAGTTATTCAGTTCAGGTCGCCAACTGATGGACTTCGTCCATGAGCCGACTAAACCAGTTCTTGTAAACATAGTTAGAAGCAAGATGAATCACCACACGACGGGCGTGCCAAGTAATCCTACCGGCGATGTGAAAGAGACTGAACCGTAGCGAGGAGATGGTTGAACGACGGTCTTCCGAGACAAAGAGCTGTTTAAAGAGCTGAACCAGGTTATAGGCAATACCGGTGATCAAGGCTCGTGCAGTGTTCCGTGCAAAAGTTGAGCTGTATGTTTTGTCAAAGCCAAACCCGCATTTCAGCTCCTTAATTTGTTTCTCAGCATTGCCCCGCTGTCTATAGGTCTTGAACAAAGTCTCTGGAGCCTCAGAGGCCAGGCTGGTCACTACGAATGCGTGGTTCCAGGGAACTAGCTCATCTGCCGTATGAGTAGAACATACGATAACACGGTGAGCTTTACCCCATGACGCGGCCTGATACTTGAATTCGTGGTAGACGCATTTGCTCTCTTCATATTTTTGAGGGCAATCCACTAAGGCCGTTTCTGCCAGCTTCCCAAGCTTTGAATTTGCCTTGAGTCGAACCAAAAAGTCGACGCCATGTGTGTCGCACATCAAGTCATCTAGGTCGGCGTCTTCAAGGCGCTTGAAAAACCGTGAAAGTGAGGGCTGTGAGACTAGCCGAGAGCTACCCAAGGTGGCCGCCAGTACGGGATCACGTTGCCAGTCATTGGCACTACTGTCATGTAAATACCCGGCAACGTCGAGCAACAATTTTTCCAAGAAGATGTCGATCATCCAGGCCTTCCAGAATCGTCGTTGGTCTGGTAACTTGAGGCACTGATTGGCAAGTTGCCTAAAGTTGATACGATGAAGAAACTCTTGGAACAAAACGAGCCCGGCGTCATTTGAAAGTTGACCGCCGTCGGCGGTCACAGTCACATTGGTATTGCATTGCAGGGATAAGCTGGTTAAAGTTGAGATGGTGTGAAGCCTCGTTTTCGTGATGGTTTTCGTCGACTCAACCTTAGCATATAGGCGCACCCAATGGGTGAAACACCAAAGCAGCGCAGTCCCGTGTGAATCGTGGAATTGCGCTGCTTTTTTGAAATTCTATGAATAATCCAGGGTACATCATCTAGAAATAGAGTAACTCATTTGCTATTTAATTAGTATGTGGTCAAACCGGGGTCAGATGATATCGGAACCACGCTGAAAAGATTTTCTATAAAGGACGTCAATTGTATGGTCAATAAGAGTTATGAAATGAATTTTTGTGTGTACTGTGGTGCAAAGTTAACTGCTCGAAATAACCTTGGTATGCCTAAAAGTCACGGCGCAAGAGGAATTGCACGTAAATTGCGCCACCGAGGTAAAACAAGACATAAGAAAGGCTACGTCGAGAAACGAGGCAAGATTCCGATTTCACACAAGCTGATTGAGAGACCCTCAGCAGCTAATATACGTTCTCGCATTGGTGACTGGGAGCTTGATACTGTCGTTGGCCGGGACGGTGGTGACGTTCTGGTCACTATGATTGACCGACGTAGCCGATTGTTATTAGCGCAAAGAGCCACAGGTAGGAAGGCTTTGCCCGTGCTTGAAACATTGAAAGCAATGTTCGCAAAGATCCCACATGAAATTCTGCATACAGTCACTCCTGATCGAGGAAAAGAGTTTGGACGGCATGGAGAGCTCACGGACCAGTATCAAGTGGAATTCTACTTTCCCAATCCCCACGCACCTTGGGCTAGAGGAAGCAACGAAAATACAAATGGATTGATCAGGGAATATATTCCCAAGGGAATAGACATCGCTACGATTACAGACGAAGAAATCAACCGAATGGTGTGGCAAATCAATACCCGGCCGCGCAAGATGTTCGGATGGAAATCTTCACTGGAAGTCTTCTGGTCAGAGATGTTCCACTTAGCTTTACAATTCAAGGATGCAAAACGTAGCAACTTAAACTTGAGGGCAATTGCCCGCAGAACATTCTTACACTGTATCAGAGTATCAGAAATAGAACGAATTTCATTGAACCAATAGAGAACATTAAAATTAGGAGGATGTTTTGACAACTAATAAAGCACACAATTTGAGTCTCTCAGCATTGATGTTAGCAGTATTGATCGTTTGCTCACAGCTAACCATTCCGCTTCCCATCGTTCCAATAACGCTCCAAACATTGGCAGTAGGCATTATCGCCACCATGTTGTCCCCAGGCTATTCGGTTTTAGTCGTATCGGCATATATCATTCTAGGCGCCATTGGTTTACCCGTCTTTGCCGGTCTTTCCGGCGGAGCACCTGTATTAGCAGGACCAACTGGTGGCTATATATGGGCCTTTCTAGTTTATGCACTCATAACCTCGCTACTGTTAAAAGTAACTGATAAATCGGCATTTGCTGTATTTCTTATGAACGCGATTGGGGCGATTGCTCAACTGTTCCTTGGAACGCTTTGGATTCAGTTATTCATGCATGCCTCAATTTTAAAAGCCTTCTCTATTGGCTTCTTCCCGTTCCTTATTCCCCTAATCATAAAGGTGATACTTGTAACGGCAGTATATGAAGGACTAAAAAAGGCAATCGTTTCATTTGCTTGACCCCCAAGATCAACAACTCTTCTACTCGCATCAAATTAATAGTTAAGACAGGAGTCTTACTTATGGCAAATTCTACGATCAGGCAGGCCGATATACTGTTAAGAGGTGAGCACCCAATAACAGACCGAATATGAATCGCCGTTGCCTGGCGGTATCCTTACCTCATCATAACGAAATGGTGAGGTATTTATATGGCAGATAAACCAGAAATCGTCCAAATCAAGATGGACAAAACCCTGCATTCTCAAATCCAAGCACCGACCAAAGCGCTACAGATCAAGATTGACAGTAACAAGTCAGTCGTAGTCTACAATCATATTCAAGGTTACATTCTTGAAGCGCTCATGAAAGCCGTGTTTACTGATGCTCATTGATCCAACACGACTTCACGGAATCTATTTGGTGTGCGGTAGAACTGATCTGCGCCGCGGTATTGATGGCCTAGCGGCAGTCGTTCAAGAGCAATACCAACTCGATCCGCATAATCAGTCGCTTTACTTATTCTGTGGGCGTCGTAAGGACCGATTCAAAGCATTATTCTGGGACGGTGATGGTTTCATATTATTATACAAACGCATTGAGAATGGCCACATTCAGTGGCCAACCAATCAAAACGAGGTGAAGAAACTCCACACAAAGCAACTTGTTCGTCTACTTTCAGGTTGGGCAATTGAATCGTCAATCAAGCCGATACGACCGCCAAAAAGTAATCATGGTCAAACGCGATGATTAGTGATAAGCTACTGCCAACAAAGATAACGAGGCAGTGCAAATGGCAACCACGACGGAAGATCTGCTTAAACAAGCACTCGAACAAAACGCCAAATTACTTGAACAAGTTCAACTCCTGACGGAGCAAGTAGCTTATTTAACTCATCATCGTTTTGGGCGTAGTTCGGAACAAATCGATCCCAACCAAACCTCATTGTTGGGTAAGCACCTAATAATCGACCGGATATGAATGCGTCTAAATTCAAGATATCATTACCTCATCATAAAGATTGGTGAGGTATTTTAATGGAAAATAAACCCGAGATTGTTCAAATCAAGATGGACCGTCCACCACGCGCTCAACCATCGGCGCCCTCCAAAGCGTTACAGATCAAGATCAATCAGAATAAGTCGGTCGTTGTCTACAACCACATCCAAGGCTATATCTTGGATGCCTTGATGAAAGCTGTGTTCAGTGATGCTCATTGATCCGACTAAGCTTCACGGTATCTATTTGGTATGCGGAAAGACCGATCTACGTCGCGGTATTGATGGCCTTGCGACGATCGTTCAAGAACAATATCAACTCGATCCTCAAAACCAGGCACTGTACCTGTTTTGTGGTACTCGAAAGGATCGGTTCAAAGCACTGTACTGGGATGGTGATGGCTACTTATTGCTATACAAGCGTGTCGAAAATGGTCGCTTTCAGTGGCCAAACACACAAGGAGAGGTGAAGAAGCTCCATACTAAACAATTGATTCGCTTACTTTCCGGATGGGCGATTGAATCAACGATCAGGCCTATCCAACGGTCAACAAGTAACGCTAGTCAAAGACGGTGATTCATGGTAAGCTACTGCCAACAAATATCACGAGGTAGCGTCAATGGCAACCACGACTGAAGACTTACTCAAGCAGGCACTTGAGCAGAATGCGCAATTGATCCAACAAGTCCAGCAACTCACCGAACAGGTGGCGTATTTAACGCGCCAACGTTATGGTAGTCGTTCAGAGCGGATCGATCCCAACCAAACATCGCTATTAGGTGACGATAGTGTTTTTACCAACCCAGAGCAAACTGGGCAACAAAGCGAAGAAGTAACAGATGATGAACCGCTTATGCCTCGTAAGCCCAAAGCGACGCGGCGGCAGCTATTGGCGAAGAATCTACCGGTAAGAACTACTATCGTTCCTAAGACAGATGAACATTGCGACCAAGGGCACGATTTGAGGACGATGGGTACGCACTTCGTTCGCGAAGTCGTTCACCGGATTCCAGGACGTTTATTTGTCGAGAAGATCTACGAACAAACCTACAAGTGTATGACTTGTGAACTGGAAGATGAGGGTAGTCACGTCTATCATGGTGCAGCGCCGAAGGCACTGATTGCCCATAGCATCGCGACGCCATCGTTGGTCGCGTCTATCCTGCATCAAAAATACATCTTGGGGACACCACTTTAACGACAACTCAAAGATTGGCAGCGTGCAGGTGTCCTACTCAGCGAAACGACGGTGGCCAATTGGGTGATTAAGTGCGCCGAGTTGGTGAAGCCCGTCTACGACCTGATGCGCACTCACTTGATGAGCCAAGGGTTTCTTCAAGGTGACGAGACGCCTTATCAGGTCCTTCAAGAGCCTGGCAAGTCTGCGCAAAGCAAGTCGTATATTTGGGTTGCGCGAAGCATCACACGGTGCGATACCCCGATCGTGGTGTATGCCTATGCGAATACTCGTTCCGGGAAGTTCGCGCAAAGTCTGTACAGCGGTTTTCCAGGAGTACTTCAATGTGACGGCTACGCCGGATACAATCTTCTCGGCGACACGATCACCCGGGTTGGTTGTTGGGCACATGTGCGGCGCAAGTTCTTTGATGACTTCAAAAACACTAAGCAGATGACACCTGGTCTAAAGCTACTTAACCAGATGTTCGCATTTGAACGAGACTGGGCCAGTCTGGATAGCGTGTCACGTTTGAACAAGCGGCAACAAGAGCTGAAACCGTTGATAGAACGATTCTGGCAATGGTGTGATCAGGCCGACGACCTGCCGAAAGATCGGTTGGGAAAGGCCCTCGCCTACGCGCAAGGCCAACGTGCAGCACTAAACCGGGTCCTAGACTATGGCGAGATCGATCTGAGCAACAACGCATCCGAGCGTAATATGAAGAGCTACGTGATTGGGCGGAAGAACTGGCTGTTCAGCACGAGTCCCAAAGGTGCAGAAGCCAACGCTATTTGGATGACGATCGTCGAGACCGCCAGGGCTAATGGAGTGGATCCACGCGACTATATCACTCAGCTACTAGAAATAGTCTCACAGCTGCCAACCTTCGCGAAAGCTGAATCGTTGGAGGCGTGTTTGCCATGGAAATCAATGAGTATCGATTCAAGCGTGAAAACAATCGCTTGAAACTAGCATAGGCCAACAATCTCAACGGACGAGATTGTTGGCTTATTTCAACGGTCGGCTATTAGGTGCTTACGATCCTCTTCCAGTTTGATGCGAACAATCTCTGGCTTCTCATCCAATAAAAATCACCTCACCATATTTGATGAGGCAATCATATCGCCCAGAAGCTAGCATTCATATCCGGTCTGTTATTAGGTGCTTACCCAAAAAGGCCCACGGCATGTCAACTTCGACCCCACTTTACCAAAAAGAAAAGTGGTGAACCACGATTCCGTCGAATCATGATTCACCACTAATTTTCCTCAACTAATCAGATCAACTCATACGTGGGCATTGATCTGCGACACTATGAATCCGGCAACTACGAGGCAGCCGATCACATCTCCAAGCGGGGTAATCCCTACGCCCGTAAGATCCTGTTCAAGATGATTGGGACCATGGATTCGGTCGCTAAGCTGCCTAACCACCCCAACCACATCGTTGATTACTACGAAAAGAAAAAACAATCTTCTCAGTCGAAAGGGACTAAGAAGATTGCCATTGCGGCGGTTTCCCGCCTCATCAGAACTATTTACCACCTTGTCATGCACAATCAGACTTATGACTACCAGAAAGCCTCGCTAGGCAGGTAAGCAAAGCCGTCATGCACAATTCCATTCTATAGGCTTTGTTCAAAAACCGAAAGAGCAAAGTTCTGTTTGGTGTACCTCAAGGACCCTTCAGAAGCATCACTACATTCTCCTGAGGACCCGAACCAAGGACTTTGTAGGAATCAATAACGAATCAAGAAAAGAAATTCCTTGATAGGCTTGACTTTGGGTAGAAAAAAGGCTGGCTCATTATCGATAGGGAGGATTCTTATCGGTAATGGGCCGGCCCTTTACCGATGCTATGCAGAAAAGTTTTCTTTTACCCAGTTCTGAAACAACGTCGGCCAGATCGCCACCTGCGGGTCAACTTCTGTTCCCTTGCGCGTTCGAGTTTCGTCCGTTGCCAGACTCAGACCATGGCCGCCGTTGGGGAAAAGATGCAGCTCCGCCGGCACCCTGGCAGAGCGCAGCTTTTGCACAAACTGCAGTGAGTTCTCAGCTGGGACTAAATCATCGGCCATGGTGTGCCAGAGAAATGTTGGCGGTGTCTCGGCCGTGACGTGCAGCTCAGGACTGACATCGTGCAGCAAGGTCGGATTGTGTTTCTCCGGCCCGAGCAGATGGTCAATGGAGGACTGGTGGGTATACTGGCCAGCAGTCAGGACAGAATAGGCCAGGGCGAGACCGCTGGGCCGCAACAGGCGCGGATCGCTGGCCGTGTCTTGCAATACAGGGGCGGACCACATCGTGGCCAAGCTGGCCGCGAGATGGCCGCCGGCGGAGAAACCCAGGACGATGATGCGGTCCGGTTCCACGTGCCACGCGGCAGCGTTGTGCCGAATCAGCAGAATCGCTTGGGCCGCTTGGCGCAGGGCGATGGGATACAGTGCCGGATAAACCGAGTATTTCAAGATAAAAGCATGATAGCCCCTCCCCAGGACCTTCAAGGCCACTGGTTCTGCCTCCCGGGGCGAAATGAACTCGTAACCGCCGCCCGGAAAGATCAGCACGGCCGGGCGAACGCGGTCGCTGCCCATTTCATGATTATTGTCAATGACATAGCCCGTGAATTGGGCGGTGCCCGGGCCTTCAGTGATGACTTTTTGGATATAGTGCACTGCCGCAGCGCCTGCTTTCTAAAGAAATTTTACCAGGGATGAATGACCGAGATCGTCCGCGCCATGTCGGCCGCGTGCGCCGGATCGCGGAGCAGATAAACGGACAGGACGTCGATCAGGTACATCAGAGAGAACTGGGAATTGATGAAATTCTCCCGGTTCAGGAACAGCGCATTATACACCAAGACCGTGATTTCACTGGTCTCGGTCAGCTTGCTCTTTTGGAAGCTGGTGAACGAAATGATCGTCGCACCCTGCTGGCGGGCCAGTTGTGCGGCCTCAATGACTTCCACGGTGTTCCCGGAGATTGAGATGCAGATGACCAGGTCTTTCGCCGTAAGCAGGGAGGCAGCAATTTTCATACTGTGGGAATCGGTGCAGGCGAAAGCCGTTGACCCCATCCGGCTTAAGCGCGTTTCGAATTCCTTGGCCGTCAGCCCGGAACTGCCGATACCGTAGACGTAAATCTTGCGGGCTTGGGAGATTTTGGCCACTACTTGGGTAATGGTCTCCTCGTCCAGGCGTTCGACGCTCTTATTGATCACGTGCTTGTAGAATTCGTTGATCTGCTGCAGTGTGTCGTCAGAATTGGCGGCCGGGACCGGCCGCTGTTCCGTCGTGACGACGGCCAGCTGGATTTTAAAATCCGCGTAGCTTTTACAGTCGATTTTCTGACTGAACCGATTCACCGTCGCGATGGACGTGTGGGTGACTTGGGCCAGTTGAGTAATTTTCATTTCCCGGACGTCCCGGGGGTGATTGACGACGTAGAGCGCCACGGCGCGTTCTTTGGGATGAAATGCGTTAAACGTGCGCTCGATCGTCTTGAGAATGTCCATGTCCATGCGCCGCCTCTTTCTGTAAATAGTGGTAGAGAGCCCCATACATCCCGGCTTCGTTGCCTAGGGTGGCTGTCTTCAGGGCGGTGGCCGCGTATTGCTGCGCGGTGAGCCGCTGGCGAAACGCCGCGTCCAGCAATTGGCCGAACTCGGGGGCGCCTTCGATGATGCCGCCGCCAATGATGAATAATTCGGGATTCAGTAAATGATTGATATTGACGAGTTCACTGGCGATGCCGTCCAGCCAGAGCTGCACGGCGTTTTGCACATCTGGAGTGCCGTCACGAAAGGCGTGCACGACCTGATAGCCGGTAGTGAAGGGCTGATTGGCAGCGTCCGCGGCCCGGTGGATCAGTGCCTGCGTGTTGGCGTAGGTTTGGAAATCCTGGCCGTTTTGATTCACGCAACCCACTTCCCCGGCACCGAAACTGGCGCCGCGGTAGAGCTGGCCGTTGATCAGAATGGCGCCGCCGATGCCGGTACCAATGGTCATACAGAAAATATGCTGCTTGGGATAGTGATTGCGCCACAACTCGCCGAGCAAGGCACAATTCACATCGTTTTCGACCCAGCAGGGGACACCGGTGCTGTTCTCAACACTCTGTTTTAACGGCGTGCCCATGTAACCGGGAATTGTGTAGCCGGCCGAGACGATCGTGCCAGTGTCCGGATCAACTACGCCCGCACTGACGATGGCGACACCGGTGATACCAGAGTGGTGGTACGCCTGGTAAATGGTCCCGGCTTGGGCGGCAATGTGATTGTCCGCAGCCGTCTTTCCGTCGGCGTTTCTTGTACTGCGGTGATGCGCTCACCGGCTTCAGTGAACAGGGCATGTTTGATTGTCGTACCGCCAATATCCAGCGCAAGCAGGGCCATGGTCACGCCTCCTGTTCTTCCGGCTGATCAATGGCCGCAACAAACCGTTTGGCGATTTGCTGCGGGCGGGTGATCGCGCCGCCGACTACAACGGCGAATGCCCCGAGATCCATGGCCCGCCGCGCCTTTTCCGGCGTATCGATCTTGCCTTCGGTGATCACCGGTTTTGTGACCGCTGGAATCAGCTGTTTCAGATAAGCAAAGTCGTTGTCAGCAATGTTTTGCCCCTGGGTCTCGGCCGTGTAGCCGTGCATTGTCGTGCCGATGATATCGAACCCCAGCTGTTGCGCCTGCAAAGCTTCCGTCACCGTTGCCGTGTCGGAAGCTTTGCAGAATCTGGGGATACTTGGCCCGGGCATAGGCGATTAATTCCGCCAGCGGCATTTCCGGACGGGGATGGTTCGTGGCATCCATGGCAATGATTTCCACCCCGCAGAAATCCAGCTGGTCAATTTCCAGCGACGTCGGCGTGATGTACACCGGTGATCCCGGATACTCCCGCTTGATAATGCCAATCATGGGTAAAGAGACCACCTCCCTGATCGCCAGAATATCGATCATTGAGTTGGCCCGGATCCCCGCCGCCCCAGCCGATTCGGCGGCCTTGGCCATACGGGACATGATATAACTGCTGTGCAACGGTTCATCAGGCAATGCCTGACACGAGACAATCAGGTGGCCTTTGAGTGTATTCAAGTCCATGATCAGACCCTCTTTCCGCTAAGATGCATTACACCGCGTGCTGCGGGTAATGGCAAATAACCTTGTGAGCGGTTAAGGGCGCAAAAACTGTGTTACGCCACGAGTTTAAGATACCATATGGAAATGATTTTTGCAGTAGATATGTGATGGATATCATTTACATAAGTGGGAAATTGCGGTGTATTTACAGGGCCTTCTGGTTCAAAGCAGGACGGGGAACTAAGTGGTGAAAGATTCTGTGGTATTATCGACACATCATGTATTGAGGGAGAAGTCGAATGGAATTAGGGGAGTTTTTCCGCCAGCAGCGGCTGGATAGCAATTTGACGATTCATCAGGTGGCGCATGGCATTATTTCTGACGCGGCGTTGTCCCGTTTTGAGCGTGGGGAAAATGAGCTGAGCACGCAGTCTTTCTTGCAGCTGTTACCGCGGTTGAATGGCAACCCTGATTATTTGCAATATGGGTATGCTGGTCTTGATTCGGCCAATCCGCTAGCTGGTCCAAGCGGTACACTTAAAACGTATCATGATTGGGGTCTGCACTTGCTGGCGCTTTTTGATAAGACCGGCTGGCCGTATTATCGGTTGGCGGGAATTGAACGGTTGATCATTACGGATACGTATACGCAAAAAGGAGAAGCAACCCGGGATATGGTTCAGGTTGTTCTTACTCATCTCAACCAGGTTCAACCATGGGGTACATTTGAAATTCGTCTCGCGTCCAGGTTGACCCGGTCATCATTGCTAGAGCAGTCTGAATTGCTGCACTTACTGGAACAATGTTGGGCTGTGGCCCGGCAACACGCCACAGAGATGGAAATTGCCTGGTCAGAATCGCCGTTTGCTTACGCTGTCATTGCATGCCAGGCAATCAGCATGGAACTGATTTACCGGAATCAATTTGTAAGCACCTAATAACAGACCGGATATGAATGCCAGCTTCTGGGCGATATGATTGCCTCATCAAATATGGTGAGGTGATTTTTATTGGATGAGAAGCCAGAGATTGTTCGCATCAAATTGGAAGAGAATCAACGCCGGCAGACTCAGAGCGTGCCGACTAAGGCGTTCCAGATCAGGATTGGTGACAATAAGACCGTGGTGGTCTATGGCCGGATTCAAGGTTACATTCTTGACGCCCTACTGAAAGCCGTGTTCAACGATGCTCATTGATGTGCGTAGACTAAGCGGCATTTATCTGATCTGTGGCAAGACCGACTTGCGTCGCGGCATCGATGGTTTGGCTGGCGTGATCAAGGAAGAATATCAACTTGACCCATACAGTCGAGCGCTATTTCTATTCTGTGGCACACGCAAGGATCGGTTCAAAGCCCTCTACTGGGCTGGTGATGGATTCATACTGCTCTATAAGCGGATCGAAGACGGCCGACTTCAGTGGCCAACGACCCAGAGTGAGGTGAAAAAGCTACACGCAAAACAACTAGAACGGCTGTTATCGGGCTGGGGACTGGAGTCCACAGTTCGGCCTTACTGTCCACAAAGACAGGCGCCGAATTCTGGTAAAGTGTCCACTAAATAAAGCTAGGAAGCCTGTCGTATCAGTGGTACACTCAGCCCATCTTGATGAATTGAGGTCCACGCCGATGGCGAAAACGACTGAAGAATTACTCGAGCAGGCGCTCGAGAAAAATAGCGAACTTACCAAACAGGTTGGGAGTCTGACTGACCAAATTCAGGCCCTGACGGAACAGGTCGTATATTTAACTCGGAAACTCTACGGGTCTCATTCAGAGAAGCTGGTTGATCCGAATCAGCTTTCTCTGTTGGAGGACAGTAGTGTTTTTACGGACCCAGAGCAGACTGGGGAACAAAGCGAAGAAGCAGTCGTAACGTCAACCCAGCGTAAAGCTAAACGGCGCCGCGTTGAAACCATTGATGTTAATCTACCGGTTGAAGAAACGGTTATTGAGCGCGAAAGCAGCGTTTGCGAACATGGACATCAGCTAATAAAGGTCGGCAAACACTTTGTTCGCCAGGTCGTGCAACACATTCCAGGTAGACTCTATGTTGAGAACATTTATGAAGCGACATACAAGTGCGCTGACTGTGAACAATCCGATGGCGTCTCTCACCTGTATCAAGGCCAGGCGCCGCAGGCGTTGTTTCCTCACAGCGAGGCAACCCCATCATTAGTCACCGAGGTGCTTCATCAGAAATATACTCTGGGGACCCCACTCTACCGCCAGAAATTGGAGTGGGCGCGTGATGGCCTGATCGTCAGCGAAACAACGATGGCCAACTGGGTCATTAACGCCGCAGAAATCGTCAGACCAGTTTATGATCTTATGCATGAACATCTCTTATCGCAGCGATTTCTTCAGGGTGATGAAACACCATTCCAAGTGTTAAGAGAACCTGGCAAGTCTGCCAGGAGCAAGTCTTACATCTGGGTCGAGCGCAGTATTCGTCTCGCCGACCAGCAGGTCGTCTACTACGCATATGGCAATACCCGTTCCGGTAAGTTCGCCCAGCAAATTTACTCAGGTTATACGGGTGTCCTGCAGTGTGATGGCTACGCCGGTTATAATCTCCTCGGCGACAGCGTCATCCGGGTTGGTTGTTGGGCCCACGTAAGACGCAAGTTCTACGATGACGCCGCGAAGGTCAAAGGTAAGTTCACTCGCACGAAGCCTTTAGAGCTGCTCAACCAGATGTTCCATTCGGAAGAACAGTGGCGCCTTCTCTCGCCAGAGGAGCGTCTGAAGTGTCGACAGACCGACCTGAAACCGCTGATCGATCAGTTCTGGGCATGGTGTGAACAAGCCGCTCCAGCGCCAAAGTCGCGATTGGGCGTCGCTTTGACCTACGCCTTGAATCAGCGCCAAATGCTCAACCGTGTCTTGGAGTTTGGCGAGATCGATCTGAGTAATAACGCTTCAGAGCGAAACATGAAGTCCTTCGTGATCGGTCGCAAGAACTGGTTGTTTGCGACGAGCCCGAAGGGTGCCGAGGCCAACGCCATCTGGATGACGATTGTTGAGACCGCAAAGGCCAACGGACTGGATCCAAGAACTTACATCGAACGTCTTCTGCACGAGCTGTCGCAGCTTCCCACTTCTCCTACGAGAGAACAAGCTGAGTCTTATTTACCTTGGAATCAGTATCTGAAGCCATCAAAACAAGAGATTGCTTGAACAACGAAGGGGCGTAATCCGAGAATGCGGATTACGCCCCTTCTTAGTTTGCAAGGCGGTCGGTTATTGGGTGCTTACATCAATTTGCAGCAGCGGTGAAAGTGGTTCATGACATCGAGCAGTTACCGCTGAACCAAAATTTGAGTCTATTGTACAATCAAACCAGGACGCGCCTATATTTGGCTTACCACGAGCATCCTGGAGAGGAAATCAATAATCAGTTCCTTTGCGCAAGCGTGGCAGGGAACCCGGTTTGCCGAAATCGGTCAGAAAAATCTCACTCGCTGGAAGGATTACGTGAAGAAAGAGAATCGAAAACATGATGATTGAAGAAACGTTCAAACAACTGCGGCAAGAACGCCAACTCAGCTTGCGTCAAGTGAGTGCTGGTATTGTATCGGCCAGTACACTATCGCGTTTTGAGCAAGGGAAAACGCACTTATCAGCGGTCACCTTTATTCGGCTACTGGATCGGATGCAGGCAGACTGGTCGATTTTTATACCGTCAGAGAAAGACGGCGCCGGGAATCTGCTGCAGGCGTTGTTGTATCAAGCCGATCAAGGTAACGAAAAAGCAGTTGAAAAATTTCCCGCGACAATTGAAAAAACTGAGGAGGCGGCAAACCATGCTGAATATCGTATTTTGTGCGACTTATTGTTGAAAAACAAGTTTAACTTGGAAACACATACGTTTAATCAATCAGTTGCCTTCGCAATGACCAAGGTTCTTGATTCGACTGGATGGTCAACATTTAGTGCTGCCTTGGCCAAACAGTTGGTACACGTTACAACTTTACAATCACTGCCAACAGTGCTAAATGCTGCCGCCGGACAGCTGCAAAGACAGACGCCGCAACTACCGGTATTCTTTTCCCTGAGTGTTTTTATCCTTTATCAGGAAGGGGTGTTGCGGTTGCTGCGGGCGGATCAGGTAACTGTCGCGCGAACCGCTCTTGATGCGATTCATTCAGTTTTGCCCTTGACTGCTGAAGAGGATTTCACTTATTCCATTGTTAAGGAAATTTGCGCTAATGTTGAGGGCAAACAAACCGTCAGTTTTAAGCAGACGGCATTGACTCTGAATTTTTTGATGATTTCCCGGGCAGACAGAAATTTGCATGAGCTTGTGCCGCAGATTGCGCCGTTGATGAAACGGCAGCATTTCAGTACTGATTTGTTTGATGTTGGACAATTGTATGCTGACTACGAAACGGTTTCCTAGTTGCAATGCATCAATCACGGATTGCCGCTTGTAGTTGGCGCAGTGAGTTCTGCATAACTTTGGGTGGTACCATCATCCCAGGTTGCTGAGCCATCAGGGTGTACAGTGCAAGTAAGAGCTCCAGTTTCTTTTTGAGTAACGAGCCACCCGCCCGCGACAGGCTTTGCGGTTAACGTATCTGCAATTACTGAATCTGCATGCGCCATTAGTGCAATTGCCTGAGCAGCATTAGTGATTACAGTAGATTGTGTCGAACCGGCGGTGCTATTTCCGGCAGCTTCATCGTTTTCTTGTGATGAACTCGATGATTCATTTGCGCTCTGAGTAGTGCTTCTCGCATCACCCTGCGAGGATTCTTGACTTTCCTGGTGCGGCGTGTTGATCTTGATTAGCTTCTTATCTGTCAGGTTCGCCGAAGTCACGCCATCTTTGCGGAATGCATAGTATGTGTAGGCCAAGGGGTAATGCTGGTTTAAATACAGAAAGATACCAGCACCGACAAGAAATTGACCATTGACGTGGTCAAATATCTCAGTGATCTTCTTTGTCTCACCTGGCTTTACGGTGAGCAGACCGGTGAGTTTACTCACTTTTTTGTGTTCGGCGTCTGCGAAAATCATGAATTTGCTGCGGTCAAATTGGACAATCTTGTTGGTGTGGTTAGTCACTGCCATACGGATTGTGTCTTCCTCGCCGGGATTGGGGGCGCCGGTACTGTCTTCGGTGGCTTTGAAGGCAAAGTTGAACTTGGCGCGATCTGCTTTTGAGAGATCGGTGTAGTACACTTCCGAAACAGTCTGTTTACTGATTTTACTTGTGTCGGTGGATTTTTGCGTTCCTTTTTTGTTGATCAGCTGACAGCCAGTCAGGACGAAAACGGCGACCACCAAACAGAAGAGAAGCAGGACAGATCTTCTTTTCATAGGATTATCTTCTTTCGTTTCTTTCGGCTGCATGGTTACTGCGCACGGCGGCCACGATCATGGTGACGATGATCGATACGAAAATACCGGTGAGAATGTTCTCTACCCAGCTCATTCCAGCAATGTGCGAAATGATTACCACAATTAATACAGTCACCCAGTAGATTAATTTATCGTCTGCGGGATGGGTATTATTTCTGGCTTGTGTTTGTGGCACAGATTGATTGGATTGGCCTTCGGCAGACTGTTGGGGAGCGGCTTGGTTAGGTTGGGACGATTGTTGCTGGTCAATAACCAAGCTATGCCCACAGGATGGGCAAAACTTTGCGTTTTCTTGAATCTTGGCTCCGCAATAAGGACAATAGTGCATAAGATCACTTCTTAACCGTTTTGTAGTGGATCTAGTCGGTAACGTCGTACGTTACAGTACCGTCCCTCACCGAAAATATTGTTCGACTTTCATTATCTGGATTGAGCACTTCAATTGTGATGCCATCACCGTAATTCTTTTGCAGATTGCTAGACATTTTTGTTACGCCGTCCGTGAATTGGGACCAATCATCATAGTAACTTGAGTCTTGACCGTTTGCGATGATCTCTTCTGCTTCGCGGGCGAGATCGCTTTTTACATGAATCACAACAAGGTCTTTACTCTTGACGTCAAAGCTAGCGTACTGGGAAAATCCTTTATCTTCGAGCTGCTTGTTAAACTCACTGGTCAGATCTGCCCGTTTTTCCGCATCGCTTTTACCAAAACCGGACTTGCCGAGGAAGATGATCGTGATAGTAAGAACAACTGCGAGGCCTAAAATGATTATCCAAAATGAGTTTTTATTGGTGCGCTGGCCAATACTTGGGCTTTCAGTAACCGGTTGGGCAGCCTGTTGAGCCGGTGTACTCGTCGAATTAAATTGTTGGTAGGGGTTGCTGGCATTCACAGACGCTGGCCCATTGTCGGCTTCGGAGTTGGCGGATTGACTGTCGGCAGCGCTCTGATTCGCAGGTGTCGGCGTGGGAACATTGGCCGGCGGCGTTGCGGGTGATTCGGATATCAGGTTGGCCTCATCCGTGGCAATACCCAGTTTGGCGCCGCAACGAATGCAGAATTTGGCTTGGACCACGTTATGGTAACCGCATTTGGTACAAATCTTGATCATGATTGATTTCTCCTTCCAAAGACCAGAGTGGCTTCAGATATCCCCGAGCATGTGGCGAACGTTTTGTAGGTTTTGTTTTATCCAAGGGCTGCCTGGAATGAGCTTTTGCGCAGCGAGGGTCATTACATTACCATCTGTACCAACGATTTTTAGTTCAATTTGCGTTAACCGGTTTTTCCCTGTGGTGAACCTGGCAGAGAACTTAACCGGTTCAAAGGATAGGGAACGAATAGCGCTGAGCGGAATCAGCTTGTCCTCACCTGTCAACTGATAGTGGAGTGTAGGGCTCACGGCGACTTTCATAAACAAAAGACCGGTTTGCTCAAAGCTAATGTAATACATGGTATTGATCAGACCGTTAACAATCCCGCCAAGAAGTACGTTGTTATGCAAGTCTGACTGCGCAAAGATGATCTTGTCTGCATCGGCAGAAAACCCGAGCGACTGCTTGTAGCGAACAATTGTATCCAATGATGCCATTATGCTTTTCCTCCTGAAGTTATTTGCATACCTTGTTTCCGTGCCTGAATCTCTGCCAAGCCTTCACCCATGAGGTTATAGAGGAGCGCCCAGCCAACGATGGTGACAGTAATGATTGTGAGTAATTGGCTGTCGAGAATGACGGTCGCCTTGTCCCAAACCGCATGGAGCGCAATGGCCGCGGCAAAATAGCCGAGAAACTTTCCCTGGAAGAACGTTTTGCCGTCCAATGGGGCATTTCTCTTCACGGCGACTAACGCCGCACCGGTGATGGCGGTCCAGACAACATGGCTGCCAGTGGCGGTAATGGCCCGCAACAGAGCCACGTCCAGTAATTCATCACCGGCGTTGTAGATGTAACCGGCCGTTTCGAAAGCCGCGAAGCCGGCGCCGATAGCGGCCCCAATGAGCATGCCATTTAGGATATAGGAATAATTGCTCTTCTTAACGAAGTAGGCAACAATCAGCACTTTGCCCAGCTCCTCGGCAATGCCGATGCTGATGGTATCGCCCCAGGTGAAGGTGCCATAGTACTGCTCCTGAGCTGAAAAAGAGACGAACTGGTAGAGGAACATGGTTACCAGCAGAGAAAGAACGCTGCCGAGAACAAACACCTTGAGGGTTTCGTAGAAGCTGATGTTTTTGTAGGCATTCATTTCGAAGAAAAACACCAGTGCGCTCAGAGGGACGGCGAAGGCCCCAGTTAAGATCACGCCTGGAATCATCAGTGCGTTGTTGTCGCTAACGGCCACAAACAGGAGACCGCAGAAGCTGATGGCGAATAGAGCGAAGACGCGGGCAAAAAGCCATGGACGGCCCCAGTCCGATTTAACAGCACTTAATGCGGGTGTTGTCCTTTGTGTACCCGCAATGAAGATTTCTTCGGCTTCTGCCTGGCTGTGCTTTTGAAAGACCTGAGAAAAGACGAGCTTCATCGTGGCCGCCGCGGCCTTGGACGAAGTTACAAATTGGTTCGTCGCTGACGGAGTTGATGGGACAGACATCGTGGGGACCGGGCTAGGTTGAGACGTGTTGGGGGTTGGCGTAGCGCTGGTATGCAAGCGATAGCCGCATTTTGGACAAAACTTTGCACTGGGTTTAAGCGGTTTCCCGCAATTCGGACAGAATTTCATATTGAGCCCCCCCTTCAGTCGGCATCCAGCAAAATGTGGGAAAGTTTCTCACCCAGATTGCTTTCTGCTTCGATTTGTTCGCCGGAATGGCCATTTTGCGACATGACGACAGCGACGAAGACGTGTCGGTCGCCTTGGACAATTGCCGCATCATTTTCCACGCCGTATTGCCCAAATTCACCAGTTTTGTTATAGATGGCCGTGGCATTGGTGATTTTTGCCGGCAGCTTTTCGTGGTTTTGATTGTTTTTCATAATGGCCATCATTTGGTTATCGGCCTCTTTGCTTATGAGCTTGCCGTTATTAATTAAGGTAAGCGCATCGCCTAGGTCCTGTACGCTGGTCATATTGTCTTTGCCAGCAGCTAAGGCATCGGTATCCATCATCTTGCGTTCGAGCACAGTATCGGGGAACCCAAGCTTTTTGATTTCTTGGTTGACCACATCGAGACCGCCCAGATAATCGATCATGACATTGGCTGCCATATTGTCTGATTTCTCCATCATGTGATCCATCACCTGACGATAGGAAAGAGTCGTGCCATCCGGCATGTTCTGCATATCGCCGGTGCCGCTGACTTTGTCGGCGCCAGCTACTGTATATGTATCCGCCAGATTGAGGTCGCCATTTTGTGCCTTGGCAAACGCCGTCACCATGATGAAAATCTTGATAATGCTGGCCGCTCTTTGCGGTCGATTGTTCTGTACAAAGTGTTTTAGATGGAGCTCGTCAGAAGCGGACACAAAGACGGAATTATCACCCGGAATCTGGCCCATTGTTTGGTTCACCGCAGCTTGTACTTCGTCGTAGAGTTGGGTGTTATACGACTTTGAGGAAGAGCTGGCTTTCTCGGAAGAAGAGCTGGCTGCTGCCTTGGTTTTACGCGCCGGAGACTTGCGGGTGGTTTTGGCCACTTTCGTCGTTTTTGGTGCGGCGGACTGGCGGAAGTATCGGTTATAAACCACCCAGCCAGTACCGGCCATCAGCGCGATGAGTACAATAATAGCTAGAATAGCGGGAACTTTCCGGTGATTGGCAGGCGTGGCTGCTTGGGGAGGGACAGGCGGCTGATTGGGTGGCGTGCCTAGTTGTGGGCTTGCTATGTCAGCAGCGTTCTTCTCCGGACTTGGCTGATTCGGTTCACTGGGAGCAGTCGGGGTATCCGGCGTGTTTTCCACTGACGAATCCATTGTTTGTGCTGGTTCCGGCTCGGCATCCGTAAATTCATAACCGCAGTTTTCGCAAAACTTGGAATCGAGAGCATTCAGATGGTGACAGCGGGGACATTCCTTCTTGTCTGTCTGGGTCGGCATACTTTTCGGTAGCTTTTTACCGCAATTCAAACAGAAATCGGCATCGGGCGGGTTTATGGCGCCGCAGTAGGGGCATTTCATTGGATGATCACATTCCTCTTCATATTTTTCCTGAATCGATGGAGCATTTGTGCTTTTTAATTATCGGGATAAGGTGTTGATACAACGGTGAAGTTACCGTCGCCCATGGATACTTCCAGCTCCCCATCACTGTTGACGCGATAAATACAATCCCGTTTCATAATACTGGGATCGCCTGTCATTGGTGTGTAGACCCGGACAACTGCATAACCATCTTCAAATGCTGGTTGTAATTCAACTTTTATCTTATCAAGTCGCCAACCATTATCTGCCAAAGCAGCGCGCACCCAGTCCAGCAACTGACTCTGCGTTAAATTCTTCATATCAACGGTTCCGCTTGAACTGGTATCACTGGTGTCGTCCGTATCATCGTCTGTGTCATCTGTATTAGCCGACGGGTTGTTGTCGCTGCTGCTTGAAGATGACGCAGAATTAGTCTGCTTCGGAGCATTCATTTCGATCAGTTTTTTATCCTTCAAGTTGTTCGAGGTCACGCCACCAGACTCAAAACAGTTGTAGGAATATGCCAGCGGGTGTTGCAAACTTAAATAGACAAAGATACCCGGACCGACCAACGATTGTCCGCCGACTTTTGTAAAAAGACTATGGATTGTTGTTTTGCCTCCGGAATCAAGCTGAATCTTTCCGCTTTTGGCACTTTTTTTATTCTCTGGCCAATCGCGTGCAACCAATAGAAATTTTGATTTATCAAAAATGATGGGTGTGGAGGAATCGTTTTCAACAGTCATGGTAATGATATAGATTACTCCAACCTTGAGACCTGTTGTGTCGTCCTCCTCGGCCTTAAATGAGAAATGAATATTCCGAGTGATTTCGGCAGAGGCATCGCTATATGCGATGGCCTTAGGCTGATTAGACGACTTCTTTACTGAGGACGCTTTGCTGGCAATGTGGTGCCCCCGTGCTGACGTTCCTGCAGCAAATGGATTTTTTCCGACGAATTGGCCCGGCAGATCACAACCAGAAAGTACGATCAGTCCTAGGAAACACAGACAGATTAAGCGTATGAACCGTTTCATAAAGTCATCCCCCCAGTCACAAAGACGGCAATCGCGTAAGCAACGTTGACGGTACCGCCAATTAGGCCCATAACCGCCATGACTTTGGACAGGCGGTGGACCTTTGTCACTAATGCCCAGATGCTAAAAATGATTGCCAGAACACCAACGACTCCCCAGAGGTTGATGAACCAGCAGCCGAGACCAAAGATATAGCCGAACAAAGCCAAAAAGCTGAAGCGTCTTTCATGAACAGATGCATCGGCATCATTCGCACTGTTGTCTGGGATGGTTGCATCTTCGGCAACTGGCATAGGTTCAGCAGCTAGTGCGTCGATATTGGGATCAGATGTCTCATTCTCGGACGTTGATTCTTCGGACTGTACGTCTTCCTGAACGGCCCTTTCTGACTCGTCCGGTTCTGCTGTGGTCTGTTCTTCGTGAACGGGCGCATCCTCGTCTTTCGGCTCCGGAGCGGCCGACGATTCCTCAGCATCACTCGGGGTGACACCTTCTGATTCTGGCTGTTCAGGTAAGGCCTGCTTTTTCTCTTGTTCATTTTTAGTAACTGAATCAGATGCTTCTTTCTTCGGCCCGGCAACTGGCGCCTCGGGCGTCGCCACATTGTTTTCGGGCATATAATCAGCCAGGCGCACGCCGCACTGGTCACAAAACTGCTGTCCTGGTTCAACCGGTGCGCTGCAGTTGGGACAGAACACTATCTGTTGTTGATCACTCGCCATGATCGCAACCTCCCCATTAATGTATCTATAGTAGCACATCTTCAGTAGCTAATGCTCAAAATTGTGAATATGCAACGCCACCACAAAGAAGCCCCCCAATGACCCTCATCAATGCAGGACTCGTTGAAACACAGCGGATGGAAATTAATAGTTCAAGTTGGCGACATTTTGATCTGGAATTTCTTGAAACTCGTCCTCCAGATACCGAAGACCATACTTTTGCTGGGCGTAAGTGACATCGTTGTCTGTCAGCTTTCTATTCCAGTCTTTGTAGGGCGGCTCAATGTAATACTCGACGGCGGCTAACTTGCGCCAGCCTTTTTTGGCAAATCGACAGGGAATAAATTGCTTAGTACACTTAATTTTTCAAAATCATTTCAAGAACCAACAGCGACTGAGCCGGTGACGTCACTAACTCATAATCTTGAGACAGATTTAAAGATTGAGAAGAAGATTGATAGATTATCCGACATGGTTGAAGCCGGGTTAGCGATGTTTGATATTATCTTAACGGGAATTGTAAATGAGAAAAATTAAATTAGTAATTGGCCCGCGGAGTTTCTTTGACAAACAAATAACTATGCCTGATCTGATAGCACTAGAGACATATGTCACGTTCTATGATCAGACTAATCACAACGTAATCGAGGCCGCAGATGAAGATAAGTTTAGACAAAAGCTATCGGGTAAGACTCTCTATGGAACTTCTGAGTCTTTTGCAGCAATAACTCAGTCAGGAATTGAAACTTTATCAGAGAGTTTACGATTGGCAGTGGAATTTGCAGAAAACATTGTTCTTCAGAATCCACCGAGAGTCGTCGTCCATCAATTAATGGCATCTTATCCAGATAAAACAGAGGTATTGAAAAATAAATTTTTGGAAATCTCTAAAGATGACATCAAGGAATTCTATGAAAAATTTCCCGAGAATATATATTCACAAAGGAATGCATTGCAGACTTTATTCACTGTACTAACTGAATATCAGCATCGTAGCAATCACCATATACCGCTTGTTCTGATGTTTTATGGGCCCTCTGGAGTTGGAAAAACCGAAGCAGCGAATCTGTTGGGTGAAATACTGAGTGGCACGTTGTCACGGCAACAGTTGTCAATGTTCCAGAATCCATCGGCAGCAGATTATTTATTTGGCGCCGAACATAGTCAACGTAGTTTTGCGTGGGACCTTGCGAATCGGGAATCCAACGTAATTTTGCTTGATGAATTTGATAAACTGGGAAATTTGATAAAGTAAGCTCAGGATTTTAGAATGCATTCTATCAATTGTTTGATGAGGGTGTTTTTGAGGACAGAAATTATCACGTCGAGACGGAGAATCTGATTATTAAGGGATTATTATTTGTACAGCAAACTTTGAAAACATTGAGCAAATTAGACAGACGCTCGGTGATGCAATGTTTTACCGCTTTGATGCATTTATTGAATTTACCTCATTGAATTCGGATGCATTCAATCGAATTGTGCACGATATCGTAACTGAGATATGGGGTGAGCTTAGTCAAGCAGAACAATCAATTTTCAAGACTAAATCTGATTTAGTAAATCTGTTCAAACAAGATATTCCATATTTCCAGAACTATCGACACGCAAAAAAACTCATGCGCCAGTTCGTGTACGAAAGGGTGGCATTGCATTCGCTTTAGATGGGGAGTTCTATGATAGTGTAAGCGTTGGTTTATTTCATCTTGAGGTCCATATTATTGCTTTTATTGGCAATGATATGGGCTTTTTTTGATGGGAGAGAATTAATTTCGAGTTAACTGGAAGTCTTGTGGGATTATGATCCTCTATATTAAAAGCACGTTACAGTTCGAATTTTTGTTTCAAAACGCGTCCTACAAACCGTCTGTATATGGTGAGAGCGAAAGTTCTCATAGACCTTCCGGAAGGGTCTTGCAACGCAGCGCCGCCGCGCGCGGCGTGCAGCGCGAAAGCCGCTAGTGCGAGCGGCGGCGGTCGGCGTTAGCCGGCCGCCACAAGCCCCCGGTCTCTAATAGGGGGGCAAATATTAGAGACAAAATACACGTAAGTAGGACGAAAGCGCCGGTGGCAAGCCACTTTGCGTAAGCAGAAAGAAGGCTTTGCTGTCAGGTCGCTTCGAAAGGAGCTAACATGCTGAAAGATTTGAACTTAGTCGGCGGGATGACGAATACCGACTGGCTAAACCAGTTTCATGATGAGATGCGCACGCACAAGATCACTCAGGGCCAATTAGCGAAGACGGCTGATTACAGTCGATCGCATTTGAACCAGCTGCTGACGGGAAACAAGCCGATTAACCAACAAGCGCGGTTGCGATTGACGTTGGCACTGCGGTCGTTGACCGGCCAGAACAACGTTGACGTCTGTATTGATTACTTGGGCGTTACCTTCAAGTCGCACGACTATGAAGAACTGGTGACCGAACTGTTCCAGATTAACCTGAATCACTTTAATCTCAAAGAAGGGGCGCGATACGGGTACGCGGCGACCTTCAAATGTGGTGAAATCGATGTGTTGCTGTCGCCGTATCAAGATGTGAATGCAGACGGTTATGATCCAAGCGAAGACAGTGGCACAATGATTGAACTGAAGGGCCAAGGCTGCCGCTATGTTGAATCGTATTTGCGCCAGCAGAATCGCACCTGGTACGACTTCCTAGAGACGTGCATTGCGCTTGACGGTCATTTCACCCGAGTTGACCTCGCCATCAATGATCGCAATGGCTTGCTTGACGTACCAACCTTGATTGAGAAGTGTGACCGTGATGAATTCACCTCACGTTTTCATGGTTTCCGAGATAATCGCACCAAGCAGTGGAAGGTATCGGGCAGAACCTTGTATCTGGGGTCGCCGCAAAGTGAAGTGTACTTCTGTATTTACGACAAGGCTTTTGAGCAACACCAGAAGCACCCTGAGATTGCGATTGAAGATCAGCCGATACGGACACGCTTTGAAGTCCGGTTACGTCGCAAACGCGCCGCTGCGGCAATTAAGAATTTGTTGGCAGAGCATGATCCAGAGAAAGTTGTGTTCGGCATCATCAATCGCTACCTGCGTTTTTTGACGCCGAGTCACAAAGCGAAGAGTCAGTGGGCGACAGATCCGCGCTGGGATGCTTTCATCGGCAATTATCGCGACAAGCTGCGACTTTCTACCAATCCTGAACCATTGAGTTACGCGCACATTACCCGTTGGCTCAAGAAGCAGGTCGCGCCGTCGCTGAAGATGTTGCAGCTGATTGATCAGTACAATGGCACTACTGAGCTGAAGGCGATTATTGACGGCGGCAAGTTGACGCAACGCCACTGGGACTTGATTCACCACTATCAGCATCACCGCAACGGCGTTTTGACGGATTCAGAACCGAGTGAGACATCAAAAAAGAGCGACTATGCCGACCAAAGCAAGTAGTCACCCTTCACAGATAAGATTTGGGTCCTATCTGGTTTGATTATCTCACTTCAATCAATGAGAAGGAAGTGACGTAATTGGATAAGAGTTTTGTCTGCTATCAAGATCTGATGGCATTAGGTTTTAAGCAGCACACCGCGCGCGATATTATTAGACAAGCGAAGCAAAGGATGGTACAAAAGGGTTATCCCTTGTATCTCAACCGAAACTTAGGGCGCGTGCCGCGTTCTGTCGTTGAGTCCATTCTCGGATCACCGATGAATGGAGCTGTTGAGAATGAGTAAAACCAAATATCCAGGCGTATTCATAGACGCCAAAGGTAACTTCTACTATGAAACCGAGTTAGGCACCGACAAGATGAGTGGCAAGCGCGTCCGCAAGAAAGGGCGGAAGGACAGTCAAGGAATGCCGTTCAGTACCGCGTTTGCTGCAAATAAGGAACTCACGCGGGTGAAGCGTGAATATCATGAGGCGCATGGGTTTACGAACTTCCGCATGACCTATCGCCAGTTCATGAAAGATGCGTATATCCCAGCGTATAAAACCGACGTGGAGGAAAGTACCTTTGCCGTCCGTAATCGTAGCTTTGATATCTGTATCGCACGGTTTGGCGATCAGTTGTTGCGTGACATCGATATCACCGACGTGCAGAACTTCCGCACGTGGCTGCTCACGGATGAGAAGGACGGCGGTGCGGGCTACTCGCAAGGCTATGCTGGATTGGTGTTCGGCTGCTTCCGCAAGTCCCTTGATCATGCGGTGCAGATGCAGTATCTGTCCAGCAATGTGTCGAAGCGGGTCAAGGCGATCCCTAAGGCCAAAAGCAGCGTGCCGTTCTGGACGAAAGCTGAGTTTGAACAAGTTATTGCTCAGATCTGCATTGATGACATCTACGGGCACCTGAACTTCGTGATGTTGTGGCTGTACTTCCTGACTGGCGTGCGGGTCAACGAAGGCACGGCGCTGTGGTGGCGGGATGTTGATCTCGCCAAGAAGCAGCTACACGTTGACCACATGCTGGTGATGAAGAGCCGCCATGACTGGGAACGCCACGACTACACGAAGACGGACAGTGGCAAGCGCATCTTGACGCTTGATGATGATACCGTGGCAATTCTACGGCGCTGGCGTGAGGTACAGACGAGTTTCGGTCTGGGTGGGGTTGATGACTTCATCATGACCTACGATGGCCTGCCGATGACTAAGTCCACGATTTCACGGATTATCCACCGCTACGCCAAGTTGGCGCAGGTGCATCCAGTCGAAGGCAAAGGGCTACGCCACAGTCACGCGTCATATCTCATCAATGAGTTTAACGTCTCCGTACTGGTATTGTCTAAGCGTTTAGGGCATTCGTCACCTGAGATCACGCTCAAGCACTACTCACACTTGTGGGGTGGGCTGGATGCAGATATCGCCGAACAGATCGCAGGCAACATCACGATCAAGACGGCGGGCCAGAATCAGGTGCGATTCGTGGGAAATCAGGCGGTGAAGTACGATCAATTAAGCCCCGCCAAACTCCCCGCCAAAGCGGCAGTTGAAGCATAGAAAGCTAGTGATGACGCGGGTTAATACCGCTGAAGACACGCTCGAATGGGAATAAAGAGCAGGTGACACTTGAGATGAAAAGCCTGATTTAACGGCGTTTTCGATTGAGTGAAACGAGTTGAAATAGGTAGAATTGAAGTGGTTCCCTGCCAAAACCCTGCCAAAAATGAAGAGCCAGTCCGGAGAAATCTGGGCTGGCTCTGTTTTTGATTTTAGTCGAACAAACGTTCTCTTGATGGTGAGGCCATGCTATAATCGTTGTGAGAGTGTTTATGCTTTTCTAGGTAATAGCTGGTAAAATTATGAAGTAATCCATCATTTGAGGTTTAGAGAGAGATTTTGAAATGAGGTCGTTCCATGTTGAGAATGAGAATTGATATTGAAAGTCTGAAACTCAAAATTTCAGAATCTAACGAGATGTTCTTTCGACAACTAAGTCGAGAAGAGCAGAAAAAGATTGGACAATTTACGACACCTATGCCTGTTGCAGAGTATATGGCAGAACGGCTGATTGATGATGCCGACGTTTTGAATAATCAAAGTGTTAAGCTTTTGGATCCAGGGGCGGGTACCGGAGTTCTGGGTCTCGCTGTGGTTGAGAAACTATTTTCGAAGTATCCGAGTTGCAAAATTGAACTAGTAGCTTATGAGAACGAACCAATAGCACTCCGTGTATTAAAATCAAATCTTTCACTTACTGATTCGTGGGCGGATGAATCAGGGCTCAATTTCTCATATGAGATTCGCGAACGTAACTATATCCTCGAAGAAGATGGGCTGTTAGAGGATAGCGCATTTTCGTTTGAGTCTAACTATGATCTCGTGATTGCGAATCCGCCATACAAGAAACTCTTGAAAGATAGTTTAGAGGCTGATGCAATGAGCTTTGTGGTACACGGTGCGCCTAACCTATATGGATTTTTCTGGGTTAAGGCTGCGATTGAGTTACGTCCAAATGCTACATCAGTGTTTATTGTGCCACGATCATGGATGAGTGGCGCGTACTTTGAACGTCTTCGTGCCTTTATGTTTTCACAAGGTAGTGTCATCGAACTACATGCGTTTGAAAATCGAAACAATGTGTTTGGAAGCACCAAAGTTCTTCAGGAACTAGTAATTGTTGTCTTCCAAAAGAAGCGAGTCGATTTAGTGAAAATTTGGTCACACGACGACATTACCACTCTAGAACAAAGTCAATCTATCGTCGTTTCTCGTGATTTAGTTGTTGTTGGCGAGGAGCAGCGAGTTTACTTGATTACTAATGCGACTCAGTTAGCACTTGCAAAATGGGCTGTTGCTCTACCCAGTACATTCTTAGACTCAGGTCTGAAAATGAAAACCGGACTGACAGTATGTTTTAGAAACCGAGATTTGGTTGAGGATGAGCCTTCGGATAACAATGTACCCATCTTTTATGCTGACGATTTTGATGGTCATGAGGTTAGACTAAAGCGAGAAAATGGTCAGTATCTATCCAAGAAGCGCGCGGGTTTTCTTCAAGACAACGTAGATTACATTTTTGTTAAGCGTTTCTCTACTAAGGAAGAATCCCGGCGTATTCAAACTGCGTATTACGATGCAGAGCGCTTCTCGAAAGAAAAACAAATCAGTACAGATAATAAGCTTAATTTCGTGGTTGCAAGCTCCAGTGATTTGTTAAGGGGTGCATTCCTTGTTATGTCGTCAACGATTTTCGACGAATATTATCGGCTGTTGAGCGGAAATACGCAAGTTAACTCAACGGAGATCAATTCGATGAAATTTCCAGATGCGCATAGTCTAGCGAGTCTTGGTGAGAAGTATCAAGTTTCCGAACTCACACAAATGACACAAGAAAAAATTGATCAAATAATATTGGCGAACTTTGGGGTAGAAGCTTAATGGGTAAATTATTCGATGCTTGCCAGATGCTTAAAGATGTCGGTTTTGCAAAGTCAGTTAGTGAAAAGAGCATGGCGGCGCGTTTTATCCTGGCAGCCACGAAGGTTACAGAGGATATGAGCTGGTCACAGGCCACAAATTACGGTGTTCAGATTCATGAAGGACTCGTATTCCTAAATGATGTGTATTCCACGAATCTGAAAGAGAATACTCGTGAGTCCTTGCGGAAACTGGGTCCAAAGAAGATGGCCACCGTTGGCCTTGTAAGGGATAACGTATCCGAAGGAATTGCGACGAACTCAAAGAATTATCGCTGGTTTTTGTCTGATGACTTTTTTGAATTAGTCCGCCACTTTGAGGATGAGAGTTACACTGAGCGTTTGGTACAGTTCAAGGCAACACATCTTTCGCGTATGAGTCTTCAAGCTGATAAGCGCAACAAAGCGATGATTCCAGTTAAATATTCTGATTTTGAGTTTGAATTAACACCGGGGAAGCATAATCAGCTGCACAAGGAAATTTTAGAGCAGTTCGCACCGAGGTTTGCCGGCGGTGCTAGGCTTCTATACGTTGGAGATACCGCCGAAAAAGATCTGAAATTTGAAGAATCAGCTCTGGAAAACTTGGGTTTTCCGATGACGATGCATGATGTTATTCCAGATGTTGTTTTGTTTGATGAAAAACGTAATTGGCTATTCCTTATTGAAGCAGTGTCATCAGTTGGACCAATGTCGGTAGATCGGGTTTCTCGCATTAAGTCAGAATACGCCGGAAAGGCTGGCTTAGTTTTTGTTACGGCGTTTCAAAACTGGTCTGTTTATAAGAAGTTTGTTGGAAACATAGCGTGGGAAACCGAAATTTGGATTGCTGATTTCCCTGATCATATGATTCATATGAATGGTGATCGGTTCATGGGACCATACGAAAAGTAGAATGCTATAAATCAGTGAATGGGAGAGAGAATTATGACATTGTTTGATGAATATACTGAAAGTGTCAAGGAGATTCGTACAGATGCTTATTCGATTTCAATTGGTGAAATTGCAAATATGTACAAAGAGAACGATTTGATAATATCTCCAGAATATCAACGGTACTTTCGGTGGGAAATAAAGAATAAATCGGACTTTATCGAGTCTATTCTATTAGGTATACCAATTCCGTCTCTATTCGTATCGCAAGACATTGCGGGAACATGGGATGTAATTGACGGATTACAGCGCATCAGCACTATTCTGGAGTTTATGGGAATTCTTCGAAATCCTGAAAAAAATGACTTGCAGGTTTTCCCGAGCTTAGAGTTGGTTAGCACGAAATTTTTACCATCGCTACAGGGGAAGACCTGGGATAAAGAACATAATATTGGCGAAGAGTTGAGGCGTATCTTCAAGAGGAGAAAATTATCATTCATAATTGTAGATGGGAGTAACAATAACTCAATTAAGTACGAGCTTTTCCAGCGCTTAAATACTAATGGGCTTGCCCTGAAACCACAAGAAATTCGAAATGTGTCAGTCTTAATGTCTTCACGAAAGATGTTTGAATCAATTAACGAGATGAACTCTGACTCGAATTTTCAGCGTATATACAAACTTACTACCAAGAAAAAAGATGAACAAGAGGATAAGGATGCTGTTTCCGCCTTTGTTGTCATGCAGACGTTAGGTGATACCGTAGTAAATTCCGGTGAGGATATCAGTAGCTATCTGACTGAACGCCTTACACAGATTTCACCACAATTAGGAAATGATGCATTAGAAGAAATAAAAATGAAATTCAGGGAAGCTTCGTTAATCCTTGCTAGTTCGTTGGGTGATAATGCTTTTCAAAAGTGGAGTGAATCGAAGAATAAATACTATGGACCATGTTTGCGCAGTATTTTTGAGGTTCTGTTCCCACTGGTAGCAAACAATCTGGATTTGTTTAGAAATAACGCAGAGTTGTTAGTTTCAATTCAAAAAGGACTACCTACCCGGAAAGGGTATAAGGATGCGACAAAACGTGGGACGCGTGCAATAGTACGCTTCTCGAAGCTGCTTAAACTAAGTGAGATCATTGCTGATGAAAGTAAAAAACATTGAAACCCTTCAGGATAAAATTGATAGAGAGATGTTTTGGAGAAGAGAGGAAATTATACGGTTAAACATTCGTGCCAATCAACCTTCTGAGAATGCAACTGTTTTGCGAGCGGGATATCTGCTCCTATATAGCAGCTGGGAAGGATTCATTCGGTCGATTGCGAATTTGTATGTTGTGTTTGTCTTTAGTCGAGACATTTCTTTGCACGATCTTCGTGATGGATTTCAGGCAGTATATTTCCAACAAAGCCTTTCAAAAGTAAGAGAATCACCAAGCAGTGCACAGTTGCAGGAATTTATGCGAGAAATTCATTCAAAAGAATTGGAGAGGCCAACAAGAAAGTTGGTTGATACTACTGGAAAGAGGTTTATTAATACAGATTCAAATTTGAATTTTAAGCGTTTAGATCGAATTATTAGTGTTCTAGAGCTTCCATTAGATTTTTCCTTGAAAAAGGAATGGATTGATCGTGACTTGCTAATGATCCGAAACAAGATTGCTCATGGAGAACGATCCAATGTGGACGTTGAGATGTTTAATGAAACAGTTTCCCATGTTTTAGAGATGATGGATCTTTTTTCCGAAGGAGTGATGACCGCTGCTGAGACGGAATTGTATCGACGTGATTCTCTAGCATAGCTTCAGGATGATTTATTGCTGAAGATATTGTTATAATCGTGTTTTTTCAATCACGGTACTTCGGACTTCCTTCTGCATTTTATCGATGTATTTATTCAAGTACCGTCGATCCAGCCACTCCGCAATCTCTCTTATATCATCATTTCGCCAGGCGTACATTTGGATGATGTCATCCAGGTACGCCTTTTCCATTTTCTCGTCACCAGAATCACGCGCGATGTCTGCCTTGGCGAAGATGTTCTGTGTAAGCACCCAATAATCGACCGTCTTGCAAACTGAGAAGGGCCGCAATCCTATTTTTGGATTGCGACCCTTCATTGCTTACGCGGTTTCGCTAGTTGCTGGCTTTAGATGCTGATTCCAAGGTAAATAAGCCTCAGCTTGTTCCCTCGTTGGTGAGGCAGACAGTTGTGACAGCCCATGCAGAAGTCGCTCAATGTAACTTCGTGGATCCAGTCCGTTGGCTTTGGCAGTCTCAACGATCGTCATCCAGATCGCATTGGCTTCGGCCCCCTTTGGGCTGGTGGCGAACAGCCAGTTCTTTCGTCCAATCACGAAGGACTTCATGTTCCGCTCTGATGCATTGTTGCTCAAATCAATCTCGCCAAACTCCAAGACTCGATTAAGCATGCACCGCTGATTCAAAGCGTAGGTCAGAGCGACACCCAGTCGCGATTTCGGCGCCGGCGCGGCCTGATCACACCAAGCCCAGAACTGATCAATCAGAGGTTCTAGTTCTGCCTGTCGACATTTCAGACGCTCGGCCGGTGATAAGAGCGCCCATTGTGTCTCAAGGTGGAACATCTGGTTGAGCAGCTCTAGCGGTTTCGTGCTGGTAAATTTACCTTTAACCTTCGCTGCGTCGTCGTAGAATTTACGCCGAACGTGCGCCCAACAACCAACACGGATGACGCTGTCGCCAAGAAGATTATATCCGGCATAGCCATCACACTGCAGGACCCCAGTATAGCCTGAGTATATTCGCTGCGCGAACTTACCAGAGCGGGTGTTGCCATAAGCGTAGTAGACGACCTGCTGGTCGGCGAGGCGAATACTGCGTTCTACCCAGATGTATGATTTACTCTTTGCCGACTTACCCGGTTCTCTCAGCACTTGGAACGGTGTTTCGTCGCCTTGCAGGAACCGCTCTGACAGGAGGTACTCGTGCATCAGGTCATAGACTGGTCTGACGATTTCTGCCGCGTTGATTACCCAGTTTGTCATGGTCGTCTCACTGAGTAGAAGACCCGCTCGGCGCCATTCTAATATCTGACGATAAAGCGGTGTACCCAGCATGTATTTCTGATAGAGCAACTCAGCGACTAGCGACGAGGTCGCGAGACTGTGCGGGAACAACGCCTGCGGCGCTTGTCCTTGATACAGGTGACTCACACCATCCTCGAGCTCACATTCCGGACACTTGTATGTCTCTTCAAAGATACGCTCAACATACAATCTGCCTGGTATGTGTTGGACCACTTCACGCACGAGATGCTTGCCCACTTTAGCCAGCTGATGACCATGATCACACAGCTCACTTTTTCGAGTGATCACGGTTTCTTCGATGGGCAATTTTGGATCGATTGATTCACCGCGACTGCTTTTAGGCTTGCGCTTGGCTTTTACTACGACTATTTCTTCGCTTTGTTGCCCAGTCTGCTCTGGGTCGGTAAAAACACTGTTATCTCCCAGAAGAGACAGCTGATTAGGATCGGTCATCTTCTCCGAATGGGAGCCGTAGAGTTTCCGAGTTAAATACGCGACCTGCTCGGTGAGCGCCTGAACTTGTTTCATGAGTTCTCGATTTTGCTCGAGTGCCTGTTTGAGCAGATCTTCAGTCGTAGTGACCATGGGCGTAGCCCTCGATTCATTGATGTTGGGTTGAGTGTACCACTGGTGCGACGGGCTTTCTACCATTATTTCTTGGACAAAACTGGTTTACCGTCGACTCCAATCCCCAACCAGATAAAAGACGCTCTAATTGCTTAGCGTGGAGTTTCTTAACCTCATTTTGAGTCGTTGGCCACTGTAGCCGGCCGTCCTCAATTCGCTTGTAGAGCAGGATAAATCCATCGCCAGCCCAATATAGGGCCTTAAACCGATCCTTGCGGGTCCCGCAAAATAGAAACAGTGCCCGACTGTACGGATCCAGATGATATTCCTCTTGGATAACTCCAGCCAAGCCTTCAATACCACGACGCAAGTCGGTCTTACCACAAATCAAATAAATGCCGCTGAGCTTGTGGATATCAATGAGCATTGGCGAACACCGCCTTCATCAAGGCATCCAGGATATAGCCCTGGATATGGTTATACACTACAACCGTTTTGTTGGTGTCAATCTTAACTTGAAAGGCCTTGGTGGCAGTGCTCAGTGGCGCCCGCCGCTGGTCATCCTCTAATTTGATCCGAACAATCTCAGGTTTCTCATCCATAAAATTACCTCACCAATTTAGATTTGATGAGGCAATCATACTGCCCGGCAAGGGGCAATCATATCCGGTCTGTTATTGGGTGCTTACGTTCAGACTGCCACTGCTGCATTTCTGGGTTATCGAGCATCAACTCGTTTGGGGTAACGTTGAGGACATCACAAACCTGCATGATCGTATCTGCAGATGGCGTGAACACGCCACGCTCGATCTTGGAGACGGTTTGCTCAATAATGCCGAGCTCGTCAGCAAGGTTTTTCTGGGGCATCCCTTGAGCTTTACGAATACGCTTGATGTTCAAGCCAATCTTTTTTTCAATGTTGTCAGAATTTTTTCCAAACATTTTTTTCCTCGATTTCTTAGCCGTTTGAAGTCGTTTGAGACTCAATGAAGCCGTATGAATCTTTTTCAAGTGGGTACTAATGTTGAAAAGGTATCTACTGTTGAAGAAATTATCGCACTGACACAAGCTCTTCAGCGTTCCTCAACCCGCAAGCAGTCTTAAAATCTGAGAATTAAAATATATGCTGTGTACCCATTAGGCTGGATATTTTAATAACTCAGTAGTTCAGCCTCGCGAGAGACACTCCGGTATTCAAAGGGAGAAATCGCCCTTTGTTTACCCCTACATCAATTGGTGCTGAAGCGAAGAATAGATTAGTTATTTAGGGAGATCTCCGCAAGTTGGAGGTCTTTTTTGCAGGAGAGACAGTGAAGTTGAATGGTATTCTCCAACTTAAAGTCAATATCGTCGATGAGCACACCCGCCATGCACTTGTTATCGCGGCATCTAGCCAATAATATTGAGATCCTGTCACCGTTCGAATCATGGTTTCAAAACCTGTCCTATAAACCGTCTGTATATGGTGAGAGCGAAAATTTACACAGACCTTCCGGGAGGCCCTTGCAACGCATCGCTTTCGGTCCTCTAATAGGAAAGCAAGTATTAGAAGACATGGTGGTCATGCGCTTTGGAGTTCACGATTGCGCTACGTCCGCGCTGATATGGCTCGAGTATGATATACTGTTCTCGCTTCACATACTGGGATGTGCTGATATCGGTCACTAGTTCGCACCATGTTCCCTGCTTTGCGGGGGTGATTCCAGTATTTGGTTAGTGATAGTCGTAGTGAATGTGTAATCCCTGCAACTGCGGGGGAGAGTTTTGCTCATCTTTGTGAGATTGTTGAGGTTGCTGGCCACTATTTTTGGTTGTCTTTTTAAAATGGCCGAGTTAGACTTAATTAAATATACTGAACAGTATATGGTTTGTTAATTATACTTTTAGGACATCGGTCAGCGTAAATCATGTTTAGTCGGACGATGAGCCCAAACTCGGGCCAACGGTACTCAGAGTTTCTAAAGCTGATCTCACCTTTCTGCAGCTCGCAGTCAATATTCGGTATAATGGCGGTAATAAAAGTGTAGAGGGAGGCCGTTCATGGCACAGGGATTATCAGAACCGTTACGGTCGCTGCTGACGGCGATGAACCTAGGACGGAGCCAGGGGCATCCGCTGGCGGGATGGACACTACTGTCCATGCTGTATCGGGATGGCAGCACGGCCAGCGAGCCGATGACCATGAACTATCTGGTGGCCAGATACAATGGTGAGTATTTGGACCCGGGCGAAAGCCGGGTGACCGACGAGACACTGCGCGGCGTGATGAAGGTGCTGGTCGAACAGGCCCACCTGGTGACTAGCTCGACACGCCGGGTGCGGGAGCGGATGGATTCGGGCAAGTTCCACACGGTCCAGTCGGCGATCTATCGGATCAATGCGGCGGGCATTGAGTATCTCAAGGCGATGCAACGGGTGATTGACGCGGAGAACACGGTGGTGGCGTCGACCAAGCGGATCGGCGACTATATGGCGCTGATCGACAAGTTTCAGGGCTACGCCGGCATCTCGACCGAGTCAATGACGCTATATGAGGATTTCAATCGCCTGCTGACGGCTTATGACGCGGTGATGAATGGGTTGCGCAAGCTCGATGTGGACCTGCACGATATTTGTACGGACCTGGCGTTTGACCGGGTTGGGGACGCCGCCGACCATTTGCGCCGCATGCTTCACGATGAAGCGATCCCGGCCTACAGCACCATGATGAAGTCCTCTGGCCCGCTGGCGTGGCTGGTGGGCCAAGCGCAGTTTGCGACCATGGTCGCGGAATCGCGCCAGGCCGCGGGTAACCTGGATGTCACGGTGGCCATTGGCGACCAGGCGGCGCTTGAGATCGAGCGCCGGCAGACGGAAGCCTTCGTGACGCGGCGGCTGCGGCTGATGCTGCAGAGTTTTGACCCGACGACGGCGGTGATCCAGACCAGCTTCGATTCGATCTACCTGCTGTACACCACGCTGATCTCGGCGACGGAGCTGCTGGCCCGCGAATACGAGCACGTTCGCGGCCATTCGATCGACTTGCAAGCCCTGACGGCGGACATCGATCAGCTGCTGACGCAGGTGCACCGTATCCAGTTACCGACGCAGTTTCCCGCGCACCTGCCGATGGATCGGCTAGGTAAAGCCGAGATGGCGGAAGTTGAGGCGCTACCGAAAGACGAGCGGGCGGACCGAATGGCGGAGCTGACCACCACGGTGCGCAACGATATGTTAGAGGCGGGGAGCATGGAGCCGGTCACGCGCGCCGTGACGACCACCGAATCGCGGGTGGTGACGCTGGCGGACAATCCGGTCGTGGCCGTTGACGGGGACCTAGCCGGCGCTGAGCAGCGGGCTTTGGCCGAGTTCACCGACTTGGTGATGGTTTCGGCGGACACAGCGCGCATCGACCATGACCTTGGGTGTCAGACCGCGTTAGCGCGCGACGCCATTGTCAGCCTGTACCCCGCGACTCAGTATGCGCAGACCGAGGCGTTTGCCGCGTTTGGCCGGCCGGTGGCCCATGCAGAGGTGGCAGGAACGCAGGAGATCCACTTGCACTTGGTCGGGGAGGATTATGCAGTGGTGCTGCCGCATGCATTTGCCGTGACTTTTAGGTAGGAAGGAGGGCAACATGGCCAAACTCACGAGAGCTGAGCGGGCGGTGATCGAGCAGCTGCTCGCGCATGGCGTTTTTACCGGCACGAAAACCGAAGAGATGAAGGCCGGTGCCATCGCCGCACGCGACGCGTATCAGCGCCCTGAAGGACAGCGCCGCATCAATGGCTGGTTCAAGCAAGTGTTCGGCCGCACGCCGCTGTCGTTTCAGGACAACTGGGTGTGGCTCATGGGCTCAGACCAGCTGTCGAGCACTGAGATCACGGTGCTGCTGGCGACGCTGAAGGCCGTGATCAACACGCCGGCCGCCCAAGGGGTGGAAGCCGATCGCGTGATCGAGGCGCGGCCGGTGATCGCCAGTGTCCAGACGGCGGCACCGGGCCTGTCGGACAAGCAGGTCGGCAAGCTGATCGACGAGCTGTTCGTGCAGCGGTTCCAGCTGCTGACGCCGGATAACCCGGTGGATGCTGAACCCACCGCGGCCAGTCAGGTCGTGGACGAGTATTGGGATGTCTCGGTGGACTTCGTGGCCGTCGCGCAGCTGTTGGTGCAGGCGATGAAGGCCAGCCTGCAGGCGCCGCCGGCTACCGTAACGGCGCAGCAGCAGGTCAACGCGTATCTGCTGAAGCATCGGGTCATGGACAGCAGTGCCGGGCCATTGTGGACCACTTTGCAGCAGCTGAAGAGCCAGATCTCGGCGGCCTGGCAGCCGCTGCAGCGCTTCTATCTGGAAGTCGGGGATGACTACGCGGCCTTGCTGGATGCGGATCGCCGCGAGCTTACCTCCAGGCAGTACTTCGTCGCTCTGCCGGTGGCGCGGTCGTTGGCGTCGGGGTTGCCGGATGCAGCGCTTGGCACGCGCATTCGGCAACTGGCGCGGCAGTTGTACCCACAGGCCAACGTGAACCAGAGTCTGGTCAAGGATGAGCTGCGCCTGAACGGCCTGGCGACGCTTGAGCACGGCAGCTGGGTCGCCACGCCACTGGCCAAGCGCTTTGCCATTACATTGGAGGATGATGACGTTGGAGAATGATTATTTGCATCCCGTGAGCTATCACCTGCGCCACTTCGGGCAGTATACCCAGCTGGACCTGGTGGCGGCCACCGATGGCAACCTCACGTTGCTGGGGGCCAATGCGGTGGGTAAAACGACCCTGGCCAACGCGTTTTATCCCGTTCTGATCGACGGCTCGATCGCGACGCCCAACTTCAATCCGGCGCGCTCAAGCGACGCAGTGAGCGGCAGCACGGACCCGCGCAACACGACGCGCGACAAGCGGACCTTCAATTCGATGCTGCTCGGCTGGGGGCCGGCGCAGTACCAAGTGCGCACCGGGTATACCTACATGGTGTTCGCCTCTGCCCAGCGACAGGTGGTGCTGGGCATCGGGGCGCACCGGCAGACGGACGGGAAAAAGGCGGCCACCTGGTGGTTCGTGCTGGTGTCGCGTGAAGTCGCGGCACTGACCTGCGTGGATGACGCTGGTGCTGCCTTAGATAAGCAAGGCTTCATTGACGCCAACGCGGGGTTTGGCGAGGAGCTACAGGTCTATGACACTTGGCAAGCCTATCGCGGCGCCGTGGCGCGCGATGTCTACGGCTTCGATGGCGGGGAGGCGTTGGGCAAGCTGGCCAATGCCTATCGCCTGCTGGCCTCGCCGATCCTGACCGGTGGCAGTGCGCGGTTCGCCCCGATCCCCAACGCCCTGCGCATGGCGCAGGAGCCGATCGATCGCGTGGGCATCATCGAGCCGCTGGCGACCTCGCAGCGCAGTCTGAATCAGACCTTGGCCCAGCAGCACGAACTGCAGCTTGGCTTGGCGCGCCTGGATCGGATCAAGCAGGCGCAGTTCTGGGGCAACCTGAACCGCTTGAACGCCACCGACGACGGGCTTCTGCCGCGCCATGTCACGCTGGCGGCTCAGCGTGATCAGGCGCAGGCAATCGTGACCAACGCCTTAGCCACGATCAGCCAGTTAGCCGCGCAGCAGGACGGGTATCAGACGCTGCGCGAGCAGGCGGATGAGGTGCTGGCTGGCCTGCAGGAACGGCTCGCGGATCAGGCCAGCTTGGAGCGGCAACGCGATTATTTGGACACGCAGATCGCCAACTGGCGCAGTGAGCTAGACCTGTATCAGCGCCAGATGGCCGAGAAAAGCGCGGACGAGGCGGTGGTCGCCAAGCACCAGGAAGCGGTAGTGGCCCTGCAGCAGGCAGCGGCGACGCTTCGGGCAGACCAGCTCGAGCCAGTGATCGCGCAGTTGTACGGACTCTCCGCGAACCGGACGGAGCTGACCCAGGCGCTGGCCCAAACCGATGACGCGCAACTACTGGCCAGCCTGGCCGACTTTGTGATCACCAAGCAGCGGCAGCTCAAGGACTACCATCATCTGGCCGCTACCATCGCCCAAACCAGTGCGGATGTGGCATTGGTCGTGGGCATGCAAGGGGACATGGGTACGGCGATCGACACCCGCCTGACCGGGCGGCGTAACGCGAGCGTGAATGCCGCGCTGCAGACGGACAACCGGCAGATCCATGAAGCCGGTGCGGCGACTATGAACGCGCAGGTCGCGGCATTGCAGGCGAAGCAGCAAGCGCTGCTCGCAGCGGCCCCGGATCTACGGGCCATCATTGCCGCACCTGACTTGCTGGGGACGCTGCAGGACCTGCAGGCGGCCTTCGCGGCCGCGATGCAGGCGCTCGACGCCAACCGGCACGACGAAGACCTCGCGCAGGTGAAGCTGACGGCCGCCCAGGGGCAGCTGGACAAGCTGCTGGCGGCGATCGATCCGGATTTTGACCCGGCGGTCGCCGAGACGCAGATCAACGTGTTGACGGCTGAGCGCAATGACTTGCAGCGGGACCCGACGCTGACCGATCAGGTGGCCAAGCAGAAACAGACGATCAAGGGCCTGGATGCGTCGATCAACAAGCTGATCCGCCAGCGCGGTGAGGCGGAAGGGACCGTCAAGTCGCAACGGATCCAGATCGAGCAGACCACGCAGGAGTTGACCGTGATCGATGACCGGCTGGAGTCTGATCTGCGCCAGTTGCGCCTGTTTGCCCCGGCGGATGCGGCGTTGGATGATATTCTCGCGACCCTGCAGTTCGCCCACAGCAATGGGGCGCAGATCCGGGAACACCCCTTCAGTCAACTGGGGTCGGAGTTGCGCAGCACCTTGGATGGCCGCGAGCACGAACAGCCGCTGGACGTCTTGTTCGATCAGCGTGAAGCCCACGATCTGGCGGCGCAATTGCGCGGTGCGCGCACGGTAGAAGTCGGTGACCTGTTAGTGGTGCCAATCGACTTGGCCCAGGCCATCGCGTTGTTCACCGCTGGTCTGGACGACCTGGCCCGCGCCGTGGCCGAGCGCCAAAGTGGCCAGTTGCTGGCGATGCAGACCTACATCAACGCGGCGGCGCTCCACATCGCGCAACAATACCAGCTGATTCCCGAGTACAACCAGATGCTGACGGAAGGGATCGACCCGCGGGGCATTCGCCTTGAGGTCGCACTTGAGCCGCTGCCAGGCAGCACCGAAGCTGCCGTGGCCGAGGCCCGGAATCTGCAACTGACCGAGCGGCCGGCCCTGACCGCGCTGGTGCAGAACCGCATCGATCGCCTGGTCAATAATCCCGATCTGGCTACCGATGCGGAGGCCTTCATGGATGAGGCCGAGGCGCTGCTGGACACGCGCCTGTGGTCCGAGTTCAAGATCTACATCTACCGGCGGCACTCCGATGAGCGCGAGCTGGTGAATGACGCCTTCGTTCAATCCGGTGGTTCCGGCGCGGAGAAGGCGCAGGCTATGGTGCTGCCGCTCTTGCTGGTGCCGAAAATGCGCCTGCACCAGGCGGCTAAGCCGGATGCGCCGCACCTGGTGATGTTTGATGAGTTCGCCGACAAGCTCGATCCGGAAACCGCGCGGGCGTTTGCCCAGACCATCGATCGCTTCGGCTTCAACTTCATCGCGACCATGCCTTCCGGCGCGCAAACCAAGATCCTCGCTGATGGGGTGGCCAATCGCGCCTATGAGGTGCTAGCTCCGGATCGCACTGACGGCAAGTTCCACGCCAATCAGGTGCATGAAGTGATGCAGTGGCACGCGACCGACGCAGGGCAGACTGCAGAGCACGCGGTCGATGCTGGGAAGGCGGCAGAAGTGGGGGCGTCAGCGGATGAGTGAGCTTGAAGCGGCGTACGTGGCGGCTACTGGCCGCCAGCTGCCGATCCACGCTGCGGGCCTGGCGCGCTGGTTTGACCAGATGCAGACCGGTGAGCTGCTGCCACCGCGTTCGGTTCAAGCCGTCCAGGCCGGTTTGATCGGGCATGCGTTGTCTGACCCCAAAGCTGATCCGCCGCACTATCACTATTACACCTGGGTGGTCGAGCACCTGCGCAGCCAAGGGGTGGTCATCCACGAGTTATCCGCGCAGTTGATCGGGATGGCCTTCGTGTCTACTGGCGTTTTGGCCACCGACCTGCCGCAACCGCTGACACTGAACCCCTGGCAAGTCGCAGCTATGGGAGCTTGGCCGCTAGCGACAAAGCGCGCGGTGATCATCGAGAATAACGGCGTGTTCATCTGGCTGCATCAGCTGCATCCGGACTGGCCGCTGATCGCTCAAGGCGGGAATGATTTTCAGCCCGCGTACCTGAACCTGCTGACCGCGCTGGTGACCCGCGGCTTGAGCGTGACCTACCTGGGCGATTTGGACGCTACCGGCATCCGGATGGCGGACACCCTGCGGCAGGCGCTGCCGACCAGCCGCGAGTTCTTGGCGCTCCAGTCGCCCACGCGCGTGATGGGATGGCTGAGTGCGTATGGCAAGGATGACCCGCGGCGCACGCGGCGTCAGGCGGTCCAGGATCCGGAGTTGCGCATGGAGATGAACAGCATCGCGTTTCAGGGGCAGTTCGTGGAGCAGGAGCAGCTGCTGGACGACTACGAGCGGCTGATCAGGGCGTGGCTGGGGGAAAACTGAATAGTTGGGTTTGGACGGCTACACTTGAAGTCTTTTGGCGGGTTACTCTCATTAGTAGCTAAAGGCGGGTGAAAGTTATGTCGGGTACAACGGTGATATCTTTGCAGTTGACGAACGCCCAATATGATAAGTTGCAGAGGCTGATTGAGTTCGATGGACTCTCTGTGACCGTGTACACGCGCCAAGCAGTGCTTGAGTGGATGGAAGACGATGAAGATTACCGGAAAACACAAGCTAACCTTGCAACCAGTCAGGGTGAGACGGTGAGTCGCGCTGGAATCATGAAGCGATTAGGGATGAAGTAGTGGACAGTGATGAGTAGGATTTTCGATTAAATAGCAATCACGCAATCCGGCTGTGAATCAGCATGAGTAACTGTGATTCGATCGTTGCCGATCATCAGGTCAGGGTCACGCCAACCTGCGTGCTGGGGTTAATCATCATAGATCTTAAGTACTTGGCAACACTGCCGAGTTGTCCGGTGTCAGATTCTCACCGCCATCAACGAAGAGTTGCTTAAGGTGGTGGTTGGGGCCGGCAGGCGTTGATAATTACCTGCGCAAGTAACGCTAGCAGAGTTGGTGCTGGAGAATAAAGCTATTCTGTATGCTAGTGGGCGGGACCGGTGACGGACCTGCCCACATTTTTGTCATCTGAAATCATCTAAAGTCTTGGCAATTTTTACGATTAAACCCAAACTTGACGCTTTTAATCAGCGGTTTTCCGGTATAATCGCATTGTGCAGTTTATTGCTTCCAAGCTATTTCGACAGGCTGGGAGAAACTCGATTGAGTGTGCTGAATAACTAGTGAAACCACTTTCTCCCATGCTGCAGGCTGAGCACTTGATGAAGCTACTACAACGATCGATAAACTAATTGTAAAATGGAAAATGGAGGTAACGTATGCCAAAACTATCTGCCGGTGCGGTTAAGTACGGGTTTTGGTTCGCAGAGTTTATTCAACTCATGGAATGGGTAACGGACAGCGAGGATGATCAGACGATTCGGCAACGAGTCATCGACACCAACGCGTTTGAGCAGCGCTCAGTTGCGCGAACGGAGAACGTCGTGAACTGTATTCTGCGGCGAATCCGGTCGTTGCCCGAAGACTTGCGTGAAATTTTTCCGTCGCTAGACCTGGACAATCAACGCATCACGGTGCTGATTGGCATTATGAATACAGATGAACTGATTCGGCGATTCATGCTCGATTGTTTCAAAGATGCGGTCGTGCTGGGGGATGAGGTGCTCCAGGATTATGAGCTCAATGCGTTCTTCTCGCGGCTGCAAGCGGAGCGCGATGAGGTGGCGGAGTGGCACGATAACACTATCCAACGGCTGAAGGGCACGATTCGCAACTATCTGCGAGCGTCCGGCATTGCCCGGGCCGCTGGAAGCGAGCTGGCGTTGCAGCGACCACTGCTGGACACACGTCTGGTGACGATTCTGCAAGCAAATCACCAGGCGGTGTATGTTGTGGCGCTGACGGGGAGGACTAATGGCTGACTTAGAAGAAGATTTCCGGCGGCTACGGGACAAAATTGCTTCGCCGAGCTTTCAGCAGAACCACGGTTTGTCTAATGAAGTGGGGTACTACATCTTCGATTACGATCCCAAGGATGAGCTGCGGGTCAGAGAAGCGGTGCAAAACATTGCGACAACCGCCACCGTGGCCACGATTGGCGCTAACGTCCAGGTTTTCAATCTATACGATCTGGTGATTACGATTCTGAAGCGGTACGGCTATGTCGAAGGATTTGCCGATTTTGAGCAAGAGTACGGCACGGAGCAGTTAATCCACGAGATCAACAATGTCTTGGAAATGAACGAGGAGCGCAACTTGATCGTGGAAGAGATTGCGGCGGCCGTTGACGCCGAGGAGCCGACCATTATCTTTTTGACCGGCGTTGGGCAGGTCTTCCCGCTGTTGCGATCGCATAAGGTACTGAACACGATGAACCAGGTGATCGACAAAGTGCCGGTGGTCATGTTTTACCCCGGCAAGTACGATGGCCTGCACCTCTCGATGTTTGGTGAGATCAAGGACGATAACTACTACCGGGCGTTCGGCCTGAGAAGGGTATGGAATGAACATGAAGATTAAGGAGTTATTCGCTAAACCGATTGATCGCGACATTCAAGGGGTCATCAAGGTGAGCCAAGAAAGCAACATTAAGGTCGAGCTGGATGAGTACGTGGTGACGCGCGAGCTTCAGGACCAGTTTGCCAAGTTCTTCTCGGCGTATGAAAAGGCGCTGCAAGGGCCGACCGATGATATGGGCGTCTGGATCTCCGGATTCTTTGGCTCTGGTAAGTCGCACTTTCTGAAGATCTTGTCATACATCCTCGAGAATCGCGAGGTCGACGGGCGACCGGCCGTCGAATTCTTTGCAGATAAGATCAACGATTCCTTCGTGTACACCCGTATGCAAGCGGCGGCGAACTCGAATACGCAGGTCATTCTGTTCAACATCGATTCTAAGGCCATGAACGATGGGAAGACTGACAGCAACGTTATCCTCGATGTTTTCCTGCGCGTCTTCAACGAGATGCAGGGGTATTCCAATAAGAATCACTGGATTGCCGATCTGGAACGGCAGCTGGATGAGCGTGGGCATTATGAGGCGTTCAAGACGGCGTTCCACCAGCTGGAAACCAATGGGCTGGACTGGAACTTTGGCCGCGACCATTACTCCCAGAATAAGGGCACGATTCGTGATGCGCTGGTGCAGGTCGGCTACATGAGTGAAGCCGATGCCCAGGGCTTTGTGGATAACCTGTTCAACCGCTATCCCATTAATATTGAAAACTTTGCGCAGCTGGTCAACGCGTACATTCAGAAAACCGGGCAGCGGGTTGCTTTCCTGGTCGATGAAGTCGGCCAGTTCGTGGGCGATTCCGTTCAGCGGATGCTGAACCTGCAAACCGTGGTTGAGGAGCTGGGCTCTGCGACCAAAGGCAAGGCGTGGGTGATTGTCACCTCTCAGCAGGCGATTGGGGATGTGACGACGAATCTCAACGGGCAGGATTTCTCCAAGATTCAAGGGCGGTTCAAGACGCGCATTGCATTGAGCTCGGCCAACGTCGACGAAGTGATTAAGCGGCGTTTGTTGACCAAAACCACCCCGGCGCAAATGGAGTTAGAAGGCCTGTATCAGGGCAACGCCGCCGCCTTGCGCAACGCAATTGATTTTGACGATGGCGTCACCCGCCAGAAGTTCAGCGACCCGGCTGAGTTTGCGCTGAACTACCCGTTCGTGCCGTACCAGTTCAACCTCTTGCAGGACGTGCTGACGGCGGTTCGTAACCACGGTTCGGACGGGAAGCACCTGTCCGAAGGGGAGCGGTCGATGCTTTCCATTTTCCAGGAGTCCGCCATGCGCAAGATGGACGCGGAGGAGGGGCAGCTGGTGCCGTTCTCCCTGTTCTTCGAGGGCCTGGCCCAGTTCCTGGACCACACGCATAACATTGTGATTCAGCGAGCCTGGGACAATCCATCACTGAACCCGAATCGGGAGAAGAACCCCTTCACGCTCCAAGTGTTGAAGACGCTGTTCATGGTCAAGTACCTGGACAGCTTCAAGGCGACGCTGAACAACCTGGTGACGCTGATGATCGACGATGTGAACGTCGATCGGATCGCGTTGACGAAGCAGACGCAAGAGGCCCTGGCTGCGCTGATCCGCGAAGGCGTCGTCGAGAAACACTTTGACCTGTACATTTTCCTGACCGATGCCGAGCAGGACATCAATGATGGGATCGAGCACGAGAACGTCATCGACAGCGCCATTGCGGAGAACTTGCAGCAGTACTTCTTTGGAATTAGCAAAACGATTAGTGATCGCTACACCTATCCGAAGCTGCACAATCGCTACGTCTTTGCCTTTAACCGTTGGCTTGACGGCAAGCCATACGGGCGCGGCAACCAAGCGCTCACCATTCAGCTGATCACGCCGCAGAGTGACTACTTTGGCGATGAAAGCACCTACGCGCAGTTGTCGACTGCACCGGATACAATGGTGATTGCGCTGCCAGACGATCGCGACTATATTGACCTGACCACTCGCTCTCTGAAGATCAAGCAGTATGTGTTGGGCAACACGAACAACCAGGATCCACGCTTCCGGTTGCTCCTGGACGAACGTCAGGATGAACGGACTCGACTAGATCAATCCGCGCAGACGCAGGCATTAGATGCCCTAGAGCGCGCCCAGATTTTCGTTGCCGGCGCACCGATCAGCACGAGCCACGACTTCGCGGCCCGGCTGGAGGAAGCGGAGAAGGCGCTCATTGACAATAACTACCGCTCGTTAGACTACATCGATGCGGCGAAGTCGGAACAGGCGATCCTTTCATTGCTCAACGACAATGGGCTCGTCAAGACGGACGAAAATTCACGCGCGGTGGATGCCGTCTTTGACTGGCTTCAGCAGCAGTTGCGGACCAGTCAGCACGTAACCTTGAAGTCCGTCCTGAACCGCTTTGCCACCATTCCTTACGGGTACACCGAAGAGGACACCGAGTGGTTGGTGGCCGCGTTGCTCAAAGCTGGGCGAGTCAAGCTCAGCTACAACGGCGAGCCAGTCAGTCTGATGCAGGACTCCGCGCGTCAGGTGACGGAATACCTGACAAAGAAGCAGTACGCAGAGCGCATTGCCATCCAGGTGCGCTACGTCACCCCAGAACGTGACTTGAAGAAGCTGCGCGAAGTGGCGAAGGAAGTGTTCAAGCGGGAAAAGTTCGGTGCCGAAGACCTCGAAACCGTGACGCATGAGCTGCAGGACAAGGTCGGGGCAGACCTCAAGAACCTGGAGCACTTCGAGGATCAGAATCGCGCCTATCCGGGCCACGATCTGATTGAAATGGGGATCAGTTACCTGCGTGAGCTTCAGGCGGCCAAGGACTCGGATGCGTTCGTTGCCACAATTGTGAAACGGTCAGACGATCTGCTTGACTGGCACGATGAGTACGTCGAAACAGACACGCAGGAGTTTTATCTCAGCGCACAGATGCAAAAAGTCTGGGACGATGGGCTCCAGGACCTGTCGATCTATGATCGGTCTAAGGACTTCCTGGCCGATGCAAAGTTGACGCAAATTGCGGAATCGTTGCGTGCAGTGCTGAAGTCGAATCGGGCCAAGGGGAACGTTCGGCGGATTAAGGAACTGGATGAGCAGTTCGACGAGATATATAGTGCGGCGTTTGACCAAGTGCAGGCCGAGAAGCTGCAAGAGATTGATGAAACCAAGCAAAGTGGCTTAGACTACCTGCAACGTGCAGCGATCACACCAGACGTGGCGGCGGCTCAGCAGGAAGAGTTCTTGCGGGCGCTTGCGCGCATCCGTCAGGAAGCCGCAGATGCGCGGGCATTGGATGAGCTCAACGTGACGACGTCGAAGGCTAAGACCCGGTTCCAGCGGATGACGAGTTACATCGAGAATCTGAAGCCGGTGGTGCCAGTTCCGCCAGTTGTGCCAGTAGATCCTGTCGATCCAGTGGACCCAATTCGCCCAGTGACACCTGTTAAACCACCAGTGCACCGCATCAAGACGGTTCAAGTGCGCGATGTCTCCGCGGGCAGTCAGTGGCGCATTAGCAGCGCAGCAGAACTTGATCATCATTTAGCGACCTTGCGTCAACAGTTGCTGGCGCGGCTGAAGGATGCGGATGAGATCGACTTACATTTCTAACTAACAACGGGATGAGGGAAAAGGATGGACAAACGCGCCATTAACAAGTTTGCAGTTCAAGCACGGCGTGACCTGATTGAGAGCGTCACGCGCCGGCTAAATGCATTGGGCATCACCGATCATGGGATTGAAGCAAAGGAAACGCGCTCTACCGCTCTGGCGGAATATTACGCCGGCAGTACCCAGCCGCTTGAAGGAAAGGATATTCAGCGGCGGGCAGCGCTGGTGACGCGGCTGAATGAAATGGCTGCTAAGACTGACGCCCAGGCTGCGTTTACGGACTTGGTCGAGGAGGTCGCATACACGTGGTTCAACCGGATCATTGCGATTCGTTTCATGGAAGTCAACGACTACCTTCCTTCTGGTACCCGAGTGCTCTCTTCTGCCGAGCAGCGAAATGAGCCGGATATCATGCGTGAAGCCCTGGATCTTGAAGACGAACTGGGCGGTTTTGCCCCAGACGAGTTGGCATTAATTCGTACTGCTCAAGACTCACAGCGGCCGCTGGACTTGGATGCGATGTATCAGATGCTGTTCATCAAACAGGTCAACAAGCTGAACGAGAGTCTGCCAAAATTGTTCGAGAAGACCGACGATTTCATGCAACTTTTGTTCACTCCCAGCTATAACCGCGGCGTGATTCGTGATCTTGTGGAGCAGATTCCTGAGGCCGACTTTGACATTGAGTCCGAGGGCAGTCAGGGGCAGGTTGAGATTATTGGGTGGCTGTATCAGTACTACAACACGGATTCAAAAGATGCCGCGATCAGTTCACCCAAGGCGCACAAGTTCCGCGGTAAGGAGATTGCATCTGCAACTCAGATCTTCACCCCAGACTGGATCGTTAAGTATATGGTTGAAAATTCAGTCGGAAAGACTTGGATTAAGCACTTAATGACGACCCACCCTGAAGTGTCTGAGGAAGATTTGGCACATCAGTTTAATTGGCAATACTACATGCCCGAAGCGTCTCAGGATACCGAAACACAAGAAGCAGAACGGCTCGTTGACCAAAAGTTGGTGGACTTAACCCCGCAACAGTTGACAACTTTGGACCCTTCGATGGGATCTGGTCACATTCTAGTCTATGCCTTTGATCTCCTGATTCAGATCTACCGAAGTGAAGGCTATTCAGATCGAGAAGCTTCAACAGAGATTGTTACTTCCAATTTATTTGGCTTAGACATCGATCGACGCGCTTATCAGTTAGCTTACTTTTCAGTGATGATGAAATACCGTCACTATAACCGGCGTGCGTTGAGAACGGCCGCAGTCCCGCACCTTGCAACAGTTGAAAGTTCAAAAGATTTGCATAGCGAGGACATTCAAGCAGCATTTCCACTGCTAGGGCAGAAGGAATTACAGTATCTTAGCGACCTTCGGCAAACGTTTAAAGAAGCCGATTTGACCGGATCACTCACAGATACCCAGCAAGTTGACCTGACCGCGATTCGCCAAGCATTGGACGATGTTCAGAATGTTCAGACCATCCTTTCCGACACAGTGCGCCAAGAATTGAACGATCTCTTTGATACCGCAAAAATCTTGGCCGCACAATACCAGAATATTGTAACCAATCCTCCCTACATGGGTTCTGCACGGATGAACAAGTACCTAGCCGATTTCTCGAAGAAATTCTACCCTGAGTCAAAAGCGGATCTGTTCGCGATGTTTTTGGAGCACTTTAACAAGGTTGTGTTACCTGGCGGATATGTCTCAATGGTAACAATGCAGTCCTGGATGTTTCTATCTAGCTTTGAACAACTTCGTATCCATCTATTGAACACCCGAACAATCTCAAATTTGATGCACATGGAAAATAACGTCATGGGGATTGCTTTCGGCACCGCTGTTACAATCACACGCAATGTTCGATTGCCAAGGTTCACTGGTACGTATCATCAGATAAAGACCGGCGATGTTGCTGAAGGAAAGTTTCCAACCGCCTTGCCAGTGCCCGGGAATCGATTCAATCGTGCTAACCAAGCGAATTTTAGTACCCTTCCTGGAAATATTCTCGGATATTGGGTGAGCACAAAAATGCTTAATGTTTTTCGAAAAAACAAGTCAATAAATGATTTTTTTGAAATTAAGGTCGGTATCCAAACTGGAGATAACCCCAGGTTTTATAGGCAGTGGACGGAAATTAGACAATTTGATACTGATTGGGTGAAAACAAATAAGAACGGCGAATACCGAAAGTGGTTTGGCAATCTAACTACAGTAATTTTATGGAAGGACAACGGAGCCGCTGTCAAGCAATGTGCAGATGAGAAGGGACGTATAAAATCTCGCCCACAAAACGAATCCTTTTACTTCCTACCAGGAATTTCGTTCTCAAATATAACCTCATCTGGCAACTTATCAGCCAGATTTGCCCCGGAGGGAATGATATTTGACCAAACTGTACCCACTGTTTTTACTAAATCAAATGAATCACTCGAAAATATAATGGCTTATCTAAATAGTAAGGTTGCTTTACATATCGGATCTATCGTTAGCCCAACGATGCATTTTAATGCTGGTGAGGTTTCAAAATATCCATATATTCCAACAGAAAATAATGAATCAATTTTTTACCTCAGTACACAGAATGTTGAAAAAGCAAAAAAGGATTGGGATAGCTATGAGATTTCTTGGAGCTTTTCTACAATGCCATTTATTAAGCAAATTGCTGATCATAATCGAAACTGGACAGTTGAATCAGCTTACAATCAGTGGGCTAAGGAGGCTGAGGAGCGCTTTAATCAGCTGAAAGCAAATGAAGAGGAGCTCAACCGAATTTTCATCGACCTGTATGGCCTTCAGGATGAGCTGACGCCTGAGGTGGCGGATAAGGATGTTTCGGTCCGGAAAGCTGATTTGCCTCGTGATATCAAGGCGTTTCTCTCGTACTTCATCGGGGTTGTTTTTGGCCGCTATTCGCTGGATGTTCCAGGACTCGCCTTTGCTGGCGGTGAGTGGGACAACTCAAAATATCAAACTTTCCAGCCGAATGCTGATGACATCATTGTTCTGACAGATGCGGATTACTTTGGTGATCAGCGTGATATTATCAACCGGCTCAAAGAATTCCTGACGGTGACCTTTGGCGCAGAGCACCTCGATGAGAACTTACGCTTCATCGCCGAAGCGCTTGGCAAGAAGGGGGCAACTGCGGAGCAACAGATTCGCAACTACTTCCTTGACGATTTCTACAAGAAAGATCACCTGTCGACTTACCAGAAGCGGCCGATTTATTGGCAGCTGGATTCAGGGAAGCAAAGTGGGTTCCGTGCGTTGATGTACCTTCACCGCTACGATGAGAATACGCTCGCGATGGTGCGCACTTCTTACCTGCATCCGCTGCAGGAGGCTTATGCCAATCAGTTATCATCGCTGACGAAGATGATTGAGGTTGAGGTCAATTCCAAGCCACGCAATGAAATGACTAAGCAGATCGCCAAGTTGCAGAAACAACTGGAAGAAGTTGCGAAGTACGATGGCGCACTGCAGCACGTTGCGAATATGCACATCGCCCTTGACTTGGACGATGGTGTGCTGGTTAACCACGAGAAGGCTCAGGGTGGACAGAAATTATTGAGCCCATTGAAATAAGCAAAATTCCGTTCGCTGGATGAAATCCGTGAGCGGGATTTTGCTGTCTTATGAGGCGTTTGTGCCAACGATTGTGCCAAGTTACGAAAGCGAGATTATTTGGATGATTTTATCCGTATCCTGTTCCTCGAGCTCCTTGATCACATGGAGGTAAGTTGATTGGGTCGTTGTGATATTCGCATGACCTAGACGCTTGGACACTGAGAGTACGTTGATCCCTTGGTAGAGGAGAATGGAGGCGTGTGTGTGGCGAAGACCGTGAAAGGTGATCCGCGGCAGGCGCAGTGACCGCAGCGTTTCTGTGAGTGATTTGTTGATCTCCGCACTGACAGGGACACGGTTATTTTCCAGAAATATTGGTTGCTCAGAATTGATGTGGTGGCAAGCGCTATAATCTCGTATCGCTGAGGCGGTACTCAAGTTGATTGAAATCTTTCGAACGGAGCTGGGCGTCTTGGTCGGCTTGAAGCCAGTATGGTATTTGTAATCCCATGTCTTGTTCACGAGTAATAGATTGGAAGTGACGTCTAGGTCCACGGGTGTGAGACCAACAATCTCGGCGTAGCGCATACCGGTGACTGCGGCGATGTAGATAATTAGATCGGATTTATCTGTTAGATCCAGGTGGGTTACTAGCCGTTGCCATTCGTTATAGTCGAGCGCCTTCTTTGGATGTTCAATGCGATGGCCACTGATCACCGCTTTGCGTGTGGGGTCGATAGGGATGATCTTTTCGTCAAGCGCATCCAAGATGGCGGCACGGATTTGCTTGTGGAAAGTTGCGACGGTGCGAGGCGCGTGATCAGCGGCGAACTCATTGAGCTTTTCTTGGTAAAGCGAGCGGGTCAGATCCTTTAGTGGCGTTCTACCAAACAGTCGCCGAATGTGTTGCAGCGTATTCTGGTACTTGATGAGCGTGATGGCGGTGACTGAGTTGGCCTTGTATAGGGCCACCCACCGACTAAAATAATCAGCGAGCGGAATGTCTCCTGCCTTATAATGACGCGCGCTGATGTAGTTAGATTTGATCTCACTAGCCGCGATTTCTGCTTCGCTTTTAAGCTGAAAGCCTGATTTGCGTAGTTTCCTGTACTTGCCGTCTGGATCTTTGTATGAGATTTCGTACTGCCAGACATTTCCTCTTTTTCGATAACTGACCATGGTCTTGAAACACTCCTTTGCGTAGTATGTGGATACCTTGGCACAAAATTGGCACAAAGGGGTGGTGAACGCCACTCATTTAGGAAGGCTGCGAGTTTATGATCAGCGATGTGGTCGAGTAACGGGCTAGAACGAAATGACCAGGAGTCTTCGGATGCTATAATAAAACCCCTAACGGATGTAATAGATTGATCAACTAAATTATTAATGGTAGGTGTGGGGGTACTCGGGGTTGGAATACGTCTGAGATCTCCGTTTGTAAAAGACATACTAGGATTTAGTCCCTGTAGCAAGTGGAAGGTAACTTTTGAATTAAGTATACCCATCACTAACTCGGTGACATCGCTATTCTTAGGAAACATAGTTCGACTAGTATCGTCAAAGATATATCCAGGTGGTGCAAACTTAACTCCGAACTTTGAGGAGCTAAGCTTTGTCCAAGATATGCCAGGTTTGAAATAATACTCAGTGTTACGTGCTGCACCCGCGATATTGCCTTTACCATTACGATGTGTACGAATTCTCTCGCCGTTGTGCTGCCAATCCACTACCACTTCATTTTTTGAGTACCAGCGAATAAAATCACCTCCGGTTCGGCAGGGGTACCATCGCTTGTCGAGATGTTTTGTATCATTCACTTCTTCTGTATCAAAAGAGATCTGTGTTAAGTTAACTTCCGACCAGCGTCGCTGAAATAAAATGTTGTCTCCAGTTGATAAGCCAGCCTTTAAATCAACAATGCTATCGAGGCTCGGCAGAGTATCAAAAAGCCGAAAGAGTTTCTCTGTGAACCAATAGGCAATAGGACTCTCCGAAATTTGCTGGAATTTCGCTTGGTTAGCGCAATAGATATACTTCAGTTTCGGGTTCTCGACAGCCCGAAGATAGGCTTGCTCTTTCTTATTCTGTGAATCAAAATCAACCAGTCGCTCATAGGTGCCGATGAACCCTTCGGTGTTTTGTTTCTGCATCACAAATGCTACGGACTGGACAACTTCCCCGCCGATCTCTTCAAATGCCCGTGTGCCAAGATGCGCGAGATTGATTATGGTCTGCTGATTCAGTGTCTTTCTCAGCGCCTCAAAACTCGAGAGAAACATCCACTGATGCTGGGTGATCATGGCGTAGTAGCCCTGATCGACCGTTAGCTCGCGCAATCGCTCCATGAATACCCCAAATAAATCGGATTTACTGTTTGGATAGTGCTTTTTAACAAAAGAAGCGAGAAACGATGGCATTTTACCCGAACCCATGTAAGGCGGATTGGTCACACTAACCTGGTATTCACGGGTCAATAGTTCTAAGACCGCCAGCACTTGCGCCAGTTCTTGTCGTATTTGGTTTAACTGGATACTCTGCAGGGACAATTGCCCAACGTTGTCTTTAGCGGCTACGATGGCATGCAAGCTACTGAGAACATCTGGGTCAAAATGGGCGCTGATCAGTGAGCCCAGTTCATCCCCATGGCCAAATAACGAGGCGAGCGTCTTCAACGCATCCAATACCTTAGGCTCTTTAGTCAGCTGCGCCAAGTCGTTCTGGTTCCAGTGAATATCTGGCACATCGAAGACTTGCGGCGTTACCTCCGCGCGCAACAGGCGGCGATCGTACTGGCGACCCTTCATCATCATCGCAAAGTAGGTGAGCTGAAAGGCTCGCGTATCAATGTCTGCGCCAAACAAGTTGTGGCTCAGAATCATTCGGGAGGCTTCTCGCTGCGAATAACCGACGCTGGTGTAGAGTTGCACCAACAAGTCGAAGGCATAAATCAGAATGTGCCCGGAGCCCATCGACGGGTCGATAATTCTGATGTTTTCCGGCTTTAGGTCGCTCAGAGATTGGTTATTACGTTGAGCAAGCACGGCAACGGCATCGGATTGCTCTGCATCCGGCATGAAGTAGTGCCAGCCAAACTCATGTGCCAAATCTTGAGCGGTTCGCGTATCGCCAGCCGCCTGCAAGTGATTGATCCACAGGCGGCCGACCGAGTTTTCCACCAGATACTTGACAATCCAGTCAGGCGTGAACAACTGTGTCACAGCCGGGATGTCTGCTTGTGTGTAGTTGCGCTTCTTGAAGGCCTTGTCTTTGGGTTCCTGGTTGTAGTACTGATACAGCCACCCAATAATCTCAACCTGCCCCTGACTGCCCTCGGACTCAATGTCAAAGTCGGCCTCAGGAATCTGCTCCACAAGATCACGAATCACGCCGCGGTTATAGCTGGGAGTGAACGATATCTGGTGTAGATGCTAGTTATCAATTCGTCTGTTGGTTATACTTAAGAGTTAGAAAGCATCGATTGCGACGAGAGAGAATGGGGTAAGCAGATTATGGCTGAGTTGGAGTTGGATCAGGTTGTTCAGGGGATTGAGGCACGTTTCACTGACGACAATCACTTTGTTTTTTGGTATGACGAAGCGGCCGATTTTAAGGACAACATTCCGGCAATTCGGGCTCGGCTTGCCCAACCGGTGATCGAGCTGCAGCCGCGCGAGCAGTTTCGCACGAAGTTGCAGCTGACCGAGATGCAGCGCCGGGGTGAGTCCGCGTTGGTGTACTCACCGGCGCCGATGCCAGCCTTGCACCTGAATCTGATGGCAGACATGCTGCGCTACTCGAGGACGTATGCCGCGGATGCGCTGACGATGCTGCAAGAAGAGTTGGGGCTCGCGCAAGGCGATCGCCAGTTCCTGCGCAACCACGCGACGTTCTTTGCCAGCAAGGAGCGCAAGCAGCGGTTCGTGAGCCTGAACTATAACCGTCAGCCGCTGGAGATGGTGCTGCTGGCGGCACTGGCCAAGGCCCAGGGGCCGGCGCTCAGTGCGGTGCTCCAGAGCGTGATTCAAGGCGGGCTCGAGGATGACAATCTCGTGTTGGCTCAGTTTGAAAAATTCGGCGCGCTGGATGCCTTCTGGCGCTTCGTGGAACAGGCGTATGGCTTCAGCGGCGAGCACCAGACGCTGCGCCACCTGTTCACCGCTATGTTCTTGAACATGGCATACGATCAGGCGGGCAAAGCACTGCCGAGCACCCTGAAGGCCTACGCGCTGAGCGGCGCCAACAACGCGATTACGTTTATTCAAAACAGTCGGAACCTGCTGACCTGTCGTGACGCGATTCAACAGGTGGCAACAGAGGTGTGGACGTTCGTGAAGGGGGCGCGGCTGTTCGGCGCGATGGAGCTGCGCGACCTGGCGCAGATCGATGCGTTTCCGCAGATTGACCACCTGATCATTCAGTGGGTGACGGGGCGCCTTCTGGCCGATGATTTTGGCGTACGCATTGGGCGCCAGACGCTGGCCGGACTGATTGAAGACCGATTGAACCGCCCTTATGGTGAGCAGATGGTCTCAGCTTACCAGATTCAACAAGACGCGCTGACGATGCTGACAACGCAGGCGAGTGACGCCCCGACGGATCTGCTGGCCGTGATCACCGCTTACGTTGACCACGACTATGTGTTGGACACGAGTTATCGCCACTTCACGGCCGCGTGTGCCGCGGTGGCGCCTGATCTGGAGGACCTGACCGAAGGCATTCAGGCGAAGGTCGAAAATACTTACCTCAACGGCTTCTTGAGCCACTCGATTCGGCAGTGGAACGCGGTTTATGCGCCTGACGCCGTACCGCGTGATCGCCAGCAGCGCAACTTCTACCGCCAGTTCGTGTCAATCGACGAGGGGCGCACCGTGGTGATCATTTCGGATGCCTTTCGTTTTGAGGCCGCACAGGAACTTAAGGCGCAACTGGATGCGCGCGATGTGATGCAGACGGAGATGCAGTACTTGGTGACGGGCTTACCTTCCGTGACTTACTTTGGCATGCCGGCCCTGCTGCCGAACCGCAGTTTGCGCTTCAATGGCAAGGATGGCGTGCTGGTCGATGATCAGGTGGTGAACTCAACGCAAAAGCGCGAGGCGGTGTTGCAGGCGACGAATCCTGCCAGTGCCGCTGAGCTCGTCAAGAACTTCAACGCCATGAGCAGTCAGGCGCGTAAGACCTTCCTGGCGGGCCAAAAAGTGGTGTATCTGTACGATAACCAAATCGACACCACCGGGGAGAAATCCGTCACCGAGCAGGAGGTGTTCAGCGCCACCGCGCGCGCCATCGAGAACCTGGCGCGCACCATTGAGCTTTTGCGTAATGTGTCAGTAAGGCACATTATTGTGACCGCGGATCACGGGTTCATCTACCGTCAGTCACCGCTCGATAGCGCCAACAAGATCCCAGTATCGGATCAGATGTGGCAGGATGTCGGCGGGTTGCGCAAGGAGCAGCGCTACGCCATCACGGAGCAGCCACTGACTGTCACGGGCACCGCACACCAGCAACTCGGGGCCTTGATGGGCAATGATGACACGCGCTGGGTGAACTACCCCACGAGCTTCAACATCTTCGTTGCGCCGGGCCCGAGTCAAAATTATGTGCACGGAGGCTCTTCCGCCCAAGAAATGATTGTGCCAGTGCTGGATATTCGCACCAGTACCGGGCGCTCCTTGGCCGAGCCGGCAAAGCTCAAGGATGTGACGGCCTCACCGCGCATTACATCGCGCGATGTGAACATCCAGCTGATGCAGGAGTTGCCATTGAGTGACCTGGTGACGGCCGCCAGCTACCTGATCTACTTTGAGGATGCGCAAGGGGACAAAATCTCCGGCGTGCGCGAAGTGGTGGCGGACAGCCGCGAGGAAACCCCAACCGCGCGGATTCAGCGCGTGCGCCTGACCCTGAAGGACGCGAAGTACAGCAACGGGCGCAAGTACACGCTGGTGATTCACAACACGGAAACTGATGAAGAAGTCCACACGGAATATACGATGGACATGGTGATCGGGGGAGGGTTCGGCTTTGACATCTGAGGAACGGCAGTTGCGGCGTACCACGATTTTGAACAAGCTGGAACAGTATTTTTCGGGGCGGTACGTGCGTAAGGACCTGACCCAGCGGATCAAGGAAGGCGCGAATGTGCCCACCTACGTGCTGGAGTTTTTGCTCGGGCAGTACGCGAACGGTTCGGATCCGCAGGCGATTGAGCGCGGCGTGGAGAACGTGAAGCGGACGCTGGCGAATAACTACGTGCGGCCGGATGAGGCGGAGAAGATTAAGTCTAAGATCCGCGAAAATGGCGCGTATACTGTCATTGATAAGCTGACGGTGTACTTGAATACCAGCGAGGATCGCTACGAGGCGCGCTTTGGCAATCTTGGTATTGATGGTGTTCCGGTCGACGAACGGTACCCACAAGATTACGAGCGGCTGCTGATCGGTGGAATTTGGTCGATTGTGCGCCTGAGCTACGATCACGAGGATGAGGACCACTTTCGGATTGAAGAGTTGACCCCGGTTCAGGTGCCATTCGTGGATATGGAAGAGGTTTACGCTGGACGGCGGGCATTCAGCACCGATGAGTGGATTGATCTGCTGCTGCGTTCCATGGGCATGGAGCCAGATGAGTTCGATGACCGCATGAAGTGGTTGCTAATTGCGCGGCTGATCCCACTGGTTGAGAACAACTACAACTTGGTGGAACTTGGGCCCCGCGGGACCGGGAAGTCTCACGTGTACAAAGAACTCTCCCCAAACACCATTCTGGTTTCGGGAGGCCAGACCACGGTGGCTAACCTGTTTTACAACATGACTCGCCGCGAAGTAGGGTTGGTGGGCATGTGGGATACGGTTGCCTTCGATGAGGTGGCCGGCATTAGCTTCAAGGATCAGGATGGCGTCCAGATCATGAAGGATTACATGGCGTCGGGATCCTTTGCACGCGGCCGGGCGGAGATTCAGGCCAGCGCAGGGATGGTGTTTGTCGGTAATATCAATCAGAGTGTGGATGTGCTCTTTCGGACGTCCAACCTGTTCGAACCGTTCCCAGAGGCGATGGGCACAGACACCGCGTTCCTCGATCGCATTCACAACTATCTTCCCGGCTGGGAAATTCTCAAGTACAAGCCGAGCTTTTTCACCTCAGACTTTGGGTTCATCACGGACTACCTGGCCGAGGTGATGCGCGAGCTGCGGAAAATTTCATATGGGGACGCGTTCGATGATGATTTTGCCCTGGGCGCGCAGCTGAATCAACGCGACACGATTGCGGTGCGCAAAACGGTGTCGGGCATGATCAAGCTGATCTTCCCGAATGGCGAATACGAAAAGGCGGATGTGGAAAAGATTCTTACCTTTGCCCTTGAAATGCGGCGCCGCGTGAAGGAACAGCTGAAGCGCATCGGGGGCATGGAATTCTACGATGTAAACTTCTCCTACATCGATCGCGAGACGCAGCAGGAAACCTTTGTGGGGGTTCCTGAGCAAGGCTCAACAACGCTTATCCCTGGGGGCACTGAAAAACCCGGCTTCGTCTACACCATCCAACGCGATGCCAGCGAGCGGCTGGGCTTGTTCAAGCTGGAAAGTCAGGTTATGGCCGGATCGGGTAGACTGGAGAAAACGGGGATTGGAGGCAATCGCCAAGCGCGTGAAGCTATGGACACGGCCATGCGTCTGTTGCAATCCAGTTACGCCACGATTGATCAGCGCCTGTCGCCCAACCACCACGACTTTGTGTTGCATGTCGCAAATCTGAATGGGCTGGAAATGACCGGCCAGCTCGCCCTGACCAGTTACATTGCACTGGTTTCGATTGGGGCAGGCCGCGCGACGCTTGACAGCCTTGTGGTTCTAGGGGATGTGACGATTGGCGGCACTGCGGCTAAGCTGGATGGCTTGGCGGATCAATTGCAGATTGCCAGCGACAGCGGGGCGAAAAACGTCTTGATTCCGGTCAGCGCAGTGGAGCAGTTGCCAAGTGTTCCGGCCGATCTTGTTGCCAAGTTTAACTTGATCTTTTACTCGATGGCGCAGGAGGCTGTGTTTAAGGCGCTGGGCGTGAACTAATCCGCGTACTTGAGAGGAATACGAGATGACATTTAACTACAAGGACTTAAAAATAGGCAAGCATGGGATTCCGACTTGGGACGGAATGATTCCTGTGATTATGTTTTTTGCCGCCCAGCAGAAGACGTGGCAGGGGAGTGATTTGACCGATGCAGTGGTCGATGAAATTGAGTTGCCGCTTGCATTGCGTGAAAAAGGTTACGACAATTATCCAAAGGAAAAAATTGTCAACAATAGGATCCACTGGGCACTGTCGGATCTTGCACTTTCGGGCCTGTTACGGCGGCCCAAGCGTGGTGTCTATGAAATCACCCCCCTGGGGCACCAGCTGAATGACCAATACGGACGTGACCTGGCAGCCAAAATCATCCATGCTCAGCCGGCTTATCTTGCACATCAGGAAGAGTTGGCGAAGCATCAAACTAGTCCTGAAGGGGCGTTGGACGAAGGCGAAGACGACACAACAATTGCCAAAATTGATCGCATTCAGGCCCAAATTGAAGCATATAACGCTGAGATCGCGACCGATTTACTTGACCGAATCCGAGAAGCAGAGCCAACCTTTTTTGAGAATCTCGTGGCGGATTTGCTGAGGAAGATGGGTTACCAAGGACCAAATGGCGATGCGACCGTCACAAGTGCTTCTCACGACGGCGGCATCGACGGGATCATCAATCAAGACCCGTTAGGAACTAGCACTGTTTATTATCAAGCTAAGCGGTATCAGGCAGACAATGTCGTTCAGCGGCCAGCCATCCAAGGATTCTATGGTGCCTTATCCAATGTTCATGCGGACCGTGGCGTGTTTATCACCACTTCGAGTTTTACTCAGGGCGCCAAAGATCAGGCGAAAAGTTTTGCGATCGTGCTCATTGATGGAACTCGGCTCACTGAACTACTGTTGCATTACCACGTTGGGGTGCAGGCCAAGAAGAATTATGATCTGTTTCAGATCGATGAAGATTACTTTGAGTGATCCCTCCGAGGTGAATCTTGTGAACTTACCCAAAAGCTCGGGAGTGAGAGCAGTCGTGCCGGTTTGATTAAAGATGATCAGATTGTTCCGAATCTGAACACGAAATAGAGGATGAGTAATTTGACGGTACAATGGCAGTTCGAAGCCGTATCTGAGGACACGTTCGGGTTACAGGTTGGGAGTGTTGCTGACATCAATCTCGGTGGTCAGCGGATCTTGATTAAGGTCACGGACAGCTCGCACCGTTGGCTGACATATGAGACCAAAGCCTGGGGTGAGTTTGGGGTGCGCGGACAAATACTTTTGGGAAGCCAACTCCAATTAAGTTACTCGAGTGAGTACCAGACTGATACGATGACCTGGCCGTACCGTAACTATTACGCCAATGATCCGAGTGAGTGGACCGCGCATTTAACCGATTACCGAGCTGTCATGCACAGCCGGTATTCAAGTGTTGCCGAGCTGATGCGTGTGCTGATCCCAATCTTCGAGCAGCTTGGGAATGGTATTTATGTTGTCTCGTTTCGTGATATGGTGCCAAGTGACGGATCTAATTCGCTGGACGCAATGCCACAACGAGGAGTCTCGACAGATAACCCGGCAACGCGCAATGTAGTTTTCTCAGGACTCGATACACGAAGCATCGTGGTTGATGATGCTTTCCCACTGTATTTGATTCCAACCGAAGCGCCTGAGCGAATTAATTGGGCCGAGGTGGCGGCGCTAACCCAGTCTGAGGACTTGGGTTTTGGTGTTGCGTATGAGTTTGAAGGGTACACTACACTTTTGTTGGATGGACATCACCGTGCATTAGCGGCTCAGCGGCGAGGTGAGCTGCTCCCATGTGTTGTCATTACCGCCAGCTCAAACGCGTCAGTGGTGCCTTCTGAACATTGGCAAGAGATGTCAGAGTGTTCCGATTCGAGTCATGTGACGCCTTCGCGGGTGCATGGTATGCGGTTCTTGGACTTACCCGACCTTGAGCTGATGGCGCGGCTGAGTGAGTATGCAAGCGAGAGTGCCAGTCTATCAATGCGTGAGCTACCGTTGATGCCACAGGTCGAGGCTAAGCATGCGTTGCAGGCAAATGAGTTACTGGATGTCGTCTTAGGGCTGTTCTTCTTTGGTTTCGAGAACGAATTTCTATCGTTAGCCCCCCTGATTCGTCAGAATTATCCGAGTGCAAAACTGAACCGCCGCTATTATGAACTGATGACGAATTGGCTACCTATGCCAACCGTCGCAAATCACCTTTATCAGTTTTTGAGTGATGACCTTAGCCGAGATGAGTCACTCAATACCTTTGTGGCGATTCGATTGGCCGCGTATGAGCAGACACCACAGGCCGCGCCTATGACGATGACGCTGGTGGTGAATGGACAGTCGGTTCCGGTCACCTGTGTCCAAGAAAAACCTAGGCTTGTGGCGGGGACTATGCTGCCAGAGATTTTTCGCTACCAAATTGCTCAGAAGATGTTAAAGGTGGGAGATCGAACCGTTCTAACGGTGAGCCCGACGCAGCCGGGCTACGTTGCGGAATACGAACTAGAAGATTTTGTGTTAAGACTGACCTTTTGGTGGGAGAGCCCGGACCATGAGGAGCTGGTGAATACGACAGAACTGCAGATAGCAATCGAGTACGATTGCGAAGAAGAGAACCTAGATATTCGCGAAACGGAAGCAGGGTTGGTGATTTCGTTAGCCCAGGCCCCAGACGGATTGGCTTCCGCTTTTACAAACGGTGTGTATGCGGTGCGCAAAAAAATGGTGAACACGCCGTTTCGGACAGTACAACACATTGACTACCTGATGTCTACAACGATTGATCACCTGGCCATGGGTCTGGATGATCGAGTTGATTGGACTAAGCCAGTCGCTGTCCAGCTGGCGACAACCGCTCGGGTTGTTCCTTTGACTTGGCAACCGGTGGAAAAGGTCATCATTGGAACGCATCAACTCCAGCGCTATCGAGGGATGTGGTCGTGGGGCATGATTCAAATTGGCGATTCGATTACAGTTCGCCTTCTTGATGAAGATCCAACGGGGTACGCGCAAACAATGACTCAAGAAGAAAGTACGCTATTCTTGGTTTGGCGGAGTTTACGGCAGCCATTGAACCAGCATGCAATTATGATGGGGCTTCCCGTTGGCGCTGGTCGCGTGGATATGATTGAGCGGGATGCAACTTCTGTTCAGATTACGCGGCCTAGCGAAGAACTTATCACCGCTTTAGCGGCTGGTGTCCAAGTGATTGACATTTGGGCCCATGATTTGTCACCAACTGAGTTTGAACACTTACTCGATCAAGCCAAGCGGGCTGTTGAATCTCCTAAAGCCAATCAATTTACAAAAGCTGCACCCGAGACCTACTTAAAGGTTCAACCGGTACCATCGGCTGAGACATTTGTAAAAGTTCAGTTTTATCCAGGGGGCCGGTCGTATACGTACTTAGGGGGTAGCGCCCGCGTTCTGATTGGGGATCATGTTCTGGTTCCGACTGGGCCCAATAATCTACCGAAAGTTGCGCGTGTTGTCTCGGTAGCGCAGACCTTGCAGGATAAGTTGCCGTTTCCGAATGATAGGCTGAAGCGGGTGATTGGTAAGGTGTGAGCGGCAGACGGCCAGTTTCGGGATTTACTGGTATTACAAGAATGACCGCGGCTGAGGGTGGTCCATTGCTTAGTCCGGTTGTCGTTATTTAGTCCGGTTGTCGTTATAATGATGGTTACCCGTTGTAAATCAGGCGTTGCTAAGAACACAACGAAGGAGTTTCCACTTATGACGTAATGGCCGCGTGATTATGTTCTAGCATAGGAGGAAAGATGGTCACGATGATAAGCCCTAGCGAGTATGAGCACATGTATCTGGTAGACCAATCGCCAGAAGCGGTGTTTGGCCAGATTCGGATGCTTAGACGGCAGATGACCAAGTTGCGCGCTACACTGGAACCTGCTGCAGGCGTCACGGCACCGGCAGGACCGGAGATAGAGGAGGTGCAGTTTGATGTGAATCGGCTGTACCTGGAGCGTGCCAAAGCGTACTACGCGGCGATGGGCGGTGTGCTCCAGCCGACGCCAGCGGAGCGGCGCGGCCAAGCTTTGGACTCACGCATGGCCGCGATCGAGACCGTTGAGTTCTCGATCGGTGGCTACTTTGGCGGGCACGATATCACGACGGTTGACTTGACCACCGGGAGAATTCGGCGAGATCACCTGCCTGAATCGCAGCTCGGTCGCATTCAATTTCCCCCACGGACGACAACCGTGACCGATTTTATCACGCAACTGACCGCCCTGCACCTCGGTGAGTGGCGGCGGCGGTATGTTGAGCCAGACATTATGGATGGGACGCAGTGGGAGCTTATCATCACCTTCTCGGATACGCATTATCGGTTTGAGGCGTGGGGGAGCAACAACTACCCTTACAATTTCGCCAACTTGGAAGCGTTGATGACCGCGTATGATCGGCTGACACTAGCCGATTAACGGTTGCTGGCAGAGAATAGACGATTACCCACTGCTCTTGTTGATGGAGGATACAAATGACAACCAAGCAGCAGATCCAAAACTTCTTTGAGGCGGGCATGATCGCCGATGCCTTGGGCGTGCCGGTGGAGTTCAGCCGGCGGGACACTTACACCGTCACGACGATGCAGGGCCACGGCACCTACGATCAGCCGGCCGGCAGCTGGTCGGACGACTCGAGCCTGACGCTGTGCTTGGCGGAGACGCTGACGCAGGGCGGTGACGCCGAGGCGCTGATGGCCAAGTTCGTGGCGTATCTGGAGCACGGCGCCTACACGCCTGGCGGGGAAGTGTTTGACGTCGGCAATGCGACGCGTGAGGCGATCCGTAATTTTGTTGGTAAAAACGTTCCGGCCATCGCTGCAGGGGAACGCTCGGCTAGGTCTAACGGTAACGGCGGCTTGATGCGCATTGCCCCGCTGGCCTTCAGTACGGTGAACTTGCCGCGTGAAGCGCGCCGGCAGCTGACACAGGATTTTACGACCGTGACGCATGGCCACGTGCGCGCAATCATTGCCGATGACTTGTACGTGGAGTGCCTACGCCAACTGTTGTTGGGGCAGCCCCTGGCGCAAGCGATGGCGGCGGCCTGGCCGGTGATCGCAGCCGCTGGATATCCGGCCGAGGAGCTAGCACTTTTTCACCGCGTCCACGACCCGGCGCTGGCCAATGCCGCGCGGGAAGCGATCCGCTCGAGTGGCTATGTGATCGACTCGTTCGAGGCGGCCATGTGGTGCGCGCTGAATTGCCCAACGCTTGAGTCGGTGATCCTGCAGGCGGCCAACCTGGGCGAGGATACCGATACGATCGCGCAGATCGCGGCGTGTCTGTATGCGGCGGGGCACCTGGATGAACGGGCGCCGCGCAATTGGCGGGAGACGCTCATTCGCACGCCGGCCGCGGAGCGGATCATTAGCGAGTTCGCCGAGCGATTCGGGGCGGACTGAGCGGTGAGGACGGGGTGAGTTGCGCCTGACGAGCCAGGGCGGCTATGCAGCTGACGGCCAAGCGTGTCACTTGCCTGACGCCTGGAAAACCGCACACGACAAATTTTCAAATTGGCGCAAGCACCGGATCAGAAGGTTGCCGCGTCAACGGTCGGGATCGATCTAAATTTTACGCAAGGCCTCAATGATCCGATCCACGCATTTCGCCAGAATACTGTGACACATATGATCGACTGCACAAATTGACTTATTTGTCGTGTGTCATTTTTCTTGAGTTGCCAAGTCACACCGTTGGCCGAGGGGGCGGATCGATTCGCAAGGGGATCGCGACTGGATAGCGCCACTGACTCGCCACCCATAAATGATCAGCACTGCCCTGTTGACTCTGGCGGTTGATCAGACTATGCTGAACGTATAAAAATATCGTACATGTATCGAGAGTGTTGGTAGTGGCTATGCACAGTGACCAACCGGCAACGTACCGAAAGGCAACGTGCCCCACCATAGACGGATGCGGACTAGCTTCTTCGAGTCGTGCATTTCGGTGTACGACTTTTTAAATACAATGATTGGAAGCGATTTTATGTTGCTATTTTTAGAAGGTCACCTCACGCAGGTGGCGGATACGGATGAGGAAAATATCAGGCAGTGGATCGCCTACACGCGGGCGAGTGTGGCCGTCAACGCAGTGGGCGTTGACCAGTACCTGCTCGCTCGGGCAGGCGCGACCGGTGGGTTGCGTGATGCGGTCGATGCGGTCGTGATGGCCAAGCTAAGTGCGGTGCACCCGCAGACCAGTGTGCCGAAAACGGCTAATGCTAGGCGCGCGGCACAAATCACGCACAATTGGGTGCGACAATTTGCGGCGGATACGCGGGTGCCTGAGTCGGTGCGTAGCCGGGCGGCACAATTATTGGAGGCGTGGGTAGGATGAGTAAACCTAGAAGCAAGCGTAAGCATCGTGGCCAGCAGCGGACTGAGGCGCTGACGAAAGCCATCAGTGACGAACTGAATTTGGCGGCGACGCAGGCGATTCAGCGCGGGATCGAAAGGGGGATGCGCGAGGTCTTCGCCGAACTGGTGCAACAGGAAGTGAGCCGGCAGTTGACCGGGGATGACGACGTTGAGCCTGAGGATTTGATCCCGGATGGTGAAGCGGGGGAGACTGATGACAGCTTTAATCCCGATGACGACGAAGAGCAGGATGATTCCGAAGATAACGATGAGTGGATTGAGGATGAGCAGTATGCCTACGGTGATGATTGGGATGGAATCGGGTATGACCGGACTGACGAGTAGGGGGTTGATCGCCTAGATCTTCTGGAGAGGGAGTTCTTCACCGGACACCAACGGGCGAGAATGCTAACAATTGACGGGGTGTTGGTTAGTTGCTTAATTCAGTATAATAAACATTATAAAATCAAAGGGGCGGGTGATGCTGATGATTGATGCATTAGTGATTCACAACCAGTACGGACGAGGCCGGGTAACTGCATTTGATGGTCAATTAATTACCGTGGACTTTGCAGACCAGCCGGAGAAAAAGATGCGGCTATCACTGGTGCTTACCCGTGGAATTTTGCGATTCGTGGATGAGGACAGACAGACGCAGGCACTACAAAAGTTTGCTGAACCTGAGCCTCCCGAACGGTCGATCAAATTGCCTTCTCGAGCGGTCACTAAGCGCACTTCGACCAAACACCGACGAACCGGTCGACCGGTTCCAACAGAAACGACAAGCCCAGCAAGGCTTATTGTTGGCGATACTTACAGCAACCAAGAGATTATGGCAACTTTTCTTGTGGCCCCTTATGGCGGGATGCGGAGGTCCAATCGTAAAAATGCACTCGTCCTGATCTCACGCCACCATGATGACATGGCGCAAAATCCATACGAGGATCGGTGGCAGTCAGATGGCTTCTTCCATTACACCGGCATGGGAAGAATCGGGGATCAGAGTCTGGAGAGCACTCAGAATCGGACCCTGAACGAGTCGGGCAGCAATGGCGTGAACGTCTACCTGTTTGAATCCTCAGTAGATAATGAGTATGTGTACCGTGGCGAAGTGCGCCTTGCAGCGCCACCGTATTCGGTACAGGAGCGGGACTCTGGTGGGCAACTACGCCGGGTCTACAAATTTCCGTTGGCGCTGATTAGGTGAAACATTGCCAACCGGACACGGTTTTAGCCAGGCGAAAGTGCATTGATTGGAACACGGCCTAGGCGTAGGGCGATCTAATGATCGAATGCTCAAAAAAGAGGGACAACACTTCTGGCTTTACAACCAGATCGTGCAGTCCCTCTTTTAATTTCGCTTTCCTACAGCGATAGAATCGAATCGATCAGTTGCGTCTTACGCACATCGATGGTGTCACGATTCCATGCATCGAATTGGGTTAGGTCTTGGGTCAAGTGAACCGTGGAGTCTTGGTAGCCATTATTTTTGCCTGGTTCGCCAGCCTTCTTCTTGCGGAAATCCGCGTTCTTGAGGGTAGAGTTGTCGACACCATACCACAAGGTGAGATTCCCAATGCTCCACAGGTGGCGTTGGCGCTCTTCCTCGTCCCGAAATGAGCCCCAAGCTTCAAGATTGAGTGGTTTGCGGGGCATGATGTGCTCAAGGTGGATCTCGCTATTGCTCGGCAACACCACCCCACGCTCTTTGCCATTGTAGTCATGGTTCTCGACCATTCGAAGCAGAGACTTGGCAAGCCGCTCGTCCTCGCTGAAATCGAATCGCTGCAGTGCATCCTTGATGGTTCCGTCATCTAGCTTGCCTTCGATGGCTTTCTTCGCTAATTCTCTGTGGATGGTTGCCGGATCCTTGGTTTCGATCAGACGGACGGCCTCGTTGGCCATCAGTTTTTCTAACCAGTTCGTACCCCCGTTGAGGATCTTGTTGCGAAACAGAATCTGGCGTACTAGCCGCATTATTTTGACACATTCGGCTTCAGCAATATCTAGCTTGAGTAGCGCAAGGACAAGCGGATAGTAAGCGTGGAAGTTGAGGGCGTTCAGTTCGGTAATGATCGCGATGCTCGTTTTGCCGATCTGATCAGCCAGCTCGGATTCGACGGGGTTGATGTCGCTGATCTGGGAAAAGGCCGAGGAGAAAGTCTCAATGTCGTGGGTAAACGCCAAAATGTCATCGATGGCGGTAAACTTGTTGATCACTTTGCGGTACAGGTTGCGCTTGGTGGCAAAACTGGCCTGGGAGTTCCACAAGTAGCGGATGTAGTCGGTCAGATCCTCAGTCTGGAGATTGGTTTGCGCCGTTTGCCAGCAACGCTTCAGCTGCTCGCTTTGCGCGGCAGTCGTGGCGGCGCCGAAGAAGTTGGACTTGATCAGGTCTGCAGAGGTGAGGTCTTTGCCACGTGCATTCAGGGTCTGGAAGATCTGAAAGGCGTTCTCACTATTGGAGATGGAGATTTCAATGATGAAGAAGTGCGTCAGCAGGGTCGTCATCAGGTCTTTGGTGATCTGCGAGAGCGCTTTGTCTGAGACTTCGTCACCAACAGTCGCGAGCTCAAGGAGGCGACTGAGCATCTGATTGTAGGCGTGGGCCATGACGTTTTGCGCTGGCTTGGTTCCACTCTTTCGCGTGTCACGCTTTTGGCTGACCTCGTCAAGGCCCTTGAAGTTACGTGGGGTTTGAATTTCGGTACGGAAGAATTTTTCGCCTTGGCCTTTTTGCGTCAGCCGGAGATCGTCTTCGTCGGGACTGCCAATGTAGTCCGTGATGATGCGATTCGCGTTGCGGCCCTCAGAGTCTGCGATCCCTTGGGAGATCGCGGAAAAAATATCGCGGCAAACCGCCAAAAAGATGGTGATCGTCGTCAGACGCTGCTGGCCATCGATCACCTGCTTCCGCTCGTCGCCGTCAGAGCTGTCCACGACCACCACGGGGCCGAAGAAGTATTCGGAGCCAGTAGATCGCCGGTTCTCGTCGATCAGGTCGTCCATGAAGTCCCCGACTTGATCCTGTTCCCAAGAATAACCGCGCTGGTAGTCCGGGATCGTGGCCCGAAGGTCGTCAAGGTAGTTCTTGATACTAAAGCGTTCTGGATGGAATTTTGCCATAGGTACTGCCACTCCTTCAATTGATCTTCATGATCATCATATAGCAAGGCAACAGCATGATCTAGCGTCGCAATAAAAATATTGATTATGGGGACGAGAGGCCGGCTGGTTGAAGCTGCCACTAGATTCGATTGGCAAGCGCTATTATTGGTAGGTGCGCACCTCTATGTGCACTCGTGATTTTCGATTATGCGATGTGGTGATTTAGATAGTTGTTCGCATGTTCTAAAGTTAAGTCGTTGCAAGGCGTCGTTGACGTGTTGTCGCCTAAGTCGCTATCAATGTATTTCTTGCGAACTTGCCACAGATTTTCGACCGTTGGGTTTGACTGAGTCTTGGAAACGACTCATTGAGACTGGTTAATTCATCGAGCGATGATTGGTGAGATAGAGATTCACATGCGGTAACGCTTGTTTCAGTGACTGTTCTGGTGGGGGTTGATTTGGACAAAACTGAAAGTTGAAGATATTGAGTGTTCAGCGTAGCATGATGGTAGGATCATCAATCGAAAGTCATTGAAAAGCTCCGTATATTTTTCTTAGAAGCGCGATATTTCAGGGATTGTTTAGTGTGTTCCCCGCGTAGGCGGGGGTGATCCCGGGTACGGCCAGTGGTTCCAAGAGGACTTCATGTGTTCCCCGCGTAGGCGGGGGTGATCCTGGTATGTACATGCCCGAACCATCAACTGCGCAGTGTTCCCCGCGTAGGCGGGGGTGATCCTGATCCCTGACGAACTAGCCCCGCTGAATGGACGTGTTCCCCGCGTAGGCGGGGGTGATCCAAGGTTATGTCGTCGTTTGATGCGATGAGTAGCGTGTTCCCCGCGTAGGCGGGGGTGATCCCGACCCCCGGGTGAGAGGGCCGCTCTTTTTTATGTGTTCCCCGCGTAGGCGGGGGTGATCCCCACGCCCAGCAAGAGGTCTACCTTTACTCTTTGTGTTCCCCGCGTAGGCGGGGGTGATCCCGAGTCGCCGCTCACCTTCTCGATCAGCCCCAAGTGTTCCCCGCGTAGGCGGGGGTGATCCCGGGATTGCGGCACCGCGTTCTCAGCGTCGCAAGTGTTCCCCGCGTAGGCGGGGGTGATCCCATGGCGATGATCGACATGAGTGACAACGCGAAGTGTTCCCCGCGTAGGCGGGGGTGATCCCGCCAGCGCCAGCAGGCAAGACGGTCGCTCAGCGTGTTCCCCGCGTAGGCGGGGGTGATCCCCTCTCCCTCTCCCCGATTGTGGAAGGCAAGGTGTGTTCCCTGCGTAGGCGGGGATGATTCTCAGGTGGACTATAGATTCTTCATCGGCTTTAAGTATTCCCCGCGCATGCGGGGATGATCCCCAGTTAAACAGGTTTTGTCCGAAATTCATAATGTATTCCCCGCGTAAGCAGGGATGCCCACCACGTGATCTACGTTCACTTCGTTGGGATCGGCGCGGATCCTCCCGCAATTGAATGGGCAATGTGCTTGGCTACGGTATGCCCGCACGGTGAGGTTCTGCTGGACTTGATCAACCTTTGCGCAGAATCTCGCGCGGAAAGTTACTGCGATCGAATGGTTCAGGGCTTGTTCACTCGATAAGACTGTTTTTGCCAAGTTGGCAAGAGCGAGATACGCATTAATTAATACAATAAATAATCTGAATTTTCACAACTTTATTGATATTGAAAATTATTCGACAAGTTGGAAGATGAGTGATAGTTTATTGGTATACTAGGTTAATAGGATGATGGTGGAGAACGGATCGACTTGATATAGATGGTTCCCTACGGAGGCTGTTCAAAACTTACCTACGAACAAACTGCAGGACATCTGTGCGCAAACACAATGGCTGACGATGGGTGCTGACTAGATGATCTGGCTCGCGTCCAATCAGGCGGGGTGTGCTCAAGTCGGGTTAGTCGCACAGTTGAGCTATAGGAGGTGCACAATGGAGATCACCGCACTCGACCCGGCCACACGCGCTTTATGGGCGAAGAAGCGAACGGTGGACGGGCAACAGCTTTGGTTGCCGCTAGTCGCGCATTTGCAGGATTGCGCGAATGCGATCAACGCGCTGTATAACCTCTGGCTCAGCGACAGCCAGAAGCGTCGGATGATGGCAACGATGACGGACGATGAGCTGCGGCGCCTGCTCAAGTTCATCGCGTTGGCGCACGACCTCGGTAAGGGAATTGCCGCTTTTCAGCGGAAGCCATCTTACGGCGGTTCGCAGGCGATCGACCATGTGCTGACCGAGCAACTGATCCGCGCTGGCTTCATGGGACTGGATCAGGCGCGGATCGAGGACCCAGAGCAGAGTCCGCACGCCTTGGCGGGGGAGGCGCTACTGGAACGCGCAGGTGTCCCGGTTTCTGTGGCGGCGATCATCGGCGGGCACCACGGCCGGATCGCGGAATACCCGCCGACCAAGAATATTTGCCAGTTCACCGCGAACTATTGGCAAAGCGACAAGGATGCTGAGCAGCAACGCCCTTGGCGCCGGGTGCAGGAGCAGCTGATCCGCTGGGCGCTCGAGCAAGCCGGGTATACGTCGGTCAATGAGATCCCCGACGTCGACATTGTGCAGAGCGTGCTGATCGAAGGGTTATTGATCATGGCAGACTGGCTCAGCTCAAGCGAGTTCCTAAATGATGATCCGACGCGGCCCTTGTTCCCGCTGATCCCGATCGAGCACCACTTAAGGGACTTGGATCTGACGGCGCGCTTTCGCCGGGCGTGGTCGACGTGGCATGTCGATGAGCCTTGGCGCCCAGCGCCCGTTCAGCTGACGCCCGACCCTTACCAGGCGCGGTGGCAGTTTGCCGCACGGCCGGTGCAGCGGGCGATCACCCAGGCGATCGATGCGACCACCGAGCCGGGGCTGGTATTGATAGAGGCGCCGATGGGTCTAGGCAAAACTGAAAGCGCTTTAGTTGCGGCGGAACAGTTGGCTAGCAAGACCGGCAGTAGTGGCCTCTTCTTCGGCCTACCCACGCAAGCGACGAGCAATGCGATGTTTCGTCGGGTCAGCGCCTGGCTGGACGTGCAGGCGACACAGCAAGGTGGGCACTTATCGCTTGAGTTGCTGCATGGCCGAGCCAAATTCAACGAGGCCTTTCGCGCACTCCCACACGCACAGGCAGTCGCACAAGACGACGATGAACCTGCCGCCGTAGTGGTGAATGAATGGTTCAGTGGCAAAAAATCGATCTTAGATACGGTCAGCGTCGGCACGATCGATAACTTGTTGCAGATGGCCCTGAAACAGAAGCACCTGTCGCTGCGTCACCTCGGGTTCTCAGGCAAGGTCGTCTGTATCGATGAGGTCCACGCGGTGGATACGTACATGCTGACGTATCTGGATGGGGCCCTGGAGTGGCTGGGGGCGTATCACGTACCTGTCGTGATTTTGTCGGCAACGTTACCGATTGCGCGCCGCAATGAGCTCTTGGGGGCGTACTACCATGGTCGGTTCAACGCCAAGTTGAGGCTATCGGATGCGCAGCAGGCGTGTGAAGCTTACCCGCTAGTGACCTTGCTGGACGGACAGCAGGTCCACCAGATCACCGATTTTCCCGGCCCGTCCGATCAGGCGGACTTGACGATCCAGGTCGAGCGACACGACGACGATCCGGAGGGGCTGGTCGACCGCGTGTGTCGCGCGATCGCAGCCGGAGGCGTGGCTGGCGTGATCGTGAACACGGTGCAGCGGGCACAGACGCTTGCGCAGCTGGTCCCGCCGGAGATCCCGACGCTGATCCTCCATTCAAGTTTCTTGGCGCCCGACCGGACGAAGCTCGAGGATCAACTGGAAACACTGATCGGCAAGGCCGGGGTCAAGCGGCCCGACCGACTGATCGTGATCGGTACGCAGGTGCTGGAGCAGTCGCTGGACATTGACTTCGACATTCTGTTCACGGATATCGCCCCGATGGACTTGCTGCTGCAGCGCGCCGGTCGGTTGCACCGCCACCAGCGTCAGCGACCGGCTGCGCTGAAGGCACCGAAGATGGTGGTGATGGGCATTCTTGCGCCGGGGGATTATGGTGAAGCGAACGCAGCGATCTATACGCCGTACTTGTTGATGCGTACGGACGCGGCGCTTCCGTCGGAGATCCGGCTCCCTGACGATATTTCACCATTGGTTCAGCGGGTCTACGCCTTCACGGACGAGCCGGCGTTCCCGGGGCTCGAGGCGGCTAAGGCGGCGTTCGAGACGCTGATCGAGCAGAAGGAAGCTCGGGCCACAACGTTTCGCCTGGCGCCCCCCAAGAAGCTGAAGCGCGCCACGCTGCACAAGTGGCAGGCCGGCGGCACATTGCCTGGAGTGGACCAGTCCGATCAGCGCGGTGTGGCGGCCGTGCGCGATATCGACGAAAGCCTTGAAGTCATCGTGATCAAGCAGACGCGCACTGGTGCGCAACTGATCGATGGCCGACCACTTGCTCAGTGTGCAGAGGCCACGATCGCGGCGCAGATCATGCGACTGCCGCAGCGTTTCTCACAGAGGTGGAACATCGAGGCCACGATCCGCACGCTTGAGGACCAGACGGCCGCGCACTTGCCGCAGTGGCGATCCAGTAGCTGGTTGCGTGGTGCCTTGGCCCTGATCCTGGATGAACAGGCGGAGGCTGAACTGGACGGCTACCGGCTGCATTACTCGCCGCACCTGGGGCTGATGTATACGAAAGAGGAAGGTAATCATGGATAATCTGCAGTTTAACTTGGTCACCGATCCGTGGATCAAGGTGATCACCAAGGCAGGCGATACGGTCGAGACGGTGTCGATCCTGACCCTATTTACGCACGTCGGGGCGTATCGCCGCCTGGCGGGCGAGATGCGTGCGCAGGACCTGGCGATCTTGCGACTGTTGCTGGCCATCGTACAGACGGTCTACTCGCGTTATGATGAGGCTGACCAGCCCTATGAGTGGTTGCAGGTCGACGCGGAGACGATGCAGCCGCTGGCGGTCGCTCAAGACGACTATGACGAAGACGACCTGATGGCGACTTGGCAGGCGCTCAAGGATAATGGTGAGTTCACGGACCGCATTGTGCAGTACCTGCGCCGCTACCAGGACCGGTTCGACTTCTTCGGGCCGCAACCCTTTTATCAGGTCACGGCCGCGCAGTACGATCAGCTCGTGCCGGCAGACAAGCAGATCAGCATGGGCAAGGGGACCGTCGACGTCAAGCAGATCGACCGGCGGATCTCGGAGAGTGGCAATTCACGCGCGGTTTTTGCCGCCAAAACCGAGGCATACAAGCAGGTCTTGGCGCTGGATGAGTTGGTGCGGTGGCTGATCACCTACCACCAGTTCACCGGGGTGACGGATAAGACGAAGATCAAGACGGCCGAGAAGTTCTCGGTGTCGATGGGCTGGACGTATCGCCTGAACCCGGTGTTCATCAGCGGTCGTGACTTGTTCGAGACGCTCATGCTGAACTTGGTGCTCGTGCCTGCGGAAACGACGGCGTACCATATTCAGCGGCCGCAGTGGGAATTCCCCGACCAAGTCGCGTATGTCGACTGGATCAAAAAGCAACTGTTGCCTGATAACGTCGCCGCGCTATACACGATGTGGTCGCGGATTTTGCACATCGAATGGTCAGACGCTGGGACCCCAATGATCTTCAGCGGTGGGTTGCCCGGCGTGGACGCGACGAACGCCTTCGTTGAACCGATGACGGTCTGGAAGTGGGCGGACAAGGATAAGCCGCCGGTGTTCAAGCCGGCAAGAAAAAGCGTCGCCAGCCTGAATAAGGCGATGTGGCGGAACTTCGGGCAGTACGTGGCGGTGCAGGGTGAGCAGACAGACCAAAAAGTGCACGAACCCGGTGTCGTCAGCTGGTTGCACAAGCTGGTGAATGAAGACCGCCTGACGGCCCAGAATGCGGTCCACCTCACGGGGATCACCCTGATCAGCGACGGGAATGCGACGTCTCAGGCCCCAGTCGCCGAAGTGGCGGATGAGATGACGATCCAAGCGGCGGTCTTGTTCGATCCTGACGGTGGTGCCGATTACTGGCCGGCGCGGATCGAACGGGCGATCGATCGCACACAGCAGGTCGGCACGGATTACTATCATTTTGTCAAAGAGGTGGCGACGATCCGGGGGATCGACGGGACCGAGTTCGCGAACCGGCAAAGCGCGCGCTTCTACGCGCAGCTCAACGCACCGTTCAAGCAGTGGCTGGCGGGGTTGTCCAACCAAGATGACCGAGACGAGAAGTTGGCGCTGTGGAAGGCCGAGCTGAGGCGCGTCGTGAACGCCGCCTTGGCAGAAGTGATGCAGCAGACGTCTTCGAGAGACATTCGCGGGATCACGGTCGGTCAGGATCAAGGTAAAGCACGGTACACGAACATCGTCTTGGCGGAGCGCCGAGTGAGGGCAAGTGTCAAGCGGCATTTGGCAGAGAGTGGAAGGTGAGGATGAGCATGGAACGAACGATCGAATCAGTCACAGTGAGCATCACCAAGACACTGTATGCGAACGGTGACCCGGATAAAGCGATACTCGCTAGTCTACGCGGGGCGGCGTCATTCAGCAGCCCCAAGGCGCAGAAGTTCTGGCCGCTGGTGATGCAGCGCCTGCCTGAGAAGCTGCTCAGCCGCGACGGGACCCCGACGCCGGCAGAAAACGCGGTGTACGCTGCGGTCCGGCTCTACGCGCTACACCAGCAGAGCAATACGGCGTGTGTGTACGCACCGGCGTCACGAGGGACGACTGATGCCGACGCCACGGGCGTCCCGTTCTTCACGGCGGTCGCCCGGTTGAAGCGCGACCCTAAGCGCGTCGTTGCCGTTGACCGCCGAACACAACAGGCGCTGGCGATGACCCAGTTTGGCGCCGTGATGAACGCCCTGACCCACTTGGTGGGGATGGTGCGGGCCAACCAGCCGGGTGTGCAGATCGACTATGGTCGACTGGGCCAAGACCTGTATTGGTTCCAACGAGGGTACCGCGAAGCCGCCCAGGTCCGCTTGATCTGGGGGCAGGATTTTTACTTCGAGTCAACACAGTCAACTGAAGGGACGGAAGCCTAATGACTAATAACTTATATCTCGATATCAACGTGTTACAGACCGTGCCATCGTCTAACCTCAACCGCGACGACGCCGGTTCGCCTAAGACGGCGATCTACGGCGGGGTCACCCGCGCCCGTGTGTCCTCTCAGAGCTGGAAGCGTGCGATCCGCCTGGCATTCAACGCGGATGATCACAGCGATACGCCGGCCGGGATCCGGACCAAGGACGCGGTGAAGTTGCTGACGGAAGAGATCCAGCGTCAGGATGCAGGCATTGCAGACGACGTGGCCGCGGCCAAGGCACGTGACTTGATCAATGCGGCTGGGATCAAGACGGACAAGAGCGATCAGACAGGCGCCTTGCTCTTGATCAGCCGCGGTCAGGTCGAGAAGCTGGCGCAATATGCGTTGGCCCACGACCAGTACGAGGACAAAAAGGCATTGAAGGCCGCCTTGAAGGCAGACCAATCGCTGGATACCGCCTTGTTCGGCCGCATGGTCGCAGACGACCCTGAGCTCAATGTGGATGCTTCGGCGCAAGTCGCACACGCGGTCTCGACGCATGAGATCGTGCCCGAATTCGACTACTTCACCGCCCTGGATGACTTGCAGCCAGAAGATAGCAGTGGTGCGGCGATGCTCGGGACGATCGAGTACAACTCCTCGACGCTGTACCGGTACGCGAACCTGAACTTACACGAATTGCGCCACAACATCGGGGATGCGGCGACGATCCAAGGGGCCCTGCGCTTCATCAAGAGCTTCCTGTTGTCGATGCCGACGGGGAAGCAGAACACATTCGCCAACAAGACGCTGCCGAACTACGTCATGATCGCACTGCGGCGCGACACACCGGTGAACCTGGTCTCGGCGTTCGAAGAACCGGTCCACGCTGGGACGGAAGGGTACGTGAAGGGCTCGATCAAGCGGCTCAAGCAGGCAGCACAGGATGCTCTGCAGTACGTTGAGGCACCGCTGTTGGCGGTCACGATGACGGCGTATGCATCTGAGGCGACGGATCGAGTCGCCAACCTGACGGACCTGTTGGCGCAAGTCGAAGCAGCACTGGAGAAGGTGGCCCAAGATGAAAACGCTGGCGATTAGGCTCACCGGGCCCCTGCAGGCTTACGGGAACGAAGCGACCTTTACGCGCCGGACCAGTGATGACCACCCTTCCAAAAGCGCGATCATCGGTCTGCTGGGGGCAGCGCTCGGTTATCGGCGGGAGGACCCCCGGTTGTTGACGCTCAACCAGCTTGCCTTCGCGGTGCGGATCGATCAGCCCGGGGAGATGATGACCGAGTTCCAGACGGTCGAATGGAAACCGGGCCGTGCGTCCAAGCTGAGCTATCGGGACCTGATCCAAGACGCCGTGTTTGTCGTTGCGATCGGCAGTGACGATGAGGCTCTGATCGCCCGGCTCGCCGATGCGTTGCGGCACCCGAAATTCGCGCTGTTTCTCGGCCGCCGTGCGAACGTGCCGGCCGGCGTGCTGGATGTCCAGCTGATCGATGCGCAAGACCCGGTGGCGGTGTTGACGACTTGGCCATGGCAAGCGTCGCTGTGGTACCAAAAGCGTAAGCGCGCCGACGAGACGATCGAGCTTGAGCTGTACGCAGACGCGCAGTTGCTCGAAAAAGGGCCGACGCACCTCGTGAAGGATCAAGTCGAGTCGTTCGACCAGCGTGATCGCCGGTCGAGTTTTCGCAGTGTACGCACCCTGAGTGTCCCGGTGACTAACCCGGTGCATCCGCTGCCGGAGACGATCCACGACATCTGGTCACGCGTCTGAAAGGAGGTCGCTATGTATCTATCAAGAGTTGAGATCGACCTAACGAACCGACAAAAAACCAAGGAACTCAGTCATCTGGGCGCCTATCATAACCTGGTCGAACGCAGTTTCAGCTGGACCGAGGCCACATCGGCGCGCCCGCGCCACCTCTGGCGATTGGACCAGCTTCGGGGCCGGCTGTTTCTGCTCGTGTTGAGTGACACGCAACCGGATCTGGCTGTGCTTGGCCAATACGGTAGCCCTAGATTCGCACAGACGAAGGATTACGCACCGTTTTTGGCCACGCTTCAGGGCGGTCAGCAGATGCAATTCCGGCTGACCGCGAACCCGACGTATGCGGCGCCCCAACCAGACGGGGCGCGCGGGCGCGTCTACCCGCACGTCACCGTGGCGCAGCAGCGGCAGTGGCTGGCCGAGCGGGCAGACCGATTGGGGTTCGCGCTGGGCCGACCGGGGGATGACCCGGACCGTGCATTCGATCTCGTCAGCCGCGATCATCCGGTGATGCGGCACCGAGGGACGCGCGCAGTCCGGATGAGCCGCGTGTCGTATGAGGGCCTGCTGACGATCACCGATCTGGCGGTGTTCAAGCAGACGCTGGTGACGGGGATCGGACGAGAGAAGGCGTACGGGATGGGTCTGATGACCGTGATCCCGGGGTGAATGCATGGGTGAGATCAAGGCGGGCGCCAAAAAGCCAACGCTGACCGAGTTGCCGCGGGTCCGTGACCGGGTAACGTTCCTGTACTTAGAACACGCGAAGATCAGCCGACAGGACAGTGCGATCACTGTCGCCGACAGTCGCGGCACGGTTTTCGTCCCCGCCGCGCTGGTCAGCGTCTTGATGCTCGGTCCCGGCGTCGACGTCACGCATCGGGCGATGGAACTGATGGGCGACTGCGGGATGAGCGTGATCTGGGTCGGCGAACGCGGGATCCGGCAGTATGCACACGGCCGAGCGCTGAATCATTCCTCACGCTTACTTGAGGCGCAAGCGCGCCGCGTATCCAATGTCCGCATGCGGGTGGCGGTCGCGCGGCAGATGTACCAGATGCGATTCCCGGATCAAGATGTCAGCGGCCTATCCATGCAAGCCTTGCGCGGCAAGGAAGGGGCGCGGGTCCGGCGGGTCTACCTCGACCAATCGAAGCGGACCGGTGTGGCATGGGATAAACGCACGTACGATCCTGATGACTTTGCCGCCGGGACGCCGATCAATCAGGCGCTTTCGTCAGCCCATCAAGCGCTGTACGGGTTAGCGTACAGCGTGATCGTTGCGCTGGGTATGTCACCGGGCTTGGGTTTCGTTCATACAGGGCATGACCTGTCGTTCGTTTACGATTTTGCCGACCTCTACAAAGCGGAAGTGACGATCCCCATCGCGTTTCAAGTGGTGGCGCAGGCGCAGACTGGCGATGATATCGGCGCGCTCACGCGTCACGCTGTGCGGGACGCATTCGTTGACGGCAAGCTGATGCTGCGCATGGTCGGTGACCTAAAGCGGCTGATGGGAGAGCCGATTACCGAGGCAATCGATGCAGATCAGATCAGTCTGTGGGACGATAAGCAGGGGTTGCAGAAGTTCGGTGTCGCGTACCACGAGTTCAGCGGGGAGCCACGCTCATGATCGTACTCACACTATCTAAGGTGCCGCCCTCGTTGCGCGGCGATCTGACCAAATGGTACAGCGAGATCCAAACCGGCGTGTTTGTCGGCAACGTCAGTGCGCGTGTACGCGATCGCTTGTGGCAGCGGGTGTTGGCCAACATCGGTCACGGCGAGGCGACCATGGTGTTCAACGCCCAAAATGAATTGGGGTACCAGTTCCTGACCACCCGGGCAGATCATGCGGTCGTCGACTACGATGGGCTGCCCTTTATGATGCGGCGCGATCATACCGACACGACCGTTGACCCGGGCTTCAGCCAAGCCGCCAAGTTTCATCAGGCCCATAAGTATCAAGGACGACGCCGGTAAGTCGAGCCAGAGCACGCGGCTGCACCTGCACTGGTCGCGCTCGATCTAGAAACGACCGGACTGGATCCAGCCCATGATCAGATCATTGCGATCGGGGCGGTCAAGCGCGATGCAGACGGGCGAGAAAGCCGTTTCGATCAGCTTGTCAGTGATGTTGCGGCGATCCCATCAGCCGTGACGACGTTGACCGGTTTGTCACACGATCAGTTGGTCAAAAGCGGGCGCCCCCTGGCGGCGGTCCTCGCTGAGCTGAGTGACTTTGTTGGCCTGCTGCCCGTCATCGGGTACAACCTGCGTTTCGATGAGGCATTCTTGTTGAACGCCTTGCAGCGGGTCGGGCAGGCACGCTGGCCGAATAAGATGATCGATGTGAAGCCAAACGTGATGAAGGCCGAGCCATTCCTGGACAACTTTAAACTGAGCACGGTCTTAAAGCAGTATGGAGGAGTCAACGAGCAGCCACATCAGGCGCTGAGCGATGCGCGAGCGACGCTGCGATTGGCGGACAAGCTGATCGAGGGTGGCGCACTGAAACTTTAGTCTGCGATGACGCGGATGAGTAAGTGGTGACGAGGGGTCCCTCGAGAGGGGCTCTTCGGTTTCTAACCGATCAATCGGTCGCGCAAAGTGATTGAAACTCGGGGTGTGTGAGTTTGCAAAGTGCGGTAGCTCAGGGATCGTTTAGTGTATTCCCCGCGGATGCGGGGATGATCCTCTGACTGCCATCTAGTCAGGCCTCCGGTGCGCGTATTCCCCGCGGATGCGGGGATGATCCTTTCTCGCCGGCCGCGCTGCCAAGATGAAGCTCGTATTCCCCGCGGATGCGGGGATGATCCTCAGGCCGCCAGCCTTTGCGGCCCGTACAGCCTGTATTCCCCGCGGATGCGGGGATGATCCATCACCACGAGGTTGGCCCAGGGGTACTTTAGCGTATTCCCCGCGGATGCGGGGATGATCCCTAGTCGCAGACAACGTGGCATCCTTTACCGAGGTATTCCCCGCGGATGCGGGGATGATCCCGACGTGATCGTTTTATCCAACTCCAAAGAGCAGTATTCCCCGCGGATGCGGGGATGATCCCTTTCACCCCGATTTTGAGCCGGGACATGACGCGTATTCCCCGCGGATGCGGGGATGATCCTACGCCGCGGCGCTGGATGGTTGACCTCGCCAAGTATTCCCCGCGGATGCGGGGATGATCCCCCGAGCAACTCGACGCTGTCAGCGGGTGATGTGTATTCCCCGCGGATGCGGGGATGATCCCCCGCGAAAACCCTCCCCAGGGCAACGCAGAGTGTATTCCCCGCGGATGCGGGGATGATCCTTGATTCTGAGGCCTGCTCGCCACCACGCTTGAGTATTCCCCGCGGATGCGGGGATGATCCCGTTGCGATGTTGCTTGTTCAAACGCTGAATACGTATTCCCCGCGGATGCGGGGATGATCCTGAAGAGGTCGCTCAGACTTTCAACTCTCCGACGTATTCCCCGCGGATGCGGGGATGATCCCAGTTTAGTGCGACTAGTGTATATACGGCTTGCGTATTCCCCGCGGATGCGGGGATGATCCCAGCCCATCGGCGTGCTTTTCAGCGGTTCCGGTGTATTCCCCGCGGATGCGGGGATGATCCAAACGAGCAAGCGGCACAAGCCAAGAGGCCGAAGTATTCCCCGCGGATGCGGGGATGATCCAAAGTACGGGGTGCCGATCACGCTCGACGACAGGTATTCCCCGCGGATGCGGTGGTGATCCTCCGTTTGGTGCGGAGATTTCAGTTGCGGTGTCTGTTTTTCCAGCGGATACGGGGGATGATCGCCGATATGCTAAAGTCGGCGTTTCCCTAGGATGCAACTATTAACTCTCTAGACGCTACGGAACGTGTTGACCTAGATCAACGTCAGGAGCAGGATCAACTCACAGCGAAAGCAGGCTTTGCCGGTCAGTGGTCTATGTCTTTAGATCGAGCGGGATAATATTTGGATACTAGGCCAGTTCGTTGGGCAGGAGCAACTGATCACTGAATACGAAATGTGATCAATGCCTGGTCGTCAGGTCCATGAGATACCTGATGTTCAGCGTTGCATCGCGATTGCTAACTGACTAGACAAGCGCCATGCTCCCCAACCTGTCGCCCAGCCAGCCGCTCACTATAGGCGCGACCAAAGACACGTGCCCGCAGTCGATCACCTAGTGACCGACCGTGGGCACGCCTTTTTGGTGTCATTGACCACGTGCAGGCGCGAACGCAAAAGCGCGGACGGGTAGTCGGGCTTGTAACGCGGGTCGGACCGGCATTTTAGTCGGTGAATTTCCCGAAAATTTATATAATCATTCGTAAATACAAAAAATGCAAAGGTTTCTTACAAATATTGACTCAGTTGAGGAAACGCCTAATGATACACTGAGCTTAATTTAATCGTTAGCTCAAACTGAAGTCGGTAGGAGGAACCCCCGATGCGAAATAAACCTTATCGTCAACTTTCACAAGATCTGATGGATGAAAAGCGTCATTACCGGATGTATAAATCAGGCAAGTCCTGGGCAGTTGCTGGTGCAAGTCTGCTGTTTGCGGGCATGCTGATGGTGCAACGGCAAAGTGTTGTGCAGGCAGATGACACCGATGAGATGACGGTCAGCGCCGCGGCGACGAGCACGCCCGCCGTGGCGCAGGCCACGGCGATGCGCACCGGTACGGCAGCGACTGTCGCGGCGCAGACCATCACGAGCGCAACGGCACTCGATCAGTTGGTGATGCCGGTGACGCTGCAGGATCTGACTGCCCCAGACTGGACGGCGGCAGATTTCGATTATAGCCAAGTCCAGATCGATCAGCCGGGGACATATCCGGTGACGCTCAGCACGCAGGGGCTGGCGGCGCTGCAGGCAGCCAATCCGACGGTGCAACTATCGGCAGCGAACGTTGCGGCGGGAACGCTGACCGTTCAGGCGGCCACTCAAGCGGATCAAGGTACGACGACTGCGGCGCCAGTCGCGACAGGCACGACGTCGGCGACCACGGACGAGACACCTGCAGTGCAGGCGCAGACGGTCGCCCAGCCGAGCGTGACGGGCCAGACCCCGGCCGCCACGGCACAAGCGACGCCTGCGCCAGCTCCCGCGCCGAGCACAGCGCGGGCGTCGGTGACGACGTCCACGGACACGATCGGGTATAACAGTGGGGCCAACAGCTTAGAGATCACCTATGCGATGCAGGCGACAGCGGGAGATTCCTTCAGCATCACAGTCCCGGCCAGCACGGCTGTTTTGGGTGAAACGGAAGACGTCGCGGTCACGAAGCTCGCGCCGCAGCAGGGGACCACCACGGTCAGCCCGAATGCGGATGGGTCACTCACAGTCACGAATGTGTTCACCGCCGGCGGGAGCTACCAGCAGACGATCACGGTCCCGATGAAGGGCAACGGACGGGCACAGGTCACGCCGCTCGATGAGGTCGGGACGACGACGCTCAGTGGCACATACGCACTCAACGGTGAGCAGATCGGGACCTATCAGATCACTCAGGTCGTGGCCCCACAGGCTGACTTGGCGACGCCTACTCGGGTGAACCCGTCGGTGGCCACTGTGGCCGGGATCCTGCCAGACACGACATATGTCTATGAGTTTGACGTCAACGAGACGACCGGGGTGGGCAATGAGGCGAATTCTGCGCTGTTAGTCAACTCGGCGGTCAACTACGGCACGACGGTGACGATCCCGGTCCCAACGGGGTTCGTGTTGGATCAGGCCCTGACGGATAAGCTGAATGGCTTCACTGACGGCACGACGATCGTACAAGACGGCGGCGCGGGGCATGATCTGGTGATCACGGTCCCCAAAGGCGCTGGGGGTCAAAACTTTGACAACAAGCGCGGATACTTGATCGCCGGGGCTTATGCCGTGGCACAGGCTGACACCGCGACGCCGCTGACTGCCAGTGGCGTCGCAACGATGGTCCAACAGATCAGCGATGACCCGACTGACACGCTGACGTTCACCACCGGTGCGGCATGGACTGATAACCTGTTGCCGACCGGCGATGCGGGCGCCGTGAATGTGGAGGTCGCGCTCAAGGGAAACAGCTCGGCCGCATCGAGCCAACTATTGCTGGACGGCGACTTGACCAACGATCCCGAAGCGTTGGAGACCTTCACGGTCAACTACAACGCTGCTGCGGCAACGTCGGCGCTGACGATCACGATCACGGTCCCGGATGGCTACAATGCCGACCGGCTCGCTGTGCCCGCCGCGGACGCTTCGACGAGTGCATACCTGCCGCAGACGATGAGCTATCAGTACACGCTGACACTGGCGGATGGGACGACAGAGACCGGGACCGTGGCGGCTGGCGGCGTGATCACGCGCACTGGCACGGCGGCGATCCGTCAGGCGGTCCTGACGCCGGATCTCGTGGACGCCGGGGCGGCCAGTGGCAAGTTTACCCTCTACGGGCACCTCAGCGCTGCTTACGATGACGGGACGGCGGTCGAGTTAGACGACCAGCTGACCACAACGGTCACGCTGGCCGGAATCGACGACCAGCTGCACGCTTTTTCACACACCCAGACGGTCACGGCGGCAAGCGCTCGGGCGACCGCTTATGTCTATCACGGGGATAAGTCTGCTGGCGCAGCCGGCGGCTATGTGACGATGATGGGCTCCGGGAACTACACGCTGACGACGGAAGAGGTGTTCGAGCCGATCCTCTACTTCGTTCTGCCGAAGGACACGGGGATCACCTCGATCCAAGCGACGCTCAGCTCTGAGCACGATGGACAGCCGCGAGTCGCCGGCCACCCAACGATCACTCAGTTCCAGGCGGATGACGGACGCACGGTGGTCAAGGTGGACTACACGGGCACCGGCGAATCGATCAACACGCGCACGACTGGCGCTGGGGCAAGTATTTCACTAGAAAACCTTGCAGATGCACTCGCGGGCACGTCACAGTTTGCGCTGTACATGACGTCGCCAGTCACGCAGATCGTTGCAGCGAGCTACGGTACAAGCGTGTCGCAGCCGAACGTGACCGATCTGTCACTGACAGGCGGAGACGCCAATGCGATCCTGCTGGGGACCGCTGACTGGGCGATCACTACGGTGCCAGGGGTCTATGGGGCTTCCTCAGCGCAAGCAGATGAGCCGAACCCGGTGACGAACGCACAAAGCGATAAGGCGAGCACCAACCCACTGACGTTCTATACCTCGCTGACGAACAACACGGGCGAGGTGATCAGTGGGACCGTGGCCACGGTGGTCAACCTGCCGGAGACGGGTCAAAACGGCTCAACGTTCACCTTCCAGATGACCGGTCCAGTGTCACTTCCGGCCGGGATCACCGGCACGGTCTACTACGCGACGACGCAAGCCGTGCTGGCGAAGGATCAGACTAGCTTCGACACCACTGGCTACGTGACGGCTGATCAGGTGACCGACTGGACAGCGATCCGCTCGCTGTATATCCAAGTGGACGGACTGGCGGCGAACACGACCACCGGCCGGCTGGCGATCCAAGGCCAGACCAGCGTGCCAGAAGCCTCTCTGGTGGGCACGATCGGCTACTTGCAGACAGGCTTTTTCGCCCCGTCGTTGGTCGTGAGCACGGATGACCGCGCGGCGTCGATCGCGATCACTGGGCACTCAACGCTCAACGCGCGCTTCCACTACGTTGATGCGGCGGGCGCTGACCAGTACGTCGACTTGACAGACCTGAGTCGGACGCTAGCGGAACAGGTCGATCCGGTTTTTGCCGACTATCCGACGACGCAGGATGCGCTGTCAGCGGTAGACCAGACGCTGATCCCGGCCGGCTACCAGCTGAGCGGTGAGCCGTTGAAGTTGGTCGCTGGTGGGACCAACCAGATCTTAGCGGACGCAGCGACGGCGGGCGACCTCGTGATGCGTGGCGACTTCGATGGCGCGTACATTCAGTATGAACTGGCGCCACTGACCGACGTGCTGACGGTCACCTATGTCGATGTCCTCACTGGCGAGACGCTCCAGACTGATGAAGTGGCGGGGCGGCTTGGCGAAACGGGGACCTACACTGTCGAAGCGGTGCCGCAGTATGAGCTGGCGGCTGGTCAAGCGGGTGAGCTGACCTACACGATCGCGACCGGGAATACCGACGACCTGACGGTGCGGTTGACCCACCAGCTGACCCGCGGCACGGCCGAGACGACCCGGACGATCACATACAAGATCGCCGGGGGTGATCAGACCAAGGCACCAGCGACCGAAGTCCAGACGCTTCGTTGGGACACGGTGACCGATGAGGTGACCGGGACCACCGTGGCGACGGCCCAAGGCGGCTACGCGGCGGTTGACAGCCCGACGCTCGCCGGGTACACGCCGGATAAAGATCAAGTGGCGGCGCAGTGGCCAGCGGCGGTGGTCGGCACCCCGCAGAATGCGGCGGCTACGGTGACGTACACGGCGGCGCCTGCGACCTTGGCGATCGATTACGTCGATGATGTCACGGGTGCGGTGCTCAAGCTCGAGACGCACACCGGGGTCACCGATCAGACGCTCAGTTACACCGCTGACCTGACCGATCTGGCCGACGGGTACGTTTTGGCCAAAAACCAGGCCGAAACGGGTGCGGTCATCCTAGGCCCATCAACGACCAGTGTGACGATCCACCTGACCCACCAGCTGACCCGCGGCACGGCCGAGACGACGCGGACGATCACATACAAGATCGCCGGGTCCGATCAGACCAAGGCGCCAGCGGCCGAAGTCCAGACACTTCGCTGGGACACGGTGACCGATGAGGTGACCGGGACCACCGTGGCGACGGCCCAAGGCGGCTACGCGGCGGTCGCCAGCCCGACGCTCGCCGGCTACACGCCAGATAAAGATCAAGTAGCAGCGCAGTGGCCAGCGGCGGTGGTCGGCACCCCGCAGAATGCGGCGGCTACGGTGACGTACACGGCGGCGCCTGCGACCTTGGCGATCGATTACGTCGATGATGTCACGGGTGCGGTGCTCAAGCTCGAGACGCACACCGGGGTCACCGATCAGACGCTCAGTTACACCGCTGACCTGACCGATCTGGCCGACGGGTACGTTTTGGCCAAAAACCAGGCCGAAACGGGTGCGGTCATCCTAGGCCCATCAACGACCAGTGTGACGATCCACCTGACCCACCAGTTGACCCGCGGCACGGCGGAGACGACCCGGACGATCACATACAAGATCGCCGGGGGCGATCAGACCAAGGCGCCAGCGGCCGAAGTCCAGACGCTTCGCTGGGACACGGTGACCGATGAGGTGACCGGGACCACCGTGGCGACGGCCCAAGGCGGCTACGCGGCGGTCGCCAGCCCGACGCTCGCCGGCTACACGCCGGATGAAGCTCAAGTGGCGGCGCAGTGGCCGGCGGCAGTGGTCGGCACCCCGCAGAATGCGGCGGCTACGGTGACGTACACGCCAGCCCGCGCCAGCGTGACGCTCAACTATGTCGACCAGACTGACGGCCGCATCGTCAAGTTCACGACGCTACCTGGTGTCACCGATCAGACGCTCACTTACACGGCGGACCTCTCGGACCTTGCCGGATACGTTCTGGCGTCGGGGCAAGTGGCCGGCGGAACGGTCACCTTGTCGCAGGCCACCGGGATCATCGAGATCAAGGTAACGCATCAGCTGACCCATGCGACGCTCGAGACCACCCGGACGATCACCTACAAGATCGACGGGCCGGATCAGACGCTCGCGCCAGCAGCCAAGCAGCAGACCATCACTTGGGTGACGACGACCGATGAAGTCACCGGCGCAACGGTGGCGACGGCACACGGCGTCTATGGTGCTGTCGATAGTCCATCGGTCCCAGGCTACACGCCGGATCGCAAGCAGGTGGCCGAGCTGGTGCCCGCACCGAGCGTGACGCGGCCGACGGATTCAGAAGAAGTGGTCACCTACAAGAAAAATGCGACTGGTCAAGTCGGCGATGGTGATGTTCAAGTGAAGACGCAGGTGCCAGAGGGCGTGAGTGTGACACAAGAAGACTACTACAACAACCTGACCCCAGGTGGGGTTGACGGTGGTGTTCAAGTGAAAACGCAAGTGCCAGAGGGCGTGAGCGTGACGCAAGAAGACTACTACAACAACCTGACCCCAGGTGGGGTCGACGGTGGTGTTCAAGTGAAGACGCAAGTGCCAGAGGGCGTGAGCGTGGCGCAAGAAGACTACTACAACAACCTGACCCCAGGTGGGGTCGACGGTGGTGTTCAAGTGAAGACGCAAGTGCCAGACGGCGTGAGTGTGACACAAGAAGACTACTACAACAACCTGACCCCAGGAGAAGTTGATGGTGGTGTTCAAGTGAAAACGCAAGTGCCAGACGGCGTGAGTGTGACACAAGAAGACTACTACAACAACCTGACCCCAGGAGAAGTTGATGGTGGTGTTCAAGTGAAGACGCAAGTGCCAGAGGGCGTGAGTGTGACACAAGAAGACTACTATAACAACCTGACCCCAGGTGAAGTCGACGGTGGTGTTCAAGTGAAGACGCAGATCCCAGACGGTGTGAGCGTGACGCAAGAAGACTACTACAACAACCTGACCCCAGGTGAAGTCGACGGTGGTGTTCAAGTGAAAACGCAAGTGCCAGCCGGTGTGAGCGTGACACAAGAAGACTACTACAACAACCTGACCCCAGGTGAAGTCGACGGTGGTGTTCAAGTGAAGACGCAAGTGCCAGAGGGTGTGAGCGTGACACAGGTGAATGATGATGCGCACCGCACACCAGCCCACGGCGCGGCGACCCGCACAACGGGTGACCGGCAAGCGCGGCAGCTCCCGCAAACAGGGGAAGCGCACAATCTGGCGCTGACGCTGAGTGGGTTGACCGTCCTTGGCCTCCTGCTGGGGCTGGATGGGTTCCGCAAGCGACGGAAGGCAGATCGATCCTGATAGAGGCAAGTGCTAGCGCTCAGCGACAGACGTGCAGTCTGCGCTGGGCGTTTTTGTGTCCACTCGGCTAACGATGGGTATAAGTGACTGAAGTGGTGGCAAATAATCATTTATTTTATCGAGCGCCCCAACTGGGAAAATGGTCGTAAATCGCGAGCGGGCGGCATCCGAATGCCCTGGGACGCTATTGGTCCGAGTTCCCGCCCACTTGTTTTTGCCCCGATCAGCGGGCATGATTAGTGCTAATGATGGAATAAGGAAGTGTATTCAATGACACAGTATGCGACGACCAGCGCGTACCTGGAAGCGGTGCGGGCCACACATCACATTCGGATCAAAGCCCTTTGCGCGTATGTCGGGTTCTCCCCGCGCACGTATCAGCGGATCGTGCGCGGTGAGGCGAGTCCTACGGTAGATGAATTTTGCCGGTGGCTCGCGTTTTTGCACGTGATCCCCAGCGAGCGCCTGCATGAGGTGATGATGGGGGAGCTATTCCCGATCACTACCGCACAAAACGAGCTCCTGACGCAGCTGCGAGCGCCGGGGGCGGTGGCTGCGCCAGACGCGATGCGTGCGCGGATCGCGGCGTACGCGAAGCAGACCGAGCAGAGCGACTTTAGCCTGCTGGACCAGCTCCTCGACCTGCGGCTCAGCGCGGATCCGACTCGCCAACAGGCGCTGGCCAAGGCGGTGATCACCGCCTTGCAGACGCGCGATCACTGGTCGAACTTTGAGATCCAGTGTTTCTTGGTCGTCGAGCCACACCTCAACTGGTCGGTGGTCTCGCACTGCATGGATCGCTACATGTGCTTTCCAGACGCGCCGAACAAGGTGACATGGGCACCGAGCGACTACTTTTTGGCCTGGGCGGTGCCGCTACAGGCAGGCTACGTGCAGGCGGCGGCACGGACACACATCTGTGAGAACGTCTGCCAGGCCTTGGCGTGGGATCAGGCGATCCGGCGCATGAAGTGGGATCCGGACTACGATCACCAGGCGACCAGTGCGCTGTGTCAGCGACTGATCACCGTCTTCGAGGCCCCTGAGGTCACGCCCACAGCGATCGAGGCGGTGTTTCAGCCGACGCTGGCCGCGATGGCGGCTTTGACGGCGACGCAGCCGCTCCAGCTGATGGATCAATTCGAGGCGCTGCGCCAGGCGCTGTTGGCTGCAGGGGACTATCATCATGACCACCGGCCGCGCCACCGCGCAACGCCGTTACCGCTGCCGTACACCCCGGCGGCGGGCATCGGGGCGCGGTTCGATCAGCTGCGGCGGGCGCAGGGCGTCAGCATCAAGTCGCTGTGTCGGCTCGCTGGGTTCTCGCGCGACGTCTACCGGCACTTTCAGGACGGCAGCGGGTCGCTACGGTTGGCGCAGCTCTGCCGGGCGCTGGATTGCATTCACGTGGCCTTCGATGAGCTGGTGACGACGCGTGATCTCCCGTTTTGGTCGACGCTCGTGGCCTCACTGGCGCAGGCGCTGCCGGTGTACGCCCAAAAAGGCGAGCTGCCGCCCGACTTTGCCGCTAAAAGTAAGGCGCTGCATGAGCAGGCGGTGGCGGTCGACAATCCGCTGTTCTTGACCGGGTGGCTGGTCGTGATGATGAGCAGTGAGGAGACCCTTGGCCACTACGACGCCGCCGGACCGTACGCCAGGCAGCTGCTGACGCTGCTGGCGGGGTACGAGGAATGGGACACCCGGGATTACTACACCTTAGCGGACGCAGGGGATCACGCGGACCTGGCGTCTGCGCAGTTGACCATGCGGCGGTTAGTCAACGCAGTCAAAAAACCACAGTCGATGCTCGGGCAGACCCCAATGGCGATCTGGCCGGCGTATTGGACCGGGTTGTTGACCGTCGGGTATCGGTCGATGGACGCCGGCGCGGTGCGCGCTGTGACGCGGGTGATTCGGCAGATCGGGGCTCCGGTCCGATACGGGGCGAACACCATTTTGTGGGGGATCATGCAGCACTACGCGGCGTACATCGAGCAGGTCTTGACGCAAGGACGTGCGGCCGCCGCCCCGCAGTGGACGGCGTTGTGCGCGCAGATCCAGCAGATCACGCCGGATGAAGGCAACTGGGCCATGCGCCTCTTAGACGCGAACCGCAACACGTGGACCGCCCTGTTGCGCCCGTGAGCAGCACCAAGACTTGGCTTCTCGACCATGTGACTGAATCGCGCAAGACGGCGACTTGATCGCCGTTTTTTTGCGCACGCTGACATAAAACTGCCAAAATTGGGTCTTTTTGACCGTTTGAGCGCCGCCGAGCGTTTCTGCGTTTAAGATATTAGTTAATCACTGATTACAAATTTTTTATTGAAAAACTGGAATTGGCGACTAGCAAAGGAGGCGGGTGTCGCAGGCAGGCAATTGCTTGCGTGATCAGATCCAGCGGCCGGCGTGGCCCCAGACGGGCACGCTCAGCCGCCGCGGCGCGAGGAGCGACGCAGGAGTTTTGGGGGAGCTTTATCCGGAGTGTATGACCTGGAGGACACTATGAAAGCAAGTAAACTTGACCAACGCGTCGCGCCTCGCGAGGTGAAGGCGCACTTCAAGCTGTATAAATCTGGCAAACTGTGGGTCACCGCCGGCATCTTGGCGACGGCGATCGGCACGTACGCGGTGACCGGGACCCCGGTCCAAGCCGCGACCACAACGACCGATGCCGATACGAGCACCGCTGATATGATCGCCAAGAGTCACGCCGCGATCTTGCGCTCGTCACAAACGGCGGCACCGACGAAGGCCGATCAGGCGGCCAAGGCCGCTGAAGACCAGCCGGCGACTGACACCGCCACTCAGGGCGCAGGGACCGCTGAGGCCGCCTCGACCAGTGCGACCACGACTGCCAGTGCGCCGACGACGCAGACGCCGGCTGCAACGCGCAAGACGTCGACACCGACGCAAGCCGCCGCGACCAACCAGGCGACGGCGCAGACCAACGGCAGCACAGCGACTACCGGACAGGCCACCGATGAGGACGTGACGACTGCGACGTACCATAACGTCAACACCAAAGGCGAGCAGATCGCCCCTGATCAGACGCAGACGATCACCAAGACCAATGGTGGGGTGGTGCCAAGTGCGCCAACCGTTGAGGGTTACACGTTGGCCAAGGAGGTCGTGAATTCGCCGGGGGCCGTGGATCATGATCAGTCGGTCAACTCCATCGTCATCGACTACGCTCAGCAGACGCTGACCACGTATACCGGGGCGAACGGGACTGGTAGCGTGGTCAAATCCCTGCAGGTCTCGTCACTGTCCGACAAGGATAAGGTCGCCCTGGCGTACAACGGATTCAACTTCGACCCAAGAACGGCCTTTGACATTGAGGCGGACAAGATCGGGCAATTCGTCAGCGAAACCGCCAAGCATATTCTCGTCAAGGATTGGTGGGATCAGTTCGTTAAGCTCGGTGGGGACCACTCCTACGTGTACATGACCGAGGAGGAGCTGAAGGCGGCCCCGACCGCGGACGGGACGCTGACCGCAGTCTTCCATGCGGCCGACAGCCAAGGGGCGCAGATCGCGCCGGATCAGACGATGACAATCACGAAGACCGGCGCTGGCGTGGTCCCAAGCGCACCTACCGTGGCTGGCTATACGGTCAGCCAGGAGGTCGTCAGCAACCTGCCGGAATGGCAAGACGCCGGGCGTCAGATCGGCTCGTTCGTCATGGATTACACGACGCAGACGCTCAAGGTATACGCCGGCAAGGATGGCCAGGGTGAGCTATATCGGACCCTCACGTTCAGCGAGCTGACGACTGCGGAAAAGGTCGGCCTCGCGTACTTCGGCCTTAACTTTGACCCGAGTGAGCCCTTCGACATGGCGGCAGATCAGATCGCCAAGTTCGACAGCCCCGAAGCCAAGAATGACTTCGTCTACGACTGGTGGCGACAGGTCATCGCGGCCGGCGGCGAGTTCACCTATGTCTATCAGCCGGCAGCCGACGGGACGACCCCGCCGGCCAGTGATGGGAGCGTGCGGGCGGACTTCACTTATGTGGACGAGGCGGGCAACACAGTGGCGCCGACCAAGACGTTCACTGCAAGTGCGACACACATCGACATCGTGCCAAGCGCGGTGCAAGTGGCCGGTCGCACGCTGGAAAAAGAGGTGATCAACGGCCAGTTTGAGGGGTTCGATGACAGTGTCATCGGCTCGATCATCGTTGACTACACGCGGCAGACGCTGACTACCTACACTGGCGCTAACAGCACGGGCACGCTGCTCAAGGCGATCGCGTTCTCCGAAATGACAGTCAACGATAAGGTCGGCTTTGCCTATAACGGGATCTTGATCGATCCGGATCAGCCGTTCGACATTATGGCCGATACGGTCGCGAACATCGGCAGTGAGGCGGTCAAAGTCGACCGCACCATTGACTGGTGGCAGGAATTCAACGCGGTAGGGGGGACGCATGCCTTCGTCTACACGGCGGTCGGTGAGGCGCCAACGACGGACCTGGTCAGCGAGGACAAAGTCCGGGCGGCGTTCACCTATGTCGACGAGGCCGGTCAGACGATTGCACCGAGTCAGACGCTGACCACGACGACGTGGCAGGCCGGGGTCATCCCGGGGGCTGTGACGGTCACCGGATACACCTTGCAAAAAGAGGTGGTCAACACGCCGCAGCTCAACGACGGTGCTAACGTTCAGGGCGCCGTGGCCAACTCCTACGTGGTCGACTACGGCCAGCAGACCCTGACCGTCTACCGCGGGCTGAATGGGACTGGCGCGATCATCAAGTCGATCGCGTTCGGCGCGATCGATCTCAATGACCGCATTGCCTTAGCCTATAACGGGATCATGATCGATCCAACGCAGCCGTCATTCGATATGGCGGCCGATACGATCGGCCACTTCGTTAGCCCAGAGGCGAAGTTGATCCTGAGCTTCAACTGGTGGCGCAATTTCGTGCTCCAAAAAGGGACGCACACCTTCGTCTACACCAAGGACCCGGAGACGGTGACCCACGGGACGACGACCAGCACCCGCACGATCGTATTTGTCGATGAAGCCGGTAATTCGCTGGCAGACCCGATTACGCAGACGGTGACCTACCGCACGAGCACGAATGGGGAAGGTGAGACGGTCTATACCGCCCAAGGCGTCTACAGTCCGGAAGCCGCGCCGACGATCGCCGGCTACACGCCGGATCAGTCGCTGATCGCCGCAGATTACCCGGGGACGGGGATCGGCACGCCGCAGGATACGGTCGTGACCGTGACCTACACGAAGACCCAGTTTGTGACCGGTGAAGTCAGCGATGGCCCGATCAAGCAGACGATGATCCCAGAGGGCCTGAGCGTGACGGCGGCAGATTACTATAACAACCTGACGCCGGGCGAAGTGGCCGGCGGGGTGCAAGTGAAGACGCAGAGCCCAGACGCCTTGAGTGTGACGCCTGAGGATTACTACGACTACTTGCCTGCGACACCGGTCGGTCAACTGAGCGATGGCCTGATCACCAAGATGCAGATCCCAGCAGGCGTAAGCGTCACGGCAGCGGATTACTATAACAACCTGACACCGGGTGAAGTGGCCGGCGGCGTGCAAGTGAAGACGCAGATCCCGGCAGGGGTGAGCGTGACGGCGGCGGATTACTACAACAACCTGACGCCAGGCGAAGTGGCTGGTGGCGTCGTCGTTCAGACGATGATCCCAGCGGGCCTGAGCGTGACGGCGACGGACTATTACGACCACCGGACACCAACGACCGATCGCGGTGAGACCAAGACGCCGGGGCAGCCGAGTCGCTTAGGTGGCGACCAGACGACCAGCACGCAGACACCGACGCAGCCGAAGCTCGCGGTGACGGTCAGCGAAGGTGAGACCAGCACGCCTCAGGCGGGCGCGACGACGCAAGCCAGTGCGGCCACTGCGCACTTGCCGCAGACCGGTGACGCCATGAACGCTGCGCTGGCCCTGAGTGGGCTGGGCGTGATGGCGCTGATGGGCCTGGCCGGGGCGACCCGGCGCAAGCATGACGAAGCGAAGTGAGCGCGATCACGCGCTGACGGCTGCTGATGACTGAACTTTTTTGGGGGGGAACGGCTGGGTGCAGCCGTCCCCCTTTATTGTGGACCTTGTTGGCGAGGTCCACTGAAGCCCAGCCGCATGAAGCGGCGGGGGGTGAAAGGACCGAAGAGAATGAACAATCGCAAACAACTGATCGACTTGACTGGCCAGCGGTTCGGCCGGCTGACGGTGCTGGGGCGGGCCAAGCAACGCTCGGCCAACCGCAACGCCCGCTGGGAGTGCCTGTGTGACTGCGGGAAGCACAAGGTTGTGGAAGGGTACCACCTGCGCCACGGGCTGGTGGCCAGCTGCGGGTGCCTGCGGGTCGAAACGTCGCGCAAAATGGCCGCCCAGGCGCTACTGCCGTATGCGGACCACGACGGCTCGGCGTTCAAGAATGAGGCGGGAGTCTATTACAGCTCGCTGATCCGCTCGAAGCGTAACCGATCGGGCACCATCGGCGTGTCGTATGATCACCAAAAAGAACGCTGGGTCGCCCGCTTACGGTTTCACGGGGAATACGTCTTGAACAAGACGACCAAAACGCGTGAGCAGGCGATCGCCCTGCGACAGCAAGCACTGAGCGCGAGGCGACTGGCAGGACAAAAGCACCAGTCGCTCGAATGTGTGAATCTAGCGCGTCGCTCGGGGGATGACGCTAGGCATGGCGCGGTGTTGTAGGCGGCACCCCGGCTGGTAAGACCAAGTCGCGCGAGTTTGGTCGACTTTATGAGTCGCAACTCGACACCGCCAGCGCGATGATGAGGCGCTTCGGCGACACGCGCTTGCATGAGGCAACCCGTGACTTGTGGCAGTGGTCGTCTGCATTATTGCGCCGCATAACGGCACGCACCTGGTCGCGTTGGCTGACGCCACGTGAACGGGCGGGTGCCGTTTTGGGCGTGATGCGGTTAGGACCATTGGGGCGGCGAGCGGGGCGCTCTAGGGTTGACACGGCACTCCCTTAATGGTTTAATGGTTCGAAAGAAAGAACGGATGAATGAAGACGCCGGGCGCCACTTGGGCCAGCCGATGACGGCCCACACGTGTCGTGGTGTGCGCGACGGCGCACTGACTGAGGCCGTTCACCTTTCACGCCGGTGGGCGCGCCCGCCTCAAGGGCTGCCGGGCTGCGGGACCGGGCGATCACCGGCGTGAAGGGACGAAACACGACGATTATCTGTCTGATACACGGATCCGGTCGTGACCGCACCGCTTCGCGAGAGGCTGGACGATCACGACCGCCAGGACGAAAGGGTGAGTGCAATGCGCAAAGTATTGATCGTTGAGACGAATGTGACACGGTACCAAGGCACTAAGGAGCCGACCGGCTTGTGGCTGGGCGAGGCGGCGGAGTTCGTCGCGGAGATGAAGCGCGCCGGCATCGCGGTGGATTACGTCAGCCCTAAAGGCGGTTTCGTGCCGCTGGACCCCCGGAGCATGAAATACACCGATGAGGCGATCATGCAGGTGTACGAAGATCCGGACTTCGTGGAACGGGCGCTGGTCCACACCCTGCGGCCGGACCAAGTTGACCCAGCGGATTACCAGGCGATCTACTACACCGGTGGGCACGGGGTGATGTGGGACTTTCCCGATGATCCGGGCCTCCAGCAGCTCGCCTTGGCGATCTATGCCCAAGGCGGCTACATCAGCAGCGTCTGCCACGGCATCGCCGGGCTCTTGAACCTCAAGGATGCCAGCGGCCAGTACCTGATCGCCGGGCGCACTGTCACCGGCTTCACCACTGCCGAGGAGATCATCGCCGGCAAGAAGGCGGTCGTGCCGTTCTTGAACCAGACGGTCGCCACAGCCCACGGGGCACACTTCAAGAAGAAGCGCTTCTACAGTGAGTACGCGGTGGCAGACGGCCGTCTGCTGACGGGGCAAAACCCGTTCTCCGTCCGCGCAGTCGCCAAGCTCGTGGTCAACGCGCTCGAAGCGTGACACGCGGATTAGGGTGACACGATCGACCGAACACAGAGGCCTGCGTGATGCGGCCTCTTTTTTGTCGGCGCGAGGCGACCCCAAAAACCAGGCGCGCGGGCCTGGTCGCCGTCTCGCCGTCAGCGGTGGACAAAGGCGATGCTGTTAGCCAGTATGCAACACATCAGCCCCCCGACCGGTCACCAAGCTGCTGTCGGCGGGCGTCAGGGTTGTACCGCATCGGCATCGGTCATCTTCAAGATGATCTTGCCGGTCGCGTGGCCGGCTTGCGCGTATGCGAGCGCGTCTTGGATCTGATCGAATGGCACGATGCGGTCGATCACCGGCTTGAGCACGTCGGCTTCGATCAGCTCGCGCAGGTGGTCGAGCTGCGGGCCGCTGGGCTGCATGAAGAGGAAGGTGTAGTGTGCGTGGGTCGCGCGGGCACGCTTGGTCACGTCACGGGTGACGAACCCGAAGGCTAGGCGCTTCCACAGTGGCACGCCGTACGCCCGCCCGAAGCGGGCAGTGGGGCGTCCGGCGATCGAGACCACATGACCGCCTGGCCGGATGATCTTGAAGGCGTCGATCAACGTCTTGCCCCCGCGCGTGTCGAGGACCGCGTCGTAGTCGTGCAGCACAGTTGAAAAGTCGGTGGTGCGATAGTCGATCAGTTCATCGGCGCCCAGCGTACGGGCCAAGGCGAAGTGATCAGTGGTCGTGGTGGTCGCGACAGATGCGCCGAGGTGTTTGGCGATCTGGATCGCCAGGCTGCCGATGCCACCGGTGCCGCCTTGGATCAGCACTTTTTGGCCCGGTCGCAGGTGCATGATGTCGTGCAGCGCTTGGTAGCTGGTCAGCCCGACCAAGGGGATCGACGCGGCTTCCTCAAAGCTTAGGTTGGCCGGCTTCGGCGCGATGTCACCTTGGTCGACCGCGATAAACTCGGCGAATGTGCCGATCCGGTCTTTTTGTAAGCGGCCGTACACGGCGTCGCCAATATCGGTGGCGTGAACTTGCGCGCCGACCGCGGTGACGATGCCGGCAAAATCGCTGCCCATGATCAGCGGCAGCTTGTAGGGGAGCAACGGCCTCAAGCCGCCGTCTTTGGTCTTGATGTCGATCGGGTTGATACTGGCCGCGACGACTCGGACCAGCACGTCGTTGGGGCGCAGGGGCGGGATGGGCACTTGCTTGAGCGTGGGCATTGGTTGCTTGTAAGCCTCGATGACCGCGGCCTTCATCTGGTTTGGCATTTAACGATCCTCCGTTTAGGTTCTTTAGTTTAATTTAGCGAACGAATAGCTCGTTTGAGTTTAGTTCGTTTGTTTAAAAATGTCAACCAATTTCTTGACACGGGTCGGCTTTTAGCGTTAAATGGTTGATAAGTTCAAACGTTAAACTGGGGGAACGTGGCGCGTGGCGCCAGAAAGGAGTGAGCGCATGGCAGAAGAGACCCTTGAGATCTTCAAGGCGGGGATCCCCGTTTTCAGTGTGCTGCAAGACGAGAACCGCCAGCAGATCCTAGTGATGCTGTGTCGGACTGACCGGATGACGGTCAACCAGATCACCGAGCGCCTGACGTTGTCGCGCCCGGCGGTGTCACACCACCTGAAGCTGATGCTCGACGCCGGCCTACTGGCGGTCGATCACGTCGGCACGGCGCGTTACTATCACACTAGCATGGATGAGACCCTGGCGCTGTTAAAGGCGCTGACCGCCTCACTTGAAGCCGACATCGCGCGTAAGCCCGCGTGAGTCGGCTTTTTTGCTGCGACGACCTGCGCGCGTTGCGGTTTGGGCTTAAAAAAGCCGAGCCCACTGGGGGTCCGGCTAGTGAGATCAAGGTGACGGCGCTGGCCTTGCGTGGGGGATAAACCTGATCTCGCATAATGCGGCAGTTGAACACCCTGCCCCCACGACTGCGTTCTCGAGTGAAAGGCCGCGGTCGTTTCTGAATCGGCGGAAAAACTGACCGACAGTTGTCATCACCATCAATCCCCCCTACTTAGTCGTCTGTGTCCCATTACGGATCGACACCACTTGAGTGTACGATTGCGTACTCGCGGCGCGAAATCAACCCGGAAAATTACATAAATGCAAGATCTCACCTAAAAGTGGCGCGATCACGGTCGGCGTGATTGCGCCATCGTCAGTTTGTCCATATGATGAAGACTATGGGCCACTGGGCAGTGGCCCGAAGACGGCGCTGGCGCGTCGTACTGGCACACATAGGAGGAAGTTAGAATGGACCTAAGTAAACTGAACAAGAACTGGCTGATCGGTGGCGTCGTCGCGCTGATCGTGGTGATCGGGGCCGTCGTCATGATGATGCCGAAGCACCTCGATGGCGCGTACAGCGGCGAAGTCTCGTTCCTGTTCATCAAAAACACCGACACGCTGACGTTCAAGGGCGGCGAAGTCACGGAGCACGCGGACGGCGACAAGACGCGCAAGGGCACGTATACGCTCAAGGGCGACCAGCTGGAGATCAAGCTCGGCATCGAGACGATGAAAGCGACGTTGACCAGCGATAAGAAGGCGTTCACTATCGATGCGGCCAGCGGTGATTTTGCGCTGGCTAAGGGCGTCACGTACACCAAGAAGTAACCGGACGTATAACGGGGGCGTCTGGGCGTCTGGGCGTCTGGGCGACCGGCGTCGACTGTCGAGCGGATGGTCACAGGCGGAATGCGCGCTTGACGCAATCGATGATCCGGACGATCCAGCCCCGGTCAGACGATCTGGTACTTCGGCCCATACATCTATGCGAATAGCACCCAGGGGGATGACCCGGATGGGGTGGCGCTATGCGAGCCTGGCAGCAAGCCGTGGCTCGCTTCGGGCCAGAAGGCGTACAAGCTGTACCCGCTGGACTAAGCAACGGGCGGTCAGTGTTGACGTCAGGGCGTCAGATTGACCTTGTTAATTATAGGAAGGTCGCACTCAAAAAAAAACCTGAGTCAACGCTGACGTTGGCTCAGGTTTTTTGAGTGCGACTTACGGGCAGACGACCACCTTGCCGAAACTGGCGTGGCTGTCAAGGAACGCCTGGGCGTCTGCAGTCTCCGCCAGAGTGAAAACGCGCGTTGGCGTGACGTCGAGGCGGTGGGCCGTGATCAGGTCCAGCATGGCCTGGAACTTGGCCTCCGTCACGCTGCCGGATGAAAACGCGGTGAGGTAAGCGTCCGGTGGGAGTGCGGTGATCGGGTCGAAGTCAGCGGACCACACGCCGCCCAGCTCGCCGGTGACACAGGCGATGCCGCCGGGCTTGAGGACGCGCAGGGAGTCGGTCATTGTCAGCGGGCCGACGAGCTCGAGCACCTTGTCCGCCGTGGCTGGCGGCACCTGCAACACACCGTCACGCTCCTCGACGACGCGGTCGAACCCAACCGCCTGGAGCTGCGGGGTCTTGGCTAAGTTGCGGGTGCTGCCGATCAGCTGGTGGACGCCCATCGCCTGGGCGAGTTTGGCGGCGGCGACCCCGACGCCGCTGGTCGCACCGCGGATCAACAGGGTGTCGTCAGTCGTCAGCTGGAGGTTGCGCAGCGACCCATAAGCGGTGAAGTAGGTCTCGGGCACCGCAGCCAGTTCGGGCCAGCTCAGGTCGGTGGTGACCGGGTACAGCTGAACGTTAGGCACGAGCACGTATTCCGCGTAGCCGCCGTCGAAGTCGCGACCCAGACCGCCCATCAGGGTCACCGCGCGCTGGCCGACAGGCAGGCGCGCGGGGTCGGTGGTATCTGCGATCACGCCGACCGCTTCGATTCCGAGGATCCGCGGTAACGTGACGCTCGGCGACCAGCCGTTGCGGGTGAAGATCTCAGAGCGGTTGATGCCAAACCCCTTGACTTGTAGCAGAGACCACCCGGGCCGGACCGTGGGGGTCGGGACGGTCTCCAGTTGCAGGACGTGCGCGTCCCCCGGTGTGTGTAACACGATCGCTTGCATCTGATCGCTTCCTTTCACTTCGTCTGGTCTCAGTCTAGGCGCCACCGCGCGGTTTGGCAAGAGCTGTTGGTTGAACTAGAATTTTGACATCGAATGCGTTAAACTAGAATGAAACTAATCAAGGAGATGAGCACATGACGGCGCTTTTTACCCTCGACCATGTCGATTACGCCCCGGGCGGCAAGGCGATCCTGCGTGACTTGACGCTGACAGTCCCGGAACATGCGGCGATCACCATTGTCGGCCCGTCTGGAGCGGGCAAAAGCACCTTGCTGCGGCTGCTCGCGACGCTGCTGACGCCGTCGCACGGCACGATCCTGTATCGCGGCCAGCCGCAGACGACTTGGCCACACCCGCAGTACCGGCAACAGGTCTCGTACTGTTTTCAGCAGCCGACCTTGTTCGGGGAGACGGTGCAGGATAACCTGAGCTTTCCCTTCGCGATCCGCGGGCAGGCCTTCGATGCGGTGAAGGCCGAAGCCGCGCTGGCGGCGGTGGACCTGCCTGAGTCGATGCTGAAGACGGCGATCACTGAATTGTCCGGTGGGGAGAAGCAGCGTGTGGCGCTGATCCGCAACCTACTGTTTCCGCCGCAGGTCCTGTTGCTGGACGAGGTGACGACCGGGCTGGATGCGGTCACTAAGGCCACAGTGCGCCGGTTGATCGATCAGTGGCACGCGGACGGTGTGGCGCTGCTGAGTGTCACGCATGACGAGACGGAGATCGCAGCGGCCACGACGCGGTGGACGCTACGGGCCGGTCGATTGGAGGGGCAAGATGACTGATCTGATCGTGAGTCCCACCGCCTTAGGGTTTGCGGTGGTGTTGGTGCTGGTCGCGCTGGGGGTGAACCTGCGCGAGAAGATCGGGCTCGAGCGCGATCTGGTGGTCGGGGTCTTGCGCGCCGTGGTGCAGCTGACGGTGGTCGGCTACGTCTTGACGTATATAATCCGCGTCGACCGACTGTGGCTGACGGCGCTGATGGTGGCGATCATCTTGTTCAATGCCGCGTTGAACGCGCGCAAACGGGCCAACGGGATCCCGCACGCGTTTGCGATCAGCCTGCTGGCGATCGGCACGGCGACGGTGACGACGATCACCCTGCTGGTGGTCGCCAGAGCGGTCCGCTTCACGCCGAGCCAGATCGTGCCGATCTCCGGAATGATCAGCTCCAACGCGATGGTCGCCATCGGCCTGGCCTACCGCAGCATGAACGCAAGTTTCCACGATCAGCGCCAGGGGGTGATGGAACGGCTGGCCTTGGGGGCCGACCTCAAGCAGGCGTCGCGCCACATTGTGCAGGCGGCGATCCGCACGGGGATGGCGCCGACGATCGACTCAGCCAAGACGGTGGGGATCGTCAGCCTGCCGGGGATGATGTCCGGCTTGATCTTCGCGGGGGTCGATCCGACCAAGGCGATCATGTACCAGATCATGGTCACCTTCATGCTGATGGCAGCGACGAGCATCGGCAGCGTGATCGCCTGCTACCTGGCGTATCCGGGCTACTATAACGATGACATGCAGTTGAAGTGAGACCGACGGCGGGTGCCGCCGGTTTTTTATGTGAAAAAAGGTCACAATTCGCGGTGGCGGATCCTCGGAATCGAACGCGCTTACCGGCGTGACATTGTTTTAGTTTTCACTTGCAATCTACCTGAGGCAGGCGCTTAATAAGTGAGTACTCACTGTCTTAATTGCAAGGAGGAACTCAGATGACCAAAGTGAAGATCGTATACGCCAGCCTGACCGGGAACAATGAGGCGATCGCGGATTACGTGGCGTCGGGGCTGACGGCGCGCGGCCTGGATGTGGATGTGGAAGAGATGAGTCAGGCACTGGCCGACGACTTGGCCGACGTGGATGTCGCGGTGGTCGCCTCGTACACCTACTCTGGGGTGACGGATGGCGAACTGCCGGATGAGGCGATCGATTTTTATGAAGACTTGCAGGAGCTGACGTTACCGGCCCTCCGCTTCGCCGTGTGCGGAAGCGGGGACTCGACCTACGAGCAGTTCTGCACGGCGGTCGACCAGTTCCAGGCGGCGTTCCTGCAGGCGGGGGCGACGCCTTGTGCGGAGCCAGTCAAAGTGGACCTCGCGCCTGAAGCCGCCGATTGGGCCCACCTCGACGCCGTCGTTGCGGCGATCGCGGCGCTGTGAACGGAGGGGTGCGGATGAATCAGCCTTATCTCGGCGGCATTGACGTCGGCTCGACCACGGTCAAGCTCGTGATCCTCGATGCTCACAACCAGACCGTCTTCGCCCGCTACGAGCGGCACTACTCAGATGTCAAGGCAGCCAGCGAGCGGGTGCTGCGCGAGGCGATGGCCGCGCTTGGTCCCGACCTCGCACTGCGGTGCATGATCACCGGCTCTGGCGGGATCGGCCTCGCGCACTTGCTGGGCCTCGAGTTCGTCCAAGAGGTGATCGCCTGCACGAAGACGGTCGAAACGCTGATCCCGCAGACAGATGTCGCGATCGAGCTGGGCGGAGAGGACGCGAAGATCACGTTCTTCGGCGCCAGCTTAGAGCAGCGAATGAACGGGTCTTGCGCCGGGGGCACCGGCGCGTTCATCGACCAGATGGCGACGCTGCTCAAGACGGACGCCGATGGGCTGAACGCATTCGCCAAAGACGCCCAGAAGCTCTATCCGATCGCGAGCCGCTGCGGGGTGTTCGCCAAGACGGACGTGCAGCCGCTGATCAACGATGGGGTGGCGAAGGCCGACATCGCGGCCAGTATTTTTCAGGCGGTGGTCAACCAGACGATCTCGGGCTTGGCGGCGGGACACAAGATCCGCGGCCATGTCGCCTTCCTCGGCGGGCCGCTGTATTTCATGGACCAGCTGCGCGCCCGCTTCATCGAGACACTGGGTTTGACGCCCGAGCAGGTGGTGTTCCCTGCCGATCCGCAGCTGTTCGTTGCCAAGGGGGCGGCGTTTTATGCCAGCGACACCGCGCCGACCACGCTGACGGCGCTGTTGGGCCAGTTGCTGCACGGTGATGACTCGGCGATGAAGCCGGCACACGCGCTGGCGCCGCTGTTCGAAGACCAGACAGCCCTGGATGCCTTTCGCGCGCGCCACGCGCAGGCGCAAGTCGATTCGCGCGACCTGGCGAGTTACCGCGGCGTCGCCTTCCTTGGGATCGATGCGGGATCGACGACGACCAAGGTCGCACTGATCGCCGAGGATGACAAGCTCCTGTACACGTACTACGATTCCAACGACGGCGATCCACTGGAGAAGACCAAGGCGATCCTGCGCGACTTGCACGCGAAGTTGCCGGCTGGCGTGACCATTGGGAAGGCGGCGGTGACGGGGTACGGTGAGCACCTGATCCAAAACGCGCTGAATGTCGATATCGGTGAAGTCGAGACCGTTGCGCACTACAAGGCGGCCCGCTACTTCCAGCCGGATGTCGACTTCATCCTCGACATCGGCGGCCAGGACATGAAGGCGATGACCGTTAGCCACGACGCGCTGTCGACCATCAAGCTGAACGAGGCGTGCTCCAGCGGCTGTGGTTCGTTTTTGGAGACCTTCGCCACCAGTCTGAATTATGACATCCGAGACTTTGCGCAAGCGGCGCTGCTGGCGGCACACCCCTGTGACCTCGGCTCGCGCTGCACGGTGTTCATGAATTCCAAAGTCAAGCAGGTGCAAAAAGAAGGGGCGACGATCGGCGACATCGCCGCCGGGCTGAGCCTGTCGATCATCAAAAACGCGCTGTTCAAAGTGATCAAGATGCGCCGCCCAGAGGACATGGGTCAGCACATCGTCTGCCAAGGTGGCACCTTCTACAACGAGGCCGTGCTGCGGGCGTTCGAGCAGATCGCCGGCGTGGAGGTGATCCGCCCGAACATCGCGGGGCTGATGGGGGCGTACGGCGCGGCGCTGATCGCGCAGTCGCACTACCAAACAGGCGAGCAGACCGGGATGCTGAGCCTGGACCAGATGGCGTCGCTCAGCTTCGCCAAGGAATACATGCACTGCGGTGGCTGCGAGAATAACTGTGCGCTGACGATCACCGTGTTCAACGATGGGCGCCGCTTCGTCACCGGCAATCGCTGTGAGCGCGGCGAGGCGCGCGGACTGCGTCTCCGCGCGCCCAAGACCAACGGGAAGGTCAACCTGGTGCAGGAAAAATACCAGCGCTTGTTCGCGTACCGTCCGTTGCGCCGCAAGCTGGCGACGCGGGGGACGCTGGGGATGCCCCGCGTCCTGAACATGTACGAGAACTATCCGCTGTGGCAGACCTTCTTCACGAAGCTGGGCATCCGCGCCGAGCTGTCGCCCAAGGGTAGCCAGGCCCAGTATGACAAGGGCATGGAGACGATCCCGAGCGACACGGTGTGTTATCCAGCCAAGCAGGTCCACGGGCACATTCAGGCGCTGATCGACCGCGGGTGCACCCGGATCTTTTACCCCGCCGTGGTCTACGAGGTGAAGGAGCAGGCCCAGGCGCCGAACCACTTCAACTGCCCGATCGTGCAGAGCTACCCGGCGGTGATCGGCAACAATGTCGACGAGATCATCAGCGGGGCGGTAGACTACCGGGCGCCGTATCTGAACCTGGCCGACCACACCGGCACCGCAGCTAACCTCTACGACTGTTTCAAGGACCTCGGTGTGACCCGCGCCGAGGTGACCGATGCGCTCGAGGCGGGGTACGCCGAGCTGGCGCACTTCAAGCAGGGCATCCGCGATCGCGGTGAGGACACCCTGCGGATGCTGCAAGACACGGGGGAGCACGCGATCGTGCTGGCCGGGCGACCGTATCATCTGGACCCTGAGATCAACCACGGGATCGCGCAGCTGATGACGGCGGAAGGCTTCCACGTGCTGACGGAAGACGCGATCGCCCACCTCGGCGATGTCGCCGGCCTGCGCGTGGTCAACCAGTGGGTCTACCACTCCCGCCTGTACGCGGCGGCCCGTGTGGCGGCCAAGTTCCCGCAGCTGGAGTTCGTGCAGCTCAATTCGTTCGGGTGTGGGATCGACGCGATCGACAGCGACCAGATTGAGGAAATCATGGCCCAGCACAACCGCTTGTACACTTGCTTGAAGATCGACGAAGGCACGAACATGGGTGCGATCCGCATCCGCCTGCGCTCACTTAAGGCAGCGGTGCAGGAGCGGGAGGCGCGGCGCATTCGGCCGCAGGTGCTGAGCGACACGCCGGCGCCGGTCAATTTTACCCGCGAGATGAAAAACACTGGCTACACCCTGCTGCTCCCGATGATGTCGCCGATCCACCAGCACGGCTTGGTCGACGTCGCCTTGCGCGCGTCGGGTTACAATGTCGTCAACCTACCAATGGATGACCGTGCGGCTGTCGATGTCGGTCAGCGCTTCGTGAACAACGACGCCTGCTACCCGGCGATCATCTCGATCGGGCAGATGCTTGAAGCGCTCCAGAGTGGTCAGTACGACCTGAACCACACCGCGGTGATGATGACCCAGACCGGTGGTGGCTGCCGGGCGACCAACTACATCCCGCTGATCCGTAAAGCCCTACGCGACGCCGGCTTTCCGCAGGTGCCGGTGGTCTCGCTGTCGCTGGGCAACCAGGGGGTCGAGGACACGCCTGGCTTCACCTTCACGCTGCCACTGCTGCGGCGCGTGGCGCTGGCCTTCCTGTATGGTGACTTGTTCGAACGAGTGGTCTACCGGACGCGCCCATACGAGCGCGAGGCTGGGGCGGTCGACCGGTTGCATGCCGACTGGCTCAAGCTGGTGCGGCCGTCCATCGAGGCGGGGAGCTTCCGCGCCTTCAAGCGCAACGTCGCGCAGATCGTGCAGGATTTTGGCACCATTCCGTTGAATGAGACGGTCAAGCCGCGCGTCGGCGTTGTCGGTGAGATCTTGGTCAAGTACTCGCCGATCGCTAACAACGACGTCGTGCGCCTATTGGAGGCGGAAGGGGCCGAAGTGGTCGTGCCGGACATCGTGGGGTTCATGAACTACTCGCTGTACAACCAGCGCTTCCGCTACGAACACCTCGGCGCCAGCGCCAAGGCCAAGTGGATCGCCCAGTTCGCGCTGCAGGTGATCGACTGGTGCGAGCGCCCGATGCAGACCGCGTTGACCGCCTCGCGCCGCTTCGACGGGATCGCCGCGATCGACGCGATCGCCACCGATGCGAGCCAGGTGCTGAGCCTGGGCAATCAGACGGGGGAAGGGTGGTTCCTGACTGGTGAGATGATCGAGCTGCTCAAACACGGCACGCCGAACATCATCTGCATGCAACCCTTCGGCTGCCTGCCGAACCACGTGGTCGGCAAGGGCATGATCAAGGCGCTGCGTCAGCGCTACCCTGGCGCCAACATCGCCCCGATCGACTACGACCCCGGCACCAGCGTCGTCAACCAACTCAACCGCATCCGCCTGATGCTTGCGACGGCCAAAAAGCAGCTGATCGCGCAGTAGATCAGGCCGCATGGGGCTGAGACAAGCAGTCGCTATCGCCCAGACAATCGGCGGGCGACACTGACAGACCCGCACTTCGGGTGGCCAGTGTCGCCCGCTTATTCGGCTTGTGTCGCCCGGTCGAACACCGTGAGCGCCGGACAGGTCTGCGTTCGATTTTTTGAACGCGGACCAGTCGCGGGCTTTGGGGCCATCAATGAGGGCGCACCCCTGCGTTTTTAATGACGCCGCAGGGTGCCAAGCGCCCCCTCAGCATGGCATAATGGAAGCAGACACATTCGAAGGAGGACGTTATGCCACAGGCAATGATTCTCAAGGTCACCTTGGCGCACCGGCAGCCCGTGACCTGGCGACAGTTGGCCGTTGCGCCGAGCATCACCTATGATCAGCTGCACCGCGTGCTGCAGGTCGCGTTCGGCTGGACCGATACCCACCCGTACACCTTTGGGCCGGCAGACGACCGGGCGTCAATTGATGTGACGCGCGCGTCAATGACCGAAGGGGTGCGTGCAGTCCTCACGCGCGGGCCGCTTCTCTACATCTACGACGCCAGTGTCTCGTGGCACCATGAGATCCAGCTGATCGAACAGCGCGACGTGACTGGGCCGCTGCCGCAGTGCCTGGCCGTGCGCGGGAATGGCTTCTCGGAGGATGGTCGGGGCATTGTCTCGCGTCCGGTGACCCTCGAGGCACTCAACGCACAACTGCGGGCCTTGCGGATTGAGCGACCGGCCCGCACCGCGGCGGACGAGTCGCTCGGGGTGGCCGACGCGCCGTCCGCTGAGATGCTGAGCGAGCTGCTGGACCATCTACCGGTGGCGGGGCTGCGGGCCCTCCTGCCGCTGTTTGAGGCGTCTGAGGCGCGTCGCGAGCTGGCCGCTCTGCCCACCGACCTGCTCCAGCTGATCGTGACGCGATTCCTTATCGAAACCGTGTTGCACAGTGGTAAGGCGCCGCGCGCATGGACGCCGGCGGATTGGACCGCGGCGCTGGTGACGCTACTTGAGCAAGACGCGGATCACGTTGAGGATCAGCGTCTGACCCTGCTTGTGATCGGCACGTTCATGCAGGTGCTCAGCGATGCCGGGGAGCTCGCACTGACGCCGGCACAGCTCGATGCGACACTTGAGGAATTGGCGCAAACATTGGCACCCGAGCCGGGTGCGGGTCTGTCTGAGGCTGACGGGGAAGCGATCACCGCGCAGATCGACCTGTATTTGACCAGCCGCGCGTGGGCGCATCGCGACGTGCGCATCACGGCCACTCAAGCGGGCAACCTCCTATTCTCCTTTGCCGTGTGCATGGCAGAGTTTGGCAGCCCAGTGCCCACTGAATGGCTGCCAGACGACGTCGTTGAGGTGCTCGGTGCGTTCATCCCGGCGACGGTCACCCTGAATCCGGGGGACGAGCGGGTGCTTGCCCCGCTGCTGCGGGGGCTGATCGCCGCACTCAAGGCGCGGGGACAACTGACCGCTCAGGCAGCCATGGCGCTGACAACCGCGATCAGCCGTGGTGACGCGCAACTGCAACGCACACTCGCCCAGTCTGAGTCAAAGGGGTACGTCCCACCGATCCAGCCCGGTCGAGGTGAGGCCCGCGGCCAGCTGTCGCTGATGGGGGATGACCAGGCGGTGACGCGCACCAGTCCAGCTTCACGCCCACATGTGTTGACGGCTAACGGCAAGCATTGGCACCAGTCGACGGCCACTCGCGTGCAAAATGACGCCGCTGCACTGGGAACGCTTGCGCAGCAGCGCTTCGGTGCCGGCGAGGCGGCAGGGTTGTTCGTGGGGGTTGTCACTGAATTTGTCGCCGGCATCTACGCGGCGACGCTGCTGACGCCACTGCATTGGACGCCTGCGGCCGTCACCCAGCAGCTCACCACGCAGCTGACGCCCCTGGATGCGGCCACGCGGCGCCTGCATGTCCAGTGGCTCTGCGCCTATTTCGCCGTGTTGGGCGAGCAGACCAGTCTGTCCGCGAAGCGCGCCAAGGCACTGCAGAAACTTGCGCAGGCGACCCTAGTCACGCTACCGGACCCGGTTGCGGCTCAGCCACAACCGGGCGGTAAAGTCGTCCCGTTTCGGCCGAAGGGGGCGGGGCGGTGAACGGGGCCGTTGGACAAGGCTGTGGTCTAGAGCCATTGTTAGTGCGCTGATCCCGTGGGCCCAGGATCGATGCCCGCGCCCCTCGTCTGCTGTTGCCGCAACAGCGCATCATGTGATCGCCAAGAGACGTTCGGACACGAAAGCCAGAACAGATTTGCCGTGTGCAGTCTGTCCTGGCTTTCGTGTTTTATCGACTTTATAGCTCGTAAATGTAGGGCAGGATAACGATGATATCCAGGGCATAGAGAACGAAAAATGCGATGGTATAGCGCTTATTTTTTTGCTTGAAGCCCTTAAAGCCGAGCCAGATCGTTACGACCACTAACAGCGTGAGCAGGATAAGAAAGATTAAATGCGCCATGATGCGCTCCTTTCCAGGGTGACGCCTAGACGACACACCCGATGATTGTGGTGACCGCTTTAGACTGTGGTGTCATTCAGGTCCTTCACAGTCCCTAGATCACGAATTTTACCGTCAACGTAGCACATTTTTTCCTGGATGTCGTGATCGTCGATCGCCGCTGAGAGCATGCGTACAGCAGTTCGACCGATCTCCGCTTCATCTTGTTGATAGTAACTATACTGAGAATGTAGATCGCTGCCGGGGTTCGCATCGAACCCGAAGAATGAAATGTCTTCTGGGATGCTTAAGTGAAGGCGATAAGCGGCTTCATGGGCGAGGTAAGCTAGGTAACTGTCGAGTGCAATGATACAGGTCGGTCGCTGGGTCGTGATGTAGTCACAAATGCGTTCGACGTCAGCGTTCACTGATCCTGTGTCCATTCTATCGCTGATATAGTTGGTCTGAACGACCGCGCAGATCGCGCTTGACTTGAGTGTGTAGTGAGAATGTGAATAGACGGACGCGAAGCCATCCTTACGGGCGACAAAAGTCGAGTTACTGATCTCTGCATAATCGATGATCCCGATCTTGGCATGTCCGCGGTCAAGGATCATCCGCGCGCACTGCCGGGCACTTTCGAAGTGATCTGTCCCGACGAGCATGGTGTCAAGACCCTGCATCTGCTTGTCGAGGATCACGATCGGGAAGCCCTGCAAAACGTACTTCATCAAGACCGGATTGTAGAACTCTCGCTGTAAAGGCGCGATCAAGATCCCAGCAACAGGCGCATCGATCAGCTGCTGAATACAGGCAGCCTCCAACTGCTGGTCTTCATTGGAGTAGCGAAGGAGTGAGGCGAACCCGTACTTAGCTGCTTCGTCGCTCAGCACGTGCAGCAAGGTGTCCCCATAACTTTCCAACGTCCCTGGCACGATGATGCCCAGGGCACGTGTGTTGAGCTGCTGGAGCGGTTTTTTGAGCACAGTGGTGCCCTTGCCTGGTTGACGCTGAACGATGTGCGCTTGAGCTAGTTGATTGACCGCGCTTTGTGCTGTGATCCGACTGACGTTGTAGATCTTCTCCAGTTCGCGCTCGGTCGGCAAGAGTCCACCAACGGGGTAAACCCCGTTGGTGATCTGATTTTTGAGGTCCTCGTAGATCTGAACGTATAACGGTTGAAAGGAATTAAGTGCCATAGGAAAGTCTCCAAACCGAAATGATATTAAACTAATGTCATTAATAGAAAGCGCTGCCAAATATCGTGTGAAACCGTTGACAAACGCTTTTCATGGGCTATTATGGCAAGTAAGGGCGCCGCTGTCAACTGATATCATCGGAAAATGACATATCATTTAACCGATCGTGGCCCGTTTGGCGCAGCTCTCTTCAAGGAGACGGTATCGGCTCGTACAGGTAAACGTGCACCCCTTTTCGGACGCGAGGGGGTCGCTGCATGGAAACCATGTTTACTTTTAGGAGGAGGAATTTATGAGCGACAGTACAGCTGGGACGATGTTGTCAGATGGTGTTACCCTCAAAAGTGAGACAGTGAATCTAGTATAATGACATCAAAGTATGATTACTGGAGGATCTGTTATGGCTAAGAAGTACAACCAAGATTTCAAAGACATGCTCATCGAACTACACGCTGCCGGCAAAGGACCAGGCGAATTAAGTAAAGACTACGACGTTCCCATCGCAACTTTGGGCAAATGGTTCACTGAGCATAAACAAGCATCGACCAAGGATCCTTCAAGTGCAGAATATGCGAAGATGCGAGCCGAATACCTTCAAATGAAGCAGGAGAATGAGATCCTAAAAAAAGCCTTGGGCATCTTCGCGAAACAAAGCAAGTGACGAACCGCGATTTGTATGCCTTTATTGAAACTCACGACTTCCCGATCGTCACAGCCACCGATGCTTTATCCGTACCACGAGGTTCTTATTATCGCTACTGCAATCACGAAGAAACGCCAACCGAGAAGCGTCGGGAAGAAATACGAGCACAACTACACGTCGCCTATAAAGCCGCAAAAGGCCGATACGGCGCACCCAAGCTCACCTTTATGATCAACCAACAACGGGAGGACCACGTTGGTCAAAAATTGATCCAAAAGCTCATGCGTGAAGAAGGATTGCGTTCGATCACTCGCCGAAAATATCGCGCAGCACCAGCAGCAAATCCAGTAGCTGAGCGGAACAACCTATTGGCACAAGACTTTAGTACAACAGCTATCAATCAGAAATGGGCCGGTGATATTACTTACGTTCAAACGGCGAAAGATGGTTGGACTTATTTATGTACCTTCATGGACTTGTTTTCACGCCGTATCGTCGGTTTTGCGTACGGCCGCGATATGACCGAAACCTTAGTTATTAAAGCATTTAGTAACGCATTGATTGATCGTAACGTCTTTGAAGGATTGACCGTACACACAGATCTTGGCAGTCAGTTTACCGGCGTTGCCTTCGAAGAAATCCTGATTTCTGTCGGCGCTAAGCACTCGTATAGTCGTAAAGCAACGCCGTACGATAATGCAATCATCGAGTCATTTCATGCCTCATTCAAAAAAGAGGAACATTACGTTTTCCCAGAGAATTACCGCACTTTTGAACAAGCACGAACAAACATCTTCGAATATATCGAGAAGTGGTATAACCGCACTCGGATCCATTCTGGACTAGAAATGATGAGTCCAGTTCAATATGAAATAACTCACTGGCATGGTCATGCGCTGAATTGTAACGCCTGACTATAAACTCGGAACACACAAATCAAATAGATTCACTGTCTCGAAACTTGACTTAAATCCAAGACAACGATCCCGCACAAAAGAAACGGCATAAGAGACGTCAACAGTTTCGGAAGTCGATCCCACTTTTGTTAATGTTACTCCCGGCAGTCATCATCCTTTTCGTTTTTGCTTATCTGCCTATGTATGGGATTGTCATCGCATTTCAAAATTACTCACCAGCGTTAGGCGTCATGCATAGCCCCTGGGTCGGATTCGCGAACTTTAATGAGTTCCTGCATTCCTATCAGCTTTACCGGACTCTGAAGAACACGCTTGTCATCAGTTTTTACAGTCTGTTTGTCGGATTTCCCCTTCCGGTTATCCTAGCACTTCTGACACACCAACTGCGGACCGGGATGTTCAAGAAGACTTTCCAAGTCATCACGTACTTGCCACACTTTATTTCGACGATGATCATCTGTGGGATGCTTGTGATGTTCCTGTCGCCTAATTCTGGGCTGGTGGCGATGGTGGCGCACCTGTTCAAAGCGACCGCGCCGAACTACTTGGCGATGCCTAAACTGTTCAGTAGTATCGTTGTCTGGTCCGATGTTTGGCAGAACTTGGGCTGGGACAGTATCATCTACCTCGCGGCGCTTGCGGGGATCGATCCCACATTGTATGAGGCCGCGACCATCGACGGTGCGACCAAGTTTGACCAAATGCGGCATATCGATTATCCGCTGCTCATGCCAACGGTGATCACGCTATTGATCCTGCGGGCAGGTGGGATTCTAGGGGTCGGGCTAGAAAAAGTCTTGCTTCTGCAAAATAACTTGAACATTACGGCCAGTGAAGTGATCTCAACGTATGTGTATAAGATGGGGCTGCTGAATTCACAGTTCAGTCTGTCGACAGCGATTGGTCTGTTTAATGCGATCATCAACTTTGCACTTTTGCTCACGGTCAACAAGATCTCGAAACACTACACGGATACGAGTCTGTTTTAGGAGGAGACTATCATGCAACTTGTTAATCAGAAGACGCATAAGCCTCGCCTGAGACAGCGTCCGTTCAAAGAAGTCGCGTTTGACTGGGGGATCAAGATCCTATTCTCCTTGATCATTCTCGGCATCATATACCCCTTGTGGTTCATTATTATCGCTTCGTTCAGCACGCCGGCCGACATTATGTCAGGGAACAGCTTTCTCTGGCCTAAAGTGATCACGTTTGCAGGGTACAAGGAACTGTTCAGTGCCGAGCTGATCTGGCGTGGTTATCTGAATACGATCATCTATACGGTGGTCGGGACTTTCGTTCAGCTGGCGGTGAACCTGCCAGCTGGGTACGCTGTTTCCCGATCGGAGCTGGTCGGTAAAAAATGGATTTTCCTGTTTTTCACCATCCCAATGTTCATCGGTGGTGGCCTGATCCCGAGCTATTTAAATATTCGAAACCTCGGGTTACTGAATAATCCACTCGCATTGATCTTGCCTGGTGCGGTTTCAACCTACAACATATTGGTCATCAGAACATTTTTCAAAACCAGTATTCCCGAGTCGCTATGGGAAGCGTCAATCATGGACGGCTGCTCCTTGTTCCGTTACTTTATCCAGATCGCGTTACCATTGTCCAAGGCGATCATTGCGGTGATCGGATTGTGGGCAGCAGTCGGGATCTGGAACTCCTGGTTCGATGCGATGATCTACTTGGATAACGAGAACCTGCACCCACTTCAACTCGTCTTACGCCGAGTGTTGTTGTCGAATGAGTACCTCGGCCAAAGTGGGGCGAACAACCTGATCTCGCATACTGAACTGTTCAATCGCGCGCAGATGATGAAATACGCGGCGATGATCGTTTCGACGTTACCTATTATGTGCTCATATCCATTCTTACAGAAATACTTCAACCAGGGTGTCATGATTGGCTCCGTTAAGGAGTAAGGAGGAAAAAACATGAAAAAGGGAAAGCTTTTGGCCGCCGGTGTGGCTGCAATGTTACTGACCGTTGTCAGCGGGTGTGGGGGGTCCTCATCTGCAAAGAGCGACAACGACAGCAAGCAAAAAGACTTTGAGGTCTTAGTTGTTCGCTATCCAGATCAGACTGAGAAGTATCATACGGACGGGGTGGTTCCGGACACTGCCAAGGCCGCAGGAGTCAACATCAAGTTTCGTAAGATCGCCGCGCTTTCTTGGAGTGACAAGAAGAGTGTCATCATGGCAGGGAATAAGTTGCCGGATGCATTCATGGGCCTTAGTTCGTTGCAAGACGCCGATATCACGGCGAACAAAGCCTCACTGATCCCGTTGGAGAAGTACATCACCAAAAAGACGATGCCGAATCTCTACAAACTGATGAAAGAAGATAAAAAGCTTCGGGCGATCTCGACCGACGCAGATGGGCATATCTATTCCTTGCCGGCTAAATATCCGGACGCAATCGTGTATTCCGATCAGACGGTGATCAACAAGGCGTGGCTGGACAAGTTGAACATCAAGATGCCAACCACATATAAGGAATATCAGGATGCCATTGTCAAGATGGTCAATGGTGATCCGAACGGTAACGGCAAGAAGGATGAACTGGGGATCAGTGGCTGGTCCAACCTGGTCTTCCTGCCGTGGGGGCTCACGGCCAGCACCAGCCAGATCGGTGGGATGAGCTACGACGGTCACAAGTTGATTTTTGATCCAGTCACCAAAGACTACAAGAAGATCATCACACAACTACACAAGACGTTCCAGCAGGGTGGGATCGATCAGGAACTGTTCACCCAAGGGTTCACGGATATTATCAATAAGACCCAAAAGGGCACGAAGGTTGTCTCCACTGTTGCACAATTGCCAAATGGTGTCGGCGATGACTATGTTGCGACCCCTGCGATCACTGGCGTTGATGGTAAGAAGCATGCCCACAACAACAACCCGTCATACGCCCGTAATGAATTTGAAGTGACGACGGCTTGCAAGAACCCGGCTAAGTTACTGAACTGGATCGACCGCTTTTACGAACCAGAAAACTCTGTTCAAGCCGTCTTTGGTCCGATCGGTGACGAGTTTGTTAAGAAGAACGCCGATGGTTCCTACCAGCTTCTGCCAGATCCGACGCACAAGTTCAGCCAGGTCGACTACGAACTGAAGAACGCGTTCCGCACGTATGCGCCCGTTTACTTTGATGATGCGCTTAACGCCAAGATCAAGACGATCCCAACGGAAGGTGACGGGCTCAAGCAGAAGATCCAAGCACCAGTCGTTAAGTATCAAGATCCAGAATACCCGATCCTCAGCTACACGGACGCAGAGTCGAAAGAGCTGAGCAAGCTGAATACCGACATTAGTGGCCTCACGGGTCAAAAAGAAGCCGAATGGATCACTAAAGGCGGTGTCGACAAAGAGTGGGATGCTTATATTCAGCAGCTCAATGATATGGGACTGAAGCGTTTCATGGAGATTCAAAACAAGGCGCTTAAGCGCTACAACAAGACGCTCGGTAACGACTAAGGAGAGGAAACGTTGTGAAGGGACTATTTCGCTATGATAATCCGGTCATGCGCGCATTGGCGACCGGGGTGGATGTCTTTGTGTTGAATGTCTTGTTCATCTTGACCTCTTTGCCGCTGATCACCTTGCTGGGCAACATGATCGCGTTACGGATCTCTGTGCGGCAACTCAGGGCGCACGAGGGCCACTTGTACCGGCGATATCTGATGGCCTGCCGTCAGAACTTCGTGCTGGGGTTGAAGATGTTGGGCGTGTTTCTCCCGGTGTTGATCATTGGCTACTTTAGCTTCGTCTGGTCATTCAACATCACAGGGCTCCTGTCGCTCTACTCCAAGTTTAGCGTTTTGCTAGGAATGACGGTTTGGAGTGTCATCGTCAACGAGATGGTCGACTATTGCTCGCGCTATCAAAGCCCCTTTAAGCAATCCCTTTACAACGCATACAAAATCGGTGTCTTCAACATTCGTCCGGTGGTAGCAGGGATCATCGTGTTCTTGGTACTTATTCAAGTCTTCAATCCGGCTGGCCTGGTCACGTTGATCTACCTTGGTTCTTTCGGTGGATTCGCCTCACTTGCATGGCTGTTTGAGATCTGGCTTGCGCCGGTTTATGAGAAGTACACGGCATGATCTCTCCACAATAAAGAAGGACAACAAATGCAGATCTTATTTAATGGCGATAGTGTGACAGATGCAACTTGGCGCAACGACCCCGATCATCATTTAGGGTATGGGTATCCACTTTTTGTTAAAGCAATGCTGGGCGAGCGTTACCTCGACGAAGACGTTGAGGTGATCAACCGTGGTGTGAGCGGCGACACGATCGGTGGGCTTGAGGCACGGTTTACTAAGGATTGTGACGGGCTCGCACCTGACGTTGTGTCTATTCTGATCGGAATCAATGATACCGGTTACAACGAGGGCAAGCCGACCTTTGCGACACCTGAGGAGTTTGACCGGTTTGAGAAGTTGTATCGATCGATCCTGGACCAGGCGCGCGCGCTCAACATTCCCAATATCGTGGTGATGGAGCCCTTTGTCATCAACGATGGGGACGTCGATCGATTTCACTTACGGCGAGATCTGGATCCGAAGATCGAGATCATCCGGCGCCTAGCGATCGAATACCATGCGATCTATGTGAGCTTGGATGGTATGTTGAATCAGCTTACGATGGCGCATGGCTGGCAGCGTGTGATGCGTGACGGGGTTCACCCGGGTCCGGTCGGGATCAAATTAGTTGCCGAGCAATGGTGTAAAGCGGTCGTACCGCGACTTGATCAATGGCGGCGCAGCCGTTAGGGTGAGCCTGCATGGGAGGAGAATATGTATTTTACTAAGGAAAAGCTGGTGGCGCGAGTCGCCGAGCTTGCGCAGTATCGGTACCGCAAGAGGCAACCGATCACGGGATGGCAGATCTTTAAAGATGATAGCAAGTGCCTGAAGTATCCGCACGAGGTGGACGGCCAGTGGCGGCCGTTCGCACCTGGTGATAAGTGGGTGGGTCACGACGCTTATTACTGGTTCCAGACCGACTTTACTATTCCTGAGTTTACCGATGCGCATCAGTTGGTCTTACTGTTTGACTTTGGAAGCTCATTTCCCGGTGGACTGGGCGGGTCCGAAAGCTTGCTGTTCGTGGATGATCACCCGTATCAAGGCGTTGACGGCAACCACCATGAGACGTACTTTGATGCCACCAAGTTCGCAGGCAAGACGGTCACCCTCACATTGAAGGCCTGGACCGGTCGAGGCCTTCAGGATAGTGGGGCGGAGGTCGATCAGGAGTATACGTTCAGCTACGCAGATTTTGCTTACGTCGATCGCCCGACGTATGACTTCTACTACCTGAGCAATAACCTGATTCAGACCATTCAGGCGCTTGATGAGACCCATCCGGATGTGCCGCTGTACACACAGTGGCTGAATCACGCGATCAACTTGATCGACTTTGTTGAGCCAGGCAGTTCAGAATTCTACGCCAGCTTGGCGCAAGCGAACGACTACCTGCAAGCGAAGATCGATGCGATGCCGAAGCAGACGCCTGTCACGGTGTCGGCTGTTGGCCATACACACATTGACGTGGCGTGGCTCTGGCAGTTGAAGAATACCCGCGAGAAGATCGCGCGGTCCTTCTCGACGGTACTGCGTTTGATGGACGAATATCCAGATTACGTCTTCTTCCACAGCTCCCCGCAGATGTACCAGTACATCAAGGAAGACTATCCGGAGATCTACACGAAGATCAAGGAGCGTGTCAAGGAAGGACGCTGGGAAGTCGGCGGGGCCATGTGGTTAGAGGCCGACTGTAACATTCCGTCCGGTGAGGCGCTGACGCGTCAGATCCTCCTTGGCAAGGGCTTCTTCAAGCGGGAATTCGATCAAGACTCAACGGTACTGTGGTTGCCAGATGTGTTCGGCTACAGCTGGGCGTTACCGCAGATCTTGAAAAAGTCGGGCGTGGATACCTTCATCACGACCAAGATCAGCTGGAACGAGATCGATCGGATGCCGCATGACACCTTCATGTGGCGGGGGATGGATGGCACTGAGGTGCTGACTCATTTCATCACGACGCCTGAGCCTGGGCGACTGGGTGATCCGACGTTCTATCGTCGCTTCACGTACAATGGCTACCTGCAGCCGAACATCGTCAAGGGGATCTACGACGCCTATAAGGACAAGGAAGTTAACCAGGATCTGCTGTTAGCATACGGCTACGGCGATGGCGGCGGCGGGGTCAACCGGAACATGCTGGAGAACCGGCGTGAGATGGATCGTATCGACGGGCTGCCGTGGGTCAAGCCATCTCGGATCGACGACTATGTCGATCGCCTGCACCACACGGTCGACGACTCCGAGAGTTACGTGCAACACTGGGATGGCGAACTGTACCTCGAGTTCCACCGGGGGACCTACACGAACCAGGCCAACAACAAGCTGTACAACCGCAAGATGGAGCTGGCGCTGCGTAACGCCGAGATCACGAACACCATGCGGCTCGTCTTCGATCATAAGGCGTATCCGGCCGCGTCCCTGAATGAGCTGTGGATCACGCTGGCGCGTAACCAATTCCATGACATCATTCCAGGGTCTTCGATCAATGAGGTTTACCGGGATTCTGATCGAGAATACCAAGCAAGCCTTGATCGCCTGCAGGGATTGATCGAAGGGACTCAAGAGCCGGTCACTGCACAAGTTGCTATTCAGAATACATCCAGTTGGACACAGACGCAGTGGGTCAAACTGCCGCAAGCGCAACAGGCCCAGACGTTGGTCGATGCTGCGGGCGACCCGTTGCCATATGTCGATCTGGTCGATGGTCGATATGTTCAAGTCCCAGCAGTCGCCCCGACGGCTGTGCATCAGTATCCGGTCGCGACGGCGGCACACGTACCATCACCAGTTGAGCAGACCGACAGCGTTGAGACGACGTACTACCGGATCAAGTGGAACCAGTTTGGCCAGTTGCTGTCTGTCTACGACAAACTGGCTAAGCGTGAAGTGCTGGCGGCACAGTCACTGGGGAACCAGTTGCAGCTCTTTGAGGATAAGCCGCTCGACTTTAACGCCTGGAACATCGATCTGTTCTATAACGAGAAGAAGACCGATCTTCAGGCCGTCAAAGCAGAGGTGCTGACCCAGACTGAGGCTGCGACCGAAGTCCAGTTCACGTATGAATTCGGTCATTCCAAGATCGTTCAGGTGATGCGTATCTTCAGCGATGAACGACGCATCGACTTCATCACACACGTGGATTGGCACGAAAAGCAGCGGCTGATGAAGGTCGCTTTCCCAGTAGACATTCGCGCGTCCGAGGCCACTTATGACATCCAGTACGGGAACGTCAAGCGGCCAACGCATTGGAATACGAGTTGGGACCTGGCCAAATTCGAGACGGTCGGTCACCAGTGGGCGGACCTGTCCGAGACGGATTATGGGGTCAGCTTGTTGAACGATAGTAAGTATGGGTATGACATCAAGGATAACGTGATGCGACTCAGCTTGCTGCGCAGCTCCGTCTGGCCGGATCCGGTCGCTGACGAAGGCGAGCACACGTTCACTTACAGTCTGTATCCGCACATGGCGACGGTCAATGCCAGCGATACCCAACAAGCCGCGTGGGCATTGAACTCACCGTTCCTGGTCGGGACCACGGACGCCGAGGACCATCAGCTGTTTAGTTTTGCACCTGAGGCCAAGGTGGCGTTGGATGCGGTGAAGCTGGCCGAAGATGGTCAAGGCTTGATCGTCCGTCTGCATGATTACACCGGCGGCCGTCAGACGTTCGCGTTGACGCCACAGTTTGAGTTCGAAGGCGTGGAAGAAGATAACTTAATGGAAGAGCAGACGGGTGAAGTCGATCTGACTGCGCTGAGTTTCCGGCCGTATGAGATCAAGACACTTCGGTTTCGCTTGTGAAATGGGTGATCGCTAAATGCATCTAACTTTGAATGAAACGCGTCACGTGAGCCTGGATTACTTTGGCTTGGCGCATGCCAGCAAGTCCGCTGCGGTCTTGATCCTGCCCGGTGGTGGCTATGGGTTCATCAGTCCGAGGGAATCGGCCCCGATCGCGGAAGCCTTCAATCAACAGGGGTTTCAGTCACTGGTCTTGAACTACTCGGTGGCTGAGCACCGCGGGTACCAACACGCGTTGGATGATGTGCATGCGGCGTTCCAGGCGATCGCCGCGCATCAAGAGGACTGGCGGATCGACCCCCAAAAGGTGATCTTGATCGGGTTCTCTGCTGGGGGCCACCTCGCCGCGGCATACGCCAGCACCACGACGACTTACCGGCCGGCACTGGTCGTTCTCGGGTACGCCTGTATCTTAGCGTCGATGAATGACCTGTTGGCGATCGAAGGCCCATCACTGGACCGGTTGGTGACACCGGCCAACCCGCCGACGTTCCTGTTCGGCACGGCAGAAGACGACTTGGTCCCCGTGGACAACACCCTGGCGTTCATGGCTGCCTTGAGTCGAGCCAAGGTGCCGTTCGAGGGGCACATCTTTCAGTTCGGCCCGCATGGGCTATCATTGGGCACGTCCCGAACCGCGGACGGTGACCCTCGGCAGATCGATCCACACTACGCCACGTGGTTCCCGCGGTGTCTCGAGTGGATCGACCGGTCAGTAGACTAGGAGGTCATGATGGATTTACAAAAAGAAAAAGCGAAGCTGGAGGCGTCGTTTACGCCTTCAGATGCTGCGATCCTGCGTTTTATCGGGGTGGACGGGTATGACGTCTACAACTGCTCACAACCGTTCGTCTACCAGGGGCAGACCTATCTCTTTGGTCGGGTTGAACGCCGGGCCGAGTGGATGCGGTCATGGGCGCGACTGTTCAAGCGCACCGGCCAGGATGAGTGGACGCTGGTCCCAGACAGCATGATCTACACCATGGAAGACCCCTATATCAGCCTGATCCAAGGGGAGGTCGTCATGGGCGGGACCCACGTCAAAGTTGACCAGGGCAAGCTCGATACCTACTACACGGACCTGTACCGTGGTCCGCAGCTGGATGATCTGTACTACTTCACCTCAGGGCCGGATTACATGAAAGATATCCGGTTGGTGGAGTTGGCTGATGGGCGGATCGGGGTGTTCTCGCGGCCGCGAGACAAAGACGTGCTGGCGAAATATGGCAGCGAGTCAATGATCGGCTTTACGATCATCGATTCGCTCGACCAGCTCTCGGGCAAGGTGATCCAAGAGGCCGCCTACTTGCCTGGTCTGTTCAGCAATAACGAGTGGGGCGGGTGTAACCAGGCCTTCTTGCTCGAAGACGGTCAGATCGGCGTCCTCGGCCATGTCTCGTTTGGTGAGAATGGTAAGTCGGTGTACATGAACATGTCCTTCGTACTCGATCCCGTGACCCGAGACTACCATGACTACCACCTGATCGCGACGCGTGCATCATTCCCGGCCGGGCCAGCCAAGCAACCGTCACTGGTCGACTGCGCGTTCACGAGCGGCATGGTCGTTCGAGCCGATGGTCTGGTGGACCTGTACAGTAGGATCAATGACGTTCAAGAAGGGCGCACCGCGATCCCGTACCCATTCGAAGGACACGGGCAGATCGTCTGCGCCGGGTACCACGTCGGGCAGTGATGACAACGGCGGATCACCGCCAGAAGATACAGGAGACTTATCCGAATGCAGGTCAGTGAAATCGATACTCGGCAGGGGACGCACAACTCGCTTGAGTTATCACACGGCAATCGCTTCCCGGTCACCGGGCTTCCGTTCAGCATGAATTACTTTGCCGTCGAGAATCGGGAAGGGTCTTGGGACTTCGATCCGGATCTGCCCTACTTGACGGGGATCCGGTTGACGCACCGGGGTGGGCCGTGGGGCGAAGACTTCTGCGCGTTCGCGATGCTGCCGTTTGGCGTCGATGAGTCATTGCATATGGCGTCTTATGAGGTGCAACAGGCCGAGTTTCACCCGCATGAACTGAGATTACAGTCGCTGGCGGGGGGCTGGGACTTCCAGCTCGTGCCAACGCGCTATGGTGCGAAGGTCAAGCTGACGGGGGCCGGGACCCATAAAGGGCTGCGAATGCTATTGCGGTCCCCCGGCCACATTGAACAGCGTGACCCGACGACCATTGTCGGGATCACCACCAAGGCACACCCGTATCACAGCTATCCGATCAAGCAGTATGTTGAAATGCGCTTCTCGGAAGCGGTGCGGTTGGTCGCGGATGGTCAAGACTACAACGTGATCGCCGATCAGCCGGCACCGCTGATGATGGACCTGTCCACGTCGTTCATCAGCGCCAAAGGCGCGCACCGGAACCGCAGCGAGGACTCCTTGGCAGCGGCCTTGGCTGACGCAACGGCGATCTGGAATACGAAGTTGAACAGGATCGAGGTGACCGATTCAGACCCAAAGAAGGTCAGCGTTTTCTACCACAATCTTTGGCGGACGACGCTGTATCCGCAACAATGTTGGGAACCGAATGCGCATGGTGATCCAGTTCATTACGACGTCTACACGGATGAGGTGAAGCCAGGGTATCTGTACATGGACGTCGGGTTCTGGGATGCGTCGCGGACGCTGTTTCCACTACTCACCCTGATCGATCAACCCACGTTGCGGCAGATGATGGCCGGGTTCATCAATCACTATCGGGAGTCGGGGTATCTGCCTAAGTCTCCCGTACCTGAGGAAACCGGTGGCATGCCGGGCACGTTATTCGATTCGGTCGTGGCAGACGTTGCCGTCAAGGGGCTGTGCTTGGATCTGATGCCTGAGTTCCTTGAGGGCATGATCAAGTCGGCGGAAGTGAAAGGCCCGATCGAGAATTACGGCCGGGTCTTCGTCGAGAGTTATAAGCAGTATGGGTATGTCCCAACAACGCATAAAGAGGCGATCAACCATACGCTGGATTATAGCTACAGCGATTACTGCATCAGTCGCGTGGCCGAAGTGCTCGGGCAGGCAGACGTTCAGAAGAAGTACTGGGCGCGCTCGAAGAGTTACCGCCATGTGATCGACCCGCAACGTAACTTTGCCGTCGGGCGCGACGAGGCGGGACAGTTCCGGTCTGAATTCGATCCATTGCGGTGGGGCAGTGACTACACAGAAGGCAACGCCTGGCAGACCACGTACATGGTCTACCATGACATTGAAGGCTTGAGGCAGTCGTTCTCGTCTCCGCAAGCGTTTGATGACCAACTTGTCCGGTTGTGTAACCAGTTGCCACTTTACCGGGTCGGCAGTTATCAGGGCATCATTCATGAGATGCGGGAAGCAGAGGCGCTGAAATTCGGTCAGGTCAACATTGGCAATCAACCGTCTTTTCACATTCCCTACCTGTTTAGCTTCATCCATAAGGCCTACGCCATGCAGCCGATGTTGAAGCGGATGATGCTGGAGTGTTTCAGGGATGATGAGGATGCCTATCCTGGCGACGAAGACGGCGGGAGCATGGCCGCTTGGTACGTGTTCAATTCGCTCGGGTTCTACCCGTTTTGTCCAGGTTCTGGGCAGTATCTGCTTGGCATTCCGTTATTCGATCGGGCCTGCCTTCACCTCAGTGACGGCCAGACGTTGACGATCCGAGCCGAGCAGAACGATGCGCATCATCAATTCGTCGATTGCGTGGCGTGGGACGGCCAACCTTATCGTAAGTGCTTCCTCCCGCACGAACGATTGGCAGCGGGCGGCTCGATCGAGTTTACGCTCGGCGTCGTGCCGAATGAGCACTGTTATGATGACGACCTGCCATTCTCTGTCTGGCAGGTCGACAAGGCCGGGCCGGCCAGTGGTCGGGCTAACTAAAGCAGTCTTGACGACAAGCCGCGCGTCCTGAGTAACCGCCTCGTCGCGAAGGGTGCGTGCGTTGTTGGGCGCCAGGTGAGTGCGTTACTCGCCTGGCCCAACCTTGAAAAGATTCCACAAGTAGAGATGTCTAGAAGTTGATATCAGCGTCGTGACAACCGCGTGGGCCAAAACCTAGAGTATCGGGTTTTGGCCCACGCTGCGTTTGACCAACAATACGAGGTAAATTATGTATAACATTAACAATATCGATACCAGGCAAGGGACCCACAATACACCTGAGTTGTCTCACGGCAACTGCTTGCCACTAACGGGTCTACCCTTTGGAATGAATTATTTTGCGGTCGAGAACCAACCGACTTCTTGGTTCTTTGATCCGTCCGTCCCGTATCTCAAGGGGATCCGGCTGACCCATCAGGCCAGTCCGTGGATGCGTGATTTTTGTACGTTGCGCCTCTTGCCGTTTGGCGCAGAAAAGGCGTTGACGACTGCTTCATACGAACCGGATTCCGCCACCTTTAACCCACACCGGCTCGACTTGCAGTCTATCTCAGGCGAATGGCAACTGACGCTCGTGCCGACTGAGTATGGGGCGAAGCTTCGCTTAGACGGCCAGACCGCCACTAAGGGGCTTCGGCTGGGTGAGCTGATACATGGTCAAGTCGATCAGGTCGGTGCGCGCAAGATCGTGGGTGTGACGACGCAAGACCGGATCTACCATTGTCATCCGCTGAAGCTGTATTTTGAGCTCCGGTTCTCCCAGGATGTGACCATGAGTCGCGATGGGGATGACTTCCTTTTTGAGGTGGCAGGGGGCGACACCCTGTGGGTAGACCTCGGCACGTCCTTCATCAGCGCGGCTCAGGCGGCGGCGCACGTGCCAAGCATGGCGATGGCGACCGCCTTGGCCTTCGCCACGGCCCGCTGGCAAGAGAAGTTGGCCCGCATCGATGTGCAAGATCACGACGCGGCCAATGTCTCGACCTTCTATCACAACCTGTGGCGGACGAGCCTCTTTCCAATGCAATGTTGGGAACCCGATGAGGCCGGCCAGCCGGTCCACTACGACATGTATGCGGATACGATCCGTCCGGGTTATTTGTATATGAACACCGGGTTTTGGGATACCTCACGGACCCTTTACCCGCTACTGACGCTGATTGATCAGCCGGCGCTAGAGAAAATGATGGCTGGGTTCTTGAACAGCTATCGGGAGTCGGGTTACTTACCAAAATGGCTTGCCCCAGAGGAGACTGGTGGGATGCCAGGGACACTGTTTGATACGGTCGTGGCGGATTTAGCGGTCAAGGGGCTCTGCCTTGACGACATGCCGGAGTTCTTGAAGGCGATGATCCACTCTGCAGAGGACCAAAGCCCGATCGAGAACTACGGGCGTAACTATATCGATGACTATAAGCGTTATGGTTATGTCCCGACCGCCGACAAGGAATCGGTCAACCACACGTTAGATTACAGTTACAGCGACTTTAGCGTGAGTCAGGTCGCGCGAGTGCTCGGTGATGAAGCGACGGCCAAGAAGTACTGGGAACGCGCGAAGTCGTATCGCCACCTGGTCGATCCGAAGCGTAACTTTGTGGTGGGGCGTGATACCAAAGGCCAGTTCCGTGACCCGTTTGATCCACTGCGTTGGGGTGGCGATTACACCGAAGGCAACGCCTGGCAAGAGACCTACATGGTTTACCACGATATCGAAGGCTTGCGGCGCAGTTTCTCGTCACCTGACGCATTTGATGCGCAGCTGGTCGACTTGTGTAACCAAACGCCCCGTTATCGGGTCGGCAGTTATGGGTTTATCATCCATGAGATGCGCGAGACGGAAGCGTTGAAGTTTGGACAGGTCAACATCGGCAATCAGCCCGCCTTCCACCTGCCATACTTGTTCTCCTTCATCAACAAGACCTACGCGATGCAACCGATGCTGAAGCGGATGATGCTTGAAAAGTACAACTCAGGGTGGGATGCCTATCCAGGGGATGAAGACAATGGCAGCATGGCGGCGTGGTACGTGTTCAACTCGCTCGGGCTCTACCCATTCTGTCCAGGGACCAGTGAGTACCTGTTGGGCATTCCGTTATTCGATCAGGCCGTGATGCACTTGAGCAACGGCCAGGCGGTGACGATCTCTGCCGCTCAGAATGATCGCCACCACCAATTCGTGGATCAAGTCGATTGGAACGACGCCACGCACCAGCAATGCTTCATCACGCACCAGCAGTTGCGCACAGGAGGCCACTTAGCCTTTACGCTTGGTGTCGTGCCGAATGAGGCCTGCTACAACGCCGATGCGCCGTTCTCCATCACTGGTGCGGAAGACAAGATGAGCTAGGCGCTTCGATCGTGCGCGCGCAAGTGAGCGTTCGGTCAAGGTTGTGGGCGATCTGCGCGCCTGACTGAGATGCAGGGACGTGTGTTGGTGAGCCGACCTTGCACGAGGCGCGGTGTGGCACCAGCATGGGTCAGCACCGATCGTCTATTTGGCGTAAGGCGGTCAAGCGTCGATATAGGGAGGCAGTAACGGTATGCGAAAAGTTTTGTTGTTGGGTGATTCCATCCGTCAAGGGTACCAAGAGAACGTCAGACGGCTACTGGGACCAGAGTTTGAAGTCATCACACCCGTTGACAATGGGCGTGATTGTTCATATACCCTCTGGCAGGTCAATCAGATCTTTATACATGAAGCGAACTATTTCGATGTTATCCATTGGAACAACGGGTATTGGGACATGAACATTGAGGCGCCCATGCCGGATGCGTTTCATCCGCTGGATGACTACGTCCACGGGGTGATGCGTCTGACCGAGTTTTTGCAAGCGCATACGAATCATCTGATCTGGGCCAACAGTCTGCCTGTGGAGCGGGAAGGTGCAGGTCAGGACAACTCAGGGACGGGGGCGACGATCCATTACCAAAACGCGTGGGTCAAAGCCTATAACTTAGCTGCTGAAGCCGTGATGTCACTGGCACACGTGCCGATCGATGACCTCTACACGGTCTGCGAACAAGTGCCCGGGTATTATAAGTGCCCGGATCACTTGCACCTCAACGAGGCGGGCAACGAGGCCGTTGCGAAGCAGGTCGTGGCCGTCATTCAGGCATGCTACGCATGAGCGTGGCGGATAAAAATGGAGGGATAAAAATGGAGCGTGTCCCATCAGTACCTTTATTCGTACAAGATCCATACTTTTCGGTCTGGTCGCCCGCTGACAAGCTGACCGACGTCACAACAGAGAGTTGGACGGGGAAGCAGATGCCGGTGGAGATGACCTTGACGTTAGACGGCAAGCCTTACAACGTCATGGGCTGGCAACCAACGCTTGAGGCGCTGCCGCAAGTGGATCTTCAGATCGAACCAACGCGAACGCTCGCAGTATTTCAGACCGGCGAGATCGAGTTGACGCTGACGTTTGCGCAACACTTTGATCTACATGACATCGAAACAATCTCGGAGCCGGTGACCTATGTGGCAGCGACGCTGATCAGCCGTGATGGGGTGACACATCACGCACAGCTGACCGCACGCTTCGATGGTCACATCACCTACGAGGACCTTTCGGGCGATCGATTGATCGCCAAGTCCTTCGTGCAGCCGACCTGTACGGCAGCGATGATGGGTAAGGCCCGGCAGACGCCGCTTAATGGCTCGGGTGATCAGATCGACATCGACTGGGGTTACCTCTACCTGTGCGGTGACCCACGCCAAGGGGCGAAAGTCGGGTCATATGCGACGTGGAATCACCAGGGCCTACAGGTCACACTGACCCTGGATACCGACGCGACCCTCACCCGCTACTTCTTGGTGGCGTATGACGACGTGCACGCGATCGAGTATTTTGGCACGGTGCAAAATGCGTATTGGACGCATCGGCAGCCGTCGATGCTGGCGTTGCTCGCGGCGCGTTGTCCGGCGGTCGCTGAGTTGATCGCTGATTGTGTGCGGATCGATGCGCAGATCGACGCGGACGCGCGTGCGGTCGGGGGCGATGACTATCGGCTGATCTGTGCGACGGCCTACCGTCAGGCGATCGCTGCGCACAAACTGATCCAAGACGAACAAGGCCAGCTCGTCTTCTTGTCCAAGGAGTGCCAGTCGAATGGCTGCATTGGGACCGTGGACGTGAGCTACCCGTCCATTCCGCTGTTTCTCCTGTATGCACCCGAGCTCGTCGAAGCGATGATCCGCCCCGTTCTTCGGTTTGCGGCGATGCCGGTGTGGACTGCCGACTATGCGCCTCACGACGTTGGCCGTTATCCGTACGCGGTCGGGCAAGTGTATGGGATGCACAATCACTACCCGCAAGATGATGGCGCACTGTTTTTCCTCCACAACGACACGATCCCGCAACTCTACACGTGGCCTGCAAGTGAGCACGTCTATAATCACCGCGATCAGATGCCAATCGAAGAGTGTGGCAATATGTTGATCATGGCGGGACTGGTCGAGACGGCCTTACATGATGGATTCCTGGCCACGAATCTGCCGCAACTCAAGGCATGGGCGGATTACTTGGTGGCTTACGGTGAGGATCCGGATGAGCAGTTGTGCACCGATGATTTTGCGGGCCATCTGGCGCACAACGTTAACCTTGCGTTGAAGGCCGTTGCTTCCCTAGGTGTCTTCGGGCAAGCTTTGCAGTCGATCGATCCGGCGGCCGCAGAGAAGTATTCGACTGCAGCGAAAACGCTGGCGGTTCACTGGCAGCAGGCGGCCGCCAGTGAGACGGACACACGCCTCACGTTTGATCGCGATGAAGGGTGGTCGCTGAAGTACAACTTGATCTGGGACCGGGTGGCCGGCTTGGGCTTGTTTGCCCCAGAGGTCGGACAACGAGAGCTCGCACGCTACACCCGTGAACTGAATCGTTATGGGGCGCCGCTTGATAGTCGGGCCACTTACACCAAGGCGGATTGGTTGATGTGGGTGGCGGCGATGAGTGATACCGCTGAGCAGTTCGCGCCTTTGGCTCAAGCACTGGTGCGCTACTTACACGAAAGTCCAAGTCGGGTGCCGTTCTCAGATTGGTATGACACCGAGAATGGTCGGTCCGTGTCGTTCAAACACCGGTCGGTCATCGGTGGGGTGTTCATGCCCATGCTGAACGCGCGTACTCGGCAACAGGAGGGATGAGGAATGAATCCAATTATTGACGGCTACTATGCCGATCCAGAAATCCGCAGATACGGCGACGACTATTGGCTCTTTGCGACCACATCGTGTGCGCGCGGGCAGCAAGTTCATTTTGACGCGTTTCACAGTCGAGACCTCCGACAGTGGGTCAAGGTCAGTCACGTTTTGGACATCAGTGACTTCAGCTGGGTCCACCGGGCACTGTGGGCGCCAAGCCAGTTTGAATGGCACGGGCGTTACTTCGTCGTGTTTGCTTGCAACGACATTCAGTCTGACCAAGAACAAGGTGGTCTCGGGCTGGCCGTTGCAGACCGACCGGAGGGGCCATATCACGATTACCTTGGGCATCCGCTGATCGGCAACTTCATTAACGGGGCACAGCCCATCGACCCACACGTCTACGTTGAAAACGACCGCGTCTATCTCTACTACGGAGGTTGGCAACACTGTAACTTGGCCCAGTTCAACGATGACCTCACTGGGTTCGTGCCCATGGCAGACGGGTCGCTCTTCCGTGAGATCACGCCGGCGGGGTATGTCGAAGCGCCGTGCATGATCCATAAGGATGGCACGTATTACTTCATGTGGTCTGAAGGTGTGTGGTCCGCCGCAGGCTACCAGGTGGTCTACGCGAAGGCGCACGCGCTTGAAGGGCCATTCGTCGCTCAGGCGGTGATCTTGAAAGGCGACGAGCGTGTCGCTGAAGCGCCGGGCCACCATTGCGTCGTTCAGGATCCGCAGTCCGGTGAGTGGCAGATCATCTACCACCGGCGACCGGTGGGTGAGACGGATTCGACCAAGCGGATCCTCTGCATGGATCGATTGAGATTTGACCAAGACGGGAACATATTGCCGGTCGTGATGAGCTGATGATCGGGTGAGGGTGACGAGTAATGAATGAAATGATGCGCTATCAACAATGGGTCGATCATGCAACTGAGGACCCAGAAGTTGTGGCGGAATTGCGGGCAATGGCGGGGGATGACGCGCAGATCGAAGACGCGTTCTACCGCGACCTAGCGTTTGGGACCGGCGGCCTGCGTGGACTGCTTGGCGCCGGGACGAACCGCATGAACCGCTATACAGTCGCCAAGGCCTCGCAAGGCTTGGCGAACTACGTGGTCTCGCATTTTCCAGAGAAGAAGCGGCAGATCGTGATCTCGCGCGACTCGAGGCGCAATTCCGACGTGTTTGCGCAAGTGGCGGCAGAGGTCTTTGCGGCGAATGGGATCAAGGTCTGGCTATACCGTGAGATCATGCCGACGCCTTGTTTGAGCTTTGCGACCCGGACGCTACACTGCGCGGCCGGGATCATGATCACGGCGTCCCACAACCCGGCCCAGTACAATGGCTACAAGGTCTACAACGAAGCGGGGTGTCAGATCACCACCCAGGCCGCGGCGACGATCTTGGCAGAGATCGAGCGGGTCGATCCGTTCGCGGATGTTCATCGAGACGCGTTGGCGGCGGCCCGAGCGACCGGTCAGGTGGTCGATGTGCCGGATTCAGTGTATGACCGCTTTGTTGAGGCGGTCCACGGCGAATCGCTGCTCACGCCAGCTGATCACATCGATCGGGACGTTGCGATCGTCTACTCACCGTTGAACGGGACCGGGTTAAAACCGGTGACCCGGACACTGACCGAAGCCGGCTTCACGAATATTTTCGTGGTGCCGGAACAGGCGCAGCCAGACGGTCGCTTTTTGACTTGTCCGTTCCCCAACCCGGAAATGAAGGCCGCAATGGCACTTGGGATCGAGTACGCCACCAAGCGCGGCGCAGATCTGTTCCTGGCCAACGACCCGGATTGTGATCGGGTCGGGACCGCCATCCGCGACGCCAGCGGGGCGTACGTCCTGTTATCCGGCAATGAGATGGGCATGTTGCTGCTCGACTACATCTGCGCGCGGCGTCTGGCGACCGGTACGATGCCGCACGCACCGGAATTGGTGAAGACGATCGTCACGACCGATATGGCCGAACGGATCGCTACGCACTATGGCGTCAAGACCGTTAATCTGCTGACGGGATTCAAGTTTATCGGTGAAGAAATTGGCCGGTTGGAGGCACAGGGCCAAACGGCGTCGTATCTGTTCGGCTTTGAGGAGTCGTACGGCTATTTGTCCGGCACCTATGTCCGGGACAAGGACGGGGTCGATGCCGCGTTTTTGATCTGTGAGATGTTCGCGTACTACAAGACGCGTGGGCTCACGCTTCTGGATAAGCTCGCGGCGCTCTATTCACGATATGGGTATTACCTGAATACCCTGCACAGCTTCGAGTTCGACGGGGCCGCCGGCGTGGCGCGAATGAACGACATTATGGCGCGCCTGCGACAGACGGGACTCTCGCAGTTAGCGGGAAAGCCGTTCGTCGAATTGACGGATTATGCGGTGGGGATCGGCGATCTGCCGAAGGCGAATGTGTTGAAGTTCAGCTTCGCCGATCGGTGCACGGTCACGGTCCGGCCGAGTGGGACTGAGCCTAAGATCAAGCTCTACCTGTCCGTTGCGGCGGCCGACCGGGAAGAAGCGGCGCGCATTGAAGCGGCCATGATGGCTGAACTGGCGCAATTCTTCCGCTGAGACGCGCCCCTGCCGTCGCGCGTTCAGGAACTGACCAAAAAGGAGTGGATCAGTATGTTGCTCAATAAAAATGAGACGTTGTTGTTTACCGGAGATTCCGTGACCGATTGCGGGCGGGACCGAAACGGCTTGCCGGGGTTCTTAGGGGATGGGTACCCAAACATGGTCAGCGCTGCGCTGACCGCAATCTATCCTGAACTGACGATCAAGGTTCAAAACACCGGGGTCGGCGGTGACACCACCAATGAATTGCTTGCGCGATGGGACCGAGATGTGATCCAGCAACACCCTGACTACGTCTCGATCTTGATCGGGGTCAACGATGTCTGGCGGCACTTCGATGCGCCGTTCTACCACCCGACCGACCTCGTCACGCCGGACGGATATCGTGCCAACTATCAGGCGATGATTGATGCGACCCAAGACAAGGTCAAGCAGATCATCATCATCAGCCCGTTCTTTTTTGAGCCGGACCGGCACAACCCGATGCGGGCGATGGTGGATCAGTACCGCGCCATTGCTGAAGAACTGGCGACGACCAACGAGCTACGGTATGTTGATGTCCAAGCGGTCGTGGATCGTTATCTCACGTTGCACGCGAGTTACATCCTGACCGCGGATCGCGTTCACCCGAATTTTAAGGGGCATCTGTTGGTCACCAACACGTTCTTGCAGGCGATCGGATTTGACTGGCAGCATCAGTTCTGAGTGCGCACAAGACACCGTGCACCGGTGGTCGCACCAAGGGACCATCACGTGGACGAGGTAAGGCGGTTCGTCTCGTCAGGTCGGGGCCAGATTGCAGCCGGGCCTGGCGGTGGGTAGAAGCCGCGCAAGAAAGGGGAAACGATCATGACAGAACGACGACGACCTCAGGCCAGCGGCCAGCAGTTCGAGTGCCAGGACTGGCAACTTACCACGACGACGATCGCGACAGGCGGTCGCATGGTGGCACTTCAAGGCGACTTATCGATCACGCTCCCGCTGCAGTCGATCGAGATCCTCAGTCACGGGCGCGCGCCTCGAGTGATCGCGGTGCAGGTCTCGATGGACGCTCGAGATTGGGCGACGAAGTTCATCGCGCGTACCGATCGGCTCACGGTCGACCTGCATAACGCATCCACTCGGTACGTGCGGCTTATTTCTGATTGCCGTGACGACACGGCTGAGGCCCGGTCGTTCGAAGCCCCACAGTCATTTTTTCAAGCGCTTGGGATCGAACGAGTCAGCTTGGTGTCTGGCCGTGGGGTGCTGGCGATTCCCGCACCGGAGTGGTCAGAGGCGTTGCCGCAGGGTCAAGGGTGGACCGGCGGCGATGGCATTTATAGTTTTGACCTCGCCGCATTGGATGACCGGTCGCGGGTAGCTTTTGTTTTTGGGGACAGTTTTATCGGCTGTGTCGATCCGACGACCCGTCAACTCCACCATGATGTGATGATCAATAATTGCATGGCGGTGCTGGATGGGCACGCTCCAGAGGCGGCGAAGTTTCGTTTCTTCTATCCGCGGCAGCCCAATCAGACGCCGGTGAGTCTGTTCACCCCGGACGAGCAGTTAGGCCTGCGCAAGGACGCTTACTTTTGGATGCAAGACGGGGTGCTCATTGGGGCGCAGTTGCACTTTTTGCCGCTGATCGTCGTGCCGAATCCGCAGGGTCGAGAAGGGTTCGAGTTTGCCTTTGAGGGGACCGTCCACTTGACGGTCGGATTCAATGATGGCCAGGTCAATCTGGATTCTGTGACGCAGGCGCTTGCACCGATGCGGTATCGTGCCGGTAACGGTCGGGAGACGATCTTTGCTTCTGCTTATCTGCGCCGGGCGAACTACCCGCAAGAAGACGAGATGCTCTATGCGTACGGCGTACAGTCGTGGGAGACGCACCGGCCCGTCGCGGCGAGGGTGATCGCCAAAGACTTCGCCCGCTTTGATCGGTGGACGTATTGGGATGGTCGTGATTGGGTGGCAGACCCTAAAGCGGCAGTCCCGATCGCACCGGCAGTCTCCAGCGAGTTCAGTGTGAGCTATTGCGACGCGGGCTTTTACGCCGGTCAATACGTGCTGATCTGGCAACAGTGGGGCCCTGGCGGCAAGCTGGCGATGTACACGGCTGACCAGCCGGAAGGGCCATTCGAGTCCCACACCGAGCTGTATTACCCGCACGAGGCAGAGAACAGCGGCACGATATACGTTTATAACGCCAAGGCACATCTGCCCATCTCGGCGGCAGGTGAGTTGCTCGTCTCTTATAATGTCAACACGACGAGCTGGGCGGAGCACGAAACGAACGCAGACATCTACCACCCCCGGTTCGTGCGGTTGATCCAACTCCAGTAGGTGGACCAACTGGGCAGAGGGGCACCCGCCGCTGACGGGCCTTGTCAGTTGGGGGACTGGGTCACCTGTGCCTTGCGGTAGTTCAGTGGGGAGAGCCCCATGTGTTGTTTGAATTCGTGGTGGAAGGTCTTGACGCTCTGAAACCCGCAGGATTCAGCGATCTCCGGCATGGTCGCATCGCTGCCAACGAGGGTGAAGCTCGCCTTCATCAGCCGGTAGTCCAACAGAAAGTGGCCGAAGGTGCTGCCGGTGTTGCGCTTGAAGAAGCGAGCGAAGTACTGCGGGTTGAAATTCAGCAAGTCGGCGATATCCGTTAGCGTGATCGGTTGCCAGTAATGGGTATCGATGTAGTCGTAGACCATATTGAGCTGCGCCGTGATGGCCTCTGCCTGCAAGGTGGAGCGGTCCAGTTTTTCTAACGGTGGCCCGGCCATGTAGGGGAGCCGGTGGACGAAGCAATCGAGTAGCAGGTACAGATCACCAATCACGGTGGCACGCGCATTGGGCGCGTCGGCGGCCTTGAACAACCCCGCTAGGAGGCGGTGGACCTCTTTCGTCACGCTGCCGGGCCACGTGTGGCTCCATTGGGTGCGGTGCGCGAGAGCGGTGCTCATGGTGGTCAGACTGGTCTGCATCAGCTGAAAGTCGTAAAGCGATAGGTCGAACTGAAAGACCTTACGGATGCTGTTCGGCGTCGGTAAGAAGTAGTGCGGTTGACCGCTGGGGAAAAAGAAAATGTCGCCGGCGTTCAGCGTGTAGGTCTGCCCCGCGACGCCGATGCGCGTTTGATTCGTCACGGCCTCGATGATCTCGATCGCGCGGTGTCGGTGCGGGTAGACGGGGCCACTCCCGTCGTTATAAAAGGCACGAAACGGGAGTCGCTCGGGCCATGTCGGCAATTCAATGTAAGGGGTCATATGCGCTCCATAGTAGGTCAAGATACGGGACAATCAGGTCGCAAACTGGGGAAGAAAGGCGCTTCTCAGTTCATTATACTTAAGCCGTTCGAAAATGAAAGCGTGTACGAACATAGGAGGAGACTAAATGACAATCAAGATCGGGATCATCGGTTGTGGTGGGATCGCCAACGGCAAGCATTTACCTGCGTTGAGCAAACTAGCGGATGTCGCGTTAGTCGCGTTTTGTGACTTGATCCCCGAACGTGCCGAGACGGCCCGTGCACAATACGGGACCGCGGATGCGCACGTCTACACGGATTACCGTGAGATGCTGCAGGAGCCGCTGGATGTTGTGCATGTGCTGACGCCTAACGCCGCGCATGCCCCGCTGACCATCGCGGCGCTTGAGGCTGGCTGCGATGTGATGTGTGAAAAACCGATGGCCAAAACGGCAGCGGAGGCAACCGCAATGCTCGAGGCCGCCAAGCGGACCGGTAAGCTGTTGACGATCGGTTACCAGAACCGCTTCCGGCGTGATTCGCAGTACTTGCATGCCGTCTGCGAGGAAGGCGCGCTCGGGGAGATCTACTTTGCCAAGGCGCACGCGATCCGCCGCCGTGCCGTGCCGACATGGGGCGTATTTCTCGACCAAGAAGCACAAGGCGGCGGCCCGCTGATCGACATCGGGACACATGCGTTGGATCTCACGTTGTGGATGATGGACAACTACGAGCCCGCTTATGTCGTCGGTCAGACTTACCGGGCGCTGGGCGACAACCCGAATAGTGCAAACGCGTGGGGGCCGTGGGACCCGGCTAAGTTCACCGTGGAGGATTCGGCGTTTGGCTATGTGGTCATGAAGAATGGCGCTACGGTGTTCCTCGAATCCAGCTGGGCGCTAAACAGCTTGGACGTCAAGGAGGCCAAGACAACGCTGTGTGGTGCTAAAGGCGGTGCAGACATGGATCACGGGCTGACCCTCAACGGGGAAGATCACCAGACGCTGTGGCAAAAAGAAGTTGATCTGACCACTGGCGGAGTGGACTTCTTCGAAGGGGCGGGTGAGAATCCGGCCGATGTCGAAGCGCGTGCGTGGATCGATGCGGTCAAGACGCGGACGCAGCCAGTGGTCCGACCTGAACAGGCGTTAGTGGTGACGAAGATCCTCGAGGCGATCTATCAGTCTGCTCGAGAACATCGTCCGGTCAACTTTGAGGAGGTCGCACAATGATCAACGTTACCGTATGGAATGAGTTCCGACACGAACAAAGTGAGCCAGCCGTTCAGGCCGTATACCCGAATGGGATCCACGCTCAACTGGCCAGCTTCATCGAAGCGGGGGACGTCCACGTCCGCACGGCCACTTTAGATGAACCGGACAATGGGCTACCGCAAAGCGTGTTAGATGACACCGATGTCCTGCTGTGGTGGGGGCACGCTGCGCACAACGAGGTGGAAGACGCCACGGTGCAGCGGGTCTATGACCGGGTAATGGCGGGAATGGGGCTGATCGTTCTGCACTCGGGGCATTTTTCGAAGATCTTCCGTAAGCTGATGGGTACGACGTGTAACCTGAAGTGGCGTGAGGACGGGCACCACGCGCGTGTCTGGAACGTCAAGCCAAGCCACCCGATCGCGGCTGGGATCGGTGACCACATCGAACTGGCCCAAGAGGAGATGTACGGTGAGCAGTTCGATGTGACGACGCCGGATGACCTCATCTTTATCAGCTGGTTCCCCGGTGGTGAGGTCTTTCGCAGTGGCATGACTTACCACCGAGGCAACGGCAAGATCTTCTACTTCCAGCCGGGGCATGAGACGTACCGCAGTTACTATAACCCGGATGTCCAGCGCGTGATCCAAAACGCGGTGCGTTGGTGTGCGCCGGATCACCCGCGGCCACGACTGTTCGATCATTTCGACGCGCTCGAGCCACTCGAGCCCAAGGCGTGATGACTATGACGTTGAAAGCAGGCTTACAGCTTTACAGTGTCGGTGAGGCCATGTACCAAGCGCCTCTAGAAACGATCGCGGCGGTCGGGCAGATGGGCTATCAAGGCGTCGAGTTCGCCGGCTACCATGGGCAATCCGCGCATGACCTAGCCCAGGCGGTGCGCGATGCAGGTATGGTGACCTGCGGGAGTCACATCGGTCTGGATCAGCTGGTCAATGATCTGGCGGCGACCTTAGATTTCGAGGCCGCGTTGGGTAACCGACGCGTGATCGTGCCGGGGATACAGTGCGACACACCAGAGGCGTGGTACGCCAAAATGGCGACTCTTGACCAGCTGGCTGAAGCGTTGGCGGCGCGCGGGTTCCAGCTGATCTACCACAACCACGGCCATGAAGTCGCCACGTTTCCTGGGATCGACTTGCTCGACCAGATGACCAAGCGCACCCAGCACGTGCAGCTAGAAGTCGATACCTACTGGCTCGCATACGCCGGGATCGACGTGCTCGCATGGTTGACCGCTCACGCCGACCGGATCGCGATGTTGCACATCAAGGACATGGCGGTGACAGGAGACGAGAAGGAAAGTGTGATCCTTGAGACCGGGACCCTGCCGCTGACCGATTATCTCACCTTTGCGATGCACCACGGGGTGGACTGGTTGGTGGTCGAACAAGAGGCGTTCAGTCAGGCGGCGCCGGTGGCGGCAGCGCGGCAAAATGCGGTTGCCTTGAATCAACTCATTGGGAGGATCGAACAATGAAACTTGGTGTTTTCACCCCAGTATTCAATGCGTTAAGTTTTGACCAAATGTTGGATAAGGCGCAAGCGCTCGGCCTGCAGACCCTGGAGATCGGGACTGGCGGGAATCCCGGGACCGCGCACCTCGACCCGGATGCTTTGCTGGCGAGCAGCGACAAGCGCCGGGAGTATCTGGCCAAGCTGGCGGCACATGGTCTGACGATCTCTGCCTTCAGCTGTCATAACAACCCGATCGCGCCGGTGGCCGCGGTGGCGCAGAAGGCCGACGAGACCCTGCGCAAAACGATTAAGCTGGCCGCGCTGATGAACGTGCCGGTGGTCAACGAATTCTCGGGCGTTAGCGGGGGCAACGCGACCGATACGGCCTTGAACTGGCCGACGATCGCGTGGCCGACGGAGTATCGGGATAATTATCTCTTCCAGTGGGAGCGACGCTTGATCCCATACTGGCGCGACATCAACACGGTGGCGACCGCTGCTGGGGTCAAGATCGGGATTGAGCTGCACGGCGGGTTCCTCTGTCACACACCGTACACGATGCTGAAGCTGCGCGATGCGGCGGGCCCGGCTATCGGCTGTAACCTTGATCCGAGTCACATGTGGTGGCAGGGGATCGACCCGGTCGCAGCGGTCAAGATCCTCGGTAAGGCCGGGGCACTCGTTCATTTTCACGCGAAAGACACCTACCTCGATCCGGATAACATCAACATGCACGGGCTGACAGATATCCAGCCGTATGAGGACCTGACCGACCGCGCCTGGATCTTCCGGACGGTGGGGTATGGTCACGACCAGAAGACTTGGTCAGATATCATCTCAGCGCTGCGGCTATACGGTTACGACTATGTCGTGTCCATCGAGCACGAAGACGCGCTGATGTCGGTCGATGAAGGGCTGCATCAGGCGGTCAAAAACCTAAAGGCGGTGATGATCTCGGAGAGCCCTGGCGCGGCGTGGTGGACAGGCGATACGATCTAGTCCGCAGAACCGACCGGCTCGAGCCGGTCGGGACGTCTGCTGACATGGTCAAACAAGCATCTATTGGAGGGTAATGATGAAAGAGTTAATGATGGGGATCGTTGGGTATGGTGGCATGGGGGCGTACCATGCGCGTGAGTTGATCCCAGCTTCTGCCCATATTCGGCTGAAGGGCGCTTACGATATCGACCCGGAGCGGCGCAGTGTGATCGAAGCGGACGGGTTCATCGCGTATCCGTCTTATGAAGCGATGTTGGCCGATCCGGAGATCGATCTGGTGCTGGTCGCGACACCGAATGATCGTCACCGGCCGTTGAGCCTGCAGGCGCTTGCGGCCCACAAGCATGTGATCAGTGAAAAACCAGCGATGATGAACCCGGCAGAGCTTGAAGAAGTGCTCACGGCAGCTGCCGCAGCTGATCGGCAGTTCTTCGTGCACCAGAACCGGCGCTGGGATCCGGATTTTCGCGTGCTGACCCAGATCGTTCAGGCGCAGACCATCGGCGATGTGTTCCGCGTGGAGTCGCGAGTACACGGTGCCAATGGCATCCCGGGGGATTGGCGGCATTTTGCCCGATACGGTGGCGGGATGATCCGCGACTGGGGGGTGCACCTGCTTGATCAGCTGCTGGACTTACTGGACGGGCCGATCAGCCGGGTGACTGCGGAAACCAGTCAGATCCTCGGTGATGATTGCGACGACGGGTTCACCGTCCGACTGGACTTTAACAGCGGGGTCACTGCCGTGGTGGAGGTCGGGACGACCAACTATATCCCGCTGCCGCGCTGGTATGTCAAAGGCACACAGGGGACTGCCGAGATCCGTGACTGGGACTTACACGGTGAGCAGGTCATCGCGACGGGTGTTGATACTGTCGCCCCGACACCGGTGCGCGCCGGTGTCGGTCTGACCAAGACCATGGCTCCGCCGTCTGAAGCAGCGGTTCGCCACGCGTCGTTGCCGGCCGGGGTGCCGTTGTCGGTGAGCTTCTATGACAATGTGCATGACGTCATCTGCGATGGGGCCCCGCGTGTGGTCCAAAACAGCGAGGTCATGCGTGTCCTCAAGCTGATCGACGTGATCACTGCTTCGGCCGAGCAGCATCAGACGTTGCCATTCGAGTAACGGGCGCAGTGCACGGCACGGTCACGCAGATTGCTTTGGCCAAGTGTGTCGCGGCGCGATGTGACGCGCCACCAGTTGAACTGTTGATGTCACGGTCGGCCGGGTAGGCAGGACCAGCATATGGATTATATCGAGAGGTAAAGTCAAGCATGGCAGAGTTTGTGTTGTCGGCATTTGCCGACGAACTATCACCCGAACTAGAGACGCAGATCCAGGGGTTAGTCAATAACGGGATCCATCATATCGAAGTGCGCGGCGTTGACGGGATCAATGTCAGTGACCTGTCCCTCAGTCAGGCCCAGGCGGTCAAAGTGCGGCTAGACGCGGCGGGGATCCGGGTGTCCAGCATCGGGTCCCCGATCGGCAAGATCGGCGTGACGGATGATTTTGACGCCCACCTGATCAAGTTCCAGCACACACTAGACGTTGCGCAAGTCATGGGGAGCCCGTATGTGCGGCTATTCAGCTTCTATCCGCCGAAGGGCATGCCGGCTGCACAAGCACGCCCCGTGGTGATCGCGCGGCTGCAACGGATGCTGGCGGTGGCCAAGGCCTATCCGAGCATCACGTTATTACATGAAAACGAAAAAGAGATCTATGGGGATACAGCCGAACGCTGTCTGGATCTGATGCAGACACTCGCCGATCCGCAGCTGCGGGTGGCTTTTGATCCCGCTAATTTTGTGCAGTGCGGTGTTGACGTCTGGACGGCCTACGTGAAGCTAAAGCCATACATCGTCTACCTGCACGCCAAGGATGCCCTAGCGGACACCGGGACGGTGACTCCCGTTGGCCAAGGTGACGGGGACGTCGCCAAGGTTTTGGCGGCACTGGCACAAGATGGATTCAATGGGTATCTGTCCATCGAACCCCACCTGAGTGCGTTTCCTGGCTTTCGTCAGCTTGAGCGTGACCCGCAGTCGACTAGTAAGACGCGGGACGATCAAGCGGTGTTATTCAACATTGCCGCTGACGCGTTGATCACAACGCTGAGGCAGATCGGAGCGAATTGGCGATGACAGAGATCGTGAGGATCGGGATCATTGGCATTGGGAATATCGGCTCACGACACGCCGGCTACCTATCGCGCGGTGAGATCCAAGGCGCCCAGCTGGTCGCCGTCTGTGACATCGATCCGGCTAAGTTGAAAGACGCGGCGCGCTTCGGAACGTCGCTTCGGCAATACGCGACGGCAGCGGCGATGCTGGCAGATCCGGGCGTTGATGCGGTGATCATCGCGACCCCGCACTACGCCCACCCGACGCTCGCTGCGGCGGCGTTGCGGGCGGGCAAGCACGTGCTGAGTGAAAAACCGGTGGGTGTCTACACCCAGGCGGTGCATGAGCCGCTTGAAGTCGCGGCGCAACACCCTGAGCTGACCTATGCACTGATGTACAACCAGCGAATGAACCCGATGTACCAAAAAGCCCGTGCGCTCGTTCAAGACGGGACGATCGGGGAACTACGGCGCTCGAATTGGATCATCACGGACTGGTACCGGTCGCAAAGTTATTACGATTCGGGTGGGTGGCGCGCGACCTGGGCCGGTGAAGGTGGTGGGGTCTTGCTCAACCAAGATCCGCACCAGCTGGACCTGTGGCAGTGGATCTGCGGGATGCCTGCGCGCGTCATGGGCTTCGCGTATTGTGGTAAGCGGCGTGACGTCGAGGTCGAGACAGAGGCGACTGCCTATGTCGAGTACCCGAACGGGGCGACCGGCGTGTTCGTGACGACGACGACCGAGACGCCGGGGACGAATCGATTCGAGGTCGTGGGGTCCAAGGGTACGATGGTCATTGAGGATCAGCGGCTGCGGCTGCGCCTCAATCAAGTGGATGAGGCAACGTGGAACCGCACCTACACGGGCGGCTTCGGTCAGCCTGAGTCTCAAGAAGAACAACTCGACGTCGTGTTCGATGCGGATTCTGGCCACGCCAAGATCGTGCAGAACTTTGTCGATCATATCCGCACAGGGGCGCCGTTGATGGCCCCCGCCAGTGAAGGGCTTCGGGGACTATCGATTTCCAATGCGATCTACCTCTCCGCGTGGACTGGCGCCTGGGTCCCGTTGCCGATCGACGAGGCGCGCTTCTTGGCCGCGTTGAATGAACGTCGCGCACAGTCCGTGTTCAAGCCGACGCCGGGGCGGCGCTTGGACACCAGGGGGTCATACTGATGACACTGAAGTTTGGGATCATCGGGTGCGGAGCGATCGCACATGCCCACCTCGCGGCGATCCGGGCGCTGCCTGACGCCGAGCTGGTCGCTTGTTGTGATATCGATGCACGCAAAGGCGCGGCGTTCGCAGCCGAAGCGGGTCAGGTGGCCTTTTTCACCGACTACCGTGCGCTCTTGGCGACACCGGTAGACGTGGTGACGATCGCCACCCCGCACGTATGGCACGCCGAGATGACGATCGCGTCGCTTCAGTCGGGCAAGCATGTAATCTGTGAAAAACCGATGGCGCTCTCACCGCGTGAAGCGGCGGCGGTGGCCCAAGCGGCGACGGCGAGCCGCACACAATACGCCGTGTGCTTCCAAAACCGGTTCAACCCGACCTACGTTGCGGCGGCACACTTGCTACACAGTGGCGATCTAGGGCAGCTGCGCGGGGTCAAGGCAGAACTAACGTGGCGACGTGACGCGCAATACTATGCCGCGGCGGATTGGAAGGGGCGGTGGGCAACGGAAGGTGGCGGGGTGCTGGTCAACCAAGCAATCCACACGCTTGACGCCTTGTGCTGGCTTGCCGCGACCCCGACACGCGTGTGCGCGCGTATCATGACGAGCCGACTGTTGGGGGCGATCGAGGTCGAAGACGCGGCGATGGTGACTGCGGAGCTCCCCGGTCAAGTGCCCGCCGTGATCTTCGCCAGCAACAATTATTCGAGTGATCCAGCCCCCACGCTGACATTCGATTGCACGGGTGGTGTGTTGGCACTGTCGATGGACACCCTGCGCGTGAACGATCACGTCGTCGATCACCGCACACTAGGACCGATCGATGGGGGCAAACCGGCGTGGGGCAGTGGTCACAGCCGGTTGTTCGCAGCGTTCGCACACCGCATCCAAGGGGGCACGGACCCACTTGACGGTCACCTCGTGGGGTGCGCTGCGCAAAACACGGTGGCCTTGCTGGCGGCGATCTACCGAAGCAGTGCCAGCGGTGACTGGGTGGCGGTCTGAGCGGACGAAGACGCGAAACACCAAAGATGCGGGGCCAAGGTCAGGCGGCTCCGCATCTTTGGTGTGTTTGGGGACTGTTTCAGATCGCGTTGGTCAACTGGCGGCTTGATCAGTGAGCATCGTCAGTCGCACGCTGGAAACTCTGCGATCCGCAGTTTGGCCCCTCCATAAGGCACTAGGCGAACTTCTGTCGCGCCGGTTAACTCGGGATGGAAGGGCGGCTCCTCGGCTGAATTATGGCGGCGCCCCCACCCCGTGACTTTTTGACCAGTGGTCGTCAGATAAATGGGGGATCGATCGGCGTCGAACGCCTGGCCACTTTCATAAGGGGTCTCGTGTCGCTGGTAAGCCGCGTGGCGACTGAGTGCGACTGCCCAATCGTCCGTAGACGTGACCGCCCAGTCTTGGAGCGGGGCGGTGCCGCCGAGCAGCGTCCAGTGTTCCGTCAATGGTGCGGCGAACAATAGTGGCCCGTAGTGTACGGCTAAGGCATGAGCGGGTCGGTCATCGAACCGGACATCGGTGACCAGTGTCAGGGTGATCACTTGATCGCCTGTGCACTCGAGTGTCAAGTAGTCCGCGGTCCGGGCCACCGGAGCCGCGTGCCCGTTGCAGGCAAGCGTGACTGATGACGCCCATTGCGGGATCCGGATCTGGAGTTGAATGGGATGGGTGGTCTGTACGCTGATCGTGTTGGTGAGGCCGAAGGGGTAGTTGCCGTCGACTTTGATCTGGACGTCCGGTGTCTCTAAGGTACAAGGAACGAGACTTTGGCAGACGTAGGCGTTCTCTGTTTGCATCCAGGCCGCGGCCACGAACTTGGGCCAACCCTGATGCAAGTTGGCCGTGCAACAGCCGAAGTGAGGGGTCAGCCCGAACGTGTTCGCATCCGGACCGTTCTCCGTCCAGTCACGGGGAGCGACGGTGCAGCTGATTTGGTTGACTTGTTGGTCGTATTGATGTGACCTGAAATCCCGTGAGATCGACGCCGGTAATGCATTGAAGGCTGCTTCCTCCAAGAGGTCGCCGTAACGGGTGTCACCGGTGTAAGCCAAGCCGATTTCGGCCGAAAACATGAATTCGACAATGCCACATAGCTCGAGCCCCTGACTCGGTGAAGTGCCCGCTAGCCATTCGTCACCGGCTAGTAGCCCGTGTGCTTGTCCGTGGTACTGCCGTAGTTGCTGCCAGGCGGCGTGAAAGGCGGTCAGTTGCTTGGGGTCACCAGTCAGTCGATAATTGACGGCAAAGGCCTTGAGCCCCATCATCACGTTTACGATGTGGCTTTCAGGGTTGAACCGTGTGAGCGGGCGCGTGAAGGGCAGCGCCGCATAAAGTGCGCCCCAATCGGTGGACTGCGCGTAGAGCTGCTTCATCAACGGCGGAAGTGCGGCATCATGTGTGCGGTCGTATAACCACAAATAGGGCACGATATTATCGCAACCACGCGGCACCGCCCAGTCGGAGAGGGGCCGATGATCCAGCTCCTGGGCCTGGTACCGCGCATACTTGAGCATGAACGGGATCACGCGGGGATCACCCGTCGCTTCCTGGTATTGCGTGAGGCCCTTCAAGACGATCATCCTGCTCCACCAGTCGACGTTGCTGGTCGGGCCAAACCAGCCCGTCTCATCCTGACTGGCTAATATCCAGTCGATCCATTTTTGGGCCTTAGCGATCAGTGACGCGTCGTCAAGGGCGTAAGCGAGTGGAATCAAGCCGTCTAGGTAGTAAGGGCCGCGCTCCCAGCCGTCGCCAGTTCCGCCTAACCAGCCGTTATTGGGGCCGACGTCTGGCCAGACCGCTTCTAGGTTGCCGGTCAATCCAGCCGCTTGTAGCATCAGTTCTTCCTTCAACCAGCCCATCGGTTTAATGGTCCCCAAAGGAAATGTGGTGAAATGCGCAGGGCGAATCGTCTGTTCTTGTCTCATCAAAAAAACGCCTCCTCTTTTCACCCCTTATTATTAAGCGCTTTCGCCGCACCATCAATGTTATAATTCAACTGAAGATTTGTCATTTTAGGGACTGGAAGTGAGCCGTGTGCATTACTACCGATTCGCAACACCGCCGTATCCATACTATATTGAAGCAAGTGAGGCCACCTATGCCACTGGACAGCGGCACATCGACCGCCAGTTCTTTGAGTTTTTTGATCTGATCTTTGTGACGAAGGGGTGCCTGTTCTTGACCGAAGAGTCGACCGCCTACACGCTGACCGCGAACCATGGACTGATCCTCGCGCCGTACCTTCACCATTTTTCCCCGCGACCGGTCGCAACGGAAACGCACTTCTATTGGACACATTTTCTGTGCCCGACGCATTTTACGATCGCGCAATCGCCAAGTCGCTCGGCATTTGATCAAATCTCGCTGCCCAACACCTTCGTGGCGGCTGATCCGCAGGGGCTCATCTCGGACTTTGAATTTTTGTGCGCGACGGCGCAAGTGACGGGTGTCGATGAGGTCCTGGCGCGAGAACAGCACCTCTTGAATCTGTTCCGCGCCATTGCGCAGACCGCCCAGATCGGCGTATCGGCAGCCGTCTCTGCGGTCGCTCGTCGCGCCGTCACGCTGATGACAGAGCGATACATGGCGCCGGAGTTCAATATTAATCGACTTAAGGCCCAATTGAACTTTGACCCCACCTATGTGTCGAGGTGTGTCAAAAGCGTGTATGGGGTCACGGCTAAGCAATATCTGCTGGACCTGAGGCTCAACCAGGCGAAGTTGCTCCTCAGGTCGTCTAATTTACCGGTCGGTGTCATCGCTGAACGGGTGGGGTTTGGCGATCAAGCGCACTTCAGCAAGGTGTTTAAGCAACAGACCTTGACCACGCCGTCTGCGTTTCGCGATCAGTATCGGCGCTGAGCGGAGCAGCCGGTCGCGGTCTGGCAACGCCAGGGTCAAGGTCAGGGGACACGGCTGGCCGCGTCTGCGGGTGCGACGGCCATCATCGTGATCGGCGTCCGCCGACAAAAAAGTGGGGCTGTGCCATAACGCGGTTTTAGCCCAGAGTATAAGAGCGATCCCCTGAAAAACCCGAACTTAGGTTTTGCAGGGGATCGCTCTTATACGGCAAGGGCGTTGCGTTATGGCACGTAACGTTCTGGAATAGTCGTGCCACCAGAGGTGATGTCACAACCCCACTTTGATCTCGGTCAAGTTAACCAAGCCTAACCGATCGTGGTGCTGGTCACCTGTCCGGCAACAGCTGCAGCCGCGCAGCCAGCGTACCGCCAGCGGCCAGGGCGGCGTGGGCGATCGTGGTGCCGGTCGGTTGGCCGTTGAACGTGCGGCGCCGACGAATTGCAGGTGGTCATGATTCTTGGCTGTTGTTAGCGTCAGCAGCCGGCCGTTCGGCAGGTGTAACGTGACTTGGTCGAAGAACGGGATCCCCAGCACGTACTCACCGCTGCCGGGGGTGACCGGGTAGAAGCCGAGGCTGGAGAACAGGTACCAGCTGCTCATCGAACCGTTGTCTTCGTCGCCGGGGTAGCCGGCGGGACCGGCGTTGAACGCCGTCAGAAGCAGCTGCTTGACGGTCAACTCGGTGCCCGGCGCATCACCGGCCAGGGTGAACAGGTACGGCAGGTGGAAGCTCGGCTGGTTGGAGATCGCCAGTTGGCCAAAATCCAGCGCCGCCAGCTCACGCATCTCGTGGATGGTCTGGCCGTAGCCCCCGACCTGATAGCTCGGGGCCTGGTTGACCAGGTGGTGTAGGTGCTTGATGAAGGCTGGTTTGCCACCGGTCAAGTCGATCAACCCCGGCCAGTCTTGATACACTGCAAAACTGTTCTGCCAGGCGCTGCCTTCCGTGAAGCCGTTGCCCCAAGTGGTCGGGTTAAAGTCCGGCGTGAACGCACCGTTGCGGTCCTTGGGGTGCATCAATTTGACGGCCGGGTCGAACAGGTGGCGGTAGTTCTGGCTACGCGCGGCGTATTTCGCTTGCAGTTCGGTTTCGCCCAGGTGGGCCGCGACGACGCTGATCAGCCAGTCGGAGTAGGCGTAATCGAGGGTCTTGTTGACAGACTCGCCGATGTCAGCAGGCACATAGCCGAGCGCCAGGTACTCGGCCAGACCTTCACGCCCGTACTTGGGGTCGTCGCTGATCGTCTCGGCGCCGTGAATCATCGCCGTCAGGAAGGCGGGCATCAGATCGTCGGCCAGGCCCTTGACCGCCGCGTCGGCGATCACTGCGTCGACCATCGTGCCCGGCATCATGCCGCGCTCGTCAGGCGCCAGCCACCGCGGCAGGAAGCCGGCTTCGTGGTAGCTGGTGAGGAAGCCTTCCAGCATGTCGTGGTAAGTGTCCGGCTGCATCAGGCTGAGGAACGGAAACAGCGTTTTGTACGTATCCCAAAAGCCATTGTTGGTGTACAGCTTCCCGGGCTTCACCGCGCGCGCCGTCGTGTCGTAGTGGACGGGTTGGCCGGTCGCGTCGAGTTCATAGAAGCGCATCGGAAACAGGAGCGCCCGGTACAGGTTGTGGTAAAACGTGGCCACGCGCGCCGCGTGGTGGTCTGTGACGGCGACACGGTCGAGCTGGGCCTGCCAGGCCGCAGCGTGCGCGGCCTGCATGGCGTCGAAGTCGGCCTCGCCCAGGGCAGCCAGGTTGCGTTCGGCCTGCTCAGCCCCGATGAATGAGGTGGCAAAGCGCACCGTGGCGGCCTGCGTATTCAACGGCCACTCGAGGTCGCCACTGGCCAGCGCCTGCGCGTCGCCTGTACCGGTCGGCAAGGCGAGCGCTAACCACATCGCAAAGTCTGGGTCTTCGCATTCGGCGAAGTTCTGGAGCCGCACGATGGCGGTCTGCCCGCGCGTGGCCTCAAGCGTCGTCCGCGGTGGGCAGACCAGCCGTAGTCGTAACGGCGCGGCAGCCGTGGATAACCGCAGAGCGCCGCCGTAGCGGCCGTTGGTGGCCTCGATCTGGATCTGCTGGGCCTCATCGTACAGGCGGATGAGGTCCGGGCGGAAGCTGGCTTCAGTGGGGCGGTACATGCTTTCAGCCTGCGCCGCCGTACCGACGGTCAGCGGCATGAACGCGGCGTGCTGGAAGTCGCCGATCCACGGGCTGGCCTGGTGCGTCAGCCGAATGCCGGCAAACGTTGGCTGCGCTGGATCGAACCACCAGGTCGTATCGGCCAACGTGGTCTGCACGCTGAGGTAGTTCATCCCGAACGGGACCCCTGTCAGCGGCAGGGTGTTGCCATGGGAGAAAGTGTAAGTGCTGGCGGTCCCAATCCGGGTATCGATCGATTGACTGTTCATGTGAGGTGCCTCCTTGGAAGACAACAGCAGTGGGTCAAGCTCAGTGCCGGTCCAGGGCCTCTGCCTGCCGCAGCACCTTGGCCGGATTGCCGGCCACCAGCGTGTTGGCCGGGACGTCGTGGGTGACGACGCTACCAGCACCGATGATCGCGTTATCACCGATGGTGACACCGGGCAGGATCAAGGCGTTGGTGCAGATCCAGACATTGTTGCCGATGGTGATCGGATGGGCGTACTCCAGGTTGGCGTTGCGCTCTGCGGCGTTTTGCGGGTGGGTCTCAGTGATCAAGGCGACGTTGGGGGCAATGAAAACATTGTTGCCGATGGTGATCTTGGCGCTGTCCATCAGCTTGCCGTTGATGTTCATGTAGAAGTTGTCGCCAACGGTCACGTTGTACCCATAGGTGCAAAACAGTGGCTGCTCGATCATCGGACTTTGGCCGACGCTGCCCAGCAAATCGCGCAAGGCGGCCTCGCGCTTGTCGCGCTCGAGCGGGTAGAGGTGGTTGTAATCGTAGACCTTCTTGATCGTGATGTCGCGGTCAGCGACGAGGTCTGGTGCGTATGGCTGATAGAGCAGGCCAGCCGCGCATTTTTCACGTTCGGATCGTGTGGTCATAAGGGGCCTCCTTGAATGAGTTGGGGTCAAAAATCGTGGCGAGTGGTTCACGGGGTGTGCGTCGGGTCAGATGCGCTGCGGCTGCGAGCGAAGACGCCAAGCGCGTTGCACCGCACGGGGCGCAACGCGCTTGGCTGATCTAGCCGCTCCGCTAAACCCGGGAGTCCTCCGCTCTGGTTCGTCGAGCTGCGAAGCGCATACGGGTACGGTCTAAGTCGTCCCAACGGAAGGCCCAAACCCGGGGCCTCACGTTAGGACGATTTAGCCCAACCCGCATAACCGCGCTTCTCCGCTCTGGTTCCAGTTACAACGCCTGCAACATTCGCAGTTGGGCGTCGTACAGCTGGAAGTACTCGCCGTGGTGGGCCATCAGGCTGTCATGGTTGCCGGACTCGACGATCTCGCCGTGGTTGATCACGAGGATCTTGTCGGCGCGCTGGATGGTCGAGAGACGGTGGGCGACGATGAAGCTAGTTCGCCCGCGCAGTAGCTCTTGCAGGCCAGCCTGCAGCAGCTGTTCGGTGTGGGTATCGATCGCGGCAGCTGCCTCGTCGAGGATCAAGATCTTCGGGTCGGCGAGCAGGGTGCGGGCAAAGGCGATCAGCTGGCGCTGGCCGGCAGAGAGGCTGACGCCGCGCTCTTGGACGACGGTGTTGTAACCATCCTTGAGGGTCTTGATGAAGTCATCTGCGCGCGCGACTTTGGCGGCCGCGATCACCTCTGCCTCGGTCGCGTCGAGGCGACCATAGCGGATGTTGTCCATAATAGTGCCTGAGAAAATGAAGGTGTCTTGGAGCATGACGCCCATCTGCGAGCGCAGCGAGGCGATGGTGACGCGGTTGATGTCGACGCCGTCGATCAGGAGCTGGCCGCTGGTGACGTTGTAAAAGCGCGACAGCAGGTTGATGATGGTCGACTTGCCGGCCCCGGTTGGCCCGACTAAGGCGATGGTCTCGCCGGGTTCCGCGTGGAAGTTGATGTGGTGCAGGATCTCGGGTTCATCTGACGCATATTTGAAGGAGACGTCGTGGAACTGCACGTCCCCGTGGATCGGCGGCAAGGCGAAGGCGCCGGGCAGGTCCTGGACCTCGGGTTTTTCATCCAGGGTCTCGAAGATGCGCTCGAGGTAGGCGGTCGCGGTGATCAGCGAGTTGTAGAAGTTCCCGATGTTGATCACGGGGTTCCAGAAGTTGTTGATATAGCCGAGAAACGCGATCAGCGTCCCGGTCGATACCGCCACGCCGACGTGTTGCAGGCCGACGAAATAGATCAAGGCGGTGGTCAGGGGAGAGATCATCTGCACACCAGGCCACAGCAGGAACTGGATCTTGACGGCGTGCATCCAGCTGGTGCGATTCTCATCGGCGACGGCGTCGAAGGTCCCAATCGCGTTGGGCTCCTGCGCGAAGCCCTGGGTGACCTTGATCCCCGCGATGCTTTCATGGATGTAGGCGTTGAGGTTCGATTGCTTGTTGGACAGGTCGCGGTAGGCCTTGCGCTGCTGGACCTGGATCGCGTAGGTCCAGACGGCCAGCACCGGCACCAGCAGCAGGCTCCACAGGGTCAGCCGCCAGTTGATGACGAGCATGAAGATGAGGGTGACGATCAGCGAGATCAGATCGGAGATCAAGTTGATCAGCCCGTTGCTCAGAAGGTCCGATAGCGTGTTGATGTAGTTGACGACGCGGATCAGGATCTTCCCGTGCGGCCGCGAGTCGAAGTAGGAGAAGGGCAATTCTTGCAGGTGGGTAAAAATGTCCGTCCGCATGTCGCGCAGCAGGTTCTGGCCGATCTCGGTGATCGCCCAGATGCGGTAGCGCAGGCAGGCGAACGCGATGATCAGCGTCAAGAGGAACAGCCCGGAGATGCCCCACAGCTCGGGCATGTTGTGGTGAGGGATGGTCTCATCGATCGCCTGCTTGATCAGGTAGGGGCCGAGGATCGTTGCGATGTTGCCGAGTAGGATGGTGCCGAGCACGACGGCGAGGCGGCCGGCATACGGGCGCAGGTAGTGGCTGAGGCGCGCGTAATCGCGCCACTGGAAGTTCTCGGTCAGGTCTTCGTCGACGTTGGCGGTATTGCGTTTGGCCATCAGTGCTCACTCCCTTCTTCGGTGACAGCGCCTAGCTGGCGATCGTACGCGGCGGCGTACGCCCCGTGTTGAGCGAGCAGGCTTTCGTGCGTGCCGCGCTCGATGATGCGGCCGTGGTTCAAGACAATGATCTGATCGGCGTGGCGCAGGCTGGAGATGCGCGTGGCGATGATGAAGACCGTCTTGTCTTGCGTGACGGTGCGCAGCCGCTGCTGGATCGCCGCTTCGGTCTCCATGTCCAACGCGCTGGTGGTGTCATCGAGGATCAGGATCTTCGGATCGTTGACCAAGGCGCGGGTCAGGGAGATCCGCTGCTTTTGGCCCCCCGACAGGCCGACCCCGCGCTCGCCGACGACGGTGTCGTAGCCGTCGGGCATTGCCGCGATGAAGTCGTTCGCGTCGGCGACCTGGGCCATTTCGCGGATGAAGGTCGGCTTGGCGCCGTGGTTCCCGTAGCTAATGTTATCGCCGATGGTATCGGAGAATAAGAAGAGGTCTTGCATAACGATGGTGATCTGGGCGCGCAGGTCACGCACCGCCCAGTCCCGGATGTCCTTGCCGTCGATCGACACGGTCCCGCCGGTCGCGTCATAGAAGCGTGCGATCAGGTTCATCAGTGTCGACTTGCCGGAGCCGGTCTCGCCCAGGATCCCCAGGGTCTGGCCCGGTTGAACGTCGAAGCTGACGTCCTCGAGCACCTTGGTGTCGGGGTCGTCGGCGTAGGCGAAGCTGACGTGGTCGAACGTGACTGCGCCGTGGATCGCCGGGCGTTGGGCGCTGGCACCGGTTGGGATCGCCGGCTTGGCGGCGAGCATCTGGCGGATCTTGACCGTCGAGGCGGAGAAGCGCTGGATGTCGTTGATCAGCCAGCCGCTCATGCGCATCGGCTGGTTGAGCATCCACAAGAAACCGTTGAAGGTGACGAGGTCGCCCAGGGTCATGCGGCCGCTGATGACGAAGGCGCCGCCGATCAGGAGCACGAGCACTTGCAGCAACGACGCGAGAAAGTCCAGCGGTGGCAAGTAGCGCCGGGAGATGCCCGCGGAGTCCATGTTGCGCTGTTTATAGTCCTCGTTGAGCTTGGCGAACTTGTCGATCTCGAAGGCTTCACGCGCGAAGGCCTTGACGACGCGGTTGCCCGAGATGTTCTCTTCGACCATCGCGTTGAGGCGCGCGAAGCTCTGGCGAATCTCGAAGAAGACGGGGTGCGCCTGGCTGGACATTTTGATGGTCAGCACGCCGATCACTGGGGTGACGACGACCAGCGCCAGCATCAGCGGCCAGGAGATGGTGCTCATCACGATGATCGCCGCGGCGAACCACAGCACGTTTTCGATCACGGTATAGGAGACCCATGACAGCATGTGGCGGATCGCGTCGGTGTCCCCAGTCAGCCGGGCCATGATGTCCCCGGTGCGCACCGTGTTGAAAAAGTCAAAATCCAGCGACTGAAGCTTGACGAACAGATCGTGGCGGATGTCGTACAGCGCGTTTTGGCCCATCTGCTCAAACAGGATCTGATAGGCGTAGCGCACGACCACCCGCGCGGCGGTGACCGCGACCATCGTGACCAGCATCGGCGTCAGGCGCGCAATGTGGCCCTGCAAGATGACCTGGTCGACAATCATGCCCCCGAGCAGGGGCACGACGATGATCGCCGCCGAATTGATGAGGATCAAGGCGCTGGCAAAAAGGATCGCGGCGCGACTCTTTTTGGCGTACTGCCAGACCCAGGTATATGGATTCATAACAACCTCCGATAAAAATGAGTGTAAGCGATTGCGGCCAGTCGCGGTTCGCGGGATAATAAGATGATGGCAAGACGCACCGACGTCTGGTTACAAGAGCGTATTATGCGCCGATGGCACCGAAACCAAATGGACGAACCTGTTCGATTGCTTGGAGGATACTGTCTATGGAAAAAGCCGGCAGTGGGCTGCTCAATCTAAATAATTTTGCCCCCGATGTGCTGTATGTCTTCGCCTTTCGCAACGGCAAGGTCGGCACCGGCCTGTACCACGCGCACGACTTCCTCGAGATGTCGATCATGCTGGCGGGGTGCGCGGATTATCGCATCGAATCGGCCCACCGGCGGATCCACGCGGGGCAGGTGATGGTGTTCAACCCGGGGGTCCACCACCAGGACTCCCAGACGCAGGGCACCAACAGCTACCAGCTGCACATCGGGTTTCGCGGCATCACGCTGCCAGGGGTGGCCGCCGACCGCATGCCCTTCGCCGACAGCGTCGTCGACCTCGGCGAACAGCGCGAGGCGTTCTTCGAGACCGCTGGCCGCATCGCGGCGGAGAGCCAAGGCGCGACGCTGGTCGGGCGCGACCTCCTGCAGCAGGCGCGGGTGATCGAGCTGCTGTGCCTGCTGATGCGGGCGCTGCCGAACAACCAGGTCAGCGCCGATCACGTCTCTGCACAGGCCGCCGCCGAGACGCCGGATCGCTCCGCGCTAGCCGTTGCGGCGTCGTATTACCTGGAGGCGCACTACACCGAGCCGGTCACGCTGACGGACCTGGCGGACCACCTGCACGTCAGCACCGCCCACCTGTCGCACACCTTCAAGGCGGTCAACGGGGTGGGGCCGATGGGCTACATGACCTCGCTGCGCCTCAACCGGGCCCAGCAGCTACTCAAGGAGACGGCCTTGCCGATCAAGGCAGTCGCCAGCGCCGTCGGCTACCAGGATCCGTACTACTTCAGCCGCCTGTTCAAGCAGACATTCGGTCAGGCCCCGTCGCAGGTGCAAGAGCAGCGCGGCTCGGCGTGACCATGAGACACCAAAACGCGAGGACCACCTGTTGAGGGGGCCTCGCGTTTTTGTCGTCGCCGCACCGGCCGCTTGTTCGCAGTGGTGAGGGGCAGTGTCAAACCGGCGCGCACGTGGTTGACGGGTCGGTGACCCGACCTGTCGGTTTTGGCGCGCCTAGACACACCAAAGCCGCCCCAGGGAAGCCCCCAGCGCGCCTTTGGCTGACGTGACCCGCCGTTGCCAGGCGGAGCCGCAGGGCCGCGGCGGCTTGACACCGCGTGGGCCTTGCGTGGCCGGTGTGTCAGCACACCGGCCGGACTTGATTAGATGCCTGCCGGAGCAGGGGCAACCCGACTTTTCGCACGATCGATTCATCCACATACCACTGGCCTTTGCGTCCGTCAGTACGCGACGCTTCACTGCATATGCTCTGTGGGGGTTACTAGGCGAAAGCCTTGGATGATTTCACCAAGCCTGAAGGTCACCGGTGCCGGCAGCTGTCCGACATCACCTTAGACTCGAGCTCGACGTTACTGTAGCACGCCGTTGATTTTTTGGCAAGCGGTTACACTCGGGCCGGGCGCCGAGTCGAGTTGCTCTACAAATCCGCGGGGCGCGCGTACACTGTGGGCACATGGAGGTGATGATCATGAGTGAGTGGCGTCCCCGCTTGCGCGTGCGCGGGTGGGTCGTCGGGGCGGTGGTCCCGTATCGGTTGGATGAGGAATGGCGCCTAGTGCGCCCGGAGATGGTGGTGCTCGGGGTCGATGAGGTGTTCGCGCTGGATGGGACCGAGCTGGCGGTGCCGCCGATGACGGTGTTGGTCCCGTACGATGCACACTTTGCGGCGATGGCGGCCCGGTGCGCGTGGGGTTTCGCATTCAGCTCGAAGCTAGCGTCCAGGCGGTGCGCGACGTTGGGTCTGCGGTCGTGGCAACGCAGGTGATGGCGGGGGTCCAGAGCGGGCGCGACCGGGTGGCCCGCCGCGGCGAGTGCTGGCTCGAGCGAATGGCGGCCCGAGCGGCGACGGAGGCGAAGTTGCGCGGGTGGTTCAGCGGCCTGAGTGGCCCGATGCGCCGGCTGCAAGGCGAGATGCGCAGCGGGCGGCTCAGCTTCAGCGCCTTTCACGCCCGGCTGACGACGCTGTTGGCGGCGCACGGGCCCTTTTTGCAGCGGGCCGGTCAGCGGTTGATGGCCGACCAGCTGGCCGTGATGCGCCAAACCGACCGCCGCGTGGCGCCGTTAGTCACCGCGCATTATGGGCTATACGCGGTGCGGCACGTCAAGCTCGTGCGCCTGGTGCCGACGCAGGGCTGGCAGGCCCGGGTCAAAGCGGCGCCGGCGCGCGCCAGGCGCGTGACCTATCAGCGTGCACTGTTCGAAGATTTGCGCGCGAACCGTCAGTACTGGACGGCGCACCGGTTGCCGGTGGTCGGACCGGGGGCGGGGCGCACGCCGTGGACACCGGCGGTCCCGCTGGTGTGAGGAGGGGTCGACAATGAATCTGATGATCCGAAATACGCAGGCAGTGGCCGTTGTGGGCACAATCAGCGGTGGGGCGCGCGAGTGGATCCGCACGGCCGATGACCACCTAGCGGCTTATGACTTCGCTTGGCTGCCTAATGATGGGGCGTTGGTGGTGCAGGCGAGCGCGTCGGTCACGCTTGGCGGGGCCGCGGTCCGGCTACCGTTCGGGCCGGCGATCATGCGCGCAGGCGCGGCGATCGGGGACACGGTGGCGTTCACGGCCGTTGCCGGGGACTACGCGGCGGTCCCCGCAGCCGCGGTCGACGCCCTGCAGGCGCAGCGGCTTCTTTCGGCCGGCGGGGTTGACGGTGGATGGGCCGGGGCCGAACGCCTGGGGGCCGATCGACCCGCGGCAGGTGCCCACAGCGGCCAGGCAGCACGAGCTGTTTGGCCAGTGGCTGACCCCCAAGCCGACCGCCGGCCAGTTGCTTAATTAATATTTACATTCTCAATCAATTGCAAGCGCTTCCTTTTTCGGAGGTGAACAGGTATACTAGCGAAAAAGGAGGAGATCACGATGAAGGGACTTGAAACCGCGCTCGAGCGCTACCTTGCGCCGATCGCTAACTGGATGAACCAGAACCGCTTTTTCTCGACACTCGCGGCTGCCTTCATGCGCAGCCTGCCGGTCACGATCGGCGTCGCCTTGATCCTGGTCGTGTACGGGCTGCCGTTCCCGGCGTGGCAGGAATTGATCTGGCACAGTGACCTGAACGATCAGTTCACTGCGGCGCTCGGGGCGTCAATGAACGCCTTGAGCCTGTACATCGCCTTCAACTTCGCCTACTTATATGTCAAACAGGGCCAAGGCGATGGCCTGACGGCGGGGATGCTCGCGGTGATGAACCTGCTGATGCTGATGCCACAGACCGTGGCGGTGCCCCAGTTGCAGCACGCCGTCACGAAGGGGGCGGCAGTCGTCACCGGGGTGGAGAAGGTCAGCGCCTTTGCCACGACTTACACGGGTGGCGGGGGGCTGATCGTGGCCATCGCGGTGGCCTACCTGACGGCGCTGGGATACGGGTGGTTGAGCGGCGGTCGGCTGGCGATCAAAATGCCGGCCGGCGTCCCGCCGATGGTCCAGGCCGCCATGGCCCCGGCGCTGATCGCGGTGCTGCTGGCCAGTGCCTTCTTCGCCTTGCGCATCGCGCTGTGGTTGACGCCCGCCCGAGACGCGTTCAGCCTGGTCACGGCGGTGATCCAAGCGCCGCTGCAGCACCTGACGGGGCACCCGGTGTCGATCATCGTCTTGGCGACCGTGACGAACCTGTTTTGGTTCTTCGGGCTCCACCCGTCACTGATCGTCGGGGTCTCCAGCCCCTTGCTGCTCGCCCTGTTGGCGGATAACGCCAACGCCGTGGCAGCGGGGCGGCCACTGCCGTACCTGCTGGGCGGGCTGGTGTACTTGATGACGTCGAACATGTTCGGTGGCCAGGGTCAGACGATGGGGCTGGTGATCGCGATGAGCCGGGCCCGCTCGGCGCGCTTCAAGCAACTGTTCAAGCTGGAGGCGTTGCCGGCCTTGTTCAACGTCAACGAACCGCTGATCTTCGGCGCGCCGATCATGCTCAACCCGCTGTTTTTCTTCCCGATGCTGCTGGTCGCGCCGGTCAGCGGGCTGGCGACTTGGGGGTTGGTTCGGGTGCTGGGCATCACGAAGTACGCCGCAGGGGTGATGCTCCCGTGGACGTTGCCGGGGCCGGTGCAAGCGGTGATGTACGGCGGTGGGTCACTGCTGTTGGTGATGGCCGTCGTGTTAGGGCTGGTGACGCTGGTCTGGTGGCCGTTTTTCCGCCTGGCTGACGCGCGGGCGCTGAAAGAAGAGCAGGCAGGCGCCGTGGCGCCGACAAAGGAGGATGCATGATGAGTTTTGCAGACGGATTCTTGTGGGGCGCTAGTACCAGCGCCTACCAGTACGAAGGCGCAACAACGGTGGACGGCAAAGGGCCATCGGTCCAAGACACCGCGACGCTGGCCGGGGGCCTGAGCGATTTTGCCCAAGGCAGCGATGGCTACCACCGGATCGATGAAGACGTAGCCTTGTTCCAACAGATGGGGCTCAAGGCCTACCGGTTCTCGGTCGCCTGGACGCGGCTGTACCCGGACGGGGTACACTTCAACGCGGCCGGCCTGGATTGGTATTTGCACCTACTGGACCAGCTCCAGGCCGCGGGGATCGAGCCGCTGGTGACGCTGTATCACTTCGACTTACCGGCGGCGCTGGCGGCCAAGGGCGGCTGGGCGGACCGGGCGACGATCGACGCGTACCTGACGTACGTCCGCACGGTCTTTGACGCCTTCGGGCAGCGGGTGACCTACTACCAGACGGTCAACGAGCAGAACATGGTCCTGGCCGGTGCGCTGCAGCAGGTGCAGGCAGGGACGCTCAGCCTGCAAGACGCCGTGCAAGGTAACCACCACCTGTTCGTCGCCGGGGCGGCCGCGATCAACCTTGCCCACGCCCAGTACCCGCACATCAAGATCGGGCCAGCACCGAACCTCGTGGCGGTCTATCCGCTGACCCCGACACCGGTCGACGCGCTGGCGGCGGATACCTACGACGCGCTGCGCAACCTGATGTTTGGCGACATGGCGGCGTGGGGCCGCTACAACCAGACGGCCTTGGCGACGCTGGCCAGTGCCGGCGTGCACGTGACGATCACGCCGGACGATGCGGCCATGCTGGCCGCTGCGACGCCAGACTTGCTGTATTTCAACTACTACAACAGTGAAGTGGTGCAGGCCGCCACCAACGGCCCGCTGCCGTTCAAGAAGGTGCCGAACCCGACTGTACCGCAGACCGAATTCGGCTGGGACATCGACCCGCTGGGGTTCTACCTGACTCTGCGCCAGCTCTGGGACCGCTACCGCTTGCCGCTGATGGTGACGGAAAACGGCCTGGGCGCGCACGACACGGTGGTCGCAGGGCAAGTCGACGACCCCGCGCGCATCGCGTATCTGCGTGAGCATATCGCGGCCATGGCCCGGGCAGTGGCCGACGGGGTGACCGTTCTGGGCTACAATGTCTGGTCCGCCGTCGACGTGGTCTCGACGCACGAGGGCTTCGCCAAGCGCTATGGCTTGATCCATGTCGACCGCGACGAACAGGGTCAGGGGAGCTTCGATCGCCTGCCCAAGGCGAGCTTCGACTGGTACCGGCGGGTGATCGCCAGCAACGGGGCGACGCTCGACTGAGCCGCCGGCGACACATGGTCAGGAAGGCGCCGGACCTGATCCGATCAGGTCTCGGGGCCTTTTTGGGTGCGCGCGAATCTGCGCTCGGTGGCCGGCGGGGCCGCACGGTCAGGGGGACGAGGGGCAAAAACGCGCGTGGCGTCTCCTTGTCTTGTCATGGTGTGGTATATTGAGTTATCGCAACGAGACGGGAGACGAGAGAATTGACTTGGGGGCTTCGGGGCACGATATTTCTGACCAACAGCGCCGTGTTGATCGGCTACGCCTGCTTGTTCAACTGGCTGCAGACCGCCAAGTTCACACAGGCACGGGACCAGCGGCTGCGCATGGGGTATCTGATCGCGATCACGGTCGCGTTTTTGCTCCTATTTCACTACGCCTCGATCTTTCAGATGGCGGCCTTAGGCAACCGCCCGGGGTTCGGGTGGAACTATATCAACTTCCAGGTCGCCACGGTGCTGTATGCCTTGTTGTTGGCCCGCGAGCGGCCAGTGTTGCTCAGTCTCGCGGCGGTCTTGTTCGTGTGGTACTGGTGGCTGCCGAATGCGCCGCAGTGGACGCTGTATTGGACCCTCACACTGTTGATGATGATCTGCACGCAGGAGTGCGGGGCCGCGATCGGCCGGCGGTGGTGGTGCTATTACCCGTACTGCCTCGGGTTTGCCGCCCCGCTTTTGGCCCTCAACTTCGTCTCGGTGCACGGGATCGTGGTCGGGTGGCCGTGGCAGGTCGCCACATACCTGGTGATCTGCTGGATGTTGCGGACGGTGCAGGACACCTTCAAGCGCCAGCGCGAGCGCCAGGCGGGGCTGCTAGCCGCGGCCCAGCACGACGACCTGACCCACCTGTGGAATTTTCGCGTGTTCAGCGCGGCCCTGCAGACGGCCTACGACCGGGCACGGCGCACCGGGACCCCCTATGCCCTGTTCACCTTTGACATCGACGACTTCAAGCGAGTCAACGACCGGTACGGGCACCTGGTGGGGAATCAGGTGTTGCAAGGCGTCGCGACGCGGTTGGTCGAGCTGACTGCGGCGCTGGGGCCGGGGGTGCAGTCGTATCGCACCGGCGGCGAGGAGTTCAGTTTTATCCTGCCGGGCGCGGCGCCTGAGCCGACCCTGGCGCGGCAGATCGCCTGGCAGATCCACGATGAGCTGGGGCGGCTAAGCTTCACGGCCCCGGACGGGCGCCAGTTTGGCGTCACGGTGTCGCTGGGCGCGGACCACTCAGACGCGCGCGACCAGAACTACTTGGATGTCTATAAGCGTGCAGATCACGCCTTGTACCAGGCCAAGCGCAGCGGCCGCGACCGGGTGACCGTGGCGGGGGAGACACTGTGGCGCTGAAGGCCGGCTTGGGGGGGGCGGCCGACTCGGGCCAGGCGGATGTGGTATAATGCGTTCAGGCCCGGCCGCGAGACGGACCACGCTTACCGAGCCGCACAGCGGCGAATCGAGGGGCGTTGCCCCAATGAAGGAGACATTGAACCACATGACTGAGATCCCCGCTTTTACCCCGATCCTGTTAGGCAGCGACATGAACGTGTACGGCATGGCGCGCTCGTTGCACGAGCTGACCGGCCAGACCGTTGATGTGTACGCCCGCGAACAGCTGGCCCCGACGCGCTATTCGAAGATCGTCAACGTGCACCTGATCGACCACTTCGACACCGACCCGACCTTCTTCACGGCCATGCAGCAGATCGCCGCGGCCCACGCTGACGCACCAGGCAAGCTGCTGCTGATCGCGTGTGGCGACACTTACGCCGAGCTGATCGCCAAGCACAAGCCTGAGCTCGAGGCGGATTTTGTCTGCCCGTATGTCGACTACGCGCTGTTGCGTCAGCTGAACAACAAGGAGAATTTTTACCGGCTCTGCGATGAGTACCACCTGCCGTATCCGGCGACGAAGATCGTCACCCGGGCGATGTACGCCAGCGGTGTGGTCATCACCGCACCATTCGAGTTCCCGATGGCGCTCAAGCCAGCTGATTCGGTCGAGTGGCTCGACATCCACTTTGAGGGGCGCAAGAAGGCCTTCACCATCCACTCGCAAGTCGAACTGAACACGATCATCGCCAAGATCTATGACAACGGCTACACGAGCGACCTGATCTTGCAGGACTTCGTGCCGGGGGATGACTCCAACATGCGTGTGCTCAATGCCTATGTCGACCAGCACCACCACGTCAAGATGATGTGCTTGGGCCACCCACTGCTGGAGGATCCGACGCCGGCTGCGATCGGGAACTATGTCGCGATCCTGCCAGAGTATGATCAGCAGCTGTATGACCAGATGGCCGCGTTCCTAGAGGCGATCCAGTTCACCGGCTTCGCCAACTTCGACATGAAATACGACGTGCGCGACGATACCTTCAAGCTGTTTGAGATCAACATCCGTCAGGGCCGCAGCTCGTTTTTCGTCACCCTCAACGGGTATAACCTCGCGTCTTGGCCGGTGCTCGATTACATCACCGCCACGCTGGCCGACCAGCCACCGGTCTTTGCGAACCAAGACCCAGCGCAACACCAGCTGTGGCTCGGGGTGCCTAAGCGCGTCTTCAAGCAGTACGCCAAGGACAATCCGGCCAAGCAGCGGGCCCTCGAGCTGCTGGCTGCGGGGCGCGTGGGCACCACGGTGTTCTATGACCAAGACATGTCCCTGCGGCGCTGGGTGCTGATGACGTACATGTTCCATAACTATGTCGGGCGCTATAAGCAGTATTTTGCTGAAAATAAGGGCTAAAAGGCGTATAATTAGGTTAACCTAAATCAGGAGGTCTCATTATGGCTACAGAAGAAGAATTTGTCGTTCAGTCCATGCACTACGACCGCTTGTTGCTCGCCGTTGACGATGACGACGACGAGTCCTCACGCAGGGCGTTCAATTACGCCGCCACGCTGGCGAAGATCTACAATATCCCGCTGGGGATCGTCTCGGTCCTCGAGACCGGCGATTTGAACATCTATCAGTCCCTGTCACCAGATATCTTGAGCCAGCGCCGTAGCGAGATCGCCGCGCACCTCAACACCTATGTCGAAAAGGCGCAGGCGTTTGGCGCACAAGACGTTCAGCCCCTGATCGGCGAAGGCAAGCCTGCGCGGGTGATCCTCGAAGAGATCGTGCCCACCTTCAAGCCAGACCTGATCATCCTCGGGTCCCACACGCAGCACGGCCGCTCGCGGATCGGCCATGTCGCCGGTGAGATCGTGCGCGACGCGGAAGTGTCCGTGATCGTCGTCCGCTAGGCCAGCGGATCGTCGGGCCAAGGCCTGCTGAACGGTTCACGAGTGAATGACGACTAGTCCAGAATAGTCCGCGCCATCAAGCGACGCCCAATCCGTACCAGCACAGCCCCGTGTCAACCCTAAGTTCGGGGGTGACGCGGGGCTGTGCTGATACTCTGGGCTCAAAACCGCTGGACGGCTCAGTCTCGGTTGCGTTCGAAGCGACCAGCGCGACCCTAGTCGGCCGCCTCAGGAGGGGCATGCGATGAACAAGCGCCAGATGAAAAAGACACGCAAGCTGATCTGGGTGGTGATCCAGGAGCACCGCGACGCCCGGGCCGCCACCGAACTACCGCTGGTGCGCGTCTACACGCGCCAGTGCGTGGCCAAGCGTGAGTTCGACGCCACGGTGCGCCACCGTCAGTTGCGGGCAGTGGCGATCGACAGCGCCGGCACTGAATGGCAGGCGACTAGCCCCACGCTGCGGGTCAGCCTAAAGCGTGCGTTCTTCAATCTCGAATTCGCTGCGTTCATGACCCAACAGGAGGATGACGCATGAATTATGGCTCAGTGACGATCGGCACAGTGGTGGCGCGGGTCTCGCGCTTCACGGTGACGGTCACCGTGAACGGTGAAGTGGTCGCCGCCCACCTCAGCAATACGGGGCGCAACAAGGAACTTCTGGTCCCTGGGCACCCGGTCAGCATCCGGCGTGCGGCTAACTCGGCGCGCAAGACGCCGTACGACATCCTGGCCGTGCAGCGCGATGGTCGCTGGATCAATATCGACAGTCTCGCTCCCAACCGGGTGGTCAACGCGGCGTTGCAGGCGGGCACCCTGGCGCTGCCCGGCTGCCCTGGGCCGTACACCGTGCACCCCGAGACGACCTACCTGGATTCGCGACTGGACTTTGCCGGGACGGCGGCCGATGGGGGGCAGTGGTTCGCCGAGACCAAGGGCGTGACCCTCGCCAATGGGCCCCATGCCGCATTCCCCGACGCGCCGACGACGCGCGGGCTCAAACACGTGCACACGCTGACGCACGCGGTGGCGGCCGGCTACCGCGCCTATCTGCTGCTGGTGGTCCAGTTGCCGGGGATCGAGACGGTGACGATCTACAAGGACCGCTTCCCGGCGCTGGCCCCGGCGATCACGGCAGCCAAGGCGGCCGGCGTGCGGGTGATCGCCTTGACCTGCCAGACCGGGCCGGATTTTATCACGCTCGACCGCGCCGTTGCGTTCGACGAGACACTGCCGTTCACCGAAGTCTAGCGCGACTCAGAACACAAGGGTTGGCAAAAAATAACGTTGCGTTGTACAATAGGGACACGATAAGGAGGCGAGCGCATGGCAAAGCGTAAAAAGTCAAGCGTCAAGACTTGGGTGTGGCGCGTCTGCCTGACGCTGGGGCTGCTGATCGGTCTGGCGATGGTGTTCAACGAGCAGATCAAACTGTTTTTCGTTGACCGCATGAGCCAGTCGACGATGCAGACGGTGACCCAAAAAAGCGTCAAGGCCAACGAGAAGAAGAAGGCGACCTACGATTTTGACGCCGTGTCCGCGCTTGACCTCACCACGGTTTCCAAGGCGATGACCGACGCCAGCAAGGATGCGATCGGCATGCTCGCCGTGCCGTCGGTCAAGATCTACCTGCCGGTGCTTCAGGGCCTGTCCAACACGCACATGGCGACTGGGGCCGGCACCATGAAGCCGGGGCAGAAGATGGGCGAGGGCAACTACGCCTTGGCCGGTCACAGCATCATGAAGCGCACCGGGCCACTGATGTCGCCGCTGGATTACACGAAGGTCGGCGACATGGTCTACCTGACCGATATGACCCACGTCTACACCTACAAGATCACCGAGAAGAAGACGATCGACATGTCCCATGTCGAGGTGGTCGACGACGTGCCGGGCAAGAAGCTCGTCACGCTGATCACCTGTGAGGCCCTGACCAACTCGAACGCCGACCGCGTCTACGTGCGTGGCGAGCTGCAGAAGGTCGAGGCAGCGACCGACAAGACGATCAAGATCTTCGAGAAAAAATAACCGGCAAGGCGTCGCGACTCGGGTGAGTCGCGACGTTTTTTGGTGTAAGATAGGGGAGTTAACGGAGGACAACCATGACACGATACGAACGCTTCATCGCCAACGACCACTTGCGCCGCCCCGCCGTCCTCGCGTCGGTCTGCGTCGGCCTGTGGTTGGCGCGCAGCATCATGAGCACGATCTTGCTCACCTTCATCTTCGCCTTTCTCGTCACCCGGGTGATCAACCTCGTGCGGCGCCACGTCCGCGTGCGGCCAGCCCTCGTGGTCGCCCCGCTGTACATCCTGGTGGTGTTGGGGGTGCTGTACACCCTGATCCATTACGTGCCGATGATCGCCGATCAGACGGTCACCCTGTATAATTCGGTGCTGAAGTTCTACAACAGTCAGGCGTTCGCGGACAACCAAGCGATGCAGTGGGTGTTGCAGTCGGTCAACCAGATGAACCTCAAGGAGCAGCTGCAAGCTGGCATCACCACGCTTCTCGAGTACGCCGGCAATATCACCGCGATGGGCGTGACACTCGTCTTGTCGCTGCTGCTCAGCTTCTTTTTCACCATCGAGCTCGATGAGTTGCAGACATTCGGCCAGCGCTTCCTCGACTCGCCATTCGGCTGGTACTTCGCCGACCTCAAATACTTTGCGGTCAAGTTCATCAATACCTTCGGCGTGGTGATCGAGGCGCAGATCTTCATCGCCATCGTCAACACCGCGATCACGACGGTCACCCTGATCTTCCTCAAGATGACCAACGTCCCGAGCCTGGCGATCATGGTCTTTTTGCTGTCGATGATCCCAGTCGCCGGGGCGATCATCTCCGTGGTGCCGCTGGCGATCATCGCCTACACCGTCGACGGGCTGCAAGGCGTCGCGACCATCGTGATCATGATCCTGCTGATCCACATGCTCGAGGCCTATGTGCTGAACCCGAAGTTTATGAGCAGCCGCACCAAGCTGCCGGTGTTCTTCACCTTCGTCGTCTTGCTGGTCGGGGAAAAACTCTTCGGCACCTGGGGGCTGATCGTTGGCATCCCGGTGTTCACCTTCCTGCTGGACATCATCGGCGTCAAGAAGATCCCAGACGACCCGGTCGCACCGCCTGCGCCGCACGGCCTTGATCACACCGAGTGACCGCAAACAAATGGCCTTGCTCCCCTTTAGGTTGAGGGGCGCAAGGCCGTTTTGGTGCGCGTCGGGTTCAGGTGGGGTCGTCCGGGACGTATTCGAGCAAGTCGCCGGGCTGGCAGTCTAGGGCGCGGCACAGGGCGGTCAGCGTGGAGAAGCGGATCGCCTTGGCGCGGTCGTTTTTGAGGATGCTCAGGTTCGCTTCCGTCAGGCCGATCTGCGCGGCGAGGTCGACGCCACGGACCTGGCGCTGCGCCATCACCTCCGCCAGGTGTGAGCGGATCACACTAACCCCTCCGTTTCGTGCTGGAGCTGGACGCCGTAAGCGAACACGTAGCCCATAACCAGCGCCGCGCAACTGAGGGCCAGGCCGGTGAACGGGGCCAGGTCGATGCCGCCGGTGAGCTGCGTCGGCGTGAACGTGGTCAGAAGCCAGCGAATTAGATAGGGGCTGATCAGCTCGTGGTAAAGCGTCAGGCCGAGGCCGCAGTAGCCGAGCCAGAGCAGGCGCCGGGCGTTGATCGTGGTGAACACCGCCGCCGTGGCGATCGCCGCGAAGAACCGCGCGCCGAGCCAGAGCATGACGGCGACCACCAGTCGCACGAGCAGTTGGTCGGCGATCAGGATCACCTGTGCGCCCAGCGACACCGGCCCGATCAGCGTCGCCGATTCGGGCAGCGCCCCCGCTGAGAAGCCCTCGATGCTGTGACTCACCGTGGGCTGTGCGAGCGCCACATCGACATAGGTGTGCCCCGGTAGGATCACCTGGTTGACGCCGATCCGCCCGAACAGGGTGAGCAAGCCCGACAGCAGGACGATGAGCAGTGAAAGTTGAAGCATGACCTTGATGAACGTCGCCATCAGGGCCATCGTGCGTTGTGAGATCGCCATGGCCCACCTCCTTCGTTGACTTCATTATAGGCGGACTGGCGGCGGGTGGCAACCGATAATTATCGAAAAACAACAAGAAATTAGCGATTAACGATAAGCAAGCCGGGCTGCGCGAACGGCGGGTGGCGCGGGCCGGGGAGCGGGGCGGTGCTGATCGTAACGGATCTGACCCTGGTCGGCGTACACGCCGCCATTGTGGCGATGAGCTGGCGCGACGATGACTGGTACTGGTGAGCCAGCGCCTCGGGCCCGACGCGGGGCACTGGTCCAGCGGCCGCGCGACTGGGCCACACCAAAAAACGGAATCACGCCCACGCGTGGTCCCGTCTTTGGGGTCAACTCGACGTCGCCCACGCACAGAGGCATTGGCGTGGGCGACGTCGGCCGGGTCAATCCGGATCCGGCAGGGTGATGGCAAGGGCCAGGTAGACCCAAAACAAGATGCCACCCCCAAAAACAAACAGTAACCGGAGCCACAGGGCGTTGACGCCCAGCGTCTCGCCCAAGCCCCCACAGATGCCAGCGAAAACGCGATCGGTGGCAGATTTATGCAGATTCATGCCGTCGTCCTCCTAACGAGTCAGTTGATAAGGTCAGTATACGGGCTGACCGGTCAGACTGCCTCCACCGCAGGACCGATTTGGGCTCGACCCTAAGCCTAATCAGCGGTGCACGAGCCGGTAGACGGCACCGGCGATCAGCGCGAACCCGCCGCCGATCAGGCAGATATCCATCAGGCTGTGGAGCAGTGACAGGGCCGTTGAGCCGTTGACGGCGGTCTGCAAGGCCGGGCTGTTGACGTAGACGATAAAGTAGATGATGCTGGCGACCCAGAGCAGGGCGACCGTGAACCAGACTTTGATGCGCATAGTTGATCCCTCCCGTGCCATCATAGCAGAACCGGTGGCGTGAGGGTAGGCATTTGACGCACCGGGCGGGTTGGGGTACGCTGGCGCTATCACAATGAACGGAGGACGATGACGATGATGCCACAGACCACGATCGGTAAGACCGATGTCCGTACCAGCAAGCTGGGGATGGGGACGAACAAGGTCGGAAGTCAGAATTTCGACCCGCAATTGAAAGACGCAGACGGTTTGGCCGCGGTCCAGGCGGCGATCGACCACGGGGTGACCATGCTCGACACCGCCTACATGTATGGCCTCGGCCACTCTGAGGAAGTGATCGCCCAGGCGATCCGCCCGTACGATCGCCAGACGCTGACCCTTGCGACCAAGGCGGCGCACGTGCCGGGGAATCCGACCACCTACGATAACGCCCCGGCCTTCCTGCGCCAAGCGGTCGATGACGCCCTGATGCGGCTGGGCACCGATTACCTCGACGTGTTCTACATCCATTTTCCGGACGACCACACGGATAAAGCCGAGGCGGTCAACGCGCTGGCGGACATGCGCCGCGCCGGCAAATTGCGGGCGATCGGGGTGTCCAACTTCAGCCTCGCGCAGCTGCAAGAAGCCAACCAGGACGGGCAAGTCGACATCGTGGAGGACCATTACAGCCTGGTCCACCGCGAGGCCGAGCGCGAGCTGTTCCCGTACCTGCGTGCGAACCAGATCAGCTTCGTGCCGTACTTTCCGCTGGCGGCCGGGCTCTTGACCGGTAAGTACACCGTCGATCCTGGGGGCCGCTTCGCGCGGTTCGGCGACTTTGGGCACATCCAGTCTGGCTTGGCGACCGTTCGTCAGATCGCGACGACACATGCCGCCACGATCGCCCAGGTGCTGCTGGCGTGGTACATGGCCAACCCCGACATCACCGTGGTGATCCCGGGGGCGCGCAATGCGGCCCAGGCGATCCAAAACGCGGCGGCCCAAGACGTGGTGCTCAGTCAGGCGGAGTACCGGGTGATCGATCAGGCGTTTTGAACCCTAGCGTCGCTTTCTGAAATAGTGTATGATTAGGTGATGTAATCCGTCAGCGTGCTGACAAAAATAAAAAGCGAGGTAATCTCTAGATGGCAAAATTAGTGCTTATCCGTCACGGTCAAAGTGAATGGAACTTGTCCAACCAGTTCACCGGTTGGGTCGACGTTAACTTAAGCGAAAAAGGTGTGGAAGAAGCGAAGACGGCGGGTCGTAAGATCAAAGAAGCCGGGCTCGAATTCGACCAGGCGTACACCTCTGTTTTGACCCGCGCGATCAAGACGTTGCACTTTGCGCTGGAAGAATCCGGCCAGCTCTGGATCCCAGAAACCAAGACCTGGCGTCTGAACGAACGCCACTATGGCGCGCTGCAGGGCCAGAACAAGGCCGAAGCCGCTGAAAAGTGGGGTGACGATCAGGTCCACATCTGGCGTCGGTCCTACGACGTGCTGCCACCGCTTTTGAGCGCAGACGACGAAGGTTCCGCAGCCAACGACCGTCGTTACGCGAACCTGGACCCACGCATCGTGCCAGGTGGTGAAAACCTCAAGGTCACCCTCGACCGCGTGATCCCATTCTGGGAAGATCACATCGCCCCAGACCTGCTGGCCGGCAAGAACGTGATCATCGCGGCGCACGGTAACTCTCTGCGTGCCCTGACCAAGTACATCGAAAACATTTCCGACGAAGACATCATCGACGTCGAAATGGCCACCGGCGAACCAGTCGTTTACACCTTCAACGAGAAGTTGGAAGTGACCGACAAGACCAAGCTGGGCAAGTAATTAGCTCTTCCTCTAAGGCGACTGCGTGAGCGGCCGTCTTTTTTTGTTCCGTAGCGAAGCAATATTGACGGGAATTAATGAATGAGATGGTTTAGACCATATCGATAGGCCAACGGACGACACTCAACGGTCGCTTGTCGGTCTCTTTTTTTACATATCGTGAGATGACATGGTCACTATGAAGTCGCCTATACGTCTCTCGAGAAACCGCGCAAGACCCAGATATATATTATTCCATTGGCGGGTGATGTGTCTATGAAGCGAGGGAGGGCTGGCGAATCTCAAAAAGTTGATAGCTACTGACCTGATTTTCACGCTGAATTTTACAAGGAACAATTCATGTCAAACCTAATGTAGAGTTCGTTTTTAATATCACGAATAAGTTGATAATCTACCAATAGACGAGAGGGGTGGTTGGATTGGGTGAGTCGTCGATCGATGTGGACGCATTACACAGTACGTACCGTCAGCTTGCAGATGCCATTGGTGTCGACAATATGCTGGCTGTCTACGATCTGTTTAAGGGACTCCAGGTCCAGTTCCCGATGCGACTGTACGATCGAGACCTGGCCGGAAAGAAAATTGCATCCGAATTTACGGGGCACAACGCAAGGGCATTGTCGAACAAATACGGGTATTCACAGCGGTGGATCTATAAGAAAGTTCAGAACGATAAAAATAACCGATAATAGGAGTTGTTGGGTTGTTTTAACACTGATAGGAGGACACGGTGATGAAGAAGGTAACGTTGCGCGTGGGGATAGTCGTATTGTCTCTGGTGGTTACGCTCGTTGGGTGTGGGTCAAAACAGCAGAGTCAAAAAAGTAGTAGTCAAAATGGCTACAAGACGGCTATTTCGAAGGGGTTAGACGCTGTTGCTCAGGACAACTTTGATCAAGCCACCAGCTATTTCGAAAATGCGCTTGACGAGAAGGCAAAGGACAAGACAGCTAAGGCGTATCTTGCTCAGGTAAAATCCCTAGTAGCTGGCCAGAAGCTGATCAAGAGTGGTGATCCCCTCAAAGCGGAGAAAGTTCTTCAAGAAGCGATAGCACAAAAGGGTGGTGCTCGAGCCTTGGAGACCAAACTAAGGGAGCTTCAAGACACCCTAAAAGCAGACGTCAAGCAGTACAAGGCCATGGAGGCTGCACTGACGCAAGCCAATAAGCAAAGCACGGTTAAACAGTTTGACCAGGCGTCAGCCACCCTAGCCCCCTTCGCCAAAACTGATTGGGCAAAGGCGACATACCTGAGTAAATTGAAGCCTAAGTTTGACTCGTTGAGTAAGACGGTCAGTGAAGCTCAGGCTCAGTCAAAGGCAGCTGCCAGCTCCAAGGCGGCCGCAACTGCAGAAGCCAATAAGACGCATCAGCAAGCGCAAGATATTCGGTCCTCAATCCTGAGTGCATATCCCGGACAGCTATCTTCCAGTGAGCTTGGCCGGGTGCCGGACTCGGTTGTCATTAAAGCGTACAATGATTCAGTAGCGGTCGAGGGTGACATTGGGGTAACTGAATCTGAAATTGAACGTCAGTACCCAAGAATCCGTGTAGCGCAAGACAGCGCTCAATCTGGCGACCACGAAGCGGCACAACAGGTGCGAGATACCATGGTCCAGCGCTTTGGGCTTGATGCTACAGCCTTAGCCGCCATCTCTGACTCGGAGATCCTTGAATGTAGTGCCGGGTCGGCAACTAGTTCAGAGCTAGCCCAGACTGAGGCCAATTTGGTCGCCAAGTATCCGAGTTTGGAACCATAATCTGTAATATCGAGGGGTCACCATCAGTGGTGGCTCTTTTTTTGCGCCTGAAAGGGAGGAATTGAATTGGACGAAGAAAGGCTTCATGAGATGCTGGAACAGGTGGCCGCAGCCGACGTCAACCTGTATGAGCTGGGATATGAAACAGTAACGCTCGGGATGGATGAACTTGATGAAAACTTACTCAAGGAGATAGCTGGGTACAAGGGCAATACGGTCGTTGCTACCATTTTCGTTATGAAGTATGCAACCTCAGAGTATGTCGCGTATATGCTTGAGGACCCGAAGAGCGGGAAGACTTTTGCACTCGGTGTGACTAAGAATGGTTGTCTGCTTAGTTCGGAGGTGAAGCTGTCGTGACTAAATGGATTAAGTTAGCGTTGCTTGTTATTGAGGCTGTGGCTCGGGTGGTGGCGAAGGAAATAAAGTAGATCACTTGTTCATCAGTAGATACTGACGTATGCTCATTCTGAGGTGATCTTATGACATATAGACAACTTTTACTGATTTGCCTGTTTCAGAAGAAATTAAGTCATTGGCGTCAGCTGGCCGATCTTGATAAAAACGTAGAGTATTTGCAGAAGTACTTAGCTCTTCTATGGGTGACCAGCTCTCGTTTTCGTGGCTTGGTCCTAAGATCTAATCAGCTAGGCGATGAGCAAAAAGATGGTCAAAGCATGGATGCTTTTTTGCCAAAGCCGGATGACGAGATAGGAAATGCTGAGCTACTGGTGGCGATGTATGCTATTTTGACGAATCACGAAGCTATTGTATTTGGTAAGCCACTGGGCAAAGTGAATCACAATCAGCTGGGGTTGCCAGGAAAACTGGCTGCTGACGAATTGTCACCAAAACGGGGATTTAAGAGTCTGTGGACCCATGTAATGCAGTTGGTAAAGTGTGTGTACGCTGATAGTCAGCAGAACGATCTAGACAGTCTGAGTAGGGAAGACACAATGACGATTGCGATAGCCATGTTTAAAGACACCAGCCTTGCAAATAAGGATCGTAAGGTTGAGAAAGACCGGGATCCAAAGTTTATCCAAGAATGGCGCCGGGAAGCAGAAATACTTGATGTTTTCAAGATGTATACGCAGGACTCCAATGTCAGCCAAAAGGAGAACGCGAAAATGCGGATACTAAGTACTGTGGAGGGTCTATACGCAAGATTGGCGCCAGTGAGCCCTGAAAAAAGCGTACTTGCTAAGAGCCAGTGGATGACGATCAAGCGATCCTCCCTATTACTTGAACACGATGCAGCCGAGCATTTATTCGATCAACTTGATCGTGCCGCACTAGAATTAGGTGCCGACCGGGCGCTGGACTCAGTCAGCACAATCGTAGATGAATGGCTTTTTCCGGAACTTGTAAATCGCTTAATGTATTCGGGAAAAGTTGCCCTTTACCACGAATTTGAGGTCTTGATTTCAATTGCTGGGTATGCGGACGCAAGAAGCCGTGGCGAACTACTTGCGACAATGGCTGAATTGCACACTAACTTCTACTCGAAATTTGGAAGGTATATTCAACAGTTATCTCCCTCCAAAGACTCGAATTTAACTGATAAAAGGCAGCCGAGTTCATACTTTGCCAAAGACCCAGCAGAGAAAGACGAATCGGACTGGATTGTCCCCGGAGCTTTACCACAGCTGCCAGAAGCGCTGAAGTAGTTCCGAAGCATCTCTGCACTTTTTTCTGCAGGAAAAAAACAAACGATAACCGCTATTCTAAGACCGTAGTCAGGAAGCACATTCTCACTACGATCTTGAAAGGCGGTTTTTTGATGACACAGTTAACGAAGTACAAGCTAGTCACTGTGGTCACTGCGGGCACTGCTTGCGTTGCCAGTACGTCGAACCTGTTCGGTGAACCGGCGGGTAAGCCAGTTGCCCCATCCAGTGATTGGAGTGACCACAGTGATAGGTACTTAGTTCGTCCTCCTCCTCCTCGATGTTCCAATTTCATGTCCTTTGACAACTGAAGAGCTTAAAGAACGGTAGCGCTGAGTTGAAGAGTCAGCGCGCCAAACACCCAATTTTAGGAGGAGATTTTTTATGAAGCACAATGTTACCAAAATTGACCAATTGCCACTGAGTGGAAGCCGACTGAACTTTGAGATCATCCAAGCAGAACCTTGGGAAAAGGAGCAAGACGATCTTCATCGGACTGGCATGAAATGCATTATGCGGTTGACAGACCCTAATGGTATTTTCACGCCGACCACAATGCAGATTAACGTCTTTGACCCTATTGATACGCACGCACAAAGCCACAATGACTTTGGAGCCGCATACGCTCATGCTACTAAGCAGTATGTGTACACCGAAGAGGACGTCATCGGATGCAAAGGTCAAGCATGGTATGAACGTGAGAAGGCATGGAATGGTCATGTGTACAACCACTTGAAACACTATCATTTCTCGTATTGCCCAGTAAATGAGCTTGAACACGCTGGTGAGGAGGTGAACGAATAGTGCGACTCTCAGAAAAAAATGCGGATCTTCTTGAGGGCGTTTTCTCTACGGACTGGAAAATCCCCAAAGCTAAGATTGCGCAGTGGCAAAAGCATCCTGACTATGGAAAATGGGTAGCGGTTCTTGAAGAGATGGAACCTTCTCAGCTTGAGAGGTACCTTGACCGTGAGCATTTCATGGATGACGATTTGAAGCGATTTGTTCTTTCGCAAGCAAGAGGGGAAACGTTTTCCTTACAGGCAACGCAGACGGTAGATGAGGAAATCCGTCACTTGGAGCGGAAGCAATTTCAGGTGAACTGGGATAACGGTATTTGCTATCCGACCGCAGAGGGCATAAGCGAGATGATTATGAGCCTTGTACCTGTCGTTCGCCTGACAGATACCGAAGATTTGTATCTGTACAACCGTGTACTCGGGCACTGGGTTCGTGCGAAAGAGACGCTTAACGCGTTTATTGCAGATGCAGCGACCTACCTTGCATTTCCAAGGATGGATGCGTGGAGTGTGGGAATGGAGCAGAAGGTGTACGGGTACTTGCATCGCCGTGTAGAGCGGCGAACCTTACGTGACTTCAATCAAAGATATTTCGCCGTCTCGAACGTAGACATTGATGGCGTGACAGGTCAGGTTGTCGGGCATGAACCTTCGCACCTCGTTACGTTTGCTTCTGATGTTGCCTTTGATCCAGAAGCGCAGGCGCCGCGTTTTCTGAGATTCATTTGCGAGATCATGGATAATGATCTGGTCAGCGTCGACTTCGTCCAGGAGATGATGGGGTATATGCTGACTCCGCTACAAAAAGCCAACAGCATTTTCTTCATGTACTCCAAGGGTGCAAGCGGCAAAAGCGTCCTGACATCAGTGTTGAGTCGTATGATTGGGGTTCACAATGTGGCGGCAGTATCCTTGCAGGACATTGAAAATCGGTTCGCCAAAGCTGATCTTTTGCAAAAGAAGATGTCTATAAGCACTGAGAACGGGGCGGCCACGTTTTCGACAAGCATCCTCAAGGCTGTGACATCGGGAGATGCAATTCAGGTGGACATCAAATTCAAAGACGGTGTGACAGCCGTTCTACCTACGAAGTTCATCTTTGTTTTCAATGCACTGCCGGTTATCACAGATTCGACGCTAGGTTTTACGCGACGGTTGAAGCTGCTACCGTTCCCGAAAACCTACCTGGGAAACCAGCAAGATCGAGATTTAACCCAGAAGTTGTATGCGGAGTTACCGGGCATCTTGAACTTTGCGCTTGCCGGACTCAAGAGACTAATTGATCACGACTATACTTTTTCAATCTCAGACGCGATGCAGAAAGCCACGGATGAATATCTGTTAGCGGGCAATCCAGTTCAGCACTTTCTGGCGCGAGAACTGAAAGTCGAGCACGGTGCACGTACAGAAACGTCAGAGATCGTTCAGGCGTATGTGAAGTGGGCAGCGGATAACAACTACCTTACTTTTAATACGCAAAGTCCACAGATATTCTGGAGAAAGCTGGATGAGAGCCTCATAGTCATGCATGGTTTTAAATCAGTTCGAAGCAAATCTAATGGTCGGTTATTCGTCCATGATCTTGTGCTCGCTGGGCAGGAGAATCACGACTTAGAGGAGGTGGTGTAAAGTGCTTGATTCATCGCACACGTCTCAATCTGGGGCGGAACTGGGTGAGGAAGAGCGATGGGATCACACGACCAGAATGTTTAGTCAACTTTTGGTCGTCTATCGCGAATATGTTTTTAACCAGGACAGTGATCGACTCTTAACCATTAACGAAGCGGCACGACTGCTCAACATCTCGCGGCAGAGCTTCGAGGATTGGATGCTTGATCCTTCGCTGCCACGGATCGTTGTCGGACGATCAGGGACTCAGCTGCGTATACCAAAGCGTGGTTTACTCGAATACGTTCGTATACGTTCCGAGCGTTGGTTTGAGAACAGATAGTGGAAAGACTGGCGGTCTCCTTAGGGGGCCGCTTTTTTAAAAAGGGAGCTAATTAAATGTCGAGGATTATTGCAAATCCAGTGGTGGGTTCAGATCGACCGTTCAAGGCGGAGTATTCAGTCAGCCGCTTTGGCATTAGGAAGAGAAAAACTAAAGTGTTTAGGACGAAGCGTGAGGCTGAGCAATGGCTGGCCAAAATGACGGCGAACGGAGCCAATGGGGTTACGTTCCGTGATGACCAAGTTCTTATCGCTGATTACTTCTACGAATGGTTCATGCTCTATAAGGAGCCGGTTGTAGCCCCCGCTACTGCAGATACCTACCATGTCACCGAAGTTCATCTCAGGCAAATCTTGCCCAAGGTTCGGATGCGTGACGCCAGCCGACCTATCATGCAGCAGTACTTCAATCTGCTAGGGATGTCGAAAGAATCGGCCCGCAAGCAGCTAGCCCAGCTCCGGATGATGTTTCGTTCCGCGGTGGACGACGGTGTCATACTTAAGAGTCCGGTAGCAGGTCCAATCAACCTTGTGGCGGATCCCAGCCGAACCAAAGGTGATGACCGGAAGTTTATGCCAAGAAGGGAATTTTACAGCATTTCTGATTTCCTTTGTAGGTACCACTATGGCCCTAATGATACGAATCGTATGGCGCTACTGGTTGCGACACAGACCGGGATGAGGGCAGGTGAGGTGCTTGCGCTTCGGTCTAATGACCTGGACTATGAGGCACGTACGGTACGCGTGGACGAGTCTTACGATAGCTTGCATAATCAGGTACGTGTTCCCAAAACGACCAGCGCGCGTCGTGTAATCAATATCTCCGAAAGGGCAATGACCTTGATCCACAGGTGGGAGCTCGCACATCGGCAATGGCTGTTCAAGGAGGGCACTGCTAACCCTGGGGAATTCATCTTTCTGCGGAAGACAGGGCGTCTGCCAGATGCCAAGAACCTTAATGCAAGTTATCACCAGCTACAGGTCAAATTAGGATACGAACCCAAATTCAGCACCCATACGATTCGGCACACCATTGCAAGTCTGCTGATCGAAAATGGTGTCAATATCAATTATGTATCCAAATATCTTGGCCATGCATCCACGCTTGTAACGCAGAGGTACTACGTGTCAATTTTACCCGATGACGTTCAACAAGAAAGTGAGAAGGCCCTAAAGGTGATTTCGGGGATTGGATAAGGTTTCAGGCCAGCGCCCATGAGGTGCTGGCCTTTTTGTGTGACGTGAGGCAAACGAGAAAGGATTTTATAATGATTAAAAAGGATAACCCAACGCTTTTGGAAGAAATTACCGTAACTTCGAGATCGAACACCCAGCACCTATTCTGGGTACGCTGGTCATGGAACAGCCTGCTCCCCCAATACCTGGTGGTAGCGAATTACCCCTCCGTAGGCGACCCTCGAGTGCTGGACTTGACCCGTCTGCTGATTGTAAACCATGTTAGAGGAGTCAAGGGAGGAGGTGTTGCAATCGCTAATCTCTTTAGCCGGCCTGTAACGAACGCTAAGGATGAGAGCTTGGTTAGTTCGGCAACCGCGCAAGGACTCAAAGAGATTGCGCTAATGGCAAAGGAGGTTGACCAGGTTGTTCTGGCGATGGGATCGTTGCCTAACAAATCGAAGGTTGCGGGTGCGCGATTAGAGGAGATGCTGGCTGTTCTGCACCATGAAAAGCTGGATGATAAGGTGAGCTGGCTTGTAAATCCCAAGACCCATCAACCAGCTCACCCGCTAAGCCTTCAAGGGCAGGATTGGCAGTTGTCACCATTGAGCCCAACGGTTGCGACAGCTACAAGTAAACGGGAATCTTCCCGGCACAAGAAGAAAGAATTTGAATATCAGCCTGAAATTTGAGGGTAACAGATGGCTGTATTCGAAAGTTGACCGTGTATAGTCAGCGGGTACTCGGCAATGTGGCTGGCTGGTCGTGGAACGGATTGAACAATCAGTACCAGTTCGGCTGCCTGGTAAAGGTAACGATTCATGTATAAGTCGGAGTGAGTGTGTGAAGGTAGTAAACGCTGGTCAAATTGTAAGAGGGCTATAGCAAGTGGCTGCCCTTTCTGTGATGCCATTTGATCATGCTTAGGTCGGTATAGGCAGCTTAAGGCAGGTCTTCATGCTGTAGACGTCACTCTGATGGCAAGCAGCCGTTGATGGTGAAGCGCTTGCTTGAGGGAGCTTGTCTCTGGACGCTGAGCTGTAGGGAGAAGCTAGGAATTGATCCTGTTCTGGGAGCAGCGAACTTGATCATTCAGTGCTACTATAGACGGACTGAAGGCTGCGAACTCTTCGGCGAGGCAAGCTTACATCGTGGTTGAAGTATCCATGTCGCCCATGCAATTGGCTACTTGCATAAAACAGCATAGAATGACGAGGTCGCCTTGTGGTCGCTAATTGGTCAGTAGTATCGGGCGCCTCGATGGGGGGGATGCAGTTGTGGCAGGCTTTTTCTAGCCATTCTGGGAAGATCACATCGCCCCAGACCTGCTGGCGGGCAAGAACGTGATTATCGCCGCGCACGGTAACTCCCTGCGTGCTTTGACCAAGTACATCGAAAACATTTCCGACGAAGACATCATCAACTTGGAAATGGCCACCGGCGAACCCGTTGTCTACACCTTCAACGACAAGTTGGAAGTGACCGACAAGACCAAGCTGGGCAAGTAATCAAGCGACACGTCTACGTGATTGTAGGCGTGTTTTTTTGCGCCCAGCGCCGATCGCGAGGTGTGGTATCATGGACCCAATGGGAGGCGAGCGGATGACGAAGATCGCAGTGATGGCGGATGTGCATGGCAACGTGACGGCATTGGCCGCGGCGCTGGCTGACGCGCAGGCGCAAGGGGCGACGCAGATCTGGTTATTGGGCGACCTGCTGATGCCGGGACCGGGCGGGGCCGAGCTGTTCGAGTTGATCGCGGCGTACGGGGTGCGGCTCCTGGTGCGCGGAAACTGGGAGGATATCCTGTTCAAGGGGTTGGCGCAGGGGTACACGGACAACTTCAAGCACCGCTACTTCACACGCTTGGCGCGCTTCATCGGCGCACAGCTGACTCCGGCTCAGCTGGCGACGCTGCGTGCACTACCACTGACGGCTACGCGCAGTCTCGCTGGTCTGCAGGTCAGCGTGTCACACAACCAGCCGGCGCAGAACTGGGGGCCGGCGCTGATGCCGGCCGCTGAGCAGGCGCACTTCGACGCGCTGGTCCCGCCGACTGCGGATCTGGCCCTGTACGCCCATACGCACCACCAGCTCCTGCGCTACACCAGCCACGAGCAGCCGATCATCAATCCGGGTTCGGTGGGGATGCCAGTCGCCAACTGGCCGCGCCACCCTTACGATCACCGCGCGCGGTACGCCTTGATGACGCTAGCGAATGAGCATCTCGGCGACCTCGCGTTTCGCCGCGTCGATTACGACGTCGCGACAGAGGCGCATCGGGCCACAGAAGCGGGGCTCCCGTACCTCGAGCTCTACCTTGACCAGCTGCAGACTGGCACGATCCACACCTACGACGAAGCCGCCTTGACCCGGCTCAACGCGCAATACGACGCGACCGACCCGCTCGCGTGACACTTTGGGCCTAAAGTCTGATGGCACCGCTTGCGCCTTTTGGTACCATGGGCACATGGAGGTGGCGACGTGATCCAGACAACGAACGTGATGACAGACAAAGCGGCGGTGATCGCCGCCGTCCAGGCCCAGCAGCCGCGGATCCTGCTCGACAACCGCGCCTTGCCTGAAGTGGCGACACTCGTCAGCGTGCCTGCGGTCGCAGGCGGCGCGTCGGATGCGCAACTCCGGCAGCTGATGCTGGCTAGCGGCGTTGGCGTGATCGCTGCGTACCGCCTGCTGTGGTTCTGGGGGCCCGACACGGTGGACGCGATCCTCAGTGACTACCGGATCGTCGCCGATGACCTCGAGGTGCTGACGTTGATCAGGCGGTGAGGCCATACGACAGGCGTTTTTGACCCGGCACGTTGCTTGACTAGGCGGGCACCAAAATACGGGCCTGTGCCATAACGCGGTTTTAGCCCAGAGGATAAGCGCAGTCGCCTGTCAAACCTAAGTTCGGGTTTTGACAGGCGACTGCGCTTATCCGGCTTACGCTGCCCGTTCGAACGCGGTGAGTGACAGGCAGACATGCGTTAGAAAAGGCGTTGCGTTATGGCGCGTCACGTTCTGGCGTAGTCGTGCCACTAGAGGTTATGCCACGCCCCCTTATTTTGATGATGCCCCTTTGGCCATAGCCCCCTCACGCCAAAGCGGCGGTGAGCTCCGCGTCGCACGGCTGGCCGTGGCGAAACGCCTTTAGGTTGTGCAGCGAGGACTCGACCATGTTGCGCACAGCGGTCTGCGTGTAATACGCGATGTGTGGGGAGAGGATCACGTTTGGCCTAGCCAGCAAGGCCTGCCACTGCGGGTCGTTGAAGTGCCCACGGTTGCTCAAGGCCAGCAGGTCGCTGGTCTCGTTCTCATAGGTGTCGATCCCGACGCCGGCTAGGGTGTGCGCATCGAGCGCCGCCATCACCGCGCGCGTGTCGATCAGATTCGGCCGGCCGGTGTTAATCAGCAAGGCGCCGGGGCGCATCTGCGCCAACGCGGCGGCATCGATCAGGTGGTGGTTGGCCGGGGTCCCGGGCACGTGAAGCGAGAGGATATCACTTTCGGCCAGCAGCGTCGGCCAATCGACCGGAGTGAACTGAAGGTCAGCTTCGGCCGGCGGGTGTGGGTCGTAGGCCAGGACGCGCGCGCCGAAGCCGTTGAGCAGGCGGATCAAGACGCGCCCGATACGGCCGGTCCCGACGACGCCAACGGTGCAGGCGCCGAGCTCCCGCCCGATGTGCGTGCCGGCGGTCGCATAATCGTTGGCGCGCAAGTCGGCTTGCACGGCCCCGGTCTGGCGCAGCAGGTAGAGCATGTCAGCGACGGCGAATTCAGCGATCGCAGCGGGTGAGTAGGCCGGCACGTTACTGACGCGGATGCCGTAGTGCGCCGCGGCGTCGAGGTCGACGTTCTCGTAGCCGGTGTTGCGCAGCGCCAGGTAGCGGATGCCCAGCGCCTGCATTTTGGCGAACACGGCCGGGGCGTAAGGCACGGTCTGAAAGCAACTGATCCCGTCCGCGCCTTCACTCAGCGTGTCGGGGGTCAAGAAGCGGTGCGTCTGGTGGACGTGATCACCGGTGCGCGCCGCCCAGTCGTCGAGGTACGGGCGCTCATCGCCGCGCACCCCATAGGCGAGTATCTTCATGTCAACAAGTCCTTCCGAGTGGTGATAGAATCTTAAGTGTAGCACGTTGACGGGACACCCGCGGGCTTTTTGGTGGAAAATTAAGGAACCGCTTGCGACAATAGAAGGGGGAGGTGAAGCACATGGGATTACTCGATGACCTGCGCAAGACCGCGCAGGATGCAGCCAAGAAGGTGACGACCAGCGACGCCTACGCCAAGCTGACCAGCGATGAAAGCAAGGCGGCGTTCAAGGCCGCCGGTCGCTCGATCAAAAACGGCGTCGTGACCGGGACCAAGACGCTGCGCGACGCGGTGAAGTCCGATTCGACCCCGACAGATCACGACAAGGATGACCTGGAGTTCTGACACCAGGCCCTGGCTGAGTGGATGCCCTGACGGGGGTGACAGGCCCTAGGACACGTCGATGCCGGCACTGTGACTGAGATAACGCCACGTTCGGTCTAACGCCTATCCGCTTGTCACGCACAGCGGTCGAACGGGCCAAGCAGGCTGTTTAAGCGCGGCGCCCTGCCACCCTGAACCTAGGGGTGGCAGGGCGCCGCGCTTTTTGCGTCCCGCCGCCTCAAGGGCTACCGCTTGTGCCTGCGTGGGGCGCGCGCGTAAGCTGGAAGTAAAAGGGGGCTTCGATATGATCACACAAGTTCACACGCACACCGCCGTCGATCTCGCGGCAGTTCGCGCTGCGCAAGCGCGGCTTAGCGCCCATGCGCGCGTGACCCCGCTGATCCCGTCGCGGGTGCTCAGCGAGACCAGTGGTGGGGCCGTGTTCTTGAAACTGGAAAACTTGCAATTGACTGGTTCGTTCAAATTCCGCGGCGCGTTCAATAAGATCGCGACGCTACCGCCGCTGACCCAGCAACGCGGGGTGATCACGGTCAGTGCCGGGAACCACGCGCAAGGCGTGGCCTTGTACGCCCGGCTGCTGGGACTGGACGCGACGGTCGTGATGCCGCTGAGTGCGCCGCGCAGCAAGCAGGCCGCGACCTGTGGTTATGGTGCGCGTGTGCAGTTGTGCGGGGAGACCTTCGACGCTGCCCGTGCGGCGATGCAGGAACAGGCGGCCGTCCGCGGCCTGACGGTGGTCGATCCGTACGATGACCCAGCGGTGATCGCGGGGCAAGGGACGATCGGGCTGGAACTGCTCGCGGCGCTGCCGAACCTCGACACGCTGGTGGTCCCGATCGGTGGCGGGGGGCTGATCGCCGGCATCGCGCTGGTCGCCCGCGCGCTGTCGCCGCACACGCGGATCGTGGGGGTGCAGTCGCAGGCGGTGCATGGCATGGCCGCCTCGGTGGCGGCGCGGCAGTTGACGACGCACCGTGACGGGTCGACGATCGCAGACGGGACCGCGGTGGCCACCCCGGGCACCCTGACGTTCGCGATGACCCAGGCGCTGGTGGATGACATCGTGCTGGTGTCTGAACTGGAGATCCGGCAGGCGATGGCGGTGCTCGCACAGCGCCACAAGGTCGTCGCCGAAGGAGCAGGGGCCTTGACCAGCGCGGCGTTGCTGTTCGACAAATTACCGCCAGGTGTGCGCGTTGGTAAGCGCATCGCGGCGGTCGTCTCGGGTGGGAATGTCGACTTACCCGTGCTTGCGGCTATTTGTCAGGACGCCTGAGCGAGCCGCGTGGGCCGAGCCTGGCGCGTTCGCCACGACGTGGACTAGTCAGGTCCGAGCGCGGTGCACGCGCGCAGACCCACAGAAGAAGGTGGGGCCATAAAGCGGGTTTGGCCCAACGTATCAGCATGGCCCCGTGAATCCCCAGAATTTAGGGGGACACGGGGCCATGCTGGTGTGGCGTGGGCGTTGCTTTGTCGCGCGTACGAGTCTGGAATCGTCGTGAGTCATTCTTGGGCTGTCAGTGCGAGGAACGGCTCAGATCTCGAATTGAGGCTGGATGTCTTGGCCGTGGTACAGGGCGTAGAGCTCATCGACGCTTTGGCGGATGGCCTCGACCAGCGGCGCCGGTGCCAGCAGGTGCGCCATGTTGCCCTGACTGAGCAGCCACATCTTGAACGCCTCGCGATACACCGTTGCTTGGATCGTGACTTTGCGGTGTGCGGGGTCTCGATCGACGATCCGGGCGGTTGGGAGCCAATCGAGCGCGGCGTCGGGCCGGCCCCAGAAGTCGAAGGTCACATCGACCTTGGGCCCGGCGGCCATGATCGGGATGTAGCGGCGCAATTCACCTTCCGGGAAGCGCTGCGCGTAGCCGTTGGCCGGCGACTCGCCTTGCTGAACGCGGTAGCTGAGGATGCGATCGAGCCGGTAGAACCGCTCCTCGCCGCACTGCAAGTCACCGGCGATCAGGTAGAAGTAGTGCTCGGCAAACATGATCGCCTTGGGGGCCAGTGTGTGCGTCCGCTGCTTATCGTTGCGTGAGCGGTAGGTCAACTCCACGGTCTGGCCGCGGGTGATGATCATGCTGAACTGCCAGACCAACGCGGTCAGCGGTCGGTCATGGTGGAGCGGGAGGTAGTTGAAGACCTCGTTTTGGACCACCCGGTTGATCACCCGGCGTTCGCTCGGCAGGGCGTTTTGCATCAGCTTGGCGATCAGGCCCTTGGCTTCCACGGCGTTGAGCGCGCGGCTGGCCAGCAGGATCTTGATCAAGACGACCAGCTCGGCGCTGCTGAGCCCGACACCGGCGGTCTTGAGTGCAAAGGCGTGCGCACGGGCGTCGTACTGGATCTCGTAGCCGATCTCCTCGTGGTCGAACAACGCGTTCAGCTGACTGATGTCGCGCTGGATCGAGCGCTCAGTGACGTCAAAGTGTTTACTCAGTTGTTGCTTGGACAGTGGTACGTGCCGCAGTAAGTGCAATAGAATGTAGACCTGACGATAGCCGCTGTTCGCCATGACCGTTGCCCCCCGATCAGATACCCGCTGGTTTCGACTGCTTTTTACTACATTCTACGCGTCGCCTAGACAAATGGCGTCTACTAAAACCGAAAAATTAGCTGAAGGCGCCTTCATTGCACTTGCGTTCGGCCAAACGATACGCCGAATGGCAGGATCTACGTTAAATTACCCCTGCAAATAAAAAATAAAATAATGTGACGCGCCCCCGTTATCCGCAGCCAGTGGCCGAATAACAGGGGCGCGTCGGGCGGATCAGCTGGACCAATGCGCGTCAATCTAGCGCTAAGCGGCGCAGGGCGACTGCGATCCCGTCGTGGTCGTGGTCCGCCGTCGTGAAGTCCGCGGCGGCCTGGACCCGGGGCAAGGCGTTGCCCATCGCGATGGTGGTCCCGGCAAAGGCGAACATCGTCAGATCGTTCTCCTCGTCGCCGATCGCCGCCACCGCCGCGGGAGGCAGGTCGAGCTGGGCACACAGCGCCGCCAGCGCTGCGCCCTTAGAGACGTCCGGGTGCATCAGCTCGACGAACTGCGGGCCGGTCCGCACGACATACAGGTGGGCAAATTCGGTGCGGATCGCGTCGAGCTTGGCGTCTAGTACGGCAGGGGCGCCGACGAAAACGGCCTTGACCGGGGCGAACGTCGGCCCCATCTCGGTGGGGTCGCGGACCAGCACCGGGGCGTGGTTTTCCATCGCCTGCTGGAGCACGTAGTAATCGACGGTCCGGTCAGCGGTGATGATGGCGGACTCGGCGTCGACCACGTTATGGTGCAGACCCTTCGTGCGGGCAAAGGCGGTGACGTGCAGATAGTCGGCCGGTGTCAAGGCCGCTCGAGCCAGCAGGCGCCCGCTGACGGTCTCGCTGACGGCCCCGCCGTTGGTGATCACGTACTGGTCGTCGCCGCTCAGGCCGAGCTGCTCAAGGTAGCGGCTGACCCCAGCGAGCGGGCGGCCACTGCACAAGACGACTTTGGTCCCGCGAGCGATGGCACGCTGTAAGGCGGCCAGGGTCTTCGGGCTGATAGTGGCGTGGCGGGTCAGTAGTGTGTCATCGATGTCGATCGCGATCAGTTGGATCATCTTGGAACCCCTTTCCGGTCATCTCCCCATCGTACCACAGGGCCCCTAGTAAGTTGGCGCAAGTTAACGTATAATGAACCGATAGTGCCATCACGTGCGGTCCCCACTGGACCGCTCAGGCCGGCTTGGACTGGCCGCAACGACGCAAAGGAGCACACGGATGTTTATCTTTTTTACCACCTTGGGTCATGCCCTAGTCATGCCACTCCCGCCACCGCGACGGGCGTTGCTGAACGTTACTCACAATCATAATGAGGAGTGAATCCAATGGAAGCAGTAGACTTACGTGCAGGTATGACCTTCGTTGAAAACGGCAAGCTGATCAAAGTGATCGAGTCCAACCACCACAAGCCTGGGAAGGGCAACACGCTGATGCAGCTGAAGCTGTACGACGTGCGCGCCGGGAGCACCGTGCAGACCACCAAGCGCCCGAGCGAGAAGATCGAGCTGGCGATCCTTGAGACCAAGCCAGCGCAGTACCTTTACACCCAAGACGGGGTGGCCTTCTTCATGGACATGGCCAGCTATGAGCAATACGAGTTGCCGACCGAATCGATCGAAGAAGAGCTCAAGTATCTGCTCGAGAACACCCAGGTGCAGATCGAGTTCTACGGCAGCGAAGTGATCGGGGTGACCCTGCCGACCAGCGTTGAGCTGACCGTCACCGAGACCCAGCCGTCCATCAAGGGCGGGTCGGTCACCAACGGGGGCAAGCCTGCAACGATGGAAACTGGTCTAGTGGTCAACGTGCCAGACTTCATCCAGGCGGGCGAGAAGCTTGTGATCAACACGGTCACCGGCGCTTACCAGAAGCGCGCCTGAGGACCTGAACACGCTAGCGACTAGCGTGTTTTTTTATGCCTGCCGACGCCCGCGGCCTGAGCGGCCTCGCCGTGACGAAAAAACGTTCACCCCACGAACGAACTAGGCGTACGACACCCAGATGAGGTGCTTCACAGGAACGTCTTACGATTTTGTTATTTAACGTGCGCCGCTCTCTCGGGTATAATTAATTCATATGAGCGATCGGCGAGCACTAGACGCGCGTGACCGCAGAGAGAGGGTGTTGGTCATGCGGCAAGCAAGACGGAAGAATAATCGGTGGTACGGGTGGGCGATCGGCCTGCTCGTGATTTTGGTTGGCGCAGGGGGCTTCGGGGCGTGGCAACTTGGCGCCATGTCCCGAAAGGCTGCGGCGCCAAACGCCTTGCGTTCGGCGATCAAGACGGCCAAGACCAAGCACAGTGACGGGCACGCCGTCACGGTCAAGGGCAAGGGGGGCACGGTCGTGTATCTGCTGCCGCGCAACCAGACGCAACCGTCGGCGGCCCTGCGCACGCAGGCCCAAGCGGCATTGCCGGCCAGCGGGCGACAGCGCACCGTCGTGGCGAGTGTCGCCGCCACGAACGGGCCGATGGGGTTGACGGCGCTGCGCGCGACCTTCACCGGGTACAGTATCGTGCATGATCAGCTGCGGGTGACGAAGCATGCCGCCAAGGGTGTCGGCGTCGTGGACGCTGGTGGACACGCGGCGACGATCGCTAACCTGGTGCCGGATGATTACACGCGCCGGGCGGTGAACTATGCCGCCAAGCAAGTCTTAGTCGAGCAGCACAAGCAGACGCCGGACACCCTGGCGCAGGTGCTGGCGATGCCGCTGCTCGCGAGCATGACGGCGACGAATTTTCACCTCGACAAGTCCGCGTTGGGCATCACCGATGCGGCGGGCAAAACGCTGGTCTCCGTGCCGCTTAGCCGCATCGCACCGTACTTGCGGGATGGGGGCGCCACGGCCACGTCTGGCAAGGTGGTCGCGTTGACCTTCGACGATGGCCCGAATCCCACCACGACGCCTAAGGTGCTCAAGGCACTGGCAGACGCCCAGGTCAAGGCGACATTCTTCATGGTCGGGACCGGGCTGCGCGACTTCCCGACGACCGCCAAAGCCGTTGCGGCAGCCGGCCACGAAGTCGGGATCCACACCTATGACCACAAGTTCCTGCCGGGGCTGAGTCACGCCGAGGCGATGGACGAGATCTACGGCAAGATGACGCAGGTGTACTACGACGTGTTCGGCAAGCTCCCAACGCTGTTGCGGCCACCGTACGGGGCGATCTCCAAACCCATCGCGGATGCGGAGGACCTACCAGCGATCCAGTGGACCACCGACTCCCAGGATTGGGAGTCGCGCAATGCGACCGCGATCTTGAATCGGGTCAGCGCGACGACCTATGACGGCGGGATCGTCTTGATGCACGACATTCAGCCGGCCACGGTCCAGGCGTTACCTAATGTGTTACGCGCGCTCAAGGCCAAAGGGTACCGCTTCGTCACGGTCAGCGAGCTGCTGGGTGGCCGTCTGCTACCGGGTCACCAGTACTTCGGCCGCGGTGATGAGCGGCTGGTCAGCAACGCGAAGTGAGTCCTAGCAACCAGATCAAACTCAAAGGGGCTGTGCCATAACCTCTGGTGGCACGACTATTCCAGAACGTTACGTGCCATAACGCAACGCCCTAGCCGTATAAGAGCGCTCCCCTGCAAAACCCGAACTTAGGTTTTGCAGGGGAGCGCTCTTATACTCTGGGCTAAAACCGCGTTATGGCACAGCCCCTTTGGTTATGTGCGCCGGTCCCGAGCGGCTAATCGCCACCCGTCAGTGTTGGGATATGGGTGGCGGCGTGGAGACTCTGGGCCAGTTTTTCAAGGATGAACACCGCGGGGAGCTGTGTGGTGATCTCGGTCTCCTTCTCCGGATCGCGATAGTTTTTCTGAACGGTCTCGCGTGTGACGGTGTAGGGGATGTTCAGGTTGGCCAGCTTGGCGATGGTCGAGGCGTCTGTCTGACAGATCGATAGGATCGTTGCGTTGGCGGCCTTCAGGTGCTCCATGTATTCGATCACTTCGTGTGTCTCGCCACTGATCGACGTGACGATGAAGCACGTTTGCGCCAAAAATCGGGGTGAAAACATCGTGGAGGGGTAATTGGAGGGATCGGCGATCTTCAAGGCCGGGATGGACAGATTGGCGTAATAGAGTTCCCCGTAACCGCCGATCGCCTCAGACGTCCCGGCGCCAAGGAAGACCACGAGCTCTTTGTTGGTCAGCAGGTCGACCGCCTCAGCGAGTCGCTCCTTGAAGAAGCTCTTTTGGGTCGACTCCAGAAAAGCGATGTACTCCTCGACGTGGTTGTCTTGCGGCGCATACTGGCTCGCAGACGCGAGGTAAAGCTTGAGGCGCACTTTGAATTCTCCGTAGCCCTCACACTCGAATTTGTGGCAGAACCGGAGGATGGAGGCGGTGCTGGAGTGTGTTTTCTTGGCCAGGGTCCGGATCGGTAGGTAAGGGATGAGCGAAAGATTCTGGTTGATGTACGTGAAGATCTGGAGGTCAAGGTCGTTCAACTTGGGGGTGTGATTGAGAAATAGCACGAGAAGGCACTTTTCGTGACACGCTTTGTTTGCGACCGGTCACAAGCAACAGGCTAGGGTCATCCGTCACAGGAACCCGTCAGAGGCTTTGCCTGATAGCGCTTTTATTATATTGTTATGTTGTTCTAAGGTCAATTGAAGGAGGACGACATAGGCTTGGCTAATTTGAAATTTCCTGATGGGTTTTGGTGGGGCGCGGCAACGAGTGCGACCCAGTCTGAAGGGACGGTCGCAGGTGATGGGAAAGGCGACAACATCTGGGATTATGCGTCTCGTCATTATAACAATCGGTTTTTTGATGGGGTGACGACGCAGGAGACGTCTCGGTTTTATACGGATCACGTCGCCGATATCGACCGCATGAAGGCGTTAGGGTTGAACTCACTGCGCACGTCGATCTCGTGGTCACGGCTGATCCCTGATGCGAGTGGCACCGTGAATCCGCTGGCGGTTCAGTTCTACCGTGACGTTTTTCAGCGGATGCGTGACGCTGGGATCGCGCCGTTCGTCAATCTGTTTCACTTCGATCTCCCCATGTACCTGCAGACTGAGGGCGGATGGGAGAACAAAGCGACGATCGACGCATACGCGCGTTACGCGAAAACTTGTTTTGAGCTGTTCGGGGACCTGGTCGATCATTGGTTCACATTCAATGAGCCGATGATCCCTGCGGAGGCCGGGTATTTACACGATCGGCATTATCCATTCGTTGTGGAATTCAAGCGGGCCGCCCAAGTGTTGCACAATATCGTGGTCGCGCACTGTCGTGGGATCGAAGCGTTCAGAGCGAGTGGGCTGACCAGTCAGATCGGGATCATCATGGACGTGATCCCGGTCTATCCGCGAAGCCAGAACCCAGCTGATCTCAAGGCGGCACATATGGCGGATCTGTTCTACACGAAGAGTCTGAACGAGGCGATCCTGAAGGGCCACTATCCAAGCGAGCTGAATGAGGTGCTGACGCAATACGGACAACGCCCAGAGGCCGTCTCCGCGGAAGAACTGGCGCTCATCGCGGCCACTAAGATCGACCTGTTGGGGATCAACTATTACCGCCCACGGCGCGTCAAAGCGCGTGAGTCACTGCCGAATCCTGAAGGGGTCTTTGCGCCAGAGTGGTTCTTCGAGCCCTATGAAATGCCGGGGCGGCAGATGAATACGTCTAGGGGGATCGAAATCTATCCAGAGGCACTGTATGACATCGCCAAGATGATCGATCGCGATTATCCAGGCATCCCCTGGTTCGTGTCGGAGAACGGGATCGGGATCCAGGATGAGGCGCGCTTCATTCGAGACGGGATGGTCCAAGATGATTACCGGATCGATTTTTTGAAGGCGCACCTCGCTTGCTTGCACCGGGCGATCAGTGAGGGCAGTCACTGCCTCGGGTATCACATGTGGACGTTCGTTGACTGCTGGTCATGGATGAATGCCTACAAGAATCGTTACGGATTCTACCGCTTAGACCTTGCCACGGGTGAAAAAACGTTGAAAAAGTCAGGGGTCTGGTTCAAACAGCTGATCCAAGCGAACGGGTTTGAGCTGACCCAGACTGAATAGGAGGAGAAGTCGTGTCACATTACTTTGATGTCTTGTCGATGAAGCTGCTGCCGATCGCCAACAAGATCGGGGACCAACGTCACTTACAGGCAATCCGCAATGGCCTGATCTCGATCTTGCCGCTCACGATCGTCAGCTCTTTTTTCACGATCTTATTGAACTTGCCGATCAATGGCTATTCTGATTTTATTGCGCCCTATGTGAGCGCCCTGGACGTGCCTTTCCGCTTCACGGTCGGGCTGATGGCCCTGTACGCGGGCTTCACGATCGGGTCTTACTTGGCGGACTCGTACGGGATCGACAAGACCACAGGGGGGATCCTGTCGATGCTCGGGACCTTGCTCATGGTCATGCCGGTGCAGATCGCCAAGGGGGTGACGACTGCGGGCAACGCCGTGGTCGCAGACCGATACATCCCGTTGACCCCACTTGGGTCTCAGGGGCTCTTCGGTGCAATCTTGGCTGCGTTGATCGCGGTCGAGCTCTACCGCTTCTGCAAAGTGCATAAGCTGGAGATCAAAATGCCCGATGGGGTACCGCCTGTCGTCGGCGAGTCTTTCGCCGCGCTTCTGCCGACGCTGCTAGTCGTCTTGCTCTTCTGGATCCCAAGGCACTTTCTGGGGATCAATATCAACGAACTGTTATCGATCCTGATCTCGCCGCTGAAGGGGTTCTTGACCGGGAACAACTTGTTGGGTGGGATCGTGACGCAATTCTTCATCTGCCTGTTCTGGACCCTGGGGATCCACGGGCACGCCGTGATGGGGCCGATCATCCGACCATTCTGGGATCAGGCGATCATCGAGAACGCGGAATTGTTCCAAAACGGAATGAGTGCCTTCAAGCTGCCGAATATTTTCACGGAGCAGTTCTTCCAGTGGTACGCCCAGATGGGCGGGACCGGGGCAACGCTCGCGTTAGTCGTGCTGTTCTTGTTCTCCAAGTCCAAGTATCTGAAGCAATTGGGCCGGTTGTCGATCTTGCCCGGGATCTTTAATATCAATGAGCCCGTGATCTTCGGCGCGCCGATCGTGATGAATCCGCTGCTTGCGATCCCGTTCATCCTGGTGCCGATCGTGAACACGATCATCATCTATGTGGTGACGGCGTTAGGCTTCATGCCGCGAATGATGGTGAAGCCGCCGTTCTCGATCCCAGCGCCACTGGGCGCGCTGATCACGACGAACTGGAATTGGTTTGCGTGCATGATGGTCTTTGTCTGCTTCTTCGTCTCGCTTGCGATCTATTACCCGTTCTTCAAGGCCTTCGAGAAAACTCAGGTCGCGCAAGAAAATGGGGAATCGACTGCCGAGCTGCTTGAGTCAGAGGCGGCGTCAACCGCTAAGTAATCAAGCGGCCCCTGCGCCGCGATACAAACAAGCCATTCGCTTTTTATGGCGGATGGCTTGTTGACTTGTGCGTGTGCGACGCATTAGAAATAGTCCCAGAGCATGGGTGTCAGGTCAGGCTTCACCAGCGCGTTGAGGGCGGCAGACTGTTCTGGCGTCAGGTCCAGTGTCAGCAGATCCTCGGCGCGGCGATAGCCGAAGAGTAATTGCGTCAGGTCGCGGATGTTCAGTGTCGGGAGGTCTGGCGTCGCGGCGCTTGGGTCACAGTGGAGGTGGCCGTCAGCACTCGTGATGTGCCAGGTCTGATCATTGGTTGCGATCAGCTCATCGCGAACGGTCAGCGTGAGCGCGATGTGTCGAGTCGCAGGCAGGCGATATTGAGCCAGGAACTGGGGCAGGTCAATGATCCGGGCCATCATATAGGCTTGGTTGGTCACGCGCAGCGATTTTTTCGTGTGTGGATCGACGAAGGCATCCAGGCGCGGGCGCGGGTCGCCGGAGACGTAGTCGAAGCTGGCGTATGTCCCCTTGTGCCGCGCGATAAAGCTGAGCAGCTGCCAGTAGGCTGTTCGGCTGGTCCAGAAAAACTCTTGGAGCGACAGGCTCACATTGCGGTCTCGGATATAGACCACGTCGCCTTCAAGGTGGTCATCGATATAGCAGAGGGCGACTTCCCAAGTGGGATGTTTGAGGGCCAAGTACTGCGTCCACCAGTCCTCGCGCACGATCCCACCACTTCGATTGAAGGGGTGCGCATTATGCAGCGGTGTGATCAGATCGATCACATCGCGATACGGTCGGCGGACGATCCTGACGGCATGTGCTTGTGCAAAAGCGGGCAGGGGGACCTGACCAACGTCGCGCGTCAGCAGGTGATATTGCGTGCGGTCAAAGACCTGCTCGAATCCGAAACGCCGGTAGAAGGGGAAGGAGAATGGGGCGAGGTAGGCGACCGGGACTTGATTGGCTTGACAGTCGTTGAAGAACTGCCGCATCAAAGCGGTGATGTTACCGTGTCCGGAGTCCTCTGGGTAGCTGGAGACGTAGCTGATCCCCCGGGCGGCGAGTTGGTCGCCGCCGAGCTGCATCGTGAAGGGGATGCTCAAAAAGCCGGAGCTGAGCGCCTCTGCGTCGAACGCGCCGTACGCCTCACTGTGCCGGTAAAGTTGGCTGAAAAAGCGTTGACGCTCAGGCGTGTCAGGCCGGTTAAAGGCGTAGAGTGTCAGTTGGTAGAAGCGGGCTTCTTCCGTCAGTGGATCGAGGTGACGATAGGTGGTCAAATGATCAGATCCTTTCAATCGGGGCGTAAATGAGCAAACGGAGTCGACCTGAAGGCGACCCCGTTGGTGTGACGTCATGACGGCGTCATTGAGATTAGGCAGCGTCTTTGTCTGCATCAGCCTCAAGTGCAAGCTGCTGACGCTCGAAGATCTTGAAGAATGGGTAGTAGATCGCAACGGCGATCACGATGTTGACGATGTTCAGGATCGCGGCTGGAATGCTCCAGTTGGTACTCATGAGCGCGCCAAGCGGGCCAAACAAGGTGAACGGCAACTTCGCCATCATCATCGGGACAAGACCGGTGATCGTCGCAATGTAGGAGACGATCGTCAAGACGATCGGCGAGAGGATGAACGGGATGACCAAGATCGGGTTCATGACGATCGGGGTCCCGAAGACCAGCGGTTCGGAGATGTTGAAGAGCCCAGGCACGATGGTCAGCTTACCCATCTGTTTCGTGAAGGTCGACTTAGAGGTGAGAAAGAGGATCGCCAGTGCGATCGTCGTCCCTGACCCACCGATCTGAACGAACCACTGCAGGAACTGCTCCGTGAAGATGTTGGGGAGTGCATGGGCATTCCCTGATTTCGCGAACACATCCATGTTTTCAAGAATCGCGGCATTCCACATTGGGCGAATGATCGGGCCCAGCACATTCTCGCCGTGAATCCCAAAAGACCAGAAGAGCTGGATGAAGAAGACGGTCAGAAGGCCCCCGAACAGGCTGTTGCCGACCATGAAGTGCTTCAGCGGGCTGACCAGCAAGGTGATGAAGCTGTTCATATCAAACTTCAGACCGTAGCGCAAGCCCCAGAACAGCATCATGATCACAAACGCCGGGATCAGTGCTTCAAAAGACTTCAAGACGGCAGGTGGCACGCTGTCTGGCAGCTTGATCGTGATCTTGTGCTGAACGAAGAAGCGGTAGATCTCCACTGAGACGACTGCGGCGACGATCGCGCCGAACAGGCTCGTGGAGCTGATATCTGCGATCGACAGGTAGTTGCCGGCGGTGATCACGTTTTTCACGTCTTCCGTGACACGAACGGGCGTGACGACCGAGATCAAGTAGCCGACGATCGACAGCAGGCCAGAACTCAGGGGATCGAGCCCATAGGATGACCCCAAGTAGTGTGCGACCGAGAAGGCGGCGTAGATCCCCATCATGCCGACCGTGAAGCGGAACGGGATATCCAGGATCGGCCGGAAGCCTGCGATCATCTGGTCGTAACCGTCGATCGGGATATTCAGAAAGATGACGAAGATCGAGCCAACGATGGTCAGCGGCATGATGGAGATCAGGCCGTTACGGATCGCAAGCAGGTGGCGCTGGTTACCAATTTTATTGGCAACAGGCATGAAGTACTTCTCAAGGAAGCTCATCATTTTGTCCATAATTAGTGCTCCTCACAAAATAGATTTGGGTTAAGTTCTTGAAACAACTGGAGTTTAACATTATAACGTTATGTTGTAAACGTATACTTCGGTTTTTTGTCGTGGTATACTCGACGTAAACTTTGAATAGAATGGTAGGACCTTGACATGAAGAGAACCGGGATCCTGTATAAGGACATTGCAGACGACATTAAGAAAAAAATATTTCAGGATCGGTACGCCTTGAATGAGGCGATCCCGACTGAAAATGAGCTAATGGCGGCGTACAACGTCAGCAAGATCACGGTCCGCAACGCGGTGGAGATCTTAGTCAAGGAAGGCTACTTACGGAAAAAAAGTGGCAAGGGGACGTTCGTGATGAGCAATCGGCCCTTCAACCGGTTGTCCAAAGCGGATTCCTTCTCGACGATCCTGGAAGCAGAAGGCAAGCTGATGGTCAAAAAAGTGCTGAGTATCACCTCGAGCCTCTACACAGAGGTCCCTGCGGCGTTTGGTGAGACCAAAGCGGAGATCACGAAGATCGAGCGACTTTACTTTTTGGACGGGCATCCGTTCATTCACTTTGTTCATTATCTGCGGATGCCGATGGATCAGATCTCCGCAAGCTACCTCGAGCGGCACTCACTTTATCAGGCGCTCAAGATGGCGGACGTGACGGTCAAGCGGTTTGAGGATACGTTTGCGACACGCAAGGTCGATCCGCAGATCGAGAAACTGTTGCAGCTTCAAGCGCCATATGCGATGCGGCGGCTGAGATTAGGCTACGATCAGATGGATGAGGTCGTGGAATACTCACTCGCAACGTACAATACTGACGTGCACCCGTACGAGATCGATTACGAAGTTTAATCTTCGGTTTACTTTCAAAGATTATAATGTTATGATTGCCGTGAAATCAAAGGAGATGAAGACATGATCGTTGTACTTGTGATCGTTTTTGCCCTGAGCGCCTTGATCGTCGAGCGAGAGCTGCTACCGGCGGTTGTCTTAAGGTTGTCGGGATTCAGGACGATCTTGCTGAGTGTTGCGGTGATCGCTGTGAGCATCCTCGTGACGCTGCCCTGGTCGATCCGCTACGTCGTTGTCCCGGCGGTGACGATCTTCATGTCGCTACTGATGATCCACAAGTTCAACCGGATCAAGAGTCTTCACCCGGAAGGAAGTAAACGACCGTGATGGAGAGACGACTAGGGATATCGGTTTATCCCGACCACAGTGATGAAGCCCAAAATGAGGCCTACCTTAGGTTAGCGAGCCAATATGGATTCTCCCGGCTCTTTATGAGCATGCTTGAGATCAAGGGCGATCAGGCCCAGGTGGTCGCCAAGTATCACCGCTTGATCACGCTGGCCAAAACGCTGGGCTTTGAAGTGATCCTGGACGTTGCGCCGGCGATTTTCACCGCGCTCGGGGTCTCGTATGATGACCTGAGCTTTTTCAAATCGCTTGGTGCAGACGGCATTCGGCTCGATGAAGGGTTCGACGGCAAGAAGGAAGCGCTGCTCACCTACAACCCGGAGCACCTGATCATCGAGTTGAACATGAGCAACGATGTCGCCTACCTCGACAATATTTTGAGTTATCAAGCGAATAAGCCGTTCCTCTACGGGTGTCACAACTTTTATCCCCAGGCAGGGACTGGCTTGCCAGAGGACTTCTTCATGCAGTGCACGGCGCGCTTCAAGCGCCAGAACATCCGGACGGCGGCGTTTATTACGTCGGCTAGCGGGGCGATCGGACCGTGGAACGTCAATGATGGGCTCCCGACCTTGGAGGTGCACCGCGCGCTCCCCATTGAGGTGCAGGCGAAATCCCTCTTTGCGACCGGTCTGATCGATGATGTGATCATCGGCAACGCGTACGCGAGCGAAGCTGAGCTGAAGTCGCTGAGTGCGCTGGATCGCTACCAGGTCGTCTTCAAGGTCGCGTTGCAACCGGCCGCCAACCCGGTCGAGCGTGAGATCGTACTCGCGAATCAGCACGTTCGCCGTGGCGATATTGCCGCCCAGATGATCCGCTCGACGGAGACACGCAAGCGTTACAGCGGTGAGGCCAACCCGCCGCACGATGCCGATCATGCCTTCAAGCGGGGGGATGTCGTGATCGGAAATGATCGATTTGGCAAGTACAAAAACGAGCTGCAGGTCGTCTTGACGCCACATCAGGACGCACGCAAAAATCTCGTGGGGCACATCGACGCGGCAGAGTTAGGGCTGCTAGACTTCATTGGCCCGTGGTCAAAATTTAAGTTTACGGAAGGGTAGCGCAATGACAGACTTATATCTCAAAAATGGACGGACCGTTGACGGGGCACCGATCGAGCTCGGTATCACAGGCGGCCAGATCACAGCCGTTGGGCCGAAGTTGAACGGGCTGCAAGCGGCGGAGACGATCGATCTTAACGGTGATCACTACGTCTCGGCCGGGTGGATAGACGACCATACCCATTGCTACGAAAAGCTGACGTTGTACTACGATGACCCAGATCTGGATGGCGTCCCGACCGGTGTCACCACGGTGATCGACGCCGGGTCGACGGGCGCAGACAATATCGGTGATTTTTACCGGATCACGCGGGACAAGCGGACGAACGTGTACGCGATGATCAACGTGTCCAAAACGGGGATCCTGGCCCAAGACGAACTTGGGGATATGAATCGGATCCAAGATGACTTGATCACGCAAGCACTGGCAGACTATCCAGATTTCATTGTCGGGTTTAAGGTGCGTGAGAGCCACTCGGTCGTGATCGATAATGACGTCTTGCCACTGATCGCAGGCAAGCGGATCCAAAAGGCCAATGGGGACCTCCCGCTTATGGTCCACGTTGGTGCTAATCCGCCGGCGCTCAAGGATGTGCTCGATCTGCTTGAACCAGGCGACATCTTGACGCACGCGTACAACGGTAAGCCCAATGGGATCATTGATCAGGAAGGCAATATCGCTAACTTTGTTTGGGCGGCATACAACCGCGGGGTCATCTTCGATGTTGGCCACGGCACCGATAGTTTCAACTTCAAGACGATGGCGATCGCCAAGTACGCCGGGCTGGATCCGTTCTCGTTGAGTACCGATATCTACCACACGAACCGTGAGAATGGGCCGGTCGTTGACATGGCGACGTGCATCGAGAAGATGCTGCTGCTCGGCTACACGCTACCTGAGGTGATCCCGATGATCACCAGCGCCCCGGCGCGGAATTTCCGGTTAGCGCAAAAAGGCAGTTTGGCCGTTGGCCAGGATGCCGATGTGACGATTTTCCAAGTGCGTCAGGGCCATAAGACACTGACCGATTCGAATCACAATGATCGTGAGACAGACACGTTAGTCGTGCCAACGCATACGATCGTTGCCGGCACGGTCTATACATTGGAGGGATAACATGTCAGCGGATATTTATCAGCGCTACCACCTGAAACAAGTGATCAACGCCAGTGGCAAGATGACGATCCTGGGCGTCTCCCAGGTCTCTGAGGCGGTGCTGGCAGCACAGCAGTTTGGCGGCACGCATTTCTTTGAGATGAAGGACCTTGCCGAAAAAACTGGCGCCCACATCGCGCAGTTGCTCGGCGCAGAAGGGGCCTTGATCGTCAACTCGGCGTCGTCAGGGATCGCCTTGGCGGTCGCGGGGCTGATCGGCCAAGGAAGCCAGTATCACGCCTATCATCCCAACGACCCGCGTTTTACTAAGCGCGAGGTCGTCATGCCCAAAGGCCACAACGTTGATTACGGCGCGCCAGAGGACGTGATGATCGAGTTGGGTGGGGGCCAGGTGGTCGAAGCGGGGTATGCCAACATGTGTACGCCGGCGCACATCGACATGATGATCACGGATCGCACTGTGGCGGTGCTTTACGTGAAGTCGCACCACACGGTCCAAAAGAGCATGCTGTCTGTCACTGAGGCACTTGCGGTCGCGCACGCGCATGCGCTACCGCTGATCCTCGACGCTGCGGCAGAAGAGGACCTGATCAAATACGTCCAAATGGGTGTCGACATTGTGGTCTTCAGTGGGGCAAAGGCGCTGGAAGGCCCCGCCTCCGGTCTCGTCTTTGGGAAGAAGCAATACATCGATTGGATCGAGTTGCAGACCAGTGGGATCGGGCGAGCCATGAAGATCGGTAAGGATAACATCCTCGGGCTCACGGCGGCGATCGAGCAGTATCTGACGTCAGGGCCCGAGGCCGGGGCACATATGCTGGCACGACTGGACCCATTCGTCACCAAGCTGGACGAGATCGACGGGTTGAGTGCCAGCGTGGCCCAGGATGGTGCCGGTCGTGAGATCTACCGGGCGAGTGTCCGGGTCGATGCGCAGGCGCCGGTGACCGCCAAAGCGGTGACCGCGGCGCTCAAAGCGGGTGATCCGGCGATCTACACGCGGGAGTACCGCGCCAACGAGGGGATCATCGAGTTTGATATCCGGGCAGTGGATGAACGTGAGATGGCGCAGATCGTTGAACGGCTAAAAACAATCATGGAGGCAAAGTGATGAGTGAATTACGTCCGAATTACTATAATGACCGGGTGGCGCTGAACGTGTTGGCCAACTCCGTCGAGAACGCGAAGGCTTGCTACGATGCGGCGGAGGGACACGTGGTCCTCGGGGTTTTGACCAAGAATTACCCCACTGACGAAGCAGCGATCGCGGATATGAAGCGGTATCAAGCCGCGATCGACAACGCGGTCTCCGTGGGTCTGGGCGCTGGTGATCCGAATCAGAGCCTGATGGTCAGTCGCGTCAGTCAGGTGGTGCAGCCACAGCATGTGAACCAGGTCTTCACTGGTGTCGGGACGAGTCGTGCCCTGTTAGGCCAGTCAGAGACCGTGATCAACGGCTTAGTGTCCCCAACAGGCACAGTCGGGACCGTTAACATCGCGACTGGCCCGCTGAGTAGTCAGGCGCCTGCCGCTGAGGTCCCGATCGAGACCGCCATTGCCTTACTCAAGGATATGGGCGGGACATCGATCAAGTACTTCCCCATGAAGGGGCTTGCGCATGAAGAAGAGTTTCGCGCAGTCGCCAAGGCGTGCGCGGAGAATGATTTTGACCTCGAACCAACGGGCGGGATCGACCTTGAGAATTTTGAGGCGATCTTGACCATTGCGCTGGACGCAGGCGTCAAGCGGGTGATCCCGCACGTTTACTCGTCGATCATTGACCAAGCCACCGGCGACACGCGCCCAGCGGACGTTGCAACGCTCTATGAGATCGTCAAGAAGCTTGTCGATTAGCGGAGGCCCTGCTTATGACGATCGCTGCATTTGGTGAAGTGATGTTGCGTTTGACGGTCCCCGAGCACTTGATGCTTGAGCAGACGGATCAGTTGCAGATGAGCTATACCGGGACGGGCGTCAATATCTTGGCTAGCTTGGCGCATTTTGGTCACGCGACGTCACTGATCTCCGCTTTGCCGGATAACCGACTAGGGCGAACCGCCGCGGGGGCACTGCGTCGGTTGGGGGTCAGTGATCGGTTCGTTCAATTTCGCGGGGACCATCTGGGGAGTTTTTTCGTGGAGCTCGGCTTCGGCAACCGGCCGGAAACGGTGACCTATCAGAATCGATTGGCCAGTGCGTTTGGGACGAGTAGCGAGCATGACTACCCCTTCGGTGCATCGCTAGCGGATGTGAACCTATTGCACATTTGTGGGATCTCGCTTAGCCTGACTGCGGGGACCCGTGAGGCTGCGTTCAATTACGCTGAGCAGGCCGCTAAGCGGGCCATTCCCGTGTGTTTTGACTTCAATTATCGGGTCGCGTTGAATCACAATAATTCCCACGATCAGATGAAAGGGTATTACGAGCGGATCCTGCAACGCAGTAGCATCGTGTTTGGGAGTCGGCGAGACTTGACCGACTTGTTGGGCTATCCCCAGGATCGCGACGACGAATCGCTGTTCGCGCAGTTCGTCGCGCAGCACCATCTGACTGCATTTGCTGGCACACGGCGACTCACGCACGATGGACGAGACTATATTCAAGGCTTTCTGTGCGACGCGTCTGGGGTATATTGGTCGGACCAACAAGAAGTGATGATCCTCGATCGGATCGGTGGGGGAGACGCTTACGCGGCAGGGATCCTGCACGGTCTGCTTGAACGCTGGCCTGTCTCACGAACATTGCCGTTTGCCGTGGCGAACGCCGCTTTGGCGCATGCTCAGATCGGTGACAGTCCGCTGGCGACGACTGATCAAGTCGAGGCTTTCATTGCCAATCACGGGGTGACCGGTGCGCTGGTTCGGTGACTGGCGGCGGAAGGTGCTTGACGTTTGAGGTCACTTGCTGAATAATCAATAACTGTTTCAGAGTTGACGGATCCTGCGTTCTTTTGGGTTAAGTGCTTGGGATTCTGAACGGCATCCTTCCGCAGTGCAGTGGAGAATGTGCTGAGGCAGTTGCTCGATCTGTAACGCGCAGGGCGATTCAGTTGAATCGTCCTGTTTTGGTGACAGCTAGGTGGTAGACGAGACAGGCATATGGCCAGTGAGGAGACAGCGGCGTGACGACTTTTTATTTTGTGCGGCATGGTCAAACAGAGATCAATCTAGCGAACCGGTTGAATGGGGGATCGGTCGACTCGCCCTTAACCGCCGCTGGCGTTGACGGGGCCACAACGGTCGGGCGGGTGCTCGCCACCCATCAGTTCACGCAAGTCGTGTGTTCGAGCATGCCCCGAACGCAGCGCACGACGGCGTTGATCATGGCCGAGAATCAGTTTCGGACGGTGACGCCGGTCCAGCCGGTCGACGGCCTGCGCGAGATGAACCTCGGGGACTGGGATGGTCACCGCATCGCCGACTTGGCCGACCAGGCGCAGACGGCACTTTATTTTCACGACCCACTGGCTTTTGATGCGCACGTTGCGCCTGCGATCCACTCAGAAACATACGCGGCTGTGAGACAGCGGAGCCGAGCGGTGATCGATGCGGCCTACGCGGCCCATCCTGATGGCCGGATCCTGGTGGTCGCGCACGGCGTCGTTTTTCTGGTGCTCTTGAACGACCTTCTCGGCCGGCCACTTGCGCGGCTGCGCGAGTGGCCGTTGCTCGCCAACACCACCGTGACCAAGCTTCAGACCAGCGATGGCCACCACTACACGGTGAGCTACCGTGACCGGCTGCCGGCGGTGGACTGAAAATTAATTTTGCGTGAGGGGTTGACTTCCCTTTCTCATACGCGTATTGTTCTCAACATACCAGTGCAGGAGTGTTGATTATGACAAAATTAAGTCCAACACAGTTAAATCACTCGTATTACTACGGCTATTACGGATAGCGGCTTGCATCGCCGATTGGATGCAAACCGCGCGCAAGCAGTTTGCATCCATGATGGTCGTAGCATTTAAGTATGCCATTACGCCACATGGATGAGGGATAACTCTCCATGTGGTCTTTTTCTTTCCGGAAAGAAGTAGGCCGGCCACGGGGGAGTGCCCCATGTGGCCGGCCTTTTGTTTGACCCACAGCCCATTTTTCGGAGGAGAATACCATGAAGAAGACACCGTTGATGACCACCCTAGCAGCAGTTGTGATGATCGTGAGCCTCGCCGCTTGCGGCAAAAAAGCCGAGTCCAAAGATTCAGACACCGTGAAGGTCGGGATCTTGCAGCTGATCGACCAAAGCGCACTGAACGCCGCTCGCAAAGGCTTCACCGAGGAACTGGCGGCCAATGGGTACAAGGGCAAAAAGATCGAGATCGACTACGTCAACGCCCAGGGCGATCAGGCCAACCTGAAGTCAATGAGCCAGCAGCTGGCCAAGGATGGTAACGATCTGAACCTTGCGATCGCGACCCCGGCGGCGCAGGCGCTGCTCAAGGAAGATAACAAGACGCCGATGTTGTTCACCGTTGTGACCGACCCGAAGTCAGCCGGACTCGTCTCGAACGTCAAGGCGCCTGACCAAAACGCGACGGGCGTGACCGACGCGGTCGATGTCTCGGGTCAGATCGCGTTCACGCATAAGCTGTTCCCGAAGGCCAAGAAGATCGGCCTGCTGTACAACGCCGCTGAGGAGAACTCGGTCGTTCAGATCCAGGAGGCGAAACGGGCGATCAAGAAGCTCGGGCTGACCGCCGTGGTCAAGACTGCCGCGACCACCAATGACGTGCAGCAGGCCGCAGAATCGCTGGCCGGCCAAGCCGATGCGATCTACATCCCGACCGATAACGTCGCGGCCGCCGCGATGCCGACGATCGGCAAGGTCTCCGAGGCAAAGAAGGTCCCAGTAGTTAATGCCGACGCGACGATGATCGCAAGCGCTGGCGTCGCGACGCAGGGGATCAACTACGAGGACCTCGGGCGCCAGGCAGCCAAGATGGCGATCAAGATCCTCAAGGGTGAGCAGGTCAAGGACCTGGCCGTTGAAGCGCCGGCCAAGACGTCCCTGGTCACCAACGCCAAGCGAATGAAGCTGTTCGGACTGACGCAGGCAGACGTTGAAGCGGCCGCCAAGTGATCGTCGCCTAGACAGAAGTTTTCCCCCTGAACCGCACGTGAGCCGCCCCAGTTGAATCCGGTGAGAAAAAAGCACTTGACATGAGAAATCGCTGAGTGTATTCTCGAACACATACCAGCGCGACTGGTAATGTGAAGGAGTGTTGACTATGAGACAAGCAATGCCAACACAACTGAATCGCGAATTTTTCGCCGGCTTTTTCTTCGGATAGCGGGACGCATCCCCGATGGATGTGAACCCGCGGTTCACATCCATGAGGCCGGCGCAGTTAAATGTGCAATCAACCGCCACATGGATCAACACAATCCATGTGGCCTTTCTTTTTCCGGAAAAAATGAAATGGCCAGCCACGTGGAATTGTGTCCCGTGGCTGGCCGTTTTTTGCTCAGTCAACCAGGAGGAAGAAATCATGAAAATGCAAAAGGGACTCACCGTACTCGCCACCATCGCAATGCTCGCCAGCCTGGCCGCTTGCGGCCAACAGACGGACGCTAAAGACGGCACCGTTAAGATCGGGGTCTTGCAGTTGATTGACCAGACGGCCTTGACCGATGCGCGCAAGGGCTTCGAAGCCGAGCTCGCCAAGGCGGGCTACAAAGGGGATAAGGTCAAGATCGACTACGTCAACGCGCAAGGGGACCAGGCGAACCTGAAGACCATGAGCCAACGCCTCGCTAAGGACGGCAACGACGTCAACTTGGCGATCGCCACCCCGGCCGCCCAGGCGCTGCAGCAGGAAGACGCGAAGACGCCGATGGTCTTCACGGCTGTCACCGACCCCAAGGCCGCCGGGTTGGTCACCAACCTGAAGGCGCCCGACCGAAACGCGACCGGTGTGGTGGACATGGTGGACATCCCGGCGCAGATCGCGTACATGCACAAGCTGTTCCCAAAGGCCAAGACGGTGGGCATGCTCTACAACGCCGCCGAGCAGAACTCCATCGTTCAGATCAAGGCGGCCGACCAAGCCGTCAAGAAGCTCGGCCTGCGTGTGGTCAAGCGCACGGTCGCGAGCACCAATGACGTGCAGCAGGCGATGGAATCGCTGGCCAGCCAAGCTGATGTGATCTACGCGCCGACCGATAACACGGTGGCGGCAGCGATGGTGACTGTCGGCAAAGTCTCTTTGGCCAAGAAGGTGCCGGTCGTGCCAGCTGCCTCGACCATGGTCCAAGACGGTGGCGTGGCCAACATCGGCATCGACTACAAGGACCTGGGTCGCCAGACGGCCAAGCTGGCGATCAAGATCCTGAAGGGGCAGAAGGTCAACAAGCTGGCCGTTGAGACGCCGGCGAAGGTCACCGTGATCAAGAACGAGAAGATGATGAAGGCCTTCGGGATCACCGATGCCGAGGCCGCACAGAACTGATTGTTGTCACACGATTTTTTGGAGGTAAAAGATGGACATCCTGATTTCAAGCATCTCCCAAGGGCTTCTCTGGTCGGTCATGGCGATCGGCGTGTACCTGACGTTTCGGATCCTCGATATCGCCGACATGACCGCTGAAGGGAGCTTTCCGCTCGGCGCGGCGATCACCGCGCACCAGCTGGTCAGTGGGACCGGCCCGGTGCTCGCCACGCTGTACGGGGCGCTCGGTGGGGCGGTGGCCGGACTGGTTTCAGGGGTCTTACATACCAAGTTGAAGATCCCCGACCTCCTGACTGGGATCTTGACCATGACCGGGTTGTACTCCGTCAACCTGTTCGTCATGGGCCGGCCCAACGTGTCGTTGCTGTCAGACGTCAAGACCGTTTTCACCCCTGTCGACTTCGGCGACCCGACGTTGAACGCCATCGCAGTTGGGTTAGTGGTCGCGGCGATCGTGATCGCCGGCCTCGTATACTTCTTCAACACCGAGATGGGCTTGGCTGCCCGGGCGGTGGGGGATAATCAGGCGATGAGCGCCGCCAATGGGATCAACAACGACACGATGAAGATCGTGGTCTACATGGTCTCCAACGCCCTGATCGCTTTGTCAGGGGCCTTGATGGCGCAGACCAACGGGTTCGCGGATAGCTCGATGGGGATCGGCACGATTGTTATCGCGCTGTCTGCGATCATCATCGCCGAGATCCTGATCCGGAACCTGAGCTTCGGTTGGCGGTTGGTCACGATCATTGCCGGGGCGATCATCTACCGCTGGATCATCGCGTGGGTGCTCGATCGAGGGGTCGACCCGAATGCCTTGCGCCTGTTCTACGCGCTGATGCTCGTGCTGTTCCTCGCGCTGCCGCTGATCCGCAAGCAGTTTCAGCAGAGCATGGCGCGCCGTGAGAACCGTCGTCGGATGAACGAGTAGGAGGTCAATCATGCCAGCATTGGAAGTCAAAGCGTTGCATCAGTACTTCGAAAAAGGGACCGTCAACGAGAACCATGCCTTGAAGGGCATCGACCTGACGCTAGACCCGGGGGACTTTGTCGCGATCATCGGCGGTAACGGGGCCGGTAAATCCACGCTGCTCAACAGCGTGGCGGGGTCGATCCCGGTCACGCACGGCCAGATCAAGATCGCCGATAAGGACGTGACCTACCAGAACGTCGCGAAGCGCGCCCGGTTGATTGCACGGGTGTTCCAGGACCCGAAGGCCGGCACCGCGCCGCGCCTGACCGTCGAGGAGAACTTGAGTCTGGCTTTGAAGCGCGGCCAGTGGCGTAACTTTTGGGCCAGCGGGGTCAAGAAGCGCGACCGTGCACTGTTTCGTGAGAAGCTGGCAAGCCTCGGCCTCGGCCTGGAGGAACGCCTGACAGCTGAGATCGGCCTGCTGTCTGGCGGTCAGCGCCAGGCGGTGACGTTGCTGATGGCAACGTTACAGGCGCCGGAGCTACTGTTGCTCGACGAGCACACCGCTGCCTTGGACCCGCAGACTAGCGCGACGGTCATGACGCTGACCGAGCAGCTCGTTGAGGCGCAGCAGATCACCACTCTGATGATCACGCACAACATGCAAGACGCGCTGCGCTACGGCAACCGGCTGATCATGCTCGACCACGGCCGCATTGCGGTGGACATTAAGGGGCCCGAGAAAGAGGGGCTGACAGTGGCTGACCTGATGCGTCTCTTCAAGGAACAAAGCGGGCGTGAGCTCAACGATGATGCGGTCCTGCTCAGCTGAGCGGCGCATAAAATAACGACGCGACTAACAGGCGCCGGTCTCACCGCTCGAATCGAGCTGGTCAGACCGGCGCCTGTTGGGCTGCTCGGGGCTTGAATTGATGGTGGTTTGGTTAAATTTCGAGCGTCTTGCTACACAGGTTCCGCGGTATTCGCTATAATGAATGTGATATTGCGTGGGGACAATAAATATCGTATCTTGGAGGTTCGATCGTGAATCAAACCAGCACAGATCTTTTTTTACAAAAAAATACGCGCGATAAACTGCGCCTCTATGAGACGATCATGCGCACCAAACAGCGCGATCTTCCGGTCACCACGCAGGTCCAGCAGACCCGTGCGCACACCGGCGCGGTCGAAGACGTCAACCTGCGCCGGATCGCGATGCTGATGGACCGCAATTATGGTACGCTCTATTACACCTACAATCAGCTGCTGGATGAGTTGCGTGAGATCGTGGGCGATCCCGATGCGGATATCCCGAAGCTCTTCAGCATCTCAGTTGGCCAGTTGCGCATGGCGATGGTCCAAAAAAGCGTGCCGTTCGCGTTTCTCCAGCACCTGATCAACGAGGACCAACCGAACTTCGAGGCGTTCGTCGATTCGGTCGAGGCCTCGCGCGTGACCTGCCTGCGTTACCTGCGGCCCGTTCGTGACTTGGCGAAGCAGCTCGGCGTGCGGATCGTGTACGAAAAAATGCGCATCTCGGGTGACGAGAATCGCATCCGGATCTTCTTGACCCTCGTCTACTGGCTGGCGACAGACGGCGCCGTGTGGCCATTCACACACTTCACCCACCGGGATGCGCTTGAGATGGTCCACCGGATCACGGCGGCCTTCGACCTCGACTACACCAGCCCGGTGATCCGTGAGGTGCTCGGCTACCACGTGACGATCAACCAGACGCGGATCGCCCACGGGCACACGCTGACGCAGCCGGTCGACACGCTGTCGTATCCGGTCCCGAACCTATTCGACAACGACGTGCGCCTGACGCAGGCCGAGCAGTTCAGCGAATCTCAGCACCTCTATCAGCTGAACTTTCTGCTGCCGATCTATTACGCGCCCGGGGACCCGAACATCCCGCAGGTCCTGGCCACCTTCAAGCGCTACAACCCAGCGCTGTACCAGTTCATTGAGCGCTTTATGCGCCAACTGCCGGAGGAGATCCTCGATGTTCACCGGCTGAGCGAGCCGATGGGGGAGCTGATCCAGGCCAGTCTGCTGGCGATCGTGATGAGCGTGCTGACCTTTGGCTTCGATCTCGGGGCGGTGATTGCCTACGCGTTCAACCACCGGGTGATCGCGGCCCGACCGGATGACCGCTTGGCGATCGCGGTGCGCCAGACGGCTGAGGCCGTGCTGGTGAAAGAAGACCCGCGTGAAGTCCAGGCCTTGATGCCGGCGCTGTCGCAGGCCCTGTACGCCAACCTGCTGCAGGTGCGCCGCTTCGCGCAACCGGCTGCGAAGGTCAAGGTCGCCTTGATGCTGGAGCCGGTCACTTTAGGCTTCATCGACCTCGTGACCTTCATCGACCAGCAGCCGTTCGTTGAACTCCTGCACGATCACTTCGAATCCGCCGACCTGGTGATCAAGGATTCCTCGATGCCGCTGGATTTTGGCGAGCACCAGCCGCTGATCTTCAAGTGGAACATGAACGCCTCCAGCGACCTGTTCGGCCAGTTGTTCGGCCTACTGCACGCGCTGCAGCAGGAAAAAACCAGTCTATAAGCGGACCCGCCGCGACCAAGCGAATTGGTTGCGGCGGGTTTTGTCGTCTTGTTAAGCTACGGGTAACGGCGGGTCAGAAAAGTTTTAGCACTTGCATTGACCGAGTGCTAAAAACGCCGTATAATATATTATGTAAACAAGAAGGTCTGGTCGCGATGTGGCGCTCATCTGAATGAGGCAGTCGCGGCGCGTGTCTTTTTGTTGCCACACAGGACGCAGGCACATGGCCGCGGCCGGAACAGAGGAGGAATGACGCAATGGCACGTTTTGATGATCCGTTTTTTAACACAGACATGGATGATTTTATGAATGCAATGCTTCGCCGCATGGGGGAAGGTGGCACGACCCGGTATACGATCAACGGGCGTGAAGTGACCCCTGACGAGTTGGCGCAGTACCGTGCGACCGGGCAGCTCCCTGCCGCCAATGCGCACGAGGTCCCCGTCCAGACGCCAGCGGCTAAGCAACCTGAAGGAATCCTGGCGAAGCTGGGCCGTAACCTGACCCAAGAGGCTAAGGCTGGCTTGCTCGATCCGGTGATCGGGCGCGACCACGAGATCCAAGAGACCGCGGAGATCCTCAGCCGGCGCACGAAGAACAACCCGATCCTAGTCGGTGACGCTGGGGTCGGGAAAACCGCTGTGGTGGAGGGCTTGGCCCAGGCGATCGTCGCCGGCAATGTGCCCGAGGCGGTCAAGGACAAGCAGATCATCTCGATCGATCTGTCCGGACTGGAGGCAGGGACCCAGTATCGCGGGAGCTTCGAGCAGAACATTCAGGAGCTGATCCAGCAGGTCAAGGACGCCGGCAACGTGATCCTGTTCTTCGATGAGATCCACCAGATCCTCGGTGCGGGGGCGACCGGTGGTGAGGAATCCGGCAGCAAGGGGCTGGCCGATATCATCAAGCCAGCGTTGTCGCGCGGTGAGATCACCGTCATCGGGGCGACCACGCAAGACGAGTACCGGAACACGATCATGAAAGATGCCGCATTGGCGCGCCGGTTCAACGATGTGACGGTCAATGAACCGAGCGCTGAAGACACTGTCAAGATCCTGCAAGGGGTCCGGCACCTGTACGAGGAACACCACCACGTTCAGTTGCCGGACGCCGTGTTGCAGGCTTGCGTGGATTACGCGATCCAGTATATCCCGCAGCGCTCGCTACCGGATAAGGCGATCGACTTGCTCGACATGACGGCCGCACACTTGGCGGCCAAGCACCCGGTTGTCGATAAAGTGGCGCTGGAACAGAGAATCGCGACGCTGACGCAGCAAAAAGACGCCGCCGCGAAAGCCGAAGACTTCGAGCAGGCGGCGACGCTCAAGCAACAGCTCGATGAGGCACAGACGGCGCTGGCCGGGGCGGACGACACTGCGACCGCGGTGGTCGCCACACCGGATGACGTGGCACAGTCGGTGGAGCGGTTGACCGGCATCCCGGTCTCGCAGATGGGGGCAAGCGACATTGAGCGCCTCAAGACCATCGGCCAGCGACTCAAGGGCAAGGTGATCGGGCAAGACGAGGCAGTCGACATGGTCGCCCGGGCGATCCGTCGCAACCGGGCCGGCTTTGACGAAGGCAACCGACCGATCGGGAGCTTCCTGTTCGTTGGGCCGACCGGGGTCGGGAAGACGGAGCTGGCGAAGCAGCTCGCCCAAGACCTCTTCGGCGACAAGAACGCGATCATTCGCCTCGACATGTCCGAGTACAGCGATCGCACCGCGGTGTCGAAGCTGATCGGGACCAGTGCCGGTTATGTCGGGTACGCTGACAATGGTAACACGCTGACGGAGCAGGTCCGCCGCGACCCATACGCGATCGTCTTGCTCGATGAGATCGAAAAAGCCGACCCGCAAGTCCTGACCTTGTTGTTGCAGGTAATGGATGACGGGCGCCTCACCGACGGGCAAGGCAATGTGGTCAACTTCAAGAACACCGTGATCATCGCGACCAGCAACGCCGGCTTCGGGCAGGAAGCCCTGACCGGTGACGCGGCTAAAGATCAAGACCTGATGACCCGGCTGGCGCCGTATTTCCGCCCCGAATTCTTGAACCGGTTCAACGGGATCGTTGAATTCAGCCACCTGAGTAAGGCTGACCTCGGCAAGATCGTTGACCTGATGCTCGCCGATGTCAACCGGACTTTGGCGAAGAAGGGGCTGACACTCACGGTCACCCCCGACGCGAAGGCGTGGCTGATCACCGAGGGCTACGATGAGGCGATGGGGGCACGCCCGCTTCGCCGCGTGATCGAGCAGAACATTCGCGATCAGGTGACCGATTACTATCTCGACCACCTGGACGCCAAGGCGCTCAAGGCAGACCTGGTCGACGGCAAGATCGTGATCAGCGAAGGCTAACGAACCGGTCCCAATGACACCCCAATAGCGCCCACGGCTAGCCGTGGGCGCTATTTGCATGCATCTGATCAGTGCCACAAGAACCGGTTGATCGTCGTCGCGACCTTGGCGTTGAGGCGCAACATGCTGTGCTGGGCCATGGCCCCGTTGAAGGCTTTTTCCTGGTAGTGGCGCGCTTGCTTGCCGAGCAGATAGCCCAGCGAGCGGGACGAGGCGTTCAGGATCTTGCCGTCGGAGTGGGTACCGTCGTCGAGGTTGCCATAAAGGTTGAGGATGTCGACTTGATCGACGGGAAAGTGGCGGCGCAAGGCAAGGGCTTGGCGAAACGGCGGCGCCAACCAGCGTGGCCGACCGCTCGGCAGTAGCGCGTTCGGGTGCTGGCCCCGGTGGCGACCGGGAATGCCGTCGAAATTACCGGCGATCGCAGCGTATTTGTTCAGCTGCGGGAGGGTGCGGTCCTGCCCGTAGCGAAGCATATAGAACAGGACGGCGGCGTTGCCGAGCGAGTGGGCGACGATGTTGAAACGCTTGATGTGGTAGCGCCGCTGGAGCGCGACCAGCACATTGTGCAGCCAGTTGCTGATGCGGTGGTAGCGCATGGTCCGATTGTTCTGAAAAACGATCTTGACCAGCGGCCGCCGCGTGTTGGCTGGCCAGCGGCCGCGCAGCCGCACGTGACCGTTGCGCTTGACCGTTGCCGTGATCACGGCGTGGGCCTTGTCCGCCACCTCCGCGGCGTGCATCAGGTAGTCCATGGAGTGGGGGCCCCCGAAGTGCCCGTGTAGGTACAGCGTTGCCGGGGCGCGCTCGGCCGTGGTCGCGGCGTGCACCGGTCGTGGCCCGGTGGCGATCAGGGCAAGCAGTAAGCACAGACTGAACAGGGATCGGCGCATCACAAGCCCTCCTTTCGAGTTGGGATCATTCTACCTCATTGTAGCGAGGTTAGCGTGAATTGTCCCTCGGCCTTACGGAACTGTTCGCGCCGGTCGCGCGGTGTAATTACGCTTTTTTAATTGTTTATCGATAAAAGGCGCGGGTATACTGGAAACAAAGACGGAGGCGATCGAATGAAAATACGATTATTGGGACTGAAAGCACTGCTGAGCGCGGCCGGGCTGGCGGTCACCGTCATGGTGGGCGGCCTGTCACCCTATGCACTCGGTCAACTTCGCAGTGCTCCCTGGCCAGCCTGGCTCGGACTGGTCGGGATCTGGGCGACAACTGGCTTGTTCTACTGGGCGCTGGTCGGCGCGTGGCGCCTGCTTCGCTGTGTTGAAATGGCGCAGGCGTTCACGGTGATCGCGGTCGATCGACTCAAGCGGCTCAAGTGGGCGGTCGCCGGAATGACCGGGGCGCTGACGCTGTGCCTACCGGCGATTTATCATGTTGCCGATTCAGGGGACGCGCCGGGGGTGATGATCATCGGGCTGGGGCTGGTCGGTCTGCCGCTGATGGTCACGTTGTTTTTGGCCGTGCTGCAGCGTCTGTGGGCGGCAGCGCTTGACTTCAAGCAAGACAGCGACTTGACAGTGTGAGGTGGCGGATGATCGAGATCACATTAGAGGCACAGCTGGCGGCGCGCGGCATGACACTGACTGAGCTCGCCGCTGCCGTGGGCGTGACAATCGCTAACCTGTCGATCCTGAAGACGGGCAAGGCCAGGGCGGTCCGCTTTTCGACCCTGGCCAAGCTCTGCGACGTGCTGGCGTGTCAACCAGGAGATCTGTTGGTGTACACCCCGGTGGACGCGTGACAGGACGCCAACCAGCTGAGACATCATTCAAAAATGAGGTTGAGCGCACGACGATTCCAGAATCGTCCGAGCTGTCAAGCGACGCCCATTTTGACGCATGTCGGTCCGTCACTCACTACGTTGGAACGGGCAAAGTCAGCCATATAAGCGACAATGCCTGCAAAACCCAGGTTTGGGTTTGCAGGCATTGTCGCTTATACACGGGGCTCAATCCGCATGTTATCTGAGCCTCTTGGCTGTGGGTCGCTTATAGCGTGACGTTGTATTCGGCGAAGAAGTCGGTCAGCGGCCGCAGGCGCTGGCCGTCGTACTGGGCGAAGAACTCAGCAAGATCTCGCGGCTTCGCCAGCGTGTGGTTGGCATTGTAGCTTGGGCTGACGGTCTCGATCAGCTGGCCGTCTTCGATGGCCAGCTGCAGTTCCTCGACTGGCAGGCCGCGCTTATCGGTGATCTTTGTGTCGATCAGGAACGGGCGCCCAGCGCGGGTGACGGCCAGCGCTTGGTCGAAGGCGGCCGGCAGATCGGCGCTCTTGGTGACCGTGACGCTTTCGACCCCCATGGCCGCGGCGATCTTGGCAAAGTCCTGATCCTCGATGAAGATTCCGGAGTGCTGGACCATGTCGATATCGTCCTGCTCGGACTTGATGAAGTTCAGGCTGGCGTTGCTGGTGATGATGTTGATGACCGGCAGCTGGTATTTTTTCTCGGTGATCAGGTCCTGCATCACCATCGAGAAGGCCCCGTCACCGGAGATGTTGAAGACTTGGCGGTCCGGGAAGCTCAGCTTGCCGGCGATCGCCCCAGGCAGGCCGTAGCCCATGGAAGCGAACAGGGCCGAGATCGTCCACTTGTTCTTCGGCGTCAGGTTCAAGAAGCGAAAGGCGTTGATGATGTTGTCACCGACGTCGATCGAGAACACCGCATCCGGTTCGGCGATGCGGTTGATCTGCTTGTAGACGGCCTCGAACTCTAGCGGATCAGACGGCCGCTCGCTGAGGGCCGTCAGGTACTCGCGCCAGTTGTGGTTGGCCGCCACGGCGGCCTGGAAGTAAGGCGACGGGGCGCTCGCCGTGCTGCGGGCCAAGGCCTTGGTGACGAAGCTTGTCGCGTCCGACCATACCCCGTAGTCGAGGAAGTGGTGACGGCCGAATTGGGCCTCGTCGATGTCGATCTGGACGAACTTGAACGGGTGTGTGCGGTAGACTAAGTTGGCGAACGGAAAGTCGGCGCCCAGTGCGATCACGAGGTCGGCAACGGCGAAGATCTCGTCGGCGGCCTTCATCGCCGCCCGGTTGGCATAGCCGAGGTTGCCTTCGTAGTCATCTGGCACCAGGCCCTTCGTCAAGCCGGTCAGGACCAGCGGGACCTGAAGCTTCTTGGAGAGCTCGACGAGCTGCTCACCGCCGGCGCCGATCCCGCGGCCGACGTGGATCACCGGCCGCTTCGCCTGCGCGATCAGCTCGAGCACGTGGTCGACTTCCTCGTCGGTCGCCTCAGGCAGCGGCCGGGACTTGCGGTCCGTTGGCGAGACGCTGGTGTAGGGGGTGTCCGGGATCTGGACATAGCCAAAATCATTCGGGATCACGACGACCGCCACGCCGCGGTGTTTGTAGGCCTCACGGATGGCTTTATCGACGACGTAAGGCAGGCTCTCCGGGGTCATCACCAACCGGTTGTACACTGCGACGTCGGCAAACATCGGATTCTCCGCGAATTCTTGGAAGTAGTTGTAGTTCATGTTGGTGCTCGGGACTTGTCCGATCAGCGCCAAGACGGGCGCGTGGTCTTCACGGGCATCGTACAGCCCCGTGATCAGGTTCGTCGCCCCGGGGCCAGCGGAGCCAAACGCGACCGCGATCTTGCCGGTCAGCTTCGCGTCCGCACTGGCGGCCAGCGCCCCGACCTGTTCGTGGCGGATCTGGATGTATTTCAAACGCGCCTGTTCGGCGTCGAGCGCCGCCATGGTGGAGTTGAACGAGCCACCCGGGTAACCGTAGATGTGGTCGACCCCCCAGGATTCAATGACACGTAACATCGCGACACTTGCAGGAACGGTTTGTGGATCTGTCATGCGAATGCACCTCTTTATAATTAGTTGTTGACGATTATCACGCTTACAATGTATCACCTTTTGTGAGCGGTTGCAACAGTTCACGCTCAAAATACCGCAAATTTCATTCAAAAAAAGCACAGTTTCGCCAACTGCTTGGGACTGTGATATAATTGTAACGATAACTTAGACGTGATGACTTGATTCAAGGGGGACCCAATGCAAAAATTGACGCGCAACCCAATCGCTCGCGCCGGCTTGATGGTGGTCGCGCTCGAGCTGATCGCGCTCGCCATCAACCTCTTTTACGCGCCGCATGGCGTTGCCCCGGGGGGCGCGACCGGGATCGCGATCCTCGTTCAGGAGGTCTTTGGCCTCAACGTCAGCGTCACGACCCTGGCGGTCAACGCCGTGATGCTCGTGCTTGCCTGGTGGCTGCTCGACCGCAGTACGACCCGGCGGATCCTGTTCGGGAGCATTGGCCTACCGGTCCTGCTCGCACTGACGCCGCAGGTGATGGTGGTCCAAGACCGCTTGCTCGCAGTGATCGTCGGCAGCGTGATCTTCGCCCTGGGCGTGGCCTTGAACTACCGGCTCGATGCCTCGAGCGGTGGGACCACTGTCCCACCGATGATCATGGCGCGCTACTGGAACATCAAGCCGGCAGTTGGCCTGTTCGTGATCGACATGCTGGTGTCGCTGTTCAACATTCCGGTCAGCGGGCTGGAGGCGTTCATTCTCGCGCTGTTTGCCATCGCCCTGACCAGCCTCGTGATGAATTACGTCGAGACTGGGTTAGACCGTAAGAAGGTCGTCTACATCATGAGCAACACCGCGCTGCCGCAGATCGAAGCGGGGATCCGAGACAAGACGGACCATGGCTTGACGATCCACCAAGTGATCGGCGGTTACTCCGGTGAGCCCAAGGAGATGTTGATGGTCGTTGTCGAGCAATCGGACTTGCGTGCGTTGGTCAGCCACGTGCGTGAGCATGACCCGGCGGCCTTCATCCTCGCGACAGAAGCGACAGAGGTCCACGGCGGGAGCTTGACCTGAACCGAAACGGTGTCGGCTCCGGCGCCCGCGGCGTTGACGGGGCGACCAGGCGGCGGTCCCCAGCCTCATGCTGGCGCCAGTCCTGGGGGGTGGCGGGCGACGCTGAAGCCCAATGATGTGCATGCAAGGGCCTGAGACAATCTGACCGGTTGTCTCGGGCCCTTTTTGGTGCGCCGCGATGCGACCCGGGGCGAGTCGTTTCGCTGGCGTTTTAGCGAGAAAGTGGCACACTGATGAAAACATCCTGTCCAGGTAGACGGATGCTTTCTAGGTATGTTTCATGGGCAAAACTATTTTTGGGGGTGGCGAGTGTCGCGGCTCGCTATTGCGAAAAAAGGTGATATACTCACATTGTAAGCGGTAACAATAAAGGAGGGGTGAGAATGGCGGAGGACTTGGCGCCGTGGTTGTACCTGTTCAACCGCGGTGAGGATTTTCAGAGTTACCGGCGGTTCGGGGCACACCAACTGGCGACCGGCGACTGGCAGTTCCTGGTCTGGGCGCCGCACGCGCAAGGGGTGGCGATCGTCGGCGATTTTTCCGGGTGGCAGCCCGTCGCGCTGACGCCGATCGCGGACACCGGCTGCTGGCTCGGCACGCACGCAGGGACGGTCGGGCAGCTGTATAAGGTGCAAGTCACCTCAGACGGGACCGTTCACGAGAAGATCGATCCGTATGGGTTCGGGTTCGAGCGCAAACCGGGGACTGCGGCGCGCCTGCTCGACTTACCCGAACACACCTGGCAGGACGCCAAGTGGCTGGCACACCGGGAGGTAACGCCGCCGTACGATCAGCCGATGAATATCTACGAGCTACACTTGGGGTCGTTCATGCGGGCCGCAGACGGTGGGTACTTGACCTACGCGGAAGCGGCGCAGGCGGTGCTACCTTACGTCAAGCGGATGGGCTACACGCACATCGAGCTGATGCCGGTGATGGAACATCTGCTGGACGCGAGCTGGGGGTACCAGCTGATGGGGTATTTTGCCCCGACCAGTCGGTTCGGCGACCCGGTCGACTTCCTGCAGTTCGTTGACGCGGCGCACCAAGCGGGCCTCGGGGTGATCATGGACTGGGTGCCCGGCCACTTCATTCGCAACACGGATGTGCTGGCCCGGTTCGACGGGACGCCGACCTTCGAGTACCAGGACCCCCACCGGGCAGACAATGTCCGGTGGGGCACGTGGAATTTTGATCTCGGCAAGACGCAGGTGCGCAGTTTCCTGATCTCCAGTGCGATGTTTTGGCTCGATTACTGTCACCTGGACGGGCTGCGGGTCGATGCGGTGTCGAACATGCTATACATGGATTACGACGCCGGCAAGGAAGCGGATCGCAACCGTGACGGTGGCCGCGAGAACCTAGAGGGCCAGGCATTCTTGAAGCAGCTGAACACCGCAGTGTTTGCCGCCCACCCCTCGGCTCTGATGATCGCCGAGGAGAGTTCGGCCTACCCGTTGGTCTCCGCCCCGATCGACGCCGGTGGCCTGGGGTTCAACTACAAGTGGAACATGGGTTGGATGAATGACACGCTGCGCTACTTCAGCTCGGATCCTTACGCGCGGCGCGCCCACATGACGCTGTTGACCTTCTCGTTCATGTACATGCACGACGAACAGTTCATTCTGCCGTTCTCGCACGACGAGGTGGTCCACGGCAAGAAGTCGTTGATGCACAAGATGCCCGGTGACCGCTACAACCAGTTTGCGAATCTGCGGGTGATGTTCGTGTGGCTGATGACGCATCCGGGCAAAAAGCTGCTCTTCATGGGCGGCGAGTGGGGTCAATTCCTAGAATGGCGCGACTGGAGCGCGTTGGAGTGGGTCGATCTCAATGATCCGATGAACCTGGCGATGCAGACGTTCACCCGGATGCTGAACAAGTTATATCGTCAGACCCCGAGCTTGTGGTGCCAGGACCACACGCCGGCGGGGATCGCCGTGACGATCGGGGATGCCGTCGATCACCTGAGCTATATTCGCTGGGGGGCGGCGGCAGATGACTTCACGGTGGTCGTGTTGAACCTGGTGCCGGAAGAACGTGCCGAGTTTCGCGTGCCGGTCCCGCGCGCCGGGACGTACCGCGTCGTGCTGAACACGGAGAGTCAGCACTTCGGTGGCACATGGACCCGACTGCAACGGACGCTGCGCACGACCGGCACGCCGAGTCACGGCCAGCCCGACAGCGTGGTCGTCGTGCTACCGGCGATGGGGGCGCTCCTGATCGCCCCGGTCGCCTTGGCCCCGCCACCACTGCCGGTGCAGGCCGGTGCAGTCACTGAGGAATAAGGGAGGAACACCAGATGGCAACCGAAATGCTAGGAATGATCTTGGCCGGGGGGCAAGGGACCCGGCTGGGCAAGCTGACCAAGAACACCGCCAAGCCCTCTGTCCCGTTCGGCGGACGCTACCGCATCATCGATTTTACCCTGAGCAACTTGAGCAACTCCGGGGTCAATACGGTGGGGGTGATCACGCAGTACCAGCCACTGGAGCTCAACCGACACGTGCAAAACGGGGCGAGCTGGGGCCTCAACGAGCGTGGCGCCGGGGTGACGATCCTGCAGCCGTACGCAGCCAGTGACGGGGAAAAATTCTTCGAAGGCACCGCGCACGCGATCTATCAAAACATTGCCTACATCGACTCGTACAACCCGCAGTACCTGCTGGTCCTGTCTGGGGATCACATCTATAAGATGGATTACGAGCGGATGCTGAATTTTCACAAGGCGAAGAAGGCGACGCTGACGGTAGCCGTGATGCCGGTGGCGATGGCGGAGGCGCCGCGCTTTGGCATTATGAACACGGATGACACCGACCGGATCATCGCCTTTGAGGAGAAGCCCGCGGAGCCGAAGTCTAACCTCGCGTCGATGGGGATCTACATCTTCGACTGGGCGCCGCTGAAGAAGTACCTGACGGAGAGCTACGCGACCGACGGCAAGATGGAGGACTTCGGCAAGGACGTGATCCCAGCCTATCTGGCCCACAACGAGCCGACGTATGCCTACGCCTTTCATGGGTACTGGAAGGACGTCGGGACGATCCAGTCGCTGTGGGAGGCGAACATGGAATTCCTCGCGCCGAACAACGCGCTGAACATCGCCAACCGCAACTGGCGCATTTTCTCTGAGACTGAGGCGTTGCCGCCGATGTTTTTGACTAAAACGGCGAAGGTGCACCGGGCCATGATCACCGACGGCTCGTATGTCGCCGGTGAGATCGACCACAGCATCCTCAGCCAGAACGTCAAGGTCGGCGAGGGGTCGGTGGTGCGCGACTCGATGGTGATGCCGAACGTCGTGATCGGCAAGAACGTGGTGATCGACCACGCGATCATCGGGGAAGACGCGATCGTCGGGGATGGTGGTGCCGTGGTCGGCACACCGGACGAGATCGCCGTTGTCGGGTACGGCGAAGCCGTAGGAAGGAAGGAAAAAGCATGAGAAAAGGGGAAATCGCGGCCATCATCGACTTGAACGAGGATGTGCATGACCTGTTGCCACTGACGGCCCACCGCCCGATCGGGACGTTGCCGTTCGCCAGCCGCTACCGGTTGCTGGACTTTCCGCTGTCGGCGATCACCAACGCGGATATCCACTCGGTCGGCTTGTTCATGCCGGAATCCGAGCGGTCGGTGCAAGACCACCTGCGCAGCGGCGCGGCCTGGAACCTGGACCTGATCCAAGGCGGCGTCTTCTTATTCCCGTATGTCGCGACGCGTGACTACACGGATCCTGCGCTGCGGGAGCGTTACTACGAGAACTACACGCAGTTCCTGCGTCGCAGCGGCTCGAAATATACGGTCGTGATGGGGGCCAAAAACGTCGCGAACGTGGACCTGAACGCGATCCTGGCTTACCACAAGGCCAGCGAGGCGAGCATCACCGCGGTGTACAAGAAGGTCCCGCGGGCCCGCATTCAGCCTAACGATTGGACGCTCAGCTTGTCGGAGCAGGGGGCTGCCAGTTCCGTGATGCGCGCGGCAGACCGGACGGATGAAGCCGAGGAGACGGTGCCGGCGTTCATGGAGATCTACCTGCTACCGACGATCGATCTGATCGACCTGCTGGAGACGGCCGCGCAGACCGCCGAGTTCCGTCGACTCCCACAGCTGATGCGCGAAGCGGTGTTGGCCCAAAACGCCAACGCCTTTGAGTACACCGGCTACCTCGCGCGCATCGACTCGATCCCGCGGTATTTTGCCGCGAACATGGAGATGCTGCAGGAGGTCAACTACCAGTCGCTGCTGTTCTCCAGCATCCCGATCCTGACGAAGAGCAAAAACGAGGTGCCGAGCTTCTTCTCCAAGGAGTCGGTGGTGACGAACTCGCTGCTGGGGACCGGGGCGTATATCGAAGGCACGGTCGAAGACAGCGTGATGTTTCGCAATGTGGTCGTCCACCGCGGCGCCAGTGTGACCCACAGCGTCGTGATGCAAGGAAGCAAGATCTCGACGGGCTCGACCGTGCGTTATGCGATCCTTGACAAAGGCGTGGTGATCGGCCCGAACCTGACGATCGAAGGCACCCCGGAGGCGCCGGTCGTGATCGGCAAGAACCGGACGGTCTTTCGGAGCAGTGAACTGGAGGGGGATGCGCATGCTTAAAGTGATTTTTGCCGCCGCAGAAGGGGCCCCGTTCTACAAGACTGGTGGCCTCGGTGACGTCGCCTACGCGCTGCCCAAGGCGTTGCAGCAGGCCGGGGTCGATGTGCGCGTCGTTCTACCGTACTACGGGCGGCTGTTTCCCGCGGCGTTGCGCGCCGACCTGCGACCCCGGGCGCAATTCACGGTGCGCTTCGGTGGGCAGGAGAAGTACGTGGGCGTCCTCACCCTGCGGCTAGGGGCCGTCACCTACTACTTGATCGACAACGAAGAATTTTTCGGCCGTGACGGGCTCTATGGCTACTGGGACGACGGTGGGCGGTTCGGCTTCTTTCAGATGGCGATCATCGAGATGCTCCAGGTGATCGATTTCATCCCGGACATCTTGCACGTCAATGACTGGCACACCGCGTTCATCCCGGTGCTCCTGAAGGATAAGTACAGTTGGATCGAGCCGTACCGCCACTTGCGCACGCAGTTGACGATCCACAACCTGCAGTTCCAGGGCTGGTTCCCGCCGAGCGTCTTGGGGGACGTGTTCGGCATCGGGCGGCAGTTCTTCCATCCGGATGGGTTCGAAAAAGACGGCTCGGTCAACTGGATGAAAGGGGGGATCAACTTCGCTGACCGGGTCACCACTGTTAGCCCGACATACGCGCAGGAGATCCAGACCCCTGCGTATGGCGAGCGGCTGGACGGGGAGCTGCGCCAGCAGGCGTGGAAGCTGCGTGGGATCCTCAACGGGATCGACACCAGTCTGTACGATCCGGCGACTGACCGTCACCTTAAGGCGACATACAGTGCCGTCGACCTGCGCGGCAAGGCGCTGGACAAGGCGGCACTGCAGGTCGAAGTCGGCCTGCCGCAGCGGGCAGTTCCGCTGTTTGGCATCGTGTCACGCCTGACGCGACAAAAAGGGATGGATCAGCTGATCACCGCGCTGAACACGATCCTGCCCGATGCCGATGTGCAAGTCGTCTTGCTCGGGACCGGGGACCCTGATCTGGAGGCTGGCTTCACTGCCTTGCACGACCGCTTTGCCGGTAAGGTCGCCAGCTTGATCCGCTTTGATGAGGCGCTGGCGCAGCGCATCTACGGCGGGGCAGACTTCTTCGTGATGCCAAGTGCCTTCGAACCCAGCGGCCTGGCGCAGATGATGGCGATGCGCTACGGGACCCTGCCGATCGTTCACGAGACCGGGGGGCTGCGCGATTCCGTGCACCCTTACGATGCGACGACCGGGGCGGGGACGGGCTTCTCGTACTGGGACTTCACCCCGCGGGTACTCGGAGACACCCTCCTGCGGGCCGCCAGCCTCTACCAGGCCGAGCCAGCCGTGATCGCGCGGTTGCAGCAGCAGGCGATGGCCGCGGACTTTGACTGGGTCCACGCCGCCCAGCACTACCTGAGCGGTTACCAGGAACTGGTTGACACACACGCGTGAAAGGACAATCTATGGGACTGACAACGGCACAATTCATCAAGGATTACAAAGCGGCGGCCCTGCACCTGTTCGCCGATTCGCTGGACAACCTCTCCACGCTCCAGCAATACCAAGCACTTGCTTTTGTGGTCAAAGGCTATTACGCCAAGGACTGGGTGCAGACCAAGGCGAACAACGAGAAGCATCACCGCAAGCAGGTCTACTACTTCTCGATCGAGTTCATGCCGGGCCGCTTGCTCGGGTCCAACCTGCTGAACCTCGGCATCAAGGCGACGGTCGAAGCTGGGCTAGAGCGACTGGCGCTCGACCCGGTAACGCTGTATGCGGCGGAAGGCGATCCGGGGTTGGGTAACGGCGGTCTGGGACGGTTGGCGAGCGCATTTTTGGACGCGATGGCCAGCGTCGGCATGGCCGGCCACGGGAATGGGATCCGCTACCAGTACGGGCTGTTTCAGCAACGGTTCGTCGATGGCTACCAGGTCGAGTTGCCCGATGACTGGTTGCGCGATCCGTATGTTTGGGAGACGCGCAAGGAGAATCGGGCCGTGATCGTCAAGTATGGGGGGCAAGTTGAGCTGCGACCGCGGGCTAACGGGAGCCTGCAGGCGATCTACCACGGGGCCGAGGACGTCTTGGCGGTCCCTTACGACACGGCCATGGTCGGCTACCGCACTGGCTGCGTGAACACGTTGCGGTTGTGGGCGGCCGAGCCGGTTCCAGGCCGGGCCCATAACTTAGCCGAAAAAGCGCGCGTTAACGCGATCACGCAGATCCTGTACCCCGACGACTCCGACAACGATGGGCGTGAGCTCCGGCTACGCCAGGAGTACTTCTTCGTCTCCGCGGGGGTACAGAGTATCGTCACGCACTTCAAGCGGACGCACGCCGATTTGCACCTGCTCCCGCAGTTCATCGCGATCCACATCAACGACACGCACCCGGCGATGGCTGTGCTGGAGCTAATGCGGATCCTGCTGGACGAAGAGGAGATGACTTGGGAGGAGGCGTGGCGACTGACGGTGGCGACGATGTCGTACACCAACCACACACTGATGACCGAGGCGTTGGAGACTTGGCCGGAGTCGATGTTTGCTGGGCTCCTGCCCCGGCTCTATCAGATCGCCCAGGAGATCGATCACCGCTTTCGGGCGGCCCACGTGCAGCAGTACGGCGAGTTGCTGGTCGACCGCAGCGCGCCGATCGCGAACGGCCAGCTCCGCATGGCTTACCTCGCCGTGATCGGGAGCCACGCCGTCAACGGGGTGGCGAAGTTGCACACGGAGTTACTGGAACAAAGCGTGCTCCACGACTTCTACACGCTGTACCCGGCGCGCTTCAACAACAAGACCAACGGGATCACGCCTCGGCGCTGGGTCCAGCTCGCCGACCCGGCGCTGGCGACGTTGATCGATGCGACACTGGGGCCAGGCTGGCGCCGCGATCCGCGGGCGCTGCAGGACCTGCGTGCCCATGCCGACGACCCGGCGTTTTTGGCGGCGCTCAACGCCGCCAAGTTGGCGAATAAGGGCCGCTTGGCGGCGGTGATTCAGCAGCAGCTCGGGCTTTATGTTGACCCTAGCGCAATGTTCGATGTCCAGATCAAGCGGCTGCATGCGTACAAGCGCCAGCTCCTGCATGTATTTGGGCTCCTCGACAGCTATCGCGCGTTGAAGGCGGGGGAGGACCGCCCGGCGCGGGTCCATGTCTTTGGGGCGAAGGCGGCCCCGAGTTACCGCTACGCCAAATCGGTGATCAAGCTGATCAACGCGGTGGCGGACCTGGTCAACCATGACCCGGCGGTGAATCAGAAGCTCCAAGTCGCGTTTTTGCCCAATTACGGCGTCAGTCTGGCCGAGGCGATCATTCCCGCCGCAGACGTCTCAGAGCAGATCTCGCTGGCCGGCACCGAGGCCTCTGGCACCAGTAACATGAAGCTGATGGCGACCGGGGCGATCACCTTAGCCACGCTGGACGGCGCGAACATTGAGATCCAGGCCGTAGCCGGGGCCGAGAACATGGTCACCTTCGGACTGACCGCCACCGAGGCGACCCGCATGCAATCGGCGCACACGTACAACGCGCGCGCCGTGTATGAGGCCGACCCGCGGCTGCGGGCAGTGGTCGACATGCTGACCGATGGGAGTATCCCGGGCATCGCGTCGGAAGGGCGGGAGATCCGGACCGAGTTGCTCGACTACAACGACACCTATTTCGTACTGGAAGACTTCGCGGCGTACCTCGCGGCCAACCGCAAGCTGGATGCCTTGTGGGCCGATCCTGACCGGTGGGCACAAGCGGCGCTAGCCAACATCGCCGCCAGCGGCCAGTTCTCCGCGGACTTCACCGTCCAACGTTACGGGCGTGAGGTCTGGCACGTCCTGCCGGAGCAGCCGATCGGCGATTGAGCGGACGCGCCTGGGTCGCCACAGCACGCAAACAGGCACCGCGTGAAGCCCCCAGATGGCGGCTTTGTGCGGTGCCTGTTCGCGGTCGGCTGGCAGTGGCGACAGGGCTGAATCAGCGCTCAGTGGCCCATCGTCGGCATCAGGGTCTCGCGTAGCCCAGCGGTCTTATACAGTTGCGTGTCTCGGGTGATGAAGACTGCCTCGGCACCGGCGTCGGTCACCGCATCATAGCCGGCGGGGATGCCCGCATAAAAGCCGATCGAGGACAAGACGTCCGCTTCTTCCGCTGAGTCCGCCACCACGGTGATGCTCGCCATGGCCGAGTCGACAGGCGCGCCGGTCTGCGGATCCAGCAAGTGGTGGTAGACGTGGCCGTTGCGGTCGAAGTGGCGGAAGTAGATCCCGGTCGAGACCACCGCGCAAGGGCGGGTGGTCAACGTTGCGATCGGCAGGTTCTCGGGGCCGCGGGGGTCTGTGATCGGCACTTGCCACAGGGGCACGCCGGCCTCGCTGTTGCCGAACAGGCGCACGTTGCCCGCGAGGTCGATGCGGCCGCCGGTCACGCCGCGCTTGGTCCACAGGCGCACCATCTCGTCGATAATGAAGCCCTTGGCGATCCCGCCGAGGTCTAGGGCCATACCCGGCTGGGCCAGCATCACCGTCTGCGCATCGGGATCCAGTTGGACTTGTTCGGGATCGGTCAGCGCCAGTCGCGCTTGGATCTGGTCGGAGCTGGGCACGCTGGCGTCATCGAACCCGATGCGCCACAGGTCGACCAGCGGTCCGATCAAGGCGTTGTAGCCGAGGCCGCGCTTGCTCCAAGCGACGGCGCGGGCGATCAAGTTGAAGATCGACCGGACGGGGATCTCGACCGGCTTGAGCCCAGCGTTGGCGTTGATCGCGCTGATCAGGGAGTCTGGGTCGTAGAACGAGAGGAGCCGTTCGTAGGCGGCGACTAGCGCGATGCTTTTATCGAAGGTCCCTGCGGTGCCGCCGGCATAGATGGTCAGCGTGTTTTGCGCACCGAGGCCGGTGAATGTCATGGTATGAGTCATGCGCACACTTCCTTTTGAAGGGTATCGAACACTTTCAGTGTAATCGTTTGCAGGTTTTTGCGCAAAGAAAATAATTGCGCAAAAAACGCACATTTATTTTGAGAAAAGAGTAAACTATTCGTAATAACGAGATGGCGGCGAGGCCGCTGTGTAACTGGAGGAGATCACTGTGAGTACCTATTCCCGCGCCCAGGAGGAAGCGTTGCACGAGTTCAAACTGGACATCGGCCACCTCAATGCGCTTTCGAACGCCAGCCGGCAGAAGCTGATCATGATCTTAGGGACCGTCACGACCGAGCACGGGATCAAGGTCAACGACCTGGCAGAGGCGATCGGGTTATCACAACCGGCGACGTCCCACCACCTCAAGACGCTGCGCGATATCGGCATGGTCGGCCAGCGCAAGGTCGGCAACATTGTCTACTATTACCTGACCCTTGATGACACGATCGACCGCTTGGAACGCTTGACCGCCGCACTGCGGCGCCAGCAGCGCGGCGAGTGACGCCGATGCGCCAAGAAGCCGCGGACTGGTATGCGCCGGTCCGCGGCTTCTTGGCGTGCAGGTTCACATCACTTGGCCGATCGCATAGTGGATGATCATGGTGAGAATTCCGATGATCACGTTGCGCGCGACCGCGACTCTGGTCAGTCCGTCGCCGAACCGCGCGGACAAGAAGCCGGTCAGGACGACAGACGCGATCACCGCTAAGATCGTGCCGGGCCACTGCCAGGCGATCGGGAGGCAGGTCATCGCGACCAGGGGAAAAAGCCCGCCGCTGGCCGCAGCCACCAACGACGAAAATGCGGCGGCCCACGGGTCCATGTAGTGACCGAGCGTGAGGCTGTACTTGACGCGCAGAACGGTGCCCAGCGCGTCTTTGGCCATCAGTTGTGCCGCGATCTTCTCGGCGGTCGCCTGCGTGACGCCGCGGTCCTGGTAGTACTGAACGACGGTTTGCACGGACTGGGCGTGGTCGGTTTGCAGCAGGGCGGCCTCCTTGGCGACCACCGCTTTTTCTGTATCCTGTTGGGCGCTGACACTCGCATATTCGCCACTGGCCATCGAAAACGCACAGGCCAGTAGGTCCGCCAGACCGGCGATGAAGATCGTGAAGTGGTTGCTCGTCGCGGCGGCGACGGAGAACAGGACCCCGACGACCGTCAGGATCCCATCGTTAGCCCCGAGGACACCGGCACGCAAGGTGTTGGCGCGTTCGGCCATAGTCTGATGATGCGGACGGGTGTGCATCAATGCTTTTGGAATGATCATTCGTGTCTCCTAACCCTTGAAATTGGTCTACTTATGCGACCAGTGTGCCGATCAAGTACGTCACCGCCATCGTCAGTAAGCCGGACACGACGTTGCGGCCGACTGCGCGCCGGCGGTTTGCGTTGCCCAGTGCAGCGGCGCTATAGCCGGTGATCGCTAGCGCGCAGGCCACCGCGATCACCGTGGCGAGCAGCTTGATCCGCGCCGGGAAAAGGGTGATGGCGACCAAGGGGAGGATCGACCCGGTCGGAAAGGCGATCATCGAGGCGATCGCGGCACCGATCGCACTGGTCTGCTCGTGTGGATCGAATCCGTAACGCTCGCGCGTCGCGACGTTGATCGCGTCGTGCGCCAGCATCTCGCGTGTCGCCTGGGCGGCGAGGGCAGCGGGGATCCCGGTCGCCTCGTACTGCTGCTGAATGTACGCAAACTCGCCGGCGTAGTCGTTGTCTAGCGCTGCGCTCTCCTTGATCAGCGCGTTGCGTTCGCTGTCACGTTGCGAGTTGACGGAGACATATTCGCCCATCGCCATCGACACCGTGCCGGCCAGCATCCCCGAAAGGCCGGCCAGTAAGATCGCGGCGTTCGATGTGCCTGCCCCAGCGACCCCGATCACGATCCCGGCGACGGATAAGATCCCGTCGTTGGCGCCCATCACGCTGGCCCGCATGAGGTTGATCCGTTCTGCCAAATTCTTGCCCATCGTTCGCACCCCTTATGCATAATAGAATGATTCTAAGTTACAGAGACTAGTATACCGTGTTGACGGCAGAGTGCAAGGGTTTAGGTCTACCTAGTTCACTTTTGGGGTCTGGACCACCAGCTGGCATGCAGGCTAAGGCGACGCAGGATGAATTTTGTGGTTTCTTTACCGGTGCCGACCCGGATTTACGTTACAATGGAGTCATAGCTAGTTTCTGAAAGGAGTGGGACACATGGGTTACCGCACACCGCCGTTACTGTCCCCAGCCGCGATCGTTTCGATCATTATCCTGATCAGCGGGTACAGTCTGATCAATAACGCCGTCAATCCGACCAGTACCCCGAAGTCGGAGGCGTCACAAAGCGCGCTGTTGTCGAGTATTCGCGCGCAGAAGTCGAGTCGCTCGACCAGCACATCGAGCGCCCCGTCGGATGCAGAGACCTCGACTGCGACGTCGTCGGGGGCGGCCAGTGCCTCTAGCACCAGCACCTCGAGCAGTCGCTCGAGCAGTAGCCACCCGAAGACGGACACGACCACCACGCCAGACGACACGACCGATGATACCGCGGACACGGCACAGACGGGGACGGCGGACGACACTGACCAGACCGACGACAGTGCCGGCCAGGATACCGCGACGAGTAGCAAGTCGTCGTCAACGGGCTCCAGTCAGCCGGCCACGGGTCAAGACACGACCGACGCAGGGTCGCAGTAAGGAGTCAAACATGCTGACAGCACTGGATATTCTTAACCGCCTTTTGGGTTATTTCAACATTCAAGACAAAGCCAAGGGCAAAGCCTTCACGGTCGTTGCGTTTGGCGCCAACTTTTTCTTGCTGTACCAAGCGATCCGGCACTTGCGGTACCCGGGCTTTCGGGTCGCTGGGGCGCTATTTCTGTTGGCGTTTCTCGTGTTGACGTACTTCATCGCGCTGAATTTTATTTATTACTACACGGATAAGCGGGTCAAGTGGGACATTTCACCGAAAGTCGAGCAATTGTTGGGCGGCAACCCGCAGGCGATGCGCGCCGCAGAACAGCAGCTGGCGCAAGGCGCTTCGACCGGCGCGGCTAGTGGGCTGTTCGATTCGGATCACATCTTGCCGACGGCGATCGAACTGTCCGCGGCGCAGCAGACGAACCTGGAGGCTTTGGTGCAGACCTTGCTGCAGCAAGGCACGCTCAGCTTGGACTACCAGGGGCTCGATGAGCGTGCAATCGGCCGGGTCGCCCGGCAGAGCGGCCAGCCGGTGATGGCGATGGGGGCACCGGTCGAGCTCCCGTTTTTCAGCCTTCAGGCCCAAGGGCAGCGGCTCGTGGTCCTCGGGGGGCTCAACGCCTTGACGCCAGTCGAATTGGCGACGGTGACGCAAGTCGGGCTGATGCCTGCTGCGGCTGCGCAGCAAGACTACGAACTCGCCGCGGCGCATGTCTATCTGACCGGCGGCGAGGTGATGCAACCCGGTCGTCACGGGCTGATCAAGCAGATGACCCCCTACAGTCTGACGGTCCAACTCGCCTATACCCCCAAGGTGACGGTGACGCCCTAAGCTGTGGGACTGGGCTGCGTCTGGTGGACGTGGCCTTTTTTTGTGTCTAAATATTACTATACCAATATTCGGTCGTGAAACTGGTCGAGACAAGACACTGAAAAAGGCCAGGTGGCGGGGCGGTAAATGTTTGAGAACGATTCCAAAAGGTGGCGGTTAGGCCCGCCATAAGGCCATTCTATGACTTGCGCCAAATTTAATTTGCGACTCGATGCAAAAACCGGTAGAATTATTCTAATGATTTCATCCGACCGGCCGGGTCTATTTTTTTACCCGAGGGCAAGGCGAATGAGTTGCATTGCGAACAGCTGTTGCGGTACCGTAGACACGACGACTGTGCGCAAAATGGACTGAACCGAACAATGTAAGGGGGGATTCGATGTCAATGATCGAGTTTCACGACGTCGAGAAGTATTACGGAAAGTTTCACGCGCTCAAAGACATCAATTTAACGATCGACCGCGGCGAAGTCGTCACGGTGATTGGCCCGTCCGGGTCCGGCAAAAGCACCCTGCTGCGGACCATCAACGGGTTGGAGCACATCACGTCTGGCCAGCTGATCGTCAACGATTTCAACCTTGCCGACAAGCACACCGACATGAACAAAATTCGCAAAAATGTGGGGATGGTCTTCCAGCACTTCAACCTCTATGCGAACAAGACCGTCCTGGCTAACATCACACTTGGTCCGACATTGGTTTTGCATCGACCAAAAGCGGAAGTGGAGAAAGAAGCGATGGCGTTGCTCGATATGGTCGGGTTGCGTGATCAGGCGAACAAGTATCCGTCTGCGCTTTCCGGGGGGCAGAAGCAACGGGTCGCGATCGCGCGGAGCTTGGCGATGAAGCCGCGGGCGATCCTCTTCGACGAGCCGACGTCTGCGCTGGATCCCGAAATGATCGGTGATGTGCTGGATGTCATGCAGAAGATCGCGAAGCAAGGCATGACGATGGTCGTGGTCACCCACGAAATGGGCTTCGCGCAGCGGGTCGGAGACCGGATCGTGTTCATGGCAGACGGTCAGATCCTTGAAGACTCGCGCGACGTCAAAGGCTTCTTCGACCACCCGCAGGACCCGCGGGCGCAGGAGTTCATCAGTAAGATCTTCAATCACTAAGGGGGTGGCCGGATGACTAAACGATTCAAACACGTGCTGGCCGCCGTGTTCGCGGGCCTGCTGGCGCTGACGCTTACGGGCTGTGGCCAATCGGCCGCTTCCCGGGACGCCTTGACGCACGCCAAGCAAGTCAAGACGCTGGTCTGGGGCGTTAAGGCCGACACGCGCTTATTTGGGTTGATGAATATCAAGACGGGCAAGATCGAAGGCTTCGACATCGACATGGCGACCGCCCTGACCAAGCAGATCCTCGGCGCCGACGCCAAGCCGACGCTCGTGCAGGTCACCTCGGACACGCGGGTGCCGATGCTCAAGGGGGGCAACCTCGACGCAGTAATCGCCACAATGACGATCACACCGGAGCGTCAGCAGGTCCTCGACTTTTCCGATGCCTACTTCAACGCCGGCCAGTCGCTCCTAGTTAAGAAAGGGAGCGCCATCCGTTCAGTCAAGGACTTGAAGGCGGGCACCAAGGTGATCGGTGTGCAAGGGTCTAACTCGGTGGACAACGTGCAAAAAGCGGCCCCCAACACCAAAGTCTTGCAACTTTCTGACTATGCGCAGGCCTTCACCGCCCTGAAGTCAGGGCAAGGGGACGCCTTGACGACGGATAACGGGATCTTGTATGGGATGTCCGAGCAGGACCCTGACTACGTCGTGGTCGGCGGCACCTTCACCAAGGAGCCTTACGGGATCGCGATGAACAAGGGCCAAAGCCGCTTGCGCCAGGCGATGAACCAGGCACTCAAGGACCTGAAGGCCAATGGGACCTACACGAAGTTGGTCAACAAGTGGTTCGGGGACATCCCGGGCTTTGATGCAAAGGAGGTGCAGTGATGCTCAATATTATCACACAGCACTGGGACACCTTGGTGTCCGGCCTGGGCTATACGCTGCAATCAAGCCTGATCGCGCTGATCGGCAGTGTCGTCGTCGGCACGGCCTTTGCCTTGATGGAGATCTCTGTCCACAGGTGGCTGCGTGTCATCGGGACCGCCTATGTCGAGATCATTCGCAATGTCCCGCTTCTCGTCATCACCATGGGCTTTTATGTGATCGTGCCGAAGTATGTCGTGGCGGTGGATGGTTTCACCGCTGGGACCATCGGCCTGACGATCTACACTAGCGCCTTCATTGCCGAAACGGTCCGCGCTGGGATCGAGTCCGTGGCGGTCGGGCAGATGGAAGGGGCACGCGCAGTCGGCATGACTTACACGCAAGCGATGACGCACATCGTGTTCCCGCAGGCGATCAAGATCGTGATCCCACCGCTAGGCAACCAGTTCATCAACTTGGTCAAGAACTCCTCTGTGCTGGCGTTCGTGGCCGGGTTCGACCTGATGTATCAGGCGAAGATCATCGCGAATCTGACCTTTGACACGTTCAATACGTACCTGGCGGTCGGCGTCTTCTATCTGGTCTTGACGATGCCACTGTCATACCTGATGCGCTACCTGGAGAAAAAGTGGGTCACCGCCTAGGAAGGGAGGCCGATTATGCAGAACTTTATCGATGCTTATTCACAGATCAATCTAAGCTACTTGCTCCAAGGGCTCTGGATCACAGTCGAAGTTTCCGTTACGTCGATCTTCTTCAGCTTCCTGATCGGGACCCTGCTCGGGATCGCCCGGTACGTGAAGGTCCGCTTCTTTAGCGCGGCCGTCGGGTTCGTGATCGATTTGATCCGCAACCTGCCGCTACTGCTGATCCTGTTTTTCACCTACTTCGCGTTGCCAAAGATCGGCATCCGGCTCGGGGTGATCCCGGCGTCGATCGTCGCGATGACCATCTTCGAGTCGGCGATGCTGGCTGAGATCGTCCGCAGTGGGATCATTGCGGTACCGATCGGTCAGATGGAAGCGGCCCGCAGCAACGGGCTGTCCTACAGCCAGGCAATGATCCATGTGATCCTGCCGCAGGCGTTCAAGAAGATGATCCCGCCGATCGTGTCGCAGTTCATCTCGCTGGTCAAGGACACGAGTCTGGCGACCATCATCTTGCTGCCGGAGTTGACCTACCACGCGCAGATCATTTACGGCCAGAACGTGAACTACACGATCCCGATGTTCGTGGCGCTAGCCGTGCTTTATTTCGTGGCGAACTACACCCTGTCGATCGGCGCGCGGTTGATCAACCGCCGCTTGAACCATGCTTGACTGACCGTCCGCCGTGTGTGGGCGGTTTTTTAGGTTGACTATGGCGGCGGGGGATCCGGACAATGAATGGATGCCGCGTTGCGGGCCTCAGTCCAGACACGTGAGGCGGCGTATCGAGCGATCGCCTGGCGCCACATGCTTGAGAGCTTGGCGACCTTGAGTGCGCAAGCGGCAGTGCAGGGCACCTGCCGTCCGCTTGCGCGCGGGGCTTATCAGCGCGGCGGGCTGATCAGTGAGGAGACTTGACCCGAACCGATCGGGGAGTGCTTAAAGCTGACGGTGCGCGGTCCCAGAGGGTAGGGCGGTGTGGGCGTATGGCCAGCGATCATGCGCTCACAATAGTGGTGCTGACGCAACGTGGGTGACGAGACCTCCGAGTTCATCCAGAGATGACGCGATGCGTTCAGATCGCGTCTTTTTTGGCGTCTAACGGTTGGCGCGCGGCGAGGTGTGTTCAGCGCAATGAAAAAAGCCAGTCGGTTGGAGGCAATCGACTGGCTTGTAGACTTTGATCCGGGTGCGACTTGACGCGTGAAGGGCATCGGCGGGTCAACCTGTGCGGGTGTCGCGGACGAACGCGCGCCCGTAGCCGCTCGGGGTGACCGCGTGGAACCCCAGTGAGCCGTAGAAGCGCTGGGTGCGCACTTCGGGGTCGGTGAGCAAGACGGTCTGGCCGATGTCGGCGAACTGGTCGAGCAATCGGGTCAGCAGGTCACTGCCGATGTGGCGGCGCTGGTAGGCGGGCGTCACGAGGACGTCTTGTACATAAAGGATGGTGTGGTGATCCGTGATCGCGCGGGCCAAGCCGACTAGCTTGGGGCCGTCCAGCGCCCACAGGACCGTGGCATCAGCGATCCCGGCCAGGGTGTTGGCCGGCGCCTTGAGGTAGGCCGTCCAACCGACGCTGGCGTACAGCGCCAGGATCGCCTGGTCGCTGAGCGTCGCCGGGCGCTGCCAAGTGTATGAGATCATTGCTCGTCCTCGACCAGGTAGGGGCGCAGCTGACCAGCTTGGATCGGGTTGACCACGGTCTTGATCTGCGTGCCTGCTGCCGTGTAGTCTGTGCTGATCACCCCAGTTTCGCGGTTGATGAAGTCGACCAGCTGACCTTGATCGAACGGGATCAGGTAGGTGTTCGTCTCATTATCTGCAAACACGCGGCTTTCGATCAACTCGACCAGCTTGGCTAGGGACGCCGGGTCTTTGGCCGAGTAGATGAACTGGTTGCCGTTGAGCTCGGGGTAGCGTGTGTCTGGCCGCAGATCGGCCTTGTTATAGGCCTCGATCATTGGGACGTTCTCGATCCCGATGCTGTTCAGCGTTTTCTCGGTCACGGCCATCATCTCGGGGTAGTGCGGATCAGCGTAATCGACCACTTGGATCAGCAGGTCGGCGTTGGCTGCCTCCGCTAGGGTCGCCTTGAAGGAATCGACCAGTTTGTGGGGCAGCTTGGAGACGAAGCCGACCGTGTCGCTGAGTAGGAACTTGCGGTGATCGGGCAGGGTGATCTGGCGCACCGAGGTGTCCAAGGTGGCGAAGAGCATGTCTTTTTCAAAGACCTGCTTGGTCTCTGGGTGATCTGCGTAGAGCCCGAGCAGCCCGTTCATCGTGGTGGACTTGCCGGCGTTGGTGTAGCCGACCAGCGCGACCACCGGCAGTTCGTTTTCCTGGCGCTTGGCCCGGCGGACTTCCTCCCCAACGTCCGCGTCTTTGAGTTCCTGACGCAGGCGAGCGATCCGCTTGTTCAGGACGCGGCGATCCATCTCGAGCTTGGATTCCCCGGCCCCGCGGTTGGCCAAGCCGCCGCCGCCACCTTGCTGGTCCAGTTTGTTGGCACTCGGGTGCAGGCGCGGCAGTGCGTATTGCAGCTGGGCGATCTCGACTTGTGTTTTGGCTGTCTTGCTCTGCGCGCGGTTGGCGAAGATCTCCAGGATCAGCTGGGTGCGATCGACAACGTGCAGCTTAGTCACACGTTCGATATTGCGCAGTTGCGATGGGGAGAGCTCATCGTTGACGAGGATCGTGGTCGCATCGACCGCGCGGGCCAGCTCGGCGATCTCCTCGACCTTGCCGGTGCCGAAGTAATAGCCGGCGGTGGAGCGGTCGAGGTTCTGGCGTGATTCACCGACGACATCATAGTTGTTGGCGCGGGCAAGTTCCCCGAGCTCTTGCATCGTGTAGTCGAAGTCCGCTTGACCGCGTGAGATGCCGGTGATGATGACTTTTTCTGGTGCGTGTTGTTGTTCTTGCATAGTTTCTCCTAACTGCGCCACTGCGCGCGCCTTGAGTAGGGCCCATCACCTCGAGTGACCGTGGCGATGGGCACAAAAAAAGGAAGCGAACGGCTTCCTCAGTGTGACCAGACTGGTCCCGTAGATTCGACTCGCTGCAGTGGCGCCAAAAGCGCTGGGTTATCCAATTGTCTGGGTGGCCACTGTCCGTAAACGCATTGCGGGTCGACTCCTTTCGTCTAATTGTTCTAAGTGTAACATGTTTGCGTGGGCAGGGCTAGCGAAAAACGCGGGTCGCGCTTGCAATCTGGCGACACTCGGGTACGATGAGGGAGTTGAAAAATTGGTGAAGGCGGCGCACGCATGAGGGCTCAGTTCCAGTATTGGTTGACCAAGTATTTTTCCGGTGAAAGCTTCGATCACCACTTCGTATTCGCACTGCTCGGCCCGGTGGTGGTCGATCAATTCTTCCTGGTCAGCTTCAATTTTTTGAATACTGCGATGATCGCCAGCTCCGGTGAGGCCGCGATCTCGGCGGTCAACATGGTCGGGTCGGTCAATGTGTTCCTGATCCAGATCTTCGTTGCCGTCGGCCTCGGGGGGACCGTGCTGATCGCCCAGTACTTCGGCGCTGGGGAGCGGCAGTTGCTCGGGCGCGTGGTCAATGGCGCGGTGTACGGGGCGGTCCTAGTCGGCCTGGGCCTTGCGCTCGTGTTTGGCGCGTTGCACAACGGCCTGTTGAGCCTGCTGTTCGGTGCCGCCAGTCCGGCGGTGATGGCCAATGCCCGCCTATACATGCTGGGCGTCCTCGTGAGTTACCCCTTCGAGGCGCTGGTGGAGGGGACTAACGGGTGCTTGCGCGGTATCGGCCGGACCGCGAACTCGCTACAACTGTCGCTGGCGATGAACTTGATGTATCTGCTGTTCAACCTGGTGACGATCACCTGGTTGCACCTCGGGGTCGTCGGGATGATCATCGCGTTGAACCTGTCGCGCTGGCTGGCTGCGGTGCTTGCCGGCTGGATGTTGGTCAGCCATCGGGAGTTGTTTGCCCTGCGGTGGCGCGTGATGCGCCGGATCGATTGGCGGATGTTGCGCCGCGTGATCATAGTCTGCATTCCCTTTGCGGCAGAGTCATTCTTCTTCAACGGGGGGAAGATCCTGATCCAGATGATGATCGTTGGCCTGGGCACGCGGGTGATCGTCACTTGGGCGATCGGCGGCTCCTGGACGTCGTTGTCCGAGATCATCCCGAGCGCCTTGGGCACCGCGTTGGTGCCGCTTGTCGGGCAGTCGATGGGGCGCGGCAACGTGGCCGATGCCCGCAAGATCACTAAGTCGTTCGTCGGTCTGGGGATCTTGGCGTTCGCGCTAGTCGATGCCGTGCTGGTGCTGAGTTTCAGTCGCGGCATCCAGCTCTTCTCGCCGGCACCGGCGATCGTGCCGGCCATCTTCGCCTGCTACCTGATCTTCCTGGTGTGGCACTTGCTGGCGTGGGCGTTCTCCTTCATCCTGCCCAATGCCTTGCGTGCAGCGGGAGACGGCAAGTTCACGACCACGGTCAGCCTGGTGTGCATGTGGGCGTTTCGGGTGGTCGGGGTTTACGTCTTTGGGTTGCGCCTAGGCTACGGGCTACCAGGCGTCTGCCTGATCATGTCGCTAGAGTGGGCGCTACGTGGCCTGATCTTCATCCACCGCTTCCGCGGCGATCGCTGGCACCGCCAGCACTTGATCTGACGGGCACACACAAGGCCTCGGACCAACTGGAGACGCAACCCGGCCAAGTCGGTCGGCGGGTGGCGTCTTTTTGGCCTGTACCTAGACGCCAAAAAACCGCCGCGCATAGCGCGACGGCGGTCAAAGGGGGGATCAGTCTTCAGTGATCCCATGGCGGCCGTTCTTGGTGAACAGCACGATGCCAGCTGCGAGGATCAGGTCGACGACCACGATCAGGGCGATCTTGAGCCCGCTGTTGATCAGGTCCTTCAGCAGGTTCGTGTACATTCCATAGCTGATCAAGGCGATCAGGCCTGCGCCGAGCACGATGGTGAAGGTCCACCAGGTGCCGCGCCCAAAGGCGTTGCCGTGTTGGCGCTGGCGCTTGGCGATCCAAGGCATCATGAAGCCGAGCACGACCATGCCGATCGGCACGATGATGTTCAGCGTCAGCATCAAGGCGAAGGTGTTTTCATCCGCATCGGTCGGGAAGAATCCAAGTACCGCCAAGGCGAAGGTCACGATCAGCATCCACAGACCGACCACAAACCCAAGCTTGTCGGACTTGATGTACTTGTAATCCGGGGTCGGGAAACGGTCGGCGTGGCGCCGGACCATGATGTAAGACCAGAACAAGAAGCAGGTGGAGAAGGGGCTGACGATCCCGTTCAGGTTCAGCAGCCAGTTGAAGATGTCGTTGATCTTCGGCAGCATCCCCCCGAGCGCCATGATCACGGCGCAGATGATGGTGGTCAGCCAGTAACCGTTGATCGGCAGGCCGTCCGAATTCTTCTTAGTCAGTTGACGCGGCATGAAGCGTTTGGCGACATCAGATAGGAAGACCCGCGTCGAGGCGTCAAGGATCACGGCCAGCTGCGCCAGCATGTAGATCCCTTGCACAACGGCGAACAGGTACATCAGACTGTTGCCCAGGCCGAACTGCGCGCCGATCGCCTGGAACGCGTAGTAGGACCCGTTCATCTTCAAGTCATTCGGCAGGTGATGGGCGTTGAAGTAGACCCCCAGCGAGAAGGTGCCGAACAGGGTGAGGAACATCGTCATGATCGCGATCATCTTCAGGGCCTTCGGGAAGTCCTTCGAGGGATTCTTCATGTCTGCCGTGTAGGGGGCCGCCAGTTCCGAGCCGTTCATCGCGAAGACGAACAGACCAAAGGTGGACAGGAACGAGAGCGAGAAGAAGTGCTTCGGCATGAAGGCACTGAAGTTGAAGGGGTGCGTCGCGATCGGGTTGCCGTGGGCGAGCCCGGCGAAGGTCATGATCACGAATAAGACGGTCATGATGAACATCGCGCCGCCACCGATCGTGGACATCCACTCCAGCGACTTGTTCTTGAAGAAGTGCTGCAGCCAGATGAAGACGACGAAGACGACCGCGGTCAGGATCCCGAACCAGGCGTTGCCCAAGTGGCTCTGGATGTCGCCGTTGCCGTTGGTGATCCAGCCGAAGCTGATCACGACGGAGTTGGCGACATCGACGACGTAAGGAAGCCCGGTGATCCAGTAGAACCAAGCGGCGAAGTAGCCGATGGTGTCGCCGTTCGTCTGACGCATCCAGCTGGTGATCCCGCCGCCTTGTTCGGAGAAGGTCGAGCCCATGTGTGCGACGATCAGGTTATAAGGGATCACGTAGAAGACGGTCATCAGGACCCAGCTGGTCACCGCGACCAGCCCTTGGTTCTGGAAGTTATAGATAATATCATCGAAGCCGATCACGGTGACGAAGTCCATCAGGCCGACGATCATCCATGGAATGTATTGCTTCTGTTTGGTTTCAGGTTGCATAGTTTCCTCCTCGGGATTACGAGCGACAGTGGTCAGCCCGAGGAGACGGCGCTTTGTTGCGTGGCATCGCTGGCCCTCCTTCAAAAAGTCCTTGCTTATTTTACACAAGATGACGCGACACTGAAACCTATTTTCTGCAAAAGCATTAACTTTTTGTTAACGCGTGACAGAGTTGTTAGGTGACTGTTAGCCCGGTGCCCGGTCAGATGCGGTACGATAACATCAAGCCATCAATAACGGAGGAATCGATATGCAAAACCAACCGGTCGTGAGTGTTCATGACATCACCAAAACCTACGGGAAGGCCAATGAGAAGCAATATCAGGCACTCAAAGGTGTGACGTTCGACGTGCACCAAGGAGAATTCGTCGGCATCATGGGGGCGAGTGGTTCCGGGAAGACCACCCTGTTGAACATCCTATCCACACTGGACCGGCCGACTTCAGGCACTGTCGCAATCGATGGGCAAGACGTCACCGCACTTAAGGGGGACAGGCTGTCTGATTTTCGCGCGAAACAGGTCGGGTTCATCTTCCAGGACTTCAACTTGTTAGAGAACCTGACCGCCCGCGAGAACATCGCCCTGCCGATGGCGCTTCAAAACGTCAGCCATAAGCGCCAGCAAGACGCCGTCGATAAGATCGCTCGGACCCTAGGGATCGATGGTGTGCTCGACCACTATCCGACTGAGCTGTCTGGGGGCCAAAAGCAGCGGGTCGCCGCTGCGCGTGCACTGGTCCAGGAGCCGGCGATCCTGTTTGGCGATGAACCGACCGGGGCGTTGGACTCCCAGTCCGCTCGGGAGTTGCTCAACACGATGCGTGAGTTGAACCAGGCGCAAGGCGTCTCGATCCTGCTGGTCACGCACGACCCGTTCTCAGCGAGCTATGCGCAGCGCATCCTGTTCATCAAAGATGGACAGATCGGCTCCGAGTTGGTGCACGGCGATCAGTCGCAGGCGGACTTCTACCAAGAGATCCTGAACACGCTCGGCACCTTCCAGAACTGAGACGGGGGATATTATGTTACGAAAATTAGCACTCGGCGGGATCCGCTCGCGCTTTCGCGACTATGCGGTCCTGTTTTCCGGCCTGGTGATCGCCAGCGCGGTCTTTTATATGTTCATGGCCCTGGCGACGAACACCGAATTCCTGAAGGGCAACTCACCGATCGGGATCACCCCGATCATCTTTGGTTTCGGTGAGGTCCTACTGGTGATCATCACAATGGTGTACATCGTGTACGCCAACACATTCTTGATGAGCATGCGGCAGCGCGACTACGCGATGTTCATGATGCTTGGGGCGAAGTCGCGCAAGATCGCGCAGTTGATCTTTGTCGAGACCGTGAGCGTCGGGCTTCTCGCGTCGGTCGTCGGGACCGGCTTGGGGATCGGGCTGACTGTCATGGCCGGACGCATTTTGATCCAAATGCTGCATGCGCCGGCGACGCATTTTGCGCCGTTCTGGTTGCCGGCCCTGCTCGCGACCTTCGGCTTCTTCATCCTGATGTTCGTGATCGCAGCGGCGTTCAACGCGGCTAAGCTGCTGAAGACGCCGATGCTTCAGTTGTTGCATGCCGACACGACGCCGAACCGGATCAAGCAAAAAGGGTGGGTCCTGCTCATCCAGGCCATCGCCGCCATTGTGCTCTTGGCGATCGGCTACATCGCGATGACGATGCTGGGCAAGGTCGGCGTCCCCGCGATCGGCCTTGCGTTGATCACGATCGTTGCAGGCACCTACTTCCTGTTCAACGCCCTGCTGATCTGGCTGATCAGCCTGCTGAAGCGCAACCACCGCTTCGCTGCGCAGGGGTTGCACACGTTCACCTTGAGCCAGTTGAGCTTCCGGATCCGGGACTACACCAAGATCCTCGCCGTGGTCGCGATGCTGTTCGCGCTGGCGCTCGGCGCGATCACGGTCGGGCTGGGATTCCAAAACGAGATCCCGAAGATGGCCAGCAAGCAAACGGCCTATGATGTGGTGACGATCGCCCCGGATGCGACCGTCTCGCGGCAGGCGGCTAAGCTCGTCGACGTGACCCAGAAGCGGACGTACACACAAAAGCGCGATGCGCGCTTCATCTACTTCGATCAAGGCGAACTGAGCGCCCATCCATTGCTGTTCGAGGCGTTCCAAGGCGATGGCGAGTGGGCGCGGGTCAAAGTCGACGGTCATAATTGGGCCCGCTACGCAGCCGATATCGACAGCCAGCTGATCCAGTTCCGGCTGCCGGCGGATCAAGACCGTGGCTTCAAGGTGGTCTCGGCGGCTGCGTTTGCCAAGCTGGGCGGCCCGAGCCGACAGGTCGTGACGTATCAGGTCGCAGACTTCGGGCGCAATTACGAGACGATCGAGGCGATGGTGACCGCGCAGAACAAGCGGTATCAGATCACCAGCGCAGACATGAGTGGGCAGAAGCTCACCGTGTACACGCTGATCAACAGCTTGTACGGTGGGCTGGCCTTCATGGGCTTCTTCCTGGGTATCGCCTTTCTTGCGATGCTCGCCTCGACACTGATGTTCAAGATCCTCAGCGGCGCGAGCTACGATGCGACGCGATACCTGATGCTACAGAAGATCGGGGTGCGCAAGCGCGCCCTGCGCCGGTCGATCCGCCAAGAGATCGGGGCGCTGTTCTTCTTCCCGGGCTTGCTCGGCGTGATCCATGTACTGTTCGGTCTACAGATGTTCACGACCCTGCTGCAAGGGGCGTACGATCACTTAGCCTTGCCGTTCGGGCTTTTCCTAGTCTTGTACCTGGTCTACTACGGCCTGACCGTCTGGCTGTACGAGACGATCGTGATCAAAAAAGACATTGCGACGGATTGACCGCCCACGAAGCACGTGCAACCGCACGTGCGTTTTTGGGTTTCAGTCGTGGGTGCGGACACCAAGGCGCGGGGGACACTGCGGCCACGCAAGTCTTGGACGTGCAGAATTCGCCAAGCCGCCGTATACTGGCACTGCGGCAGGGCGGCAGTGTTGCAGTATCGTCGACCGGCGCCGGTCAAGGGAAGGGGGCGCAACACAAAATTTCTGCACCTTTTTGCGCATTTCTTCGGTTTTTTAAGTTAATTTTCGGTGAGAATGTAAGCGCTAACACCTAGATAACGGCGGTTTTTGTTCTTTCATTCCGAAACAAACGCCAACGGCAGGGGCTTTCATTGAAAACGCCGCAAAGCCGAACGTTATCCTTGAGGTGAGTAGTGTCGTTCTTGAACGAATCACCTCATCATGCTACAATTTTTATAACAACGGAGCAGTTATCCGAAAAGGGGGAAATGTTCGTGAAAATCAGTCATAAACTTGGGATGATCGCACTTGTCGCGGTCACCGCAACTGTATTAGGGGCATGTGGGAGCAAGAAGGCCGATGATACCAAAGGGAAGACCGACCCGAAGAACTCTGTCGCATTGGTGACCGATGGTGGCGGTGTTGACGATAAGTCCTTCAACCAGAGTGGTTGGGAAGGGCTGGAGAAGTGGGGCAAGAAGCACGACCTGGTCAAAGGGGTCGGTGGCTACAACTACGCCCAGAGCAACTCTGATGCGGACTTCACGCCTAACATCAACAAGCTGATCCAAGCGAAGTATGCCATGATCGTCGGCACGGGCTACAAGCTGCACGCGTCGGTCGAAAAAGCGGCGAAGGCCAACCCGAAGACGCGCTTCTTGATCATCGATGAAGTGATCGATGGGCAAAAGAACGTGGCGTCCGTCACCTTCCGCGATAACGAAGGCGCCTTCCTCGCTGGGGTCGCTGCAGCCAAGACGACCAAGACGAACAAGGTCGGGTTCGTCGGCGGGATGCACAGTGCCGTGATCGACCGCTTTGAAGCCGGCTTCCGCCAAGGGGTCGCGACGGTCAACCCGAAGATCTCGGTCGACATCCAATACGTTGGTGACTTCAGCAAGCCTGCGATCGGCCAGTCTCTGGCGAGCGCGATGTTCAACAACAACGTTGACGTGATCTACCACGCCGCTGGTGGATCCGGTGCCGGTGTCTTCTCCGCTGCCAAGAACGTGATCAAGAACAAGAAGGTCTGGGTCATCGGGGTTGATCAGGATCAGACGGCTGAAGGGAAGTACGCCGGTGGGAACCTGACGCTGACGTCGACGATCAAGGGTGTCGGCACGGCGATCGAAAAAGTCGCAGACGATGCGATGGACGGCAAGTTCCCAGGCGGTAAGACCACCGTTTACGGCCTGAAGGAAAACGGCGTTCAGCTCATCAAGGGTAACATGAGCGATGCCGCTTGGACGGTCGTTAAGGACTACAAGCAGCAGATCATCGACGGCAAGATCACCGTGGCCGAAAAGCCAGCAGATGTGAACAAGTATCTGAAGAAGTAAGATCGCATCACGTGATCGGGCAATATGGGCTGAGGGTGGACATGCGTCTGACCTTAGCCCATTTTTACCACGACAGGCACGTGTCGAGTCACCCCCGGCGCGTGCGATAGAAAGGGTGAGCACATGGCAGAACCAGCAATCAAAGTAACCGGATTGACGAAGCGCTTCGGCGATTTCGTCGCCAACGACCACCTCGACTTGACGATCAAGTTCGGGGAAGTGCACGCACTGCTGGGCGAAAACGGCGCCGGGAAGACCACCATGATGAACATGCTCTCGGGGATCTTGATACCGACCAGCGGGACGATCGAGATCCGCGGCAAGGAAGTGCACTTGCACTCCGCCAAGGATGCGACGGCGCTTGGGGTCGGGATGGTCCACCAGCATTTTATGCTGGTCGAGAACTTCTCGGTGATCGACAACATCATCTTGGGGGCCGAGCCGACGCGCGGGGGGAAGATCGACCGTGCGCAGGCCAAAAAAGACATCATGGCCCTGTCTGAGAAGTACCGGTTACACATTGAACCGGACGCGAAGATCGAAGACATCTCCGTGGGGATGCAACAGCGTGTCGAGATCCTGAAGGTCCTGTATCGCCAAGCGGATATCTTGATCTTCGACGAACCGACGGCGGTGTTGACGCCGCAAGAGATCGACGAGTTGCTCGACATCCTGCGCATGCTGGCAGAAGAAGGCAAGGCCGTGGTCTTGATCTCCCACAAGCTGGCCGAGTTGCGCCAAGTCGCCGATGTGATCACGATCATTCGGCGCGGGAAGAAGATCGACACCGTGCCAGCGTCGACCTCGACGGCGGAGCTGGCCGATAAGATGGTCGGTCGCCACGTCAATTTTGCCCGGGAACGGGTCCCGATGCCAGAAGGCGCGCCGATCCTGACGGTCAAGAACCTGGTCGTTACGGACAAGGATAAGGTCGAGCACGTGCGCGATCTCACCTTGACCATCCGGGCTGGGGAGATCCTCGGGCTTGCCGGGATCGATGGCAACGGTCAAAGCGAGTTCGTCAAGGCCCTGACCGGCCTTTTGCCGGTCACGAGCGGGCAGATTCTGGTCGATGGCCGGGACTTGACCCACGCGACGCCGCGTGAGGTCACGGAAGCCTCGGTCGGCCACATTCCGGAAGACCGGCAGCGCTTCGGGCTGGTGATGCCAATGGACCTGGTCGAGAACATGACGCTTCAGACCTACTACCGGCCGCCAATGTCGCATCACGGGGTGATGAACACCAAAGTGATGATCAAGACGACCGAGCAGTTGCTCGAAGACTACGACGTTCGTCACGCCAACCTGCAGCAGCGGGCCGGCGACTTATCGGGGGGGAACCAGCAGAAGCTGATCATCGCCCGGGAGTTGTCGCGCGATCCACACCTGGTGATCGCGATGAACCCGACGCGTGGGTTGGACGTCGGGGCGATCGAATTCATTCATTCACAGTTGCTCAAAGCGCGGGCCGAGGGGCACGCCGTTCTCCTGATCTCATTTGAATTAGACGAAGTCCGTCAGCTCTCCGATCGTGTCGCCGTGATCCACAACGGCCACATCGTCGGGCAAAGCGCGACGGCGGACCTGACGGAGCAACAGATCGGGTTGATGATGACCGGTGAATCGCTGGAAAGCGCAAAGGAGGCCGCCCATGAGAATTAAAAATACTTGGATCTCGGGCCTGGCGATCCCGCTGACCTCGATCTTCCTCGGACTGTTGCTCGGGGCGATTATCATGCTGTTGTCCGGCTTCGATCCGATCGCGAACTATGTCAACATGTTCTCCGGTGCGCTGGGCACGCCGAACGCGATCGGGGAGGTGCTGCGATCCGCAACGCCGCTGATGCTGACGGCGCTTGGGTTCGCGGTGGCGAACTACGCCGGGTTCTTCAATATCGGGCTGGCGGGGCAGGCGCTGGTCGGCTGGTTGGCGTCGGTGGCCTTTGCCAACGCCTTCCCGCACCTGCCAAGCATTCTGATCATTCCAGGCGCGCTGATCGCGGCCGCGCTGGCGGGCGCCTTTTGGTCCGGGATCGCCGGGTACTTCCGGGCGTATTTCGGCGCGAACGAAGTGATCACGACCATCATGCTCAACTACATCGCGTTGTATGCGACGAACGCGATCATCAAGGCCTACATGACGGTCGGCGACGGGGATTACTCCAAGATGATCCCGAAGGCTGCCCGGTTGCGCACGCCGTTTTTGGAACAATTGACGCAGAACTCGACCTTCCACTACGGGATCATCCTGTCCGTGGTCGCCGTGTTCTTCATCGCCTGGTTGCTGAAGCGGACCACGCTGGGCTTTGAGATCCGCGCCGTTGGGATGAACGAAGACGCCGCCTTGTACGCCGGGATGTCCCCGAAGCGCACGATCATGGCGTCCATGCTGATCTCCGGGGCCCTCTGTGGGCTTGGCGGCGCGATGGAGGGGCTGGGTAACTTTCAGAATATCATCGTCAACACAGCCCTGCCGAGCATCGGATTTGACGGGATGTCGGTCGCCTTACTGGCGGCCGGTAGCCCGATCGGGATCCTGTTTGCGGCCCTCTTGTTCGGGACCCTGTCGATCGGGGGATTGAACATCTCGATCGCCTCGACGACCCCGCCTGAGATCACGAGTATCGTGGTCGCGTCCATTATCTTCTTCGTTGGTGCCAACTACGTGATCCGCTACTGGTTCGCGAAGCTCCACAAGCCGACTAAGAAGCAGCCAGGGACGCCAGCGAAAGCGGAAGTCACCGCGCAGAACCCAATGGAAAACAAGGAGGTGCGCTCATGAACATCACCACACTTTTGATGACCGTCATCTCGACTTCATTGGTCTACTCGGCGCCGCTGATCTTCACTGCGCTGGGCGGGACCTTCTCGGAGCGCTCTGGGATCGTCAACGTTGGCTTGGAAGGGATCATGGTCATGGGCGCGTTTTCAAGCGTCGTGTTCAACCTCAAGATGGGGGACACGTTCGGCGCCTTGACCCCGTGGCTTGGCCTAGCCGTCGGCGCGGCGGTCGGCGTGCTGTTCTCCTGCATTCACGCTGTCGCGACGGTCAACTGGCGAACAGACCACATCATCTCTGGGACCGTCCTGAACTTGATGGCGCCAGCACTGGCAGTCTACCTGACCAAGCTGATCTTTGACGGGCGCGGCCAGACGGACATTCTCCAGTACCCGCTGGCAACGGTCAGCATCCCGGGCCTCAGTGCGATCCCGGTGATCGGCGACATCTTCTTCACCAACACGTCGCTTCTGGCGTACTTGGGGATCTTGGTTGCGATCCTGTCGTGGTGGGTCCTTAAGTACACGAAGTTCGGCCTGCGCCTGCGCTCCGTCGGGGAACACCCGGAGGCGGCGGACTCACTGGGGATCTCCGTCTACAAGTACCGCTACATCGGGGTCCTGCTGTCCGGGCTGCTCGGTGGGATCGGCGGGGCGGTGATGGCCCAAAGCGTCACGCTGAACTTCTCCGCGACAACCATCGTCGGGCAGGGCTTCATGTCCTTGGCCGCACTGGTCTTCGGGAAGTGGCACCCGATCGGCGCCATGGGGGCGGCCATCTTCTTCGGCTTCGCCCAGAGCCTGGCGATCATCGGGAAGTACATCCCAGTCATCGCCAACGTGCCAGACGTCTGGTTCACGATCGCGCCGTACCTGATCACGATCATCGTCGTCGTGCTGTTCATCGGCCGCTCCAAGGCGCCAGCAGCCGACGGGACGACGTTTATCAAGTCACACTAAGCATTCTGCGTCATGAGCCACTCCTTGTGAGTGGCTTTTTTCTGTGGGGCGCACCGGTGTTTGGACAATCGAGGCGGGTTGACTATTTTTTTGGCCGTCAGACGCGCCTACACTGTAAGCGTAATCAAGAAGCGAGGTGAAACGTGATGAAAAAAGCATTTTGGCTCACCGCTGCAGTCGGGGTCGCCGCTGCGACCGTCTATACACTGCATAAGTTGGACTGGTTCCATGATGACGCGAAAGACTACGCGATCTTCGAATCACACCGCGCGTAATGAAGGAGGAACAGGGATGATCAAACATCAAGCAATTATGATCGGGGCTGGGCTGGCCAACATGGCAAGCGCAGTGTACCTGATTCAAGAAGGTCATTGGGCTGGCGACGCGATCACGTTTTATGGGATCGACGATCACGGCTCCAACGACGGCAGTGCCGCCAGCGAACAGGCAGCAGACTACTGGAACGCCAACCATCCGCTGGACAACACGACCGGCTTCATCGCCCGCGGTGGCCGAATGCTGAACTATCGCACTTACGTGGACCTGATGGACCTGTTGAGCCGGATCCCGAGCGCAACGGAGCCGGGCATGACGGCGGCCGAAGACACGCGCGAGTTTGACGCGAAGCACCGCACCTTCGACAAGGCGCGCCTGATGCGGCGCGGTGATGGGATCGTGCAAGCCGGCAAATTGGGGTTGAACAACCAAGACCGCGCCCTGTTGACCAAGCTCGTGATGATGCCGGATAAAGACGAGGAGCAGTTGGACAACGTCTCGATCGCCGACTACTTCCAAGACGATCCGCACATGTTCACCACCAACTTCTGGTACATGTGGGAGACGACGTTCGCCTTTCGCGTCCAGAGTTCTGCGCAAGAACTGCGGCGTTACATGCATATGATGCTGTATGAGTTCACCCAGATCGAGCACCTGGTTGGCGTCAACCGGACACGCTACAACCAGTTCGAGTCGATCATGCTGCCGCTGATCAATTACCTGAAGCAGGCGGGCGTGCGCTTCGAGCTCGGGCAGATTGTGACGGATTGGACCTTCAAGGACAGCGCGATGCAAGACGAGATCACCGTCACCGGCCTTGAGATCACGGACGCCACTACCGGTGCAGTTGAGCACCTGACCGTTGACGATGACACGGCAATTATTTTCACCAACGGGAGCATCACCGACTCGGCGACGATCGGTGATTACAACACGCCTGCCCGCGAGAATATGGACTACGGGCTGAGCGCGGCGCTGTGGAAGAAGGCGGCGGAACGCTTCTACAACTTGGGTAACCCAGACAAGTTCTTCGCCGACCGCAACGCGTCGGAGTGGGTCAGCTTCACCCTGACCACGAGCGATCACGTTTTGCTCAACGAGATCACCCGGATCACGACGCAGGTCCCGGGGAACGCGCTGAACAGCTTCCTGTCGGTCGCACCGGTGTCTGAGGCCGGGCAGCCGGATGTGAATATGTCGATCGTCGTGCATCATCAGCCGCACTTTACGACGCAAAAGCCGAATGAGGCGGTCATCTGGGGCTACTTCCTGTATCCACGGCGGACCGGTGAGTTCGTCCAGAAGCCGTACATCGAGATGACCGGGGCAGAGATGTTGCAGGAGCTGCTCGGTCAGCTCAGCATGGTCGATCCCGGACCGATCAACATTCGCGAGAAGGAAGACGAGATCATGGCCAGCGTGATCAACTGCATCCCGGCCTACATGCCTTACGCTTCAGCGTTGTTCAACAACCGGGCGAAGTCGGACCGGCCGCTGGTGATCCCGGCGCATTCGACGAACCTTGCGTTCACCGGTGAATTCGCCGAGCAGCCTTACCAGATGGTCTTCACGGAGCAAAGCGCGGTGCGCTCTGGCGAGATCGCCGCGTACCACTTCGCGGGGATCCCGATGAGCCGCTTAGTCAAGACCCCGCGTTACGATAAGGACATCCCGACGCTGCTGCGTGCGACGAAGAAGATGTTCGACTGACTTATCTGACCGACCCCAAAAAGCCCGCCAGCACCTCTATCAAAGAGGCGCTGGCGGGCTTCGTTGCGCCCGAGATGTCGGGCTCAGATCATCGTGCGTGAGTTGCGCACGGCGTTGGCCATCGCACCGGTCAGCATGACCTGGGCCCGTTTGACCATCGCCGCTTTGTCTTCGGTCAGCCCATGCATCAGCCATTGAATGATCTGGGCGACGATGGCCAGACCGTAAAAGTTGCAGATGTCTTCTTGCAGGTGCTTGGGCAGCGTCGGGTCTGCATCGACGACGACCCGCCGCACCAGCTGGGCGGCCACGGTCGCCAGCAGTTGCTCGAGCAGGTCACGACCGACGGAGTTGAAGCTGGCGAGGCAAAATGAGCGGTTATCGTCGATGTAATCTAGCAGCATCGCGTAGGCGGTGTCCCAGCGGTCGATCTGCGCGTATTTCTCCATCTGCGTCACGATCTCCTGCTCATACACCCAGGCCAGCAGCGAGTAGATGTCCTCGAAGTGGTAGTAGAACGTATTGCGCGTCACGCCGGCGCGTTGCGTCAAAGCGTTGATCGTGATGTGATCCAAGGCCGTGGTTGCCATCATGTCGCGTAGGGTGTGCGCCAGCAGGTGCTTGGTCTCCGCGCTTGCCATCTACATCACCGTCAGCTCGTTGAAGCTTAAGACCTTAACGCCTTCATCCGTCAGGGCGATCTTGGAGATCGACCCGTTGCGCGGACTGTCGGTGACGATGAAGCCGTCCTGCTTGCCAAACTTATCGACGATGCTGCGGATCGTCGTGCCGTGGGTGACCAGCAAGACGTTATCACCGTTTTGGTTCTCCTGCCGCAGCAGCTTGAAGCCTTGCTGAAGGCGGGTCCAATACGTCAAGGCGTCTTCTGCATCATGGATGGGGTCGGCTTCGTGCATGAAGTCTTTGCTGGCATCGACACCGTAGCGTTCGATCAGGTCCTTGAACGTGCGTACGCCGTGGGGCATCCCGACAGCGTACCAGGCCTTGGGCGAGTCTTCACCTTCGAAGTACCCGTAGAACTGTTCGCGAAACAGTGGTGTGCTCGTCAGTTGGACGTCGGTGTTGAAGTTTTGGGCCAAGATGAGGTTGGCGGTGTTCATCGCGCGGGTGGTGTCGCTGGAATACGCGTGGGTGAAGGTGATGTGGCGCAGGGCGTCGCCGGCGCGCCGTCCATCCGCTAGACCGGACTCAGTCAGCGGGGAGTCGCACCAGCCTTGCATCTTGTTGTACTTGTTCAGCCAGGTCTGACCGTGGCGGACTAAGTAGACGGTGACAGTTTTCATTAAGATCCCTCCGGACGTTTGATCTGCTTCCAGTTTAGCACAACCGCATGCGCGGTGATCATCAGCGGGCAAAAAGCGCCGGGGTCGCTAGCCAGTCGCGTAGCTGCGCGACGGCGCTGGCCCGGTACGGTACCGACGCGTAATGGACGAAGCCGTCAAGCGTCGTCTCAAACAGGGTAAGCGCATGATCGAGGCTGCGTCGGGTGGCCGTCAGGTCGGTCTGCGCGTATGTCGCCGCTAGCTGGCTCTGGGTCGCTGGGGTCAGCGTGGCCCAGAGAAATTTGCTCGAGACGCCTGCATCGAAGTGTCCGTCGCAGGCCAACGTGGCCTTGAAGCTCAGCAACCGCAGCAGTTCTGGGCGGACGTGCGCATTGAACTGCTCGTTGGCGTAGAGGAGTTTGCCCCGGGCCAAGCCTTTGACTACGTTGCCGGCGCACCAGTAGAACTCATTGGCGCAATTGTTGAGCTGGGTCTGCGTCGGGACCGGCACCCAGTGGCTCGCTGCACTGGTGGGCCTAGCGGTGAGGCGGCCATCGTCGCGTTGCCACACCAGCGTGTTCAGGCTGTTGCCCGCGAGGTACGCCGCAAGGTCTTGGACCGGCGCCAGCTTAAGGTCGATTCGCCGGGTCCCAGAGTAGCGTGTCAGCCAGCTCTCCCAAGTGTGGGTGTCGGGCCCGAACAGGTGCGTGTCCGTCAGGTGTTGCACGAGCGTGGGGGTCCCGAGCTGATGTAGCCACCAATGACCATCCGCGGCCGCCAGATCGCGGACGAATAGGGTGACATCAAGGTCGGTCCAGGCGTCTGCAACTGCTTCGTGATCGTTGCGGGCGCCTTCCGTGCCGATCGCCTGAACGTTAGGGTCAGCCTGCGCTAAGTCGATCAGTCGAGCAAGGTCTGTCATGTGGTCGCCTCCTTTGGCGCTTTTGATTATACGCTTGCGCGCGCCCAACGCAAAAACGTCTCAGCCTGAGCTGAGACGCGTGGTCAGTCGTTGAAGTTGTCGGTCTCGACGTCGGTGATGAACTGCTTCAGGTGCTTGAAGTAGACCGGGGCGTTGTCGATCATGTGGTGGTGCCCACCGTCTGGCGTGGTGACTAGGCGGGCGTGGGGAATGTCTTCTGCCATCCGCTGGGCGGAGCGCATCGGCATCGTTTCGTGTTCGCCGAAGGTCAGCAGCGTCGGCACGGTGATGTTGTGGATCTGGTCTCGGATGTCCCAGTCCTTGAGTTTGCCAGTGACAACGAATTCGTTGTCACCTTGGAAGGCGTTGTAGACCGCCGTTCCGGTGGTGTTGATCAGATGGGCGATCGCCGGTGGCTGCTTGCGATCCACGTAACCGGCGTTCAGCACGTCGACGTAAGCCTGGTACTGGGCGTCATCCCACTGACCGGCGGCCTCGATCTGCTGCATGTAGCGGACCGCTGAAGGCGGCAGGGCCTCCTCGCGCACGAGGTTGATGTGTTCCACGTATTCGTCGATGTTGTCGATCATGGAGGAGATGATGGCGCCCTTGAGGTGCTCGCCGTACTTCAAGGCGTAGAGTTGCGTCAGCGCGCCACCCCAGCTCTGGCCGATCAGGTAGAACTGATCGAGTCCCAGCTTCTGGCGCACCTCTTCGACCTCACCGAGGAAGTAATCGGTGGTCAGGTACTTGGCCGCGATCTCGGGGTCTGAGTAGTCCGGTTGATCGGAATAAAACGACCCGAGCTGATCGTACATGTGCACCTGCACCCCGAGGTCAGCGAGCTGTTCACCGAAGTTTTCCCAGTATTCATGGTTACCACCGGGACCCCCATGCAGGCAGAGCAGGTGGATATCGCCTGTGCCTTGGGTATTGGTCCAGAGGTGGTAACCGTTGTCGAGCGTTAAGATAGTTGTTCCTTGCTTCAATCCAGTCACCGCTTTCTAATAATGGTCTCATTCTATCACGAAACCGCCATGCTGTCTGGGGTTTTCTTCAATCGCGGGCGATGAAATCCGAATCGATCTGTACCTGACCGGTGCGTGCGCCGATCGCAAGGGCTAAGGCGGCACGTCCGACGCGCTTGAAGTGGTGGTCGATCGAGGGGATCCCCATCAGCTGGGCGCTCAACTGGTTCTCCTGGCCCATCATTGGCGGGGCGACGCGGTCGTGGTCGTGGTAATACCGCAGGACGCCAGCGGCGATGTCGTCGCCGTTAGCGAAGATGAAGTCCGGCTGACGCTGAACGAAGAACGCGCCGGCCGCGACCCCGTCCGCATAAGTCATCGAGCCAATCCAGTTGTTGGCAGGATCCGGTGAGGTCCCCATCACCTGGGTGTAGGCAGCAACCATCGCCGCGGCAGTCGCAGAGAGCGCAGGGTCGCGGGGCAGCATCATGCCGATCCGCCGGTAGCCATGCGCCTGGATCCACTGGAACGCGTCGAGGTAGCTGGTCCCGCGGTCGGTGTAGGCAGCGGGTAGCGGGGTGGCCTCGGGGTCTTGGCACACCACGACGGGGCCGTACTTGAGGTAAGGCACCATTGCGTCGAGCGCCAGGCTGTGGGAGGTGAAGATCAGACCGTCGTAAGCTTTGCGGCGCAGCTGGTCGAGATACGCTTGCTCGACTTCTGGCGCATAGTTCGACGGCAGCATGGTGACGCGGTAACCTTGCGCGAATGCCTCGTGCATGATCCCAGCAATCAGGTCGGTGTAATAGGGATGGTCGAGCATTGGCAACACGACGCCGATCGTCTGCGTGCGCCCGCGGCTGAGGTCGCGCGCTACATCATTGGGGACATAATCGAGCTCACGGATCACGGCTTCGACTTTGGCGCGGACCGCAGCAGAAACGTATTTGTGGTGGTTCAAGACGCGCGAGACGGTGGTGGCGGAGTAGCCACTGGCACGTGCGATATCGTGAATGTTTGTCATCTCGACCATCCTTTCTCACTTCTAGTGTACCGCAAAAAAAGTCCCGTACTAGTCGGAGGCGACCGAACTAGCGGGACTCGCTGCGAAAAACCGGGACACGTGGCGCGGCGACCGACGGGAGAGGCAGTCAATCGAGCAACGTGCGGTTCAGTTGGTTCAGCGCTGAGGCGTTGGATCTCAGCGCATCGAGCGTGTCGGCAGCCGCCACAAGGTGGGCTTCTGCCGACGCGGCTAGTGTGGCGTACGCGCCTTCTGGGGCCTGCGCTGGCATGACGATCGCCAGCGCAAAGTCGACCGCGATCCCGGTCGCCCCCCACAAGATTGGGTCCTTGAACGAAAGTAGGACGGTCTTGGGGGTGCGCACGTCCGGGGTGGTGGTGTGTGTCAGGAGGATGCGGTCAGCGATCAGGTGGGTGCCCTGCACCTCGCTGGCGATGAAGCTGGCCTTCAGCCCCTGTGCGTTGATCCCTAACTTGTCGGCCGCGGTGTCAGCGATCGCGTGCAAGGCGCTGAGCTCGTTGGCTTGGTCCAGCTTGACGTCAATGGCGACGGACTTCTTGGTGAACAGTGCAAACATGTTGATCCCTCCAGTTGTATGATTGCAGGCGCGCCCCGCGGTGGCGCTTCTTCTTACCTGCAGACCCAGTCTAAAGTGTGGAACGCGTTTCAGGTCAAGCGATTCAGCAAAAAAAATTGGGCCGGGCCAACCGTGCGGTCGCAGGCGATGTGGCGTGCCACCCGCCGCAGATCGGCGCGTGATCAGCTGACAAGCATTTCCCCTTGACTTTCCGCCAGAATCCGGTATGCTAGTTAGGTTAGTAATCTGATAGAAAGAGGTGAAAGTAAGATGCGTGATAACATTCTTCTTGCTTGCGCCGAAACCGGCGAACGGATCTATCTGACTTCCAAGAACAAGCGTAACACGCCTGATCGTCTGTCTTTGAAGAAGTACTCTCCAAAGTTGCGTAAGCGTGTGACCTTCACCGAAGTTAAGAAGTAGTTCGTCGCTTACGGCCGTAGCGACTAACCGACAGGTGTCCGGGATCTCCGGACGCCTGTTTTGTCGTCGGCGGCGGCCGCCGTGGTACACTAGATCCAAGGAGGGTGGACGCATGCGATTACAGACCGACACACTCGTGGTGCGGCCATTTGAGGCCGCCGACGCACAGGCGCTTCTTGCGTACGCGAACGACCCGCAGGTGATCGGGCCCGCGGGGATGCGCGCGCTGACGACCCCGGAAGAGGCAGCTGCCTTCATCGCCCGATCGCACGACGAGCACGCGATCGTCCTGGCGGGCCGCGTTGTCGGGCAGATCGGAATCTACCCGCGCGCCGCAGACGGTCCGGACGGCCGTACGCGTGAATTGGGCTACGCGCTGGCGCGACGCTACTGGGGCCGCGGTGTGATGACTGCCGTGTTGCAGTTGGTGCTCGCGGAGCTGCGCCGTACCGGGATCACGGAAGTGTGGGCTGGCGTCTTCCCGGATAATCAGCGCTCCGTCGCCCTGTTGATCCGGACGGGGTTCACCTACCGCTTCACGGTGCCGCTTGCACTGGCCTTGACGCCCGGTGCCCCGCGGCGCGAGGCGTACTATAGTCAGTTGTTAGAAAATGAAAACAAGAAAACTGAAATGTGATGGAAATTATTTTTTTCATTTCATATCAAAAAAGAAGGCTCGTGGCTTTGCTCCATTAATGCTATAATGAAACCAACATTACCCGTGGAGGTTTCAATAATGAGTGCGCAATTAGAGTACGATCAGGTGTATGCGAAGCGGCTGGCCGCGATCGAGAAAGATCCGCAGTTCACGATCCTGTCTAGCATGAACCGGCCACCAGTGGCCGGTGATCAGAAGGCGACGCAGTACATTGTCTACACGGACTTCAAGCTCGAGAACCAGAAGCGCAACAGTTTCACGATCAGCGTCTACACCCCCTTCGAGAACGTCGACAAGTACGGCCACTCTAAGGCTGACTTTCAATCGCAACTGCTGTTTGATCTGAATCGGTGGGCGAACTCGATGCACATCACGGTGCTGGAGACACTCGGCTCCGAATCGCGGCTCGCATTTTATGATTTCCAGAACATGGGCTTGGCCCAGCTGGCCCTGCGCGCCTTTATCAACCTAGCGAAGAAAGCGAATGTCACGACGATCGACGGGAACCTGAGCTCCTTTGACCGTGATAACTTCGCCAAGCTCGAACACCTCTTCGGTAAGTTTGGGTTTGACCTACAGATCAAAGATGCCACGCAAGGGATCGGGAAGATCCGCCTAGAGGTGAAGTAACACGCAGGAGGGGCGCCAAACTGGCGCCCCTTTATTTTTACCGGTAAAATGTAACCGGTACCATGTCGACGCGCTGGAATCTTTAACAGTTTTTCTTCTTAAACAGTACAGCGATACTGCTTGATAATCACGATAAAACACTTGAATCGAGTTTGACATGACACAGATTTGTGATAATGTATGTAACAGTTAACCGCAAACACGGATCGAGGAGGAGCCATTATGACAGAAGAAACGCAGTACGGTGCAGACCTGATCGTCGATAGCCTGATCAATCACGGGGTCGAGTTCGCCTTCGGAATCCCAGGGGCGAAGATCGATCGTCTGTTTGAACGTCTCGATTATCCCCGGGACCCGCGTGCACCGAAGCTAATCGTTGCGCGCCATGAGCAAAACGCGGCGTTCATGGCTGCAGGCGTCGGTCGACTGACCGGCAAGGCCGGCGTTGTGCTGACGACCTCAGGCCCTGGGGTGTCGAACCTCGCAACGCCGCTGGTCACCGCGACGGCGGAAGGGGACCCGGTGGTGGCGATCTCCGGGCAGGTCAAGCGTGCGGACCTGCAACGTTCCGCACATCAGAGCATGAAGAATGCGGAGATGCTCGCCCCGATCACGAAGTACGCCGTTGAGGTGCAGGACCCCGATAACATCAGTGAGACGATCGCCAACGCGTTTCGCGCCGCGGAGTCCGGCAAGCAAGGGGCAGGCTTCGTGTCGATCCCACAGGACGTGACCGATAGCCCGGTCACGACCCAGGCGGTCCACCCGCTGCAGGCGCCACGCCTTGGCCCGGCCAGCCCAGCAGACATGACCGACCTGGCCCGGCAGATCAAAGACGCCAAGCTGCCCGTATTGCTGTTGGGGATGCGCGCATCGTCCGAGCCGGTCACGGCCGCGATTCGTGACTTGCTGGCGGTGGCGGATCTGCCGGTGGTCGAGACCTTCCAGGGGGCCGGAATCGTCTCCCATGCCCAGGAGCACGACTTCTTCGGCCGTGTCGGGCTGTTTCGCAACCAGCCAGGCGACCAGTTGCTTCAGCGCAGCGACTTGGTCGTGGCGATCGGCTACGATCCGATCGAGTACGAGCCGCGGAACTGGAACCCGAGCGGGGATGCCCGCGTGATCGTCATCGACTCTCGGACAGCCGAGATCGACCATGATTTTCAACCGGAAAACGAGTTGGTCGGTGACATTGCCCAGACGCTCGATGTCCTGATCCCACTGCTGCGCGGCTACCGCGTGGCCCCAGAGGCCAAGGATTACCTCGATCACTTGCAGACCCAGCTCACGCAGCGGGACGTGCCGCCGGTCAGCCGACCGGGGCTGGTTCACCCGCTTGCAATCATCGCGGCGCTGCAGAAGCGGGTCACCGATCAGATGACGGTGGCGGTCGACGTCGGGAGCTTCTATATCTGGATGGCGCGTCACTTCCGCAGTTACGAACCGCGGCGCTTGCTCTTCAGCAACGGGATGCAGACGCTTGGGGTGGCCTTGCCGTGGGCGATCGCCGCCACGCTGGTCCGCCCGGGTGAAAAGGCCGTGTCGGTGTCTGGTGACGGTGGCTTCTTGTTCTCGAGCCAGGAGTTGGAGACTGCGGTGCGGTTGCACGCGAACCTCGTGCACATCATCTGGAACGATGGCCACTACGATATGGTGAAGTTCCAAGAAGAAGCCAAATACGGGCGCGCCGCTGGGGTGGACTTTGGACCGGTCGACTTCGTCAAATACGCCGAGAGTTTCGGCGCGACGGGTTTGCGGGTGACGCAACCGGCGGAGCTAGACGCAGTGCTCGACCAAGCGTTTGCCACGGCAGGTCCAGTCGTCGTTGACATCCCAGTCGACTACGCGGATAACCCGAAGCTGGCTGAGGCGATGCTGGCCGATCAGTTCTAGTCAAGGAGGCACGTGATGTTATATCAACATGGAACGCTCGCGAATCTAGTCCCTGGCGGGTTTGCAGGCACGCAGACGTTGGCCGAGTTGCTGACCCACGGGGATACTGGGATCGGGACGCTCACCGGCCTTGACGGCGAACTGATCATTCTGGCTGGCGTGGTCTATCAAGTCGATGCGCAAGGCGCGGTGCGGCAGCCTGCCTTGACCGAGCGGGTCCCGTTCGCCAACGTGCACCCCGCTGATTTCGCGGGGCACGGACTGCTGACGGCCGCGACCGCGGCAGAGACCCAGGCCAAGGTGCTGACAACGCTTGGTACGGCCAATGCGTTTGCGGCGGTGCGCGTCCACGGGACGTTTGCCCGGATGCGCACCCGCGTGGTGGCCAAGCAAGTGGCGCCTTATCCGACACTGACGGCCACCGCCGCGGCGCAGCGGATCTTTGACGCCCGCTCGGTCACTGGCACGCTGATCGGCTATTATTCGCCGACACTCTACGCCGGCATGGCGGCGCCGGGCTTTCACCTACATTTTTTGAGCGACGCGCATGACTTTGGCGGGCACGTGCTGGATTGGGCCGGTGTGGCCGGCGTGCTTGAGACCGAGTTGTTTGCCGACGTTCAGCTCCACCTCCCGATCGACGACCCCGCGTTCATGGCGCGCGCCCTTGACGGTCCGGATGTTTTGGCGGCGATCCAACAAGCCGAGCAGTGAGTCGCTGCATTGACGCGGACGACAGGCCCGGGCCCCGGGTGATCGCGGGCCCGGGTCTTTTGGCGCCGTGGGGCGCCACCGGTGCCTCGCGGCGCCAGAGGCGTCGCCCAGGTGCGCGGACCGGCCGGCGGGTTGACAGCGTTTTCACCAGTGGGTACAATGGGGGAGATATTGGGGGAAGGGGACAGCGCGATGCGGTTGACACCAGCGACCAAGGTGTTTCTTTATATGCTGACCATGGCCGACGCGACAGATACGTGTTCGGACCCGGTGTGGCATGAACGGTACCACTTAGACCCGGACCGAACGATCATCAAGCTGCATCAACGCGGCTTGATCAAGCCCGTGCAGGGATCGCCGACGCACTATGTGCTGACCGCAGACGGGCAGCGCGACTTGGTCGACATCGAAGACTGGTTGTGGATCCATGAGTATTACTTGCCGGATGTGATCGACTTTGCGCGGGCGCGCCGGTTGTTTTGGCAACCACAGCGGGTCGGGTACCCCCTGTTGCAGGACCTGCTGGCCCAGGCGAAGCGGCGCTTCCGCGACGATGCCGCCTACTTGGCGATTTTGTTGCGGCACCAGCTGCGGCTTGAGTTCGACACCCAACACGACGAAGACGCCGTCAAGACGCTGATGGCCTTGATCGACCAGGATCTCGACATTCGTGGGCCGGTCGATCCACTGACGTTCAGTTACGCGACGACGTGGGCGAAGGTCACGTCGTTCGAAAAGCAGATGCTCAAGGCCTTGCTTGGGCGACTGAACTGGACGCTGGCGGACTTTGAGATGCAGTTCTCAGCGTGGCTCGATCAGCAACCGCGCACGCCGCGCCTGTTCACCCGGTTCGAGCTGATGACGATTGTGATGTATGAACTCGCCAATAATACGCCGAAGCTTGCGTGCCTCTACCACGCTGCGGCCCAGCGCCCTAGCACGCCGACGGTGACGCTTGAGGTCGAGGCGTTCAGCTGATGATCAACCAAAATGGGGCTGTGCCATAGCGCGGTTTTAGCCCAGAGTATAAGAGAGACCCCCTGCAAAACCCGAACTTAGGTTTTGCAGGGGGTCTCTCTTATACGGCTTGCGCTGCCCGTTCGAACGCAGTGAGTTACAGGCAGACATGCGTTAGAAAGGGCGTTGCGTTATGGCACGTAACGTTCTGGAATAGTCGTGCCACCAGGGGGTTATGTCACAACCCGTTCCTACGATTAGTCAAGGGTTTTGAACTAGGTTTTAGGTCTTGAACTTAGGTATTGAACTTAGGTCTTGGATTTAGGTATTTAGGCTGAGGGTTTGGTACTAGTGGGGTGGGCCGCAAACGGTCGTCACTTTTTGGGTAAGCTAAATAAACCTCCTCACTTCCCCTTTAAAAACGACCTGGATTGAACTACTATACAGGTGTAGGAGCTTATGACTCCGCGCTAATAGTGGACTTCGAGTCCGTGTATCGGTAACGATACTTAGTGCCTGCCATTACCATGGCATATAGGCATTTCAGTGTCTTGTTCATACAAGCCACGACGGCAACCTTATCCCGTTTCGGGATAGGGTTGTTTTTTAGTTCGTAGTAATAATCGACAATATGATTGGGCGCGGCGGCCTTTTGCCGGATCATGTTTCTGACGATCAGATAAAGCAAGGCACGCGCGTGAGGATTACCCCGCTTATTGATATGGTCTTGTCGTGTGTACTTGCCAGATTGATAACGATTCAGATCGATCCCAACGTATGCGTTGACTTGATTGGCATTATCAAAACGACATATATCTCCAAGCTCGCCGACCAGTTGTGCGGCTGATAATGCCCCAATGCCAGGCATCGATTGATAGATCTGAAATTGTGGTAGTCTCTCTGCGACACTCGTCATTTGTTTTCGTAAGCTGTCTTCTTGCTTGACCAACTCGATCAACTGCCGACAATAATACTGCACTTCTTGGACTTGGACACTGTCCGAATCGGCGGCGGGATAGCTATCCTTGGCCAAGGCGCTCAACTTCTCTGCGTACTTCAAGCCTTTGGCTTGAGACAGTTTCTTATCGGTCTCACTCATCAGCTTGTTCTTTAAGCAAGTACGTGAGATCCCCCGCACAAAGGCTGGGTGTGGAAATAAAAGGATCACGTTTAGTGCCAGCTTCGATACGCGAGAGCTAAACAGTTGCTCGACTTCGGGGAAAGTCTGTTGGAGGGCTGTATATAGCTTTAGCCGCGTTAGTTTGACCTCATCCATCACTTGTTGGTAGAAGCGGTTCAATTGGCGTAACTGCTCATATTCAGGTGTCCACGGAGTGGTCAATCGATACTGGTGATGCGTCACAGATAGCGCGATCCTGTGGGCATCCTTTTGGTCGGTCTTCACGCGGCGTAAGCTCTCTGAATGCAGGTGTAGCTCCAGCGGGTTCAAGCGGCCATACCGTAATTGATGGTCTTGGCAGAAGCGTACTAATGGCTGTGAATAGATCCCTGTGGCTTCGAAGTACACGACCGGGTCATCCGCTTGCTTGAGCATTTGGTCAAGCTGAGCGAAGCCGAGCTGGTTGTGCACACATTCGAACTCCTGCAAGCACTGGTCACCACGATACCAAACACCGTAGCTGTGGCCTTTAGAAACATCCAATGCGAATACATCGGACAAAATATTACTCCCTTTCTAAATTGGTGAAGCTAGCCCGCATCTTCTTCTCGTAACTCATTTCCTAAACACGACCTTGAAGGCCCACGATCTTAAACCAGATTTGCGCGACGAAGATGACGGAGATCCTTTTGTGTTACGGACTCGAAGTCCCTTGGGTTATGTTCGATCTTAGCTTCATCTTCAGTGTAGCGAGCAAAAAGAAAATTCCGGTAAGAACTGGAAAATTCACCAGCTCTTACCGGAACTAATCTTAGATTGTTTGGGGTCCAGCGGGTCATGCCTGCTGCGGGGTGGCCGTCGGGCGCAGCTTGGCTTGATAGAGTTGGTAGATCTGCTGGTAAAGCAGGTAGTAGTCTGTCTCGGTCGCATTGAGGTACCAGTTGAAGGTGACCGCGTCGGTTTGCTGGAACACTTGCTCGGGGGCAATAAAATCGTCTGGCGCGGTGACGATCAGATCGGCGCCGGTCATGGGCGCGTCGTGCGGCAGGATCTGAACGATGTGGATGTTCGCGAGGAACTCGCGGATCTCACCGTTCACGATGTCGCTGGTGGCCATCACGAGCTTGACCTTCACCGTGTTGCCCCACCGGAAGCGGTGGAGGTAGGGGACGAACAGGAAGAACGCGAGCTCGACGAACTGCGCCTGATCCCGGTGAAATGCGGTGAACCCGCTGGTCTGTGGCAGTTCGGCCACCGCTTGCGCCAGTAGCGCCCGCAGTTGGGTCTGGCGGTAGGTCAGCTGCGCGCTGGCGAAGAAGTCCGCCTGCTTGACGTAGTTGCCGTCCAGGACGAAAAACGCGGTGGCTAAACGCAGCATGTTCATCACTAACTGGGGGTCTTCCCACAGCGGCGCGGCTGCCTCGGCGTCGTAGGCAGATAGCGCCGCCATCATGCGCTCGACGACGACCCAGCCGGGATTGCGTGGCCGCTTGAGGTAGTTGAGCAGCTGATCTTCTTGCGGTGTGATCGGGGTGAAGCGTAGGTTTTTGTGCTGGAAGAACTCGAAGAAGCTGCTTTCGCTCAGGAGCTCTTGCGGGGTCAGGCGCGGGAAGAGCGGCGCGGGATACAGCGTTGTTTCGACTGGGTAGCCGGCAAACAGCTGCGTGGCCGGTGCCGACCAGCGTACAACGCACCCGTGCGCGATCCGGGTCCGACACACTGCCCAGAAGACTTGCTCTTGCAGTGCGCGGATCGGTTCCGTCGCGGCGTTGGGCAAGACGCGGTACTGGGCGGCTAGCGCCTGTTGATCGATCGCGCGAAACGGCCACTTCAAGCCGCGGTAGCCGAGCCAATACATAGCCTGAAGAAACAGGCGGATCTGCTTCTCATCGCCGGTGAACTTGGCTTGGGTCAGCGAGACCTTGATCCGGTACTGTCCGAGGAATTTGCGCAGCGTCGTCGTCTTCCGTAATAAAGTCGAGTGGCTGATGAAGTGGTCGGCCGCGAACTGGTCAACGCTGGGCTGGCTGGTCTGGGCGAGGTAGTCCATGAACTGAAAGGCGACTGCTTCTCCGAGCAGCGTGCACCGATAACTGTCGAGGGACAGCTCGAGGCTGCCGCGGATCAAAAGACGCTTAGCGGCCGCCCGGGTCTCACCCGTCAGGCTGATCACGTCACCGAGCAGCTCCTGGAAGATGTTATAGGTCTGCTGGTACGAGAGGCGCATCCGGGCGCTCAGGTCGGTGATCGTCAGGGCGTCGTGATGCTGGCTGGCCAGCAGGCGAAACATCTCGAATTTTTGCAGGTCGGCTTTTTCTAAGAAGATCTCTTCGAATCGCATCAGCGCGTGTCCTCCTCTCCCCATCTTTTTATCATCTCCAGTATATCAAAATCTCAAAATAATAAAATAGGATAATAAGCATGACGCGACACCCCGGCGTCCATCAAAAAAGCCCCCGGTGACAGGGGCGTGACGGTCAGGCTTGGATCGCGGCAAGCTGGGCGTCGATCAACTCGAGCACGGTCTGGCGATCTTGCGGGTTCTCGACAAAATCCAAGACATCGCCGTCGATCTGCATCTTCGGGCTCTCAGCGTAGTCCGTATACCACTGGTCGTAGCGGCGGTTGAGTTCCTGATAGTAAGTGTACAGCGACGGGTCGACCTCCAGCTGCTCGTAGCTGCGCCCCCGGCGCTGGATGCGGCTGAGCATGGTCTCGAAGGAGACGCGAATGTGGACCAGCAGGTCGGGCCGCTTCTTGTACGCGGCATAGGGGAGCTCTTGCATCATATTCGCCAGCAAGGCGTCGTAGACTCGGACCTCCGTCGCAGTCGCCCGCCCGAGGTCGGCGTTCAGGTGAAACAGTAGGGAGTCTTCGAAGATCGAGCGGTCCAAGATGTTGTTGTCCTCGGAGTAGGCCTGCTTGATCGCATCGAAGCGCTTGTTCAGAAAGTAGATCTGAAGCAAGAAGGCATACTGCTTCGGGTCCTGGTAGAACAGGGGCAGGACTTCGTTGTCATCGACGGATTCATAAAAGGCGCGGGTCCCTAGGTGTTCGGCGAGCATCGTCGTCAGGCTGGTCTTCCCCGCGCCGATAGTCCCCGCTAATACGATCAGTGTCATGGTTGTCCTCTTTTTTTGGGTGTCCCACCTGAGGCTCAGGTGGTCGGATTGCGGCGAAGGCCGCGCTTGTCATATCTTACTGGTGGCGGCCCGAGATTGCAACCCAAAGCGGGGCAGCCGACCGGGTCGTCGACACTCATTTTTCGAAAAATCGAATTGAAAACAACTAATATTAAAGGTTATAATTACCCGGTATATCGTAGACGCTTTTATTTTTGGGGGAATTCACCATGCGGGGACGCGAAGATATCTTTTTGTCCATGTCAGAGGCAGAAAAAATGAGCTTGTTCCGCAAGATTGTCAACTCACGGACCGCCCAGACACCAGTGGCGGACCGCTTGACCGCGGAGCGCGCGCACCGACCGCTCGTCAAGGACGTTAATCTTAAGCAGATCGCTTCGCTGACGGGACGCAACTATGGCAGCGTGTACAACACGTACAACGGATTGGTCGCGGTGCTCGAAGCCATGACCGGGAGCAAGGGCAGCTCGGCCAAAAAACTGTTCAACCTGTCATCGAGCGAAGTGCGGGCGTATTTTGTCACGCAGAGCCACCCGTACCAGTTCTTGCAAGCCTTGCTGAGCCACGATTACCCGACCTTCGAGGCCTTCTTGGCCCACGAGGAGACCAGCAAGGCGACGATGCTGCGGCACTTGAAGGCCCTGCGCGACTTTTCACGCAAGTTCGGCGTGCGCTTCTCCTACGAGACCCTGAGTATCCAGGGCGAGGAGAAGCGGATCCGGCTGTTTTTGACCATGATCTTCTGGTTAGCGACAGACGGGGCCGTCTGGCCGTTCGAGGCCGTACAGCGGGAGGTCGCCGGTGAGCTGGTCGATCGGGTCGTGCGCTTATACGACGTCGGCACACCGAATATCGTCACCCGGGAGATCGCGATGTACTACGTGGCGATCTCGTACTACCGGATCCGCGACGGCCAGCCGATCCCGTACGACGAGGAGACCCTGACCCTGAAGTACCCGACGGCGAACCTGTTCGAGGAACTCGGTGACGCCTTTTTGTGGCCGCAACTGAGCCTGTCCGAGCAGCTGGGCGAAAGCGCGGCGGTCTACTTCTTGTTCAACTTCCTGCCGTTTTATGTCACCACCAGCTCCAGTGACCTCGACAAGACGCTCCAGCGCTTCAAGCGGTACAATCCGGAGATCTATACGCTGGTGATCGACTTTTTGGCCAAGTTACCGGTCGGCTTCGTTGAGCAAAATCAGCTTCCAGCGCAGGCGATGAACATGCTGCGTGCGAACTTGCTGGCCAACACCGTGGCGACGCTGGAGTTCGGTGACGATATCTCACAGGCGATCGCGTACGAGATGAACGATAAGCTGCGTCAGACGCCGGACAACCCGGCCCTGGCCAAGAAGGTCCACCAGACGCTCGAACACGTGGTCTTCACCCGTAAGCTGACCGGGTTCGACCACGCCCTCGAGACGCTGGTCACGTCTTATTACCACAACTTGTTGCAGCTTGCGATCCAGTTCCTCCCACCGGTGAAGGTCAAGGTCGCGTTGCTGATCGAGCAGACCGTGCTGGGGTATGTCGACCTGTTAGCGTTCTTGATCAGCCAGCCCTTCGTCGAACTGCTGCCGCCAGAGCGCGCAGGCGAGGCTGACCTGGTGATCGAGAGCTCAACGGTGCCAGATGCGGTCGAGAAGCGGGGGGACAAGCTCACCTACAAGTGGGCGGCAAACTCTTCCAACGACTGGTTCGGTGAGCTGTATGCGACCGTGCGCCAGGTCTGGGATGACAAGCTGAGCTTGGGGGGCGAGGTTGACTACTGAGCCGCACCAGTGCGTGGCGACCGTGCCGATCTTTCGGCATTTGCCGGCGCCGGTCCTGACGCGTATCGGGGCCGCGGTCCAGCACACGCACTTGGCGGCGGGAACGCCGCTGTATCAAGCGGGCAGCCCAGCAGCCGCACTGTACATCATCCATCAGGGTCAGGTGAAGATCGCGCGGATCAGTGCGGATGGGCGTGAACAGATCGTGCGGGTCCTTGGCCCCGGCGAATTCGACGGGGATCACGCGCTGTTTGTTGCCGAGACGCACACCGCGGCCGCGGTGGCGATGGCGTCGGTCTCTGCCTGCGTCCTTTACAAGCAGGATTTTCAGCAGCTGTTGGCCAAGGAGCCGGCGGTCAGCCTCGCGGTGATCCAGGCGTTGACGAAGCGCATCGACGCGTTGGAGCAGCAGGCGACCCTGGCGACGGCACCGGTCGACGCCCGCTTGGCGACGTTTCTGTTGAACCAAGGCACCGAGCGCTTTCACCTGCCGATGAAGAAAAAGGAGCTGGCGCAGTATCTGGGTACGACGCCCGAAACGGTGAGCCGTAAGCTCAAGGCGTTTGCGGCACAGGGATGGCTGAGTCAACCTCAGCCCAGCGTGATCCAGATCTTGGATCGGCCGGCTTTGGTCGCGATCCAGGCGGCGCTCACGTGAGCAGGGGGCTTGCAAGTGACCGGTGAATATCGTATATTGACGGTATAAGGATCAAACACGTGATTAGGCGCCTAAGGGCAGTGTAGAGAGATGGCGGTCGGTGCAAGCCATTCAAGCCCGCATTCCAGCGCGACAGTGGGCGGCGTAATGCCGCACGGCAACTGACCGTTAGCAGGCTTTGAGGGTGGTCTTCGGACTGAACTTGGGTGGTACCGCGGAAAGAGCCTTTTTCGTCCCAGTATTTGCTGGGCGAAGAAGGCTCTTTTTGGCGCTCACACGGATCGAACGATAAGGAGGATCATCATGTTAGATATCAAGCAATTGCGTCAGGCCCCGGATTGGGCCAAAACCAAGCTTGCCGCACGCGGCGTCAAGCCAGAGGAGATCGACGAGGTGCTCGCCCTTGATGAGGACCGCCGGGCGGCCATCGTCAAGACCGAAGAATTGAAGGCGCAGCGCAACGCAGTCTCCGGCGAGATCGCGCAGAAGAAGCGCAACAAGGAGAACGCCGATGAGCAGATCGCGGCCATGCGCGCGGTCGGCCAGGAGATCAGTGCCCTCGACCAGCAGTTGGCGACGATCGAGGCCAAGGTCCAATACATCTTGGTCCGCCTGCCCAACTTCCCGGCGGATGATGTGCCGATGTCCATGAAGGAAGAAGATGCGCGTGAGGAGTACCAGTGGGGCACGCCTCGCGTATTCGATTTCACGCCCAAAGCGCACTTTGAGCTGGGTGAAGCGTTGGGGATCCTTGACTTTGAACGGGCGGCCAAGGTCTCTGGTAGCCGCTTCGTCTACTACAAAGGGGCGGGGGCGCGCCTTGAGCGCGCCGTGTACAACTTCTTTCTCGATGAGCACGCTAAGGAAGGCTACACCGAAGTGATGACGCCGTATCTGGTCAACGCGGACTCGATGTTTGGCACCGGCCAATTTCCCAAGTTCACGGAAGACGTGTATACGATCACCAACGAAGGCGAGCCGCTGACGCTGATCCCGACCGCCGAAGTGCCCCTGGTCAACTACTACCGCGGCGAGATCATGGATGCCGATAAGCTCCCGGTCAGCTTCACCGCGTTGTCACCGGCTTTTCGCTCTGAGGCCGGTAGCGCGGGGCGCGATACCCGGGGGCTGATCCGCATGCATCAGTTCAACAAGGTCGAGATGGTCAAGTTCTGCAAACCAGAAGACTCCTGGACGGAGCTGAAGCGGCTGGTTCACGATGCAGAAGACCTGTTGCAGAAGTTGAACTTGCCGTATCACGTGATCACGTTGGCTGCGGGGGACGCCAGCTTCACCAGCGCGAAGACCAATGACTTGGAAGTGTGGTTGCCCGCACAGGACCGCTACCGCGAGATCTCCAGTTGCTCTAACTGCACGGACTTTCAGGCGCGTCGGGCGCAGATCCGCTACCGTGACGAGAATGGCAAGCCGCAGCTCGTCCATACGCTCAATGGGTCAGGCTTGGCTGTGGGTCGGGCCGTGGCTGCGATCCTCGAGAACTACCAGAACGCAGATGGCAGCGTCACGATCCCGAATGTCTTGGTCCCGTACATGGGCGGCCAGACGGTCATCACCGCTGAGGCGTGAGCCGTATCTTTATGCAGTCGCTGAGAAGCGGCTGCTTTTTTTGTGCAAAAAGGGCTTGACCCGGGGAATCTCAGTTGGTATTATAGTCAACGTTGTCACCGCGGCGGCTTATGAAAAACCAGATATTGAATCTTTATTCAATCAAGTTTTTCCGAGTCGTCCTTGACACCAGATCGTCCACCTGATAGACTTATCAAGTTGTCTTTTGGACAAGGTAGTCCTTTGAAAACTGAACAAAGTTTCGTTATGTGATAGGGCTTTTCGATCTTGAATCGAAGAGAATTAAACATTGCGAAGTCAATTCGCTAGT
>NZ_JABEKX010000010.1 GCF_013407595.1 Lacticaseibacillus absianus
AAGAGATTGCTTGAACAACGAAGGGGCGTAATCCGAGAATGCGGATTACGCCCCTTCTTAGTTTGCAAGGCGGTCGGTTATTGGGTGCTTACAGTTTGGGCGCGATTGGCCGCCCCGCGTAAGTTCTGACGGCAAATCAAAAACCCTAAACGCTGATACGTCAACGTTTAGGGTCCTAATGTCCGCTGTCAAAGCGGACTCAATACCGGTGATCGGGGTCGAACCGATACTCCATTGCTGGAACTGGATTTTGAGTCCAGCGCGTCTGCCTATTCCGCCACACCGGCATATTCAGTTAATCTCTTGGCGTCATCCCCAAGAAAGGCGGTGATCGGATTCGAACCGACGCATATAGGTTTTGCAGACCTTTGCCTTACCACTTGGCTACACCGCCAAAAGCTAGCTCTCAGAGCAATTGGGGTAGCTGGATTCGAACCAGCGCATGACGGAGTCAAAGTCCGTTGCCTTACCACTTGGCTATACCCCAATCAAGGGCGGTATGTGGGAATCGAACCCACGTATGCTGGATCCACAAACCAGTGTGTTAACCACTTCACCAATACCGCCATATCATTAAAAGCAGGGATAGTAGGAATTGAACCCACACTGACGGTTTTGGAGACCGTAGTTCTACCTTTAAACTATATCCCTATAAATGGAGGATCTAGGATTCGAACCTAGGAACCCGAAGGAACGGATTTACAGTCCGTCGCGTTTAGCCTCTTCGCTAATCCTCCAGAAATGGCGCGGGACGGAATCGAACCGCCGACACATGGAGCTTCAATCCATTGCTCTACCAACTGAGCTACCGAGCCATTAACGGTTCCAACGGGACTCGAACCCGTGATCTCCTGCGTGACAGGCAGGCGTCCTAACCAACTAGACCATGGAACCAACAATATTGAGTTGTAATTGCGGGAGCTGGATTTGAACCAACGACCTTCGGGTTATGAGCCCGACGAGCTACCAGACTGCTCCATCCCGCGATAATGTTAAAGGAGAATGAGGGATTCGAACCCTCGCGTGGGTTTCCCCACCTGACGGTTTTCAAGACCGTTCCCTTCAGCCAGACTTGGGTAATTCTCCATCTGAAAAAAGTTTATGTTTGGCATGACCCGTACGGGATTTGAACCCATGTTACCGCCGTGAAAGGGCGGTGTCTTAACCACTTGACCAACGGGCCATAAACAACGGAGACGGAGGGATTTGAACCCTCGCGCCAGTTTCCCGACCTACACCCTTAGCAGGGGCGCCTCTTCAGCCACTTGAGTACGTCTCCATAATATTCAGTTAATGGGCCTAAATGGACTTGAACCATCGACCTCACGCTTATCAGGCGTGCGCTCTAACCAGCTGAGCTATAGGCCCATAACCCGATCCAGCGGGTGACGAGAATCGAACTCGCGACAACAGCTTGGAAGGCTGTGGTTTTACCACTAAACTACACCCGCAGTGTGCGGATACTGGCGCGGGACAGAATCGAACTGCCGACACATGGAGCTTCAATCCATTGCTCTACCAACTGAGCTACCGAGCCGACACCGGTTCCAACGGGACTCGAACCCGTGATCTCCTGCGTGACAGGCAGGCGTCCTAACCAACTAGACCATGGAACCAATTGCGGGAGCTGGATTTGAACCAACGACCTTCGGGTTATGAGCCCGACGAGCTACCAGACTGCTCCATCCCGCGATAACAAGAAATATTATAGCCAACGCAGCCCACCCTGTAAAGAGACAGATGGACCTTGTAGGGCTCGAACCTACGACCGGACGGTTATGAGCCGTCTGCTCTAACCAACTGAGCTAAAGGTCCAAGCTCGATCGCGGCGGGGGGGATCGAACCCTCGACCTCCCGGGTATGAACCGGACGCTCTAGCCAGCTGAGCTACACCGCGAAAAAACTTCAATTAAAAAGAACGATGTGCATCGTTCCTATCGGGAAAACAGGATTCGAACCTGCGACCCCCTGGTCCCAAACCAGGTGCTCTACCAAGCTGAGCTATTTCCCGAACAATGCACCCAGTAGGAGTCGAACCTACAACCTTCTGATTCGTAGTCAGACACTCTATCCAGTTGCGCTATGGGTGCATATTCAGTTCTTCGCCGCAAACGACGAAGCGGAAGACGGGATTCGAACCCGCGACCCCCACCATGGCAAGGTGATGTTCTACCACTGAACTACTTCCGCGTGGATCCGGACCCTTGCGGGTCAATGGAGGATACAGGGCTCGAACCTGTGACCCTCTGCTTGTAAGGCAGACGCTCTCCCAACTGAGCTAATCCTCCATGATGAAGCGCGGCA
>NZ_JABEKX010000011.1 GCF_013407595.1 Lacticaseibacillus absianus
GGTTGTACTTCTTAGCCATAACAGATCCTCCAGTAATCATACTTTGATGTCATTATACTAGATTCACTGTCTCACTTTTGAGGGTAACACCAAAAAGTTCTGGTAGGCGGCGTTCATATCCATACAGATGTGTTTGACGCCGGCTCTTTGCTCGCTCGAATAGTGGCTCTTGAAGAAGTCCTTAATGGTCGCTGAGAGACGATCACCAAGCACTGTGACCCTTTTGTGAGTATCTGCGTCAATACAGATAAATGACATTGTGGAGTGAGTCGAACGGAACTCATCAAAACACAAATTTACTGGGAGGTAGTTGAGCGGATGCGGCTTGATATCATCGTCGATGATGCGCTCAATAGAAGTCGTCGAGATACCAGTAATAGAAGCTATCTGTTTCCCTGGTATAGCAAGTTTAGAGAGCTTGAGCGCATACTCCGAAATTCCGGTAGAGATCGCATGATTAGGCTTTACGACGGGCGTCGTGGCAGTGAGAGTTGACCGACAGTTACGACAACGCCAGCGCTGCTTATCCAACTCTAGGATTACCGGGCAATCAGTTGGGCCGTTGACGTGAATACGCGTACGGATGTGCCCATTGCGTCGCAATGCCGGCATGCCACAACTTGGACAGCGTTCTAGGAAATACGTCAGTTCTGCATGAACCACCTGATACTTCTTACGACCCTGGCCGTGACCGCGGATCTCATCACGTACATCACTGACCGTGATATTCGAATCTGTAATTCCAAGCAGCTTAAGAGTACTATTTAAGTCGGACATCTAGTCATACCTCGCTTTGTTTGGGTTTCGTCGCTTAAAGCATAGCACCGAGGAGACTAGGTGTTCTTTTGTTATACAAAGATGGATCTAGAATCTCTGGCGTTATTAGTATCAACACCAAAAATTCTAGATCCGATTTTTTTATCTCGGCGCTCTTTCTATTGAAGTGATTTGAATATTTATTGTGGCAATACTTCGCCGTCTTTATTAAGCTGCTTCTCAATACTGGTCAGCGACTTCCCCTCAGGAAAGTCCGCGTGGATTGAAAACCCGGTATCAACTGAGTCAATATCTAGCTCTTTATTCTTTAAGGTTAAATCATCGTATCCGATTAACTTGTACGTTTTTTTACCACCATTTATTGCTGTGGATTCATACAAGCCAGCGGCCGTAATGTTCATCGAGTCGGAAAAGTCGTTGTCGTTATGACTGGGGTTGTGCACGGGTACCATTTGTCCAACGGAAGTTTGACGACTCGATCCTGATTGGTATTCGTTGAACGAGCTTATTGGGGTGTAGGAGAATATATAAGCCTTGATAAGCTTTTTTGAAGAGTATTTTGACAAGCCGCTATTAAGGTGGGCGTGCGGACGTTTTTCTGGACTTTCAACCTCAGGCAACCATGTTCTGACGGTATTCTTGTGGGCTCTTTCCTCCTAAAACTTTTTTCTTCATTTAGTGTTATACCACTCAATATACTGGTTGAGTTCCTTGGTGAAATCGTCAATAGATTTTCCTAGCCAACTTCTGTTATAAAAGAATTCAGTTTTTAGGTGACCAAAGAAGCTCTCTGCTTGAGCATTATCTGGGGTTCTGGCTTTCTTCGACATAGAACGTGTGAAGCCAAATTCATCCATCAACTCAATCCACCCCGGCCACCTGTAATGAGCCCCTCGATCTGAATGTACAACAGGCTTCTCTGGTGTTACCCTCAAAAGTGAGACAGTGAATCTAGTATAATGACATCAAAGTATGATTACTGGAGGATCTGTTATGGCTAAGAAGTACAACC
>NZ_JABEKX010000002.1:0-971722 GCF_013407595.1 Lacticaseibacillus absianus
CAGCATCAAGGTAACCGGCACCGTACTCACCGCCACCGAGAAGACCGTCAACGACGACCAGGTGATGGAGCTCAAGGTGCGCATCCCGTCGAAAGAGCTGGAGGGCAAGCGAGACGGCTTCGCCAAGGTACTTAAGGGCACTGCGCAGCTGACCTTCGTGCCTGGCCAGACCGAGCTTGATCTGGACGGTAAGGGCAAAGAGGCGGACGGGCAGACCGAGCTCATCGAAGGTGATGAACAATGAGCTGGCAAGCAGTGATCCTCACCATCTTCTTCGTGCTTGTCGGCATCGTACTGGCCTTTCTCGTGATAGTGTCCATTATCGGTCATCACGCTTGGCGTGAGATTAAAAAAGAGAACGATGAGTTTGATCGCGAGTTTGAGGCTAAGCAATCAGCGCTTGATGCGGAGTTCAAGGCCAAGGCAGATGATTATCGTCAAATGTTGAAGGAGCGAAAGTAGTGGGTAAGAAGGGCCAGCGCATCAAAGCCAAGCGCCGCAAGCAGCGCGCCGCCAGGAAGGCAAACATGGAACGGTCGAAGACTGGTGCAGTCAGTTTGGAAAATAAGCCAGCTCCGGCGCAATGGGGCTTCCGCCGCGCGCAAGGCTAATTTGGAAAATAAAAAGGGCCACCCCGAAGGACGGCCACGAATTGATTCGACACTCAATTCTAGCACAAGGGGTGGCCATAATGAAAAAGTATACAAAAGCGCGGTTCAGCTGGCTCGAGAGCTATTTGGCCAACGAGGAGGAGATCGCGAGTTTGGAGATCAGTCTGACCCGGAGCCGCCTCGAGTTGCGGCGGTGGACCGAAGGCGACCTCAAGAATGTGCGCATCGCGAAGCAGTCGCACGCGGCTAAGATTGAAACGATCATCACCGCTAATCAGCAGCTGCTGGACGAAGACCTCCGGCTGCGTGATCAGACCCTCGACCTGATCGAGCACTTCGACGGCATCGAGAATCAAATACTCAAATGCAAGTACGTGCGCGGCATGAGCCTGAGCGAGATTGCCGACATCGATGGTATTGGGTACAGCTACGACACTATCCGCAAAATTCACGCCGAACTCAAGCGGCGCCTGGACTTTCTCAACAAATGGGACCTGCAAGAAATTGTGCACTAAATGTGCGCACACTAAAGTCACAGACAGCTTGCTTGGACTGTGGTATGGTTATAGCATCGAAAATATGAATCACCTCGTAGTATTCGGCAGCGATGTCGGGTACTATTTTTTGTGGAGGTGACTATATGCCAAATATAAAAAGCGTCTTGACGCTTCCTACTAAAATTTGGGGAGTGATATCTTTTGCGGGGACCGCTTTATTGCTTGGAGAGCCTTTGTTGAAACGATACAGCGGCGGCTCAGAACTATTTTTGAAATATGGGGTGTGGTTTGCTGTAATCACATTACTAGCCTATTCGTTCTTAGTAATTGAGCTTATTCTGTACTTTTGGAGAATGCGTAGGCAAAAGCAGGAATGGCTATCTAAAATTGCATATTTGAACAACCTAACATCTGATAAGAAGATGATTATCTCAAAGCTCTATTTAGCGCCTACGCATGTATTGAAGCTAAAATATAATGTCGAACAGGTGAGGGAGCTCGAAGAAAACTTGGTGATTGGGCGGACAATGAACACACAAATTGTATTTGGAGACGATTTTTCAAATATTCAGTGGGACTACATGCTGCAACCATGGGTCGTTCAACTAATTGATGAGAACAAAATAACTCTTAAATCCTAGGCGCTTCGGCGTCTTTTTTGATGCAGTCAGGGAGGTGTGGTGATATGTAATGGCTAAGGGTAAGTTCGAGTACTGGTTGACTGATGACGGACAGACCTTGCTTCAGGGCTGGGCGCGACAGGGTCTTAGTGACAAGCAGCTCGCTCACAATATGGGCGTATCAGTCGCCACCCTGTATAACTACAAAAGGTCTCACTTAGAGATTTTAGAGGCTATAAAAAAGGGTAAGGAAGTCGTCGACTTCGAGGTCGAAAACGCACTCCTAAAGCGCGCCAAAGGCTTCGAGACTGTCGAGGAGACCGAGGAGCTGATCGAGGACACGGGTCAGAAAAAGCGACATGACGAGGTGCCCGCCCTGACCGAAGACGACTGGACCTTTGCCAAAGCGTACTTTGCTGGTGCCTGTGCATACTGCGGTCGAGAGACTGATCTGACCAAGGACCATTTGGATCCGCTTGAAAATGGCGGTAAGCTCGATCGCTTCAACGTCGTGCCGGCTTGTCAGCGATGCAATTCGTCGAAGAAGGATCGTCAGTGGCTAGCCTGGTTCGGCAAGCAGAAGTTCTACGACAAGCAGCGGGCCGCGAAGATCACCGACTATATCGATCTTATGCTCCGACTGCCGAAAAAGTCACCGCAGCCGAAGCTGACGGTGACCAAGCGTGTCACCAAGTATGTGCCGCCGGACACAGCGGCCATGATCTACTGGCTCAAGGTGCGCGATCCGGACCACTGGCAAGAGCGGCTGGCTGCAGCCCAGGCTGACAAGGCCGGTGCAGAGGCTGGATTGGCTAGATACAAGACAGACCTGCTGACCGGCGGCGGAGACGTGACAGAGGGGACGGTGATCATTGATGACATCGGATCAGGCGATCAAGTCGAAGATGACCATCAAGATTAAGCTGTCCGACATGGTGCAGCCGCACTTCTACCCATTTTGGCGGTCTCACGCGCCGTACTCGATCCTGAACGGCGGCCGTGGTAGCTTCAAATCTTCGACCGTGTCGCTCAAAATCGTGACCAAGGTCAAGCGGCTGACGCAGGCAGGTCACAAGGCCAATGTGATCTGCATTCGAGAGAACAGCAAATACCTGCGCGACTCGATCTACAAGCAGATCGTCTGGGCGCTGGACATGCTGCACATGACGGATGAGTTCGAGTTCCGGGTGTCACCGATGGAGATCATTCACCGGCGCACCGGCAGCACCTTCTACTTCTACGGCGCTCAGGACCCGAACAAGCTCAAGTCAAACACCGTGCGTGATGTGGTGGCTGTCTGGTATGAAGAGGCGGCGAACTTCAGCGGGCCAGAGGTCTTCGACCAGGCGAACCCCACGTTCATTCGTCAGCGATCGCCATGGGTCGATCATGTGGCCGTGTATTACACGTACAACCCGCCCAAGAGTCCGTATGAGTGGATCAACGAGTGGATCGACAGCTTACGCGGGGATGATGACTACTTCATCGACACGAGCACGTACTTAGACGACGAGCTCGGGATCACCGATGAGCAGACGCTCAAGCTGATCCAGAAGTACAAGGACAACGACTTTGACTACTATCGCTGGCTGTATCTCGGCGAGGTCGTCGGCCTGGGGACCAACGTCTACAACATGAACCTGTTTCACCTGTTGCAGGCGGTGCCGCCAGACGACGAGATCCTGGCGCTGACTTTCTCGGTCGATACCGGGCACATGCAGTCGGCCACGGCCGTATCGGGGTATGGCTTCAGTGCTAAGGGCAACGTTTACGTCTTGGACACCTACTACTACTCACCGGCGCGCCAGGTCAACAAGAAGCCGCCCAGTGAGCTGGTGAAGGATATGCACGCCTTCCTGCTGCAGATCAGTGCCGCTTATCCGGGCGCGCCGATCATCAACAAAACGATTGACTCGGCTGAGGGCGCGATCCGCAACCAATACAGTCACGACTATCACGACGACTGGCACCCGGTGGCCAAGGCCAAGGAGGCCGACATGATCGATGTGGCACAGGATCTGCTGGCGCAGGGGCGCGTCTATGTCCTCGACACTCCGGGCAACGCAGTCTTCATGACTGAGCATCAGCAGTATCAGTGGGACGAGAAGACCATGGAGTCAAGCGACCCGAAGGTTATCAAAGAGAATGACCACACGTGTGACGAGTTCAAGTACATGTGCTTGGACAACCGCCGCCGGTTAGGTCTCAAACGCTAAGGAGGTGGCGCCTGTGGGCCTCATCGACAAGATTCGCAATCTATTTCGGAAAGGGGGTGTGGCTATGGGTATGGGACAAAACCTGAGCAAGATCACCGATCACCCTAAGATTAATGTGGATGCGCATGAGTATGACCGCATCGACCGGGACAAGCTTTATTTCAAGGGCACATTCCCAGACATCAAGTTCTCCAACACCTATGGCGATCCGGTCAAGCGCCCATACGTCAGCCTCAACATGATGCAGGTTGTTTGCCGGCGCCTGGCTAGTCTGCTGTACAACGAGCAGAGTAAGGTGTCAGTCGACACTCGCAAAGTGACGAAGGGGGATGGCGTACCGGCCACTCCGGCAGACGACGAAGCTAATGACTTCGTGCAGTCTGTGCTGCAGGCCAATGACTTCAGCAAGAACTTCGAGCGATACTTGGAGAGCTGCCTAGCCATGGGCGGGCTGGCTATCCGGCCATATGTTGATGCCGAGACTGGCAGTATCAAGCTGGCCTGGATCCAGGCGCCGAATTTCTACCCGCTGCGGAGCAACACTAATGACGTGAGCGCCGCGGCGATCGCCACCCCGACTACTGTCACCGAAAGCGGCCGCACCGTCTACTACACGCTACTGGAGTTCCACGAGTGGCATCCGGCGGGCTACACCATCACGAACGAGCTGTATCGGTCCGAGATGAAGACGGAGATCGGCAAACAGGTGCCGCTTGGCGCACTGTATCCGGAGCTGGCCGACACAGCCAGCTTGCCCGGTTTCAGTCGCCCGCTGTTTGTCTATCTCAAGCCCGCTGGCTTCAACAACAAGAGCCTCAACAGTCCGCTCGGCATTGGCGTGTGTGACAACGCACTGACCACACTCAAGCAGCTCAACGACGCATACGATCAGTTCAACTGGGAGGTGCGCAACGGCCAACGCAAGTACGCGGTGCCTGAATCCATGACTGATGTAACCTTTATCAAGGGCGGCCATGAAGGCCCCAAGCAGACATTTGACCCTGATCAGAACGTCTTCGTGCAAGTCCCTGGTAATCCGGACAAGATGGAAGTGGTCGACCTGACCGCGCCGATCCGCGCCACCGACTACGTGACCAGCCTGAATCAGTTCCTCAAGACACTGGAGATGCAGGTGGGGCTGTCTGCCGGAACCTTCTCGTTTGATGGCCAAGCCGTCAAGACGGCCACTGAGGTCATCAGTGAGAACAGCATGACCTACCAAACGCGCAACAGCCATTTGACGATGGTCGAGCGGGCGATCAAGGAGCTGGTGGTGTCGATCTGCGAACTGGCAGAGGCGACCACAATCGACGGCAAGAGCCTATACACCGGTCCGATACCGACCGCCGATCAGGTGGCTGTCGATTTCGACGACGGCATCTTCACCGACAAGGGCGCCACGGCAGACTACTGGATCAAGCTGCAGGCGGCCGGCCTATGCACCGACTGGCAGGCCATCATGCACATCCAAGGCGTGACCGAGGACAGGGCTAAGTCCATTGCGGCCGAGATTGCAGGCGCCACAGCCGACAATCAGCCAGACACCAACGAGGGTATGTTTGGGGACGGTGATGCCTAATGCCCAAGGTTACGCGGCACCAGCTGACGGTGCAGCAGTCGCTGATCGGTGACATCTACCAGCATCTGGAGCAAGCAATCTTCAAGGCTTTTGTCTCGCGGCTTAAAGCCCACGGCATTGAGGACTACGACGAGACCAACGTGTTCAAGTGGCAGATGTCGGTGCTCAACGATCTGAACCTGATCAACGACGATGTGATCAAGTCAGTCAGCCAGGCGACGAACTTGGCTCGACCGGCCCTGACTGACCTATTCAAGAAGGCGGGCTATGAGGTCGCGTCTCAGGAGTACGGCAAGCTGGCGAAGGCGACGGGCAAGACGATTGCCCCGAATCTGGTACAGCAGGTGCTCGATGGCTACTTGGACCAAACCTTCTTGGATCTGGACAACAACATCAACCAGACACTGCTCACCACTAACGCGGCCCAAAATCCGGCGATCAGCACATTTCAACAGATTGCCAAGGAAACTACCGCAGATGTGCTGACGGGGCTTAAAACGCCAGTCAGGGCTCTTAGTGATACCATCTATCGCTGGCGAGACAAAGGCATCAGCCGCGGGCTAGTCGATAAGGGCGGGCATATGTGGTCGATCGACAGTTACGCGCGCACGGTGATCACCACGACCAGCAACCGCGCCTTCCAGGCTGTGCGCGATCAGGCCGCCGCCGATTATGGCATCGATGTCTTCCTGATGAGCAGCCACGCTGCCAGTCGGGAAGCCTGCGCGCCGATCCAGGGGAAGCTGGTGACCACTAGGACCACCGGGTTCGTTACGTCGGACGGTGAGGTTGTTTATCCGCTTGACTCATACGGTTACGGCGAGCCAGGTGGCACGTTTGGGATCAACTGCGGTCATATCAAGTGGCCCTTCATTCCTGGGGTCAACTCGAACCACCAGGAGCAATTCGATCCAAAAAAGGCCGCTGAGAACGGTCAGACGCAGCAGAAGCAGCGCGCCCTTGAGCGGCGCGTGCGCGGCTATAAGAATCAGCTTGAGCTGGCCGAGCAGCTAGGCGACGATCGGGGCATACAGAAGTACAAGCTGCTGATTCGCAAGAACCAAGCGGCCCTGCGCCAGCTGGTCAAGGACAACGACTTCTTAGCCCGCGACTACTCGCGCGAAAAAGCGTTTGGGTTCAACAGCAAGGAGACTGCGGCTATCAAGAAACGGTCGACGCTCAATGCTGAAAAGCAAAACCGTCACCTTCCGGGCACCAAAGAGTTCGAGGAAGAACGGCAGAAGCGCAAGGCGCGCGGGGCTCAGACGCAAAGTTGGTTGACGATTAATGCAGAGCAGACCAAGTTGCTAGGCGACACTTATGGAGTCAAGGATATGACTACCATGTCCAAGGTGTTCACCGCGGAGTTCAGTATCGGCGAGTATGTTGATCAGAGGACTGGAGAAGTACGTCACACCAATCGTGGTATGATAAAATACAGTAAGACGGGGTATCACATTTACCCAATCAACCCGGAAAGGAAGGACTAGCATGGACGATCAGTATTATGACTTTGTTCGCGATTATGAAAATCGAGACGTGACGATGACGCTCAAATCGGGCGAAAAATTGACCGGATATGTTGAAGTCACTTATCCGGCCGACGATGACGACACGGGACGTGTGTCGTTCTCGCTGGGCACTAATCCGGGCATGCGGAATGTTTACCTGGATGACATTGAGACAATCGCACTAACCTAACGCTCGCCAGCTGGTGGGCGTTTTCTTATGCACCGCGACCTGGGTAAGTCGCTAAACTGCTTATTTTTTGTACCCAAATCCACGCGGGAGCAGACCCGCTCAACAACTGCTTAGGAGATCGGTATGAATCCAGAAGCATTGAAAGCATTAGGACTGAATGATGAGCAAATCAAGGGCACCATGGTGCTGTACGGCAAGGACCTGAACCCGCTTAAGGAGCAGGTGACTAGCCTGACGACTGAGCGTGACGCGGCCAAGGCACAAGTGACCACGGTCACTGGGCAACTCGACCAGCTGCAGAAGGACCACAAGAGCGATAGCGAACTCAAGGCTGAGATCGACAAGCTCAAGGAAGCCAATACGCAGGCCGAGAAGGACGCGGCGGCACAGTTGAACCAGGTGAAGCTCGACAGTGCGACCAACCTCGCCCTGCTGCAGTCTGGCGCGCTCAACGCCAAGGCGGTCACCGCACTGCTGAACAAGGACACATTGAAGCTTGACGACAAGGGCAACCTGACCGGGCTGGATGACCAGCTCAAGGCGCTTAAGGAAGCAGACGACAGCAAGTTCTTATTCAAGACGGCAGATCCAGCCGACAAGAAGCCAAACAGCCCACAGATCACCCCACCGGGCAACCCTAATGCAGACCCAGCTGGCGGCACGAGCATGGTCGACAAAATCGCCGCTCGGCTTGCTGGCAAGACAATCTAAGGAGGGCATAACATGCCAGTAGTATTAGACAGCAAAGACCTGGCTACCATTGACCAGGAGTTCAAGGCCGATTCTCAAGTCTGGGACGTGTTGACCCAGGGTGCCAAATCCATCACCGCAGCCGATTTTGTGGGCGCAAACGAAGTGCGGATCAACAAGATGAGTGGGTTCATGGACGCCACCCAGTACAAGCGAAACGGCGACAATGCACGCAATCAGATCTCTATCGAGAAAGAGACTGTCAAGTTGACCCATGAAGACTGGTTCGGTTACGACGTCGATCGTCTCGACCAGTCTGAAAGTGCTGCGCTGACCATCAACAATATCGTGACCGAGCACAAGCGCCTTGTGACTGTTCCACACCGCGACAAAGTTGCTATTCAGGCACTGTTCGACAACGCTGGCACTACCGTCGACACGGCAGCAACGGAAGACAATGTTCTCAGCCTGTACGACGCCGCGGAAGAGTACATGACCGACAATGAAGTACCAGGTGGTTATGTGATGTTCGTCAGCGCCGCCTTCTACCGGTTGCTGAAGAATGCGGCCAAGGTAGCGCGGTCTTTCACGACCAATCAGCAACAGCTTAACGGCATTGACCGTCGTGTAGCCATGCTTGACGGTGGAGTGCCGATCATTAAGGTGGCCAAGGAGCGCATCGCCGGTACTGAGATCGAGGACACGGTCCAGTTCATCGTGACTCCATTGACTGCCATCGCACCAATCGTCAAGTACGGGACGGTTGACACTGTGTCTGCTGACTCCGACCGTTCTGGCTACCGCGACACCATCAAGGGCCTGGACTACTACGATGCTATTGTGTTTGAAAACGCCAAGAAGGCTATTTACGTGAGTGCAGTCCCAAAAGCGTAACGCCGGCCCCTAAGCCAGCTACTGGTCTGACGATGAGCCAGGCTACGGCTAGCATGAAGGTCGGCGACACCAAGACAGTCACCGCGGCCGCTGACCCGGTAGACGCGGACGACGCGGCGGCGGTCAATGGCGCGATCACCTACGCTTCGAGCGATGAGGCGGTCGCCACAGTAGCAGCAGACGGTACTATCACCGCGGTCGCTGAAGGCACTGCGAACATCACAGCGACCAGTGGCAGCTTCACCGCTAGCGTCAAGGTCACTGTCTCTGCAGCAGCTTAGGCGGTGATCAGACATGACGACCAAACTGTACGTCGACGCGCCTGAATACGTCGAGGCGATGCACGTCACGGCCGCGCCTGAGAACTACGAGGAGCTGGCCGCACTGGCCGGTCTGTACCTGGACGAGATCACTGCATTTCGCTATCAGATCAACAGCATCGACAGCGACCCGTTTGAGCTGCGCGTGACGCGCTTCAAGCGAGCCGTGATGTTGCAGATCAGGTACATGGCCGAGACCGGTATCACTTCATCTGCTGGCTATAAGGCTACACAGGCCCAATCGGTCAGCCAGTCGATCGGTGCGACCACGGTCTCTAAGACACTAGGAGAGACTGCAGCCAACGTCAGCGGGACGATCGTCTGCGATGATGCGCTGCGTGCGCTGTCTGGGACGGGGCTATTGTATCGGGGGGTGATGCACTTATGAGCACATTGCAACCCGATCAGGCCTGGCTACGTGACACCGTCACTGTCGAGAAGTACCTGGATGATGGCGACTACAATGTTGGCAAGTACGCGGATCCGGTGACTCTTGACTTAGTACGGGTCGACCTGACCAAGGACTACGCCGGAGTCGGTAATGATCGGACAATCACCGCCAATGCAACGGTGTTCCTGATTGCGCGATACACGACCAACTTCCCATCTGATATCGATGACAGTTGGCTCCGGGCGCGTTTGACCTACAAGGGCCATGAGTATTGCGTCAAGGACTGGTCGGATTATCAGGATCCAGACACCGGGGCGCCGTTCAGCATTGAGTTGAAGGTGATCTGATGACTGGTATCAAGGTGACGACTAACGTGGCTCGATTGCGCAAGAAGGTCAGCCCAGCCTCATTTCGAGCAGGTCAACGTGCGTTGGCGAGCCAAGTCGGGATGGACTCCAATCGGTTCGTCCCAAAAGGGCCACCGCAGGCGGGGCACTTGCGCTCATCGCAAGTGATCGCGGCCGACGCGTCCTTCGTTTCGTGGATGGCACCGTACGCAGCGAGGCAGTTCGATGCGCCGGCAGGTTGGCGATATACGACGCCGGGAACTGGTCCAAAGTGGACCGAGGTTGCAAAGGCGAAGTACACCGATAGCTGGATCAAGGCGCTTATGAAGGGAGCAGGACTGTAATGGACTTTGCAGAACGGCTGAGAGACAAAATCAATGCCCTTGGGCAACCAATCCAGACAATTCTGGGCACCCTGACCGAAAAAGAGTCAGCGGCCCTGACGACGATGCCTGGCGGCCAAGTCATCAGGTCATATATGGACGGCGAGATGGACAAACGACTGCAATACCAGTACGCCATCAAATGCCAGGCCGCCCGCAGTGCTGTCGCTAACGTGCAGCTGTGGGCGGTCACCAACCTGCTTGAAAGCTTGGAGACGGTGCCCAGCCGCGATGGGTCGTATCACTTCGATAGCATCATGATCACCAGCCAGCCGGCTCAATCCAATGCGGATGAGGCCGGTTTTTATTACTGGACGGTCGACTTCTCGGCCGACCTGACAACCTTTAAGAAGGAGTGACAATAGTGAAACAGAAAAACGCAAAGCGACAGCACTTCATCGCACCGTGGACCAGTGATGAAGACAAGCCGGCAGAAGATGCGTACCTGCCATTAGCGCACCAAATTCAGACGATCGAAGACGACTCGGATGAAGACACCGATGACTTCGGTGACTACGCCGGCGACGGCACGGCACAGACGATCCTAAACGGTCGCACTGAAAAGTGGACCTTCGAGGGCTACTACGATGCTGAGGATCCGGCACAGAAGTTGCTTGCCGATCTACGCCGCCAGGTTAACGACGACGATCGAAAGGTTTGGCATAAGATCGTCGAGACCAACGGCGATACGATCGAAGGGGTCGCCAAGGCAATGGAGATCAAGGCCGGGGGCGGGGACGCTACCGAGTACGAAACCTTCGAAGGCCATCTGGACTATATCCAGACGCCGGAGGTGACGCCTGCCAGCCCAAAACCGTAGCGGTGTCGGGGGTGACCCTGGCACCGACCACGACTAGTCTCGAAGTCGGCAAGACCGCTGACGTCGTAGTGACAATCGCGCCGCTAGACGCTACGGACAAGACGGTCACCGCCAAGTCTGCGGATGAGTCTAAGGTGACGGCTGCTGTGACTGGCACCACGGTCACACTGACCGGCGTGGCCGCGACTGATACGCCGGTATCGGTGACGGTGACGGTTGGCGGTAAGACCGCGACGGTTGCAGTCACCGTGATCGCGCCAACCGAAGGCTAATTTGATTCGCGTCGCCACATGAAAGACATAGTACGGGCTGCGGCCCGGGCGGCGCATTGCACAGCGGTGAGAGATAACTCTCACCGCTTTTTTTAGGAGGAATACTCATGACTGAACGCTTACTTATTGATTCCAGTGTCATCGCAATCCCGATCGGCGTCCGCGACAAGGAGGACCCGGAAAAGGTCCATGACTATACGCTGCATTACGACATCAGTGACTCGGCTGTCAAAGATCTCAAGTCTCGTCAGGCTGTCACTGACAAGGCGCTGGCTGACATCCGCGCCAAGTACAATGCGGTTCTTGGCGATGACGGCGAGGTCACTGATGACAACTTGTCCGATGCTATTGCGGGTATTGGCGAAGTCATGCGCGCGCAGTTCGACGCCGACTACGGAACGGGCGAGTACGACAAGGTGGTTGAGCTCGGCGGAGGCAACAGCGTCATCAACATGATGGACCTATATCAACAGGTCAACGATTTCGTGGGTGCGCGGCTTGATCAGAAATTTGAGAAGCTCAACAAGCAGTCTGCCAATCGCCAGGCCAAGTATTTCAAGAAGCACGGCAAGAAGTAATGGGGTGATTGCATGTTCCGTCTCTATGAAGACCTGCCCGACAGTGTCGCGGTAGGCGGAACGATGTATCACTTGAATCTCGACTTTGCGAACGTGCTGCTAGCCTTCGACGCGCTGCAGGACAAAGAGATGACGAGCCATGACCGACTGGAGACGGCATTGATGCTGATGGCGGGTGAGGACCTGCCAGACCTCGAGGACTGGCCTGACCTGTGGGACGCCATCACAGGGGTACTCCGGGCGGAGGATGTTCACGCGGTCGAATACGACCAAAACGGCGATCCGATGCCGCAGCACATCCAGCAACGTAAGCCGGACTTTGACTTTGGCCAAGACGCGCAGCTTATCTACGCGGCGTTCTGGCAGACGTATGGGCTCGACCTTTTTGAGCAGCGGGGCCAGATGCACTGGTACAAATTTCAATCCCTACTGGCTGGGTTGCCCGATGACACGAAGTTCAGCCGTGTTCGGCAGATCCGCGGTACCAAGTTGTCCGATATCAAAGACAAAAAGGAGCGCGCCGAAATGGCGAAGCTCAAACGAGAGGTGGCGCTAGTCGCAGTCGAAGACGGCGAAGAGGAAGGAGGTGACGCATATGGCAGCTGATGGGACAGTGAAGATCCTGATTCAAGCCGACGGCAAGGAGGCCATCGGCTCAGTCGACGACCTGGTCACCAGACTGGATGGCATCGGCGGCGCCGGTCGAAAGGCTGGCGGGATCCTCAAGAGCGTGCTCGGAGCCAATTTAATCAGCAGCGCCATTACAACTGGTATCAGTGCTATCAAGGATGGCCTTGTCAGCATGGCCGGTGATCTTAGCTCAGCCAGCGCCACTTGGCAGACCTTCAACGCCAATATGAAAAACATCGGCATGCCAGACCAGGAGATCAAGTCGACGACGAAGCAACTGCAAAAGTTTGCTCAGGCGACGATCTACTCATCATCTGACATGGCGACCACATTCAGCCAGCTTCGGGCTGTCGGCACCAAGAACACCACGCAGCTGATCAAGGGCTTTGGCGGTCTTGCCGCCGCGGCAGAGAACCCCGGGCAGGCCATGAAGACGTTAAGTCAGCAGGCCACGCAGATGGCCGCCAAGCCTAAGGTCCAATGGGAAGACTTCAAGCTGATGCTTGAGCAAACACCTGCAGGGATCGCGGCGGTCGCTAAGACCATGGGCAAGTCCACGAGCCAACTGATCACCGACATTCAGGCTGGCAAGGTATCGACGCAGAGCTTCTTCGATGCGATCAACAAGGCCGGTAACGCACCGGGCTTCCAAAAGATGGCGACGCAGTACAAGACCGTTGGTCAAGCGACTGACGGGTTGCGAGAGACTCTGACCAACCAGTTGCTGCCTTCCTTCAATAAGGTCAACAGTGCTCTGATCGGGGTGATCTCCAAAATGGTCGACGCAGTCGGCGAAATGGACTTCACCGGTCTGGCTAACGCGACTGTCACGGCACTTGATGCAGTCGCCAACGCAATCGCCTTCGTCTCGCGGCACGCAGATGAACTCAAGGCTGCGGCCGTTGCAGTGGCGACCTTTCTGATTGCGTTCAAAGCAATCAAGATGGTCACTAACTTCAAGAAGTCGATCGCAGACACAGCCACTGTGCTGAAGGCATTTCAGGCGGCGCTTGGAGTCGGACCTTGGGGTATACTGGCGGCTGCCATAGCGGCGATTGTCGTTGGTCTGACCTACTTTTTCACTAAGACTAAGACGGGTCAGGTACTATGGGCGAAGTTTGTCGCATGGATCAAGAAGGCTGGGTCGGTTTTCGCTGCGGTCGGTAACTCGATCAAGCAACTAATTGCGGCTGGCTTGGCAAAGCTGGCACCGATAGCCTCAGCTGTTGGAGCGGCATTTGCCAAGCTTGGACCCTTCTTCAAAGCAGTGGGTGTGGCGATCTCTGGACTCGTGAGCACCGGGTTGTCGAAGCTGGTAGCGTGGTTCGCCCAGCTGTCGAATAGCACCGGCAAGCTTATGTCTGGAGGTATGGCCAAACTTGGACCGCTCATGGCGAGTCTGGGTGCTGCCGTCCAGAAGCTAATGGCTGCTGGTTTGAGCCGTCTTGGGCCTTTGCTGGATTCCATGGGAGGTGCCTTCGGTAAGGCTGGCGCCCTCATCGGCCCATTGATCAGCATCCTGACCAAGCTTGGTCTGGCTGCGGTCGGTATCAGTGGTCCCTGGGGTATGGTCATTAGTATGGTTGCCTCGTTTCTCGGAATGTGGGCGAAGACTGGCCAGCTGAACGCGGACGGTATCACGGCCGTATTCGATAAGCTGACCAGTAATATCGAAAGCGTATCAGGGGCCATTAGCAAGTATCTACCGCAGATCGTGACGATTGGGACCGACCTGCTGGTCAAGCTGATCGACGGTATTACGGCTGCATTGCCACAGCTTGTGACGGCAGCCACCGACATTATCACGGGGCTCGCCGAGGCTCTGTCCAAGGCGCTACCGGCGCTCGTAGATGCGGGCACCCAGATACTCCTGATGGTCGTCCAGGCGATTGTCACGGCGCTGCCACAGCTGGTGACAGCTGCCTTAGCAATCGTCACCGGCCTGCTTGACGCCGTGATCGGTGCACTCCCAACTCTGGTCGATGCAGGGGTCCAGATCCTCACCGCGGTGATCCAGGGCATCGTTGCGGTGCTGCCAATGTTACTGAGTGCGGCGCTACAGATCATCATGGGAATCGTCAAAGGGCTTGTCGCTGCATTACCCGTGATTATTAGCGCAGGGCTACAGATCATCACTGCTCTCGTTCATGGATTGATCACGATGCTACCTGCGATCATCTCGGCAGCCATTCAGATCCTGATGGCACTAGTCAACGGCCTCATGGCCGCGCTGCCGGCACTGCTCCAAGCCGCCGTGCAAATCATCTTGTCACTGGCTGGTGCGCTGATTGACGCTCTGCCCCAAATCATTGATGCGGGGATCAAGCTCTTGCTTGCGCTGATCGAAGGACTGATCTCAATTCTGCCAGCTTTGATCGATGCGGCGCTAAAGCTGGTAATGGCCTTGGCGGGTGCATTGATCGATAATCTTCCAAAGATCATCGCGGCCGGTATCAAGCTCCTGACGGCCCTGATCAGTGGGCTGATCAAGATGATCCCGGCGCTGATCAACGGTGCCTTGCAGATCATCATTGCCCTCGCTGGTGCCCTAATCAAAAATGCGCCGCGGATCCTTGCGGCTGGGGTCAAGCTGATCGCGGCTCTGATCAAAGGACTGCTTCAACTGCTCGGCCAAGTTGGCGGTGCTGCGACTAAGCTAGGATCTAAGGTCATCAAAGCCATCGCGGACAAAGGCAAAGATATGCTCAATGCCGGCGTTGACTTCGTCAAGGGCTTCATTGGCGGCATTGGAAAAATGGCCGGTAAGGTCTGGGACGCAGCTAAGGATATCGGTAAGAAGGCGGTCGACGGCGTCAAAAAGTTCTTGCACATCGGCTCGCCTTCACGTGTCATGCGGCAGATGGGTGTCTGGACCGGGCAAGGCTTCACGAATGGTATCAAGGACATGCTGCCGAAGGTTTCGAGCATGTCCGACAAGATGGCTGCTGCCGCGATGTTTGATACCCCCGATGTGTCGCTGGGGGCGATTACTGGGCGCTCTGGCGCGCTGCGGGCCGAGCAACTGATCGGCAGCATGAATCAGCGCGTGCCGAGTGCCCAGACCATCAACAACTACAAAACGAATCAGATAAGTGCTGAATCACGGATAATTGAAGTTCATGTTCATGCGATCCTTGACAAGCATGAGCTTGCGCAGGAGATGACTGCTCCGATAAGGGTTAATATCGACCGTGCTAATCGATTGAAAGAAATTGCGAAAGGAAAACGACGAAATGACCTTTAAATGGATCTTCAATGGCGAGGAAATGAGCAAGTATATTCGTACGACTGATGTAGAGCGTGATATTGGTCAGAATCGTACGGCTGATTTGCATGCGGTTGGTGTGAATGATGGTCGTAGTTTCAGACGCACAGTGGCGGATGCTGGAACTATTGTGGTGACTGGCTTAGTGATTCGCGACCTGCCAGAAAAGCGACGTGATATTGCTCGTATATTGATGACTTCGAAGCCAGTGAAGCTAACGTTTAGCGATGAGCCTGACGTGTACTATATGGCCATTGCTGAAGGCCAAACATCGTTGTCAGAGGTATTCAATCATGGATCTATTCAGATCACTTGCAGGGTTCCAGATGCGGTAGCTCTTGCAGAGGATCCCTTGTCGCAAACTTCCGGCGCTAGCGGAGAACTTATTAGCATCACCAACGCCGGCACCGCCCCGACGGCGCCTATCCTAACGGCCACTATGGCCGGCGACAACGGGCTGGTGGCATGGACAAATGACAAAGGCGGCGTGCTCCAGTTTGGCTCTCCAGATGAGCTGGACGGTGAGACGAAAGAAAAGTCTGTTCACGCACTGGCAACCGGCTACAGCGGTGCTCCAAGTGGCGTCGCATACAACACTGCGGCTACGAACTACCCAAACTATCTTGGTGATGCGTCACGCCCAAACAAGCAGCAAGGGCGCATTGACTACAAGGAGGACTACACCGGTGGTCAGTCAGCCGTGCCGTATTTTGCTAATGGGAATACTGGTGACTGGGGTGGGCCGTCAATCTATCTGCCTATCAGTGGCGGCAGTTCCGGTAATTTTTCGTGTCGCACGCGGTTTTACTTTGGATCAAGTGTGACGAGGCAGGGACGGCTTGAAATCACCCTGCAAAATGGTACCGAGGCTGCTTATCAGTTTGTGATTCGCGATAGCTCTGCTTCGGAAGAACAGTACAGGTGTGAGTTGTGGGCACTGGATAAGGCACTAGCAGAGTTTACCCTAACAAGCGCACAAATTGGCACAGCAGGTTATCGGCAGGTCACAATCTCAAAAATCAAGGACGAGCTACGGTTTGAGATCGGGCACGTCTCACAGAAATCTACTGGTCAGTTAGATCGCTCCGTGGTGAAGTCATACACTTTGTCTGAAATCGCTGATCTCCCTGTTGATGGATACTCGGTGTGGTTTGAGCGCTACCGTGATAAGGAACACGTACTGATGGCGCTAAACGATACGCGTTTTGACTGGCTTAACGTCAATTACTGGAAAGACGACCCGAACCGCTTTATGGCGGACGACGTGGTGACGGCTGACGTAGCCACCAAAACGGTTTACGTAAACGGCGTGGAAGACGCCACTCTTCAACGTGTGGGAAATATGTGGGACAGTTTCATCCTCCCCGCTGGCGACACCATCATTCAGCCGGTAGCGTCTGAGTGGGCGGAGCCGTTTAAAGCGCAGATTGAGTACAGGGAGGCATGGTACTAGTGGACTTTTATTTTACCGATCGGAAGTACAATCTTATTGGTATTGCCTCAGCCGGTGGAAGTGGACCAATTCAGCTAACTGGGGAGATCGACAAGCAGCAGGTTCCTGATTCGGTCGCACGCACACTTATTGGCACACTCACTACAGACCCATCCAACGCGAGTAGGCTCGAAGAAATGGCCGCGTTTGGTAACTTTGTTTTGTATCAAGACGCTAGTGGACGATCCGTGTTTATGACTGTGATGGAATGGCCAGACACTGGGTCTGATCCGCAAAGCGGATCTCTAGTTTTTTTGGCTATTAATGGTGGTATTGACCTGATTAATGAGACCATTGGTAGCTATACTGCCACCAAGGCGATGTCAATTGCAGAGTATATCAACCTTTTTGCAGCTGATTCCGGCTTTGAAATTGGTGTCAACGAACTTGCGGGCCAAGCGCGCACGCTCAAATGGGAGTCCGAGGAGGAAACTGTACTGACCCGGGTTGAAAGTGTGGCAACGCAGTTTGATGCCGAATTGGATTTCCGTTTTGAAATCACTGGCACGCAAGTGATCAAACACTACATCGATATTTATCATCACATTGGTGCAGATAAGAACCAGCGGTTAGAAGTTAATACACACCTGAACAGCATAAAGACAACTGGAAATATCTACGATTTATGCACCTCCATTAACCCGACTGGCGGCATGCCTGAGGGTAAGGATAGCCCCATCAACTTGAAGGGTTATACGTGGACTGATCCGGATGGTCGCTTTGTTCTGGGCGCAGATGGCATCCTGCGAGATACCGTAGCGGTGCAGTTGTGGAGCCGAGCACTGTCAAACGAAAACCCGAATCCGACTGACCACCACATCCAGCGGGTGAAGACCTACGAGGCGGTGACACAGGCAACGCTACTTCAGTCCGCGCTGGCAGACCTGAAGCAGTACAACCATGCAGCTGTTAACTACGAGGTAGACTTGGTTGATCTGCCTGATAGCGTCATGGTCGGCGACACGGTGCACCTGGTCGATGAAGAACAAGAGCTGAATCTGTCTGCTCGGCTACTCCAGCTTGAGACTAGCTACTCGGAAGGTACACGGACCGCCACATTTGGCGATTACTTGATCGAGGCCTCGCAGATCGATCCAGCCCTGCAAGACCTAGCCGATCAGATCAAGCGGATTCCTAAGACGGTGCAGTACTACCCCTGGGTCCGATATGCGGACGACGATCAGGGTACTGACCTGAGTGCGCTACCAGCTGGCAAAGCATACATGGCGGTCGTCTATGGCGACACGTCGGTGCCGTCTGACGATGCAGCCGATTATGCCGGGAAGTGGCAGAAGGTTGTCGGCCCTGCCGGTAAGGACGGCAATGACGGGGAGCCTGGAGAGGGGGGGAAGGATGGTCGAACCCCGTACTTTCACAAAGCCTATGCAAACAGTATGGACGGATTGGACTTCTCGACCACCGATGCGACGGGTAAGTCTTATCTGGGAACCTACAGCGACTTCACCCAAGTTGATAGCGCGGATCCAGCAAGCTATAAGTGGCAGTTGGTGAAGGGGGACCGCGGTGAGCCTGGGCCCGCGGGTGAGGACGGTGAGAATGGTGCACCGGGTATCCCCGGGGTGGATGGCCGCACGCCGTACATCCACACTGCCTGGGCGACCTCAGCAGATGGGTCCGAGAACTTTTCGACCTCGCGCGACAACCGCGTCGACTACTTTGACCTTGCCAAGTGGATGGCTGGCGCCAAGGCGGCGAACTCACAGATCGCGGCGGATATCGCGTTGAAGCCGAACACCACCTACACCGTGTCTACAGACTATCCCGATCCGACGACGTCGTACTACGACATCTGGACAGACAAGAAAGGTGTGGCCCTCTCTTCTTCTACCAACCCTCTATCTAAGTCGCACCCACGAACGATTACAACGGGGGCCGATGGGTTGGTTACTTTGGCAGTCCGAGACGGTGCGCCCACCGATGCAATTACGATGGGAAAGAACTACATTCAGATTGAAGATGGATCGCACGCTGGTTCGAGAATCAGGAGCGTTGAATACACGTACTGGGGCACGTACACGGACTTTGAGCAGGTAGACAGCACTGATCCAGCCAAATACGTTTGGACGCTGATCAAAGGAGCTGATGGCGAGCCAGGGAAGGATGGCGCTGACGGGGAAAACGGGAAGGATGGTAAAGACGGGGCCGAAAATGTCCCTGTCACTACAATCGGCTCAGCCTATCCCGCCAGTCCAAAATCAGGAGATATCCACTGGCTGACAAATGCAAAAGGAGTCGTCACTGGCTACTACCTGTATAGCGGCACCACATGGACTGCAAAGCCTGTGGACGCCTCTACGATCGCTGCGGAGACGTTTGTCGGGAAGACTTTCCAGGGGATGCACTTCATTGGGTCAGATTTCACCAACTCATACACGTTGGTGCCCGAGGATGTTGGAGCGGAAGGCAACCCGGCATACATTTACCACTCGGGGACCCTGGCGATGAAGAACGGTAAACTCGAGGCACATGACAGCATTTACAAAGCCGACAAGACCACACTAGTTAACCAAATTGCGATGGCATATGACCCTACCCAGGGATTGATGATGCAGACTTTCGACGCCACGGGCAAGAAAGAGCAGTACTACATGGCGATGAGCCCCGCTGCAGGGTCGATGGTCATGCGAACGCCAGACCATATCGGCTCACTTGATGCAGGGTATTTGGAGCAACTTAACGGGGCAGGTAAACTTCTTTGGTCTGGTGGGTACTACATGACCGGCACGCAGAGCGTTACCCCAAGCGTGCCACTCAACAAGTGCCTCAACGGGTGGGTACTTCTCTGGTCGTACTACAACAGCGGCGCGCAAGCCGACTCTGACTGGAACACCACGATTATTAACAAAAACTGGGCCGCTGTTCACAGTGGCACTGGGATTGTGACGCCGTTGTCTACGGCTTCTGGATCGGTGAGAACGCAGAAATATCTCTTTGTTACAAACGCCACACTGAAAGGATATACGTCGGGTAGCGGCGGCAACGGTTCTGGCGATGCAGCTAAGTTTGTTTTGCGGGAGGTGTATGCGTTTTGAAGGTCAGCATTGATTCAGACAATCAAGGCTACATCACGGGTTACCAGCAAGCTTTTTGGGATGGCGAGGAGTGGCAGGCCCCATTCGACACGACCAATGCGGTGGATTTGGCCCAGATTGAGGTCGATAAGATTGTACTCGGGGCCAGCATGCTGGTGGACGGTGCGATCGTAGTCGACCAATCCAAGCTTGATGAGATGGCCGAGGCGGACAAGCCGCAGCCCACACCTGAGCAGCTGATGCTTGCGGCCCTGTCACTTGAGGTTGCAAAGCTCAAGGGGGCAAAAGCATGACAGCATACGAGCAGGCAAAACAGTTCTACGCCTGGGGGATCGACATTAAGCCTTTCGTCGGGCTGACGATCAGCCAAGCCGAATATGAAGAGATTACGAAGGCGGCCGAGCAGGACGCCTATTTTGATGGAGAGAAGTGAATCTATTGTTATTTGCAATCACAAAAGGAGGCGAAAGCCTAATGCAACAATTATTTAGTGGCGGGCAACCGCTGATGGGTTGGTGGCTCGCAATGGTTGGAATCGATTTAGTCACCGGCTACGCGAAGGCGCTGAAAGCACACCGATGGAAGTCTGCGGTCAATTTGCAGGGGCTGATGACCAAGTTTGCCACAATGCTGACGATTATCGTTGCGTCCGCGGTCGACCATGTGGCACCGCTGGCAGGTCTGAGCATGCCAGTGAACGTCGGCCTGATCTGGACACTGATTCTGATGACTTACGAGTTCGGCTCAATCATGGAAAATGTGACAGCGATGGGGGTCAACGTTGGCCCGCTAGCAAAGTACCTTGACGTCTTTCACGACTCGGTCGATCCAAGTGATACGACTAAGAAGGGGGAACCAAAATGACAAACTTTTTCGTAGCAGATGTGTCGTCTCACGATACGATCGATGCCGCAGCACTGCCCCAGATTGGCGCTGTGATCATCAAGGCAACGCAGGGCACAACCTACGTCAACCCGAAGTGTAACGGCCAGTACGCAGCGGCCAAGGCAGCCGGGAAGAAACTCGGCCTGTACCACTATGCTGCCGGCGGCGATCCAGTCGCCGAAGCCGACTACTTCATCAGCAACATCAATAACTACGTGGGCGAGGCACTTCTGGCCGTTGACTGGGAAGGGTATCAGAACGCGGCATACGGCAAGAATTCAAACTGGGTCAAGCAATTCGTAACTCGCGTGCACGACCTGACCAATCAGTGGTGCCTGCTCTACACGGGGGCTGAAGGGGCGCGCGAGTGCGCGAACGTCAAGGACCTCTGCGGCCTGTGGTTTGCCGGTTACCCATACTACCCGGGGACGCAGCGCATGTACCCGACCTTTGAGGTTCCGGCAAAGTTCCCGTACTCGACCGCACCATGGCCGACCTACACGATGTGGCAGTTTACGTCCAGCGACGGGACGAAGGACATGAGCATTTCAAACATGCCGATCGAAAGCTGGGACAAGTTTATCGGTAAGGCGATTGCACCCGTCCCAAATCCGGTGCCCGCTAAGACCGTCGCCCAGCTCGCTACCGAGGTGATCGCGGGTAAGTATGGCAGTGGGGATGCGCGCAAGGCGGCCCTGGGCAGTCAATACGCCGCGGTCCAGGCCGAAGTAAACCGACAGCTCGGATCGAAGACTGCCTCTAAGCCGGCAGCGCCGAAGCCTGCTACGACGACCGGCAAGCAAGAGGGCGTATGGTACGCTCAGACAGGGTCCTTCACGATCACTGACTCGTCTGGCATTAAGCTCCGTAGCGGGTCTGCATCGGTCAGCGCGCCACTGCTGGCTGTGCTGGCCAAAGGCTCCGTGGTCAAGTACAACGCCTATGGCTACTTTGGCGGCTATGTCTGGATCCGGCAGCCACGATCTGGCGGCTATGGCTATCTACCGACTGGGACCGCGTCCGGCACGAAACGGACCTCGTACTGGGGGAACTTCAAGTAGGCTCATCACAGCTCGTCATGGCTCATCAATCTTGGCTCACTCTGCTTCGGTAGGGTGGGCCTTTTTGCGTGGCACAAAAATATCGAAACGCGCTATCCCTTGTGCGCCAAGGGACGGAGCTGCTGAGGTGGCATAAGAGGTGGCAGTTTAGAGGCAAGCTGGCTATCTATAGTGGTAAAGTGCCACCTCATTGCCACCTCCCGTATAAATCCCGCACAATCCGCAAAACAAAAACGCCTATTTCTAGGCGTTTGCTTGGTCCTGTTTAGTCCTAAAAGGCTATTTTATGGGCAGCCCGGGAGTCGAACCCGGATTTCGAGAACCGGAATCTCACGTGCGATCCATTACACTAACCGCCCAAGTACCTGATTATTCTACGGGATAGCGGGGCAAAATGCAAGCCCACCGGCCGGATTAATTGCGTCCCACCGCGAAATGAGCGTTCGGTGAGAGCGGGCCCGAATGATCCGATTTCGGGAATCGCGGCCGAAAGTCGCGGCAGCGGTTACAGACCGAAAGAACTTAACCGATAAAACCGAATCATTGGCGCTTTTGGCGCGACAACGTCAACTGGGGCAAAAGGCTTGCACGGCCTTTTTTTCCTTGTTATAATGGGCACTGTTGGTAGGGCTGAACAGGGAAACGCTGGGTGCCCAAATTTTTTTGGCCTGACCGGGTCGCCGAACGGCTCGGTTGGACACAAAACGACCCGCTGAGAAGGATAGCCGATATGCACTCTGAATTCGCCTGGATCGAAGCAATCGCCCCGGACATGATGGGCATTATCACCAAACGGTATCAGATCCTTCAGTTCATCAGTTGGATGGCGCCGGTCGGCCGACGCAACCTCGCCGAGCAGATGAAGGTCTCAGAGCGCGTGTTGCGTACCGAGACGGATTTTCTTCGCAAGCAGGGCCTGATCGAAAGCTCGAAGTCCGGCATGGTCTTGACCAGCAAGGGCATCGAGGCCTTCCAGGGGCTTGAGCAGTTGATGAATCAGTTGCTCGGCTTCAAGGAGGACGAGAAGCGCCTGGCCGCCAAGCTTGGCATCGACCACTGCTTGATCGTCAACGGTGACGCTGACCAGAGCAGTCGGGTGATGGACGAGATGGGGAAGCTGCTCAACCAGACCCTGCAGGTGATGCTGCCGTCTGGCCGCCTGACCGTCGCGGTCATGGGCGGGACCACGATGGCGCGCGTGGCAACGCAGCTGAACTACAAGCTCTCCGCCGGCCGCGAGCTGACCTTCGTGCCAGCTCGTGGCGGGGTGGGCGAGGCCGTCGCGATCCAAGCCAACTCGGTCGCCGCCGCGATGGCGGAAGCAACCGACAGCAACTACCGGGTGCTGTACATTCCTGAAAATGTCAGCGCCAAGACCTACCAGCCGCTGCTGCGTGAGCCAGCGGTCCAAGAAGTGTTGCAAATGATTGACAACGCTCAGGTGGTGATTCATAGTATAGGTGACGCTTTGATCATGGCCAAGCGCCGGTCAATGCCCGCTGAGACGATCCGCGAGCTCGTTGAACGCAGCGCCGTTTCAGAAACTTTCGGCACGTTTTTTGACGCCGAAGGGCAGGTCATCTACAAGATCCCAAGAATCGGGTTACAGATTCCGGACCTTGATCACATCCCGTATGTGTTCGCGGTCGCCGGTGGCAAGAGCAAGGCCAAGGCGATCGCCGCATACATGAAGAATGCGCCGGCCCACACGTGGCTGATCACGGATGTCGGCGCCTCAACTGCGATTTTAACTGGGGAGACCCGTTAGAATAAAACTCTTATTTCCTAAAGGAGGAAATTTTAGCATGACTGTTAAAATTGGTATCAATGGTTTTGGCCGTATCGGTCGTTTGGCTTTCCGCCGCATCTTCGAACTCGGTGAAAAGAGCAACGACATCGAAGTTGTTGCGATCAACGACCTGACCAGCCCATCCATGTTGGCACACCTGCTGAAGTATGATTCCACTCACGGCACCTTCCCTGGTGAAGTGAGCGCAACCGACAACGGCATCGTGGTTAACGGTAAGGAATACCGCGTTTATGCTGAACCACAAGCTCAGAACATTCCGTGGGTTAAGGAAGATGGCGTTCAATACGTCCTCGAATGTACCGGTTTCTACACCTCTGCTGAAAAGGCCCAGGCTCACTTGGATGCTGGTGCAGAACGTGTTCTGATCTCCGCTCCTGCTGGTAAGATCCGCACCATCGTTTACAACGTTAACGATGACACCCTGACCGCAGACGACAAGATCGTTTCCGCTGGTTCTTGCACGACCAACTGCCTGGCACCAATGGCCTACTTCCTGAACAAGGAATTCGGCATCGAAGTTGGGACCATGACGACGGTTCACGCTTACACCTCCACTCAGATGCTGCTTGACGGCCCTGTTCGCGGTGGCAACCTGCGCGCTGCACGTTCTGCTGCGGTTAACACGATTCCTCACAGCACCGGTGCTGCTAAGGCGATCGGTATCGTTATCCCAGAACTGAACGGCAAGCTTCAGGGTCACGCACAGCGTGTCTCCGTTGTTGACGGTTCCCTGACCGAACTGGTTTCCATCCTGAAGACCAAGAACGTCACCGCTGACCAGATCAACGAAGCGATCAAGAAGCACACGGAAAACAACCCATCCTTCGGCTACAACGCTGACGAAGTGGTTTCTTCCGACATCATCGGTACCACCTATGGTTCCATCTTCGACCCGACCCAGACCGAAGTAACGACCGCGGGCGACTACCAACTTGTTAAGACGGTTGCTTGGTACGACAACGAATATGGCTTCACCTGCCAGATGATCCGTACCCTGCTGAAGTTTGCTACTCTGTAATCTCGAGTAACACCTTTTTAACCGCAATAAAAGGAGCGGAGGGAGTATCTCCCTTCGCTCTTTTTTCTAGGGGTGACCCTAGCACCGACGCTTGGCTGAGCGGCGGTGTTTGAATGAGGGGGCCCAGACACGAGACCTTCATTCAAGCATCGCGGTTTGGTCACAGACGTTCGGTAACATAGAATCAACCAATATTTAGGAGGGTTTTATCTAATGGCTAAATTGATCGTCTCCGACTTAGACGTTACTGATAAGAAAGTCTTGATCCGCGTTGACTTCAACGTGCCGATCAAGGACGGTGTCATCGGCGATGACAACCGTATCGTGGCTGCACTGCCGACCATCAACTATGTGATCGACAACGGCGGCAAGGCCATCCTGCTGTCCCACTTGGGCCGCATCAAGACCGAAGAAGACAAGGCGAAGCTGAGCCTGCGCCCAGTGGCAGAACGCCTGTCCGAACTGCTGAAGAAGCCTGTGACCTTCGTCCCTGCCACCCGTGGCAAGGAACTCGAAGACGCCATCAACAACATGAAGGACGGCGACGTTCTGGTGATGGAGAACACCCGCTTCGAAGACCTCGACGGTAAGAAGGAATCCAAGAACGACCCTGAGCTGGGCAAGTACTGGGCTTCTCTGGGTGACCTGTACGTCAACGATGCCTTTGGGACCGCACACCGTGCACATGCTTCTAACGTCGGGATTTCCTCCAACATGCCTCAGGCAGCTGCTGGCTTCTTGATGGAAAAGGAGATCAAGTTCCTCGGCGATGCCGTTGAGAACCCACGTCACCCGTTCGTTGCTATCCTCGGTGGTGCGAAGGTCTCCGACAAGATCGGCGTGATCTCGAACCTGCTCAACAAGGCGGACAAGATCATCGTCGGCGGCGGCATGACCTACACCTTCTACGCAGCTAAGGGCCTGACTGTTGGGAAGTCCCTGGTCGAGACCGACAAGATCGACCTGGCCAAGCAGATCATGGCAGAAGCCGGCGACAAGCTGGTCCTGCCTGTCGACAACGTGGTCGCGACTGAATTCGCCAATGACGCCCCGCACAAGGTCGTGGAAGGCAACATTCCGGATGGCTACATGGCACTTGACATCGGCCCTAAGGCGATCGAAGACTTCAAGAAGGTCTTGGCTGACGCGAAGACCGTCGTTTGGAACGGCCCAATGGGTGTGTTCGAAATGCCTAACTACGCGAAGGGCACGCTGGAGATCGGCAAGGCCCTCGGCGAACTGAAGGATGCGACGACCATCATCGGGGGTGGCGACTCCACCGCTGCGGCCAAGCAGCTCGGCATCGCCCCTCAGATCACCCACATCTCCACTGGTGGTGGCGCAAGCCTCGAATACCTTGAAGGTAAGGAACTGCCTGGTATCGCAGCGATCACCAACAAGTAATCGCACGCAACGCGCACTGCAGGGCGCGTTCACGCCAGACACAAGAGATCAAAAGGAGATTTTGAATAATGCGTACACCTATCATGGCCGGGAACTGGAAAATGAACAAGAACCCGGAAGAGACCCAAGCCTTCATCGACGGCGTTAAGGGCAAGTTACCTGACGCCAGCAAGGTCCAGACCGTTATCGCCGCACCGGCGATCGATCTGACCACCCTGGTGGCCGGCGCCAAAGGCACCCCGCTTCAGACTGCGGCTGAAAACAGCTACTTCGAAGACGAAGGGGCGTTCACCGGCGAAACCAGCCCTAAGGCCCTCAAGGAAATGGGTCTGGACTTCGTCGTGATCGGTCACTCCGAGCGTCGTGGCTACTTCCACGAAACCGACGAAGACATCAACAAGAAGGCGAAGGCCATCCTGAAGAACGGCCTGCTGCCGATCATCTGCTGTGGTGAGAGCCTCGAGCAGCGTGAAGCTGGCCAAACCAACGACTGGGTCGCTTACCAAGTCGCTGGCGCGCTTGCAGGCATCACCGCTGAAGACGTGAAGAAGAGCGTCATTGCCTACGAACCGATCTGGGCGATCGGGACCGGCAAGACCGCGACAGCTGACCAGGCACAGGAAGTGGTTGCCCACATCCGTGCAACGGTCAAGAAGCTGTACGATGCAGAAACGGCTGACGCCGTGCGCATCCTTTACGGTGGCTCCGTGAAGCCAGCGAACGTCAAGGAACTGATGGCGAAGGAAGACATCGACGGCGGCCTGGTTGGCGGTGCGTCCATGGACCCAGAATCCTTCATCGCCTTGGCCAACTACCAAGACTAACCAGAGCACAGCGGCGGCGTATGAAGGTGGCCCGCGGCAGCCTGACCAAGGCGGTCGGGTCCGGACATCCAGTCATGCGCAGACCGGATCGCCCACGCTTTCACCGCGTCTGCGTTCTGTGTTACACTAAATTCGAATCTGCCGGTTAGGCAAAACAAAGGAGAAAAACATGTCTATCATTACAGATGTTTTGGCCCGCGAAGTCCTCGACTCCCGTGGCAACCCGACTGTTGAAGTTGAACTGTACACCGAAGATGGCGGCTTTGGCCGTGCCCTCGTCCCATCAGGTGCTTCTACCGGTGAACACGAAGCCGTTGAACTGCGTGACGGCGACAAGTCCCGCTTCGGCGGTAAGGGTGTTCTGAAGGCGGTCGCGAACGTCAACGATCAGATCGCGAAGGCCGTGATCGGCCTGGATGCGACCGAACAGCGCCTCATCGACCAGACCATGATCGATCTGGACGGCACCCCGAACAAGGGCAAGCTTGGCGCCAACGCCATCCTTGGGGTTTCCTTGGCTGCTGCCCGTGCGGCAGCTTCCGAAGTTGGTCTGCCTCTGTACCAGTACCTTGGCGGCCCTAACGCCCACGTGCTCCCGACCCCGATGATGAACGTGATCAACGGTGGCGCGCACTCCACCAACACGATCGACTTCCAAGAATTCATGATCATGCCAGTTGGTGGCAAGACCGTTCGCGAAGCGATCCGGATGGGCGCCGAGACCTTCCACGCCCTGCAGGCGCTGCTGAAGGAAAAAGGCGACATCACCGCTGTCGGCGACGAAGGTGGCTTTGCGCCTAACCTGAAGGATAACGAAGAAGCGTTCGAATTCCTCGTTGAAGCGATCCAGAAGGCTGGCTACAAGCCGGGCGAAGACGTTGCGATCGCCTTTGACGTGGCTTCCTCTGAGTTCTACGACCCAGAGACCAAGAAGTACACCCTCAAGTGGTCCGACCCTGACACCAGCTACACCACGGACGAGTTCATCGACTTGATCGCTGGCTTCGTGGCGAAGTACCCGATCGTTTCGATCGAAGACCCGATCGACGAAAACGACTGGGAAGGCTGGCAGAAGATCACCGCTAAGCTGGGCGACAAAGTTCAGCTTGTCGGTGACGACCTGTTCGTGACCAACACCGATTACCTGAAGAAGGGGATCGACATGGGCGTTGCGAACTCCATCCTGATCAAGCTTAACCAGATCGGGACCCTGACCGAGACCTTCGAAGCCATCGAGATGGCGAAGGAAGCCGGCTACACCGCCGTTGTTTCCCACCGTTCCGGTGAAACCGAAGACACCACCATCGCTGACTTGGTCGTTGCGACCAACGCCGGCCAGATCAAGACCGGTTCCATGAGCCGGACCGACCGCATCGCGAAGTACAACCAGCTGATGCGGATCGAAGACGAACTCGGTGCATCTGCGCTGTACAAGGGCCGCAAGTCCTTCTACAACGTCAAGGCGATCGACTAGTCTGACCCATTGCGCCTCTTTCGAGAGGCGCTTTTTTTGTCCCCCAAGCGGCGATGCCTCGGCCCGCTGACCGCCGTGAAATGTACCGCTGCCGCTGCTTTGCAACACCCACCGTGACCGGCACGGCGTAGCGCTACAGATCGTCATATACGCCTGCCAGCAGGTCTAAGGCCGCCACTGTTTCGCGTCGCAGTGACCCGCAGTCGAGGGCTGAGTGAAGTGCTTGGTTCTTTACAACGTGCACGGTGGGTGCTACACTCTGTCTAGTTAGTAAAACTAACTAGGAGGGCATGCATGAAACAGACGCAATTACTCAAAGGCGTGCTCGAGGGCTGTGTGTTGGCGATCATCGGGCGACAAGAGAGCTATGGCTATGAGCTGATGCAGGCACTGCACGACTACGGGTTCACGTCGATCGTTGGCGGAACGCTGTATCCGCTGCTGGCCAAGCTAGAAAAGCAAGGCGACGTGACTGGCGTGATGAAGGCGTCGCCTGAAGGGCCGGACCGCAAATATTTCACCTTGACGACGCAGGGGCAGGCGAGCCTGGCCGAATTTCAGGCGCAGTGGGCGCAGATCGGGGCACAGGTCGCCGCAGTGATGGAGGGACACGATCATGACTAAAGATAATGATGAAGCCGCACTGGAGCGGGCACTGGAGCGGCTGACGGCGGGCGATCGGCGCTGGTTCGCGCAGGTCACGCTGTATATGCGGCTGTGCGGGTGGGTCCGCGATACGGCAGCGGTCACCGGCCAGTTGACCGCGATGGCACAAGATCTAGCCGATGCGGAGCGCGGCGGTCAAGACGCCACCGCGTATTTTGGCAATTCACCGCGACAGATGGCGCAGGAGATCCTGTCACAGTTGCCGCTGATCGGTTGGCCGGTGCGGTTGAAGCTGTTTGTTGGACTCGCCGGATTCAGCTGGCTGCTCCTATTACTCGCGGCTGCGAGTACTGGGGCCGAGATGCAGCTCAGCGCCTTCCAACTGCTCGTGCTGTTGGGCTGTCTGGGGCTAGGTGAAGCCGGGGTGATGCGCAGTTTTGCCGAGATGGCTTACGCGCAGACCCTGTGGCGGCCGTTACTCGGGTTCGCTGTGTCGGTCGTCCTCTGCGGGGGCGCCGCGGGGCTGACACTGCGCTGGGCCCCCGCGTGGGCTGCGGTGACCGTCCCGACGCCATGGGACTATTGGGTGATCGGGGTCAGCGTTTTGGCGATCGTGATCGGCCTGACGCAACTGGCCGGTGTTCGGTTGCGGCGGTTACTCGACCCGAACGTGGGCTTGATCGTGCTACTACTCGGCGCGGCGCTACTTAGGCGTTACTGGCTGAACACCGGCACCGAGATGACACAGGGTCAAGCCATCTGGATCCTTGCGGGGTTCGGCGGCGGCACGCTGGCCTACATCGGTTGGCAGCTGCTCAACGTGGTGCGGGCGCACCGGTTGAGTCACGAGTGAGGCAAGACGACGCTTCGGGCTGACCGAGGCGTTTTTGGTGTTCAACAGAGTGCAGGCAAGAGCGATAGGGAGCGATAGGGCCTGCGGCGGCATGTGCTCAAAAGGGTTTGGGGGACGCGCAAGCGGCGTGTATACTAGAAACTGAATCTATGACGGAGGGGGCGGCATGGTGTCCGCACACAAACAGATCGATCTGACGCGGCTACGCTTCGTGCTTCAGGGGCTTGTGGTCGGCTTGTTGGCCGGTGGCGTGGTCTCATTGTTTCGGCTCGGGATCGAGCGCACACTGATGGTCATGCAAGGCGTGTACCGGCACGCGACACCAGGAACGATCGCACTGGTCGTGCTGGGGAGCATCGGCCTGGCGGCGTTCATTGGCTGGCTGCTGACGACGGAGCCGAACATCTCGGGGTCTGGGATCCCGCAGGTCGAAGGGCAACTACAGGGCACGATGGACTTCAATTGGTGGTCCGTGCTGTGGAAAAAATTCGTCGCCGGTGTCTTGGGCATTGGTCCAGGCCTGTTCTTAGGGCGTGAAGGCCCTTCGATCCAGCTCGGGGCGGCCGTTGGTCAGGGGGTGGCGGCCGGGTTCAAGCGCACTGGCTCGGACCGACGGATCATGATCGCCGCTGGGGCCGCCGGTGGGTTAGCCGCTGCGTTCAACGCGCCGATCGCCGGGACCATGTTCGTCTTGGAGGAGGTCTATCACAACTTCAGCCCGTTGGTGTGGATCACAAGCCTAGCGAGTGCGATCGGCGCCAATTTCATCTCGTTGTATGTCTTTGGTGAAGTGCCGGTCTTGCACCTGGTCTACGACCGACCGATGCCAATCACCCTTTACTGGCATCTGCTATTGTTGGGCATTGTGCTCGGCCTGCTCGGATACCTGTACCAGCGCGTGCTACTCGCCATGCCGGCGGTGTATGCCAAAACGCGGATCCCACGCGCGTTTCAGGGGATCGTGCCGTTCCTGCTGGTGATCCCGATCGGGCTGGTCGCCCCGCAGATCCTAGGTGGGGGTAACGGGCTGATCGTCGGGTTCGGTCAGGCATTGCCGGCGCTCGGGCCCTTGTGCGTCTTGCTCGTCGTGCGGTTCGTATTCTCCATGATTTCGTACGGTTCTGGACTGCCGGGGGGGATCTTCCTGCCGATCCTCAGCCTGGGGGCGGTGATCGGGGCGGTGTATGCCGTCTTGATGGTTGACCTCGGCTGGCTGCCGCGCCTTTATGAGATGAACCTGATCATTTTTGCGATGGCCGGCTACTTCGCCGGGATCGGGAAGGCCCCGTTCACGGCGATCCTGCTGATCACGGAGATGGTGGGTAACCTAACGAATCTTATGGCCATGGCGGTGCTCACTTTGGTCGCCTACATCGTGGTCGATGTGCTCGGAGGCGCGCCGATCTACGAATCGCTATTGCAACGACTGACGGTGCCGAGCCAGATCGAGGCGATCCACCGGATGGACCGCTTGGAGCTGCCGGTGTTTGAAGGCAGTGCGCTAGAAGGCATGCAGGTCCGTGACTTCGCGTGGCCACGCAGCACCTTGTTGATGAGCATCCAGCGCGGCTCGCAGTCGATCATCCCGCACGGTGACACGGTGATCCGCGCTGGCGACACGCTGGTTGTTTTGACGGAGGCCAGCCAGCGCGCGGCGGTGCGCGCACAGATCCACGCGAAGGCGGCCAAGCTTGCCGAACGAACAGGCGACTAGCGGCGACGGTGGCGAACGGTCAGTCGTGCGCCGCCGGATTTTGGCGGCCGCCGCGGTTTAAGCTGGTCACGCCGGTCCTTTTGTGATAGGCTACTACTAGTAGGTTTTCGCAAGGGAGGGAAAAACTTGCAGAGTCTTCTGACCACACTACTCATCATCGACTCGATCCTGATCGTGATCGCGACATTGATGCAACCTAGCAAACAACAAGACGCACTGAGCGCGCTGTCAGGCGGTGCGACCGACTTGTTCGGTAAACAAAAATCGCGGGGATTCGAAGCATTTATGGAAAAAGTGACCGTCGTACTCGGCGTGTTCTTCTTCGGTTTATCGCTCGCCTTAGTGTATCTGTCATCCCACTAACGAAGGTCTCCTGTCAGAAACAGGGGCCTTTTTTTGGAGGTCGCGATGCAAGCCTTTGAGTTAACGGGGCAGGGCCTTGGCGTCGTGCTGTTGCATGCGTATACCGGGAGCCCGGCCGATGTGAATCTGCTGGCGCACGCCTTGAACCGCAGCGGCGCAGGGGTGCTAGCGCCGTTGTTCGCCGGTCATGGGACGGGGGACGCCCAAGACGTCTTTCGGGCCGGCCCGACGCAGTGGTGGGCGCAGACCCAGGCGGCCATTGCCCAGGTCCAGGCGCGCTATCCGCGCGTGGCGGTGTTTGGGCTCTCACTCGGCGGGCTCTTTGCGATGCGCGCTTTGGCCACACTACCGGGACTCGCGTGCGGCGGTGTGTTGTCGAGCCCGGTGATGCCGGGCACAGACGACGTGCCCCGGCAGTTTCTCGGGGCGAACCGCGCCCAGCGCAAGCGGCGCGGGTTACCGGATAACACCGCGGCGATCACGCCGGCGTTGACGGCGCAGTTGACGGCGATCCATGCTTTTGCCGCGGCCACCGTCCCGCTGCTCGGCGGGATCACGCAGCCAGTGTTCATTGGGCAGGGCAGCCAGGACGTGATGATCGATCCGGCGCGCGCCCAGGCGCTGGTCGCGGCACTGCATCAGGCGCCGGTCACCTTCCGCGAATACCCTGCGGGGCATGTCATCACCGTGAATGCCGCGCACACACAGTTAGAACAAGATATCATTCAATTTTTAGAGTAGAAAACGAGGGACAGTTATGACCACAGTTGGCCACATGCGCAATGAATTGCTCGCCGCGTTCAGGCGGAACCCGCAAGTCGGGTTCTCCGTCCAATCGCTTCAGCGAGCGCTTAAGCTCAGCGATGCCGAAGACTTCAAGGTCTTGGTGCAGGCGCTGGAAGCACTGATGAACGACAACTTGATCCACCAAAACGCAGACGACCTGTACCTGCTGGGCGGCAAGCCGGCCACCTTGCAAGGGATCTTCCACGGCAACGAAAAAGGGTTCGGGTTCGTCGCCATCGAAGACCAAGACAACGACGTCTTCATCGCCCCACCGAGCACGAACTTTGCGCTCGATGGCGATACCGTTGAGGTCCGCATCACCCGCCAACCGGCACCTGGCGATAGTCGCGGGCCGGAAGGGGAAGTGACGCAGGTCCTCGAACGCAAGATCACCCGGCTCGTCGGCGAGTTCACTCCGCTGTCGGACGGTGAGCGTGCGCGCACCGGCTTCATCGGAACGGTGACGAGCCACGAGAAGAAGATGAAGCGCTACCCGGTCCTAGTCAAGGATACGGGGATGATGCCACAGCTCGGTGACATGTTGCAGGTGGACATCACCGCGTATCCGGAGGCGGCACGCCCGGCTGCGATGCTTGGGATCATCGAGTCCAACCTGGGGAACAAGAATGACCCCGGTGTGGATATCATGTCATTGGTGATGCAAAACGACATCCGCGTCGAGTACCCGGAAGACGCGATGGCTCAAGCCAACGAGATCCCCGACCATGTGACGGAACAAGACCGGCTCGGTCGGCGTGACATCACCGACCAACCTGTCGTCACGATCGATGGCGATGACAGCAAGGACTTCGACGATGCCGTCGTGGCTTGGCAGCTGCCGAACGGGAACTACCACCTCGGCGTGCACATTGCCGATGTGTCTTACTATGTCACCGAAGGCTCTGCACTGGACCACGAGACTTACGAGCGCGGCACGTCGACGTACCTGGTCGACCGGGTGATCCCGATGTTGCCGTTCCGACTCAGTAACGGGATCTGTTCGCTGAACCCTGACGTGGATCGACTGGCGATGTCCTGCGACATGGAGATCGACCATGAGGGTCATGTGGTCAGCCATGACATTTACCAAAGCGTGATTCGGTCGCACGGCCGGTTGACCTACAACAATGTGAACAAGATCCTGACCGATCAGGATGAGGCGTTGCGGGCACAGTACGCGGACCTCGTGCCGATGCTCGAGCTGATGGGCGAGATGCACGAAGTCCTGTACGCGATGCGACACAGCCGTGGGGCGATCGATTTTGAAGAGAACGAAGCCAAGATCATTGTGGACGAGAACGGCCATCCGACCGACATCGTGCTGCGTGACCGGGGCTTGTCCGAGCGCATGATCGAAAGCTTCATGCTGCAGGCCAATGAGACGGTCGCTGAGCACTACAGTAAGTTGCACCTGCCGTTCCTATACCGCGTTCACGAGACGCCGGATGAGGACCGGATCAAAGACTTCATCGACTTCCTGGCCACGTTTGGCCTCAATGTGCCGATCAAAAAAGGCACCCCGGTCACCCCGAAGATGTTGCAAGACGTCAACACGCAGGTCACCGGGACGCCTGAAGAGATGATGGTCAACGTCAAGATGCTGCGTAGCCTCAAGCAGGCGCGCTACTCGGAAGATCCACTCGGACACTTCGGGATCGCGGCCCAGTACTACTGCCACTTCACCAGCCCGATCCGGCGCTACCCTGACTTGATCGTGCACCGCCTCATCCGCGATTACGCGCTGAAGGGTACCGGTGAAGGGATCCAGGCCAAGTGGACCGAGAAGCTGCCCGGCATCGCCGTGCAGACGTCGACGCGCGAGCGCCACAGCATCGATGCCGAGCGTGCGGTCGATGACCTGAAGAAGGCTGAGTTCATGGCGGATAAAGTCGGGAACGACTTTGACGCCGTGGTCAGCGGGGTCACCAGCTTCGGGATGTTCGTCGCGCTTCCGAACACCGTCGAGGGGCTGGTGCACATCACCCGCATGTCGGATGACTACTACACCTTCGTCGAGAGCCAGATGGCTTTGGTCGGATCGCGAACGCACCACATGTATCGGATCGGACAGCCGCTTCGGGTCCACCTCGATAACGTCGATGTCGATCAGCGACAAGTCGATTTTTCTCTGGTCGCAGATGCAGATGCCCCGCTGGCAGACGCAGAGACGCAGGCGCTCGCGGAATCCGCGAGCCGCGGGAGCCGCGGTAACAATGGTGGCCGCAACGATCGCCGTGGCGGCAACGGTGGCGGGCGACCGGGCGGCAACAACCACGGCAACGGGCAAAACCGCGGGCCACGTGGTAACGGCAGTGGCAGCGGCAATAGCCGCGGTGGCAACCGTGGCGGAAGCAATAACCGGAGCTTCGGCAACACGATCGGCAACCAGGTCCGTAACAACCAGAACCGCGGCGGGAATCGCAGTAAGCACTGAGCATAACTGAACGGCGAACGGAGGGGTGACGATGGCCAAGAAGATGCGACCTAAGCCGGATAACCTGCTGGCGCAAAACAAGAAGGCGTCCCACGATTACACGATCTTGGAGACCTACGAGGCGGGCTTGGTGCTGACCGGCACCGAGATCAAGTCTGTGCGCGCCGGTAAGGTGAACCTCAAGGACGGCTTCGCCCGCGTTCGCAACGCGGAGGCATGGCTTGAGAATGTCCATATCAGCCCGTACAAAGAGGGCAATCAGTTCAACCAGGACCCATTGCGCAACCGTAAGCTGTTGCTACACAAAAAGGAGATCCGCAAGCTCGAAGCGGCTATGACCCAGCAGGGGTTGACCATCGTGCCGTTGCGGCTTTACCTCAAGCACGGCTACGCCAAAGTTTTGATCGGCGTTGCACAAGGGAAGAAGTTGTACGACAAGCGCGAGGCGCTGAAACAAAAGGACCAAAAGCGCGACATCGCTCGGGCGATGAAGGAACGCGACTGAACGAACCAGTCGGACGGCAGCAGTGGCTGCCGTCTTTTTTGTGCGCTCATTTTGCAATCAGACCTTAATTTTTTTTAGGAAAGTGCGACGAACGGCGGTGGTATCCAGATATACGTCCTCAATATCGGGTTTTGTATGAATTATTAGTTAAAATTTGATGACAAGATATGTCTACTTGATTATAATGGCCCTATTGTCTTGGCAGAACAATTAATCTGATCTGAAGAAAATGGAGGGGTAGAATTGAAGCTCAAGAACCGTAAATTAACGCTCTTGCTGGCAAGCTCTGCCGCACTAGGCACACTGGCGATCTCGCCGGTATTAGAAACGCAAGTCAAGGCGGATATCACCACGCAGTTGCAACAGGCCGCCAAAACTGGCGTTAAGGCCAGCACTGCCGCCACGCTTGCGACCGGCGCGACCAGTCCGATCCAACAAGCGATCGCCGATCAACTGGCGGCCAAAGGGGTCGACTACAGCGGGTTGACCGGGCACCAGCGCCAGACCGCGTACATCGATGTGATCGTGCAGCTCAAGGCCAAGCCGGCGGCCGAAAACGGCACGCTGGTCAAGAACTATTCCAGCTCGGCTGAGATCCAAGCCGAAGCTCAGAAGGTGATCGACGCCCAGGCCGGCGTCAAGGCGCAAGTCAAGGCGATCACCGGGCAGGCGACCGGTAAGAGCTACGGCTACGTGGTCAACGGCTTTTCGACTAAGGTCCAGGTCGAAGACCTGGCTGCACTGCAGCAGCTAGCCGGCGTAGCCTCGGTCACCATCGACCGCCAGTTCTACTCCGTTGAATCGACATCCAACGACATGGCCAACGTCCAGACCGTCTGGGCGAACTACAAGTACAAGGGCGAAGGCACCGTGGTCTCCGTTATTGACAGCGGTGTGGATGCGTCCCACAAGGACATGCGCCTGAGCGATCCGACCAAGGCCAAGATCAGCCGCGAAGACGCAGACGCCTTCGCCGATTCTGTCGGCTACGGCCGCTTCCTGAGCGACAAGATCCCGTATGGCTACAACTACGCCGACGACTCCGACACCTACATCGCTGATGATACCGTTGAGGAGCAGCACGGCATGCACGTGGCGGGGATCATCGGTGCCAACGGCACCGGCAGCGACCCGACCACCTCGGTGACCGGGGTCGCACCTGAAGCGCAGCTGCTGGGCATGAAGGTGTTCAGTAACTCTGACGCCGCGGCCACGACTGGGTCCGACACCGTCGTTTCGGCGATCGAAGACTCGGCGAAGCTGGGGGCAGATGTCCTGAATATGTCCCTGGGGTCCACGTCCGGGACTTTGACGGCAGACGACCCGGAACAGGCCGCGGTCCAAAACGCGATCGAAAGCGGGACTGCCGCGGTGATCTCTGCCGGCAACGACGGGTCCACGGGGTCGCTGAACGAAGGGGTCAACAAGAACTACCAGGACAACGAGGACACCGAGACTGTCGGGACGCCAGGGGTCGCACGGAATGCGACCACCGTCGCTTCCGCGGAGAATACGGAAGCGATCGGTTACGCCGTTTCGATCAAGGACGGCGATGATGCCGTGACCGAGCCGGAATTGACGCAGACGTCCGTCAGCGCGACTCAGGCTGATTTTGACCAGAAGCAGTTCTTCGTCGCCCGCGACGCGAGCGGCACGCCGGGGATCGGCACGCCGGACCAGTACACCGCAGACGCGGCGGGCAAAGTTGCCGTCGTGTTGCGTGGGGACATCGACTTCACCGCCAAGCAGGCTAACGCCAAGGCGGCCGGGGCGACCGGGCTGATCATCGTGAACAACACTGGCGACGACCTGCCATTGACCTCCATGGTCGTGGACGACAGCCTCCCGACAATCTCGCTGGCCGCAACGACTGGGCAGAAGCTGATCGACTGGCTGGATAATGGGCATGCCGACGATGTCCTCAGTGTGTTCTTGGGCATCCAAAAGACCACGAACGCCAACTACGGCGTTGATAAGCTGTCGACGTTCACCTCCTACGGGCCGGTCGAAGACCTGTCCTTCAAGCCGGACATCACGGCACCAGGGGGCAACATCTGGTCGACTCAAAACAATAATGGTTACACGAATATGTCGGGGACCTCAATGGCGTCACCGTTCATCGCGGGGTCACAGGCGCTGTTGAAGCAGGCGATGACCGATCCGGCCAACGCCTTCTACGACTATTACCAAGGGCTCGCCAATGCTGATCTCATCGGGCTAATGAAGACAATCGAGATGAACACGGCGGTGCCGATCCTGGACCAAGACCGCAACGACGCGATCGAATCGCCGCGGCGCCAAGGGGCTGGGATGGTCGATGTTGAAGCGGCGATCGAGCGGCTTGAGACCAACCCGACGACGGTCGTGGCCGACAACGGCTACCCGGGCATCGAGCTGAAGAGCATCGACGGCGACACCAAGACCTTCAAGCTGACCTTCAACAACCCGACGGATCAGGCGCTCAGCTACACGCTCGACCCGACGGAAGGCACTTACGCGGTCTACACCGACAAAGTCGATCAAACGGCCGGTGGGATGTACGATGAGGCGATCGATGGGGCGTCGGTCACGACCAACGGCCCGATCGAAGTACCCGCCGGGGGCAAGACCACCGTTGAATTCACGCTGACCCTGCCGGCTGGGTTCGACGCGGACAAGTTCGTTGAAGGGTTCCTGAGCTTCACAGGCAGTGATGCGACCAAGCTGAGCATCCCGTACATGGGCTTCCACGGCGACTGGGACGCACAACCGATCTTTGATCCGCTCAACGGCCAGGCCGCACAGCTGATCGACTACCCGGATTCGACCGTGCTGTGGGCGATGAACGCGCTGACCGGCGAGGCGCAGATCTTGGGCTCCAGCGCGGCCGGCGTTGACCCGGATGCGATCGCCTTTTCCACCAGTCCAGCCGCGGCGATCACGACGCTTCAAGGGCAGATCTACCTCTTGCGCAACGCCCAAGACGTTCACTATGAGATCGTCAACAGCGATGGCGAGGTCGTCGCGACCCTGTTGAAGTCGGCGGCGGAGACGAAGACCTATTACTATGCCAACGAAAGTACCTTCGAAGTGCTGGGGTTGCCAAAGTGGGACGGGACGGTCTTCAACCAGAGCACCGGCGAATACGAAGCCGCACCAGACGGCCAGTACACCTACCGGGTGTCTGCGGTGGCGGCCGGCGCAGACGAGGCGTCACGCCAGACGCTCGACCTGCCAGTCAAGGTCGACTCTGTTGCGCCTGAGTTGCAGAACATCGCGCTGGCCAGCGAAGTCGAGAACGGTCAGACCAAGTACTATCTGACCGGTGAGACGAAGGACGAGTTTAGCGGTCTGGACATCACCAATGATTGCGGCACGGCAGTCAACGGCGTGGTCGAGCTGCACCAGACCTTTGAAGTCGTTGGGACGACGGCAGACGGGTACGCGCAAGTGCGTGTGCCGTTGACCGAGGCACAGGCGAAGACGGTCGCCGCCGGGAACAACGCGATCGAACTCTACCTGAGCGATAACGCAACGAATTTTGTCGACGTGATGAACGACGTGGCGAAGTTGCCAGATCAGCAGACCGCGGATGGCCTGGTGCTCGATGTCGGCGTGCCAGACACCATCAGCATGGCCAACGAGTACATCGATATCTCCCAAGACCGCCTCGATTACGCCTTGTCTGGGCGCTACCCTGGGGAAGTCTTCGGGACTTATGTGGATGAAAACGGCGAGACGCAGGACCTGATCGTCGAGAACTACTTGGACGAAGACGATCCGACGAATAACGACGCGAAGTACTTCATCGCTCGGATGCCGATCGCCTCTGCAACGGATTACGCGACGACCATTAAGCTCTATGCGGACGCCGCCCACACTCAACTGCTCGGGAGCTACGACACCAAGGTGGCGATGTTCCAGCCGAAGATCGGGACGGTCACAGTCAATGGCGGGCAGACCCAGACCTCCGAAGGCACCGTTAAGGTTGCCGGACAGGTCTCCGATGACGTGACGACGGCAACGGTCACGGTCAACGAGACAACGATTGAACTGCCACTGACTGCGGACCACCAGATCGACGCCGATGTGCCGGTCGCGTTTGGGGACAACGACCTCACGCTTACCTTGACCGACGCGGATGGGAACGTCAAGACCTTCGATTACACTGTCAACTCGACGTACGACGCCGATCCACTTGAGGACGCGGTGACCTTCGACAACGAGGTTGCCCTTGGCACCAACTACTTGGAGACCGACGATCCGACGTACGATGCGGCGACTGGGACAGTCACCCTGTCTGGGAAGGTCAAGCACCCGACCACGACCCTACAGATCGCTGGGCAAAACGTCAAAATCAACTCTGATCTGACCTTCAGCGTTGAGCTGAACGTCGGCACTCAGGGCAAGCATGACTTCAGTGTGGTCTACGGCAACTCGCTGACCGGCGAGACTGTGCAGGAGCGGGTCAGCTACATCTTGGATGCCGTAGCACCGACATTGACTGTCGATCAGCCGACCGACCAGCCGATCCACACCACGACGGGGACGTTCACGATCAGTGGGCAAGTCACGGATAACCTGGATTACGTGGAAGTCTACATCAACGGGAACGCGGTCCAGATGTCGAGTGGGAACTTGAACTGGAACGGGAATGCGACGGCAGACGAGCCATTCAGTGAAGTCGAGACACTCAAGGAAGGTGAGAACATCTTCCGGATCGACGTGCTCGACGCGTTGGGCAACCACATTCAGCAGACGGTCACCGTCTACTACGACAAGCCTGTCGCCCAGTCGATCCAAGACGCTATCTCTGCGGCCAAGAAGGCTGTGGCAGACATCGGCGCCAAGACCGATCCAACAACCGGCAAGACCTTCTACGGCGACCTCGACGCGCTACTCGCAGCCGCTAAGGCGGGCAAGCTCAGTGATGAGGAAGCCCAGGCCCAGCTGGCCGCGATCCAAAAGGCTGCGGCGCAGTTCCGCCACGACCGTGACGCCGCTGCCTTCTCTGCCGCGGTGACCGCCGCCAAGCAACAGCTCGGCGACAAGCTCAACGGGACGACGCGGCGACCGGCAAGACGTTTGGTGCGGCGCTCGATGAGCTGATCCAGGCCTTCAACGCCAACCAGCTCGACGGTAAGCAAGCGACAGCCAAGCTGACGGCGCTCGTGGCCGCGGCCGAAAAGGCCGCCGAAACGACCCCGACCGGTGAGACCACGGACCCAACGGACCCGACGACGGATCCGACTGACCCGACGGCGCCAACCACCGATCCGACGACGGACCCGAGCGAAACCACTGATCCAACCACTGATCCAACCACTGATCCAACCGCTGACCCGACAACGACCCCATCTAGCCCGATGCTGGACACGGTCGCCGCGGCGAAGCAGGCGATCGGCACGCTTGGCAACGAGAAGAGCCCGGCGACCGGCCGTACCTACTACGGTGACCTCGACTACCTGACGGCCCAGCTCAAGGCCGGCGCGGTGACCGACAAGCAGGCGCAGACGACGCTGAACCAGATCCTGAACCAGGCGTATGTCCTTGGGGACATCGCGACGGTCAAGGCAGCGTTCGCGCAGGCCGAAATCGGCAACACCAAGGATAGCGTGACCGGCCAGTCCTTCTACGGCGATGTCGACTACCTGAAGGCGCAAGCCGCCGCCGGGAAGCTGACCCCAGCCGAAGCGGAGACGCAGCTGAGCGCGATCGTTGAGAACGCCAAGGCGGTCAGCGCCAAAGTCGCAGCCAGCCTGGCTGACTTCAAGGCGACCATCGACGCCGGCAAGACCGGGACCGCGGAAGCGACCAGCACGACCAAGGCGAAGGCCGGCGAGAAATTTGCCGCCTTCATGACCGCGGTCAAGGCCGCCTTCCAGCAGTTCGTCAGCGGTAAGTAATTGAACCGAGCCTGGATGATCCCAGGTGGTACATGAAGAACCTCCCAGCGGCCCTTTGCCCCACCGTCAGTTTGAGGATGGGGCGAAGGACGCTGGGAGGTTCTTGGGTGACGAGACTGAAGGGGTGTGCCATGACGCGGGTTTAACCCAGAGTATAAGCGCGGCCCTCAGTAAAACCCGAACTTGGGTTTTGCTGAGGGCCGTTTTTGTACATCTGGGGCGTTGCGTTATGGCACGTCACGTTTTGGAATAGTCGTGCCACTAGCGGTATGTCACAACCGCTTCTGCGGGATCATTGGGCGTCGTCGGTGTCAGACAGGTAAAGCGACAGGGCGCTTTGTAAGTCTTTGTCCTTGATCGTGACATCTTGTGCCTTCAAGACTTTGGAGAATACATTGCGCATGACCGACGTATCCTTCAGCCAAGTATTGTAGATGCTGGCCTTGAGTTCGGCCTTGTGCTGGCTCAGGGTCCCTTTGCCAGGGTCCTTGATCAGCTTGATCACTTCGTAGCCATCGGTGACCTTGACCGGCGTTGTCGTGTAGGCGCCGACTTTCAACCCGTAGGCGGCGTCTTTGAAGGTCGAGTCCAGGGTCTTGTCTGTGGCGGTCACGGTCCGCACGCCACCTTTGTCTTTAGTGGCGGTGTCCACGGAGTACTGGCTAGCCAGCGCTTTGAAGTCCTGGCCGGCGTTCAGGGCGCTGATCACCGTTTGCGCGGTGGCCTCGTCCGTGGTCTGGATGTGCTGGACCTCCAGGGTCGGTTTGTAGGTCTTCCAAGCGGCTTCGAGCTGGGTCTGAGAGACCGGCCGCAGCGCCTTGAGCGCGGCCTCGCCAAGTAGTTGCAAGCGTAGGCTGCGGCGGAAGAGGCTCGGGGTCAGGTTGTTTTGGCTCAAAAAAGCGGTGAACTGAGAGCCGTATTGCTGTTTGTACGAGGTATAGCTCTTATCGACGGTTTTCTTGGCGACCTGATCGCCGTACGCCTGATCGAGTGCGCGGTAGAGCAGCAGGTTCGCGAGCGCCGCCTGATTGTTGGGCATCGATTTTAGTTCTTGGTAAAACTGGTCTTCGGTCAGCTTATGCCCCTTGTATGTTGCGATCACCGGATCGGTGGTCTGTGCTGGTGTGCTGCTGCAACCGGCGGCAGTCGTAAGCCCGACTGTCAGCGCGGCGAGGAGCAACGGTTTGGTGAACCCAAATTTCATCTCCAAAGCCTCCGTTTCACGTGCGATGAGAATACAATTTCGATTCTAATTTATTCACAATGGTTTTTCAATGAATTTCGACGAACCCAACCCCATGCGCCGCCGAATCGTCAATTTTGAAGAAAAGATGAATCAAAGGTTAAAATTTAATGACAATATTCGCTGGGTTTATTATAATATCCATATTGTCGGGGTATGACAATTAATAATCCGAAAAAATGGAGGGGTAGATGTGAAGCTTAAGAACCGTAAATTCACGATCCTGCTGGCGAGCACAGCGGCATTAGGGGCGCTGGCGATCTCACCGATGGAGACGCAGGTCAAGGCGGACATCACGTCGCAACTGCAACAAGCGGCGAAGACTGGCGTCCAAGCCAACGCAGCCGCCACACTGGCGACTGGCGAGACCAGCCCGATCAAACAGGCGATCGCCGATCAACTGGCAGCCAAAGGGATCAACTATAGTACCTTGAGTGCGCTGGAACAGCAGACCGCGTATGTGAACGTGATCGTGCAGCTAGCGGCCAAGCCGGCGGCCGAAAACGGTACGTTGGTCAAGGACTATTCCAGCACGGCCGAGATCCAAACCGAAGCCCAGAAGGTGATCGACGCCCAGGCCGGCGTCAAGGCGCAAGTCAAGGCAATCAAGGGTCAGGCGATCGGCAAGAGCTACGGCTACGTGGTCAACGGCTTCTCAACTAAGGTCCAGGTCGAAGACCTGGCCGCACTGCAGAAGCTGGCCGGCGTGGTCTCGGTCACCATCGACCGTCAGTTCTACTCCGTTGAATCGACATCCAACGACATGGCCAACGTCCAGACCGTCTGGGCCAACTACAAGTACAAGGGCGAAGGTACCGTTGTCTCCGTTATTGACAGCGGCGTGGATGCGTCTCACAAGGACATGCGCCTGAGTGATCCGACCAAGGCCAAGATCAGCCGCGAAGACGCAGACGCCTTCGCCGACTCCGTCGGCTATGGCCGCTTCCTGAGCGATAAGATCCCGTATGGCTACAACTACGCCGACGACTCCGACACCTACATCGCCGACGACACCGTTGAGGAGCAGCACGGCATGCACGTGGCCGGGATCATCGGTGCCAACGGCACCGGCAGCGACCCGACCACCTCGGTGACCGGGGTCGCCCCTGAAGCGCAGCTGCTGGGCATGAAGGTGTTCAGTAACTCTGACGCCGAGGCCACGACGGGGTCCGACACCGTTGTTTCGGCGATCGAAGACTCAGCGAAGCTGGGGGCAGATGTCTTGAACATGTCCCTGGGGTCCACCTCCGGGACACAGACAACAGATGATCCGGAACAGGCCGCGGTCCAAAATGCGATCAACAGCGGGACCGCCGCGGTGATCTCTGCCGGCAACGAAGGCACGACCGGCTCCATGCAAGAGGGCGTCAACAAAAACTACCAGGACAACGAAGACATGGAAACCGTCGGCGCACCTGGGGTCGCACGGAACGCGACGACCGTTGCCTCTGGTGAGAACACCGCTGCGATCGGCTACGCGGTCGCGATCAAAGACGGCGACGAGACGGTCGTTGAACCTGAGCTGACTCAGCTTTCAGTTGGGGCAACGCAGGCTGATTTTGACCAGAAGCAGTTCTTCGTCGCTCGCGACGCAAGCGGCAAGCCGGGGATCGGCACGCCGGACCAGTACACCGCAGACGCGGCGGGCAAAGTCGCCGTCGTCCTGCGTGGGGACATCGACTTCACCGCCAAGCAGGCTAACGCCAAGGCGGCCGGGGCGACTGGGCTGATCATCGTGAACAACACCGGCGATAATCTGCCACTGACGAGCATGCAGCTGGGGACCGATGCGCCGACGATCGGGATGTCTTCGGTCAGTGGCCAAAAGCTGATCGACTGGCTGGATAATGGGCACGCGACTGACACGCTGAGCGTCACGCTGGGGATCCAGCAGACCACGAACGCCAACTACGGCGTCGACAAGCTGTCGACGTTCACCTCCTACGGCCCGACTGCGGATCTGTCCTTCAAGCCGGATATCACGGCGCCAGGGGGTAACATCTGGTCCACCCAGAACAGCAACGGCTACACGAACCTGTCCGGGACCTCGATGGCGTCACCGTTCATCGCGGGGTCACAGGCGCTGTTGAAGCAGGCGATGACCAACCCGGCCAACGCCTTCTACGACTACTACAAGGGGTTGAGCAACGCGGATCTGATCGGGCTGATGAAGACGATCGAGATGAACACAGCGGTGCCGATCTTGGACCAAGACCGCAACGACGCGATCGAATCGCCGCGGCGCCAAGGGGCTGGGATGGTCGATGTCGAAGCAGCGATCGAGCGGCTTGAGACCAACCCGACGACGGTCGTGGCCGACAACGGTTACCCGGGCATCGAGCTGAAGAGCATCGACGGCGACACCAAGACCTTCAAGCTGACCTTCAACAACCCGACGGATCAGGCGCTCAGCTACACGCTCGACCCGACGGAAGGCACCTACGCAGTCTATACCGACAAAGTCGATCAGACGACGGCGATCACGTATGACGAAGCGATCGACGGCGCCTCGGTCACGGCCAATGGCCCGATCGAAGTGCCCGCCGGGGGCAAGACTACCGTTGACTTCACGCTGACGCTGCCGGCAGGGTTCGACGCGAATAAGTACGTCGAAGGGTTCCTGAGCTTCACGGGTAGTGATGCGACCAAGCTGAACATCCCGTACATGGGCTTCCACGGCGACTGGGGCGCACAGGCGATCTTCGACCCGATCAACGGGCAAGTTAGCCAGCTCGTCGGTATCCCAGGCGAGACCTTGCTGTACTCGAAGGACGCCACCGGGCGGTCAGGGATCCTGGGGAGCACGAGCACCGGGACGACCATTGATACCAACGCGATGGCGATCTCGACGAACCCGGAGACGAACTCGGCGAATGTGGCCGGACACGCCTACCTTTTCCGCAACGCGAAGGACATGGAATACCAGATCCTTGATGCAGGCGGGAACGTTGTTGCGACGCTGTCGAAGACCCCATCACAGCGGAAGACCTATTTCTATAAGAATGCTGGGACCTATCAAGTTGCCGCGCTGCCAGAATGGAATACGAAGATCTACAACACCGCGACCGGTCAGTACGAGACGGCCCCGGATGGCCAGTATACGTACCGCGTCTCGGCGGTGGCCGAAGGCGCCGACGAGTCCCAGCGCCAATACCTAGACATGCCATTCAAGATCGACTCCGTGGCCCCAGAGGTCAAGGATCTCGATTTGACGGCTGAAACGGTCAACGGCAAGACCCAGTACTACATGACAGGCGCGATCAAGGACGACTACAGTGGCCTGGGCATCGCGCATGTGATCAGCACCGCGGTCAACAACGTCGTGGCGATGAGCCAGCCGTATGAAGAGACTGGGACCACCGCTGACGGGTTCACCCAGGTCAAGGTCGCGCTGTCCGATAAGCAGGCGGCTCAGCTTGCCCAAGGGGATAACCAAGTCGAATTCTACATCGGCGATAACGCGCAGAACTACACGGATGAGATCAACGATAAGGTCCAGATGCCAGGGCAACCAGGCGCAGGCTTTGTCCTCGATAGCGGCGTGCCGACGACGATCAGTACCGCCAGCGACGATATCGGTCAGCTTGCTGGTGAGATCGTCTACCAGTTCACCGGCCGTTATACCGGTGATGTTTATGGGACCTACGTTGATGCCAACGGTGACACGCAGGAGATGACGGTCGACAATGCGGCAGATCCAGACGCACCGGGTCACAGCAACTTCCTGGCGACGATGCCAGTCGAGCTAGCAGACTACGCCTCGACCATCAAGTTCTACGCGGATGCCGCACACACCCAGTTGCTCGGGAGCTACGATACCAACGTGGCGCTGGGTCAGCCGGATGCTGGAACACTGACCGTCAACGGCGGGCAGACCCAGACCTCCGAAGGCACGGTAAAGATCGAAGGGCAAGTGTCCGATGACGTGGCGATGGCGATGGTCACCGTCAACGGCGTGGACCTGCCGCTGACCGTCGGGGCCGACCAGAAGATCGACGATGAGATCCCTGTTGCCTTCGGGGATAACCAGATCACCGTTGCGCTGGCGGACATGGACGGGAATGTCTCGACCTTCGACTATTCCGTCAACTCGACGTACGATGCGGAGCCGCTCAAGGACGCGGTGACCTTCGATAACGGGATCACGCTCGGTACCAACTACCTCGCGACGGACGCGTCAACGTATGATGCAGCGACCGGGACAGTCACTCTGTCTGGGAAGGTCAAGCACCCGACCACGACCCTGCAGATCGCTGGGCAAAACGTCAAGATCAAGTCTGACCTGACCTTCAGTGTCAAGCTGAACATCGGCACGCAAGGCAAGCACGACTTCAGTGTCGTCTACGGCAACTCCCTGACCGGCGAGACCGTGCAGGAGCGGGTCAGCTACATTCTGGATGCGGTCGCACCGGTCCTGACGCTGGATCAACCGACGGATCAGCCGATCCACACGCAAAACGAATCTTTCACTGTCAGCGGTCGGGTGACCGATAACCTGGACTATGTGGAGGTCTACGTGAACGGGAACGCGGTCCAGATGTCCAGCGGGAACCTGAACTGGAACGGGGCCAAGACTGCGGATGAGACTTTCACCACCCAGGTGAAGCTCAAGCCGGGGAAGAACACGATCGAAGTGGCAGTCGGCGATAGCACCGGCAACGAAGTCGACCGGACACTGACCGTCTACTACGACAGGCCTGTCGCCCAGTCGATCCAAGACGCTATCTCTGCGGCCAAGAAGGCTGTGGCAGACATCGGCGCCAAGACCGACCCGACGACCGGCAAGACCTTCTACGGCGACCTCGATGCGCTGCTCGCAGCCGCTAAGGCGGGCAAGCTCAGTGATGAGGAAGCCCAGGCCCAGCTGGCCGCGATCCAAAAGGCTGCGGCGCAGTTCCGCCACGACCGTGACGCCGCTGCCTTCTCTGCCGCGGTGACCGCCGCCAAGCAACAGCTCGGCGACAAGCTCAACGGGACCGACGCGGCGACCGGCAAGACTTTTGCCGCGACACTCGATGAGCTGATCCAGGCCTTCAACGCCAACCAGCTCGACGGTAAGCAAGCGACAGCCAAGCTGGCGGCGCTCGTGACTGCGGCCGAAAAGGCCGCCGAAACGGCCCCGACCGGTGAGACCACGGACCCAACGGACCCGACGACGGATCCGACTGACCCGACGGCGCCAACCACCGATCCGACGACGGACCCGAGCGAAACCACTGATCCAACCACTGACCCGACAACGACCCCATCTAGCCCGATGCTGGACACGGTCGCCGCGGCGAAGCAGGCGATCGGCACGCTTGGCAACGAGAAGAACCCGGCGACCGGCCGTACCTACTACGGCGACCTCGACTACCTGACGGCCCAGCTCAAGGCCGGCGCGGTGACCGACAAGCAGGCGCAGACGACGCTGAACCAGATCCTGAACCAGGCGTATGTCCTTGGGGACATCGCGACGGTCAAGGCAGCGTTCGCGCAGGCCGGGATCGGCAACACCAAGGATAGCGTGACCGGCCGGTCCTTCTACGGCGATGTCGACTACCTGAAGGCGCAAGCCGCCGCCGGGAAGCTGACCCCAGCCGAAGCGGAGACGCAGCTGAGCGCGATCGTTGAGAACGCCAAGGCGGTTAGCGCCAAAGTCGCAGCCAGCCTGGCTGACTTCAAGGCGACCATCGACGCCGGCAAGACCGGGACCGCGGAAGCGACCAGCACGACCAAGGCGAAGGCCGGCGAGAAATTTGCCGCCTTCATGACCGCGGTCAAGGCCGCCTTCCAGCAGTTCGTCAGCGGCAAGTGATCTGATCTAGCACCGAAAAAACCACGCTCACTGAGCGTGGTTTTTTGGCGTCGGCGTTAATCTGCGTCGAGCGTGTAGTAGAGGTCTTTTTCGGGCAGCAGCACGTCGGCCCGGGTCGCCGCGTCCAGCGACTCCGCTTCGCGTTCGGGCTTGAAGGTGTGCCACGGGACGATCACTTGAGGAGCGACGTGCTGCGCCAGGGCGATCAGATCCGTGCGGGTCGCGTGGCCGGTGCAGGAAAGGAAAGTCAGTGGGATCTGGTGGGCCTGCAGAAAGGCCTGCAGCTGCGCAAAGCGCGGGTCATAGTCGCCCAGCGGTTCGCCGTTCGTATGCACGTAAGCGCTGACCGGCAGATCCGCGAGCCAGTCGCGGTGGGCAAAGGTGGTCTCAAGCAGGTAGTGCGCTGGTGCGGCCTTGAGTGCATCACGTGTCACCGTCTGGTCGATCACTTGATCCGGCGCGGTGCCGGTCATGGTCGTCAGGATCTCAGCGTCGACCGGTTCCCAGACCATCTCCCGGCCGGCGGCGTGGGCCGCGGCCTGTAGGTTCGCCAGCCGCTCGTAGTTCCGGTTGTAGGGGTTGATGGCGACTAGGGCCTTGGCGGTGCGCAGCTGTGCCGTCAGCTGGGTGACCAGTGTCGCTTCGGTCAGCGGGGCGCTCGGGTGGGCCTGGTCCTCCACCGGGGTGTCGGTGTCAAAAGAGAAGGTCGTGCCTTCGAGTAGGAACATCGCAAGCTTCTTAGTGGCAAACACGTCCGCCCAGTGATCGACGCGGTCGCGGTGCGGCCCGTTCAGGCGCACGTCACCGGAGTGGCCGTAGTAACGGTGGCCGTCGTGAACGAGCAGCGCCATCGCACCGGGTTCGTCGTGGTCGGAGGGGTAGCCGGTGACGGTGAACTGCCCTACGGTGAGCGGTGTCTCCGCAGGTAGCGGGTGGAGGTTCGCGACCGGCGCTTCGAGGCCGAGGGTGATCAGCGTCTGGTACAGTCGGTAGCTCGGCGCGCTGAGGTAGACCGGGATATCGCGCTGCAGGTACTGCAACGCCCCCATGTGATCGATGTGCAGATGCGAGATGAAGAGCGCCTCATGGGCGTAGTCATCGGCGTGGTCTGGCAGCAACAGGTCGGGAACGTTTGGGAGCTTGCCCGCAGCGATCGCTGACGCGACGGTCTCATCGCTCAGGTCGGCAGCGACGCCGAAGTCCATGATCACCCGACTGTCCCCTTGGGTGAATTCCACGATGTTGCCACCGATCGTAGCCAATCCATTCAAAAATCTAACTTGAGTCATAAGGGTCCTTTCTGCGCCCAGGGGCGGTCTCTGGGTAACGGTCTACTGTATCATATTTTTAGCGTGGGGTCGACGGGCAAAAAAAGACCGCTCACTGAGCGGTCTCGCCCCACCTCACGCCTTGAGGCGGGGGCGTGCTACGGCTAGTTGTTGTCTTTGATGATCTGTTCCGTCTTGGTCTGCAGGTCGCCCATGGCTTTTTCTGGGGTCTCCTTCTTGGTCAGCATCGCATCAACGGCGCTGAGCAAGTTGTTGCGGTACTCTGTGAAGCCAATGAACGCGGTGGACTGGAACCCTGCGGCCAGGGAATCGACGGAGGCCACGGCGGTCGGGTCCTTCTTCAGGAAAGCCTGGAAGCCGGCGTCTTCGACTGCGGACTTGCGCAGCGGCACGTAGCCGGTCGCTTCGGCCCACTTGATCGTCTCCTTCTTGCTCATCAGGAACTTCATGAAGGCCCAGGCGCCTTTTTGCTGGTCGGTAGAGGCGGACTTGAACATCACGATGTCGTTACCCGCCAGTTCGGTCGCGGATTCGCCCTTGTAGGTCGGCAGTGGCATGGTGCCCCAGTCGAGGTCTTTTGGGGCGCCGGTCTTCATGTGAGAGACCCCGGCAGAGGAGCCCACGTAGAACAGGGTCTTGCCGGAGGTGAAGGCCTTGTCGCCGTAGATGTCTTCGCCGGCTGTCTTAGCTTCACCGTTTTGGATCATGTCCCAGATGAAGTGGGTCGCTTCAAGCGTCTTCTTGCTGTCGAGGTTGGCCTTGAAGGACTTGCCCTTGGTCGCGACCAGGGCGTTGCCGTTCTGGCGCGCAAGCCCTTCGAGTTCCATGTCGAAGGACTTGTCGAAGCCGACGGCCATTACGCCCTTAGCCTTCAAGCTTGGGGCCATCTTGGCGATGTCTTCCCAGCTCGTCGGCATCTTGACGCCCAGCTTGTCCATCAGGGTCTTGTTGTAGTACATGATCCGCGTGGACTTGGAGAACGGGATGGAGTAGTACTTCCCTTGGTACTTGGAGCTAGAGATGAAGGCCGGGTAGATGTCCTTCAGGTCGCTGGCAGACAGCTTATCGCTCCCGTCGATCATGTACGGATCGAGCGGGGTGATGAAGCCGTTTTTCACGTAGTCCGGCACGGTGGTGTAGGTGGTCTGCGCGATGGTCGGCAGGCTCTTGCTCTTCGCGCCGGCCATGATCTTCTGCTGCAGGGCGGTGTAGTCGCCTTGCGCGGTCCCTTTGACGACGTACTTATCTTCGGAGTCGTTGAAGTCCTTGATGATGGTGTTCAGTGCCTTGGCGTAAGGGCCGTTCATGCCGTGCCAAAACGTGATGGTGACCTTCGAATCGCTACCAGACTTCTTGTCGGCGCTGTTGCTTGAGCACCCAGCGAGGGCCAGGCCCATCGCGAGTGCGGCAACGCCGAGCAGTGACTTACCCCAAACAGTCTTTTTCATGAGTTGAACTCATCCTTTCAATCCAGCCTTAGAGATCCCAGCAATAATGTATTTTTGTAAAAACATGTACAACACGACCATCGGAATGATGACGAACGTCGACGCGGCCATTAGGAGCTGATATTCCGTGCCGGCGTCGGTCGTGAAGGCTTGCAGCCCGACCGGCAGCGTCCGCATCGTTTCGGTGTTGGTGACGATCAGCGGCCACATGAAGGCGTTCCACGAGCCGATGACTTGAAGTACGGTGACGGCAGTGATGGTCGACTTGCTCATCGGCACCAAGACGGTCCAGAGGTACTTCCAGTCCGTTGCGCCGTCCATCTTGGCGGCGTAGTAGATCTGCTCTGGCGTCGATTGGAACGCTTGCCGAAGGGTGAAGACCGTGAAGAAGCTGGCCAGCCACGGCACGATCAAGGCCGCATAGTGGTCGATCATGCCCAGTTTGGACAGTGTCACGAAGTTCGGGATGATCAGCATTTCGCCTGGGATCATCATCGTCCCTAAAAAGATGACAAAGATCAGGTTCTTGCCGAAGAACTTCAGGCGGGCGAAGGCGAAGGCCGCGAGGATACTGGTGAACAGCTGGCCGACGGTGGTGACCGTCGTGACGACCACGCTGTTGACGAAGTAGCGGGCGAACGGGGCCGCCTGCCACGCCTTGAGGTAGTTGCCCCACTGGAGGGCTTTGGGGATCCAGACTGGTGGCGTCTTGATCGTCTCAGGCGAGGTCTTGAGCGATGTTGAGATCATCCACAGGAAGGGGATCAGCATCGTCAAGGCGCCGAGCGCCACGATCGCGTACAGCAGGACCTTACTTAGTTTTTTGGCCATAGTGTCCTCCTAGTAGTGCACATGCTTGCGCGAGTACCACATCTGAACGAGGGTCACGAGCAAGATGAGGAAGAACAGGACCACACCGCTGGCAGCGGCGACCGGATACTTGTACTCCGTGTAGAACTTCTGATAGAGGTAATACACGATCGTCAAGTCGGCCTTCCCTGGTCCCGGCGTGCCTTGGAACAAGGCGAAGATCTGATCGAACACCTTGAAGGAGCCGATGATGCCATTGACCGAGACCAAGAAGGTGATCGGCGACAGCAGCGGGATCGTCACGTTCCAGAAGCGTTGCAGCGCGTTGGCTCCGTCGATCTCCGCGGCGTTGTAGTAGCCCTTATCGATGTTGTTCAACCCCACGAGAAATAAGATGATGTTGAACCCCAGGCCCTTCCAGATACTCATGATGATCAGCGCCAGCAGGGCGTAGTGCGGGTCGGTCAACCAATTGATCGGATGGATCCCGAACCACCCGAGGAAGTAGTTCATCAGCCCGTAATCGGAGTGATAGATCCAGTTCCACACCATGGCGATGGCGACGGTGCTGGTGACGAACGGCAGGAAGTACACGGTCCGGAAGAATCCGGAGAGCCACTTGACCTGATTGAGCAGCAAGGCGATCACGAGCGATAAGATCACCGTGGTCGGCACGACGCCGGCGACGAAGATCAGCGTGTTGCGGACCGCCAAGTGAAAATCTGGGTCGTTCCACAGCGTGATAAAGTTGTCGAGCCCGAGCCCGCCGACTTGATCGGTGTAGAAGTTGTAGTCCGTGTAGAAGCTCATCAAGAAACTCGAGATGATCGGCCAGATGTTGAAGACAAGGGTGATCACCAGCATCGGCAAGAGGTATAGCAGTGCCTTCAGCGAGGACTTGATCGTCGGCTTCTCATTGATCATGGTCGTCACCGCCAAAGATCAACGCGCCGGCCTCATCGAAGAGGAAGAAGCCGGCCTTGGTCAGGAAGAAGTCGCCTTCCGTCTGTGCGGTGGGCAGCCCGGCCATCTCGGTGGACAACAGGACGGCCCCATTGTAGGTCAGCTCCGCGGTCGCCTCACGCCCGAACTTCTGCGTCTGACGCAAGCCGGCGTGGATCGTGGCGACCATGCCTTGACCGTTGTCGAACGGAACGATCGCTTCGCTGCGGACCCCGGCCGTGACGGCACGCGCCAAAATGCTGGCCGGTACACTGGCGACGAGATCGGCGCGTAGCGCGTCAGCCGGTAGCGTGTTGATCACTGGCTCGCCGATGAACTTCGCGACGAATAAGTTGCTCGGCGCTTCGTACAAGGCGGTCGGGGTGCTGAATTGCTGGATCGACCCGTGCGCAAGGACCATGATGTGATCCGAGATGTGTAGGGCCTCGTCCTGATCGTGGGTGACGAAGATCGTCGTCACGCCGGTCTCCCGCTGGATGCGGCGGATCTCCTGGCGCATTTCGATGCGCAGGCGTGCATCGAGGTTCGACAGCGGCTCATCCAGGAGCAGTAGCGACGGCGATTTCGCCAGCGCTCGCGCGATGGCGACTCGCTGTTGTTGGCCACCTGACAGCTCGCCGGGCTTCTTGTCCAGCTGGTCGTCGACGTGAACGAGCTTCGCCAGCTCTTCTGCCCGCTTGTAGCGGTCCGCCTTCTTGACTTTTTGCATCTTCAGCGGGAACGCGATATTATCGCGGACACTCAGATGCGGATACAAGGCATAGTTTTGGAACACCATGCCGACTTTGCGCGCCAAGGCGTCTTTTTTGGTCACGTCTGTGTCGCCAAAAAAAATCTGCCCCTTGGTCGCGGGCAGCAATCCTGAAATCAGGTTCAGGGTCGTTGTCTTGCCACCACCACTTGGCCCCAGCAGGGAAACTAGCGCGCCGTCAGGAATCTCGAAGTTGAGATGCTTGAGGGTGTCTTTCTTCCCGTCGTAGGACAAAGTGACGTCTTTAAACGTTACTTTCAACCCGGTTCGCTCCTTCATCTGTGTCGTTCTGGTGCCACTTTCTGCCGTCAGAGTCACCATCGCAATGGTAGCAGAGAACCGGCCTGCACACAAGATGTAGTGGCCACCGGTGACGATTGGAGACACCTTGAGCGCCCGCGGGTTAAGCGGGGCGACGCCTTCTTTCACCGGCGGATGATGGGGCGCGGCATGCTGTGTGGGCCCCGACAAAAAACCTTGCGTGACTTTGGCTGCGCGGTGAGCCATAAAAGCGACTGGACTGCTCGAGCAGGCGGGCGCGATGATCGACCCGGACGGGCTGATCGGCACTTGGTCCCCTTTGACCGGGCCTCGGGGGTGCGATCGCGGTGTGCTATACTGAATACGACCCGATGCCAGCGCGCGTGTAAAGGAGGGAGATCACGGCGGCGTGCGTTGACGGGGAGAACGCCGTGATGTCGTATGATCCGTCCTGCTCAACCGGCGGACGCCCGATCTGTGGTGCCGCTGATCAACATTGTCTTCGAAGAGATGGAAGTGCCTGAGTTGATGGCGTTGCCGTCAGCGCAGTTGACCGCCATCTTCGAACGCGCCTTTTTATTGAAAGACTACCGCTATGGTTACCCGCAGACGTTCGTCCACGTCGGAGAGGCGGGTGTCGACGGGATCCTCGTCGGTTACCCCCACGCGGCCGAGGCGCATATCGATGATGCCTTTGCCCCCTTGTTGCCGGAGTTGGGGATGGCGCCCGATCAAGAACTGTTCCCGGATACTGAGACTGCGGCCGGTGAATGGTATGTCGACACCCTAGCGGTCGCACCGAGCGCGCAGGGCCACGGGGTCGGCACAGCGCTGCTGACCGGGGTCGAGGCCTTGCTACGGGCACGCGGCGAACGCCTGCTATCGCTGAACGTTGACCAGACTAACCCGCGGGCCGAGCAACTGTACCGCAAAGTCGGCTACACCAAGGCGGGCGAGCTGATGATCGGCTCGCACCGGTACAACCATATGGTCAAGGCACTGTGAGCAGTGGCCATGACTGAGGACGGTCCAAGACGCGCACGCGCTGTGTGCGTTTTTTTAGTGTAGGTATCGTGAACCTTAGCGAGCCGGATCACCATCAGTCGCCGCCAGCGTGGCCACTGAACGGCCTCAGAGCGGCGGCCGCTGGGCTGACACCAGCGTTATTTCCCGGGTTAAGTGCCGCAACGGGTCAAAAAGGTGGACCGATCAAATAAATTGTTAGGCGTCAGCGACGCGATGTGGCTTAATGAAGGAGGTTGGAAGGGAGCTGACGGTATGGTCGAAACGATCGGTGAACGCATACGCATCAGACGTCATCAGAAGGGCCTCACGCAGGCGCAGGTGGCCGATCAGTTGTTTGTGACGCAGCAGACGGTTGCACGGTGGGAGCGTGGGCACCACACCCCACCGGTGACAGCCATCCAGGATCTGGCGCGGCTGTTAGATGTCGAAAGTAGCTATTTTTTTGGCGAAGACAAAGTGGTGACCCGCCACTTCAACTTCTTTGCGTTGTTCGGTAGCCTCACGTTCAACTTCTTGTTCTTCTGGCTGGCAGCGGTCGTGCTGATCTCGACTCAGTTGGCACTGTGGGGCACGGCAGGCGTGTGCTTGCTCTCGCCCGTCATTATCCTCTGGCAGAACTGGGCGGGGCTTGAGGTGCTCACATTCGGGCGATTGCTGGGGGCGATCGTTGCCGCGCTGATCGTCTGTCTGCTGCGGCCACTGCTGTGGCAGGAGACAAGGCACGTGAAACGGCTCCTGCGCGCGTATTACCGCTACAATGTGGATGCCGTCGTGTACCAAGTGGTCGCCAAAGCACCTGATCGGCAGTAGACGGAAGCAGAGGGAAAAACAATGGGAACGATAATTGAAGCGACCGGCGTGATGAAGCGCGTCCGGTCTGGGGCAGGGCGGCCAACGCAGGAGATCTTACGCGGCGTCGATTTTGCCGCATCGCCGGGGGAATTCGTGAGCATTCTCGGCCCGTCTGGATCGGGCAAGTCGACACTATTGCGGTGTCTCTCCGGCCTGACCCCTTTAAGTGATGGCCACGTCTTCATTCAAGGCAGCGATATCAGCCAATTGACTGCGACGCGACTAGCTGTTCTGAGGCGAACCGTGATCAGCTACATCTTCCAGTCGTATAACTTGCTGCCGGCGCTTTCCGCATTTGACAATATCGTGCTCCCCCTGCGGCTCGCGCACCGACATATTGATGCGGCGGCCGTGCAACGGCTGATGAACGACCTCCGCTTTGAGGCGTCGCTCACGCAGTTGCCTGCCGCGTTGTCGGGTGGGGAGCAGCAGAAGGTCGCGATCGCAAGGGCGCTTGTTGAACGCGCACAAGTCGTTTTTGCAGACGAGCCGACTGGCGCGCTTGACACGGTGTCTCGTCAGATCATTTTCACGCGGTTACAGGCACTCGCCCAAGCAGGGGCCTGTGTGGTGATGGTCACCCACGATATTGCGCAAGCCGCGCAGACCGATCGTGCGTTGTTGTTGCGTGATGGGCAGATCGTATGCGCGTTTCGGCACCCCAGCGAGGGGGCCCTTTTTGCCGCGATGCGCGGGTCTGAGGAGGTGCACGTATGATCCGATTGGGCCTCTTGCAGTTCAAACACGCCTGGCGGCTGTGGCTGACCGCCAGCTTTGTGTTCGGGGTCTCGGGGTGGCTGATCGCCTTGTGTACGATCGGGCTCACGTCGATCCAAGCGGTCATTACGCGCGCGGACGGTCCCTCAGTGGACCCCACCCCAATGTTTGTCTCGCCCATGATCTTTGGCGGCCTGACGCTGTTTTTCGTGATGGCGGGGGTCATCCGGCAAGTTATTCAGGCCTTGCGCAGGGAGTATCAACTGTGGGTCACGCTTGGCAGTACACCGCGGCAGGTCGCGCTGCTCGTGGGCACGCAACTCGGGGTGCTGGGTGCGCTAGCTGGGGGTGGTGGCTATTGGTGTGCGGTGTTGATGATCGGCCCGGTCTATTCGCACTTGCAGGCGTTGATCGGGCGAGACATGCTGCCTGACGTTGCGTTCAGCGCCTCACTCACCAGTTGGGGGCTCACCATGGCGATCGTGATCCTCACCTGTCTTCTTGGCGGATCACTGCGCACCCGTCAGGTCCTGGCGCGTGCGTTGGGCGCTGAACCGCGTGTTTCCGCTTCAGCGGGGTTCTTCACCGCCGTAGCGCTTATCGGTCTGGTTGCTGCGATCGGTTATATTTGGCGCGATGACTGGTCACTGGGGCTGCCGCAAGCCCCTGCGTTGAAAGGCGTGCAGGGGTTATTTTTCGCTTTATTCTTTCTTGTTTTCCTCCAGACTGCGGCAAGTCGCTGGGGGCTCTCCTGGCTGCTGCGAGGTTTGACTAAGGTGTCCGCGGGTTGTCAGGGCGGATTGATCTCGACCGCAAGAGCCCAGAGCCTGGCCAACGCAGCTCAGATCGTGACCGCCGGCGTGCCAGTCTTGATCGTGCAGACCTTGGTCGCCGGGCTGTATGCGATCCTCTTTGGGCTTGCTGGGCCTGAAGGGGTGGATGTCGCTAACGCGGTGGCGGCCTTCTTCGCCTATGCAGGGGCACCGGCCCTCTTGGTCATCGCGAATGTCGTGACCATGACGATGCTCAAGTCCAGTCAGCAGCTGGACCACCTGAGGCAGCTCCATGGGTTGGGCTTCACCCGCGCGCAGTTGATCGGGGCGCGGTTTTTGGAAGACGTGTACGCGTCAGTGTTGCTGTGGCTTGCGATGCTACTCAGTGATACGGGCCTATTTCTATTGCTCCAGGTGGTTTGCGTCAAACTTGGTACGTCTGCGCGGGTTGGCGTGACTTCACTTTGGGCGATCGCAGGCGTGACCGCACTGATCGACCTGATCGTGTTCGGGTGTCTCGATGGGGTATACGTCGGGCGCGCACCGCTGGATCAAGTTGCTCGGTAATTCGTGCGTGACGCTGATCTACGGTTCTGAGCGGCGTTGATCGTTGCGAACTGCAAAAACGTCCGCGCTTCTTAGACGAAGGGCGGACGCTCTGTGAGGTGGTGGGTCACATCCCGTAGCTGACGCCAGGCGTGCGCCGCATCAGTGGGTTGCGCAACTGAGTCTGACGCCAGCGATCGAGGATCGCGGCGATCAGGAGGCCGGCGGGGACGTCGGCGTCGTTGCGAATATCGACTTCGAAGGTCGTGCCGGTCGCGGCACCGACCGCCGCGATGGTGGTCACGGTCTTCACCCCGTGGTAGACGTGATAATCATTCGCAAGCAGGTTGCCGATGATCATCCAGTTGAGATCGGAGACGAAGACGAATTCGTGCCACAGGCCGAGCACCTTTTTCACCGAACCGATGCGCTGGCGGTCGATATACAGGTCGTAGCGGGGGAAGAAGCCCACGGTTTTTTGGCGGATACTACCGATCGACTCACCGGCGATGGTGTGCAGATTGAACCCGTCATTGGCCAGGCCGTGGCGGCCGGTCAGGATGTAGCGCGGTGTCGACTGGTCATCTTTGACCACGGTCATCCCGCCGTCTTGTAGCGCTTGCGCGTCGATGTACAGTCGCATGCTCGCTCATCTCACTTTTCCGCTGCGTTGAGTTCGATCGCCTTCATGATCGCCTTGCCCACCCCGTCTTCGGTGTTGATCGCAGTGGTCATCCACGCCATCTGCTTGATCTGGGGGATCGCGTTGCCCATCGCGACGCCGTACTTGGCCATCGCGATCATCGACGCGTCGTTGAGGTTGTCACCGACGGTCATCACCTCATCCATCGTGATGCCTTTTTGCGCGGCGTAGGCCTTGAGGGCGATGCCTTTTTGCGCGTTGATGTGGTTGATCTCGATGTTCGTGCGCGAGCTGGAGGTCACGACGAGGCGTCCGGTCGCTTCGAGTTCACGCTGCGGGTCGCCCAGCACGTCTTGCCCTTGGGCCGCGAACGCGATGATCTTCATCACTTCGGTGGCGGGGTCAGCCAGGATCGGGCCGTAGTCGTCGACGTAGGTGATGTTCATCAGCTCGAGCCGTGCTGCCGCCAGGGCAACCGCGATCTTATAGGTCGTGTCCGGGTTGAGGTTGACGAGCAGATCCGCGACGTTCTGGATCCGCGCAACCTTGTTATCGGAGACCACCCCTTTGTCCGTCACCAGCTCGAAGTAGATGTGGCGGCTCGCGAGCGTCTCGATGATCATCGGCAGGATGTCGCGGTCCAGTGGGACGTCGACTTTGAGCACGCCGCTCTCGTCGTAGACGCGCGCCCCGTTCAGCGCGATGAACGCAGGGTTCAAGTCGTGCTCGGCCAAAAGTGGCTTGGCCTCGGAGATGTTACGCCCCGTCGCGACCATGAACTCGATCCCTGCGGCCTTTGCGGCTTTGATCGCCGCGGCGTTGCCTGCAGAGACCTGCATCTTGTCGTTGAGCAGCGTGCCATCCATGTCTGATGCGATGATTTTGATCAAACTGATCCCTCCATTGTTGAATGCGCATTCTCTTTCATAAGAATAGCATGAAATCGCCGCATTCGGTAGCCAAGCCGGCGGCGCTTTTGTACACTAGAAGGCGAACAAATGGAGGTGGCACAGTGAAAACGTTGATCCACAATGATTGGCAGACGGTCCTGGCGCCGGTGTTCGCCGGGCCGGAGTACGCGCAGCTTCACCAATTTCTGAAGCAAGAGTACGCGACGCGGACGATCTATCCCGAGATGCACCACATCTTTCAGGCGTTCGAGTGGACGCCGTTCGCCCAGACCAAGGTCGTGATCCTCGGTCAGGATCCGTATCACGGCCCGAACCAGGCAGTCGGGGCAAGCTTCGCGGTCAGCCCGGAAGTGCCGTTGCCCCCTTCGCTCCAGAACATCTACAAGGAGTTGCAAGACGACCTTGGCTACGCGCCGGTGCGCCACGGGTACCTAAAATCGTGGGCGACGCAGGGGGTGCTACTGCTCAACACGGTCTTGACGGTGCGTGACGGGCAGGCGAACTCCCATCAGCATCACGGGTGGGAGACGTTGACGGACGCGGCGATCGCGGCACTGTCGGACCGGGGTGAGGTCGTATTCATCCTCTGGGGTAGCGCAGCTAAGGCGAAGGCGGCATTGATCGATCGCAGTCAAAACGCGATCCTGACCTCGGTCCACCCAAGCCCACTGTCGGCTTACCGCGGCTTCTTCGGGAGCCGCCCGTTCTCACAGACGAATGCGCTGTTGGCACAGATGGGTGAGGGACCGATCGACTGGCAGCTACAGGCGACGCCTCAGGTGTAATAGTCGAGCGGCAAAAGTGTCCCAGTAACGGCCTGCGGATGTTGCCGCAGCGCGAGGGGACTGGTATGATAATCACCGAAGCGTGAATGCGCTAACATGACCATCACATTGGAGGGACTCCTTTTGGATTTATTTGATAGCTTGAAACAAAAGATCAACGGCAAAGATCTGACCATCGTTTTCCCTGAGGGTAACGACCCACGTATCATCGGTGCGGCGGTGCGTCTGGCAGCGGACGGCCTGCTGAAGCCGATCCTGCTCGGCAACGCAGACGAGATCAAGTCTGTGGCCACGGCCAAGGGCTTCGACCTGACCAAAGTCGAGCTCCGCGACCCGACCACTGACGCGATCCATGATGACATGGCAGCGGCTTTCGTTGAGCGGCGCAAGGGCAAGGCGACGCCGGCGCAAGCCGATCAGATCGTCAAGGATCCGAACTACTTCGGGACCATGCTCGTCTACCTTGGCAAGGCTAACGGGATGGTCAGCGGTGCCGTTCACTCCACGGCGGACACCGTGCGCCCTGCGTTGCAGATCGTGAAGACCCGGCCGGATGCGTCCCGCATCAGTGGCGCCTTCATCATGCAACGGGGCCGCGACGAGCGTTACTTGTTCGCAGATAACGCGATCAATATCGACCCGAACGCGCAGGAGCTGGCTGAGATCGCCGTTGAATCCGCCCGGACCGCCAAGCTGTTCGATATCGATCCAAAAGTCGCCTTGTTGAGCTTCTCGACCAAGGGCTCGGCCAAGGCACCACAGGTGGATAAGGTCGTTGAAGCGACCAAGATCGCGCACGAACTAGCGCCAGACCTGGTACTCGACGGCGAACTGCAATTCGATGCCGCCTTCGTGCCGTCCGTCGCCAAGCTCAAAGCGCCGGATTCGGACGTGGCCGGGAATGCCAACGTCTTCATCTTCCCCGACCTGCAAGCTGGTAACATCGGCTACAAGATCGCGCAACGCTTCGGCGGTTTCGAAGCGATCGGCCCGATCTTGCAAGGCCTCAACGCGCCGGTCGCGGACCTTTCCCGCGGCGCGAATGAGGAAGATGTTTACAAGCTCGCGATCATCACCGCGGCCCAGAACATCACAGACTAGGAGACGCCATGGAATTTTTGACCGAAGCAGAACTGCAGGCTTTTGCCTGCCGGCTCGCCCCACACCTTGAAGCAGGCGACATCCTGTTGCTTGACGGGGACCTTGGCGCTGGCAAGACCAGTTTCACGAAAGGCTTGGCCCAAGGACTGGGGTTGCGCGACTACATCAAGAGCCCGACTTTCACGATCATTCGCGAGTACCAAGGCGGCCGGTTGCCGTTGTACCACATGGATATTTACCGGCTAGAAGACGGTGGTGCGGCAGACCTGGGGCTAGAAGAGTATTTTGAAGGCGACGGGGTCAGTGTGGTCGAGTGGCCGGACTTCCTCGGGGTCGCGATGCCGGAGGACTACCTGCTGATCCACTTCCACAAAGATCCCACAGACGACAACAAGCGCACCCTGACCTTTGAACCGGTCGGTACGCGCGCCCAGCAGTTGCTAGACGCGCTGGACTGAGAGTGCGCGAGCGCGGGCTTGCGGGTACCGTGGCCGGAGCTGAGACGACTTTGACGTCTCAGCTTTTTTAATTGCCTGGGAAATGTTTGGACGCCAATGGTGGTGGTCGAACGGATCCCTGCGTTGACGCGCGCAGGCGACCCAAATGACCCGGGCCCCTGGCGCCAGCGATGGCAGTCAGGGGCCCGGGTCATGGGTCAGCGAGCAAGCGGTCACGCCGCGGTAATCTTCATCAGCGGGCGCAGTTGGGATTCGCCGAACTGCGCGGCCTGGCCCAGCAGGATGCGGGCGCAGGCGTAGCTGTCGGCCAATGCGTTGTGGTGATTGGCGAGCTTGATGTTCATCGCGGCGCTCACCGTATCTAGCCGGTGGTTGGGCAACTCGGGCATCAGCCGTTTCGAGGTGCGGACAGTGTCGATCACCTGGTAGCGTGGGACTGGAATGTCGTAGCGCTCCAGGGTCCGGCGTAGAACGGAGACGTCGAACGGCGAATTGTGGGCCGTCACGATCCGACTGGGGGTGAAGAAGCTGGCGATGTGCGGCCAGACGGCAGGAAAGGTCGGCTGACCGACCACCATAGCGGGGCGAATGTGGTGAATGCGAACGTTTTGGGGATCGAATTCGGTCTCCGGGTCGATCAGCGTGTAGAAGCTATCGGTGATCTGGCTGTTTTCGACCACAACGATCGCGAGCGAGCAGGCGCTGGCCCGTTGACGGCTGGCGGTCTCGAAGTCCATTGCGATAAAATTCATGGTCATGCTCCTAACAGGTCCACCGTCTCCAGCTCGACCGGACAGTGGTCGGAGCCGAGGATCTCGGTGTGGATCTTGGCGTCTTGGATGAACGGCACAAAGTTGTCACTGGCGACGAAGTAGTCGATGCGCCATCCGGCATTGCGGCTACGCGCGCCGAAGCGGTAGCTCCACCACGAATAGATGTCTTCTTGGTCGGGGTAGAAGTGCCGGAAGGTGTCGGTGAAGCCCGCCTCGAGCTGAGCAGAGAAGTCCGCGCGCTCCTCGTCGGTGAACCCAGCGTTGTGATGGTTACTGGTTGGATTCTTCAAGTCGATCGGCTGGTGGGCGACGTTGAGGTCACCGCAGTAGACGAGGGGTTTCTTGGCCGCTAGGGCTTGGGTGTAGGCGAGAAAAGCCTTGTCCCAGTCCTGCCGGTATTCCAGACGCTTGAGTTCGCTGCCAGAGTTCGGGGTGTAGACAGTGATCAGGTAGAAGTTCGGGTACTCTAACGTGATCACGCGGCCCTCGGTGTCGTGCTCGGGCGTGCCGATGCCATAAGTGACCGCCAGCGGCTCGTGCTTGGTGAAGATCGCGGTGCCGGAGTAGCCCTTGCGCTCAGCGTAGTTGAAGTATTGGTGGTAGCCAGGCAATTCAAGCGTCGCTTGACCCGCCTGCATCTTGGTCTCCTGCAGGCAGAACCAGTCTGCGTCTAAGGCGGCGAAGGTCTCATCAAAGTCCTTTTTCAGCACGGCGCGAAGTCCGTTGACGTTCCATGAAATCAGCTTCATGTGCGCATCTCCTATCGGTTGTTGGTCTGCCCCCATTGTACTTGAAAACCGTGCCCGGCTCAAATCGCGGTGGCCGCAGTTCTGTGCTAAACTGATACCAGACAATATTGAAAGGATCTGATCACTTGGCAGCCGAGATGCCAGAGCTGGATGCGATCCGCATCCTTAAGAATGAACGGCTCAGCCGCTACACCTTCACCAAGACCGGTGGCCCAGCCGACCTGCTCGCGTTTCCCCAGACGGTCGCGGCGGTCCAGACGCTGGTCCGTTACGCCCAAACGCATGATTTGCCGCTGACGGTGATCGGGAACGCCTCGAACTTGATCGTGCGCGATGGTGGGATCCGCGGGTTGACCGTGATGCTGACTGAAATGGCGGCGCTGACGGTCACCGGTCACGAGGTGACGGCGCAGGCTGGGGCCCGGTTGATCGACACAACGGAGTTTGCCTACCGGGCGGGGCTCAGTGGGCTGGAGTTCGCCTGCGGCATCCCCGGCAGCGTCGGCGGCGCAGTCTTCATGAACGCCGGCGCATACGGCGGTGAAGTCTGTGACGTGCTGACGACGGCGACGGTGCTGACCCAGGACGGCCAGGTGGTGACCTACTCGAACGCGGATATGGCGTTCGCTTACCGACACAGCCTCGTGCAGGACAACGGGGCGATCGTGCTCAGCGCAACGTTCGCGTTGACGCCGGCCGATAAACTGACGATCCGGACCCAGATGGATGCGTTGAACGCGCAACGCGCGGCGAAGCAGCCGCTGGAGTACCCCTCCTGTGGGTCAGTGTTCAAGCGTCCGCCGGACCATTACGTCGGCCCGATGATCCAGCAGGCTGGTCTGCAGGGGCACGTGATCGGGGGGGCCCAGATCTCGAAGAAGCACGCTGGATTCATCGTGAATATCGACCATGCGACGGCGACCGATTACCTGCGCATGATCGGGTATGTGCAACAGAATGTGTTTGAGCAATTCGGGCTACACCTAGAGCCGGAGGTCCGCATTATCGGCGCCGAAGCCTGAGTCAGAAAGGAGAGACCCTATGCACGTTGTCGAAGCCGTGTTGCTTCTGATCACCCTCGTTATCGCCAGCAATGTGATTAGCCATTACCTTGTGGCCGTGCCGGTGTCCCTGATTCAAGCCGCGCTGGGTCTTGGCGCGGCTTTGCTGTTCGGGCTGCGCATCGACATGGAAACAGACTGGTTCATGCTCCTATTCACGGCGCCGTTGCTGTACAATGACGGCCGGCGCTTTCCACGTAAGGAACTCTGGGCGCTACGGGGACCGATTTTCGGTAACGCGATCTGGCTCGTCTTCTTGATCACGTTCGCCTGCGGCTTCTTCCTGCACTGGCTGATCCCAGCTATGCCGCTGGCCGCCTGCTTCGCGCTGGCCGCCATCATGGCGCCGACGGACCCGATCGCGGTGCAGAGCCTGGCCAACCGGGTCAAGCTGCCGAGCAGCTTGCTGCACCTGATCAGCGGGGAGAGCCTGATCAATGACGCAAGCGGATTGATCGGGTTCAAATACGGGATCGCGGCAGCGGTCACCGGGACTTTTGTGGTCAGTCATGCCGTCGGCGATTTCTTCTTCGTCAGCCTGATCGGCGCGCTGGCCGGCGTCATCTTGATGGCGCTGATCAACCTACTGCGCGTGTGGCTGCTCCAGCAGGGGATCAATGATGTCATCTTGCACACGGTGTTGCAGCTCGTCACGCCGTTTTTGATCTACCTGATCGTCGACGAGCTGATCGGGGCCAGCGGTGTGATCGCCGTCGTCGTGGCGGGACTGGTCAACAACTCTGGGGGCAATCGTTACATTTCGGCCTTGCCGGAGCTTCGGATCGTGTCAGAGCGGACTTGGGATATCGTCGTCTACACGCTCAATGGGTTGATCTTTCTGATCCTCGGAATCGAGCTACCAGTGGCGATGAGCATGACGATCCAGAGTCGTGAGATCAGCACCTGGCAGGCGCTGTTCGACGTCGTCTTGGTCTACCTCGTGATGCTGGCGCTGCGCACGCTGTGGACCTATGGCTATTTGCTGGTCGGCGCGTGGCGGCACCACGATCCGCGGCCGCACTTCAGTATGGCACTGCTGTCTGGCCTGTCCGGGGTGCGTGGCGCGATCACGCTGATTGGGGTGCTAGCGGTCCCGATGACATTGGCGAACGGACGGGCGTTCCCCGAGCGCAGCTTGATGCTCTTCATCGCTGCGGGCTTCGTCGTCTTGAGCCTTGTCGTCGCTGTCGTCGCGTTGCCGCTGTTCACCAAGTCGCGCACGCCACTGCGGGTGCGCGGATCCTCCGTCTCGGCCGATGACGATGCCGTAGCAGAGGCCGCGGAACGCAGCGTGCGGCAGATCACGCCGGTCCAAGCACAGCGCTTCTTATATCAGATGGCGGTGCGACGACTGGAAAGCGAACGGCGGGAGCAGAACCAAAAACCGGTGCTGGACCTGATCACCGAGTATCAGGACCTGATCCGCCGCTTAGACCTGCAAGAAGATGCGAGCAATACGCTGCCGCCGATGGTCCAGGAGGAGATCGCGTTGCGCCTAGTCGGCGTCTCGGCGGAGCTTGATCGCCTCGCACAGTTGTATGACGACGGCGAGATCGCGGAGAAGCACTTCCGCAAGAACCGGCGGCACCTGCTGGCGAAGCGGCGTGACCTGACGGATATGGCGCAACGCAACGGGCATCTGACTGCGCACATGGTCCTCGATAAGCTCCAGCTGCGTGTGCGCCACTGGTGGCTAGGACTCGCCAGTGAGCGTGAGCGCAAGGCCGCGCGCTACCAGCAGCCACTGTACATCGAAAAAGAGCTGGCGAAGGCCGGGCTCAAGGCGCTCAGCACCTACCTAAAAGACCCAGCGCACCGCAAAACGCAGCCGAATCGGCAGGTGATCTACTCCCTGATCGTGCAGTACCGCAATCGCATCGCTAGCGTCAAGGCGCTGACGACGCATAAGAGCGTTCAGTACGAGCGGGAGATGCAGCGCCTCCGCTCGGTCGCCTTGGCGGCCGAACGTGCCGCGATCCACGACCTCCTCGAGCAGGGATACATTGGCGGTAACTTGGCGCAGAAGCTCAGCCAAGGCGTCAACTACACTGAGAACGCCGCAACACTGACCGAATTAGATGATCTCTAGCGCCATCTCACTAGTGCCCGGACCGGGCACTAGTTTTTTTATTGTGCTGACAGTGTTAATGATCGCGTGTTTTTGGGGTTGAGGTCAGTCGACGGGATGCTGCACGTGATGGTGCGGCATCACTTTATTCGGCAAGCCGGGATCAGACAGATGACAAGCACATCTTTGATCCGAACCGATGGGCGCTTCGGGTCGATCGGTGGCAGTATTCTGTTACTCGGGCCGATCATCATCACGACGGCGGTGACCAGTGATTTGGCCAACTATCGTGCCAGCGCTACCGCCAGCTCAGGGGTCGTCTTTTGGGGCTAGAAGGTCGCGGTGTTCGCACGGTCTTGTCATTAAACTGTCATGATTTTTTGGCCGAGTCACGGTTGCATTCCAAGCGGGACTCGGTATAATTAGCAACGCAGTATTAAACTTTCAGTTTAGTTTTACGAAACCAAGGAGAAGGCGGTGTGCTATGGAAATAGGGCAAAAGATCAAGGATCTGCGGATCCAGAAGAATCTGACACAAGAGGAGCTCGGGGAGCGCACCGACCTGACCAAGGGGTATATTTCTCAGCTCGAGCATGATCAGAGCTCGCCTTCGATGGAGACGTTCTTTGATATTTTGAACGTGCTTGGGCAGACCCCGGCGCAGTTCTTCACTGAGACGCGCGAGACACAGCTCGTCTACACCCGTGACGATCAAGTCGAGTACCTTGACGAAGCCCGCGGGTTCAAGCTACGCTGGCTGGTCCCAGAAAGCAACGAGAACGAGATGGAGCCCGTGCGGCTCACTTTCGCACCAGGCGGCACCTTCAAGACGTTCGAACCGTCTCCGGCCGAGACGTTCATCTACGTCGTCTCCGGGCGGGTCACACTTGAGCTTGGCCCTGCAAGCTATACCGCTAAGCGCGGGGAGACGATCTACTTCCACGCCACGCAGCAGCACCGGATCGTCAATGCGGCCAAGACCCGCAGCGAGATCCTGCTGGTCGCCACCGCGTCTTACCTGTAGGCGCAATCGCAATCAAGGAGTTGGAAAAGTTATGAGTAAGACGATCATTGAACTGAAGCACGTGAACAAGACCTACGGCGACACCGTGGTCCTCAAAGACATCAACATCGAAATCGAGCAGGGCAAATTCTACACGTTATTGGGCCCAAGCGGGAGCGGCAAGACCACGATCCTCCGCGCGATCAACGGCTTTTTGGACGTCACATCTGGGGATGTGCTGTTCGGTGGCAAGCGGATGAATGACATTCCGGCCAATGAGCGCAAGGTCAATACGGTATTCCAAGACTATGCGCTGTTCCCGCACATGAACGTGTTTGAGAATGTCGCGTACGGCCTGCGCATCCAGAAGAAGGATAAGCAGGAGATCCAGACTCGCGTGGCCTCTGCGCTCAAGATGGTCCGGCTTGTCGGCTTGGCGGACCGCGAGATCGCAGAGTTATCCGGCGGCCAGCAGCAACGGGTCGCCATCGCGCGCGCGATCGTGCTGGAGCCGGAAGTGCTCCTGCTGGACGAGCCACTGTCCGCGCTGGACGCCAAGCTACGTAAGGACATGCAATACGAGCTACGTGAGTTGCAGCAGCGCTTGGGCATCACCTTCCTGTTCGTCACCCACGACCAGGAGGAAGCCTTGGCGCTGTCCGACGAGATCTTCGTCATGAACGATGGCGAGGTGCAGCAGTCCGGCACCCCGGTCGACATCTATGATGAGCCGATCAACCACTTCGTCGCCGACTTCATCGGTGAATCGAACATCGTCTCCGGTTACATGATCGAAGACTACGTGGTGGAGTTCAACGGCAAGCAGTTCGAGTGCGCCGATGCCGGCATGCGGCCGCATGAGCAAGTCGAGGTCGTGCTGCGGCCAGAGGATCTGGACCTGACGCCGGTCGATCAAGGCAAGGTCACCGTCACGGTGGACACCCAGCTGTTCCGCGGGGACTACTACGAGATCGTGGCCTACGATGGGGCTAAGAACGAGTGGCTGATCCACTCGACGAACCCGGCGCAAGACGGTGAGACGGTCGGGCTGACCTTCGATCCCGAAGACATCCATGTCATGCGGCTCAACGAATCCGAAGAGGACTTCGATGCACGACTGGAGAGCTACGAAGGCGAATAGGAGGGGCGGAATTGAAGAAAAACACGACCAATCTGGCCTTTTATGTGCCATACGGGCTGTGGCTGGCGCTGTTCGTCATCGCGCCGGTGCTGCTCATTATCTACCAAAGCTTCTTCGACATCAGCGGGCACTTCACGCTGAGCAATTACGCCACGTATTTTCAGTCCGGAACTTACATCCTGATGACGATCAACTCAGTGGTGTACGCGTTCATCATCACCGCAGTGACACTGTTGGTGGCCTATCCTGCGGCGTACCTGCTACACAACACGAAGCATAAGCAACTGTGGCTGCTCCTGATCATTTTGCCGACTTGGATTAACCTGCTGCTGAAGGCCTATGCCTTCATCGGGATCTTCAGTCAAAACGGAGGGATCAACAGCTTCTTGGGGATGTTCGGCATCGCGCCGCAGCAGTTCTTGTTCACGGACCTGTCCTTCATCCTCGTGGCGAGCTACATCGAGATCCCGTTCATGATCCTGCCGATCTTCAACGCGATCGAGGAGCTCAACGAGGGGTTGGTCAACGCCAGCCGGGACCTCGGGGCCAGGGGGTGGCAGACCTTCACCAAGGTGATCTTGCCCCTGACGATGAACGGCGTGAAGGCCGGGGTGCAGGCCGTCTTCATCCCGAGCCTGAGCTTGTTCATGCTGACCCGACTGATCGGCGGGAACCGGGTGATCACGCTGGGGACCGCGATCGAGGAGCACTTCTTAGTCACGATGAACTGGGGGATGGGCTCGACCATCGGGGTCGTCTTGATCATCGCGATGTTCCTCATCATGTTCCTGACCGGTGAACGCAAGCGAAAGGGGGCGCGGCCGCGATGAAAAAGTTCAAATTCAGCAACCTTTACCTGATCCTCGTGTTCATCATGCTGTACGTGCCGATCATCTACCTGATCGCGTACTCGTTCTCTAAGGGCGATTCAATGAGCAATTTTCACGGCTTCACCTGGGCACACTACCAGGAGCTCTTCGCGGACACGCGGATGATCCAGATCGTGATCGACACCCTGCTCTTGGCGCTGCTGTCTAGCCTGATCGCGACGGTCATCGGGACGCTGGGTGCGCTGGCGATCCAGCGCACCAGCCGACCGGTGATCAAGAACACGGTGTTGAGCCTGAACAACATTCTGATGGTCTCGCCGGACGTCATTATCGGGGCGAGCTTCCTGATCTTCTTCACAGCGCTCAAGGTGCCGTTGGGCTTCCTGTCGGTGCTGATGAGCCACATCGCATTCTCGATCCCGATCGTGGTCTTGATGGTGTTGCCGAAGCTCCAGGAGATGCGGCAGACCATGCTGGACGCGGCGCGCGACCTCGGCTCCACGACCACTCAGGTGCTGACACGGGTCATCATGCCGTTCATCACCCCAGGCATCCTCAGTGGGTTTTTCATGGCCTTCACCTATTCGCTGGATGACTTTGCCGTGACCTTCTTCGTCACCGGGAACGGCTTCCAGACGCTGGCCGTTGAGATCTACGCCCGCGCCCGCCAGGGGATCAGCCTGGAGATCAACGCGCTGTCTGGCGTGATGTTCGTCTTCGCACTGCTCCTCGTGGTTGGCTACTACTTCATTCAGCAAGGGGCCCAGAGCCGCAAGCAGAAGCATAAGGGAGGCGTGGTCAAGTGAAAAAACTCGTCAGTATGATCGTCGTGATCCTCGCTGTTGTTGCCGGGCTGGGCTTCTGGTCCGCCAGCCTCAAGCAGTCGCAAGGCGCGACGGGGGACAACACGCTAAACTTCGCTAACTGGGGCGATTACATTGACCCGGCGCTGATCAAGAAGTTCGAGAAGCAGACCGGGTACCATGTCAACCAGGAAACCTTTGACTCTAACGAGGCGATGTACACCAAGATCCAGCAGGGCGGCACGGCCTACGATCTGACCGTTCCGTCCGAGTACATGGTCGAGAAGATGATCAAGGCGAAGATGCTGGTTCCGCTAGACAAAAGCAAGCTCAAGGGCCTCCAAAACTTTGGGCGCCTGTACATGGACCGGTCGTTCGACCCGGGGAATAAGTATTCGATCCCGTATTTCTGGGGGACGCTTGGGATCATCTACAACGACAAGTACGTGCGGCGGGAGGAGGTCCAGCACTGGGATGACCTCTGGAATCCGAAGTGGCGCGGCGACATTATGTTGATCGATTCCGCGCGCGACATCTTAGGTTTTTCCCTCGTGTCTATGGGCAAGTCGATGAACACCACCGACCCGACCACCCTGATGCTGGCGAAGACCAAGCTCGACCAGCTGTCGTCGAACGTCAAGGCAGTGGTCGCCGATGAGATCAAGATGTACATGGCCGAAGGGGAGGCGCCACTGGCTGTCGACTGGTCCGGGGAAGCGGCGGACATGATGTGGGATAACTCACACCTGCATTACGTCGTTCCAAGCGAAGGGTCCAACCTCTGGTTCGACAACCTCGTGATCCCGAAGACCGCCAAGCACTTCAAGGCGATCTACGCCTTCTTGAACTTCATGAACGACCCGAAGAACGCGGCGCAAAACGCGGATTACGTCGGCTACTCGACGCCGAACACCGCCGCCTTGCACCGCCTGCCGAAGGACGTCCAGAACGATAAGCAGTTCTATCCGCCGCAAAGTGTGATCAAGAAGTCCGAAGTGTACGCTGACCTCGACCCGAAGATCGTCGGGATGTATAACGACTTGTTCTTGGAGTTCAAGATGTTCCGCAAGTAGTGGTGCGGGCGCCAAGCAGACATGCTTGGCGCCCTTTTTTAGGTGGTGCGTGACGGATTGGCACGCCGACGCGCGACCCGCGGCTCAAGGTGATCTGTCAGCGTCAGGTGGCCCGTTTGGCCGTGGCCAGATTTTTCTCCCCTGTTCAGCGCGCGGAACGAGTATAATGAAGGCAATCTAAATTTTTGCGGAGGTAATTATGGCAGAATCAACGCATTTCTATCAAACTTTCCAGCCTGACCACTATGACTTGTACCTTGACATCGACCGCGGCGCCAAGCTGATCAGTGGGCGCACCACGATCAGTGGGCACGCCAGCGCGGCCGCGATCGCGTTGCACCAGAAGTATCTGACGGTGACGCAGGTCACCGCCGACGGGGCCGTGGTCCCATTCACGACCGACGATGGCGACGAGGCGCTGCGTCTGACGCTGCCGGCCGCCGGTAAGGTGCAGCTGACGATCGACTACACCGCACCGTTGACGGATACGATGATGGGGATCTACCCGTCTTATTACGATCTGAACGGGGTGCGTCAGCAGATCATCGGGACGCAGTTCGAGACGACCGCCGCGCGCCAGGCCTTTCCTGGTGTCGACGAGCCTGAGGCCAAGGCGACGTTCAGCTTGGCGTTGAAGTTCGACGAGCAGCCGGGCGAAACGGTGCTGGCCAACATGCCGGAGAACCGGACTGAAGACGGGGTGCACTACTTCGATGAGACGGTCAAAATGTCCACGTACCTGGTCGCCTTTGCCTTTGGCGACCTGCAGTCGAAGTTGACGACCACCAAGTCTGGCGTCAAGGTCGGTGTCTTTGCGACCAAGGCCCACCAGCCGAAGGAACTGGATTTTGCGTTAGACATCGCCAAGCGTTCGATCGAATTCTACGAGGACTTCTACCAGACGCCGTATCCGCTGCCGCACTCCTGGCAGTTGGCGTTACCTGATTTTTCCGCCGGTGCGATGGAGAACTGGGGCCTGGTGACCTACCGCGAGGCGTACCTGACGCTCGACCCAGACAACACGGCGCTGGACATGAAGCAGCTGGTCGCGACGGTGATCGCGCACGAGCTGGCGCACCAGTGGTTCGGCGACCTGGTCACCATGAAGTGGTGGGATGACCTGTGGCTGAACGAAAGCTTCGCGAACATGATGGAGTACGTCGCGATCGATGCAATCGAGCCGGACTGGCACATCTGGGAAATGTTCCAGACCTCTGATGTCCCGTCTGCTTTGGCGCGTGACGCAACGGATGGGGTCCAGTCTGTCCATGTGCAAGTCGAAGACCCCGCCGAGATCGACGCGCTGTTCGATGGTGCGATCGTCTATGCCAAAGGCGCACGCATGCTGGTGATGGTCCGGGCATTGCTCGGGGACGACGCCTTGCGCAAGGGCTTGAAGGCGTACTTCGAGGCGCACCAGTACGGGAACGCGACCGGGGCAGACCTGTGGGCGGCGCTGGGCGACGCCTCCGGGTTAGACGTCGGGGCGATCATGGCCTCCTGGCTCGAGCAACCGGGCTACCCTGTGGTCACGGCGGCGGTCACTGACGGACACCTGATCCTCAGCCAGAAGCAGTTCTTCATCGGTGAGGGTGAAGATGCTGGGCGCTTGTGGCAGATCCCGCTGAATGCGAACTACGCCGCTGCACCGCAACTGCTGACGACGGCGACGCTGGACCTTGGCGACTACCAGGCGTTGCGTGCAGACGCCGGTGAGGCCTTCCGCCTCAATGTGGGCAACGAGTCGCACTTCATCGTCCGCTACGATGAGACGCTTCTGGCCGACGTGCTGGCGACCGTCGACACGCTGGCCCCGATCGATCAGCTACAGTTGTTGCAAGACCAGCGGCTGCTGGCCGAAGGGGGCCAGCAGTCCTATGCGGCAGTCGTGCCATTGCTGGCGCAGTTTGCGGACACCACGTCGAACGTCGTCTACACGGCGCTGGCGACCGTCGCGGGTAACCTGAAGAAGTTCGTTGACCCTGACACCCCGGCGCAGGCCGCGCTCAAGGCGCTGTTCGACCAGCTCAGCCGGGGCCAGGTGGCACGGCTCGGGTGGTCGGCCAAGCCGGGTGAGTCGAACGACGATGTGTTGATCCGCCCAACGGCTTTGAGCATGGCGCTGTACGCGGACAACCCGGCGGAACTGGCGGCAGCCCACGCACTGTTCACCGCAGCGGCGGATCCAAGCGCGCTGCCAGCGGAGACGCGCCCGTACATCTTGGATAACGAAGTCCGCAACTACGGGACGCCTGCGCTGTTCAATCAACTGATCGACGCCTACCGGCAGACTGCCGATCCGAGCTACAAGGAGAGCATCCGGTGGTCCCTGGTCAGCACCAAGGACCCGGCGCTGATCACCAAGCTGGTCGCGCTGTTCGAAGTGTCGACGACGATCAAGCCGCAGGATCTACGCGGCTGGTTCGCCGGGGTGCTGGGCAACGACCACGGCCAGCAGGCGGCCTGGGATTGGCTCCGCAACGAATGGGGCTGGCTGGAGCAGACCGTCGGTGGCGATATGGAGTTCCCGACCTTCATCACCGTGGTCGCGCGGATCTTCCGCACGTCGGAGCGGCTGGCCGAGTTCAAGGCGTTCTTCACGCCGAAGCTCAGCAACAACGCGCTGACGCGTGAGATCGTCATGGACACCAAGGTGATCGAAAGCCGCGTGGCGCTGATCGCAGCCGAGCAGGCGGCGGTCAACACGGCGGTGGCGGCCGCACTGCAATAAACTTGCCGCATCAAGTGGCGCCATCAAAGGGCCGCGCTGATGCGTCTGGACACCGTCGCTCGACTAGCTCGGGCGGCGGTGTTTGCTTTGGTGCCAGGTTAGTCGCTTTTTGACCCGCAATCTATCCACTTGACGCCGAGTGATTGCACTGGCACGCGAGAGCTGGCACACTGAGTTCAAGGAGGCGAGTGTGATGGCTAAGATCCAACTATCGCCAGCCTTTGTGGCGCTGATGCGGCGCAAGGGGCTGGATAAGAAGACGTTGCTGCTGATCACAGACGATGGGGGCGGTAAGTATTCGCTGCAGGGCGGGGCGTGCAGTATCGGCACGAAGTTCACGCTGATCGTGCGTGCGGCGCCGGACCCCGACTACTCGGTCCCGCTCGTCAACTCGGCGGGCCTTGCCCTGTTCACCTCGGATTACGACCTGATCTTTCTGGGGCCGGGGCTGGCGATGGACTTCGCGGCTGGCGCGATCCAGATCAAAGACGATGCGCACCTGCTGGACTCCGGCGTGCGGATCGCAGACGGTGAGGCTGTCCTGGCGGCGTTTGACCAGGGCGTGATGATCGATGGGACCACGTGCTGACGCCCAAGAGACCCCAATGGGGTCTCTTTTTGGGTTGGGCCTCGCCCATGGCGATAAAATGTTGTAGGCTAGAGGGTAATGAACGACAAGGAGTCTCTGCACATGGCGCTATTTGGCAACACGTTTTTCTGGACGTTTTTTTTCATGTTGGGCTTCGTCGCCTCGGTCGAGCTGATCCAGGACTTGGGGTCGCAGATGGCGGAACGCTGGTTGCACCGGCCGCTTGACGCGTCATGGCTCCTGATCGGCTATGTGCTGATCGTGTTGGTGTGCGTGCGCCTGCTGCGGGTCTTTGCGGACATGGACGTCTGGACGGCCAATGTGTTGCGCAACGGGGCGCTGCTGTATATCAGTACCAAGTTGACAGATCGCCGCGCGTTTCGGGCCCTGCTCGGGGCGACGGCGCTGTCGTTTTGGCCGTTTTGGGACTGGCACTGGGCGGTGCTGGCGTGGTTTGTCGGTGTGCTGGCGCTGCTCGATGGGGTCAATCGGGCCCGGCGCTGGCTGCTCGGCCGAGAGTGGCGCCTGCTGACGGCGGTTGCCGGGATGAGCCTAGTGATGTGGGGCTTCGACGCGTACGCCTACCACACGCCGCTGAACGAAACGCTGTTGATGGCGACCTGCTTCTTTTTGATCCAGTGTGTCGCGCGCGGCTACGATCGACTGCTGGTGTACCGGAAGCACCGGATCCAGACCCTTCAGTACGATACCCAACACGATAGTCTCACCGGCGCGATGAGCCGGGCCAAATTCATGAACGACTTGTCGCGGTGGCGACAGTTGCGCGTCAGCGGCCAGGTCCCACCGGTCTACCTCGCCATGATGGACCTCGACCACTTCAAGGCGGTCAACGACGAGTACGGGCACCTAGCGGGTGACGCGCTGTTGCGCGCGTTCACCCGGAATTGGCGTGACTATATCGACGCGGTCGCCTACCCGTGCAGTCTGTACCGAACGGGTGGGGAGGAGTTCAGCTTGATCATCGCGGGTGGGGCGGATGCGCCAACGGCCCAGCGGCTGCTGACGGACTACCTGGCCCAGCTGGCGACCGTTCGCGCGGCCACGCGGCACGGGGCACTGCCGCTGACGGTCTCGATCGGCTTGACCGCGATCCGCGCCAGCGATGCGCGTAACGAGATATTGATCGACCGCGCGGATGCGCACCTATACGCGGCTAAGCGCGCCGGGCGAGCGCGCTTAGTCACGGATGACCAGGAAGAAGGCGAGTGAGATGACTGAACTGAAGGCCCAATTGACCGCTGCCTTGGCGGCGTCGACCACGACGACCGCTGAGGCGATGGCGCTACGCAACGCGTTGCAGGCGATGGCCAAGGGGCGGACGCCGACGCTTGCAGCCCAGCAGCTGAGTGCGGAGCTCGGCTTCTTGGCCCAGACCATCGGCTTGTCCGCACCGCTCAATGCCTTGTTCGTCACGCTGGTGCGGCAAGGGACCGCGCTGGCGATGCCGAAGCGCCCAACGATATGAGACTGACTGGGATGTAGGCGTGTCGTTCAGAAACGGATGGCGATCAAGAGGCAGCACAACGCCGACACACTGAAGCTCGAGGGTGTCGGCGTTGTGTTGTCTGTGATCTAAACAGCGAAGTTAAATTTGTTTATACCTTGGCGTCTTTCGCAAGCTGAGTTGTTTTTGATACTGGCCTTCGCTTTCGAAAACGATGATTTCGTTATATCCTTTCTTGAGAAGACCATGTGCAATATAAAGTGAGAGGAGCGGGCCAGTCGACCAGAAGCGACCGACGTTAAATCCGTTGACAAACAGGCAACCCTTCCCAAATCCAGTTAGATCGGCAAAGGTATCTTGTGCTGCTTCAAGCTCAAAACCGAACTTGTAAAAAGCTGGTTGGTGAGGTAGCCACGTCTTCGAAAAGTCGACGGCGTCAACGTTGTTCAAAGGGAGCGCACGTTGGCACCAACCAGAGATGAAGTGCAGGTCGGCCATCACACCTGTGCGGAGCCCTTTCTTTTGGGTGTCAGCTAAAAATTTGTGACCGTACTGCACACGCCCCATATTTTCGATCAATAAATCCAGTCGATTAGTTGTTTGCGGCAGATCGGCGGCGATATCGCGCCCGATCTCATTCTGGTATTGCGTCGCAATTAATTGATGATTCACAAATACCTGAACACGATCTCGTGCATCGATCACGCGAAGACGCTGGGTTGGGCTGTCCTGCGGAAGCTCAGCCGTATACAGGGTATACCCGGTGTTCTGGCCAATGTCCTCCATGGTCTTGGGGTACTTGGTCGTGAGGCTGGTCGAGAGATCATCAAGCGTCGAAAAGAGGCTTACTTTATTCATCAAAGGAATATTCAGCAGTTCCATCACAGGTTTGACTCTAGGTGCGGTCTGCTCGATCTCAGGATCATAGGCTCTGAGGACGGCTTGGAGTGCGAAATATTTTTCGGTCGGGTTACCTTGTTCATTTAATGGTGCGTCGTAATCATACGAGGTGATCTGTGGCAGGTCGGTGACACCGCGCGCGGAACAACCATTCATAAAGCCAAAGTTGGTGCCGCCATGGAACATGTAGAGGTTGATGCTGCCAAGCGTGAGTAATGTTTGGATCTCTTGGGCAAAATCAGCGGTATCTCGACGTACGATCGGCTCGCCCCATCGGTTGAACCAGCCGGTCCAAAACTCCATACACATCAATGGCCATTGGCGCTCGTGTGCGGTCAAAAAGTCGCTGAGCGCAGTCATGTTTTCGATGCTATGACTGCCGAAGTTACCTGTTGCGAGAATCCCGTCGTCAACGAGGCTGCCGGTGCGCAGCGCAGCCTGCCATGGCCCATCAGAGGTGAAAAAGGGTTGGGTCAACCCATGCCGCTGCATCATATCCCGGAGAGCGCGAAGGTAATCCTTGTCATCACCATATGAACCGTATTCGTTTTCAATTTGAAACATGAGAATGTTGCCGCCATTCGATAGTTGCAGGGGAATCAGTCTGGGTATTAGCTCGCTATAGTAGGCGTCAACGCGGTGAAGATATTCAGGATCTGATGAGCGAATTCTGATTGTCGGAGATTTGAGTAGCCAGGCAGGGGTCCCCCCAAATTCCCACTCGCCACAAATGTAAGGGGAGGGGCGAACGATCGCGTAAAGGCCCAGAGACTGTGCACAACGAAGAAACGCGACGAGATCGTGACCCCCGGCAAAATCAAATTTGCCTTGGTTGGGTTCGTGGATATTCCAAGGAACAATCGTCTCGACTGTGTTGAATCCCAGCGCCTTCAAGTTGTACAAAGAGTGTTCCCAATCAGAAGGATGAATGCGGAAGTAGTGGATTGCGCCGGAAATAATTTTGAAGGGTTTGCCGTCTAGCATAAAGTCTGTAGAAATTTCAAATTTAGACAATAACTCACGTCCTTTGCTATACTTTGGGTGTTCTTTATCCCGAAACAAGAATAGCGTCTCAGCGCTAAATAAAGAATATTCAATTTACCTAAAACATGGATGATATGCCAGGAGATGAAATTGTTGATCAGACCCGAAGACTCATTTGACGCTGAGCGGACGATGCTGTTTCCGAACGCCGGGAACGCAGAGGATGTCCAGTCGCCGCTCATCGAAGGGACGCTTCCGGTGGAAATGGGCTACTACGCGGTTGCCCGACACCATTTCCGTGAACGACCGTCTGGTGAACCGAATTGGATCTTAGTGCACTGCATCGCCGGCTCGGGCACGGTGGGGATAGGCGATCAGATTTACACGCTCAGCGCGAACCAGGTGATCTGTTTGCCACCGAACGTTGCGCATTTCTACGGCGCGAGCCAAAATGATCCTTGGTCAATTTTGTGGTGCCATTTTTCTGCAGGTGGGGCATATGCAACAATGGTTGCACGTTCGACGCGAGAAATCCTATCGAGTGGCCGGCAGCAACTCGTCAAAAAACGGTGGACGGAACTTTTTGATTTGTGCAGTAAAACGTATCAATTCGAAAATGCGGTTTGCGCGAGTAATCTGCTACGCCTGCTTCTGTCAGAGATCTACCTATTACCTGACCAGCAATCGCCCAATATGGAAAATGCTCGACTTGAGATCGCCATTCGGCATATCAAGCATCATCTATCGGAGCGGGAAACGTTATGTCAGTTGGCTGATGACTTAGGGACCTCAAGGAGCGCGCTATCAGAGCTTTTCCATCGGGCCTATCAAACTGGCCCGATCGAGTATATGATCCAGCTGCGGATCGATAAGGCCTGCGAGCTTCTGCGCTTTAGTACGTTGCGGATCTATGAGGTGGCGACCGCGCTTGGATATTCGGATCCACTATACTTTTCGCGGCAGTTCAAGCAGATCGTGGGGGTCTCCCCGAAGCAGTACCGCTTGACGTCTAGTCGTATCGGTCGGTAAGCACTATCCGCGTGTCGCAGATAGGTCGGTAACTGATGACATAAACAGCTGACCACCCCTCGACTGATCTGTTGAGGGGTGGTCAGCTGTTTGTGGTCTCACCGATCTGTTGGCTCATGTCCGACCACCCTCAGTCAGCGGATCTGGCCGCGGAAAGTGGCGCTGCTGTCGGTAGGTCCTCGGCGCCACCCCGAACCGCTTCTTGAAGACACGGGAAAAATAGTACTGGTCGGCATAACCCACGCGTTGGGCGATCTGCTGAACGGAGAGTGCGGTGTCTTGCAGGTAGTGACTGGCTTGTTGGGTCCGGATGTCGGTGACGAACCGATTGATGCTCGTGCCGACGGTCTGGCGAAAGATCCGGTTGAGGTAGCTCTCGGAGACGCCTACCTGCGCGGTGAGCTGGGCGGCCGTGATCGGCTCGCTCAGGTGGGCATAGATGTATTGGATCGTCTGGGTGATGTAGTCGTTGCTGGTGAAGTGATCGCCTCGGGCGCTCTCGGTCTGGAGCGCAATATAGGCTAGGGTCATGGCGAGCACTTGGGACGCGTAGAAGACGCCTTCGAACGAGAACCCGGTGGAAAGCGACCGGATCATCTGGCCGAACTGAGACATGAGCAGACTGATATCGGCTTCGGCGGTCAGCTGGACGTGCACGAAGCCATCCCCTTGCCGGGCTTCTTGGGGCAGGTAGTCGGCGACGAGCGCACCGGTGAAGTGGACCCAGAAAATATCCCAAGGCGCCTCCGCCGACGCGTAATACGTGTGGAGGCGATCGGGCGGCAGCAAGACGATCGACCCGCGGGTGACCGGCCAGGTCTTGGTGGCCGACCGAACCTCTCCGCGGCCGTGGGTGCAGAAGATCAAGATCCACGCCTTGGCCCCGTGCTCGCGGTGAACGTAGTGGGCGCGTGCGCTCGGATAGAACCCGAGGTCCGTCATGTAGAGCTGACGGATCACGCGGGAAAACTTGAAGTGGTTCAGGATCTCAGGCGGGAGCACGTATAAGTACTCGTTGGCAAACCCCTCTGTTTTTTGCGTTGTCATGGCCCCCCTTATCAACTGGTTCGCGCCGCCTAACCGTATCACGAACGGCGCTGATGCACAATCTAAGGTTGCGGATCGTCCATCAAAAGGCGTGCTTCGTGTATTTTGTCTCGCCGCGCCCCGCGATAGCATAGTGACAACAAGTTGAAAGGGGTCTTCATATTGTCAGCGCACACACATACAGCCGCTTCGGTCTCACTCGTCCACCGATCACTGACCATCCCGACATACGGGACGAGTCGACCGGAGAAGAATCCGATGTTCCTTGAGAACCGGGTCTACCAGGGGAGTAGCGGTAAAGTCTACCCCTATCCGGTGACCGAGCACGTCGATCGCACACCGCACGACCAGACATATCAAGCGGTGATCATGGAGAATCAGTACCTCCAGGTCACTTTTTTGCCAGAGCTCGGGGGGCGCATTCAACGGATGTTGGATAAGACCAACGACTATGACTTCGTCTACTACAACCATGTCATCAAGCCTGCGCTGGTGGGCCTGACGGGCCCCTGGATCTCTGGGGGGATCGAGTTCAACTGGCCGCAGCACCACCGGCCGGATACTTTTTTGCCCATCAATCACTATGTCGAGGCGCACGCCGACGGGTCGAAGACGTTGTGGATGAGCGACGTGGACAGGATGTACGGTACGAAGAGCCTCGTCGGGTTCACCATGTTTCCGGACAAAGCCTACTTGAGGCTCGACGAGACCTTCTCGAACCCCACTGAGTTGCCGCAGACCTTCTTGTGGTGGGCGAATCCGACGGTGCCTGTCAACGACCACACGCAGTCGATCTTCCCACCCGACGTGCACGCAGTCTTTGATCACGGCAAGCGGGCCGTCTCGACGTTCCCGCTGGCCACAGGGGAATACTATAAGGTGGACTATTCGGCTGGGGTGGATATCTCCCGGTACAAGAACGTGCCCGTGCCGACGAGTTACATGGCGGCGCATTCTGACTACGACTTCTTAGGGAACTACGACCACGAGAAGCAGGCGGGGCTCCTGCACGTGGCGGATCATCACACCAGTCCAGGCAAAAAGCAGTGGACTTGGGGCAACGGTGACTTCGGTCAGTCGTGGGACCATCAGCTGACGGATCATGACGGGCCTTATATCGAACTGATGGTTGGCACATTCACGGACAATCAGCCCGACTTCACGTGGCTCAGCCCACACGAAGAGAAGCACAGCACCGAATACTTCATGCCGTACAAAGCCGTGGGCGCGGTCAAAAACGCGACCATCGACGCCGCGGTCAACCTGGAGAAAGACGGCGATGACGTGCGGATCGTCGCCTACGCGACCGCCGTGTACCCCGATGCGGTGATCACGCTTCAGCAGGCCGGCCAGCCGCTGTTTCGAACGGTCGTCACGCTGAGCCCGGTCCAGACGTTCGCGACCACCCGTCACGGTGTAGGGGGCACGCCGCAGTCGCTGACTGTGACGATCACGGCCGCAGACGGCCGGTTGTTGGTCGCGTACACACCGGACGCGCCGCGACTCGAGCCGACCCCTGAGGCGGCCAAGGCGATCGAGCGCCCGGAGAAGCTGCAGACGATCGACGAACTGTTCTTGGCCGGCCAACACTTAGAACAGTACCGGCACGCGAGCTTTCGGCCTGAGCAGTACTACGAAGAGGGGCTCAAGCGGGACCCTGGGGACGAGCGGCTCAACGATGCGCTGGGGCTGATGCGCTACCGCCAAGGCGTTTTTGCCGAGGCCGAGACTTATTTTCGCCGCGCGCTACGCCGGCAAACGGCGCACAACACCAACCCTACGTCGGGCGCGATCAGTTATCACCTCGGGTTGAGCCTGGCGAAGCAGGGGCAGTACGATGCGGCTTACGACGCTTTTTGCAAGGCGTCGTGGGCGGCGGACACGCAAGCGGTCAGTTGGCTGGCCATGGCCAAACTGAAGCTGCGCAAGAATGACCTGACCCAGGCCCTCGAGTGCTTGACCCAAGCGCTCGTGCGCAACGGCCACGACCTTGAAGCGCGGGCCTTGAAGGCGCATTGCTTGCGCCGCCTGGGCCGCCTGGATGAGGCGACGACCTTGCTTGCGGAAAGCCTGAAGCTCGATGCCAGCGCGCCTGCGTTGCTCTTTGAGCGGGCCAAGCTCGCTGACGGCGAGACCTTTGGTCGCCAGCTGGCGGGCTTCGTCAGTGCGCGCTTGGATGATGTGCTAGCGCTTGCGCAGACGTATTTTGAGGCGGGCCAGGCGCAAGACGCGCTGGCGGCGCTGGCGCTATACGCCGGCGAGCACGCGCTCAAGGCGTACTATCAAGCCTATGGCTACGCCGCGGTGGGGGCACGCGCCAAGGCACAAGCGGCCGCACAGAGCGGGGCCGCACAGAGTCCAGATTACGTCTTCCCGAACCGCTTGTTCGACGTCTTGGTCTTGAACCTGATCCGGACGCTGGCGCCTGAAGATGGGCTGGCGGCTTATTACCTGGGCAACTTCTACTATGATCGGCGCCAGTACGCGCTGGCGACGACGCTCTGGACGCAAGCCGTGGCCCTGAAGCCCGACTACGCAATGGCCTACCGGAACCTAGCGATCGCCGACTACAATAAGCAGGGCCAACGGGCGCAGGCGCGGGAACACTTGGAAAAAGCGCTGGCGTTAGATCCGACGAACGCGCGCCTGGTCTTTGAGCTGGATGCCTTGTACCAGAAGCTCAACCTGCCGTTGACTGACCGGCTGGCGTTCCTGCAGGCGCACTGTGAGTTAGTCGAAGCGCGCGACGACAGTACGATCCAGCTGATCACCTTGCTCAACGAGACGGGCGATCACCAGGGGGCCTACGAGATGATCATGGCGCGGACCTTCCACCCGTGGGAAGGGGGCGAAGGCAAAGTTTCGGCGCAATATGAGTTTGCGTTGATCGAACTGGCCAAGCGTGACCTTGCCCAGGGCCAGGCGCAAGCCGCGATCGCCAAGCTGGTGCAGGCGCGGACCTACCCGCGCAGCCTTGGTGAGGGGAAGCTGCCGATCGCCCATGATAATATCATCGACTTCACTCTTGGCTTGGCCTACAAGCAGCTGGGGGACACCGAGAACGCCACGGCGCACTTCGAGGCCGCGACGCTTGGCTTAAGCGAGCCGACCAGCATGATGTACTACAATGATCAGCCGGCCGATGCGCTCTTCTATCAGGGGCTCGCCTTCGAACAGCTGGGCCAGCCCGCCCGTGCGGCAGGCAAGTTCTACAAGCTGCTCCGTTACGGCGAGGACCACGTCTTCGAGACTTTCCAGATGGATTACTTTGCGGTCTCATTGCCAGACGCGCTGGTCTTCGACGAGGACTATCAAGTGCGTCAGACGACGCACTGTGACTATCTGATGGGCTTGGGCTACTTGGGACTCGGTCAGACCGAGCGGGCGCAGGTCATGTTCGACCGCGCACACCAGCTGACGAACAGCCATCAAGGCGTGATCCGACACGCCAACTTCGCACGCCCTGCAGTTTGACCGCGGGCCAGACACACAAAACCACCGGGCGCCTCCGCCTGGTGGTTTTGTGTGTCGTGAGGGTCATGCAGGCCGCGCAGCGCTCACAGGTTCTTATCCATGTTGAAGGTCAGCTGGGATAGCTCCAGGCCCTGCATCACCATGCTGGCGATCTGACGCTTGGCTTCGGCTTTGACGGCAGCGACCAGCTGATAGTTGGCCTGTGTCAGCGCGTCGGTCAGCGCCTGGCCGCTCAGGTCCTGCGTCGCCGCGTCGGTCTCGGCGAGGTGACGCCGGTACTGGCGGTAAGACTCGGTCAGGTAATCGCGATTCTGCTGGATGAACTTGCTGTAGTGGCTCTCGACCAGCATTCCCAAGCTGCGGTGCAACCAGTAGGCGGAATCGCTGTCCAGATCGAGCGACAGCGGTGTGTTCGAGTACGACGGGTCGGTGTCGTCGGCGTTGCAGTAGAACGGCACATACGGGCTGTAGGTCGGCAGGCCGATGTTCAGCCACATGATCGCGGCCTGGCCTTCCGGGACATCGTTGCGCAGTTGCAAAATGTGCGAGTTCTGCGTCCGGTTGAGGCCGATCGGACGGTAGCGCAGGCGGTCAGCGTCTGACCCGTGGCCCAGCGGATCGAAGCGCGTCTCGTTGTAGTGCGAGCCGAGGATCTGCGCGATGTCTTCGCGGGTGATCAAATGGTCGGTCCGCATGATGAACGGCATCTCCGCAGATTCTGGCGTTTCCGGCGTCTCCGGGTTCAGGATGTGGTGGGCGTACCAGACGCGCGGCGTGTTGTAGTGGCGGTCTTTCTCGTTCATCGTGCCGAAGATGTGCCGGAAGTTCCAGCCTTGTTTGTCGGGGTTGAGGTGGTGCGCGTCAACGAATTCACGGATCCCCTCACTCCAAATAAAATTGTCTGGGTCATCGAAGTCAACTTGCTGGATCGAGACCTGGTTGGCCGCGACGGCGTAAGCGTCATCGGGAATGCGCTGGGCGACCCAGTGGTGGCCGGTGACGATCTCCATATACCAGACGTTGTCCTTATCGGAGAACAGGACCGAGTTGCCCGCGGGGGAGCCGTACTGGCGGATCAGCTGGCCGAGGTACTCGACCGCATGGCGCGCGGATTCAACGAAGGGGAGGGTCATATTGACGATCAGATCCTCATCCAACCCGTCTTCGACCAAGGGATCGAACGCGAGCGTGCGCTCGTTGCCGTAGGTCGATTCGGTCGCAGACATCGCAACGTTCTTGGCGTTGATGCCACTTTCCTCATAGTCGCCCAGGTGTTCGGTGTCGACGTTCGGCACCGCATTGTAGCGGTAGCCGTTCTCTGGCAGTGGCGCTTCGAAGCCGTTGAGTGGTGACTTGACGCGCAGGCCCTTGTCACCCTTCCAGCCCGGGTGCATGTAGAAGCGGTGCGGTGCCAGGACGTGGAAGGTGTCGTCATTGCGCGCGATCATGGTGCTGCCGTCGATACTGGCGCGCTTGCCGACGAGGATCGACGTGCAGGCAGTGTCTTTTTTCATTTGGTAGACCCCTCTTTTCCAAAGTGTTGCCCTTAGTGTACCCCCAACGCCGCGGAAAGCAAAATCGTGGTGATGAAAAAAATCGCCCAACCAGTTGACAGACAGGCGATTATCGCATAAACTAATATTCGTTCGTTAAGTCATTGGGTAGTAGCGAAGTGGTAACGCAGTGGACTCTGAATCCATAATCATAGGTTCGATCCCTATCTACCCAATCCTGGCCTCCTTCCTCATTGGGTAGTAGCGAAGTGGTAACGCAGTGGACTCTGAATCCATAATCATAGGTTCGATCCCTATCTACCCAATCCTGACCGTCTCCTGCAGAGGAGGCGGTTTTTTCGTGGTTTGGACAAGCGCCAAGGGACACGATATAGTGGATAAGGCCACTATCTCGAAGGAGGGCGTGTGATGACCCCACTCAATAAGACGCTGGCAGGGATCTACCGGCTGACCAAGGGCGCGATCAACCAGCAGCTGGCGCACCTGGATATCCGTGCGACGCAAAGCGACTTGCGCTTGTACAGCGGCGAGTATCCCGATCAGCTGCAAAAAACGATCGCGACGGCCAACTGTGTCGATCCATCACTGCTGGCGGTCGGGGTGTTCTTCGAGGTCAACTCGCGGACGATCATGATGGCAGGCGAGGGGATCGCCGCAGCGTTCGCTTTTCGGGTCAAACGCGCCTTTGCGGTGATGAAGGTGCGTTGTGATATCGGCATGATTGTCATGGCGATCGGGTTGGCCCTGCTCTTTCGGCATCAGCTGGTCGGGGTGCGCGAGGGGACACTGATCGCCGCACTGTTGACCGGTCGCTTCGTCGGGGTGATCGAGGCCCGGGCACCGCGCTTGACGGCGTGGGTCCGGGCGTAACGCGAAACACGGGAACGAGACGAGGAGGCGAGCAGATGATCTACACGACAGACCGCTTGATCGCGCGGCCGATGACCCCCAATGACCTACCGGCGTTGCGTCGCACGCTGATGGATCCGCACGCGATGGAGGCGTATGCACACGCCTTCACGGAAGACGAGGTGCAGGCGTGGTTGGCCAACCAACTGCGCCGCTACCATGAGGATGGGTTCGGCCTGTGGGGGCTAGTCCGGCGCAGCGGCGGCGGCTGGGTCGGGCAGTGCGGACTGACCATGCAGACGTTCAACGGACAGGCGGTGGTCGAGATCGGCTACCTCCTCCAGCGCGATCAGTGGCACCAAGGCTACGCGATCGAGGCGGCCCAAGGTGCCAAGCAGTACGCGTTTGCCCAACCTGCGATCACGCGGGTCTGGTCGATCATTCGCGACACGAACCTCGCCTCGATGAACGTCGCGATCCGCAACGGCATGGTGGTGCGCGGCCGCATGATCAAGCATTATTACGGGCAGGCGATGCCCCATCTTGGCTTTGCAGTGGATCGACCGGCTGACGGCGTGTGAGACTTCGTGTATACTGGTGGAAGCACTTACGCTGGGAGGAATTATGACCATGGATCTAGTTGTCGTTCGACACAGTATCAGCGTCGCCAACCATGAGGACCTGATCTCCGGTGCCGCCGATGTGCCGCTGTCTGACGCGGGGATCGCGTATGCCGAGCAGGTCCGAGACGCCTACGATTGGGCGCGCTTCGACGCCGTCTACGCAAGCCCGCTACAGCGCGCACACCAGACTGCGCGGATCTTGACGCGTGACCGGTCCGATATCCAGCTGGACGAGCGGCTGGTGGAAATGAACTTTGGGGAGTGGGAAGGGCAGACCGTTGAGCCGATCCTGGCCGCGCACCCGGATGCCTTCGACTACACGGGCATGTTCAATGAGAACTATTCTCGCTATGCCGCCGGGGCGGAGAGCTACGCGGCGCTGATCGCGCGGGTCGCGGCTTTTTTGGCCGACCTGGAGGCGGCGCAGCCGGACAAAAACGTGCTGGTGGTCGCGCACGGCATGACGATCCGCGCGCTGATGGCCGCCGCGCTACACGCCCCTGTCTTTGGGTTCGGCAGTGTGCATAACGCGACCCTCAGCCGGCTTCACTTTGATGAGCACGACGGGTTCCGGCCGCGCCTTGAAGTCTTCGATCACCAACTTGTCTGAACCGCCAAAAGCCACCTAACTTGACCGCGCACATCTTGTGCGGTCAAGTTAGGTGGCTTTTTGGGTGGCATCAGTTGAAGTGGACCACGCTGTACCAGTGCCGCGCCAAGTCGCTCAGCTTGTCGCCGTCGAAGCCAACCAGGGCTAATCCGACCAAGGCGATCAGCGTGCCAATGGCGATCAGGGTCCCTGCGGTGGTGAACCAAGTCCGAGGTTTCATGCGATCACCGCCTTTGAGCGACCGAGCTGGGCGAGTCCCCACTGGAACAGGGCGCGGTGACCGCGCCAGCAGATCCGGGTGATCTGGACTGTGAGCCAGACGACGATCATCCCGAGACCTAACAGGATGAAGCCGGCGCCCAGCTCGACCAGAGCCAGCGCCCAGGCGCCGGAGACCGCCAGCGGACTGGCAATCACGCTGATCGCTCCACCGAGCAGGAAGCCGAAGCTGACGCCGGCGCCAGTCAGCGGCACACACCACAGGATCAGGTCGGCGCTGAGCAGGATGCAGGCGGCGGCCAGCAGGAGGCTGCCCCACAGCGGCGCACCGAGGATCAAGAGCGTCCAGCGCCACCGGCGGCGCGTTAAGGTCGAAGTGGGCGAAGGGGCGGGGAGCGGGCGCGTTCCGGCGGCCGCGTAGACGAGGTCGTTCGGATCGCCGACCTGTGCGACCGCGTCGGCTTCACTGCGCCCGTCTTCCATCAAGTCTAGGATCATCTCGTCATAGTAATCGACTAGCCGGGCGGCTTCTTCCGCAGGCACATTGCCCGCCAAGCCGCTGCGGAGCCGCAGCAGAAAATCTTGTCGTGTCATCGATTCGGTCCCTCCAATTCGGGCAGCTGCGCGGCTGCCGCTTCGATCTGGTGATAGACGGTCTCCACGTCTTGCCAGTCGCTGACGAACGCGCGCATGCTGGCACGGCCGGCGGTGGTCAGACGGTAGTACTTGCGGGCGCGACCGTTGTGCGTCTGCTGATAGGTGCTGACGCGGCCGTCGGTCTCCATGCGACGCAGGATCGGATACAGTGTGGACAGTGTCAGCTCGAGCACTGGTGGGCAGTCCTTGATGATCCGGTAACCGTAGGAGTCGCCACGGGCCAGTGCGGCGAGTACGCTGTATTCGATCAACCCTTTTTTCATCTGGCTGTCCATGCGCGCCCCCCTTTTCTCCAATACTATACATGACACACTATTGGCTGGCATGGGCCTTGAGACCGATTCGACAAAATCCGGCGCAGGGCTGATGGCGCGCGGGGCAGGTTAGGCTAAGCTAAGCTGGAGAAACCGGTAGGACACTGCTGGTCAAGCCTCGTGACCGAGGCGGATCACAAGGAGGGTAAATATGAAAGTCACACATTGCTTACTCGTTCTCAGCGTGCTGGGCGGCATCGGGGCCGGGCTGAGTGGGTGTGGCGTCGGGCAGACGCCAGCATCTACAGGGTCAAGCACGGCGGCGGTCAAGACCCCTAAGGACTACATGGCGGGGCTAGATGCGCGCAGCTTGGCGGCGAACGACCAGGCCGCAGTCGCGGTCCGCGCACTCCCTGCCGCGGTCGCGGCGACTAGCGGCGTGACCTTCAAGAGCGCAAGCGACGTGCAATTGACGCTCCTTCAGTTCTCCACGCAAGCCAAGGCAGATCAGGCGAAGGCGTACTACGTTGCCCAAGGGGCGCAGACCTACACGGACCGCAAGCTCCTGCTGGTCGCCGACCGTCAGCTGGCTAAGGGCTGGTTCGAGAAGTATCGTAGCGCGATCTTCAAGCAGTGAGCGCCTGGTCGCCAGGCGCCAATGCACACCCAAGTGGTTGACAGATCAACCGGTTTCACCCCCAAACGCCAAGGCACCCCACTGTCAGACCTGAACTCGGGGTGACAGTGGGGTGTGCGACTGCGGCTTGCATTGCCCGTTCGGCGCCGTGAGTGGCGGATCGGGTTAGACGGGGACCTTGCGTCTTGTCCCGTTCTGGCATCATCAGGCGGCCACCGCGAGCAGGTGATCAGGTCTCGGTGCGCGTGTTGGGTCACAGCCGGTGATCGAAGACGGTGAGCAGGATGGCCCAAAGGAGCGTGCCACCGAGTAGGACCCCGCCAAGGGTGTAGACAATGATCAAGGTCACCTGATCAGCGGGGGCCATAAAGGCGAGCGCCAGTGCGATCATGGCGATCAGCCCGGCGCTGAGCGTAAGGGTCCAGCGACTGGCAGTGGTCCGCACGAGTTGGTAACGCTCGTCGTGGGCCTCGATGTGGTCTTGGTGCGCGCGGGTTGCGGACAACGCGATGCGTAGCCGGTAGAGGCCCGCGACCGTGCAAGCCAATGTCGCACCACCGGCAGTCACTGCGGTCAGCACACTGTGTGGCCACTGAATGACGGCGTTGACGCCGCTCAGGACGGCTAGTAACAGCAACGCGAGTCCGGCGGCAAAGTTATTCTGCGAATAGATCTTCATGAAAAAGCCTCCCGTCTGAGCGTTCACTCCGACCAGTCTTGGTCGGCGCGGCGCAGGTTCTCATCTAAGCAGCACAGGTGCTCGACGCTGACCCCAAAGACGCGGGCTAGGCGGTAGGCCAGCATCAGACTTGGACTATACTGTTCTTTTTCGATCGAAATGATCGTGCGGGGGGAGACCCGGACCTGGTCGGCGAGTTGTGCCTGGGTCAGGCCGGCCGCTTGCCGGTAGGACTTGATGCGTGTGTGCATCCGAGCGCCTCCTAGCCAAAATATGAAGTTAGCTTCATGTGAAGCCAACTTCATCTTACGCCGAGCGCCTGGTGACGTCAAGTGATGGGGGCCTAGCCGTGCTGTCACCGGGCGGGTTAGATTGAAGCTGGTGTGAAAGGCCGTGACGCGATGCGCGCACAACGCGCATGTCGGTCGGCGGTGTGACCTCACCTCTGGTAGAACGACGATTCCAGAATGTGACGGACCATCACGCAACGCCTGTGCTTCCGTCCGGCGATACCGATGGCCGCAGTTCGGCATTCTAACGCCTGTGCCTGTCACGTACTGCGTTCGAACGAGTCGCACAAGTCGTATAAGTATGGCCCCGTGAAAACCCTAAGTCCTGGGTTTTCACGGGGTCAGCTTTTATACCCTGAGCTAACCCCGCGTTATGGCACCGTCACTTTGGCTGCCCGATACACAACCGATACCGGATCAATACGTCCGCAGGGCCGGATCTTTACAACGATCACGTAGAGTGAATGGCATGAGGAGGAATGATTAATGGTAATTGCGATCGAACACTTGACCAAGAAGTTCCAGCAGACCACCGTGCTCGACGATGTGTCTGTCGAGATCCAGCCAGGTGAGTTCTTCGTGCTGGTCGGCCCGTCTGGCTCCGGCAAAAGCACCCTGTTGCGGATGATCGCTGGGCTAACGACGGTGACCGCCGGCCAGATCCGCACTGAAGCAGGCGACCTAACGCGCTTGCCCCCGAAGGACCGACACCTCGCGATGGTGTTTCAGAACTACGCGCTCCTGCCATTTCTCACTGTGGCAGAGAACGTGCGCTTCGGCCTCGAGAATCTTGGCTTGAGTGAGGCGGAGAAGACCGTGCGGGTGCGGGAGGCGCTCGCGTTGGTCCACCTGGAGAACTTGGCCGACCGCCGGCCCAAGGCGCTGTCCGGGGGCCAGCAGCAGCGCGTCGCCTTGGCGCGCGCGCTGGCGACCAAGGCGGACACGATCTTAATGGACGAACCGCTGTCGAACTTGGATGCCCAACTGCGCGCGGAGATGCGCACGGAGATCATGCGGTTACACCGCGAGATCGGCATGACGCTGATCTATGTGACGCACGATCAAGTCGAGGCGATGACGATGGGCGATCGGATCATGGTCGTTGAAGGTCACCGGGTGCAGCAGGTCGGCACCCCGCTGGATCTGTATAATCACCCTGCCAACACCTTTGTAGCCGGGTTCATCGGGACACCGCAGATGAATTGGTTCGAGCTGACGGTCATGCCCGATCAGCGGCATTATCGGCTCGCCGGGGCTGACACGGTGCGGCCGTTACCGATGCCGCTTGCGGCAGGCCAATACCGCCTCGGGGTGCGGCCGGAACACTTGGTGACGGGTCGCACCCGCGGGCCGCACGCCTTGGCAGTGACGGTGGATGCGGTGCAGCAGCTTGGGGATCAGACGCTGGTGTTTGCAGGCGATCGGGTCAGTGCGACTAGCGGCCAGCTTGACGTGTTTGTGGGGGAGTCGCGTTACTTCACGCTACCGGAGGCGCCGGACCACTGGCACCTGTTCTCAGTGGCGACTGGCGCACGGATCGGAATGGAGGCGGCGACGGTTGGAGCTTAATGAAACGCATGCGGTGCGCCGCACACGGCGGTCACTGCTCGCTTGGGTGCGTGGGGATGAGCGCGTGGCGTTCGGGTTGCTCGCCCCATCGCTATTCATCCTGGCGCTGTTCACGTTTTATCCGATGCTTGCGACACTGGTCAACAGCTTTTTTGTCACCAACATCGCTGGCGTGACCACGCGCTTCGTCGGGTTGGCGAACTACCAGGCCGTCTTCGGCGATCCGGTGTTCATCCAGAGTCTGACCAGCACACTGGTGTACGTGCTGGCCGTGAGCAGTTTGACCGTCTTGCTGGCCCTGACGCTGGCCCGCCTAGCGACGATGAAACTGCGGCATATCGGTTGGGTGCGGACCGCCTTTGCGAGCACGATGGGGATGTCAGCGGCCGCGGCCTCGATCCTCTGGCTGTTCCTGTTCAACCCGTCGGTCGGGCAGCTCCCACAGCTAATGCAAGCCCTGGGGTGGGCCAACGCGAATCCGCTGGCCGATGGTCAAGGCGCGATGGTCGTCGTCGTGCTGGTCTCGGTCTGGCTCCACCTCGGCTTCGCCTTCTTGATCCTGCTGAGCGCGCTTCAAAGCGTGCCGCAGGATTACTACGAGGTCGCAGAGATCGCAGGGGTGTCGAGCCTCAAGCAGACGCTCAGGATCACGGTGCCGATGGTTTCACCGACGCTATTTTTCCTGTTCGTGGTCGAGGTGATCGCCAGCTTCAAGTCCTTTGCGGAGATCGACTTGATGACTGGCGGCGGGCCGAACAACGTGACGAACCTGCTGGCGTACAAAGTCTACCTAGATGCGTTCGGCTTGCAGAAATTTGGGCCGGCGTCGGCCGAGGCGATCGTCCTGACCGGGCTGATCGCATTGGCGACTTGGGTGCAGTTTCGCTTCACAGAACGGAAGGTGTTTTACGGATGATCAAACGGACGATCCAATACAGCGGCCTGACCCTGGTCGCCTTGCTCTTGTTGGCCCCACTATTGGTCGGGCTGTGGGCGAGCCTGCTGCCGACCACCGACATCGCGATGGGCGCGCTGAACTTCCACCATCTGTCGCTGGCGAACTACGCGGCGGCGATCCAGACAACGCCGATCGTGCGGTACGTCTTGTCTTCCTTCGTGATCAGTAGCCTGATCACGATTGGTCAGCTTGTCTTGTGCAGCATGGCTGCCTATGCGTTCGCCTTTATCGCCTTTCGCTTCAAGCAGGCGGTGTTTTTCACTTTTTTGGTGACGATGATGCTGCCCTTCGAAGCGCAGATCATCCCGAACTTCCAGACGATCAAGGCACTGGGGTGGCTGAATCAGTATGCGGGGATGACGATCCCGTTTTTGACCAGTGCGTTCGGGGTCTTCATGCTGCGTCAAGCCTTCTTGCGGGTCCCAAGTGAGCTGATCGAACTCGGTCACTTCCTCGGCCTTAGCCACGGGCAGACGCTCGCCAAACTGGTCCTGCCATACTCACGCAGTATGCTGGTGACGTTTGGGCTCTACACGTTTTTGGCCAACTGGAACCAGTACCTTTGGCCGCTGATCACGACGTTTTCGGATCAGTACCGGCCAGTGCAGGTCGGCCTCAAGCAGCTTCAGGCCGAGGACACCTTCGCTAACTGGGGCGTCGTGATGGCAACGGCGATGCTGGCGCTCGTGCCGACGCTGTTGCTCTTGCTTGGGGGGCAACGCTTCTTCAAGCGCAATCTGAACGCAGGGGGGGTGAAGGGATGAAGTGGCGACTGATCTTAGCCCCGCTGGCGCTAGGCGTCGCGCTGATCGGCAGCATTGGCTACACGAGTGCGACGATCCCGAGCAAAACGCGAGCGGTCGGCACGACCCGCCAGCACATCACGTTTTGGCATTCGATGAACGGGCCCAACGAACTGGTGTTAGACCGGCTGGTGGACCGATTCAACGCCAGCCAGTCGCGCTATCAAGTGGATCCGGTCTACGCCGGGTCGTACGATCTGTCGATCATGAAGTACGCCAACGTGATCGGGAGCCAGGCTGAGCCGGATCTGATCCAAGTCGACCAGGCGCGCAACGCGATGATGGTGGGACTGGATTCGACCACGCCGACGCAGACGTTCGTTGATCGGGATCACTACGACCTCAGCCCGCTCTACGCTGGGGTGCGCCAATCCTACACCGTGGCCGGGAAGCTAGTCGCCATGCCGTTCAACTCGTCTAGCTCGGTGATCTACTATAATAAGGATCTCTTCGCCCGCTACGGGGTGCCTGATCTGCCCAAGTCACCGAGCTATCGCGATATCACTCAGGCCGCAGTCACCTTGACCCAGCGCGCCCACGGGGCGGTCAAGGGCCTGACGATCCAGATCTACGGGTGGCTCCCCGAGGAGCTCGCCGCGAATCAGAACAGCCTGATCGTCGACCACGGCAACGGGCGTCAGGCGATGGCGACTAAGGCGATGCTGAACACGCTGGCGATGCATAAGACCATGACCTGGCTGCAATCGGTGATCCAGCAGGGGGCGTTTCAGAATTACGGGACCGGCGCGGCGGCCGGCACGAATCAGAACGCGGGCTTCTTGGCGCAAAAAGTCGGGATCTTCATGCAAAGCTCCGCGCTTCTCGGCCAGCTCCAGACCGCGGCGAAGTTTCGCTACGGGGTCGCGTTCACCCCGCACCCGGATGGGACACCAGCCAATGGGGTGGCGATCGGTGGGGCGAGTTTGTGGATCGCCAAGCACAAGCCGCGCGCCGTGCAGGCCGGGGCGTGGGCGTTCGAACGCTTCATGATGACACCGGCGGCGCAGGCCGACTGGCAGTTAGGCACAGGCTATTTCGCCGTCAACCGCAACGCCACGCGGATCCCGCGCCTGGCGCAGGCGATCCAGCAGAACCCGGCGCTGAACGTGCCGATCGAGCAGCTCAACGCGGGCCGGGTCAACGCGGCGACAGCCGGGGCGTTTTTCAACAACATCTCGAGTGAACGCACGTACATGGAGACGGCCATGCAGCAGATCTACGCGGGTCAGGCGATCGACAAGGCGCTAGCGACCGCTGAGCGCGCGACGAATGCCGATATCGCGGCAACCAATGCGGCCAACGGCGCCATGCTCGACTATCCACGTTAAGGAGGAACAGATGCTAAAAGCGATCTACGGGCACCGCGGGTACCCCGTGCGGTTTCCCGAAAACAGTCTGGCGGGCTTCGCCTACGCGTGTGCACACGGCGTCGACGGCCTGGAGTTGGACGTGCAGATGACACAAGACGGGCAGCTGGTCGTGATGCACGATGAGACGCTCGCGCGAACCACAGGTGCGCCGGGTGCGATCGGTGCGCTGCCACTGGCGACGGTCCAACAGGCGCACCTAGCGAATCACGAGCCGGTGCCGACGTTGGCGCAGGTGTTACGCCGGGTCGCACCGTATCCAGTTCAGCTCAACCTCGAGCTCAAGACCAACCACGTCCGCTACCCCGGGATCGAGGCCGCCACGCAGGCAGCGGTCGTCGCACATGGCGTTGCTGCGCGGGTCTGCTACTCGTCGTTCAACCCTGACAGCTTAGCGGTGATGCACGCGCTTGCCCCAGAGATGCCGCTGGCGCTTCTGGCGGAGGGATTGCCGGCGACGGCGACGCTGCCGGTGTACTTAGACGCCTTGCACCTTGCGCATGTGCAGCCGGCGCTTGCGCTGCCGCAACGCCTGTGGACCGTGAATGATCCGCAGACCATGCGGGCGGCGTTTGCCGCCCCTCAGGTGACTGGTGTGATCACCGACTGCTTCGAGGCCGCTCAGGCGATGCGCAGTTTGGCGGGATGATCGCGAGGCAACACCAATAACGCGGCAGTGACGCACCGGGGGGGCCCGGGTGTCACTGCCGCGTTATTGATGTCCTGCACGTCGTCGGTTGGGGCAACGCCTACAGGATATGGATGTGGTGTTCCTCACAGGCGTCGATCATGGTCTGCGGCCACACGCTGGCCTGCACCTCGCCGACATGGGCCTTGCCCAGCAGTAGCATGCAGAGGCGTGACTGGCCGATGCCACCGCCGATCGTGTAAGGGAGTGCACCAGCCATGATCTGCTGGTGAAAGGGCAGGGCGAGGCGGTCGGTGGCCCCGACGTCGGCCAGCTGCTTGGCCATCGCGGTCTCATCGACCCGGATCCCCATGCTGGAGATCTCCAGCTTGCAGTCGAGCGGCTCGTACCAGAAGACCAGGTCTCCGTTCAGCGTCCAATCGTCGTAGTCCGGTGCGCGGCCATCGTGGCGCTGGCCGGAGCGTAGTGCGCCGCCGATCTGCATGATGAATACGGCCCCGTACTCCTGGGCGATGCGGTTCTCGCGGGTCATCGGGTCGAGGTCTGGCCAGCGATCCTCGAGGGCCTGCGTGGTGACGAAGTGCAGCTCGTCTGGCAGGTGGTGTACGGCGTTGGGGTACTTATACCAGACTTCGTGTTCCATGTGCTTGATCACCTTGAAGATCTGGCGGACGGTCGCTTGAAGCGTCTCAAGGGTGCGCTGCTCCTGGGTGATCACTTTTTCCCAGTCCCACTGGTCGACGTAGATCGAGTGGAAGTTGTCGAGGTCCTCGTCTTTGCGGATCGCATTCATGTTGGTGTATAACCCTTCGCCGGGCTGGAAGCCGAAGCGGCCGAGGGCGGCGCGCTTCCACTTGGCGAGGCTGTGGACGATCTCCATCGTCTCGCCCGGCATGTCGGCCATCGTGAAGGAGACCGGGGCCTCGGTCCCGTTCAGGTTGTCGTTGAGGCCGGTCGCGCGATCGACCATCATCGGGGCGGAGACGCGTGAGAGGTTCAGCTGCTTGCCGAACTCGTCTTGGAATGTCTCGCGGATGTAGCGGATCGCCTCTTGGGTCTGGCGGACGGTCAACTTTGGATCGTAATCGCTTGGAAAAATCGTGTGCATGGCATTGCCTCCATATCGTTAGTTTTGAGACAAAATAAAAGTCCCTTGTCTCAGACAAGGGACGAAAAGGACTATTTTCGCGGTACCACCCAAGTTGCCTGCACGCAGGCCACCTCATTCAACGCACAATCATGCGCCTCCGGCAGATAACGTCCCGGTCCACGTCGAAGCCTACTAGGTGCACTGCACGCGTTCAGCTCGAGGCCATACAAGTGTTATTCGGGACCGCGGTGCCTTGCTGGGTTTCCACTGACCCCAGCTCACTGTCAGGACGCGGTGCTTACTCGTCTCGTATATCGCCTTAAAATATATTGTTGCGACTATCCTATCATGAAAAATCAGTTTGTCAAATAGGTGGGCGAAAAAAAGTCGAGCGTACCGCTTGCGCACAATCCAATGTTCCGCGATAATACAGGCACAGGAGGTGGGCAGATGAGATTCGAATCGACAGGCTTTGGATTACTGCTGACCGGGGCGGCCGGTGGCTTAGATGCCTACTCATACTTGGCACACGGTGGGGTGTTCGCGGGGTTGCAGACCGGGAACCTGATCCTGTTGGGCGTCCAGGTCGGGCAGGGGCATTGGCCGACGGCGTTGCGCTATGTCGCCGCACTGCTCGCGTTTGCGCTCGGGACCGCGGTGATCCGCTTGCTGCAGCGGCACCGGCACCTGACGCACCGGGCGACGCTACGCCGACGGACGATCCTCGGGTATGCCGTGCTACTGCTCGCCGTGGTCGGGGTGGCCGGCCCGCGGTTGGGCGATCGCTGGGCCGTGGTCGGCTTGGCGCTGGCCGCTGCCGCACTGCTGCAAGAGTTTCGGCAGCTCAACGGGGGCCCGTTCACGCCACTGATGATGACAGGCAACTTGCGCACGCTGACCGCTAGTGCCGTAGACGGGGTGCTTTTCGGCGAGCCAGCCGCCCGGCGGCAAGCGGCGCGCACGGGCGCGCTGATGCTGAGCTTCGGCGTTGGTGCGGCAGTGGTCGCCGTGCTGGTCGCCGCACACGGGCCTTTGGCCCTCGGGGTCCCGGCCGCGCTACTGGGCCTCGCTGCCCTCAGCCGACCGTGACGGCGGCAGATCACACGACAGATTTCAGGAGGCACTGAATGGCACAAGCGCACACCCAATGGGATCACGATCGCGCCTTAGCGCAGGTGATCAACCTATTCCTCGCACCGGGCACCCGTGACTGGGAGCGCGACCAGCTTCGCCGCGCCAAGCAGCAACTCGAGCAAGGCATGCGGCCGAGCGCCGCGCTGGCCACGCTGGAGGCGGCACTGCGGCCGCTGGCTCTGCGCGACAACCTGACGCCGGACGTGGCGGATTTTTATCAAGCGTTGACGGACACCGCACCGGCGCAGTTTGACCTGAGCCCGTTCTACGCCCCGGATGCGCCGGACCAGGCGCGGGCGATCTTCGCCGGCGGCTGTTTCTGGTGTATGGTCGAACCGTTCGATCAGCGGCCGGGGATCCGCTACGTGTTGTCGGGTTACACCGGCGGTCCGGGCGGTGCGCCGACCTATGAGCAGGTCGCCAGCAACGCGACCGGGCACGTTGAGGCCGTCGAGATCCTGTACGACCCGCGCCAGATCACGTATCAGGCGCTGCTCGACCTCTACTGGTCACTGATCGATCCGTTCGATGGCAACGGGCAGTTCCAGGACCGCGGCGCGCGTTATCGGCCGATGATCTTCCCGTTGGACGCCGAACAGGAAGCCGCGGCGCGGGCGAAAGTGGCCGCGGCCCAGGCCCAGACCCAGCGGCCGATCGCCGTGGCAGTGACGCCGGCCGGGCCGTTTTGGCCGGCCGAGAATCGTCACCAAGACTTCTACAAGAAGCAGCCTAAGCGCTACCGCGCCGTGTTGCGGGCGCGCCAGCAGCTGATGGCGATGCAGCGACGCGTAAAATAAACCACTCCTCCAGTAGGCGGTAACGCCAATCTATCTACTGGAGGAATAATTATGGTTTCAAAGTTCAAGCAATATAAATGGTGGTTAGTATGTGTCGGAGTCGTGATCGGTTTGATTGTAGGACGAGTTGCCATGCACCGACTCCAGCCGACGACTCCAGCCTATGAGGCGATGAAGCGCACAGTTTTACTATCCGATCGGGTCGATAAATTGACTGATTCAGAGAAAACTGCTTTTTATACCCTAGCACGCCGAGCCGCCAAAGTCGCGACGCGGGATGAACCTACTGCAGACTGGGCTCGGTTCAAAGATACGCGGCTTTACGTCGAGAAGACGTCGAAGCAGCATGAGTACTTGCTCAACTACACGGTTGAAGCTCAGTCGCCATTCCGTGTCCAGGTCACTTATCAGCTCAAACTGACACTGAGTGAGCCAACGTTGATGGCAGGCAAAGTTCCTTTCAAGCTTCGTGCTTTTAGACTCCTGCAACTCGACTAAATCGGTGCTTGCAATGAGGCTTTTGCTATGGAAGAATGAGTGGAACATTCATGCAGATGGGGGAACATTCGTGATGAAATTTTTGACCAGACTGGGGATTATACTGATCGCTATCGTGGGAATCGGTGCGGGGTTCATGTACTTACGCTCAACAGATACAGAGACTGAAAAAGCGACGGCCAACTACGATGTGAAGGAGGTGGGGCAACTCGATACGACTAGCATTTTTTACGACAAAATCGTCAAGGCTAAGGAAGCCAAGAAAGTCCTAAACCTGAAAGTCGGCGAAGAGGCGGTCTTATACATCTTTCACTTCAAGGCTCAGATTTACTACGACCTGAGTCAGGCACATAGCGAGTATGATGATTCGACGAAGACGCTGAAGGTCACGATGCCGCATCCGGAGGTAAAGCTCCTCTTGAAGGACTCACATTACAGTGCTGATTACGATTACTACAAGGTCAAGGATTCTGTTCTGATCGAGGATAAGAACACGAATGGACTGAAGTTGCAAAAAGAGGCTGCTGACGATGTGAAAACGGATATTTTAGCTAAAGACGATATCGTCAACACAGCTGAACAAAGCGCAAAGAAGATCCTTTCCAAGATGTTCAGTGCAGACAAGGTCAGGGTCATTTGTGAATTTGCTTGATTTCAAAACGGACGCCATGTGGGCGTCCGTTTTGGTCAATCTAGCGCCGCGATCGTGTCGAGCAGGTCGTCGAGGTGGGTGACTTGTTGCTGGTAGTCACTGAAGTCTGCGCCGTGTTGCGCGTAGTACTCCTCTGGTCCACCGGCGATGAACGGCCATTCGTACCGCTGGACCGCGGTGTAGGTCTGAGCGAAGTCAACGAGCACGGCGTGGGTCTCCGGGCCCCGTAACTGCAAGCTCATCTCGATCACGCGAAAGTCGGTGTAGGCGAGTTCGAACTGAACGGCGATAGCGCGGGCGAACGGTGAGTGGTCGCGAATGTGCAAAAAATGGTGGTCGACCGTCCACTTGAGGTTGGCGATCGACTGAGCAACATCTAGCTTCATAAGGCGCCCTCCTTTTTGGTTACCATGAGCATACGCGCGTCTGCCCGGGATTGCACGGCTGACGACTCGGACCTAGGAGTTGCTTGCGGCACCGTGCTGTGCGACAATCACGACAAACTGACACTGGAGGTCAACATGACAACGATCGAGATCAAACCAACCGCAGCGCTGACACCGGCAGAACTGGTCGAACTGTTCGAGGCACGGGTGCGTGTCTTCGTCGTCGAGCAGCACTGCGCGTATCAAGAGGTCGATGAGAAGGACCTGACCGCGTGGCACGTGATCCTGCGCCGCAGCGGCCGGCTGGTCGCGGCCGCGCGGATCGTCCCGCATGACGATGGCGAACACATCAGCTTCGGACGGGTGCTGGTGACCCGCGACGCGCGCGGCCAGCACTTGGCGACTGGACTGATCACCGAGACGTTGCTGGCGATCGCGGCACATTTTCCCGGCCAGTCGATCAAGATCCAGGCGCAAGTGTATCTGCGCGACTGGTACGGCAGCTTCGGGTTCGTGCCGGTGTCTGAGCCATACCTGGAAGACGGGATCCCGCACGTGGACATGGTGCTGACGCGCTAGCGGGGATGCGTTACAATAGACGTTACAGTCTTGGAAGAAATCAGGTGCGAACTTGGCTCAACTCTTACAGATCCATCACGGCTTCAACTTCCGCGACCTCGGTGGCTACCAGACCACTGACGGGCGCACCGTCGCTGACCACCGGCTCGTGCGCGCGAGCAAGCTGGACCAGCTGTCTGACCGCGATCAGGCTTACCTGACGGATTACGGCGTGACGCTGGATGTCGACTTCCGGTCGCCTGAGGAGCGCGACACGGCGCCGGACCGGGTGCCGGCAGGGGCCGCGTACCACTTCGACCCGGTGTTCCCGACTGATGAGACGCAGGTGACAACGTGGGCCGAGGAGCAAAAAACCTTCGCCTTCGATGCGCAAGGCGGCTATAAGAACATGCTGCGGACGTATCAGGACATCATCACCAACCCGCAATCGCAGACGGCGTACCGCAAGTTTTTCGACTTAGCTCTGGCCAACCCGACCGGCGCATTGCTGTTTCACTGCTCGGCGGGCAAAGACCGCACCGGGATGGGGGCGGCGTTCGTGCTGGCCGCCTTGGACGTGCCGGAAGCGACGATCCGGGCGGATTACCTGACAACGAACCGCTATGTCGGGCCGGCCGTCGACGACGTGCTGACACAGGCGAAGGCGCAAGGGGCGAACGCGAACATGCAGACCAGCCTGCGCGACCTGTGGATCGCCCGCGAGGAGTACCTCGACGCGGCATTGGCCACGGTTACCGCGCAGTACGGCAATATGCGGCGGTACCTCAGCCAGGCGCTGGACCTGACCGACGGGGAAGTGGCGCAGCTCAAGCGGCTGTACCTGTTGTGATAAGGGGGTGCATGCGATGACGGTGACGCTCAAGCCGGTCAGCTCGATGCAAGACCGCAAGCTGGTCTTGGACTTGTACCAAGGGGCCGCGGATTATTTTGCCTTGACGGGTCAGGGCTACCCGAGTCGGGCGACGGTCGAAGAGGACCGCACGGCGCGACCGGCGCAGTTACCGGCCAATGCGAAACACTACGGGGTGCTAATGACCGGCGCAACGGCCGTCGGTGTGCTGGATTATGTGGTCGGGTACCCGACAGTGGACAGCCTGTACATCGGCTTGCTGCTCCTACCCGTCACGCAGCGCCGGCGGGGTCTCGGCACGCAGGTCGTCGCGCAACTGCACGCCGAGCATCCCGAATGCCGGCGCTTTCGCGTGGCGGTCGCCGATGCCAACGAGGGCGGCATGCAGTTCTGGCTGGCGCAGGGGTTTCGCTTCGTGCGAGCCGGGCAGGCGAGCCTGGGCACCGGTCACACGCTGGCGGTGACGCTACTAGACCGGCAGTGGTGACACACGACGACTGAACTCAAAACGACCCTTTGCCCGCTGGCTTCAGCCGGTGCGCAAAGGGTCGTTTTGGGTCCGCGTTCAGTGGCGTAACTTCGGTTCGGCGAACCAGAGCATCAAGAAGTTGATCAGGAGCATGCAAGCCGTCGAGATGAACACGACGTTGTAGTCGAACAGACCGGCCAGCGTCCCGCCGAGTAGCGCCCCGAGCATGTTACCGAGCGCCTGGAAGGATTGATTCCACGAGAAGATTGCGCTGGTCGCGCTGGCCGGCGCATTTTTGGTCAACAGGGTCTGAATGGTCGGGAACAGCGCGCCATCTGAGACGCCGACCAGCAGCCGCAAGGCCCCCAGCGCCCAGATGCTGGTGACGAACCCCTGCGGAAAGTAGACCAGGACCGCAAACAGGTATCCGGCGATCAGGACCTTACCGGAGCCGTGCCGATCCCCGTAGGTGCCTAGGCGTGGCGCCGCCAAAATGTTCGAGATCCCTGGTAGCGCGGCAATGATGCCGGCGACGAAGGCGATCGCCCCGCTGTTGTGCATCAGCTCCTTGACATACAAGCTGATGATCGGGGCGATCGAGGTGTTGCCCAACTGCACGAAGAGGGTCGAGAACAGGAGCAACACGATCAGCTTGGGGTTATCGAATTGGCTCAAGACCCCGCGCAGCAGACCCTGGCCCGTCGTCTCGCGCCGCGGGACGGGCGTGAAGTGCTCGGTCACCAAGGTGGCGGACAGGAGCCCGGCCAAGAACATCAGTCCGGCGGTGATGAAGAAGGTGACCCGGATCGAGAATACTGAGGCGAGTGCCCCGCCGAGGATCGGTCCCATCAGCATGCCTGACGTCGAGCCGGTGACCAACGTGCCTAGGGCCTTGCCGGCTTCTTTGCGCGGTGTCTGCGCCGCGATCAGGGCCTGGGCGTTGGAGATGAACCCCGAGAACAGGCCCTGTAACGCACGCAAGGCGATCAGCTGCCAGATGTTCGTCGCCAGTCCCATCAGGAACATCGCGGCCCCCATTCCGAAGCTCGCCCGGATCAGCATGATCTTGCGTCCTTTGCGATCGGCCAGAGCCCCCCACATCGGGCTGACGATCGCCGTGACTAAGAAGGTCGCGGCGTAGACCAACCCGGAATAAAACGAGACCTCGGCCTTGGTGAAGTGGCCGAGCTGGCTGACGTATAGCGACATGAACGGCATCAGCTCCGAGAAGGCTACCCCGGCAACGAAAGTACACCCCCACAAGACATACAGGTTGCGGCGCCACGGGTTAGCAAGCGGTTCAGTGCCGGCCATAAGATCACTCCTTCTTCAAGACTCTAACGGTCCATTGTGCCGAAGAATTGTGAAGAAAGTGTGACCATCACCGTCGCCCCAGTGTGATCAGCCCGGAGAGTAGCAGGAAGCTCAAGACGGTGCCTTCGCGGACGGTCAGCGGTAGGTGCAAGGTTATCGCTAGGCCGATGGCGAGCAGGACGCACACGCCGTCGACGGCGTAGCGATAAGTCTGAAAGGCCCAGCGCGTGCGGGCAGCCATCAAGGCGCACCACGTTTCGATCGGGAATTTAAGCAGCTCGTATTTGAGCACTCGACCGGTCCCAAAGCCCCCATGCAGGTCCCGAGCACGAACAGCCCAAGGCGCAGCGCGTAGTGGTGTGGGGTCAGGTGACCGAAGACGACATAGGTGAAAAAGTTGATGCAGCTGCCGAACAGCAGGAGCGCAAGCGTCATCAGGCCGTACTGGGCCCAGTGGGGGTGGCGCTCTAACAGAATGCAGGCGAGCATGAACGCGAGGTTCAGCCCGGTCGTGATCGTCCCGACGCGGATCCCGCTGAGGTCACTCAGCGTGACGTTCAGCGCGGAGAAGCTCGAGACGCCGACTGCGGCGCGGATGGTCAGGCTGATTCCGACGGCAGTGAATAGGTAGAAGCCCAGCGATAAGGCGAGTTTACGATAAGTCATGGTGACCTCCTCAAGGTGATGGTCATAGTGTACCCAAACGGGTAAACTGACGAGTAGGAGAAATCTCACAGGAGGGTTGCCTGATGCAAGAAAAACCTTGGCCGACTACGGCCCCATTGCCGGCGGCGCCACCGTTTCTGACGCCCCAGTTGGCGGCACAGGCTGTTTGGCGACGCTTCGCCGACCGCGAACCGTTGCTGACCCCCGGTGCGCCGGCCAGCGACTTGATGATCGTCGTCAGCGGGCGTGCGCGGATCATGGTGCAGGCGGCGAATGGGAAGGCCGCACTGCTCCAGTTCGTCGCGCCGGGGGACCTGATCGGTGAGTTGACGTTGGTCGGCGCGGAGCAGGCGGCTAAGGCGGTGTTGGCGATCGGACCGGTCACCTGCCTCGCGCTCCCGCGTGCCGTGATCGACCGCGAGCTCGCGGCCGATCACGAATTTTGGCGCCAGCTTGCCCAACATATCGGGGTGAAGCTACTGCGGCGGATGACGCACATGGCGGCCGCGCAGACGCTGGCGCTCAAGTACCGCCTCGCGCACCTGATGCTGACGGTCGCACCGGATGGCGACTACCGCGAAAACAACGTCCAGATCGCCGATTACCTCGGTGTGTCCTACCGGCACTTGATGCAGACGCTCCGCTTGTTCCGGGAAGCTGGCTGGATCACACGCTGTCCCGGGGGCTACCGGCTGGACCGCACGGCCTTAGCTGCCCTAGCGGCAGAAGGCGAGCGGGATTGACCACCGGCCACTTTTGAACCAGTTGGGGGTTGCATTGGCGCGATCAGGTGGTATTATAAGTGAGTGCTCACTTACCTAGGCGTGAGCCTAAATTTTGGCTCAGTAATGAGCGGACACTCACTGAATCGAGGAGATCACATGACAGCGACGATAGAAGTTCAGGGTCTGCAGCAGGGCTACGGTAAGACCGTGGTGCTGCACGACATCGACCTGACCGTGATGCCAGGGGAGATCCTGGCCCTGATCGGCCCCAGCGGCGCCGGTAAGACGACGCTGGTCAGCACGATCATGGGGATGCTGCGGCCCAAAGCCGGCCGCGTTCGGGTGTTGGGCCGAGCCGTACCTGACCGCGCATTGCTTGCCCGGATCGGCTACATGGCGCAGACCGATGCACTTTACACGACCCTTTCGGCGCGGGAGAACCTGATGTTCTTCGGCACGATGATGGGGGTCGACCGCGCGACCTTGGTCCAGCGGCTCCCGCAGGCGACGGCGGTGGTGAACCTGGACCAGGCCTTGGATCAGGCCGTTGGGGATTACTCCGGGGGTATGAAGCGGCGGCTGTCGCTTGCCATCGCGCTGTTAGCCGATCCGCCGCTGTTGATCCTGGACGAGCCGACGGTCGGGATCGACCCGGAGCTGCGCCAGCAGATCTGGGTCGAGCTGCACCGGCTGGCGGATGAAGGTAAAACGATCCTGCTGACGACCCATGTGATGGAAGACGCGGAAGAGGCTAGCCAGCTGATGATGATCCGCGGTGGCGCGGCCATCGCGCAGGGCACGCCGGCGGCCTTGCTCGCGGCGTACCAAGTCGACTCGATCGAACAAGTCTTTTTGAAGGCGGGGAGGGCTCAAGATGCGCACAACAGGCATGATTAAACGCGTGATGACGGAGATGCTACGGGACAAGCGGACGCTAGCGCTGATGTTCGTTGCACCGCTCTTGATCTTGACGCTGATCTATTTTCTCTTCCAATCGAACGGGGACACGACCGCTACGCTGGCCGTGCGTGGCGTAGATACCACGCTGACGGCGGCGCTGAAGTCCGATCACTTGAAGCTGGCGCCGGTGACCGGCCACAGCAGCGCTAAGCACGTGATCCGCACGCACGATTACGCGGGGATGCTGACGCAATCCGGTGACCACCTGACGTTGACGTTGGCGAACAACGACCAAGCTAAGGCGACGGTGATCAAGGTGGGGCTACAGTCGGCGCAGATCAAGCTGAAGGGGCAAGCCGCCGCGACCGGGCTGAAGGCGCAAGCCCAAGCGATCGCCCAGCTACAGGCGGCCTTGGCTGCCGCCAGCAAGGCCGCCGGCATTCCGGTCCCCGCTCAAGCGCCGGCGCGCGCCGCGGGGGCAGTCAGCTACACGACCAAGACGCGCTACCTATACGGTGATAAGGATTCCACGTTCTTTGACACGCTGTTGCCGATCCTGATGAGCTTCGTTGTGTTCTTCTTCGTGTTCTTGATCTCGGGGATCGCCTTGCTACGCGAGCGGACGACCGGCACGCTGTATCGGCTGCTGGCGACGCCGGTGCGGCGCGGGGAGATCATCACCGGCTACCTTGCGGGTTACGGCCTGTTCGCAGTGATCCAGACGTTGCTGGTGGTCTTGTTCACCATCTACGTATTCAAAATTCAGATCCTCGGGAGCGTCGGATGGGTGATCTTGATCAATCTGCTGCTGGCCGCGGCGGCGCTTGCGATGGGGCTGTTCATCTCCACCTTCGCGGGCAGCGAGTTTCAAATGGTCCAGTTCATCCCGGTCGTCGTGATCCCACAGATCTTCTTCTCCGGAATCATCCCGGTCGCCGGGATGCCCGGCTGGCTGCAAGCAATTGCGCATGTGATGCCGCTGTATTACGGCGCGGACGCGATGAGCCAGGTGGTCGAGCAAGGGGCGGGACTGGCGGCGATCGGCCTCGATCTCGGCGTCTTGGTCGGGTTCGTCGCCTTGTTCCTCGCGCTGAACGTGCGGACGATGCGTAAGTACCGGCAAGTCTAAGGGTGGGAGGCCACAGATGAGTGTGAATAATGTTGAGACGTTGCTAGATCAGACGCTGCGTGACAGCGACTTGTCGGCGAAACAAAAAGCCGTGCTGCGCGCCAGCCTCACCCTGTTTGCCCAACAGGGGTACGCGCGCACCAGCACAGCGGATATCGCCCGGGCTGCCGGCGTCTCGGAAGGAACGGTGTACAAGCGGTTCAAGACTAAGGCGGACCTGCTGGCTGCCTTGATGCAGCCGTTCATGGCGCAAGTGGTGCCCAAGGTGGCTGGTGAGTTCGGTGACGCAACGATGACGCAACTGCCGCCGGACTTTGAGACGTTGCTGCACAGGGTCATCGTTGACCGCATGCAGTTCGCGATCGCGAACTACCAGGTCGTCAAGATCTTCGCGGCCGAGGCGTTGCAGCGACCGGAGCTGCTGCAACGCGTGCAAGGGGCGTTTGACCAACTGGTGACGACGCGTATCACGCCAGCGCTTGTGCACTACCAGCAGCGTGGCCAGTTGGTCAACTGGCCGCCCCAGCTGATCGTGCGCTACATCGCCGGCACGCTGATCGGCGACGTGCTACCGTCGCTGCTGGTCAGCCACGCGAGTATCGACGTGGCGGCGCGGGCGGCCGAGGATACGCGATTTTTGATGAAGGGGTTGCGACCGGAATAGGTTCAAGGTGCGGTGGTGTCGATTCTGGCTCACCGCTTTTTTGTTGCGCAATCAGATCTGTTGACGAGCGGGTACTGAGCGTGGCATCATGGCCCCAGGTTTTGGCAGTGGTCTGAACATTCTGTATAATGAATATGCAGAGGAGATGAGTCAGATGAAGGAGGCAATGAAGCGCGTCTACCGTCAGTTGGGTACGACTGCGAATACCGGTGGGGCCACGACACAGGAACTTGCTGATCAACTTGGGTTGTCACGGTCAGTCGTCAGCCAGTACCTGAATCGCTTGGAGGCACAGGACTGGGTGACCAAGCGTGACGGTCGCCCTGTGCGATGGCAACGCGCTGACGCGCAAGCCGATGAGGCAGATCCTTTCACACAGTTCATCGGGGTGCGGGGGAGCGTCCGCCGTGTGATCGAACAGGCCGCTGCTGCAGTAGCCTATCCACCGCATGGCTTGAACGTGCTGGTCACCGGCCATTCAGGGGTGGGCAAAAGCTACCTCGCTGCGACAATCGTCGCGCACGCACGGTATGTCCACGCGATCGTCGCGCACGCACCGTACGCTGTCTTGAATTGTGCCGATTACGCGAACAACCCAGAACTTCTATCGAGTCTACTGTTTGGGTACGTCCGCGGCGCGTTCACTGGCGCGGATCAGGACAAAGCGGGATTGTTGACACAAGCGGACGGTGGGTATCTGTTTTTGGATGAGGTGCACCGCCTGTCCAGTGAGAACCAAGAGAAGCTGTTCTCGTTCATCGATAACGGCTACTACTACCGAATGGGTGACAACGTGACCCGGATCCAAGCAACAGTCCGATTGATCATGGCAACGACCGAAACGCCTGAGCAAGTGTTGCTTGCGACGTTTCGGCGCCGGATCCCAGTTGTCTTACATCTGCCAGATTACGCGCAGCGCCCCGCGGATGAACGGTTAGCGTTGCTGCGGGCATTGTTCACCGCTGAGGCACACAAAATGGCGTGTTCGATCATGGTCACGCCGGCAGTGGTCTCGGCCTTGGCGCAGATCGATCACCCTGGGAACATCGGACACTTGAAAAACCTGATCCAGGTGGGGTGTGCGACGGCTTACGAGCGGCGCCAGGAGGATGGACCGTTGCGTCTGACGCTCGACCACTTTCAGTTCGATCACCTGCCAGACGTGACGGCTTACGGTGAGATGGTGATCGACCCAGCTGCACCAGTAGTCAGTGCCCCGCGTGACCCGTGGGCTGAGCAGCTGGCGCAGATCAGCGACTCGTTAGCGCAGGCAGGGGATGATCCGACACAGGAACAGCTACGACAATGGACTAATCTGTTTCAGGCGTTGCTTGCCCGGCTCCCGCAGCACGAGCCGGAAGACGGCCTACACCTTCAACACGATGACCGGTTCAAGACATTGATCGAGCGGCGCTTTGGGCTCGCCAAGGCCGCTTACCTCGAGCCGCTGATGTTCGCACTGTATCGCCGACGCTTTGAACTTGATCCGGTGCTCACGCGGCACCTAACGCGTCGGTTGCGCCTGAAGTTGCCGCGGGCATTGCACGTGGCCAAGGAGTTCTACCGGGTGATCCAACCCTTGGATCCGGTCAGTCACCAGACCTTAGTGGTCGTCTTAACGTTGCTACTTGCGGATCATATCGATGAGCGGATCCAGTTGCGAGGATTGTTGACGGCGCATGGCGAAAGTACCGCGACGAGTATTCAGGCGGTGGTCAACACGCTTTGTGGCACGTATGTGTTCGATGCGATCGACATGCCGATCACGACTGGTGTCGATTCGATCATCAAAGAGGCGAATCGGCTGATCGACCAATCGGACACGACCAACGGCTTCATCCTAATGGTCGATATGGGGTCGTTGAGCCAACTGTTCACAGCGATCAAGCCCCATCTAGATGGCGACTTACTGGTCGTCAACAATCTGACGACGGTAACGGCATTGGACCTCGCCCTGCGAATGCAACAGCGCTTACCGTTCAAGCAGATCGCAGAAAAGGCAGAGCAGGACTACACCATCGAGGTCCAGTACTATCAAGGGTTCTCACAGGCGACGAACATCTTGGTCTCCTGTATCTCCGGACTGGGGATCGCCGAGAAGATCCGAGAGATCATGCAACCACTGATGCCGAGCGACATCAAGGTGATCCCGCTGGACTATGCGACGCTCAAAGAGAAGTTGGTCGGTGAAGAATGGGCTTATTTTGACCAGACGCTGTTCGTGCTGACCACGATGGATCTGACTCGGCAGGTACCGTTCGCCCACTTGAACATCTATGATCTCCTAGATGCGACCGGGGCCTCGCAACTGTCTGAGTGGCTGAGTGCGTACCTGGATCAGGCGCACCTTAAGGCGCTGAATGCTGAATTACTACGGTTCTTCTCGATCGAGGGGATTTCGGAGCGTCTGAGCTTCCTCAACCCAGACATCGTGATCAAAGAGGTTGAAACGGCGATCATGAAATATGAGCACTATTATCACTTTGTGCTCGATGGCAAGGTCAAGTTGAACCTCTATATGCACATCGCGCTGATGATCGAACGGTTGATGGTGCGCAAGCAGATCGAGACGCCGGTGACGATGAGCGGGCCCGAGGAAGCTGAGTTCATGCAGGTCTCCCACAGCGTTTTTCAGCCGATCGAGATGAAATACAACATTACGGTGTCGGACTATGAGCTATCGTTGATGTACGAGCTGTTCAAGCAGTTCATTGAGGCGTGATCCGAGTGTTGAACAGCGTCAACTGGAAGTGTTCAATTATTGAACACTTCTTTTTTTGCGGCGTTGCGGCGCGGTTTTGAACACTTGGCACGAGTTTTGCTATTAGGGAGGTGAAGGCATTGACCTGAAGTGACGAAAGGAGGGAACCGGATGACTGAGATCTTGATCGCCAGTCACGGGCACATGGCTAGTGGGCTTCAGAGCTCACTAGAGATCCTGACTGGCATGGGCGCACGCGTCCAAGTGATCGATGCCTACGTGGATGATTCGGATTACACGGCGCAGATCGCTGCGTTCATTGCCACGGCGAAGCGACCAGCCGTGATCTTCACCGATCTTAAGGGTGGGAGTGTGAATCAAAAAGTCGTTTTGGCTGCGGCAGGACACCCCGACGTGTTCGTGGTGTCACAGATGAACCTTGCAATTATTCTGGCGGTGTTATTGGATGCCGAACCATTGTCTGCTGGGCACTTGGACGACCTGATCGTCCAGAGTCAAGTTGAACGCATCACGTTGACAGACGCACCCGCTGATTCGGAAGACAGCTTTTTGAGCTAAGGAGGAAATGATATGATCGCACAATTACGCGTCGATGATCGATTGATCCACGGGCAAGTCGCTTTGGTCTGGACCAAGGAGCTTGATACACCGGGGATCATTGTTGCCAACGATAACGCGGCGGCCAATGAGATGGTCCAGATGACCCTGAAGATGGCGACCCCAACGGGCAAAAAACTTTTGATCCGCTCGGTTGCGGACGCCATCACAGTATTCAATAACCCTAAGGCGAGCAACATGCGCATTTTTGCACTGACGAATAGTGTGGCTGATGCGCTCAAGATCGCCCAAGCGGTACCCGGAATCGCAGGGATCAACGTTGCCAATGTGGGGCGCTTTGCCGAAAACGCGAAGGAAGCGACTCAGCTGTCTGCAACACTGATGTTGACAGCGTCCGAGCTGGCCGCACTGAAGCAGTTGGCCACACTGGATGTCCCTGTGTTCAATCAAGTTGTGCCGAGTAACGCCAAGACGCCGATCAGCACGTTGCTGAAGGGCCACTAACCTAATCAAGGAGGAATGAACGATGTTAAATACCGCATTGTTAGCCGCATTATGCGTGTTCGTCTGCTTCGGCGGCAACTGGCTGTGGGGTCAGACGATGATCGAACGCCCACTGGTCGTTGGCTTGGTCGCTGGGTTGGTTTTCGGGGACGTTCGAACTGGGATCATGATGGGGGCATCGCTTGAGGCGATCTTCATGGGTGCTGTCGATATTGGTGGTGCGTTGTCCGCGGAGCCGGTCACCGCGACCGTTTTGGCGGTGACTTTTGCGACCACGCTGGATGTGAACTTGAAGGCCGCTTTGGCCCTGGCGGTGCCGATCGGGGTGTTCGCCGCCTTTATCTCAATGTTTCTGAAGAACGTGGTCATGAATATTTTTGCGCCTGTCGTTGATAAAGTGGCCGCGAACAACGATCCTAAGGGGCTAGTTCGCTTACACTTTGGCATGTGGTTCCTGAACTATTTCGTCTTCTCTCTCGTCACGTTCTTCTCAGTCCTTGCAGGGGCCAAGCCAGTCCAGCAATTGGTCGACCATATCCCGGCGAACCTGATGGCGGGGCTGTCAGCGACCGGTGGCCTGTTGCCGGCGGTCGGGTTTGCGATCTTAATGCGGATGCTGTGGAGCAAACAGCTGTCACCATACTACTTCCTGGGCTTCGTCTTGGCCGCGTATATGAAGCTACCTTCTGTCGCAGTCGCTGCCGTCGGGCTCATCATCGTGGCGCTACAGTGGATGCGGGATAAGCAACTGATGGACCTAGAGAACAAACAAAAGGCGCTGACAACGACTGGTGTCCACACAACGGCTGACGCGCCGAACGACGCGGCGCAGGAAGAGGAGGACTTTTTCTCATGAAGATGACTAAGAATGTTTCACCCGAAGATAAAAAAATGCTCAACAGCATCTTCTGGCGCTCCTTCACCGTCTTCGCCAGTCGTGCAGGGGCGACCAAGACGCATGCGCCTGGCTTCATGTACTCGATCATGCCGGCGCTGGATCGTTACTATAAGGACGATCCTGAAGGCCACCGGCAGGCGATGCAGCGGCACACGACATGGTACAACATCACCCAAAACGTGGGGACTTTCGTCATGGGACTGGTCGCCTCGATGGAGAAGAAGAACGCCGCTGATCCGAACTTCGACTCTGACTCAACGGTTGCCTTGAAGACGTCACTGATGGGCCCACTGTCTGGGATCGGCGATTCGATCTTCTGGGGGGTCTTGCGGGTCATTGCCGCGGGCATCGGGATCAGCCTCGCCAGTCAGGGGTCGATCTTCGGGCCGCTACTGTTCTTGGTGATCTACAATGTTCCGTCGATCCTGACGCGTTACTACCTGACGTACATGGGGTTCACGCTGGGGGACACCTTCATCCAAGATATGTATCGGTCCGGGAGTATGAAGTTGCTCAACAAGTCGGCCTCGACGCTTGGCCTAATGATGATCGGGTGCATGACCGCAACGATGGTCACCTTCCAATCGAAGCTGGCGATCCCGATCAAAGGCGGCAAGCCGATCCTGATCCAGACCTACCTCGATCAGCTCTGGCAAGGATTAGTGCCGCTGGTGGTGACGTTGGTCTGCTACTGGCTTCTGTCTAAGAAAGTCAACGTCAACTGGATCCTGCTGGGTGTCTTGGCCTTGGCGATCGTCCTCGGGTTGCTGGGTGTGGTCTGAGTGTTCGCACTGACATTACGGCAGATTATCGTTCGGCTGGTCCTCGCCGTTTTGATGGCGGGGGTGATCGGCTATGACCGTGAGCACAAGAACCGTCCAGCGGGGATCAAGACGCATGTGCTGGTCTGCGTTGGGGCGTGTATCATCGCGCTGATCCAAAAAGAGATCGGATTCGATGCGCTGAATATCGCGTTGACGTACCCGAAACTAGCAGGGGTGGTTCGTGCCGATGACGCGCGCCTGATCGCACAGGTCGTCTCTGGCATCGGGTTCCTTGGTGCGGGTACGATCATCGTGCAGCATCGGACGATCCGGGGCTTGACCACGGCTGCGAGCCTATGGGCGGTCGCCGGGATCGGTCTGGCCGTCGGAATGGGGGATTATATGATCGCAGTCGTCAGTGCCATCGTGGTGATGCTCGTCTTGGTTTTTCTTAAAAAAATGATCCGGGTCAACCCGATGAAGAAGATCGAGATCCAATACCGTCATAAACTGGAGACCAAAGAATTCATTCAGGCATACTTCGATGCGCATCACATCGCGGTGATCGACGTGAATTTCAGAGTGACGCAAACAGGTGCGGCGCCGATCTATGTTAATATATACGAAATCGAGATCCCACGGACGACGAACTACGCGGATGTGATCGAAGACATCTCGATGAATCAGAATATCATGAAGATTCAGACAGTCAGTCTATGATCGCGATAGGGAGGCAGGGGCCGATGGCACAGACGCAGCGGATGGTTCAACACCCAATGCTTGAGGTGACCACTCGGCTCTTTTTGTCGCCGGTTATGCGTCAGCGGCTGACAGTGCTGCAGTTTGGTGCCGACCAGCTGACCGCACATCTACAGGCGGTGGCTGAGGCCAATCCATTCGTACGACTGCGGGTAGCATCACCGGTCGCGCACGGCGCGGCGGTGGACTGGGTGCCCGACGAGACCACCGAAACGTTGACGGCTCACTTGTTGACTCAGGCGCGGCTGACTCGTGTGCCAGCACGGCTACGTCCGGCACTGACCGCTTTGTGTCTAGCTGTCGATGACGATGGCTATCTCCGTTCACCGTTAACGCTGCTCGCGGCGACCTACCAGCTGCCAGAGGCGCAGTTGGCCGAGGTACTGCCGGTGCTGCAGGCGTTCGACCCTGTCGGGGTCGGCGCGCCGGATCTGACCGCGTGCCTGCTGCGCCAGGCGGCGCAACCTGGGTTCGATCCGGTGGCGCAGGCATTGTTGCGTCACCAGCAGCTGCCCCTGCTAGCAACCCCTGAGCGGTGGGCGAGCCTACCGTATACAGCCACGCAGCTGACGAATGCCTTGGCGGCGATCCGGCGTCTGGACCCTGCGCCGGGGCATCAGTACGCGCGCGCCGCGTCGATTCAGTACTTGACGCCGGATTTTGTGGCACAGTCAGTGGCTGGGCGCACCGTTGTTCAGGTGGCGACAGACGCTTTGCCGCAGTTGGGGTTCGATCAGCGCTACTATGACCAGTTAACGGCTGTGGCGGATGAACCGACTAAGGTGTATTTGCACGCACAACGGCAGCAATACGAGCAGCTCACCGGCGGCTTGGAACGCCGCAAGACGACGTTGACGTTGATCGGTATGTACCTCACAGATCATCAGCAGGCGTACTTGAGTGCGCCGCAGACCCATGCGGTTCAGCCACTGACGCTCAGCGACTGTGCGGCGGCGCTCGGTTTGGCAGTCAGCACGATCAGTCGAGCGGTGCGGGATAAGTACCTTCTGCTCGGTGGCCGCCTGCTTTCCGTTCGGCACTTGTTCGTGCAGGCGGTCCGCCAGGAGTGGTCGCCTGCGCGCGTGCAGCAGCAGATCGCGGCCTTGATCGCAGGCGAATCTCCCGAGGCGCCGCTCAGCGACGAACTGTTGACCCAGCGCCTCGAGGCGATAGGGGTCACGCTATCTCGGCGAACCGTGGCGAAATATCGCGCGCTGGCGGGGTTACCTAACGCATTCCAACGCAAAGCAATGCACCGTCAACCGTAATCGAGGCTGAGCATTACCAGGTGGCGCTCCCTAGTAGGGGGGCGCCATTTTGGGTGGAGTGACGCCGGGCTTTTTTTGCCCTCACAGCTTACTTTTGTTCAGCGTTCGCGTGCGTGCATGGTACACTGGTCACATGACGAAAGGAGCGGTGCGCATGATCGCGTTCAAGCAGGTGACGAAGACTTATCAAGGGGCAGATGCGTTGAGCGGGTTGAGCTTGACCATCGCGGACGGGGAGTTCTTCGTGCTGGTCGGTCCGTCTGGTAGTGGCAAGACCACGCTGTTGAAGATGGTCAACCGCTTGGTGGTCCCAACTAGCGGGACTGTTGAGTTGGACGGCGTCGATGTGGCGACGATGGACCTCGCGGCGCTACGCCGGCACACCGGCTATGTGTTGCAGAGCAGCGCGCTGTTCCCGAACATGACGGTGGGCCAAAACGCCGGTGTGCAGCTGGAAGCCCTTGGCTGGCCTGGCGCTAAGCGTGAGGCACGGGTGCGCGAGCTCCTCGGCCGGGTGGGGCTAGAACCGCAGACGTATTATGGCCGGATGCCGGCCGAGTTGTCTGGCGGGGAGGCGCAGCGAGTCGGGATCGTGCGCGCGCTGGCGGGGGCCCCGAAGCTGATCCTGATGGACGAACCGTTCTCGGCGCTGGACCCGCTCTCGCGCCGACAGCTACAGGCGCTGATTGCACAGCTGCACCAGGAGTTGCAGGTGACGATCGTGTTTGTCACCCATGACATGCAAGAGGCGCTGACGCTTGCGGACCGCCTGGCGGTGATCCACACCGGCACGCTTCAACAGGTCGGGGCTCCGGAGGCGATCACGACCGCGCCGGCCAATGCGTTCGTTGCGGAGTTCTTCGCGCAGTCGGCGCCGACTCGGCCAACGCTGGCGCAAGTGCTGGCCGCTGGATTCGGGCGACCGGTGGTGGCAACTGACACACCGCAACCATTGGCGGCGCACGCGAGCCTGAGCGCCTGGGCAGCGGTCGTGCAGCGTGAGCCGACGCAGACCGTTGCCGTGGGCGAGAAGCTGCTGACGGCGGCGGATCTGATCGCGTACCTGGCGAAGGAGGAAGGCCATGATTGAAGCCGTTGACCAGTACCTGAAGGCGAACAGTGCGGAGCTGCTCGCGGCGTTGGGGCAGCACGTCTTGTTGTCGCTGATCGCCGCCGTGATCACGATCTTGATCGCGTTGCCACTGGCGGTGGCGCTGTTGGACCACCCGAAGCTGGGGGAGGCGGTGCTCCAGGTCGCCAGCGTGATCCAGACGATCCCGAGCCTCGCGATCCTGGGGCTGCTGATCCCGCTGGTCGGCATCGGCACGGTGCCGGCGGTGATCGCATTGGTGCTGTACGCTTTGATGCCAATTTTTGCCAACGCTTATGCTGGGTTGCGCAACATTGACCCGCTACTGCTGGAAGCAGCCGACGCGATGGGCGTGTCCCGGCGCTACAAGCTGTTTCGGATCCAGTTTCCGCTGGCGATGCCTCTGATCTTATCGGGGATCCGCACCGGTGTGGTGATGATCATCGGGACGGCGACGCTTGCGGCGCTGATCGGCGGTGGGGGGCTTGGGACCTATATTCTGCTGGGGATCCAGAGCAATAACAACGCCGCGTTGCTGATCGGTGCGGTGCTGGCGGCCGCCCTGGCGCTGGTCGCCAGCGCGGCGATCCGCCTGCTCAGCCGTTTATCCGGACGGACCCTGTTGATCGGCCTGGCGGTCCTCGTGATCGGTGGCGGCGGGGCGTACGGGGCGCGCGCGCTCAGCCGCCCGCAAGTCGAGACCATTACGATCGCAGGCAAAATGGGCGGGGAGCCCGAGTTATTGATCAACATGTATAAGCGCTTGATCGAACGCGACCAACCGAACGTCCATGTCGTGATCCGGCGCAACTTCGGTGGCACGAGCTTCCTGTTCAAGGCGCTGCGCAGCAAGCAGATCGATCTCTACCCAGAGTTCACCGGGACGGTCCTGCAGGCGCTGGTGCCGCAAAAAACGGGCGTGCCTAAGGACCCGACCCAGGCGTACCAGACCGCCCGCCAAGCGATCGCCGCGCGCTACCAGCTGACGTACCTGAAGCCGATGGCCTACCAGAACGGTTACGGGATGGCCGTGCGCCGCGAGACCGCGACTCGGTACCACCTGCGGACGGTCAGCGATCTGGCGGCGCACCCGGACCTGATCGCCGGGTTCGATCCTGATTTTTACCAGCAACCGGACGGGTACCCCGGGTTGCGTCAGGCGTACGGGTTGGCCTTCACCACGGTGCGGACGATGGAGCCGTCGCTGCGCTACGAGGCGCTGGCCGACGGCGACTTAGGGGTGACGGATGCGTACACGACGGATCCGCAGATCCGCAAGTACGACTTGGTGCTGCTGACGGATGATCGGCACTTCTTTCCGCCTTACCAAGGCGCGCCGTTGATGCGGACCGACTGGGCCAAGGCCCATCCGCAAGTCGTGGCGAGTTTGAACCGCCTGGCGGGTAAGATCACAACGGCGCAGATGCAACAGCTGAACTACCGGGTGACCGTCAAGCACGAGAAGGCGGCGGTAGTCGCCCGCGAATTTTTGGTCGCCCAGGGGTTATTGACGAAGGAGTGAGCCGAATGAGTCAGATCGTGGTGTTGAACGGTGATGTGGTGAACTTCGACGGGCAGGTCGACTGGACCCGACTTGGCCCAGATGTGGCCGTCTATGGTCAGACTGCACCGGCAGAAGTCGTCGCGCGTGCCGCGGGGGCCCAGGTGTTGGTGACGAAGGAGATGCCGATGCCCGGTGCGCTCGTGCGGCAGCTGCCCGCAAGCGTCGAGCTGATCGTGGAGGCGGGGACCGGCTACAACAACCATGACCGCGCGGCGCTGGCCGAGCGCGGGATCGCTTTGGCCAACGTCCCGGCCTACTCGACCGACCGCGTCGCACAGACGGCGGTGATGATGATGCTGGCTTTGGCCAGCTCTTTGCAGACGCAGGTGACGATGCTGGCCCACGGCGACCACCGCAACTTTGACGCGCACTTGATGGTGCCACATGTCGAGCTGAACGGTAAAACCCTGGGTGTGATTGGCTTCGGTCACATCGGGCAGGCGGTGATCAAGATCGCGCAGGCGATGGGGATGCGGATCCTGGTCTCGACCCGCACACCGCGCGTCGATCGCGACGGGATCCACTTTACCAGTCAAGCGGACCTGCTTGCTAACAGTGACGTGGTCTCGCTACACCTGCCGCTGACTCCGGCAACGCACCACCTGATTGACTCGGCGGCGCTTGCGCAGATGAAGCCCAGCGCCTTGTTGATCAACACGGCGCGTGGTGGCCTCGTCGATACGGTCGCGCTGGTCGCAGCCTTGCAGGCCCACCGCCTTGCCGGGGCGGGCCTGGACGTGCAGGAACAAGAGCCACTGCCGGCGACCAGTCCCCTGTGGGCGCTGCCGAATGTGCTCTTGACGCCACATATCGGCTGGAAAGGCGCGGAGACGCGCCAGCGCCTCGTGCAGATCGTCGCGGATGACATTCACGGGTTCCTGAGCGGTCAGCCATTGAACCTCGTCTGATAACATGAACGTCCCCGAGCCGCCAGCCGCGGTCCGGGGACGTTCGGGTCTAGCGGCAGTCACGCGCCAGTAAGCGCTATAATGGGGACGAAAGGGTGCGATGACATGGCAACGTTTCCAGAAGGGTTCTTGATCGGTGGTGCGACCGCCGATTTTCAGTGTGAGGGAGGCTTCGACGTCGGGGGGCGCGGGCGACTGACACATGACTTCGTGACTGCCGGTAGTGTGGACCAGCCGCGCCAGTTGACGCTGAGACTGGCCGATGGACGCCCGGCCCGGGTCGGGTGGCACGACCCGCTCCCCGCGGGGGCACGGGTGATGATCGAGCCGGGGACCTATTATCCGAGCCACCAAGCCACGGATTTTTATCACCACTGGCGGGAGGACATCGACTTGATGGCAGACCTGGGGTTCACGACGTACCGCTTCTCGGTGTGCTGGTCGCGTCTGTTCCCCACTGGCGAGGAGCTGACGCCCAACGAAGCGGGGCTTGCGTTTTACGATCAGGTGATCGACTACCTCGTGGCGCGGCAGATCGCGCCGATCATCACGATCTGTCACGATGAGCTACCGAATGCGCTGGCCGAATCGGTTTCCGGGTGGGCGAGCCGCCACACGATCGCTTGTTATGAGCGGTATGCGTTGACGCTGATCCGGCGCTACCGCAGGCGGGTGCACCACTGGCTGACCTTCAACGAGATCAACATTCTCGGTGGGTATGCGGCGCTGGGCACCCACGCGCAAGACGCCCAGACGCGCTATCAGTGCGTGCACCACATGTTTGTCGCCAGTGCGCGGGTGATCGCCGCGGCGCGGGCGCTTGACCCACAGGCGCGCTTCGGCACAATGTTCATGATGAGCGAGATGTACCCAGCGACGAGCCGGCCAGAAGATGTGTTCGCTGCCTACACCACGCGGCGCGAGCAGTGTTTCTTCTTCGCCGATGTGATGGCACGCGGGCGCTATCCCCGCTACGCCAAGGCGTTCCTGCAGGCGCAAGGGGTGACGTTACGCGTGGCGCCAGGTGACTTGGCGGTGTTGGCGGCGAATCCGATCGACTTTGTCGCCTTCAGTTACTACCGCTCGGGAACTGTGACGCACGCAGCGGGGTTGGTCAACGAGAATCCGCACTTGGCGACGACCCCGTGGGGCTGGCCGATCGATCCGCTGGGGCTGCGCCTGTGCCTCAATGCACTGTATGATCGCTACCAAAAACCGCTGATCGTGATCGAAAACGGGCTGGGCATGGTCGATACGCTGGCCCCGGACGGCACGGTGCACGATGACTACCGCAGTGACTATATGGCCGCACACCTGCGGGCGATCCTCGCGGCGGTCACCGAAGACGGAGTGCCATGTTTTGGGTACACGATGTGGGCGCCGATCGATCTGGTGTCGCTGAGCACTGGCGAGATGAAGAAACGCTACGGCGTCGTCTACGTGGCGATGGACGACCGTGGGCAGGGCAGCCTGCGCCGCGTCCCCAAGGCCTCCTATGCCTGGCTGAAGCGCACGATCGCCACGCGTGGGGCCGAGCTGTGAGGCGCAAGGTCTGTGCAAGCAGGCCTTTTTATTTTGTGAAAAAAATAATTTCCCGCCCCGTCGCAACGCCTGTGGGGTGGTGATAAGACGGCTCGGTGCGCTTGTGAAGGACAGAAAAGCATTGACAAGACTAGGGGATCGGCGGATATTAAGTCTTTGTCAATGGCATAAACAGTTAATGCGGTTGAAGTGATACGCCATAACAGGCGAACCCAGACCCGGTTGGGGTTTGACGAAGGAGTTGACCATGATTTTGTTCAAGCACGAATTCAGAAGCATCGCCAAGAATAAGGGGCTCATGGCAGCGATGTTGGTGATCTTATTCATTCCATTCGCCTACTCGTTTTGCTTCCTCACCTCTGCGTGGGATCCTTACGGGAACACGGGCAAGATCCCCGTGGCGGTCGTCAATCTAGACGAACCGGCCAAGTTGCAGGGCAAGACGATCCATGCCGGTCGCGATACCATCGCGCAGCTGCATGATGACAAGCAACTGAAATGGGTGTTCTGCACCCCCGAGCAGGCCAAAAAAGGCCTGGCCGACAACAAGTACTACACCGTCGTGACTTTCCCGAAGAACTTCTCGGCTAACGCCGCGACACTGATGGACGCGCACCCGAAGCAGATGGAACTCACGTACAAGACGAACGGGTCGCTGAACTACGTCTCTGAGATCATCAGCCAAGTCGGGGCCGATAAGCTAAACAGCCAGATCCGCGAGAAGGTCACCACGGCTTTTGCCGTCGAGCTGTTCGATCAGATCAAGACGATCGGCAAGCAGATCAAGACCGCCAGCGACGGCGCGACGAAGATCACCGCCGGTCAGACCCAGCTCAACGACGGCCTGACCCAGCTGCACGACAACGTCCCGACCCTGAGCGACGGCGTGACCCAGTTGGCGGATGGCGGCACCCAGCTTTACACCGGACTGGGCCAGCTCAACGGCAAGGTGCCGGCGCTGGTCGGCGGCGTGTCGCAGCTGACTGCCGGCAGCGGCCAGGTCACTGATGGGCTAGGCCAGTTGAACAAGAATGTCCCTGCACTGAAGACCGGCGTGCAGCAGCTGAACGCTGGGGGCTCCCAGTTGAACGTAGGCTTAGGTCAGTTGAACGCACAGGTGCCGACGCTGGCGTCTGGTGTGACGAAACTCAATGGTGGAATCAATGAACTGGCCACCAAAGTTGGGACAGAGCCTGATTCCGGCGATCAGAGCAAGTTGACCTCAGGTGTACGCCTGTTGAAGAATGGAATCAACGAATTGTACCGTCTGACGCTGACTTCGCGCGATGATAACCCGGACATGCCGACGGGGGTCGCAATGATGAAGGCAGGGATGGATAAGTTAGTCTCTGCGGTTCAGAATCAGAATACTCTGATTAGCACGTCTTTCATGCAAGTTGATATGGGCTTGCCAACTGTCGCTGGGGTGACCGCTGAAGACATCGGCTTACCCGCCGGTTCGAAGCTCTACCCCCTGTACCACTTTGAAAAAGCGACCACGGCGGCAACTAAGCAGTCCAAGACTGATCTTGATAGTCTAGAAGCTGCTGTTACCGCCTCAGGCGATGCGGCTGCACAGGCGGCTTTGGATCAGTTCAAACAATCCTATGTGGCGGAGCAAGAAGCCAACCAAGAAGGCTATTCCACCGTCAAGGCGTATCTGAACTACGCCAAGACCTCGATCGGCGACAAGACCTATGACGCGCAAGGCGATCCCAAGGGTCTGCTCAACGCCGTCCAGATCTTCCAGACCAAGCTCACCACACTTGATAATGAGCTGAGTCATCCAGACCAGAGCGGTCACGATACGTATAAGAGTGCCGTTCAGCAACTGCAGGTGGGCCTGACACAACTTGATGACAGCGTCAACGGGGCCAGTGATAAGAGCCTCATGAATGGCGTTGCCCAGCTTAAAGCAGGTATGAACCAGCTGTACGCCGCAGTGCCAACGCTGAAAGATGGCGTGTCCCAGCTCTACGCGGGTTCTGGTCGGTTGGCTACCGGCCTCAATCAGCTGAACGGTAAGACGCCAGCACTTGCTAGTGGGGTCTCGCAGCTCTACGCAGGCTCCGGCCAAGTGACGGCCGGCCTGGGTCAACTCAACGGGCAGACGCCAGTCCTGTCCAGCGGCGTCGCTCAGCTTTACACGGGTTCTGGTCAACTGAACGCAGGGCTCAAGCAGCTCAACGGGCAGGTGCCGACCTTGGCCAGTGGGGTCAACCAGCTGTATGACGGCTCTGGCAAGCTCGTTGCGGCCAACACACAGCTGTCCGACGGTCTGTCTGCTGGCTACGAGCAGATCGCGCGCACCAAGCTGACGAAGCTGACGGCCAAGATGTTTGCCGCACCGTCTAAGGACGTGCAGCTGAAGTACTCGAGCGTCAAGAACTACGGTGCCGCCTTGGCCCCTTACGTGCTGGCGTTGGCGCTGTTCATCGCGATCATCATCTTCAACTTCGCCTACCCGATGAAGCGGGAAGCCGACGACGACCGCGCACCGCTGCAGTGGCTCTTGAGCAAGCTGGCGGTCGGGACCGGGGTCGCCGTGGCTGCCGGGCTCATCGAAGCCGGTCTGATGCTGGCGATGATGCACCTGCCAGTCGATCACGTGGCCGGGTTCTTCGGGATCACGCTGCTGTTCGCCTTGGCTGCACAGTATCTGACGATGATGCTCAACATCGCCTTTGGCCGCGCCGGGATCTTCGTCGCCTTGGGCTTGCTCACCCTGAGCGGCTCCGGTGGCCTGTTCCCAGCTGAGACGATCAGCCCGCTGTATGAAAGCACGCAGAAGTTCCTACCGCTGACCTATGCGATCAACGGTTACCGGGAGATGATCACAAGCGGGATCAACGCCGGCACGGTCGCGACCAGCGTGGTCGTGCTCCTCGCCACGGCGGTGATCAGCCTCGCCTTGATGATCCCCGCGACGATGATGCACATGAAGACGCCCGCCCACGACTGATCGGGGCAGAAAGGAACGCCGATGGGAGACCCGCAACTGCTTCAAGATTACCTGCGCATGTACTGGCAGACGTTCAAAAAGCTAGACGAGCTGATCGCCGAGCCGATGAAGGCGGACGGGCTTTCCTTCGAGCAATTCCTGATCATGCGCGACTTGGCGGCCGGTCACGAGCTGGCGGTCAGTGAGATCGCGCAGCGCCGTGGGGTGACCCGCGCCGCGATCTCCCGGCAGATCAAGGTCTTGATCACGCGGGGGATGGTGGTGCAGGAGCGCCAGATGGGCGACCGCCGGCGCTTGCCGCTGGCGTTGACGCCTGCCGGAGCCGCAGTCACCGCACGCCTGAACCAGCAGATCGAGGCGCGCTTCGCTTACTGGGTCGAACTGCTCGGTGAGGCGGACGCCCGCGAGCTGCTGCGGCTGATGGAGCGTGTCGGCGAGCGGATCATTCAACGCTAAGTGGTCGGACCGGGTCAACGACTAATGTTGACCCGGTCTTTTTTTGGCCTACCCGAGCCGACCGGCTTGCGGTATACTGGGCACATTCTGACTGGGGGCGTGGCGATGACGGTGACGAGCTTCTTCTATCTATTAGCGGCGGGGGTGGCGGCCGGGCTACTGAGCTCGATGGCGGGGCTGGCGTCGTTGGTCTCGTATCCGGTGCTGCTGAGCCTGGGCGTGCCGCCGGTCAACGCGAACGTGACGAACACGGCCGCGCTGATCTTCAACGGACTGGGGTCGGGGCTGTCAAGTCTGCGTGAGTTGCGGGCCCATCCGCGCATCACGCTGCGGGTGACGGTCTGGGCGTTGCTCGGCGGGCTGGTCGGCAGCCTGATCCTCGCCTTTGCGCCGGCGACGACGTTTGAGAAGGTCGTCCCGTTTTTGATCCTACTGGCCGCCCTGTTGATGTTGTGGTCGGCGCGGCCGCAGTCCCAACGGGCGGCGGCAAGCGGTGGTGATCACCGCGTTGGCCAGGCACTGGCGGTGTTGGCCGTGGGGGTCTACATCGGCTACTTCGGCGCAAGTGCTGGGATCATCATGCTCTCGATCCTCAGCCTGACGCTGACGGTGGACTTTGCGACGAGCAATGCGATCAAGAACTTCGCGTGTTTTGCCACTAACGTGATGGCGCTCGTGATCTACATGCTGACGACGCGGATCTACTGGCTGATGGTGGTGCCCTTGGGCGCGGGGATGTTCGTCGGTGGCTTCCTCGGGCCGATCGTCGTGCGCCATGTCTCGGCGCAGTTGCTACGGCTCAGCGTGGCGATCGCCGCCTTGGGCCTGGCCGGGTATTTGTTCTACGGTGCGTACGGCTGAGTCAAGCAGATTAGTTGACGCTGTCGGGCTTTGGCTGTACGATGCACACGTAAAGTGAGCGTGTTACTGATTCGATCAGGCATGACCTTTCTTACACGAAAGCGTAAGGTGGGGCATGCCTTTTTTGGCGTCTGGCGGCCCCGGCGAAGGAGGCGAACACCGTGCGATTCGTCAAGAACTTCAACAATAACGCTGCGCTGGTGGTCGATGACTGGGGCCGCGAATGGGTGGTGCTCGGCAACGGGGTCGGCTTCGGCAAACACGCCGGTCAACCGGTCGATGACGGTGCGATCCTGCGGCGCTTCAAGGCGGCTGGGGACGTGACGACGCTGCCGACCGCACTCGCCGTGGCGACGCGTGCGGTGGTGGCGCTGGTCGAAGCTCAGCTGCGGGTCCAACTCGCCCCGGCGCAGGCGCAACTGCTGGCCGCCCACATCCGCTTGGCCGCACACCGGGCCCAGGCGGCCCCTGTGCTTCCCGAGGCCAGCGCCCAGTGGGAGCTGACCCACCTGTTCCCGCAGGAGTTTCAGGCGGCGACCGCCGCGGTGGCGCTGTTGAACGGCGTGCTGGCGCGGCCACTGGCGCCGATCGAAGCGGTGTTTTTGACCTACCACCTCATCACCCTGACCGCGGGACAGGCGGCCGGGGCGGCGCTTGGGCAGCTGAACCAGCTGATGCGCGGGGTGATCGACCTAGTGGCGCCGCTGGATGTGACGTCGTATGCCTACGCTCACTTCGTCACGCACCTGCGCGCCTTGTTGATCCGCCTGATGCACCACGAGGTGGCCCCGGTGGGTGATGCCGCGCTGACCGCCCAGATCGCCGCGGCGTACGCACCGGCTTTTGCCACCGTCCAGGCGGTCGGCCAGTACCTGATGCGGACGCAAGGCTGGGTGCTGACGCCGGCGGATCAGCTGGACCTGACGCTTGATGTCTGGCGCATCACGCACGGGGAGCCGGCGTGAGCGGATCGCGACGCACGCGTCGCAAAGGAGGAGTACACATGGCGTATGAAGATCTAGGGCAAGCGATCGTTAAGCTCGTCGGTGGCCGGGAGAACGTCAATAGCGTGATCCACTGTACGACGCGCTTGCGGTTTCGCCTCAAAGACGAAGGCAAGGCGGATACGACGGCACTGAAGCAGACCCCCGGCGTGGTGACCGTGGTCCAAAGCGGTGGCCAATACCAAGTCGTGATCGGCAACCAAGTGGCCGAGGTGTTCCAGGCCGTCGTGACCGCCGGTGGATTCGGTGAAGCCCCGGTGGCCGACGGCGGCGCTGACGAGCGGCCGATGAGTTGGTTGGACCGGGCGATCGATTTGATCTCGAGTATTTTTGCCCCGATGCTGGGGCTGTTGGCGGCAACGGGGATGATCAAGGGGTTCAACGCGCTGTTCACGGCGGTGGGCTGGCTGACCCCAACGGCGGGCACCTACATCGTGCTCAATGCGATCGGTGACGCGTTCTTCTACTTCCTGCCGGTGCTGTTGGGTTACTCAGCGGCGCGCAAATTCAAGCTAGAGCCGCTGATGGGGATGACGATCGGTGCGGCGCTGGTCTATCCGAGCATCGTCGCCTTGGCGCCGCTGAACGTTGCGGCCGGGACCCAGCCGCTGATGACGCTGTTCGGCGGCACGCCGCTGGCCGCCAACGTGTACCTGCGCTTTCTGGGCGTGCCGGTGATCATGATGAATTACACGTCTTCGGTGATCCCGATCATCGTGGCGGTGTGGCTGGCCGCGCGCTGGCAACGCGTCTTGCAGCGGGTGATCCCGACGGTGGTGCGGACGTTTCTCGTGCCGTTTTTCACCCTGTTGGTGATTGTGCCGCTGACGCTGATCGTCATCGGCCCGCTGGCGTCTTGGACTGGCGACGCGATCTCGGCCGGCGTCGTTAGCGTCTACCGCTTCGCCCCGGTGCTCGCCGGGATGCTGCTCGGCGCCTTGTGGCAGGTGATGGTGATCTTCGGGCTGCACTGGGGGCTGATCCCGATCGCGATCTTGAACGTGCAAAACCTGCACTACGACTACCTGCTGGCGCTGATGTTCGGCACCACCTTCGCCCAGATCGGCGCGGTACTGGCCGTCACGTTGGCCAACCGTGACGCCAAGGTCCGCAGCCTCGGCTGGTCGACCTTCATCTCGGGGATCTTCGGGGTGACGGAGCCGGCGATCTACGGCGTGACGCTACCGCGCAAAAAGCCGTTCATCATGAGCTGTATCGCGGCGTCGATCAGCGGCGGGCTGCTCGGGTTGTTCGGCACGCGGATCTACATGCTGGGCGGCCTCGGTGTGTTCCAGTTCCCGGTCATGATCGATCCGGCCGGCATGGACATGGGCTTCTACGGTGCGGCGATCGCGGCGGCTACCGCCTTTGTGCTCGGCTTCGGGCTGACCTGGCTGTTCGCCCGCGATAGTCTCGTGCTCGACCCGGCGACTGGCACCCCGGAGAGCCCGGTCGCCAGTCCCGCTGCTCCAGACGCGGGCACGGCCGTTGCAGCGGAGACGCTGGTCGCGCCGGTCAGCGGGACCGTGATCCCGCTCAGCGCCGTCAAGGATGAGGTGTTCGCCTCTGGGGCGATGGGGCAGGGGCTCGCGGTCGTGCCGACGGACGGCACGGTCTACGCGCCTGCCGACGGGCTGGTCGTCATGGTGTTTGCCACCAAGCACGCGATCGGGCTGCGGACCGCTCAAGGCGCTGAGGTCCTGATCCACATTGGGATGGACACCGTGCAGCTGGAAGGGGCGCACTTCACCCAGCTGGTGGCCCAAGGAGCGACGGTCAAGCAGGGGACCGCGCTGATCCACTTCGACCCAGCGGCGATTAGCGCAGCCGGTTATGATCTGACGACGCCGATGATCGTCACGAACACGGCGGCGTACCAGGCGGTAACGCCGCTGCAGACGACTGGGACCGTGGCACACGGGGCGAGCGTGTTGACGCTGACGCCGTCAACGGACTGAGCCAATCGCGATGGGCCCCGGACCGCACTTGCGGCGCCGGGGCTTTTTTAGGTCAGCCGCGTTCGCCGTTGTCAGCGCGCCGCCAGACGGTTATGCTAATCAGGAGGTGAAAAAACATTGGCAGAATTCGAGCGGGTGCAACAGGTCCCCCGGTTGCCCTTCAAATTTTATGCGCACGACCCGCTGACGGCGATCGACGTGGCACCGCACTGGCATCAGGGGATCGAGCTGAATCTATTGGTCGCCGGTGGCGCGCTGGCCTTCGTGACCGACGGCCGTACGGTGACGTATCGGCCCGGGGAGGTCTGGGCGGTGAACCGCCGCGCGGTACACAGCGCCAGTGGTGCGCGGCGCACAGACTGGGATGAGTTCGGGCTGATCATCGACGAGACGTTCCTGACGGCGCGGCTGCCGCAAAGTACCAACTGGCATCTCGACCTGGAAGGACGCGCGTCGGCCGCCTTGGCGCCTGACGAGTACGCGGCGCTGCGCGACCACCTGCTGGCGATCCGCACCCTGATGGATCAGGGGCTGACGCCGAACCGGCGCTTGTTGATCCTGAGTCATTTTTACCCGCTACTGGTGCTGCTCGATGAGGCGTTCACGACGCCACTGGCTGACCTGGATGTCAACCCGAATCCGAGCCTGGTCGACATGGTGATGGCGAAGATCGACCGCGACTTTGCGCAACCACTGACGACGGCGGCGATCGCGGCGCAGTTCCATGTCTCGCTGACCACGCTGAACCAGCAGTTCAACAAGACGGTCCAGATGCCGGTCGCCCATTACGTGCGGCTGGTGCGGCTGATGGCGGCGCGCCGTCTGCTGTTGGAGTCGGATAAGCAGATCGACTACATCGCCAGTACCGTCGGGTTTGGCAGCGTGAAGTCGCTGACGCGCAACTTCAAGGCGTGGAAAAACCTGACGCCCAGCGCCTACCGCCAGGCATACGCGCAAACAGCCAAAATTGACCGTTCCTGCCTTTAGAAGTGTCCCTTGCGTGGGCCGCGCTGTGCGATACTAACAGTGGAGGTGGACACGATGACCAAAGACTCGACCCGCATGCTCGCGGGGCAACTGTATGATGCTTCAGACCCAGTCCTGCACGACGCGCGCGTGCACGCCCGGACACTGGTGGCGCGCTACAACGACCTTGGCCCAGAAGACAAAGCCGAGCGCAAGGCGCTGTTAGCGACGATGATCGACTGCCCGAGCGGCGACGCCTACATCGAGGCGCCGACGCGGCTAGATTACGGCACGAACGTGCATGTCGGGCCGAATTTTTACGCGAATTACGAGAGCATCTTCTTAGATGTCGCGCCGATCACGATCGGGGCCAACGTGATGCTCGGACCACGCGTCGGCCTGTACACCGCCGGCCATCCGCTGGATGCCGCTGTGCGGGTGGCGGGGCTGGAGTACGGCCACCCGATCACGATCGGCGATAACGTCTGGCTCGGCGGCAACGTGACCGTCTGCCCCGGCGTCACGATCGGCGATAACGTGGTCGTCGGCGCTGGCTCGGTGGTGACGAAGGACTTACCAGCCAACGTGGTCGCCGCCGGGGTGCCGGCGCGCCCGCTGCGTAAGCTGACCGCCAACGACGCCCGCTATTGGCAAGCCGAACAAGACGCCTATCATCAGGAGGACCCGACATGACGCAGTTATTCGCAACCGATATGGATGGCACGTTCCTGCGCGCTGACATGACCTATGACCGTGAGCGCTTCAGCCGCCTGTACGCCAAGATGCAAGCTCAAGGGATCCGCTGGGTGGTCGCCAGTGGTAACCAGGTGTACCAGCTGCGCTCGTTTTTTACCGATTACCCCGAGACCTTGTTCGTGGCAGAAAATGGGGCGTACCTCGGAACGACGACGGAAGAGCTCGCCGTGCACCACTTCAGCGATGAGGCGGTCGCGGCGATCCTGCCGATCGTCAGCGCCTTGCCGGACGTCAACTTCTTGGTGTGTGGGGCCGAGAGTGCCTACACGCTGGCGACGACGCCGGCTGATTACGTCACCTTCGCCCGGCAGTATTACCATCGCCTGCTGGTCGTCGACCGCTACGAAGACGTCCACGATCGCATCTTGAAGTTTGCGCTCACGTGCCCGCCGGCGCAGACCGACGCGCTGGTCGCCGAGCTGAAGACGGCGCTTGGCGCATGGGCCGAGCCGACGAGCTCAGGCCACGGGGATATCGACTTGATCCAGCCTGGGCTGCACAAGGCGGCCGGGCTCGCCGAACTGGGCGGAATGCTCGACATCCCGCTGAGTGCGATGTGCGCGTTCGGTGATGGCGGGAACGACCTGGAGATGCTCCGCGAGGTCGGGACGGGGGTCGCAATGGCCAACGCGACGCCGGCAGTCAAGGCGGTGGCCGATGTGATCACCGGCACGAACGCCGACGCCGGCGTCCTGCAATACATGGAACACGTGCTGTGAAGCACCCGCGGCCGGCGGACGTCGGCCGCTTTTTTGTGGCCAGCGGTAGGGCGACTCAGAGTTGAGCCGTAACAAACTTTCACCGCGCGATCACCAGTCGCTGCGCTGCTGATAACGGCGCTGAACCCCGCGGTCAAGGCGTTTCGGCCGCTCACACAAAAAGAATTAGGGTGGCCCAAAAATTTACTTGTTTTCTGAAAGAATCGGGCGTAAAGTAACCTGTGGGGTTTGAGCGAGCGCTCAGTTGGGGCTGAGCGAGATCGATACCAAATTTCTAAACCAATAGAAAAGAGGCCGTTCGAATGAAGGCAAAAGAATCAAAGAAAAAGCGCGAGGTCCTGCACTTCGCCGATGAGCCAGGCCAGCAGAGCCTGAGCGAGGTGAACGGGACTGTCGAAGTGCCAAAGAACGCCGGCTTCTTCCGCACCTTGATGGCCTACACTGGTCCCGGCGTCCTGATCGCCGTTGGGTACATGGATCCGGGTAACTGGATCACCTCCATCGCCGGGGGCGCGCAGTACCAGTACCGCCTGTTGGCCGTCGTCTTGCTGTCCAGCCTGATCGCGATGCTCCTGCAGAGCATGGCGGCCAAGCTCGGGATCGTTACCGGCCGCGATCTGGCCCAGTTGACGCGTGAGCACACCGGCAAAGTCTCCGGGTTCCTCTTGTGGATCGTCGCAGAACTGGCGATCATGGCCACGGACATTGCCGAGATCATCGGCTCGGCGATCGCGATCAAGCTCTTATTCAATATCCCCCTAATCATGGGGATCGTCATCACCGCCGCCGACGTCTTGATCTTGTTGCTCCTGATGAAGCTCGGGTTCCGTAAGATCGAAGCGATCGTGGCCACGTTGGTTGCCGTGATCCTCATGGTCTTCGCTTACGAAGTGTTCCTGGCGAGCCCGAGCGTCACCGGGATCTTGGAAGGGTACCTGCCGACCAAAGACATTCTGACCAATCATGGCATGCTGTACCTGACGCTGGGGATCGTCGGGGCGACCGTGATGCCACACGATCTGTACCTCGGCTCGTCGATCTCCCAGACGCGTAAAGTCGATCGGACGAACCGGGCCGAGTTGGCCCAAGCCGTGCGTTTTTCCACCATTGACTCGAACTTGCAGCTGATCTTGGCCTTCATCGTCAACTCGCTGCTGTTGATCTTAGGGGCGGCGCTGTTCTACGGCACCAACTCCGACCTTGGGCGCTTCGTGGACCTGTTCCATGCGCTGAGCGACTCCCAGATCGTCGGGGCCATCGCCAGTCCGATCCTCTCCATGCTCTTCGCCGTTGCGCTACTGTCTTCGGGTCAGAGCTCGACGATCACCGGCACGTTGGCCGGCCAGATCATCATGGAAGGCTTCATCCACCTGAAGATGCCGATGTGGGCTCAGCGCCTGCTGACTCGGCTGCTGTCCGTGACGCCGGTCCTGATCTTCGCGATCTACTACCACGGCAACGAAGCCAAGATCGAAGACCTGCTGACCTTCTCGCAAGTCTTCCTGAGCGTTGCCTTACCGTTCGCGGTCATCCCGCTGGTGGCGTTCACTTCGAACAAAGACTTGATGGGGGAATTCGCCAACAAGACTTGGGTGCGCATCTGCGCTTGGACTGCGACCTGGGTGCTGATCGCGCTGAACGTCTACCTGATCCTGCAGACACTGGGGATCATGAGCTGAGCACGCCTGTTGAACCGTCCTTGCCTGCGGGGGAGGACGGTTTTTGCGTGCAGTCAGGCGGGGGCGGTGCAGCGCTCAGGTGGATACGGTGGCCGTAGGGGTCACGCTCGGACCAGAGGCGGATTGACAGCCTTTGTGAAAGCAGTATCATGAACCTAACCGCGCGTCCGGAGCTGGCGCGCCACTTGGGGAGGACAGTATGGGCACAAAGATTCCAAACGAGCAGGAAATGCAGGCGCTGGTGCGCGACCTAGGCGTCGAGCCAGACGGTAATTTTTTGCTGGCACAGCATCATAATAGTGCGGGCAAAAGCATCGCCACCGAGCTGCTGGGGGGCACTTATCTCAATGCGCGCTCCGAGCAACCCTTCGCTGTTGTGTTCGCGCCAGACGCGATCATCACGCAGCGGCTGAAAGATGACCAAGTTCACCGGTATCCGCGCGCCGAGGTCGAGCACTTCACCGTGCGCGATGGGGCGGAGGAGTCAGTCGTCTTCGACTTCGACTGGCAGGGTGAGCACCTTAGCTTCTATGCGAACAAGGACGCCAGCATGAGGCTCCGCTACGTAGCCGATAACTTGCGCCAGCTGCTGGCAAACGATTTTGGCCACTACGCCCAAGACATGAGTCACGTGGGGGTCAAGGGGTTGGCGGCGTACAAGTACCCGGTGCTGGAGTCGATCCTACCGCTCGGGCTGCTGGTGATGATGGTCGTGACCAAGGATGCGCACATCGGCCGCGGCCTGCTCCTGGCCGGGGCGTTGCTTGCGTTCATCTGGGTGCCGAAGTTGCCGCGGCCAACGCGACGGTAAAAAAAGTCAGTGCCGAGTCGTTTTGGTTGCCAAAAGCCGCGGTCCGCAGTAGACTGCAGGTACTTCATGGGGAGCTCGCCTGGTGATCGCGTCAGCGCAACGTGGTCGTTCACCGACGGGTAGCCGAAATCATCCAGGGGCATTGCGTCCTCAGTAGGCTCGACCCAGAGTATCGATACAGTGAGGCGTGATGAGTATGCTCACGTTAGATGGTCGAAGTCGGATGACACCACTGGGCACAAGGCAAGACGGTGGTGATCGCAACGTCGCAAGCGGCCACGCCAAGTCGTCTGAACTTGGCGGGACAATCAGGCGGTGGCACAGACTGCACGGTGCCACCACCCCACCGGTAAGCCGAGAGACTCAAGGCCCCGGTGAGGCTCCGCGGGACCGCCGCGGTAAGTCAGCCAAAGGCGTCCTCAGGTGCCCTGAGGACGCCTTTGGTGTGTCTAGAACCAGAGCGGCGCAAGGCCGCCCTTAGCGGGACGACTAGCCTAGCCGGGCGCCTTGGACCGCTCCTGGGTCCAAGGTGTCCGGCGTAGCTAGACGCGCCCGCGTTGGCCTTGCAGAGCTCGACGACGATTGGGAAGTAGTAAGCAAGCACCCAACCATTGGTGAGACCCCGCCCAACGTCAGCCCCAAAGCCACAATATTGTGCGCATCCCCAGGCGTGGCCTTGCGTTGGGCCGCCTTAGACCGCACCCACATGCGCTTCGCAGCTCGACGAACCAGAGCGCAGCGGAGGCGAACTTAGGGCGACAGATTGCCTAGCCAAGCGCGTTGACCCCTGGTCTTGGGGTCGGCGTGCTTGGCGTAGCAAGATGCGCGCCCGTTGCCTCCGCGGAGCTCGACGACGGTCGGGAAGCAGTAAGCAAGCACCCAACCGTTGGTAAGTCCCCGCGCGCCGCCACCGACCGGTGCCACCTTCAGTCCGAGTCCAAGTGACGCCAAAAACCCAGCCTCGCGCGAATGCGAGGCTGGGCTTTTTCAACTTGCGATCAGGGGCGACTCACACTAGCCGCTTGCGCAGGGTACCAGAGAGCCAATCGACGATCGTGACCATCAGGATGATGCCGAGCAGGATAATGCCGACGCGGCTCCATGAACGGGTCTGAATCGCGAAGATCAGCGGCGTGCCGACCCCGCCAGCGCCGACCATCCCGAGGATGGAGGCAGAGCGGATGGCTAGCTCGAAGCGGTACAACGTGTTGGAGACGAATTCCGGCAGCAGCTGTGGCAGGCTGGCCAGGATGGTGACATCCAGGCGCGAGCCCCCGGCTGCGGTGACGGATTCGCCGGCGCCTTGATCCATGTTCTCGATCGCCTCGGAGAACAGCTTGGCCAGCATGCCGACGCTGTGGAACCCGACGGCGAGTACCCCGGCAAAGGAGCCGGGTCCGACGGCCTTGATAAACATCAGCGCCATGACGATCTCAGGGAAGGTCCGGATCGCGGTCAGGATGAATTTGCCGGAACGCGAGGTGAGCCAGAACTTGTTGGGGGTGTGTGCCGCCCAGAACGCGAAGGGCAGACTGATGATCGCGCTGATGAAGGTCCCTAGGAAGGCGATCCCGAGGGTCTGGAGCAGGGCGTTGGTCAAGTCTTCGCCATCACCGGTCCAGACGTAGCCCCAGTCGGGGTGGATCAGGCCGGCCCACATGGACTTGGCAACGACCACCGCGTTTTCCTTCAGCGCAAAGCTCGGCATGCCGGTGAAGGACCAGCCGACCAGCACGAGGACGGCCGCCCAGCCGAGCCAAAAGCCGAGGCGGTGTGCCGCTGGGGCCTTAGGTAACTTATTCGTCTCTGTCATAGTAAGGCCTCCCGGGTTTTGCCGCTGACGTAATCGATCAGGAGCACGACGACGAAGATCACGAGTACCATCAGGCCGACGCGGTCATAGCGAAACATGGACAGTGCCTGTTGAAGGTAGACCCCGATCCCGCCGGCTCCGAGGTAGCCGAGGACAGTCGAGGCGCGCACGTTGATCTCGAACGCGTACAGGACATAGGAGACGAAGTAATTGGCGATCTGCGGAAAAACTGCGAAGCGAATGATCTCCAGGCGCCCGGCACCGGCTGCCCGGACCGCTTCGAGCGGGCCGGGGTCGATGGTCTCGACAGCTTCATAGAACAGCTTGCCGACCATGCCGAAGGTGAAGATTGCTAGGGTGATGACCCCGGCGACCGGGCCGATGCCGACAACGGCGACGAACAGTGCAGCGAGCATCAGGTCCGGGATCGTCCGCACGATGTTCAGGATGAAGCGGAACACGCCGACGACCACTTTGTTGGTCACGATGTTGCGGGCGACCAGCAGCGCATAGGGGAACGCGAGCACGGAGCCGATCAGGGTCCCGAGCACGGCCATCTTGATGGTCTCAAGCATTGGGGCAAACACGTAAGGGGTGTAGTGCCAGTCCGGTTGGCACATCTCGACGAAGATCTTGGTGAACTCGCCGAAGTTCTCGAAGAACTTGCCGATGTGGGCGTCGGTGATGATCGCCGACCAGATCAGGCCGAGCACCATGACCGCGGTGAGCACCCATTTTTGCCACGGAAAAGCGCGCTTAGGTAGGCTCATGCTCACGCCTCCTCCTGGCCGCTGTAGATCGCCGCCATGGTCGCGGCGTCGGCGCTGGTGACTGGACCATCGAAGACCTTCTCGCCTGCGCGGATCCCGACGATGCGGGTCCCATACTCCTGGGCCAACTCGACATTGTGCAGGTTGATCAGAATGGTGATCCCCAGCTCTTGGTTGATCCGCCGCAGGTCGTCCATCACACGCTTGGTGGTCTGCGGGTCGAGGCTGGCGATCGGTTCATCGGCCAAGATAATGCGCGGCGACTGGGTGAGCGCCCGCGCAATGGAGACGCGCTGTTGTTGGCCGCCGGAGAGCTGATCGGCGCGCGTGTAGACCTTATCCGCCAGCTCGACGGTCTGCAGGGCCTCGTACGCGCGTTGCTTGTCCTCGGCGGAGAACAGGCCGAAGAGCATCTTCCACGTCGGGTAATAGCCGACGCGCCCGGTCAGCACGTTCTTGAGCACGGTGGCGCGGCGGACCAGGTTGAAGTTCTGGAAGATCATCCCGATCTTGCGCCGGATGTGCAGCAGTTGCTTACCGCGGGCCTTCGTGATCGATTCGCCATCGATGCGGATGTCACCGCTGGAGATATCGTGCAGGCGGTTGACGGCGCGCATCAACGTGCTTTTGCCAGCCCCGCTCAGGCCGACAACGACGACGAACTCGCCGGGCATGATGGTCAAGTCGATGTCCTTGAGGCCGATGACCCCGTTGGTGTAGATCTTGTTCACGTGCTCGAATTCAATGACGGGCTTTGGTTCTGCCATGTGGGTATTCCTCCTATAATGACGGGCGGCAATGGCGCCATTGCCGCAAACACGCGGCCGTGCAATAGATCACGGCCGCGTGTAAGACGATGCGGTGGGCGTCAAAACGAGGCTGAGAGTGCCTCTCAGCCTCGCTCGGACGAGCCCCCAAGATCACTCGGCGTCAGCGTTCGCGATCTTTTCGTACTTGCGCACGATATCGAAGTTCGAATCCTTACTGTGGACGTACCCTTCGTGGGTGTAGACACTTGAGATGATCGCGTGGCCCTTCTTGGTCTTCGCGATCTTGATGAAGGCGTTGGCGAGCTTGGTGCGGAAGGCCTTGCTCATATCGGTGCGGACCGCGATGGTATCGTTCGGGATCGGCTTGGTGAAGTACAGCGGGATCACTTTGTCCATGATGTCCGGCACGTCCTTCTTGACCACGTTGCGGGCGTCTTCGAACACGAAGGCCGCGTCCGTGTCACCGTTCAGAACGGACATGACGCCTTGGTCGTGCCCCTTGACGGTGACCAGCGTGTCGTCTTTGGCGATGTCGATCCCCTTGTTCTTCAGCTCGACCATCGGCCAGATGTAGCCGGCAGAACTGGTGACGTCTTGGACCGCGATCTTCTTACCCTTGAGGTCATTGATCGACTTGATCTTAGAGCCCTTCTTGACCACGATCATGGACCGGTAGCTGTCGGAGAGCTTGGTGGTCGAGAGACCACCTGGTTGCTTGATCCCGAAGCGCTGCGCCTGAAGCAAGATGTCTGCGGCGCCTTGCTTGTGGGCCTGAACGTAGCCGTCAGGTGGCAGGAAGCCAACATCGACTTGCTTAGAGTCCATGGCTTCGACGATCGAGTTGTAGTCGGTCGAGACGGAGACCTTGACCGGGATCCCGAGCTCCTTTTTCAGGAGCCCTTCCAGCGGCTTGGCCTTGGCTTCGATCGTGTCGGCCTGGGATGACGGAACGAATTGGATGTTCAACGACTTGGGCGTGTAGCTGGTCTTGCTGCTCTTGTCGCTTGCGGACTTGCTTCCACAAGCCGCCAGTGCAACGGCGGCGAGCAGGGCGGTGCCGGTCACCGCGAGTGTTTTCCAGAACTTCATGCGAATGGTCCCCCAATGGATTGATTTGCGTGTTGCAACACAATTTTTCGGCAAAACACGAACATTAAAAGTGACACACCACTGATCGGGTGGCAATGTCCGAATTTTTCTGGCCAAGTTGGAGTATAGACCTGGATCGGGCTGAAAACAAGCGCAAAACCGTAAAAAAACCGTCGATCGTTCGTAAATTTACGAATGATCGGCGGAGGCTAGCGGCTTAAAATACGTGAAGTGCGACTAATTGGCCCTTGACCCGATGGGGAACAAGTCATCCGAGGGTCGAATGGTCAGGCGTGCAGCGTCTGCACGAGGTTGTACCACACTTCGCCGGCGTGCGTCGACGCAGAGCGGCCTTCGTTGACGAAGCCGTTGCGTGTGTAGAAGGGGACGAGCGCCGCCAGGCAGGTCAATGTCATGGCCCGGCGCCCCTGTGCGCGGGCGACATCCGCCAAGGCCGTCAGCAGTTGGCTGCCGAGTCCCTGTCCGCGGCGGGTGGGAGCGACGGCCAGACTGAGCACCGTCTGATAGGGGGCGTCGGGCTGGTTCGGGTGCGTACGCGCGTAGAGGGCGTCGTCTAAGTAGCGTTTCGTGTAGGCGGGCCCGACGATGAAGCCGACCACCGCCTGGGCGTCGGTGGCGACGAGGAAGGTGTCGGGGATCGTGGCGATGCGCGTCGTCATACTGGGGACGGTGGCCGCTTCGGCCGGGGTGAATCCGGCGCGCTCGATGCGCATCAGGGCGTCGAGCTGGTCGGGGGTGGCAGGGGCGATCTGGATCATGGGCATGTCCTTTCTTACCGGTCTGGTTCACACCCGAGACCGGTCTGGTTAGTCGTCTCGCGCTAGCATACCGCAGCTAGCGGCATCAGTTCAAGCGGCTCGGTTCATTAAGAAACTGATAATAGCCAATTTAATCTGCTGCTATCTAGCCGTGCACAGCCGACCTGTGGTAGAATGATAATGTGAAAGCACTCTCAATCTACCCCCGAAAGGATGACCCTAATATGAAGATCATTGTTGTCGGTGCCACGCACGCAGGCACCTTTGCGACACAGCAGACCCTGACCGAACACCCCGATTACGACGTGACTGTTTACGAGAAGAACGACACGCTGTCCTTCCTCTCCTGTGGGATCGCGTTATGGGTCGGCGGGCATGTGTCCGATCCCAACAAGATGTTTTATTCCAGCCCGGAACAGCTCGCCGAGCTCGGCGCAGACATGAAGATGGGCCACGAGGTCACGGCGATCGATAGCGCGAGCAAGACCGTCAGCGTGACCGAGCTGGCGACCGGCGCCCAGTTCACGGATACTTATGACAAGCTGGTGTTCACGCCGGGCTCCGCGCCGATCGTACCGCCGCTGCCAGGGATCGACTCCAGCCGCGTGTTCTTCTGCAAGGACTGGAACGACGCGAAGAAGCTGCAGGCCAACGCGGATCAGATCCAGTCTGCCGTGGTGATCGGGGCCGGTTACATCGGCGCCGAGCTGGCCGAGCAGTACGCGGTCAACGGCAAGGCCGTCACCCTGGTCGACGCACTGCCGCGAGTGCTGGCGAAGAACTTCGACGCGACGATCACCGACCGCGTCGAGGCACTGTACCGCGATAACGGGACCACGTTGGCATTGGGTGAAAAGGTGATCGGATTCGAAGACACCGACACCCAGATCACCGTGACCACCGACGCTGGGCGCTACACCGCGGACATCGCCGTCTTGGCGATCGGCTTCCGGCCGCACACCGAGCTCTTGAAGGGCCAAGTCGAGATGCTGGGCAACGGCGCGATCTTGACCGATGACTATATGCGCACCAGCAACGAAGACATTTTTGTTGCCGGCGATAGCGCGGCTGTTCACTACAACCCGACCGGCAAGTCTGACTACATCCCGCTGGCGACCAATGCGGTGCGTCAGGGGATGCTGGTGGGCAAGAACATCGCCGCGCCGACGGAGAAGTACCTCGGGACCCAGGCCTCCAGTGCCGTTGAGCTGTTCGATCGCTGCATCGCGGCGACCGGGCTGACCACTGAAGGCGCCAAGGCGCGCGGCGTCGCCGTCGAGAGCGTGACCATCGAGCAGGATTACCGGCCGGACTTCATGCTGACGACCACCCCGGTGCTGGCGACGCTGACCTGGGACCCGGCAACACGCCGTGTGCTCGGCGGGGCCTTCTACAGCCAACACGATGTCTCCATGTCCGCCAACGTCATCTCCATGGCGATCCAGACCAAGATGACGATCGATACACTGGCGATGGTCGACTTCTTCTTCCAGCCGAACTTCGACCAGCCGATCAGCTGGGTCAACGCCGTGGCGATGGCCGCGGTGGCTCAGGCAGATCGCCTGGTGCAAGCGAACTGATCGGCGCCCACTTCGGCGCTGGTCGCCCGTTACGCGATCGGCGTCAGCGGGCACAGGGAGGGCGTGTGACGTTTGTCGCACGCTTTTTTTTGCGACCACAACCGCGTTGCGGCGCGCCCGGGGCCGGAATGGCCGGCCCGCTACCGTGAATCGTTGCGGGGGGCTCAGCCATTTTGGGGGCGTCCCGATTTGTGCGCCAGCGCGGGGGGTTCCTGTGCTAAACTGGAAGGGATGATAAAGGAGAGAGCCATGCACACAAAACTGATCGGATCAATGGCCATTGTGCTCACCCTGGTGGGGTTGAGCGCCTGCAAGCGGCAAGACAGCAGCGCGATGGGCGCCGTCTATGTCGCCAAGACCTACACGGTCGGCACCAAGACCACGAAGCTCACCGCCGCAGACGACTTGACGCTGGAGCTGTTCCTCGCAGACGCCGATCAGCGCGGCGTGCTGACGACTGCGACGGCTAGCGCTGGCACCTACTACCGCCGCTACGAGGGGTTGACCGTTGGCGCCAAGAAGCTGACGATGAACGGCGAGATCGCAGGGCTCCGGTACAGCAACGCCGATGACTTGGCCAACAATGTCAACCCGGCCACGTATTCGTACACCCAAAGCGGGGCGCATAAGGCGGTCGGGACCTACACGCGCCGAGGCAAGACACTTGACCTGAAGATGGGCGAGACGACTTGGCACCTGACCCGAACACAGAAGCGCACGCGCGTCATGCTGCCATACGGGGTGGCGGATCAGGCCAAGACGAGCAAGCTGGATAAGGAATGACTGAGATGACGCAAACGGATGTGACGACGCTTTTTGCCCAGTCACTGGATGCCGCACACCTGTCGAAGAAGCAACAGGCGGTGCTCAACGCGAGCCTCGCCTTGTTTGCGACGCACGGGTTCGACAGCACGAGCACGCTGGATATCGCCAAACTCGCCGGGGTGTCGGAAGGGACTGTATTCAAGCGTTTCAAGACCAAGGACGGACTGTTGCAGGCCGTCTTGCAGCCCTTCTTGCGCGGGGTGCTGCCGATCGAAGCGGGGAATTTTGTCGCCAAGCTTCAGCACGCGCAGGCCAGCCACTTCGCCGATCTGCTCAGCTTCGCCCTGCGCGATCGGGTCGAGTTCGTGATGGCCAACCGCCGTGAGATGCGCGTGTTTATTCAAGAGATGGTCAAGGACCCGACGATCCTGAGCGGGCTGACCGCCGACTTGAACACCCTGCTGCTGCAGGCGGTCGATCCGCTGTTCGCCCAGTATCAGGCGGCCGGTGAGCTGGTCGATTGGCCGTCGATGCGGATCGTGCGCTACATCACTGGGACGTTGCTCAGTTACTTGTTGCCCAATGTGGTGATGAGCAGCGATGCGTTGGATGTGGATCAGGTCTGCGCCGAGTGCATCGAGTTCCTGCTGGCGGGGTTGACCCCACCGAGACAAGGCGCCTGAGCGTGATCGCTCAGGCGTTTTTGGGGTGTGATCGCGGGCCAAAACGCGCGATCCGTCCGGTAAATGAGAGACTCTAATTCGCGCGTGTGCGCCCCATGCTATCCTGACAGTGGAGGGCGATAACATGAAACGATGGCTGATCGGATTACTACTGGTCGCGGCACTTGCTGGGTGCGCGCGGCCCAAACAGGCGCAGCGAAGCGCGGTGCATCAGGCGCCAAGCGCTAAGGCAGCGGCCAGCAGCAAAGCGGTCGCCAGTCGGCGATCGAGCGAGGCTGCGCGGGCGGCCTCGAGTAGCGCCAGTGCGGCGAATACCAAAGCGGCCAGTGCCCAGGCTGCGAGTGCTAGTGCATCAAGCGCCAGCCGGGCGCGTGATGCGCAGGCCCAGGCCGCCACGCTGCCACAGGGGACCAACCACAACGCCCGGGCGGCGGCTTACGCCCACCCGGCCGCTACAGTTCACGCCGAGATGACGGGGCGGCTGGATCCCAGCCAGCCCAAGACGGTGTACCTGACGTTTGACGACGGGCCGAACCTGACGATGACGCCGCGGATCCTGGCGGTGCTGCGCCAGGCGCAGGTCCCCGCCACCTTCTTCGTCGTTGGGCGGCAGGTCGGCCCGCGCACGGCCGCCATGCTGCGGCGCGAGTACGACGAGGGCCACGCGATCGGGCTGCACAGTCAGACGCACACGTATGGCTTCGAGCGCACCGGTAACGCAGGGGCCACCGCCTGGGAGATCGACCAAAGCCTGGCGGCGGTGCGCCGGGTACTCGGGGTTGGCTTTGTCACCCACGCCTGGCGCTACCCCGGCGGCCACATGTCCTGGGCGGCGCACCTCGCCAAGCCGGACGCCGTCGTCGCCGCCCATGGCATGAGCTGGATCGACTGGAACGCGGCAAGCGGCGATGCGCTGGGGCGCACCAGCCCGACGACGGTCCCGGCGATGCTTGCGTACCACAGCCGCAGTTTGCAGGCGTACGGCCCGCACAACGCGACGGTGGTTCTGATGCACGATGCGCCGGATAAAACGACGACGCTAGCGGCCTTGCCGCAGATCATCGCCTACTACCGCCAGCGAGGCTACCAGTTCGGCGTGATCGCGTAGTGTGTCCACGCCGGGCCACTTAAGGCTTGCGCTGAAACGCGTTTCAGCTGGTATGGTAAAGCCAGCGTCGAAAGCGCACACTTAAGGGCAAAGACGATAGGAGTGGACACGATGATCCGCATGATTTTTTCTGATATGGACGGCACCCTGCTGGATGCCAACGGCAACGTCAGCGAGACGAACGCCAAGTTGATCCGGGACAGTGAGATCCCGTTCACCTTGGTGTCGGCGCGTGCGCCGATGGAGATGGCCGATGCCATCACGCGCCTCGACTTGGACGGACCGCAGATCGGCTTCAACGGGGGGCTGATCTACGAACGTGCGGCGACGGGGTGGCATGTGCTGGACGCGGCCCCGATGGATACGTCAGTGGCGGAGCAGATCATCACCGCGGTGACTCGCGACTTTCCAGCGGTCAGCCTGAGCTATTACACCGTCGACGACTGGTTCGCCGCGCGCATCGACGAGGGGCTACGCGGGGAGATCGCGGTCTCGCACCAGATGCCGACGCTGGCGGAACCGCACACGGTGTTCGCCCGCCACGACCTGGCGATCTTGAAGATCATGATGATCACTTTCGACCCCGCGGAGCTCCAGCGGTTGCAGGCATACTTTGCAGCGGCGGCGTTTCCCGGCATCTCAGCGCAGCAGTCCGGGACCGCTTGGTGGGAGGTCACCAGTGCCGCGGCCCAAAAATCGCGTGGCATCCAGTACATCCTGGATCGCTACGCCTTGCGTGCGGCCGAGACCGCGGCGTTTGGCGACGGGCACAATGACCTGCCGATGCTGAACATGGTCGGCACCCCGATCGTGATGGCCAACGCGCTGCCGGAGATCCAGGCGGTGGCCAAGCACCTCACGCTGAGCAACGTGGAAGACGGCGTCGGGCGGGGGATCTGGCAATACTTGAAGTGACTTGCGCGGCGCAAGCGCGACGCGTATACTGACCACATTGAGATGGCGATGGTGTTCGCCTATTCGGGCCACCGATGATGACACCTACCTTGTGCAGACAGGGTAGGTGTCATTTTTTTGCCAATATAGGAGGGGTAACATGATTCAGACTAGGATCCCGCTTGCCGGGGTCATCGCGGTTTTTGTCGGCGGGATGGGCGGCGGCGTTGCACGCGCCGCCGTCGGGTGGTGGTTGCACGACAGCCAGACGCTCATGGGCACGACCACGGTCAACTTGCTGGGCAGCTTCGGCTTGGCGTGGCTGACCTATGGCTTGAGCCAGCGGGCAGCGCTGCCGGAGTGGCTGATGCTCGGGCTGGGCACCGGTTTCATCGGCGCCTTCACCACTTTTTCGAGCCTGGTGCTCGCAGCGGTGCAGACGGTCGCGACCAGACCCGTCATCGCCGGGGCAGTGCTCGCACTCAACCTTGGCGGCGGGGCGCTGGCCGCTTGGGCCGGGCGGGCGTGGGGCCAAAGGCGGTGGGCGCGATGATCGGGTGGATCGCCTTGGGCGCAGGGTGCGGCGCGACCCTGCGGTACCTGACGACGCAGTGGAGCAAGCAGCGTTGGCCTGGGCGACCAGTCGCCACGATCCTCGTCAACCTTAGCGGCGCGCTGGTCGCCGGAATGCTGGCGAGCCTGCCGAGCACCGGTTGGCGACGCAGCCTCCTGGTGACCGGACTCTGCGGCGGGTTGACCACGTTTTCCACGATGATGGTCGACGCCGATATCCTGGCGGCGACCAGCCGCTGGCGCGCAGTCGGCTATGTTCTGGGCACGACCGTTGCGGGGCTGCTTGCGGTGCTGGTCGGGGCGTGGCTAGTTGGCGGTTGAGAACGCCCCCAATCGGGCTTGAGGTCGTGGACCATAGCCTGGTCACAATGGGATGGTGTCTGGGTCAGCGGGCGGGCCGTCGGTGCAAGTGGCGGCGCAGGGGGCGAAAAAGCGCCTCGGCCACGACGAAGCCAACCGCGAGGCTGATCGCGATGGTCAGCGTCTTGATCAGCCCCTGCTGGGCGGCGGCTTCCTGTCCGAGGGTGAAGGCCTTCATACTCATGTAGATGATCGCGCCAGGGACCAGCGACACGAGGCTGGGGATATACAGCACGTTGACGGGGGCCTTGACGACCACGGCAAACGTGTTGGCGACGAGCCCGATGGTGACGGCCGCCAACAGGTTCGGGAGGATCACGTTGGGTGTCAGGCCGGTGATCACGACGTACACCACCCACGAGGCGGCGCCGGTGACCCCGGCCGGTAGGAGCGTTCGCCGCGGGATATTAGTGATGATCCCGAACCCCACGCTGGACGCAAAGGCGACGATGGCGTGGATCAGTAGTTGCATCATGCGCGCCCTCCCGTCAGCAGGTGAGCGAGTGCGGCGCCGACCACAACGCCGCCACCGATTGCGCCAGCCACCATCACGGCATCCACGGCGCGCACCAGCCCTGAGATCGTGTGCTTGGCGATCAGCTCACGCAGGGAGTTGGTGATCGCGACGCCGGGGACTAGTGGCATCAAGGCCGAGATGATGATGTTATCCGCGCTCACGCCGACCCCGGCGCGTTGCAGGCCAGTCGCCAGCAACCCGATCACGGCGCCGCCGGCTGCCACCGCGATGTATGGCGTCTCGGTGTGGCGGCCGACTTGGTTGGCGGCGAGGTAGCCGGCGATCCCGACGCCGAACGCCCAGGCCAGGTCGGACCAAGCAGCCTGGAACAGCAGCATCGGGGCGACCGACACCAGCCCAGCCCCCAAGATCTTCTGGGGCCACGTGTAGTCGCGCCGGGTCGTCTCGATGGCGCCGACGGCTTGGTCGAGGGTGGCAAAATCGATGGCACCGGCCGTGAACTGGCGCGACAAGGTATTGACCGCGTCGACCTTGCGCAGGTCGAAGTCCTTGGTCCGGACCTTGACGAGGTGGGTCGCCGTGTCGGTGTCGGCATCGACGAACAGTGCGGTCATCGTCGCGTGACACGAGATCGGGACGCCGGCTGCGACGCCGATGTATTCGACGGTTCCTTCGACGCGGCCGGTCTCGGCACCGTTCTCCAAGAGCAGCTTCCCGACGCGGCCGCAGAGCTCGATGATCGTTTTTTCACTGGGCATGGCGCACCTCCAACATGTGATTGGGTCCAGTATACGAGTTCAGGCGGGTGGCCGGCAAGCTGCAGGCGGTATTCGGTGGCGCAGGACCTGTGTTAGAATAGCGATACCGGGGGAACGGGGAAGAAAGCAGGCACAATACGATGACAGTAGTGGGCATCGATCTAGGGACTTCCAATAGCTTGATTGGGTACTGGGACGGCACGGCGGTGCAGCTGATCCCCAACAGCCTTGGCAGCGTCTTGACGCCGTCAGTGGTCGGCGTCGATGACGACGGCGGGCTGGTCGTCGGCGCCGTCGCCAAGGCCTGGCAGTACCAAGGCCGCGACACGGCCGCCGAGTTCAAGCGGCAGATGGGGACCGCCAAGACGTACCGGCTGGGCGGGCACGACTACTCGCCGGTGGAGCTTTCGGCGCTGGTGCTGAAGGCCCTGGTCGCAGACGCGACGCGAGCCCTCGGTGAGCCGGTGCAAGATGCGGTCATCAGCGTGCCGGCGTATTTTAATAACCAGCAGCGCGAGGCAACGATCCAGGCGGCGCGCCTGGCCGGCCTGACGGTGCAGCGCCTGATCAGCGAGCCGACCGCCGCCGCGCTGGCGTACGGGCTGCACCGAACCAACGCCGAGCAGTTCCTGGTGCTCGACCTGGGCGGTGGGACCTTCGACGTCTCGCTGCTCGACATGTTCGAAGGGGTGGTGCAGGTCAAGGCGATCGCCGGGGACAACTACCTCGGTGGCCACGACTTCACGCGCGCCTTGTGCCAAGACTTCATCACCAACACGTTGGGCGTGCAGTCGGTCGAACCGGCGCAGTGGGTGAAGCTGTACGCGCAGTTCGACGCGGTCAAGCAGCAGCTGAGCACAGACGAGACGGTCACGCCGACGATCACCCTCGATGAGACCAGCTACCCGCTGACGATCGATCGTGCGCGGTTTGCCGCGCTGTGCGCCCCGCTGTTGGCCCGCCTTCAAGGGCCGATCACGCGGGTGATGCGCGACGCGGGGTTGACCCTCAGCGACATCGACCGGGTGCTACTGGTCGGCGGGGCGACGCGCATGCCGGTGGTGCGCCAGGAGGTCGCCCGCCTGTTTCGCCGCCTGCCGGATGTCAGCCTTGAGCCCGACCAGGTCGTGGCCCAAGGCGCCAGCCTGCAGACGCAGCTGGAGTCCGACCCGGCGCTTGAGGCTGAGCTGATCATGACCGACGTCGCAGCCTACACGCTGGGGATCGAGACGGTGGCCGAAGACGCGAAGGGCCAGCTGATCCACGACGTGTTTGCGCCGATCATCGAGCGCAATACGCCGATCCCGATCAGCATCACGCGGACCTTCACGGCCGCGGGGCGCGGGCGCACGATCGAGTTTTCGGTCTATCAGGGCGAAAATCCGCAGGCGTCGGCCAATCTGCACATCGGCACCCTGACGCTGCAGTCGCGCCACAAGGTTGACGCCCCGTTGACCGTGCGCTTCTCGTACGATGTCAACGGCGTGCTCCTGGTCGAGGCAGAGGACCAGACCTCCGGCGCCAAGGGCGAGCTGGTGATCACCCAGGATGCGCAGACACTGGACCAAGCAGCGATCGACGCGTCGTTAAAGAAGCTGGAAGCGTTCAAGGTGCTGCCTAAGGACCGGGCGGCGAACCAGTTTCTGCTGGCCCAGCTGGCGCGCGCGTACGAGGCGCACACCGGGACCGTACGTGCGACGATCCAATCGGCGATGGTCGATTTTCGTAGCGCGTTAGACGGGCAGGATCCGCGTGAGATCGCCCGCACTCAGCAGGCGGTGACGGCGTTTTTGGCCCAGCTCGACGGTGACTGGTCATGACTGCTGCGGATTGGACAACGCTGGGAAGCGCGCCGACCACCGATGCGGCGGCGATCCGCCGCGCCTACGCGAAGCGGCTGCGCGAGATCGACCGGCACGACCCGACGGCCTTTCAGGCACTGACGCAGGCTTACCGCGCGGCTCTGCAGGCGGCCCAGGACGCGGCCAGCGCAGGCGCCTCGGCCCCGGACGATGTGCCGCCCGATGAGGGCCAAGCGGGCGATCCGCCACCAAGCGCGCCGCAGCCGCCGACGTTCGCCTCCCCGCCAGCCGCCGTGCACCCCCCGGCCTGGGCGCCGGTGACCGACCCGGCCCCGACATGGGCAAGCGCGGCTGCGCCCGGGACCACGTGGAAGCCGGGTGACTCGCTGACGGAGGCGGTGGCGCTGGCCGAGACGCCACTGGTGGACTGGGCGACCCAGTTCGATCAGTTCATCGCGGCCGGACGCTATTTTAGCGATGTGACCGGGTGGCACACCCTGCTGCACCGACTGCGGCAAGCCGACCTGGACACGCAACTCACCGGGGTGACCCGGTTGCTCGCCTGGCTGACGGCCGGGGGCAACGGGGGCTTGATCGCGCCGGCTGCGCAGGCCGCCATCGCGGATACCCTCGAGCGACTCGACGCGACGGCGCTGCCGGCGGCCCGCGAGTGGCACCAGCAAGTCGTGGGGGTGCCGCCGATGGCTTACGTGCCGGCGCTCACGCTCCCGGCTGACGAACAGGCCGAGTGGTACCGCACGCGGTTGCGCTTGTATGGGCTGCTGAACGCGCCGGACGCGACGGCCCAAGACGCACTGCCAGCGGTGTGCGAGCAGCTTTTGGCCGGGCCCTTGATCGACGCGGACACGGCGATCTTGCTGGCTGGCGCGACGCTGATGCTGGCGCCCCGACTCCCGGTCGACGCGCTCGCCGTGATCGAGGCCCAGTTGGCCAAGGTCGCCTCGACCGATCCGGCCCGTCAGCTGATCGAGGCGTATGTGGCCGTGATGACCGGTACTCAGCTGACCGCGTCGATGCCTCGCCCGACGACGGCCAGCGGGATGCCTGTCCCGGCGGCGATGTACGCGTTCATCAGCATGGTCTTCGCCCCGACGACCAAGGCCGCAGAAAAATTGTGGCGGCAGCTGCCGCGCTGGCTGGTCCCAGACGACTTGCGGCGGTGGGTGATCCGGCACGTCTATGAGTTGCCGCGGCCCAAGTCCCGCCGACGCAAAGTGGTGCTCAGGTGGATCGTCCTCTTGGTGCTGATCCGCGGGGCGAGCATGCTGTGGCCCGACTCAGGCGACACCAGCGCCCCTACGCCTTCGCGGGTTACAGAATCTAGTGTGGCGCGTGTCCACGTGCCTCAGGTGGAGTTCCACGACGACTTCTTCGGTCCCGCCGCCCAGGTCGGGCGCATCGAGACGCTTGATGCCGACCCGCACGCTGGCAGCCAGGTGATCCTGTGGGCTTACTGGGCGAGCCACCGCACCGTCTCGGGGGTCGCCTTCAAGCCAGAGCTGTTCACCGGCACCGCGCTGGCACAGATGCAGACCGGACCGCCCAGTCAGCTGAAGCAGTTGACGGACGGTCAGTGGACCAGCCTGTGGTTCCACTGGTCGGCGACGGATAAGCAGTTTGGCGCCTACGAGTGGTGGACCTCACCGACGACGGGGCAGTGGTTCGTCGTCCGCCTGCAACCGCAGTCAGCGACGGTCGCCGCGGAGTTATACGGGCCGGGGTGGACGCCCTTGGCGGCGACCGACGAGCGCCGGCTGCGTGAGCAGGCGATACCGAGCGATCCGTGACTATCCGCGATGCGCCCGGACGTGCGAGGCCGTCACAGAAGTGGCCGCGGTCTTGGCTGTGAAGACGAGGTGCTTCTGGGGGTATCATTTTGCCCGAGACGCTGGTAATATAAGCGCATTGGACTTTTTGGACGATGCGTAAGGAGTTAAGTGATGACTGATCAACAAAAAGGGCTGTGCTTCGCGATCCTCGGCCCGATGTTCTGGGGCGTCTCGGGCAACGTGGCGCAGTGGCTCTTCCAACAGCCTGGAATCCGGCCGGACTGGCTGGTCGCGGTGCGGTTACTCGGCGCCGGGAGCCTCTTGATGGCGTACAATGCCGTTCGTCAGCGCCCAGCGTTGACCCGGCTCGCCCATACCCCGCAAGCGCTGTGGGCGCTTTTGGGCTTCGGCGTCTTCGGGGTGGTCGTGTCGCAGTTCACGTATTTTTCCGCCGTCGCGACGAGCAACGCCCCGACGGCAACGGTCCTGCAGTACCTCGGGCCGGTGTTCATCATCGGCTACCTGGCGCTGCGGCATTGGGAGTGGCCGCGCCGCGTCGATGTGGTGTCGATCCTCGTCGCCTTCGCCGGGATCTTCCTGCTGGTGACACACGGCCGCCTCGATTCACTCGCGCTATCGCCAGCGGGCTTGTTCTGGGGCGTCGGCGCGGGTCTGGGGGCGGCGATCTACACGTTGATGCCAGCGAAGCTACTGAGGCAGTTCAACGCGCTGGTCGTGTCCGGTGGCGGTATGTTAGCCGGTGGGCTGGTGCTGGCGCCGCTTCTGGTCATGCACCGCGGCCCGGCGCTGACGTGGCCGATCGTGCTGGGGATCGGCTACGTCACAATTTTTGGGACGCTCCTGGCGTACCTGCTGTACCTGCAGAGTATGAAGTACTTGCGCCCGACGACGGTGGCGATGCTGAACGTCTTCGAGCCGCTGTCGGCCACACTTGTCTCGATCCTGTTTTTCCATGCGCGCTTCGGCGCCGCAGAGGTGGTCGGCGGGCTCTTGGTGCTATCGACGACGTTCTTGCAGACGATGCCGGCGCGCCGCCTGCACCTGCCCCACCGGGATTAACGGTCCAAAGTCGCCTGCGGGCGGCTTTTTTGGCGTCCGCTTGGGGCCCTGCGGCGGCGGTGGAACGGGCGGATCTAGCCGATTGGTTGCACGATATAATCATGTCCAATATAATTAAAGTAGGTAGTCACTGAAGACCCCCCAAGAGGAGGCCCATATGACGCAATTGAATGCTCAGTGGTTCCGTCGCCACCCCGATGAATTGGCGACCCAACTCAACACCGATCCCCACACTGGCCTGACCGCGGCAGACGCCGCCGCCCGCCTGGCGCGCGACGGCCCGAACGTCTTGGTCGAGGCCCAGGCGCCGGGTCTGTGGCGGCGGATCGGCCACCACCTGCGCGACGTGACCGCGATGATCCTGCTGGTCGCGGTCGGCTTGGCCACGTACCTCGCACTGACGACTGACAGCGGGTGGGTCAAACCCCTAGTGATCGGCGCGATCGTTGCGCTCAATGTCGGAATCAGCGTGTTTCAAGAAGGGCGCGCGGAGCAAGCGCTGGCGAGCCTCAAGGCGATGAACCCGCCGAGCGTGACGGTGATCCGCGGCGGCCAGGCGCAGACGGTCCCCGCAAGCGCGCTGGTGGTCGGGGACGTGATCAGCTTGCGGCCCGGCGACACGGTACCGGCCGATGCGCGCGTGCTGACCGCGACCGCGCTGTCCGTCGACGAAGCGATGTTGACCGGCGAAAGCGAAGCGGTCGGCAAAGACCGTGATGAGGCCCCGGCGTTGTATAGCGGCACGGCGGTCCTGACCGGTCAGGCGACGGCGATGGTCGTTGGCGTCGGGATGGCGACCGAGCTCGGTCAGATCGCCCGGATGCTGACGCGCACCGCGCCCGTTCAGACGCCGCTGGCCCGCCGCCTGGATCAGCTCGGCAAGCGCTTGTCTCTGGTGGCCGTGCTCGGTGGGTTGCTGACGATCGCGCTAGTGCTCGGCCTGTACCAGGACTCACCGGCTGAGGGCTTGATGCTCGGGATCGGCTTAGCGATCGCCGCCGTGCCCGAATCGCTGCCGGTGATCGTCACCCTCAGCCTGACCGCCGGAGTGCAGACCATGGCGCGGCAGCACGCGATCGTGCGGCGCATGCCGGCGGTCGAGACAATCGGGAATGTGACCGTGATTGCATCGGATAAGACCGGAACGCTGACGCAAAACCGCATGACCGTTACCCGCTTCTGGCCGGGGCAAGGCCCCGCGGTCGCAGCGGCTGACGCAACGATCGCGGCACAAAGCCAGCTGTGGGCGCTGGCGTCGGCGGTCCGACCCGCAGCAGACGGGACGCTCACCGGCAGCCCGACAGATATCGCCGTGACACGCTTCGTCGCAGAGCACGTCCCCCTGGCGGATGTGCAGGCGCGCTACCCCCAGGTGGCTGAGGCGCCGTTCGATTCCGCGACGAAGCACATGGCGACGCTGCACCGTGATGGGGCCGGCTATCTCGCCGTGGTCAAAGGGGCGCCGGACTGGCTGGCACTGAGTGGTGCGAGCGCGCCGCGACAGGCGGTGCACGACGAGATGGCCGAGGCGGGCCTGCGGGTGCTGGCCGCCGGGGTCAAGTACTTTGACACCGATCCTGGGCCGGACTGGCAGACGCACTTGACCGATCTGACACCGCTGGGGCTGGTCGGGATCGTCGATCCCCCCCGGCCGGAAGTGCCGGCAGCGATCGCCACGGCGCAGGCCGCCGGGATCCGCACCGTGATGATCACGGGGGATCACCTTGCGACGGCCGAGGCGATCGGCCGCCAGATCGGCCTGTTGCCGCCGGGCGCCCTGACCCTGACGGGGGCGGAATTGGCCGCGCTGGATGACGCCGAGCTGGCCGCGGTGATCGACCGCGTCCATGTGTTCGCCCGCACGACACCGGCGGACAAGCTCCGCATCGTGCAGGCCTGGCAGGCGCGCGGCGAGGTGGTCGCGATGACCGGTGACGGGGTGAACGATGCACCAGCGCTACGCCAGGCGGATGTCGGGGTGGCGATGGGCATCACCGGTACCGAGGTGGCCAAGAATGCCGCAGATATCGTGCTGACCGATGACAATTTTGCCACCATCGTCGGGGCCGTCCGGCAGGGGCGGACGGTGTACCAGAACATCGTCAAAGCCGTTGAGTTCCTCGTGTCAGTGAACTTCGCCCAGATCTTCACCATGATCGTCGCGGTGGCGATCGGCTGGGGTGCGCCGCTGTCCGCCGAGCAGATGCTGATCGTCAACCTGTTAGCCGACGGGATCCCTGGGATGTTCCTGAACCGCGAACCCGCCGAGGCGGGGCTGATGGCCCAGCCGCCGTTGCCGCGGACCGCGAGCCTCTGGGGGGCTGGACTCGGCCGACGGGTGGCGGTCCGCACCGCGACATACGTGGTGCTGATCCTCGGCGTCTACGCGCTGGGCCGCTTCGGCCCGGCCGGCTCACCGGCCCTGGGTGTCACGATGCTATTTCTTGTCTTGGCGATCGGGTCCGTGTTGGACCTGTTCGCAATCAAGACTCGCCAGCGCCTCACCCGTCAGACGCTGCGGACCAATCCAGCGCTGACCATCAGTTGCACGGTGATCATCTTGAGCCTGATCGCGCTCGTCAGCGTGCCGGCGCTCGGCGCCTGGCTGGGCCTGGTCCCGCTGACCCTGACGCAGTGGGGTGTGGTCGGCCTGACCAGCGTGCTGCCACTGATCGTCGTTGAGACCTACAAGCGTTGGCAACACCGCGATGTGCTCGCGCACTGGCAAGCCGCGGCCGACGCTGATTGAACGACCGACGACCCGTCATCATGCGATGACGGGCTTTTTTAATGGGCTTTAGCCTGGTGCGCGCGGAAACGCGCCTGCCTCAAAACCACCCGCTATGCGGGTGGAGTCAATGAAGTTATACAAAAACTCTCCTTCTAGATTAGAGTGTAGGTGTTCAGGCCACACTGCATAATCGAGAAGAAGAGAAGAAATATATGGCAAACCAAGCAAACTCACTCGCTCACACGAAATAGAATTGCAAGTGCCACATTGTCTTGACCCCCAGAGTATAGGCGGAAGATGATTTATTATCAATATCGAAAGGACCTCATCGAATTCATCAAACAACTTTTTTCGTACAAGGACGTTAAGATCATTGAAGGGCATATGATGGCTGATCGCGTTCACCTACTCGTCGAAATCCCGCCAAAGATCGCAGTATCGTCTTTCGACTGCGCCAAGCGCGATCAGAGACCTGTTGGCCGTCGATCCGCCAGACTTCTCGACACCAGACCATGTGGCCTCGGCGGGCAGTGCGCAGCGGTCGGTGGCGCCGGTTCGGCCTCAAGACGATAAGAAGCCGCTGACCACTGCCGCTGTGCGGCCGCGAGCCGGTGTGACCAGTGATGCACCGAAGGCCACCCCGACCGCCGCGACGCCGCTCAGCGCGGCGATACCTGTCCGTGTGACGGCGGCGCCCTGACTGAGCCGCGATCGCCAAGCGCTGGCCGGTACCTGAGCAACTGGGTGTGTCCCCCCTTAAGGGCGACCGAAGCGGCGCGCGTGAGCCGGCGAATGGCTGCTAAAGGCAAACAGCGCTCCCCGAGCGAAAATCTCGGGGAGCGCTGTTTTGAATTGAGGCGCCGGTCACAGCGTCGCGCAGAACCGGTCGAACGCGGCTTGGCCGGTCGTGTCGCGCTTGAAGACGCCGGCGTCTTCGAGCACACGGCTGAAGACCTGGCCGACCGCCTGGTTCAGCAGGTCATCGGCGTTGGCGCGGGTCCATGCGTACTGCGCTGCCAGGGCCTCTGCCCACGGTCGGTGCGCGGCAGCCATTTCATTGGGTAGCCCGAGCAGGAACTTTTTGACCTCAGCGAGCTCGGTGCGCAGGCGCGCCGGTAGCACGGCGAGGCCCATCACTTCGATTAGACCGATGTTTTCCTTCTTGATGTGCTGCACGTCTTGGTGCGGGTGAAAAATGCCGTCGGGGTACGTCGCGCTGGTCTGGTTGTCGCGCAGGACCAAGTCGAGCTGGTACGCCCCGTCGACGCGGCGCACGATCGGGGTGACGGTGTGGTGCGGGGTACCGTCTGTCGTGGCCCGCACGTCCACGCTGGGATCGCTGTAGGTCGCCCAGGCTCGGCGGATGTGCTCGGCGGCGTCGGCTAGCTGCGCGCGGTCGGGACTAGTCAGGCGCAAGACGCTCATCGGCCAGCGGACGCGGCCAGCGGTCACCGCCGGATAGTCTGGCAGCGGCAGGGTCTTTTCGACCGGGGCGACGGCCATTGCGAAGGTGTGGCGACCGCCTTGGTAGTGCTCATGGGCGAGCATCGAGCCGCCGACGATCGGCAGATCGGCGTTGCTGCCGACGAAGTAGTCGGGGAACAGCGTGACGATATCGAGGAGGTTCGAGAACGTCTGACGGCTGATGTTCATCGGTGTGTGGCGGGCGTCCAGGAAGATCGCGTGCTCGTTGAAGTAGGCGTAAGGCGAATACTGGAAGCCCCAGGTCTCCCCGGCCAGGGTGAAGCGCACGATGCGGTGGTTCGCGCGCGCCGGGTGGTCGACTCGACCCCGGTAGCCCTCGTTGTCCATGCACAGCTGGCAGGTCGGGTAGCTGAAGCTGGTGGCCTTGGCCGCCGCGGCGATGTCTTTCGGGTCTTTCTCCGGCTTCGAGAGGTTGATGGTGATCTCAAGGTCGCCATAGTCCGTGTGCGCTGGGAACTTGAGGTTCTTGGCGATCGCGCGTGTCTGGATGTAGTTGTTGGCACGGCTGAGCGCGAAGAACCAGTCAGTCGCGGTCTGCGGGCTCAGCTGGTATTGGGCCCAAAACGTCGCGTTGACGGTGCTTGGGGCCGGGGTCGCCAGGGCCATCAGCTCGGCTTCGAGGATCGCGCGGGCAGAGCTGGCTGCCGGGCAGGTGCCGTTGGCGACGGCGGCCTCGACGAGCGCATCGAGGTTGTGGAGCGGATCTGGGGCGCCGGGCCAATCGGCGGCGGCGTCGCCGACCAGCGCGAGCACGCGGTTTTTCAAGTAGATGCGGTCGAGTGCCGTGTAGTCTGGATTGTGGCTGAGGATGTAATCGAGGTGGTGTTCTACGGCGGTCACAGCTTGTCACCGAATCCTTCTGGCTTGTGCTCGTGCCAATTCCAAGCGGTCGCGATGATCGCTTCGACGTCGTCGTACTGCGGCTGCCAGTTCAGGACCTTGCGCGCCTTGTCAGAGGCGGCGATCAGCGTGCTCGGGTCACCCGGGCGCCGCGGGCCGATGGTCGCCGGGATCGGCTGGCCGGTCACCTTGCGCGCTGCTTCGAGGATCTGCAGGTTCGAGAAGCCGGTGGCCGAGCCGAGGTTGAAGGCGTCGGAGTCGTGCCCAGCGCTCAGGTACTGCATCGCGAGAATGTGTGCGTCCGCTAGGTCGACGACGTGCACGTAATCGCGCACGTTGGTGCCATCCGGTGTTGGGTAGTCGTCCCCGAAGATCTGCAGCCCGTCGCGCGTGCCGGCGGCCACTTGCAGGATGATCGGGATCAGGTGAGTCTCGGGGTGGTGGTCTTCACCGATGCGACCATCGGGCATCGCGCCAGCGACGTTGAAGTAGCGCAAGGCGACGAACTTGATCCCATACGCGACGTCCGCCCAGTGCATGATCTTCTCCATCGCGAGCTTGGATTCCCCGTACGGGTTGGTCGGGATCTGCGGGTCGTCTTCCTTGATTGGGATCGACTGCGGCTCGCCATAGGTCGCAGCGGTGGAGGAGAAGACGATCTTGTTGATGCCGAATTCGTGCATCGCCTCCAGCAACGTGATCATGCCACCGGTGTTGTTGTCGAAGTACTTCAGCGGATCTTTCATCGACTCCGGCACGATGGAAAAAGCGGCGAAGTGGATGATCCCGTCGATCTTCTCCTGGCGGAACACTTGGCTCAAGAACTTGTAGTCACGGATATCCCCCTGATAAAACCGGGCTTTGGGGTCGACGGCCTTGCGGTGGCCGGTGATCAGATTATCGAGTACGACCACATCTTCACCGTGCTTGATCAGCTGGGCGACGGTGTGGGAGCCGATGTAGCCGGCCCCGCCGAGAACTGCGATTGTCATATGGATTGCTTCCTTTCGTCTGTTGCGCGTTAGTCTAACTGGCGCGGGCCGTCTGCGATCTCAGCGACGTAGAAGTCCGCCTTGTAGCCGATCGTGTCGAGGTAGGCCTGGCCGACCGCTTCGGTGAAGTCTGGGACCGCAGCCTTGTCGACCAAGGCGATCGCGCAGCCGCCGAAACCGGCGCCGGTCATGCGGGCGCCGAGGACCCCGGGCTGCTTCAACGCGTTGGTCACCAGGGTATCCAGCTCCACGCCGGTCACCTCGTAGTCATAGGCCAGTGAGACGCCAGAGGCGGAGACTAGGCGTCCGAACTGGTCGAGGTCGCCTGCCTTCAAGGCGTCAGCGGCCTTGAGCGTGCGCTGGTTTTCGAACACGGCGTGGCGTGCGCGCTTGATCAGCGTCTCGTCGTAGATCAAGTAGGTGGACTGGTCGAATTCATCGACGGTCAGGTCGCCCAAGGTCTTGATGTCAAGCTTGGTCTGGAGCCGGGCGAGGGCTTCTTCGCACTCGCTGCGGCGTTCGTTGTACTTGGAGTCGGCAAGTTCGCGGCGCTTGTTGGTGTTCATGATCACGACCACGTTGTTGCCCATGGCCAGCGGCAGGGACTCGTATTCCAGTGTGTTAGTGTCCAGCAGCGTGGCGCGGTTTTTCTGGCCCATGCCGATGGCGAATTGGTCCATGATCCCGGAGTTGACGCCGATGTAGTGGTTCTCGACTTTTTGCCCGTCCTTGATCAGGTCCAGCATCGTCGCGTCCAGCCCGTAGGTGTCCTTGAGGATGATCCCGGTCAACAGCTCCAGGGACGCCGACGAAGACAGCCCCGAGGCATTCGGCAGGTTGCCTTCGATGTAGACGTCGAGCCCGGTCGCATAAGTCGCGCCGGCGGCTTGCAGGACTTGCGCCATGCCCTTGAAGTAATCGGTCCAGGCGCCGTCCTTAGCGGTGGTCAGCTCAGCCAGCGGGATCTCCTTGGTCCCGGCGTCCGGGAAGTTGGCGGAGAACAGGCGGAAGGCAGCGGCGTCGTTCGGTGCGACGGCCGCGTAGGTGCCAAGGCTGATCGCGCACGGGAAGACGTGGCCGCCGTTGTAGTCGGTGTGCTCGCCGATCAGGTTGATCCGGCCCGGGGCGAAGTAGGTGTGGGTGGCCGCGGTGCCGAAGACCTCACTGAAGCCGGTGCGCAGTGCTTGTGTATCCATATCAAAAATCCTCCTTATAGTGAGTTGCCTGGATGGCGTTAAGACACAAGGTGAGTCAGTGACTGCTGTCGCGCAGGACCAGTTCGCTGGCGAGCGTCAGACGCGTCGGCGTCGTCGCCAATCCGTCGAGTTGATCCTTGAGCAGGCGAGCGGCGCTCATGCCCATCATCTGGGTGGCGACGCGCACGGTGCTCAGGCTGGGGTTCAAGAAGCGCCCGACGGCCAGATCGTTGAAGCCGATCACGCTGACGCGCGCCGGCACGGCGATGTGGTGCTCCTGCAGCGCTTTGATCGCTCCGATCGCCATCGCGTCGCTCGCGACGAAAAACGCACTGGGCAACGCGTCTTGATGCGTCTCGATGATGCGCGTCATGGTCTCGTAACCACCTTCGATGGTGAACTGACCGTGGAAGATCAGCGTTTCATCTAGCGTTGCGCGGCTGCGCATCGCCTGCTTGAAGGCGATCAGGCGCTGGTCTTCCAGCGGGAGCCCGTCGCTTGTTGCCTCGTCGCCGGTGATCATTGCAATGTGGCGGTGGCCGGTGGCGAGAAAGTGTGCGACGATCTTGTCGACGGGGTCCCCGAAGCTGGTGGTCACACAGCTGATCGATTGCGCTAAGGTGTCTTGGTCGACGATCACCAGCGGCTTGTTCAGCGCCTGGAAGGCAGCGAGCTGATCGGGGGAGTACTTGCCCAGCGCGATCAGACCGGCGAGTTCGCCGGCCGGGGGCAGCGTCTCATTAGAGAAGACGCGGGCGATCGTGAAGTCGTCGGCTTGCAGCTGAGTCTCGGTGCCCCAGCGGATCGCGCGGTAGTACAGGTCATTGGTCTCGGCGACCTCCGAGTACCATTGCACCAGCGCGATGGTGCCAGCGCTGTTCGGGTTGCGGTGTTGGTGTTTGGTGTAGTTCAGGGCCTCCGCCGCGGCAAAAATACGCTGGCGCGTCTCCGGACTGACTTGCAGTGACGTGTCGGCGTTCAGGACGCGCGAGACGGTGGCGCTACTGACATGCGCGGCTTCTGCGATATCTTTGAGGGTCGCGATGAGTCTCATCTCCCTTTCGGCTTACTGACTGTATTTTACTAAAAACTGGTAAAAAAGTGAACAACAAATTCACCGGCGGGCTTCTTTTTGGCGGGGGCTATGCTACAATGTAACCGGTTGAAGGCGAAGACCGCCGCAACTGTTGGTTTTTAGTAAAGTCAAACAACTGGAGGAGATCCAATGTTCAAGTATTCCCTGCGCTACACGCTCGACCCGCGGACGAACACGCCGGCTAAGGATGCGCGCCTCTTCGCCTTTGTGAAGCAGGCCCATGTGGACAACGTCGCGTTTTTCATCAACCCCGAGGAGCTGAACGCGAGTCACTTGACCGCGGCGCAGACCCAGGTGTGGTTGGATGCGATCCGACCGCTGGCCGACCACCTGGCGACGCTGGGGGTGACCACTAGCCTGAACCCGTGGACCACCATCATGCACAGTGACCGCGGGCAGGTGGTCGATCCGTCGATCGGCTTCCAGACGCTCGTCGATATTCACGGGAAGCAGGCGACCTCGATCGCCTGCCCGGCCGACCCGGTCTGGCGTGACTACTTGGCGGCGCGTTACGCCCAGTACGCGACGCTGCACCCAGAAGAACTGTGGCTCGAAGACGACTTTCGCCACTACAACCACACCCCGCTGAAAATGGGGTGCTTCTGCGACCGACACATGGCGCTGTACCAGGCGCGGCTCGGGCGTCAGATCAGTCGGGAAGACTTCGTCAAGGCGATGGTCGCACCAGGAGCGCCAAGCGCTGAGCGCCAGGTCTACCTCGACGTTGCGCGCGAGGAGATGAAGGTCACCGTCCACCAGATCGAACAAGCGGTGCACGCAGTATCACCGGAGACCAACCTGGCGCAGATGACCTCCTTCCCGAACTGGCACGCGATCGAAGGCCGCGACTGGGCGGGGCTGTTCGACAACCTGCGCGGGGCAGGGCACCCACGGGTCGCCCGGCCACACCTACCGGCGTACAACGAGATCGCGCCGCTGAAGTACGCGCGCGTTTTTGAAGACTACACGCGCACGACAGCGGCCTACCTCGGCGACGACGCGATCTTGTTGCCGGAGCTTGAGAACTATATGTACTCACCATTCGTCAAGTCCGTGGCGTTCACTCAGTTTCAGATCGAGACCGCCGCACTGGTTGGCGCCAGCGGCATCTTACTGAACCTCTTTGACATGATCGGCAACGGGATCGACGACGATTATCACTACGCGGAGATGCTGGCGGCCAGTCGCCCGTTCCTCGATGCGATCACCGAGCGGCGGTTGCAGATGAGCCAGACCCGGGGGATCCAGGTGCTGGTCGACCAAGACTCCAGCTACACGCTGCACACCCAAGGCGGGACGGATCCGGAGGCGCTGTTGCCGCACGAGACGCACTGGGCGGCACTCCTGGGCACCTTTGGCTTCTCGACCACCATCACCCCGGTGCAGCCCGACAGCCGCTTCCAAGGGGCGCGGTTGGCGATCAGCGGCCAGCTGCTGCGCAACTTCAGCGATGACGCGATCCGCCAACTCTTGCACGATAACGTGGTCTTGCTAGACGGGGAGTCCGTCCAGGTGCTGATCGACCGTGGCTTGCAGGCGCTCCTGCACATCACCGATAGTCAGTGGCACCGCGTGCGCACGGCTTACCAGTCGTATGAGGCGGCGGACGGCCATACGGTCGAAGGCATCGACGCCCCGCGCGTCACGATGTTGCAGCATACCGGCGACTACCTGCAGCTTGACTACGCCACTGACGCCGACGTAGCAATCTGGAGCCACGCCTACAACGCGCAGTCCGAACGGCTGGGCAACGTAATGGCGGTGATCGACCACCGCATCGTCGTGATGCCAATGGATCAAGATCCTAAGTACGGCTGGGAGTCGCAGTACGTTGGCTTCAAGCAGGGGCTCTATCAGCAGATCCTCGCGGCGCTCACCGAGGTCGACTACCTCGTGGGGATGCCGAACACCAAGTTGGTCGTGACCACCCAACACGACCTGACGCTGTGGGCGGCCAACTTCACGCTGGATGACTACGCGCAGATCACGTGGCATCCCGCTGAGCCATTGGCTGCGACCACGGCGACCGTGATCAGTCGCCGTGGCGACCAAGTCGTCACCGAGCGCGTCACCTTGGCGCACGACGGCGAGCAGGTGATCATCCCGGTCGCCTTGCCACACCTGGCGATGGTCCAGGTCCGCTTCGACTGAATCGATGGCATCAAAAAAGTTTCCCGTCAGTTGACGAGAAACTTTTTTTAACCCTGAAATAACAAGTTGTTGGCGCCGGAGTAGCTCAGGTAATACAGGAACAGCAAGATGGCGTTGCCGATCAGCGAGAGCACGATCAGCGCGTACCGCAGGGTGAAGTTGTGCGTCCAGGTATCAAAATTGAACCACCCCAGCCGCTTGCCTTTGTAGCCGAACGTCATGATCAGCAGGATCAGCGCCAGGGCGCCTTGACCGATCAGTCCGAATAGGGTCGCCGGACCGCCAGTCGGTTGCAGTCGATACAGCCCGAAGGCCGCCGCGTCGAGTAGAAGCGCGAGTAATGGCATCGAATTCTCCTCTCTTGACAAGTGATGTCGTGATTATAGCACAGTCAGACGAAGAAGGCAGAGATGCCGACGACGAGAAACAGGATCCCGATCAGTAAGCCGAACCACAGCCCCAGTGGCATGAAGGCGTTCGTGGTGCGTACCTGGCCGCTCACGATGTGTCGGGTGCTACGGACGGCCATCCAGATCTGAAACCCAGCTAACAGACAAAACGCGCTACCGACTAGAATATTCATGATTGCTCCCCTCCATAGCTTCATCATAGCGGCTGCTAGCCCAGGAACATCCGCCTCAAGACTGATTTGACGATTGGGACTGCCGTTTGATTGTGAAACTTGCTACAATATAGTCGACAAGGAGGTGCGTGAGATGACAGCAGGCGTGACCGTCCCGGAGCCGACGGGGCATATCTGGCAGTGGGCACAGACGCCACCGGCGCGTAGCGTCCAGGTGACTGCGCAGCTTACGGCTTGCGACGTGCCGACCCCGATCGCCGGTGAGCTGAACCTCAAGGCCGTGGTCTCAGCGGCCGGCGCGCCGCGCATCGTCAATTATATGCGCTATGGGCTCTTCATCGACCGGCGCACGGCGACCGTGGCCGGGCAACCGCTGACCTTGACCGGTGAACAGGCGCTGATCGTCGTAATGAAGCACCCGAGTATCATGCTGCCGTCGATACTGGAGGAGACTTACGCCCGGTTGATCGAATTCGCTCCGCGTCAGTATGCTGCGCTGCTGTGCGTCAACGTCGTGCCGGTCGTCACCGGCAATGCGCGCTACCTGCGCGCTGGGGTGTTGCGCGATGAAGCAGCGGTGTACGGCCGGCAGAACTGGCAGCGGCGGCTGGTGGACGGTACGTTGACGCCGCTGACCCAGCGGCAGCTGAACGCCTATGATCGTGTCAACGCCGTGCGCGTCAACCGTACGGCGGGGGCACATCCGCTCCCGTCGATCAGTAACCTGGCGTTCATCGCGCACTTGCTGGCGACACATCCCGATGCCGACGTGCTGCTGGCGACCGGCAACCTGCGCGGCGCGGTTGCGGGTGCCGATCAGCAGATCGCCCAAGCGTACAGCCACCTGTTACAAGCACTGGCGCCGCTGGGGGCGGCTGGTCGCTTGCTGACCCTGGGAGTCACGGCGGACGGCCAGTTCGGCCGCAGTCCGCGGCCCCAGAATCCGCGTGATGATCTGCCGCGTCAAGCAGGCGCCTGGACGCTACAGCCCGTTGCGGTGAGCACCTGTGGGCACCACCAATCGCTCACCCGTTCAACGAATTAATTGTGCACACGCTATTGTTTTAGTCGGTGAAAAAGGGTAATCTATCTTATAAATAAAACTATTTTTGAGACAAAACGCATTCAAAGGGGAGGATGCTATGAAACTCGCACGTTGGTTGACCGGCGCGGTGGCGATTGTGGCGGCGACTATCCTGGTGGCCTGCCAGGACCGTTCAGCCCATGTTTCGGCGCTGAAGGACTTTACGACCAGCACCAGTGACCTGACCCACGCCGATTTTTATCAAGCACCGGACAGTAACCTGGCGACCGCGTTGCTCAACCGCGCCGAACACGCGAAGACCCAACTGGATCGCGTGCAACAGACGCTGTCGGCTGACCAACAAGCTGAATACGCGGCGGCCAGTGACAAGCTGGACGCAGCCAAGCTACTGCTGGCTGCGGACACTGAGATCAAGCACGTCCTCGGCGATGACGCGGTGATCCAGGATGCGACCTACTCCGATCAGGCGCTGCGCACGACGCTGGCGAAGCTCAAGCGCAGCCAGCCGAAGTACGCCCAGACCCTGGCGCCGCGGGTCAAACTGATCGACGGCCAGGTCGCGGCGTTGCAGGCACTGCACGCCGCCAAGGCCGAACCGACCAACGCCGCCAAGCGCGCCAAGGCTGAAGCGGCGATCCGCGCCGTGCAGACCCCGGGCTTCCAGGCCCTCTACCTGCCGCAAGTCGCAGCCCTCGCACCGCAGCGCCCGCAGACCGGGACCACCGGTGATGCTGCGGGCACGTCTGAGACATCAAGTGCGAGCACGTCGACTGCGACCAGTGAGGCGCCTGATACCGCGACGTCTGCCGCGTCGTCAGATCAGGCCCCGGCAGCTGACCAGCCGATGACCGCGCCTGTCAAGCCGGCCCCGGCGGCTGACGACACGACCAGTGCGCCGGACAGCGATGCGGCCGCGGATAAGCCTGACACGACCGAGCCGGCTGCAACGTCATCGTCCACGACGAAAGACCCTGCGTCCGCGAACGACCCGGTCAGTGAGGATCCGGTCGTCAACGGCCCTTATGACACGATGGATGCGGCGATTGCCGCAATGAAGGCCGCGCAAGGCGATTCTGGCCGCCCAGCGACTGCCTACTCGTTCACCGCGCCGGATGGGTCGCTACACTACACCTGGAAGTGGCTCGATACCGATAACTGAGATGAATTGACGCCCGACGGCGAGTTGGGCGTCTTTTTTTGTACTGCTTACAGCCATAGGCACTGAGGATGACCGAGAGGAATCGCTGTGAGGCCCGGGACCAAGGCGCTTTGGTTGCAGTCAGATGCGTTGATATGATATACGAAAATAGTTATAAAAAATATCATTTTTAGATGCTTATTGGTTGCGCACGGAAAACGCATCCCGTTATCATTAACTTTGTTAGTTAATTGTTGCACAAAATTTTAGGAGGTTTTTTGTCTATGAAGAAGGGTCTACTCGCATCACTTTTAGTTATCCCGACCGTTGCAATGAGCATGGGGACCGGGGTTGGCGTCTCGGCGGACGTTGAGACACCTGACCTCAAAGAAACTGCGCTTTCTAAGACTGAGATCAACGTAAATTCTGACTCGCTATCTCTGACAGAAGTGCCCACCTTTACATTTAGAGATGTGTCAGTTAAGGAATTGGTCACCAATCTAACAACGGTTGTAAAACTGGCCGGTCAGGAAGACCAGATGGTTCGTGTGGAGGATTTCCGAGGTGATAGTCGAAGCTGGAAGCTGACTGCGGATGTCAGTTCGATCGTTAACCGGGAAGGTCACCAGTTACACGGACAGATGAACCTTAAGCTTAAACGGGCTAATGCGACTGACGATTGGGGGGAAGGTCAACTGACGGGTGGTGCAATCATCCCTATCGGCAGGGGGGTATCTGCAGACGTTCTTGACCCAGGCAAAAACGGGTTTTCTGGGGCGGGAAAAAATTACTATACCGTTACTGAAACAACGTTAGATGTTGCTGGTCGTCGTGATATTCAGGCGGGTAAGTATTCGGGCCGGGTAACCTGGACGCTGTCCTCTGTGCCTTTCTAATTCGTTAATTTCATAGACTTGGAACTCTTTAACCAATGGCGTGAGGCCATTGGTTTTTTAATTGATTCACTAGGCTTTCTTTGCATAATTAACCGATTTAAATTATTTCAAAAACTAATATTCAGCATATGTATCACTTGCATTTGTTTAGATAAGTGTGTTATAGAAAATAAATTATAAAAAATATTGGTTTTTTGATACCTCCGAGTTGCGCCGCTGAAGATCATCTCGTTATGATTATATTTGTAAGTTAGTTGTCACTCACAATCTTAGGAGGTTTTTGTTTATGAAGAAGGGTTTAGTTGCCGCTCTGTTAGTTCTTCCTACCGTTGCGATGAGCATGGGTGCCGGTGTTGGGGTATCGGCAGACGAAGCTGACGCGCCAGCTCGTCCGATCGTTAAGCAGACGAATGCATCTGTTGAGATCAAAGGCGGCACGTTGCAATTAAAGGCTGTTCCGAATCTGAGCTTCAACAAGGTGACGGTCGAAGACATCTTGACCTCACGCCAAGGTTACGTTGATTCTCGCCTGTCAGATAAGAGCCAAAAGACGATCGTACTGTCCGACTTCCGTGGCGATTCCAACGGCTGGGAACTGTCCGCCAAGTTGAGCGAGCTGACCAGCCGCAACCGCGGGAAGACAAATAAGCTGAACAAGGTTCAGATGATGCTGGCGTTGCGTCGTGATGGAAATAGCAGTATGCCACTGCAGGCTGGGGCCCACACATGGCTGGATGCGGGCGGTGCGAGCCAGACGCTGCTTAACACCGATCACCGGCACCCAGGTGCAGGGGTCGGCCGATACACCCTGAACCCAGCGGACCTGCGCATTGAACGCCAACATGACGTTCAGGCCGGTACCTATACCGGGACCGTGACCTGGATGCTGGCGTCCACCCGCTGATAATCTACCCTACAAATACAGTCACAGCCTTGACTGTGAGCCGGTGGCATGGTGCCACCGGCTCTTTATTTGAGAGACGAAGGAGGGAATGCAATGCGATTGAAAATGCCCTTAGCCCTGTTCACGGTCATCGCTGCTGCGCTCATGCTAGTGGCCGGTCGACCAGTGTCAGCGGCGGAGCAGGTTACAACTAGCAATGGCGTTGGGATCGTGATCACGAATAAGCGACCACCCAAAGAGAAGACGGCGCTACCGCTGTCAGGCGAGACGTCCAGCATTGGCGTTGCGGCAGCCGGAATCGCGCTCATCGGCCTAATTTCTGGTGTGTCACGTGCTAAAGGAAAGAAGGGATGATATGCGACACAACAAACTGATGTCCGTTGTGACCTTGGCGTGTGCGCTGGCCATCCCGCTGTCGGCCGTTCACACTGTTCTAGCCGTTGAAGCACCGGCCCCGGTGACGACTGAGGGCACTGATACCCCCGACGCCGCGCCGGTGGCTGATGCCGCCGCGGAGACGCCGGTGGGCGAAGCGGCCCCAGTGACCCCTGAAGAAACGCCAGAGGTGGCTGTTCCTGAAGGCGAGGCGGAGACGATCGTGGTCGAAGCAGAAGACGAAGTGGTCGCAGAGACACCTGAGGCGCCGACGAGCCCAGTCGTGACGCTGCCAGCAGCAGTCGAGACCCCGTCTGTTGAGGCCGACAAGCCGCAGACCGATCACTGGGCCGCAAGCGTTGCAGCGACCGCTCACCACGGGACGATCGCACAGACGGGCGATCAGCTTAAGCCCAACGCGGTGGTTCGGGTGAACGATACCTTGGTCCTGCGCTACAAGATCGTCTATGAAGGCAAAGGTCAGTGGCGCGGGGTGAAGGCGGACTTCGCGGTGCCGAAGAACTACCAACTGGCCAACGTCAATAACCGGATCACGTTGCGGATCGGTGGGCGAACGACCACGATCGAGAATCGTCAGACCAATACACTGACCAAGGTAGCAGTCGGTGACTTGGACGCGAAGAAGACCAAGTCGATCACCGTGGACGTGCCCGTGGTGGCCAAAGGCACGACTGCGAACCAGGCGGCAGCCACTGCCCGTTTCTATGGCGCGGCCCATGAGCGCAAGGCGACGCTAGCGTTGCCGAAGCCTAAGGCCCATGAGTACGCGCTGCAGGCAGCGCCAAACTTCACTTTCGGCAGTACGACGGTTGAAGCCATCGCAACGCGGCAGACCACGGTGTACGGGCGTGCGGATTCCGCGCTGACGGTGCTTAACACGGATAAGGCTAAGGTTGCGCGGGTGACCGCTCGACTGAGCAGTTTTGACCTCGGGGCCGGCTACCGGCCGGGTGGTGTGACCCTGAAGTTCAGAGCCGGGGGCCAGTGGGTCAGTCTGCAGGATAACAACACGACGACCACAGTGATGGCCGACATGAACGGTCACCAGCGTGTGACTGAAAGTCAGCTCGTGATCGATCAATTCGACCTTGTCAGTGCCGGTCAAAAATCGGCGACGATCACATGGGAGATGTCGAATACGCGCTAAATCAAGCGAGTTGAAGGCGGGGATGACCCCGTCTTTTTCTGTGTGCTTAAGGGTCGAAAGTTGCACCGACAAGGGCCACCTTTATACAATTAAAATAGTTAATATAATTAATTTCTGTATACAGGCCAGAAGTCAGGAGATGTCATCTATGAAAATACTGCGATTCGTGCTGGGGTTTCTCGCGTTGATGCTGGGGCTCAGCTTGACCCATCATCAGTTGGTCCGGGCGGAGGGGGCTGGCTTCTCGGTTGCCCCGCTGATCGGGTCGGATCAGCTCAACACGGTGACCGATTACTTCAACCTGGTCGCGACGCCGGGCCGCGCGCGTGATCTGCAGGTGCAGATCGACAACACCAGTGACCAGGCCAAGACATTCACAGTCACTCTGACGAATGCCGCCAGCCAGGCGAACGGGGAGATCGGCTACGAGCCGGGCACTAAGTTGGACGCCTCGCTGAAGCAGCCGCTGAGCAGCCTCAGCAGCAAGCCGGAGCAAGAGGTCAAGGTCCCGGCAGGGCAGAGTCAGATCGTGACGATCCCGCTGCAGATCCCAGCCGGTGGCTTCACCGGGGTCAAACTCGGCGGGATCTACGTCCTCGATCAGTCGGTCAGTGCGGCAGAATCTGGTGACAGCGGGATCAGCCTGAATAACCAGTTCGCCATGATCATCGGGGTGCAGCTGCAGACGGATGAGAACGCAGTCGTGACGACCAAGCCGGATCTGAGGCTCGGACAGGTCTCCGCCGGGACGATCGACAGCAGTGGTGGGGTGATCGTGAACCTGCGCAACGTGGCGCCGATCTTCGTGGACGGGATGACGGCGACGGTCAAGGTGACACGCAAAGGTGACGAGAAGCCGACGCTTACACGAACGGTCAAGGATTGGTCGATGGCGCCGAACTCGTCCTTGCCACTGACAGTGAACACGACCAAGGAACTCAAAGCGGAGGACTACGACGTGACGGTGGTCGCCAAGGCCGGCGGCAAGACCTGGAACTTCACGGAGTCGTTCTCGATCAAAGCGAAGGAAGCCGCGAAGGTCAACAAGGCACTCGGCCTGACCCCGACGCCTGCACCACCGTCGACATGGATCTGGTATCTGGTCGGCGGGCTGGGTGCTGTGATCGTCCTGCTGGTCGGCGGGATGATCTGGTGGTGGCGGCGGAACCGGACACCGGCCGCGACGGCGTGAGTGACGTATGACCCAAGGCCCGATCGATCGCCGATCGGGCCTTTGCGTTACTGGGGGTGAAATCGGCCAGTGGTCTAGACTTTCGCCCACCAAATGCGGTACAACTAACTGTAAGACAATTTACAGGAGGATATCAATTTTCTCATGACTAAAACCCTGATCTTCGGCACGGCACTGGTCGACGCCCTGATGAACGTGCCAAGCGTTCCGGGCAGCGGCGGCAATTCGCTGGGCGATTTTCTCGAGTACCAAGTCGGTGGCTGCGCGATCAACGCCTATTGCGGTATGCGCTACGCTGGGGCGCAGGCGGACTTGTTCGTGCCGGTCGGCCACGGGGCGAACGCGGATCGGATCGCGGCACACATCCGCAAGATCGGTGAGACGCCGCGTGTGATCCCGGGGACGGCCGATAACGGTTGGACGGTCGCGATGATCGAGCCGAACGGTGAGCGGACGTTCATCGTGCTGCCGGGGATGGAGCAGCTGATGCGCGCCGATTGGATGACGCATCTGGATTTTAGCAGCTACGACCTGCTCTACCTCAGCGGCTTCCAGCTGTCTAACCCGCTAGTCGCGCAGGACGTCTTGACGGTGTACGACCGGCGTCGGCCTGGCGCCACGGTCCTGTTCGACGTTGCGGCGCGGATCGAGACGGTCGACCAGGAGATCCTGATGGCGCTCTTGAAGTCGGGCGTGATGGTGCACTGTAACGAGGTCGAGTTGCCGCAGGTCGCACGTGGTGAGACCTTTGCCGAACGGGTGGCTTACCTGCACGCGTTGACCCACCAGCCGGTGGTCGTCACGCTTGGGGCACGCGGCACGTACTACTACGCCAGCGAGGCCGACCAGGGCATCGTCCCTGGCGAAGCCGTCAAGGTCGTCAACACGGTCGGTGCCGGTGATTCACACTGCGGGGGGATGCTGGCCGGACTCAGCAAGGGCCTGTCGCTGCGCGATTCGATCAGCCTGGCGAACCACTTGGCGGCGAAGGTCTGCATGATGCAGGCGAACATGCTCCCGATCTCTGCGGGCCGGCGTTAGGCGGGTCGTACGCGTAAGCTCAATTAATAACAGCAAGGGGCTGTGCCATAACGCGGTTTTAGCCCAGAGTATAAGAGCGATCCCCTGCAAAACCCGAACTTAGGTTTTGCGGGGGATCGCTCTTATACGGCTAGGGCGTTGCGTTATGGCACGTAACGTTCTGGAATAGTCGTGCCACCAGAGGTTATGGTACAGCGCCTTGCTGTTATTTCAGGAAGCCGTGTTCCAAGATGTCCATGTAGGTCATGACATTGGCGATCACGGGTTCAAATTCGTCGATCTTCATGTTCGGGTTGCGCTGCAGCATCGCCTTGCTCTGCTCCCCGATCAGATTGGTCATCGCCATCACAAGGGTGGCGACGTCGGTCGGGTCGATCCCGTCGCGCAGTGGTAGGCGGGCGAGGACGGGGCCAATCATGTCCGGGACGTTGGTCGACAGCAGGCGCTGCCAGATCGCCTGCACCTTGCCGCGCAAGCCCTCCGGCAGGTTGCCGGACTCCGCGTAGGCCGCCATGGCGAGTGTGAACTCTTCCGGGTAAGTCAGCTGGAGCTGGAGCTTATAGCGCGTCGCCCGGGCGACCATCTCCCGCAGGTCAGTCGAGTCCTGCCAGACACTGAGATCGGCGACGGCCATGATCTTGTCGAAAGTGGCCTGAACGGTCTGTAGGTAGAGGTTGGCCTTCGAGCCGAAGTAGTGGAATACGAGCCCCTTGGAGACGTCCGCCGCGGCTGCAATGTCGTCGGTCTTGGCGTCGCGGTAGCCGTGCGTCGCGAATTCATGTTGGCTGGCGGCGAGGATGCGCGCCTGTTTCTCCGGGTCGATCGGTTGTCTGGTTCTTGGCATGTTGTCACCTAGTTTTCTAATAAGTCACGTCTAGCATACGCCAGGTAGCCGGCGATGAGCAAGGCGAGGCCCAGAGCCGTCATCCAGGCGGCCGGCCCCCACTGGACCTGACGCAGTGGGACGTTGTTGACCCAGCCATATGGCGTCAGCTGCTGTGCCCACTTCGGGAAGTCCATCAGGCTGCCCAGGTACAGGGAGAAAAATCCGTAGGCGGGCAAGGCCCACGCGAGGTTTTGCCACTTCGGTAACAGGCCGACGAGTAGGGCGGCAACGCCGAATGTTGCGATCAGCGCCGGGGCGTACCCCCAAAAGGCGCGCATGAAGCGGGCCAGGCTCGGCATGTCTGCGCCCATCGAGGCCGCACCGGCGGCGGTCATGCCGAGGACGGCGAGCGCGAATGCAATGATGGCGCAGACGAGCCCGAAGCCGGCGACGCTGAAGTACAGCCGGGCGCGGGAGACGCTGCGAGCGTGGAGTTGCTCGAAGTAGCCGTGCCGCTCGTCGCGGTTGAGCCGAAACAGGGTGATCAGCCCAGGGATGGTGGCGAGGATCACGAAGATGATCGCCAGTTTGTTGGCAAAGGATAAGACGATCGCCCGGTTCGCCAGGCGAAGCCCGGTGGTCCCGATCAGCTTGGCCATGGTCGGATTGGAGGCCATCAGATCACCGGCGGTCCCGAAGATCGAACCATAGGTCGCACCAAGGATGAATAGCGACACCAGCCAGATGATCGTACTGGTGCGCTCCAGACGTGCGACCAACGCCAGTGGCCCGCGCAGGAAGGCGCTTGCCGTCCGGCGGCCGTTGCGCTGCGGGAGCAGCCCAGCGCCGAGGTCGCGCGTTGTCCCCAACCACAGCGCAACCCCGCCGACAAGGGCGGTCAGCGCCAGCATCAGGCCGACTGGGGCCCAATTGTTGCCATCGTAGATCTCGAGTTTTTCGATCCAGCCGTAGATGGTCCACCAGGTCAGGTCAGGGTCCTGGATGTCCGTCCCCATGCGGGCGATGAACAGTAACCCGAGCCAGCTGTAGCTGATGATCGTCGCACCGCGGCCGGATTCAGCGATCTGGGCGGCGAGCAGGGTGAAGGCCCCGAACATCAGACCAAACGCGGCCAGCCCTAGCCCGAACAACCAGTTCCCGGCGATATCGGTGCCGGACATGCCGGATGCTTGCAGGCCGAGTGCCTCAAGCACACCAGCCCCGAGGTTGATCACGATCAGTTCCAGGACTGCGGCGCTCAGGCTCGCGCTGCGCCCGACGGCGTGCGCGCGGATCAGCTCTGCGACGCCGGAGTCTTCTTCCGCGCGGGTCGCGTGCACGGCGAAGTAGATGTTCATCATCGCGACGAACAGCCCCATGAACACCATCATCTCAGCGGCGTACACGTTCGCGACCGTGTAAGGCTTGCTGGCGGTGAACGGGCCGAGCAACGAGACCATCGCGGGCGTCTTCAACGTCTCGACGATGGTGGCCATGGTCTTGGGGGTGCCGTACAGCGTATCGAATTTGGCCGCCGCACCGGCCATCAAGCCGGCGAGCCCGATCAGCCACAGGGTGATCTTCAACCAATCCCGGCGCAGGGCTGACCGGAGCAAGAAGCCGGCTTTCGTGTTAGTGTTGCGCATCCGCTTCCCCGCCTTCCTGATTGTAATAGCGCAGGAACAGGTCCTCCAGCGTCGGTGGGGTGCTCTGCAGGGCGGTGATGCCCAGCGGCGCGAGCGCCGACATCACGCTGCCGAGCGCCTCGGAGTCAACGGCAAAGGTCGCCTTGTGCGCGTCGGGAGCATCGAAGTGATGGACCGCGGGCAGCGACTGGATCGAAGCCAGCGGCAGGGTGGTCGTGACGGTCACCTGGGTGCGGGAGAGCTGGCGCATGTCGTCCAGTGTCCCGGTCTCGATGATCCGACCATCGCGGATGATCCCGATCCGATCACACATCCGTTCGACTTCGCTCAAGATATGGCTGGACAGCAGGACACTTTTGCCTGCGGCCTTGAGCGCAAGGACTTCTTGCTGAAAGACTTCTTCCATCAGCGGGTCAAGGCCGCTGGTCGGCTCGTCGAAGATGTACAGCTCGGCGTCGGTCGAAAACGCGGCGATCAGCGCGACTTTTTGCCGGTTGCCTTTGGAGTAGGTGCGGGCCTTCTTGCGCGGATCGAGGTCGAACTTCTGGATCAGCGCATCGGTGCGGGCCGTGTGGGCCTGGTCGTTCAGGCGCAGGAACAAGTCGATCACCTCGCCACCGCTGAGGTTCGGCCACAGGTAGACATCTCCGGGCACATAGGCGAGGCGCTTGTGGATCGCAACGGCGTCGGTCCAGACGTCTTGACCGAAGATCGTTGCCCGCCCGCCGGATTTTTGGAGGATGCCAAGCAGGGTACGGATCGTCGTCGACTTCCCGGCGCCGTTGGGCCCGATGAAGCCGAATACCTCACCGGGATTGACCGTGAGGGTAATGTCTTTGAGGGCCTTGAATGAGCCAAAATTCTTCTGAAGCTGATCGATCACAACGACGGGTTGTGTCATAAGGATGCCTCCAATGGGCGCGTCTGGCGCCGGTGATTTGATTACGGCTAGAGTGTACGCCCTGTTGTCCAATTGGTCAATGACTGACGAGTCAATTTTTGCGTTTTGACCCGCTGACGCAAGAAGACCAGCCCACATCGGGCCGGTCTTCTTGTCATGGCAAGGCGTCGAGCGTCGGGATCGCGGTCGTCAGCGTCCAATCGACGGTCGCGCTGAAGTGGGTGCGATCGACCGCTTGACGCAGCGCAGTCGCCGTCGCGATCAGCGGCAGGGTCGCGCTGCCGGTCCTGCTGGCTGCGACCAGTTGGCTGGGGCCGTTGGGGAGCAGCCGGACCGTCTGCTCGTCTAAGGTGAAGGCGAGGACGAAGGGGAACCCGGCACGGCCGGTGTGTAGCTGCGCGCTGAGTTGCCACGGTTCAGCGCCTTCGAACTCCGGCGGGCGCGTGTCGCGGATCGCCACCGGCCCTGCCTTGAGCGCTGGGACCGCACGGGCGTCGTAGAACGTCGCCCAGTCCATCTGCCAGCGGAGGTGCGTCGGGGCGTGAAGCGTCAGGTGGCCAGGACCATGGTGAACACTCAGCCCCGCGTAGTTCGTGCTGTAGGTGTAGACGTGGCCCGCCTGTGTGGCGGTGAGCACGAGCTGCAGGACGTCGGGGGTCCCGGCTCGCTGGGCAAGGCGCGCGTGGCGCATCGCCGCACCGGTCCGGTTCAGGGTCAAGGCGACCGCATCGTCGCTCAGCGTATTGGTCTGGCCGCTGGCATTGGTCACACCGAGCGCCGGGGTCAGCGCGGTGTCACTGTCCGGGTCTAGTTGTGGCCCGTGGTCGGCGGCCGTGGTCGAGTAGCGGAACCACTGGTAGTGCCAAGTGGCGTCCGGCAGCAAGTTGGCCAGGCTGACCAACCCGTTCGGGGCGTGCGTGAAGGTCCGTGCTTGGTGCTGGTCGAGGTCAAGGTCCAAGGCGGTGAGCCCGCCGACGAGCACGGTGTGGGTCGCCTCGATCGGTCCGCTAGTCACACGGAGGGTCTCCGGAAACCCGGCGCGGGTCGGCGCCCAGTTGATCGCTTGTGGCATCAGCGGGGTCAGCGCGGTGCTGCCACCGTGGATCGGTGCGACACGTAACCCCGCCGAACCCGACCAGGTGAGCGGTGCGGTCGCGTTGCTTGGCCATACGGTCGCCGTCGCCGGCCACCACGGGTCGTCCCCCAGGGCAGGCAAAACGGTGGTTGGACCGGTGATCGTCAGCTTGGTCGGTGGGATCAGCGTCGGGGTCACCTCAAGCTGGACCATGTTGCTCGCGTAGCTCGTCGTTTTGGTGTCGCGACCGGCGGTGAACTGAAAGAAATAGACGCCAGGTGTCGGCGGGACGTATTCCATCCGCCCGTCGAACTTGTAGGTGAACGCAGCGGCGGTGTGGGTCTCGGACTGGGTGTGGACGCGCGTGGCGACGTACGGCGCGGTGTCGCTGACCTGCCAGACGTGGAGTGTGATCACCAGCTTGGCCCACAGGTCGTTCAGCACAGCGCGTTGGTAAAGGTAAGGGACGATCAAGGTCCCACCAGCCTTGAGGGACAGCCCGGGTTGATTCGGAGTCGGCGCGCGGAAGCCGTTAACAAAATCCGAGCCTGGCGCAGTCGGTGCGATATAGGCCGGTGCCCAGCGGCTGACCTGCGGGAGGATCGGGGTCGTGATGGCGTGTGTCCGGTGATGCGGCGCCCAGCCCAGTAAGCAACCGATCAGGGCGACGATCACCAGGTACACGCGGCGATCAGTGCGTGGCATGGGTAGCCTCCTTTCTCCGGTGGGTCAGGACCAGGCACCAGCCGCTCAGCACGAGGAGCCCGACCAGCCAGCCGCCAGGCGTGTTGCCAGTGGCCGGCAAGCGGCCGGTGCGACGCGAGGTGGTCGGCGCCGGGACGACGGTCTGGACCGGCTGCGGTGGTGAGATCGGCGGCAGTGATGGACTGTCGGTCGTCACGAGCAGCTGGGCGTGGCTGTGCTGATGGTGCGCCGCAGCTGCCACGGACTCGGTGGCGGGGCCCCACAGTGCGAGGGTGAGGAGACTGCCAAACACCAGGGCCCGGCCTGACCATGCGGGCGTCATGGCGTTGCCTCCCGCCGGTGCTGGCGCCAGAGCAACAGCAAGAGGAGCAAGACCACACCGGCCAGGCCCAGGGACAGCCACATCCACGGCCCGAGACGCGTAGGGCGAGCCCCTGGCCGGGCGGCGGTGGCCGTTGCCTTGATCGTGAAGTGGTCGCGTAGCTGGTAACGCTGGCGGCCCGATCGCAGCGTAACGGCCACGGTGTAGCGACCGGGCCCGAGCTGGCGGGCCGCCAGGGGCAGATTCAGCGGCATCACGCTGGTCGGGGCCATCTCGGCTTGGGTCAGCTGCTGGCGGGTCACTTGATGGCCAGCGGCCGTGGTCACGGTGGTCGTCAGGGTGATTGCGCCGAATGTGCGCGGGCTGTGATTCGTCAGCAAGGCGCTGACCGCCAGTCCGGTCGGACGTGACAGGAGCTTGGCTTGCTTCAGCGACAAGCGCGGGCGCGCTGGGGGTGGCGTCGTACCGGTCAGGTGGATCGGTACCGCCATGGCGAAGCGATTCTGAAGCCCTTCGCCGGCCTGGTCGGCTTGGCGGTCGCGGCGCACGTACAAGGCCCCGAGAAGGTCCCCCGGCACCCCGGTCGCCGGCACCTGGACCCGGACGGTCACCGTCTTGGTCGAGTGGGCGCCCACGCTCAGCGTGGGCGCCGTGAGGCGAGCGAAGTGACTCAAGCGCGTCGTTTCGCTAGGCTGTGGGGTCCCGGGGACATAGGTAATCTTGCCCTCGGGCCCGGTGCTGGCATCGGTGACTTGCGCGGTGTAGGTCGCCGCAGTATCGGTCAGGTTGCTGACGCGAAACTGCAGGTGACGGTCGGCGTTGGCGGGCAGCGTGAGGCGGACGTAGCTAGTCACCGCCGAATCCGGCACGGCTGACGTCAGCGTAAAGCCGGCACCAGATTCGGCACCGGCCACAGGCGTCGCCGGCAAGCTCAAGGCGATCAGCAAAAGGAAGACTAAGTGACGCAAGGGGACCTCCTTAGTGGGGGTTACAAGCCGGCCGGCGTGGCGGCGGCAGGGGCAAGGGTCCAGGTCAGATCAGCGGTGAAGCGATCGCCTTTTTTGACCTGCAACTGTGTGCCGGTCTGGGTCAGTTTGACGTGCAAGCCATCGGCCGCCAGTGCCTGGGTCCCACGGATGCTGGCAGGGCTTACGACCAGCGTCGCGTTACCGTTGGTCGTCAGCTCACCGTTAGCCGCAAAGGCGGGGTCGGTGACGGTCGTGTTGAAGGCCAGGGCGCTGGTGTTCAGCTCACCCGCCCGGGCGTTGCGGAACGCTCCGAGTTGGGTGGTCAGGGTCCAGCCGTTGGCGTCATCGAACGGGCGCGCGTCGAGCACGATCAGGTCCTGATCGGCGGTCGCGGTGCGTTCGAAGCCGTTGTAGATCGCTTCGGCGGCGACGGTCTTGAAGTCGAAGTTCGGCGCCTGGATCAGCGTCAAGCCGCCGTCTGCCGGATCGGTATCGGTGATCTGGACGGTCGCGGTGGTCTGATCGGTGACCTTGGCTTCGGCAGCGGCGACGGGGGTCAGTTGCGCGCTTGCCAGTAGCAGGCCAGCGAAGGCGGCGGTCAGTAGGGTCCGGGTATGAAACATTGAGTGGTTCCTCCTTAGGTTGTTAGCAATTTGATCTATCGCTACGAAAATCGTACCAGATAGTTTCATCACGAACAACGTGAATAACTATTATTATTATAGGATTTTATTTATATAAACAAGGTTATCGTGACCGCTTCCGTCGAAGCCTTTTCGAACCGAATTTTCCTAGTGGTATAGGCCGAACTGCACGACGCAAAAAAAATCCGCCGAGCGACTGCTCAGCGGACCAGAATTATTTTTTGTCAGTGGGCCTGGCGGTGATGCTTGACGGCGATCACGATCGCCCAGACCACGGCGACAGCCAAGAGGGCGTAGCCGAGCGGCACCGTGAAGAAGAAGGGTTCATGCAGCCAGCCAGCGCGGTCGAGCCACGAGAAGTGGGCACCGATCAGCGGCAGTGCGATCGCGACGATCGCAAGTAGTAGTGGGTAGCGGTACTTGGTCATAAGGCACCTCCTATTGCGCTGATTATAGCAGGTCGGCGGGCCCGACGTGGTCAAGATTTCATTAAATCATCACGCTTTCTTCACGAATTGGTCCGGCCCGCGTCGTCAGTACGGCGGACAATGACGCTAATCATGAGGAGGCGAGGGAATGCAAGCATTTGAACGATCGATCACCCCGGGGGCCGCACCACACGGTCGGACGATGGTGCTGGATAAGGGCCTGGGGCTGAATGCGGTCACCGATCTGATCGCCACGGCCGGGGCGTCGATCAGCTGGGTCAAATTCGGCTGGGGGACTGCGGCGACGATGTCGGCGGACTTGATCGCCGCGAAGACGGCGAGGTACCGCGCCGCGGGGATCGTGCCATACCCAGGCGGCACGCTGCTGGAGGTCGCTGTGGCGGCCGGCCGCGCTGACGCGTTTTTGGCCGAAGCCAAGGCACTGGGCTTCACCGCCATCGAGGTCTCGGATGGGTCGACGACGATCGCCCCTGAGGTGCGCCGCGCGTTGATCCAGCAGGCCCGCGCGGCCGGGCTGACGGTCCTCACGGAGGTTGGCAAGAAGACCCCGGCGCTCGACCACGAGCTGACGGTGGCCCAGCGGCTGGCGCAGATCCAGGCCGACCTCGAAAGCGGGGCAGAAGCGGTGATCCTTGAGGCGCGCGAAGCCGGCAAGAACATCGGGATCTACGACGCCAACGGTGACATCATTGCAGACGAGCTGGCGGCCTTGGCGACCGCGGGCGTCGACCAGTTGATCTTTGAAGCCCCGTTGAAGGCCCAGCAGGTCGCCCTGATCCTCAAGTTCGGACCGGGGGTCAACCTCGGCAACATCGCCTACGATGAGGCGACGTCGCTGGAAACGCTGCGTCGCGGTCTGCGCGGTGACACCGTGGGGCGCGTCTGATGCGCCGGGTATTCATCGTTCGGCACGGCAAGACGCAGTGGAACCTGGCGAAGCGGTTACAGGGGGCCGGCGCAGACAGTCCCTTACTGACCGACGATCAGGAGCAGTATCAAGCGCTCGCCGCCTACCTGGATCAGTACCGCTTCGCGGCGGTGTACAGCAGTCCGCTGGGCCGTGCGCAAGCCAGCGCCGCCCGCGTCGCCACGGCGATGACGACCCCGCTACCACCGTGCCAGACGGTGGCGGGCCTGACGGAGCTCTCGTTCGGCCAGTGGGAGGGGCAGACCCAAGCGGCGCTGGTCGCGTCCGCCCCGGCGCTGTTCCAAAAGCTCTCTGCGCGCCAGCCCGATCCTGGGCTGGTCGCCCTTGGCGTGGAGGACTTCACCCAGGCGCGTCGCCGCTTCACGGCGGCGCTTTGGACGATCGCCCGCGCCTTGGGCCCGGATGACAACGCGCTGGTCTTCTCGCATGGCGGGATCGGCCAGCTCGGGATCCAGGCGGCGACTGGTAACGATGCCTTACTGGGGCTGAAGAACCTCTCGACCTCGATCCTGGGCGTCGTGGCCGACGCGTTTTACCTCGATGTCTACAATCAGACCGGGTACCTGCCTCAAGTTGACCTGAACGAAGGCAATGTCTCGATCTTGGCGCGCAAGGACTGAGGGCCCGATCACAGCGCGGGCCCGACGAGGCAGCACAAGCTAAACGCACCCCCCTGCAGCACCCTAAGTCGGGCTTGCAGAGGGGTGCTTGATGGCTCAGCGGCGCTTTCCCGCTGGGGGCCGCCGGGTATGGGGTCACCCGAGGTGTTTTTCGAGCATCAGGTCGACTTGAACGCTGGTGCCGAGCGTGAAGGGGTGTTGCCCGATCGTGTGGAAGCCCGCCGCGGTGTAAAAGGCCTGGGCATCGGTGTTGAGCGCCCAGACGCCTAACCAAAGGTAGTGCTTGCCCAGCGCTTCAGCGCGCGCTGCCGCGAGGGTGAGCAGCTGGCGGCCCAGGCCTTGGTGCTGGAAGTCGCGGCGGATGTAGAGGCGCTCGACCTCGAGGTAGTCGGGTCCCATCTGCTCGGACTGCGCGTCGTCGGTGTTCAGCTTGGCGTAGCCGGCCAGCGTGCAGCCGACGAAGGCGAAGTAGAATGTCGAATTCGGCGTGGTGAGCTCGCGGCGCAGCGCCTCTGGGGCGTAGGCGTGGGCCAAGTAGTCCTGCAGGTCAGCCGGGGTGTTCTGCGCGCCGAACGCGTCGGTGAATGTCTCGACGCTGAGCGTGCGCAGCTGATCGATATCGGCTGGCGTGCAGGGGCGAAACGATGTGGTCATGATGACCCTCCTTGCTTGGTTGGAACAACGAGGACCAATCATACCACCATCTGCTTAAGATTTCACTATTTTTTGAACGGAAGGACGGCGACGTGGCGTAGCTCAGTGATCGTCACGGTCTGCGTGCCGATCCGCACGCCGTCGTCTGTGGTGTAGCCACCGACTACACCGACGAACGGCGGCAGGTGGGTGCCGTCGGGGGTCAAGCCAGTGGGCTGCGCGCGCACTGACTGGCCGGTGGCAAACGCACGCGCCAGCGCGGCCCGGATCAGTGCTTGCGACTGCGCGGGCAGGTCGGTCGGGGCAGCCTGTTCTGCGGCGGCCTGCCGCTTCAGGGCGGCGGTGTGATCGGATAAGAAAAACCCTTGCCACTTCAGCATCCCGCGGTCGACGTACTCGTGCGCAAAGAAGCTGCTGACGCGGCGGATATAGGCTGCATGGTCCATGCGCTCACCTCCATGAGTCGATAATACAAACATACGTTCGATTATGCAAGCAAAAAAATCGCCCACAGCTGGGGCGATCCGGTGTGATTCAGTCCTGGCGCAGGTGATAGTCGAAGAACTGGCGGGTCCCAGGCAGTGCGAAGTCCGTGTAGGCCCGGGCGTGGCCGGTGCCAGGGACGACGTGGACTGCGATGTCGCGTTTGAACGCGGCGGCTTGCTCCAAGAAGCGAAAGACGCCTGGCAGGGGGGCGAGCTCATCCGTCGAGTTGTACATCAGCGTTGGGCCGAGGGTCTCGGTCAGGTGGTTCATCGGGTTCACGGCGGTCAGCTTCTGCGGCGACAGGTCACCGAGGTAAGTCTGCACAAAATATTTGTAAAACGCATCGTGGATCGCGTGGATCTCGGTCAAGCCGAGCTCAGTGCGGGCATCCAACGCCGCCTTGACCGTCTGGTGTTTTTGGATCCAGTTGGCGAGGTCGACGATCGCTGACCAGGTGACGACCGGCCGGCCGCTGGTCAGGCTGTTCGTCAGCGCCATGGTCCCACCAACGCTAGCGCCGAGCAGTCCGATCCGCGTCGGCTCGAACGGGTAATCCGTCGCGCTGAACCAGTCGAGAAAGGCATCGACGTCTGTCTGAGCGGTCGGGAAGCGGTGGCCAGGGGCCAAGCGATAGTTCGGCAGCGCAGTGACGTAGCCCGCCGCGGCAAAAGCCTCACCGATCGCCGCGTCTTGGGCCTTGTCGCCGCGGAACCACCCGCCGCCGTGCACGAACACGATCGCGGCACCGTTGGGCTGGTCAGGCAAATAGATATCGGCCTGCTGTAGCGGGTCTGGGCCATACGCAATATCGCTCTTCTGGATCATGAGACACCTCCATCAAAAATAGTCGCTGCCTCTACCATAGTCCAAGTGGAAGCGGTTTTGCAAGTCGCCCGAGACGCGCCACCGGCTGAGCCAGACGTGAGCTTGTCCACCGGGTTGGGCCCGTTCGCACGTTGGGCGTGACTTGCGTGACAACGGGCGGCGCTTGATGGGCCGGGCCTGATCTGGAAGCGGCGGGTGTCGCCTGCGGGCCGTTACGCCAGCCACGGCCACCGGCTGACGATCAGTCCGGTAGCGTGATCACGATCGGCTCGCGGATCGAGCAGACGCCGAGGTCAAGGGTCAGGCCAGGGGCCGGGCGCTTCAGCGGGTCGGCCGGCCGCGGGCCCACCGTGACGGTCGGTGTGACCGACCGGCCACCGACCGTCACCGTCACAGGAGCGGTGGCCCCGGCGATGAAGACGGTCACGTTGACGCGCTCGCGCTGGCCGGTGTACTCGCCCTGGGTCGCATCGATCAGCAGGTGCTGGCCGTCGCTGTCCAGCGTGGTTGTGGCTTGTGCGCCGTGCAGGTAGGCTTGGGTCTGCCCGTCGTCTTCGGTGAGTGTGAAGCGGGTTGGCGCGCCGGGGAACCACTCGAAGTGGCGGGCCTGGGTCGCCGCTGCCGGGTTCTGGTGGGCGGGGGTCAGCGGGAGGATCGCGCCGGCGCGCACGAATACGGGGACGCGATCGAGCGGCACCGCCACGTCTGCGAGCGTCTGCGGGCCGTGGTAGACTTGGCCGCACCACCAGTCGACCCAGTCGCCAGCTGGCAGGAAGAGGTGGTCGCGCACCCCGCTGCCGTCGGCCTGCAGGCCATAGGCGGACGTGACCGGGGCGACCAGTAACGCTGAACCGACGAGGAATTGGTCCTCTAACGCTGCGCTAGTGGTGTAGTCGTCTGGGGCCTGCCAGAAGGTCGGGCGCAGGACCGGGGCGCCAGTCGTGCGGGCCGCGTGGGCGAGGCTGTAGAGGTAAGGGATCAGTGTCGTATGGAACCGCAGGTAGGCCGCATCGATCGCGTTGAATGGGGCCGGGAGCTGCATCCCCATCAGGCGCGGTGCATCGCCCCAGCCGTCCATGGCAAAGAAGGTCGGCGTGAAGGCTTTCCACTGCAAGTCGCGGGTCTGGATCACCGGATCGCCCCCGGCGTAGATCCCATCGACGTCGCTGGCGATGTTCGGGAGGCCCGAGAGCCCGGCGGACAAGTAGGTGGCGATGTGTGTGCGCACGTTGACCCAGTCGGCACCGGCCTGATCGCCGCTCCAGACGGTCGCGTTGCGTTGGGTGCCAGCCCAACCATCCAGTGTGACGATCATCGGGCGCAAGTCGCGCTGGGTGAACTCGGCGGCCGCTCGGTGAGTGGCGTTGAGGCCGAAGGTGTAGCCCTCGCCGACCCAGGCGACATCGGTCTTGATCGCGCGCACGCCGGCGTCCAGCTCCCGGGCAAAGTCGCGCTCACCTTTGCGCGGGTGCGCGGGGTCTGCCGGCGACAGGTTCGCCTGCGTCCAGAGCCCGGTCGCGATCCCTTGGGTGTGGGCGTAGTCGGCGAAGGCTTGGAGGTTGGCGAGGTCGCCGGCCAGCGTCTCAGTCTGACCGTAGCCAGCCCCGTAGCCGTCGTTCGGCAGGAACCACCCCAGTGGCACGTCGTGCGCGGCGTAACGCGCGATCACTGCGCGAGCAGAGAACTGCGGGTCGTGTTCACCGTTGAGCGTCTCGCGGATCGCGGTGCGCGGCATGCCTTGCGCGTCGGCGTCGGTGAAGGTGACCTGGCCGTTGCCGGTCACATTGGGGACCAGCGTGACGCCGGCGACGGTGATCGTACCGGCACGGTAGCCGGTGTTGAAGGTCTCGGCTTTGATCGGCTGGTACTCCTTGTACCACAGCCCATCGGCGAACTGGATCGCACCGGCAGAGTCAGGCGTCACAGGGACCCAGTAGTCGCGGTTGTAAGCGTTGAAGTGAGCGGGGTAAAACGCGAAGCGCGGGCTGACCACCGGCAGACCGCTCAGCTCGTGGTAGCCGTGGATCAGCGCCTGGGGCGTGGCACCCAGGATCAGGTAGGCATCGAAAACGGCGTCTTCGTGACGCAGGTAGACGCCAGCATGCGGGTCGGCGAAGTCGTACTCGCCGGGTGTGAAGGAGTTGATCAGGACCCCGTAGCCGCTGGTGCTCCAGTAGAATGGGACCGGGCTGGTGACGCTGCCGCGCGTCCAGCGGTTCTCGTTTTTGATCGCGACGAGCAGGCCGTTGAGGTTGACCCGCCCGTTCTGGACCCCGCCGCCGAAGTAGGCCGCACCAGGCAGGCTACGGATACGGGTGGTCCACTCGTGGTCGGTCAGCTGGGGCAAGAACACGGTGCAGACCGGGGCCGGGCCGCGGGTGATGGCCAGTCGCCCCGCGCCCAGCGTCAGTGTGTGGGCCCCGAGCGTCACCACGCCGTCCGTGCAACGAATGGGCTGGGTGGCCGTGGCGGTGATCAGGGGGGCGTCGAAGCGCTGGCCCGCGCCGCCGGTGGCGATCGTGTGGTCCGCGTGTTTCTCGATCGTCGGGTCGACCGGGATGCTAGGTTGCGTCGGCCAGTCACCGGCCGTGACGGTCAGGCGGGCGAGGTGGTCGTTCACCGCACTGAGGCGCGCGTGCCAGCCGTGGTAGTCGAAGTAGACGGCGCCTGCGTCGTCGTGGAGCTGGGTCAGGGCATTGGGATCATCAAGCATGAGAGCGCCTCCAAGGGATTTTTATCTAGTCTACCGCAAGGCGAGCCAAATGTCCGGTATAATAGAGAGAAAATCAGGAATCGAGGCAATCATGCGATATACTTTCAACTTCAAGGCGAACAAGGCCACGACCGTCAAGCGCCTGCTGGCTAAAAACGGGGTCAGCCACCGCTTGTTCAAGCGGCTGCTCGACGCGGGGATGGTGTGGCTGAATAACAGCCAGCTCAAAGGCAACGCTGAGATGATCCACGGGGCGACCGTGCGCATCGAGCTGCCGCCAAGCGCAGAGGTGGCCGTTAGCCATGCGGCGCTGACGGTGATGCTGGAGCTGCCGAACTGGCTGGTCGTGGTCAAACCGACGGGCCTCGCCAGCGTGCCGGGGCCGAGCAATCCGACGGACAGCCTGCTCAACCGTGTTGCGGGCTATCTGGCGGCCGCCGGCGTCGAGGGCCCACAGCCGGCGATCATCACCCGCTTGGATCGCGACACCGAAGGGCTGGTGCTGGTCGCCAAGCACCCCTACGCGCAAGGCCGGCTCGATGCCGAAGCGGCGCAGCTGACGAAGCAGTACCGGGCGGTGGTCACCGGCCGCCCGCAGCCAGCCAGCGGTACGATCGCATTGCCACTGGCGAAGGCGGAAGACGGGATCCACCGCATGGTCGCACCGGATGGTCAGCCGGCGCGCACGGATTACCGCACGGTGGCGACGGCCGGCGACATGAGCCTCGTCGAGTTGACGCTGTTCACTGGCCGAACGCACCAGATCCGGGTGCATATGGCGGCGTTGGGTCACCCGCTGGTCGGTGACCCGCTGTACGGGACTCCGACAGCGGCGACGCCGCACCAGTGGTTACAGGCGTTCGCGCTCAGCTTCACCGATCCGTTCGACGGGCAGACGCACGCCGTCACGCTGCCACAACCGGCGGATTGGCCGCACTTGGTGTGACCGGCGCCTGGGCGAGAGGCAGAACGATAGGGCCCGAGTCGATCGTCAACATCGGCTCGGGCCCTTGGCCGTCCCGCCAACGTCACCGGATTCTCATTCGGTAACATTCAATTCTAATCGTTTTTTTATTCAATCGGGCATGAGTGGTTTGCGCGGTGGTCGTCACGGGACGAAATCATACTCCATGGCGGTCAGGTGAGCATTACGTGAGAATTGACTAGTTAAATGAGAAATGCCATGCGACGTTTTTTTGTATATTGTTACCGAATTCATTCAGGTATATAATTGACTCTCGGATTCCGCGGCGTTTGAGGGAGCGTCGCGGAAGGCTCACTCGGTGGTTACTGACCAAGTGAGAGGACTGTTGGAATTGAATCAACCAAAAACGTTCATGGGGCATCCGCGCGGCTTGCTGACGCTGTCGATGACCGAGTTCTGGGAGCGCTTCAGCTACTACGGGATGCGTGCCATTCTGATCTACTACATGTACTACGCAGTCAGCGACGGCGGGCTGGGTTTCGACAAGGCGACGGCACTATCGATCATGTCGATCTACGGCTCGCTGGTGTACCTCAGCTCGACGATCGGCGGGTTCATCTCCGATCGCCTGCTGGGGAGTCGCAAGACAGTGTTTTGGGGCGGGATCTTGATCATGCTCGGCCACGTCGTGTTGAGCCTGCCGATGGGCGCGAACGCCTTGTTCGCTTCGATCGCCCTGATCGTGCTCGGCACAGGGCTGCTGAAGCCGAATGTCTCTGAGATGGTCGGGTCGCTGTACCCGGAGCAGGACCTGCGCCGCGACTCCGGGTTCTCGATCTTCGTGATGGGGATCAACTTCGGGTCGCTGCTGGCGCCGCTAGTGGTGTCTTGGATGCAGGCGACGTATGACTTCCACGTCGGCTTCTCGCTGGCGGCGTTCGGGATGGCCGTCGGGTTGGTCGTCTATGTGATCGACGGGCGCAAGTACATCAACCCGGCCGACAACCAGGCGCCGGATCCGATCACGGCCAGCGAGTTGCGGCCGCTGCTGCTCAAGGTCGCGATCGGGCTGGTCGCCTTGGTGGTGATCCTCGGCGTGATGGGGGTCACCGGCAGCTTGACGATCGCCAACGTGATCACGCTGATCACGGTCTTCGCCATCGCGGTGCCGGTCACGTACTTCGTGATGATGCTGCGCAGCAAGAAGGTGACTCAGGTCGAGCGCTCGCGTGTCTGGGCCTATATCCCGCTATTCATCGCCGCGGTGCTGTTTTGGGCGATCGAAGAGCAAGGGTCGGTCGTGCTGGCGGTCTTTGCCGCCGATCAGACGCAGCTGCACTTCGGGGGTTTTCAGATCCTGCCAGGGTGGTTCCAGATGCTGAACCCGCTGTTCATTTTGCTTTACGGCCCGCTCTTCGCATGGCTCTGGGTGCGGTTGGGCAACAGGCAGCCGAGCTCGCCCAAAAAGTTCGCGTACGGCCTAGTCTTCACCGGGCTCTCGTACCTGGTGATGGTCGTGCCAGTTGCGCTGTTCGGGACCGACGTGCGGGTCTCGCCGCTGTGGCTCGTGTTGTCCTGGGCGATCGTGGAGATTGCGGAAATGCTGATCTCGCCGGTCGGGCTGAGCGTGACCACCAAGCTGGCCCCGAAGGCCTTTGCCAGCCAGATGATGAGCATGTGGTTCCTCGCCGACGCGGCCGCACAGGCGATCAACGCGCAGATCGTCAAGCTCTACACCCCGGCCACGGAGGTCGCCTACTTCACGGCGGTGGGGGTCATCACGATCCTGTTTGCCGTCGTGCTTGGCTTCATGATCCCGCGGATCGAGAAGCTGATGCAAGGGGTCAACTGAGCTGGTGCGCGCGCTGCCGCAAGCACGCCGACTGGGCCCGGGCGCATTGCGCCGCTGATTGCTGGTCGATCACGGGCCAGGCCCGAAACTGAATCAAGACGGGACCGATGACGGGGCCTCGGCGTGACGGGGACTACCGCTGCGCTGAGGCCCCGTTTGGGCGTCGCGCGGTGATCACCCGGCGCGGGCTCGTGACCAGTTGCGTTGAGGCGGCGGGTATGGAACACTATGGGGGGAGGTGCGGCATGAAGATCGCGTTCAGCGTGGATAACCACATCGATGTGAATAAGCTCGACCCGCTCGAAGTCGCCGAGCGCCAGGCGGCTTACCTGACGGCCCAGGGGATCGCGGTGTACGTCAACGCCGGGGATACGTTCAACGACTTCACCAAGACCTTGGCGTTCTTCGAGTCGCTTCAGCGCCAGGCGCCAGCGACTACGGTGCGCTTCCTGGCGGGCAATCACGACCTCGTCAACGGGATCAGCTACGCGGAGGCGCAGAGCCCGGTGTCGCCGCTGTACCTGCACGAAAAAATGGTCGCACTGCCGGGCACGGACACGGTGGTCATCGGGAACAACGGCTGGTACGACTACAGTCTGGCGCCGGCGGATGCGGGTAAGACCGCGGCGGATTACGCCCAGTGGAAACGGGCTTACTGGATCGACCGCGGGATCGATCAGCCGGTGAGCGACGGCGATCGCATGGCCCGAGTGCTGGCGACGACGCAGGCCGCTGTCACTGCGGCGGCTGGCAAGCGGGTGCTGTACGCGACGCACTTTGTCCCGACGCCGCAGATGATGGTGTACGCACCGGACCACCCGCATTGGCAGATGGCGACGGCGCTGATGGGCTCGCGCCACCTCGGCAACTTGCTCGTGCGCACCGGTGTCCGCGACGTGGTCTTCGGGCACCTGCATAAGCGCCAGCCGCCACTGACGGTGGACCAGACCACGTTTCACCACCAACCGATGGGGTACGGCCTGCGCCGACTGTACGAATGGGCCAGTCCGGACTGGTACCAGGAGTGGACGCGCACGCTGGTGGTCCTGACGGTGGCGGAAAAAAACGGTTGATTTTGACCCGTGGATTTTGTATATTAAGAAGCGTTGATTCGGTCAACGCACACGGAGGATTAGCGAAGAGGCTAAACGCGACGGACTGTAAATCCGTTCCTTCGGGTTCCTAGGTTCGAATCCTAGATCCTCCATTACACAAGCGAGCAGCTGCGGCTGACTCGCTTTTTTGATGTTCGCGCGTGCCGCGGGCAGCCTAGTCGGTCTGTGGTACGTGAGGTAGACCAATTTTTTCGCGCCACGCATTGACTTGCCGCGCCCTAATCGCTAGGCTGGAAGAAAAGCAGTCTATACCGCATGACGGAGGGATACCATGAAGCAAGTGGAAGCACGCGACATTTTTGCCATCAAGACGCTGAGCTACCCGATCGGTACGGCGCAATCGGTGTTCTATCAAGAGAACTGGGTGGATGAGGCGGACAATACCTACTACAGCCGGATCCGCCACCTGGATCGGACCACCCGCAAGCGCACGACTTACGGTGCGGATCAGCGCCACGACCACGCGCCTCAGTTGAGCCAGGACGGTCAGACGCTGGCGTTTTTGAGCCAGGACCAGGCGGCTAAGACGCAGGTGTTCATCCAGGCGACCAGCGGGGGCAGTGCCCGCCAGCTGACGCACGAGCCGGCGGGCGTCGACGCGTTCTTCTGGGCGGCTGCGGACATTCTGTACACCACGCACACGCCTGTTCCGGCGGCAGGCAAGCTGCCGGTGCCGACCGTGATCACCCAGGCGCGCTACAAGCTCAACGGCGCCGGGTTCCTGCCGGAAGGGTTGACGTATTCCCTGCGACGCCAGGCACTGGGGAACAAGTCGGGCCAGGCGCTGCTGACGAGCGCAACGCCGATCGAGCTGACGGCGGTCTCGCCGGATGGGACCAAGGCGACATACAGCCAGTCTCGCATGCCGGCGGATCCGAATGACTTCAGCGACGTCGCGACGTTGCTCGACCTGACGACTGGCGAAGAAACCGTGATCAACCAGACAGTCCTAGCTGGCAGCTTCAGTGGCGTTGCGTTCGCCCATGACGGGACGCAGCTGCTCGTCTACGGGACGGACAACCACGCCCCGAACACGGCGCAGAACCACTTGTGGCATTACGACCTGACGACTCAGACCTTCACCGATGTCACCGCCGAGTGGGACCTGGAGATCAACGGGTACGTGACCGGCGACATCCAGCAGGGCTTGTCCCACCGAGTAGCGGCCTATGCGACGACGGACTATTACCTGACCACGGGGTTCGATCACGGGCGCTTCAGCCTGTACGCCGGCGGCCCGAGCGAGCCACTGGCCGTGATCCTCGGTGGGGATCGGCAGATCAGCGACTGGTCGCTGACGCCAGACGGGCGCGGGGTGCTGTTCACCGCATCAACGCTGACGACGCCGAGCCAGCTGCGTTACCTGGACCTGATCACGGAGGAAGAGACGCTGCTGGTCGATCCGAACACGGCCTACCAGCGGACCCACACGCTGGTCACGCCGGAACACTTCACCTTCACGCGCGACGGCTTCGCACTGGAGGGGTGGTACTACCGGCCAACGACTACCGGCAAGCACCCGGTGGTCCTCGACGTCCACGGTGGGCCTCAGGTCGGCTACGGCTACACGTTTTTCCACGAGATGCAGGTCCTTGCAAGCGCCGGCTACGGGGTGATCGCGATGAACCCGCGTGGGGGGCAGGGTTACGGTGAGGCGTTCCAAGCGGCGGTGATCGGGCATTACGGCCAAGGCGACTACGACGACCTGATGATGGGCGTCGACCAGGTGCTGGCGCTCGACCCGACGGCGGATGCGACCCACCTGTACGTGACTGGTGGGTCTTACGGGGGCTTCATGACCAATTGGATCGTGACGCACACCGATCGCTTCAAGGCGGCCGCGACGCAGCGCTCGATCGCCAACTGGCTCAGCTTCTACGGGACCAGCGATATCGGCTACTACTTCACGCCTTGGGAGCTGACGGGTGACTGGGCCGGTGATACTCATGACATCGAGACGCTCTGGGCGTTTTCACCACTCAAGTACGTGGACGCGGTGACCACCCCGACGCTGGTCTTACACTCGGAGCAAGATTACCGCTGCCCGATCGGCCAAGGGGAGGAGTTCTACATGGCGCTGCGCCTGCGCGGCGTCGATACGCGCTTCGTGCGCTTCCCGCAATCGAATCACGACCTGTCCCGCACCGGGTTGCCGAACCTACGCCTCGCCCGCCTGCAGGAGATCTTAGACTGGTTTGACCACCACCGCTGAGCGATAAGGAGGAACACACATGAAACTAGGCTTTATCGGCGCCGGCAATATGGCGCAAGCGATCATCGACGGCTTGTTGAAAGCCGGTACACTGCTCCCGACGGATATCGTGATCCACGGCGGCACGCCGGCGCACTATGCGGCGTATGCCGCCAAGGTCGGCGTGCAGACCGCTTCGAGCAACGCAGCGGTGGTCGAACAGGCGGACCTGGTCGTGCTGGCGGTCAAGCCTCGCCTCGCCAGCGATGTGATCGCCGAGATCCAACCGGCGCTGACCGCGAAAGTCACGCCGCTGATCTCACTGATGAGTGGGGTCTCGATCCTGCAGATCGAGGGGTATCTGGGTACCAAAGACTACCCGTTGGTCCGGACCATGCCTAACCTGAACGTTGCGATCAACGCTGGAATGACGGCGTATGCTGCGAACCCCGCTGCCCAGCCAGTGCTGGCAACGGTCGTCGGGTTGTTCGCCGCTTTGGGCGAGACGATCGAGCTGGCCGAGGCACACTTTTCCACCTTCGTGGCGCTGTCTGGCTCCAGTCCGGCCTTCGTCTACTTGTTCATCGACGCGTTGAGCCGCGCCGGCGTCAAGTACGGGCTGACCAAGGCGGCCGCGACGCGGATCGCCGCGCAGGCGGTGCTGGGCAGCGGGGCAATGGTCCTGCAGAGCAGCGAGAGCCCGTTCGACTTGATCGACAAGGTCTCGAGCCCTGGAGGCACGACCGTTGCCGGCCTGCTCGCGATGGAGGCGGCGGGCTTCATGCCGGCGGTGGTCGCCGGCGTCGACGCGACGATCGCCAAGGACCAGGAGGAGTAGACCAAAGTTTTGGCCGATGGGTTGATTTTTTGGTCTATACCATTTAAACTAGACCGTGTACGTAATCTGCGCGGAGCCGCCGCCTTGAGGTGACGGTCGAGAAAGGACGACATCAGTTGGAATCTCCAGTCTATATTCAAATCCACAACCAGATCCGCCAGGACATCGAGGCCGGCAAGTGGCAAGTCGGGGACCGGATCCCCAGCGAACGCGACTTGGCCGTGACCTTCAATGTCTCGCGGATGACGCTGCGCCAAGCGATCCAGACGCTGGTCGATGAAGGGATCTTGGAGCGCCGGATCGGGGCGGGGACGTATGTCGCCAACCAGAAGGTCCAGGAGAAGGTCTCCGGGGTGACCAGCTTCACCGACATCATGATCGCGCAGGGCAAGAAGCCGTCGAGCAAGACCATCTCGTATCACGTCGCCAAGCCGTCGCTGTCCGAAAGCGAAAAGCTGCGGCTGCCCGATGGCGCACAGGTGCTGCGCATGGAGCGGATCCGATACGCAGACGGCGTGCCGATCAGCTTCGAAGTCGCGACGGTGCCTTACGACCTGGTCAAGGACTTCTCCAAGAGCGAAGTGACGAAGTCGTTCTACCACACGCTGGAAAAAAAGGGTGGCTACCACCTCGGTGGCGCGACGCAGACTGTCAGCGCACAGCTGGCGTCGGAACGCATCGCGGACTTCTTGGAGATCAAGCGAGGCGAGGCGATCTTGCGGTTGCGCCAGACCTCCCTGCTGCAAGACGGCCGGCCGTTCGAGTACGTCCGCACCCAGTACGTGGGTGAGCGTTTCGAATTTTACCTCGAACGCTGATGCAGCGCCCCTAGGGGGCTGTGCCATAACGCGGGTTTAGCCCAGAGTATAAGAGCGATCCCCTGAAAAACCCGAACTTAGGTTTTGCAGGGGATCGCTCTTATACGGCTAGGGCGTTGCGTTATGGCACGTAACGTTCTGGAATAGTCGTGCCACCAGAAGTTATGTCATACCCCCCTGTTTGGGTTTGGGGCCGCTTACGACCCGAAGCGCCCGCTGTCGCGACACCTTTTGCGGCTCAGCGACGCCGTCAGGCAGATTTCTGGTATAATGGTCACCAAGCTGGTTGAATAATACTGAACGCCTGATGGGCGATAACGGCAGGCGACTGCCGATAAAGGAGAAAACTCGCATGACCTATGAAGATGACAGTTTGGTCCTTCATACAGATTTTTATGAGCTGAACATGATGTATACGTACTGGCAGCAGGGGATCGCCGAGAAGAACGCGGTGTTTGAGATGTACTTCCGCGACCTACCGTTCGGCAGTGGATTTGCCGTGTTTGCCGGCCTTGAACACGTGGTGGATTACTTGCAGGCGCTGCGCTTCAGTGACAGTGACCTCGCGTACCTGCGTGAGACGACCGAGTGGCCGGAGGCGTTTCTCGACTACCTGCGGGACCTCAAGTTCACCTGCAGCGTCCGCGCCGCGGTCGAAGGCGACCTGGTGTTCAACAATGAGCCGATCCTGCAGGTCGAAGGGCCGCTGGCCCAGGGGCAGCTGATCGAAACGGCGCTGTTGAACATGGTCAATTACCAGACGCTCGTTGCGACGAAGGCGGCGCGGATCCGAGCAGTGGTCGGCAACGATCCGCTGATGGAATTCGGGACGCGGCGTGCCCAGGAGACGGAAGCGGCGATCTGGGGCACGCGGGCGGCCTTCATCGGCGGCTTCAACTCCACCAGTAACGTGCGGGCCGGCAAGCGCTTCGGCATCCCGATCTCTGGGACGCACGCCCACGCACTGGTGCAGGCGTACCGCGATGATTACGCCGCCTTCAAGGCGTATGCGGAGGCCAACCGCGACGTCACCTTCTTGGTGGACACCTACGACACGTTGCGCTCCGGGGTGCCGGCGGCGATCCGTGTGGCCAAGGAGATGGGCGCCAAGATCAACTTCCAAGGTGTGCGCATCGACTCAGGGGACATGGCGTACATCTCCAAGCGCGTCCGTCAGCAGCTCGATGAGGCAGGGTTCACGGACACCAAGATCGTCGCGTCGAACGACTTGGACGAGCACACGATCCAGAACCTGAAGATGCAAGGCGCTAAGATCGATATCTGGGGCGTCGGGACCAAAGTGATCACCGCGTACGATCACCCCGCGCTCGGGGCGGTGTACAAGCTCGTCGCGATCGAAGACGAAGGCGGCGAGATGGTCGATACCATCAAGCTGTCCAGCAACGCTGAGAAGGTCTCGACGCCGGGCAAAAAGCAGGTCTGGCGCATCACGCGCCACGCCAACGGCAAGTCCGAAGGAGATTACATCAGCCTGGCCGATGAGGACATCACCGATCTGGATGAGCTGTACATGTTCCACCCGAGTTACACCTACATCAACAAGACGGTCACGGACTTCGACGCGCGGCCGGTGCTGAAGCCGATTTTTGACCAAGGAGAGCTGGTCTACCAGCTCCCGAGTCTGAGTGACATCCGCGAATTCTGCATGCACAGCGTGGCGAGTCTGTGGGATGAGTACACGCGCGTCTTGAATCCGCAGGAGTACCCGGTCGACTTGTCGCAGGCGGCCTGGGACAACAAGATGAACCTGATCAAGCACATCAAGACCAAAGTGGCCAAGGGCAAGCTCTAGGCCGGCGACCGAGCCTGCCTGGTGCAGGCTTTTTTCGCCTCGATGACAGTATAGCTGACACGACCGCGTGCGCGGGCGCACCGATCGCGGTACAGTAGTCGTGAACTCAAACAACGGAGGCAACAACATGCGTGAACTGCAACAAGAGATCATCACCGCCCTCGGCGTTCAGCCGACCATCGACCCGAACGCGGAGATCCGCCGCAGCGTCGATTTTTTGAAGGCATACATCCGGCATTATCCGGGGCTGCACACCTATGTGCTCGGGATCTCCGGCGGTCAGGATTCGACGCTTGCAGGGACACTGGCCCAACAGGCGATGCAGGAGCTGCGTGCCGAGACCGGGGATCAGGCCTACCGCTTCATCGCGGTGCGCTTGCCGTACGGTGAGCAGGCAGACGAGGCGGACGCGATGGCGGCGATCGCTTTCATGCAGGCGGATGAGACCGCACGCGTCAACATCAAGGCCAGCGTCGACGCGATGGTCAGCGCGGTGGCGGCGAACGGCGAGGTGATCTCGGACTTCAATAAGGGGAACATCAAGGCCCGCGCCCGCATGATTGCCCAGTATGCAATCGCGGGCGCACGCGCCGGGGTCGTGATCGGGACCGACCACGCGGCAGAGGCGATCACCGGGTTTTATACCAAATTCGGGGATGGCGGTGCTGACGTGACGCCGCTAGCCCGACTGGACAAGCGGCAAGGGGCGGCGATGCTGCGGGTGCTCGGCGCCCCAGCGCACCTCTACGAGAAGACGCCGACCGCTGACCTAGAGGAAGACCGGCCATCACTGCCAGATGAAGTTGCGCTGGGCGTGACCTACGGCGATATCGACGACTATCTGGAAGGCAAGGCCATCGATGCGGCCGCTGCGGATAAGATCGAGGCGTGGTACCAGAAGTCTGCGCATAAGCGGCACCTGCCGATCACGGTGTTCGACACGTTTTGGCGGTGAGTGGGTTCGGCGAGTTGACCGTACCCGCTTGCGCAACGCCGGTTGACACAGTATACTGTTATTGTAGACATAAGGGAGTAACTAGCGGTTGATCCGCGGCAGTGCCACCAGCTAGGCTAAAATTCTGGCGCTGCCTTAATCAGTGAGACTTATGGATCGTCTATTTAGGCGGCCGTAAGTCTCTTTTTTATCCGCCAGCCCGGCTATCAAAAGGAGGAACCACATTGACCGATAAACCCGCATACGCGCTCACCGAGCGCGAAACGCTAGACCGCGTCGGGACGGAGCTCGCGACCGGGCTTTCTGCCGCCGAAGCGAAGACCCGCCTGGCCAATAACGGCCCCAACGCGTTGGCGAAGGGGGAGAAGAAGACGCTGGCTCAGCGCTTCTTGGACCAATTCAAGGACTTCATGATCATCGTCTTGCTGGTCGCGGCCCTGATCGCCGGCTTCGTCGTGCACGAGTGGGCCGACGCCGGGATCATCCTGGCGGTCGTGATCCTCAACGCCGTCTTCGGCGTGTTCCAGGAGAGCAAGGCCGAAGAGGCGATCGACGCGTTGCAAAAAATGGCGACGCCGAATGCCCATGTCCGCCGCGGCGGCCAGGTCGTGACGATCCCGAGCGACTCGCTGGTCGTCGGCGACATCGTGCTGCTGGAAGCCGGCGACGTGGTGCCAGCTGACTTGCGCCTACTGGAGTCCGCGAACCTCAAGAGCGAAGAATCCGCGTTGACCGGCGAGTCCGTACCGGTGGAGAAGACCACTGGGGTCTTGGACTCAACGGAGGTCGGGATCGGGGACCGCACGAACATGGCCTTCATGAACGCGAACATCACCTACGGCCGCGGGGTCGGGGTGGTCGTCGCGACCGGGATGGACACGGAAGTTGGCCGGATCGCCGGCATGATCAACGCGGCCGGCGACACGACCACGCCGCTGCAGGAGAACCTGAAGGCGTTGGGCAAGACCCTGACCGTGATGATCCTTGTGATCGCTGCGATCGTCTTTGCTGTCGGGCTGTGGCGCGGGGCGGCGAGCCTGCCCGAGATGTTCTTGACCGCGATCTCGCTGGCGGTCGCAGCGATCCCAGAAGGGCTGCCGGCGATCGTCACGATCATCTTGGCGCTGGGCACCCAGAAGATGGCCAAACGCAACGCCTTGGTGCGCAAGCTCCCGGCGGTTGAGACGCTGGGGTCGACCGATATCATCGCCTCGGATAAGACCGGGACGCTGACGCAAAACAAGATGACCGTCGAGAAGGTCTACTACGATGGTGCGTTGCATGACGCGGCCGACGGGATCACCGGCGGCAACCCACTGATGACCATCATGAACTTCGCCAACGACACGAAGATCCAAGAAGATGGGACGATGCTGGGCGATCCGACCGAGACCGCCTTGGTGGCTTACGGAATCAAGCATGAGTTCGACTTGCACCGCAAGCTGACCGGCGAACCGCGGGTGGCCGAGGTGCCGTTCGACTCCGAGCGGAAGCTGATGTCGACGATCCACCAGCTGCCAAGCGGCGGCTATCTGGTCGCGACGAAGGGGGCGCCGGATCAGCTGCTGAAGCGGGTGACGCGGATCGCGACAGGGGCGGATGTCCGGCCGATGACGGACGCAGACCGCGAGACCATTCTGGCCGAAAACACGGCGATGGCTAAGCAGGCGCTGCGCGTGCTGATGATGGCGTACCGCCAGATCCCTGAGGTACCAGACGACGTCGATTCTGACACGATCGAGTCCGACTTGATCTTCGCCGGGCTGGTCGGCATGATCGACCCGGAGCGGCCGGAAGCAGCTAAGGCCGTCGCGGAGGCGAAGGCGGCGGGGATCCGCCCGATTATGATCACCGGGGACCACCAGGACACCGCAGAGGCGATCGCCGTGCGGCTGGGGATCATCGACGCCGGGGATGACGACGCCGTGATCACCGGGGCCGAGCTCGACCAGCAGTCCGACGAGAAATTCGGGCGCAACGTTACCAAGTACAGCGTGTACGCTCGGGTGGCGCCGGAACACAAGGTCCGGATCGTCAACGCCTGGCAGAAGCGCGGCAAAGTGGTCGCAATGACTGGCGACGGGGTCAACGATGCACCAGCGCTTAAGGCGGCGGACATCGGGATCGGGATGGGCATCACCGGAACGGAAGTCTCCAAGGGGGCCTCCGACATGGTGCTGGCCGACGACAACTTCTCGACTATCGTGGTGGCGGTCGAAGAGGGGCGCAAGGTCTTCTCCAACATCCAAAAGAGTATCCAGTATCTGCTGTCCGCGAACCTCGGTGAGGTGCTCACCTTGTTCATGATGACCATGCTGGGCTGGGACCTGCTGGCACCGGTGCACATCCTGTGGATCAACTTGGTGACCGACACGTTCCCTGCGATTGCACTGGGCGTCGAACCGACGGAACCGGGGATCATGAACCAGAAACCGCGCGGGCGCAAATCCAACTTCTTCTCCGGTGGCGTCGGGCCGGCGGTGATCTGGCAGGGGCTGCTTGAAGGCGCGCTGACGCTCGGGGTCTACTTCATCGGGATCACTTGGCCGGTGCACACTGGTAGCGCCGCGGTGCATGCTGATGCGTTGACGATGGCCTACGCGACGCTGGGGCTGATCCAGCTGTTCCACGCGTTCAACGTCAAGTCGATCCACCAGAGCCTCTTCACGGTCGGTGCCTTCCGCAACAAGGCGTTCAACTGGGCAATCCTGACGTCGTTCGTCTTGCTCGCCGTCACGATCCTCGTGCCGGGCTTCAACGGGCTGTTCCACGTGACCAGCCTCGACTGGCACCAGTGGCTGACGGTCCTGGGCGCCGGGGTGGCGATCATTGTGATCGTGGAATTGGTAAAATTGATTTTACGTCAACGCAAAAACTAGTACACTGATAATAGACAGCACCCGCCGGGACTTCTCGGCGGGTGTTTGCGACCCGCCTCGTGAGGCTAAGGAGGAACATGATGAATAAGAATCAGGTGAAGCTGCTGCATTACGGTCAGGTGGTCAACCGCGTGATCACGCAGACCGAAGAGATCCAAGAGACGATGAGCGCGAAGTTCGAGGCGCTGCGCACCGCGATCGATAGCGAGACGCTGGCGGCGTTCGACAGTGAAAGCTACGCCGAGACTAAGGCCGCCTTTAGCGCCGGCACGACGCAGTACGCGGCACTGGGCCAGCAACTAGACGCAGTGGCCGTTCCGGCGCGCCTGATGGGCAATCACAAGCTGATGACTAGCGCATACGCCGAGTTCGTTGCCGGCTGTGCCGCAATGACGGCCAGCCTGAATGACACTCCGGCCACGCTGGATGTCGCGGCGTTCAACGCCGCCGAGGCGGCGCAAGACGCAGCGACCGGCAAGCTGATGAAGCACCTGCAGAAGGTCTCCGCCCTAGCCTGACCCCGGTCTGCGAAAAAAATTCGCGATTAGTGTTGACAGCCTGCGCTGAAGGCCGTATCGTTAGACACAAGAAATATTCGAGGAGGAAGCCGACATGAAACATTCCGTATCTACTGTCATCAAGAGCTGGCAAAGCCAACAGTAGGTAGGTTGTCACGACACAACCTGCCAGACGCGCAGGTTGTGTCTATGTTGGCTTCCATTTCGTCCGCATAGACACCCATAGTGGGGCTATGCGGACTTTTGTTTTTCACGGCAGATTTCCGCAGCTTGCGCGGATGTCTGTCGTTTTTTTGGCACCAAGACCGATCCTAGGGGGATAAACACATGAAACGAATGATCGCAGTTGTTATCGCATTGCTGGCTTTTGTCGGGATCGCCTATGTGGCGACGCGCCCGAGCGACACCAAGACGGAGAAGAAGGCGGCCACACCGACCGTCGGGATCCTGCAGATGATGAGCCATCCGGCGCTGGACCAGATCCACAAGGGGATCATCCAGGGGTTGAAGGATGAAGGCTACACAGTGGGTAAGAACGTGAAGATCGACTTCCAGAACGCGGAGAACGATCAGAGCAACATGAAGACGATGTCCGAGCGCTTCGTCAACGAGAACGCCGATGTGGTCGTCGGCATCGCGACGCCGGCCGCCCAGGCGCTGGCTAACGCGACGAAGAAGACGCCGATCATCCTCGGCGCGATCACTGATCCGAAGGGCGCTAAGCTGGTCAAGAGCAACACACGCCCCGGCGGCAACATCACCGGCGTCTCCGACCAAGCGCCGATCGCGGCTCAGCTGAAGCTGATCCGCCAGCTGATGCCAGACGCCAAGGTGCTGGGGGTGATCGCGACCTCCAGCGATGACTCCGCGCAGACCCAAGCCAAGATGGTCGAAGCTCAGGCGGGTGATTATGGCTTCACGGTCAAGCGCTACGGCATCAGCTCCACCAACGACTTGAACCAGGTCGCCGGTGAGATGGCGACGCAGGTCGACGCTGTGTTCGTCCCGACGGATAACACGATCGCCGGGGCGATGCAGACGCTGATCGCCGCCACGGACGCCGAGAAGATCCCGGTCTTCCCGACGGTCGACACGATGGTCAAAGACGGGGGGCTTGCCACGATCGGCCTCAACCAGTTCCACTTGGGCGTGTCGACTGGTAAAATGGTCGCAGCGGCCCTGAAGGGGAAGAAGCCAGCGACGACGCCGATCCACTTCGAGACGAGCGGCGATCTGATCGTTAACCTGAAGGAAGCCAAGAAGCTGGGGATCACGATCCCAGCCAGCGTGGTCGAGAAGGCGAAGAAGACTGGGGAGGTCATCGAATAAGATGAGTTTAGGCGTATCTGCCATCGGGCAAGGATTACTTTACGGGTTACTCGGGGTCGGGCTGTTCCTGACGTTTCGCATTTTGGACTTTCCCGACATGACGGTCGAAGGAACGTTCCCGTTCGGCGCCGCCGTCGCGGTGGCGGCCATCACGCACGGGATTCACCCGGCGGTGGCGACGCTACTGGCGCTGTTGGCGGGGATGCTCGCGGGGCTGGTCACCGGTCTGCTGTCGACGAAGGGCCACATTCCGGTGCTACTCGCAGGGATCCTGGTGATGACCGGGTTGTTCTCGGTCAACTTGCGCATCATGGGGCGCGCGAACCTGTCGCTACTGAATGAGGCGAACTTGTTTGACAACGCCTTCTTGAAGTCACTTCCGCTTTATGCCGACAGTGTCGTCGTCGGACTGATCGTCTGCGTGGTGGTGGTCACCGGGCTGATCGTGTTTCTCAACACGCAGCTGGGCCAGGGCTTCATCGCCGCCGGGGATAACCCGACGATGGCCCGCAGCCTCGGCATCGATCCGGCACACCAGCAGGTCCTGGGGCTGGTGATCGGCAACGGCTTGATCGGCCTGTCCGGCGGCCTGATCGCCCAGAACAACGGGTATGCCGACGTGAACATGGGGATCGGCGTGATCGTGATCGGGCTGGCCGCAATCATTATCGGCGAGGTCGTGTTCGGTCAGCTGAGCCTGAGCCAGCGGTTGGTCGCCACGGTGCTCGGCAGCGTGCTGTATCGCTTTGTGCTCCTGATCGTGCTCAAACTCGGCTTCAACCCGGACGACCTGAAGGTGATCTCGGCGGTCGTCTTGGCGGTCGCAATCATGGTGCCACAGCTGGAGGCGCGGTTGCGCATCCGCCGGGTTTTGCGAAACGGGGTGAAGACCAATGGTTGAGACACAATTAGCGTTGCAAGACGTGCAAGTCAACGTCGCGGTGGGCGAGACCGTCAAGCCGCTGTTGACCGAGATCAACTTAGACGTTCACGCAGGGGACTTCATCACCCTGCTGGGTAACAATGGCGCGGGCAAGTCGACGCTGTTCAACGCGATCACCGGCGACATTCCGCTGGCTGGCGGCACGATCACCCTGGCCGGCGAGGCGATCGCACGGGAAAAACCGGAGAAGCGTGCCCGCCTGATCGCGCGGGTGTTTCAGGATCCGAAGATGGGGACGGCGCCGCGGATGAGCGTGGCGGAGAACCTGGCTCTCGCGTCTCGGCGCGGGCAGCGGCTGACCTTGGCCTCGCGCAAGCTCGCCAGCCAGATGGCCGAGTTCAAGGCACTGGCGGCCCAGACCGGCAACGGGTTGGAGGCCGCACTGGATAAGCCGACCGAGCAACTGTCCGGCGGCCAGCGCCAAGCGCTCAGTCTGTTGATGGCCACGATGCGCAAGCCAGAGCTTCTGTTGCTCGATGAGCACACGGCGGCGCTCGATCCGCACACCAGCGCGGCGATCATGACGCTGACGGCGCAGATCGTGGCGCGTGAGCAGCTGACCTGCCTGATGATCACGCACCAGATGGAAGACGCGCTGAACTACGGTAACCGGCTGATCGTCCTCGATGCGGGGCGGATCGTCGCCGACTACGACGCGGCGGCGAAGGCGAAACTGACGCGGGCAGATCTGCTTCAATATTTTGGCTGAGCCATCAAGCGGTCGCAGAACCGCGTGAAAGCCCCCTGCTGAGTCGTGCCGCCAAGGCGGCTGCTTAGCAGGGGGCTTTCACGTGCGCCGGCGGTTAGCGAGCGGATACCTTTCGCCAACCGCCGGCGCAGGTCACGGGCTTGGGACGTCAGCCCAGCCAGTATGCGGTCTCGATCGTGCGCAGCATCTTGACCAACTGGACGGTCTCGGCGACGTCGTGGACGCGCAAGATGTTGCCCCCCTTGAGCACCATCGCGGCTTCGGCGACCAGGGTGACCGGCAGGCGGTCGTCTTTGGCTAAGCCGAACAGCCGGGCGCCGAAGCCTTTGCGTGAGATTGCGACCATCAGCGGCCGCTGGAAGTGGTTGAGTTGGTCGAGGTTGCGCATCATCGTGTAATCCTGCTGGCCGTCGGCGACCTGGGCGTAGCCGATCCCTTGGTCCAGCGCGATGCGGGTGCGGGCAATGCCAGCCGCCGTCAGATCGGCGAGGTTGCGCGTAAAAAAGGCGTTCATCTCCCGAGTCAGATCCTGGTACTCACGGTCGCGGTTGCTGTGCATCGTCAGCAGGCCGACCGGACTGTCAGCCAGCCGCGTGAGCTTGCGTGGATCGTCGGTGAAGCCGGTGACATCGTTGACGATATCGACGCCAAGCTTGAGGGCCTGGACCATCACCGGGTACTTGTAGGTATCGACGGCCAGCGGCAGGTCGGGGAACGCGCGGCGGAGGAAGTCAAGGACCGGCACGATGCGCGTCAGCTCGACTTCAGGGCTGATCTCAGTGAAGCCGGGGCGTGTGGTCTGGCCGCCGACTTCGATCACATCGACCCCTGCGGCGATCATTTTGGCCACCTGGGCCTGCATCGCGGCTTTGGCGACAAAGCGGCCACCGTCGTAGAACGAATCGGGCGAGACATTCAAGATCCCGTAGACCAGCGGGCGCGCAGACACATCGAAGCTGAAGCGGCCGGCCTGCCAGTGGATCCGGTGGGCGGCGTCGATCGCCTGGATCTGAGCGGCCGCCTGTGGCCAGTGCGGGGCCAGTGCGGCCTGCAGGACCGGCAGCGCGACGTGCGGGACGAGCACCCGCGTCGGGGTGTGGATGAGGTCTAAGCGATCGAACAGCGCCGCCAGGGCCGCCTGCTCCGCTGCTTGGGTGGTCACCGCGAGTAGCACCTGGCGGTCGCGGACGCAGGTGGTCTGCAGGAGTGTGTCAGCGAGTTGCTGCGTCGCTTGTAGTGGGTCGGTCTGCGCTGAGATGGTGGTCGGGGTGGTCAATTCAGTGAACTGCATCGGCGAAACCTCCTAGAAGTTGGGTGAGGGCACGTGCGCGCGGCAGGTACGTGGCCCGGCTGAGGGCAGACATTTGGGCAAGCGTCTGAGTGGCACCGACCGGCACGAGCAGGCGGTCGAACCCGCCGCTTTCTGTCCCCCTTGGGGCGTCTGCCACCGTCGCGACCAGTCGACCGGTGGCGGTGGTCACGCGGCCGCTCGGGGTGGCGAGTGCCAACACCGAGACCAGTGTCACGCGCCGATCACGGCCGGCCAGCAAGGTGAGCAACGCGGCGTTGGTGCCGTTGCGCGGCAGGCGACGCGCGGTCTGGACCCCCAGGGCGCCGGGCAAACCGCGGGCGAACAGCCCGCTGTCATCAGCGAGGCCCCAGGTATGCGGGTAGCAGCGGTGAAGCGCCTCGACTTTGGCCCGAGCGTTGGCGGCGAGGCTAAGGGGCCCTTCCTCAAGCGGTGCGCTCTCCGCCGCGCGGACGGTGTGGCCGTAGGGCCGCAGGAGCGCTGCCAGCTCGGCGAGTTTGGCGAGGTTGTGCGTCGCGACCAGCCACTCAGTCATCGATCAGGTCGCCGATCAAGTAGAAGGAGCCCGTCACAAGGATCAGGTCCTGTGGGCCTGCTGCGTCGCGCGCTGCCGCCAGTCCGGCGCGCACGGACGGGCTGAACTGACTGCCCGGGACCAGCCGCTGAAGGCGCGCGCCGCTCAAGGCTCGTTGCGGGTGGGCCGGCGTCGTGACCCAGACAGCATCGGCAAGCGTCAGCAAGTGGGCGAGTGCTTGCACGTCCTTGTCCGCCAGGAACCCAGCGACGACCAGCAGGCGCCCGCCGACCGGGCGCTGGGCGCGCAGTGTCGCGAGGACCTGGCCGAGGGCATCTGGGTTGTGGCCGGCGTCGAGGAAGGTCTGCGTGTCGAGGGCCTGCAGGCGGCCGGGGAGCTGCACGTGTGCCAGGGCCTGGCGCATCGGCTCAGCGTCGGGCAGCACCCCTTGCGCGATCAGGACCGTACTGGCTGCCCATGCAGTGCGCGCGTTGTCGACTTGATGCGCCCCGAGCATCGCGAGGTGGACTGGCTGGCCGGCGAGGGTCAGCTGGGTGCCCGTCAACGTCGCGGTGGTGACCGTGACGCTGACGGCCTGGGCCGCCACGACCGGGGCATGGTGGCGGCGGGCGGCGGTGGTGAGGACCGCCCACGCGGCCGCCGGTTGGTGCGGGGCAATCACGACCGGGGCGGCAGACTTGATGATCTGGGCCTTATTGGCCGCGATGGCTGCAACTGTTGGGCCCAGTTGGGCGGTGTGGTCAAGTGCGAGGTGGGTAAAGACGATCAGTTGGGCGGCGTGGATCGCGTTGGTCGCATCGGTCGCCCCGCCGAGACCGGCCTCAAGCACCAACCCAGTCGGTGTGGGTCTGCGCGAACCACTGCAGCGCGACTAACACGTCCCATTCGAACGTGGTGAATGCCGCGCCGGTCACGCCGAGCACCGTCTGACAGTGAGTCAGGACCTCGACGTACGCGGCCGCGGGGATCGCCATCCCGTCACGCTGGGTCTGATTGCGCGGGTCGCCCAGTGGCGGACTGGCGAAGTGACCGACGTGGTAGCCAGCGTTCGCCAGGGCCTGTGCGAGGAAGGCCCCAGTTGAGCCCTTGCCATTGGTGCCGGCGATGTGAATGAGGTGTAAGGCTTGGTCGGGGTCGCCGAGCCGGTGGAGAGCGGCGCGCAACGCAGCGACACGCCGCGGATCACCGGCCAACATGCGCTGATCCATCGCCTAGCGCAGTTGCTCATAGTCGGTCATGGGGCTGCCTCAAGGCTTGGTCAAAATCACTGCGCATCGTACCGGCTTCGGCGAACACCCCGGTGTACTGGGAGGTGTAGGTGAACAGATCACCGCGGTTGATCCCACGCATCTCCATGCAGAGGTGGCGTGCCGTGACTGTAACGGCCACACCTTGCGGAGCGAGTACCCGGGTCAGCTCGGTGACGATGCGGCTGGTCATCGCCTCTTGGACGTTGGGGCGGCGCGCCGCCCAATCGACCAGGCGGGCAAACTTACTCAGCCCCATGATCCGCCGGTCCGCCGGGAGGTAGCCGATCGTCACGTGGCCGAAGAAGGGCAGGAGGTGGTGTTCGCACATGGAGTAAAACGGGATCTGCTGGATCATGACGAGGCCTGGGTCGGCGTCGACAGTGAACACCTTCGCGTCGTTGAAGGTCGGTTGCGCGAGCGCGCTGAAGACCTCTTGGTACATCCGTGCGACGCGGGCGGGGGTCTCTTTCAAGCCGGCGCGATCAGGGGTCTCGCCGACCGCCGTCAAAAGCGCGTGGACGGCGGTTTCCATCTGGTGTGTGTCCATCTCAGTCATCCTTTGTCTTCAGTGTAGGGGCGCACCCAGTGGGTGTCGGGGGTCGTCGCGAGCAGGTGGTGGACCTGGGCCCGCAGGCTGCCGTGAGCGACCTCGAGCAGCGGTTCGAGCACGAAGCGCCGCTTCCCGATCTCTGGATGGGGCAGCGTCAATTGGGGGGTCGCCATCACCAGGTGACCGTAGTAGAGCAGGTCCAGGTCAAGTGTCCGCGGCCCCCAGTGGACCAGGCGCTCGCGGTGTTGCGCGCGTTCGATCGCTTGGAGTTGCTGGAGCAAGGCGTCGGCTCGCTGCGTCGTGTCAAAGCGGACGACCTGGTTGAGGAAGTCGCCTTGAGGCACGCCGCCGACCGGTTCGGTCTCATAGACGCGTGAGGCGCGCAATCCGCTCAGCCCCGGTAGCGCCTGAAGCGCCACGCGCGCCGCTTGAAGCGTCGCCAGTCGTGCCCCAAGGTTGCTGCCGAGGGCGACATAGGCCTCAGTCATCGGTGTTCACCTCGATCTCGACCGTGTCGAAGACCCCGGCGATCGGTACCGCACCTTTGCGGATCCGCAGCGTGATCCCGTGGACGGCAAACTGCGCCTGCAGGTGGGTGAGCAGGTGGTTGGCCAGTGATTCGATCAGCTGGTACGAATGGGTCGCCACGAACTCGGCGATCTCGCGGTAGACGTCGCCGTAGTTGATCGTTTCGCTGAGGTCGTCGTGCTGGACCTGCGTTTCGATCGGCAGACGCAGGGCGATGTCGATGGCCAGTCGCTGGCCGAGGCGCCGCTCCTCTGCGTAGACCCCGTTGTAGGTGTGAAACTGCATATTGGTGATGCGAATGACGCCCATAACTTGTGCACTTCCTCTCAATTAACGAATGATCAGCCGGTTAGTGGCCCTATTATAGCGTGACGTTTCGAAGAAAGACAATCAATTTAACCGAACCGTTCAGGTTTTCTCATCTCGCAGCCACGCCAAAGACCCGCCTCAAGCGGGCGGGACAATGCGCGTGATTTGTGATACAGTGGCCGCATGACAGATCAAGACTTACAACGACTCGTCGAGTCGCTTTCACTTCAGGCCTTCGGGCGACCATTCGTCCATCAGGCGCGTTTCAACGCCCGCTTGCGCACCACCGGTGGGCGATTTCACCTCAGCGACCAGCACCTCGACTTCAACCCCCACCTGTTTGCTGCCTGTGGCGCGGACGTGCAGGCGGGGATCATCAAGCATGAACTGTGCCACTACCACCTGTACCGCGCGCACCGGGGCTATCAGCACAAGGACCGCGCATTCAAGGCATTGCTGGCGGCGGTCGGCGGGCTGCGCTTCGCCCCGCGCCTGACGCCGGTGGCGCCACCGCGCTATCAATACCGGTGCACCCACTGCGGGATGCGGTACCCCCGCCAGCGGCGCATGAACCTAGCTCGGGTCGTGTGCGGGCGGTGCCACCACCGGTTGCAACTGGTCGCCTCAGCGCATTAGGGTGAGGGTCGTCTCGGTGAACCCTTGGGCCGCGTAGAACTGGCGCGCCGCGGTGTTGGCCGCCAAGACATTCAGCTGCAGGAACGCCAGGTCGTTGGCCTGACGCCAGGCGTCAACGGCCACTAATAACTGGTGCCCGAGCCCCTGCCGGCGGGCCGCCGGGGTGAGGTAGATGTCGATCAGGTAGGCAAAGCGGTGCGGCACCGCCTCTGCCTCGACCCCGGTCGTCGCCGTGACGGCCAAGGCGAAGCCGACAATGGTGTCGGCGTGGGTGGCGACCCACACACCGCTCGCGTCATCGGTGATGTAGTCGCGAAAATAGCCGGTCTTCGGCGCATTCAGCGGGCGGATCACCGTCGGGGCCAGGGTCGCCATCTCGTGGGTCAAGTCGGTGTACAAGGCGGCGATCGCCGCCGCGTCTGGTAGGGTCGCAAGTCGGATCATGAAGCAGGCCTTCTTTCGGAGTGATTACGTTCATTATGCGGCACCGCGCGGTAAGATGCGAGCCACGCGGCGGGCCTAAAGCGGACTTTTGGCCCGTCGCGAGGCTGGACTAGTCGTGGACAAAAAACAGGGGCGCGACAAAACTCGCGCCCCTGCTGTGCCGTTAATGGCGGGTAATTAGTCCTTGTTGACGTTGACCGCCTGTGGGCCACGATCGCTTTGCTCAACTTCGAAGGTCACTGCTTGGCCTTCTTCAAGCGTCTTGTAGCCTTCACCTTGAATCGCGGAGAAGTGAACGAAGACATCCGAGCCATCCTCGCGGGTGAGGAAGCCGTAGCCTTTTTCTGCGTTGAACCATTTAACTGTGCCGTGTTCCATGAATGAACATCCTCCTTGCGCCTTGGCGCGTTATAATAATAAAGTAGCTTTTTGGGTAGGGGCTTGCGACCGCCAGGCGATCTTGGACGCTAGTCAAAAAGTACTCTTAAATTCTAGCACCATCACTAAAATGGTTCAAGGCAAGCGCCAAAATAACGGTTGTTTGCCGGTCGGGATAGGCTGACTGGTCGCTTTTTATAAAACGATTAGTAATCTGAATGAATGGTGGCGCTTTAATCGGATCGCGACATGTCGGTCTGGTATTTGGTCCCCAAATCGGCTACGATTGAAGAAACAGAAGGGAGCGGGCAACGATGAAGAAACTGATCCTCAGCCTATTGACGCTTGGCCTGTTCCTTACGGGCTGCTCGACGCGCGTGTTCGACCAAAAGGCGCAGCTGCAAGACGCGACCACAACGGTCTTGACCCAAGTGAGCCAGGAGCAGGCGGCGCTGACCACCATCGATCACGCCGCCACGGCCTTCCCGTCGACATTCCAGCAGGCGCACGCCGCTGCCCCGGCTGCCGACTTGGCGACCACCGGGGCAGCGGCCACGTTGATCGCGAAGCGCGAGGCCGCGTTCAAGCGCCTGGAACGGGCCCAAAAGCAGCTTGAGGCCGCGACGACGAAGCTGATCAAGATCAACTCGCAGCAAAATGAGAACCTACCGAGCGCACAGCTGACCAGCGTTTTGGATAGTCTGAAGCTCGCCAAGCTGGACCATAAGACTTTCGACGCTTACTACGCGGAGCTGGCCGCGGCCGAAGGGCAGTTCTTCAAGGCGGTCGCCGCTGCGCCGACCGATCAGTCGGCGGTCGATGCGGCGCTGTCTCGTCTGAACCAGTACGCGAGCTCACTCAGCCAGCAGGCGGAGATCGTGACGGCGAACCTCGAGACCGTCACAGCGCAGGGTAAGCTGCTGAAGCAGGCCGCTGACCACATGAATTAGCGCGGGGCCACACGTCACATGATTGGAATAGTCGGGCATAACTAAGGGGCCGTGACAAAAGTCACGGCCCCTTAGTTATCTGTTCTGGTCACTTGCGGTGGCGCCGCTGCACCTGCAACAAGACGGTGCCGAGGATCGGCGTCACGATCGCAGCCATCGTCGCCTCGGCCAGGGCGTTGATCGCCAAAGCGGCGATCAGGAGCCATCCGAGGTTGCTGGCGTCTGCGCCGGGCACGACCTGAGTCGCGCGGCTGGCGAAGAACAGCCAGGTGAAGGCGATCACCAGGCCGGTGTTGGTCAGCGCACCAGCGATGCCGGCGAAGACCATCTTGAGTGTGGCGCCAGTCCCAGTTCGGTGGCTCCGGGCGATGTGATTGAAGATCAGGGCCGCGACGACGCCGACCATCACCCGAGGCACGATCGCGATCACCGGATTTTGGAACAGCAATAGGGTCATCGGATCCGTCGCACTGGTGTAGGCTTTGATCAGACTGATCAGGCCCCAGAGCAGACCGAGGCCCGCCCCGCCGCGCACGCCGAGGAGCACGCCGCCGAGGATGACGGTCAGGTGGATGGTCGAGATCGCGGGCCAGGCGGGGAAGATGCGGATGTAGCCGATCATCGGGATGTAGGCCTGCAAGATGATCAGCGCACCGAAGATCCCAAGGATGCTGATGGTATACGAAGAACCTTTGCGTGTCATGATACGCCTCCATATTGTCTTGCGCCTATCATACCAAAAACGACCGGCAGGGGGTAGCGTCACCCCTCGACTGAATACAGACTGGGTTTTCTTGCACTTTCGGTGAAAAACCGTTGACTTTAGTCTGCCCGCCTAATATACTATTTCTTGTGCTTATGAGTCATGCGGGCATGGCGGAACTGGTAGACGCGCAAGATTAAGGATCTTGTGGGCATTGCGCCCGTGGAAGTTCGAGTCTTCTTGCCCGCAGCGAAGAACTGCAATAAGCGGTGACAAAGGATCGGCAGAGCTGTTGCTTATGCAACGGATGCCGATCTTTTTTTGTGCGCATCGTCAGCCGGGTGCCGGTACCGGGTCGCGGGGTTTGATCTGCTCAAAGACCGTCCCTGCAAAGCCGCTGAGGCGGCGCAGAGACGGTCTTTGACGCGATGGATCTGGTCGAGGTCGAGTGGGCGACTTAACGGCGATCCGGGTGTGTGCCGATCGGCGTGCAGGCAGCCGGCCACCGCTCGAGGGTGACCGACGGTGGTGCGCTTGAGCGCCCACATCATCACGTTCGGGCCCACATCGTGTGCTGACGATAACGCCTGTCCGTCAGTCCTCCCAGCCGCAAAGCGTGTAGCCCTCGGCTTGAGCCTTTGACAGTGACATTGAGACCACAGCGTTGGCGTTGTTCAGGCCGCGGCAGTGGCGATCGAAGTGATACTTCTTGCCGCTGTTCGGGGCGATGTAGACCGTTCGGCTGACCTGCTGATGAGACGTCGCGGCCGCTGCGGCAGCGCGTCTGGCTGCAGCGGCCCTGGACTGGCTTGCCGCGATGCTCCTTGCGCGTGCCGCTGCGGCGGCCCGGCTAGCGCTGGCGGCCCGGTTGGTGCTAGCGGCCCGCGCGCTGCTGGCCGCCCGACTGGCGCTGGCGGTACGACTCGCCTGCGCAGCTTGGCTTGCCGCCTGTTGGGATGAGGCGACGGCCGCCGACGTGCTAGACGCTGCCTTGCGGCTGGATGAGCGAGTTGACGCCGCTTGGCGAGCGGCGGATGAGGCGGCCTGTTTGGTCGCTTTCTTCGCGGCTTGTTTGGCGCGCTGCCGGCTGGCACTGGCTGCGACTGCGGCTTTTTTCGTCGCCTGTTTGCGGCTCGAGCGGGACGCCGCCTCTTCTTTTGCCGCCGCTTGTTTGGCGCTTGTCGACGCCTGCCGCGATGACGCTAAGGTCGCTTTTTGTTCCAGCGCGGCTTGTCTCGCTGGGTAGTCGGTCGTGTTCAGTAGGGCCCCGCCGAGTAGCATCAGGGCGAACCCGCCAGCGGCAATGAGGCCAGTGACCTTGAACCTAGCCTTTCTCCTGAACGCTTTGATCAGGTGAAAGACGGCATAGCCCATCGCGAGCAAGCCCGCCAAGATGACCAAGGTGGCAAAATTTTCCATAATCGATTCCTCCAAAGGCGCGTTGCGTGACAGAACGGGATCGCGGCGGCACAGGCTTGACGATCAAGACCGGGCCCCGCGGCGCAGAATAATGGCGTGGCACTGCGTTTGATTTATATTTTTACCTCATATCACCTCATCGAAAAGCACATTATATACGTTAAATATAGCATGGGTGATGAGCGATTCAGCGGCAATATCTATAAATAACGGCCAAAATACCGTGATCATCGATTTCGACTCTGGTCGATTGTGGATCAAGGATCGATCTGCGGGCAATAGAATTGATTATAGCGTATGAATGCGCTTTTGGCTTAGCGGTACCGACTGGGCCTCGACGCCGCCTGGTCGCTCTGGTATGATTGCGGCACAAAGGAGTGATCGCGATGAAGATCCAAGTGGTGGCACCAGGCGATCGGCAACGATGGCATGCCCTGCTGCTGATCGGGGACGAAGACCCAGCGATGCTGGCGCGCTATGAGGCGCACGGGACGCTGTGGGGCGGGGTCGATGATGCCGGTCAGCCCGTCGCGGTCGCGTTGGTGTGTCGGACCGGCGACGGGCTGGAACTCAAAAACCTAGCCGTGGCCCCAGATCAACAGGGGCGTGGGCTAGGTTCTGAACTCGTGCAATATATGATCACAGCCTATCGCGGCCAGGCGTCAGCGCTACTGGTCGGAACGGGGGACGCAGAGGACGCCAATCTGCGCTTCTACCAGCGCAACGGGTTCGTGTGTTGTGGCCTGCGGCGTGATTTCTTCAGCCAGTACACGCCAGTGCCGCGCGTCAATGGCCGCCCGCTGCGCGACATGGTGCTGTTGACTCACTCGTTAGGGTAGCGGAAGCCCCAGGCCTCACGTGCGGCGGTCATGATCGCCATCACGTCGCGGGTCCAGGCCAGCGTCGGGTTCTCACCGGTGGTCACGGCCTGGACCATGTCGGCGACCTCGTACGCCATCGCCTGTTCGGTCTGGCCGGCGGCGACGCGCTGGGTGAGCTGATCCGGCGCGGTGAAGGTCGCCTCTTCGCTGCGCGGATACTGGTCGACGGTGAAGTAGCCTTCCTCGTAGGCGACCATCCCGGTCTTGGGCATGCGGGCTTCGAGGTTCAAGGCGACGTTGACCATCTCGTGGTTGGCATTGTTCAGCATCAGCACGCTTTGGCTATCGACACCGGTGTTGGCCGGGGTCCACTGCGTGGCGACCAGTGTGGGGGTCGCGGTCAGGAAGCGGCGGGCAAAACTCAGGGCGTACACGCCGATGTCGAGCATCGCGCCACCGCCGAGCTCTGGCGCAAACAGGCGGCCGTTGGGTTTGCCCTTGGCGTACGAGCCAAAGGTGACACTGATGGTCTTGAGCCGACCGAGGCGGTTGGTCTCGGCAAACTCGGCGAGGGCGGGGTACAGCGGCATGTGGTAGATCGTCTGGGCCTCCATCAAGATCAGGTGGTTGGCCTGGGCCAGCGCGATCAGCTCATCCAGCTGGGCGAGGTTCAGCGTGATCGCTTTTTCGGCCAGGACGTGCTTGCCAGCCGTCAGGGCGGCACGGATGTTCTCGTAGTGGAAGTTGTGCGTGGTCGCAACATACACGATATCGATCGCCGGATCGGCGAACAGCTCGGCGTAAGACGCATAGGCGTGCAGGGCGTGGTACTGTGTGGCAAAGGCCTGCGCACGGGTCGCATCGTGTGCGGCCACGCCGTAAAGGACTTGGTCGGCGGGCAGCGTGGCGGCGAACTGGCTCCCGATGCCGCCGAGGCCGATGATGCCCCAGTTGTAAGTGGTCATGTGAGTTCCTCCTTCAGGTGGTGCAATGAGTGATGACGCTAACTGCTTCCATCGTACCACTTGCGGTGAGCTCTGGTACAATAGAAGAAGAGGTGATCGATATGAATGATCAGACATTGCTTGAATTAGCCGTTCAGACCCTGCAAGCGCGCGACGGCGACGGGCGCGCGGTGCTCGAACACCAACTACACATCCCGATTGCAGCGGTCCTGGCGGGGGATGCCGCGCTGACGGCTGCGCAGCGCAAGCGCCTGCGCTATCTATTCACCGACTACGAGTGGATGCTGGCGCGCAAGCTGGTGGTCCAAAACGAGACGGAACCGGTCGAGCAGGGCCTCGCGTGGCGCTACCAAAACGCCAAGGCGACCATTGCGATGGCCTGGCTCAAGGGGCCGGACGTGACGACGCGCGTGCTGGCGACGGAGCAGCCTAACGGCGTGATCGCCCAGCACTTGCAGATCCGCCGCGAATACGGGGCCCATGAACTGGTCGACTTGCTCGACTTCGTGGTCCCGACCGCGGTGGCCAAGCAGATCCAGACGAAGAAGCTCGACTTGCTCGAATGGGCGGCCGCACAACTGCCGGCGCCAGCGGGCAACTGAAGACGAAGGGGTAGCCATGGCCAAACGCCGCAAAAAACAGTTACCGGTGCTGGTGAGCCTGCTCATCGGGTTCATACTTCTCAGCATCGGCATCGTCAGCGTGCAGACGCTGATGACGCGCCATGAGCTCGCGCAGGAGGCCGAGCGTGCCGCCAGCCAAAGCGTGGCGGCACGTGAGTCGAAGCAGGGGTTCATTCGCCGCCTTGCCCCTTACGCCCAAGTGCTTGACAAGCAGTATCAGGTTCGCGCCAGCATCACGCTGGCTCAGGCGATCCTGGAGTCGGACTGGGGCCAGTCGACGCTAGCGAGCCAGTACCACAACCTGTTTGGGATCAAAGGCAGTAATCCGTCGACGACGAAGCTGCTGGAGACCCAAGAGTATGTCAACGACCAGTGGGTGACCGTCAAGGCGCGGTTTCAGGTCTACGATAGCGACGTCGCCTCGATGAAGGCGCACGCACTGCTGTTCGTCAACGGGACCGACTGGAACAAGGATCAGTACTTGGCCGTGCGCCAGGCGCGCGACTATAAGACCGCGGCGTATGCGCTCAAGGCTGCGGGTTACGCGACCGACCCCGACTACCCCGCCAAGCTGATCCGTGTGATCGAGACCTATGACCTCGCCCAATACGATGGCTGACGGGTGCCCGTCAGAAAGGAGCGTTATGGCCAAACAAGAGATCATGTCCCCGCTGCGCCAAGAGATCGTGCGGGTCCCGACGGCGATGCACGCGGCCCCGGGCCTACGTGTCCTCGGTCGGCGGATCAAGACCCTGATGTTCACAACAGACGTGGCGCTGGTCAAAAACACAGATGCGGACGGCATCATCGCCGTCTACCCGTTCACGCCGCACCCCGCGATTGTGCAGGCGATCTGCCAGGTCGCCGATATCCCGGTGTTCGCCGGGATCGGTGGGGGCCTGACCCAAGGCCGGCGAGCCGCGGACATCGGCCTCTTGGCGGAAGCATTCGGGGCCATCGCGATGGTTGTCAATGCGCCGACGCCGCTAGACACCGTGCGCCAGATCCGTGCGGCGATCGACTCGCCGCTGGTGCTGAGCGTCGTGTCGGTCAACCAACCGGTCGCGCCGTTCTTAGCCGCCGGCGTGAACATGGTGAACGTGTCGGGTGGGCGCGACACGGCGGCGATCGTCGCCCGCCTGCGCCACGCCCACCCGACACTGCCGATCATCGCGACCGGTGGGCCGACCGACGAGACAATCGCGGCGACCCTGGCGGCAGGAGCACAGGTGCTGACCTACACCCCGCCGAGCAACGGTGAGCTCTTCCGGCGCAAGATGGACAAATACCGCGCCGAGATGCAGGAACGTGCCTAAAACCCGAATGATCGGGTTTTATTTTTTTACGGGGAAAATCCGCAGATGCCGGTGCTTATCAAGATTTCACCGTTTTTTCATGCCCAGAACATGTTGACGAAAAGCCACACGTTTTTAGGGAATCGCGTTGTCTGAGTGCGTAAATTGTGGTAGAATTTGTAAAATTTAACTCTCAATAAAGGATGTGCTTACTGGTGAAATTACTGGAAGACCGGATCAAACAGGACGGTCAAGTGTTAGGCGAAGACGTGTTGAAGGTCGATAACTTCCTGAACCATCAGATCGATCCAGACCTGATGACGGCGCTTGGGGCGGAGTTCTACGCCCGCTTCAAGGACACGAAGATCACGAAGATCCTGACGGTCGAAAGTTCTGGGATCGCACCAGCGCTGGCGGCGGGCATGCAGTTCCACGTGCCGGTCGTATTCGCACGTAAGCACAAGTCGCTGACGCTGAAAGACGACCTGTACACCGCGGAAGTCTACTCCTTCACCAAGAAGACGGCCAACATGATCGCCATCGCCGAGAAGTTCCTCGGCCCGGACGACACGGTGCTGATCATCGACGACTTCCTGGCGAACGGGCAGGCGGTCGAGGGGCTGATCGACATCATCGGGCAGGCCGACGCGACGCTGGCCGGGGTCGGGATCGTGATCGAGAAGACCTTCCAGAAGGGCCGCAAGCTGCTTGACGAGCGTGGCATCCACGTGGAATCGCTCGCGCGCATCGAGGCATTTGCCGACGGCGCTGTCGTGTTCGCCCAAGACTAGCACTCAAGGAGGGTCATCTTGACTAAACAACCAGATATTTCTGCCCCAAAAGCCGCCGTGCTGGGGCTTCAACACCTGCTGGCCATGTACTCCGGGTCGGTGCTCGTGCCGATCCTGATCGGCGCGTCGCTGCACTTCAACAGCGCCCAGATGACCTACCTCGTGTCCATCGACATCTTCATGTGTGGGATCGCAACGGCCCTGCAAGTTTTCGCGAACCGCTTCTTCGGGATCGGGCTGCCGGTAGTGCTCGGGTGCGCCGTGCAGGCGGTCGCCCCGCTGATCATGATCGGGCAGAAGTTCGATCCCCAGACGATGTACGGGGCGATCATCGCGGCCGGGGCGTTCGTCTTCTTGATCTCCGGCGTCTTCGCGAAGCTGCGACGCTTTTTCCCGCCGCTGGTCACCGGCACGCTGATCACCGTGATCGGGCTCTCCCTGATCCCGGTCGCGTTCCAGAACCTCGGCGGTGGCGACACGACGGCCAAGTCCTTCGGGAGCATGGCGAATCTGGCGGTCGGCGCTTTCACCGTGCTCTTGATCCTAGCGTTCAACGTCTGGGGCCGGGGCTTCGTCCGCTCGATCGCGATCCTGATCGGGCTGATCGGTGGCACGGTGCTGGCCGGGGCCTTGGGCATGGTCAGCTTCGCCCCGGTGGCTGAGGCGAGCTGGTTCCACGTGCCAACGCCGTTTTACTTCGGCACGCCACACTTCGAGTGGAGCTCGATCGTCACGATGATCCTGATCTCCCTGGTCTCGATGGTCGAATCCACCGGCGTGTTCTTCGCCCTGGGGGACGTCGTCGGGCGCCGCATCGAGCAGGATGACCTTCGCCGCGGCTACCGCGCCGAAGGGCTGGCCGTGCTGCTCGGTGGGGTGTTCAACACCTTCCCGTACACGACCTTCTCCCAAAACGTCGGGCTGGTCCAGCTCTCGGGCATCAAGACCCGCAAGCCGGTGATCTTCTCGGCGGCCTTCCTCGTGCTCTTGGGCCTGTTGCCGAAGGTCGGGGCACTGGCGACGATCATCCCGGATCCAGTCCTGGGGGGCGCGATGCTGGTGATGTTCGGCATGGTCGCCGTGCAGGGGATCCGCATGCTGCAGCAGGTGGACTTCCATAATGACAAAAACCTGCTGGTCGCGGCGATCTCCATCGGCCTCGGCCTCGGGGTCACCGTGCAGCCCGACATCGTGCAGTTTTTGCCCAAAACGGCGCAGTTGCTCTTCTCGTCGGGGATTCTGATGGCCTCCATCAGCGCGGTGGGGCTGAACCTGCTGTTCAACTCCAAGCAGCAACAGCCAGAGTTGGAGATCAAAGACGGGCTGAATGAACGCGATTGACCCGTTGCCTACCCATTTTGCCCGTATCTAGGTACAATAGAGGCAATACTGGTCGCGTCGCGCGACCATCGGAGGCAAGGCAATGACAGAATTTATTCGGCCCGGGGCAGTCCTGGGGATCGTCGGTGGGGGCATCTTGGCGTTTCGACTCGTCGAGGTGGCCAAGCAGCTGGGGTGCAACACCGTGGTGCTAGCGCCTGACGAAGGCGATATCGCACTCGACGCCGCGGACATGGCGTTGGTCGGGGCGGCGCATGACCCGGCCGCGCTCGCGCGGTTGGCAGAGGTCGCCACCGTGATCACCTACATGGATGAGAACGTGGACGCCGCGGCGTTGGCGACGCTGACCACCGCGCGTCAGTTGCCGTCGGGGGTCGATATTTTGTCGGTCACGCAGGATCGCTACCTCGAGAAGGTCTTCCTGGATGACTTGAACATGAACATTTTGCCGTATGCGCAGGTGGTCACACCCAGCGACATCACCAAGGCGATCGAGTCCGTCGGCTTCCCGGCGATCCTCAAGCCGATCCAAAAAGGCGTCGGGGTCGGCTCCCAGCTGCTCCTGAGGCAGCCCGCCGACGTCGAGCGGGCGGCTAACTTGCTCGCCGCGCGGCCCTATGTGCTGGAGGCGTGGCTGGACCACCCGACAGAATACGCCGTGACGGTGGCCAAAAGCGACACGACGATCCGCGTGATGCCGGTGGTGCAGACCGTGTTTGCGGCGCATGCGCTACAGGCATCGGTGGTGCCAGCCAGCGGCGGGCGCGCGGTGATCGAAGAGATCGCGCGCGTCGCGCGCGTGATCGCCGAGCACCTCGATTACACCGGCGTGTTCGGGATCGAGTTCTTCATGACCGCGTCACTCACACTGTACGTCAAGCGCGTGTTCCCGGGGCCGCAGCTCAACGGGCACGTCCTGCTGCCGACCACCGGCACCTCGACCTACGAGATGCACCTGCGCGCGCTACTGGGGTGGCCGCTCCCCAATGTCACGTTGGTCCGCCCGGGCGTTTTGCTCCCGCTGCGCGCCGATGACCGCGCGGCGGCCCTGACCCAGCTTCAGATCAAACCGGACTGGCAGTTCCAATTCTATCCGGCCAACGCGCCGCTGATCGGGCAAGTGACGATCTTCGGGGCGGCGGCCAGCGTGCGCCAAGCGCTGGCGGCGACCGACCATTTTCACCTTGAGATGACTGAGACGTTGAACTGATAAGGAGGAATTTTCGCATGATCGACCGTTACAGCCGCCCCGCGATGGCCGCGGTGTGGACCGAAGAGAACCGGTATAAGGCGTGGCTTGAAGTCGAGATCCTGGCGGCAGAGGCCTGGTCGACGTTAGGGGAGATCCCTGAAGCGGACGTCAAGCAGCTACGCGCCAACGCGCGCTTCACCGTCGACCGCATCCACGAGATCGAAGCGGTGACCCGCCACGATGTGGTCGCCTTCACGCGGACCGTTTCCGAGTCGCTGGGTGACGAGAAGAAGTGGGTCCACTTCGGCCTCACCAGCACCGACGTCGTCGACACCGCGCAGGGGTACGTCTTGAAGCAGGCCAACGCGATCCTGCGGCAGGACTTGCAGGCGCTGCTGGACGCGCTGGCGACGTTGGCCAAGGCTTACAAGCACACCCCGATGATGGGGCGTACCCACGGCGTGCACGCCGAGCCGACGACCTTCGGGCTGGTCGTGGCGACGTGGTACTCCGAGATGAAGCGGAATCTGGCGCGCTTCGAAGAGGCCGCAGACGAAGTCGAAGCCGGCAAGATCTCCGGTGCGGTCGGCACCTTCGCCAACACGTCGCCGGCAGTCGAAGCCTATGTGACCGCGCACCTGGGCATTCGCGCCCAGGAGATCTCCACCCAGATCCTGCCGCGTGACCTGCACGCGCGCTACATTCAGACGCTTGGGCTGATCGCCACGTCTGTCGAGCGCTTCGCGACTCAGGTCCGCCACATGCAGCGCACCGAGGTCCACGAGGTCGAAGAGCATTTTAACGCCGGCCAAAAAGGCTCCAGCGCCATGCCGCACAAGCGCAACCCGATCGGTTCCGAGAACGTCTCGGGGCTGGCGCGGATCGTGCGCGGCTACAGCGTCCCGGCGCTTGAAGACGTCAACCTCTGGCACGAGCGCGACATCTCGCACTCCAGCGCGGAGCGCATGATGTTGCCGGATGCGACCGGGCTGCTCGATTACATCCTGCACCGCTTCACCACGATCGTCGCGAACCTCGACGTATTCCCGGACGCGATGATCGTCAACATGAACAAGACCCATGGCCTGATCTTCAGCCAGCGCGTGATGCTGAAGCTGATCGAGACCGGCCTGAGTCGTGAAGCGGCTTACGACCTGGTCCAGCCGAAGACCGCCCAGGCTTGGGATGAGCACCGCGACTTTCGCGCCTTGCTCGAAGCCGATCCGGCCGTCACTGACCGGCTCGACCAGGCGGCGCTGGACGATGCGTTCGACTACCACTACCACCTCAGTCATGTCGACGAGGTCTTCGACCGCATCGGCTTAGGGGACTGACACACAACGAAGACCGCCCGCGACCTGTAATTGGGTCGCGGGCGGTTTTGTGTGTGTTGAGCCATGCTTCCGCCGAGACGGGTGCGGCGTCACACGCACGAACGGAGTTGTGACGTAACCCTTGGTGGCACGACTATTCCAGAACGTTACGTGCCATAACGCAACGCCCTAGCCGTATAAGCGCGATCCCCTGTAAAACCTAAGTTCGGGTTTTACAGGGGATCGCGCTTATACTCTGGGCTAAAACCGCGTTATGGCACAGCCCCGTTTGTGCGAGCCGTGATCAGGCGAGTAGCGCAGCGGCCATGGCGAAGTCGCCGACAGTCGCGGAGCCGTTGTTCGGGACGCCGGACAAGACGATCAGGTCGTTCAGATCGCCGGGGTCGACATAGCCTTGGTTCAGTTGCTCGAAGTAGTGGCGCACCTTCGGCAGCTCGGCTTCGCTCAACACGGAGCCGCCAAAGACGATCTTCTCCGGGGCCAAGTTGAGGTAGGTGTTGTAGGCGAGCTGGGCGGCGTAGTAACTGATATAGTCGAACACGGGCTCGTCACGCGATAGGGTCTCGCCAGGCTGGCCAGTCCGCGCCTCGATCGACGGCCCTGCGGCCATGCCCTCGAAGCAGCGGTTGCCGTGGAACGGGCAGACGCCTTCGAAGTGGTCGTCTGGGTGCGGCAACACGACGGTGTGGCCCATCTCGGCATGCGCGCGGCCGCCGATGAAGTGGCCGTCTTGGATCGCACCGCCACCGATACCGGTGCCGATCGTGAAGTACACCAGCGAGTGCGCGTCTTTGCCGGCGCCGACGCTGTATTCCCCGTAGGCTGAAGCGTTCACGTCAGTCGTGAACGCGATCGGGACATGCAGTGCTTCGGTCAGCGTACCGACGATGTCGGCCCCTTCCCAGCCGGGCTTAGGAGTCTTGAGCACGTGGCCGTAGTCTTCGGCGCCTTGGCGAATGCCGATCGGGCCGAAGCTCCCGATCCCAAGCGCTTCCACCGGGTTGGCGTTGAAAAAGTCGATGCATGCCCCCAGCGATTCCGCCGGGGTCGTGGTCGGGATCCGCTCAGACGCCAAAATCTTAAAGTTTTCATCTGCGACTGCCAGCACGAACTTGGTGCCACCAGCCTCGATACTGCCGAGACGAGTCATCGTCATCACCTTCGCTTCCATATAGGTTGAATCCGCTTACCATTCTATCACTTTATGGTCGGGGCCTCACCCCCAAAATCGGCGGCTGCGCCTGTTGATTTTTGCGCGGTCGTTCGGCTTCGTCTATACTGAACGTAATGAAGTTGGAGGTGCACGATGCTGGAATATGAGGAGATCGCCAACCAGTTCGAAAAAGGCCAGAAGATCAACTACGACTTGATCTTGCAGCGGGTGATCCGCGACTGGCAGCAGGCGGCCAAGCGCCCGAAGATCCTGATGCACAGCTGCTGTGCGCCGTGCTCGACGTACACGCTGGAGTACCTCACGCAGTTCGCGGCGGTCACGGTGTATTACGACAATCCCAACATCCACCCGCGGATGGAATATGAGCGGCGGCGACTGGTGCAGGAACGGTTCATCTTGGACTTCAACCGCAACACCGGCAACCACGTGCAGTTCCTTGCGGCGCCGTACACGCCGAGCGACTGGCTCGCCGTGACGAAGCACCTCAAGGACGAACCGGAAGGCGGCGCGCGCTGCCGTATCTGCTATAACTACCGACTGGACCGCGTTGCCGCCAAGGCTCAAGCGCTGGGGTTCGACTACTTCGGCAGTGCGCTGACGATCAGTCCAAGCAAGAACTCGGCGGTGATCAACGAACTCGGCTTGGAGGTCCAACACCTCTACGACGTCGCGTACCTGCCAAGCGATTTTAAAAAACGCGGCGGCTACGCGCGCAGCGTGGCGATGTGCAAAGAGTATGACGTCTATCGTCAGTGTTACTGCGGCTGCCTGTTTGCCGCCAAGCAGCAGGGGATCGACCTCGCGCAGGTCAACCGCGACGCGATGGCGTATGTCCAGGCGCACCGTGACGACGATTTCGCCGCGATCCAATTCAACATCGCCGCGCGGCCAGAGGTGTGAGGTGACAGGCGCGATGATGCACGTCGTGGACGCCGACTGGGCCTTTGATGGCTGGCTCGGAGTCCGCTACGCGCCACAGCAGACGCTGTTTCGCCTCTGGGCGCCGACGGCCACGGCAGTGACGATGGTGATCTACGCCGACGCGACGCCCACCGCGCCGCGTGTGCGTGCCATCGCGCTCACTCGTGGGGTCCGCGGGGTCTGGACGTTGGCGCTACCGGGGGACCAGGATCAGCTGGTCTACACGTACCGGTTGCGCTTCGGTGACGGTGCGACGAACGAGACGATCGACCCCTACGCGACGGCGGCGACGCTCAACGGCGGCCGTGGGGTCGTGCTGGCCCCTGATCAGGTCCGCCCGGCGGTCTGGGGCCCGCGGTTGCCCCCATTCGGCTCGGCGACTGATGCGGTGATCACAGAGGTCAGCATCCGCGACCTGACCGCCAGCCCGACCAGTGGGGTGCGCCACCGTGGCCAGTACCTTGGGCTGACCGAGGCGGGCACACATACGGCTGCCGGGACCCCGACCGGCTTGGATGCGCTGGTGGCCAGCGGCGCGACCCATGTCCAGCTGATGCCGTTTTTTGACTTCGGCTCTGTCGATGAGGCGCACCCGCAGGCCAGCTACAACTGGGGGTACGATCCGGTCAATGTGAACGTGCCGGAGGGGAGTTTCGCCTCCGATCCCGCGACGCCGAGAATCAGGCTGCTGGAGGCCAAGCAGATGATCCAGGCGCTGCACCAGCGGGGGTTGCGGGTGATCATGGATGTGGTCTACAACCACGTCTATGACCCGACGACCAGTCCACTGGCGCTGACCGTGCCGGGGTATTTTTTCCGTTACAACGCCGACGGGACACTGGCCGACGGGACTGGCGTCGGCAACGATCTGGCCTCTGAACGCGCGATGGCGCGCAAGTACATCGTGGACTCGGTGGTGTACTGGGCGCGTGAGTATCAGCTCGACGGCTTTCGCTTCGACCTGATGGGGGTGCTGGACGTCGAGACGATGCAAGCCGTGCAAGCCGCACTGGCCACTGTTGCGCCGGGTCTGTTGCTGCTCGGGGAGGGGTGGGACTTGAACACGCCGCTGCCGGCGGGGCACAAGGCGACTCAGACGAATGCCGCGAAGTTGCCGGGGATCGCATTTTTCAACGACGGGGTGCGTGACGCGGTCAAGGGTAGCGTCTTCGACCCGGCGGTCCCGGGCTTCGTCAACGGCGATGGCAGCAAGGCCGCCGCGGTCGCCGCGGGGCTGCTCGGCGCGGGGGCCCCGTATGTTGCACCGACGCAGGTCGTGCAGTACGTCGAGGCGCATGATAACCTGACGCTGGCGGACAAGCTGGCCGCGACGGCACCGGATGAACCAGAGGCACAGCGCGTGCGGCGCGTCGAGCTGGCCAACGCGATCATCGCGCTGAGCCAGGGGCTTCCGTTCTTCCAGTTCGGCCAGGGGTTCCTGCGCAGCAAAGGCGGCGCGGCCAACTCCTATGCGGCTGGCGATGCGGTCAATGCGATCGACTGGACGCTGGCGGATCGTTACCGGGCCAGCCAGCAGGCGCTACAAGCGCTCCTGGCCTTGCGGCGGCGAGAACCTGCCCTCCGTCAGACCAGTTACGCGCGCCTGGCCGCATCCAGCCGGGTGCTACAGGCGGCGCAAGGCGTGGTGGTGGTTCAAGTCGACTCGTTGGTGCTGGGGCTCAACGCGACAGATGAAGCGGTGACGGTCGCCGTGCCGGCGGGCGACTACCTGACGCTGGTCGATGGGGCCGGTGTCCACGCTACCCCGGTGCCGCTCGCGAGTGATGGTCGCGCGCTGATCGACGCACTGGCGCCGTTGGTCCTGAAACAGCTGACGTAACAAACAGGCCACCAGGCCCCGATCAGGGGCCTGGTGGCCTGTTGCGGTTGCCGCTTCAGTGCCGGTGCCTGCGGACCAGCGCCTTGCGCACTTCTTCGATCAGAAACAGCGGTAGCGGGATCGCGCAGAGAACCAGCCAGTCCCCACCAGTCAGCGGGGTCGTGTTGAACAGCGTCTGCAGCCCCGGCGTCACGGTCAGCACGTAGAACAAGGCGACTTCAAAGGCGATGCCGAGCCAGACCCGGTGGTTGCTGAACACGCCAGTGCGCAGGACCGAGGCCACCTTGGTGCGGCAGTTCAAGGCATTGGCGATCTGGGAGAACACGATCGCGCCGAGCACCATGGTCGTCGCACGGGCGTAAGTGGTCCCGCTGGCAGCCAAGGCTTGGCTCGGCCAGCCGGCCTGCCAGTTGACGAAAAAGTAGGCGCCGGTCGCGATCACGCTGGCGATCAGACCGTACCACGCGAACGCCTTCCAGATCACGGCGCGGCTCATGAGGTGCGCAGACTTCGCGCGCGGCGGTTGCTGCATGATGCCAGGCTCCGCTTTTTCGGCGCCGAGGCCCAGCGCCGGGAGCATGTCGGTGCCCAGGTCCACCGTCAGGATCTGCATCACGGTCATCGGTAGCGGGATCAGCCCGCGCGAGAAGAGGAACAGCACCGACGGGATCGCTTCGGGGACGTTGCTGGTCAGGATGTAGGTCAAAAACTTCTGGAGGTTGCTGTAAACGGTGCGGCCTTCCTCGATCGCCGCGACGATCGAGGCGAAGTTGTCATCGGTCAGGATCATGTCCGCGGCGTCCTTGGCCACATCAGTGCCGGTCACGCCCATTGCCACGCCGATGTCTGCTTTTTTGAGTGCCGGCGCGTCGTTCACACCGTCACCGGTGGAGGCAACGATCTCACCATTTTTCTGCAGGGTCGAGACGATCTTGTACTTCTGTTCTGGCGCGACGCGGGCGAAGATGATCTCGCCGCGTAGCGCGTCTTGAAGCTCGGTTTCGCTCATCGCGTCCAGCTCGCTACCGGTCACGACCCGCGCTTGGTCGGAGGTCAGGCCGATCTTGACGGCGATGGACTTGGCAGTCAGCGTTGAGTCGCCGGTGACCATGATGATCTTGATGTTGGCGGCATGGCACTTCGCCACGGCGTCGTAGATCTCGGGGCGCGGGGGATCGGCCATCACCGTCAACCCGACGAAGGTCAGGTGCGCCTCGGTGTCGGCGATCGTCATCGCGTCCAGCTGCGCGGCTTGGTCAGGCGCGGCCGGTAGCTCACGGTAGGCCACGGCGAGGCTGCGCAGACCGAGCTTGGCGTAGTGTGCGTTGGCCGCGTTGATTGCGCGCCGATCGTCTTCCGTCAGTGGCCGTGCATGCCCGTCGACTTGGATCGTCTCGCACTGCGGCAGCGTGTCGGACAGCGAGCCCTTGACGCAGACACTCAGCGTCTTGGCGTCGTGTTGGTGGATGGTACACATGCGCTTGCGCTCGGAATCGAAGGGAAACTCACGCAACCGTGGCGTTTTGGCTGCCAGTTCGGCCAGCGGGAAGCCCGCTTTTTGCGCCAAGATCACCAGTGCGGCTTCCGTCGGTGTCCCGAGGAGCTCGGGCTTGCCCGTTTCGGTGGTCTCGACGGTTGTGTCATTGTTCAGCGCGACGACCCGGATCAGGGTCGCAAGGTCGGGGTCGGCGTCCCAGGCCAGAGGCTGATCCCCGCGCTGGACGTGGCCGTTGTTGACGTAGCCGCGTCCGGTCACGGTGAAGGTCTGCGCACGGGTCCAGACGGCCTCGACCGTCATCTGGTTCTGGGTCAGGGTGCCGGTCTTATCCGAGCAGATCACGGTGGTCTCCCCGAGCGTCTCGACCGAATTGAGGTCCTTGACCAGTGCGTGCTTCTTGGCCATGCGCTGGACGCCTTGCGCGAGACTTAGCGTAACGGTCGGCAACAGGCCTTCGGGGATGAAGGCGACGATCATCCCGAGGGCAAAAATAAAGGCTTTGGCCGCGGGGTAGTGGACAAAGAAGATCGCCGCCAGGAAAAACGCGGCGCCGATCGCGATGGCGATCAGTGAGATCTGCTTGGTCAGGCGATTCAACTCGCGCGTCAGCGGGCTATCGCGCTTCGTCTGGTTCTGGGTCAGCGCTGCGATTTTGCCGAATTCGGTGTACATCCCGGTCGCATAGCAGACCGCCTTGCCGGTCCCTGCGCCCACTGTCGTGCCGGCGTACAGCAGGTTAGACTCGGCGAATTCACCTTCACCAGGGGCGAAGGTGACCGTCTTAGATTCCGGCACCGACTCACCTGTCAGTGCGCTTTGGTCGACCTGCATCGCCGTCGCTTCGAGCAGGCGTGCATCGACGGGGATCGCGTTACCGGCTTGAAGGGTAAAAATGTCACCCGGGACCAGTTCCGTTGCGTCACGTTGCTGCAGGTGGCCATCGCGCAAGACCTGCACGTAGGTCGGCAGCATCGCCATCAGGGAGTCGGTGGCTTTTTGCGCTGCCCGCTCTTGCCAGTAGCTGAACAGGCCGTTGATCACATTGACCAACCAGATCGCGGCCCCCAACTCTGGCGTGCCAGACAGCATGGCGATCGCGCCGGAGACCCACAGCAGGATTGCCATCAAGCTGCCGAAGTTCTTGAGGAAGACGATCAGTTGGGCGCGCTGCTTGGCGTGGGTGATCGTGTTGTGCCCAAAGCGCGCGAGCCGCGCTTTGGCTTCCGTCTCGCTCAGCCCCGTCGCAGGGCTGTTCAGTGCGTGCAGGACTGCTTCTGGCGAGGCCTGGCTGAATTGCGTGCGTTTATCTGTTGTTGACATCGTGGTCTGTCCTTTCATCGCGCGCCGATTGGGGTACGTGGGACGTGGTGAACACGCTCTTTACCCTTATTCTAGCGCTTTGAAGGGGCCGGAACACATTCTTTTGATTGAATGTTTACAGACGGATAACGTGATCGGAATGAAAAAAATAGGCCTCACCAGTGATGCGAGGTCTAATTAAGATGCAATTAATATTCAATATAAATGATTCAGTACACCAGGTTGATCAATTGATGGGGACGACATCTTGTGCGCCACGCGGCCAACTATGCCAGACGCCGCGGCCCCAGGAGCGGGCTAAGGCGGCCCAACGCAAGGCCACGCCCGGGGGATGCGCACAATATTGCGGCTTTGGGCTGACGTTGGGCGGGGACTCACCAACGGTTGGGTGCTTGCTGACTGCTTCCCGATTGCCGTCGAGCTCTGCAAGGCCAACGCGGGCGCGTCTTGCTTCCGTTCGGCTTCGCCTCACGCCGCAGGACACATGAAGCATCGCTGCATGTGTCAGCTACGCCGGACACCTTGGACCCAGAAGCGGTCCAAGGCGCCCGGCTAGGCTAGCCGTCCCGCTAAGGGCGGCCTTGCGCCGCTCTGGTTTCGTCGAGCTCCGCGGAGACAACGGGCGAGCATCTTGCTACGCCAAGCACGCCGACCCCAAGACCAGGGGTCAACGCGCTTGGCTAGGCAATCTGTCGCCCTAAGTTCGCCTCCGCTGCGCTCTGGTTTTCAGACACACCAAAGCCGCCCTCAGGGCACCTGAGGACGCCTTTGGCTGACTACCGCGGCTGCCCCGCGGGGGCGCCCGGCCGGGGGTGAACGGTCTGCCATCGACCGGCCGGGTGGTGACGCGGTCAGTCTGCGTCACCGTCTTGATTGTCCCGCCAGATTCAGACCGTCTGGCGTGGCAGCGTGCAGTTGCACCGATCACCACCGTCTTGCCTTGTGCCCGGTGGTGTCATCCGACTTAGACCAGCTAACGTGAGCATACTCATCACGCCTCACCGTATCGATACTCCGGGCCTAGCCTACTGAGGAAGCAATATCCCCTGGATGATTTCGGCTACCCGTCGGTGAACGACCGCGTTGCGCTGACGCGATCACCAGGCGAGCTCCCCTTGGATTACCTGCAGTCTACTGCGGGCCCGTGGGTTTGGCAAACAAAACGACTCGTGTCACTTGGCGTGGATCAGGTCACGGAGTTCGCCGATCAAGTCGTTGGGGTGGCGGGTCGCCTGGGCAACGGTCTTGATGTTCAGCAAGTCCATATCGGTCAGGTTGTGTGAGATCGAGTTCTTCCCGTACGAGCCGGTCCCCAGTGTTAGCGAGGGGGTGAGCTGGTTGAACAGTCCGCCGATCCCGCCGAGCGACCCCGGTGTGTTGACCAGGACACGGCACGCGGGCATTGCTTCGCCGAACGCCGTGGCGATCGTTGGGTCTTGGGTGTGGATGACCGCGGTGTGGCCGAGGCCACCGTAGTCCAGCAGGGCGCGGCACAGTGCAAACGCGCTGGCCTGGTCATTGGCGAGGTAGAGGGATAATACGGGGCAGAGTTTTTCGCCAGAGAGGAGAAAATGCGGGCCGATGCCGTCGAGCTTGGCGATCAGGAGTTTCGTGCCAGCAGGGACAGTCAGTCCAGCCAGACGGGCGATCTTCTCTGCGCTTTGACCAGCGATCGGACCACGCACGGTCCGACGCGCTGGGTCGATCACGGCCGCCGTCAGTTGCGCGACTTGCGTGTCTGGAACGAAATACGCCCCGCGGGCCGTCAGTGCCGCCTTCAGCTCAGGATAGATCGCGCGGTCGACGACGATGCTGTTCTCAGACGCGCAGATCATCGAGTTGTCGAAGCTCTTACTCAATAGGAGGTCGTTAGCCGTCGCCTCTAGGTCGGCAGAGCGCTCGATGTAAGCGGGTGCGTTGCCAGGACCAACACCCAGTGCAGGTTTACCGGTCGAGTAGGCGGCCTTGACCATACCAGGGCCGCCGGTCGCCAGCACTAAGGCGACTTGATCGTGGTTCATCAAGGCGTTAGACGCCTCAAGGCTCGGGTGGGCGATGCACTGGATCAGCCCAGCCGGGGCACCAGCCTTGGTCGCCGCTTCGGCCAGCAAGTGGACGGTGGCCGCCCCACACTGTTGCGCCTGCGGGTGGAGGCCGAAGATGATCGCGTTACGTGTCTTGAGTGACAGCAGCGCCTTGAAGATCACCGTGGACGTCGGATTGGTGACCGGGGTGATCCCGGCGAGGATACCGAGGGGCTCGGCGTATTGTTGCAGGCCCTGAGCGGGGTCGTCGTGGATCAAGCCGACAGTCCGGTCGTCTTTGATCGCGTTCCAGATGTACTGGCTGGCGTAGATGTTCTTGATCGCCTTGTCTTCGGCGACACCGCGCCCGGTTTCCTTCCACGCCAAGAAGGCGAGGTCCTTGGCGTGCTGGCGGGCGACAGTGACGACTGCGGCGCACACAGCGTCGACTTGGGCCTGGGTGAAGGATTGGTACGCATTGAAGGCGAGCTGGGCGGACGCCACCAGTTGATCGACGGCGTGCGTCGCGTCTGGGCCTGGGGTGGGTTGTGGGTGAATTGCGGTGATCGTGGTCACGATAAGCATCTCCTAATCTTGATTTCAGGACCATCTTAGCGAGCGGTGACGTGGTTGTAAACCCAATGAAAACTTGCTGTAACAGGCTTACTCCTAGGCGTGACGCAGTGTGCTGACCGCGGCTTGGCCCACGAGTCAGCCGGAGTTCGTTTGATTTTTCACGAATCGTGGTGGCGATTACAGTGCGCGGTGACTGGTACAGCAATTTTTTTTAGGCGCAACAGCGTGCACGGAATCACGGCCAAGCACACGCGCCAACGTGGTATAATGGGACGCAAATACAAAAATGGAGGAACGACGATGCAGGATTTTTTGGCGACATGGCTGCGCTGGTCGACGCTGACGAATCTGATCGATATCCTGGTGGTCTGGTACACGGTGTACCGCCTGATCATGCTGATCCGCGGCACCAAGGCCGTGCAGCTGCTCAAGGGGATCTTCGTGATCGCGATCATCAAGTTGATCAGCGTCTTTTTACACTTACAGACAGTCGGCTACATCATCGACTTGATCATCACGTGGTCGGTGCCGGCTCTGGTCATCATTTTTCAACCCGAGATCCGGCGTGGTCTGGAACACCTCGGGCGCGGGTCTGTCCTGCCTTGGGCGCGGACGACGCGTCACGAGGTCGAAGAGCGGATGGTCAAGGAGCTCGATAAGGCGATCCAGTACATGAGCAAGCGACGGATCGGCGCGTTGATCTCGATCCAGAAGAACACCGGGCTGGAGGACTATATCGAGACCGGGATCCCGCTGGACGCAGATGTTTCCGGGGAACTGCTGATCAATATCTTTATCCCGAACACGCCGCTACATGACGGGGCAGTGATCATCCGTGACAACCGGATCGCGGTGGCGGCGGCGTACCTGCCGCTGTCCGAAAGCAACTTGATCCCCAAGGAGCTGGGGACTCGTCACCGAGCCGCGGTCGGGATCAGCGAAGTGACTGACGCGCTGACGATCGTCGTCTCAGAGGAGACCGGCGGCGTCACCGTCACCAATAACAACCACCTGATCCGTGACCTGACGCGCGATGACTACCTGAAGCTGCTGACGGCCCAACTGGTCCCAGCGGAAGAGGCAAAACCGAACCCGGTCAACCAAGTCCTCGCCCGTCTGACCCACAAGAAGGGGGCGAAGCGATGAAACTCAGCAAATTCTGGGAAAGCGCCTGGTTCTATCGCCTGCTTGCACTGCTGCTCGCCGTCGGGTTGTTCGCCTACGTCAACGCTGAGGACCTGAACAGCTTGTCGCCGAGCTCACGCAGCAATAACGCGATCACTGCGACGACAGAGCGCACGCTCAAGGTCCCGCTGTCGCTGAAGGCCGACACAGACAAGTACTTCATCACGGGGTATCCCGAGAAGGTGGCCGTCACGTTGAGCGGCAGCACCAGCCTGGTCACAATGACGGCCAACACGATGAACTTCCGCGTGATCGCGGACCTGAGCGAGCTCGGCGTCGGCAAGCATACGGTCCACCTGCGTGAGGAGGGCCTGAACAAGGACTTGACATACAGTCTGAAGCCGAAGACAATTCAGGTGACCATTCAGGATCGCAAGACTAAGACCATGCCGATCCAAGTCAAATACAATCCGAACAGCTTGGCGCCGGGCTACACTGCCGGCACCGCGAAGTTGAACACTGAGACCGCCCAGGTGACCGGGGGCAAAGGTGAGATCAATCGGGTCTACCAGATCGTCGCGAACCTGGTGTTGAGCCGCGACACCAAAGACGCCGTCGACCAAGAGGTGCTGTTACAGGCGCTTGATAGCGACGGCAACACCGTGAACGTCGTCGTCTCGCCGCAGACGGTCCATGTCAGTCTGCCGGTCCGCCTGCCGAGCAAGCGCGTGTCTGTGAAGCTCCAACAATCGGGTGCCGGCGTCACTGGGCTCCGCTATACGCTCAAGGCCAGTGCCAGCCGCGTGACGATCTACGGCGCCCAAGACGTGATCGACCAGATCGACAGCCTTGAGGTGCCCGTCAGCATCAGCGGCGTTACGAGTTCGACGACCAAGACGATCCGGCTGCTCGACGATAACAGCAAGCTGGTCGCGACCGATCCGAAGACCCTTAAGGTGACTATCGGGGTCACGCAAGACGCTAAGGCGGACGGTGAGATCGTGCCGGACCAGTCGAGCACGACCGAGTCGTCAAGTAGTCGCGCGAGCAACGCGAGCAGCACCTCAAGTGCTGCGGATGAATCGAGCGCGTCGTCGTCCAGTTCAGCAGATTGATCAACAGCAGAAGAAATGAGGAAGTTACAATGACGAAGTATTTTGGTACTGATGGTGTCCGTGGGATCGCGAACCAGGAGTTGAGCCCTGAGCTGGCTTTTCGCCTCGGCCGGTGCGGGGGGTATGTGCTGACACAGCATAGCCAGGACCGCTCCAAGAAGCCACTTGTCTTGGTGGCACGCGACACGCGGGCCTCAGGTGAAATGCTGGCGCAGGCGCTGACTGCCGGGTTGCTGTCGGTCGGCATCGAAGTGCTGAACCTCGGCGTGATCACGACGCCAGCGGTGGCCTACTTGATCAAGGTCCAAAGCGCAGACGCCGGCATCCAGATTTCTGCCTCCCACAACCCGGCGGCGGATAACGGGATCAAGTTCTTCGGCCCGGACGGCTACAAGCTGTCGGATGCGACCGAAGAGGAGATCGAAGCGCTACTGGACGCGCCGGAGGACACGCTGCCACGGCCAGCGGCTGAAGGCCTAGGTGCGGTCGCCGACTATCCGGAAGGCGCCTTGAAGTACACGCAGTTCCTCGAACAGACGCTCTCCGATGACCTGGCAGGCCTTCATGTGTGCATCGATGCCGCTAACGGGGCGACCAGCAACCTGGTCAGCCGATTGTTTGCGGACCTGGACACCGAGTTCGACACGATGGCGACCCATCCGGATGGGTTGAACATCAACAAGAATGTCGGCTCGACCCATCCAGAAGCGCTGGCCCAGATGGTCGTCGATAAGGGCGCCCAAGTCGGGCTGGCTTTCGATGGCGACGGTGACCGCTGCATCGCAGTCGATGAAGCCGGGCACATCGTTGACGGGGACAAGATCATGTTCGTGCTGGGCAGCTACATGAAGGCTCAGGGCCGGCTGAAGCAAGACACCGTCGTCACGACTGTGATGAGTAACCTGGGCATGTACAAGGCACTCGAGGCGAACGGCATGCAGTCCGTTCAGACGGCGGTCGGTGATCGGCACGTCGTGGAGGCCATGCGCGCGCATGGGTACAACATCGGGGGAGAGCAGTCCGGTCACGTGGTCCTGTTCGACTACCACAACACCGGTGACGGGATGCTGACCGGGATCCAGCTGCTGAATGTGATGAAGCAGACGGGTAAGCCGCTGTCTGAGCTGGCCGCACCCGTTCAGACCTATCCGCAGAAGTTGGTGAACATCAAGGTCACTGATAAGAACAACTGGGAAGATTACCCTGCGATCCAAGCCGCGATCGATGACGTTGAGCGGCAGATGGCTGGCGACGGTCGGGTGCTGGTCCGCCCGAGCGGCACGGAGCCACTGCTGCGGGTGATGGCAGAAGCCAGGACTGAAGCCCTGGTCAACGCCTATGTCGACCAGATCGCCGCGGTCGTTGAAGACGTGATGGGTTGCTAGACAGCCAAGCGACGTCGCCTCATTGATAGATGAGGCGGCGTTTTTTGTCTGACTTGTCGGATCAAGTGCAGCACGAGAAGCCAGGGTTGCCCCTAGCGCCACGAAAAAAGGCTGAGATCAGTCAGCCTTTGGTAGAACCGTGCTTACGCGGATCGGTCGCATTGATTACATCGTTGATGGTTTGCACTGCTTGTGCCAGTGTGTCTGCAGCGATGGGCTCGATGAGCTCAAATCGACGACGGCGAAAGTCAAATGTGTGGAATTGAAGGGGGGTGACGTAACCGTTCGTTTTCATCGACTTCATCATCGTCATGAATATAGTCAAGCAGCGCAGCTAACTCGGGCCAGGCTAGCGTCGCGACGGACTGCTTTTCTTGAAAGATTTGGGTGCAGCCAGCACGTTTAAGTGAGGATAGCTGCCGATCTAGGTTCTGTTCGCGGGTACTTACCCGCGCGTGTCCGACTTTGGTCATCTACAAGACCGCCTTTACACCCAGATTTTACACCTGCTATTTCTTTAGAATAGCTGATTCAAAGTGTAAATTTAAGGGACACAGAGAATTAACCAGGTGATATAGACCTTTCTGGGCTTGACCTTAGTTCACTTAAGGATAGCTTGTCGCAGCGTCTCGCCGAATTTTCTGAATTTGAGGATCAGGTTCTAGATCCACTGTTGCGCGTAAGTTCATCGGCGCATTGGAGTGATCCAAGTGTACCAGATCATTTTAGATCTGGTTGCTGCAGTTGGCAGTGCCGCGCTAGTTACCCCGGGGATTAAAACGATTATAGACGGAATTAGCTTTGGTGGGGGTCTTGCTCTAGCGAGTGGCGGTTCAGCTACTCCAGTAAGTGTTGTTATTAGCGGCGGCACGGTTCTTCTGGGTACTGCTGAAATTGGGCCGGGTGCCTTAATTGCCGCATTTCGAGCTAATAACGCAAATCCCAGCTTAACGATATTGATTCAGAAATTGACTAAGCCGTTGAGTCAATGGATGATAACGCGATCAACCATCTGATGCAGAAGCACCACCACTGGGAACTTGTTACAAAGGATTCTTCTGTTGAAAGCGTGAAGAGCGTCGTTAAACAGGTGCTACGAAACGGAAAAGAGTTTATTATGAATGAAGGCAAGGGTGTGTTTGGCCGCCAATTGCGGGTGGACGGGTACCTTGTCCAAGTCGTCTATAATCTTTCAAAGGAAGGACTCCTCCTGATCTCGGATGGGTATGTGGCACTTAATCATGGATGATGAAACATATAATGGCGTAAAGAAACAAGTCGGGATCGCATTCAGAAAAAATAATTTTGCAGAGGTATTGAAGCTCAGAGAAAATATTCCTAATGAATTCGGCTTGCTTGTTACAGGTTTTGCTAGAAATTCAACAGACAACACTTCCAATTATACCCCGTATCTTTTTGCTGAGTACTGGTGCTTAACAGAGCCCTGTTCTGAAGCCCATAATCTAGCAGCCGCCTTACTCTACGGATCGTATGCCTTTATTGACGGTGCGTATACATTGGCATTTTGGCATGAGGCAAAGGCACTTAGTTTTGAGCCCGATAATTTAGCGTTTCTCAATACCATTACTTGGTTGGGTACGACGCCAGATTGCGGCGTTGCCTTGGCTGAAGTTGTGCCATATGCCAAGCGGATGCTGTCCTTTGATCCGGAGCACAATTGGTCAAAAACAATTGTGGAATGGTTTGATGAATCGACCCGGAGTTAATCACGAGTTTCATACATGGGACCACCATAACGTTGCGCATAGTTGACAGCGTCCAGAGTCTGCAGGGTCAACACAGAACACCCTAGCCAGCTAGGATGTTGATGCGCTATTTCGTTTCAAACGGATACTAACACACCAATTGGTGAGAGTCGCGGTCCAACAACAGGCACTGCCCGGGTTCATCCGGGACAGTGCCTGTTTTTTTGATCCCGCAAAAAGTGAACGCTTCCACAAAATGACTATAGACCAATTTGATTAAGATTCTATATACCAATATCCGATCCGTGTTGACAAACGCGTTCTGTGACGTTAAAGTGGTGATTGTCGATTGGACAACCAACCGGATAAAATGAACTGGACCAATATCGAGAGGAAGAATGCTTATGTGTGGGATCGTCGGCGTGATCGGGAATCAGGACGCAACGCAGGTGCTGTTGCGGGGGTTGGAGCGGTTGGAGTACCGCGGGTACGATTCCGCGGGACTGTATGTCAATGATCAGCAGGGGCACGACCACCTGATCAAGCGCGTCGGCCGGATCCGGGTGTTGTCTGAGGCGCTGGACGAAACAGTCAGCGGGACGATGGGCATCGGCCACACGCGATGGGCGACGAACGGGCGGCCGACGACGGCGAACGCGCACCCACATGTTTCGAACGACGAGCGGTTTTTCCTCGTGCATAACGGGGTGATCACGAACGCGGCCGCGTTGCGCGACGCGTATCTGCAAGACGTTGACTTGGTCAGCGACACCGATACCGAGGTGGTCGTGCAACTGATCGCGGCCCTCGCCCGCACCGGTCTGACCGCCAAGGTGGCGTTGCAACAGACGCTTGGGTTGGTCGAAGGCTCCTATGCCTTCGCTTTAGTCGACCGGCTCGATCCTGCAACCTTGTATGTGGCCAAAAACCAGAGTCCGCTGCTGATCGGCCTGGGCGACCACTTCAACGTGGTGACCTCTGATGCCTTGGCGATGCTCGACCAGACGGATCGCTTCGTCGCCTTACAGGATGGGGACCTCGTCACGTTGACCGCAGACACCGTGACGATCGAGCAGCTCGATGGCACCCCGGTGGTGCGCCCTGCACACACCGTGGTGCTGAACGACGGTGACGCTGAGAAGGGGCCCTACCCGTATTACATGCTTAAAGAGATCAACGAACAACCCGCCGTGATGCGTCGGCTGGTCGCACGCTACACCGACGCCGCCGGGCAGATCCAGTTGCCCGCGGCGCTGATGCGGACGCTCCAGACCGCAGACCGGCTGTACATCGTGGCGGCTGGGACCAGCTACCACGCCGGCTTGGTCGGGGCGCCGCTGTTTGAACAGCTGGCCGGGGTGCCGACCGAGGTCCACCTGGCCTCCGAGTTTGGGTATCACCAGCCGCTGCTGTCGGCGCATCCTGTGTTCATCTTTCTGTCGCAAAGCGGTGAGACCGCCGACATCCGTCAGGTGCTGGTCAAGGTCAAAGCGCAGGGGCACCCGACGCTGACGATCACGAATGTCGAGACCAGTACGCTGGCGCGTGAGGCGGACCACTTCCTGACACTAGCGGCTGGGCCCGAGATCGCGGTCGCCTCGACCAAGGCGTACACGGCCCAGATCGCGCTGGAAGCTCTGGTCGCTAAGGCGCTCGGGGCCGCGCAGGGGCGCGCTGCGGCGGCAGACTTCGACGTCGTGCATCAGCTGAGCCTGGCGGCGAGCGGGCAGCAGACGCTGATCGAAGAGGCCGATGTGCTACACGCCGCTGCGCGTGACCTGTTTGCCACCACCCGCAACGCCTTTTTCATCGGGCGCGGCGTGGACCACGCGGTCAGCCTGGAGGCGGCCTTGAAGCTCAAGGAGATCTCCTATGTGCAGGCCGAGGGCTTTGCCGCCGGCGAGCTCAAGCACGGCACGATCGCGCTGATCGAGCAGGAGACACCGGTGGTGGCCTTCATCACTGATCCACTCACTGCGGCGCATACGCGCAGCAACGCCGAGGAGGTCGCCGCGCGTGGGGCCAAGGTCTTTCGGATCGCGGCGCATGACTTGGCGCGCCCGGACGACCAACTCCAGCTGCCGCCGATCGATGCGCGGTTGAGCCCGCTTCTGACGATCATCGCCGGGCAGCTCATGGCCTACTACACCAGCCTCGACCGTGGCTACGACGTTGACCGGCCGCGCAACCTGGCTAAGTCGGTCACGGTCGAATAACGGCGACGCGGCGCGCGACCAGCCGACTGCACACGGAATTGACCACCAAAAAAAGCGCTTGGATCGCGTCCAAGCGCTTTTTTGGCGGCCCGTTAGAGCTGGTTGCTCAAGTCGATGAAGAGCTGGGCATCGGCGGCGGCCAGGTCGATGCCTTGTTGCCAGAAGTCCGGCTGGGTCAAGTCGACCCCGAGGTGCTTTTGCGCCAAGTCCTCGGTGGTCATGTTCGCCGTGTCGGTCAACAGGGCGATGTAGGCGTCCTCGAAGCTGCCGGCCTGCTGTTGCGCCTTGGCGTAGATCCCGCTGGAGAACAGGTAGCCGAAGGTGTACGGGAAGTTATAAAACGGTGTGCCGTCTTTGAAGAAGTGGAGCTTGTTGGCCCAGTACATCGGATCGAAAGTGACCAAGGCCCCGGCGTAGGCGCGCTCTTGCGCTTGTTGCATCAGCGCCTTGAGTTGCGGCACGGTGACCAGTCCGGTCTGGCGTGCGTCGTAGAAGCTGCGCTCGAATAAGTAGCGGGCGTGAATGTTCAGCAACATGTCCTTGGGGTTGCTCATCTTGGCGTCTAGCAGGTTGAGCTTCTCTTCCACGCTGGTCGCGGCCTTGACCGTCGCGTCTGCGACGATCAGCTCGGCGAAGGTCGACGCGGTCTCGGCGACGTTCATCGCGTATTCGCGGCGCAAGACGGGAAAGTCCTTGAGGATGCTCGAGTGAAAGGCGTGGCCGAGCTCATGCGCGATGGTGGACACGCCACTGGCGGAGCCGTCGAAGGTCATGAAGATCCGGGCCTCCTTGACGTCTGGCACCGAGGTCATGTAGCCACCGGCGCGCTTGCCTGGACGGTCCTCCGATTCGATCCAGCCGCTTTCGAAGGCGTGCTGGGCAAAATCAGCCATCTTCGGCGAGAACTTGCGGAAGTTCGTAATGATGAACTCAGCCGCTTCATCGAAGGTGTAGACCTTCGGCGTGAAGTCGCCCACGACCACTGGTGCCCACTGGTCGTACCAGGTCATCTTCGGCTTGCCCATCAGTTTGGCCTTCTGGTCGAGGAAGGCCACGAATGGGGCCTTGTTGGCGGACACGGTGGCCCACATCTGGTCGAGCGTCGCTGCGCTCATCCGGTTGTTCTGTAATGGTTTGTGCATGTAGTCTTGCTGCCCGTGGGCCTTGTAATCGGCCAACCGGAAGCCTGCCAGGTGGTTCAGCGTGTCGGCGAACGCCGGGGCGTTGGCTTCCCAGGTCGTCTCCCAGACGTTGAACATCTGCTCGCGGTTAGTGGCGATCGGGTCGGATTCAAAGCGGTTCTGCGCCTGGCCGGCTGACAGCGATAAGGCTTCACCGTTCAGGGTCACGTCGAAGCGCTGGGTGGTCGACAGGGTGGTATAATGGGTCGCCCAACCGCTGAAGCCGTCGACGGCGAGGTCGTTGATCAGGGCCTCGGTGGCATCATCGAGCAACTCCTTGGCTTGCTCACGCATCTCGGTCAGGCCGAACTGGCTCGGGGCGAGTGCTGGCGTGGCGATCAAGGCGGCGAAGGTCGCGTCGTCTAAGGCGCCCAATTTTTTCGCCAGTGGCGTGATCGCAGCGTTCAGGTCGTTGCCGATCGTCTGCAGGTCGTTGAGGATCACGCCGGCCTGCTGGTTGGCCGCGTCGGCGGATTGGATCATGTTGGCGAAGGTCGCCGCGGTGCTCAGCCCGTTGTCGACGTCTTCGAACAGCGCCATCAGCGCGGTGAAGTCGGCGAAGTCGGGATCGGTCGCGGCGGTCCAGGCACTCACTTGGGTCTTCAGTTGCGGGATCTTGGTGCGTACGTCCGCAATGCGGGCGTGGAGCTGCGGCGAGTCGATGCCGCCGGGAAAAATGCTGTCGAGTTGCCAATTGATCGGATAGGTCAATCGTATCGCCTCCGGTTTTTTTAGGATTCTCTCATTTTACCTTAATTTGACCCGGTATGGTATGCTATTGCGAGAACTTATCCGAAGGGGTGACATTGTGACACTGATCCGTAGATACAACTGGCTGTGGGTATCGCTGGCGATCATTGTGGTGCTGTTCATCAGCTCCAGCATGACCTACCAGCAGCAGACCGTCGTGCCGATGCTCGATGGGCTGGTCCCCAACCAGGCGCCGTTCGCCTGGCTGGCCCGCATCGACTTCACCTACGCCGGGACCCGCGTCCACGCTGCGACCATGGGGTTGCCAAGTTTCGTCGAGTGGTTCCTGCGCAAGGGGGCCCACGTGACGATCTTCCTGTGCTTCGGCTTCGCGACGGCGCGCGGGCTGCTAGGGTTCATCAAGGACCGCGGCCTGACCGCGATCACCGCGGTGCTAACGGCTAGCGGGGTGGCGGCGCTGGACGAGTTCCATCAGATGCTGACGCAGCAGCGCACCCCGTTGTTTCAAGACGTGATGCTCGACACGTGCGGCGCGCTGGTCGGCGTCTGCTTGGCGGTCTGGGTGATCCGCCGCAAGCGCCGGTGAAGGCGTTGTCGTGGCGGGGTCCTTTTGGTATAATAAGTCCGTCTATGCACAGAATATTTTGAAAAGAGGGTTTAACGATGTCAGGACACAGTAAGTGGCATAACATCCAGGGTCGTAAGAACGCCCAAGATGCTAAGCGTGGCAAAATTTTCCAGAAAATCTCGCGTGAGCTTTTCATGGCAGCAAAGCAAGGTGGTTCTGACCCCAACAACAACCCAGCGCTTCGGTTAGTCATGGATAAGGCGCGTGCCGCCAACATGCCAAAGGACAACATCAAGCGCGCCTTAGATAAAGCTGAAGGCGGCGACACCACCCGTTACGATGAAGTGACCTACGAAGGTTACGGTGCGGCAGGGATCGCGGTGCTCGTTGAAGCCCTGACCGATAACAAGAACCGTACCTCGTCCAACGTGCGCGTGGCGATCACGCGTCACGGTGGCTCGATGGCCGGCGCCGGGGCGGTCGCTTACATGTTCGACCGTAAGGGGATGTTCGTGATCGACCGCGAAGACCTCGATGTCGATGAAGACCAGATGCTCGAAGCTGCGCTCGAAGCCGGGGCGGAAGACTTGCAGACGACGGACGAGGAGTTCACCATCTACACCGACCCGAAGGACTTCACCGCTGTGCGCGATGCGCTCGAAGGCCAGGGCTTCAAGTTCACCACCAGTGAGCTGACCATGATCCCGCAAAACACGGTCGCGGTGCCGGAAGACAAACTGGAGACCATGCAGAACATGATCGATGCCCTTGAAGACGACGATGATGTTCAAAACGTTTATACCTCCGCTGAATGGCCGGACGAAGACTAAGCCAAAAAAACCGCCGATCGGCGGTTTTTTTGGCGGCTGATGCCAGCCCGCTTGGTCAGGTTCGATCAGTGTAAGGCAACGCCGCTTTGAGTTGCTGCCACTGGGCGTCGATCTGCGCGGCCGACAGTCCGCCGGTCAGCGCCATCACGCTCATCCCTTCGATGGTGAACATGATCCGCTCGGCGTGGGCGTCGAGCTGGTCCGGCCGCAACGTCCCCTGGGTGACGCCGAGCGCGAGGATCGAGCGAATGGTCGCCTTTGTGGTCGCGAACTGACTGGCCTGAAACGCGTGGTCTGCCGCGCTTTTGTGTGTGAAGTAGTACTCGTACATCGCCCGTAGCATCGAGTCATTCATCTGGTGCAGGAGCCGGTTCTTGTGGCCGGCGAGGTAGGTGTTCAGGAGCACCTTGAAGGGGACGTTGCGCGCTGCGGCGTCGCGGACACCGGCGAAGCGGTGGGTGGTGCGCTCGTTCAAGACGGCGATGAAGATCTCGTCGACCGAGCTGAAGTACAGGTAGAGCCCCCCGCGGCTGATGCCGCTGGCAGCAACGATGTCGGCCATCGTGACGCCGATCAACCCGTGGTGGCTGAACACCTGCCGGGCGGCGGCGAGGATCGCGGCGCGTTTTTGGGCTTTGCGTTCGGGACTCATCTCATCATTCCTTTGCGTATTCTTGGCGTGACAGGCAAAGCGATTTGTGGTTTAATGATAAAAACTGACACGCGTGTCATAAATTGGAGGCTGTTATGTCCAAACAATCATCCGCATTTCGCCTGACGATCCGTGCGCTACTCACGGCGCTGATCATCTTGCAGACCATGGTCCCGATGCTGGGGTTCATCCCGCTGGGCCCGACTAGTCTGACCATCATCCACATCACCGTGATCGTGGCCGCCATCGTGCTCGGCCCATGGGATGGGGCGTTCGTTGGGCTGATGTGGGGACTATTCACCATCGTGCGGGCGCTGACAGCACCGAGCAGTCCACTGGATCCGATCATTTTCACCAATCCGATCGTGGCCGTGGTGCCGCGGGTACTGGTCGGCGTGGTCGCCGGGTACACGTTCAACTGGACGTACAAACGGCTTCACCTCGTCGGGGCCAGCGTTGTGGCGGCGATCTTCGGGACGCTGACGAACACGGTGCTGGTCGTCGCGCTGATGGGCCTATTATACACCGGGACGCTGGCTCAAGCCTATGGGGTCACGTCCAGCGGCTTGTTGAAGGTGCTGATGGGGATCGTTGCCGCTAACGGTGTTCCCGAGGTGCTCGGCGCGGCGGTGTTGACGCCGCTGATCACTACCGCCCTGTTTTCGGTTTCGCGCCTGCACCTGCGGCAGCTCCCGAAGTAGTCGAGACACATGAAGTTGACCGGCCACGGTCAACTTTTTTTTATGCCATCAAGGCCGATCACCATGAAAAGCGAAATATAGACTAGGGGGTGAGGGGATGGACGACTTGATGGCCGTATTGCGCGCGGCGGTGGCGGCACGCGCCAGCGACCTGTACCTGTTGCCGCAAGCAGCCGGCTACGCCGTGATCTTGCGCGTCCCTACCGGGCTGGCCCCGCTACCGGCGGTGAGCCTGGCCGTGGGGCGGCGATGGCTGAACTATCTGAAGTATCAGGGGGGGATGAACGTGACCGAGCACCGGCGCGTGCAGCTCGGGGCCTACACACCACCGAGCTTGGGCGTCCCGCTGCGGCTGAGCACGGTCGCCGACCACAGCGGCGCCGAGACGCTGGTCGCGCGGTTGATGCACGGCGTCCCACCGCTCGATGAGTGGACGACTCCGGTGATCACTCAACTGATGGCGGTCGTTGCCTCACGCGGGCTGCTGGCCCTGTGCGGCCCGACCGGTAGCGGCAAGACGACGCTGCTTTACCAGCTTGCCACGGCGCTGGCGGCCGACCAGATCGTGATGACGGTCGAGGATCCGGTGGAGATCGTGCAACCTCAGTTCCTGCAGCTACAAGTCAACCCGGAGGCGGCGATGAGTTACGCGGCGTTGCTCAAGGCCGCGCTCCGTCACCGGCCGGATGTGTTGTTGATCGGTGAGATCCGCGACCACGAGACGGCTCAGCAGGCGTGCGAGGCGGCGATCAGTGGCCACCTGGTGTTGACCACCGTGCATGCGCGCAGCGCGGCCCTTGTGGCGATGCGGCTTCAGGGCCTGGGCGTGGCCCCAGCCTTGGTCACCGCGGCGTTGACCGCCAGCGGTGCCGTTCACCTCGTCCATACACCGGTCACGCACCCAGTGCTGACGTTGGTGACGGCGGTCGCAGATGCATAGGCGGGCGAGGCAGCCGGCGCTCAAGGTGCAACTCGCTGCCTGCGAGCGCCTGATCAGCCTACTGACAGTCGGCTTCACCCTCAGCGAGGGGTTAGCGTATCTAGTGGTGAGTATGCCCCAGCAGGCGGGGGTGTGGCAGCAGCTCACGGCCGCCTTGGCCGCGGGGGAGTCATTGGAGGTGGCGTTGACCGTGGCGCGGTTTCACCCAGTGATCGTCACGCAAGTGCGCCTGGCGGCGATCCACGGCCAGCTTGTCCAGGGGCTGGCGGTGGCGGTGCGGTTCTTGACGCTGCAGCGTAACAGCTGGCAACGCCTGCGCCAGCTGTTGGTCTATCCGGCGGTTTTGCTGGCACTACTCGCTGGTCTGCAGGTGGTCTTGTGGGTCAACGTGCTCCCGGCGCTGGGTCAGCCACCGAAGCCGCCCCTGACGCAGCTGCTCGTGCTGACGGCGGTGGGGCTGGCGGTCAGTAGCGGGTGGTGGTTCTGGCGACGCCTGACGCCGCTTGCCCGCGGTCGCTTGCTGCTACGGCTACCTGGCGTGCGCCGCTTGGCGAAGAGCGTCTACCAGTTCCAGTTCGTCAGCGGTGCCGCTCAGTTCCTCGCCGTCGGGTTGCCAGTCACCGCCTATCTTGCCCAGCTGGCGCAGCTTCCGCCTAGCGTGCTGACGCAGCTGGGCCGTGAGCTGCAGGCCAAAGTCGCCGCTGGTCAGGCGCTAGAGGCTGCGTTGCACCACCCGCTCGTCTACGCCCCGGCGCGTGAGCTGCTGGGGTTGGGGCAGACGGCGGCACTGGTCGCCACCGGGATGCAGCTCCTGGCCACTCAACTGATGGCCCAGTTGCAGACGCGCAGCGAACGGTGGTTGGCGGTCGTGCAACCGCTGATGTTTCTACTGATCGGGGGCCAGATCGTCTGGGTCTACCAGTCACTCTTAGGACCGCTGTACAGCGGGGGAGGATGGTTATGAAGCGAAGAACCACACGGCGGGCGTTCACCTTGATCGAGGTCCTGGCGGCGTTGGGGTTGATCATCGTGTTGACGTTGACACTGGTCGTGACGATCCGCGCGCAAGTCGAGCAGGCGAACCGCCAGCAACTACGGGCGACGGTCGAAACGGTCAACGCGCAGATCGACGTGGCCTATCAGCAACCGGACCGAATCCAGCTCCAGTTCAATACGCTGCAGAGCTTGATCGATAACGGGATCATCACGGCGCAACAGGCCCAGCTATTGGCCGGCAAAGCGACCTACCAGCCGGGGACGCAACCGCCTGCCTTCAAGCTAACGCCATGAGGCGGGCATTCACGCTGCTGGAGCTGATCGTGGTGCTGGCCCTTGTCGCGCTGGCGGGGGTGTTGGGCGTGCGATGGTCGGCGGTGCAGCAAGCCCGACAGGCAGAGACGCAGTTTTTTGCCAATTTTGAGGCGCACTGGGCAACGCTACGGGTCGAGGCGGCCGCGGCGCGCCAGTACGGGGTAGTCAAGTTCACCGCCACCGCGGTGGCTTTTCGCGTCGGCCCGACCGGCCCGACCCGCCTCATCGCGGTGCCGGCGACTGTGGTGGTGCCGATCAACGACGGGATCGTCCTGCCGCAGGTGGACTTCGAAGCGCCGGACGATCGGTACTTCGGCGCGCCGCAGACGCTGACGTTTCGTCGCCCGCCACGTCCGGATAAGGTCTACACGGTGCAGCTAGGCTGGGGGGTGCTGAAACCATTATGAAGGCGATGCTCTTAGCCGAACACTTGGCGGCGCTGAGCGTGACGGTGTTCGTCGTGCTGTGGCTGACAATGGTGCAGACGGCGTACCGCGAGCAAGTCGTGCCGATGCGTACGCAGACGCTGGCCGTGTATGCGGCGCGGGTCGCGTTGATGCGGCTGGGGCCGGGACACACCGGCACGGTCACCGTGCAAAGTGGCGCCGGACCACAAGTCGTGCGGGTGACCCCTGAGGGAATGGAGGTGACCGTCGATGGTCAGGTGGTCTGGCAACAGGCCTTTCCGTAAGGCCTTCACGCTGATCGAAACGCTAGTAGCGCTGGGCGTCTTGGTCTTAGTGACCTGGCTGTGGCGCCCGCCACTACGGACTCTGGTCACCGAGGCGACCCAGGATCAACGGCTCCTAGAGGCTTTGCAGGCGGCACAAGCGTTGCAGATGTTCGTGCAGGGGCAGACGCTGACGGTGGCCGCAGACGGCCAACGGGTGTGGCTCGATAAGCCGAACGCCAAGCAGCAGATGACGCGCTACACGATCGAGTCCGCGAGCAGCAACACGGTGATCAGCCAGTTGCGCATCCGGGCGTCGGGTGGGCAGATGCCGTTATTGCTGCGCGTCAAGCACATCGTGTTTGTCGAGTTGCGGCCCAACGTCGTTGCGTTCACTTGGACGCTCAACGCCGGTCCACCGGTGGAAGGGGTGCTTTATGGGGCGACGCGCTAGTGCGCTGATGGGCGCGGTGTTATTGCTGAGCGTCGTGACGGTGATCGGCCTGGCGACGCTGCAACGCTTTGCGCTTTGGCGCAGTGAGTATCAAGCCCGGTTGCGGCTCGAACGAACCGCGCTTGACGCCGCCGTGGTGCAGTGGCAAGCGCTGGGGCCGTCCGGGGATGAACAGGCCGGTGAAGCTGTACTACCGGGGCAGAATGTCCCGCGACCATGAATGCCGGTGTGACGCGAAAGAAACCGCTTGAATCTATCCCAATTCATCGTTAGAATTGAGAGGTACATTTAAGGAGGTTACAGCGTGGCAAACGAGCACTTGAAGTCTTTGTATGCCGTTTTGGAATCAACGACTGACTTGCTGCACAAGCAGCTGAAGGGCAGCTATCTCGAAGCTGCCACCGAGTCTGGCGACGACCTCCTTGCGGGTCAGATCACGCATCAAGACGGGCTGCCGGATGCCGCCGCGACTGAGAAGTTAGCGGCGCAATTCGCGCAGATCGACTTGGCGGATTACACCCCGGAAGAGATCCGTGAAGCCTTGCAACTGATCCTCGTCAAGGTGATCCAAGTCGATGGGGTCGAGCCCAACAAGCAGGTCACCCCAGACCTGATGGCGGGGTTGGCAACGTTCATGGCGACGACGTTCCTCAAGCACGTCCCCGCGACCGTGACCGTTGCCGACCTCGCTGCGGGGTCGGGGAACCTGCTTTTTGCGGTGATGAACCGGCTGCAGGCGGCGTTTGAGGTGACGGTGCGCGGCATCGCGGTCGACAATGATCCGATGTTGCTGGCCTTTGCCGACATGAGCAGTCGCTTGCAGCGACTAGACGCGACGCTGTATCACCAAGACGCCTTGGCGCCTTTGGCGTTCAGCGGCGTTGACGTCGTGGTCTCCGACTTGCCGGTGGGCTACTACCCACTGGACGAGCGCGCCAAGCAGTTCGAGACGGCCGCGACCAGCGGGCACAGCTATGCGCATCACCTGCTGATTGAGCAGAGTATGGCGGCTTTGGCGCCGGGCGGGCTGGGCCTGTTCTTCGTGCCGAGTAACGTGTTTCGATCTGAGGAGGCCGCAGGGCTGACGAGCTGGTTGACGCACCGGATGCACTTCCAGGGATTGCTGAACTTGCCGAGCACGCTTTTTGCCACCCAAGCCGCGCAGAAGTCGCTGCTGGTCTTGCAAAAACCAGGCCCGGGCGTTCAGCAAGTCCGTCAGGTCCTACTGGGCACGTTCCCAGATCTCGCCGATCACCCAGCGTTCAGTGCATTCCTTGCGGATGTGAAGAACTGGTCTGCAACAAATTTAGTGTAGGAGATGTATCGTATGTCAAAAATTCTCGCAATCAATGCCGGCAGTTCCACGTTGAAGTGGAAGCTGTTCGTCATGCCAGACGAGACGGTCATTGCGTCTGGGATGGTCGATCGCATGGGCTTGTCGAACTCCGAGTTCAAGGTCAAGTACGGTGACGGGCAAAAGTACGTGGTCAACCAGGACATCCCGACCGCCGACATGGCGGTCGACATGCTGCTCAAGGCGCTGATCGAATTGGATATCATCAAGGATTACGCCGAGATCGAAGGCGTCGGCCACCGCATCGTGGCCGGGGGCGAGCGATTCAAGGAATCCGAGTTGCTGAACGACGATTCCCTCAAGGAAGTCGAAGCGCTGGCTGAATATGCCCCGTTACATAACCCGGCCGAGGCCAACGGGATCCGGGCGTTCATGAAGCTGCTGCCCGGCGTGCCGGAAGTGGGCGTGTTCGACACGTCCTTCCACACTACGATGCCGAAGATGAACTACCTGTACTCCATCCCACAGGAATACTACGAGAAGTACGGGGCCCGCAAGTACGGGGCGCACGGGACCAGCCATCGCTACGTCTCGCAGCGCGCCGCCGAACTGCTCGGCAAGGACTTGAAGGATCTGCGCATGGTTACCATGCACCTCGGTTCTGGGGTCTCCATCACGTCGGAAAAAGATGGCCAGTCCTTTGATACCTCGATGGGCTTCACGCCGCTGGCCGGCGTCACGATGAGCACGCGCAGTGGGGACATCGATGCCTCCTTGGTCGCGTACCTGATGCAAAAGCTGGAACTGACGGACCCACAGGACATGATCGATATCCTGAACAAGCAATCCGGGTTGCTCGGGCTGTCTGGGCTCTCCCCAGACATGCGTGAGCTGGAGAACACCCGCGAAGAGCGGCCAGCGTCCCAGCTGGCGATCGACATCTTCACGAACCGCGTGGTCAAGTATGTGGCGGGCTACATCGCCGAGATGGGCGGGATCGACGCCCTGGTCTTCACCGCCGGCATGGGCGAAGGGGACAAGCGCGAGCGCAAGCGGATCATCGAGGGGCTGAGCGTCTTTGGCGCCAAGATCGATGATGCCCGCAACGACGTGATGGCCGAAGAGCGCCTGATCTCCAGTGACGACTCCAAGGTTAAGGTGCTGTTGGTCCCGACCAACGAAGAAGTGATGATCGCACGCGACGTCGTGCGGTTGAGCAAGTAAGGCCAAAGTCGCCGTCGGTACTATGCTGGTGGTGGGAAGGGACGCCTGAGCAGGCGTCTCTTTTGGTGTCTGCGCCCGAGTTCACCAGCACCTGGCGGCCGGATGTGGTAGCATAACACTATGAGACAGACGGGAGGCGGTCGGATGGGTCCGTTGAGTGGCATGAGCTGGTTACTGATACTCTTAGCGGTGGTCGCAGCCGGGGCGATGACGGTCGTGCGCCGACAGCTGCGGTTTGCGGCCAGAGTCAAGCGCGCTTGGCAGGGGCTTTACCTCGGCGGCGCGCTTCTGATGGGGCTCTTCACGGGTTTGACTAGCCAACGGCCCGATGATGCCATCAGCGGGGGCTTCATTGTCGTGATGCTGCTGGTCTTCGCCTCGTGGCGGCGCGGGCTGACCGACGCCGAGGTGATCAATGGGTTCGGCAGTATGCGTCCCTATACGCAGTTCACGCAGATCCAGCTGCAGGCGGTGGGGAGCGGAACGGCACTGAACGGGCTGGTCGGCACCGTGGTCGTCGTGCGCTTGCAGTTCACGCAGTCGCCAGCGCAGTTGGCGCAGTTTTTGAAGCGGCAGATGCCGCCACAACGGGTGGTCATCTTGTGATGAATTAATTTCACGTTGACCAGCGGAACATGACGAAAAAGGCGGTCTCATCGGGTGAGACCGCTTTTTGTGTCCCGCTAGCGCAGCCCCCGCCTTTGTTTCGGTGAGTCGCGTTTTGTATAATCGACTGTAACGTTTGGAGGAAACCCTTATGCAATCATCTGCTCCACAACCTGAACTCGCGCGGACGCTCAAGAGTCGGCACATCCAATGGATCGCGATCGGGGGCACGATCGGGACCGGCCTGTTCCTGGGCGCCGGCCAGTCGATCCACCTCGCTGGGCCATCGATCGTGCTGGCGTACATGCTGGCCGGGGGCATGTGCTTCCTGCTGATGCGCGCGATGGGCGAGCTGCTCGTGTCAGACCTTTCTCAGCATAGCTTCGTCGACTTCATCCGGCGCTACCTCGGGGACAACGCCGCCTTCGTGACCGGCTGGACCTATTGGATCTGCTGGGTGTCGATCGCGATGGCGGAGGTCACGGCGGTGGGGATGTACATCCGCTACTGGTTCCCCGCACTGCCCCAGTGGGTCCCGGGGTTGCTGGCGCTGGTCGCCTTGCTGTTGATGAATCTGATCTCCGTCGGGCTGTTCGGCGAGACCGAGTTCTGGTTCTCCCTCATCAAGGTCGGCGCGATCATCGCGTTGATCTTGGTCGGGGCGTGGATGATCGCGACGCACTACCCGACGACTAGCGGCCATGCGAGCCTGGGTAACTTGGTCGACTACGGCGGTTTTTTCCCCAAAGGCTTCGGCGGTTTTCTCGCGTCCTTTCAGATGGTCACGTTCAGCTTCGCCGGGATTGAGATGGTAGGGATGACCGCCAGCGAAACGGCGGACCCCAAGAAAGTGATCCCCGAGGCGATCAACGAGTTGCCGGTGCGGATCATTCTGTTTTATATCGGGGCATTACTGGTGATCATGAGCATCTACCCGTGGTCGGCGGTCAGCCCAGACTCTAGTCCGTTCGTGCAGGTCTTCAACAATGTCGGGATCCGCGCTGCGGCAGACATCATCAACTTTGTCGTCCTGACCGCGGCGGCCAGCGCCTGCAACTCGAGCCTGTTCACTACCGGTCGGATGCTGTTTTCACTAACGTTGGGTACAGACAACCGCGCGCTCAAGCCGTTCAGCCGGCTCTCCCGGCGGCAAGTGCCGGCTAACGCGATCATCGGCTCAACGGTGGTCATCGCGCTGGCTGTGTTGTTGAACATGGTCCTACCCGGCGAGGTGTTCACCTTGATCTCGAGTGTCGCGACCACCAGTTTTTTGTTCGTCTGGTCGATGATCGTCTTGGCGCACCTGAAGTATCGCCGCCAGCACCCGGCCGCTGCGACGTTCCGCGCCCCGTTCTTTCCGTATGGCGACTACCTCGTGTTGGCCTTCCTGATCGGCATCGGCGTGATCATGCTCAGCCACCGCAGTACGCTGATCCCGGCGGTGCTGGCGATCGTCTGGCTCACCGTGATCGGGTTCGGTCGGTGGTGGCACCAGCGCCACACTGCTTCGTGACCCATGCCTCGCCTCGCGCGGGGCGTTTTTTGATCGGGGCGCGAATGAATCAATGACTGTTCACAATATAAAAACACTTGTGTATACTGGACAGTATCAATCTCTTGGAGGCTACGATGGCAGCACACGCGAACGACGAACTGGCCCGCAACTTGAAGGGGCGACACATTCAGCTGATGGCGATTGGGGGCACGATCGGGACGGGCTTGTTCCTCGGCGCGGGCAAGTCGATCCAGGCAGCCGGGCCGGCGATCGTCTTGGCTTATCTGCTATGCGGCGTGATGGCGTTTTTCCTGATGCGGGCGCTCGGCGAGTTGCTGATGTCTGATCTGAGCCAGCACTCGTTCATTGACTTCGTGGCGCGCTACCTCGGTGCCCGCGCGGCGGCCGTGACCGGCTGGATCTACTGGCTGTGCTGGGTGTCGCTGGCGATGGCCGAGGTGACGGCCGTTGGGGTCTACGTGCGCTTCTGGTTGCCTAGCGTTCCGCAGTGGTTGCCAGGGCTGGTGGTCCTGTTGGTCCTCGGGGCTGTCAACCTGATCTCCGTCGGGCTGTTCGGCGAGGCGGAGTTCTGGTTTGCCTTGATCAAGGTGATCGCGATCCTCGCGTTGATCGGCGTCGGTCTGGTCTTGATCGTCGGGCATGTGCAGACGGCGGCCGGGCCGGCGACGTTGCGTAACTTGGTTGCGCACGGCGGTTTTTTCCCCCGCGGGGTCAGCGGGTTCATGATGGCGTTTCAGATGGTCGTGTTCAGCTTCACCGGTATCGAACTGGTCGGGCTGACGGCGAGTGAGACGCGTGATCCGCAGACGGCGATCCCCAGCGCGATCAACCAGCTACCGGTGCGGATCATCCTGTTCTACGTCGGGGCTCTGATCGTGATTATGAGCCTCTCGCCGTGGACTGCCGTCAGCGCTGACAGCAGCCCGTTCGTCCAAGTCTTCGAAGCGCTCGGGGTGCCGGGAGCGGCCGGGGTCGTGAACTTCGTGGTGCTGACCGCGGCGGCCAGCGCCTGCAACTCGGGTCTGTACAGTACTGGACGGCTCCTCTACAGCATGGCCGCGACCAGCCCGACCCCACGGATGCGCGGCTTGGCCAAGCTGTCGCGGCGGCAGGTGCCGGCACGGGCGATCCTGGCGTCGACGGCGGTGATCGCGGTGGCGGTCGGGTTGAACTACTTCTTGCCCGCCTCGGTGTTCATCTTAGTCTCAAGCGTTGCGACGATCAGTTTTCTGTTCGTCTGGGTGATGATCGTGCTCACACACCTGCGCTACAAGCGTCAGCAGCCGGTTGGACCGTTCGCCGCGCCACTGTTCCCGTGGGGGGACTGGTTCGTGCTCGCATTCCTCGCGATGGTCGTCGTGATCATGATGCTGTCGCGGGACACTGCGGTGGCGACGCTGATCGCCGGCGGGGTGATCGGTGCGCTGTTCATTGGGAGTGGCCGCCGTCGAGCTCGAGGCCATCTGTAAACGCCACAAGCGCCGACCCAGAGTTAGTGGGTCGGCGCTTGTGGTCGTGCATGTTTCTTCACACTTCGGTCGCGAGGCGTTCAAGGCTTTGTGTGATGATAAGGGTACAAAAAAACGTCGACGCAGTTGCGCCGACGTTCAAGGGGAGTTGAGATGGAGGTGAGGAGTAACACACACCCTAGCACGAGCGGGAGTTAGGCGTTGCTTGCCCACGAGTTGCCCACAAGCTTTTCGAGGGCCGAAACGGTCGCGTTTTCTTGCTCGGTTTGAAGGGTGTCTAACATGTGAGAATAGACTTGCTGTGTTATTGTAATGTCCTTGTGACCGAGCCGCTTTGAGATGTAGTAGATGTCCACGTGCTGAGATAATAGGTAGCTCACGTGGCTGTGGCGGAGCCCGTGGAAGGTGATCGACTTCGAGATGCTAGGTAGCTCGGGGTCAGCATCGATCGCTTCTTGGGCGGTTTTAAGCGCCTTATTCGCGCCGGCGTTGGTGAGTACCTGGTGCGTCCGCGCGCGGAAGACTAGCTTCTTGTCGTCACGAAACCCGATGCGCAAAGAGTACGCCGCCTGCTGGGCTTTATAGGCTTTGAGCACATCCATTGTTGGTGGCGTCAGCTTAACTGTGCGCACCCCGGACGGCGTCTTGGTTGGCAGAAAGCCCTGCCCAAAGTGGTAGTCCCACGTTTTGTTGATGCTGATCGTGCAAGCGTCAAAGTCTATGTCGTCCCATGTCAGACCGACCAGCTCGGAGAATCGCGCGCCGGACATGGCGCCGAGATAGATGGCCAGCATAGATAAGTGGTTGAAGTCCACGCGTTCTCGGGCGTAGTCGATGACGGCGGCGAACTGGTCAGCTTCGAGAAACTTGTCTGCATCCTTTTTGCCGTCAGCGCCGGTGATGATTGCTCCGAACGTGAAGTCGGTGTATATGAGCTGATCGTTCATGGCTGACCTGACCATGGTGCGCACGTAGCCGTTGAGCTTTTCTACGGTGATGTGGCTGTGAGTATCACCGTAGCGATTCAAAAACCGCTGCCAGTCTGATCGCGTGATGTCGGTAAGTTTGGACTGACCGAACTCTGCTCGCAACGCCTTTCGAATGATTGGGTACCGTTTTTCGGTGACTAGACTGTTCTTACCAGTTTTGTACAGGGCCACCCAATCGTCCCAATAGTCGAGTAGGGTGATGTCGGTACGGGAGAGATCGGCACCACGCAGTTGATGAGATTGAACCTCTACCGCCGCGGCTTCTGCTAGTCGCTTCGTGCGGAACCCGCCTTTGGACCGTTCTTGCCACTTGCCGTCAGGAGTTTGAAAGCGAACTCGATATTCATACGCACCACCGCGTTTTCTGATTGATGCCATTTTTCTACCTCCATGTGTTAAAATGGAGTACGCAAAGAGCGCACTATTTAGTGTTGTTCTGGTTGCCGTCCACTATGCTGTCCAGGCTGGGGTGGACGGTTTTTATTTGCCAAGGTACTTGTTGTGCATTGCCGTTTCGGCTTTTGTTTTGGAGTTAGGTAACTGTTTTTCCGCTGCTTGAGCATTCATGTACTTAAATGCGCCAACATAAAGTGAGCCGGACGTCACGCTTCCGCCGTTTGCTTTTTTATGATTGGCGGACTCGAGAAATTCCATAGGGCCACTCGGCAGGTCTTCTCCGACGGCCGACTTATAAGCTTTTCTAAGATCTGCAAATTCACTAGCAAAAAGCTCCTTGTCGTAATCGTCGCTCATCAGGTTCGTGCGAAGAGTCGTCTCGGCGTCAACGAGTGATGCCAGCTTGCTGTTATCCATCGGGTTGACTGTTTTTTGTATTGAGGATTCAGACGATGCCTTGGTCTGTTCTTTTGGTGCCGGGGTTGTTGCCGAATTAATGAAAATGAAGACCATCATCAACACGACTCCGACGGTGGTTACGATTGTGGCTGGCTTTTTGGACTTTCCTCGCGCTAGTACCAGCATAATCAGACCAACTACCATAACAAGTGTGCTTAAAATTACCATTGCTTCCATTTCCGTACCCCCGAATAAAGTCTGTTGGTGCAACGCCCACGGCACGCCTTGCTCGTGCCTGTCGCTTGGTGGGCTAATTCAGTTCAACTACATACATCACTACTTTACCAACGATTGCTACCAAGTCTTCGTCATCATAGCTGTGGGTGACGGGGAAGAACCCATCACGATCAGAGTCAGGTTGGAAGATGTAGGTACGGTTCTGCTTGTCGTTGAAGAAACGCTTCACTGCATACTCACCGTCACAATCAAAGACTACGATGTCGCCATTCTTGAGGTCGCTTATTTCATCAATCTTACGAACGCCAATCAGTGACCCGTTTGGAATGACGCGGTTCATGCTGTCGCCGTTGGCCCGCATGAGTGAGATGTCAGAGTGCCCAGCCCACTTACCCATAACAGCATCTGGAATTGCTACCTGTTCGAGCTTGTCAGGTGCGATTGCGTCCACGGTGGTAGGGGAACCGGCAGAGATAGCGGCAGGGACGTAGGGGTAGCTGTGGATGGGAAGAGGTACTCCGGCGTCATGGTGTTCTACTAGTGCAGACTTTTTAACGCCAAAGTAATCGGCTAGCAGTTCTATCTTGTCAATGCGTGGATAGGTGTTGCCCTTGACCCAATCGCGAAAGGTAGTGTACTTAATGCCGAGCTTTTCAGCTAGTTGAGGAACTGTCAATTCTTGACGATCAATGAACGTCTGCAAATTGTTTGAAAAAATCTCTTTGTTGCCCAAATCGGATGTTGACATTGTGCCCGCCTCCTATATAGGTAACTATACGCCGCGACCGTAAATTAATCAATGGTTAAGGAAAAATAATACGACTAAACCGTAAACACTTCTTGCAAATACGGTTTAACCGTTGTACTATTAGATTTGTTGAGAGGGGAGGTGAGTTAATGAGCATCACATTAAAGGCAGCACGAGTTAACGCCGGGCTGACGCAAGCTCAAATGGCAGAAGCGTTGGGCGTTTCGGAGGTAACCATTCGTAGCTATGAACACGGAAAGACGTTCCCAGACGTTCGGCAAATTCAGGTAATCGAGGATTTGACCGGTATTCCTGTGAGTGATATTCGTTTTGCCAAAAAAGTACGGTTAAACCGTAGAGAGGAGGCATAGCATGAAAACAGAGCCCATATAGTACGGCATCTCGTACTTAAATGCAACTAATTGAGCAAACAATTGATGAAGGGAGGCGAAAACATGACTATCGGCGAGGCCATCAACAAAGCGGTTGAACAACAAAAAGGCATCACACGCGAATCGTGGATGCCCCGACCAATGTTTCTGATTCCTACGAACACAACGGCCGCGGTTCTAATCGTCTCATCACGGGATGAAGACCGACCAGGTAAGCGGTGGGAGCCGTTCAGCGATGATCTAATCGCTAACGACTGGATAGTCTACGGATGAAGAAGCTTCTTTACTTCATCAATGGCGCTTAGAACTTTGCGAACATCGTTACCAAATTTTTGCTCGCGCCAAGATATTGCGGCCGTGGTGATGTGCGACCAGATATATGTGTCATCACCCGGAGTCGCATCCATGAATCCCGCGTTGACCAGTTCACCCATTGTGAACTCAACGTCTGCCAGACTCCACTCCGGCATTACGGTATCGCGAACGTATTCTGCCGAACCCATTTCAACGGCATCACGTTTTGGCTTACCAGCTACGCGGCGTTCTTGATATTCGGACGAAATCCGCAGCAACAAATATCGAGCGTCATTGGTAAGACGTTCATATTCATCATTCATTTTTTACACCTCCCTTCGGAGGCAATTATCCCACAAGAAAGGAGGCGATACGATGCCTGAATACGACTTAGAACAGGCCCGTAAGGCTACCCGCAAGAAGTATAAAGCGGCGCTGGCTGAACGAGATGTCACCGGCCGACAGCTAGCCAAGATGCTCGGCACGAGTGAAGCGGCAATCAGCCGAGCAATCAATGGTGATTCCGCGCCGGCATACGATCGACTGCGTGGTGAGATCGCAGAGAAAATTGGAATGGAGGTCTAACGATGCAAAGTAAACAAAAAGTCCAAGTCTTCGATGCCGGTATTTATCAGCCAGTGCAAATGGTTGGTAGATACGGCAAGAAGCTTGAACTTCCAGATCAATATACGGTTGTCATCATTCCTCAAAGCCGCCACCAAGCTCTGGCGCGTCTAAATGACTCTTTTGGTAAAACTCGTAGCACTCCTCGAAAGTCTCAAGAGCAGCATTGCTCGCACGGCGTTCTAAATAAGCGCGAATTTCATCGTGGTCTCTTGATTCTGATGGGAATGTCGGGTCTTTTGCTACATCGGCTTGTAAGTCACCAATCGGCCAGTCAACACCTTTGAAGCGGTCGAGCCATTCTTTGAACGAGCAGATTACGTATTCCATTTTTTCACCTCCTTCCCGGATTCATTATCCGCCAAGAGAGGGGTAAGCGAAAGGAGGCCTAACGATGCCACCGATAACATTATCAGTCCCACCCGAGCTGATCCAGGAAGCCGTGGATAAAGCCGTAGCGGCCCGTCTAAGCCACGAACCCGACTATCGCCGCTGGTGGACGGTCAAGGATGTGCAAGACCGCTATGGCGTCAACCCGGCGTGGCTGTCGGCACACATTCTCGATAAACCGCGATTCCAGCGGCAACTCGACGGATTCGCGTTTAACTACGGTGGCCGCATTGGCTGGAGGTTCGAGCCACTGGCATTCAGCGAGTTCATGCGGCGGGAGTTTAGGCAGATCGCTAAGGAGGCGACAGCATGACGAACTTTATTCTTTGGTGCCTGGCCCACCAGCAAACGATCTGCGCGCTGGTTCTGGCGCTGCTGGTCGGCATCATCATTGGCACGCCGAACAAGCGGCAGTTCTTCGAGTAGGGAGGTGAACACAATGTATTACCAAACAGAAAAATCATTCATGGACGCAAAAGAAGTGCACAAGGTCGAAAGCCAGATTGTTCAAGTTCTTGCAGAGCACACTGGCGACCTTCAAATGGCGAAAATGATTCTTGACAATCTCAATCTGGACGCTTTTGCAACTTTGAAGTAGGAGGCTGGCATGAACCAATTTACGAAAGACGAGCTGGCCCGTGCCGAGCGCCGCAAGCGTGATTACCGCATCTGGCTGGGCCGAGCACTCAACGACCGTAGCATGACTGAGGAAGACGTAGATCACTATGCGGCAAAGCTCGACCTTGCCACGCAGGACGTTGACCGCATCAATCAATACGGTTACCACGCGGCTGTATTGATAGAAGCTAGACGGCGTGGCGTGCCGGGCGCGCAGAAGCATCTGGACGCCTTAGCAAGCGAACAGCCAATGGTTATCCACGAGGCAATTGAGAGGGGGTGAAGGCATGGAGCTATTTACCAGCACGCTCAAAGATGTGCAGCGCTACACACGTGAGGCTCGCGAGCACCAACACGCAGAAAACGTGATGGACGCTATCCGCAACGCAGCCTATCGCGGCCAAACTAGCGTCAAAGTGAAAGACGTAACGCCGCAAGAGATCATCGAGCTATCGTCACTGGGATTCGCACTAGACCCAATCGACGGCGGCCAGTGGATTTCTTGGGACGAAAAATAAGCCGCCTGCTGGTAGGACAGCAAGGCGGCTCACAACAAACTAGTCAAGGAGATTATACCACATGACAGAATTTAACCCACAAGAAGTCATTGCAGAGCATAACGACTTCGGCAATGTGAAGACCTACGAGGTCCACGACATCCACGACTTCGACAACGCAATGGATGAGATTGCCAGTCTGGACGAAGCCGACAAGGCTGTGCGTGATCGCTACGAAAAGCAGACGGCCCCGTGGAAAGCGTTCATGGAAGCCGAGTTGGCAAAGAACGAGCAACGGCGCCAATTTCTCAGTCGTGAGGTGCTCGGGTTCGTGCTCGACCACAATGACGGCCACACGCTGAAATCCGCACGCGGCTCTGTGAAGGTGCGGCAGGTATCTGCATCTGCGAAGATCGTTGACCAAGCGGCGGCAGTCAGTTACGCAAAGGCGAACGGCCTGCAAGACGTGGTCAAGGTAGCCGAAACCGTGGACGCCAAGAAGCTCAAAGAAGCCACCGGTCTGATGATTACGGCAGGCGGCAAGGTTATCGACAAAGACGGTCAGCAGATTGACGGATACGAAGTTACGCCGGCGCACACGTCGGTGAAGATTGATTCGGAGGGGATGAAGTGATGACTGACAAAATGATTCTACGTAAAGGCGACAAGACGGCGGGTTACGCGCCGGTATTCGTCAGCATTGATTGCCACGCGCGGGTAAAACAGATCGGGGCAGAGGCAAACGTGTCGATGCGCGACGTAGTGGAAGCCTGCATCCGGTTCGGCCTTGAACGCCTAGAGATTGTGGAGGACGACCATGCAACCAATTAAACACGCATCATCGATCAACCGCACGGCAAACTGGCGTGTCCTGATCTATGGCAAGCCGGGCGTCGGCAAAACCAGCGCGATTCGCAACCTGAGAGGCAAGACACTGGTGCTTGACCTAGACGATAGCTCCAAGGTGCTCGCAGGACTGCCGGATATCGACGTACAGCCATTCAACCGCCAGCACCCTAGTGATGAATGGAAGGACTTTCTAACCGGCTTACGGGCGCGATTAGAGGGCTACGACAATCTGGTTATCGACAACGTGTCTGCGTTCGAGAAGGACTGGTTCATCGAGCAAGGGCGGAACAGTAAAAACGGCATTCGCAATGAATTACAGGACTACTCTGGCTGGACGAACTACTTTGCACGCATCATGACCACGATCTTCATGGATGCGCCGATTAACGTGCTAGTCACGGCGTGGGAGAACACGCGTGACGTTACCGCCGAAAGCGGCCAGTCGTTCAGCCAGTATGCGCCAGCGATTCGTGACAGCGTGCGTGACGGCTTGCTGGGCCTGACAGACGTTGTGGGCCGCGTGATGGTCAATCCTAAGACTGGCGGACGCGGCGTGATTCTTGATGGCTCCGATGCGATTTTTGCGAAGAACCGCATTGACGGGCGGAAGTCCACGGCGATTGAGAAGCTGTTCGAGTTCGGAGGTGAAGTAAGTGAGCCGAGTGATCGAGAATCCCCTGTACGGAGTGTGGGGCACGATGAAGCAGCGGTGTCAAAATCCAAACAATCATAAATACCCAAGATATGGGGGGCGTGGCATCAAGGTTTGCGATGAATGGAACGATAACTTCTGGGCGTTCGAGAACTGGGCTAGGGCGAATGGCTATCGGCAAGGCCTGACAATCGACAGAATCGACTTCGACGGCAACTATGAGCCAAAAAACTGCCGGTGGACTGACCAGAAGACCCAGCAAAACAACCGGGGTAATAATCTCAGGCTTACGATCGAAGGCGTTACTCGAACCGCCAGTGAGTGGTCAGAAGTATCGAGCTTCAGCGCGGCGGCCATTCGGAACCGATACCTGAAGCAGGGGAGGTCAGCACACGATTCAGTCTACGGTGAGGACCCGCGCCCGGTGTTAATCACAATCGGCGGCGTGACCAGGAACATGCGCGAGTGGAATAAGGCCATGGGGTACCGCAGCCGTCTGGTTCATTCCCGCGTTGAACGCGGATGGGATCCTGTGCAAGCGGTATTGACCCCGCCAAGGAAGGGAAACTACCGGCATGGGTGAGCTTCGACCGTATCAACAGCGTTTGGTTTCAGAGGCACGCGGATCGCTTGCAAATGGCAATAAGCACGTATTGGTTCAGTCGCCGGCCGGTTCCGGTAAGACCGCAACAATGGCTGAAATAGCCAAAATAGCAACTGAGCGTGGAAACGAAGTGCTGTTCATCGTCCACCGCAGAGAAATTGTTCAGCAAGTTAAAAAGACGTTTACTGCGTGGGGTGTTGATATGAACCGCTGCTACGTGGGGATGGTTCAAACGGTGACCCGTCAACTGGATAAAATTGCGCCGCCTCAGCTAATTCTTTGTGACGAGGCGCACCACTCGCTGGCGAATAGCTACAAACACATTTTTGAGCGATTCCAAGAAGCATCGCTTGTAGGGTTCACAGCCACGCCATGCCGATTATCCGGCAAAGGCATGGGTGAAGTATATGATGATCTGATTCTTGGGCCACAGATTAAATGGTTGATTGAAAATCATTACCTCGCACCGTTCACCTATTACGCTCCGACGTTGATTGATGTTGAAAAGCTGAAACGTGCGTCCACGGGTGATTACAGTAGCAAGTCAATGGAAGATGCAGTCAAAGTGCGAGCAATATTCGGCAACGTCTTAAGCACATACAAGCGCGTAGCCGACGGAACAAAAACAATCGTCTATACCCACAACGTCAAATCGAGTGTTGACGTAGCTGCAGCATTTAACGAGGCGGGTTACTCTGCTGAACAAGTAGACGGAAAAACGCCGGCGGACAAGCGTGAGCAAGCAATGGAAAACTTCCGAAGCGGCAAAACGATGATCTTGGTCAATGCCGAGTTATACGGGGAGGGCGTAGACGTTCCAGATTGCCAAACAGTAATCATGCTAAGGCCGACCGATTCATTAACCCTGTTCATCCAACAATCCATGCGCGGTATGCGTTATAAGCCTGGCAAGCGAGCCGTAATTATCGACCACGTAGCAAACGCCTATCGATTCGGTTTGCCAGACGCTGATCGCGAGTGGTCGCTATCCGACAGACCAGCAAAGGGACACAAGCAAGGTAAGTCTGACGGGCCAGCGATTAAGTCATGCCCAGAGTGCTACGGCATGGTGGCCGCACAAGTAAAGCAGTGCCCGTTGTGTGGCTATGCCTTTCGGGCAGATGGGTCAGATTTGGAAGTTGACCCGAACGCAAAGCTGACGAAGCTCACACCAGAGTTTCACATGACGGTTGATTATCCAGTGCGGATGCAGCCGAAAGATGCAAAGTCAATCGAAGACCTGAAACTGATTGCTCATGCCCGTGGATACAAAAACGGGTGGGTGTACTTTCAGGCAAAGTCACGCGGATTTATCCCAGTCAAAAATTAGGAGGAAACTAACATGTCATTCATCACAACCGATTACAGCAAGAACCAAGAAAACGACTTTCAGCCGCTGCCGCAGGGTGAGTACGAAATGCTCATCACCTCAGCACAGGAGCGCGCCACCAAGAACGGTGCCGAATCACTCCAACTTCGCTTGACCGTGCGCAACGATCTGGACGCCGCAGAGCCGTCCACCAACGGCAAGTACCACAACCGTATCGTATTCTTCGACAACTGGAAGCGCAAGAAGACCAACCAGTACGACATGGAAGGCCTCCAGTACGTGCTCGAAGCGGCAAAGATTCCAGAAGGTACGCCGCTAAACAGCGTGGACGAGTTCTGTGCCGCGCTGATCTACAAGCCGGTACGCGTGTACGTCAAAGTTCAAAACGATCCAGAATATGGCGACCGCAACACCGTGGCGCCTTGGAACGTCAAGGAGACCAAGTATCCGACCGTTGCGCACCGTTACAAGGATGCTTCGCAAGACCCGGTGTTCGATAACGCCCAGCCGACCGTGACAGACACGGATTTGCCGTTCTAGGAGGGTAACGAATGTATGAACGAGTTCCAGAAGAACTCCGGCCCCTAAAACAATGGGGGCTGTACAAACGAATTTGGAAACCGGAGAAGGACAAGTACACCAAGATTCCGTACTCCGCTCTGACCGGTACGAAGACTAGCTCGACTGACCCGAACCAGTGGGTCACGTATGATGAAGCGCTGACGGCGCTCCAGGCGTACGATCTCGACGGTCTGGGTTTCTTCTTCGGCAACGGTTATGCAGGCGTGGACGTCGATCATATCGGCGCTGACCTTGATCGCCTAGCTGCAGGAGACACGCAGGACAACACAGCGTGGGAGTTTATGACCACGTTCAAATCCTATACCGAGCGCTCCATGTCCGGCACCGGTATCCACATCATTATCAAGGGAGAGATTCCTGGCACGCGGAGGCGCAAGGGTAACGTCGAGATGTACCAAGACGGTCGCTTCTTCGCGATCACCGGCGATGCGATCGGCACCTTCCACGATGTGAATGCGCCAAATCCAGACGACTTCAAGCGGCTGTATACGAAGTATCTCGAACCGAAAACGGTAATCGCATTACCGACCGCGACCCGTAATGAGCCGAACAATCTGCCCGAAGGCGAGATCATCACGAAGATGCTCAACTCGAAAAACGGCAGTCGCATCAGGTTACTGTTGCAGGGTGGATGGGAACAGTTCTACTCTTCGCAGTCAGAGGCAGACTTAGCGTTTGCTAATGACTTGGCATTCTGGACGGGTCGCGACTTCGCTCGAATGGATAGCATCTTCCGCCAGTCATCACTGATGCGCGACAAGTGGGACGAGAAACACGGCAAAACGACCTACGGGGTCGCCACGCTGAACCGAGCAATCAGCGACACCCGTGACACGTATCACCCTGAACGTGAGAAACCGAAGTACAAGCTGGGGTTCATCACAGACAGTGGCAAGCCGAAAGCCTTCAAGCCGCACTCATGGGACGACACGGGGAATGCTGACCGATTCGTTGACAGATATGGCAAGGTTGCGCGATACAGTTTCATCGATAAAGGCTGGTACATTTATAACGGCGCGTTCTGGGAACTGGATCAGCGTGGTCTGCTGCGAACGATGATTGACAACACAATCGCCGACCTGAAAAACGAGAAACCGTACACACCACCGGACGTTGACCCTGACAAGGCAGAGAAAGAGTGGGCAAAGTTTTGCAAGACCAGCCGTGGCAATCGCGGCAAGCGTGCGATGGAAGACGAACTACAACATCGTCTGCCGGTTACCACAGACGAGTTTGACGCCGATCAGTCGCTGATGAACGTAGACAACGGGTACATTGACTTGTCGGACGGCACGCTGCACGAGCACGACATCAAAAAGATGTTCTCTAAGCAGTCCACAGTTGAATACTCTGATACGGTCGATTGCCCAGAGTGGCAGGCGTTTCTAGAGCAGACGTTCAATGGTGACAAAGAGCTGACTGACTACATTCAGAAGGCGGTCGGTTACTCACTGACAGGGTCCGTGGAAGAACAGGTGATGTTCATCCTATATGGTTCAGGTCGCAACGGTAAGTCTGTGTTCATGGACACGCTAAAGCACATCGCCGGCTCATACAGCCGTACGATGCAAGCGAAGTCGATCATGGTTCAGCAGACCAGTGGCGGGGCGAACAGCGACATTGCCCGGCTGAAAGGTGCACGGCTAGTGTCTGCCAGCGAGCCGAACGAAGGTGTGCGACTGGACGAAGGATTAATCAAAGAACTGACCGGTGGTGAATCGGTCACCGCACGATTCCTGTACGGGCGCGAGTTCGAGTTCAAGCCCGAGTTCAAGCTATGGCTATCCACTAACCACAAGCCAATCATTCGCGGCACTGACGATGGTATCTGGCGGCGACTGATGCTGATTCCGTTCACGCACCAGGTGCCAGTGGATCAGATTGACAAACGGCTGACGTACAAGCTGGAACGCGAATCAATCGGCATCCTGAACTGGGCCGTAGACGGTGCACTGAAGTGGCAACGTGAAGGATTACAGCCGCCGCAGAGTGTGAAGGACGCGAGCCTGGCATATCGCAACGAAATGGACGTGTTGGAGCTATTCGTGAATGACTGTTGTGAGAAAGGCCCCGGATACGAAGCGCCTGCCGGTCAGCTATATGACACTTACATTAAGTGGGCAGAAAGCACCGGCGAGTACAAGATGCGTAAACAAAAGTTCGGTGCGGAGATGCAGAAGAAGTTCGAGTACGCACGGAGACGTGATGGGCGGAGGTATGTTGGAGTGAGGTTGAAGACCGATTCTCGCCTAAATTGGGCCAACGTGTGACGGATGGTGTGACGGATGAATTTTTCGCGAAACGCCTACAGACCGTAGGTTATAGCCTATATTTACTTCTTGTGACGGATGAATTGTCAAAGAGTATATAAGTAAAAAGTAAAAAATAGTATATAGAGAACTATTCGACGAATCATCCGTCACATCCGTCACAAAACACGCGGAAGTGTTGCGAGAGTAAGGATAGACGCGTTTCAACATCCGTCACATTATCCGTCACATCCGTCATAACGGAAGGAGTACCACGATTCGTGAACAAAATTAAGTCAGAACACGCAATTCAGTCCGAGATCATGCTCGCGCTATCAGCGCACGGGTGCGTGGTCGCCCGAACGAACGTGGGCACGGTGCGAACGGAAGACGGACGGCTTTTCAACGCAGGACCACCGAAGGGTTGGCCTGACGTGACGGCTATCCGGCGAGCAGACGGGCGCGCAGTACTAGTCGAGTGCAAGAACGCACGTGGAAGGTTGAGGGAAGACCAGAAACGATTCGCGGCGATGATCGCGAACACTGAAATCATTTACGGTGTCTGCCGGAGCGCCGATGATGCGCTACGGTTGCTGGCAGAGCATCCGGTGGAGGAACCAGAGGATGACGAGGCGATGCGTGAAGCACTGGGGTTCAGCCCCTGGGATGTGGAGTGAAGAAAGGTTCCGGTACGGTGGAGGAAAAGAAATGTTAAAAGCACAGAGCCTAGTCCCGATGCCGTCGAATGACGACCGGCCAGTGGGCGAAACACAAGCTCGCCCGTCGAACGCCCTCATGGCTGCAGTGTTCGCGGTTGAGAAAAAGTACGGATCAACAATCGACGCGCCGGACGACGACCCATTGATGGTGCGGGTGCACCAGCTAGCACATGCGGATGACCCAGTTAAAAAGCCTGGACATAACGGGAAAGAGGTTGACGCAGGCATCTTGAGACTTGCTCGGTTGGGGTACTCGCAAGAAAAGATTGCCACACTCACGCACACGAGCCGTGGTTATGTGCAGTCACAGCTCCGCATCGCGAACGAGCCTAACCATTCTCAAGAAGCGATCTTGTATCACCTTGAACATGGGATGAGTTACTCGGAGATCGCGGAGCTGCTTGGATTCAAAGAAACGGGGGTCCTTAGGTTCTTGTCGATCAGGAACCATCGAAAGGCCCTGGAAATGGTCAGAGAAGGTCGGCTATCGAACGCCGAAATAGCTCGTAAACTTGGCATTCGGGGAAGCTCGTTACAACGCTGGATCAGCGTAGCACGAACGAAAGGGGAGCTTAAAAATTGAAGACTGGTGAAGCGGTAAACCACCCGGCCTACTACAATCGCGGCACGATGGAGGTCATCGACATCATCAAAGCGGTGCTGTCGTATCACCCGGACATTTCACCATTCCAGGCGTGGTTGGTGGGCACGATCGTCAAATACCTCTGCCGCTTCGGTGGCAAGGATGACGTGATCCAAGAAATCGCAAAGATGCTGTGGTATACGGAAGCGCTCAAGAAAGACATGGAGGATCGCAAATGAGTTTATGGGCAGTACAGAACGACGAGGGCGAGTGGATGGACGATGTGGGAGATTTCTACCCCGAAGAGGCTCAATATGGCGTCGGCTATGTCGGTTTGATGCTGACAAAGCGCAGTGAGGCAGAGTATTTAGCCAAAAAGTATGGTGGCCACGTAGTCGAGCTAGTAGAGGTCCCGGCGAAGGTCGTGGTGAGCGAAAAGGAAGCGAAGATGCTAGAGTCTGCTAGAGCAGATAAGTGTCCCGTTACTCACATCAGCAATTTCTCGGCATGGTATGGTTCAGATGATGAAGATCGCCTCATGCGCGCCTACGTCAACGGATACACGGTCGAGAAGCCGAAGCGGTGGAACGTCAAGGTGCCACACGTCAGCAATGGTTATTACTACAAAGACAGTGACGGACTTGCAGCCTTCACGGCCAAGCGTGGTCGCATGTTACAAGAGCGTTCGCAGTTCACCGCCGCCGAGATCGATTACTACGGACTGGGCGACTGCGAGAAAGCGGAGGTGAAGGACTGATGAACCTTGAAAACGAAGCAAATTACCGTGACGGGGCAGCCGCCACTATGCAGCTGGTTGGGCCAAACGAAGATGGAGAATACATTGTTACTGCGAAAAGAACAAAGCGCGGTCGGTCTGTTCAGGAAGTGTCGATGACCTTCACACACAACGGCTTGGCTGCGTTGGTAGGATGCTGGCGCGCAGCGCTGGGGGAGGTGACTGACCATGACTAAGTATCTTGTGACCAACGGCAAGGGTGAGTATTACAGCCGTCGCGGTGATGGCTATGATTATGGATCGCCACGCCAGTTCGCATCAAAAATTGCGACCCGAAAAGGCGCAGAGAAGGTCGCACGCGAGGGCAACCTGTTCAACGTTCTGTTCGGCGCGGCGGATGCGAAGACACACCCGTATGAGGTGGTGGAGGTGAAACCTAATGATGGAGATTAAGGCAGTTCGCATCGGTGAATGTTTCTTTGAGGCTGGTCAATTCAACCGCTGGCGAGGTGATGAGCACAGCCTATTCATGACTGACAACTTCATGTCAGCACAGCTTTGGCAGGGCGACGAAGATGTCTCGCCAGAAGAGATCGCGGATTTTTGTGGCGGCAAGGTCGTCACACTTCGGGAGGTGCGAGATGAAAACTAGCAAACGTGTCTATGTTATCGGCCGGGAGCAATTGGACGGTACCATCGAAATTCTGAGCCCGTGCTACGTAAAGCAATTCGCGGCTGAGAAACGGCTTGCCCAACTGCAATACTACGGACCCCGCCGGGGTGAGGCGGGAGCAGCCAAGATTTACGAAGCTACCGGCTGGCATGAGGTGCGAGATGAGTAAGCCGATGGAGGAAGACCGATTCTGGTGGCTGGCAATGGCGTTAGGACTGCTACGTGAGCTTGATGAACGCGATAACCAGTACATCACACTGGAGGTGGCCAAGCATGACGACTAAAGCTGACATAGACGCGGCGCAAAAGGCTATCGATGCCGCGAACAATCAAATCAACAAGCTTGATCTGTGTGGCCTGTATGATTGCGCGTGGCAAGCAAACAATAACTATCAACGCATCATCGATTACAACAAGGAACAGTTGGAGGTAGCCGAGCATGAGTAACGTGCAAGCGTTTTGGTACGGCTTCTGGTCGCTTATTATTCTCACTGTAATGGTGGGGTGTATATGGGGCGACGTCACGATAAACGGTATCAACATGACAATGGGTTGGCACCGCTGGGCGATTGGCATTGCGTGCGCATTGGTGCTTGCCGTGATTATCCATTCAGTATTCTGGGGAGGTGTCCGAGCATGGCACTGATTAAGCTAGACAGCGGGGACTACATCAACACGGAAGCGGTGGACGTAATCAAGGGCGGAGATAGCCCGTACATCGGACTGCGGAGCAACAATTCATTCGACATCACCGCTGCCGACCGCGATCGTATCGTGGAAGCAATCAATAAGAAATCGACAACAAGCGTGACTGTTGTTGCGGCGAACGCGATTGCACAAGAACTCGCCCTAGATGCGCAGAATGCACGGCGAAGGGGGAATATTCTATGACAGCACAGCAGTTTTACAAGCGCGGCACGATCACTGCGGAGCCCTTCGGCCGGGATGGGTGGCTGATGCGCGAATCGTTTCTGATGCCCTACGTTGTAAGCGATGAGGCGTTGAAAGAGCATTTTGACCCGCTGCCGGTGATTCCGCAGGCAGTGTCGTATGCGATCGAGTGGTTCCAGCAAAACGATGATAGTCTCGGCGAAGTCTTTCGCAACGCCTATGAAGATTCTGACAACGATTGGAAAGAAGTGCCACAGCTGGAAGAAGCCGAAACGTGGATTCTCGACAATAGCAACATCTTCGCCCGCGCTTGGCAGATGTGGCCGGACGTGCAGATCCAGGAGGAAGCCGATGAGCCGGAAGACTAGACACACGATCGCCAAGGTCATTAAGACGATCTGGTACACGATCATGGCGGCGGGCGGACTGTTCATGCTACTTGTCATCGTGGCTAAGCTCATCGAAGACCCTGTTGCGACGCTAGGTACAATCGCGATCGGAGTTCTGGTGGGCGTAGTATTTTTGGGCGGCATGCTCTTGATGGAATGGTTGGAAAGCTAAGGAGGAAACGAAATGAATAAATATTTGGCTGAACTGATTGAAGGACTTGAGTCGGGAGCATTCGATCTCGTGCAAACAACACTTTCGAATCGGGAGGGAGAAAATGACAGCGTTGAAACGGTTTATAGCTTCATGGTGAAAATGAAAACCCCCACCACGAAAAAATAGGCGGGGGAGTTTATTAGAACTCAGGGAGATTCAGAAGATTGTCTTGGGTGGTACCGTTTCGGACTGTACGGATGTACGCGTTGCCCTGTACCGGATGAACAGACTCAACGTCTGCACGAGAACCGGTTGAAGTGGTGTAATAGTACTCCATCTTCGCGTCAATATACGTGACGACTTGAGAAACGGTCTCGGTAATCCCGTCGGACAATTTAACTGCCGTAATTTTATCGGTTGTGGTTGCACCGAATCCCTCTGTTCTAATTGCAACAATTTGGTAAGCCATAGCTTGCCCTCCTATGATTTATTAGCGCAACTGGAATACGCTGATAACAATATAACACGTACGTGTGCTGGCACACAATATGTAGTGGCATTGGTGCGAATATTGAAAGGATGTTCAATATGTGGTGTTCGATTGAAAAAATATTAGAGCGTCAAGGGATTGACGCTGCAGAGTTGAGCAAGCGGGCAGGGTACAAGAATAATTCGACTATTTACGCTATCAAGTCCGGTCAAAACAAGGACCCAAAGTTGAGTACGGTGATTAGAATAGCCGATGCGCTCGGCGTGAGCTTGGATGAGCTAAGGCCGACCAAGACGAAAGGTGAGGAGGGAAATGCATGACAGAGACAAAGCAATAGGTGTTCGAGGAAGTGTTAGCTGCGTACGAAGAAGACGAGGAGCAGCGGGTCGAAGAATGGGGCGGCCTTCCGGATGATGAAGACTACCGCGCCCGTTACGCTGCCGCCTCAGACGGCGATCCAGATTGCCCGTACTGCCACAGAACGAAAAAACACGCGAACGTATACGCACCGCTCAGTGATTGGCAGCGTATCACACACAGCGATCGACCAGAGGAGGACGTGTTGGCGACGCGTGTTCCCGGGCAACCTACGCTGTTGGTACCGATTCATTACTGCCCGATGTGCGGCCGGAAGCTTGGAGGGACAGTTTGATGGAGAAACGGCATGAAATCCACTTTCTGGGCACACAACCTAAGCAGACGACCGCCGAGTGGCTGAGGGCCGAGCAAGAGAAACACTGGGATGTTTTTTAGGGGGTGGTAGCATCGAGGAGTTAAGCAAGGGCAAGTTGGCAGCGATGGACTTGAAGTTCGAGGAGTTCCAGCACGTTGACCACGACTTGGCAGCACGCGAGTTTGAGCTTCGATACCCGTGGCGGCCTACCGACACGAACGTCGGTGGCGGACGGTCTGCAATGCGTCCAGACGGCGCAGACAGGACGCTCGCGGCGATTGAAGACGACCCACGTATTATTTACTTAAGACGGCTCAAAAACGCGTGTGAGACCGTTATAAGCCGTATGAGCGATGACCAGTTCGAAGTCTACAAAATACGTTATTGTTCGATGGTCAATTATCACTGGGCAGACATCGAGACCATTGCACCATTCAGCCACGGAGCGGTGTATCGGTACCGATATGGTATTTTGTCAGCGTTAGCGAAAGAACTGGGCGAATTGACATAATTTGGTACGAAATACGGTGGTAGTACCAGCCAAAATGAATTTTAATAGTACCATGAGGTATTCGAGCAACGGGCGAACTATTTGGGTGAGCCGGTCAACCAATACCAGTGAGGCTGTGATAAGTCACGTTGGTTTTCGGACCGCGGCGGGAACTACTCGCCAGCCTCAGGTGCAGCCACAGCTCACGGAGAGCGGCACGCCAGATCAGCGTGGACACGGATTCGGGTTCGACTCCCGGGGGCTGTATTGCCACGATGCCCCGGCAAAGCAAGGCAAAACAATTTGATGCGTACAGCCGGACAAGTGCTGTACAAGGGCCGCTCAGCGCAAGCGGCACAAGCTCCCAGCCGGCAGGTGAGGGACACGATGGGGCTGGACGTCTCGCCCATCAGCAACCGTAGGATAATAGCAAGTCCGCGGCCTAGCCGTAGTGGTGGTTCGATTCCAACCGGTTGTGTAGCTTGCAATGACCCGTCTGGTACGGGCAAGCGAGCAAATGGCCAGCGTAAGAAGACACGCTTACGCCGGATGACAGATCTGTCGTTTGCGGCCTAGCGCGGTATCTAGGATTCGTGTCAGCAAGTAGTGAGAGTAGCTAAGTGGAAAAGCGCCCCGTCACCAGGCGGGTAATATGTGGGTTCGACTCCCACCTCTCACATAGGGACCAAGTCTGGGAGGCCCTAGGAGTAGGCACAGGACTATGGCACTTCGCTTTTGTTTTTGTCAGATAGGAGGCGAGTAGATGCAATGGACAGATGAACAAATTGGAACGATGCGCAAGCTCGCTTCCGAAGGATTTACCAGACGAGAGACGGCAGACAAGCTAGGAATTAGCTACGATGCAGTCCAGAAGAAATCACGGCGGCTTGGAATTGATTTTCAATCACCCATGCCTAATGAATATGACTCAGACGGTACACAATCCAGTGAAACTATCCTAAAGGTTGTCAGGGGCCACAAAATGACGCCTAGAGAGGTTCTGGAAGCTCACGGGTATGATTACACCAAGTGGGAGCTAGTACGTGCCACAAGCAACTTCTGGAAGCAAACACCTGAAGCGACGTTGTACCAGAGCAAGATACAAATCAGGCCGTTAGTTGAAGCAGAACAATATGAATCATTGATGAATGACATCATTACACACAAGGAGCCGTATCAAGCCAAGGCTCCTATTTTTGTGGAATCAGATCGCTATCTGGTCATTCCCGCTTTTGACACGCACTTCAACGGGCACACTTTTGATGTCTATGTCGAATCATTGAAGCGTCAACTAGAGATCATTGAACGCGGCCATTACGCCAAAATATTGCTCATTCTGGGCGGCGATTTAGCTCACGTGGACAATATCAACTCAACCACAGCAAAGGGCACACAGCTCGAAACAACCGACCTAGGCGAGGCTGTGAACGAAATGGAGCAGTACTTCGAGACACTGATTGAAGCGATTATTAGGCACGCTAATGAGTGCGAGGTCATGTATTGTGCCGGAAATCATGATCCGTCAGTTGGATATATGTTTGCCCGATTATTAAAACGTGCCTACAGCAACCAGACAAACATCACTTGGGACATATCGTTGAAGCATTACAAAGGTGCAATGTTAGGCCATAACTTCATTGGTGCCACTCATGGTGATAAGGGCAAGAACAACTATCTGGCGAAGTATCTTGATGAGTTTGGCTTCATGTTAGGTACGGCACAGAACCGCGAATTATTCACCGGTCACCTGCATTCAGAGATGAGCAAAGACCTAGGCGGATTCGTTCAGCGTCAAGTATCGACACGCAAGCCAACCGACCAATGGACTGATGATATTGGCGTGGTAGCGCACAAGACGTTTGAGCTAGTCGAATACAGCGATCATGAAACGAGGGCAATCTACTATGTCTGAAACGCGAGCAATCATCTACACCAAGCCAAACTGTCCAAAGTGCCGCATGACTGCCATGCAGCTATCCAAAGTTATGCCGGTGCAGACAATCACGGCTGACACCAGCGACTACGAACGTTTCCGCGCGGCAGGCTACCAGTCAATGCCAGTCGTTACGGTCTACCAATCAGACGGGACGCACGACACTTGGTCAGACATGCGAGTGGACAAGATTAAACAGTACACAAAGGGTGATGCTCTTGGCTAACCGTGAGCGTAACCACGCCTTCTACCAGTCTAAGCGATGGCAGCACAAGAGGGCAGTAGTCATGCGCAAGTATAACTATGAAGACCAAGAAGCCAAGCGATACGGACGTATTGTGCAAGCCACGATGATTCATCACATCTATCCACTGGCTGACTATCCGATGCTGGCATTGCAGACGTGGAACCTGTTGCCACTCTCTGCTGCATCACACAACAAGATGCACGACCGGCTCACGGATGAAGTGACTGGTGCTGGATTGTATTGGCAACAAAAACGAAGACGCGATTTTGAAAAATTTTTTGCCGATAAAAATTTGGATCCCCCCCGTTCACAAAAATAATTTTGGCTTACGGGAGACGGGACAATGGGAGTTTTTTCCGACTACGCGGAAAATGTAAGTGAAGGGGGTGCCGGCATGGCACAAGAGGTAAGAGTCGAAACGCTAGACCGCCGCCGCCGGGTGGTTGAACAGATGCGGGACCTGGGCGTGTACAAGTCTGCCTATGACGACCTCATCACGATCTACGCCGGAATGCTAGACCAGTATGCGGCACTGAACAACCAATACGAGCAGTCCGGCTACAAGGTGACGGAAGAGTACACCAACAAGGCCGGCGCAACCAACCAACGGAAAGTGCCGATCCTGAACGCGATAGAATCTTTGCGCAAGGATATCGCCAGCTACTCCGATCGGCTGCAGCTGAATCCGAAGTCAAACAGCGTGGAAGTGGTGCCGACCGTCAACGCGAACCCGCTGGCCGACTTCATGAATAGCCGTGGTCGCGATGGATAACTTTGAAATCGCTAAGGCATACGCACAAGGCGTGGTTGACGGGTCGATTATGGCTAACCGGTTGCGCGTGCAGGCGGGACAACGGTTCCTAGATGACCTGAAGCGCACCGATGAGTTTGACGTCCGAATGAAGGACGCCGACTTCGTGATTGACCTGATTGAGAACGTGTTCGTGCATCAGCAGGGCGAAGACTTGGAAGGCCGGCCGATGCGTGGGCGGCCTTTGTTGCTGACCGAGTGGCAGAAGTTTTGCATCGTCAATATGCTGTGCTTCTACAAGAAAGGCACTGACCTGCGGCGGTTCCACGAAGTGCTAATCATGATTCCGCGTAAGCAAGGGAAAACCACCTTCGCGGCAGCGCTGGGGTTTGCGTTGTCCCTGCTCGAAGCGCGGTCAGGCTCCAAGCTATATGTGTTAGCGAATAGTCTGAAACAGACGATGGAATCGTTCAGCCTGCTGAAGTTCAACATCGACCGCTTCCATGACTCGACGTATAACATTCGCGACAACAACTCCGAGCACAGTATCGCCAAAGACTTTGGCGAAGACGGCTCAATCTATATCCAAGCGCTCGCCAGTGACGAGAAGCGACTGGACTCGCTGAATGCGAACCTGCTTATCTTGGACGAACTGCACGCGTTCAAGTCGGCAAAGAAATATATCTTGATGAAGAACGCGCAGAAGGCCTACCGTAACAAACTTCTGATTGGTATCTCAACGGCGGGTGACATTCCGAACGGGTTCCTCGCTCAGCGTGTGGAATATGCGAAGAAGGTACTGTCCGGATCGATCCAAGACGATGAGTATTTCTTCTTCATCTGCCAAGCTGACCAGAACGAAGAAGGCGACGTGGACGACTTCACGAGTGACGAAGTGCTGATGAAGTCGAACCCGTCCGTGGGCGTGTCGGTCTCACTCGATGACCTGCGGCGCGATGCGGAGATGGCTTTGAACGACCCGCAGACGCGGCTGGAGTTCTTCAACAAGACGCTGAACGTCTTCACGGCATCGAGCAAGGCCTACTTCGACATCGAAGACTTCAAAGCGTCCGACCGCTCCTACGATTGGTCATTGGAAGACCTCGCGAAGATGAACATCAAGTGGTACGGCGGGGCCGACCTGTCCAAGTTGCATGACCTCACTGCGGCGGCTCTGTATGGCCGCAAGGGCGATACAGACATTGTCATCACGCACGCGTTCTTCCCGCGCCAAGCCGCGCATGAAAAAGCTGATAAAGACGGCATCCCACTGTTTGGCTGGGAGGATGACGGCTGGCTGACGATGAGCAATACCGCGACCGTGCTGTATGACGACATCGTGAAGTGGTTTGTGGACATGCGATCCGCTGGGTTTAACATCAGGAAGATTGGCTTCGACAAAAAGTTTGGTCGTGAGTTCTTCATGCAGATGAAGAAGGCGCACTTCAAAATTGTTGACCAGCCTCAGTATTTTTTCAAGAAGTCCGAAGGGTTCCGGCGCATTGAGATGAAGGCCAAGAACAAGGAGCTCTACTACGTCCACAGCGAGGCCTATGAATATTGCGTGTCCAACGTGGCAGCGGTCGAGAAAACAGACGACATGATCCAGTACGACAAGATTGACGGTCAGTCAGGCAACCAGCGCATCGACCTGTTCGATGCGTCCGTGTTCGCGTGCGTCCAGATGTCAGAAGACATTACGAAGAACGAGAACGCGGCCGCCTGGCTGAAAGGAGGTGATTGAAATTGTTTGGATTAAAACGGAAAACTGAAAAACGCAGCACACCGCAGATTGTCCAAATCGGTTCACCGCAGTGGTCAGAGTTGATTCAGACCAGCGGCTACACGCGACTGGCTGACAACCCGGACGTGCAGTCTGCGGTGAATACAATTGCCGAACTGGTATCCAGCATGTCTATTCACTTGCTAGAGAATACCGACAAAGGCGACAAGCGCGTGAATAACGAGCTGTCACGTCTGATTGACGTCAGCCCGTCCAAGGGTATGACCCGGAAGACGTGGCTGACGAAGATTGTTCGTGACCTGTACCTCTACGGCGATGGCAACTCGCTGTGTCAAATCACTGCCCAGCCGGGAAGTGAGTACCTGTCAGAATTGCGGCCGCTGGATATGGCAAACGTCAGCTATATCTACGATTCGCAAACTGCCGACCTCCGTGTGCGGTACGGCGACAAGGAAATGGACTCAGCTCAGCTGGTGCACTTCCTCATCAACCCGGACCCACGTTACCCGCTGATTGGCCACGGCTTTGATGCGATTCTCAGCACCACGCTAAACAACCTGGCGCAGGCCGCCAAGACCAAGTCTGTATTCATGAGTGGCAAGTATATGCCGAACATCATCATCAAAGTCGATTCTGACAGCGAAGCGCTGAGCAGTGACACCGGACGTGATGAAGTCAAGAACAAGTACATCGGCCACTCGGACGGATTGGAGCCGTGGGTGATTCCGGCAGACCTGCTGGAAGTGCAACAGGTCAAACCGCTGACCCTGCAAGACATCGCGCTGAACGAGGGCGTTGAAATCGACAAGAAGACCGTGGCTGGACTCTTCGGAGTGCCGGCCTTTTTGCTCGGCGTCGGTGACTTCAACCGGGAAGAGTACAACAACTTCGTCAACACTCGCATTGCTGGTCTCGGTCAGATGATTGCCCAGGCGCTGACACGTGATGTGCTCATTTCAACAAGTTGGTACTTCCGATTCAACCCGCGTTCACTCTATCAATACGACCTGACCGAGCTGGTCAATGCCGGCAAGGAAATGGTTGACCGCACTTCCATGCGGCGCAATGAATGGCGCGGCTGGGTTGGCCTGCCGCCTGATGACGAAATGGAAGACCTCATTACGCTGGAGAACTACGTGCCAACCAACAAACTTGGCGATCAAGCCAAGTTGAAGGGAGGTGATGACAATGGAGAAACGAACCAGCCTGACCAAGACGGCGGACTTCCGAGCGGCGACTGAAGAAGGTGGCAAGAAATTCTTGTCCGGCTACTTCATCCGCTTCAACGAAGAAACCCAGCTGTACAGAGGTCAGTTTGAAACGGTGGCGCCGGAAGCAATTCCGGACGACATCGCAGACCAAGACATTCGCGCACTGTTCGACCACGACACCGGCAAGGTGCTGGGACGCACGAGTGCCGGCACTATGACACTACGCAAAGACGACAAAGGGCTATTCGGAACCGTCGAGATTAACGACGACGATCCGGAGGCCCTTTCAATTTACGCAAAAGTTAAGCGCGGGGACGTGTCGCAAGCATCATTCGGCTTCTACATCCGGGACCAGAAGGTGGAGAAGCGCGATGACGGCTGGCACAACACGCTGACTGACGTTGACCTGTTCGAGGTGTCTGTGGTGGCCTTCCCGGCCTATGAGACGACCGAGATTTGCGCGCGCAGTCGTGACAACGAACACGCCGAAGAAGAAGCGTTCAACGAACGCAAACAAAAACTTGTTAAGGAGTTGAAAGAAAAATGGAAAACCCAATTATCTTAAACGCACGTTTGAAGATGGCGCGTGCCGCATTAGCTGAGAACGAAAAGAAACGTTCTGAGCTTGAAACTGCCAAGCAGGCCATTCTGCGTGCTGCTGATGAGGCCGCTGATCAGGAAGCATTGGACAAGGCGGCCGCTGACAGTGACGAGAACGACAAGTCAATCGAGGATCTGCAGAAGGAAAACGAAGACTTGAAGGCCAAGATTGCTGACCTTGAAAAACAACTGGAAGACGCAAACGAAACGCCTGCAGAACCTGACGAACCGCAGACGAACGCAAAGAAAGGTGGGGAAACCCGTATGAAGAGCATTGAAAAAGAAAACCCAGAAGTCCGCAGTTTGATTGACTACCTGAACAGCAAAGGCCAGAAGCGTGACGGCATCGTGTCCGGCGATGTGGCCGCGATTATCCCACAGCAGATTCTGTACAAGGCCCAGGACGAACTCAAGTCCACATACGACCTGACAAAGTTTGTTGACAACATCAGCGTTCAAGATGCTGGTGGCACCTATGCTGTGGCCAAGAAGACTGACGAAAGCCTCCACACCGTGGAAGAACTGGCCGCCAACCCGGAGCTGGGCAAGCCTGAACTCATCACCGTGAAGTGGAACGTCGGCACCTACCGTGGTTCCATCACCACTTCCCATGAATCCCTGCGTGATGCAACTGACCTGAAGCGGCTGCTGCAGAACGTGCTCGACCAGGTTGTGCTGAACACCAAGAACCGCCTGATTGCTGAGAAGTTGAAGACCGCGACTGCTGCTACTGCTGAAGACGCTGACGGCATCAAGAAGATCATCAACGTTGACCTCGACCCCGCCTACAACAAGGTTGTCATTGCCACCCAATCTGGGTTCCAATTCCTCGACACCTTGAAAGACGGCGAAGGCCGCTACCTGATGCAGCCAGACGTAACCAGCGCAACCGGCTACCGCTTCCTGGGTCTGCAGATTGGCGTTGTTCCAGACACCGCACTGGGCAAAGCTGCGGGTGATGCACTGGCCTTTGTCGGCGATGCAAAGCGCTTCGTGAAGTTGTTTGACCGTGAAGAGGTTCAGCTGGGCTGGTCTGTGAACGAGAACTTCGCACAGGCAATGCTGGCTGCCATCTCCGTTGACGTTGAAGTGGCCGACACCGCCGCTGGTTACCTGGTAACGCTGGGCCCAAAAGCGTAGAGCCGGCTCCGAACCCGGCAACCGGGCTCAAGATGAGCCAGGCGACGGCTTCGATGAAGGTCGGCGATTCTAAGCAGGTCACCGCAACGGCTGACCCAGCTGATGCCGATGACGCGTCTGCAGTAAACAGCGCGATTGCGTGGACTTCAAGCGACAACGGCATTGCATCAGTAGCCGCTGACGGCACCATCACGGCGGTCGCTGAGGGTACGGCGACAATCACCGCCACAAGCGGAAGCTTCACCGGCACCGTCAAGGTTACCGTCGCCGCAGCAGCGTAGGGAGGTGGCCTAGATGGCTGAATTGGACAAACTCGGCCTGCTGAAGGCCAACCTCGGAATCACGTCAGAAGCACGTGACCAGTATTTGCAGTCAATTCTAACGAGCGTGGAGGGCGAACTGAACGCTTCCGGAGTGACCATTGGTGACGAAGACAACCCGGCAATCATGCTGCAGGTTGACTACGCCGCGTGGCGGTTCCGCAATCGTGGCGAGGGTGCAATGCCACGCAATATTCAGTACCGCCTCCACAACCTCATGGTGGGGCAGGTGAGCGCTGATGATTGACTGGAGTGAAGACGTGATGCTCATTGGCAAGGTGTACGAACCAGACCAATATGGCAATCAAATCGCAACAGAGACGAAGACCACGGTGCAGGCCGGGAAGAAAGAACTCACCATGAGCGAGTTCTACGCGGCCGCCCAAGCTGGCATTCGTCCAGAAGTCGAGTTGATTGTTCATGCGTTTGAGTATGACGGCCAACAAACCGTGAAGTGGAACGGCATCACATACAGTCTGATTAGAACCTATCAACGCAACGCTGATGAAGTTGAGCTTTATCTCGAAAGGAAGGTGAGCGACATTGGCGATTGAACTTGACCTGTCGAAAATACTCGACCAGTACAAGGAAGAGGTTCAGCAGGCCGTGGACGAAGCGCAAGAGAAGGCCGCCAAGGCGACCGTTGATGAGCTCACCGCATCGTCACCGCGTGATTCAAGAGCTGGAAAGAAATACTACCGGGGCTGGACTAGCCAAAAGAAGGGCAAGAGCGTGACGGTCTACAACAAGACCAAGCCGTCGCTCACCCATCTTCTGGAGAACGGCCACGCCAATCGTGATGGCAGTCGCACCCGTGCGATTCCGCACATCGCACCTGCTGAGAAGACAGCCGCAGAGACTTTCGAGACTGCAATCAGAAAGGGGCTGAGCTGATGCTGACTGACCTAATCACGGGCCTGTCGGCAATCATGCCGACCACGTACGGCGCGTGGGGCACGGGCAACGCCCAGCCCTTGCCGTACCTGATTGTGTTCGATACCGGCCCCGATGACTTCTATGCAGATGATGCACACTACCTCAAGCGCGGCACCTACCGCGTGGAGTTTTATTTTGAACGAAAAGACCCGGCTGTGGAAACGCAAATCGAGTCTTTTTTTGATGCAAACGAAATCGACTGGGCATGCGATGGCGATCTATACCTCGATGCCGACAAGATGTTCGAGCGCATCTACTACATTGAAAAAGGAGAATAATCATGGCAGAAAACACAGAAAACAAAGTCGAGTTCGGCTTGAAGAACGCCTACTACGCCATCGCCACCGATGACGGTTCCAAGCTGACCTACGGCGATCCCGTTGCGCTGAAAGGCGCAACCGAATTGAGCATCGACCCGGAAGGCGAGTCCAACGACTTCTACGCCGATGACACTAAATACTATACTTCAGTAAGCAACCAAGGTTACTCCGGCAAGTTGACCGTGGCCCGGCTGAATGACCAATTCAACCAGGACGTGTTCGGTGACGTTATCGATGCCACCACAGGGATGCAGGTGGACAACACGGACGCAGAGCCAAAGCGGTTCGCACTGCTGTTCGAGTTCAGCGGCGACAAGAACCGCACCCGCCACGTGATGTTCAACGTCACGGCAACTCGGCCTTCCATTGGTTCTAAGACTAAGGAAGACAAGACTGAAGTTAACACACAGGAATTGAGCTTCACTGCCGCACCGGATCCGTATGAACATCGCTCCCACGGCAAGGTGTCCGAAGGTTCACCGGCATACAGCAACTTCTTCACCAAGGTTGTTGTACCGGGTGAAACCACGCCTACAAATCCATAGACCGCCGGTTCTGAAGGATAGTCCGTCACCTAGTCGCCTATGAAATCAACAGTACACGATCCTGTGGGCGGCTCACATTTATAGGAGGAAACGATGCTAAAAGTAGTTGACCTACCAGACGGCAAGCAACTCGCGCTGCGCTCCAGCGCGGCAACTGCAATCCTGTACAAGAATCAGTTCGGCACTGACTTCTTTGCTGACATGATTCGCTTGGCGAAAACGTTCGGAGCGGTGCAAGAAACGGGCGATGACAAGTCCGATGAATTTGATTTATCGAAGTTGTCATACGAAGATCTGGAACATTTGGATATGAACACGCTGTACAAGGTCACATGGGCTTTTGCCAAGAATGCCGACAACTCCATCGGTGACTTGGTGACGTGGCTGTCATCGTTTGACAGTTTCCCACTGGATGAAATCATGGGCACAGTCATGGAGCTGATGCAAAGCCTGTTCACGACAACAAAAAACTAAGTAGCGCCGACCAATCGGACGAGCCAATCGACACAGACTCGTTTTTGTACATGGCGAAGGTCATGGGCTTTAGCGTGAGTGAGCTCAACGAGCTCTCGATTGGTCAGGTGCTTGACCAAAGTGTCGAATACGTTAACGCCCACAAAGGCGCTGGCGAGAAGTCTCGCAAGGCAACACAGGCAGACTTCGATAATTTCTGATAGAAAGGAGACGAATCTATGGCAGGAAACATTAAGGGTATCACGATCGAAATCAACGGTGACACGACCAAACTCGACAAGGCCCTGACCGGCGTAAACAAGCAGACTACCGCCGTCAACAAAGAGTTGCGACAGGTTGACAGTCTGTTGAAGTTCAACCCCGGAAACACTGAACTGGTGGCGCAGAAACAGCAACTACTGGCGAAACAGGTTGAGCAGACCAGTTCCAAGCTCAAGACATTGAAGGACGCACAGGCTCAGGTCGAGGCGCAATTCAAAGCTGGTGACATCGGCGAAGACCAGTACCGCGCATTTCAGCGCGAAGTGGTCGCAACCGAAGGCAAGCTCGATCACTTCTCGGGCCAGCTCAAAGACACGGATGCCTTCCTTAGGGACAACAATGATGCTGCAGGCATGGCCGCTGTCGGCTACTCCAAAGCAGCGGTCAAGGCAGCGCAAGCCGGCGACGATGTGAAGGGGCTTGGCACTGACGCCGAGAGCACTGGCGACAAGCTAGATAAGATTGCAGATAACACATTCAGTGAGAAACTCCAAAACATTGGCGATGCGTTCAGCGACATTGGCGACAAGGTAAAAGAGTTTGGTGATCAAGCAATTGACGCGTGGTCTGAAATGGATGACGCTGTCGACAATTTGACCAGCAAGACCGGTGCTACCGGGGCTGCAGCCGATAAGTTGGGCGAGTCCTACGAGAAAGTCGAAGCCTCAATGGCAGGCTCTCAAATGGAAAGCGAAGACCTGTCGAACACAATGGCGGGCCTTCATTCCGTTTTTGGACTGACTGGCAAGGAGCTGGAAAACACTACGGAGTATGTGGCGCAGTTCAGTGCCGTCACCGGTCAGTCTGGGACTGACGCTGTCGATGCGTTGCGCGACACTCTAGGAAAATTCAACGTGCAAGCTAAGGATATTCCGGGCGTGCTGGATGCATTCACAGCGGCTAGTCAGTCAAGCGGTATCTCAGTCGATGATTTAGAGTCATCTGTTGCCACCGCTTACCCGGTCTTCTCACAGTTGCACATTGGGCTAAAAGACGGGGTCGGCGTGGTGGCCCAATGGGCTAAAGGCGGGGTTGATGCAACAACGGCGCTGAAGGGGATGCAAAAGGCATCTGCCACCTACGCCAAGGACAACAAGACCCTGCAGCAAGGCCTCAAGGGCACGTTTGATGCGATTACTAATGCCAATTCGCCGGTGGAAGCGCTGAATGCAGGCGTAGAGGCCTTTGGCACCAAGCAAGGGCCATTGATGGTGTCTGCCATCCAGTCCGGTAAGGTCAGCTTAAGCGATTTAACCAAAGCGGCCACTGACAGTGGCGGCACGGTCAAAAACAGTTTCAATCAGACACTCGATCCAATCGATAAAGCAACGCAGGCCCAGAAACAGATGAAACAGTCGCTTGCTGAAATCGGTGGTGAGATTCTCACTACCGTCTCACCTGTGTTGAAGCAGGTTGCCGACCTCGCTAAGCAGGCAGCAGAAGCTTTCGGTAAGCTACCAGAGCCAGTGAAGCAGTTCATCATCGTATTTGGCGGCGTTACGGTTCTTCTCGGTATCCTGGCCCCAATCATCGCGGCATTTGTGACAATGGGCGGTGTAGCTTCAGCGGTGGCGATCGGCATCGCGGCGGCAATCGCTGGCGTGGTGCTTATCTTCAAGAACTGGGGCACCATCGTCGACTGGTTCAAGGGCATTTGGGCGCAGATGCGGCCGGCCATGAAGCCATTTATGGGGGCGCTCAACGCACTGAAGCCCGTTCTAGACGTACTGAAGCGGTTCTTTATGAATACTTTCGACAACATCAAGATGGCAATCAAAGGCTTTGTTACCTTTTCCAAGGGCCTGCTAGACATTTTGGTCGGTATCTTCACCGGTAACGGAGAAAAAATTAAGCAAGGCTTCAGGAAGGCGTTTCAGGGGTTGATCACAATTGGCGCATCGATACTTAGACAGCTGATTAACACTGTGGGCAGTCTTTTTGGGGCAATTGTGAACACAGTTTCGGCGGGGGCGAAAGGAGCCGTGGCCATCGCGAAGAGTATCTTCGGTGGAATCGTTCAGGTGATTACACACCCAATCGAGACGGCAAAGAACCTTTTTGGCAAGGCGATTGATGCAATCAAAGGCTTCCTCAACTTCAAGTTTAGCTGGCCACATATCCCAATGCCTCATTTCGGCATCAACCCGAAAGGCTGGAAGATTGGTGACCTGCTGAAAGGCAAGATTCCAAGTCTATCCGTTGCCTGGCACGCGGCCGGGGGAATTTTCAACAAGCCGACATTGTTTGCTGGTGGTGACGGTTCGTTACACGGCGTGGGAGAAGCTGGCGCAGAAGCGGTTGCTCCGCTCGACAAACTGATGGGCTACGTACAGCAAGCGGTCGCAAACGTGATTCAGAACAAAGACGACGGTGCGCAATTATCCTTGCTGGAAGTACAAAACAGTCTGCTAGCGAAGATGCTAGACGAGTTGATGAATGGGGTCCCGGCGTATGTGGACTGGCAGGCTGGAGCACGAAAGATGCAGCCTGAAATCGAGCGGCTTACTAACGCGGCGGCACGCACAAGAAATCGGAGGCTAGGGAATGTATAGCAATGAACTTAAAATTACATTTAATGGTGTCGTACTGAACGACTTCATCACGCCTTCTTTTTCTACAGATAGCGCAATGCTACCGGAAACTGCCGACACAACCCTATCGTTTTTAGGTACCATTGGCGAAATCTTTAGACAGCGCAAATACGGAAAGCGCACGATTACAATCCCCTACACAATGCGTAACCCCACGGAATCGAAGCGACAAGCACTGATCGCGGCGCTATCGGTTTCAGAACCCAAAAAACTTGTGCTTAGTCGTGCGCCAGACAGATATTACAATGCGATACCAAAAAATAGCACTTTTGCAATTGCAGGGTATAAGACGACAGGCACGCTTGAGTTCGAATGCTATGACGGCATAGCTCACAGTTTCGACAAGCTACCCACCACGGGCACCAGCGGTGAGCCTATCACCGTCACAAATTCCGGCACCGCGCCCACCGTGCCTATCCTGACGGCTACTATGACCGGTGATAACGGGCTGGTGGCGTGGACCAATGACAAAGGCGGTGCGCTGCAGTTTGGCTCGCCTGATGAGCTGGACGGGGTCACCAAGCAAAAATCCGAGCGACCATTGAGTGTCAGCTACGCAGCTGAGCCGACCGGTGTGATCTACAACCAAGCCGCAACGAACTACCCAAACTATCTCGGAGACGCGTCGCGGCCGAATAAGCAACAGGGCCGAATTGATTACAAGGTAGATTACACCGGCGGTCAGTCGGCAGTGCCCTATTTCGCTAATGGTAACACTGGCGACTGGGGTGGCCCGTCAATTTACTTGCCAGTTACCGCCAACAGTGCGGGCGACAATACTGGAAACTTCATTTGTCGAACTCTTTTTTACTTTGAATCCAGTGTGACGAAGCAGGGCCGGCTCGAGGTCACCCTGCAAAACGGCACGGAATCCGCTTATCAGTTTGTGATCCGTGACAGCTCCGCTTCGGAGGAACAGTACAAGTGCGAGCTGTGGGTTCGAGATAAAGTTTACGCTGGTTTTTCGCTGACTAAGGCACAGGTCGGCAAGGGTGGTTATAAGCAGGTGACGATTTCGAAGCTGGGAAGTGTTATCCAGTTTGAGATTGGCCACGTTGCGCAGGTTCAAGCTGGAACAACCAATGGATTAGACCGGTCAGTGATCAGGTCTTTCACACTGGACACCGTTGCGGACTTACCAGTCGACGGCTACTCGGCCTGGTTTGAGCGGTATCGCGACAAGGAACATGTGCTTATGGCGGTGGCCGATACGCGCTTTGATTGGGTCAATGTGGACTACTGGAGCGACTTGCCGAACCGCTTTATGGCGGGTGATGTAGTGACGGCGGACGTAGGCCAGAAGAGAGTGTATGTGAACGGCATTGAAGACGCTACTTTACAGACGGTGGGTAATCAGTGGGATAGCTTTGTGCTCCCTGCTGGTGAGACCATTATTCAACCAGTGGCATCTGAATGGGCTGATCCGTTTCAAGCGCAGATTGAGTACAGGGAGGCATGGTACTAGTGGATTTTTACATTACTGACCGAAAATATAACCTTCTGGCGATTGCGACAGCTGGCGGAGACGGTCCGCTGGTCATCGGCGCTGATACCGATACGGAGATGGTGCCGCAGTCAGTTGGCCGGACGTACGCTGGGACAATCTATTTTACGTCAGAGCAGCTTGCGTTAGTGACCACGGCTGGCACGACGGGCAATTACATGCTGTATCAAGACGACCGTGGACGCTATGTCTTCATGACCATAATGGAAGCGACACTAGACCCACTCGCTGGGACGCTGGACTTCGCCGCTGAAAACGGTGGGATTGACCTGATCAACGAGACGGTAGGTAGCTACACTGCCAGCAAGGCAATGCCAATCGCAGATTATATCAATCGATTTACTGCGGACTCAGGTTTTGAAATTGGTGTCAACGAACTTACAGGCCAAGCGCGCACGCTCAAGTGGGAGTCCGAGGAAGAAACCGCACTGGCCCGGGTCGAGAGTGTGGCGACCCAGTTTGATGCGGAATTGGACTTTCGCTTTGAGCTCACGGGCACGCAGGTAGTCAAGCGCTACATTGACATCTATCACCACATTGGCGCAGATACGGGACAGCGGCTAGAGGTTAACACACACATCAACAAAATTGTGACGACCTCCAGCATCTACGACCTCTACACGTCGGTTTTTGCTATCGGCGGTACGCCGGAGGGCAAAGATACCCCGATCAACTTGAAGGGCTATAAATGGTCTGACCCTGACGGGCGTTATTCTTTAGGTGCTGATGGATATCTGCGCGATACCGTGGCCGTTCAGCTGTGGAGCCGTACGCTGTCCAATGCTAATCCGAATCCGAACGATCATCACATCAATCGGGTAAGGACCTACGAGGCGATCACCCAGGCGACGTTGCTTCAGTCCGCGCTGGCAGACCTGAAGCAGTACAACCATGCCGCTGTTAACTACGAGGTAGCCCTGGTTGATCTGCCTGATAGCGTCATGGTCGGCGACACGGTGCACCTGGTCGATGAAGAACAAGGACTGAATCTTTCGGCTCGGCTACTCCAGCTTGAGACTAGCTACTCAGGAGGCACACGGACCGCTACGTTTGGCGACTACCTGATCGAGGCCTCCCAGATCGATCCAGCCCTGCAAGACCTAGCTGATCAGATCAAGCGGATCCCCAAGTCAGTGCAGTACTACCCCTGGGTCCGATATGCGGACGACGATCAGGGTACTGGCCTGAGTGCGCTACCAGCTGGCAAAGCCTATATGGCGGTCGTCTATGGCGATACGTCGGTGCCGTCCGACGAGCCTGCCGACTACGCCGGCAAGTGGGTGAAGGTTGTCGGCCCCGCCGGCAAGGATGGCAATGACGGAGAGTCAGGTGAGGCCGGGAAAGATGGTCGAACCCCGTATTTCCACAAGGCCTATGCAAACAGTATGGCCGGGTTGGACTTCTCGACCACCGATGCGACGGATAAGGCTTATCTGGGAACCTACAGCGACTTCGCTCAAGCCGATAGCACGGATCCGGCAAGCTACAAGTGGCAGCTGGTGAAAGGGGAAAAGGGTGATCCTGGTAAGGACGGTAAGGATGGTAAGGACGGGGCCGAAAATGTCCCCGTCATGACCGTAGGCCCCGCTTATCCCGCCAGTCCGAAGTCGGGTGACATCCACTGGCTGACTGATGCGAAGGGGATTGTCACTGGATACTATCTGTATGACGGCACCACTTGGTCTCCGAAGTCCGTGGACGCTTCCACGATTGCGGCGGAGACGTTCGTCGGGAAGACCTTCCAGGGAATGCACTTCATCGGATCTGATTTCACCAACTCGTACGAGCTGGTTCCGGAGGACGTGGGCGCTGAGGGTGATCCAACATACATTTACCACTCGGGGACCCTGGCGATGAAGGACGGTAAACTCGAGGCACATGACAGCATTTACAAAGCTGACAAGACCACGCTAACTGACCAAATCGCGATGGCATATGACCCAACCCAAGGTTTGATGATGCAGACTTTCGACGCCACAGGCAAGAAAGAGCAGTATTACATGGCGATGAGCCCCGCTGCAGGGTCGATGATCATGCGAACGCCAGACCATATCGGCTCACTTGATGCAGGGTATTTGGAGCAACTTAACGGGGCGGGTAAACTTCTTTGGTCGGGTGGGTATTACATGACGGGCACGCAGATTATTACCCCAAGCGTGCCACTCAACAAGTGCCTCAACGGGTGGGTACTTCTCTGGTCGTACTACAACAGCGGCGCACAGGCAGACTCTGACTGGAACACCACGATTATCAACAAAAACTGGGCCGCTGCACACAGCGGGACCGGGATTGTGACGCCGTTGTCTACCGCGTCCGGGTCAGTGAGGACCCAGAAGTATCTCTTTGTTACGAACACGACGCTGAAGGGATATACGTCTGGTAGCGGCGGCAACGGTTCTGGCGATGCAGCTAAGTTTGTTTTGCGGGAGGTGTATGCGTTTTGAAGGTCATCTTTGACACAGACGATGAAGGCTACATCACGGGTTACCAGCAGGCGTTTTGGGATGGCGAGCAGTGGCAGACCCCGTTCGACACGACCGATGCGGTGGATTTGGCCCAGATTGAGGTCGATAAGATTGTACTCGGGGCCAGTAAGCTGGTGAACGGTGCGATTATGGTCGACCAAGTCAAGCTCGCTGAGATAGCCGAGGCGGACAAGCCGCAGCCGACAGCCGAGGAAGAGATTGCGCAGCTCAAGGCCGACAACGCCACAATGCAATCAGCCCTGATGGAGCTGTCAGACTTTACTTTTAGCTCAATGGCAGGAGGTAATTCATGAAGTTTGAAGCACTAGCCAAGGTTTACGCTATGGCGATCAAAGCCGGTGACCGCACGATTGATGAGGTGCCGGCCTTTTTGCGAGAACAGGTCACACAGACATTGAAGGAGGAAACACAAAATGAAGTTCACTAGTTTAGCAGCAATCTACGCCGCCGCGGTACTCGACGGAGAACGCACCCTCGACAGCATCTCGCCAGTGATTCGCCCACAGGTTGAGACAATCTTGGGGGTGTCCGCCGGCGCAGACGCCGGCAACGTATCTGCACAGCAATAATGATCGGGCTGGCCTTCGTGGCTGGCCTTTTAATTTAGAGGAAAAGAGGTGAGGAACATGCAACAAATTAAGGAACACCCAACGCATACCGTGCTAGGCTTCGGCATGATCGCCATCGGCCTGTGGCTTATGGCCAATGATCACTTCTTCATGTGGCCGCCTGAAGCTGTGGGTGTCTTCAATGATGACGTGTGGGGTGCGCTATTTGCGCTCGACGGTCTGGGCCTAATCATTTGGGTTGTCGAGAGCGGTAAGTCGGTGAAATGGAACCGGCGCTTGTTGACGGTCACTGCCGGCCTGCTGACCTTCCTGACAACTTTACAGTTTCTCACGTGGGTTGCGACCGGCCGCTATATGAGCTGGATCAGCAACGCGATTATCACAGCCTTCGTGCTGATATTAAGCCGAGGGAGTGATACGCGAAATGAGTAAAGATCTACATGATGTCATGATTGCGTTCGCCCCATACATCGCAGCCATCATTTCAGCTGCCATTGCTTACCTGAGCTATCGGGAGAGCAAGCGCAAGACGAAGCACGATGAGCTTGGTGATTTGGTTGACCGGTACGCAGCCGATAACGACCGGCTGCGGAAAGAGAACAGCGAGCTCCAAGATGAGCTAGAAAAGGAGAGAAACTCGAATGGAAAATGAATTATTGCAGCTAACTGTGATCGCGGCCATCATTGCTCCGATCACAGCAGCCCTGGTGCAGGGTATTAAGACGGCTAGTGGCATCAGTGACAAGCTCAACATCGTTGTGAGCCTGCTGGTTGGGATTGCCCTGGCTGGCCTGTGGTCGCTGACCTTTGGCCATATCGATCAGATTGGCCCTTACCTAATGGCCGGCGTGCTGTCGGGGCTGTCGGCATCGGGACTGTATGATCTGACGAAGCAGAAGGAGGAAACGAAATGACCGCAGCAGCACAGGTCTTAGACGAGGCCCGCAAGTATCTCGGAGTTCGGGGTGGCAGCTCAGGCCACGCAAACATCCTCGCCACGTATAACGGACACAAGCCGCTAGCCCAGGGCTACAAAGTTAAGGCCGGCGACAACTGGTGCGACACCTTTGTCAGCTTCATTTTCATCCGCCTTGGTGCTACGGCGCTTATCGGTGGCACCGAGTGCGGGGTCGAGCGCCACACAAAGCTCTTCGCTGCCGAAGGTATCTGGTTGGAGGACGGCACGATCACGCCGAAGGTCGGTGACATCATCGTCTACAACTGGGACGACACGACGCAGCCGAACAACGGCTTCGCGGACCACATCGGCTTCGTGGAGACGGTCAGCGGCCGCACGATCACGACTATCGAGGGCAACAAAGGCAACCGGGTTGCTCGGCGCACGTTATCTGTCGGCGCTGGTCAGATTCGCGGTTACGCCCGGCCGAAGTATAGCGGCGCGGCATCGACGCCAGCACCGGCCGGCAAGCCAGTAGCTCCCGCTAAGGTCACCGGCAACGCAGCCATCAAGACGGTCCAGGCTTGGCTCAACGCCACCTATGGCACGGGCCTGGCAGTCGATGGTTTTGGCGGCCCCGCCACCAAGCGGGCGCTGATCGTCGGCTTGCAGACTGAGCTCAACCGCCAGGCCAACGCCGGCCTGCACGTGGACGGTTACTGGGGCCCGAAGACGGCTGCGGCTGTCATCATCGTCAACCCCGGCGCTCGCGGCAACCTGACGCGTTTGATCCAGGGTGCGCTGATCTGCCACGGCTACGATCCAAAGGGCTTCGACGGGGACTTCGGCTCTGGGTGCCGGACCGCGCTGACCAGCTTCCAGAAGGCGCACGGGCTGTCTGCTGACGGCGGCTTCGGGCGGGCGACTGCGCCGAAGCTGTTCGCTTAGCTCATTAAAACTTGTCACAGCTCATTACTGGCTCACTCTACTTCGGTAGGGTGGGCCTTTTTGTTTTTTCACCGTAAGAATTTCTTAGACCAATTTTCTTAGATGTTTTTCTTGAGCGTATATATTGACTTAATTAAGAGCAGAAGACATAATGATGGTACGGAATACTCGTTCGTTTTTTTGAGCTTTATGCGAACAAATTTTCGGTATTCCAATGGAATCGTCTTTGTTCCCGCCACATTGAAGGGAGGTGTTAGTCATGGCTACAAAAAGTTTTCAAACCGACTTTAAGTTCACTTCGAAAACGGCAGGTGCGTTGGCTAATGCTTTGGAACATTCCAGACGAGTTGATGTCCAGATGAAGCAACGCGTTACGCGTTATAGCGTTTCCGATGTTAAGGAGACCAACAAATTTGACAGTTTCTTTGGAGAACCTAGTAAGGACTTGACTAATGGCCGTTGATCTTGTCCCATTAAATGCGATATTGCAAAAGTATCCTGAGGAGCAGGTTCGAGAGAGCCTCTCCTCTTTTGTGTCCGTAAATGAAGATGTTCAGTGCTTCTTACGCGACAGGTGCATTCAGTTTGAGAAAGTGGCATCCGCTAGAACCACGTTGATTTTCAGTTCGTATCAGGGTAAGCGTGTGCTTGTGGGCTATTTTGCAATCTCCTCAAAGCCACTTACCATATCTAAGAAAAACTGGAAAGGATTGTCGACTAACGTAAGGCGAAAGTTGATGCCGCTTGGCTATCGAACGGAGCAAGAAAATTATGCTGTATCTTCGATATTACTTGGTCAGCTAGGTCTAAATTTCCAATTCCATGGTGCCCATTTACTTTCTGGGGCGGAATTACTCGCTGCGGCGTATGAAGCCATTAAGGCTGCCAACGAGGTCATAGGTGGTTTGATATTATATGTAGAAGTGGACAATGAACCACATCTTCGCGATTTTTATACTAGAAATGGTTTTTCACAGCTTATAGTTAAAACTTCGAGCGAGACCGGAGATGGTCAGATGCGACCATATTTAACCGTGAACCAACAACACTTGTACATCAAAAAAATACGCGATATATAAGCCTTCGGGCTTATTTTTTTCGTCCGCAACAAAAAGGGTCGCTATTCGCGACCTGTAGTTCTAATCAAGCTGCGACACCCGTCACCGCCAGCGTGAGCGCCACCTGCTCGTCGATCGTCAGCGGGCGACCGATCACGCGGGGCAGATCGTCAAGCAGTTTGTTTGCTTCGAGCAGGCCGAGCGTCTCACCGCGATTCTGGAGACGGACCATGCCGCGGCCAGCGCCTTTGCGGCTGATTGTATACTCTTCGATTTGAATAGGGAGTTTCATGCTATCACCTCGCCATTAATTATACGAACGTACGTTCTGATTTGCAATGAGAATTCACGTTTTGGTTATTTAATATTCACAAAGTTTTGAGACTATAATGACAGTCAAAAAAATGCTTGCCCACGGCTTGCCCACGAACTCGTGGGCAACAACGAAAACCAGCAGCAAATAAAAACGCCACAAACGCTGATTTAACAGCATTTGTGGCGTTCAACGAAAACCATCAAAGAGCTAAAAATGGAGGTGAGGAGAATCGAACTCCTGTCCATCAGCCCCGCTACCGACAGGTCTACACTCATAGTGCCCCTACTTAAAAGTTCGCATCGGCGGTGCGCCGGGTCACAAGGCTGACCCGCCGATGCTAGCCTGATAGTCTCTTGCGCCTGATTCAGACGGGATCAGACGCCGTAGCTCAATTAATTTGAGACCCAGATCCGCCGCTTGAGCGACAACGGGAGGATCACGCTAAGACGCGATTAAGCAGCCAGAGCGTAAGAGTTTTCGTTTTTTGCAGTTATATTAACTGTGTCCGTTGATGACGAAGACGAGCCTCCGGAGTGCACCACCGGTGCCAAGACCAATGTCGAGACCATTACACCCCCGTAGGATGCACCCTACATACTAGCACGACGCGGGGAGAGTTGTCAAAACGGGCGCCACGGCGCGGGGTTTCGGGTATAATGAAAGAATGATAAGGAAACGGGAGGGGTTGCGATGATCTTGATTTTCGCCGGCGCGGTGCAGGTGGCGTTGGGGCTGCTGTTTTGGGTCTATCCGGCTAAGCATGTCAGCGGGTTTTATGGCTACACCTCCTATTTAGCCTCGATCACGCCGACTGGCTACGCCAAGTCGCAGCGGTGGGCGCGCCAAGCGCTCCTAGTGACCGGGGCACTGGAAGTGGGCGCTGGCCTGCTGATCCATCAGCTCGGGTGGGACAGGCTGTTTTTGCTCTGGATGATCGTCGCAGTCTTCTTGTTCTTGCCGATGTTCACGTACACGGAGCGCCGGCTCAAGGCGTACTTGCGTGAGACCGATCAGCTGCCGGTCGATTACGTCGATCCGGATGAGGCACTGAAGCACAAGAGCAAGCGGCGCTATGAGGAAGGCTTACGCGACCGATTGAACAAGCGATAAGGCATGGAGGGTTAATATGAAGATTTTGATGATCGAGGACAACGAGAGCGTTGCCCAGATGATGGACATGTTTTTCAAAAAAGAGCAGTGGGACGTGGTCAACGCCTATGACGGCGAGGCCGGGCTCCAGTTGTTCAAAGCGACGCCGGACGCGTTCGACATCATCACACTGGACTTGAACCTGCCGAAGATGGACGGGATGCAGGTCGCCCAGGAGATCCGCAAGGTCTCCGCCACTGTCCCGCTGATCATGTTGACGGCGCGTGACTCCGAAAGCGATCAGGTGCTCGGGCTGGAGCTTGGTGCGGATGATTACGTGACCAAGCCGTTCTCACCGATCACGCTGGTTGCCCGCATCAAGGCACTGCACCGGCGCGCTGAGGTCGAGAGCGCGCCGGCGGCAGAAGGCACCGGCGCTGGCGGGGACTTCGATGTCGTGACCGCGCACTTCAAGCTGAGCACGAAGACGCGCGAGGCCTACCTCGACGATCAGCAGATCGCAGGCCTGACCCCTAAGGAGTTCGACCTGCTTCACACGCTGGCCAAGAATCCCAAGCAGGTCTTCTCACGCGAGCAGCTCCTTCAGCTGGTGTGGGACTACGAGTACTATGGGGACGAGCGTACGGTGGATGCGCACATCAAGAAGCTGCGGCAGAAGATCGAGAAGGTCGGCCCGCAGATCATCCAGACCGTCTGGGGCGTCGGGTACAAATTCGATGACTCTGCCCTCGATGGGAACGCCTGATGAAACTGCTGTACCAACAGATGCTGGCGATCTTCGGGGTGATCTTCGTTACCTTGGCGATCGTGTCGGTCCTGTTCATTCGCTCCACCGCCGCGAATGTCTGGGACACCAGCTTCGCGCAGCTCGAAGAGTACACGGACGTGCTGGAAGGCAACGCGCTGAAGGCCGATGTGGCGCGCAGCGTGTACGTCCCGAACACCGATTTTATCCAGAACTCCGAGAAGATCTTGGAGAACCAGCGCGTGCATTTCATGATCTACAACGCGGATAACGAGGCTGTCTACCCGAACCTCGATGGCCGTGGGGTCAGCTCGATCAGCGCGGCCACGTGGAAGAAACTCAAGCAGGGCGACCCCGTGGCGCTGCCTGAGTTGACCACCAACCCGCGGGACGGCAAACAGCAGAGCATGACGATCTACTACAAGCCGGTTTTCTATTCGGGTAAGCTGTTGTTCGTGATCGCGGCGTTCGCGCCGGTGGATAACATCCAAAGCTCGATCCGCAAGACCGAGTACAACCTGTTCATCGCCTTTCTGCTGTCGGCCCTGGCCGCGATCATCGTGTCGTACTTCGTCGCGCGCTACCAGGTCCGTCGCATCAACCGGTTGCGCCAGGTCACGCACCAGGTCGCAGAAGGGGATTACGATGTCGATGTGCAGCTACAAGGCAAGGGCCACGATGAGGTGGCGGGCTTGGCGCATGATTTTCAAGACATGGTCCAATCGCTGCGCGACAGCGAAGCGGAGATCCACCGCCAGGAGGAACGGCGCCGGCAGTTCATGGCGGATGCAGCGCACGAGATGCGCACGCCGCTGACGACGATCAACGGGCTGCTGGAGGGGCTCGCGTATGACGCGATTCCCGAGGAGAGCAAGGGCGACTCCATCGCATTGATGCAAAAAGAGACGCGGCGGCTGATCCGCCTGGTCAACGAGAACCTCGACTACGAGAAGATCCGCACCAATCAGATCCTCTTGAAGAAGACGACCTTCAACGCGACCGAGACGTTGCAAGACATCGTGTCGCAGCTGACCCAAAAGGCGGCGGCGGCCGGCGACATCCTGACGCTCGATGCGGCAGCCGACGTGCCCGTGTTCGCCGACCACGACCGCTTCGTGCAGGTGATGTTCAACATCGCCCAAAACGCGATCCAGTTCACCCAAAACGGCCAGATCACGCTGACGGCCAAGCCTGGCTACCACCAGACCGAGCTAGCCGTGACGGATACCGGGATCGGGATGAGCGCAGATCAGGTCAAGAACATCTGGGAACGCTACTACAAGGCGGACCCGTCGCGTAAGAACACGACTTATGGGGAGTCCGGCTTGGGGCTGGCGATCGTCCACCAGCTCGTGACGCTGCACGGCGGTACGATCGACGTGGCGTCGACGCCGGGTGAGGGCACGACCTTCCGGCTGACGTTCCCGGATGAGGAGACGGCGCCGCAGCAGGCACCGATCACCCATGTGCAATGAAGTAAGAAACCACGGCTGTCCTCAGGCGTGGTTTTTGGGATCATGACGCTAAACTGGAGGGGGAGACGCATGGAAGACGTACTGGGGTGTTTGCTGGAACCGCTGGTGGAACTGCTGGTCCTGCCGCACTTTGACCCCGCGCACCGGCGGCGGGCACGGGTGCAGCTCGGGGTGGCGCTGGTGATCGACGGCGCAGCGGTCGCCGGTAGCGGCTGGGCGTTTTGGCAGACGCTGGCGGCGCGGTCGTGGGGACTGTGTAGCGTCGCGCTGGTGATGCTCGGGCTGTTCGGGACCCTGCTGGTCAACGTGCTACGCCGCTACGCCCGGATGCGACGCGGCATCGTGTGATCAGCTTGCTGTGAAAATGCTTCACATGTGCATGCATCGTGGTACAATTAGGCGACAAGTGTAAGAAGTGAGGCAATCGTCGTGGACAAATACTATATCGTTGATAGCTCGATCCTGCCTGAGGTCGTCGAGAAGGTAATCAAGGCGCGGACCCTGATCGAAAACGGCCAGGTCCGTCAGGTCTCCGAGGCGGTCAAGCAGGTCGGGATCAGTCGCGGAACGTACTACAAGTACAAGGACTACGTGTTCTTGCCGGACGCGGGGTTGACCCAGCGCAAGGCGGTGATCTCGTTGATGCTACACCACGACCGCGGGATCCTATCCGAGGTGCTGAACACGATGTCGGCGGCCGACGCCAGCATCGTGACCATCAACCAGAACATCCCGATCCACGATTGGGCGAGCGTGGTCATCTCCTTTGACATCAGCAACCTGACTGGAACGCTGGATGCGCTGCTGATGGCGCTGAAGCATTCCCGCGGGGTCACGGACGTCACGCTGATCTCGGTGGAGTAATCACAATGGTCGAGCGATGCTCGGCTATTTTTTTGCTTGCAAGTGAATACGATGAGGATTACTCTAATGGATATCTAATTCTGGGGGGCGCTTGCGCATGAATCGATCGATCAAAGTCTTGCTTGCGCTGGTGGTGGGCTTAGTCGTCACGCTGCCGGCCATGGGGCTGGTCGTCGCGGTCTTGGGGGTGGCGGCACTGTTAGCTGGAGTCACGTGGGCCAGCGTTAGCGGCCCCCTGTCGGTCGCTGCCGGGGGTCTGGCCATTGGGGTGGGGTTGCTGGTCACCTTGTTGCTCGGCGGCTGGTGCACGCATTTTCACCACGCGTCGCTGTACTGCCGCTTAGCGACCGGGGTGCACCGAGTCCCGGTGACCATCGACTTGTGCGGCAGGACGATCTGTGCGCAGCTGTGGCTGAAGGTCCGGCTGCAGCGTCGGCGGGGCCAGACGTGGTCGAGCGCGATCGAACAGGCGGTCGCCGCGTATTTTGGAGACGATCTGCGGGACTACCTGTTGCGAATGGTCCAAGAACAGCACGGCGTGGCGGTGGCCGATGCGATGAGTTTGGCGGATGAGCACACCTATCACTTTTCGCTGTGAGTGCGTCGTCGCCAAGTGAAGGGGCTGTGCCATAACGCGGTTTTAGCCCAGAGTATAAGAGGCGCTCCCCTGAAAAACCCGAACTTAGGTTTTGCAGGGGAGCGCTCTTATACGGCTTGCGCTGCCCGTTCGAACGCAGTGAGTTACAGGCAGACATGCGTTAGAAAGGGCGTTGTGTTAGAAAGGGCGTTGCGTTATGGCGCGTAACGTTCTGGAATAGTCGTGCCACCAGAGGTTATGTCACAATCCCTTTTTTTATTCGTAGGCGTTGCCGCCGTTATGGCCACCGACTAGGCTGGCGCGGTCGATGGCGGTCCCACCGAGCAGCTTACTTTTAGCGTAGACGAGCTTGGTGAACCCGAAGCGGCTGCGGATCATGTCGGTCGTGCGGGCCAAGTCGCTGCGATGGACCTGTGTGCTGACGGCCTCGAACAGGTTCAGTTGTTCACCGGTGTCGGGGCTGAGCGCGCCAGTCGAGATGGCGACGTTGCGGATCACCTGGCCCTCCCAGTGCGCGCGAAAGAGGTGGATCACCGCTGCGGCCAGCAGGTCATCGCGGTTGGTCGGCGGGATACGCATCGCGTGGGTGAACCCACCGCGTCCGTCGGCGGCGCTGGCGGCGTAGGAGAACCCGATAGTCAGCGCGACGGTGCCCGCTTGTTGCCGGTGGTGGCGCAGGCGGGCGGCGACTTGTTCGGCGAGTTCCTTGAGCACGACTTCGATCTGAGTCTGCACGGCGTAGTCGCGCGGCAGGACCTGCGAGTTCCCGATGCTCGGGGCGCGGGTCGGCACCGTGCGTGCGAGCTCGGCGCGATCGATCCCCCAGCTCAGGGCGAACAGCTGGGTGCCGACGATGCCGAATTCGTGTTTGAGTATGGCGGGCTCGGTGTGCGCAAGGGTGTAGAGGCTCGTGATATGCAGCCGGTGCAGGCGCTTGGCTGTCCGGTGCGCGATGCTCCACACGCTGGTCAGGTCGGTGATCGGCCACAGCTTCTCCGCGATCTGGTCGTAAGACAGGGTGCCGATCAGATCGGGCGTGTGCTTGGCGTAAAGGTCGAGCGCCAGCTTGGCCTGTACCGGGTTGCACCCGATGCCGATCGTCAGGTACAAGCCGAGCTCAGCGCGCACAGTGTGTTGGATCAGCTGGGCCACCGCGTACGGCGTCGGGCCAAATAACCGCCAGGTGTGGGTCAGATCGAGGATCGACTCGTCGATCGAATAGGGGCACAGCGCCGTGTCAGGCACGAAGCGGCGAAAAATGTCGTTGATCGCCAGGTTACGCTGGATGTATAGGGTCATGCGCGGCGGGACGACCAGCAGTGCGTCGTCTTGCGGGAGGTCGCGCTGGCGGCTGACGTTGGCCTGCAAGCCGTAGCGTTTTTTGGCGAGCGGGCTAGTGGCCAGGATCAACCCCCCGTTGGTGTTGGCTTGCTCCGACATTACGACCAACGCGGTCTCCAAGGGGTGTAACCCACGGACCGTGCACTCGACGGAGGCATAGAAGGATTTGTTGTCGATCAAAAAGACGACGCGATTGGATTCGGGAACGTACAGCATCAGATCACCTCGCCTTATTATACGAACGTACGTTCCCTATATTCAAGTCCGAAGTTGCCCGGTGTCGCACAAAAATACCCCGGGTCGACGCGGCAAGCGGCAGCTCGGGGTAGGCTTCAATTCGGCTGAACGGTGGTGGTGAGCGTCGGGGCAGCCCACCAGCTCGTGTCGGGGTGCGCCGTGATCAGGTTCTGGTCTTGCGTCAACAGGATCAGGCTGCTGCCGGTCTGACGGACGAGCTTGTCGGCCACGTTGAGGAAGTAGCGCTTGTCCGGCGGCGTCATGCTGGTGGGAAAATCGGCCATCAAGAGGAACTGACGCCCGGCAAAAAGGCCGCGGAACAACTGGAGGTACAGGGCCTGAACCGGCGTCAAGGGGGTGGCCGGGCCGTCGAGCAGCGGGAGTTCGCGCCGCAGGTCGGCGGGGATGATGTCCAGCGGCTGTGTCTGACCGTTGATCAACAGGTTGGCGCGTAGACTGAGGTAGGGGACAATACCTGCGTCGGCCTGGCTGATCACCCCGAGCGCTTTGGTCGCGCCGTTGGCGACGAAGGCCTGAGTGTACGTGTGGTAGCACGTCGCGAGCGCATCGGCGTCGGGCGTGTAGACGAAGTACAGCCCGGCCGGCGTGAATAACTGCCTGAGCGCAGCCTCGAAGGACTTAGCAGCGCGGATATGAAAAATCGGCATGAGATCCCTCCAATGTCAGGGGCGCCCTTGGGGTGTCGGCGCGGTGCGTTGTAAGTGGCGGCGTAGGCGGGTCAGGCCGACGCCCCACCCGAGCCCCTGCCCGGCGAACAAAGCACCCAGGCCAGCGGTCAGCGTCTGTAGACTACCGCTAATCGTCGTTGTCGGTGCGGGGTCAGCGGCTGGGCGTAGCAGGCCCGGGCCGTTGAAACTCGTCAGGTGGGCATGCATCAGGCGCGTGATGTCCTTGAGTGCGCTGGCGCTGCTCAAGGCGCGGTCGAGTCGGGTGGTGAACGTCGCCTGCGCCAGTTGGTGCAGGGCGTTACTCAGGGTCGCCCCAGCCAAGGCGCACAGCAGCCACAGGCCGGCGAATGCGAGGGTGAAGACCAGCACGCTTTCGAGCAGGTACTGGGCGGCGATGTCACCCAGAGGTTTGCCCACCATCAGATAAGCGGTCGTCTCGCGTCGGCGGCGCCGGTTGAACCATAAGGCGAAGCCAAACCCCAGCAGGGTCACTGCCGCGACGAGGCCCCACCAGCCCCAGGTGTAGCGTTGATCAAGGGTGACGTAGGTCTGCTTCACAGTATCGAGCACGCTGGTCGCCTGGGCGAGGGCTTGGTCATCGAATTGCGCCAGGCGGTCGCTGAAGCCGGCACGCATGCCGGCGGTCGCCACTTGACAGCTCAGGAGCAACAGGCTCGCGGCACAGAACAGCAGTGCGACGAGCAGTTCGCCGAGGTAGGCGCGGCGGTGGTATCGCAGCGCCCCCAAGGCGCGGTCGATAAAACGCATGATGTCACCTCACCTTATAGGACTCAGTATAGCCAGCACTTTTGAATAATATATGAACTTCCCCGGAAGAATCCCGCACGTCAGGCTTTTGCCGGGACGGCAAAAACCCCTGAATGCGTCGCATTCAGGGGCCTGAGTCAAGGTCATTGAGATTTGATGAGTTGTTTGCCGTCCGGACGAGGGATCACCGGCGTGGCCTGGTCTGCCACGGCGCTCGGGTACTGGGTGATGACGCTGCGGTCTTTGGCGACCTCCGGGGCGTCGGTCACGTAATGCCCGATCGCCGTCTCGTCTTGGTTGCGTGAATACAGCGACGTGGACTGCGCGCCGTGTTGCGCTTCGGCCTGGAGCATCAGTTTCAGGCTGTTCGTGAAGTCGGCCTTGGTGGGGTCGACCGGGGTGAAGCCCGATGGCACATAGAAGCGCAGGAGGTTCTTGGTCGCAAGGGTGTCGGAGAGCGTGAGTCGATCGTCGACGGACTGCTGCGCCGCGGCCAGCTTCTTTTTGAGTGCCGCGTCTGGCGTGACGACTTCACCGGTACTGTTGCGGTAGACGGTGCTCCCGAGCACCGTGTATTGCGGGGTGACGAAGTTGTGATTGCGAAAGGCGACGACGGCGTTATGGGCAGGGGACAGCAGGTCGGTCCCGAACTGGACGAATTGACGGGTATCGACACCCAGCAGGTGCATCAGCGTCGGCAAGACGTCGATCTCCCCACCGTAAGTGTGGTCGATGCCGCCCTTGAGGCCAGGGGCGTGAAAGATCAGCGGGACGCGTTGCAGGTTGGCGTCATCGAAGCTGGTCCAGTCGCTCCCGGTATCACCGGTCGGATCCGACACGCTTTGATTCAGGACTGAGGCCAGCGTCTGGTTGCGGTCGTTGGAGATCCCGTAGTGATCGCCGTACATCATGATGAGCGAGTGATCGTACAGCCCGCTGCGCTTCAGGTAGGCGAAGAATTCCTTGAGCGCGGCGTCGAGGTAGTGGGCGGTGCGGAAGTAGCCGTTGATATACGCGTCGTCGGTGCCAGCGTCTGGAAAATCGGTGTCGGTGTTGGTGATGAAAAACGGGTAGTGGTTGGTCGTGGTGATGATCTTGGCGTAAAACGGTTGCTGCAAGTGCTCGAGGTACTTGCTGGTCTCCGCAAACATCAGCTTGTCCTTGATCCCGTACTCGGTCGTCGTGCCGGAATCATGGGCGTAGAAGCTCCCGTCGAAAAAGTAGTCGTAACCCAGGCTCTTGTAAGTGTTCGTGCGGTTCCAGAAGGTCCCTTCGCCGCCGTGGAACACCGCGCTGGTGTAGCCGGCGTACTGCTCCAGCAAGGCCGGCGCCCCTTGGAAGGTGTTGTCGGAGCCAAGGCTAGAGAAGAGTGAGCCAGTGGAAAGACCAAAGGTGCTGGTCTCCAACATGTTCTCGGCATCGGACGTTTTGCCCAGGCCGACTTGGTGGTAGAAGTTGTCGAAGCTCAGTGTGTTCTGGTCTTTGATCAAGCTGTTCAAAAACGGTGTGACTTCTTGCCCGTCGATCTTGGCCCCGATCAAGAACTGCTGGAAGGACTCCAAGTGAATGATGATGACGTTCTTGCCCTTCGCTGTGCCGAAGCGCGTCGGGTCGGGGGCGGCGTAGTGCGCCTTGGTGTAGGCGAGCACCTGATCCATATCGGCGCCGTCTGCGCTGGCGCGGACCTGGTTATTCTGGGCGGTCTGGAAGGCGTCGTAGACTGTGAACGGCGCCAGGCCGAGGTATTTGACGATGTAGTTGCGGTCGAACGTCCGCGTCAGCAGTTGCGGCCGGTTGAGCTCCGAGACGGCCATCGTGACGGCAAAAACCGCGACAGACACCGCGGTGACTGCCTGAGGCACATGGTAGCCCAGCGGCTTGGCGTCAAGCGTCAGGCCGAAGTGAGGCCAGCGGGCGGGCTGGTGGTGGATGAAGCGCCAGAGGTTCCACGCGCCGTAGCCGAGTACCGCGATCAGCGCCAGCGCGAGGTCGATGAAGTAGATCGCGTCGCGCCAGATGATCATGTTGACGAAGCTGCCTCCGAGCCCGGACGAGACGTTCTTGACGCTCATGACGGTCCCGACGGTCATGAAGTCGGTGAACTCACGGTAGTACAGCACGTTCACAAGCAACAGCACGGTCAACAGTAGGTAGATCACCCCGGCGGTGAGGTAAGCGCGCCGCGGACTGCGGATGTATAGGGTCAGTGAGAGCAAGGCGGCACTGATCCCCAGTGGGTTGATGAATAAGATGATCTGCTGCAGGGCGCCAGTTGCGCCGAGGGTGAAGTCGACGTAGTAGGCGAACAGCGTCTTCAGCCAGATCAGGATCAATAGTAGGCAGAGATAACCGAGGCGCGTCGTGCGCAGCCAGTTGATCAGGTTTTTCACAGCTTCCTCCTAGTCGGTTTGTCTTGGTTATTGTACCTGTATCCCGCAGGCGGGGCAAACCTCACCGGCTTTTGTAAGAATGACTTAAACCCCGTGAGTGGGTCCCGCACGCGCCGAGCCGGTTGGGTACAATGGATAGAACAATGGAGGGGCGTATGCTGTTTTTAGGACCGGTGTACCAGTTTGTGCGCGCACAGCTGGAGGGCCGTATCAACCACTGGCCGCTGGTGCGACTAGTCATGTATTCATTAGACAAGACGATCTTGTACCTCGTGTTGTTCGTGCTCGTGCGCTGGGGGTGGCGGCGCCTGCACCACCGGCCCCTGAAGTGGGGGCATGAGCTTACGGTGACCTTATTTGCGGGGTATGTCATCCTGCTGTTGATGCTGACCGTTTTTCGTCAGTGGTACTACCCGTGGCAGCTTCACTGGTACTTCGACCACCCGGTGCGGGACATCAACTTCACTCCGCTGGTCGAGACCCTGAAGTTGCGCGCCGGGTTCAGCCAGTTCGATTTTTGGTACCAGTCGTTGGGCAACGTGGTCTGGTTCATCCCGTTTGGCTTCGGGCTGCCTGCGGTGCGACGCCGCCGTCCGCGGTGGTGGACGGTGTTGACCGTCAGCGTTCTGTTCTCGCTTGTGATCGAGACGATGCAGTTCTTGCTCTACAGCGGTGTGGCCGATGTTGACGACCTGATCTTCAACACGGTGGGGGCGCTGATCGGTGCGGCGCTTTACTATCTGATCTTCTGAGCGCGCGGGTGACCGCGCGTTTTTGCGTGTGGGGGCACAGGGGTTGGATAACGAATACGCAAGGCCCCGCCACCGGCAAGTCGAACGGAAGCTTTCAGAAACATCACGACGGCCCGGTGCTTTTGTGAAAGCGGCGGGTTCTAGGTGGGTGACACGGCCGAAAAATCGCTTGAATTCAGAAAAACTATGCGCGATCGCGCACAAATCCGGAAGTGCCAGCCTGACGCTGGTCTGGACCGATTGGCGACTGAACACAGAGGCGTGCAACCGATTTCGGTATCCGTTTTCACCGCGACGACGCCGGTGCCATGCGCTTGCGTTGAAAACGAAACCACGATAAAATAACTACTTGTGGTTTTTACCTGTGACCCGAACAACGACTGAAAAGAGGAATACGACATGGCAATCATTATCGCGCTGATCCCCGCACTGGCTTGGGGCTCGATCGGTCTCGTCAGTGCCAAATTAGGCGGTAACGCATACCAGCAGACACTCGGCATGACGCTCGGGGCGCTGGTCTTCGGCATCGGGACGTTCATCTTCATGCACCCCGTGTTGGACACGAAAGTCTGGGCGCTGGGCATCCTGTCCGGGCTCTTCTGGAGCCTGGGCCAGAGCCAGCAGTTCCAGACGATGAAATACATCGGGGTCTCCATGACCGTTCCGATGTCGACGGGGATGCAACTGGTCGCCAACACGCTCGCGGGCGCCTTGTTGTTCCATGAATGGCAGAGCGGCCAAGACATCACGCTGGGCCTGATCGCCTTGCTGCTGCTGGTGTTCGGGGCGGTGCTGACCTCGCGGAAGGAAAATACAGGGGACGCGGCGGCGCAGACCTCCTTTGCCAAGGGGCTGCGGACTCTGCTAATCTCGACGGCCGGCTACGCGGGCTACACCATCGTGGTCAACGCCGGACACCTGGACGCAACGGCGGTGGTCCTACCGCAGGCGGTCGGGATGGTCGTCGGCGCCACGCTGTTTTCCATCGGGCACGACGCGTTCAACCGGGAGACCGGCAAGAACGTGCTGACCGGTCTACTCTGGGGCACCGGGAACGTGTTCATGCTGATGGCGATGAGCCAGGTCGGCTTGGCGATCGCGTTTTCGATGTCGCAGATGGGAATCGTGATCTCGACGTTCGGCTCGATCTTCCTGCTTGGCGAACGCAAGACGCACAAGGAGATGACCTGGGTGACGTGGGGGTCGCTTTTGATCATCGCCGGCGGGGTCGTTTTGGGCATCATGAAATAAGCCCGCATGGTATACTGACAGCAAGGTGTGTTTTGCGAACAGGACTTATCACATTCGCATTGGTATGCCTTGCTTTTTCGTGAAAAGATGCTTAAAGTTGAAACCGAAACCTGATCACTTTTAGGAGGAACAGACTTATTATGGCTCACATTTCATTTGATTCATCCAAGCTGGGCAAGTTCGTTCACGAGAATGAACTCGGCCAGATGCAGGCGCTGGTCACAGCGGCTGACACCGAACTGCGCGAAGGTACCGGTGCCGGCGCGGATTTCCGCGGCTTCATCGACCTGCCTGTCGCTTACGACAAGGACGAATTCGCCCGCATCCAGGCGGCGGCCAAGAAGATCCAATCCGACTCCGAAGTCTTCGTTGCCATCGGGATCGGTGGGTCCTACTTGGGCGCGCGTGCGGCCATCGACTTCTTGTCCCACACCTTCCGCAACGCGGACCCGAGCCGGCAGTTGCCAGAAGTCTACTTCGCCGGTAACTCCATCTCGAGTTCCTACCTGGCCGACCTGCTGGACGTGATCGGCGACCGCGATTTCTCGCTGAACGTGATCTCCAAGTCTGGGACCACCACCGAGCCGTCCATCGCGTTCCGCGTGCTGAAGGCAAAGCTGATCGAGAAGTACGGCAAGGATGAAGCCAAGCACCGCATCTACGCGACCACCGACCAGGCCAAGGGTGCGCTGAAGTCCGAATCCGATGCAGAAGGCTACGAAGAATTCGTCGTGCCGGATGACATCGGCGGGCGCTTCTCCGTACTGTCTGCGGTCGGCTTGTTGCCGATCGCCGTGGCGGGCGGCGACATCGCCCAGCTGATGCAAGGGGCCGCAGACGCGCGCACTGAGTACAGCTCCGCGGATCTGACTAAGAACGAGGCCTACCAGTACGCCGCTTACCGGAACATTTTGTACCGTAAGGGCTACACCACCGAACTGTTAGAAAACTACGAACCGACCCTGCAGTACCTCGGCGAATGGTGGAAGCAACTGATGGGTGAATCCGAAGGTAAGGACCAAAAAGGGATCTACCCATCTTCCGCTAATTTCAGTACCGACCTGCACTCCCTGGGGCAGTACATCCAAGAAGGCCTGCGGAACCTGATGGAAACCGTGGTCTGGGTCGAACAGCCTAACCACGACCTGACGATCCCGGCTGAACCAGGGTCGCTGGATGGCCTCGAATACCTCGAAGGGCGGTCTATGGCGGAAGTTAACCGCAAGGCCTACGAAGGCGTCGTGCTGGCCCACACCGATGGTGGCGTGCCGGTCATGACCGTCTCCATCCCGAAGCAGGATGCCTACACGCTGGGCTACCTGATCTACTTCTTCGAAGCTGCGGTCTCCATCTCCGGCTACCTGAATGGGATCAACCCATTCAACCAGCCTGGCGTAGAAGCTTATAAGAAGAACATGTTTGCCCTTCTCGGCCGGCCTGGCTATGAAGACATGACCAAGGAACTGAACGCGCGCCTGTAAGACCGCGGTTTTCATCGATCGGGTGCAACGCTGGACGGCGGAAACAATGCCCAACATTTGCTCGAAACCAACCTTTGGTTAAGAAAATGGTTAAGTCGCACTCAACCGTGATCGGTTTTTGGAGCCCTCTGAGGGCTCTTTTTTTTGCTCTTGGCGAGGTAGTCGTTGAGCTTCTTTGTTGCCGATTTCTTCACCTTGGGGCTGATCTGGGCATAGATGAGTGTGGTCGATACGTCCTTGTGACCCAGAATGTCTTTGATGTCCTCCAGCGGAACACCGGACTCACGCAGCAGGACGCCCAGCGTGTGACGCAGGTCGTGGACGACAATCTTGGGCAGCCCCGCGCGTAGCCTTGCGCGCTCGAAGGTGCCGTTGGTGCTACGATCGCGGAGCACTTTTAAGCGGTGTCGCATCTGTGTTGAGTAGCGAAAGATGAAGTCCTGTCCGCCGTCGAGCTGAGTGGTTGGGGCAAGCTTAACCACTTCGCGACGGCTGTACCAAGCGCGATTGAACTCGATCAGCGCCTCGCTAAGTCGATCCGTCATGTACAGGGTGCGAAATGAGGCGGGGTACTTGGGGTCGTCCAAGATAATGTCCTGGGAGTGAGCACCCGTTTCAGCGCGATACAGCCGGGTCTTTGTGATTTCGACGGTGTTTTGCTCAAGATCAATGTCGCTCCAACGTAAAGCCATGGCTTCGCCCTTGCGTAACCCCAGGTCTAAGATCGTCAAGAAGAAGTAGTACCACACCGGATCCTGCTCATCGTGCAGTGCTTCCAGAAACGCATCAGCCTGCTCGCGTGTCCAATAATGGAGTTGCGATTCACTGGTGCTCTGTCGGGGGAACTCGACACCGCTAGTTGGGTTCATCGGCAGGTAGCCAAGACTCACTGCCTTCTTGAGGGCGTTCGACAGAGTACCGTTGATGATGTTGACAGAGGCGCGAGATAGTGGGGCGCCATTCTCGCCACCATGGTTGAGTAGGCCTAGGATGAAGCGCTGGTGGACGTCCGGCGTATACTGGCCGAGCCGATAATGCCCGATCTTCGGGATCAGGTAGTGGTCGACCTGATAGCGGTAGATGATCATGCTGCCTTCTTTGACGTTGACTTTGAAGTGATCGATCCAGTCGCGTAGCCAGGACTCAATGGTCATGTTGAGTCGATAGCCAGTCGCGGTGGGATGGACGACGATCTCGGCCGCCTTCATCTTCGCCCAGTTGTTGGCCTCCTCTGACGAAACGAACCCTCGCTTGTGAAAGTTGGTAGGCTTGCCAGTGCGCGGACTGCGACCGGCGTAAACTTGGACTTCGTATCGCGTCTGTCCATTTTTGAGTGTGTATGATGTGACAGTTGCCATAATTTCACCTAATTTCTGGAATTGACTCTCAAATTTTACAAACTGACGTTCGGTTCGGCTGTCAAATAAAAACCCCGGATGGGGGTTTTGCTACCGGCTAACCTTGTCGGCCTCCACCAGGATCATCTTGCGGCCGGCCACCTATTCCACGCGACTAACGTAGATAAAAGTGATTTTGCCCTGGCCGTTAACCGTTTGTCTTACTTCGTATTTTCGGTTGAGTGGATCGCCGGACTGATAGATAAACTCTTTGCTATTGACTGTTTGAATCTTTGCTGAGTTTGGAAGCATCCACTGCGTTGTTAATTCTTCGATGTGGGCCTTGTCAATGTTTGGATCCTCAGGAAGTTTCCGCAGATCCATTTTGACTGTGTTAATTACACTATTGGTTATTCCAAAGGTGACTTTCAACATGCCTACGGTTCCTTGGTAGAAGCCCGCGGAGTTCTTCTTTAAATCAGAAAGATATTCTGACATGGCGCTTCTTTTGAAGGCGCCGTAAACCAGATTATTTTCTTGACTGGCAGCCTTCTTGGACGAAGCTGCAGCCGCCGCCGAGGCACTACTGGATGCAGCTTCCGCTTTACTTGATGCTTCTTCTGCTCGGCTCGAGGCAACGGCATCACTTGACTCACTAGCTGCCTGGGCAGCCGCTATTGACGAAGCTTTGGAACTTGCTGCAGAAGAGCTTGCGGCCTGCTCAGGAGTGAGTTTCTTCGGTAGTACAGTAACGGTTGCTGTTTTAAACTTGTGGCCGTGTACAGCTTTGATCGAAAGTTTTGCAGGACCTGAGCCTGCAACGATGTAAAATGAGAAATTGCCATCTGAACTTGCGTATGTCGTTTCGGATTCATTCTGTTTTGATGCGTCTGTGTATGACACTTTCGAATCGGGTAACCATTTACCCTTTACATATACTCCATACTGATCTTCGACAGATGCTTCGATAGTCGTTCCGTCAATGGAAAGATGACCGGAGTTTACAATCTTCTTTGAAGTTGTACTGGTAGTAGAATGCTTCGATTTCGAATTATTGCTAGAGGATTGCCCACAACCCGCTAGAATCAACATCAGGCAAATGCCGATTAGAGCCTTTTTCATGCCATTTCCCCCTGCCCAGCTTTTACCGTCGATCAGTCTTGGACGTGTTTTATAGTTCTGGAAAGCCGTACTCACTAACCAGGTCACGGTAGTTTTCCGGTAGCTCCCGGTGTTCTTCAACATAGTACAGGATCAGTAATGTTTCGGCGAAGCGATCGGCCTCATATTCGGACTTGTCGTCCCCGTTTGGGATCAGGCTATAGTAACTCGCCAGGCCCTCATGTAAGAGGACGTGGCCGAGTTCGTGTGCCATGACGAACGTAGACTGGACGGAATGCTTGACGCAGTTATCCAGCATCACGATCGGCTGGCCGAATACATACACGGTCTTCCCTAGGATTCCAGGTGTCAGTTCTCGCCACTGAACCTCGATATTGAGCTTGTCAGCGATTGTGAAAGGGTCGGCGGTGCCGTATCGGTGTGCGATGAATGGGACCATGTCATTAATTGCCAAAGGCACTACCACCTTTGTGACGCTGTTTGAGCTTATCCCAGAAGATCTGGGTCACTGCGAGCTGCAGCTTTGCTTTCTCGTCGTCGCTTAGCTTGTTGCCGCCGAAATTGAATGTGTTCATGGCGTCTGGATCATCAAGCCACTGCTGTAAGTCGGCAACGTCTTCTGGAGTTGCCCACTTGGGAGTGCTGTTGCTACCTAATAGATAGTCAGTTGTGACTCCGTAAATAGTGGATAACTTGGTCAGAGTCTCATAATCCGGTTGCCGGTTTCCGGACTCATAGGCGGTGTATGCAGGGCGAGTAATACCCAGTCGATCAGCGACTTCGCTTTGCGTATACTTTCTTTCCGTGCGTAGTTCTCGTAATCGCTGTGGTAACATAATGCACCTCCTGATGCCCAAATAGTAACAAACTGTGACCAAAACAAAAAGTTTCTTTTCGTTACATATTCGATTGACAGGTAACGAACCGTGACGTATTATAATGGATGTAACGAATTGATACACGGAGGGAGGTGACACAATGCGCCAATGGCTTAAAGAGCGTCGGAGCGAAATGGACAAAACCCAGGAAGAAATCGCGGGCCTCGCGGGCATAACCCGCCCGGCATACAACATGATTGAGACCGGAAATCGGCGCCCAAGCGTATCGGTCGCAAAGAAGGTCGCCAAGGCAATGCACTTTGATTGGACCATTTTTTTTGCCGATGAAGGTAACGAAGTGACACCTTCGACGAAGTCAAAGGAGGTAACTCAATGACCGGCAAGAAAGACGACGATCTCGACAAGCGGGTGCAAGACTTCGACCGCAAAGTCATCGTTGACTACCTAACGCCGATCATTGTCAGTGCACTGACGACAATCCTCATTTTGATGTTGTACTCCTCAGACAAGTAGGCCGTGGGGGCAGATGAAGCGAGTCAAAAGATATTGGGAGGGGGTGAAGCCATGCAGCAACGGACGCGGCAGGAAATGATCGACTATCTCCGCACCAACCGGCCAGACGTGCCAGCCAGCAACTGGGCCTTCTATGAAGACCAGGAGCTGGCACAGCAAGTCGAGCTGATGAAGCGCTGGGTAGTCCAGCACACCAGCGACGAGCTGGCTATGGCGTAGCGAACATGTTTACTACACCAACATTCTAACCAGAAGATGGCTGGAAAAGATGCACAACTTTTCCAGCGTGGGGAGGTTGAAGATACATGAAGATGCAACTTGCAAGTCCACTAACGCGCGCGTTGATCAAGGTTGACGGGACGCAGAGGTGGCTCGCCCAACGGGTGGGCAAGAGCAAAAGCTCAATCAATAACTACATGCACGGCTCGCCGGTCGCTAGTGACGACGCCGTGGAGATCGCAAACGTGCTCGGCGATGACCACTTCTCGCAAGAGCTAGGCAACATGCTCCTGGGGCTGATCAAGAGCTTTACGGGACCCAGAATACCGGGTGATCTGACCTCGCTACTGGTCTACGACGACTTCGAAGAGGCTGAGGAAAAGCGTTATCTCGAAGACAAGAATATCCGCATGGTTCTATCCAACCCAGAGCCGCTGGACGACGCTGAACAGGCCGCGTTACGCGACTACTTGCTGGAGAAGCTAGACAGCACGGTCATGGACTTGACTCTGCTGACGGCGGGATCAGCCAAGCTTGGAATTACCCTTGCACAGCTTTTCCGCGAGCGGACGCCAACGTATATCAGAAAGCACTACATCCGAAAGGAGGACGCAGGATGGCAAGCCAAGTAATTGATCTGCGCAAGCACAAGACGATGCCGGAGCCCACCCCGATCGCCGCTCAGCAAGCCGAAGTAAGAAAAGCCAGCAAGCGATCCAAGGTCGAGGTCCTGATGCGAGCAAGCGACGTCGCCAAGTACGCGCAAGTCAGCCCATCTACCGTAACGCGGTGGAAGCAGGGTTGGACGGGCGAACCGCTTAAGTTTGAAGGCCCTGGCCGCACGCAGACGGTCGATCTTGAGTATTTCAAAGAGTGGCATAAGCGCAACAGTGGTCGCTCGATGGATCCCAGCAAAGGAGTGAAAGCATGATGCACCCATTACAAACACTGTTTGAAAAGGCGGACAGCTACATGAGCCGCCACCCGAAGGTCTCCGAGTTCTTCGACTGGGAAGGCCAGCCGGTGAACCCAGACAACGATCCCAGTGAAGCCCCTGGCTACTGGGACGACAAAAAAGCCCCAGCGGCGGCCACCGCTGAGACTTCGGCACTAAACAAAAAAATCATCTACCTCAGTTTAGCACGACAGCAGCCGATGCGAAAGGTGGTCAAGTAATCATGGAGACGACTGACGCACTCTTCGCCCACGATCGCGAGCAACAGCTAGCCGCCGAGGACTACGGCTTCGGCAGTCACACCCCCATGGTGGACTGGCAAGGCGACCCGCTACGCGCATCTGGCGAGTATCTGATCTATCGCAACGACATCATCGAAGTAGACGACGTGGCGGCCTATCTACTGGCCCACGGTGCCGAGACGATGACACTTTAGGAGGTAACATGGCAAACGAAGTTCAAAAGACTTTGACCTATAAGGTCAATTACACCAAGCCAGAAATCGAAATCGCCAACTACGATCAGCTCGCCGACACCGTCAAGGCGTTCTCCGCCAAGTTCAAGGACATGGTCGTCACCGAGGAAAGTGTGGCCGATGCGAAGGCAGTTTTGGCTGACTACCGCAAGCTGGCAACATCACTCAACAAACGCCGTATCGAGATCGGCAAGGACTACAACGCGCCGCTCAAGGCATTCAAGGGCAAGGTTGACGACCTGATCGCGATGCTCGACCAAGCGAGCGGTCCGATCGACGCGGCCGTGAAGCAACTCAGCGAGGCTAAGCGCGCCCGCCGGAGTGAGGCACTCGACGACACGATCCAGGAGATGCTGCCAAAATACGAGCTTGAGCTGAGCGACATGGACGAGATCCCGGGCCAGTGGCTCAACGAAGCCAACTGGAAGCAAGACGACACGCCACGGCTACCGCTGATCCGACTGATCGGAGATCATCTCCAGGGCCTACGCGACCGCAAGGCGCGCATCGCCGCCGACCGTACTGCCGCCAAAGCCTACGCCGAGAGCAATAACTTGGAGCCTGCAAGCTGGCTCGTGATGCTTGACGAGGACCGCACTTTCGCCGAGGTCCAGCCGCTGATGGATAAGGCGGTCGCCCAGCGAGAGCACGAAGAGAAGCAAGCGCGGGCACGTCAAGCCTACGAAGAGGCTATGGCGAAGATGAGCCAGGAGCAGCACGGCGACAAGACGATCGACACCGAGACTGGCGAGGTTATCGAGCAGATGCCTCTTCCCGAGGAACCGCCTATGCCGGAGCTGCCAACTGGTACGATCATCAACTTCCTAGGCGATGAAGAAGCGCTCAAAGCCACGACCGACTTCATGCGCTACAGTGGCTACGCCTTCACGATCCTAGACTGAAAGGGGCACTCAAAATGACAGAGGAAGTCGAAGTAAAGAACCAAGCAGAGAATGCGGAAGCGCTGCTAGTCGGTAAGCTGGTCGCGGCGTCGCGATCTATCGGTGCCGTCGCCAAGGACGGCGAGAACGGCTACCAGGGCTACAAGTTCCAGAGTGAAGCGGCCATCAAAGAGGCGGTCAAGAAGGCGATCAATGATGTTGGGATCCAGATTCTGCCGTCGTATGAGATCACCAATCAGTACGACACACCGAGCAAGCGCGGGACAGTGCACATCGTAGATGTCATCGGGACCTTCACGATCACAGACGGCCGAGCATCGCTGGTGATCAAGATGCCAGGTAGCGGTCAAGACTCGGGCGAGAAGGCCACTGCCAAAGCTTGCACGAGTGCGCAGAAGTATCTGTACAAACAGCTTTTCAACATCTCAGACCGCGAAAACGACCCCGACACCGACGATAGCGATATGGGCCAGCAACAGTACCAGCAGGCGCCACAGGCCCAGCAACGGGCACCACAGGCGCCACAGCCGGCACCGGCGCAGGAGATCGAGAACTTTAAGACACTCGTTAGCGACTTCGCTCAAAAGGACGGCACCGATCCCAAGGTAATCTATGCGGTGATCTTCAACAGCGCCAAGGTTGAGCGTAAGCACTTCTCAGCCTTACTACCGGACGAGCTAGGCAGACTCAAGCGGGCCTTCAATGCCTTGCTCCAGGCGCAGCGCTAGAAAGGAGCACGCGATGTCATTGATCCTGAACGGCGATATCGAGTCGATCCAGGGCGATGTGATCACGGTGCGCGTCACACAGCCCGAGGGGGTTAACACACTGCGGGTGAGACAGCTAGCCGATGGGCGCAAGCCGTCAGCCGCAGTCGAGATCGAGGACGGACGTAGTATCAGTCCCGACCAGCGCCGCAAGATATGGGCGCTGATTGGCGACTACGCGGACTACACCGGCTATGACCCGATCGAGATGGAAGCGTGGGTCAAGGTCTACTACATGGCCGATACCGGTCGAGATTATTTCTCCATATCCTCCTGTAGTATGAGCCAAGCGAGCGACTTCCTGAACTACGTGATCAGCTTTGGATTCAAATACGAGATCCCGTGGAAGTTGAAGCACATGGACGAGATCCCGAGCGCGTACCCGCTGATGATGCAGTGCTTGAAGCACCGCATGTGTGTGATCTGCGGCAAGCACGCAGACATCGACCACGAGCCGCCGATCGGCAGCGGCCGCGACCGCACCCAGATCGACAACCGCCGATACAAGTTCTTCCCGCTCTGTCGCACGCACCACAGCCTGCGACACGAGATGGGGATCGACGCCTTCATGGACTTCTACCACATCAAGCCGGTGAAGCTCGACGAAGAAACGCTGATCAGCCTCAAGCTCAACAGCCGGGCGCAGTTCGACCGGTTCGACGGGAAGGGGGCCAGCAAGTGATTGATTACTGGAAACAGAGACGTGCATTCCGTCAGTTCAAGGTGGCGGTGAAGAAGCTCACTGTCAATCAGGTTAGCCTGTATCGCGAGTTACTCGACTACGCGAACGACTCCGGCCTATTGGCGAGACGCGACTTCCGCCTCCAGAACGACTACATCATGTCGATGACAGGCATCAAGTCTGCTGACGGCCTTTCCAAAGCACGAAACGTGCTCGTACAACAAGGGCTGATCGACTATACCAAGGGCAAGCGCAATGAGGACGCCCCGGCCTATCGCATCATCGAATTGGATCAAGCGGGCTACCCACTTGAGGGTGGTAGTGAGCAAGAACAGAACAAAACGCGAGAAAAAACGGAACAGGAAGCGGAACAGAAACCTGCACCAAACCTAAAAACGGAACAGGAAGCGGAAATGAATGCGGAACAGGAAGCGGAACAACCTGCGGAACAGGAAGCGGAACGGTACTTTACTATGACTGACTTAGACATTACTAAGACCAGTACAGACAGTCCGTCTGACGATGCCCGAGCACTATGGCAAACCGTCTGGGGCTTTCCCAACGCGATCAGTCAGCAAGACCTGACCGAGTGGATCGACGAGTTTGGCGACACGCTTGTCTGCTGGGCGATCCAGTATGCGGCCCGTCGCGACGTTCAGCCGCGCGCCGCCAACAAGTATCTGGATCGAGTGCTGACACACTACCGCGACGCAGGCGTGACGACGGTAGAGCAAGCCGAGGCTGAGGCTAAGCAACACGAGCAAGTCGCACGTGCCGCCGCGCCGCGGCCGCGATATGGTAAGCCCGCCCGCGTGGAGAAGGCCCCGGACTGGCTGGGGAAAGGCTACACGCCGCCCGAGGCGCCGCCGGACGAACAGCAGCAGGCCGACATTGACGCGGGGCTGGCTACATTGAGAGAGATGGAGGGAGACAATGCGAATGCTAACGCCTAGAGAATGGCGGGACCGATCGGTTGACGTGCTGACGCTGATCGAGGACTCGCTGGACAATCACGGCTACCCACCGACGCTGACGGAGCTAGCGACCAAGCTCGGCTTCGCCAAGGCCACGATATATGCCACTTTGCAGCACATGCAGCGTGAGGGCATGGTCGAGTGGGAGCGCAACGGAAGGCGGACCCTGTCGACGACGGAGAAGGGCGACGAACTCTACGAGGCGTCGCAGGGGCTACGGAAGACGGAGGAAGCGTATGAAAGCACTAGAAGTAGGTGACGAGTGCCTGGTCACGAAGTACGTGGCGAGCTTTGACGAGTACGGCGTGTGGACCAACTTTCACGCAGTGGTCATCAAGGTCAACGAGCACTCGGCAGTCCTAGACGTGAGCGACAGCCCGGAGCTGACACGCAAACAAAAGCGAGCGACGATCACCGGGCGGATCAACGTATCGAAACGCCACATTGACGGGCGGTTTATCGGCCATCGGCCCAACACCGTCGTCAACGCCTACGGGGGCATGCAGGCAAAGGGCCGGGGTAGCAATGGCCGGTCCTGGACGGTCGCGACCGCCAAGGAAGATCGTGAGGCGCTAGCCAAGCGGGTGCTCGGGCTTTACAAGAAGGGCTTCACCCGCTCACAAGCGGGCAAGCTACTCAACCGCCGCCCGGAGACGATCGCCCGAGCCGAGCGCGAGACGGGCATTGTCCCGCCCCAGCGCATGGCAGCACGGGTGATGAAGCTAGACGGGGAGGTCAAGTATTACACCCGCCGCGCGCAGGCGGCCCAAGAGTATGGCCTACCAGCAAAGAAGCTACACGATCGTGGGACGCACGAGGTCCCCGGCGCGATCCTCGAAGCGGGTAGCTGGGTGATCTTTGACGGCGAAGTGCATGAATACCGGGAGGGAAGAAAATGAGTTCATTGGCAGTACAGAACGAAAAAGGCGAGTGGCTTAGCTATCGCGGCGGCGAGCATGTGTGGGGACCTTATGCAACGGGATTTCCAAACGGCGCACGAGCTCAATTATACGCCGACATGAACGGTGGCCACGTGGTCAAGCTGACTGAGGAACAAAAAGTCAAACTACCGCGAGAGGTCGGGGAAGAACTCGACGAGTATAAACGTGGGTTTGAACATGATATTGATGTACTAGATTTGTTGGCTGACGTGGACATGAGCTTATCTGAACTTCTAAAAACAAACAAATGGATTTACGACAGTGATGGAGACCGTTCCGACCATGCTAACAGGATAATCGACGCTTACCGATACGGTTGGGAGGATGAACCGGAAGCTAAGTGGTATGTGCAGACGCCCAAAGAGTGGTGGGAAGACAAAAACAAGCCAGAATGTTTTGATTTAGACTCGATGGGTATTTCAGACGGACTTAAGTGCAAAGAATATGCCGCTCAGTTCACCCGTGCCGAGCTCAAGAAGTATCACTTTGACAGCGACATCTTTACGCTGGTGCCAGTGGGGGAATCGAAATGAAACAAGGTATGCAAATGCTACACGGTGAAGTTTTTATTGTAAACGGGAAGGGCGCAAATCAAATCATCACGCGGGTATTTAGCGATGATGAAGTCGCTGCTATCCGCATGATTGTTCGAGACGAAATAGAGCGACACGAAGATGAAACCGCCAAGTTTATTGATGAGTCACACAAAGCAGGATTTGACCCATTCAATGGGATCTAAGGAGGTATCGCGATGAGCTGGTTTGCAGTTAGAGATGAAAATGGTAAGTATTGGGATTTTGAGGGAATGGACGATTACAGAAAGCCTCTAAGCGCGACCGATCGCGGACGCAAGTGGGCCGAAGAGGTGAAGGCGAACACCGGCGGGTCGGAAATCATCGAAGTAGTCGAGAAAACCGCACCAATCGTGGTGAGCGAAGCGGAAGCGGAGATGCTTAAAAAGGCCAAAAACACAACCGTGTGGCGCCCCGCATCGGTAATCGCTAGATACGCATACGAGCATGAACAACAGGGAGACGATGAGGTGCTTCTGGAAGACCGCCTCATGCGCGCCTACGTCATCGGATGGACGGTCGAGAAGCCGAAGCGGTGGAACGTCAAGGTACCACACGTGAAGCACTACGTCTACCGGATTGCTGACGGTGAGTTGACCATCGAACCGGATTCTGTTGGGTCAGAATTTGCAAAGCTCACCGCCGTCGAGATCGATTACTACGGACTTGGCGACTGCGAGAAAGCGGAGGTGAAGGACTGATGAACCTTGAAAACGAAGCAAATTACCGTGACGGGGCAGCCGCCACTATGCAGCTGGTTGGGCCAAACGAAGATGGAGAATACATTGTTACTGCGAAAAGAACAAAGCGCGGTCGGTCTGTTCAGGAAGTGTCGATGACCTTCACGCACAACGGCTTGGCTGCGTTGGTAGGGTGCTGGCGTGCGGCACTGGGGGAGGTGCGCGATGAATAAACCAGACTTTGCTATCGAACTAGACGTGAACGACATGGAATCAAACATCTACATGCGCATGACACGTGACGAGCTGTGGGCGTTGGGACGGGGAATCCAAAAGATTCTTGAACTGCCTCACGGTACAGAAGACCACGACTTCTACCGTCAGTCCACGATTGACGAGTACGAGGGGGACAAGGTGACAGTTACAGTTGGACTGCACAAGTGGCGGGAGGTGCGAGATGAGACAGATTAAGTTTCGAGCGTGGGACGGCGAAGAGATGGTCGAAGTCGCGGAGCTTCACCTCAACACCAAAGAGTTGCTGGTAGACGATGAAGAGTGGCTCAGTATGCGCCATTCCCCGCTCATGCAGTACACCGGCCTTCGCGACAAGAACGGGCGGGAGATCTACGAAGGCGATATCATCAAATACCATCTCACACGCGAATATGGTGAGAATTATGACCCAATTACGCTTGGGTTCATTGGTTCTGATTGGTCAGTTGATGCTGACATCTTTGGCGAAGTTAGAATCTGGCCATCAAATGGCGTGATGATGACGCAAATTGTCACGGATGATCCCGAAATGTTCGATAAAGAGCATCCAGTCCCGAATCGCTGGCATGTTAATCAAGAATGCGAAGTCATCGGTAATATCTACGAGAACCCGGAGCTATTGGAGGCGTCGAAATGACATTAGTAAAGCTAGACAGCGGGGACTACATCAACGCGGAGGCGGTGGAGGTAATCAAGGGCGGTGACAACCCGTACATCGGACTACGGAGCAACAACTCATACGACATCACACCCGCCGACCGCGACCGCATCGTGGAAGCCATGCGTGGATCGGAGCAAATGTCAGCTAAAGAGCTTGTCCAAGCAATCTTCCGCGGTATGCAGCATGAGCTCAACGCGCAGAGACGACGGGGGAATATTCTATGACAGCACACAAATTTTACAAGCGCGGCGCGATCACCGCGGAGCAGTTTGACGGGTCGGACGAGATGGTAAAACGATACGGGCTTGTCTACCGTCATTTGCTGCCTAGCTCGGCACTAGGCAGAGACCCCATCATTATTATCATCGAGACGATGGAAGGCGATCTTATGATCCACGATGGTGATTGGATCGCGACCGGCGTCAGCGGTGAGCATTGGCCGATTGCGGACGAAGTCTTCAAGAAGACGTATGCGGAGCTGCCGGTTATCCCACAGGCGGTGGGTGAGTACATTCGAGCTAAGAAACGAAAGAATCCTAATCAAAGTGTATATTACTTACTTCGTGATACCGGGGTACTATGGCGACGAAAAGGGGATTCGGCAGTCTTATCTTGGATGCACGATCATCCGGACGCATTCGCTCGCGCGTGGCTGGAAGGGTATCAGATTGAGGAGGAAGCCGATGAGCCGGAAGACTAGACACGCGATCGCCAAAGTGATCAAGACGATCTGGTATACGATTATGGCTGCAGGCGGACTGTTCATGCTACTTGTCATCGCGGCTAAGCTCATCGAAGACCCGGTTGCGACGCTAGGTACAATCGCGATCGGAGTTCTGGTGAGCGTAGTATTTTTGGGCGGAATACTCTTGATGGATTGGCTGGAAAGCTAGGGAGGAAACGAAATGAATAAATATTTGGCTGAACTGATTGAAGGACTTGAGTCGGGAGCGTTCGATCTCGTGCAAACAACACTTTCGAATCGGGAGGGAGAACATGACAGCGTTGAAACGGTTTATAGCTTCATGGTGAAAATGAAAAACCCCACCACGAAAAAATAGGCGTATGTGGTGTTCGATTAAAAAAATATTAGAGCGTCAAGGGATTGACGCTGCGGAGTTGAGCAAGCGGGCAGGGTACAAGAATAATTCGACTATTTACGCTATCAAGTCCGGTCAAAACAAGGACCCAAAGTTGAGTACGGTGATTAGAATAGCCGATGCGCTCGGCGTGAGCTTGGATGAGCTAAGGCCGATCAAGACGAAAGGTGAGGAGGAAAATGCATGACTGAGACAAAGCAAGAGGTGTTCGAGGAAGTGCTAGCTGCGTACGAAGAAGACGAGAAGCAACGGGTCGAAGAATGGGGCGGAATTCCGGATTATGAAGACTACCGCGCTCGTTACGCTGCCGCCACGGACGGCGATCCAGATTGCCCGTATTGTCATGGTAGGCAGGACTGGCAGGAAGTCGCCGACGGTAGTCGATTCAAACTGTCGAAAGCAGTTCTCAATGGCCAACGACTGCTGACTGTCAGGCGTGGCGAAGAAGCGGCGTTCGTGCCAATCAACTTTTGCCCGATGTGTGGACGGAAACTAACGGAGGAAACGAAATGATCAACAACGTATCACTGACGGGTCGGCTGACCCGAGACATCGAGTTGAAGTATACGCAGAGCGGGACCGCGGTCGGGTCGTTCAACCTAGCGGTCACCCGGCATTTTACGAATGCACAGGGGGAACGCGAGAGCGACTTCATCAACTGCGTGATCTGGCGCAAGAGTGCCGAGAACCTCAGCAACTTCACGCGCAAAGGGTCGCTGATTGGGGTTGAGGGCCACATTCAGACCCGAAACTATGAGAACAATCAAGGCCAGCGCGTCTATGTGACAGAGGTCGTGGTCGACAACTTCGCATTGCTGGAGTCTAAGGCCACCACGCAGGCGCGGCCGCAGGAGCAACAGGGAGCCGCTCAGACCCCCGCGCAGGGTTACGGTGGGCAGCCGGCCCAGCAGGGCTACGCGAGCCCGCAGACGATTGCAGGACCGAATCCGTTCGCAAATACTGGGGCTCCGATCGACATCTCGGATGAAGATCTGCCATTCTAGCAAAAAAAGGCGCCCCCCTTGGGAACGCCACTGCAGACACATTATATCACAGGGGGAGCGTTGAGCATGGGACTGGTACCAGACATCGACGAGCAGGCGAGCCGGGACAAGGCGCGTGACGTGCTCAGGGACTTTCGACGGGTAGCACGCATGGCCGGGCGGCCGCTAGTGGATATCAAGTCACCGACGGTCAGCGACATGCCCAAGGCGACGCCCTTCGGCAATCAGACAGAGAGCAAACTAACTGAGACCTTTGACGCCCGGCAGAGCATCGACACGATCATCAGGGCGATGGCGCTACTGCCCGCGCAGAGCTACTGGGTGCTGTATTACAGCTACTGCACACCGGAGGAGCTGTCGCAGTATGAGATCCAGGTACGGATGAACACCACCAGTGATAACGTGGTCGACTACTTGAAGCGTAAGGCGCTTCTGGAGTTTGCCGAGGCGTACCCAGGCCAAAAGCTCCTCGTTTTCACCTAGTAGTCACCTGTGAGTCACCTTTTTTCCCGGAAAGATTCAGCCAAATGACCGAAAAACCCAGTTATGATTGTAGTATGCAATGGTCCAAAGGTAGCGACCATGGGACGACCGACCTGTCGAAGGGCCGGCCGCCATTGCTGATCCGCCCCGATCAGCGACATATCTTCTTCTTCCGACTCTCAGCCTGTCAAAGGGATGGGAGCCATAGTGCAGGCGCGTGGCACGAAAAAAAACCTTGAAGGATGTGAAATCCTCCTCGGAAAACTGATAGCGCGCAACAGTCATGCGAGTCGCCTACGGGCGGCTTTTTACGTGGAGGCGATCAAGTGAGTCAGATGATGTGGACGAAGTTCGGCTACGTCTGCCGGACCGAGGCGATGATTCTGGGCAAGATCGCCAGAGAGGAAAAGAGACGGTCAGATGAGCAGCGACTACATGACAGTGAAGCTCAGAATCTGGCGGCCAGCCGACAGCGGATCGGACAGTTACGTGACGCTGACGGCGACGATGGCAACAAAGGACTACGAGCGATGGATGAAGGGCAATCAGGGCAGCGTCCGACTGATCGTAGATGATGGACGGTGGCTGGCGGTCCGGTTGGTAGACATCATGGAGATCGGCGAGCCCGAGTGGAGGTGTGGTGAGATGTAATGACACTAAAAGCCAAACAGCAGAAATTTGTTGATGAATATGTACAGTCCGGAAATGCCTATCAGGCCGCGGTTTCGGCGGGGTACTCAACCTCTTATGCGAAGTCCCAATCTTCAAAAATGTTGGAGAATGTGGGAATACAGTCAGCCATCCAAGAACGCATGGGTGAGCTGGAGTCCGAGAAGATCGCTAAAGCCGATGAGGTACTGCAGTATCTGACGACAGTGCTTCGCGGAGACGCTGTAGAGACGATTACAGTCGGCACCGGAAAGGGCGCAGTCACCATCGATGACAACCCGCCGACGATCAAGGATCGGATGGCTGCTGGGCGCGAGCTGCTCAAGCGCTATCCCGGGGCCAGCCGGCTGGTCGATGCGCAGACACGACGGGCTATTGCAGAGGCAGACATGGCCGAAATGCAGCGCGACGATTTGCGCGGTGAAGGGTACAGGAACCCGCTGCTTGAGGCGCTCGCGAAAAGTGCTGCCGCTTTGATGCCAAAGGAGGTGAGAGCGGATGAGGACGACCACTGACCAGATCACTTTTTCACCGAAGCAGCAGAGCTTCATCTTCTCACCGTTTGACCATCTTTTCGAGGTCAATGAAGGCTCAATCCGCGCTGGCAAAACGGCGGCCGACGACTCGCGTTTGGCCATGTTTTACATGATCAGCCCAGACGAGGATCACTTGGTTAGCGCGTATAACCAGGAGCTGGCGTACAACTTGTTCATCGAAGGCGACGGCATGGGGCTGGCCTACATCTTCGACGGGTGCAGTCAGCTACGTCATGACCGGTCGGGAGATCACCTGGCAATCGATCTGCCGAGCGGACACAAGAAAATCTACTTCAAGGGTGGTGCCAAGTCCAACAGTGCCAACGCAATTCGTGGCTTGTCGCTGGGATCCGTGGCTTACTCTGAAATCAACTTGCTCAACCTCGAGTTCCTGAACGAGACGTTCCGGCGAACGGCTGCGGCCAAGGTGCGATACCACTTGGCCGACCTCAACCCACCGGCGCCACAGGACCCGATCATCAAGTTCTTCCAGGAGCGCGACGCGCACTGGCTGCATTGGCGCATGAGCGACAATCCAATCATGACGCCGCAGCGGCTGGCCGAGATGGAGACGCAACTCAAGAAGTCGCCATATCTGTACAAACGTGACTGGCTGGGCCTGCGGGTGATGCCCGAGGGGCTGATCTACTCCATCTTTGATCCCGACACGATGACGGATGCCACCCTGATCGGTGAGCCAGTCGAGATGTTCTTCGAGACTGACGCCGGGCAAGACGACGCGACCACCATGAGCTGCAACATCGTCACTAGACGTGTGGTGGACGGCGAGTGGAAGTACGTGCTGAACAGAGTAGCGAACTTCTACCACTCTGGCCGAGAGACCGGTGAGCAGCGCGCCATGTCGACATACGCGGCGCAGCTCAAGGAGTTTATTTTGTGGTGCACGCGGCACTTCGGCTTGCAGTATAGCGCGGTTGAGGTGGATCCGGCGTCACTGGCACTGCGCATGGAGCTGATCAAGGTCGGCATCGATGCGACCACGTCCAACAACAACGGCCACGAGGTGATTGGCGGCCGCAAAGGGATTGAGGTCGGGATCCAGCGACAGCAGAACCTGATGGCTAACGGCCAGTTCCGCCTGGTCGAGGTGCCGGACGGCTGTCCGTATGGTCACTACGACTTCACCAAAGAGCTGGGTATGTACGTCCGCGACGAGGCTTCGGGCCACCCGGTGGACGCCAACAACCACGCGATGGACGAGAGCCGCTACGCCGCGAACCATTTCTATTTCAATTACATGTGAGGTGAGAGCCTATGCTACGTGACTTGTGGCTAAAAATAAAGGGGGTGTTTGCTCGCATGGGACTTGCTAAGACGATCCAATCGCTGGCCGATGTGCCGTCACTTACTGTGGACGACACGGAGCTCCAGCGGATCACCACGTGGACCTCTCTCTACCAAGGGGCGCCCGAGTGGCTCAACGAACGCTGGACCGATCGGGAAGGGAACCCGCATATCGACGCGACCATGTCACTGCACATGCCGAAGGTCAGCGCGAAGCGTATGGCGACGCTGGTCTTCAATCGGGCCGCGACGATCACTGCCTATGAGCGCGACCACGAGCCGCAGCCCGGCAAAACGACAGCAACTGACGACCAGAACGAGCCTAACATGATGTTGCAGCAGATCCTCGAGCGCAACCACTTCAAGGTCAATATGGAGAGATGGCTGGAGTACTGCTACGCCACCGGCGGTATGGTGGCCCGCGAGTATGTCAACGACGGTGAGGTGAAGATCCGCTTTGCGGCGGCTGACTCCATTATCCCGATCAGCCAGGACGCTAACGGGATCACGGAATGCGTGATCGCTAGCTCCAAGGTAGTCGACGGGAAGCACTACACTTTGCTGGAGTGGCACCGCGAGGATGATCAGTACTACATCGTGGAGAACCAGCTCTACCGGTCGACCACGACCAATGGAAGCGACCTGGGCACCCGGTGCCCGCTATCGGAGGTCTACCCACAGCTCAAGGAGAAGTCGCTGTATGATAAGGCGACCTACACGCGACCGACCTTCCAATATCTCAAGCCGAACATCGCCAACAACTTCAACCTGAATTCGCCGTTGGGTGTGCCAATCTATGCTAACGCGGTGGATACGCTACGCATGCTGGATGAAGCGTACAACGGCCTGATGCAAGAGATGCAGATGGGGCGGCGCCGGATCGTGGCACCGGACTATATGCTGGCGGACGTCAAGGATCCAAAGACTGGCAAGCGCAAGTGGGTTGTCGATTGGCGCGAGCGCGTCTACCAGTCTTACAAGGGTAACCAAACCGGCACGCAGCGTGACGAGATCAAGGACATCACGCTTCCACTGCGAAACGACCAGTTCATCGACACGATCAACAGCCTTCTTCGGGTCTACGCGGCCCAGGTCGGCTTCTCTGCGGGGACTTTCAGTTTCGACGGCGAGGCGCTCAAGACGGCTACCGAGGTCGTCAGTCAAAACTCTGAGACCTACCAGACCAAAAATAGCCATGAGACGCTCGTGGAGCGCTTTATCCAAGACTTGGCTACATCGTGTCTGGAACTCGCCAAGAACGCGACAGGCGTCCAGTACAGCGACACGGCGGACGTTACGATCGTAGTCAACTTCGACGACAGCATCGCCAAGGACCGCGACGAGAACGCCAAGTACTACCAGACTGTCACCGGCAACAAGACGTTGATGCCTCAGCGTGAGGCGATCAAGCGCGCCAACGCCTTGGACGACGAAACGGCTGATAAGTGGCTGGCGGAGATCAAGGCCGATGAGAGCGACCCGGACGTCGAAGATGTGCTGACTAAGACGGCGGGTGAAGACGATGACGCTTAACCCAGAAGACTTGGACGCTTTGTCTGACAACGCCGAGAAGCTGGCCGCCGGCCTAGCGGGTGCGGCCTGGGTCTTTATCGTCTCACTCCTCAGCAAGCACAGCGCGGGCAAGGACGACCTGCAACCAGACGACTGGCGGCAGGAGCTGATCAGCCATGCGGGCGAGGTGTCTAAGTTCATCCGCAAGGCCGAGGTCGAGCCCTTCACGCGGATCGCCAAGCAACTGGACCAAGACGTGCGGCGAGTGCCGATTGCACAGCAGAAGCTCGTGGAGCCATGGCTGGCCGCCGCTGCCAAGGGTGGCGCGTTTAAAGCGCCACAGTCGCTCGAGGAGTCGCACGCCGTCAACAAGATTGTTTCGGCTGCGCGCACCAAGTCGCGTGACTACCTGGCTATGGCGATGCGCGGTATGGACAAGGAAGGTCAGCGCGTTTTTAAGGGTATCGTGTCCGACGCGGCACTGTCTATTAAGAATGGCAAGACGCCGCGTGAGGGTCTAGCGCAGGCTGCAACCAAATGGTCAGCGCAGGGGATCCCGACGCTGGTCGACAAGGCTGGCCGTCACTGGCAGCCCGACACCTATCTCCGCTTAGTCGTGCAGAATCAAGTCAAGCAGACGACCAACGACGTCATGATCGCTCGCACTAAGGAGACCAGTGGGCTAGTCAAGGTCAGCAGTCACATCGGGTGCCGGCCTACACACCTGCAGTACCAGGGACAGATCTACTCGGTCAGTGGAGACGCTAGCGAGTACCCGGACCTTTACGGTGCGACCAACTTCGGCAGCGGCGGTGGGCTTGGCGGTATCAACTGTCACCACTATGTCATGCCATATGTGCCGGGCTACGACACGCCCCTGACAGACACGCTTGATCCCGACAGCAACAATGAAATTTACCAGCTCAAACAGCAACAGCGGCGCCTCGAGCGTGAGGTGCGCGCGGCCAAGCGTGAGTTGGAGGCGGCTAAGGAGTTCGGCACAGATGCACATATCTCTCGCGCTGAACGTCTGGTGCGGACGCGGCAATCGAACCTAAGAGGGTTCGTGAGCGGTCGCTCAGACGTGATTCGCCGTGACTACTCACGCGAGGCTATACTTCACGGAAGCACGACCTGAGACAGAGAGAGCGTAAAAAGATGCTTTTTTAATACCATGGGTCCCGAGCAAGACCCTATAAACTGCTCTATTTCTATGCCCAAAAGGAGGACACAGCATGTTCAAGCACAACCTTTTCCACTTTGCACCAGACGCCGGTAACGGCGGCAGCGGGGCTCCCGCGGGTTCCCCTGCGGCCGCTACGGATCCAGCACCCGACCCGACCGCTGACCTGCTTAAGGACGTCGGGGTGGATAGCATCGATGATCTAAAGGCGATCGTCCAGGCCCACGCTGACGCGGAGGCGGCCAACCGCACCGACCTGCAAGCGGCGCAAGCAGAACTCGACAAGACCACTGGCAAGCTCTCTAAAGAGTCAAGCCGCGCGGACAATGCCGAGGCCCAGCTCGCCGCATACAAGCAGGGGGTCGCGGAATCACATATCGGCGATGCTCTGGCGCTCGCACGTGTGGAACTGGCCGACAAGGCCAACCCGGCTAAGACGATCGACGAGGCGCTCAAGAGCGTGCTCACGCGCAACCCGGCCTTCAAAGGTGAGGGAACCGCGGCGGCCAACGCTGACGGGACTGCGATCGTTGACGACCCGGCTTCGGGTGCCCCGACCGGCACCACCCTATCCGACTTCATCAAAATGAAGACGGCAGACCAACTTGAATTCAAACGCACTCACCCAGCCGAATACGCTGGGCTTTTTAAGTAAAAGGAGGAACTAACACATGCCTGATATTAATCCGACCACTGCATCTCAAATGATCGACCCGGAAGTCATGGGCGCCATCATCTCTGCTGAACTGCCGAAGCGTTTGGCCTTTCGCCAGCTGGCTCCGGTAGACGAAACGCTGGAAGGCCGCCCTGGCGACACCGTCACTGTGCCACGCTTCAACTATACCGGTGACGCCAAGGACGTCGCTGAAGGCGAAGCAATTCAGTACGATCAGCTGACGACCGGCACGACCCAGCTCACCATCAAGAAGGCCGCCAAGGGCCTGTCATTCACGGATGAGTCCACGCTGATCGGCTACGGCGATCCTGTCGGCGAAGGCCGAAAGCAGATCACCAACGGGATTGCCGCCAAGATGGACTACGATGCGCTCAACGCGGCGCTTGATGCGCGTTTGAAGATTGCAGAGCCTGCTACCCTGGACGTTTCCCTGATCGACGCGATCGAGAACACTTTCGATGACGACAATAGTCCGTACAAGGTGGAAGACCAAGCGTCCGCATCTGCTGGCGTACTCTTCATGAACCCGAAGGACATGCGGACGCTGCGTGCGGCGATCATGAAGACTGAGTCCGGTGACTGGACCCGGCAGACCGATCTTGGCGACAGCGTACTGGTCAGCGGCTCTATCGGCCGTGTACTCGGATGGGAGATTCAGACCAGCAAGAAGTTGCCGGTGGGCACCCAACTGGCGATCAAGCCAGGCGCGCTGCGCACGTACATGAAGCGGGGTGTCAACGCAGAATCCGGCCGTGACATGGACCGCAAGCTTACCAAGTTCAACGCCGACGCCATCTACGGTGTCGCGATCTACGATGACACCAAGATTCTGGTCATCGGCGACAACTCCGAGGTTGCTGGCGATGGGGCTCAGGATCCAGCGGTAAAGCCGACCTCGCCTCGTGGCTCCAAGCGCGTGAAGTCCACCAAGGACACCACGAACCTGTCCACGAAGGTAGAACCTGACGCGGGAAAATGACCGCACCGTCGGCGCTTAACGCCGAGCCTACTGCAGACGGTGCAAATGTAACTGTAGGCTGAAAGGAGGCCAATCATGGCTGAGAATCTCGTGATTTTCAAGAAGGGGGAGGAAACTCCCGCCTTCACTGGTGACGCGACTAGCGCCGCCATTACCGGACTGGCGCCCAACACGGCGGTCGCTGCTGGCGACTACCAGGGCGCCTTTTCTGACGGCACCAACACGTCTGATAAGGTCGACGTCCCGGCTTTCAAGGTGAAGGACGTCGCCCTCACGGCGCCGACCGTGACGCTGACTGCTGGTGATGCCAAGCTCGACTACACGATCAAGCTGGGCGCCGCAAACGGTGGCTCCGCTGCCACCGCGCTCAAGCTGAGCTACTCTTCGGACGGCAGCAAGTGGACAGACGTCGCGATCGCCGATCCAACGAAGCTGACCGGCACCGTGGACGGGCTGACCAACGATACTGAGTATCAGGTCAAGGTCATCACCACCAACGCCGCCGGGGACAGTCCCGCTTCCGCAATCGTCAAGGCTACGCCGGTAGCTGCCGCCGAAGGCTAGTAGGAGGTGACCGCGATGACAGCACTGGTGGATCAGAACTACTACAAGACCGCCTTTTTCGGGATGGATGTAGACGAGAGCAAGTGGGCGCGCTATGAGCACGAGGCCGAGGCTGAGGTGAACAACCTGTGTCGCGGCTTTTTTGATGATCACACGCTAGCCGACCTGCAACTCGTGACCGATCAGACGCGCGTCAAGAACGCTATCTGTGCTCAGGTTGAGTTCTACCAAGACCAGGGCGGCATCACGGCCAACGAACGCGCAGCATCGCACGATAGCGCTAAGTCCTTCACCGTCGGGTCCTTCTCGATGACCAAGCCGACCACATCCGCAGACGCGAGCGTGGCGGCAGACGGTGCGATCGACCAGCGGGTGGTTCGCTACCTACAGCCGACTGGGCTCCTGTATGGAGGTGTGCATCAGTATGGCTAAGGACGTGGATCCAATCCCAATCGACGCGCTGGTTGACTCAATTGATGTGGTTGAGCATCACTCATCGACCGCGTTTGAAGACCAAGGCGATCCGGCGAAACATCACTTCGAACGAGTCCTCGTGCAACCGGTCACCAAAAAACAGGTGACTGGTGGTAGCGGCGAGGCGGCGTTCATGCAGCATCTCGGTAACACGGTAGTCTTCATCGACGCGCTGAACTCGGTCAACGCTGACAGCTACTCCATCAAGCTGGGCGACACTGTCAACTACCCGGGCGGTAGCGGCCAGGTCGTGCAGATCGATGCGCTCAAGGCGTGGCTGCCGACCCCGCATCACTGGGAGGTGTGGCTCGCATGACAACGGTTGGGTTCGGGGCTTGGGCTGGCCGTCTTGCTGACCCGGGCAACGTGACTGGGGAGCTTGCCTACAAGGTGCGCGAAGGAGCTGAACCATTCGTCCCAGCAAGCGCAGCTCCAGAGTGGGGTTATCTTGCTAGCGATAGCGTCAACGTGCTGGATGCAGGGGCCAACTGGACGATTGTGTACGGTGCGCCATACGCGCACTACGTTTTCGTCGGTAAGGTGCTGGTGGGCCACAAGCCCAAGCACCCCAACGGTGAGGCGCTCAACTACTTCAAGGGTAATCATTCAAACGCTGGCCCAGATTGGATCGAGCGCGCGGCCGATGCAAACATGGCGGGCTGGGAGACGTTTGTCGTAGGGAGGTTGATTGGATGACAGAAGACACGCTAGACCTAGATGTACAGGTCATCAAGTACATCAAATCGCAAGTCACGCTACCTGCTGATGTGTCAGTCGGGCGGCAAGACGAATCTGGCCCGGGTATCGCGTACATCGTGAAGCCGACCAGCGAGGTCAAACGCTTCTACAACGGTCGCGTTCGCCGGGCCTATGCGTTCACAGTCATGACCAAGCTGCCGGAGCCGGTGGACGCGATCGCGCTGCTCAACCGCATCATCGCGGCTGTCGAGCATGCGGGTAGCGTGGACGTTCGCTCTGCGAATCAGTCCTTCCAGTTCGTGAAAGCGGAGATGACCGACAGCCCAGCGTACCGCAGCACTGTCGAAGACGCCGGCGTGGACTACTCGGTCTACGCCGCTAGCTTCAAGACCACAGTAATCATTAATTAGGAGGCCAATCATGGTTGAAAAAACTGCAAAAGAACTGCTGACTCACGGCTCCATCGAGGAAAACTTCCTCACCGAGTACTTCGTGGGTGATCTGACTGAGGATGGCGCGATCCCTGAAAACCTCGCCTACATCGGCGATGGTATCGAGACGGTCGACGTCACTCAAGAAGACAAGAAGAGCTCCAAGTCTTACTACAACGGCGGTGGGCAGGAGACGACCACCGTCACCGGGTCAACGCGGTCGCTCGCGTTCTCTGGTGACCGTTCCTTCGGGGATCCAGCTCAGGACCTGATCGCGGCACTGGCTGATCAGACTGGGGCATCGCGTAATAAATGGTTCCGCGAGAACAATTTCACGATCGGCGATAGCGGCAAGCTTGAGCTGACCGAGTCGCGGACCGGTACCGTCACCTTCTCTGATATCACGGACAAGGGCGGCAACGCGACAGACCCTGGTAGCTTCAAGGCCACTGCGTCTTACACGTCCAAGCCGACTGTGATCAAGGCGACGGATGAGGGCGCGGCTGAGAAGCTTGCGACCGTCCTGACCGAAACTCCGTCCATCAACGCGGTTATTTTGGGCAAGGAAGCAGGCGTCAAGGGAGCACCAGCGGGGGAATGACAGCGCCGGCCAGCCTAAAAGCTGAGCCTACCGCGGACGGCGCGAAAATTTCTGTAGGCTAAACGCACCACCAGGTCGCCGGTCGGGTCGAACTGCCGGCGATCATTTATCACTCAAAAAAGGAGAGATACACATGACTGACACTATCACCATCGAGGTACCTAAAAGCGAGATTCAATTCGACATTGGTGGCGGCATCTACACACTGTCGCTGGCGGACAAGAGTCGCGGTCTGATCACGGAAAAGTATCGCGAGATCGAGAAGCTGGAGCTGGCAAACGCACAGCACATCCAAGACCTGCAGCATGAGCTCCAATACAAGCTGTCACACGTGAAGGGCAACTTGAGCGACTACGCGGCGCAGAAGCGCGAGCAGGCCCTGCAGGCGGACTACACCCGCAAGTTCAACTTGGCGGCGGACAAAGCGGAACAGATCGGTATGGAGCACTACCTGCCATTTCTCGACGTGCTCTTTGGTGAGGACAGTGGTCAGAAGATATACGCAGCGTGTGGCGAAAACATCGCGGCTGTGAACAAAGTGATCGGCGTCGTCATGGTCAAGATGAACGCTGCCAACGACGTCTCAGACTACATGTCGAAGTACGCGGCAGACGTCGAAGCGATCAAGGCAGAAGGCGAGGGATCAGATGAACCTCACGGGGAAGAATGAAGACGTCATCACCGTCGATGGGCGGGCCTACGAGCTGGACCTAGCCTTTCCAAACGTCCTGGAGGCGTTCAAAATCGTGCGAGACGACGGGCTGGCGGCCTCGGAACGCATTGCGCTGTGTCTCCGTCTGCTCTTACGTAAAACGCCGCAGACGCCCTTAGACGCGCTCGTAGCGCAACGGCTCCTGCAGACGATTTTCGACGAGAAGATCGACCTGGCGGAGAACCGGCTAGCGGCCCAGCTTTTTGGGACCAAGGGAAAGACGTTCGACTTCGACATCGACGCCGATCGCATCGCGGCTAGCTTCATGCAGCAATACAGAATTGATTTGGGAAACGCTCGGGAGCGGCACGCCGTCTCTTGGGCGTTTTTCAATGCATTACTGAGCGGTCTCGGCCCGGACACGCCCTTTCGTCAGGCAACCGCTTATCGAGTGATGGAGATCCCCGACGACGCGACGCCTGAGCAAAAAGAGCACATCCGCAAGATGAAGAAGCTGTACAGCCTGACGTCCACGACAAGCGGCATCGAGAGCAAGATGGCCGGCATGGATCGCGTCCAACGCATCAAATATCTGGCCGAGCAAATGAAGAAGGAGAGTGAAGCACGTGGCTGAAGGCATCGTCAAAATTGACGTCCAACTGATCACCAAAGACGCAGCCGCCCAGGCGAAGGTCCTCAAGACGAGTCTTGAGGGACTGGACGTCAAAGCGACCGCCACCCAAGGAACCAAAGAGCTCACCAACTCCCTCAAGGAAGCGGCCGGTGCTGCCAAGCAGGCGACCACTGCCACCAAGCAAGACACGGCGGCTCAGGAACAAAACGGAGCTGCAGCGCGCAAGAGTGCGGACGCGACGAAGCAACAAGCGGCCGCGCAGAAGACCCTGGCCGTCTCGCTGACCTCGCAGGCCAAGTATTGGGACAGCCTCGCAACGTCGCAAGAGAAGATGGGGCTTAAGACTTCGGCCTCGGTGTCCCATCTGAACTCGCTTAAGGCCCAGTTGGGACAGACCAACGCGGAGACTGAAAAGGCGCGGGTCCGGCTCAAGGAGTTGGTGATCGCCGAGGGTGAGAACTCCACCGCAACCAAGGAAGCTACGAACGCGTACGCTGAGCTTTTGGGTAAGCAGGCGGGCCTCGGGCTTGAAGTATCACGTCTCGAATCTAAGTTCGGCGGGCTGACTCCGAAGATGGCGGCCGCCGCCGACAAAGCCCAAGCAATCGGTGACCGCTTCACCTCAGTTGGTGAGAAGCTGAGCGCCGTCGGTAGCCGCATGACAATCGGGATCACGGCACCGATCATCGCCGGCCTCGGGTATGCCGGTAAAGCGGCAATCGACTTCGACAGCCAGATCCAGTCCATGGGGTCGTTGCTTGATGATGGGACGGTCTCCGCCTCCGCCCTCAAGGCCGAGCTTGCTGGCCTGGGTAACGCGTCCAAGAAGTGGTCAGTCCAGTATGGGGTCGCGACCTCCAACATTAACGACGGCATGTCGGAGCTCATCAAGAAGGGCTACAGCTACAACCAAGTCCTGGGTGCCATGCCGTCAATCCTGGACGCCGCCCGGGCTTCGGGTGACGATTTCAACAGCGTCATGTCCGTGTCGACCAGTACCCTTGAGCAGTTTGGCCTCAAGTCCAACAATACGGCCCAAATGCTCAAGAACACTCAGCGGGTCACCGACTCGCTGACCTTTGTCGCCAACAAGACCTCTGCCGGTTTCTCCGACATGGGTAACGCAATGGAGTACGTCGGGCCTGTCGCCCACGGGCTGAACATGTCTCTTGAGCAGACCGCTTCGATGATCGGTCTGATGTCTAACCAGGGCATTGAAGGGCAGAAAGCTGGTACCGCGCTACGTGGCGCGCTGTCGGCTCTGTTGACGCCGTCCAAGCAGAACATGCAGGGCTTCAAGGCGCTGGGTGTGTCGGTGTCTGAGTTCAAAAAAGGCGCGCTGAGTGTCCCACAGATGCTCGACAACATCAAGAAGAAGTCCGAAGGCATGACCAAGCAACAGCTCCAATCTAACTTGGCGCTGGCCTTTGGGACTGAGGCCCAGACCGGCATGAACATCTTGGTCAGTGAAGGTGGCGATGCGCTTCGCAAGCTGACTGGGGAGACCGAGAAGTCCACCGGCTACACCAAGAAGCTAGCCGAGACGATGAACAACACTAGCAAGGCCAACGTCGATAAGTTCAAGGCTTCGTTGAACACCTTGGCGATCACTTTCGGATCCAAACTGCTTCCCGAGATCACAAAGCTGGTCGAGAAAGGCACCGACCTGGTCGAGTGGTTCACCGATCTGGACGAAGGCACGCAGGAGATGATCCTCAAGTCACTTCTGGCAGCCGCCGCGATCGGCCCGGTTATCTCTGGGGTCGGCAAGCTAAGCACCGGACTCGGTGCACTTAGTCATGCTGGTGGCGGGGTTATCACCTTCATCGGGCGGCTAACCGGCAAGAGCGCGCAAACGCGCACGGAAGCCCAGTTACTCGAAAGCATTCTGGGCCAGCTGACCGGTAGTGCCGCCCCGGCCACGGCCGCGCTGGAGACAGCCGCGGGTGCCGCTACCAAGACTGGAGCGGGGCTTGTAGCCGCCACGGAAGGATCTACAGGGTTTCTCGCGTCACTGGCACCTTTTGCACCAGCTCTCGCGGTAGTTGGGGTAGCCGTCGCTGGTGGCATTGCATGGTGGGAACTCTACGGCAAGAAAGTCGCTGAGGCTGCCGATCGCACCTCGCGTTGGGGGTCCGACATTGGTGAAGTTGCCGATCGCTCGGCAACCAAAATGCAGCAAGCCTCTGGCAAGATTCGTGGGGCTTTTGACGACACGAACCACACCGTCAAGGAAAACGCCAAGACGATCGTGGATGGCTTTGATGCTATGACCTCAGCCGCAAAGCAGGCTGCTACTGAATCCGACAAGGCGGCGAAGAAGCTAGCAAAGTCACTCGGCGGCGCGGCCGGTGAGGCGGGCGAGAAGGCCGCTGCTAAAGAAAAGGTCGCGAACGATAGGCGTATCGCACAGATGCGAGAAAACGCCCAAAAAGCCGAGGAGATCACTAGACAGTCCAACAAGACAGGCGTGGAGCTAACTGTCGATCAAATCCAGGTGCTGGACAACTTGCGCAAGGACAGTGCTGCACAGGCAGTGAAGACGCTACACCTATCTGGAACGCAGGAAAACAACGTCCTCAAAGCCATTCAAGGCGAGAAGATCAACATCTCGCACGAGGCCGCTCAGAAGCAGTACGAGAACATGCAGGTGGCCTTGCAGAAAGAGTATCAAGCCAACACCAAAGCGCAGAACGACATCAAGAATAACGCGAAACTTGGTACCACTGTCAAGAATGCGATGTTGGAGGGTCTCGAGAAGGATCATCAGACCAAACTCGATGCAATCTATCAAGGTGCTATCCAGTCGATGAAGGCACGGGGTGACTCTGAGACGGAAGTCTTGGAGGGATTACAGACTGCTTTTGACCTCACAGCGACAGAGGCCAAGGACGCAATGGATCAGTACGACGACACGATGAACAAGGGCGTCAAGTCCACGAAGCAGTTCGCCGCTGCTGTGAGCGAGAACATGTCGAAAAATGTTCAAAAGGCTGGCCGCGATTGGAACAGCCTCGTGCTTGATTCCAAGACTGGTAAGGTCAAGACTAACCTGCCAGAACTGCTGAAGCAGACCGCGTCGACGAAGGAGGGCTGGAATAAGCTCAACTTCGATCTGAAGTACGCCAAGATCAGCAGTAACGCTAAGCAGACGATCGCCGAAGCCTTGGCCGCCTCTGATCAGTGGAAGGAGATGCCTAGCTGGGAAAAGAACGCGATTATCCGTACGCAAGGACGCGAGGAACTCTCCGATCTGATGAGCAAGTTTGTTGACTGGAACACCCTGTCCCTTAAGGGACAGCAAGCCATCGTCAAAGGTGACTACACGCCGCTCGTCAACGCTCTTGTGGCTAGCGGGCAGTGGAATGAGCTGACGCTTGACCAGCAAATGTTGCTGGTGAAGGATAAGGCCACCCCGGAGATCATCAACGCACTGCGCTTGTCTGGTCTGTGGGCGAAGGTCAAGTTCGACACCAAAGAGGCCCTGGTAAATGCCAAGGGCCAAAAAGAGATTCAAGACATACTCTTCTCGTCCGGGCTCTGGTCTCAAATGGACTTTCCAACGCAGGAAGCAACCGTTAAGACTAAGGGCAATAAGGACCTTATGGAGGTATTGTATAACTTTGGTACCTGGCAGGAGATGACGCCAAAAGAACAGCAAGCCGTAGTCCAGGCGAAGGGCAAGACAGAGCTTGTAGACATGATCCTGAAGTATGGTCGCTGGAACGATATGCCAGAGAAGACCAAAAAGCTTCTGGCGAACGACAAAGATGTGCGCCAAAAGTTGGTCGACGCCGGGATCATAATTGATGACTACAACCTGAATCACAATCCAAAGACCAAGGTAGCGCGGGCAGATACTACGAATGCGCAGAACAACTTTGGCTTGGGCACCGCATCAGTCGAGAAGTACAAGAAGACAGATCCTGGTAAGACAAAGGTCGGTAAGGGTGATACCAAGAGCACCACTACAGCATTTGGCAAAGCCAAGGAGTCGATCGACAAGTATAGGTACACTGATCCGGGCTCTGCCAAGATAGCTCGTGCGCGAGATGAGGCAAGTAAGGCGGCCAAGAAGGCCAAAGGCGCAGTGGATGAGTTTGCTTCCGGTAAGTCTGTCATCACGAAGACGTTGAGCGTCGTCACAAACTTTGGTAAAGGCGTCGCCAAGGCACTCGGCTTCCGGAACGGTACCAGTAACTTTCCCGGCGGCCCGGCGATCATCAACGACGAGACCGGGCCGGTGTATAAGGAGTTGTTGACCTTCCCTAACGGCAACATGGCGATGGTGCACGCCCGTGACGTCATGCTGCCGGACCTGCCCGCCGGGACGTCGATCACACCGGCGCGTAAGACCGCTGACCTGATCAAGTCTGGCGCGGTCCCACACTTTGCTTCCGGGACCACTGGCGGATTCAACGACGCCTTCGACGCGATCACCAGCCTGACGCCAGAGTCGGCGTCGACCTTCCGGCCGTCGGCTGAGCCGCTACGGCTACAGCTAGACTCGGGGTCGGCGACGACTATCAAGGGCTTGGACAAGTCCTTGGCGGCGCTACAGACGATGGTGCAGACACTGGCTAACGGTGCGGACGATGATGGGCGGGTCATCGAGGTCCACGTCCATGCGAACCTCGACAAGCGTGAGCTGACAAATGAAATTGCTGAACCAATTCGCATCAAGTTAGACAAAATTTCACGGCAGAAAAACCGAGTCAAGGGGGTTAGATAGTGAGTGATTTTCCGATTACACCGAGTGTAGGCATAATCTATGACGGCGTCGATTTGTCTAAGTGGTTGACTGTCTCAGACATTCAGCGCAATGTGGGACAGCCTCGGACCTTGGGATGGGCCAAGGCAGGTCATAACGCAGGCAAGAAGTTTCAGTACATCACGGCGGATGAAAACGCGATCACGGTTGTCGCTGACCTGAACTACGATCTAGCGAATAAGCGGCGAACCATAGGCAGTGTCCTGACCAAGGACACACCGAGAACGCTCATCTTTGATGACGAACCGGGCACCTACTACCTGGCGATTGTGGCGGAGCAGCCAAGGCTGATCGAAGATCAGTTCCATGCGGAAATCACGATCAAGTTCGTGGTCCCAGACGGCGTCGCGCATGCGGTAGATCCTCTAACACATGTGTCTGGTGCCAGCGGAGATTTGATTGCAATCACCAACGCCGGTACCGCCCCGACGGCACCTATCCTAACGGCAACCATGACCAGTGATAACGGACTGGTCGCGTGGACCAATGACCAAGGCGGTGTGCTGCAGTTTGGCTCGCCTGATGAGCTGGACGGGGTCACCAAGCAAAAATCCGAGCGACCATTGAGTGTCAGCTACGCAGCTGAGCCGACCGGTGTGATCTACAACGCTGCTGCCACCAACTACCCGAATTACAATGGCGATGTTTCGCGCCCCAACAAGCAGCATGGACGGATTGACTACAAAGTAGATTACACGGGCGGCCAGTCGGCGGTGCCCTATTTCGCAAACGGCAACACGGGTGACTGGGGCGGCCCGTCTGTCTTCTTACCGATCGGCGTCAACAGCGCGGGCAGTAAGACTGACAACTTCGTTTGTCGCACGCGATTTTACTTCGAGTCCAGCGTAACGAAGCAGGGACGTCTCGAGATAAATCTGCAAAACGGTGACGAAGTTGCCTATGGGTTCGTGATTCGCGACAGCTCCGCCTCAGAAGAGCAATACAAGTGCGAGCTGTGGATTCGAGACAAAGTCTACGCTGAGTTTTCACTGACTAAGGCACAGATCGGCAAAGGTGGTTATAAGCAGGTAACGATTTCGAAACTTGGCAGAGACGTGCAGTTTGAGATTGGACACGTCGCGCAGGCTCAGACCGGAACAGCCAATGGATTAGACCGGTCAGTGATCAAGCCTTTCACACTGGACACTGTTGCGGACTTACCAGTAGATGGCTACTCGGCCTGGTTTGAGCGGTACCGCGACAAAGAGCACGTGCTGATGGCACTAAACAACACCCGATTTGACTGGGTTAACGTGGACTACTGGAAGGATTTGCCAAATAGATTTGCGGCTGGTGATGTAGTGACGGCAGACGTAGGCCAGAAGAGAGTGTATGTGAACGGTATTGAGGACGCTACTTTACAGACGGTCGGTGATCAGTGGGAAAGCTTTATGCTTCCTGCTGGCGAGACCATCATCCAGCCGGTGGCATCTGAATGGGCTGAACCGTTTCAGGCAACGATTGAGTACAGGGAGGCATGGTACTAGTGGATGTTTACATCACAGATCGAAAATACAACCTTCTGGCGATTGCGACAGCTGGCGGAGACGGTCCGCTGGTCATCGGCGCTGATACCGACACGGAGATGGTGCCGCAATCAGTCGGACGGGCGTATGAAGGGACCATTTATTTCTCGACTGACCAACTAGCGTTGGTGACAGCAGCCGGGAAGGTAGGAAACTACCTGATGTATCAAGATACTCGCGGCCGCTATGTTTTCATGACCCTCATGGAGGTGAGACTAGACTCACTCACTGGGACACTGGAATTCACCGCTGAAAACGGTGGGATCGACCTGATCAACGAAACCGTTGGTAGCTATACTGCTGCCAAGGCGATGTCGATTGCGGAGTATATCGATCTTTTTGCAGCTGATTCAGGGTTCGAGATTGGTGTCAACGAACTTGAAGGGCAAGCGCGCACGCTCAAGTGGGAGTCCGAGGAGGAAACCGCCTTGGCCCGGGTTGAGAGTGTGGCAACACAGTTTGATGCGGAACTGGATTTTCGCTTTGAGATCACTGGCACTCAGGTAGTCAAGCGCTACATCGACATCTATCATCACATTGGCGCCGACAAAGGGCAGCGGATGGAGGTCAATACTCACATCAACAAAATTGTGACGATCTCCAATATCTACGATTTATGCACCTCCATTAGCCCGACTGGCGGCACGCCCGAAGGAAAGGACACCCCGATCAATTTGAAGGGATACAAGTGGACTGATCCGGATGGCCGCTTTGTGTTGGGCGCAGATGGTGTCCTGCGAGACACCGTAGCGGTGCAGTTGTGGAGCCGAGCACTGTCAAATGACAACCCGAACCCGAACAACCACCACATTCAGAGATCCAAGCCCTACGAAGCGGTGACACAGGCAACACTGCTTCAGTCCGCATTGGCAGACCTCAAGCAGTATAATCACGCCGCGGTGAACTACGAAGTGGATCTCGTTGATCTGCCTGATAGCGTCATGGTCGGCGACACGGTGCACCTTGTCGACGAAGAACAAGGGTTGAATCTTTCGGCTCGGCTACTCCAGCTTGAGACTAGCTACTCGGAAGGCACACGGACCGCTACGTTTGGCGACTACTTGATTGAGGCCTCGCAGATCGATCCAGCCCTGCAAGACCTAGCTGATCAGATCAAGCGGATCCCTAAGACGGTGCAGTACTACCCCTGGGTCCGATATGCGGACGACGATCAGGGTACTGGTCTGAGTGCGCTACCAGCTGGCAAAGCATATATGGCGATCGTCTATGGCAATACTTCGGTGCCGTCTGACGAGCCTGCCGACTACGCCGGCAAGTGGGCGAAGGTCGTTGGCCCCGCCGGCAAGGATGGCAATGACGGAAAGCCAGGTGAGGCCGGGAAAGATGGTCGAACCCCGTATTTCCACAAGGCCTATGCAAACAGTATGGCCGGGTTGGACTTCTCGACCACCGATGCGACGGGTAAGGCGTATCTGGGTACCTACAGCGACTTCGCTCAAGCCGACAGCACGGATCCGACAAGCTATAAGTGGCAGCTGGTGAAAGGGGAAAAGGGTGATCCTGGTAAGGACGGTAAGGATGGTAAGGACGGGGCCGAAAATGTCCCCGTCATGACCATAGGCCCCGCTTATCCCGCCAGTCCGAAGTCAGGTGATATCCACTGGCTGACCGACGCAAAAGGAGTCGTCACTGGCTACTATCTGTATGACGGCACCACTTGGGTGCCGAAGTCGGTGGACGCTTCCACGATTGCTGCAGAGACCTTCGTCGGGAAGACCTTCCAGGGAATGCACTTCATCGGATCTGATTTCACCAACTCGTACGAGCTGGTGCCGGAGGACGTGGGCGCTGAGGGTGATCCGACATATATTTACCACTCGGGGACCTTGGCGATGAAGGACGGTAAACTTGAGGCACATGACAGCATTTACAAAGCTGACAAGACCACGCTAGCTAACCAAATCACGATGGCATATGACCCGACTCAAGGTTTGATGATGCAGACTTTTGATGCTACGGGAAAGAAAGAGCAGTATTACATGGCGATGAGCCCCGCTGCAGGGTCGATGATCATGCGAACGCCAGATCATATCGGTCAGCTTGATGCCGGCTACCTTGAACAACTTAACGGGGCCGGGAAACTTCTCTGGTCGGGCGGCTACTACATGACAGGGACGCAGATCGTTACGCCAAGCGTGCCGCTTAACAAGTGTCTGAACGGATGGGTGATTCTTTGGTCGTATTACAACAACGGTGCATCTTCTGACTCCGACTGGAACACCACAATTATCAACAAAAACTGGGGCGCTGTGCACAGTGGAAAAGGAATTGTAACACCTATGTCCACGGCGACGGGGTCGGTGAGAACACAGAAGTATCTGTTTGTCACTAACACGACTCTGAAAGGATATACGTCTGGTAGTGACGGTAATGGCTCTGGCGATGCAGCCAAGTTTGTGATGCGGGAGGTGTATGCATTTTGAAAGTCAGCATTGATTCGGATAATCAAGGTTACATCACGGGTTACCAGCAAGCATTTTGGGATGGCGAGCAGTGGCAGGCCCCATTCGACACGACCAATGCGGTGGATTTGGCCCGGATTGAGGTCGACAAGATCGTGCTCGGTGCCAGCAAGCTGGTAGACGGTGCGATCGTAGTCGACCGGGCTAAGCTTGCTGAGATGGAAGAGGCGGATAAGCCGCAGCCGAGCGCCGAGGAACAGGTAGCTTTGCTGCAGACGAAGATCGACACACAGCAGCAAGCCTTCACCGAGCTAAGTAACCTTGTCTTTACCGTGGCCGATCAGGACAAGCTGGCGGCCGCGCTAGGACTTTGACAGACAACAATAAGGAGGAAACACAATGGTAGTAGACGTATCGGCGATGGCAGAAATTTATGCTTCACAGGTGCTCGCAGCAAGCAAGGCGGACAAAGAGAAGACTTTTGACCAGCTCATGGATGAGATGGTGCCTGGCATCCTGCAAGCAAAGGTGCGCGCTTTTTTCGGAGACGCCGTAGAGAGCGACGCCGACAAGGCATCTGCACAGCAATAATGATCGGGCTGGCCTTCGTGGTCGGCCTTTTGCTTTAGACGAAAAGAGGTGAGGAACATTGCAAAACATTAGAAAACACCCAACGCATTTCGTGCTGGGTGTCGGAGTAGTTGCCATTGGCTTCTGGCTGATGGCTAATGATCACTTTTTCATGTGGCCACCAGAGGCTGTCGGGATTTTCAACGATGACGTCTGGGGGTCATTTTTCGTACTAGACGGAGTTGGGTTGATGATCTGGGTCGCAGATGAGGGACGGTCAATTGCGTGGAATCGTCGACTGCTGACAACTACGGCAGGCATGATGGCATTTCTGACCGCCCTGCAGTTTCTCACGTGGGTAGCAACCGGCCGCTATATGAGCTGGATCAGCAACGCCATTATCACAGCCTTCGTGCTAATTCTAAGCCGAGGGAGTGATACACGCGATGAGTAAAGACTTGCATGATCTGATGATTGCGTTCGCACCATATATCGCCGCTATCATCTCGGCTGGCATTGCCTACCTGAGCTATCGGGAGAGCAAACGCAAGACGAAGCACGACGAACTGGGTGATCTGGTTGACCGATACGCGGCCGATAACGATCGGCTGCGGAAAGAGAACAGCGAGCTCCAAGATGAGCTAGAAAAGGAGAGAAACTCGAATGGAAAATGAATTATTGCAGCTAACTGTGATCGCGGCCATTATTGCTCCGATCACAGCAGCCCTGGTGCAGGGTATTAAGACGGCTAGTGGCATCAGTGACAAGCTCAACATCGTTGTGAGCCTGCTGGTTGGGATTGCCCTGGCAGGCCTGTGGTCGTTGACCTTTGGCCACATCGATCAGATCGGCCCGTACCTGATGGCCGGCATGCTGTCGGGGCTGTCGGCATCGGGACTGTATGATCTGACTAAGCAGAAGGGGGAACCAAAATGACAAACTTTTTCGTAGCAGATGTGTCGTCTCACGATACGATCGATGCCGCAGCACTGCCCCAGATTGGCGCTGTGATCATCAAGGCAACGCAGGGCACAACCTACGTCAACCCGAAGTGTAACGGCCAGTACGCCGCAGCCAAGGCCGCGGGCAAGAAGCTGGGTCTGTATCACTACGCCAGTGGCAGCGACCCGGTGGCCGAGGCCAACTACTTTATCAGTAACATCAAGAACTATGTTGGGGAAGCGTTGCTGGCCATCGACTGGGAAGGCTACCAGAACGCGGCATACGGCAAGAACGCCAACTGGGTCAAGCAGTTCGTGACACGGGTGCATGAGCTGACCGGTCAGTGGTGCTTGCTGTACACCGGGGCAGACGGGGCGCGCGAGTGTGCGAACGTCAAGGATCTGTGCGGCCTGTGGTTCGCTGGGTACCCGTACTACCCTGGCACCAAGAAGATGTACCCGACTTTCACCGTTCCGACAAAGTTCCCGTATTCGACTGCACCGTGGCCAACCTATACGTTGTGGCAGTTCACGTCCAGCGACGGGACGAAGGATATGAGCATCTCGAACATGCCGCTTGAAAGCTGGGAAAAGTTCATCGGTAAGGCGATTGCACCCGTCCCAAGTCCGGTGCCAACGAAGACGGTTGCTCAGCTTGCAGCCGAAGTGATCTCGGGCAAGTATGGCAGTGGCAATGCGCGCAAGGCGGCCCTGGGATCGCAGTACGCCGCAGTGCAGGCCGAGGTCAACCGCCAGCTCGGGGCTACTAGTAAGCCCGCAGCGCCGAAGCCCGCCCCGGCGCCGACCGGCAAGAAGGCCGGTGTCTGGTACGCGCAGAACGGCACCTTCACCCTGGGCGCCAACCAGCAGATCTGGCTGCGCTCGGCACCACTCACTGGCCAGAAGATCGCACTGATGCACTCAGGTCAGGAGATCAAGTACAACGCCTACGGTTACTTCAATGGCTACGTCGTCATTCGGCAGAAGCGCGCGACTGGCTACGGCTACATCGCGACCGGGACCGCATCTGGCACGAAACGGACCTCGTACTGGGGGAACTTCAAGTAGGCTCATCAATCTTGGCTCACTCTACTTCGGTAGGGTGGGCCTTTTTTTGTGCGCTCAAAAATAATCCGATAAAATGTATTAAAGAGGGTTGCATTTAGTCCGAGAAGTCGTATTATATTGAGTGTAGAGATGATCAAAGCCGAGGAGGAAACACCATGAGCAAGCTTACTAAGAAGGAACGTCAGATCCGTATCGCAGGCCGCGTAATGCGCGCGGCACACTTGGTTGCTCGTCGCCTCAAAGACCGCTTCGGTGACTATCAGATCGCGTTCACATTCGCCATTCGCCTGGCTTGGAAAGTCGCTCGCGAAAACAACGGCCACGTTGACGGCACTAGCCTGCTCACGCAAGCGAGTCTTGAGCTTGTCCCAGATAGCGTTGCAGGCGTACCAGCGTGGGTCATCAACAAAGACCTCATCGGCTTTGACGCCCGTCGTGTGTTTTTCTACACAGAGAGCACCAAAGTTGTTCGCGAAACCGAAAAAGCAAAGCAGATCACCTTTCACATTCACGACACCGAAAACGGTGAAGACTGGCACGGCGACATCACCCTCTGGGTGGGCAAGAGCATCATGGTCAAAGACTAGGAGGAAAAATAATGACACACAAGACCTACATCACAAAAGCGGAAGACTTCTACAGGAGCGTGTCGGCACCAGACGCTGATCCAAAGCCGCTCGCCGAGTGGGCGGAGACGGCGAACCCGACCCACTTCGCGATCGTAACTGCTAGCGGGGCGGTGGTCGGCGAAGCCCTGTATCGAGGCCGTCGCGATCGTCGGGTGGCGTACGTCGACAAAGCGACGGCGAAAAAGTACGGGGTCATTCACGAGGTGCTGGATATGGCCATGGGCGACATCAGCAAGGTGATCGGTGAGCCGGTCGTAGCTGCCAAGGCATCGCTGTTCAACGCGGCGCGGTCGGCCGGGCTGCTGGACGCCTATCTCGATAAGTTCGAGCTGACGCGCTACAAGCTCGAGAAGGCTACGGGGATCAACGCGTCCACGTGGCAGAACGTCAACGAGAAGCCCTTGTCACAGTGGAAGGTCGGTCAGGTGCAAACCTTAGCCGACACGGTCGGAAAGTCGACGCGCGTGGTGATGAGCGAGCTGGAGAAAATGGAGGATGAAAAATGAAGCACACAACAACGCAAAAACTAGATGGTGTTCAGATCGACCGCTACGACTTCACACTGCCAGGTGAGATTTTTGACAAGTATGGTGATCGCGAGGGCAACGCGATTCTGATGGGCAAGACTGATAAGCCCCAGAGCGCATACCTGGCCGACATTCTGGCCGATGCGATCGGTGAAGGGTGGGGCGACCTGATTCTGCTCGATCAGGGGTTAGACTTTGCCAAGGGCCGCCCGGGGATCCTATCTCTGGCGATCGAACGCGCACTTGACCACTTTGACTTGGCGACCGATGCAGACTTTGATCTAGACGACACGCAGCTCGTGATCGCGTCAGACGGGCCAGCATACGTCAAAATTATTCTCGGAGAGGCGTACGCCGATAAGTACGCCGTCGAGATCAAAACAGTAGACTTTTAAGCGGTAGTGCTACCAGACGAACTAGTGTATGATAGTTGTGTTCCCCGCGATGCGGGGGTGATCCATGTTGTAATGTTGTGTGCATGGTAGTCCCCGCGATGCGGGGCTTTTTTATGCAAGTATTTGTTTAATGAACACCGTTTCCGCATGCTCCGCGGAACCGCACTCAATCGAATCAACGCCGCCTAGCTCTATTGTGTATACCACGGTGCCGATCAGCAACACCGCGAAGTCAGGACCAACAAAAACCGCCATGCGATCACCTCCTGATGAGATTACGCATAGCGGTATTTTTTTCTGCTACTGGACTGCATACGGAATCACTTGCACGCTGCGGATCCTGCCGATTGGTATGGCGACGCCCGTGTCGAGCACTAGGCTGTCGTGACCGTTGGATCCCATGACCTTACCCTCCACGACTGGATAGAGGTTAAGGTTGGGATCGATGTCGGTCGACTGGACTTGCACAGTCTCTTTGGAGGTGTACGCGCGGTTGAGCGTGGCACGTATCTCCCCCTCAGCCATTTTCGGAAGCACGGGGACACCGGCGGCCTCTTCGCGTGCCTGGCGTTTGAGCGCCGCGATGTGGTCGGAGATGAGAAACCCGCGCCATTTTAGCATCCCGCGATCCTCGTACTCAGTCCGAAAAAACTGATCCACTCGCCGGATATACTCTGCGCCGGTCATGCCGCAACACCCGGCACGGCCAGTGTGAGCGCCACCTGTTCGTCGATCGTCAGCGGGCGACCGATCACGCGGGGCAGATCGTCCAGCAGTTTGGCCGCCTCTAGCATGCCGACAGTTTCACCGCGATGCTGGAGCTTGACCATGCCGCGGCCAGCGCCCCTGCGGCTGATTGTATACTCGTCAATCTGAATAGGTAGTTTCATGATAATCACCTCGCCATTAATTATACGAACGTACGTTCTGTTTTGCAATCAAAAAATGGCAGGAAGCACATAAGCGACCGCGGCTTCGATCGGGTCTAGCCTGTGTCCTAGTGCTTGGGGCAAGATAGCGGGGAGCCACTTATCTGATAGGATGACAGGAATCTGAGCAATACAAATTAGATCACCCGCTCGCTGACGATATATTTCAAGCATGGAGGGGTGGATTGGATTGATCCTGGCTAGGCAGTTGCTGATGATAATTTGTGAGTCCATGAGTCCTCCTAAAAAGTGCGAAAAGGGCGGTTCAGTTTTTGGTTAAGTCAGGACGTGATGAGAGCAACCATTGGAACTCGTGAAAATGTTAAAAACGTTGCTACTAAGGGATTACCAGTCTTAACCACTACCTCGAAAATATCCGTCGGACATGAAGAACATGTTTGCCCTTCTCGGCCGGCCTGGCTATGAAGACATGACCAAGGAACTGAACGCACGCCTGTAAGGCCGCGTGACGCGCTACCGCCGGCCCTGTGGCCAGCCGGTGGCGTGTTTTTTTGCACCGGCACCACCACAAAGCACCTGTCTGAATGGCTGAGGGTAGCCATTCAGACAGGTGCTTTGTGGTTAGACCTGGATTCGATCGGTGGTCATCGGGATGCGGGGGGGGCACCCTGGTCATTCAGCGCAACGCCGATCAGTTGGCGGTGCTGGTCCCATCCGCGTAGTTGATCGTATAACCGGCTTCAACGTTGAAAATATAGACGTTGAAGCGGATCGTATTGTCACCGATCGACTGGGCACGCATCTGAACACCGCGGGCCACAAGGTCGTTGCCACGGTAGATCGGGCGGACTTGGTAGCGAACGAAGTGGTGCGCATCTGCCTTCAGGTAGGTCGCAATGTCCATCTCGTGGGCCAGCATCAGCGGATTGTTCAGCGACTGCGTGCCGGTGATGAGGTTCTTTGGGTTATTGTTCTCACCAGAAAGCTGGAATCCGATCAGGTGGCTACGGTTGTACAGCCAGCCGTGCGCAGTGCGCTTGTTGCGCCAGCCGGTCGGGTCCCAGGTCAGGCCTTCACGCTTATCGGTCGGCATCAGGGCCGTGCTGAGCAAGGCGTTAGCGGCCACAGCGCGGTTCAAGCCGTCGAGGTCGGTGTAGGCCTCCCAAGCGCCTTTGGCCGTGCTGAGTTCTGCCGTGGTGAACCCCGGTGCGTTGTTCGCGACAGGGATCTCTTGTTGACCGGCAAAATTCATCGCCGCGAGCTTGGCGGTATCGGTGGCGGCAGCGGGGCTGGCGGTACTAGTCGGCGCTTTCGCCGAGTGCGTGGTCTTGGCCGTTGGTGCTGACTGCGCCGCCGATTCAAGGGCGGCGATCTGCTCGGTTTCGGCTTGAATGGTCGCTTCCACGTCATCGACCTGGTCAGCGAGTGTGCGATTCTGCTCAGTCGCGGTCTTCAGTGCTGAGGTCATCTGGCGACGTGGGCTCGGTTCGGTTGCTTGTTTGGGCTGACTGCAGCCGCTAAGCATCAGCGCGGTGACGAAGGCGAGGCCCCACAGGTAGCGGCGGCTCATCGGAGCGCCTTTCGGTAGCCCGCGGCCCGGGCTTCAGCTTCACTGTTGAAGTACACTGCGTTAGCCGAATTCATGCGGTAACCCGCTTGACCGGGGACGTGGTAGATGTGCGAATTACGGTTGCCGACGATCTTCCCCGTGGCGGCGGTGTTCATGTCGCCGCGGTTGGTCACAGCGTGCCCTTGGCTGCTGGCGGCGCGCTGACTAGCCGCGCGCTGGCTGGCTGCCCGTTGGCGGGCAACCGCGGCAGAGGAGCTGGCCGCCGCGGCTTGGACCTTGGCCGTTGAGGCGGCCTGAGCGGCCTTGGATGAGGCGACGGCGGCGCTTGAGGAAGCCGCCGCGGCTTTAGACGACGAAGCGGCCGCTTCGGCGCTGGACTCAGCGGCGGCTTTGGACTCGGCCGCGGCCTGCTCGGATTCGAGGGCCGCCCGCTTCTTCTTCAGCGATTCAGCTTTCGCTTCTTTGGCCGCCAGCGCCTTTTTGAGGCTGCTGTGCTTGGCCTTCAGGCGCTTGGATTCCGCGCGCTGGGCTTGCGTGACCTTCGGCTGGTGATCCGCCTGGGCATGGTCGTCGGCGCAGCTGGCCGCCCCAGTGAGGAGCAAGCCAAGTGCGAGAACCAAGAGCGGTCGCTGCCATCGCGACCGGTGGTGATGTGTCAACATGATAATTCCCTCCCATTTTTCAACTCATTCTTATTATTGAATATTCTGCGGACGATTGCTAGACTTAATTAGGTAACCGTTTACACTAATTAAAACTGAAGCTGATGAGCGGCCTTTGCCCCCGTCGCGGCGCTGTGCTAGTGTTAAAGTAAACTATGATGGAATCAGGTGATCGCAATGTTGAGTGTTGGTGTGATCGGATTGGGCAATATTGCCCAGAAGGCGTATCTGCCGGTGTACGCGCAGATGCAATCGGAGGTGCAGTGGTACCTTGAGAGTCGTGACCTGGCGAAGGTCACACGGGTCGCTAACCAGTTTCATATGGTTGCCGCAGGGACAGACCTTGCGGCGCTGGATGGGCTTGCGCTCGATGCCGTGATGATCCATTCGGCCACGTCCGTGCACTATGAGCTGGTCAAGCACTTCCTTGAACGGGATGTGAACGTGTTCGTCGACAAGCCGTTGGCGATGGATCAAGCGCAGGTCACGGAGCTGTACCTGCTGGCCACCCAGCACCGTAAGCTACTGACGGTCGGGTTCAATCGCCGGTTTGCGCCGCAACTTCAGACGCTGGTGGACCTGCCGAACAAGAATCTGATCCAAGTGACCAAAAACCGTGTTGCAGATCCCCAGGAGCCGCGCGAGGCGATCTTCGACCTGCTGATCCACCCCTTGGACACCGCGCTGGCGCTAGCTGGTTTTCCTGAAGACCCGAAGGCACGCTACGCGATGCACCTCGATGATGACGGGAACGTGGAGCAGGCGAGCGTGACCTTCACGGCCGCTGGCGTCCGGGCGGAAGCGGCGATCAACCTAGTGGCGGGGACGAACCTGGAAGAGGCGACCGTTGTGACGACAGACGGCCTCTACCGGGTGCAGGACCTCAGTACGCTACAAGTGTACCAAGGGACGGCTGTCACCACGCAGCCGGCGCCAGACTGGCAGCCGACGCTGGAGACGCGCGGGTTCGCGCCGATGATCCGGGCCTTCCTGGCGGCGGTGGCGCACGCTTCGGACAACCCGGTCGCGCCGCAGACGAGCCGATTGACGCACACGGTGCTGACAGATATGGCGAAGCGGCTGTAAGCGTCCGCTGCTGCGGGCGGGGATCGCGAGAGACAAAAAAAGCGCCGGGCGACCGGCGCTTGGCTAACGAGCCTTGCTCTTAAGGATGGTGAGGACCCCGCTGGCGAGCGCCATCGCGCCGCTGGCGATGGTCAGCGCACCAGCCACGGTGGTGATGATGCCCAGTGGGCGCGTCGTGGTTTTGGCCATGCTCAGACCTCCTGTCTTATTAACGCTATTGTACGCTGAAAGGAAGGCGAATGAAATGTATCAACGAGACTTCATGCAACAAGCGATCGACCAAGCCAAGATGAACCTGACGACGAACGAAGGCGGCCCATTCGGCTGCGTGATCGTCAAGGACGGTCGGGAGATCGCCGCGGCGCACAACCGCGTGCTGGCGGGGCACGATGCCACCGCACACGGTGAGGTGGAAGCGATCCGCGCGGCTGGTGCACAGCTGGGCACGCACGACCTGAGCGGCTGTGAGCTGTACACGAGCGCCATGCCGTGCCCGATGTGCCTGAGCGCGATCATCTGGGCGAATATTCAGGTCGTGTACTACGGCAATAGTGCGCAGGATGCTGCGGCAATCGGGTTCCGCGATGCGGCGATCTATGACTTCATCGATCACGGTCTGCAAGGGGACACGCTGACGCTGAGTCAGCATGATCGTGAGTTGACGCTGCCAACGTTCGAGGCATACGCGGCGCAATCAAAGCAACTTTATTGATCGTAAAGATACATCCAGGTGACTGGGTGTATTTTTTTTACCATTACAGGTGTTATATGTAGTCATCGGTCTTATTACCATGATAGGCTATAACTAAACAAAGTTAAGTAATCATTCCGATAAGGGGGAACTCATATGGAAAAGCCTATCAGTATACCCAAAGCCAAGGCCGATCCCACTGCGAAGAGTAAAGTGGGGAGTACCATCGTTCTCGGCGTGGGGATCATACTTGCGATCTTATTTGCAGCGTCGACTGCCTACTCAGGGATGAAAGCGGGGCTCACAGTCGCCGCCGGGATCCCCGGGGCGATCATCGGCTCCGCGGTCATCCGCGCCTTTGCCCGGCGTCAAGGGTACGCCGGAACGAACGAAATGCAGGGGATGGCGAGCGGTGGGGAAACCATCGCCAGCGGCATGATCTTCGTGCTGCCGGCCGTGCTGTTGATCGGTGCGGACATCAACTTCTTCGAAGCCGTCCTGGTCGGGACGATGGGGGTCCTGTTCGGGATCGGCACCGCCGCGATCGTGGAGAACCACTTGATCATCGCGTCTAAAGACACCCTGGTGTACCCGGAAGCGATGGCGATCGCCGAGACCATCCGGGCGAGTGCAAACGGTGGCCAGGGGCTCAAGATGATGGCCTCGGGCTTCGGGATCGGTGGGTTCTTGACCATGATCACCGGCTCGATGTTCGGCTGGGTCAACAATCATTTTGTGATGTATGGGGCCAAGGACTTCAAGTGGAAATTCGAGCTGGAAGTCAACCCACTGCTCGCCGGGATCGGTTTTATCGTTGGGATCCAAGTCGCCTTGACGATGTTCGCGGGCTCGATCCTGGCCAACTTCGCGGTGGTCCCGCTGATCGGGTACTTCACTGACATGGCGCATGGGTCAGCCGTCCTCTGGAATAATTCAGACGCCGCGATCCGGGGACTGGCCTTCGACGGGATCGCAGGCGGGTACATTCGCTATCTCGGCGCCGGCATGATGCTGGCCGGCGGGATCATCGGTGCGCTGCGGCTGATCCCGGTCATCGGGCGTTCCCTGAAGGCCACGCTTGGCGGTAACGAGAAGAAGTCCAAGTTCGGGATCATGCTGCTAGTGTTCTCGATCGTGGCGACGCTGGTCCTCGGGAGCATTTTCTCCGGTAACCTCTTGATCGGGGTGATCGGTGGGGGCTTGGCCATGCTGCTGGCCTTCGTCTTCGTGGTGGTGGCGGCGAACCTGACCGGGACGCTGGGCACCTCCAATCTGCCGGTCTCGGGGATGACGATCGCCTCGTTGGTCCTGCTCACGTTGCTGTTCGTTGTGATGGGTTGGACCTCTAACTTCGACACGCGTTCGCTGCTGTTGCTGGCGACCTTCGCGGTGACCGCGATCTCGACTGGTGGGGGCTACACGCAGACGCAAAAGGCGACGGCACTGATGAACGCCGATCGGCCTAAGATGCAACGTCGCTTCCTGCTTGCCGGGGTACTGGGCACGATCACCGTCGTCGGCGTCATCGTCTTGCTGGCCAACCAGCTGGCCGATGTGTCCGAAAACGCCGCGTTCGCACTCCCACAGGCGAACTTGATCGCCACGCTGACCAGTGGAATCATCACGGGTAAGCTGCCCTTCACGATCATCATTATCGGTGCGGTCATCGGGGTGGTGCTGCACCTTCTGAAGTTGCCTGTGATGACCGTGGCGATCGGGTTCTACCTGCCGATGGCAACCACGGCGATCATCCTGGTCGGGGCGCTGCTGCGGCTAGCGGTCGAGGGCAAGAACAAGGAAGCCAACGCCGAACGGGTCCAAAACGGGGTCAGCCTGTCTTCTGGCTTAATCGCCGGCGGCTCGATCATCGGCCTGGCGGGGATCTTGCTCTCCGTCTTCGGAGTGCTGGAACACGGTACACCGACGGGCTTCTTGGCCAGCAACGCGGCGCCAGCGATCCTGCTGGCCGGGCTGGCGATCGCGATCCTCTGGGTACTGCGCAAGAAACCCGCAACAACACGCGCGAAGGAATAACGGGCTTGCTGATCGCGAGCCGGGCACGCTGAACGTCGGCGTGCTTTTTATGTGGGTTTACACGATCGACACCGGATCTTTACACAAAAGCGGTCAAGGCGATACAATCGACGCTTAAGCTGACCTTGAAAGGTGGTGAGCGCAATGGCTTGGTGGCAATGGCTCTTGTTGATCGTCGGTGCCCACGGGCTCACCTTGTGGGCGATGTGGGGCAAGGCGACGCGGCTGACCCGCAATGGGTGACCACACAGACGTCTGAAGGACAAAAAAACCGCCGCATCAACGATGCGACGGTTCTAGCTCACCCGTACGGGATTCGAACCCGTGTTTTCGCGCTGAGAACGCGACGTCTTAACCCCTTGACCAACGGGCAATGTTCGTAACAAGAACAATAACTATTATACAGGAATCCCCACGCGCGTCAACTGTCTGGACAAAAAAAGTTGTTTCGCCCTAACTTGACAGGGGCCCCGCGTGGCGCGACACTGAGGGCAAGGAGGGATCGTGATGAAGGTGATTTTCCATCTCAGTGAACCATCACGCTGGGCAGCCACGCTCAGCAACATCCCAGCGTTGCTTCAGCAGGCTGAGCGCGCCGGCGTCGTCGCCCACGCCGAGCTGGTGATCAACGGGGACCCAGTCGTGCAGGCCCAGCAAGGCAGCGAGATCGACTTGAGCGGACTGATCGCGGCGGGGGTCACGGTGGCAGCGTGCGGCAACGCATTGCGTCAGCGTCAGATCGATGCGGACACTTTGCAGCCCGGCGTGATCGTGGTGCCTTCGGCCATGTTCGAGTTAGCGCAGCGCCAGCTCGATGGGTACGCGTATATCAAACCGTGAGACTAAAAAAGACGCAGATGCGTCTTTTTTAGTGAGTTCAGTACTGACCGAGGTTGGCCTTGAGGGCCGTCAGTGCCTCAGTGCCGTTGAGGGCCTTGTATTCCTGGTAGGCCTTGACCCAGTCCCCAGCTGCCACCGCCTCCCGGACGCCTTGCAGGTCCGAGTTGGCGAACAACAGCTTGGCGGCCGCGTTGGCTTGCTCACTGCTGGCCCCGACCGATGTGCGCAGCAGGTCCGCCATCTTGGTCTGGTCAGACGCAGCCGCCACGATCGTGCTCATCTTCGTCGCCTTGAGGGTGCTGGCGGCCGATTCGATCTTGGCGTCTGTGCTGCTGTCACCGGTCTTACGGGCTTCGATCTGCTTGACCAGCTCGTTTTTGACGGCGGTGTCAGCCGGCGTGTCATTGCCGGTCACGTTGCGGACCGTGTTGTTGAGCTGCGGGAAAAAGACGAAGCCAAGCCCTCCGGCGACCACCAGCAGGATCAAGACCGTGGCGAGCACCTTGGGCCAGCGCTTCTTGCGTTTTTGAAATGAGAGTCGTCGTTCACGTCGCATGTGTGTGCCTCCTTAGTTGGTCTCAGTATACCGCAAAAACGTGAAGATTTATGGGTGATCCTTTTTTTGTGTGCCCAGGTGGATCACCTTGGAGAAGCGCAGGTAGGCGATGAAGTGGAAGAGCACTCCGGCCACGAGTAGGATGCCGGCCAGCAGATTCGAGACGCACGTCGCGATGGCCGACAGCAGGTAGATCGTCACGCTGCGGGCCGGATCCATGCGGATGCGGCTGTAGTGCGCCTCGATCCCGGTGAAGGACTGCAAGCTAGGGTGCCGCTCCAGGTAGCGGTAGAGGATCAAAAAGGACAGTGAGATCCCAAGCGCAACGGCATCGTACACGATGAAGGCGACCTGGATGTCGCCGGGGTCACCGTTGGTCAGCGCTTCGATCAACAGGACCATCGCGTAGTTGACCAGGGTGACGGTGAACAGCACGAGCAGATTCAAGAGGTTGAGCGTCCGGTTCGTCTTGCGGACATACTGGAAATAGTCGTGATGGAACAGCCAGCTCGTGCCGACGTAAAAATACGACAGGTCATACATCGCGAATAGCGGGGCCTGCCGCGAGATCAGGTGGCTGATCGTCCCGGGCGCGAGGGTCGTCGGTTGAAAGTCCAAGATCAAGATCGTTAACAGGATCGCGAAGACGCCGTCGCTTAAGGCGTTGACCCGGTCTTTGCTCATCTGCCCACCGCCTTTCGGATACGCGCGAGGTTGGTGGTGACGGGGCGGTCACTAAGTCGGATGTCCGTCGGTCCCAGCTGGTCTGTTGGGCGCCACCAACAGCGTAGGTCGACTTCTGAGAAGTGTCGTGGTGCGTTGCGCACGACCGTCAGCGCGAAGGGGAGATCGAGGTAGTAGACGAAGGCGCGCGCACCGAAGCGTTCGATCGCGCGTTGAAGCATTGCGCCGTACACATCGCGGCGGAGGATCCCTTCCACGATGGTGATCGGGTAGAATTGGCGGCCAAAGTCGATCAGATCGGCGATCAAATCAACTGCGTGGGTCCCGGCGTGGTCGCCAGCGTGAAGGACGTGACGGCGCAAAACGTCTTGTTGAAGCAGTAAGGCCTCCTCGCCGTAAGCTCGCGCCAGCGCGTCGGCTAACGTTGTCTTACCACAACCGGAGTTGCCGCGCAGTAGGATCAAAGTGGGCATATGCTCGCCTCCTTCAAGGTTGGGCTTATTATGCGCGCTGGCCGGTGACGGTGCAAGTTCGCGGCTAGTCCCCGTGACGTTGGCCCCGCACAACGTGATCGGTGTGTTCGAGCATCTCATTGATCACATCAAGGATGTGGGGGTCGTCCAACCGGTAGTAGATCGTCGTGCCTTCACGGCGGTTGGACACGAGCTGGTGCGCGCGCAGGGTCGCCAGCTGGTGGGAGACCACCGACTGACGCAGCCCGAGCGCCTGCTGCAGTTCACCGACGTTCAGCTCACGCGCCGCGAGCAGGATCAGCATCTGCAACCGCGTCGCGTTGCTCAGGAGCTTGAAGATCTGCTCGGATTCGGCGAGCTGTGCCGGCTTGATCTGGTGTTGCGATTCTGACAAGACGTTCGCTCCTTTATATGTTACACTCGACATATTATGACTGAGGTGACGGCCTACTTGGCGACCAGTCTCGACTACCTCATCATTTTGATGATTATTTTTGGGACCGTCAAGCCCAGCGACCGTCACCTCGTCTATTGGGGGACTTGTTGGGGACCGGAGTGCTGATCGCAGTCAGCTGGTTCATCGCGTTCGGGCTCAAGCATGTGCCGGCGACCTGGGCGTTGGGTCTGCTCGGTGTGATCCCGATTCTCATGGGGCTACGGCTGGCCGTGGTCGGTGAGTCGGAAGACGCCGACGAAGTGTCTAGCCGTCTTCGGCCGCAGACCAGCCTGAGCTTGAATGTTGCGTTGATCACGATCGCGACGTGTGGGGCAGATCATATCGGAGTCTACGTGCCGCTGTTCGCTCAGCTGTCTGGCGGGCGGCTCGCGGTCGTTCTCCTGACGTTTGGGGTCATGCTGACTGTTTTTTGTGGCCTAGGGGCGCAGCTTGGGCGACGTCCGTTGGTCGTTAAGTTGCTGGAACGGTGGGGACGGTGGTTGATGGCGGCGGTCTACATCGGGATCGGCGTGGTCATCCTGGTTGAAAGCGGCGCACTGGCGCACTGGTTCGCGTGAGTATTCCGCGAACACTACATCATGTGTTTGGCCTTGGCCATAACACCTGTATCTGGTAGATTCAAGTCTTTACTTTCGCTAACGAGTCTTTGATAATGGACTCAGGCCGCTGCAACGCATGGGTGGCGATTTTTTGGTGTGATCGGCGATGAGAAATGCGCTAAGGCGTTCAATAAACGTTCGGTTTCTGGTATTATCAAACATGGCGGTCTTGCGACTGGCCATTGGAGGAGGCACTCATGACAGACAAAACCAAGCAGCGGCTCCCGCTAACTAAGATCTATCTCGGCAGTCCGTGGTTCAACCCTGCGCAACGTGCGCGGGTCGAAGCCGCCAAGGCCGCGCTGGACGCGAACGATACCGTCGCGATCGTGCACTTTCCCTTCGACTGGGAGTACCACGATGAGGTGGTCACGGAAGCGCAGATGACGCGCTTGTGGATCGATGCGACGTACCAAAATGATCTCTCTGCCATGGCCACTGCGGACTGTGGAGTCTTTCTCTACGATCTCGATGACGAGGATCCGGGCTGTGCGTTCGAGATCGGGTACCTGCGTGCACTACATAAGCCGGTCGTCTTGGTCCCCCTGGCGCAAGACCTTTCCGATAAGAAGTTAAACCTAATGCTCGCGGCGGGGACCACGACCTTCGTGGCGTCCATTGACGCGTTACGCGAGTTCAACTTCAACCACATGCCAAGCGAACCCGATCACCCATTCCCGGTGTTCTAGGTCGCTGTGTTTCGTTCATTCAACGCGGGCAACGCCCGCGCATCAGTCAAAGGAGAGTTCGTATGATCTATATTCTCGGGAGTATCGGGGCCGGCAAGACGTCCTTGACGCGCTTATTATCTGAAGACTTGGGGACGCCCGCTTACTACGAGGACGTTGAAGGCAATGGCATGATCGCCAACATGCTCAAGAAGTTCTACGATGCAGGGGCAGACAGTCGCAAGACGACCGGCACGATCTTGCAGATCGCGTTTTTGACCTTCCGGTACCAGCAGCTGAAAAAAGCGATCATGCAGGAAAATGCGGTGATGGATTCGTCGCTGGAGTCGGACTTCGTGATGGCCTCGCAACTGCATAAGAATGGGGAGATCGACGATGTCGACTTCAACATCTACGTCACGCTAAGCCAGGAGATGCAAAGCAACGTCAATGGGAGCCCGTGGAACGGGATGCCGGACTTGGCCATCTACCTGCAGATCGACCCCGACCACGAGATCGAAGAGATCCAGGGGCGCGGCCGGGAGATGGAGGACATCCGTGACAAACCGGAGCTGATCGCGTATTACAACCGCGTCAACCAGGCTTACCGCGAGTGGGCCAAGGGCTACACGCGCTCCAGCATCATCACGATCGACCGCGACCAGTACGACTTTGTGAACGACAAGGCGCAGCGTAACGCGGTGCTCGATCAGATCGAAGGCAAGCTGGTCGAACTCGGAAAGCTGGCGCCCAAGCGCTTCGAGGCGATCCGAGCGGCACGCGCATGACCGACCGGCGAGGCAACTCGCCGGTTTTTGGTGTCCGTGGATCATGCGGGGCGGTTGCGGCGCGCGTGACGCTTGACGGCGGGCGGTGGGACCGGTATTGTAAACTTACAATATCAAAGTAGAAGGTGATCTGATGAGTTATCTTGTGGATTTTAAGGCGGTCAGCACGATCGGGCTGACCACGTCGCCAGTGGCGGATGCGCTGGCCGGGTTGCGCGCGAACGAAGCACGCTACTTCTGGACCAAGTATAAACAGCCGTTCGTGACTGAACCGGCCGCTGAGCACCCCGACGTGATCGCGTACGTGACGGCGATCTTGGCCGAAAAGGACTTGACGCTGACGGCCCGCCCGCTGGAAGTGGCGCAACAGCACGTCGAGGGTATCGTCTGGACCTACGTCTTCTATGAAGACGGCCTAGGGCTCAATGTGCTTTACACCCTCGAAGACGGAGGCAAGCGCGCCGTGGGACTGAAGCTCTCGGATGGCATGCCGATCCCAGAGGCGCTTGAAGGTCGCTTCAAGTTTGCGCACCAGAAGTCGAAGCTCGCCGGGGTGATCCGCGGGAGCTACTTCGTGATCAAGGGGACGTACGAGGCCCCGACGCTTTAAGGGCGATGCCAGGCGATGGCTAAGGCATCGCCTTTTTCTATATAAAAAATTGTAACATCTTGCATTTTTTATCGATTATGCGGTATTCTCCATTTTATAAGGAGTGACTGTAGATGAAAAAAATGATCGGGTGTCTGATGTTACTAGCCCTGCTGACGGGGTGCGGCCACGCAACCAAACCGGCCACGCCAAAAACGGATCGGGCGCAGTCGAGCGCGGCCGCTTCGCGCAAGCAAGCGGCCAAAAAGGCGGCGAGTGCCACAAGCGCAAGCCGAGTCGCGGCGAGTCGCGCCGCGGCGTCAAGCAAGGCGGCGTCAAGCAAGGCGGCGGCCAGTCAGGCGACGGCCTCGAGTCGGGCCGCCGTCGCCAGCCGGGCCCGCGCGGCGAGCCAAGCGGCCAGTCGCAAGGCGGTGGCCAGTAGTCAGGCCGCGGCCAGCCGGCAGGCGGCCGCAAGTACTGCCCGCCGTGCGCAAGCGTCAAGCGCGACCAGCAGCCGGACCACGGCACCGGCTGCGCGCACAACGACGCCAACGCTGGTGCAGCGTGTGGCCGCTAGCCCGACTGCGCAACACGCGTCTCAGATCGTGGCTGTTGTGGCCAGTGGCTCCTACGCGCGGGTCACGCTGTTGAACAAAACCGCCAGTGGCTGGCAACAGGTGTTAACCAGCAGTGGGCGCGTCGGGACCAATGGGGTCGGCAACGCCTATGAAGGCAGCCGACGGACCCCGATCGGTGCCTATCCGCTGACGCTCGCGTTCGGTCGCGGCGGTAATCCTGGCGCCGGCCTCCCATACCGCCAGATCACGGCGCATTCGTATTACATCTCGAACACGGCCGATCCACAGTACAACACGTGGCAGGAGCGCGCTAGCTCCAGTGCCAAAGATGAGCACCTGGCGGACTACGCGCAGTACCAGTACGCGATCGTGATCGGGTATAACCGCGGCGTCGGTGGGGGTTCTGCGTTTTTCCTGCACTGCAACGGGGCAGGGGCCACCGCGGGGTGCGTCTCCGTGCCGGCCAGCGTGATGCTGTCATTGATGCAGCGTATCCATTCGGGGGCCTATATCATCAATGCGACAAGCGAGGCGCAGTTGGCGCGGTTTTAGGCGGCCACGTGTGGTCCTAGCGGCAAACTAGATTGGGCCAGCGCTAACGGGAAGACAACCGGATCACATGAGAAAACAATCTAAGATTAGTTCCGGTAAGAACTGGTGAATTCTCCAGTTTCTTACCGGAATTTTCTTTTTGCTCGCTACACTGAAGATGAAGCTAAAATCGAACATAACCCAAGGGACTTCGAGTCCGTAACACAAAAGGATCTCCGTCATCTTCGTTGCGCAAATCTGGTTTAAGATCGTGGGCCTTCGAGGTCGTGTTTAGGAAATGAGTTACGAGAAGAAGATGCGGGCTAGCTTCACCAATTTAGAAAGGGAGTAATATTTTGTCCGATGTATTCGCATTGGATGTTTCTAAAGGTCACAGCTACGGTGTTTGGTACCGCGGTGACCAGTGTTTAAAGGAGTTCGAGTGTGTACACAACAAGCTCGGCTTCACTCAGCTTGACCAAATGCTCAAGCAAGCGGATGACCCGATCGTGTACTTCGAAGCCACAGGGATCTATTCACAGCCACTAGTACGCTTCTGCCAAGACCATCAATTACGGTATGGCCGCTTGAACCCGCTGGAGCTACACTTGCATTCAGAGAGTTTACGGCGCGTGAAGACCGACCAAAAGGATGCCCACAGGATCGCGCTATCTGTGACGCATCACCAGTATCGATTGACCACTCCGTGGACACCTGAATATGAGCAGTTACGCCAATTGAACCGCTTCTACCAACAAGTGATGGATGAGGTCAAACTAACGCGGCTAAAGCTATATACAGCCCTCCAACAGACTTTCCCCGAAGTCGAGCAACTGTTTAGCTCTCGCGTATCGAAGCTGGCACTAAACGTGATCCTTTTATTTCCACACCCAGCCTTTGTGCGGGGGATCTCACGTACTTGCTTAAAGAACAAGCTGATGAGTGAGACCGATAAGAAACTGTCTCAAGCCAAAGGCTTGAAGTACGCAGAGAAGTTGAGCGCCTTGGCCAAGGATAGCTATCCCGCCGCCGATTCGGACAGTGTCCAAGTCCAAGAAGTGCAGTATTATTGTCGGCAGTTGATCGAGTTGGTCAAGCAAGAAGACAGCTTACGAAAACAAATGACGAGTGTCGCAGAGAGACTGCCACAATTTCAGATCTATCAATCGATGCCTGGCATTGGGGCATTATCAGCCGCACAACTGGTCGGCGAGCTTGGCGATATATGTCGTTTTGATAATGCCAATCAAGTCAACGCATACGTTGGGATCGATCTGAATCGTTATCAATCTGGCAAGTACACACGACAAGACCATATCAATAAGCGGGGTAATCCTCACGCGCGTGCCTTGCTTTATCTGATCGTCAGAAACATGATCCGGCAAAAGGCCGCCGCGCCCAATCATATTGTCGATTATTACTACGAACTAAAAAACAACCCTATCCCGAAACGGGATAAGGTTGCCGTCGTGGCTTGTATGAACAAGACACTGAAATGCCTATATGCCATGGTAATGGCAGGCACTAAGTATCGTTACCGATACACGGACTCGAAGTCCACTATTAGCGCGGAGTCATAAGCTCCTACACCTGTATAGTAGTTCAATCCAGGTCGTTTTTAAAGGGGAAGTGAGGAGGTTTATTTAGCTTACCCAAAAAGTGACGACCATTTGCGGCCCACCCCACTAGTACCAAACCCTCAGCCTAAATACCTAAATCCAAGACCTAAGTTCAATACCTAAGTTCAAGACCTAAAACCTAGTTCAAAACCCTTGACTAATCGTAGGAAATCGGGTTGTGACATAACCCCTGGTGGCACGACTATTCCAGAACGTTACGTGCCATAACGCAACGCCCTAGCCATATAAGAGAGACCCCCTGCAAAACCTAAGTTCGGGTTTTTCAGGGGGTCTCTCTTATACTCTGGGCTAAAACCGCGTTATGGCACAGCCCCATTTGGTTAGCCGGTGGGTTATTTCTTGCCTGCGTTCAAGATCTGGCCGACCGCGGGGATCTGGCCCAGCGAATCGACCGCGGTGCTTGGCATCACGACCGTGTTGGATTGCCCCTTGGCAAGCGCTTCGAGTGCTTCGACGTTCTTGTACTTGAGGTACATGTCGCCGTTTTGTGCAAGGCCTGCGTTGATCGAGTTGATCTGGTCCTTGACCGCTTCGGCGATCAGACGCTGAGATTCCGCACGCCCTTGTGCTTCGAGGATCTGGGTCTGCTTGTTGGCTTCGGCTTGCAGGATGTCTGCTTGCTTTTCCCCTTCGGCCTTGGCGATCGCGGACTGCTTGAGCCCTTCGGCTTCCATGATGTTGGCTTCCTTCTCACGGGAGGCACGCAGTAATTTGTTCATCGATTCCTGGATGGTCTTGTCGACCTGGATGGAGTCGATGTTGACCCGGTCCACATTCAACCCGTAGCCCGCGGTGGTCGTTGCGATCTGCTGGAACAAGGTCTGGTTGATCGTCTCGGTGCCGTTGAGCACGTCGTTCAGGTCCATGTTCCCAATGATCCCACGCAGGTTCGCCCGTGTGTCTTGCACCATGGACAGCACGGAATCCTTGTTCTGGTAGACATACGCATTGACGTCGGTGATGTGGTACTTCAGGGTCTCGCTGATCCGCACGACCACGTTATCCTTGGTGATCACTTCCTGTTCGTCGACTTTCAGCGGGATCTGCTTCATGTTCACGATCTCGGTGATGCGGTAGATGATCGGCAAAACGACGTGGAAGCCTGGCTGTAGGGTCTGGACGTACTTCCCTAAGCGCTCAACGATCCCGACTTCCCCGGTGTGAATGATGGCAACGCTGCTCAGCAGCATGACGATCACGGCGATCACGACGATCGCGATCACTGCCCATAAGATAATCTGTCCCATAAAAAAACTCCTCCTTAGTTCCCGCGGTCACGCCACGGGGGCGGCCTGATGGTGCCTGGCTATGTTTTAGTATTGCAGATCGCGGTCTAAGCGGCGCACGCGCAGGCCTAACGCTTCTGCGCCGACGACGACCACGACCTCTCCCGGTAAGGCCTCATCCATGATGTGGAAGTGGTAATGGATGCCGTACAAGACGACATCGTCACCGGTCGCGGGAAGGGTGAACGTCGTGCCGATCAATCGCTCATCGAGCATGGAGCCACCTCCTGTCTACGCGGCACCCCGCGCTTACTTCCATGATAAGGCTTACCAAGGATTGAGACAATCATAATCCAATCCCCCCTAGGTGAATCAGTCCCGAGGCTGATTTTGGGGGTCCCCGGAAGTCTGACAAGCCAGGGGTCGCCACCGGGGGACTTTGCTCGTATAATAAACACCAAACCCGCAAAGGAAGTGATCGCGATCCGCCGTCGAGTTCGCCCGATCTACTCAGATACATATCCCAGACGCCGCCGGTGGTGGTGGACGCTTGCAGTCGTCGCGGTACTCGCCTTGATCGGCGCGGGCGGGTGGGGCTGGCACGTCTATCAGACGCAACACCGCGGGGCGGCGCGTTACCCAGTGCAAGGGGTGGTGCTGACACAGGCCGACGGGTATCAGGACTTCGGGGCTTTGCACGCGGCCGGGGTCGACTTTGCGTACCTCAAGGCGACGGAAGGGGCGAGTTATTTCGACGATGACTTCACGCCCAACTACGACCGCGGGATCGGCACCCCGGTGCGCATCGGGGTCTACCACTACTTTAGCTTTGATTCAACGCCGAGTGCACAGGCGGCCCATTTTTTGACCAAGGTGGGGCGGGACCTCGGTACGCTACCGATCGGGATCTATCTGACCTATTATGGACGTTATGCGGACGAGCCACCGGCGCCGGCTAAGTGGCGGCCAGCGCTTCAGACATTCATTACAACGATCCAGCGCGCGACGGGGAAGCGGGTCGTCCTGATGGGCAGTCAGTCTCTGCTGAAGCAATGCTCGACCGTTGCCCCTGACGCGCCGCGCTGGGTGATCGGTGCAACGCGTTGGCCGAGTGCCGACTATTGGCAGGATGGGGTCAAGCGCTTTGGCGGCTACACCGCCGTCGCGTTCACGGGTACAGTGGCTGCCTTTGCGCAACAATGATGACCACGCTAAAGGAGGGGAGACTGCGGTCTCCCCTCCAATGCGTTGAGTCGGGCTAGGTCAATTATGGGTATCCGGGTCGATCAAAAATGTGGCCAGTTGCCGGGGGTGAACCCCGGTCGGTCGAAACCGTGGCGAGGACCGTGCAGGTGCGCGAGGCGTTTGAAGTCGTCGATGTCAACGTCCGGCGCCTGGGCGTCGAGGCCAGCGGTCAACTTACGGAGCAAACCGGCGAGCTGCTGTTGTTCCGAGTCATCCAGACTGGCGAACAGCGCTTCGGACAGCTTATCCTTTTGGTCCCGCGAATCGGCGATCAGCGCGCGGCCCTGGTCTGTCAGCTGGATCAACGTGACCCGCTTATCGGTCGCGGATGGTTCGCGGGTGATCAGGCCGCTTGCCTCCAGCTTGCTGACCAAGGCGGAGACGGAGCTCGGCCGGATGTCGAGTGCGTCGACGATATCTGCATTCGTCAGTTCGCCTTGCGTCGCGAGCAGCCGCAGGACGCGCAGTTGACCGCGTTCTTGAGTGTGTGGCCCGTCGAGGCGTGAACTGAACACCGCGGCCTGCATGAAGCCGCGTTGTTGGAACAGGCGGCCAAAGAGGTTCAAAAGGGCTTGCGAATCGTGAGTCAAGAGAAGCACCTTCTTTGTCGATTTTAAGTTAGTTAGCATTAATTGAAGGCTAACTAACTTGGTTCAGTGTAATTGCTTAGGGCCTGGCTGTCAACCCTAACTAACATTTTTTTTGGTCCGGTCGACCAAAGCGTGTATACTGAGGACAATTCTAGCCGTGATACCGTTCACGATTGACATTCACGCCGTACGCGCGGCGTGAACAAGCGGCAGCGGGCGACGGTTGGCCCCGCAAGAAATGGAGGAGTAACGATGACACCCGCGATCAGTTTGTCACACATCACGAAGAACTTTGGCACTAAGGCGGTGCTCAAAGACGTCACGTTCAGCATCGACCCCGGCACGATCGTCGGGTATATCGGCCAGAACGGGGCAGGCAAAAGCACGACGGTCAAGATCATCCTCGGTCTGTTGCAGCAGACCAGCGGCACGATCGAACTGCTGGGTGAGCCGGTGCGACCGGACGACGCGAGCTACAAGCGGCACATCGGGTATGTGCCCGAAAGCGCCGACGTCTTTGAGGCGTTAACGGCGCGCGAGTACCTGACGCTGATCGGCCAGCTCTATGGGCTGTCTGAGCAGGCCGCTGGGGACAAGGCAGAGGCCTTGGCGACCATCGTCGGGCTCGGGCCGGCGTTTGATCGGCGGATCACCGCTTACTCGAAGGGGATGCGCCAGCTGGTGTTGATCATCGCCAGTCTGTTGCACGACCCGGATATCCTGTTTTGGGATGAGCCGCTGAACGGGCTGGATGCCAACACCGTCCTCGTGATCGAGGAGATCTTAGTCGAGCTCCGCAATCGGGGTAAGACGATCTTCTATTCGAGTCACATCATGGATGTCGTCCAGAAGCTGTCGGATCGGATCATTCTGCTCAACGATGGGGCGGTCGCTGCGGACGGGACCTTCCAGGCAATCACGCAGGGGGCCGACACGAATCTGCAGCAGCTGTTCAATGACTTGACCGGCTTTGCCGAGCACGGGGAAAAGGCTCAAGCGTTCGTTGATATCGTGACGGGAGGCGGCGCCGATGAATGAAGTGACGTTGCCCCGCAATCTGCGGTGGCTCCGATGGCTGCGGGGCGGTTTGCGCCGTGCAGGGGTCGACTTTAACCAGTTCGCGTTGATCGTCGCGGCCAAGTTTCAACTCGCCGCGCGTAGCACCAACGGCTTTGGGTTGAGCGGACGCCGTAAGAAGCCGACAGACGTCACGCACGCTTTGGCGACGACGTTTCTGGTCAATCTGCTGATCGGTGGGGTGGTCGCGCTGTTGCTACTCGTTCCGCTGCCGCTGTTGACCCAGCTGACGTTTTTTGACACGCTCCTGTTTTTCATGTTCTTCATGCAGATGCTGTCGAATTACTCCAGCCTGATCCTCGACCCGCGCGACCGGCGGATCTTCTCGGTGCGCGGGGTCGCGGATAAGACCCTCAATGCGGCGCGGCTGGCGGTCGTCGGCTACTTTTTGTTCGTCACGCTGGCGGCGTTGGCACTCCCGAGCCTCGGGGTCTTGTTGCTGCAACACGGCCCGCTTGTCGTGCTGGGTGCGGCACTCGGCAGCCTGCTTCTGGCGCTGTTCGCCTTCGTGCTATCGCTATTTCTCTACCTGCTCGTGCTGCGCTACTTCGATGGTGAACGCCTCAAAAATGGGCTGAACGTGATCCAGATCGGGTTAGCGATGCTCATGATGCTCGGCGGGCAGCTCCCGAATCTGCTAAACGCGGCGAATATCAACCTGAACCTCGACATGACGACCAGCCTGCAGTGGTGGTACGTTCCGGCGGTCCCGGTCTGGTTTGCCGGCCCGGCGCTGCTGCTTGGGGGGCAGGCGCTCCCACTGGCGTCGATGCTGACGGGTTTAGCGCTGGTGGTCACGGCCCTGCTGTTGTGGGCGTACGCAAGGCGGGCCGCGGCCTTCGAGCAGTACTTGGACAAGCTCGAACAGAGCTCGGATAAGCACCAGCGTCAGTCGGGGTGGTTCAAGCTGACGCGTCGGGTGCTGACTGCGACGCCTGAAGAGGCGACCTATTACACACTGGGCTGGCGCATGTTGCAGTCAGAGCGTGATTATAAGTTGCGCGTCTATCCCCAGTTGGCGTACGGGGTGATCCTCCCAGGGATCATGGCCCTCAGCCTGATCCGCGATCTGCCTTTGCGTCAAGCAGGTCCGTTCCTCTCCTATCTCGGGGTCGGACTGATCATTGGGCTGGCAACGGCCGTCTTCAACCTGGCGTTCTCGGCACACCCTGAGGCGATGACGCTGTTTCGCTACGTCCCGTTCCCGACGCACGGGCTCTTGTTGCGTGGCGTGGTGATGGCGATGACCGCGAAGCTGGTCTACCCGTTCATCCTGCTGATCGCCTTGGTGACCCTGCCGTTCAACGGGGCGCACGCGTTGACGGCGGGGCTGCTGGTCGCGATGCTCTGTACGCTCTGCAGCTTACTGTACGGGCGGATCTTGGTCGGCAGGCAGCTGCCATTCACGAAACAATTCACCGGGGATAAAGGGGCCCAGGGTGGTGCGATCGGTTGTGTGACCGCAGGGGTCAGCTTCATCTTGATCGCGCTGATCGTACTCGCAGGGGGCTTCTTGAATTCATACTGGTACGACATGGGCTTGTTGCTGGCCAGCGGGCTGGCTACTTGGTTGACGTGGCGGAGCTACCCTCAGGCGATCCACTATGAATTGACCCTATAAGACGCTAAAGACGGGTGCATGTGCACCCGTCTTGTTTATGTGCATGCCCAATGGTGATCAAGCCGATTACTCGCCAAGCCCACCAGGAGTGTGTATGCTGACCAAAACGGAAGTGTGCCGAATGTGTCGGGGGGGACAGAGATGGGATGGTTCGTGTTGAGCCCGCAGACGCGGGTGGGCTTCGTGGCGCTTCAGGTCCATGACCTGGCGCGGATGCGGGATTGGTATCATCAAGTCGTTGGGCTGACCGTGTTGCAGGATAACGGGGTGCGCGCACTGCTCGGGGTGGCGGGGAACCGGCATGTGCTGCTGAGCCTGACGCGTGGCGGGACGGTGGTCAAACGCACCCGCGCCGGCCTGGCCGCTTTCAGCTTCAGCGTACCGAACTGGCAGGTCTTGCTCGCGGTGGCGGCACAGTTGACCCGCGCCGGCGCCGAGCCTCTGGCTTGGCACCAGACCGGCTTTGCACAGGGCTTCAGCGCCCAAGACCCTGAGTTCAACGTCTTGCTCGTGGAATACGACCGCGGCACGCAAGTCGAAGTGACGCGCGGCTATGACTTCACGGACGGGGCGATGCGGCCGCTCAAGCCCCCGGCACGCCTAGCCCAGCCGGCTGGCGCGCTGACGGTCGGGACGCAGATCGGCCGCTTCGTCGTGCGAACGACTGCGGTGACGCAGACGGCGTGGTACCTACGGGCGGTGCTGGGATTCGTGCGGCAGCAAGAAGATGACAGCCAGGCGTTTTTGACGAACGGCGACGCGGTCCGCCACATCGGTTGGTCCGTGATCGAGGACTTGAAGGCCAAACCGCGGTTCGCGCGGCACACTGGCGTGCAGTATGTGAACCTGACGGTGCCGAATCAACTGGCTTTGACCCGCCTCTATGCGAACCTGCTGGAGGTCGGGTGGCACGATTTTCACTTCGATCCGGCCGCACATTATCTGATGGTCACCGGACCGAATCAGTTGACGCTGTGGTTTTCGATCCGTTGAACTCTGGTATACTGGGAGCGGGAAGTGACGCAATGAACGGATTAGAACGATTGCGCCCGCTGGTCTCGCGCGGCCTTGTGCCAGGCGTCAGCGCGGCGTGGCTACACGATGGGGTGGTCGAGCAACTGGTCCTCGGGCAGGCGCAAGTTGCACCGCAGCCAGCACCGCTCCACTCGGGGATGCTGTATGATGTGGCGTCCCTAACGAAGGTGATGGGTACGACGATGGTCTTTTTGCAAGCTTGGGCGGAAGGCCGACTGACCCCGGACACCCCGCTACGGGCGATCCTACCGGCGTTTCCGCACGCGACGACGTTTCGCCAAGCGCTGACGCATACCTCGGGTCTGGCGGGTTATATCCCGCACCGAGATACGCTCGCGGCGCCGGCGTTACAGACCGCCTTATTGACGCAGCTACAGGTGACAGCGGCCGTCGATCGGGCGGTCGTGTACCGCGATGTCAACCTGTTGCTGGTCGGATGGGCGCTTGAGAAGGTCTACTGTGCACCGATCCAGTTGCTGATCCGCCGGCGGGTCCTCAGCCCGCTGGGACTCATGAGCGCAACGTTCAATCCAGAAGCGGCGCGCTGTGTCCCGACGAGCTACGATGCGTTGACGCAGACCCTTAAGCGCGGGGTAGTGCACGATCCTAAGAGCGCGATCCTGGGCTGCCATTCTGGGGCGGCCGGGTTGTTTGCCAGCCTGCAGGACTTCGAGCGCTTTTCACAGCTCGCCTTTGACCCGGCACCGCCGCCTGCGTGGCCGGCGACCTTTGCGCAACTGCTGCAAGATCACACGGTCAATGGGTTGGGGCGCAGCCTCGGCTGGGACCTGCGGCGCGACCGCCACGACCGGATGTGGTTGTACCACACCGGGTACACCGGCACGTTTTGGCTACTGCAACCGGCGGTACACCAGGCGCTGATCGTGTTGACGAACCGGGTGCACCCAGTGGTCAATGACAACTTTTTGACTTGGCGAGACGAATTTATCGCGGATTTTATGAGAACGGTTGCTTAGTGTGTTAGAATTTGAACGAAAGAACACCGAGGAGGCAATCATTTTGACTGAACCAATTTTTCTTGAACCTGTGTTTCACGAAAAGATCTGGGGTGGGCGCAAGTTGGCCACTGACTTTGGCTACACGCTGCCTGAGGGTAAGATCGGTGAGCTGTGGGCGATCTCTGCGCACCCGAATGGCCCTGATGTGATCGCGAATGGCCCGCTGGCGGGGACCACCCTGGATGTCGCCTGGCGCGATCACCAAGACTACTTCGGCCACCAAAAGAGCAAGGTCTTTCCACTGTTGACCAAGATCTTGGACGCGAACGACTCGTTGTCCGTTCAGGTGCACCCGGATGACGCCTACGCCGCGGCACATGAACGTCCCGGTGAACTCGGCAAAACGGAGTGCTGGTACGTGATCTCCGCAGAGCCCGGCTCGTATCTGATCTACGGGCACCACGCCAAGACGCGCGAAGAGCTGGCAGACATGATCCACAAGGGTGACTGGGACCACCTGTTGCGTAAGGTCCCCGTAAAGACGGGCGATTTTGTCTACGTGCCAAGCGGGACGATCCACGCGCTGAACAAGGGCATCATGGTGCTTGAGACGCAGCAGAGCTCGGACACGACCTACCGGCTGTACGACTACGACCGCACGGATGCCGATGGCAACAAGCGCGAGTTACACTTGCAGCAAAGTATCGAGACCACCAACGTGCCAAGCGTCGACCCGCAACTCGATATCCAGACGGTCAAGCAAGATGACGCGACGATCACGACTTTTGTGACCGCGCCGATCTCCAAGTTCTTCTCGGTCTACAAGATCGAGCTGAACGGCCACTTGGATCAGACGGCCACCGCGCCGTACACGCTAGTCTCAGTTCTGGCAGGCGATGGGCAGATCATCGCAGACGGTGAGTCTTATCCGCTGCAAAAAGGGGTGCACTTCATCATTCCGAACCAGATCAAGTCGTGGCGCTTCACCGGCAAGATGACCTTGATCACCTCCACGCCGGGGGCAGAGGCGTAAAGGGCTGTGACCAAAGCTGCATTTGGCCCTGACGGCTCGCCTCGCGACACCGATCAGCCTGTCCGCAGTTGACCTTTTGGCCCTGCCCCACACCAATCAAACAACAGGCACTGCCCCGGATCATCCGGGCAGTGCCTGTTGTTTTGGTCTGCGGTGCGAGTGGTCACAGCCGGGCGCGAACGGCCTCGATCAGCGCGTCTTCGTTGTTGACCACGGTCCCGTTGAGCTTGATCAACCCGATCGTGTACAGGTTCAGGTAGTGGAACTGATTCTCGGCGATCTCGGCGAGTGCGGCGAGCTTCTTGGCGTTGCCGGCGCCTTGCTGGCGAGAGTCTGTGTACAGGCCGATGATGGGGAGTCCCTTGGCGTAGGCGACGCCGATCTCACTGGCGACGCCGGCGTCGATCACGGGACCGTCCAAGACGGCGATCATCAGATCGGCGGCCAGAACTTCAGCCGTGTCGGCCTGGGCGATCATCTTGGCGTCGGCATAAGCCTGCTTATCATTGATCGCCGCGTTTTCCTGCGGCAGGTAGACCTCAAGGCCTGGCATTGCCTGCCGCAGGCGCGCAACGAGGGCCGCATTGTAGTTGAAGTCGGCGTGTGAGAACAGGCCGTTGGCAAAATAGATTTTCATAGGAACCTCCTTTTGTGCTTATGGTCCATGATACACCGCGATGCGCGCGTAAAAAAGCACTTGTCAAGACGCGTGTATCGCGGTACGATATAACCACGGCAGATATATCACATCGCGATATACCAGGGGAGGTGGCGTCATGTCCACGACAGATCAGCTGCCGATGAGTGAGACCGCGTTCTACATCCTGCTGGCGCTGCGCCAGCCAATGCACGGCTACGGGGTGATTCAGCACATCGAGGCGATCACCGCCGGCCGATTGGTCCTCGGCGCTGGCACGATGTACGGGACGCTCAAGAAGATGCAACACGACGGCTTGATCGACCTGGTCGCCACGACCGACAGCCGCAAGATCTATCAAGCCACCCCGGCTGGGATCGCGCTCCTGCGAGCGGAACGCGCCCGGTTGCAGGAGTTGGTACAGAATGCGGAGGTGCTGGATGATGAAGCAGACTAGAGTGTTTTGGGTCTACAAGTCGGCGCAAGAGGCGCACTACCTGACGGCGCAGCTACACGCGGGCTGGCGCGTTCAGGCGCGCCACGTCTGTCGCTACACGTTCGTCCCCGTGCCCGCCCAAGATGGGGTGATCCGGCTGGATTATCAGTTGGCCGCCGACCTGCCTGAGTACACGCAGTTGATGCAAGACGCCGGGTGGACGCTATTGATGAGTCAACCGGTCCTCGGCGGCCGGTGGTTGTATTGGCAACACGCCGATCCAACCGCACGGATCTACACGGACCAGCGCTCGCACATCGCGCTGTTGCGCCAGTTACGCCGCCGTTGGACGGGTGTTGGCCTGGGCGCGGTAGCCCTCGAGTTTGTCGCGCTGTACCTAGTGTGTCTGACCGGTGCGACACCGCTTCGGACCGGCCTGATCGGTGGGTTGATCGGGGGGCTGGCCGCACTGTACGGGGCGAATTTTGTCAGCCTGACGCGACAGATCCGCCACTTAGAGCGAGAACAGGATTGGAGGCATGGTAATGCTTGAACTACATGATTTGACCAAGCGCTTCGGCACGATGACCGCGGTGGACCACGAAAGCTTCACGGTCCACCCCGGGGAGATCATGGGGCTGATCGGGCAAAACGGGGCGGGGAAGACCACCACGTTTCGCATGATCTTGAATTTTTTGACGCCGGATGCGGGACAGGTGACTTGGAACGGGCAGCCATTGACCCGTGCCGACTACGACATGATCGGTTATCTGCCGGAAGAGCGCGGGCTCTACCCCAAGATGCGCGTTCAAGACCAGATCGTCTACTTTGCTCGCCTGCGGGGGATGAAGACCGCGGCCATCAAGGCGGAGATCCCGGCCTGGTTCGACCGGTTCCAGGTGAAGGGCAAGCTCACCGACAAGGTCAAGGACTTGAGCAAGGGGAACCAGCAAAAAGTGCAACTGATCGCGACTTTGATCCACATGCCCAAGCTCGTGATCCTCGATGAACCGTTCTCTGGGTTGGACCCCGTTAATGCGAGCTTGCTGCAAGACGGGATCATGATGCTGCGTGACCATGGGGCGGCGATCATCTACTCCAGTCACGACATGGGCAATGTTGAGGCGATCTCGGATCACCTCGTGATGCTACGTAACGGCCAGACGGTGCTGAACGGCACGGTCGATGCGATCCGTCAGCAGTTTGGCCGCACGAAGCTATTCCTCGAGTCGCCGTTGACGGAAGCACAGCTGCGGGCCTTTGACGGCGTGTCGCGGGTGGTCGCCCACGGTCGTCAGTTCGAACTGACGCTGGCGACGCCTGCCGTCGGTGAGCAGATCTTTGCGGCCGCCACGCAGTCAGGGTACATTCCGGAGTTCCGACAGGTCCCACCAAGTCTTGATGAGATCTTCCGACTGAAAGCAGGTGCTGACCATGAGTAAATTCTGGATCGTGATGCAACAGGTCTATAAGAAGAACGTCAAAAGCGGATCTTGGCTGTTCCTGGTCCTCTCACCACTGGTCTTCGTCGGGATCGGCGTCGGGGTTGCCTGGTTCGTCGGCCAGACCAGCGAGCCGGCCAAAGTGGCGGTGGTCAGCGACAACACTGGACTGGTCAAGGTGCTCAACAAGGCGGAAACCGCCGATGTCGACTACGTGGCGACGCCGGCGGCTAAGGCTGACCGCCAGTTGACACAGGAGAAGATCGATGGCGTCTTAACGGTGACGTTGACGCCATCGGTCAGCGCAGAGTACGTGGAACGCGCGAACGCGGAGACCAGCGTCGACGCAACCCAGCTTACGGCGGTACTCTCGCAGCTCAAGTTACAACAAAATGCGGCGAAGTTGCACCTGAGTGATGCGCAAGTCCAATCACTGCTGAGTCCGGCCACCGTCAAGACGCGCACCGTTGCGATCGAAGACGGGAAGCAGGTGGCCAAAAACGACACCACCGCCATGGTCAATCGTGGGTTCGCCATGTTGCTGACGATCTTCATCATGGTGATCACGATGATCTACGGGTCGATGCTGGCCCAAGAGATCGCGACGGAGAAAGGCTCGCGGATCATGGAGATCCTACTGTCCTCCGTCAGTGCGACCACCCAGTTCTTTGGCAAGCTGGCCGGGATCTTAGCCCTGTTGGTCACGCAGATCGCGGTGTACGCCTTGGTTGGCGGTGCGGCGTGGGTCTGGGCGCGGCAGCAGGCGTTCGTCAAGACTCTGCTGGCCAGCGTCGACTTGTCCGTGCTTTGGTCGATGACCAGTCTGATCGCGGTCTTGTTCTTCATCGTTGGGACCCTGACCTTTGCCGTACTGGCGGCGGTCTGTGGGTCGCTCGTGGCGAATCAGGAGCAGGTCAACACGGCGGTGATGCCGATCTCTCTGCTCGGGATGGCGGGCTATATGCTCGCGTTCATCGCCCAGACCAGTGATGCCGCCCTCTTGAAGGTGGCGAGTTTCATTCCGTTTTTGAACATCGAGCTGATGCCGGTCCGCTTGGCGCTCGGTCACGCTTCGATGCTGGCCGCCTGGCTCAGTTTGGGCGTCGCGGTGGCCTTTCTCGCGGGGTTCACGGTCCTGGCGGTCAATATCTACCGGACCAACGTGCTCGTCTACTCCGATGCTGGGGTCTTGAAGGGGATGCGCAAGGCGTTCACGCTGTGGCGCGCAGAGCGCGGCACCAAGGCGTAAAGCCAGCACAGATGTGATCAGGCACACCAAAGAGGGCTGCGACACGCGTCGCAGCCCTCTTTGGTGTGCCGGCTAGCGCCGGGTGAATTTGACCACGGCTTCACAGCGCGCGGTCTGGGGGAACATGTCGATCGATTGGATGTAATCGACCGTGTAAGCGCGGGTCAAGGCGACCAGGTCGCGCGCCAGGGTCGATGGGTTGCAGGAGATATAGACGAACTTCTTCGGCCGGGCGCGGAGTAGCGCCTGAATGAAGGGGCCGTCGAGGCCGGCGCGTGGTGGATCCACGATCACCGCATCGGGCCGGAACCCTTCGGCAAGCCACTTCGGGAGGACCGTTTCCGCGGTGCCGACTTCATAGTGTGCGTTCGTGATGCCGTTGCGTAAGGCATTCGCCTGAGCATCGGCGACCGCCTCGGGGATCACCTCCATCCCGCGTACCGCTTGGGCGGTGTGCGCGAGACTTAGGCCGATCGTGCCGATTCCCGCGTAGGCGTCGACCAGCGTCTCGTGGGGGGCCAGTGCCAAGGCGGTACGCGCGGTGGCGTAGAGCACTTCGGTCTGGGCGGGATTCAGCTGCAAGAAGGCCTGTGGCGACAGTTGGAAGTCGAGGTCACCGATGCGCTCGGTGATGTAGGGCTGGCCAGCGAGCAGGTGACTCTCTGCGCCCCAGATCAGGCTGGTTTTGCCCGGGTTGACGTTTTGCATCACCGTCACCACCATCGGGAGCTCACGGGCGATTGCGTCGAGCAGTCGGGCTTGGTGCGGCAGCTTCTCCGAGTTGGTGATCAGTGTGAGTTGCGCTTCTGAAGTCGCCGCGGACTCGCGCACGACCAGGGTCTTGACGATCCCACTGTTCGTGCGCTCCGAGTAGATCGGGATGTCGAGCTGTTCGAGCAGGCCACAGAGGTGGTTGATCACCTGCATGGTCAGGGGGCGTTGGGTCGCAAACGTCTCGAGCGGTACAAGGTCGTGGGAGTTCGGGGCGTACAGTCCTGCGCGAACGTGCCCGTCGATCGACCGCACCTGGAACTGGGCTTTGTTTCGGTAGTGCAACGGGTCGGCGGCGCCGATGGTCGGCCGCAGGTCGTAGTGCTGCCAGCCGGTGGGTTTGAATTTGGCCAGTGCTTGGGCGACGACATCGCGCTTGAATGCGAGCTGCGCCTGGTAGTCGAGGTGTCCCAGTTCGATGCCACCGACTTGTCCATATTTCGGGTCAACGGGCGTGACGCGGTGTTTGGATGGCACCTTGACCCGGTGGACTTTGGCTTCGAGGTAGCGCTCGTGGATACCGGTCACCTCCGCGACCACGACTTCCTCCGGTAGAGCACCGGTGACGAAGGTGATCTTGCGCTTGTAGTAGCCGATCCCAGCCCCGTTGATGTCGAGGCGCTTGATGGTCAGCGGGAAGCGCTGGCCGATTTTGACTGTGTTTTCCATAAGCTCTCCTTTGATTGTCTCCTGCATTATATCAAAAACCGGGGATTTCCGGTATAATCGACAGGAAAGCACGCGCAAGATGCGCCAGGAGGCAAGACGAGTGAAGATCAAGTATACGAATAACGGGCAGAGCCGGATGCCGGCCTTTGTCTTTCATCAGGGTGAGACCCATGAGATCACGCCAGGCCACGAGCTGACCTTGACCGTGAAGCGAGGTGACGCGGTCAGCTACCGGGTCGGTAAGTTTACGGCCACCCACAAGCTGGCGTTTCAAAGCCCTGAAGCGACATTTCAGATCCAACCGAACAAGCGGCTACAGCTGCTGTTCGTCGCAGCGCTGATGATCCTTGTCGGGGTGTTGTTCGTCTTCAAGTCGGTGAATAACACCTTGCTGACGGTAGTCGTGGTGATCGCATTGGTTGGCTACGAAGCCTTGAATTACTTCACCGGCTACAAGGCGGTGCCATGGCACGACGGTCAGGCCTGAACGCCCAAAGAAAACGAGCCATACGTGGATTTAAGCCCAGCATATCAACACGGCCCCGTGTCAACCCGAACTTCGGACTGACACGGGGCCGTGTTGATCCCGCCTGCGTGCCCGGTCGAGTGCCGTGCGTGACCGAATACGCAGGCGTTAGACCGGGCATCGTGTGGTAGTGCGACCGGTTTTGGGCGCGCTGGGCCTCTCGCGCAGGCCATCGATGCGTGCTTGGCCCCACACGAAGACGCCGGCGCATGACCGATGTGGGCGCTTAGCTCGGTTCACCAAGCGGCCAGCGCGTCGGTCGGCGCCCCTTGGCGTGCGCGCCGCAGGAGGGTCATCAGGTGGTAGAAGTCGTTGTCGTCGGCTTCGGTGGCCCAAGGGATGATCCCGGTGTGGGTCAGGTTCGCGGCGCCGTAGAAGCTGGTGATCAGCGTGGTATCGCTGAGCGTGGAGATGATCAGATCCGGGACCTGACTGGGATCGGTCGGCAGCAGATGCACGAATTGGATACCTTCCAAAAAAAGGCGCAAATCGCGCGCGACAAAGGTCCCACCGTCCACGAACATCGCGACTTTGACCAAGTGGTCGGCGTTCAGCGCGGGAAAGTCCGGGGCGATCACCCGGTAGAGCTCACGGTGCATGTGGGGCCAGTGGCGCGCAAAGGCCGCCAGTGGTCCAGTCGCGTCGATCTGGTCGAAGTAGTCGTGGATCAAGTGCGGTAGGGTCCCGCTTTCCGCCTCGGCGGGATTGCGGTCGAGAAAGTCGATGCGCTTGGCGAAGTTGCCGTGGAGCACATAGTAAGAGACCGCCATGCGGTGTAAGTTGACCCGCAACACGTCGTGCGCTGCAGCCATCGATTCTGGGGTCAGTGGATCAGCGGCATCGATCAGCGCATCCAGCAGTCCGTCGGCGAATTGGTTGATCGCTAGGCCGGGCCGATCGAAGTCGCGCATCACCCAAGCTTGGCGCGGGGTGACTCGGGTCCCGAAGGAGAGGTAGTGGATCCGACAGAAGTAGTAGAAGTCGCGCTCGGCGGTGCACTTGCGTGGAGTCAAAGAGGGGAAGTGGTCGCGGGTGTAGATCAGCGACTTCAAGGGCAGGTTAGACGCCTTGGCCAGTTTGTTCCAGCGGCGGTCCGGCGTAAGCGCGTGTCCGTGATCGATGCGCAGCTGCTGGACGGCCAGGATCAACAGGTCCTGCTTGGTGTATAGTGCCTCAGGTTCGAACCACAGCGGATCCGCCTGGTTGATCAGGTCGATCTGGTGTTTGGCCCGGCGAAAGGCGGGCTCAGAGAACGGCCAACCGACGCCGCGGAAGGCGAGCTGATAAAACGTCAACATCAGCATCCGGATCTGGAGCTCTTCGCCTTCGATCGCCCAGGTGACCCCATTCAGGTGCAGCCCCACACCAGTCACATACGCCTTGAACGGCGCGATCCGGCGCCGCAGCGTTGGGATGGCGACCCCGGCGGCGGTACAGAAAGTGTGGACGTCGGGGGTGCCAGCGGTGAAGAGGTAATCAAAAAAGCGAAATGGCAACGACTCCTGGAGCAGGTGGAAGCGGTACATATCGACCGACACCTGCCCCCCCAGGGCCTTGAAGTCCGTTTCGTTCACATCGGCGACGGGCCGATCGGACATCAGTTGGAGCTCGAGCATGATGTCTTGAAAGGCGTTATAGGTCTGTGAGTAACTCAGGCCGCTGTCTTGGGCAAGCCGGTTGATCGTGAAGTTGCTGTCTTGCAGCGCCTTGAGCAGGCGGAAGACGCGATAGTTCGTGGTGGCGCGCTTGTCAAAAAAATAAGCTTCAAACATCTTCTCGCCTCCAATTCCAGTTCAGGTATATTATATTACATAGTCACCGTGTGACCAACTCAAAGGAGGGCCTGATTGTGAAAATCATCACCGCTATCACCACGCAGAAGCGCAAAGGGCGCTACAACATTTTTGTTGACGGCCAGTATGCCTTTCCGGTCAGCGAAAGCACGTTGATCCGCTTCATGCTCACCAAAGGGATGGCGCTACCAGCGGCACTCGAGCAGACGATCAAGACAGCAGAAGTCGAGGCGACCGCCAATTCGCTTGCCTTGGACTACCTGAGCCACCAGATGCGGACCGTGCAAGAGGTGCGTCAGCGTCTTTTGCAAGAGAATCTGCCCGAGGCGGCGATCGCCCCCGTAGTCGCGCGGTTGCAGGCACTCCACTACCTCGATGACGCCAAGTTGGCGGACGCCTTCGTGCGCGATGACCTCCTGATGGGCGAGCGTGGGCCGAAGCAGGTGAGCGCACGGCTGCGAGAAAAAGGGGTGGCCGCAAGCGTCATCGAGGACGCACTCGCGGGGGTCAAGACCAGCGAGTGGTTGGCCGTCGCCGGTCGGGTGGCCGAGAAGGCGGCGCGGCGCAACGCCCGCCGTGCGTTCAATGATCAGCGGCAAAAAATCCGCTTGGCCCTGACCCAAAAGGGCTTCACGCGGGAGCAGACCGAGGCAGCCCTGGCGGCTTTGACGCTGACCAAGGACGAAGCAGGCGAAGCGGAACGCCTGCAGCAGGAGGCCGCGAAGCAGTGGCGGCTCAAGCGCAACTATACCGGCTTCGACCGCCGTAACCGGGTCAAGCAGGCGCTATTTCGTAAGGGGTTTGCCCTTGACGACATCGACCCGGTCCTGCGTACGCTGGAAGACCAGACAAGGGAGGACTGACCATGACAGACTTATACCAGCAGTCTGCGGCTTTTCACCGCGTGTTCGACGACCGCCAGCCCGCACGCCCCACACCGCTGAGTGTGCTAGACCTGACGGACCGCGTCGGCTTCATCCTAGAGGAGCTGACAGAGCTCGCAACGACGACCGATCGCAGTGAGGCGGGGATCGCCGCGGCGTTCGACCGGATCGAGGCCCAGCTCGCGCACGCACGCCAGAAGTTGACGGCCAAGCCGGCGAGTCAGTACCCGCCGCTAGTCCAGCAGGCTGATGCGCTGGGGGATCTGACCTACTTGATCTTTGGGAGTTTCGTGCTGATGGGCGTTGAGCCGACCCCCGTATTGACGGCGATCCATGCGGCCAACATGCACAAGCAGTTCCCAGACGGGACGGCGCACCGCGACCCGGTGACGCACAAGGTGTTGAAGCCGGCTGACTGGGCGCAACATTACCAACCCGAGCCGCAGATCGCCGCGGCGATCCAGGCGCAGACGCCAGATTGAGGGACGCGTGGGCGGGTGCATAAGCATCAGCTTTCTGATATAATCGTCTCTGATAACAGATTTTTGGTGAAAGCTGGTTAACTATGCGGATCCCTAAGGAAGGCGATTACATCGCCATTCAAAGCTACAAGCACCCAGGGACGCTGCACCGTACATGGCGGGATACAATGGTCCTGAAGACCAGCGAAGATGCATTGATCGGTTGTAACGATCACACTTTGGTGACCGAATCGGATGGTCGGCGCTGGCTCACGCGTGAACCGGCCATCGTGTATTTCCACAAACATTACTGGTTCAACGTGATCGCGATGATCCGCGAAGGCGGCGTGTCCTACTATTGCAACCTCGCCAGCCCGGTCACGCTGGATCAAGAGGCGTTAAAATACATCGATTACGACTTGGATGTCAAAGTCTTTCCCGATGGTGAAAAGCGGCTCTTGGACGTCGACGAGTACGAGGCCCACCGGCGCCAGTGGCAGTACCCGGCCACAACGGACCGGATCTTGAAGGCCAACGTCCGCGTCTTGGTCGACTGGATCAACCACGGCAAAGGCCCGTTTTCGCAGGCTTACATCGATTTGTGGTACAACCGGTATTTGCAATTATCCCACCGGGTGTAGACCCAAGCGCGAGGCGTGCCTCGCGTTTTTTTGTCACAAAGGAGAACAGCAATGACAGAATTGATCATGCAGCAGCCGGCCAAGTTCGTCGGCAAGGTGTACACCGCTGTGGACAGCGATGAGATGGGCACGTTTTGGGCGTGCTGGACGGCGTTCGAACAGGCCGGCTGGTTCGCGCAGCTCGACGCGCAGACACAGACGCCGAACCGCAGCAGTATGGTGATCTTCTCGCCGTACGGCCAGTTCCAGTACTGGATCGGCAGTGTGTTACCAGATACGGCGACCGCCCCTGCTGGTCTGGAGTGCTTCCAGATGCCGGCGGGGACTGTGGGCGTCGCCACGGCGCCGGCGAGTGGGGTGCTCAATCAGCTACCGGTCCAGACGAGCTTCGGCAAAGGCCTAGAACAGCTCGAAAAAGCGGGTTTCCCGTTACCGCAACACATCGGCCAGACCGATCACCCGTATTACATTGAGCGGTATGACCTCGAGGCCGGTCAGGTCACGCAGGTCGAATACCGCCTCTACATCGATCTGGACCAGCTTGAAGGGTACGACGAATTCGACTAATTAAGGCTTGACCCTGACGCTGCGTCAGCCCTTATTCTCAGTGGTGGAGGTAGCCAGATGACGTATTCGACCAGTGAACTTGCACGCCTTAGTGGGGTCTCCCCGCGGACGCTGCGCTATTACGACCAGATCAGCTTGTTGACCCCACCGCTGGCGGTGAATGGGTATCGCCAGTACGGGCCCACTGAGGTGGACCGGCTGCAGTTGATCCTGGCGTACCGTGCGTTGGACTTCAGCCTGACCGAGATCGCCGGGCTCTTGGCCCTGCCGGCGGCGGCGCGCACGGCGCGCCTGATGGATCAACAAGCGAAGTTGGCGGCGCAGATCGAGCGACTGCAACGGATCCGGGATCAGATCACGGCGACCCTGACCAATCAGAAGGGGGATCAGAAGATGACTGATGATCAAAAATTCATGGCCTTCAAGCAAGACCAGCTGCGCCAAAACGATGAGGCTTACGGGGCGGAGGTCGTTGCGCGCTACGGCCAGGCAGCTAAGACAGCTGCCGATCAGCGCTACGCCGGCTTGACGCAGGCGCAGTTCGATGCGATGGCCGCGGCGCAAGAGACACTGGCGGCCGCCCTGCGCGCCTACCTCGAGGCGCCAGCGTTGCCCAGTCCGGCGGCTGAACGCGCCTACCGCGCGCACCGCGAGTGGTTACTGGTGACGACGCCGCAGCTGACGGCAGCGATGCACCGGGGCTTTGGGGAGATGTACGAGGCCGACCCTCGCTTTGCCGCCTACTATACCAACCTGGTGGGTGACCCCGGCGCGGCCGCGGCGATGAACGCGATCATCGCCCACTACGCGACGGACTGAGGCGCTTTTGACACGCGTGAGTGACCCAAAAACGGGCCTGTGTCGACCGGCAAATTGCTGGTCGGCACAGGCCCGTTTTGGGGTGCCAAGATCATCATAGGCGGCGCTGCATCTCCCGGTGGCGGATGCCAGCGTCGAGAAACTCGGGCCGCGCGGTCAGCTGATAGCCGAGGGTCTTGTAGAACCCGACGGCCTGAACTTGCGCACCGAGGTGTAACTCAGTGGCGCCGTGGGCGGCGGCGTAAGTGGCGAGCTGTTCGAGCAGGGCCTTACCGACGCCGTGGTGGCGATAAGCGCGCAACACCGCCACGCGCTGCACGTGGTAGCCGGTGCCTTCAGGGATCAGCCGGGCGGTGCCGAGCGCCAGTCCGTTCTCGAAGGCGACGAAGTGGATCGCCTTTGGTTCATCCGCGTCGACTTCCAGCGTTGCTGGGACGTGTTGTTCTTCGACGAAGACCGTTTGGCGGATCGCAAGGGCTTCGCGGTAGGTCTGGCTGGTCATGTCGGTCGTCACATTGAATTCCATGGGTCATCACATCTTTCACTAAGGGTCATGATTTTCTGATATTATAGCACTACAAGGTGCCGGTGACGGCAAAAATCGGAGGGACCCGTGATGTTTGAAAAACTGCGTCAGTCGAAGCTGATGTTCTGGTCAGTCGAAGCCCTGATCCTAGTGGTCTTAGTGATCGGGGTGTCCAACCTGGGGTTCCTGTTCGCGCCAGTCGCGACATTCTTCTCGACGCTCCTGATCCCGATCATCGCGGCGGGCTTCTTGTTCTACCTGTTCAACCCACTGATCAAGCTGCTGGGGCGCGCGCATGTGCCGCGCGGGATCGCGATCGCGCTTGTGTTTCTGGTGGTGCTCGGTGGGCTGGTGTTGATCATCGCCGCGATCATTCCGAATCTGGTCACCCAGATCACCCAGTTGATCACGGGGTTACCGGACGCACTGGCAGCGCTACGCAAAGTGATCCGGCAGATGGCGCACTACAAGTGGTACCAGCAGTTCGACGTCGACGCCGTTTTGAGTAAGCTCAAAGTGGAGCCGAGCAAACTGCTCGCGCAGGTGCTCGGTGGCTTTTCAACCGGCCTGCCGGGCCTGCTCGGGTCCGTGGCCGGCGTGGTGATCGACGTGATCACGATCCCCGTGTTGCTGTTTTATATGCTCAAGGACGGGGACAAGTTCGTTCCGGCGGTGCAACGGTTCTTCCCGGATCGCTACGCCGGTGAGATCGCCACGGTGTTCACCCGGATGAGTGAGACGCTGTCGCATTACATCGCAGGCCAAGCGTTGGAGTGCCTGTTCGTCGGGCTGGCGACATTCATTGGGTACCTGATCATTGGCCAACCTTACGCCTTCTTGCTTGGCTTCATCGCGGGTGTCGTCACGATCATCCCATACCTCGGCCCCTACATCGGGATCGCCCCGGCGCTCGTCGTGGCCGCGACCCAGGGGTGGAGCCAGGTGGCCTTCGTCATCATCGTCGTCTTGATCGTCCAGCAGACCGACGGGAACCTGATCTACCCGAACGTGATCGGGCGCAGTCTGGATATCCACCCGATGACGATCATCATCTTACTGCTGGTGGTCGGGAACCTGTACGGCATCTTGGGCACGATCCTCGCCGTGCCGGTGTACGGAGTGGTCAAAACGGTGCTATCGTACGCGTTAGAGCTCTATCATTTTCATAAGCAAGCCAAGCTGACGGCGCCGAAGGGTTGAGCGGCGCGAAATTGAATTGAGCGGGCGTGCTTGATATACTGAAGTTATCATTGACTTGAAAGGCGTGTGTTGACTATGGACGGTGGCGCGGGTTCGATATGGGGTCAGATCGGTCTGATCCTGATACTGACGCTACTCAATGCGTTTTTTGCGGCGGCGGAGATCGCGGTGGTCTCGTTGAGCCGCAGCAAGATGGAAGGCCAGGCGAAAGCCGGCGACAAAAAGGCGGAGAAACTGGTGCGGATCATGAAGAATTCGACCAACTTCTTGGCGACGATCCAGGTGGGGATCACCTTCGCCGGATTCCTGTCATCTGCCTCAGCGGCCACGGCGATCGCGAGCCGCCTCGCGCCGGTGCTGGGGAACTTCAAGGGCGCCTCGGAGCTGGCGGTGATCCTCGTGACCATCGTGCTCTCTTATTTTTCGCTGGTGTTCGGCGAGCTCTACCCGAAGCAACTGGCGCTGTCGATGACGGAAAAAGTTGCCAAGGCGGCAGTGACCCCGATCTCCTGGCTGAGCGTCGCGATGCGGCCGTTCGTCTGGTTGCTGTCGGCGTCCACGAACCTGCTGATCCGGCTAACGCCGATCGAGATCAATGCGGCAGAGAACCAGGTCACCCGCGATGAGATGGTCTCGATGATCGAAAGTGGGAAGCAAAGCGGCGCGATCGACGCGGACGAATACGAGATGCTGGAAGGCATCATTAGCCTGAACAACAAGATGGCGCGCGAGGTGATGGTGCCGCGGATCGATGCATTCATGGTCGACGCAGACGAACCGGACGCCACGGCGATCGATGCGATCCTCGGCAATATCTACTCCCGGATCCCGGTCTACCAAGGCGATAAGGATAACGTGGTCGGCGTGGTCCACATCAAGAACCTCCTGCGGCAGGCGCGCACGGTCGGGTTTGCGTCCGTGCGCCTAGAAGACATCATGACCGATCCACTGTTCGTGCCCGAGACGATCTCGATCGATGACCTGCTGACCGAAATGCGGATCCGTCAGCAACAGATGGGCATTCTCTTGGACGAGTACGGTGGGGTCGTCGGCCTCGTGACGATCGAGGACCTGATCGAGGAGATCGTCGGCGATATCGACGATGAGTCGGATTCTGCCACGGTGCTGGTCACGAAGCTCGATGCGGACGATTACCTGATCGCAGGACGGATGACCCTGAATGATTTCAACGCGGAGTTCGGCACCGCCCTCGATGAGCCGGATGTCGACACAATCGCTGGCTTCATGATCACACGGCTGGGGGCGATCCCGACCAACCGCAAGCAGGAAACGCTGACGTTAGGGGAGGGCATGACGCTGACCACCGGCAAGATGGAAGGGTCTCGGCTGGTGAACGTTCATCTGCACCGGCCGCAACAGCCGGACGCGGCCGAGCCGGTCTGATCCCCGAACCCGATTTCCCTGACAAAATCGGCGCCAGACTAGCCATGGTCGCGTCGGTTCATTATAATTGAGACTTGACGAGTCCCGGCGCAGTCGCGGGGCTTTTTTGTGGGATGACCACGGACAGGAGCGAGCGGATGTAAAGACACGTCTGACGAGTCGTTAACGGCAACACGAAAGGAATTTTCACCATGAAACCACAAGAACTAAAGGACGCGGTGGCGACCCGCCGCACCTTTGCGATCATCTCCCACCCCGATGCCGGTAAGACGACGATCACGGAGCAGCTGCTGCTGTTCGGTGGCGTGATCCGCGAAGCGGGGACCGTGAAGGCCAAGAAGTCTGGGCACTTCGCCAAGTCTGACTGGATGGCGATCGAAAAGCAGCGCGGGATCTCGGTCACAAGCTCTGTCATGCAGTTTGGCTACCAAGGCAAGCGCATCAACATCTTGGACACCCCAGGCCACGAGGACTTCTCCGAAGACACTTACCGCACACTGATGGCCGTCGACGCAGCAGTCATGGTCATCGACTCCGCCAAAGGGATCGAGGCACAGACCAAGAAGCTGTTCAAGGTCGTCAAGCAGCGGGGCATCCCGATCTTCACCTTCATGAACAAGCTAGATCGCGACGGGCGTGAGCCGCTGGACCTGATCGCCGAGCTCGAAGAATTGCTTGGGATCGAAGGTTACGCGATGAATTGGCCGATCGGCATGGGTAAGGGGCTGGTCGGCCTCTACGATCGCGTCGACAGTCGTATCGAGCTGTACCGCGAGAACGAGGCGGGGGAGCGGTACCTGCCACTGGACGCGGATGGGCACCTCGACCCCAGCGAGCCGCTGGTCAACGAGTCGCTCTACCGCGACACGCTCGACGACATCGAGTTGCTGGATGACGCCGGTAACCAGTTCGACCTCAAAAAAGTGATGGCCGGCGACCAGACGCCGGTGTTCTTCGGTTCGGCACTGACGAACTTCGGGGTCGAGACCTTCTTAGATCACTTCGTGGACTTGGCACCGGAGCCTGGTGCACACACGCTACGTGATGGCCGTGAGCTCAGTCCGACGGATCAGGCGTTTTCCGGTTTCGTCTTCAAGATCCAGGCGAACATGAACCCGAACCACCGCGACCGGATCGCCTTCGTGCGGATCGGCGCCGGTGAGTTCGAACGCGGGATGGATGTCACGCTGACCCGGACCGGCAAGCCACTGCGGCTGAACAACGCAACGGAGTTCATGTCTGATTCGCGCGAACAGGTCCAAAACGCGGTGGCCGGCGACATCGTCGGCTTGTATGACACCGGCAATTTCCAGATCGGCGACACGATCTATGCCGGCAAGGATCCGGTCGAATATGAGGCACTACCGCAGTTCACGCCGGAGCTGTTCATGCGCGTGACGGCGAAGAACGTCATGAAGCAAAAGTCGTTTCACAAGGGGATGCAGCAGCTGGTTCAAGAAGGTGCGGTGCAGTTGTACCGCACGTACTCGACCGGAGACTACATTCTCGGTGCCGTCGGGCAGCTGCAGTTCGAGGTCTTCAAGTTCCGGATGCTCAATGAATACAATTCGGAAGTCGTGATGACGACGATCGGTAGCCGTGTCGCACGGTGGATCGATCCGGATCAGCTCGACGAACGGATGTCCAGTTCGCGCAACTTGCTGGTCAAAGACGTGCACGACGCACCGCTGTTCCTGTTCGAGAACCAGTACGCCCTGCGGTGGTTCGCCGACAAGTATCCAGACGTCACACTGACAGCCAAGCTATAAGCCAAGGAGGGAATCACCATGGGATTATTTGATTCGAAAGACAACCAAGACCACGCACAAGAAGACGCCGACCGCGACCTGCATGCGATCACCAACGACGACTTGCTCGCCAAGTGGCGGACATTCACGTTGCAGCGCACCGAGGACAGCATGAGCGAGTTCTTGGAAGAGTTGATCGAGCACGCGACACTTCTGATGGTGGTGCTCGCAGAAGACGGTGCAGATCTCGACAACAACGCGGATCTGCAGTTCCCGCTGCTGACCACGAATGACGACGAGCACGTCCAGCCGCTGTTCAGTGACTGGCTTGCAGTCAACGAACTGTACGATAACTGGAATGACAACGGCCTGGAAGATAACGTTGCGCGGGCGCATGTGCTACCGGTCGGATTCCTCGACATCGCGCACCTCGTTGGCGATAACGCCGATGTTGCCGGGATCGTGGTCAATCCGTTCTCAGACAACATCAACCTCGACCGTGAGATGCTGGCCGACTTGAGCAAGCAAGCCAATGATCGGCACGCCGAGCAAAACGAGGTCGAGATTGCTGTCTCTGATCCCGAAACACTCCCCGATGGCCTGTGGCTTGCGCTTGAGACTGAGCTGGCGGAGCACCTGGTGATCCGGCGCGCCTGGCTGCGCTTGATGCATTACTCCGGGCAGGCCCACTTGATCTTGGTGATCGATGCGCCAGAGGCCGACGAGACGACGCAACAGCGCTTGGTCGAGCGCCTTGGCAGTGTGGCCGCAGACGTTCTGGGCGCGGCGCCAGCCGTGGGGTTGAGCGTGGCCCCGCTGGATTCGGACTCGCAGGCCCTCGTCAACGAGATCGCGCCGAGCTATCAAGCCTGAGCAACCATCACCAAAAAAACCACCTTTCGTGAAGTGTCCACAATCGTTAGACTGCTTGTCTAACAATTACGGGGCGCTTCAATGCGAAGGTGGTTTTTTGGCCCGGTCAGTCGAGGTATTCGGCTTGGATGTACAGCCCAGAGGCGAGGCGCACCCAGCGGCTGCCGTTCGATGCGATGGCGGTGTGGGTCAGCTGCACGAGGGTCCCCGCTGAGACCGGCCCCGGCTCCACGGTTCCATACGGGGCGGTCCATTGACTGACGGTGGCCGTGACGGTCGCCTGACGCGTCGTCGGGGTCATCGTATAGGCGAAGGCGGCGTCGGGCAACCGCAGCGGCGCAGGTGGCAGACGGAATGGATCGTGTGCCTGCGGGCGGGTCTGGGCAGCCGTGAGCCACTGACTCCCGCCGATGTTGAGCCACACCGTGCCGTCTTGGTCGCGCGCTAAGGCGAAGACCCGCCAATACGAGCCGGCCGGTAGCGGTGTCGCCAAGGGGGCCGTCAGATCAGGTTGGGCGTAAGCTGCTTTGGCCGCCAGTAGTTCGACATAAGCGGCCTCAGGGGCCTGGCTAGGCACTAAGGGGTCCAAGTCATAGCGAAGGGTGCGGGTCTGTGTGACCGTGGTGAACCGGCCAGCAAGCGGCGGTGTCATCAAGTGATCTGCTAGTTCAGCCAGAGGGGTGGGGATGAAGTGGGCGTGGAGGGCCCCAGCCAGTATCACCGGTGGCGTCAGCAGGCGGCCGTGCGTGTCGCGGTGATAGACGAGCACCGGGGCAGCGACGCACGGTCGGTATAGGCAGAAGATCGATTGATTGGCCACGGGGAAGGTGGTCGTGAATCCAACGACCTCTGCAAGGGCGAAGCCTTCAATGACCGGTGGCACGAGGGGTAACGGGGCCCCGGTGTGGCCGCTCAGTTGAAGTGGCGGCCGCAGGTCACGCGTGTGGTCGCGAACATAAAAGTACACGGTCACATGAACGTTGGTCGCCGGCGTGCCGGTGGCCGGTGGCAGCGGCACGCCAGTCGGCGGCTCGGGCGCAGGGGTCGGCTGCTGACGCGATGTGACGGGTACGGCCGCCGGCGGCGTGGTCGTGGTGGGGCGTGCCCGCCACCAGGCCTTAAGTTTGGCAAAAAGTCCCATCATTAGTCTCCAAGTGCGAAAAAACACCGGCGGCGCCGGTGTTTTCGGGAAGCATCACGCGTTCGTCGTGTCGAGTGACACCTCGGCGATCTTGTCACCACGGATCACGGTCACGTCGTTGAACTCGACACCGCAGAGCTTTTGCAAAGCAAAGGCGATCTCGGCATCTTTGATGTTGCGGGTCTCGCTGGTGAACAGTAGCTCATCGTGGCCCGGTGCACGGGTGTAGACGACGGTCACGTTGCCGAGCGAGTAAAGCTTGATGTAGGTCGTATCGGTGTGGGCGAGCTGCTGCGCCACGAGGTGCGGGTAGCTGTTCGTGATATCAATTAAACGCATTTTCGTTGCCCCCGTTCTTCTTACTATTTCCATTATAATGGACTTTTGGTGAAAAATAAAAGGATTCCACCGGAAAGTCGCAAAGTGGTGTCTCGCAAACGCCGAGGCGACGCGTCGGCGGGGCAGCGTGGGCTAAGCCCAAAAAAACGGTCGGACGCATGGTCCGACCGTTCGCGGTCATGCTCCGGCTTCGGAGATCGCGATCTCGCCATTGGCGATGCGTGCCTCCAAGGCCTTGGCCTGTGGGTGATCGAGGTAGAAGTCCGCGACGCGGTCTTCGATCTGTTCTTGGATCACCCGGCGCAGCGGGCGAGCGCCCATTGCGGGGTCGTAACCGAGCGTGACGAGCTTGTCCTTGACCGGATCGGTGACATGGATCGTCAGGCCCTGGTCGTGGATGTTCGCGTTGGTCTCGTCGATCATCAGGGAGACGATCTTGAGCAAGGCGGCCTTATCCAGCGGCTGGAACTCGATGATATCATCGAAGCGGTTCAAGAACTCGGGCTTGAAGTAGTTGCCGAGCTGTGTCAGAACACTACGAGTCGTCCCTTTGATTGAGGCACCGAAGCCGACATTCGCCTCCGCGTCGGTGGCTCCAGCGTTGCTGGTCATGATGATGATCGTATCCTTGAAGGAGACAGTGCGACCTTGGCTATCGGTCAAGCGCCCGTCGTCGAGGATCTGCAGGAACATGTTCATCACGTCTGGGTGGGCTTTTTCGACCTCGTCCAGCAAGATCAGGCTGTACGGATTGCGCCGTACCTGCTCGGTCAGCTGGCCAGCTTCTTCGTAGCCGACATAGCCCGGTGGCGAACCGATGAGCTTGGAGACACTGAACTTCTCCATGTACTCGGACATGTCGAAGCGGATCATCGCTTCCTGTGAGCCGAACAGCTCCTTAGCGAGTTGCTTGGCCAACTCGGTCTTCCCGACGCCGGTCGGCCCGACGAACAGGAAGCTGCCGATCGGTCGACCGGTCTTGTTGAAGCCGATCCGGTTGCGGCGGATCGCGCGCGCGACCTTGTCGACCGCTTCGTTTTGGCCGATCACATGGGCCTCAAGGTCGGCTGCGAGGTCCTTGAGCTGTTGCTGTTCCTGCTGCTTGAGCTCACCGACTGGGATGTTGGTCTTCTGTTCGACGATCTGCTCCATGTCCTTGTCGGTCACCGTCGGGATGTCTTCCTTGGCGTCGAGTTTTTGTTTTTCCTGCATGTTCTGCAGCTTGGTGACCTGATCACGGTAGAAAGCGGCCTTTTCGTAGTCTTCTTGCTTCAGCGCATCTTGTTTCTGCTTCTCGGCGTCGTCGATCTTGGCTTGGAGCGTCTTCGGATCGGCAACGGCGATCGTCAGGTTCTTGCGCGAGCCCGCTTCATCGAGCAGGTCGATCGCCTTGTCCGGCAGGAAGCGGTCTTGGATGTAGCGATTCGACAGGGTGACGGCCGCATTGATCGCTTCCGGCGTGTAGGTCACGTGGTGGAAGTCCTCGTAGCGTGGCTGGATGCCTTGCAGGATCTTGATGGTCTCCTCGACGCTTGGTTCGTCGACCGTCACGGGTTGCAGACGACGGGCGAGCGCGGAGTCTTTTTCGATCTGGCGGTACTCGTTGTTGGTTGTCGCACCGACCAGTTGCATCTCGCCTCGGGCGAGCGCCGGCTTCAGGACGTTGCCGGCGTCCATACCGCCTTCTGCGTTGCCGGCGCCGACGATCTCGTGGATCTCATCGATGAACAAGATGATGTTCGGGTTCTTCTTGAGCTCGTCGAGCAACTGCTGCAGGCGCTGCTCGAACTGGCCGCGCATGCTGGTGCCCTGGACCAGCGAGACGACGTCGAGCTGGATCACTTGCCGGTCCTGGAGTTTGGCCGGGACGTCACCTTGCGCGATCTTCAACGCGAGGCCTTCAACGACCGCAGTCTTGCCGACCCCGGCTTCCCCGATCAGGACGGGGTTATTCTTAGTCCGGCGGTTAAGGATCTCGATCACGCGCGCGATCTCTTGGTCGCGGCCGATCACGGGGTCGATCTCGCCATTTTTCGCTTTATCGGTCAGGTTGACACCATATTGCGCCAACACGCCTTGGCCGCCGCGGTTACTGCCGCGGTTGCCTCGGCCGCTTTGGGTCGGCGGGGTCTGTTCCTGTGGTTGCCCCTGAGGGCGTTCGCCCTGGCTCATCGCTCGGAAGATGTCGTCCAGGCTGTTGAAGCCGAAGGGGTCGTTAGATGCATTCGTTGGATTCATAGAACCTCCTGCTTGCGCCTTGAGCTGCTGGTAGCAGTTCTGGCATAGGTTGATCTCCTGCCGCTGACCGTTCACGCTGGTGTACAGGTGGATGGTCGCCGGATTTTGATGACAGTTCTCACATAGCACCGAATTCACAACCTTTCTCTGGGGACGCGAGGCCTGCTCGCGTGGTCTTTCGTCAAAAAAGTGTCTGACCTTTTTTGACCTTGCCATCAGTATACAACAGCGCGCGGAAAAATCAAGCACTCTGACTCGACGAGTGCTAAAAAACTTGCCTAACCGCCGCTGGACCGGTATCGTAAGGGGAGCGGGCTCGGTGTGCCGGTCACGGTCGGCCACGAGGCGCGCGGCTGAGCGGGTGCAGGTGTCGGGCGAAGGCGCGATGTTTGCGGTTTCATTCGCTTAATGCTAGCATAATCGTGTCAGTGAAATCGCGTCAACTGATGAAGCTCATCAATGGGCGCGGCCAAAGGGGGTAGGCGAATGGCACCGGACTACAGACAGATGATGGATGACATGCGGGCAGGCAAGCTGGACCAGATCGAGATCACGCCTGAGACGTTCACCGCATTTCGTGCGGCTTGGACCAATTACGCAGGCCGTGAGGAGATCGTCGGGCAGGCGAAGCGGAACGGCCAGATCATCTACCGCTACCAATCCGTGTCGGAAGATTAAAAGTGCTGTTAAGACTTGCCGCGAAAACGGAATAATGGTAAGGTTTACAAGAAATAGAATCGTCCATTCTATTCGGCAAAAGACTTTATATGCGAAGGAGCAGATTACTCATGGAAAAACGCGAATTTAATGTTATTGCAGAAACAGGGATCCACGCCCGCCCAGCGACCCTTTTGGTTCAGGCGGCCAGCAAGTTCAACTCTGACATCAACTTGGAATACAAGGGCAAGAGCGTCAACTTGAAGTCCATCATGGGCGTTATGAGCTTGGGCGTTGGCCAGGGTGCCGACGTGACCATCTCCGCAGAAGGCGCTGACGAAGCCGAAGCCATCGCAGCGATCGAAGATACGATGAAAAAGGAAGGTCTGTCTGACTAATGACAAAGCAACTCAAAGGGATCGCCGCTAGTGACGGCATCGCAACTGCGAAGGCCTACTTGTTAGTGCAACCCGATTTGTCATTTTCTCAGTCTACTATTGAAGATCCAGAAAAAGAAATCGACCGTTTGCACCAAGCACTCGACCAGAGCAACAGCGAACTGAAGATCATCCGCGACAAGGCGGCTGAATCACTTGGCGAAGAAGAAGCTCAGGTCTTCGATGCCCACATGATGATCCTGGCTGATCCAGAATTCACCGGTGCCATCGAGACCAACATCAAGGATGATAAGGTCAATGCTGAAGCCGCGCTGAAGTCGGTTTCCGACATGTTCATCGGCATGTTTGAAGCGATGACTGACAACCCGTATATGCAGGAACGTGCTGCGGACCTCCGCGACGTTTCGACACGGGTGCTCGCCCACCTGCTCGGACGAGCTTTGCCGAACCCGGCACTGATCGATTCTGAAGTGATCGTTGTGGCGCACGACTTGACGCCGTCTGACACTGCACAGCTGAACAAGACTTACGTCAAGGCGTTCGTGACCGATATCGGTGGCCGGACCGCCCACAGTGCGATTATGGCCCGCTCGCTTGAGATCCCAGCTGTCGTTGGGACCCAAGACATCACGACCAGCGTGGCGGAAGGCCAGATGCTGACCGTCGACGGCCTGACCGGCGACGTGACCATCGACCCGACGCCTGAACAAGTCGAGGCGTCTGCCAAAGAAGCGAAGGCATACGCGGACCAGAAAGCGGAATGGGCACTGCTCAAGACCGCCAAGTCGGTCACCGCTGATGGCAAGCACTTCGACGTGGCGGCGAACATCGGCACACCGAAGGACCTCGATGGCGTCCTCGCCAACGGGGCCGAAGCGATCGGCTTGTACCGGACCGAATTCCTGTACATGGACTCCGCAGAACTGCCGACGGAGGATGATCAGTTCGAGGCCTACAAGAAGGTCCTTGAGACGATGAACCCGAAGCCAGTCGTTGTGCGCACCATGGATATCGGTGGGGACAAGCACCTGCCGTACCTGCCGCTGCCAGAAGAACAGAACCCATTCCTGGGTTACCGCGCGATCCGCATCTCGCTGGATAAGCAGGATATCTTCCGCACTCAGTTGCGGGCCCTGTTGCGCGCGTCTGCCTTCGGTGAATTGCGCATCATGTTCCCGATGATCGCAACGATTCAGGAGTTCGAAGCCGCTAAGGCCGTCTTCTTGGAAGAAAAGGCCAAGCTGGTGGCCGAAGGGGTGACCGTGTCTGACACCATCCAATTGGGGATGATGATCGAGATCCCAGCCGCGGCTGTCTTGGCCGATCAATTCGCCAAGCACGTGGACTTCTTCTCCATCGGGACCAATGACTTGATCCAATACACCATGGCGGCTGACCGCGGGAATGAGCATGTCTCTTACCTGTACCAGCCATACAACCCATCCATCCTGCGCTTGATCAAGAACGTGATCGATGCGGCGCACAAGGAAGGCAAGTGGGCTGGCATGTGTGGGGAAGCCGCTGGCGACCCGATCATGGTCCCGATCCTGCTTGGGATGGGCCTGGACGAATACTCCATGTCCGCAACCAGCGTCTTGAAGATCCGTAGCCTGATGAAGCGGCTCTCGACGGCGGATATGGCGAAGTTGGCCGATAAGGCCCTTAACGAATCCATTTCCAACGATGAGAACAAGAAGCTCGTCGAAGAATTCACGAAGTAAGCCTGCAAAGGTCGGTGTCGTCAGACATCGGCTTTTTTGGTCGTCTCGGGGCCGATAAACTGGTTTGACACCGGTTACACAGGCGTCTACACTGAGTTTATACGCCATGACGGCGATCAAATACGAAATGAGATGTGAGACAATGACACTTGCAGTGATCGATATCGGTGGGACGACCATCAAGTTTGCCCGGTACGCAGACGGGGCGCTGACGGCGCGCTTTGCGGAGGCATCACCAGCGACGCTGGACGCGTTTTATGCCGTGCTGAGCGCCGCGGTCGAGAAGCTTAAGGAGGCGGGACCGCTGACCGGCGTGGCAATTTCGTCGCCGGGTGCGGTCAACCAGGCGACGGGGGTGATCGAAGGCGCCAGCGCGCTGCCCTATATCCACAACTTCAAGATCGTCCCAGAACTTGAGCGGCGCTTCGGGCTGCCGGTGGCGATCGAGAATGATGCCAACTGTGCGGCGTTGGCCGAAGTGGCCAGCGGCGCTGCTGCCGGTCGTCAGCGGGTGGCGGTCCTGGTCCTCGGCACCGGGGTCGGTGGGGCGATCATCGCAGAAGGCCGCGTGGCACACGGTCACCACCTACTCGGCGGTGAATTCGGGTATATGCTTCAAAACGGTGACACGTTGAGTCATCAGGGGACGGCCGTTGCGGTCGCCAAGGCTTATGAAGCGGCCAGCGGTGAGGTGGTCTCGGGTCAGGACGTGTTTGAGCGCGCGGCGGCGGGAGATGCACTGGCGGTCCGTTTGACCGAGCAGATGTATCAGGCGCTGGCTGAGGCGATCTTCAACCTGCAGTACAGTTTCGACCCGGAAGTGTTCTTGATCGGCGGGGGGATCTCGCGTAATCCAGCGCTGATCCCAGGCATTGAACGGCATCTGGACCAAGTGATGGCAACTGTCGAGATCGCGGACGTTAAGCCGAGCGTGATGAGCTGCAAGTATCTTGAAGCGGCGAACCTGATGGGGGCGGTTGCCAACTTTGAACAGCAACAATAACGGCGAAGGCTGTGCACGCGGCACAGCCTTTTTTTATGCGAACAATAAACACGAACATTATAAATATATCTATCAATAAACGTTCCGAAATTATGTTGAAAGACGCTCGTGTCCATGCTAAACTACAAGCAACTTAAGAAAGTGGGTGGCTATCGTGCAAGTGGCGATCGTGATGGGGTCGATCTCGGATTGGCCCACAATGAAGCAGGCAGCAGAACTCCTTGATACACTGGGGATCCCTTATGAAAAACGGGTCATTTCGGCCCATCGGATGCCCGAGACGCTGGCGCAGTTCGCGCAGACCGCGCGTGCGGCGCGGATCGATGTGATCATCGCGGGGGCAGGTGGCGCGGCACACCTGCCGGGGATGTTGGCGGCGAATACCACCTTGCCAGTGATCGGTGTTCCGATCCAAACCCGAACATTAAACGGTGTGGACTCCTTGCTGTCGATCGTGCAGATGCCGGCCGGCGTGCCGGTGGCGACCATGGCGATCGGCGAGGCCGGGGCCAAGAACGCGGCGCTAATGGCGGCGAGCATCTTGAGTCTGGCGCACGAGCCGGTAGCGACGGCCTTGACGGCATACCGGGCGACCCAGACGCGCCAGGCCGCTGAAAGCGAGGCCCAACTCGATGATTAAGCAGATCCTGCCGCCAGCCACGATCGGCATCGTTGGTGGTGGTCAACTGGGGCGGATGCTGGCCTTAGCGGCTAAAGCGATGGGTTACACTGTCGGAGTCCTTGATCCGACGCCTAACGCACCGGCGGGCCAGGTCGCGGATTTTCAGATCGAGGCCGATTACGCGGACGAGGCGGCGCTGGCGGCGCTGGCCGCGCGGGCCGATGTTTTGACCTATGAGTTCGAGAATGTCGATCTGACTGCCTTGGCCGCGGCGCAGCGCCAAGCCGCGCTGCCACAGGGTACTGCCATGCTGGCGATCACCCGAGACCGGCTGTCCGAAAAGACCTTCCTGCGTGATCACGGACTCCCGACCGCCGCGTTTGCGGCCGTGCCAGACGCGGCCGCAGTGATCCCGGCGATCCACCGGATCGGGGTGCCGAGCATTCTGAAGACGACGACCGGCGGCTATGACGGCCATGGTCAAGTCGACATTAACACGGCGGCCGATGTACCGGCCGCACAGGCCTTGGCGGCATCTGCCCCGTGCATCTTAGAGGAACGGCTCAGCTTCGTGCGTGAGCTGTCCCTGATGGTCACACGCGACGGCCGCGATGAGGTCCGGCCGTTCCCCGTGGTCGAGAATCGCCACGAGGCGCATATTCTGCACACGACGATCGCCCCGGCCCCGAACTTGACCCCGGGGGGCCGCCACCAGATCGAGCAGCTGGCAAGTAAGATCGCCGTGGCGCTCGACTTGCGCGGGGTGCTGGGGATCGAGCTGTTTGAGAGCACGAGTGGCGTGGTCGTCAACGAGCTGGCGCCACGGCCACACAACTCCGGACACTATTCGATCGAAGCGTGCAATTTTTCTCAGTTCACCGCACATATCCTGAGCATCTGTGGTCTGTCGATCCCGCCGATCACGCTGACGCAGCCGGCGGTGATGCGCAACTTGCTGGGGGACGATCTCGAGACGGCGCGGCGCACTTGGTCCGCGCACCCTGATTGGCACCTGCACGATTACGGCAAGGCCGAACCGCGGCCGGGTCGCAAGATGGGGCACATCACTGTGTGCGGTGGCGCCAGCGCTGAACGGTTGGCGGCAGTCCGCCTGGAAGGAGACCAAGATGAACAAAACTGAGCTGTTATATACCGGCAAGGCCAAGAAAATGTACGCGACAGAGACGCCTGATGTGCTGTGGGTCGAGTACCTCGATCAGGCCACTGCGCTGAACGGCAAGAAAAAAGTGGCGATCCCGGGCAAGGGCACGTTGAACCGCCAGATCTCCAGCCTCCTGTTCGCGGAGCTGAACGCGGCCGGGCTGCCGACCCACTACCTCGAGACGCGTGATGATACCACGATGCTGGTGCGACGGTGTGCGATGCTCCCGCTTGAGGCGGTCGTTCGCAACTTCGCGTCTGGTAGCTTCGAGCGCAAGTTCCAGGCCACACACTTGCAGCCGCTGGTCCCGGCAGTGCATGAGTTCTACTACAAGTCGGATGCCTTGGATGACCCGTTCATCAACGATGAGCAGATCATCGCGCTGGGGCTCGCCGATCAGGCAACGCTTGACGCGGTCCACGCGCTGAGCGACCGGGTCAACACTTACCTCAAGGCGCGGTTTGCCCAGATCGGGATCGAGCTCGTCGACTTCAAGCTTGAGTTTGGCCGCCTGGCGGACGGCACGTTGGTGCTGGCCGATGAGTTGTCGCCGGATAACTTCCGGCTCGTCGATGAGGCCAGCGGTCGCTCGCTGGACAAAGACGTCTTTCGCAAGGACCAGGGGCCGCTGCAGCCGGTCTACCAGATGGTGCTGGATCGCCTGAAAGGAGCACAACATGTATAAAGCCAAGATCTACGTCAACTACAAGCCGAGCGTTCTGGACCCCAAGGCGGAAGTGATCAAAAAAACGCTCGGTCGGCTGGGCCAGACCAATGTGCAAGACGTGCTGGTCGGTAAGTACTTCGAGCTGACCCTCCAGGCGAACTCTGAGGCGGCCGCGCGTGAGCAGATCGATGCGATCTGCGATCAGATGCTGGCCAATGTCAACATGGAAAGCTACCGGTTCGACCTGACGGCGGTGGGCGCATGAAGGCGGCCGTGCTGAGCTTTCCAGGGTCAAACTGTGACGAAGACCTGCTCTGGGCCGTCGAAACCGTGTGTGGGCAGGCGGCGACTATGGTCCCGGCCGATCACACCGACCTGACCGGGTACGACCTGGTCCTGGTCCCTGGTGGCTTCTCGTACGGGGATTACTTGCGTAGCGGTGCGATCGCGAAGTTCGCACCGGTGATGACAGCCCTGCAGACGTTTGCCGCGGCCGGTGGGTACGTCTTGGGCATCTGCAACGGCTTTCAGATCCTGACTGAGGCCGGGCTGCTGCCCGGTGCGCTCCAGTGGAACCGCAGCCTACAGTTCATCTGCGAGCCGGAACCCCTGATCGTGGCCAATGCCAACACGGCGTTCTCGACGGCGTACACGTCCGGTCAGCGGATCGTGCTCCCAATCGCCCACGGGGAAGGCAATTACTACGCGGACCCAGACACACTCGCGACGCTTGAGGCCAACGGGCAGGTCGTGTTCCGCTACGCGCACAATCCGAACGGCAGTGCGAATGACATCGCGGGGCTGACCAACGCGCAGGGCAACGTGCTGGGGATGATGCCGCATCCTGAGCGCGCCGTGGAGGCGTTACTCGGCGGCACCGACGGCCTCGGGGTGTTCCGATCCCTGATCGAAGCGACGAAAGGAGCAAGCGACCGTGTTGCAAACTGAAATGAGTCCAGAGACGATCCGTACCGTCAAACCCTACCTGGCGTGGGGCTTGACAGAAGCAGAGTACGATCGGTACGCCGCACTGCTGGGGCGCCTGCCGACCTATACGGAGATCGGCCTTGCGAGCGGGATGTGGAGCGAGCATTGTGCCTATAAGTTCAGCAAGCCGGTGCTAAAAACTTTTTGGACCAAAAACGACCGCGTCCTGATGGGGCCCGGTGAAGGCGCCGGCGTGATCGATATCGGTGAGGGCAAGGCGGTGGTCTTCAAGGCGGAAAGCCATAACCACCCAAGCGCCGTCGAGCCATACGAAGGGGCGGCCACCGGGGTCGGTGGGATCATCCGCGACATTTTCTCTATCGGGGCTAAGCCGATCGCCGTGCTGGATTCGCTGGCGTTCGGGTCTCCGCAGGACCCACGCACAAAGCAGCTGATCGACCAGGTCGTCGCCGGGATCGGCGGCTACGGCAACGCGATCGGGATCCCCACCGTGGGCGGTGAGATCAAGTTCGCGGCGTCCTACGCGAAGAATCCGCTCGTCAACGCGATGTGCGTTGGGGTGATGGACAAAGCGAAGATCCAAAAGGGGAAGGCGGCTGGGGTCGGCAACGCGCTGATCTACGTTGGGGCCAAGACCGGTCGTGATGGGATCAACGGGGCCAGTTTTGCTTCCGCGGAGTTCTCGGATGAGGCCGAAGCGGACCGGTCTGCGGTGCAAGTCGGCGATCCATTCATGGAGAAGCTCCTGATGGATGCTTGCCTGGAGGTGACACGGGCGCACCAAGATGTGCTCGTCGGGATGCAGGACATGGGGGCGGCGGGACTGGTCTCCTCGACCGTCGAGATGGCGGATAAGTCGGCTTCTGGGATGGTGATGGACCTCGATCTGATCCCGCAGCGGGAGCCGAACATGACGCCGTTCGAGATCATGCTCAGCGAATCGCAGGAGCGGATGATGCTCTGCGTGCAAGCGGGCAGTGAGGCGGAGATCATCGCGCTGTTCAAGCGCTACGACCTCGATGCGGTGGTGTGCGGGCACGTTGAGGCGGGGCACCGCTACCGCCTGCTGCACCATGGTGAGGTGGTCTGTGATGTCCCGGTCAGCGCCCTGACGTCGGATGCGCCGGTCTACCACCAGGCCAGCGCCCGGCCTGCTCGGCTGGCCCATCCGGCCCCTGATTTTGCGCCGCGGGTCCCGAACGCCTTGGCGACCCTCAAGCAGTTGCTCACGGATCCGAACGTGGCGGACAAAGCCTTCCTGTACCAGCGCTACGACGCCCAAGTGCAGACGAACACCGTCGTTGGGCCAGGTAGCGATGCCGCGGTCGTCCGGGTGCGCGGCACCCACCGGGCGCTGGCGATGACCACCGACTCCAACGGCCGGTATCTGTATCTGGACCCTGAGGTCGGTGGGGCGATCACGGTGGCGGAAGCGGCGCGGAATCTGGTCGCCAGCGGCGCCGAACCGCTCGGGATCACGGACTGCCTGAACTACGGTGATCCGACCAAGCCTGAGATCTTCTACGAGCTGGCGGAATCCGCGAAGGGAATCACGGCGGCGACCCGTGTGCTCAACACGCCGGTGATCTCCGGCAACGTCTCCCTTTACAACGAGACGAACGGGGTGGCGATCTATCCGACGCCAATGATCGGGATGGTCGGGTTGATCGAGGACTTGACGACCATCACGACCCAGGCCTTCAAGGCGACCGGTGAAGCGATCTACGTTGTCGGGGCCACAGGCGACGACTATAACGGGTCGCTGCTACAACAAGTGCAGACCGGCACGGTCAGTGGGTCGCTGCGCCCGCTAGACCTTGAGGCGGAAAAAGCCACCCAGGCCCTGGTCTTGCAGGCGATCCGCCGGCACCTGGTCACGGCGGCGCACGATGTGGCTGACGGCGGGCTGTTGGTCGCCCTGGCCGAGATGAGCTTTGGCCACGGGATCGGTGCGCAGGTCAGCGTGGATTGGCCTGCGGTCCGGCTGTTCAGTGAGACGCAAGGCCGCTTCGTGGTCACGGTCCCCGCCGCCGCGCAGGCCGCGTTCGAGGCTCTGACCGAGGGGCGGGCGCAGCGATTGGGTGAGACGGCCGATGCGATGCTGACCGTCTATGCGCAAGATCAAGTGATCCAGGCGCCGGTCCAAGCGCTGAAGGCACTCAACGAGGAGGCATTGCAATGTCAGCTGAAGTAAAGAGCCTGAACGAGGAATGCGGGGTCTTCGGGGTGTGGGGCGACCCACACGCCGTCGAAGTCACGCACCTCGGGCTCCACACCCTCCAGCACCGCGGGCAAGAAGGCGCCGGGATCGTGGGCAAAACCCCGGCCGGGCTTCGACGCCATTACGGGTTCGGGCTGGTGTCGGAGGTCTTCGCCCAGCCCGAATCGCTGCAGCAATTGCGCGGGGATGCGGCCTTGGGTCACGTGCGTTATGCAACTGCGGGGGGGCGGATTCTTGAGAACATTCAGCCGCTGCTGTTTCGCTTCACCGATGCCGCGGTCGCGCTGGCGCACAACGGGAACTTGACGAACGCGATCTCGCTGCGCGCGAAGCTCGAAGCGGACGGTGCGATCTTTCAGTCGACCAGCGACACTGAGGTGCTGATGCACCTGTTGCGGCGTAGCCCTGCGCCGACGTTCAAGGCGCAACTCAAAGCCGCGCTGAACCAGGTCCACGGTGGGTTTGCCTTCGTTTTACTGACGGAGACGGGCCTATATGCGGCCGTCGATCCCAACGGGTTTCGACCGCTGGTGGTGGGTCAGCGGCCAGACGGCGGCCTGATCGTGTGTAGCGAAACGGCCGCGCTGAACGCGGTCGGCGCCACTTACTTGCAAGACGTGCAGCCTGGTGAGCTGGTCACGATCACAGACGCCGGCATGACCGTCGAGGCCTACACGAGCCGCACCCAACTGGCCGTCTGCTCGATGGAGTTCGTCTACTTCGCCCGGCCAGATTCGGAGATTCACGGGGTCAACGTGCACCAGGCGCGCGTGGCCATGGGCGAACGCTTGGCGGCCGAGCAGCCAGCGGACGGTGACATTGTCGTCGGCGTGCCGAACTCCTCGTTATCTGCCGCAATCGGCTATGCACGGGCCAGTGGCCTGCCGTACGAGCTCGGGTTGGTCAAGAGCCAGTACGTCGCGCGCACGTTCATTCAGCCAACTCAGGCGTTGCGGGAAAAAAGCGTGCGGATGAAGCTCAGTGCCGTACGCGCGGTTGTCAGCGGCAAGCGTGTGGTGCTGGTCGATGACTCCATCGTGCGCGGGACCACGGCTATCCAGCTAGTCCAGCTGCTCAAAGACGCAGGGGCCAAGGCGGTGCACTTACGCATCGCCAGCCCACCGTTGCGGTTCCCGTGTTTTTACGGGATCGACATTCAGACCACCAAGGAACTGATGGCCGCCAATCAAAGCGTGGCCGAGATGAAGGCGACGCTGGGCGTGGATTCGTTGGGTTTCCTCTCCGTCCAGGGGCTGGAAGACAGCGTCGCGCTACCGACCACCGCGCCGAACGGCGGGTTGTGTGTCGCCTACTTTACGGGCGAGTACCCGACGGACCTAGACGATTATGCGACGAACCTCGATCATGAGCTGTCGCAACTGCACATCAACGTGAAGGAGGTCTACGCATGACGATCGATTACGAACACGCCGGCGTCAGTATCGAAGCGGGCAACGAAACGGTGCGGCGGATCGCGCCACTCGCGCAAGCGACGCAGAATCCGGCGGTGCTCGATCAACTCGGCGGCTTTGCGGCAGCCTACCGGATGCCAGAGGTTCCCGAGCCGGTGTTGGTCAGCGCGACCGATGGCGTTGGCACGAAGCTACTGCTAGCCCTGCAGTGTGATCAGCACGATACCATCGGGATCGACCTGGTCGCGATGGTCGCAAACGACCTGCTCGCAAGTGGCGCGCAGCCACTGTTTTTTCTCGACTACCTCGCGACAGATGTGGTCGACCCGGCGCGCATCGAGACGATCGTGCGCGGGATCGCGTATGGGTGTAGCCAGGCGGGGATGGCGCTGATCGGTGGCGAGACTGCCGAGATGCCTGGAATGTATCCGCAGCATCACTACGACCTCGCGGGGTTTGCCGTTGGCGTTGCGTCAGCGTCACAGATGCTGCCGAAGCATGTGACGGCCGGCGACGTCCTGATCGGGTTGCCGTCTAGTGGCGTGCACAGCAACGGCTTCTCGCTCGTCCGCGAGTTGCTGGCTGAGACCAATCTCGGCAACATGCCGCTGGCGGATGGGACCGAGGTGACCACGGCGCTGCTGCAGCCGACGAAGATCTACGTGCGGGAGGTCCTGCCGCTGATTCAAGCGGGGTTGATCCACGGGATCGCGCACATCACCGGTGGGGGCTTCACGGACAATGTGCCTCGGATGTTACCGGCAGCGCTGGCGGCAGAGATCGATCCGGCGAGCTGGACGTGGCCGGAGCTGTTCCAGCGGTTACAGACAGCCGGTGGCCTAGCTAAAGCGGAGATGCGGCGGACGTTCAACCTGGGGATCGGGTTGGTCTTGGCCGTCTCGGCGACAGATGTGCCGGCGGTGCTGGCGGCGCTGCCGCACGCGCGTAAGATCGGCCGGGTGACGCCGCGGTCGACGCACGCGCTGACATGGAGGGGCGAATGAAACGATTGATCATCTTTGCCTCGGGGACTGGGAGCAACTTTGCGGCGCTGGCGGCGCATTATGCGGCCAGCCCACTGGCCCAGATCGTGGCCTTAGTGTGCGACCATGCAGATGCACCGGTGCTCGCCAAGGCCGAGGCAGCCGGGATCCCGACGTTGACGGTCGACTACAAGGCGTATCCGACCAAGCGTGCGGCCGAACAGGCGATCGTGGCAATGCTCCCACCGGCCGACCTGCTGATCCTTGCGGGATTCATGCGGATCATCGGACCGACGCTACTCGCGGCGTACCCTGACCGGATCATTAACCTGCATCCCGCCTTGCTGCCGAGTTTTCCCGGCCGCACGGGGATCGAGGACGCCTACGCGTATGGCGTCAAGGTGACTGGGGTGACGGTGCATGTCGTCGATGCTGGGATCGACTCCGGACGCATCCTGGCGCAGGTGCCGGTCGCGGTGCTGCCACACATGTCCTGCGCCGACCTTGCCACCGCGATCCACGCGGTGGAACACCGCTTATTACCGACAACTGTTGACCGACTCATTGAAGAAGGAGCGATATAACGTGAAACGTGCATTGCTGAGTGTGTCTGATAAGACTGGCCTGACTGAATTTGCGCAAGGTCTGATCGACCGAGGGTTCGAACTGGTCTCGACCGGTGGGACAGCCAAGGTGCTGACTGCCGCGGGGCTGGCAGTCACTGGCGTCGAGGCCGTGACCGGCTTTCCAGAGATGTTGGACGGGCGGGTGAAGACCCTCCATCCCCGGATCCATGGCGGTATCCTCGCCAAGCGCGACGATCCGACGCACATGGCGGCGTTACAGGCGCATGAGATCACGCCGATCGATGTGATCTGTGTGAACCTCTACCCGTTCGCTGAGACGGTCGCCAAGCCGGACGTCACCCGCCCAGAAGCGATCGAACAGATCGATATTGGGGGACCTAGTGCGCTGCGGGCGGCAGCGAAGAACAGTGACAGCGTCTGGGCGGTGGTCGACCCGGCCGATTACTCGGCGGTCCTGGCGGGCTTGGACGCAGACGACGCTGCCCTGCGCGCGCGCTTGGCGGCCAAGGTGTTCCAAGTAACGGCGGCCTACGATGCGCAGATCGCCGCGTACCTTGACCCAGAACCGTTCCCGACACGCTACACCCCGACGTACACGCTGAAGCAAGCCTTGCGCTATGGCGAAAATAGCCACCAGCAGGCGGCGTTCTACGCTGCGCCAGACGCACCGCAGGAGTCGCTGGTGAACGCGGTCCAGCTCCACGGCAAGGCGCTGTCGTACAATAACATTCGCGACGCAGACGCCGCACTGAGCATGTTGAACGAGTTCGACGGGCCGACGGTGGTGGCCGTCAAGCACATGAACCCCTGCGGGATCGGGCAAGGGGAGACGATCGAAGCCGCGTGGGACAAAGCGTATGCGGCAGATTCGACGTCGATCTTCGGCGGGATCATCGCCTTGAACCGACCGGTCGACCTGGCGACCGCCGAAAAAATGCACGCCCTGTTTCTTGAGATCATCATGGCGCCAGCTTTTGATGATGACGCACTGGCCGTGTTGGCGAAGAAGAAGAACCTGCGGCTGATGACCATCCAGCTGGCCGCAGTCCATGAGACGCCGCATATCGAATCGGTCGACCTGCTCGGTGGGCTGCTGCGACAAACCAGTGATGACCGCGTGGAGACCGAAGCGGATGTGACCGTGGTGACCAAAGTCCAGCCGACTGCGGCACAGCTCAAGGCGTTGCTTTTCGGTCAGCAGGTCGTCAAGCACGTCAAGTCCAATGCGATCGTCGTTGTACGCGACGGGCAGACCTTGGGGATCGGCGCCGGCCAGATGAACCGGATCGGGTCGGTGGCGATCGCGCTGAAGCAGGCACAGCAAAACGCTGACTTTGCTGGGGCAGTCCTCGCCTCCGATGCGTTCTTCCCGATGGATGACTGCGTTGAATATGCGGCGCAGCACGGGATCCGCGCGATCATTCAGCCGGGCGGGTCGATCCGGGATAAGGATTCGATCGCCATGGCGGACAAGTACGGGATCGCGATGGTCACCACCGGTGTGCGGCACTTCCGTCACTGAGCTCAGCCAAGGAGGAGAACCATGGTCAATGTACTGGTGATCGGTAGCGGTGCGCGTGAAAGCGCACTGGGTAAGGCGTTTCTCGCCTCGCCGCAAGTCGAGACTGTTTTTGTCGCCCCTGGTAACGCGGGCATGCCACTACTGGGGCTGACCCTCGTGCCACTCTATGAGGACGATACCGCCTCGCTGATCGCATTCGCGCGGACGAACGTCGCTTTGACCTTTGTCGGGCCGGAACAACCGCTGGCGGCGGGACTCGTGGACGCGTTTCAAGACGCGGGGCTGGCGATCTTTGGCCCCACGGCGGAACTGGCACAACTTGAAAGTAGCAAGCAGTTCGCCAAGGCCTTCATGGCCCGTCACGGGTTGCCGACGGCGACCGCGACGGTGGCCCATGACCTAGCGGCGGCGCAGGCCGCCGTCCAGGCGGCCGGACTACCGGTCGTGATCAAGGCGGATGGGTTGGCCGCCGGCAAGGGCGTGACTGTTGCGACGACGGCAGCGGCAGCCACAAGCGCGCTTCAGGCCCTCTACGCCGATCACCCTGCGGCGCCGGTCCTGATCGAGCAATACCTGAGCGGTGCAGAGGCCTCGGTGCTGGCGATGTTTAATGGGACGACGCGGGTGCTGTTCCCACTCGCACAGGACCACAAGCGGCGATTCGACGGCGACGAAGGCCCGAATACTGGGGGCATGGGGGCGATCAGCCCAGCGCCGCAGTTCACGACCCACCAGCGTGAACAGGCGGCGGCGTTGGTCGACCAGACACTTGCGGGGATGGCGGCGGATGGCCTCGACGGCTGCGGGGTCTTGTACCTGGGCCTGATGTTCACGGCGGCTGGGCCCAAGTTACTGGAGTACAACCTGCGCTTCGGCGATCCAGAGACCCAAGTGCTGCTGCCCCAGGTCGAGAATGATTTTTATCAGCTGACCGTTGACTTGATGAGCGGCGCGGCCGAACCCCTGACGCTGACTGGTCGGACCTACGTCGGCGTGGTCGCCGCGCATCCAGGCTACCCGCAGGCGACCACGCCAGTCTTGCCAGTCGTCACACCAGCGCTTGAGGCGCGTAACGATTGGTTGCCGGCCGGTATCGCCCACGGGACCGATGGCTTGCAGACCGGCGGGGGCCGCGTCTTCACCGTCGTCGGGGTCGGAGACACCCCGGCGGCGGCGCAGGCCAGCGCGTATGACCGGTTGCGTCCGTTGCTCGGTTTGCTGGCCAGTCGCACCGACATCGGGGCCAAGGCACTCTGATCGTCCAGCCCTCAACATCATGTGCTGAGGGCTGTTTTGATGCTACATCTTGTGGTAGGATGGAAACATTGAATGGAGTGATCGTATGCCCAAAACCTTACCGAATGACCCGCAACCATTGGAGTGGCTCGCGGCTGACTGGTCACAGGGGTATGTGGCCAGCTACAAGCCCTTCACCTTCGTCGATGGCGAAGGGGTCCGCTGTAGCCTCTACGTCTCTGGGTGCAAGTTCGCTTGCCCCGGGTGTTACAACAAGGTCGCCCAGAATTTTCACTACGGGCAGCCTTACACGCAGGCGCTGGAGGATCAGATCATCGCGGATCTCGCGCAGCCGTACGTGCAAGGGCTGACGCTCTTGGGCGGCGAGCCGTTCCTCAACACCCAGACGTGTCTGCAGCTATGCCGCCGAGTCCGCGCCACGTTCGGGCACACGAAGGATATCTGGAGCTGGACAGGTTACAAGTGGGATGAACTGATGCAGGAGTCGCCAGACAAGTTGGCGCTACTCGACCTGATCGACATTCTGGTCGATGGGCGCTTCCTGGAAGCCGAGAAGGACTTGACGCTGCAATTTCGCGGCAGTCGCAACCAGCGCATCATCGATGTGCCGGCCTCGCTGGCCAAGGGCACCGTTGAATTGTGGGCGCACCTTCAGCGTTGAACCGGCGCAAAAAAGCCTCGCTGCCACCCAAACTTTGGGCGGTGGCGAGGCTTTGTGCGTGGGATCGCTCAATCCACGTCATCGATCGAGCTCGACCGTTCCGTGGTCCAAGTGAAGCCAGCCGTCTGGAGGGCATAGACCTTCGTGGCGTTAGGGAGGTCGTAGGTCTTGGCGGCAGGGACGACTAGTGCGCGGGTCGAGATCTTGGTCGGGTCGATGAACCCGAGTTGCCGGTAGCGCGTGTCGTTAAGGGTGTAGCGGTCACCTTGAAGGACCGCCTGCTTGACCCCGCCGACCTTGACGGGTCCGCTGAAGCTGTAGATGCGATCAAACATCTCGAAGTAGGCCGTGCTGTGGTCCTGCCCGAGGTAAGTCACCGGCTTGCGCACGGTGTGGCGATCGTACATCGGGAGATGGGCCATGTCAGCGTAGTTGTTCACCCCGGCGCTGTTGCCGACGGTCGTGCCCGATTCAGGCACAAGGCCGAAGAATTCTGGGTGAGCGACGCGGACACGAGGGGTGACATAGTGGCGGATCTCAAGATAGGGCTGGATGTAGCGCCAAGCGACGAGTCCACCGCCGGCACACAGCAGGATCGCACCGGTCAGGCCCAGTTGTACGCGGCGACGCAGGGACTTGCGGCGAACGGACTGGGTCACAATCGCCAGGCCCATCAACAAGATGAGCGTGAGGATCATCGCTAGGGTGATCCAGTGTGTGCTCAAGTTCTCCATCAATCGCCAGCGGTCAAATGTCATCGTGGTCGCCATGGCGATCAGCTCCTTTCTGAAGTTGCGGTTTGGTCAGGGTCGGTCCAGACTCCCCATAGTAACTGAGGTTGGGAAAGTGGAGCGTCACCGTTGTGCCCTTACCGACACGAGACGTCAGTGTCAGGTGGTGGCCGAGTTTATCGCTCAGGCGTTGGGCTAAGTAGAGCCCGAGCCCGGTCGATTTTTGGTTGGCGTTACGGCCATTGGTCCCGGTGAAGCCCTTCTCGAAGACGCGGTGCTGTTCGTCATCGGGGATGCCGATCCCGGAGTCTTGGATCGCAAGGGTCACCTCATCGCGTGTCGCCGCCAGCGTCGCGGTGATCAGACCGCCGTCTGCCGTATACTTCAGGGCATTGGAGACCAGTTGGGCGAGGATGAAGCGGAGCCACTTGTCATCGGTGACGACGACTTGGTCGTGCCCGGTGAGGGTGAAGCGGATGTGCTGGGCGATGAACCGGTTGCGGGCGTCGACGATCACGGCGTCGACGATGGCGCGCAACCCGTGTTCTTGGAGCAGGTAATCGCGGGCGAAGCTGTCGAGGCGTGCGTAGTAGAGGACCTGCTCGACGTAGTGGTCGATCCGATCAAGCTGCAAGGTAAGCTGGTCCATCTCCACCTCTGGCGCCCGGCCATCGAGGCTGTCGGTCAACAACCGACTGGCCGCCAAGGGGACTTTGATCTCATGGACCCATGAGTCGATGAAGCTTTTTTGGTCCTGCTGGTTGGCCAGCAGCGTGGATTGGCTGCGCTGATGCTCGCGCAACAGGTGGTTGTAGGCCGTGACGACCGTCTGCTCGCGGACGGTGTGTGCCGGCGGTAGGGGCCAATCCAGCGCCCCGGCCCCCGCGTCTGTGCGCGCTTGTAGCTGGCGAAGCCATGCCCGGGTGACCCGGTAGCGCCACCAGAGGAACCCAGCCCCGGCCAGAACGGTCAGCGCCGCGACGTAGACCAGCGTCGAGAGGCGGACTTGCTGGTCTGGATCTAGCCACAGCCCGAAGCAAAACGCGCCGAGGCCGACCAAGAAAACGGCGATCTGGATCAGGTGGTCGTGTAAGTAATCGCGCAAGCGCATGGGCGACTCCTTTCCGTGCGTCAGGGGATGATGTACCCCTGGCCGACTTTGGTCTCAATGTAGTCTGGTAGGCCAGCTTCCGCGATTTTTTTGCGCAGGCGATTGATGTTGACGGTCAGGGTGTTGTCGTCGACGAACCGCTCGTCTTGCCAGAGGTCCTTGAGCAGGCGCGAGCGACTGACGATCGCGCCATGCGCGCGTAGCAGGATCTGTAAGAGCTTATATTCGTTCTTTGAGAGGTTGATCTCGGTGTCCCCGACACTGGCCATCCCGGTCTGCAGGTCCAGGCTCAAGCCGTTGTGGACTAAGACGTCCCCACTGCCATCGCTGTAATTGTATGTGCGCCGGAGCAGCGCGTTGATCTTGGCGACGAGCACCTCGATGGCGAAGGGTTTGTTGACAAAATCATCCGCCCCGAGGTTCATTGCCATCACCATGTCCATGTTGGTGTTGCGACTTGAGATGAAGATCACGGGGACGTGGCTGATGTCACGGATCTTGCGGACCCAGTAGTACCCATCATAGACCGGCAGGTTGATGTCTAATAACACGAGGTCTGGCGATTCGGCCTCGAACTGCGTATCGACGGTATTGAAGTCTGTCACGACGGTCGCGGTGAACTGCCACTTGGTCAGGGCCTGCGCGATCAGGTCCGCGATAGTCCGATCGTCTTCAACGATCATGATCTTGAACATTGCACTCATCTCCATTCTCTATTATCGTAGCGGTTTTGGCCGGTGATAACAAGGCGAATGCCCCGCGGCCTGTGGGATTCTGGTATGATAGAGCCAAAAGGAGGCGGCCATCATGCGAGTCGTCAAAGTCGATCATCTCACCAAGATCTACGGTCACCGGTTCAACCGGGTCGCCGCGCTCAACGACCTTAACTTTCAAGTCGACGCCGGCGAGTTTGTCGGCATCATGGGCCCTAGTGGGGCGGGGAAGTCCACGCTACTGAACATGATCGCGACGCTCGATACCCCCACGCTGGGCGATGTCTGGGTCGCGGGTCAAGCCCTTAGTACGCTGACCGACAGTGAGGCGGCGCAGTACCGGCGTGAGCAACTTGGCTTCATCTTTCAGACCTTCAACCTGCTCCCGGATCTGACGGTGGCGGATAACATCACGCTACCGTTGACCTTTGTACCGCCGCGTCCGACCGATATGGCCGCGCGCTTGGCACATGTCGCGGAGGTGTTGGGACTGTCCAGCCTGCTCACGCGCTATCCGGATCAGCTCAGCTTGGGCCAGCGGCAGCGGGTCACGGCTGCACGCGCGATGATCACCAGACCCAGCTTGATCTTGGCAGATGAGCCAACGGGGAGCCTCGATTCGATGGCGGCTACGGAGCTCTTGCAGTACTTGACGAAACTCAACTTAGCCGAGGATGTGACGATCATGATGGTCACTCATGATGCGTTCACTGCCAGTTTTTGCAACCGGATCATCTTCATTCGCGATGGGGCGTACTTCGCGGAAGTGACGCGGCACGGCACCCGTCAGGAGTTCTTCGATCGGATCATCGATATGGAAGCGACGATCAACGGAGGGGGGCGGCGGCGTGCGACAACTCCTCGCGACTAGCCTTAAGCGCAACGCGACGACCAACTGGCTCTTTGTCCTGGTCGCCAGCGCGATGCTGGCCGTCTTGTACGCTCTGCTGGCGATCACTGATGATGACCGCCTGATGCAGGCGGTCGGGACGGTCTCAGCGACCCCCGACATGGTCCCTGCATTTTTGATCGTGTTGCTGGTGCTCTTGCTGTTGTTTGAGATCGTCTTCTTACTGTACCTCAACGGCGTGATGATCATGCGGCGAATGGATCAGATCGGGGTGTACCGCCTGTTGGGCATGCCCACTCGCCGGCTGGCCGTGTTGCTGGTGGCCGAGAGCCTGCTCAAGGGCCTGGCCACGGTGGGGATCGGCTTGGGGGCAGGGGTGCTCTTGTCCAAGTTCTTCGTGATGATGCTGATGCGTTGGATGGCGTTGAAGACTAGTACCGGCTTGCTCTGGTCGACCAGTGCAGCTTTGGAGTTAGCCGGGGTCTACCTATTGATCTTTGCTGTTTTGGGCGTGCTCAACGCACTGGCCATCGCCAGCACGCCGCTGCGCCGCGCCTTAAACCCGACACCGGCCCGAACGCCGGTCAGGCGCGACAGCGGCTGGCAACTCTTGCTGACCGGGTTCAGTCTGTTCCTGCTGGGCGGCGCTTACGTCGGCGCCTACAACCTGATCAGTTGGACCTACACGGCGAGTGTGCGGGGCTGGTCGGTCCCACTGCTGTGGGGGATGATCCTGGTGGCGGGGTTGGTCGGCACTTACGGCCTGTTTCGCACGGCATTACCGACGCTTGCGGGAGTGCTGATCCGCCTGCCCCAGGTCCGGCGCCGGGCGTCCGCCCTGCTGACGCTGACGGATCTGCGCAAGCGGGTCCGGCACAACAGCCACTCGCTGTTTTTGACCACGTTGCTGGCGACCATGACGATCACGGTGCTCGGAAGCGGCGTGATCATCTACCAGTTCAGCCAGATGGGGCTGCATCAGGCAATCGCCTTAGACGGGGTGACCTCGGCACGCGGCCGCGACATCGTGCGGCAACAGCTAGGTGACGGCCAGATTGCCCAGACCGTGCCGCTAGAGACCAAACTAGCGGCGGGCCGTTTGCAAGGTGCGGACGGTGACGGGGATCGGACCCTCTACAATGTGATCAGCCTGTCTGCGTACACGCGGATCCGGCGCGTCCAGCCGGGGTTACCGGCATTGACGCTGCATGGCGACCAGGCCGTGATGGCGATCTACAGTCGCGTGCTGCTCCAGCACACGTGGTTGCGGCGCTCGACGCAATGGGCGCTGACGTTGCCACGCACGGCCACACACGTGATGGTCACCCAGATCACGAGCCAGTTCCCACTAGGGGGGACCGCGTATTTTGACCGGGCTCTGGTCGTGACGGACGCAGTCTACCGCGAGCTGAAGGCGCCGATCGACAGGCTGTACGGTTACAAGTTCCGCGCGCCTGCCCGCCTAGACAAGGCGTTAGCGGCGCTGGACGCGCGTGATGAAGTCGATCAGGCGACCTACTCCGACCAAGCGTTGCGGGGTCAACGGGCCGTCCAGACTGGGGCCGAGCTGAAAGGCTCGACCATGGCGCGCAGTGCGATCGGCCTGAAAGGGCCTTTGACGCGGGTGACGAGCGCAACGTTTGGGTTGGAGCTCTTTATCGCGCTGTTGATGGGGTTGACGCTAATGGTCGCGACCGGTGCGATCCTGCTGGTGAAGCAGTTGGTCGCTGGCTTGCAGGAGCAGGCCAGCCGCCGAACGCTGGCACAGCTCGGAATGCCTGAGTCGCTGATCCGACGCGTGGTGATCCATCAGACGCTTGCGGTCTTCGCGTTGCCACTCGTGTTCGGTGCACTCAATGCGGGCCTGGTGATCCGACTGCTCAGTGCCGTACTCGATGATCCTGGCTGGGGGGCAGGCGGGTTACTATTTGTCGCGGTCTTTGCGCTGATTTATGCGACTTTCGGTTTCCTGACGGCGCGCTTGATCCTTCGTGGCATGTCGCCGCGTGCTTGATCCGCTGGCAGCGCGGGACACCAAAGGGGATGAGCTGATGCTCACCCCCTTAGTCGTCCAAGTCGGGTCGATTACGCTTTCGGCCGCGGACGCAGTAAGTCAGCCAGTGTGAGTGGTTTGGCTTGATCAGCCGCAGGCGCTGGTTCCGGTGCGTTCGGGTCGACGATCTGATAGGCGGCCTCGTGGAACCCGAGACCTTGGCTTGCGCGGTCGATGAACGGGAGGATCGGTGCGAACAGCGGGGCACCCTTCGCCGCAAAAACGTCGAGTTTGCGGCTCCAGGCGGACATCAGGACGTATTCGATCACCTTGCTGTCGGTCTGCATTAGCCACATCCCTTGTTCGCCGCTCAGACGGTCGGCTTGGTCGACCAGGGCCTTGGCTTTGTCGGCAAAGATCGGGGCGTCGTCTTTGGACAGCTTGAAGTACATGAAGTGCATGTACCCCGTCTCGGGCAGTTCCCCGTTGTGGGCAAGGACTGTCCCTCGCATTGGGGCGACGAACGGGATCACCCCGGTCGGGTCGAGAAGTGCGGCGTTTTGACCCTTGACGAGGCCCTCCAGTAATCGGATCGGGACCGGGTGCTTTGCGATGATCTGCTTTAAGTAGTATTTTGTTCCCAGGACCATTTGGATCTTCTGTGTCATTTTTGACCACCTCCAACCCCTTTAGTATAACGCGCGGCACGCGCGGAAAGGACGAACTCATGGAATTAACGGTATTAGGTTACTATGGTGGCTACCCTGATCACGGCGTCGGGACGAGCGCGTACTTAGTCCGTAGTGGGGATTACCAGCTCCTGATGGATTGCGGGAGTGGGGCGCTTTTGGCCCTGGAAAAATATGGGGACCCCTTGGCGTTAGACGCGGTCTTGTTGACGCATTACCACCACGATCACGCTGCGGACCTCGGCGTGTTGCAGTATTACTATCAGTTGCATCCAGGGACCAAAAAAATGTCGCCACTACCAGTCTATGGGCACACGAAGGATCCGTTGAACTTTGCGGCGCTGACGTTTGGCTCCTTCACGCAAGGCGTCGGCTACACCGCGGACTCGACGCTGACCCTCGGCCCGCTACGCTTAACGTTTCTTGAGACGGCGCATCCGGTCCCGGCCTTTGCGGTGCGGATCGAGGAGCTGGCGACGGGTCAGGTCTTAGTCAACACCAGCGATACACGCGCCTTTGCTGGGTTAGCCCCGTTTGCGGCCGACTGTGACCTGCTGATGGCGGATACGAACTTTCTGGCCGAGCACCAGCCGCCGATGTGGCACCTGACGTCGACGCAGGCGGGCACGCTGGCGGCCGCAGCCGGAGCCGGGCGGCTGCTCTTGACGCACCTGCCGCAAACGGTCGACTTGGCCCAGCTCCAAGCAGAGGCACAGGTGGCTGCCGGTGCGATCCCCGTGCGGTTGGCGACGGCCGGATTGCGTCTGTCAGTCGCGCAATAGACGAAAATTCTTTATTGTTTATGTTAGCCAAACGGGCAGTTTTCGGGTGTCAAGTCACTTTAGATGAGAAATTATAAAAACACAGATGGTTTTTAATTGCGAAGAAATCGCTTCATAATCGCACCCTGTGCCCAAAATCAAAAATATTTTTTTCAAATGTGATTGTTTCCGCTTTGGTCAATCCTTTATACTTATAATGTAGAGAAGGAAAGACCGACCGAAGATGGGAGCGAGAGCGTATGATTCATCTGTACACATCAACGAGTTGCACCTCCTGCCGCAAGGCCCGCGCCTGGCTCAAGGCGAACCAGATCCCCTATGAGGAGCGAAATATCATGTCGGAGCCGCTGAACGCTGCGGAGATCCGGCGGGTGATGACGATGACCGAGGACGGCACGGAAGAGATCCTGTCGACGCGGTCCAAGGTGTTCCGAGATCTGGGGGTCAAAGTGGACGATCTGACGGTCAATCAACTGATCGATCTGGTCGTGCAGTATCCGGCGTTGCTTCGCCGCCCGATCATCATGGACGAGAAGCGCTTGCAAGTCGGCTACAACGAAGACGAGATCCGCCGCTTCCTGCCGCGCAGCGTGCGTGCGCTGGAGCTGCAACAAGCCCAACTGCTCGCAGGGTTCTAAGCGCGCGTTGGCATGGCCTCGAAGGGGACCTTCGAGGCTTTTTTGCTGACCAAAAGTTAGCGTGAATGCTTGCATTCCAGGGGCGTAACGGGTAGAATGTCGAACGATGGAACTTCTGGTATAATGAGGCCAGAACTGCGGACAAAGTGAGGTGCAGTCATTATGGAAATGGAACGCATTAACGACAACACGATTCGCGTCTTACTTGGCAACGAGGATCTGGCCGAGCGTGGGATCACGGTCTTAGATCTGCTAGGCAACCACAAAACGATCGAAAACTTCTTCTATAGCATCCTGGACGAGGTCGACAAGGACCACAGCTTCGCGACGGATTCGGCGGTCACTTTTCAGGTGATGCCGAGTCAGTCTGGGTTGGAGCTACTGATCAGCCGGACGATGATGGACGAAGATGAGTCCGAGGCGGATGACGAGGCAGACGACCAAGACGTCAACGTGCCGGACTTCATCCGTCAGCAGTTGAATCAGCTGGACACGGACGATAAGGACGCGACGGACGAAGGCGGCTTCATTGACGCCAATGAGTCAGGCAAAGAGGAGCTCGTGCTCCAGATGCGTGATTTTGAAGATTTCATCGCGTTAGCGGGGGTCTTGCGGTTAGAAGGCGCATCGAGTGACCTCTATCGCTACAACGATCGCTACTATCTGGTCTTGACCTTTTACCCCAACCACATCACGCCAGAAGAGGCGAAGGATCAGATCGCGGTGGCCCTTGAGTATGGCCACAAGGTCGCGATCAGCTCAGCGGTCCTGTCGGAGTACGGCAAGTTGTTGATGCCGACAAGTGCGCTAGAGACCGGTCGATACTATTTCAAGTGACCCGAGGCGGTGCCAGTCGGCATCGCTTTTTACGTGCGGGCCGTGTCGCGTCTCAGTTGACGCGTTCAGGCCGGGCGTGGTTAGATTAAGGCAAGAAAGTAGGCGCGATATGGCAAAAGAAATGAGGTTCCACAGCGTTTTTGATATCATCGGCCCCGTGATGGTGGGGCCGAGTTCGTCTCACACCGCAGGGGCTGCGCGGATCGGCAAAGTAGTCCGCAACATCTTCGGCGAGCAACCGGAGCGGGTGGACATCTACTTATACGAGTCCTTCGCCAAGACCTACCGCGGCCATGGGACCGACATCGCGCTGGTCGGCGGGTTGCTCGGCATGGCCCCGGATGATGAACGGCTGCCGCAATCGCTCAAGCTGGCGCACGAAGCAGGGATCAAGGTGACCTTCGTGCCGAAAAGCGACAAAGTCGATCATCCGAACTCAGCACGCATCATTCTGCAAAAAGGGGCGCACAAGCTCTCTGTGCTAGGCGTGTCGATCGGCGGGGGGAACATTCAGATCAGTGAGATCAATGGCTTCAAGATCTCACTGAGTATGGGCACGCCGACGTTCATCACCGTGCACCAAGATGTGCCGGGGATGATCGCGAAGGTCACGCAGGTGCTGAGCGAGGCCAAGGTCAATATCGGGACGATGACCGTTACGCGCGAAGCTAAAGGCGACAATGCGATCATGATCCTTGAAGTCGACGACCGGCGGCCTGATTTGGCTGCGGTGCTGCGCGCACTGCCGGACGTCCACAATGTCACGTACTTTGAGTAGGAGGGGTGACGATGTTCAATACGATCGTTGAATTGATCGACCAAAGTGCCGCCTATGCCAGTGTGGCGGAGTTCATGGTGGCCGTCGAGGCAGAGAACTCCGGGCGGACGCCGACTCAGATCCGCGCGATCATGGCGCGGAACCTTGAAGTGATGGAGGATTCGATCGTCCAAGGGATCCGTGGTGTCCGTTCCGTGACGGGATTGACTGGAGGCGATGCTAAGCGCTTAGACCAATACTTAGCGGCCGGAGACTTCTTTCTCGGCGAGACCGTGTTAGCCGCTGTGCGCAACGCGGTAGCGGTCAATGAAGTGAATGCGAAGATGGGGCTGATCTGTGCGACGCCGACCGCCGGAAGCGCGGGCGTCGTCGCCGGTTGCCTCGTCGCTGCGCGTGACAAGCTGAACCTGACGCGCGCACAGCAGGTCGATTTTTTGTTCACCGCCGGGGCCTTCGGGCTGGTGATCGCGAACAATGCGGGGATCGCCGGCGCGGAAGGTGGCTGTCAGGCGGAAGTCGGGTCGGCGGCTGCGATGGCGGCCGCCGCGCTGGTCTGCGCCAAAGGCGGCAACGCGGACACCGCTGCGCAGGCCGTCGCGATCACCTTGGCCAATTTGATGGGGTTGATCTGCGACCCGGTCGCCGGACTGGTCGAGATCCCCTGCATCAAGCGCAACGCGATGGGAGCGGCGCAGGCTTTCACCAGTGCCGACATGGCCCTGGCTGGTGTCCGCACGGTGATCCCGCCGGATGAGGTGATCCAAGCGATGGATCGGGTGGGCGCGCAGATGCCATCGATCTTCAAGGAAACTGCAGAAGGCGGCCTCGCCACAACCCCGACCGGTCAACGGTTGCGCCAGCAAGTCTTCGGTGACCAATAGGGGAGACACAAAAACGACGCCATCATGGCGTCGTTTTTGTGTGGTCAGAGGGTCTTCAACTGGCCCTGGAAGGCGGAGATGCTGTCGTAGCCCTTGGCAGTCATCTCGGCTTCTAACTCGCGGGTCAGTCGGGCAAACGCGGGGATGCCTTCCTCTTGCAGGACCGTGCCCAGTGAGACGAGGCTAGCGCCGCAGAGGATCAACTCGTACACGTCACGCCCGGTGGTCACACCACCAGTCCCGATAATCGCAATGTCTTCACGCAGGCGCTGGCGGAATGCCCGTACGTTGGCTAGGGCGATCGGCTTGGCGTAGGCGCCGCCGATCCCGCCGAACCCACCCTTAGGGCGGATCAGCGCGGTGTCGGTCGCGGTGTCGATCATCAGCCCGTTGCCCAAGCTGTTGATCGAGTTGATGAAGGTCAGGGGGTAGCGATTCAGCAGGGCGGCCATCACATCGAATTGGGCGAGATCGAAGAACGGAGGTAACTTGATCCCGGCCGGCTTGTGGAAGACGTTGAACAGGTCATCGAGGATCTGCTCGGTCGTCTCCAAATCGTAGGCGATCTGTGGCTTGCCCGGCACGTTCGGACAGCTCAGGTTGAACTCTGTCAGGCCGTTGAAGTCGCTGGCCTGGATGGTCGCGGCCATCTGGGCGTAGTCAGCTGGGCCGGTCCCTGCGATCGAGAGGAATAGTGGCCGATCCGGGTGAGTGGCCTGGAATTTGAGTGCATAGTCTAGGTAGTAGGTATACCCCTTGTTGGGCAGGCCCATCGAATTGATGCTGCCGAGCGCCAAAGCGGCATAACGCGGATCCGGGTTACCGGCGCGGGCAACCAGCGTCCCGCTCTTGGTGACCAGAGTCCCCGCCGGGCTTGCGGCTACTTCATCGAGTTCGTCCGCGGTCATACAGTGAACGCCACTGGCGTTCATCAAAACGTTGTCGAACGTGTACTTGCCGATCGTTGTGCTCAAATTGACCAAAATCGCCACTCCTTTGAATTTGTCCTGTGTGTCGTGCCTAATTTAACCATATTTTGGCTGTCTTGACTAGTCGAGCGGTCGATCGTCGGCCACGGCCACCCGCCGCCGCGTGTTGACGTGTGATTTGCGGTCGAAATGGGTCTGGATTTACAAAAAAACCGTCGCTTTATAATAAAACATTACATAAAACGCCGATATATCAGCCGGCACATGAATAAATTATTGCGTCATAGGCAGCCAAAAACGAAATTATCTGAAACTTATTTAAAAAGTTAACAAATAAAAATTTAACATTTTTTACCATTTTCTATACATAAATTCTGTGATACTATAATCACATTAACTGTGCGTGCTCAATTAAGCTGTACAAGGCGTAATGGGCTGGGGCATGGGAACAAGGAGGAGGCGTGTCATGTTGATGACACTTGGTGCACAACTGCGAGAGATCCGCACGCGAACGGGCAAGACGATCGCGACGGTCGCGGCCGATAGCGGGATCTCACCGGCGAGTCTATCGAACTGGGAGACCAATAAGCAGGTCCCCACGCTGAGTAGCCTGCGGCGATTGGCCACGTACTACGAGGTCGATCTGAACAGTCTGGTCAGTCTCCGAATGCAGACCCGAGACAACAGTCGCGACCAAGGCGACCGAGAGCTACCGATCGAGGAACTGTTCGATCCCAACATTACGTTGACCTTCCAGCAGCGCCCGCTTGATGTCGAGACCTATAAGGTCGTCATTGCGTTTTTGGGTGGGGTGCTGTCGGCCAGTCGTGCGACTGCAGCGCATGCGACAGATCAGAGCTGACTCGTCAGCGCCTGAATTGTTAGTCACTAATCTAAAAATATTTTTATACAAAGTGTTGTTATAGAATTTGTAAAACGTGAATGAGGAGTAATTGATTGATGGGCAGATTTAGTTCTTTTGTGTTATTTGGGGTGGTCGCAGGGACCATCAGCGTCGGCCAAGCACCGGTCGGCCGGCCCCAGGCGGCGCTTGAACGTCAAGCACAATCCACGGCGGCTGTACCGTCGGTGTTTTACATCAGCAACTTGGCGCTGAGCGTCTCAGACATTGAGGGCCTCACCAACTCGGGTATCTCGCAAGTGATCGCGGGGAAAACTTACCACGGCGTCGCGACCGTTAGTTATTATGGCGCAGGCGCGCGCTTGCCCTTGGATGCCTTGCAACTGACCAGCAATAACGCTGCAGTGACCGTGACGAACGCTGCGGGGGTCGCGACGACCCCGGGAGCGGCCAGCGGGTCTTTTACGCTTCCATTCACCCTAACAGTCAATGAAGCGACAGGGGCGTGCGTTGTTGTGAATCTCGACGTGCGGCGCACGGATGGAGGACAATTGACGCCTGCGAGTCAGACCCAAAGCTTCATGGTCATCGCCGATCCGACCGATCCAACGGGTCCGACTGATCCAACCGATCCGACCGATCCAACGGGTCCGACTGATCCAACGGGTCCGACCGATCCGACTGATCCGACGGGCCCGACTGACCCGACCGATCCAACGGGTCCAACCGACCCGACTGATCCGACCGATCCAACGGGTCCAACGGGTCCGACTGATCCAACCGATCCAACGGGCCCAACTGACCCAACGGATCCGACGGGCCCGACCGGCCCAACTGACCCGACAAGTCCGATCGAGCCAATCCGGCGAATCAAACCACGCCGGCCGGCGGTCCCATCGACGCCGCCGGCAACGCAGCCGTCAGTCGCAAAGGCTAAGCGGCTCAAGGCGTTGACCCGAACGCCCGCCCGCCGCAGTGGCAAGCCTTCGCTGCCGCAGACGGGGGACGCGGCGGGTCCAGGGGTTGTCGCGCTTGGTCTGGGCTTGATCGTGGTCACGCTTGGGGCGTGGGGGTGGCGTCGGCACCTGTGATTTTGACGTTGTGGTCAACGCCATCAGGCTTGGCGGTTGACGCGGCGACGCACACCCACTCGGAAAGTCGCCCCGACGGATCCTTCGCGCAGTGGACCCCCATATGAGCAATGCTCAGTGTGTGTCGCCTCGTCAGCCGCCCAGTGTGAGAACCGAGGCCAGTGCCATCAGATGAAGCGCAAACAACCGAATGCCCCTTCGCCATTGCAGCGAAGGGGCATTCGGTTGTTTGGCACGTGCGCTCGCGTTACGTGAACGCATTCAGAAGTAACGCGGCGATCGCCAACCCAGCAGCACCAAGCGTGATCCGACGGGGCCAGAGTGGTGAACGGTCGCGGATCATCGTGATGAGCCACACGATCAGGCCGACGCAAAACACGAGGCTGCCCACAGCGAAGGCAGTGAGCGTTAAGCGGCTCATAGGGCGACGCGGTCCTGACGACGCGCCACAAGATTCGCCAGCTCACCGGCCCTGCGCCGGATCTCGGCCGGCGGCGCTTGCGGGAGGGTGAAATCGGTCAGCATCTTATGTGGATCGTAGTCAGGCGTCACACTGACCAACGAATAGAAGACATTGGGTTCCTCACTATCGGGGATCTGTGCGAGGGTGTAGGCAGTCAATGCCGCCTCGTCGTCGGGCAAGTGGGACAAAAAATCAGAGAGGACGCGGTAAGAGTAATAGACCGTCTCTTCGTAGGTCACACCGACGGCTTGTGCGTGCGGGATATTGACGAAACTGATCGTATAGCCATTCGGCGTTTTTTCGTTCCGCGCGGCAAAGTAGTACCGTCTTGTCGTTTTTGCCATCAAGATCGCATCCTTTCATGTCTTACTAAAATTATAACACGGTTAAAATTATGAGCAACTTGTTTACCTATTTTTAATGATTGGGCAACCGATAACTTTTGGTTTTTTTAGGCCAAAGACTTGCAATCTGGGCCAAGGCTCGATATAATTATTCCTGTTGTTGCGGTTGTAGTTTAGTGGTAAAACTCCAGCTTCCCAAGCTGGCGTCGCGAGTTCGATTCTCGTCAACCGCTTGATGGAACTGGTGCGAGTCGCACCAGTTTTTTGTTACCATCACGGGTCATCCCGAGCCGATGACAAAGAAGAAGCCGTTGAGGGCGTGCAGTGAGGTCGCGGATAGTGTGAGCGACTCGCCTGAGCGGTGGCGCGCTTTGGAGGCACAGCTGAATATCGAGTGGGCAGACAGCCAACAAGAGTGGTACCGCGGGGTGACTCGTCTCTTTCGTTCATAACGGAAGAGACGAGTTTTTTTATCGACAAGGAGGAAAAAAGATGGATTTTAAGCAAGAAGTCGTCAATGCACTGCATCAGGCGCTGGGGACTGACCTAGACGTTGCCGCGATCGCTGCGGCAATCGAGACGCCGAAGAGTTCGGATCTCGGTGATTACGCGTTTCCGACCTTCGCACTGGCCAAGCTTTACCACAAGGCACCGAAGATGATCGCGGCGGACTTGGCGACTGCGATCGACGCCAAGCCGTTCGAAGCCGTTCGCGCCGTTGGGGGCTACGTCAATTTCTTCCTAGATAAGGTCAGCTTTGCGCACAGTGTCTTGACCACCATCGCACAGGATCCGGCGCATTATGGCGATCAGCAACTGGGGACCGGCAATGTGCCGATCGATATGTCTAGCCCGAACATCGCGAAGCCGATGAGCATGGGCCACTTGCGGTCGACGGTGATCGGTAACGCCTTGGCGAATATCTTGGCGAAGGTCGGCTACACCCCGATCAAGATCAACCACCTCGGCGACTGGGGCACCCAGTTCGGTAAGTTGATCGTCGCCTACCGCAAGTGGGGCAATGAGGCGGATGTGCGCCAGGACCCGATCCACTACCTCGTGCAGTACTACGTGCAGTTCCATGAGGAAGCAGAGAAGGATCCGCACCTCGACGACGAGGCGCGTGCGGTGTTCAAACAGCTTGAAGACGGTGACCCTGAGGTGACGAAGCTGTGGGCGTGGTTCCGTGAAGAATCGCTCAAGGAGTTCACGCGCATCTACGATATGCTGGGCGTCACGTTCGACTCCTTCAACGGGGAAGCCTTCTACAACGACAAGATGGACGGCGTGGTGCAGGCGCTTGAGGACAAGGGGCTGCTACACGAGAGCCAGGGCGCGGAGATCGTCGACCTGTCCAAGTATGACTTGAACCCGGCGCTGATCAAAAAGTCCGATGGCGCCACGCTGTACATGACGCGGGACCTGGCCGCTGCGTTTTACCGGCATGCTGAGTACGACTTCGTTCAGTCGCTGTATGTCGTCGGCAACGAGCAGCGTGAGCACTTCGACCAGCTCAAGGCAGTGATCAAAGAGATGGGCGATGATTGGGCGGATGAGATCCACCACATCCCGTTCGGGCTGATCACTTCAGGCGGGAAGAAGCTGTCGACGCGTAAGGGGAACATCATTCTGCTGGAGCAGGTCTTGAACGATGCAATTGCATTGGCGCAAGCGCAGATCGCCGAGAAGCACCCGGATCTGGCAGACGCTGCGACCGTCGCACATCAAGTCGGCGTTGGCGCTGTGATCTTCCACGACTTGAAGAACGAGCGGCTCGATTCCTTCGACTTCAACCTCGAAGAAGTCGTGCGGTTTGAAGGCGAGACCGGACCGTATGTCCAGTACACCAATGCGCGGGCCAACAGCATCCTGAATAAGACAACAGTCGCGCCGGCACCGGAAGTGGCGCTGACGGACCCGACCGCTTGGGATGTCCTGAAGTTGCTGGCGGATTACCCGAACGTCATCGCCCGGGCAGCCCAAGCGTACGAACCCTCTGTGATCGCCAAGTACGCGTTGCGCCTAGCTAAGGCGTTCAACAAGTACTACGCCGCGACCAAGGTCTTGGTCGACGACGCTGAGTTGCCGGCGCGCTTGGCGATGGTCCAGGCGACCACCCAGGTGTTGACGAGCGCGCTGGCGCTGTTGGGGGTCGGTGCCCCTGCCGAAATGTAGTATAATCGACTTATCATATCGTGGAGGTGGCGCCATGAACAAGACGGAACGCCAGACGGCTTTGGCCAAGATCATCAACCAAAAAGCGATCGGGACGCAAGAGGAGCTGTTGAGTGAGCTGAAGCAGGCGGGGATCGATGCGACCCAGGCGACGATCTCGCGAGACATTCGTGAGATGCGGATCGTCAAGGCGCAAGACGCGACCGGCGCCGTTCGTTACACGCTGTTTCGCGGCGACTCGGACTCGCAGTTGGAGCGACTCAGCGACTCTGTCCGCGAAGTCGGGCTAGGGATCACGCGTGTCGAGTTTCTGAATGTGATCAAAACGCTGCCGTCGAACGGTAACCTGTTGGCCGCGATCCTCGACGAGATCCAGTTTCCCCAGGTCGTTGGCACCGTGGCCGGTCACGACACGATCGTTGTGATCAGTCCGGACGTCGACGCGGCGATCTGGTTCAACACCCAATACCAACAAGCCTTTACGAACTAACGCCAACGCGCGCCTCACCGGAAACGGTGGGACGCGCGTTGGTCGTCTTGGGTGGTGCGATCAAAACGGCACGGGACTGGTGACGGTCAGGCGTGACGTGGTCAGTGGCCGCACCAGTGTCAGCTCACTCGCATGAAGCATCAAGCGCGGTGCCTCAAGGGGCGCGGGGGCGTACAGGGGATCGCCGATGATCGGGTAGCCGAGGGCCGCGAGGTGCACGCGCAACTGATGGGTGCGCCCGGTCTCGAGCGTCAGGTGGAGGCGATCTACCGCGAGGCCGCGGGCAATCACGGTGTAGTGGGTGCATGCGGCGTCGCCATCAGCGCGCACCTGCCGCTTGCGACGATCGTCGGGATCGCGACCGATCGGGGCGGTGATGGTGCCGCTGGCCGCTAAACCGCTGGGGACCAGTGCGGTATAGCTGCGCGCCATGGTCTTATCGCCGAGCTGCTGGTTAAGGATCGACTGGGTCAGCGGGTCTTTGGCGATCAGCGTCAGCCCGCTGGTGGCCATGTCCAGGCGGTGAGTGATGAAGGCGGGGCTTGGCGCGAGGTAGGCGGCCACGCGGTTCATCAGCGTGGCGCCTTCACCGGGTTGATTCGGGTGTGGCTTCATGCCAGCGGGCTTGTTCACGATCAGCAGTTGTGCGTCTTCGTACACCACATCAAGGGGCCCAGGGTCCGGGCGGTAGGTCGTGACCGGCGGGACGCTGAAGTGCAAGGTGACGGGCTCGCCAGCCTGTGTTGGTTCGTTGAAGTGGCGGTAGTGACCGGCGACTTGAACCATCTGCGTGGTACGCAGCGTGTGGCGCCAGTGTTTCGGCACGCGCCACTGGGTCAAGAGCGCGCGGACGGAAGGGGCGTCGGTGGCGGTCGCATGAAGGGTGAATTCAGGCATGGGAACTCCTTTAGGTTCTTGTTTTTGGGTAAAAATCAGCCGGCAGACGGAAGGCCCGGCAGTTGGCGTATGGTAGAATAACGCTATTATCATTATAGGAGGACCGCGTCTTGTTAAAGCAATCATGGACCACGATCCGCCCGTGGCTCGCCAAGGCGGGGCGGGGGATCGCGTGGGTCTTTCGCCGCTTCCAGCTGATCCGCTGGGCAGTGTTGCTCGTGCTCCTCGTCGTCTTGGGGCTCTCGTCTTGGTTCACTTACAAGGCTAAAACGGCGGACGTGCAGGAGATCAAGAGCAGCATGCAGACTCGGACCACGATCCTCGCAGGGGATGATCAGGTCGCTGGCCGACTGTACGGTCAAAAAGGCACCTACGTCGACCTGAAGGATATCTCGATCAACGTTCAAAACGCGGTGATCTCGACTGAGGACCGCAGTTTTTACACCAATCTTGGCTTTGACATCAAAGGAATCTTGCGTGCAGTCGCCGGGTTGGTGATCAACCGCGGGACGATCACCGGTGGTGGGAGCACGATCACCCAGCAGCTGGCGAAAAACACGCTGTTGTCGCAGAAGCAGACGTTCCTGCGCAAGGGTCAGGAGCTGTTTTTAGCGGTCCAGTTGACTAAAGTGTACTCTAAGCAAGACATTTTGGCGATGTACCTCAACAATGCGTATTTCGGCAACGGGGTCTGGGGCGTTCAAGACGCGTCCCGGCGGTATTTTGGGAAGAACGCTGCGGATCTGAGCATCAGCGAAGGCGCGACGCTTGCCGCGATGCTGCGCAGTCCGAGTTTCTACAATCCGATCGATCACATGGACAACGCACTGTCGCGGCGTGACCTCGTGCTGGACCTGATGGTCGATAACGGCAAGTTGACCGCCGCGCAGGCGCGCGCGGAGAAGACCAAGCGCCTGACCTTGAAGAACACGTACAGCAACGACGGTGCGCAGAAGTACCCATATTTCTTCGATGCGGTGATCGAGGAGGCGCGCAACAAGTACGGGATCGATGAGGATGACATCGTCAACAAGGGCTACCGCATCTACACCACGCTCAACACGACCTATCAGACACAGATGCAGACTAGTTTTGAGAACAGCTGGGTCTTCCCCCCTGATGCGGCGGATGGGACCAAGGCCCAAGCGGCCTCGATCGCGGTCGACCCAGATACTGGCGGGGTCCTAGCGGTCGTCGGGTCGCGCGGCCCGCATGTCTACCTGGGCTTCAACTACGCCACACAGCTCCAACGCTCGCCGGGCTCGACCCTCAAGCCGATGATGGTCTACACGACAGCGCTGGAGAACGGCTACGCGTACGACAGCAGCCTGACAGACAAGAAGCTCAGCTACGGCAAGGACAATTACACCCCGACCAACCCAGAAGGGGTCTATCTCGGCACCGTCCCGATGTACCAAGCGTTGGCCGCGTCGCTCAACGCGCCGGCGGTCTGGTTGATGAACCAGATCGGCATTGACAAAGGTGTCTCGGAGCTGGCGAAGTTCGGGATCACGCTCAAGGGCACCGATGCGCACCAGCTCTCCTCGGTGCTCGGTGGGGTCAGCACCGGCTTTTCGCCACTGACGTTGGCGCGTGCCTACTCGGCGTACGCCAACGGCGGACGCTTGCCTAGCACCCACTTCATTCGCAAGATCGTGGATGCGAGCGGCCAGACCATCGTCGACAATACGAAGACGTCGAGCAAGCAGATCATCAGCAAGGCGACAGCCACCGAGATGACCAGCATGCTGATCGGGGTATTCAACGACGGCACGGGTCAAAACGCCAAGCCGGCGAACTACACCGTTGCCGGCAAGACGGGGACCGTCGAGATCCCGGACAGCTGGGGCAGCGGTAGCCACGACAGCTGGGTCGTCGGCTACACGCCGGATGTCGTTGTGGCCACCTGGACGGGTTTTGCCAACTCTGATAAGGATCACTACATTCGAGCCGGTAGTAGCGCCAGTGCGCTGTTCAAGTCTGAGATGACCAACATTTTGCCGAACACACCGCAGACCAGTTTTGCGACTAAGGACGCCAAAACGCGTGCAGAGTTGCAGACCCCGGCGCTTGAAAGCGGCGATCTGTGGACCGAAATTCAAAGTGGCGCACAAAATGCTTTCGACAAAGCCAAAGGGACGCTTGGAGAATGGTATAATGACGTGAAAGGCTGGTTCAATCCCTAGCCCTCACTCACAATTTTAGGAGGCACCGCATGGCAAACGTATACGATACCGCGAACCAACTGGCTGACGATCTGCGTCAGAGCCAGCAGTACCAAGACTTGAAGAAGGCCTACGATATGCTGAAGCTCGATGCAGTGGCATACGCGCTGTTCAAGCAGTTCCAGGACAAGCAGATGGCACTGCAGCAAAAGCAGATGCAGGGCACTGAGATCACGCAAGAAGACGTGCAGCCGCTGCAGGATCTGGGCGACAAGATGCAAAACATCCAGCCGATCCAAGACCTGATGGCCCGCGAACAGGCCCTGTCCATCCTGATGGACGACCTGAACAAGGCGATCTCCCAGCCGATCGTCGAGATCTACCAAGATAAGCAAGATAAGTAAGGTGAAAGCCGTCCGTTCGCGGACGGCTTTTTGAATTGGTGATGGACGCTGCGGACGGGTGCGTATGGATGGTATCAACTCAGCTCAGGTTAGGGGTTAACTGAGAGTGAATCGTCCGCCGAGAATTTGCCACAGACTGGTGATGATCAGGCAGCGTGGGCAAAGCTCTTAGGGATCGCTGAGCTCGGGGCGATGAGCGCCTTGGCGTTGTTAAGGCGTAACCAGCGCAGAGATTGAGGCGCCGCATAACGAGAAGGGGTATTGCTGGCCAATGGATCAACTTGACGCGGCAATGCAAGCACCGCACGAGTTAATGCCGAGTTCACGCACAAACACAGGCGCTAGGTCGGAAGTGACCCCAAACACGGAGTTCCAGTATCTAGTAGGTGAGCTAGCCTCTCAGATACTGGGGCTTTTTGTTGATGTGACCGTTAAGAAGCTAACCTCTAGGCCGCCGCCACTTCATTATTGGGCGCAGGGTGCACTGCGGGTCTGGGCGGTCGATTACCAGCGGCTACGATCCGCAAGCGGCGATCACGCAGGGACTCAGCGCTTCAGGCGCCAATCACGAAGGGGGGCACGTGCGCATCGTGATCCTGCGCCCACCTTTGCGCTAAAAACGCGCGTGCTGTTTGTTGCCACTGCACAGAACTGGTAGAATAGGGGGCAGAAGATCTGCTTAGAAAAAGGTGACCGATATGGCAAAAAAGATTTTTGACTACCCCAACGGCGCAGACGTGAAACTCGCGGTCTTGATCAAGTCCGCCGAGGTACGGCTGACGAAGACGAATAAAAAATTCATTGCGTTCACGTTCCAAGATACTTCCGGACACATCACGGCCAAGTTCTGGGACGCGACAGAAGACGACATCCAGCAGTTTCAGGCTGGAGAGGTCGTGCTACTGTCCGGCAAGCGTGAGCTCTACCAGGGTAATCCGCAGATCAAGATCACTGGCCTGCGCCTGGCGACGCAGGAAGAGGGCAACGATCCGGCGAACTTCGTCGAGCGGGCGCCAGAATCCAGCGCAGACATGGGGGAGGAGCTCAACAATTTCATCTTTGAGATCACGAACGCCAACTGGAACCGGGTCGTGCGCAAGCTCTTGGCTGACCACAAGCAAGCGTTCCTGACCTATCCGGCAGCCAAATCTAATCACCACGCGTTCAGCGGGGGCTTGGCCTTCCATACCCTGAGCATCTTGCGGCTCGCCAAGGCGGTGGCCGCGCAGTACAGTAGCGTGAATAAGTCACTCTTGTACGCTGGTGCGATCCTGCACGACTTAGGCAAAACGATGGAGTTGTCCGGCGCCGTCTCAACAGAGTATACAGTCGAGGGCAACCTGATCGGCCATATCGTTTTAGTCGATGAAGCCTTGGTCGAGGCGGCGGAGCAGCTGAAGATCGATGTGCACGCTGAAGACATGGTGATGCTACGGCACATGATCCTAGCCCACCACGGTCTGCTAGAGTATGGCAGCCCGGTCCGACCACAGCTACTGGAAGCCCAGATCTTACATGACCTCGATGAGCTGGACGCGAGCATCAACATGATGACGACGGCGTATCAGCACGTCGAACCAGGCACTTTTTCTGAGCGACTGTTCGGTATGGACAACCGGCGCTTCTACCGGCCGCTGAACGGCCAGACTTACCCGGATCCGCATTGAACCACCGAAGGCTGAAGCACATGCGGCTTCAGCTCAGCGTATCAGCACGGCCTCCTGTTAAACCCGAACCTAGGGTTTTAACAGGAGGCCGTCTTTATCGGGCGAAGGGACTGGTCTATATCGGGAGTGGTTGATCATAGCGAGTTGTGGCGGCAACAAAAAAGCCTCCCGCGCAGGGAGGCTAAAAGTAACATTACTTGCTGGAGCTGCTGGAGGAACCGAGGTAGACGGACAGAACATCCTTGAGGTCGTTGTCCTTGATGGAGACGTTCGCCTTCTGGAGCACCTTCTTGATGATGCCAGTCATGGTTGTCTCGTCGCTCTGCCATGTTGTGTAGAGCTGCGCCGTGAGCTTCTTCTTATTGGACGCTTCAGTGCCCTTGGCTGGGACCTTGATCGCCCGGATGATGTGGTAGCCGTAGTCGGTCTTGACCGGGGTGGTCGTGATCTCGCCTTGCTTCAGCTTGAAGGCGGCTGCCTTGAAGGTCGAGTCCAGTTGCGTGTCGGTGTTATCGAACGCGGTCAGCTTACCGCCAGCAGAGGCGGTACCGGTGTCGGTCGAGTTCTTCTTGGCTAACTCGTTGAACTTCTTTTCGGTGTTGTCGGCCTGAAGCTGCTTGATCAGTTCTTCGGCCTTGTCTTTCTTGGCGACCAGGATGTGTTGAACGGTGATCTTTGGCTGGTACTTCTTCCACTGCGCATCCAGTTGCTTCTGGGTCGGCTTCTTGAGGGCCTTGAGGGCAACCTCAGACAGCAGGGAGGTCTTGATCTGTTCCTTGAAGGACTTCTCGGTCAGACCGCTTTGTGTCAGGGCGCTGGCAAAATCGGTGCCTGCCGCCTCGTAGGACTTCTTGACCTTGTTGTACTGCGCGGTGACCTTCTTATCGGAGACCTTATCGCCGTATTGTTGTTCAAGCGCCTTCGCCACGATCAGATTCCGTAAGGTGGCTTCACCACCGTTGCTGGAGGTCTTCATCGCGTCGTAGTACTCGTCTTTAGTGATCTTGGCGCCTTTCATGTTCGCAACGGTCTCGTTGCTGCTGGAACAGCCCGCCAAAGTCGCGACGAGAAGCAAGCCAGCTAAGCCGGCGATCCATTTTTTCATCTTGACACATCCTATTTGAGTTTATTTTGCACGCCTTTTACTATACCACATCCCACAAAACCCGGGGGCGGTCTTCACAGAAGCTTCAAAAAATTAATCCCGCACCGCACCGGCGGATGATATTAGTCCGATAGCGTGTCAGGTTGGTCGGCTTCCGGCTGGAGCGCTTCGGCGGCGCCGCTGATCGCCTCTAGGTGTTCGGTGAGGGCATCGGTGTGCGCCTGGGTCTGGAAGCTGAAGTCGGTGACGGCGTCATTGATCGCCTCGACGTTGGGCGCCAGGGTGTCTTTGAGCTCCTGGCGCAGAGCGGTCACCGCGGCGCCGAAGCGCTGGACGGCGGATTGCACGTCTTGCGTGGCACCGGTTACGTCGTCGACGTAATGTGCGAGCGCCTGCTGGCGGGCAGGGCCGGAGCGCTTGGTCGTGAGCAGGGCGTAAGTGGTCCCGGCGAGGGCGCCGAGGATGAATCCAGTGGAGAATTTCATGTCAGTCACCGACCTTTGCGCGAATGGCATCCGCAACTGCGTTGAGCGCCGCGGTGTCGAAGCGGTCGCTGTGGTCGCCGAAGTGGATGCTGAAGTCGTCTTGGTCCGAATAGCGCGGGATCAAGTGAATGTGGGAGTGGAACACGCTCTGGTACGCGACGGCCCCGTTATTATTCAGGATGTTCATCCCGGTGATCTGCGGGTCGCTGGCCTGGATCGCCCGTGCGAGCTTCGGCAGGCGGCTGAAGACCGTTGCGGCGAGCGTTGCGTCATAGGCGAAGACGTCAGGGACGTGCTTCTTGGGCACAAGCAGGGTGTGGCCCTTGGTCGCTTGGCTGATGTCGAGGAAGGCGAGGACATCAGCGTCCTCATAGACCTTGACGCTTGGGATCTCGCCTGCGATGATCTTACAAAAAATGCAATCTGTCATGTAGATTCCTCTTTCCGTGCGGATTTGGTTTGGTTTCATGCTATCATATTATTATCAGAAATCACAGATGAAAGCGAGCGATCTCATGACCCTACGCGTCAACGACGTGACCGGCGGCTACGGCAGTTTGCCGGTCCTTAAACACCTCAGCTTCACGGTCCCAGACGGGGCGATCATCGGCTTGATCGGGCTCAATGGGGCGGGGAAGTCCACGACGATCAAGCACATCATTGGCCTGCTGACGCCACAGGCCGGCAGCATCGAGATCGATGGGGCGACCCTGGCGACGGACCCGGACGCGTACCGGCAAGCGATCGCCTACGTCCCGGAGACCCCAGTGCTTTACCAGGAGCTGACACTGCGTGAACACCTCGAGCTGACGATGATGGCTTACGGGCTGGACCCGGAGGCGACGTGGCCGCTGGCCGACGCAATGCTTGAGCGGTTCCGACTAGGCAACAAGTTAGAGTGGTTTCCGGCGAATTTTTCTAAGGGGATGAAGCAGAAGGTGATGATCGTGGCCGCCTTCATGACGCAAGCGAAGCTGACGATCATCGATGAGCCGTTCACCGGGCTCGATCCCTTGGCGGTCCATGACCTGCTAGATCTGGTCACGGCCGCGCGGGCGGCCGGCCGCAGTGTGTTGATGTCAACGCACATCCTGGCGACGGCCGAGCAATACGCGGACAGCTTCGTGCTACTGAAAGACGGCCAAGTGCGGGCCAGCGGCGACGTTGCCAGTTTGCGCGACCAGTTCGCCTTACCAGACGCGAGCCTCGATGACGTGTACTTGGCAATGACGAAAGAGGCTGCCGATGCGTGAGCTGTGGACGCGCCGCCTGCGTCGGCACCAAAAAGCGCAGTTCAGATACCTCAAACTCGTCTTTAACGACCATTTCGTCTTGGCGCTGATCATCCTCGCAGGGACGCTGATGTACGGCTACAGCCAGACGTTGCAGACGTTGGTGGTCAGTTGGTGGCTTCGGCCGCTGGTCGGGCTAGTGCTGGTCGCGTTGCTGGCGCTGGGACAGCTCGCCACGCTGGTCGAACCGGCAGACGCTACGTTCTTGCTCCCGCAGACCGGCGCGTTTGCCGCCGCGATGTTGCGTGCCCGTCGCTACAGCCTGTTACTGCCCGGTGCTGTCCTGGCCCTCGCCGCACTCGCGGTGATGCCGTTGTTGCGCGTGCTTGGCGTGCCAGCGGGATCAGGCACCCTGACGCTGATCGTTGCGCTGTGGGCCTTCAAGGATACCGACGAATGGTTGCAGTTGTTGGGACACTACCAGCGTATCCTGCCACGCTGGGCAACACGCGGGCTGCTGCTCGTGCTGGCCTGGGGTGCCGTGACAGTCGGGCTATGGGTGCACCCCGCACTGGCGATGCTGGTCGCGCTGGCGGCCGACTTGGCGCTGCGTTGGCGGTTGAGTAGCCGGTTCGCACCAGCCACGCTGGATTGGTTGAGCGTCGTGGCCGCCGAGGAGAAGCGGATGGGGCGGCTCTACCGCTTCTACAATCTCTTCACCGATGTGCCTGGGCTGGCCGGCGGCGTACGCCGACGCAAGTGGTTAGACGTCCTCTTGCCGCTAGCCCCCAAGCGTGCTGGTCAACCTTGGGCGAACCTGTTCTTACGCGGCTTCCTGCGGCGCACCGAGTTTCTCGGCTTGTACTTGCGTCTGGCGGTGATCGGCACTGTCGTGATCGCGCTGGTGCAACCACTGTGGCTCGCGGCGTTGCTTGCGGCGCTGTTCGTCTACCTGGTCGGGTTTCAGTTACTTCCGCTGGCGTTGGCGTACGGCGAGGTCGTCTTCACCCACCTTTGGCCGTTGCCAGATCAGGCACGGGTGCGTGCGTTCATTGCGCTCACACGTGGCCTGTTGTTGGTGCTGGCGGTGGGCTTGAGCGTTGGCGCTTTGCTGCGTGGCCGCTGGCTAGTCGCCGGCGTTGTCTTGGGCGTGGGCATCGCCTTTGGGCTGGCGTTTGCCCAGTGGTACCTGCCGCGACGGCTTGCGAAAGCCGCCTAGCGTAGAACCGTTGTTCGTCTCTTGACGCGTTCGCGCAGACTCGGTAAGATATTCTAAGGAAACGATTCTGTTCGTCGGCCTTCAAGGCGGCGCAAGACGCACTCTGAGCCGATCGCGGCCAGTCCTGCGGCATTCACATTAAGGAGACAGCCAATGGATCTAGATCTGGATCCCGGATGGTCGCTTTCGCCGGTGGGCGGAACGACTGGTGGGGCATTCATGGGCGTGTACGCCCATGAGAAATTCTTTTTAAAACGAAATGCGTCCCCCTTTTTGGCGGCATTATCAGTTGAGGGCATCACACCGAAGCTGATCTGGACCAAACGCATTTCCACCGGTGATGTACTCACCGCGCAGGAGTGGCTGAACGGCCGCACGCTGACGCGGGAGCAGATGAACTCTAAGATGGTCGCGAGCTTGCTCGCTAAAGTCCACCAGTCTACCTTGTTGAAGCGAATGCTTCAAAAAGTCGGCGGCCAGGGCCAGACACCGGCGCAGTTGCGCGATCAATACGTCGCCGACTTGCCCAAGGCGCTGCGCGAGCACCCGCTCGTCGCAACCGTCGCGGCGCGGTTACGGACCTTGCCGCAAGGGCCGCGCACGCTGCGGGTGTGTCACGGCGATCTGAACCACAAGAACTGGTTGCTGTCGGACGCGAACAAGCTGTACCTGGTCGATTGGGATCAGGCGAGCCTTGGCGACATCGCCTTTGACCTCAGCGTCGTCTTGATCAACTATGTCCCGCGGGACGAGTGGACGCGGTGGTTGGCCGATTACGGCACGACCTTGACGCCCAGCTTGCTCGCCCGGATCGAGTGGTACGGCCAGCTACACCTGCTCAATGAGATCAAGCAGAACTACGAGCGGCAGCGTTACACCGAGATGAACCGGGCAATCTTGCAGTTATCCCACCTGGTCAACCCAGAAGACTGAACCAGACCGTCAAGGGGCCGAGACGAATGTCTTGGCCCCTTGGACTGTCAACGAGAAGAGGAGAAACACATGCGATTACGTAACAAACCCTGGGCGATGCCGCTGATCCAAGCGCATCCCGAGTTCATCACTGTGCGCCCGGCTGGGCTGCAGGGTCAGTGGCAGGCCAAATTCGACCAGGCGCGGCCGCTGTTTTTGGAAGTTGGCTCCGGTAAGGGCAAGTTCATCACTGAGATGGCGCAGGCCCATCCGGACCAGAACTTTATCGCGCTGGAAATCCAAGATGTGGCGATCGCGTACATCCTGCGCAAGCAAGTTGAGCTACAGCTGCCGAACCTCCAGTTGATCTTGGGTGACGGGGCGGACCTGACCGACTACTTTGCCCCCGGTGAGGTCGACGGCGTGTTCCTGAACTTCTCGGATCCGTGGCCGAAGACGCGGCACGAAAAACGCCGCCTGACCTACAAGACCTTCCTCGATCAGTACAAGGCGATCATGAAGCCAGACGGTGTGCTACAGTTCAAGACGGACAACCAAGGCTTCTTCGAGTTTTCCCTGGTCAGCATGAACAACTATGGAATGCACTATGAATTGGTGGCGCTCGACCTACATCGCGATCCGCGGGTGAGCGACAATATCGAGACCGAGTACGAGCACAAGTTCAGTGCCAAGGGCGGGCGGATCTACGAGTTGGTCGCGCACTTCTAGTCGCGCGTCAGATCCATCAGTGTGCCGTCTTCGGCCACGTTGAAGTGGAACGTGGTGGTCGCGGTGGTGATCCCGCCGCGGTAGGTCGCGATCAGCTTATCGTGCTGCCAACCGGCGTCGGGCGACATGTTGATCCATCCGCCAGTGATGTCTTGCTCAGAGGCGATCGTGTTGCGGACGCGCTTGAACAGGCGATTCGGTAGGATGTGGTGCCAGTAGTACGCGTAGGCGTGCGACGCCAGCGTAGCCGCAAGCGCTGCAGTCCCGGCGGCGGCAAAGATCAAGGCGGTGCGTTTTTTCATCATCCAGACCCCTTTTCTGTGGTTGCATTCAGTATACTCGAAAGCTACACTTACTGCATTGCCAAAACCACTGAAACCGTGTATGCTACACTTGTATTCAGTAAGTGAAAGGAAGATGCGTATGCAAAAATTCGATTCCAACGACAAGATCCTGGCGGCGGCCAACGCTGCTGGCAAGAAAATGCTGTTCTTCTCCGCGGACTGGTGCCCAGATTGCACGTTCATCAAGCCGGCGATGCCTGCGATCGAGGCCGAGTACCCAGACTATCAATTTATCTACGTCGACCGCGATGACAACATCGAGATCGCGCAGGACAAAGGGGTCATGGGGATCCCAAGTTTCATCGCGCTCGAGGACGGCGAAGAGATTGGCCGCTTCGTCAACGGCGACCGGAAGACGAAGGCAGAAGTCGAGACCTTCATCAACGGGCTGCCGGCATAAGCGACACTTGCGTGGCACTCTCGGGTGCCACGTCTTTTTCGGCCCAGACTTGGGCCAGCACATCAAGGAGGAGACATCAGAATGTTGATCACCAGTTATAATCCAACTGCATGGGGCGACACGCTCGTGGCCGTATTGGCACCGGATGTGGCCGCTCAGCACACCGTCCAGGCCGGTGATATCACCGGGATCTACGGCCCGGACTCGACCGCGATCGGCTTCAACTTCTTCAACGCGAGCCAGTGGCTCGGTGCGATCGAAGGCACCGGGCAGGTCTTTTTGACCGATGCCCAGGTCTCAGCGCTGAATGCAGCGATCGACGCGGCAGGGTTGCCTGGCGAACTGGTCGTCGACCACACGCCGAAGCTGGTGATCGGTAAGATCGTTGCGTTCAGTGCGCACCCGGATTCTGATCACCTGCACCTCACAACGGTCGACTTCGGGGATCATCGCGAGCAGATCGTCTGTGGGGCACCGAATGCGGCATTGGGCCAGACGGTCGTCGCGGCGTTGCCCGGCGCGATGATGCCCGATGGCAAGCTGATCTGGCCAGGTCAGTTGCGTGGCGTCCAGTCTGACGGGATGCTGTGTTCAGCACGTGAGCTCGCGATCCCAGGTGCGCCGCAGCAGCGCGGGATCTTGGTCATGCCCGATGAGCTGCCAGCGGGGACGCCGTTCGATATGGCCACCGCCACGGCCGTGGTGGCTGCGCAGACAGCCTAGCCGGATGATCGACCGCTGATCGTTAAGATCGGCGGTTTTTTGTTGTCCCGGCGCGGGGGAGGGGCGTGCGTATGGTAAAATAGTCCCATTAGTAAGGGAGTTGATGTTATGCCGCATTACGATGGGCCCGCGTTCAACCGTGACCCACATCCGTCTACCTCGCGGCAGGCGTATGAATTACCGCCGCGCACGCCGCGCCAACCGGCGACACCGCCGGTGACACACCGCGCGCCGATCGTCCCGGAGCCCGTGCACCATTCCGTCGACCCATTGGCCGCGTTGATCGCGATCCCGCGGATGCGACACCGGCCGACCGTGCGACCGGTCGATTACGCCGCGATCGCAACGCAGATGCGGCCCAGCGACGACGCGGTGTATCGGTTCGCCGAGCCGAGCGACGGCGCGTTGCTGTGGGCAGATGAGCCGACGTCGACCCCTGTGGTGGTGGCTGAACCTGAGCAGCCGGGCGACGACGCCCAGTCCGCACCGGTCGCAGCACCGACGCAAACGCCAGTTAAGCCCACAGCGCCCTTGACGACGCCAGTGGCAGCCGCCGCGCCCCAACCGGTCGCCGCAGCTCAAGCTGACCTGCCGCACGCGCACGAAGTGGTCACCCAGCCAGCTGAAGCTGACTCAGAGACGCTTGTGGCCAGTGCGACCGAGCCGCCGATCGATCAGCCAAAGACCGATCGACCCGTGCCCGTGCCGGTCGCGGCGACGGTGTCGGAGTTGATGGACGCACAGGCCCCGCTTCCGGCAGACCCACAACTGCGCAGTGAGACACGCGCTGCGGCCGCCGAGCGTGGCGCCGGTGGTCGACCAAGCAAGTTGCCGAACCCATACGCGGTCCGCGCCTCAGTCCGCGCGTACTTGAAGGCGCAAAAAGCCGCGAAGCACGCCCCGACAGAGGCGCAGCCGACTGCGCCGGTCTCGGCGCCGAGCGAGCCCGATGCGCAGCCGCCACGTGCGATCACGCCAACGCCTGCGATGCAGCAGGGATTGCCAGTGTCGCCGCAGTCCCCCCCAGACTGAGGCGCAGCCAACCGACACGAACGATACCGGTGCCGCTGGACGCGATTCGACCCCTGCACTCGAAGTCAGCGCGGCAGCCGCGGCGGCCTACCACCTGCCACCATTGGACTTGCTGAAGGCCCCGGTCGTCTCTGACGACGCCGCGCAGGCCGAGTGGGTCGCACGGCAAAGTGATAAGCTCGACGCCACGCTGACTGCGTTCAACGTCGGTGCGCACACGGTGGCCCACACGATCGGGCCCACGGTGACCCAGTTTCAGATCGCTTTGGATCCCGGCGTGCGGGTCAGCAAGATCACGAACCTGACTGATGACCTCAAGCGCGCGCTGGCGGCTAAGGATATCCGGATCGAGGCCCCGATCCCGGGGCAGTCGACCGTGGGGATCGAGATCCCGAACCTGAACCCGCGGCCGGTGATGCTCAAGGAAGTGTTGGCGTCTTCGGCCTTTCAGACCGCGACGTCACCGCTGACCGTCGCGTTGGGGGTCGATCTGTTCGGTCAGCCAGTCGTGACCAACATCGATAAGATGCCTCATGGCCTGATCGCCGGGGCGACTGGTTCGGGGAAGTCCGTATTCATCAACAGTCTGATCACCTCCTTGCTGTACAAGGCGACGCCGGCGGAAGTCCGGCTACTCCTGATCGATCCCAAAGCTGTGGAGCTGGCGGTCTATAATGACCTGCCGCACTTGGTCTCGCCGGTGGTCTCTGAACCCAAGGCGGCTAGTGCCGCACTCAAGTGGGCGGTCAACGAGATGGAGACGCGCTACCAGCGGCTGGCGGCCGGTGGGGTGCGCAGCCTCGATCAGTTCAACGAGCGTGCGCGCGCCCATGGCGACTATGGCTTGGTGATGCCGCACATCGTGATCATTATCGATGAGCTGGCCGATCTGATGATGGTCGCGGCCAGTGAAGTGCAGGATTACATCGCCCGCATCACAGCTAAGGCGCGGGCGGCCGGGATCCATCTGATCGTCGCGACGCAGCGGCCATCGGTCGATGTGATCACCGGGACGATCAAGAACAATATCCCGACGCGGGTGGCCTTCATGGTCGCCAGTCAAGTGGACTCCCGGACGATCATCGACCACAACGGAGCCGAGCGTTTGCTCGGCAAAGGTGATATGCTATACCTTGGTAACGGGGCCAGTCAACCGATCCGGTTGCAGGGGACGTTCGTCGACCGCGAGATCGAAGCGATCGTCGACTTCGTGCGCCAGGAGCGCGCGCCGCAGTACTTGTTCCAACCGGATAAGTTGGTCGCCAAGGCGGACGCGAGCGAGGCGCAAGACGATTTGTTCCCCGACGTGCTCAAGTACCTCGCAGGGGAGAAGAACGTCTCGACCAGCAAGTTGCAGCGCGTGTTTTCGATCGGCTATAACCGAGCGGCGAATCTGATCGATGACCTGGAGATGCGCCACTATGTCTCGCCCGCCAATGGCTCCAAGCCTCGAGATGTCTACTTCAACAAAGAAGACCTCCCAGAACCCAAAGACTCGCGCGATTCTCGCGCGTATTAAGAAAGAAGTATTCGACCATGACACAGGAAACAGATTATTTCATCGGCATCAAGGGCTCGGGGATGAGCGCCTTGGCGCTCATCCTCAATGACCTCGGCCACAAGGTGCTGGGGTCTGACATCACTCAGTACACCTTCACCCAGCGGGGACTGGCGGCGGCCGGCATCGAGATGCTGCCGTTCGACGCGGCGAATGTCAAGCCGGGGTACACGATCATCTGCGGGAACTCGTTCACTGACGAGCACCCCGAGGTCAAGCAGGCGAAGGTGCTCGGTCTGCCGTTTTACCGGTACCACGAGTACCTCGGCAAGCTGCTCGGCCAGTACACCAGTATCGGGGTCGCCGGCGCGCACGGTAAGACTAGCACGACCGGCTTGCTGGCGCACACACTCAGCGGGATCGAGAAGACCTCTTATCTGATCGGTGACGGGACCGGCAAGGGGACGCCGGACTCCAAGTTCTTCGTCTTCGAGGCGGACGAGTACCGGCGCCACTTCCTCGCCTACTCGCCAGACTACCTGATCATGACCAATATCGACTTCGACCACCCGGATTATTACACCGGGATTGAAGACGTCTACTCAGCGTTCGAGGCGGAAGGCAAGCAAGTCCGCAAGGCGATCTTCGCCTGGGGCGACGACCCTTGGCTGCGCAAACTCGATGTATCGGTGCCGGTCTACTACTACGGGACCAGCGACCAAGACGATTTTGTCGCCAAAAACATCAGCCGCACGACGACCGGCTCGAGCTTCGATGCCTTTCATGCCGGCCAGCTGATCGGGCACTTCCACGTCCCGCTGTTCGGTGAACACAGCGTCTTGAACGCGCTGGCGGTTGTCGCCGTCGCGTTCACGGAAGGGCTTGACCCTGAGTTTACCGCACGCGAGCTGGCCAGCTTCACCGGGGTCAAGCGCCGGTTCTCCGAAAAAAAGATGGCCGATGCGGTGATCATTGATGATTACGCGCACCACCCGAGCGAGATCAAGGCAACACTGGACGCGGCGCGTCAGAAGTACCCGGACAAGCAGGTCGTGGCGGTGTTCCAGCCGCACACCTTCTCACGCACCATTGCTTATCTCGACGAGTTCGCGGCGACGCTCAGCGCTGCCGATGCGGTGTATGTCACCCCGATCTTCAGCTCCGCGCGCGAGCAGTCTGGGAGCGTCTCGGCAGAAGACCTGGCGGCCAAGGTGACTCAGGGCGGTCACGTGATCGAACTGACAGACATGTCACCGCTTTTGGATTACCAGAACGCCGTGTTCGTCTTCATGGGTGCCGGTGACATCCAGAAGTACGAAGTCGCCTTCGAGAACTTGCTGTCAGACGTCAGTCCAACGGCCAATTGAGCTGAGGCGACCTGGCAAGGTCGGAGCGAGAACTCCGTCTTAAGTCCAACTGACTTTTGGTCAGAAACTGGTATAATGGGGCTATTCACTAGAGAAGAGAGGTTGATACGATGGAAGAACGTCGTGTTGTCAATGATACTGGCTTAGCTGCTTTCTTCAACCGGGTCTACTCGACCGTCGGGTTGGGGATCGCTGTGACCAGCCTGATCAGCTATTTGCTGGGGACCGTCTTCGTCGACAGTTACACCAGCTTCATCAACTCGAGTCCGCTGATGTTTTGGCTGATGACATTGATGCCCTTCATCCTGCTATTCGTGATGAACAACAAGGCGGCGCGGCGAAGCGGGGCGTATGCCACCGTGGTGTTCACGCTGATCTCGGCGTCGTTTGGCTTCATGTACGCCAGTCTGTTCATCCGCTACGAACTCGGCACGATGACCGCTGCGCTCCTCACGACCGCGGTCGCCTTCATCACGATGTCGGTGGTCGGGCGTGTGACCAAGCAGGACTTGAGTCGCGCCGGGGCCATCGCGTCGAACGCGCTGATCGGGATCATCTTAGTCACGTTGATCAACGTATTTCTGATCCACTCGAGCGGGATGCAGCTGATCATGGCGTATGTCATCTTGATCGTCTTCCTGGTCTTGACGGCGTGGGATAACCAGGCCCTCAAGCGGATGTACCTGACGGCCGGGCAGTCCGGTCAGCCGGCGTACTCGATGAATAGCTTAGCGATCCAAGGCGCACTGATGCTGTACTTGGACTTCCTGAATATGTTCATGGCGATCTTGCAGATCTTCGGTGGCGGCTCTGACCGCAACTGAGTGTGAGCCCTCCGCATGCCGCAACGGCTCGCAGAGGGTTTTTTGTTGCCAGAGCGACGGCCAGGGTGGCTCAACGAATGGGGCGTGGCATGGTACAATGGAGGCAGCACGCTAGGAGGGACAACATGGCCAAAGAAAAACTACTGCTGATCGACGGTAGCTCGATCGCGTTTCGGGCGTTTTATGCACTGTACAACCAGCTCGACCGCTTCACCAACAGTGAGGGGCTCCACACTAACGCCGTGTTCGCGTTCAATAATATGCTCGACAGCATCGTGGCCCAGGAAAAACCGGACCGCATCTTGGTCGCGTTCGATAAGAGCGGCGGCACGTTTCGCACGAAGATGTTCGACGACTATAAGGGCAACCGTGACAATGCCCCCTCGGAGCTGCTCGAGCAGCTCCCGTTGATCCATGAGATGATCGCGGATCACGGCATGGCCCACTACGCGTTGCAGGACTACGAGGCCGATGACATCATCGGGACCCTGGCCAAGCAAGCTGAGGCAGCCGGGATGGTCACGACGATCGTGACCGGGGACCGCGACCTGACGCAGCTGGCCACTGACCAGGTCACGGTACAGGTGACCAAAAAAGGGGTGGCGGAGCTTGAAGCCTACACCCCCGACTACATGAAGGCCAAGCTGGGGATCACGCCCCGACAGCTGATCGATGTCAAGGCGCTGATGGGCGACGCTTCGGATAACTACCCAGGCGTGACCAAGGTGGGGGAAAAAACCGCGTTGAAGCTGGTCACGACTTATGGTGACCTCGAGACGCTGTACGCACAGGTCGACGAGATGAAGCCGAGCAAGATGAAGGACAACCTGATCAACGACCGGGACAACGCATTCATGAGCCAGCGGCTCGCCACGATCTTGCAGGACGCGCCGATCACCATTGGGCTGGCCGACATCCGCTACACCGGGCCGGACATCGAGGCGCTACGGGCCCTGTACACTCGCCTGGATATGCGTCAGGCGCTGGCGAAGCTACCGGGCGCGACGGTGGTCGATGAGCGACCAGTGCACTATCAGGTCTTGGATGAGGCGGGCCTTGACCAGCTACCGGCGGCCCCAGGGCCGGTCGCCTTTGAACTTGAGATGCTGACGGAGAACTATCACACCGCGGAGATGATCGGGTTTTTCATCGGCACCGCGACGACGACCTTCGTCTCAAGCGACGTCACGCTACTGACGACGCCGCAACTCAGCGCGTGGTTGGCGGCCCATACGCTGAGCGTCTTTGATGCTAAGCGCAACCTGGTGGCGGCCGAGCGCCTAGGCGTGGCGTTGCCGCAGATCGACTTCGACGTGCTGCTGGCCTCGTACCTTCTGAATCCGGACCAAAACAGTAACGACTTTGGGCAGATCGCTCAGGATCACGACTATGCACTGCCGTTCGACGTCGATGTCTACGGGAAGGGCGCCAAGCTCAAGGTGCCGGAAGACGACGCCTTGTTCAGCCACTTCGCCCGTAAGGCCCAGGCAATCCTGACGTTACGCCCACACCTGCGAGACGACCTGGCCGCGCAAGGGGAGTCAGCCCTATTCGATGACCTTGAGCTGCCACTGGCCAAGGTGCTGGCGCGCATGGAGATCGCCGGCATCGCCTTGGATCAGCAGAAGTTGCAGACGCTGGGGGATGAGTGGACCACCACGATGCATGTCTTGGAGGAGAAGATCTATGGCGAGGCGGGCCTGAAGTTCAACCTCAACTCGCCTAAGCAGCTGGGTGAAGTGCTGTTCGACAAGCTTCAACTGCCGGTGATCAAGAAGACCAAGACGGGGTACTCGACCAGCGTCGATGTGCTCGAGCAGCTGACTGACGCGAACCCGATCGTGCAGGATATCCTGGATTACCGCACGGTGGCCAAGTTGCAATCGACGTATGTCGCAGGGCTGATCAAGGCGGTCCTGCCGGATCACAAGATCCACACGCGCTACTTGCAGACACTGACGCAGACTGGGCGCCTGTCTTCGGTCGATCCGAATATGCAAAATATCCCGGCGCGCGGCAACGGTAAGCAGGTGCGCCAGGCTTTCATTCCGTCGCAGCTGGGCTGGCAGATCTTCTCCAGCGACTACTCGCAGATCGAGCTGCGCGTACTGGCGCACATCTCTGGGGATGCCAACATGCAAGCCGCGTTCCGCGCCGACCGGGATATCCACGCGAACACCGCGATGAAGATCTTCGGTCTGACCGCGGCGGACCAGGTGACCCCGGACATGCGGCGTCAGGCCAAGGCGGTCAATTTTGGGATCGTCTACGGGATCAGCGACTTTGGCCTGGCCAAGAACATCGGGATCACGCGTAAGCAGGCCAAGGCCTTCATCGACGGCTACTTCGAGCAGTACCCGCAGGTCCATGACTTCATGGCGCGGATGGTCGCCATCGCCCGTGAGCAAGGGTATGTCGAGACGCTGTTCCACCGGCGCCGGTACCTGAGTCAGATCCACTCGCGGAACTTCAATCTGCGTCAGTTCGCAGAGCGGACGGCCATGAACACGCCGATCCAGGGCAGCGCCGCGGATATCATCAAGATCGCGATGGTGCGGATGCAGGCGATGCTGGATGAACACCACTTGAAGTCGCGGATGCTCTTGCAGGTCCACGATGAACTGATCTTCGAAGGTCCGGCCGACGAGATGGCGCAGCTGGCGACACTCGTGCCGAAGGTGATGGACGCTGCGGTGAGCCTCGACGTGCCGCTGAAGGTTGAGAGCCACTACGGCAAGACCTGGTTCGACGCGAAGTAACGGTGACGCAGACCGAGCGCTTGCGCTCGGTTTTTGCGTGAAAGGAGCCACTATGCCAGAATTACCAGAAGTTGAAAACGTTCGACGCGGGCTGAGCGGGCTGGTCGCTGGCCGAACGATCCAGGCCGTCGACACCGACTGGGAGAAGATCTTGGTCGGTGGGCAGGCGACGTTTGCCAAAACCCTGGCGCACGCGACGATCACGGCGATCGACCGGCGCGGCAAGTACCTGCTGTTTCGCTTCGATAACGCAATCACGATGGTGTCGCACCTGCGGATGGAGGGCAAATATCAGCTCGTCCCTGACGCAGCAGTGCCGCGGCACCGCTTCGTCCATGTCGCGTTCACGTTCACCGACGGGAGCCAGTTGCGCTATCATGACATGCGGAAGTTCGGCCGCATGGCCTTGGTCCCAACTGGGACGGAGATGAAGACGGTCGCCGGACTTGCGTCGATCGGGCCGGAACCCACCGAGGCGGACTTTGACCCCGATGCTTTTTACCGCGAATTGCAGCGGCACAAGCAGGCGATCAAGTCGGTGATCCTCGATCAGCACGTCGTGGCGGGCGTCGGTAACATCTACGCAGACGAAACGCTCTGGCTCAGCCACCTCAACCCAGAGCAGCCCGCGTGCACCCTGACGCGCCAAGAGGCCAAGACCCTGCGAGACAACATCATTGCGGAGTTGGCCACGGCGACCACTGCGGGCGGCACCAGTGTGCACTCCTTCGTCGATGCAACGGGGCAGCGCGGCGCTTTTCAGACGCAGCTACACGTGTACGACCGCGAAGGGACGCCGTGTGATCGGTGCCAGACGACGATCGTCAAGATCAAGGTCGGCCAGCGCGGGACGCACTACTGCCCGCACTGCCAGCCATTAAGAAAGCGGCGGATCAAATGACTTATCTGTTAGGTTTGACTGGTGGGATCGCGACCGGCAAAAGTACGGTCGCGGCCGTGTTCCGTAACCTGGGCTGCCCGGTGGTCGACGCGGACGTGATCGCGCGGGCGATCGTTGAACCGGGTCAGCCGGCCTTGGCGGCGATCGCTGCGGCGTTTGGCCCTGCGATGCTGCGCCCGGACGGCACTCTGGACCGCAAGCGCCTCGGCGACCTGGTGTTCAATGACCCGGCGAAGCTTGCCGAGCTCAACGCGATCGACTATCCGTACTTGCGGGCGGCGATCAACGATGCCTTGGCGGCGGCCAAGGCGACTGGGGCGGCGGTCGTGGTCGGCGAGATCCCGCTGCTGTACGAAACGCACTACGAGGCCAGCTTCGACGGGGTCGCGGTGGTCACCCTGCCGCCGCACCTTCAGCTAGCGCGGCTGATGGCGCGTGATGGCTTGACGGTGTCTGCGGCCCAAGCGCGGATCGCGGCGCAGATGCCACTGGCTGATAAGATCGCGCGGGCCGACTTCCTGATCGACAACTCACAGGGTCGCGCCGTGCGCGAGGCGCAGGTCCAGTCGCTGCTGGCGCACTTGCGTACCCTGCAGTCCTGAGGGCCGCAATCGGTTGCAAGGGCGGTCGCTGGCTGTTACAATCACTGCTGGCACACTAAATCTGGTGTGTTATAATAAAGTATCAACTACTAAGAGGGTGGCCTTTTGCAATGCCCACATTGTCATCATAACAGTTCTCGCGTTGTCGACTCGCGCCCCACAGACGGTGGCCGAGCGATCCGCCGCCGCCGTGAATGCGAAAACTGCGGGTTTCGCTTCACGACTTTCGAGCGCGTCGAGCAGACGCCACTGTTGGTCATCAAGAAGAACGGGACACGCGAGGAATTCAACCGCGAGAAGATTCTTAAGGGGCTGATCCGTGCGGCAGAGAAGCGGCCGGTCACGATGGAGCAGATGCAGGGGATCGTCGAATCCGTGGAGAACAAACTGCGCGCGATCGGCGAGAACGAGGTCTCCAGCCAGGCGATCGGCGAGCACGTGATGGCCCTGCTGGCCGATGTCGATGACGTTGCCTACATCCGCTTCGCAAGCGTCTACCGTCAGTTCAAGGATATGTCCGTGTTCATGCAGGAGCTGAAGGACATGATGGATAAAGAGAAAAACAAACAATAGTCGCGCGTTGGGCGCCAAAAAGGGCTTGGCCGAGCGCCAGGTCCTTTTTGGACGCCGCGTGACGGAAAGGAACAGCTGATGAACCGACCCAAGAGCTTCATGGCGCAAGATGACTACATCGTCACTCAGGCGACCTACTTCAGCGATCACGACCAGGATGTGGCGATCTGCCTCTACCAGCCATTGATCGGCCCGACCGCGCTGGCGCTGTACCTGAGCCTTTGGCGTGAAGCCAACCGCGCACCGGCCTTAACGGATCGCAAGAAGCAGACCCACTTGCTCGACCTGCTCGGTGTCGGGGTCGACGCCCTGTTTGATGCACGCGTCAGACTAGAGGCACTCGGGTTGCTCCAGACCTACACGACCACCGATGCGCTGGGCCGCTATTACGCGTATGAGCTGCACCGGCCGGTCGAACCGGACGCGTTTTTCAACGATGCGACACTTGGGATGCTGCTGTACGACCGGGTGGGGGCGAGTCGCTACCACGAGCTGGTCGACCAGTACACGCTACACAATGTCCACAACTCAACCTGGGCGAACGTCAGCGCCAGCCTGCTAGACGTCTTTGCACTCAGCCACGTGCTGCCAGAGCCTGCTGTCACGGCGGCGAACCAGACGGTGCAACAAAAGCCTGCGCCGGCGGTCAGCCTCGGAGCCGGCGACGGCTACGACTGGGCGTTGCTCGCCCAGCTACTGGTGCGCACGCACCTCAAAGACGGGGAGTTGAACCGGCACCAGGCGGCCCTGTACCAGATCGCGAAGTTCTACGGGCTGGGCCCGACCGCTTTTGCCCGCCTGATCGAGCAAGGGATCGACTTTGCGACGGGGCAGTTAGATGTCGCACAAGTCCGGCGGTTTGCCGAGCAGACCTACACGACCAAGCCCCCGCACCTGGTGACGACCCCGGCGGCCGATAAGCCGAAAGACGCCCCGACCGCGGGCAAGCTCTCCGCGCGCGAGCAACAGCTGCTTGCGGACGCGGCGACCACGCCGGTACGCGAGTTCCTGGAAGCGACCAAGAAGGCGAAGAATCCGAACATGTATGCGGCGACCAACGAGATCGCCGCGGTGCGTAAGCTGGTGCAGCGTCAGGTGCTTCCGGATGCGACCGTCAACGTCCTGATCGACTACATCCTGCAGACCAACGACAGTGTGAACCAGGCGTATCTCGATGCGATCGTGAACCGCTGGCTCAAGGCCGGCGTGACCACCCCGACCAGCGCCTTGGCGGAGATCCACGCGTTCACTGAGCGCAAGCCGCGCACGACGCGCCGCAACTCGCGGCCGAGCCGCCAGGAGAAGACACCGGCGTGGATGCAACAAGATTACCAACCGGAGACGAAGCCGGTCAGTGCGGCGGAGCAGCATGACATCCAGGCGGGCCTTGCCGCCCTGAAAGCCCTTGAAGACAACGGAGGTGACCCCTCATGAAGCCGATGAAAGATGAACTCGCCAAGGTGATGGACCGACGCCGGTTGAGCGATGAGTACCAGGCGATGATGCAACAGGCGGTCGCGGATCCAGACGTTCAGACGTTCTTGCGCGCTAGCGCTGACCAGCTGGCCCCGGACGCGGTCACGCGCAGCGCGGCGAAGATCTACGAATTCGTCACCGCACGCGACCGGCTCCACGCTGGCACCCCCCTGATCGCGCCGGGGTACGCCCCGCAGCTGGTGGTTTCCAACCGCCTGATCGACATCACCTATGTGCCGACCGCTGAGAAGCTAGCGCAAGACGCGCAGGCAGACCGCGCGGCGCTGGTCACCTCGATCAACATGCCCAAGGCGATCGTCAACGCCCACCTCGATGGCTACGACGCGACGGACCGAGCGGCTGCTTTGAACGCAGCGATTCAGTTCACCGTTGCGGTGGCTAAGGCCCCGCATGACTTCCACAAAGGGCTCTACCTGACGGGGCCGTTTGGGGTCGGCAAGACCTACCTGTTAGGTGCGATCGCCAACGACTTGGCGACCCGCAACGTCGCGTCGACACTGGTGCATTTTCCGACCTTCGCCGTGGAGATGAAAGCGGCGATCGGGGATAAGACCGTGCTCCCGAAGCTCGACCGCATCAAGAAGGCCCCGGTGCTGATGCTCGACGATATCGGTGCGGAGAGCCTGAGCCCATGGATCCGTGACGATGTGCTCGGCATCATCCTGCAATACCGCATGCAAGAGGAGCTGCCGACGCTGTTTTCGTCCAACAAGACGATGGCCGAGCTGACGGAGTTTCTCGCCGGGGTCGACGTCGGCAATAACGAGGGCCTCAAGGCCCAGCGGATCATGGAACGCGTGCGTTTTCTCGCTCGTGAGCTCGCGATCGGTGGGCGTGACCGACGCAACGGGTGATCGTCGCGGTGTCGCGTTGCGTAGACAAGCGTCGACGGTTCGATAACTTTTTTGCGGCAAAATGCTTGCGCCGTCGAGGTGGCTGTGGTTTAATCTAGGTATCGAAGACGAAAGCAATAAGGACCATGTTTCACCAGAGAGCCTCGACCGTGGCTGAAAGTCGAGCATGACCTGATCCGCACCACTTTCCGAGAGTGCCCCCTTGGGGGCCGGCTTGCGGCGTTACACGCAGCATGAGAGGAAAGCAGTGCTTTCAAGTCGGGTGGAACCGCGAGGAATCGTCCCGGATGTCAGAAATGGCATTCGGGGCGATTTTTCGTTATTGCGCTTCGGCAGACTAATAAAGGAGACGACAATATGTCTATCAAGATCACTTTCCCAGATCAGAGTGTCAAAGAATTCGAGGTGGGCGTCACCGTCATCAACGTGGCGAAGTCCATCTCGACGTCCTTAGCCAAAAAGGCGGTCGCCGGCAAAGTCGACGGGGCCTTCGTGGGTCTCGAGACGGCGCTGATCCAAGACGGCGCACTGGAGATCGTCACCAAGGATACCGAAGACGGGTTGGCCGTCCTGCGTGAGACCGGGGCCTTCATCATGGCCGCCGCGATCAAAGCGCTGCACCCGGAAGTGCGGTTGGGCCAAGGGGCGACCCAAGACGATGGGTTCTTCTACGACACCGACCGTGACGACGGCCAGCTGACCGTCGATCAGCTGCCGGCCATCGCCGACAAGATGGCCGCGCTGGTCAAGGCGGCGCCTGCGATCGAGGCCGTCAGCATGAGCAAGGCGGACGCTTTGGCCTACTTCAAGGCGGAGCCGTACAAGCTGCAGCTGATTGAGGCGTTGGCCGGAGACACCGTGGCCGGCTTCAAGATGGGCGACTTCTTCGACTTCGAAGAGACCGTGTTGCTGCCGAACCTCAAGGACTTGAAGCACTTCGCCCTGCTGTCCGTTGCCGGCGCATATTGGGAAGGCAAGTCGTCCAACCCGATGCTTCAGCGGATCTACGCGACGGCCTACTACAAGGCCGCAGACCTTGAAGACGACGCCAAGCGCCGCCAAGAGGCTAAGGAGCGCGACCACCGTAACATCGGGCGTGACCTGGATCTGTTCTTCGTTGATCCCAAGGTCGGCGCCGGCCTGCCGTACTGGATGCCCAATGGCGCGACGATCCGCCGCGTGATCGAGCGTTACGTGATCGACAAGGAACTGGCGGACGGCTACGAGCACGTCTACACGCCGATCCTGGCCAACCTGGATCTGTACAAGACCTCCGGCCACTGGGACCACTACCGCGAAGACATGTTCCCACCGATGGACATGGGCGACGGCGAGCTGCTCGAGCTGCGGCCGATGAACTGCCCGTCACATATCCAGGTCTACAAGCACCACATCCGCTCTTACCGCGAACTGCCGTTGCGCATCGCGGAGCTGGGCATGATGCACCGCTACGAGAAGTCTGGGGCGTTGTCTGGCCTGCAGCGCGTGCGCGAAATGACGCTGAACGATGGCCACACGTTCGTCGCGCTGGATCAGATCCAAGAAGAATTCAAGAAGATCCTGCGGTTGATCATGGATGTCTACGAAGACTTCAACATCAACGACTACACGTTCCGTCTGTCCTACCGCGACCCACAGAACACCGAGAAGTACTTCGACGATGAAGAGATGTGGACCCGTAGCCAGACGATGCTCAAAGGGGCGATGGACGATCTGGGCCTCGATTACTACGAAGCCGAAGGGGAAGCCGCGTTCTACGGCCCGAAGCTGGACATCCAGACGAAGACGGCCCTGGGCAACGAAGAGACGATGTCCACGATCCAGCTGGACTTCATGCTGCCTGAGCGCTTCGAGCTCACCTATGTCGGCAACGACGGGCAGGAGCACCGGCCGGTGATGATCCATCGTGGGGTCGTCGGCACCATGGAGCGCTTCATCGCATATCTGACGGAGATCTACAAGGGTGCCTTCCCGACCTGGTTGGCCCCGACGCAGATCGCGATCATCCCGGTCTCCGACAAGCACCTGGATTACGCGACCGAGCTGAAGACCAAGCTGCTCAAGGCTGGCTTGCGGCCGCAGGTGGATAGCCGCAACGAAAAGATGGGCTATAAGATCCGCGAGGCCCAGACCAACAAGATCCCGTACACTGTCGTGGTGGGGGATGATGAATTGGCGAGCGCCAGCGTGTCGGTGCGCAAGTACGGCCAGCCGGATAGCGAAGAGATGCCGGCCAACATGTTCGTCGAAGCCGTTGAGGCGGAGGTCAAGAACTACTCCCGTGACGGCAAGCACAAGCGCGGGGAACTCGGCAAGGCGCTCGACTGACTCGCACCGGGTAAAGGGTCATCGGTGCGCGGACCTGAAGTTTTCCGTTGACTTTTGACGCCCGGCTGGCTATACTAGTACACGTTGAGAAAACAAGCAGAAGTTCCCGCTTCTCACCTATGCCTCTGGCCGCTGGGTTGATAGTTCGGTTATATAACGACGCGGCGGGGCTCATAGTGGGCTCTTCCGCGTTCTTGTTTTTTCGCCAAAATTCTTCGGAGGTGAACTGCCATAGCAAGAGATATGATGGTCAACGATGGGATCCGTTCCCGTGAAGTTCGACTGATTTCCCAGACTGGTGAACAGCTCGGGGTCAAAAGTACCCACGAGGCATTGGAGTTAGCTGCTTCGGTGAACTTGGACTTGGTTCTGGTTTCGCCAACCGCTAAGCCGCCAGTTGCCCGGATCATGGATTACGGGAAGTTCCGCTTCGAACTGCAAAAAAAGCAGCGTGAAGCGCGCAAGAAGCAAAAAACCATCAGCATCAAGGAGATCCGCCTGAGCCCGACCATCGGCGAGGCAGACTTCAACACCCGGTTGAAAAATGCGACCAAGTTCCTCGAAAAGGGGGACAAGGTCAAGGTGTCCGTCCGGTTCCGTGGCCGGGCGATCACCCACAAGGACCTCGGGCAAAAGGTCCTCGAACAGATGGCTGAAGCTGTTAAGGAGCTGGCCACTGTTGAAGCCCGACCAAAGATGGACGGGCGGAGCATGTTCATGATGCTCGCACCAAAGGCTGACAAGAAATAGTCAGCGACTAAGTCATTAGGAGGAATTATCGTCATGCCAAAATTCAAGACACACCGTGCCTCTGCCAAGCGTTTCAAGAAGACCGCTAGTGGTGCTTTGAAGCGGGGCCACGCTTACACCAGCCACCGTTTCCACGGTAAGACCAAGAAGCAACGTCGTCAACTGCGCAAGTCAGGCTTGGTATCCCACTCAGATATGCGCCGGATCCGCCAGATGCTCAGCCAAGTGAAGTAAGTTTTCATTGGCCCGTTTTCGTTTAATTATTTGAGGAGGAATTACTAATGCCACGTGTTAAAGGTGGAACCGTTACTCGCAAACGTCGTAAGAAGGTCCTGAAGCTCGCCAAGGGTTACCGTGGGGCCAAGCACTTGCTGTTCAAGGCAGCGAATGCGCAGGTCATGGTGTCCTATCGCTACGCTTTCCGCGATCGTCGTGCTAAGAAGCGCAACTTCCGCTCCCTGTGGATCGCCCGCATCAACGCCGCCGCTCGTCTGAACGACATTTCTTACAGCAAGTTGATGCACGGCTTGAAGGTCGCAAACATCGACATGAACCGTAAGATGTTGGCCGACATCGCGATCTCCGACCCAGCCGGCTTCACGGCCCTGGCCGAGACCGCTAAGAAGGCCCTCGCCTAAGACTTAGTCCTAAAAAGCCGCGCTTGTGCGCGGCTTTTTTTGTGTCCGGATCTGTCGATCAGCAACTCGGTCCTTGTTGGTGCGCGCCGATCCCAGCAGATCGGCGCTGGCACGGCGCGTGATCAGCTGGTTTGTGCTTGCGCGTTCCGGCTGAAAGACGCCTCGTCAGCGCCAGGACGCCGCTTGTCACAGTCCCTGGTGGGTTCGGAGGTCAAGCGCGCCACATCACCGCGAGCAACAGGACGCACAGGGCGACGGAGCAGCCGATGAGGATCGAGCGGCCACGGCGCTTCATGGGGATCAAGTGTAAGATGATCCCGGTCTGAATGATGATCAAGACGATGGCCGTTGCGGCCGCATTGAATGGACTCATAGGCCCTCCTAGCGTAGTGAATGCAGTGTGAGTGTGGTGGTCCGGTCAAAGTCCCGTGTTGGGCCCAGCATGAACGGGCCGTTGGTCGGGCGCAAGCCGACGGCGACATGCGGATGCCCTAAGATCCCGTTGAAGCAGTTGGTCGCATCGACCTCAGGGAAGGTGGTCACGGTCAAGCCTTGCGCATCGGTCTCTAGGCTCACCGCCCAGTCCTTGGCGATTAGCCGGGCCGTTGTCGCCTCGCTGATCAACGGGCGGTCGACGGGGAGGGCGACCGGTTCGGCGTCGAGGCGCAGCTTCTGGGTCATCACCGTCTGTGCTGGATCGCCGGTGAGGACTAACGGCAGGTTGATCAGCGGGCGACACGCGATGACGGCGTCTGACGTCACGTGCCAGTCGATCGTCCAGTGGTTGTCGTTGTCGAGCGTATGGAGCACCTCGATGTGCCGGCTCCCGGGCTGGCCGTCCATGCCGTCGGCTAGGTCCAGTGTCAGTCGGATCTGAACGTGCTGGTCGTCTTGGCGCGTCTCCGCGTGCCAGTTCCAGTTCTGCCAACCGGTGCGCCCGGAGTTGGCCGGCAAGGCGCCCTGTTCGCCGAACACGGGCCCGATCGTGGCGCCGAATAAGCCGGGTTCCTCGATGTAATCCTGAAACGTGATGTAGCCGAGGGTCAGGTTGGGGTTGTGGCCCGCCTTGTTCGGCAGGCGCATCCGGGAGACTCGGGCGCCGAAGGTCAGGAAGCTCAGGCTCATCCCGCGGTCATTCTCTAACGTGTACTGTGTGATCACGTCATCGCGCAACCGGACGAATACCATAGAATCAATCTTCAACTGTAACCGCTTCCTTTCATATCTGTTATAAGCGTACCGAATTCCGGGTGAAGAATCAACGAATTTTCGCCTGGTCGCGGGGTTTTTCTGGTAGGCTAATAGAGGAGGTGACACCATGCGTGCATTCTTACATAAACTCTACTGGCTCCTGACCCTCGGCTTCGCGCTCGCCCTCGGTTATGCGTTCGTCGGTCGGGCATGGCTCCCAGCCACATTCAAGGGGCACTTGGACCTCGCGGCATTCGTGCTGATCGCCGGGTGGACGGTGCTCAATGCCGTGCTTCTGTACCGCCGACACTTTCGCTACCGCGACTTGCAGATGGAAGCGGTCGACGCCATGGCCGGTGAAGACTTCGAGCACTTCTGCGCGTACCTGTTGAAGCGCAACGGGTTCAAGCACATCAAGGTCACCCGTTTCGCCGGTGATCAGGGGATCGATATCATTGCGACCAAGAAGAAGCGGACGGTCGGCTTCCAGTGCAAACGCTATACGGGCTTCGTCGGTAACAAGGCGGTGCAGGAGGTCTGGACCGGGCATAATTTCTACAAGTTGGACGAGGCGGCGGTGATCACGAATTCCGAGTTCAGTGACGCGGCCAAGGAGCTGGCTGAGGACCTCGGGGTGCTTCTGATCGATCGACCGCACCTGCGCCGCCTGATGCGGCGGCTCCCAAGCTGATCAGTTGAGGACCAAGGCACCATCGCGCAGTTGGACCCCGAAGGCCGGGCGGACCGGCGCATCCTCGAGGTAGACGTAGCGCAACCGCAAGTCCGGTCGGTCCAGCAGGATCGCCAGTTCCCAGAGTTTGTGCGGGTGGCCGCCGGCTTGGGGGTGTAGGATCAGCCGGGGTTCTTCCAGCACCTCATCTAGGGTCAAGCGGGCGATCGCTCGGCGGCCATCGCGCGTGGCCATCTGCACCGGCGTGTTTTGGTTGTAGTCGCTCAACAGAGCGAGCAGGTCGATCACGCGCATGGGCGACGGGCTCCTTTCGGTGGTGAGGCTTCCTCCGTATTGTAGCGCATCGACGCGCCAGGCGGAAGGCCGGCGCCAAGCCCGCGGCGGCGCGAATTCCATAAGTTTTCCTAAGGCCAGGTGTTGCCACCGGGCCTTTTGCGTATAATGATTAGGACAGAATTGGCTAGTCAAAAGGCTAATCATACGGATAAGGTGGAGAAGATTATGACGGAAGTGGTTATCCTCAGTGCAGCGCGGACGCCGATCGGCAAACTCGGCGGCGCGCTGAGCAGCTTGTCAGCAGTCGAGTTGGGGACCGTGGCCGCCCAAGCCGCGATCGAACGCGCGGGGCTGGCGCCGTCGCGTGTCGATCAGGCGATCTTCGGTAACGTCCTGCAGGCGAATTCCGGGCAGAACGTCGCGCGGCAGATCGCGCTCAAGAGTGGCCTGGCGCCAGCGAGCACCGCAATGACGATCAACGAGGTCTGCGGCTCGGGGCTCAAGGCTGTGCGCCTGGGCCAAAGCGCGATCCTGCTCGGCGACGCCGATGTCGTGTTGGTCGGCGGCACAGAAAGCATGAGTCAGGCCCCGTTTTACGCCCCGAGCGCGCGGTTTGGTCATAAGTTCGGCAACGTTGAGTTCATCGATGGGTTGTACCGTGACGGACTGTCCGATGCCTTCACCGGTCTGCCGATGGGGATCACCGCGGAGAACGTCGCGGAGCAGTTCAGTGTGAGCCGTGAGGTCCAGGACCGGTTCGCGCTCGCATCTCACCAAAAGGCCGTTGCGGCGGCCGCGGCTGGCCGGTTCGACGCCGAGATCGTGCCGGTCACGGTGACCACTCGCCGCGGACCGGTGACGGTCACTGCAGATGAAGGACCACGGGCGGACACGAGCCTGGCGAAGCTCGCCGGGTTACGGGCCGCCTTCAAAGACGGCGGGACCGTCACGGCGGGCAATGCGAGCGGGATCAACGATGGGGCCGCGGCGCTGATCCTGATGCGTAAGGACCTAGCCGACGCTGAGGGCCTGCCATACTTGGCGACGATTGCGGGTTACAATGAGGGTGGGATCGATCCGAACTTCATGGGTTACGCCCCGAAGCGCGTGATCGAAAAGCTACTACGGCGTACTGGCAGTGCCATGACCGATATCGACCTGGTGGAGATCAACGAGGCCTTCGCCGCTCAAAGCGTGGCGGTGGCCTCCGAGCTGGAGTTGCCGGAAGCCAAGCTCAACGTCAACGGCGGTGCGATCGCCTTAGGCCACCCGCTGGGCGCCAGCGGCGCGCGCGTGCTGACGACGTTGCTGTATACGTTGCAGCAGACCAATCAGCATCAAGGCATCGCGGCGCTGTGCGTCGGCGGTGGCATCGGCGTTGCGATGCAGGTCAGCCGGTGAAATTCTACCAGATGAGTGCCGCGGCGCGGCGCGCAGCGCTGGTCGAAAGCGGCGCACTGACTGCGGCAGACGCGGCCGTCCTCGCGGCGGCGCCGGGCCTGACGCCGGCCGTGGCTGATAGCCTGATCGAGAACCAGCTGGGCCAGTTCACGCTGCCGCTGGGGCTCGCGCGCGACTTGCGCGTCAACGGGCGGGTGTATCAGGTGCCGATGGTGACCGAAGAACCATCTGTGATCGCAGCGGCCTCTAACGGGGCCCGGCTCGCGGCGCTCAGCGGCGGCGTGCACGTTGAGACGCGCCCTCACCGGGTCACCGGAGAGGTGGTCTTCGATGGTGTGGCCGATCGAACCGCCGCCGCGGCGCTGATCACCGCGCGCATGGCTGACCTGCAGGCCGTCGCCGCTGCCGCTCACCCGTCGATCGTGCGCCGCGGTGGGGGGCTTGAGACGGTCACGGTCAGCACCCCAGGGCGTTTTTTGAAGCTCAGTTTGCAGGTGGACCCGCAGGCGGCAATGGGGGCTAACATCGTCAACACCATCGCTGAGGCGGTCGCCGCGGCGGTCGGGCAATGGCTGGGTCAGCCCGCGTTGGTCGCGATCCTGACCAATGCGAGCCCGCAGGTGACCACCGCGACCGTGACCTTGACGGCCGCCACGCTGGCGACCCGTGACGTCGATGGCGAGACGATCGCCGCGCGGATCGGCGCCTTGAGCGACCTGGCCGAATGTGACGTGGACCGCGCCGTGACACACAACAAAGGGATCATGAACGGGATCGACGCCGCGGTACTCGCGTCCGGCAACGACACACGGGCCGTTGAAGCGGGCGCCCAAGCGTATGCTGCCCATACCGGGATTTACCGGCCGCTGGCAGTCTGGCGGCAGACGACCCAAGGCGACCTCACCGGGACGCTGCGACTGCCCCTGCAAGTGGGCGTGGTCGGCGGTGCGATCAGCGCGTTGCCGCTGGCCCAGGTGACCAAGCGCTTGGGTGGGTACACTGATGTGGCGACCCTTCAGGCGGTCCTGGCTGCATTGGGGCTAGTGCAGAACCTGGCGGCCTTGCGCGCGCTGGCCGGCCCTGGGATCCAGGCGGGGCACATGGCGCTTCAGGCGCGGTCGCTGGCGATCGCAGCCGGGGCACGGGACACAGAGATCGCGGCCGTGGCGGCCCGGCTTCAGGCGGTCCCCAAAGACTTGGCGCACGCTCAGGCCATTGTGGCCGAATTACGAAAGGATGATGCACAGTGACGATCGGGATCGATCAGATCGGACTTTACACCCCGAATTGGTACATCGACCTGCGCGAGCTTGCGCGGGCACGCGGCGATGAGCCGGATAAATACACCATCGGTATCGGCCAGGACCAGCAGGCCGTCGCCCCCAGCAGCCAAGACATCGTGACGATGGCGGCCGCAGCAGCGCGCGAGCTGACGATCGATACGACGAAGCTGGGCCTAATCGTGGTCGGGACGGAATCGGGCATCGATGCGAGCAAGGCGTCCGCGTTGTATGTTCAGCGCCTGTTGGGACTCCATCCGTGGGTACGTGCGCTTGAGATCAAAGAGGCTTGTTATGGTGGCACTGCGGGGCTGATGATGGCGCGCGATTATGTGGCGACGCATCCCGGGCAGCAGGCACTGGTGATCGCCAGCGACATCGCGCGCTACGGGCTGGCGACCGGCGGGGAAGTCACCCAAGGCGCCGGCGCAGTCGCGATGCTGGTGACTGAAGCACCGCGCGTGCTGGCCTTGGCTGACGATTCGGTCTACTATGCTGAAGAGATCATGGACTTTTGGCGGCCGGTGTACCAAGACACCGCACTGGCGCGTGGCAAGTACTCCACGGAACAGTACCTGGCCTTCTTCAAACGCGTCTGGGCCCAATACCAACGCCAGTCTGGGCGCACGGTCGCGGATTTTGACGCGCTCTGCTTCCACCTGCCATACACGAAGATGGGCCTCAAGGCGCTACGGTTGGCTCTACCGGCGGCTTCGGCAGTCCAGCAGGCTGAGTTGACCGCACGGTTCGAGCGCAGTATTCAGTACAGTCGGCGCATCGGCAACATCTACACCGGCTCCCTGTACCTGGGGTTGTTGTCGCTACTTGAGCTGGATGACACGCTGACCCCTGGCGCGCGCATCGGGTTGTTCTCCTATGGCTCGGGCGCGGTCGGCGAATTTTTCAGCGGGACGCTGGTTGAGGGGTTCACGGCGCACCTGCATCGCGCCGACCATGCCGCGTTGCTGGACGCCCGTACGCGCCTGAGCATCCCGGACTACGAGACGCTGTTCCGCGACAAGGTGCCTTATGGCCCAGCAGATTATAGCAGTGATCCGGCCTTCTTTGCGGGCCCGTTCGTCCTGACCGGCGTCAGCGGCCAAGAGCGGCAGTACCGCACGAACTGAGCGTGAGGCGCGGGAGCGGTCCGGTTGCGTGGCGCGACGGCAGGCATCGTCGGTTGGATCTGCTGCGCAGATCGGTCTGGCTCGCGCAGGCGCGACCAGGCAGGCGTTACCGGGTTGGCGGCAGTCTGGTCGGTGACCATGAGGTTTGATCACAAAGCGCGCGGGGACGAGGGTAACCTGGTCCCCGCGCGCTTTGACGTCCCTGAATTCACAAGCACATCATTACCCTGGCGGTGCGTCAGCGTGCTATGGTCGAGGTAATAATGAAAGTGGTTTCGGTACTTGTTTTTAATTAGTGATGAGCTATAATGAGACTTGTAAAAAGTAAGCAAATACGGAGGGATCAACCATGGCAAAGCTCAATGCATCAGACGCGATGCTCAAGGTCATCGAAAGCTGGGGCGTCAAGAATATCTACGGGTTACCGGGCGGGTCGTTCGACTCGACCATGAACGCACTTCACAACCGGCGTGAGACGCTCAATTATATCCAGGTCCGGCACGAGGAGGTCGGGGCCTTAGCCGCGGTCGGCGAGGCGAAGATCACCGGCAAGATCGGCGTGACCTTCGGTTCGGCCGGACCTGGGGCCGTCCACCTGCTCAACGGTTTGTATGATGCCCAGTACGATGGAGTGCCGGTGCTGGCGTTGGTCGGCCAGGTCCCGACGAGCGCGATGAACACCAGCTACTTCCAAGAGATGAACGAGAACCCAATGTTCGCGGATGTCTCCGTGTACAACCGCACTGCGATGACCGCTGAGCAACTGCCGAGCGTGGTCGACGAAGCGATCCGCCAAGCATACGCCAAGCGTGGGGTGGCCGTGGTCACGATCCCGAAGGACCTCGGGTGGCAGCCGATCGAGGACAACTATGTTTCCAGCGCGCCGCTGTACCAGAAGCCGCTGTTACCAGCCCCGTACCCGGCGCAGATCGAAGACGCTTGGGCGATCATGGCGGCGGCCAAACATCCGTTGATCTACATCGGACTCGGTGCGCGCGGTGCTGGTCAGGAAGTGCTGGCGCTGAGTGATATGCTCCAAGCGCCGATCCTGAGCTCCGCCCCAGCCAAGGGGATCGTGCCAGACAGCGCCCCGGCTTATATGGGGTCGGCAGGCCGCGTCGCCTCTAAGCCGGGGGTCGAGGTCGCCGGGTCGGCGGACGCTGTGCTGATGCTCGGGACCGACATGCCGTTCCAGGCGTACTTCATTGCGCCAGACGCGAAGTACATCCAGGTCGATATCGACGGGACCAAGTTTGGGCGCCGCCACACGGTCGATCTGGCGATCATGGCGGATGTCAAAAAGACCGTTGATGAGTTGCTCGAACGCGGTGAGCAGCAGCCGGAGACGGGCTGGTACCGTGCGGCGTTGCGCAACAAGGCGAACTGGGTCGAGTGGATCCAGAGCTTTGAAGCCGACGACAGTACACCGCTGCGGGTCGAGCCGGTCTTCAAGGCAATCAACGACGCCGCAACGCCGGATGCGATCTTCCAGGTCGATGTCGGCAACGTGACGATCAACGGGATGCGTTACCTGAAGATCGATCAGGCGCAGCGGTTCACGACCAGCGGCTGGTATGCGACGATGGGCTATGCGCTGCCCGCGGCGATCGGGGCGCAGGCGGAGTTCCCGCACCGCCAGGTCTGGTCGATCTCCGGTGACGGGGGCTACGCGATGGTGATGCAAGACATCTTGACGCAGGTCAAGTACCGCATGCCGATCATCAACGTGATCTTGACCAACGAGAGCCTAGGCTTCATCGAAGCCGAACAAGATGACACGCGTCAGCCGCACTCTGGGGTCGATCTGATCGACGCCGACTACGGGACGGCGGCACAGGCGCTTGGGGCGACCGGGTTTGAGGTTCGGACCTTAGACGAGTTGCACGCGGCGTTCGCCCAGGCCAAAGACGCGCAGGGCCCAGTCGTGATCGACGTCAAGATCTCCGACTTGCGCCCACTACCGGTCGAACAGCTGGTTTTGGATCGTGAGACGCAAGACCCGGCGGCGGTCGATGCCTTTGTCGCCAAGTATTCGGCGCAGCACCTGATCCCGTTCCGCCAACTATTGGCAGAAGAAGAGGCCTGAGCCTCAAAAAAGCGCCGCTAGCGGCGCTTTTTTGATGGTCGAGCGCACGACGCTGGTCGGCCCAAGGCGTCTAACCCGAACCCCTGGCCGCCTCTGGCGCTGGCAGGCGCCTGCCGGTCGGGCTTGGATTTGGCACCGGCTCAGGTTTTGGGGTAGAATAGGGCCACGCCGGCTGGACCGGCAGAATGGAGGATGCGAATGACACGAACTGCATTGATCTTGGAGGGTGGCGCACTGCGCGGGCAGTACACCGCAGGGGTGCTGGATACGTTCATGGCCCACCAACAGTTTTTTGACCTCGTCGTCGGCGTGTCCGCCGGCGCCCTGTGTGGGACGAACTATATCTCCCAGCAACCGGGCCGCACAGACCGCATCAACGTGATGTACCGCCACGATAAGAACTACATCTCTCTGCGCCGCGCGCTGCGGCGGCAGGATATTATCAACTTAGATTACCTCTTCGCGCCCCACGGCGACACGTGGGAGGATTTTGATGAAGCGACATACGCGGCCAGCCCGATGCGGTTCGTGATCACTGCGACGAGCCTGAGCCTGGGGCGGGCGATCTACTTCACCCATCCGACCGGGGCCGCGCTGGTGGGCGCACTGAAGGCGTCCAGCGCGATGCCGTTCATCTCGGCCCCAGCCCAGACCACCCGCGGCTTGTGCCTTGATGGTGGGATCGTGGATTCGATCCCGTTCCACTACGCCTTGGGTGCGGGGGTCGACCGGATCGTTGTGATCCGCACGCGCGAGCGCACTTACCGCAAGCACCAGACCGGGGCCGTCCTGGCGCGTGCCTACGCGCGTGCATTTGCCCCATATCCAGACTTCGTGCAGGCTGCGATCGCCCGCCCGACGATGTATAACCGCCAGGCCGACGAGTTAGTCGATTTGGAAAACGCGGGGCGGCTCTTCGTGATCGCGCCGCAGCAACCGGTGAATGTGTCGCGCTTGGAAGGCGACACGACCAAGTTGCAGGCGCTATATGAAACCGGTCGGCGCGAAGCGACCGCCTTGCTGCCGGCAATGCAGGCGTACTTGCAAGGGTGATGACACCAAAAACGGCAGCCCTAGGGCTGCCGTTTTTGGGTGGGTCAAAACCCCGCTTTGATGTAACCGGCGGCGGCCAGCTTCTTGCGTAACTGGAGCACAGCCGTATAGGTCGCCAGCAGGTAGACTTGTGTCTCGGGGACCTGTTTGACCGCCTCGATCACGTCTCCGAGGTCGGGCTTGACGATCAAGTCGGCCTCGGAGACGCCGGCGACTTGCATGCGGAAGGCGACGTCTTGGTAGCGCTCGCCGCCGACCATGAACGTCTGAGCCTGGGGGCTGGCGACGATCGCCTCTAGGTTCCCATCCCAGATCCAGCTGGTGTCGGTCCCATCGGCGTAATTCGCGTTCAGCAGCATCGCAAAGGCGAATGGGTCCGGCTGGCGTTGGATCATGCTGAGCACTTCGTTGAGCCCGACTGGGTTTTTGACCAGGATCAGGGTCACGTGCTTGCCGGCGATCTCGATCTGCTCCTGACGGCCGAAGACCTTCTCGTCGTAGCTGAAAGCCGTCTCGATCTGGGCGGGCGTGATACCGAACTCGGCGCCGACCGTGTAGGCTGCTAAGGCGTTGTAGATGTTGTAGGTCCCGCCCACTGAGAGCTGGTAGGGGTGATTGTCGATGGCGAAGCTGGAGCGCGTCGGGGTCTGAGCGGCGACGGCGGTCACCGCGTTAGCCAGCGCAGGGCGCTTGAAGCCGCAGTTGGGGCAGAAGAAGTCGCCCAGGTTGGCATAGGTGATCCCGTGATAGTGTAGGATGTGCTCGCAGACAGGGCAGAGCACGCCATCGGTGTTCGGTGGGGCGACCTGGTCGGTGCCGGCGGTCTCAGTGAGTGCGAACCCGTAATAGCGCCAGCGGTTCGGCAGCTCGCGCGCGCTGAAGATCGGGGCGTCACCGTTGGCGATCACCACGGCATCGGGGTTGGCCCGCACCCCCTTGAGGATCTTCTCGTAGGTGGTATAGAACTCCCCGTAACGGTCCATCTGGTCACGGAAGATGTTGGTCATCACGAACGCCCGCGGGTGCAGCGCGGCGCTGACTGGGGCAACGTTGGCCTCGTCGACTTCAAGGACGGCGATCGGGCGCTTGGCGCCGCGCACGGGCTTGTGGGCGAGAAAGGCAGTGATGATCCCTTGCATCATGTTGGACCCAGTCGGGTTGGTCAACACGTCATCGTATTGCTGCGCCAAGACTTTGACGACGAGGTTCGTCGTCAGCGTCTTGCCGTTGGTGCCGGTGATCACGATGGTCTCGCGGCCTTGCCCCAGTGCGGTCAACACGTCGGGGTCAATGCGCGCCGCGAGTTTGCCCGGGAGTGAGCTGCCGCCGTTGCGGAAGGTGTGCAGGTACCAGTAGCTGAAGCGGCCGACGGCGATCGCCAGGCGCGCTTTGAGTGAAATTGTCATCCTGATTCGTCCTCTCATTGTGTCGATTCATTCTACCATATTTCACGCGGGCCCGCGGGCGGAATGGTGACGCGATGGCCCGCGCCCGGTCTGTTTTTTCGGGGCAGAGTCTAGTATACTGGAAAGGGTATTTTCAAAACGCGTGACAAAGGAGTGCTTCGCTTGGCCCAATTATTTTTTCGCTACGGCGCAATGAATTCCGGCAAGTCCATTGAGATCCTGAAGGTCGCCCATAACTACGAGGAGCAGCACAAACAGGTGATCATCCTGACGTCGGCGCTCGACGACCGTTCCGGCGTCGGAGTGGTCGCCAGCCGTATCGGCATGGAACGCCCCGCCCACCCGATCGAAGGGGACACCGACGTCTTCGCCTTGGTGCAAGCACTCAACCCGCAGGCGGCGTGCGTGCTGATCGACGAGGCGCAGTTCATGCAGACGCACCACGTGTTCGAATGCGCGCGGGTGGTCGATGAGCTGCACATCCCGGTGATGGCGTTCGGCTTGAAGAACGATTTCAAAAACGACTTGTTCGAAGGCTCCAAGGCGCTGCTTTTGTACGCGGATAAGATCGAAGAGATGAAGACGATCTGCTGGTTCTGCGCCAAAAAGGCGATCATGAACCTGCGTGTGCACGACGGCAAGCCGGTCTACGCCGGCGAGCAGATCCAGATCGGCGGCAACGAGTCCTACTTCCCGGTCTGTCGGCACCACTACTATTACCCGCCGCAGACCCTGCGCGCATGAACTCGGATTTGAGGAGGAACTATGGACAAGATTTTTGAACAGTTAGACGGCTTGCTGGACCGCTACGACGAGTTGCAGGAGCTGATGTCTGATCCGGCAGTGATCCAGGACACGAAGCGTTACCTGGCGCTGTCCAAGGAAGAAGGCGGGATGCGCGAAGTCGTCGCCGCCTACAAGCAGTACAAGCAGGTCCGCTCAGACATCGACGAGGCGACGGAGATGATGCGCGACAGCCACGATCCGGAGATGGTCGAACTCGCCAAGGAAGACCTGGCGAGCCTGCGTCCGGAGCAGGTGCAGCTGGAGGACCAGATCAAGTTGCTGATGCTGCCGAAGGACCCGAATGACGATAAGAACATCATCATGGAGATCCGCGGGGCGGCCGGTGGGGATGAAGCCAGCATCTTTGCCGCCGACCTGCTGACCATGTACATGAAGTACGCCGAAAAGCAGGGCTGGACCACCGAGATCATCGATGAGAACCCGACCGAGGTGGGCGGTTACAAGGAAGTTTCCGTCTTGATCACCGGTGAGTCGGTCTACTCCAAGCTCAAATACGAAAACGGCGCCCACCGCGTGCAGCGCGTGCCAGCGACTGAATCGGCGGGGCGGGTGCATACCAGCACCGCGACAGTCGGGATCATGCCGGAGTACGACGAGGTCGAACTCGACTTGGACCCGAAGGATATCCGCACCGATGTGTACCGGTCCAGCGGGGCGGGTGGTCAGCACATCAACAAGACCTCCAGTGCGGTACGCATGACGCACTTGCCGACGGGGATCGTGGTGACGATGCAGGATCAGCGCTCCCAGCAGCAGAACCGCGAGAAGGCGATGCAGATCCTGCGGAGCCGTGTTTACGACTATTATGAGAGTCAAAACGCCTCGGATTACGCGGAGAAGCGCAAGACGGCGATCGGCTCCGGGGATCGCTCCGAGCGGATCCGCACGTACAACTACCCCCAAAACCGGGTGACCGACCACCGGATCGGCCTGACGCTGAACAAGCTGGACCGGATCATGAACGGGGAGCTTGAAGATATCGTCGACGCCTTGATCTTGCAAGACCAGACCACGAAGCTGGAACAGATCAATGGGTAAGACTTATGCAGAGGCGCTCCGCGGGGCGTCTCGTTTGCTTACTGACGCCGGGATCGACCCAGACGGCGCGCGCTACGTGCTGGAGGTGCGCGCCGGGTTCACCCCGAGCCAGCTACGCCTGCACGACCGCGACCCGCTGCCGCCAGCGCAGGCCGCGCAGTTTGCCGCGGATGTCCAGCGCCTGCTGGCCAACGAGCCGCCGCAGTACATCGTCGGTCGGGCGCCGTTTTACGGCGAGTGGTTTGGCGTCACGCCAGATGTGCTGATCCCGCGGTTTGAGACCGAGGAGTTGGTCGCTTGGGTCTTGGCCGACCAGCAAGGCGCTGCCAGCGGGCTGGACGTCGGTACCGGCAGTGGTGCGATCGGCGTCACGCTGAGTCGGCGGCTCGCCGCAGCGATGACACTGAGCGATGTGTCCCCGGCGGCGCTGGCGGTCGCCGAAGCCAACGCCAAGGCGCTCGGGGCATCGGTGCACCTGGTCGTCAGTGACCTGTTCGCGGCACTGCCGGGGCGCTACGACTTCATCGTGGCGAACTTGCCGTATATCAGCCGGGCTGAGGTCGCGGTGATGGACGCGAGCACGCTGGCGTTCGAGCCGGACCTGGCGCTGTTTGCTGAACATGACGGACTGGCGCTGTTCGAGCGGTTCATCCAGGCGGCGCCGGCGCACCTGACGCCAGGCGGGCGGATCTACCTGGAGTATGGCTACCACCAAGTGCCGGCGCTCACCGCGCTGTTCAAGGCGGTGGTCCCACAGGCGCAAGTTGAGTTTCGCCGCGACATGGCCGGGCACCCCCGAATGGTGCGTCTGAGTTTTGCGTAAAAGAGGAGAGAAGCATGGAAACCAAATTGTTTGATCGAGACACGGTGGCCACGGCGGCGCAGCTGATCGCCGCCGGGGAGGTCGTTGCGTTTCCGACCGAGACCGTGTACGGCCTGGGCGCGGACGCGACGGACCCCCAAGCGGCCCTCAAGGTCTACGCCGCTAAGCACCGGCCGGCGGACAACCCGCTGATTGTGACGGTCGCCGACCCGGCGATGGTCGCGCGGTTTGCCACGATCACGCCGGCGGCACAGCAGCTGATGGACCAGTTCTGGCCGGGCCCCTTGACGATCATCTTGCCGGTCCTGCCAGGCCGGCTGTCCAAGGTCGTCACCGGGGGACTGGATACCGCGGCCTTTCGGATGCCGGCCAACGCATTGACCCGAGAGATGATCCGGTTGGCGGACCGACCGATCGTTGGCCCGTCGGCGAACCTGTCAGGCAAGCCGAGCGGGACGCGGCCGGAGCACGTCTTGCATGACTTCGACGGGGCGATCGCGGGGATCTTGGCGGATGGTCCGACGCAGGTGGGGGTCGAATCGACGGTGATCGATATGACCGTGCAGCCCCCCGCGATCCTGCGCCCGGGGGAAGTGACCCCGGAGATGCTCGAGCCGTTGGTCGGTGAAGTGGCGACCGATCACCATAAGGTCGGCGCCAAGGAGACCCCGAAGGCACCGGGGATGAAATACAAACATTACGCGCCGACTGCGCAGGTCGTGATCGTTGACCACCCAGCCGACTGGCCGCAGGCGCTCAAGTGGGCGGCCGCACGCCAGCAGCCGTTCGGCGTGCTGGCGACCGATCCGGTGCTCATGACCTTGCCGGCGGCCGTGCCGACATACAGCCTGGGGGCAGATCTACCGGCTGCCGCCCGGAACCTGTTTGCAGGCCTGCGGTGGTTCGATCTGCACCCGACGGTCACCCTGATCCTCGCCGAGGCATTCGCACCGACAGGCCTTGGCGTCGCTTACATGAACCGGTTATTAAAATCCGCTGGGAACGAACATTTTAACCCTGACGAGAATTGAACGTTCTGATATACTGAAGCCAACCGAATAGGAGGGATTGCATGGATTACACGAGTTATGACCCAGAGATCTTCACTGCCATTCAACACGAGGAGATGCGCCAGCAGCACAACATCGAGCTGATCGCATCCGAGAACATCGTGAGCCCCGCCGTGCGCGCCGCGCAGGGGAGCGTGTTGACCAACAAGTACTCCGAAGGCTACCCGAAGCACCGCTATTACGGGGGCAACGAGTATATCGACGTGATCGAACAGACTGCGATCGATCGGGCGAAGGCTCTGTTCGGCGCGGCGTATGCGAACGTTCAGCCGCACTCCGGCTCGCAGGCCAACATGGCCGTGTACCGCGCCTTTTTGGAAGACGGCGATAAGGTGCTGGCGATGGATCTGACTGACGGTGGGCACCTGACTCACGGGGCGGCCGTGAATTTTTCCGGCCAGACCTACCACTTCTACCACTACGCGCTTGACCCGGAGACCGGCCGGTTGGATTACGCCGCGATCGCCGCCCAGGCGGAGGCGGTGCACCCGAAGCTGATCGTGGCCGGGGCCTCGGCTTACAGCCGGGAGATCGACTTCGCGAAGTTCAGGGAGATCGCCGATCACGTCGGGGCCTACCTGATGGTCGACATGGCGCACATCGCGGGCCTCGTGGCGGGAGGGGTGCACATGAGCCCAGTCCCGTACGCTGACGTGGTGACCACGACGACGCACAAGACGCTACGCGGTCCCCGCGGTGGGATGATCCTCGCGCGTGAGCAGTACGGCAAGGCGATCAACTCCGCGCTGTTCCCAGGCATCCAAGGCGGGCCGCTGGATCACGTGATCGCGGCCAAGGCGATCGCGCTCGGTGAGGCGATGCAGCCAGACTTCAAGCTGTACGCCCAGCAGATCGTCAAGAACATGCAGGCGATGTGTGAAGGGTTCGCCGCGGACCCGCACCTGAAGATGATCTCCGGGGGCTCGGATAACCACATGGTGCTGCTCGATGTCACCGGTTATGGGGTCACCGGCCGAACGGTCCAGGACTTGCTGGACACGGTGATGATCACGACGAACAAGAACCAGATCCCTGGCGAAACGAACGGGCCGTTCAAGACCTCTGGCGTCCGCGTCGGCGTCGCTGCGATCACGACCCGCGGGTTCAACGAGGAAGACTGCAAGGCCGTCGCGCACCTGATCTCCGAAGCGATCCAGAATCGTGACGATCAAGAAGTTTTGACCCGGATCCGGCAATCAGTACTTGCGCTGACCGGTCGTCATCCTTTATCATAGATAAGGTTTTGGGCAGGAATGCCAAAAGCGCCAAGCTCACCGTGAGCTTGGCGTTTGCCATAAATAAAGGAGGGCCATTTGCACATGGGCAAATTTACGGTTTTGAACCACCCATTGATTCAACACAAGCTGACACTGATCCGCGACAAGAACGCCGGGACCAAGGAGTTTCGTGAGATCGCCAACGAGATCGCGGAGCTGATGGTGTACGAGATCACGCGTGATCTGCCGCTTGAAGACGTTGAGATCGAGACCCCGATGGGCAAGACGACGCAAAAGCAGCTAGCAGGCAAAAAGCTGGCTGTCGTGCCGATCCTGCGCGCCGGCTTAGGGATGGTGGACGGCGTGCTGCGCCTGATCCCAGCGGCCAAGGTCGGGCATGTGGGGATGTACCGTGACGAGCAGACCCTCAAGCCGCACGAATACTTCGTGAAGATGCCGGCCGACATCGATCAGCGTGACCTGATCATCGTTGATCCGATGCTTGCGACCGGTGGGAGTGCGAACATGGCCGTCGAGGCCCTGAAGAAGCGCGGGGCCAAGTCGATGCGCCTGGTCGTCTTGGTCGCGGCACCGGAAGGGGTCAAGGCCGTGCAGGCCGCACACCCTGACGTGGACATCTACGCGGCGGCGCTGGATGACCACCTGACCGACACGGGTTACATCTTCCCGGGGCTCGGCGACGCCGGTGACCGGCTCTTCGGTACGAAGTAAGTGCCTCTGGCGCCTCGCAACTTGCGAGGCGCTTTTTGTTTGCCTCGACGGGGCTTGACTGATCGGTCAGTCGTGTTTCTACCATAATATGTGAACGAACTTGAACCGACTTGTCAATGGACGGATCGCGCCGAGTGTCCAGTTCACCGGGGGAACTTTGGGACACGTTTTTTTCGGTCAGGCAACGCCGACGAGCGGTTGTCCAAGGGGACCGAATGTGGCATAATCATAGCAATGCGCCTTTTGGTTTTTCATCACTCGCCGGGGGATCAGTGAAAGAACCCGTGAAAAAGCCGTCAGATCAACGTTGGAAATTTTTTGGTTTGCTTTGTCTTTTTCATTGAATGGTGTTAAAGTGATTGGTGTGTTTGACGGATGGGTATCCGGAAATCCACATTTTTTGAAACAATAACCGACCATTGCACGCCCGTCAATGCGTCCGTACATATCGTGTGGCTATTGCTTCGGTTAAGGAGGTGAATTCTGTGAACGAAAGTTATCCCGACTTCGAACTGTTCGGACTGCGCTTCAATCCGGCGAACGACTTGGCGATCCTGGTGAGTGCCGTTCTCGTGTTCGCGTTCGTCTTCTGGTTGTCGCGCAAGCCGGCTATCCGGCCTAACGGCAAGCAGAACGTGCTCGAGTACCTGATCGACTTCGTCAACGGGATCGTCAAACAGTCGATGCCCGGCAAGGAGGGCAGTCGTTTTGGTTTGTTTGCCTTCACGCTGTTCTTGTTCATCTTCGTGAACAACCAGATCGGCTTGATCTTCCAAGTCGATGTGGGCGGGAAGACCTGGTTCCGGTCGGCGACGGCTGACCCGATCATCACCATGAGTCTGGGCATGATGGTCATGGTCCTGTCGCACTTCTTCGGGGTCGTCTTCAACGGTATGAAGGGGTACTTGAAGGGATACGTTTCGCCAGTGTCGATCCTGCTCCCGATCAACATCCTTGAGAACTTCACGAACTTTGTCACGTTATCGATGCGTCTTTACGGGAACATCTTTGCGGGTGAAGTCCTGCTGCTTTTGATCAGGCAGCTGGCGTTCTCAGGACACGGTGCCGCAGGGGCCGTGTCGTTCGTGGGGGCCTTTTTGATCGAAATGATCTGGCAAGGGTTCTCAGTGTTCATTGGTACGATCCAAGCGTACATTTTTGTCACCTTAGCGACGGTATACACGTCCGAAAAGGTAGTTTCTGAATAATAGGAGGAAAAATCATGCAATACATCGCAGCTGCTATCGTTGCCGCATTTGCCGCGCTCGCCGCTTCCTATGGTAACGGCCAAGTTATCTCTAAGACTCTGGAAGGCATCGCACGCCAGCCAGAAGCTTCCGGTTCCCTTCGTTCCACCATGTTCATCGGGGTTGGGATGATCGAAGCGGTGCCGATCATGGCGATCGTTATCGCGTTCATGTTGCTGCAAAAGTAAGACAAGCGCGCAGCGTGGTGATGGTTGGGCCAGGCCTTGCCATCAGCGCCACAGCGCGTTAAGAAGGGAGTCAACAACTATGACTGCAGGCGATATGCTCTTTACCATCGTCACCTTCGCTGTCTTAATGGTGCTTGTCGGGATCTTCGCCTGGAAGCCCGTTACCGCGATCATGGCTAAGCGCCAAGAGAAGATCGAAAACGATCTGGACTACGCGGATAACGCCCGCCAAGAAGCCAAGGAATTGGCCGAAAAGCGCCAGGCGGAGTTGAAGAATTCTAAGGCTGATGCCGTTAAGATCGTCACCACGGCGAAGGAAAACGGCGAAAAGCAACGTCAAGAGCTCGTGTCGGCCGCTAAGGCGGAAGCAGACACCCTGAAGGCGACCGCGCACAAGGACATTGCCCAGGAGCGGCAAGACGCCTTGACCAACGCGAAGAATGACGTTGCGGATCTCTCCTTGGCGATCGCCAAGAAGATCATCGGCAAGGAATTAGACGCCGATACGCAAAAAGAGCTGATCGATCGCTACATCAAGGATCTGGGTGACGCCAATGGCAGTCACTGATCAAATGGTAGCGCCGCGCTACGCCAAGGCCCTGTTCGAAGTGGCCCAAGCTCACCAAGAGCTTGACTCGACGCAGGCGGACCTCGACCAACTCCAACGCGTGATCGACGACAACCCTGAGCTGTTGCCGGCCTTGGCCGGCAAGGACCTCGGTCAGGCGGCCAAGGATCAACTGCTCGCGCTGCTCAAGCGCGACGCCAGCCCCTTGGTCCAGAACCTGATCGACGTGGTGGCCGGCAACGGCCGCATCGGTGGCCTTAGCCACGTGATCACCGCGTTCGCCCGGCGCTTCGATGAAGCAAACGGGATCGTGAACGCGACGGTCACGACGGCGGTGCCGCTTGATGACCCACAAACTCAGGCAATGCGACAAGCGATCGCTTCTCGCTTCGACGTGCAAGACGTCCGGTTGACCCCTGTGGTCGACCCGGCGATCGTCGGTGGGGTGAAGGTCGTGTCCGATGACTTGGTCATCGATGGCACGATCGCGACCCGCCTCGTCAAGCTTCAGAAGCAATTGCTCACCAACTAAGCAAAAGAGGTGAACCGGATGAGCATCAAGACTGAGGAAATCAGTTCTCTGATCAAAAAACAACTTGAAAACTATCAAGATGACTTGAACGTCGAAGAAGTCGGCACCGTGACCTATGTCGGGGACGGGATCGCCCGTGCGACCGGCCTCAAGAACGCGATGGCCAGCGAATTACTTGAATTTGCCAACGGCTCATACGGGATGGCCCAAAACCTTGAAAGCGATGATGTCGGTATCATCATCCTCGGGGATTTTGACGACATTCGCGAAGGCGACCAAGTCAAGCGGACCGGCCGCATCATGGACGTGCCGGTCGGTGACGCGCTGATCGGGCGCGTCGTGAACGCGCTGGGTCAGCCTGTCGACGGCAAGGGGCCGATCAACACGACCAAGACCCGGCCGATCGAAGTGAAGGCCCCAGGTGTCATGCAGCGTAAATCCGTTACGGAACCGCTGCAGACCGGGCTCAAGGCGATCGACTCGCTGGTCCCGATCGGCCGTGGCCAGCGTGAGCTGATCATCGGCGACCGCAAGACCGGGAAGACCTCGATCGCGATCGACACGATCATTAACCAAAAAGACCAGAACATGATCTGTATCTACGTGGCGATCGGGCAAAAAGACTCGACCGTACGCACCCAGGTCGAAACCTTGCGTAAGTTCGGCGCGATGGATTACACCATCGTGCTGACGGCCGGCCCGTCCGAGCCAGCGCCGATGCTTTACATCGCGCCATACGCGGGGGCGGCCATGGGTGAAGAGTTCATGTACAACGGCAAGCACGTCTTGATCATCTATGATGACTTGACCAAGCAAGCGACCGCCTACCGTGAACTCTCCCTGCTGCTGCGGCGTGCACCAGGCCGTGAAGCCTACCCAGGGGACGTATTCTACACGCACTCCCGTCTGCTAGAACGCGCGGCCAAGCTCTCCGATGAGCTCGGCGGCGGTTCCATGACGGCGCTGCCGGTGATCGAGACGCAGGCCGGGGACATCTCCGCCTATATCCCGACCAACGTGATCTCCATCACGGACGGCCAGATCTTCCTGCAAAGCGACCTGTTCTACTCTGGGACGCGGCCGGCGATCGATGCTGGGCTGTCAGTCTCTCGTGTCGGGGGCGATGCCCAGATCAAGGCGATGAAGAAGGTCGCCGGGACCCTGCGTCTCGACTTGGCCTCCTTCCGTGAGCTGGAAGCCTTCACCCAATTCGGCTCCGACCTGGATGCGGCAACGCAGGCTAAGTTGAACCGTGGGCGGCGCACCGTTGAAGTGCTGAAGCAACCCGTTCACAAGCCACTACCCGTTGATAAGCAGGTCCTGATCCTCTACGCCCTGACCCACGGGTTCCTTGACGCCGTCGGGATCGACGACATCGCGCGGTTCCAAGACGAACTGTTCGACTACGCTGACTCCAACGGGGCAGACCTGCTCGAGACCATCAAGACCACAGGCAAGCTGCCTGATACGGACAAGCTCGATGCGCTCGTCAAGGGCTTCGCCGATGGGTTCTCCAGCAGCACCGACAAATAAGGAGGTGCCGCATGGCTGAATCATTAATGGACATCAAGCGCCAGATCGCGTCCACCAAGAAGACGGGGCAGATCACCCAGGCCATGCAGATGGTCTCGGGGGCCAAGCTCAGTCAGATCGAGAAGCGCGCCGGAGCGTACCAGGTGTACGCCAGCAAGGTGCGTGAGATCGTGACCCACTTGGCGGCCGCGCAGTTGCTCGAGATCGAGCGTCAGCAGACCGAGGCCCTGGAAGGGGCAGAAGTGTCCGCGGAACGCCTGCAGATCGCGAACCTCTTGCAGGAGCGTCCGATCAAGAAGACCGGCTACCTGGTGATCACCAGTGACCGCGGCTTGGTCGGGGCCTACAACTCGACCATCTTGAAGGCCATGATGCAGATGTTCGTCGACGACCATAAGCACAAGGATGACTATGTGATCATGGCGGTCGGCGGTACCGGCGCAGACTTTTTCAAGAGCCGTGGCATGAACCTGGCTTACGAGTACCGCGGGGTCTCCGACATCCCGACCTTCGACGAAGTGCGGGAGATCGTGCGCACCGCGGTGACGATGTTCGACAACGGCGTGTTCGACGAGCTGTACGTGTGCTATAACCACCATGTCAACTCGCTGACCTCAGCCTTTCGGGCCGAGAAGATGCTGCCGATCACAGACCTTGATGTCTCTGAGGTGGCAGACACCAACATCGAATACCTGACCGAGCCAGATCCAGACGCAGTGCTCGAGGCGATCCTGCCGCAATACGCGGAGAGCCTGATCTTCGGCGCCATCATGGACGCCAAGACGGCGGAACACGCCGCTTCGACTACTGCGATGAAGAGCGCGACGGATAACGCCAACGATTTGATCTCCCGCCTGTCCGTGACCTATAACCGGGCCCGTCAGGCACAGATCACCACCGAGATCACCGAGATCGTCGGTGGGGCGACCGCGCTCGAATAAGCGCTTAGTGCGCAATAGACGCTCGCAGTTGCGAGCGCATCAACAGGGAGGACGATTTCATTGAGTAATTTAGGTAAAATCGTGCAAGTGATCGGCCCTGTTGTCGACGTCGAATTCCCAATTAACGAAAACTTACCTGAGATCAACAACGCCTTGACCGTAGCCAAAGAAGACGGCAAACAGCTCGTGCTGGAAGTCGCCTTGGAGCTCGGGGATGGCGTGATGCGGGCCATCGCGATGGATGGGACCGATGGGTTGGTGCGCGGCATGGCCGTCACCGATACCGGCGGTTCCATCTCCGTGCCGGTCGGCAAGGATACCTTAGGCCGCGTTTTCAACGTGTTGGGTGAGACGATCGACGGCGGCCCAGAATTCGGCCCCGATCATGAACGCGACGGCATCCACAAAGATGCCCCAGCCTTCGAAGACCTGAGTACCAGCTCAGAGATCCTCGAAACCGGGATCAAGGTCATCGACCTGCTTGAACCTTACCTGCGTGGGGGGAAAGTTGGGCTGTTCGGTGGTGCCGGGGTCGGCAAGACCGTTCTGATCCAAGAGCTGATCCACAATATCGCGGAAGAACACGGCGGGATCTCCGTCTTCACCGGCGTCGGCGAACGCACGCGTGAAGGGAACGACCTGTACTTCGAAATGAAGGAAAGCGGCGTTCTGGAGAACACGGCTATGGTCTTTGGTCAGATGAACGAGCCGCCTGGTGCCCGGATGCGCGTCGCCCTGACTGGGTTGACCATCGCGGAGTACTTCCGTGACGTCCAGGGCCAAGACGTGCTGCTGTTCATCGACAATATTTTCCGCTTCACTCAGGCGGGGTCTGAAGTGTCCGCGCTGCTTGGCCGGATCCCATCCGCCGTGGGTTACCAGCCAACGCTGGCTACCGAAATGGGCCAGTTGCAGGAGCGGATCACGTCGACGAAGAAGGGCTCTGTCACGTCTATCCAGGCGATCTATGTGCCTGCCGATGACTACACGGACCCAGCGCCGGCAACGACATTCGCGCACTTGGATGCCACGACGAACCTTGAACGTCGCTTGACAGAGCAAGGGATCTACCCGGCCGTTGACCCACTGGAATCCTCTTCCAGTGCGCTGACCCCGGACATCGTCGGCGACGAGCACTACAAGGTCGCGACCCGCGTTCAGCAGGTCCTTCAGCGTTACAAGGAACTGCAAGACATCATCTCCATTCTGGGGATGGATGAACTGTCTGACGACGAGAAGGTCACGGTTGCCCGTGCCCGTCGCATCCAGTTCTTCCTGTCCCAGTCCTTCAACGTGGCGGAGCGATTCACCGGTTTGCCAGGGACGTATGTCCCCGTTGAAGAAACCGTCAAGGGCTTCAAGATGATCCTCGATGGCGAGATGGACGATTACCCAGAAGAAGCCTTCCGTCTGGTCGGGCGCATCGAAGATGTGGTCGAAAAGGCGAAGACGCTGGGCTACGACCCAGCCGGTTCCGCGTCTAGTGACGATACCTTGCAAGCGGCTGCGAACTAAGGAGGGGATTCTTCTTGGCTGAACAACCAAAAGTGATGACCGTCAACATCGTGACGCCGAACGGCCTGGTCTATGATCACCATGCGAACCTCGTCGTGGTCAAGACCACGACCGGGGAAATGGGGATCATGGCGAACCACGAACCCGTCGTCGCGCCTCTGATGATCGGGGAGGTGCGGGTTCGCCGTGTCGATAACCCCGGGCACGAAGACGTGATCGCGGTCAACGGGGGCTTCATGGAAGTCGCCAACAACGTGGCGTCGATCGTGGCGGATTCCGCCGAGCGGGCACGCGACATCGACCTGAACCGGGCCGAAGCCGCACGTCAGCGGGCGCAACGCCGGATCGAAGAAGCCAAGGCCCACTCGGATACCGATGATCTCCAGCGTGCGCAGGTCGCCCTGCAGCGCGCGATCAACCGGATCCACGTCAAGACGGGCAAGTGACCCAATCTAAGAATAGTTCCGGTAAGAACTGGTCATCTTTCCAGTTTCTTACCGGAATTTTCTTTTTGCCTGGTGCACCAGGGTGCGCTTAACGGCGGGCTTTGCTTGCTCGAACGCCGTGAGTGGACGGGCAGACAGACGTCAGCCTGCGCGTCGCCTGATGGGGTGGCCTGATCTGGGGGCGTCGAGCCCGGCGCTGAGTCGTTGCGCAGGTCTATGCGCGTGGGGGTGATCGGGCCGCTGGGCGCGGGCGGTGGCCGGTGTGCCGGCGCTGAGTTGGCTTGCGCGACCGCCTGGGTGTCGGGCACACGGCAACGCGATCAGGCTGATCTGGGCGCGCCACCGGTGACCATCGGCGCCATTTCTGAATTTTTTGCCAAGGATGCCCACAAACCGATGGGGGTGGGGTAACATTGAGGATACTGGGGTCGCTGAGACGATGCCTAGTTGAAGGAGGCACTTATGTATACCGATATCGGCTTATCCGCCGTCTTGACGATCATCTCCCATGTGCTCTTTATCCTAGTGAGCTTCCGGCTCCTGTCCGCGCTGCGCTTCGATAAGCTGCTCCGCCCGAATCACGTGGGCGCCAGCCGCCTGTTGATGCTGTTCATCGCGATCGCGCTGGGGTATACCGTCAGCGAGTTCTTCCTGTCCTTCCTGACCGCCTCGGGGAACCTGCGTTATCTGCTGTGACCTTCGCAGGTAGGCGGTTCTATGGTATAATGTGACGTTAGTAATCATTTTGAGGAGAGAAAATAAACAATGGCAAAAGACATTGGGATCGATTTAGGGACGGCCAACGTCCTGATCAACGTGAAAGGCAAGGGGATCGTCCTGAACGAGCCGTCTGTCGTTGCGATCGATACGCACACCGGCAAGGTCTTGGCGGTGGGGACAGAAGCCTATAAGATGGTCGGCCGGACGCCCGGCAACATCAAGTCTATCCGCCCGCTCAAGGATGGGGTGATCGCGGACTTTGACATCACCGAGGCGATGCTTGAGTACTTCATCAACAAGCTGAACGTCAAGGGCTTCATGTCCAAGCCGAACATTCTGATCTGTGCGCCGACGAACATCACGTCCATCGAGCAAAAGGCGATCATTCAGGCCGCCGAGAAGTCCGGCGGCAAGCGAGTCTACCTCGAATTCGAACCCAAAGTCGCCGCCGTTGGGGCCGGGCTGGACATTTTCCAGCCACAAGGCAACATGGTGATCGACATCGGTGGGGGGACCTCTGATGTCGCCGTGCTCTCCATGGGTGAGATCGTCACGAGCCGGTCACTGCGGCTGGCAGGGGATAAGATGGACGCGGCGATCGCCGCTTACGTCAAGAACAAGCACAAGCTCCTGATCGGGGAACACACGGCAGAACAGCTGAAGATCCAGGTCGGGGCGGTCTACGAAGCCGACCCGGCAGAGACGATGGAAGTGCGTGGGCGCGACATCGCGACCGGTCTGCCGCGTGAGGTCGAGGTGACCTCAACGGAAGTCCAAGAAGCGCTGCACGAGACGATGATGCAGATCGTCGCGGCGGCCAAGGACGTGCTGGAAAAGACGCCACCGGAGCTGTCTGCGGACATCATCGACCGCGGCGTGATGCTGACCGGTGGGGGGGCGTTGCTCAAGGGCATCAGCCACTTGTTCGCCGCTGAACTCAAGGTCCCGGTCCTGCTGGCCGATGATCCGCTGGACGCCGTTGCGTTGGGGACGGGTGTGCTGCTGGACAACATCGCGCACCACAAGCAGTACTAGACCACGCGGCGTCGGGTCGACGCCTGTGAAACGGAGGCCACAAAGTGAGCACAGCGTATGCGAAACGCGTCGTGAAGCACCTGGTGATCGGGGCGCTGCTCGTTGTCGGTGCCTTGATCATCGGCAGTATGATCGGCTACGCGATCGGCGGCGGAAACCCGTGGCGGGTGTTCGTGCCCAGCACTTGGACGCATATCTTCGATTTTTTGAACTGAGGTGACGGCCGTTGCGGCGAGTCTTAGAAGGGGTCGTGCGCGTCTACCAGCGCTTCATCTCGCCCCTGATCCCGCCGAGCTGTCGGTATTATCCGACGTGCTCGACATACATGATCCAGGCGTTGCGCAAGCACGGGGCGCTCAAGGGTACGGTGATGGGGCTGGCGCGCATCCTGCGGTGTAACCCGCTGGTGCCGGGTGGACTCGATCCGGTGCCGGACTTTTTCACCGTGCGGCGCAATCCCGATCCGCAGAAGAACATGGCGGAGGCCGAGCAGGGCAACTACCACCGGTAGGTAATCAAAGGAGTTAATATGGCAAAAGAACAAAAGATCATGGTCCAGCAGGAGGACGTGACCCGCAACGGGCACACCGTCTCTGTGTTGACGGTCAACAAGAACGAGATCGGCTACGTCGAGACCGAGGAGAAGCGCTTCTTGGCCTACCAAGCCGGGCAGACCAAGCCGAACCGGTTCAAGACCATGGACGATGCGGTCAACTTCCTGATCGCGGAGTATCACCTGCACCACAGTTAAGAAAGTGCTGGATTTGCCGCGCCGGATTGTAAATCGGCGCGGTTTTTGGTGTAATGGAGGGGTGTTGGCCCAGGCCAACGAGACAGGCCGTCGCTTGCGACGGGAAGGGGTGAACAGATTTGGCACGAGAAGTCACCAACGAGAAGAAAGGCGACCGCATCGATTACGGGATTATCCTGTCGGTGATGCTGCTGGCGCTGTTCGGGATGGCCGCGATCTACATGGCCGTCACCGCCGATGCATCGGGCAGCCCGATGCGTGCGATGATCATGCAGCTCGTGTGGTACGTCGTCGGCGGTGCCGGAATCATCTTCGTGATGCAGTTCGACGCCGAGCAGCTATGGCGTGTTGCCCCACTGCTGTACGGGCTGGGGATCTTCCTGTTGATCGCGGTCTTGTTCCTCTACGACAAGCAGACGGCGATCGACACCGGTGCCCGCAGCTGGTTCAAGTTCAAGTCGATCACGTTCCAGCCGTCCGAGGTGATGAAACCGGCGTATATCCTGATGCTGGCGCGGGTCGTCACAAACCATAATGTGACCTACAAGCACAGCTGGGGCAACGATTGGCGGCTGATCGGGTCGATGCTCTTGTGCACAGTCCCGGTGCTGATCCTGATGATCCTGCAAAAAGATTTCGGGACCTCGCTGGTGTTTGCGGCGATCTTCGCCGGGGTCGTGCTGGTCTCCGGGATCACGTGGCGGATCATTCTGCCGATCGGGCTGGCGACCGGTGCGATCGCGACCGGGACGATCCTCCTGGTCATCGAGGACTGGGGGCGCGCGATCCTCAAGCGTGTCGGGTTCCAGAACTACCAGTTCAAGCGCATCGACGCATGGCTGGATCCGAGCAGCTCGACCAGCGGCAGCTCCTATCAGCTCTGGCAGTCGATGAAGGCGATCGGATCGGGGATGATGAGCGGTCGCGGCTTCAACAACCTCAAGGTCACGGTCCCGGTCCGCGAGTCGGACATGGCGTTTTCGGCCATCGGGGAAGCGTTCGGGTTCATTGGCTGTGCGGCGCTGATCTTGCTGTATTTCCTGCTGATCTATCAGATGATCCGGGTCTGCTTTGACACCAAGAATGAGTTTTATGCCTACATCGCGACCGGCGTGATCATGATGATCCTGTTTCACGTCTTCGAAAACATCGGGATGAACATCGGCTTGCTCCCATTGACCGGGATCCCGCTACCGTTCGTCTCGCAGGGGGGGTCGTTCCTGCTGGCGAATATGCTGTCGGTCGGGATGGTCTTATCGATGCGGTATCACCATCAGAGTTACATGTTCTCGCGTGAAGGCGAGGGGTTTGAATAGGAGGAAGTCGCATGGCACAATATTTCTGGCAAGAGACACGCGCGTCGCGGGTGCGCCTTGGCTTGACTGAAGGCGCACAGGAGTCATTCGGTGCGATCAAGTTCGCGGAGTTACCCGCGGTCGGGGATCAGCTGACCGTGGGCAAGCCGTTCTTGGCGGTCGAGGCCGAAAAAACGGTCCTTGATCTCGACGCCCCGCTGTCCGGGCGCGTGGTCGCGGTCAACGCCGCGGCAGCCGACGATCCAACGGTGCTCGACTCACCGGAGCGCAGCAAGAATTGGATCATCGAACTTGAGGCATGATAGCAAGCGCTGTGACCAACGTCGCAGCGCTTTTTTGATGGCCGCGTGGATTGTGCCCGGGTCGTCACCGCACACCGGGCGCAAGATTGCACTTTGTGACGGGGTTGGGTATGATGGTCGAAACGGGCGATGGAGTGATGAAAGTGAAAAAAATTTGGGCCTTTTTGCTCATCCTAGCCGCGGTGTGGTTGGCCCCGGGGCGAGCGGTGCAAGGGGCGACGGACCAGTCGATCAGTGACGTAGACCTGCGCATGATGATCGGCTCGTGGTCACTGGATGAGCAGATCGGGCAGCTGTTCATCAGCCGGACACCGGCAGATCCGGCGACGGCCCGGCAAGCGGTCGCGCAGTATCACCTCGGTGGGTTGATCCTGTTTGGCAGCGACTTGACGGGTCAGACGGCTGCCCAGACGCGGGCCAAGGTCGCCGGCTTTCAAGCGGCGGCCACGGTCCCGCTTCTGATCGCGACGGACCAAGAGGGGGGTACGGTGTCGCGGTTGAGCAGTAGCCTGACTTTTGCCAAGCAGCGGTTTTTGTCCCCACAGGCGGCCTTTGCCACCGGCGGGATGGCTGCGGTGTTGGCAGCGGCCAAGACCCAAGCGACGGCCCTGAAACAGCTCGGCGTCAACTGGAACTTTGCGCCGATCGCCGACGTGACCAGCGACCGCAACAGTTTCATCTACTCACGCACGCTGGGCCAGTCCTACCAGGCGACGGCGGCCTACATCAAGCAAGTGGTCCCGGCGATCCAAGGGACCGGGGTCGCGGCAACGCTGAAGCATTTTCCCGGCTACGGTTCAGCGGCGGACACGCACACGCAGTTCGCCACGGTCACGAAACCGCTGGCCACGCTCAAGACCACCGATCTGCTACCGTTCGCGGCGGGGGTCGCGGCTAAGGTGGATGCGATCATGGTCACGCACATCGTGATGCAGGCCCTTGACGCCAAGCACCCCGCCTCACTGTCACATGCGGTGATCACAGATCTGCTGCGCCACCAGCTTGGCTATGACGGGGTGATCATTACCGATGACCTGGCGATGGGGGCGATCACGACCTACCAACAAGCTCAGGGGCTCGCCAGCCCCGACCTACTGGCGGTGCAGGCGGGGAACGACGCGATCATGGCCGACGATTACGCCGTGGGGATCCCCCAGATCAAACACGCCGTCGAGTCTGGCCAGCTGTCGCGCGCGGCCATCACGGATGCGGACCTGCGCCTGATGAAGCTCAAGCGCCAGTTGAACCTGCTGGATCCGGCCAAGGTCAAGCGCGAGCGGCTCACGGTACGCGTCGCGAACCAGACGGCGACGACGCTGACAGTGACCGGCCACGTTCCGCAGCATATCGCTAAGCCTGGTTTGCCGGTGACGATCAGCGTGGCCGGTCGGGCACTACCGGCAGTGAAAACACACGCGCAGGGTGAGTTCACCGTGACCCTCAAGCGGACGACTGCGCCCCAAGTGGCCATCTTTGGGGTCCATTGGCAGATGGCGCCTGACGCCCGAACGATGGATGAGGCGGCGCTGACGATCCCGGCGACGACGGCTAAGGCGTTGCAGTCGGGCCGCAAGGTCGAAGCAGCGGCCAGCAGTCGCACGCCAGGTCAAGGGGCGCGCAATGGTGAGCGACTGGGGTTGCTCGCGCTTGGCGTCGGGTTGCTCGGTGTGCTGGGGGCCTTGATTGCATGGCGGCGGCGGGTCTGAACTGCGGTGGCGGCGGCGCGGGGGGGCTGCGGCGAGTCGAGTCTCACGTTTTTCTCACTTTCGGGGTTGACAAGCCCAGCGGAAGTCGGTAAACTCGAAGACAATTCAGTAACCAAACGAACGATGTGAGAGAGTAATGCCTGCAGGACTGTGCAGAAAACCCGGGTGATGAGAACGGGGTAGTGAACAGGCATGAAGATGGCTCACGGATCGGTGCACCGAACAAGCTTGCTTGTAAGGCTGCAATGGCTGGCATCCATTATCTTGCACGCGGGTTGAATACGACCCGTTAGTGAGGGTGAGGACCCGGGTCCTCACCGAATTAGAATGGTACCGCGGCCAGTCCGCTTCTAACGTTGTTTAGGAGCGGGCTTTTTGTTTGGTTAGACTTGAGGGGGGAAACAGGATGAAAATTTGGCCAAAATTGCTCGTCACCGCTGCCCTAGTGCTGCCAGTGATCGGCCTCACCGCTTGCGGTCAGGCCAAGTCGGCGCAGACGGTGACCGTCGGCATCATGAGTAACGATAAGGAAATCTGGGAAGACATTCAGACGCGCCTGAAGCAGGAAGACGTGACCATCAAACTGGTGGAATTCACGGATTACAACACCCCGAACCAGGCGCTGCAAGACGGTGACGTGGACCTGAATTCTTTTCAGCACCACGTGTTCCTGGACACCTGGAACAAGAAGCACCACACGGCGATCGCTGACATCGGAGAGACGTACATCGCACCGATCCGTGCTTACTCGAACACGCTCAAGTCGCTTCAGGGCTTGAAGCGCGGTGACACGGTGGCCCTGCCGAACGATGCGGCGAACGAACCGCGGGCGCTCGGCGTGCTGGCCGACGCCGGGTTGATCAAGGTCAAGGCGGTGGCCACCCCGACGATCCGCGACATCACCGAGAACAAGCTGGGCCTGAAGTTCAGCGAGCTGGACCCCGCGCAGACGGCGCGCAGCCTGAATGACGTGGCCGTCGCGATCGTCAACAACGACATCGCCGCGGCCGCAAAGCTCGACCCAGCGGCGGCGATCGCCGTTGAGAAGCTCAACAAGACCGCCGAACCATACGTGAATTTCATCGCGGCGCGCTCGGCCAAGGACAAGGCCAACAAGACGTACCAGAAGATCGTCCAAGCTTATCAGACTGAGCGGACGGCGAAGTTGCTGAAGAAGTACTACAAAGGTTCGGCGGAACCGGCGTGGAAGTAAACCAATAGGGGGCAATCATCATGAAATTGTGGAAAAAAGTTGCTGTTTCACTCGTTTTAGTATTACCATTAGTAGGCTTGGCGGCATGTGGCCAGTCCGATGACCAGACCGTCAAAGTCGGGATCATGAGCAACGACAAGGAGATCTGGCAGGACATCCAAAAGCGCCTGAAGAAACAAGACGTCAACATCAAGCTGGTGGAGTTCACGGACTACAACACGCCGAACCAGGCGCTGCTCGATGGGGATGTGGACCTGAATTCCTTCCAGCACCACGACTTCTTGGACAACTGGAACAAGAAGCACGATGCGAAGTTGACCGCGATCGGGAATACCTACATCGGCCCGATCCGCGCCTACTCCGATCGCCTCAAGTCGCTTCAGGACCTGAAGCAGGGCGACGAGGTCTCGGTCCCGAACGACGCGACCAACGAAGGCCGCGCGCTGGAGCTGCTCGAGCAGCAGGGGCTGATCAAAGTCAAAGACGTTGCGACGCCGACCGTCCGGGATATCACCGAGAACAAGCTTAACTTGAAGTTCACCGAACTGGACGCAGCCCAGACTGCGCGCAGCTTGAAGGACGTCGCTGCGGCCGTGGTCAACAACGATATCGCGGCTGCTGCGAAGCTTGACCCGAAGGATGCGATCGCCGTCGAGAAGCTCTCCAAGGCTTCTCACCCGTGGATCAACATCATCGTGGCGAAGGCGGCCAAGGACAAGTCCAACAAGACCTACCAGAAGATCGTCAAGGCTTACCAGACCGACCGGACTGCCGCCCTGCTGAAGAAGTACTACAAGGGGTCGACCGTGCCGGCTTGGGATACGAAGTACTAACCAATAGAAACGAGGACAATCATGGCAAACGATGCGATCATTACGCTTGACCAGATCGACGTTCAATTCAAAGAAAAAACACGCGCGGTGCACGCGGTCGACCATGTCGACCTGACCGTCGAGCGCGGCGACATCTATGGGATCGTCGGTTACTCCGGCGCGGGGAAGTCGACGCTGGTGCGGGTGATCAACCTGCTCCAGCGGCCGACTAGTGGGACGGTCACCGTGCTCGGCGAGGATATGCTCGCCTTGGACGCCCGTCAGTTGCGCGCTAAGCGTCAGCGCATCGGGATGATCTTCCAGCACTTCAACTTGATGAACTCGCGCACGATCGCGGAGAACGTGGCGTTTCCGCTGAAGGGCCACAAGTCTAAGGCGGAGATCCAGGCGAAGGTCGCGGAGCTGCTCGAGCTGGTCGGGCTGGCGGACCGCGCCGGCGCCTATCCGGCCGAACTGTCGGGGGGCCAGAAGCAGCGCGTCGGGATCGCTCGCGCATTAGCGTCGGACCCAGAGATCTTGATCTCGGACGAAGCGACCAGTGCGCTGGACCCGAAGACGACCAGCGCGATCTTGGACCTGCTGAAGTCGCTCAACCAGCGTTTGGGGTTGACGATCGTCTTGATCACCCACGAGATGGAAGCCGTCAAGCAGATCTGCAACAAGGTCGCGGTGATGGATGAAGGGCGTGTCATCGAACGGGGCTCGCTGCTCGACATTTTTGCCAAGCCGGTGCAGCCGCTGACCAAGGACTTCATCGACACGACCATCCAACTGGAGGCGGCGCTCGATTCGGTTCGCCAGCAGCCGGCGGTCCAGCAACTACAGGCGCCAGACGCCTTGGTCCGCCTGACCTACGTCGGCGCATCGACTGATCAGCCGCTGGTGGCGACGCTGTATAAGGATTACAACGTGACCGCCAACATCCTGTTTGGGGACATCCAGATCCTGCAAGACACGCCGTTCGGCAACCTGATCGTCGTGCTCAGCGGCCGTGCGGAAGACCTCGCGCAGACCTTCAAGTACTTGGCGGATCATGACGTCACCGTTCAGCGCCTCGATGTAAAGGAGGAAGCGTAATGTCTCTGTTAGAAAAATTCTTCCCGAACGTCGTTCCGATCTGGAGTGGGGACAACGGGGTCACACAGGCCATCTGGCAGACCCTGTACATGACCCTCGGGACCGTCGTGGTCGCCGGGATCTTGGGGATCTTGCTCGGAATCTTGCTCGTGTTGACCGACGAAGGGGGCCTCTTGGCCAACCGGCCGTTCTACTTCATCCTCGACAAGGTCGTCAATGTGCTGCGGGCGATCCCGTTCATTATCCTGCTAGCGGTGATGAATCCGCTGACCCGTCTGATCGTCGGCACCGGCATCGGCCCGACAGCGGCCCTGGTGCCGCTGATCGTCGGCACTGCCCCGTTTTTTGCCCGGCAGGTCCAAAACGCCTTGCTGACGGTTGACCCCGGTGTGATCGAAGCCGCCGAGGCGATGGGGTTATCCCCGCTGGCGATCGTCATGCGCGTCTACCTGCGTGAGGGACTGTCCGAACTGGTCCGCGTCGGCGTCTTGACGATCATCTCCGTGGTCGGCCTGACCGCGATGGCCGGGGCAGTCGGGGCCGGTGGCCTGGGGAACCTGGCGATCGCCTTGGGCTACCAGCGTTACCAAAACGACGTCGTGTGGGTCGCTTTGATCTTCATCTTGGTGATCGTCTTCATCGTTCAATTCATCGGCGATATCATCGCCCGCAAGCTGCACCACTAGACACCAAAAGGGGCTGTGCCATAACGCGGTTTTAGCCCAGAGTATAAGCGAGACCCCCTGCAAAACCCGAACTTAGGTTTTGCAGGGGGTCTCGCTTATACGGCTTGCGCTGCCCGTTCGAACGGAGTGAGTTACAGGCAGACATGCGTTAGAAAGGGCGTTGCGTTATGGCACGTAACGTTCTGGAATAGTCGTGCCACCAGGGGTTATGTCACAACCCGTTTCCTACGATTAGTCAAGGGTTTTGAACTAGGTTTTAGGTCTTGAACTTAGGTATTGAACTTAGGTCTTGGATTTAGGTATTTAGGCTGAGGGTTTGGTACTAGTGGGGTGGGCCGCAAACGGTCGTCACTTTTTGGGTAAGCTAAATAAACCTCCTCACTTCCCCTTTAAAAACGACCTGGATTGAACTACTATACAGGTGTAGGAGCTTATGACTCCGCGCTAATAGTGGACTTCGAGTCCGTGTATCGGTAACGATACTTAGTGCCTGCCATTACCATGGCATATAGGCATTTCAGTGTCTTGTTCATACAAGCCACGACGGCAACCTTATCCCGTTTCGGGATAGGGTTGTTTTTTAGTTCGTAGTAATAATCGACAATATGATTGGGCGCGGCGGCCTTTTGCCGGATCATGTTTCTGACGATCAGATAAAGCAAGGCACGCGCGTGAGGATTACCCCGCTTATTGATATGGTCTTGTCGTGTGTACTTGCCAGATTGATAACGATTCAGATCGATCCCAACGTATGCGTTGACTTGATTGGCATTATCAAAACGACATATATCTCCAAGCTCGCCGACCAGTTGTGCGGCTGATAATGCCCCAATGCCAGGCATCGATTGATAGATCTGAAATTGTGGTAGTCTCTCTGCGACACTCGTCATTTGTTTTCGTAAGCTGTCTTCTTGCTTGACCAACTCGATCAACTGCCGACAATAATACTGCACTTCTTGGACTTGGACACTGTCCGAATCGGCGGCGGGATAGCTATCCTTGGCCAAGGCGCTCAACTTCTCTGCGTACTTCAAGCCTTTGGCTTGAGACAGTTTCTTATCGGTCTCACTCATCAGCTTGTTCTTTAAGCAAGTACGTGAGATCCCCCGCACAAAGGCTGGGTGTGGAAATAAAAGGATCACGTTTAGTGCCAGCTTCGATACGCGAGAGCTAAACAGTTGCTCGACTTCGGGGAAAGTCTGTTGGAGGGCTGTATATAGCTTTAGCCGCGTTAGTTTGACCTCATCCATCACTTGTTGGTAGAAGCGGTTCAATTGGCGTAACTGCTCATATTCAGGTGTCCACGGAGTGGTCAATCGATACTGGTGATGCGTCACAGATAGCGCGATCCTGTGGGCATCCTTTTGGTCGGTCTTCACGCGCCGTAAACTCTCTGAATGCAAGTGTAGCTCCAGCGGGTTCAAGCGGCCATACCGTAATTGATGGTCTTGGCAGAAGCGTACTAGTGGCTGTGAATAGATCCCTGTGGCTTCGAAGTACACGATCGGGTCATCCGCTTGCTTGAGCATTTGGTCAAGCTGAGTGAAGCCGAGCTTGTTGTGTACACACTCGAACTCCTTTAAACACTGGTCACCGCGGTACCAAACACCGTAGCTGTGACCTTTAGAAACATCCAATGCGAATACATCGGACAAAATATTACTCCCTTTCTAAATTGGTGAAGCTAGCCCGCATCTTCTTCTCGTAACTCATTTCCTAAACACGACCTCGAAGGCCCACGATCTTAAACCAGATTTGCGCGACGAAGATGACGGAGATCCTTTTGTGTTACGGACTCGAAGTCCCTTGGGTTATGTTCGATTTTAGCTTCATCTTCAGTGTAGCGAGCAAAAAGAAAATTCCGGTAAGAAACTGGAGAATTCACCAGTTCTTACCGGAACTAATCTTAGATTGTTTGGCGTCTAGGGGGTCTGTGCGTGACCGCTCAGCGCAATGTCGCGCCGAGGCTGGGCCTGACCACTCACGCGACCAGTAGCGCTACGGCCGGGGCGGTGGTCATGCATCCACAGCGTGTTCGCGTCGCCACCGTCAAGCTGATCAAGGAGACATGAGACACCAAAAAACGCCTCAAAGAGGCGTTATCGTGGCTTAGTGGTGGCGCTGCTTACCAGCGTTGCGGCCGTGAGCGTTGCGCTCTGGCCGGCTAGAGGCTGGGATCACGTTGTCGCCATCGACCGCGGCCGGTGCGGTCGCCTTGAAGGTGTTCTCGTCGACGACGATCACCGGTGGGTTCTCGGCCAGCTCGGCGTCCATCCGCGTCCGGATCGCTGGAGTGATCATGTAGGTCACGATCACTTGCTGGATCAAGATGATGATCCCGCCGGCCAGGAAGTAAAGGCCCAGCCCGGCGTTATACATCATACAGAAGACGAATGTCATGACCGGGCTGAGAAACGCGCTGGTCTGCATCTGCTTGCGCTGTTCCGGTGGGTACATCTGGAGCATGATGTAGCTCTGGGCGACATACAGGAGCGTCGCGATGATGGTGATTACCATGCTGGATTGACCCAGGGCGATCCCGAAGAACTTACTGGAGGAGATCTCCGGGGAGTAGGCGACCGCCTGGTACAGACCGGAGAAGATCGGCAGCTGGATCAGGAGGGTCAAGCAACCCATGGACGGGATCATGCTCGTGCCGTTCTTCTTGTAGACGTCTTGCATCATCGCGTTCAACCGCATCTGGTCTTCCTGCGAGTTGCTCTTTTTCATCTGGGCCTGGATCAGGTCGATCTGCGGCTTCAAGATCTTGATCTTCTCTTGGGACTCGGTCATGTTCTTCTGCTGACGCAGCATCAGCGGCAACAGGATCAACCGCACCGCGAGGGTGATGATGATGATCGCGATGCCGTAGCCGTTGGCGGTACCGAAGAACTGCGCGAGCCACTCCATCAGGTGCTGCAGGGGCTTGCCGATCAGGTTATAAAAACTGCCGAAAAAGCCGGTCGGAGCTTTCATCGTCGTCGTGCTGGCTGTGCGCTGGCAGGCCGCCAGAAGTAGGCTCAGGCTGCCTAAGCCGCCGAGCGCGAGCCATTTTTTGTTTTTCGTCATGGTGTCTATCCCTTCATCTCGTACTGCACACCATTCTACTTGAAGGGCGGACGCCTTTCAACCCGCCTTAGGGCTGAATTCGCTGGGTGTCACTCAGCGCACCATGAAGCGACTGTACGCTGGGATCGGGTCGAGCACCTGCTCGGTGTACTGCGTCACCTTGCCACTGGGTGAGGGACTGGCCTTCACGGCTGCGGTGAATTGCGCCATCGCGTCTGGCGCCCCGACCGCCTCGATGGTGACCGAGCCGTCCGGTTCGTTCTGCGCCATGCCGACGATATGCAACTGTTGGGCCACCATCAGGGTCATCCAGCGAAAGCCGACCCCTTGCACGCGGCCTTGCACGCGGATCCGTTTTGCGATTGTTGTCATCTGATCGCCTCCGATTTCTTCCTTTATTTTAGCATATTCTGCGGGTCGCTATGATAGACTGAGCAGAGAAGAAGAACGTTTCGCCTTAAGGAGGCCATCATGGAATACATCGCATCACCGAAGAACGAACACATCAAAAACGCGAAGAAGCTGGCGACCAAGAAGTACCAGAAGCAGGGGCAAGCCTATCTGCTTGAAGGTTGGCACCTCGTCGAAGAGGCGTTGCGCGCAGGCGTCACCCCGAAGCGCATCTACGCGACGAGCAAGTACCTGAACGAGCGGGCACTCAAGCCGTTTTACGCGCTCACAACGGAGATCTCGCCGGAAGTGGCCAAGCACCTCGCCGAGACGCCGACACCGCAAGGGATCTTTGCGGTCATGCCGCTGGTCGCAGGCACGCTCGACAAGGCACTAGCCGGTCAGTTCCTGTTGCTGGATGGGATCCAGGACCCGGGTAACGTGGGGACGCTGGTCCGGACCGCGGACGCCGCAGGGATCCAGACTGTCGTGTTCGGCAACGGGACCGCCGATGCCTTCAACCCCAAGGTCCTGCGCGCGATGCAGGGCAGCCAGTTCCATGTCAACCTAGTCACGGCACCGCTGCCTGCGCTTGTTGCGCAGTTGCAGGCAGCCGGCCTGCCGGTCTACGGGACCGAGCTGAACGCCAACGCGGTCCCGTACCGCGACGTGGCGCCGCGTGACCAGTTTGCGCTGATCGTGGGCAACGAAGGCAACGGGATGTCGGCGGAACTCTTGCGCGCCACGGACGCCAACCTGTACATCCCGATCAAGGGACGCGCGGAGTCGCTCAACGTCGCGATCGCGGCAGCCGTCGTGTTATTCCACCTGACCGCCTGAGCCGATCAAGGTGGATTAAGAATCGCTTAATCCCCGGTTTTTGAGGCCCGCGACCTGCTATAATTAAGGGGTGTTGAACGAGGCAATTCATCAAAGGGGATATTCAATGAGTGAAAAGCTTGATTGGACCACCGACACCGAGTACCTGGCACTCGTCCAGGACCTGTTAGATCAACCCGCCGTCCAGCGGCTGGCGGACTACACCCAGCACCACTACTCGAATCGGCTGGACCATTGCATCAGCGTGTCGTACCGGAGTTACCTCCTGGGGCAACGCTGGCATCTGAATGTCCGCGCGCTAGCTCGAGCGGGCCTGCTTCACGATCTGTTCTACTATGATTGGCGGACGACGAAGTTCGACCTAGGCACCCACGCTTACGTCCACCCGCGGATCGCCTTGCGAAACGCGGAGAAGCTCACTGACCTGACGCCGATGGAAAAAGACATCATCATCAAGCACATGTGGGGGGCGACCCTCGGTGTGCCGCGGTACCGCGAAAGCCTGGTGGTGTCGCTCGTCGACGACTATGCCGCGGTCGACGAAGTGATCGTCCCGTGGCTGAAGAAGGCCCGTCATCCGTTCAAGACCAGTCTGAACTGACGGAAGCGTATCAGACGCGCCCAACGCAAAGCGTTGGGCGCGTTTTATGGCGGGGACTGGTCTGGAAGCGTCGTGCGTTGATCGTGAGCCGTTGATTGCGGCTCGGCCACTGGTTTGGCGTTGCCCCGGAATATTGCCGGGCTGGGCTTGTTTTTTCTGGAGATTGCGGTATACTGGTGCTATCTAAATGTAAGTGACATTATTATGAGGTGAGAATACATGGCTGAAAGTATCGCGACCGCGACCAGCGATTGTACGAAAATGACGCTTTGCCCGAAGTTCACGAAGACCTTCTCGATCCTGGGCAAGAAGTGGAACGGCATGATCCTGGAGGTGCTGTTGAACCACGGACCGTCTCGGTTCAAAGACATCGCCGGGGCGGTAGCCAAGTGCTCCGACCGCGTGTTGGTCGAGCGCTTGAAGGAGCTGGAAGGGGAAGGTCTGATCGACCGGCTGACGCACCCTGATTCCGCCTTGATCGAATACGCGCTGACCCCGAAAGGCGCCGCGCTGGAACCCGTGATGGCCGCTGCGCACACATGGGGAGACGGCTGGCTGTCTGACGGTGAGTGCGGGCAGTGATCACGCACATCGAGACGACAAGGCGCTGGGCCCCAGTCAAAGCTGGGGCCCAGCGCCTTTTGGTGTCCATGTGGGGCCAACCAGTCAGCGCTAGCGCTGCGATCGGCCTTCAGACTGCTAGTGAGCGGAAGTCGGGTCAGTCCTCCGGCGTGAACAGCACCGAGAACGGGTCTGCGTCGCTAGGCGTGACGAGTATCTCATCGGCGAAGGCCTGGTAGGCTGGCGTCATGTCGAACGTGCGGCCGCCATCATGGGAGCGTGCGATCGCCAGGCGGGTCATATTGGCGTCGCTATGGTCTTGAAGCGGCGCCTGCACCTGCCAGTTGCGCGTGATCTTCGTACCGGCCGGGGCGATCAGCAGGCTGAGGGTGCTGGGCTGGGTCGTGCGCAGTCCCTGCAGGTTGACCACCAGGCTGTGGTCAGCATGCTGCAGGATCTGCGTGACGCGGTAAGTGTCGTTGGCGTCGCCGTCTTGGCGGTTGAAGGTCCCCGCTGCTAGGTCCAGGGCGTAACTGCGTGTGTCACTGCCATAGACGCCGTTGTATTGGGCGAGGCGTGCCCCGTCGGTGATCGTTGTGGTGGCGTTGGCCGCGGCCGTCGATGAGGCGGGGCTGTTGGTCGCTGCGGATGGCTTGTCAGGGTGTGCGGCCACCGGGCGCTTCGCGCGTGAGGACACCTTGACTGGGGTGGGTTCTGGCGTCGTGTTTTGGCCCAAGGCGAAGCCGACGGTCACGGCGATGACGGAGAGGGCCACGGCACCGACGATGAGGCGCAGGTGGTTCGGCGGGGCAGGTTGGTGGTGACGTTCTTGGCGAGTGGGCAAATCATGGCCTCCTTTGGCAATCGATCGTGCTTTCAGTATAGCAGACGGCGACCGGTGCGGCAGTGGACCCGGACGATGGTGGCATTTTCAGCCGCCGTGTGCTAGACTAAGGGCAATAACCGATCACGTAAATACGATGACGGAAGCTCAGGCGGGCGACCCTGCTAGGGAGTGGCATCCATGGACTGGAAGGTGCCTCAGGGTCAAGCGCGTGTTTTCACTTCCCGAGTAGACTTCTGATAAGGAAGCTCCGGTCCTGCCGTTATGCTGTTGAGTTGCACGATTAGTTCGTGAACAAGGGTGGTACCGCGACGCTTCGTCCCTTTTTGGGGCGAGGCGTCTTTTTTTGGGTCCCCGCCCGCATTCGGGGTTACGTGGTCAGACAATGTAAAGGAGAAACAACATGGATCTTAAGACCAAGTTGGAGCAGTTGTTCGAAGAGAACCACAAGCAGATCGGCCGGACGGGTGATCTGGACGAACTGAACCAGATCCGCGTCAACCTGTTGGGCAAAAAGGGCCCGATCACTGAGGTCCTGCGCGGGATGAAGGATCTCAGCGCAGACGAGCGGCCCAAGGTCGGGGCGTTCGCCAACCAGATCAAGTCGGACTTGCAAGACGCCATCGCGGCGCGCAAGGCGGCGCTGGAGCAAGCCGTGATCCAAAAGAAGCTGGCGCAGGAGACGATCGACGTGACCCTGCCGGGGGATCAGGTGATCGCTGGCACGCCGCACATCCTGGCGCAGATCATGGATGATGTCGAGACGTACTTCATCGGCCAGGGTTACCAGGTGATCGACGGGCCAGAAGTCGAAGAAGACCACTACAACTTTGAGATGCTGAACATCCCTAAGGACCACCCGGCGCGGGATATGCAGGACACGTTTTACCTCGATTCACAGCTGCTGATGCGCTCGCAGACCAGTCCAGTCCAGGCGCGCACGATGGAGATCCACGACTTCACCCAGGGGCCGCTGAAGATGATCAGCCCGGGGCGCGTGTACCGGCGCGACACAGATGATGCGACCCACAGTCACCAGTTCCACCAGATCGAAGGTCTTGTGATCGACAAGCACATCACGATGGCCGACCTCAAGGGGACGCTGTTGGCGCTGGCTCAGCACGTGTTCGGGGCAGACCGCCAGATCCGGTTGCGCCCGAGCTTCTTCCCGTTCACGGAGCCGTCTGTCGAAGTCGACGTGTCCTGCTTCCGGTGCAACGGCGCCGGCTGCCCGATCTGCAAGTATTCCGGCTGGATCGAAGTGCTCGGCGCGGGGATGGTGCACCCGAACGTGTTGAACGCCGCAGGGGTCGACGCCGACGCGTACGGGGGGTTCGCCTTTGGCCTCGGCCCGGATCGCTTTGCGATGCTCAAGTACGGGATCGACGACATTCGCAGCTTCTACCAGGGCGACGTGCGCTTCTTGTCCCAGTTCCAACAGGAGGGTTAATTCATGGATGTCTCATACGCTTGGCTCAAGGAATTGGTGGATGTCCCCGCCACGCCAGAAGAACTGATGGACAAGGTCTCCCGCACGGGGATCGAGGTCGACTCGGTGCGCTATCCCGACGACCAGAAGATGAAAAAAGTCGTGGTCGGTAAGGTCGTTGAACTCGCCGACCACCCGGATTCCGACCACCTGCACGTCGCGCAGGTCGACGTCGGGGAAGGTGCGCTGCGCCAGATCGTCTGCGGTGCGCCGAACATCGCCGTTGGGCAGACCGTGATCGTTGCGCTGCCAGGGGCCCGCATCGGCGGCAACGAGAAGATCAAGAAGGGCAAGATGCGCGGGGTCGAGAGTCTCGGCATGATCTGTGCGCTGCAGGAGCTCGGGTTCTCGGACTCGATCGCCCCCAAGTCGTTTGACGCCGGGATCTATGTCTTCGACGAGCCGCTGACGCCGGGGAGCGATGCGCTGGAGGCGCTGGGCATGCATGATGCGATCCTAGACTTTGAGATCACCCCGAACCGTGCGGACGCCTTAGGGATGCGTGGGGTCGCCTGGGAGGTCGGCGCGACTTACAACACGACGCCACACTTTGATGACCAGCCGGTCGTCGAGCAGGGCCGCCCGGTCGCCGACTACCTGACGGCGACCGTCACCGACCCGACCGACGCGCCGGCCTACCAGATGCGCGTGGTCGATCACGTGACGGTCCAAGACAGCCCACTGTGGCTACAGCGGCGGTTGTGGAACGCCGGGATCCGGCCGATCAACAACATCGTTGACGTGACCAACCTGATCATGCTCGGCTACGGCCAGCCGCTGCACGCGTTTGACCATGCGAAGCTGGGCAGCCAGCAGATCGTAGTGCGGCGTGCGACCGCCGGCGAGGCGTTGACGACGCTAGACGGCAATGCGCACGAGCTGGACCCCGAAGACATTGTGATCACCAACGGCCAGCAGCCGATCGCGCTGGCCGGCGTGATGGGGGGGCTCGATTCCGAGATCACCGCCACGACAACGACGGTCGTGATCGAGGCGGCGAAGTTCGCCCCGGTCAACGTCCGCAAGACGGCGCTGCGCTACAACCTGCGCTCGCAGGCCTCCGCCCGGTTCGAAAAAGGGATCGACGTGGGCAGTATCAATGCGGCGCTGGATGAGGCGGCCCGCCTGATGGCCGCCCTCGGCAACGGAGAGGTGGCCACCGGGACGCTGTCGGCCAGTGCGATCGACGCGACGCCGACGGTGGTGGATATCTCCTTGTCCCGCATCAACCATGTGCTCGGCACCGCGCTGGATGAAGAGACGGTCAGCGCGATCTTCAAGCGGCTGGGCTTCGGCGTCACGGCTGCCGACGGGCTGTTCGCAGTCTCTGTGCCGACTCGGCGCTGGGACATCGCGATCGAGGCCGACTTGATCGAGGAGGTCGCCCGGATCTATGGCTATGACAACCTGCCGAGCACACTGCCGACTACCACGATGACGATCGGGGAGTTCACCCCGACGCAGGCCCGCATCCGGCGGACCCGTAAGCTGTTGGAAGGGCTGGGCTTGACCCAGATCATCAGCTACGCGCTGACCAGCCCGACCAAGGCGGCGGCGTTCACCTTGACGCCGGCTGAAGCGACCAGTGTGGCCTTCCCGATGACCGAAGACCACAAGACGCTGCGGCGCAACCTGGTCAGCGGTTTGCTGGACGCCGTGGCGTATAACGTCGCGCGCAAGCAGACGGACCTCGCCTTGTACGAGCAAGGGCGTGTCTTCCTGCGTACCGCCGGCCACACGCGGCCTGCCGAGCACGAGTACGTCGCCGGGGCCTTGAGCGGTCAGCTGATCCAGAAGAACTGGCATCAAGCCGCCCAGTCGGTCGATTTTTACGCTGTGAAGGGCGTCGTCGAGGCGCTTCTGGCGGACTACCGTCTCGAGACGCCGGTCCAATACGTCGCCTTGACCGATGAGCCGGCGATGCACCCGGGCCAAAGCGCGACCCTGATGCTCGGCACGCAGGTGATCGGTCTGATCGGACGGCTGCACCCCGCGTATGAGGCAGCCAACAGCCTGCCGCAGACCTTTGTGTTCGAGCTCGACCTCGACGCCTTGATGGCCGCACCGCGCAGTGAGATGCAGGCGGCACCGGCGCCGAAGTTCCCGAGCGTGACGCGCGACATCGCGGTCCAGGTCCCAGCGCACGTGACGAATGCGCAGATCCAGGCCGTGATTGCGGCGGTCGGGGGCAAGTACTTGCAGGAGAGTCACCTGTTCGACGTCTATGTCGGCGACAAGGTGGCAGCGGACCAGAAGAGTCTGGCCTACACGCTGACCTACCGGCGTGACGATCAGACCCTGACAGAAGACGAGGTCAATGCGGCCTTCGCTAAGGTCGTTGCCGCCCTGACTCAGGAGCTCGCCGCGCAGATCCGCTAAGTTTGACGAAATCTTAACGGCCTGGGCAGACGCGCCGTGCCGTTGTCCGCTTGCGGGTCGGCGCGGTCTGTCCTAACTCCCTGTCGCATTTTGCGGCGGGGTTTTGTATAATGGGGCCAGTAATTTTTTTGAGGAGGGCATGGGAGTGGATAAGTCTCCGAACCAAGACCCACGGCGTGAAGCCGATTTGGTCACCAGCCGCGCATCGCGCAACTTAGTGAAGTGGATCGTGGGGGTGCTGGTGTCGATCGTCGTCATCGTCGGGCTCCTGATCGGCCTGTACGTGCACAGCGCCTTGCAGCCACTGGACCCCGAGTCCAAGACCAAGATCGCCGTCACGATCCCCAGCGGTGCGAGCACCGGGGATATCGGCACGGTGCTTCAAAAGCGCGGTGTGATCAAAAGCGCCTTGATCTTCAAGTTCTACGTCAAGTTTCACAACGTGCCTAGCTTTCAGGCGGGGGACTACGATTTTACCAAGGCCGATTCCTTTGATGACATCCTGACCGCACTGCGCGGGGGGGCGATGGCCGACCGGTCGATCGGGACCGTTCTGGTCAATGAAGGGGTCACCGCCGAAGAGGTTGCAGACAACGTCGCAAAGCTGGCGAAGAAGAACCCGCGCCTGACGCGGGCAGCCTTCATCGCCGCACTCAAGGACGACACGTTCTTCAACCGGTTGGTCAAGAAGTACCCGAAGCTCTTGAAGAGCGCGCAGGCCGCGCAAGGCGTGCGCTACCGCCTGGAAGGCTACCTTTTCCCGGCGACGTACACGGTGGACGCCGAGACCTCCGCAGAGACGCTGATCACGGAGATGGTCGCCAAGACCGATCAGGTGATGACGCCGTACTACGCCGCGATCAAGCAGAAGGGCTACTCCGTCCAAGAAGTGCTGACCTTGGCGAGTCTGGTCGAACGCGAAGCGGTCGACGAGACTAACCGGCAGAAGATCGCCGGCGTCTTCCTCAACCGCCTCGATGTGAAGATGCCACTGCAGTCCGACGTCGCGGTGATGTATGCGCTCAACACGCACAAGACGCTCCTGACCAACAAGGACACCAGCGTCGATTCACCGTACAACCTGTACGTCCACGCCGGTTTTGGGCCCGGACCGTTCGACCAGCCATCCGAGCAGTCGATCCGCGCGGTGCTGGCGCCGAAGGACCGGTCGCTCGACTACCTGTACTTCGTTGGGAATCTGAAGACTGGCGAGATCTTGTACGCGCAGACGCTGCAGCAGCATAATATCAACACACAGCAGTTCGCCGCCGATAACGGCAACTGACCGTGACCCGGGGCGCGACTTCGCGCCCCGTTTTGTGAGACCAAGACCTGGAGGCTAATTAACGCATGACCGTTCAAAAACCAATCGTGATCGGGGTCACCGGCGGCTCCGCCAGCGGGAAGACCAGTGTGTCCCGCGCGATCTTCGACCATTTTTCGGGGCACTCGCTGCTCTTGCTCGAACAGGACTCGTACTACAAGCACAGCGACCTGCCCTTCGAGGAGCGCCGTAAGATCAACTACGACCACCCGCTGGCCTTCGACACGCCACTGCTGCACCAGCAGCTGCGCCAGTTGATCGCGCGGCAGGCCGTCGATAAGCCGGTCTACGACTACGCGGACCACAACCGGTCCCAAGACGTGGTGCACGTCGAGCCCAAGGACGTCATCATCGTCGAGGGGATCTTGATCCTCGCCGATGAGGAGCTGCGCAGCCTGATGGACATCAAGGTCTACGTCGACACCGACGACGACATCCGGATCATCCGCCGCATCCGGCGCGACATGAAGGAGCGCGGTCGGGCGCTGGATGACATCATCGGTCAGTACCTGAAGACGGTCAAGCCGTCGTACCACCAGTTCATCGAACCGACCAAGCGCTACGCCGACATCATCGTGCCGGAAGGGGGCCGCAACACCGTGGCCATCGACCTGCTGGTGACGAAGATCAAGGATATCCTGGCGACGCGCGGGTTGCAGAATTAATCTGTTGACATTCGGCGTCAATGTTTCTAACATAGTTGATTGGCAATACACATAGATCAGCGCTGGGATCCAGCGTAGGAGGCGGGCGCAGGCCCGCCCCTTCGCGCTAGTCTCGGGGCGTAGAGGAGAATAAAGATGGCAGATAAGAGCTACCCAATGACAGAATCCGGCAAGCAGAAGCTGGAAGAAGAGCTGGAGAACCTGAAGACCGTCAAGCGGCCCGAGGTGATCAACCGGATCAAGATCGCCCGCGGCTTCGGGGATCTGTCCGAAAACTCGGAGTACGAAGCGGCTAAAGACGAGCAGTCCACGCTGGAAACGCGCATCGTGACCGTCGAGAACATGCTGCGTTACGCGACGATCATCGATGCCAACGCCGTGGCCGCCGATGAGGTCAGCCTCGGCAAGAAGGTTTCTTTCGTAGAAGTCGGCGACGACGAGGAAGAGACCTACGAGATCGTCGGCGCGGCGGAAGCGGACGCGTTCAACGGCAAGATCTCGAACGAAAGCCCGATCGCCGAAGGCCTGATCGGCCACAAGGTCGGCGACACCGTGGCGGTGCAGACCCCTGGTGGGGATATGACCATCAAGATCACGAAGGTCGAAGGTTAAGGCGACCCATGCCGATTAGTCGATGCGATCAGCGTCGGCTAGCGGCAGACGTCGGCACCAGTGACGCAAGCCGCGGCAGAGCCGCGGCTTTTTGGCGTCAGGCGGAACGGGCAAAATCAGTCGCGAGGCCTAAGCCAACGGCACCCCCATGCCGTATAATGGGGACATCAATCATTCAAGGAGGCCGCGATGAAACGACGCTGGCAACTATTCTGGCTGATCGAGCTCGGCCTACTGCTCTTGTTGGGGTTCCAAACCGTGACGAACCCGTCTTCTTTGATCGGGGTCATCTTCGGGAGCTGCGCGCTGCTGTTGGGGCTGAAGGGCCGCTTCTGGCGGACGTTTTGGCTCACGCTCGGGACCGTCTTGATGGTCGTCTCGGTGTTCATCAACCCGACGGTCTGGGTCATGCTGTTCATCGCGCTGATCGCACTGCTGCGCTTTTTCTCCGGCAGCCAGCACGATCGCGTGATGCCCTGGGCGAAGAAGCAGTACGTGGCGGTGCGCGCGAAGACACCGATGGAGAAGGGCGGCACGCGCAAGCGCCACGCCTGGTTCGGTGACGAGACGATCGGCAGTGGGGTGTTCGAGTGGGATGACCTCAACATGACCTTGGCCGCCGGGGACACGATCGTCGACCTCGGCAACACACTGTTGCCGACCGGGGACAACACGATCGTGATCCGGAAGGGCTTCGGCAAGACCCGGGTGCTCGTCCCAGTCGGTGTTGGCGTGCTGGTCGACCACAGCGCGGTGATCGGTGATCTGACGCTTGACGGGGTGGAGCTCTCGCTGCACAATGAAGCCGTGAAGCACTACAGCCCGGATTACGATTCGGCGAGTCGGCGCATTCACATCATCACGAATGTGATCGTCGGTGATCTGGAGGTGCTGTCGGTATGAAACCTCACCGCATCGTGTGGCAGTTCCTGTTCACCCTGATCCTGATCGGCGCGCTGGAGGCGGGGATCGTCTACCTGGTCACGACCAAGACCACGCAAGGGTTCTTGACGATCCTGATGACGCCGGTGTTCGCCGGGCCGATCCTCGCCTACCTGATCTCGGGGGCCGTGTTGGTCGCACTGATCGTCACGATCAGTACATATAGTCTGATGCGTGTCCAGCACAACCAGCTCTCGCGCCGGTTGACGCAGCTGGTCGCCGGCCAGTACGAGGCGCCGGTGCTTGCGCGTACGACGCAAGCCAATGCGGCGCTTGGCCAAGATGTCGCAGAACAACTTGAAGCCTTGCGGCAAAAAATGATACGCTTACAGCATGAGATCGAGCGCTACTCCAGCACCCCGATCCTGGTCGGGGGGGAATCCAAGGAGGAGATCCTGACCCAGGAGCGTCACCGCTTGGCACGCGAGTTGCACGACTCCGTGTCGCAGCAGCTGTTCGCGGCGATGATGATGCTCTCCGCGCTGCGCAGCGTGGTCAACGCGACGACGCCGGACGCGCCAGAGCTCAAGCAGATCAAGACGATCGAAAGTGTGATCAACGAGGCCCAAGCCGAGATGCGCGCCCTGCTGTTGCATCTGCGCCCGACCACGCTGGAAGGCAAGTCGCTGCGTGAAGGGATCATCGCGCTGTTGCAGGAGTTGCAGACCAAGATCAAGATCCATATCGAGTGGGAGCTGGCGGATGTTCACCTGCCGGCGGCGGTCGAAGATAACCTCTTTCGGATCGTGCAGGAGCTGCTCAGTAACACGCTGCGCCACGCCAAGGCGCAGTCGCTCGAAGTGTACTTGCGCCGCGTCGACACCAACGTGATCCTGCGCGTGGTGGACGACGGCGTGGGGTTTGACCCCAAGACCGAAAATACGACCGGGAGTTACGGCCTGTCGAACATCACCGAGCGCGCCGCCAGTGTGGGCGGCACCGCTAAGGTGATCTCGTTCCCGAAAAAGGGGACCAGCGTCGAAATTCGGGTCCCGCTATCAAAGGAAGTCGCGAATGATTAATGTATTGATTGTAGACGATCACGAAATGGTGCGCCTCGGCATCTCCACTTACCTCGGGGTGCAACCAGACCTGACCGTGATCGGTGAAGCCGAAGACGGGGCCCAGGGGCTGGCGATGGCGCTCGACCTGCGCCCCGATGTGATCTTGATGGACCTGGTGATGCCCAACATGGACGGCATTACCGCGACCCAGAAGATCCTTGCCGCTTGGCCAGAGGCGCGCATCATCATTTTGACCAGCTTCATCGACGATGAGAAGGTCTACCCGGCCATTGAGGCGGGGGCCGCGAGCTATATTCTCAAGACCGCGACGGCCGAGGAGATCGCCAGTGCGATCCGCCAGACCGCGCAAGGCGAGTCGGTGCTCGAGCCGCAGGTGACGACCAAGATGATGAATCGCTTGACCCAAAAGCAAAAGCCCGAGCTGTACGATGACCTGACCAACCGCGAGCGGGAGGTCCTGATGCTGATCGCTAAGGGCAAGAGCAACCAGGAGATCGCCACCGAGCTCTTCATCACGCTCAAGACGGTCAAGACGCACGTCTCGAACATCCTGGCGAAGCTGGAAGTCGAAGATCGTACCCAAGCGGCGATCTACGCCTTCACCCATGGGCTCGTCAAGAAGGACGCTGATTAACGAAGGAGGCCCCGCCATGTTAACGATCACCGATGCGGCCAGCCAGTGGTTCCGCCAAGAATTGGCGCTCCCGGCGACAGGGAGTGGCATCCGGTTTTTTGGCAAAGTTTACGGCAAAACTGAAGTGCACGACGGCTTCTCCGTCGGCATGACGCGAGACGATAGCCTCGACGATGCCGTTGCCACAACCCTCAAAGACGGCGTGACCTACTACATTGCTGAGCCGGACGCCTGGTTCTTCGACCACCTCGCGATGCAAGTGGACGTGGCCCACGACGAGCCGGCGTACCACTTCAGCGAGCGGTAGGCCCAACCCGATAGACGCAAACGCTGGGACCGCAATGGGCCCCAGTGTTTTTGTGTTACATAAATGCAAGGATCAGACCAAAAGCCGCGGACGGCGCTTGCGCCGGGCACGTGGCGCCCGTACGATGAGAGGGAACGTCACGCGAACGAGGAGGGTGGCCGCGTGCGGCCAAGACAACAGAGATGAGCAAACGAACGATTCAAGCCGCTTTGATCCTGGGTACGGTGGCGATGCTGGGGGCCTGTGGCGCGCCGGCGACCAGCCGACCGACGACCAAGCAGACGCCGCAGCCGAAGACGGCGACGCGTCAGTCGACTCAAGGCAAGCCCCGTCAGCCTCAGGCCAAAAAGCCTCGCGCCGGCATGCAACTTGCCGCGATCCAACGGGGGGACTTCAGCAGCCTCGAGGGGCAGTGGACGCCGATCGGCTTCTCCGCTAACTACCGCGACGGGACGACCCCGGGCCTTGAGGCCGGCGGCGGGGGGCACCTGACCGTCACGGCGGATCAGCTGAGCACCGGCGAGATCACGCTCAAGGGCACCACCCTGACCGACAGCGCCGGGACGCACGCACTCACCTACACGCGCAAAGGGGCGGCGCTTTTGGGCACCCTAGCCGACGCGGCGCATGTGGCGATCAACTGGGCGGTCAATTTTTACCCCAAGGGCGCGACTGCGGACTTCAAGGCGCTGACTGGGGATGCGACCAATCAGGAGAACCTGATCGAGGTCTGGACCAGCAACAACTCGGTGCGGCAGATCTTCGCCCAGGACCTCACGGCTGCCCGGCGCCGCGCGATCCAGGGGCTCGACCTACAGCAGCTGGCGGCCGGGAACTACACGAGCCTGGCCGGCACGTGGGTCAATCCGGCCGATGGGGGGCGGTTCGTGGTGACGACTGAGACGCAGAAGCGTCCCGCCGGTTTCGACAACACGGGCAGCGACATCGGCGTTGTGATCAGTAACCACGACCAGGACGACCACCACCAGTTCGTGATGTTCGACTCGACGGACACGACGGTCGGGCGCACACTGATGGCGACCCTGGGCTACTGGGATGCAAGCCAGCCGTTTCAGCAGTTCGACCCGCTGCTGCTCGTGCCCAAGGGGGTACAAGCGACCACGGCGGATGACTCCGATGTGACGCGCGACCGGATGATCCTCGGTGGCGGTCAAGGCGGGTTTGCCCCGCAGGCCTACTACCGGCAGTGAGCGTGCCGGCCCCAACCGCTGTGGCGGGCGCGCGAGAAGTTGATCGTGGGTCCTGCAAGCGGCGAATGCCCAATAATTAGCTGAAAAGGCCATCAAAGTGGCGATCGACATCCGGTTTGATGGCCTTTTTAGTGTCAAAGTGGTGAGTATCTGGCCTGGCGTGCGCGGGTTGCTTGACTTAGCGGCTGAGCGGGGCGACTCACAGCGGCTGAAGCGTGAGGACGTGATCGTAGGTCGCGAGTGCTGCCGGATCGATATGGTGTTCCACCTGGATCAGCGTACCGCTGAAGCGTTGGAAGACCGCCTGGAGCTGCGCGGCGGTGTGGGGATCTAATCCGCTCAAGCCTTCGTCGACCAGCAGGATGGGGCGGTGCGTGAGTAGGGCGCGGGCCACTTCGAGCCGCTTGAGTTCGCCGCCGGATAGCGGGCGGGCCGTGGCGCCAAGCACCAGGGCGAGTTGATCCACCAAGTGTGGCAGGCCGACCTGCACCAGGGCTGCCTGCAAGTCCGCGTCGGTCACCGGGCGACCCAGCGCGAGGTTGAAGCGTAACGTATCGTGGAACAAAAAGGGCGTCTGGGCCACCAGCGCGATCTGCTCGGCCCAGCGCGTGGCGTGAGCGCGTGTGCCGCTGAGTGGCGGCAAGGTGTCTGCGAGCGTCTGCAGCAAAGTCGACTTGCCACTCCCTGATGGACCTTGGATCAGCCAGTGCGCCCCTTGGGTGATCGTTAAGTCTAGCGGTGGGGTCAGTGGGTGATCGTAGCCGACTGTCACGTGGGTCCAGGTGAGTTGCGTCGGTGGGCCGACCGGGGCCAGTGGGTAGGGCTGCGGGGCAACAGGCGCGGTGAGGACCTGATCGAGGAGTGGACGCGCCGCGGTCAACCGGTTGTAATACTGAGCGATACTGACGAGGGGCGCGGTGACGCGATCTGCGGCCGAGTTCAGGGTGAGCAGCGCACCGATCGTTAACTGGCCGTGAAAGACGAGCCAGGCCCCGATCGCCAGCGGCACGAGAAAGGCGACGTCATACAGGAGCTGGACGAGGGTGCTGGCACCGCTCTGACGCAGATTCATCGCAAAATAGCGGTGCTCGCTGCGGGCCAGACTATGGTGCAGGCGGTCGAGCAGCGTGCTATCGAGCTGGTAGGTGCGCGCCAGGGGTCTGGCGTTCAAGGTCTCCTCCAACTGGTCCGTGTAGCGCTGGTTGGCGGTCTGCCAGGCGATGGTGCCGCGCTGAAGCCAGGCACCGGTGAACTTAGGGACTAGGCTGGGCAGTAGCCCGAAGCTGACGAAGAGCAGGCCGAGCCGCCAGTTAGTGGCTAGGATGAAGGCGAACGTGAGCAGGGCTTGTAGGCTACAAAAAACGATCATGCCCAGCGAGTCGACAAACGCCGATTCGATCTGCTTGATGTCGTTGAAGATCACCGCGGTGAACTGGCTGCTCGACTGCGTTGCGTTGCTCGGGGCCAAAGCGTGTTGGGCCACCAGCATTCGCAAGTCGAGGTTCAAGGCGCGGCGGTTTTGGCCCACGCAATAATTGTAGGCGTAGTTGAACGAGACGAGGAAGACGAGGGCGATGGCCCACCCGCCTAACAGGGTGAGCCCCTGCTTGAGCTGATGGGCAGCCATCGCGTCGGTGAAATGGCCGATCACGTAAGGCTGCACAATCCCATCGAAGCTCAGGCCCAGGGCACTTAATAGTAAGGCAACCACGAGCCTGCGGTGCGGCGAGTAGAGCCGGCGTATCAGTTGAAACATATCGATCCCACCTTTCATCACCCAGCATAGTCTGCTATGCTGAGCGCAGTAGAAGGGGTGACAAAAATGGCAGATGAAAGTGGGCCGACGATGCGGCGGTTGCGTCAGATGAAAGGCATCACCCAGGCAGATTTTTACGCCGACGTCTTATCGCCACGGCAGGCGATCCGCTTTGAAAATGGGGAGAACGCCCCGCGCTTAGACGCCTTATTTCCGTTGATCGCGCGGCTCGGGCTGACATTGAGTGAGTTTGACGCACAGCGCGCGCACCAGACCGTGGCGCCCCCGGTCAAGCCGGCCCTTGAGGCCAGTGCGCAGGCGGTGATCGCGAAGCTGGCCCAATGGCCGGATTGGCAGTTGACGGCGACCGAGCATGACACGTTGCGTCAGTATGCGTTGACGGCCAGTGTGCTGTCGTTGCGAGACATCGTGCAGCTGATGACCGCCAGCTGGCTGTTTGACCCTAGCGTTGGGGAGTCGATCCGTGACCGGTTGTGGCGCGATCTTCAGGTCTATCGCGCCGTGCCGGGCTATCAGCGCGTGGCGACGGGAATGTGGACGACTCGCGGGTTCGATTACGCCGTGCGCGGCCAGCTGGCGCGCAGTCGGCAAGCTTTCGAGCAGGCGCTCAGCCTGCCGGCGGACGATCGCTTCAGTCGCCTGAACAGTCGCTTCTACCTGGCGCTCCTGCACCCTGAGCGCGGGGCGGCGGCGCTGTACCAGCAGACCCAGCCGCTGATCCTAGGCGTCTGGCAGCTGGGCGACCGGGTCTTGGCCGATGGGCTGGTGGACAACCGGCGGCACATCCTGACTGCGATGGGCGTACATGCGCATTGGCGGCGTGAGGAGCTCGGGGCCATGGCGCGCATGCAGCGCCGGCAACCGGCAGCGGCGTTGAGCGATGCGGCTGATTATTATACCGATGCGGTCTTTCCGGGGCTGACGGCCGCGCTGGCCGAGTTTGGCGGGCCGCTGCGCGTCCATGAGCACAGTGGGCACGAGCCGTGAGCGGGCCCTGCCTGGACGCCTTGGCGCTTTTGTGTTACACATAGAGAGGCATGCAGCGCTTGGCGCTGCGCGACTACCAGAAGAACGTGAGGGACGCTTCTTTGATCGATCAACCAACACTTCAACTCATTCGTGCCGGGATCACCGGCATCACTGATCGGCAGATCAGCGCCGTGCTGACCCTGATGGATGCGGGCAACACGTTCCCGTTCATCGCGCGCTACCGCAAGGAGATGACCGGCAGCCTCGACGAAGTCCAGATCCAGACGATCGAAGCGGCTTATCAGCGCGTCGCGGCCTTGCAGGCGCGGCAGGCAGCGGTGATCCACGCGATCGACGCGCAGGGGCAACTGACCCCCGCATTGGAACGGCAGATCCTGGCGAGCACCCAACTTCAGGCGGTGGAAGACCTTTATTTGCCGTACAAGGCGAAGCGCCAGACCAAAGCGGCGGTCGCCCGACAGCAGGGCCTGACGCCGCTGGCGGACTGGCTCCTGACGTTGCCGCGCGGCGACGTGTTGCGTGAAGCCCAGCGGTATGTCGCCGCTGCCAAGGGGGTCGACTCGGCACAGGCGGCGCTTGACGGGGCACATGAGTTGTTGGCTGAGCGCTTCAGTGAAATTGCGGCGTGGCGCAACTGGGTCCGCAACACCACGGCGCGGACCGGGACGCTGCGGGTGACCGTGCGGCCCAAGAAGCAGGCACTGGATGAGAAGGGAGTCTATCAGCAGTTCTACGACTTCGAGGCACCGCTCAAGAAGCTATCTGCGACGCAGGTGATGGCGATCAACCGCGGGGAAAAAGCCGAGCTCTTATCGGTCAAAGTCAACGTGGACACTGCGGCGATCTTTCGCTATTACCACGGCAAGCTGATCGGCCAGCGGCCTGCCAGCGCCGCCACCGCCGCCGTGGAAGCCGCGTACCAGGATGCCTACAAGCGCTTCGTCGGCCCGGCCATCGAGCGGGAGGCGCGCAGTGCGCTGACCGACACGGCCGCCGGCGAGTCGATCCAAGTGTTCGGGCAGAATCTCTACAACCTGCTCATGCAAGCGCCGCTCAAGGGGCAGGTCGTCTTGGGGTTCGACCCGGCGTACCGGACCGGCTGTAAGCTGGCGGTCGTCGATGAGAACGGGAAGTTTTTGACCCAAGCCGTGATCTACCCGCACCAACCGGCCCCGGAAGCCAAGCGGCAGGCCGCGATGCCGGCATTGATCGACCTGATCGAGCGCTATCAGGTCACGGTGGTCGCGATCGGCAACGGGACTGCGAGTCGCGAGTCCGAGCAGTTCGTCGCGGCGGCGTTGCGTCAGCTGGATCGCGAGGTCTACTATGTGATCGTCAACGAGGCAGGGGCCTCGGTGTATTCGGCCAGCCAGGCGGCGCGCGATGAGTTTCCGACGCTTCACGTCGAGCAGCGTAGCGCGATCAGCATCGCCCGGCGGCTGCAGGATCCGCTGGCGGAGCTGGTCAAGATCGACCCCGCGGCGGTCGGCGTGGGGCAGTACCAGCACGACCTGCCGGCCAAAGCGCTGGCCAGCGAAGTCGACGGCGTGGTCGAGCGTGCCGTGAACCGCGTCGGGGTGGACCTGAACACAGCGAGTGCGGCGCTGTTGACCCGCATCTCCGGGCTGTCTGCGACGATCGCGGCCAACATCGTGCAGTACCGCGATGAACACGGCCGCTACGGGAGCCGGGCGGCGCTGAAAAAAGTCCCGCGGCTTGGCCCCAAGGCCTTCGAGCAATCCGTCGGGTTCCTGCGCATCGTTGCCGGCCGTGAGCCGCTGGACAACACCGATGTGCATCCGGAGAGCTACCCGGTTGCCCGCCAGCTGCTGAAGGCGGCCGGTGTCGCCCCGGCCGCGCTCGGCACCGAGGCCGCCCAGACGAAGCTGCGGCTGGTCGACACTGCGCCGCTGATCGCAAGCGGCGTGGGGGCGGAGACGGTGCGCGACATCGTCACCAGCCTGTTGCAGCCGGGGCGTGATGGGCGTGACCGCATGGCGGCCCCGCAGTTGCGCCAAGACGTCTTGAGCATAACCGACCTAGTCCCGGGGATGGCGCTTGAAGGGACCGTCCGCAACGTGGTCGACTTCGGGGCATTCGTCGATATTGGCGTCAAGCACGACGGGCTCGTGCATGTCTCACGGATGACGACTCAGTACGTGCGCGACCCCAAGGCGATCGTGGCAGTCGGCGACATCGTGTCGGTCTGGATCGAATCCGTCGACCTAGCCCGCGATCGCATTCAACTGACCATGATCGCACCGGCGGGGTGAGCGGTTCCGCGCGGGCGACACGCAAAAAGGCAACCAGCCGGTTGCCTTTTTTGCGTGCCGTGGGGGCGACTGACGCGGCGGTCGGATCGCGGGGTGATCAGTCGTGGTGCTGATAGGGCTTGGGCTGGACGGTGACGCCGACGCTCGATCCCGCTACGATCGGCAGCTTGGCCGCGGTGACCAAAGCCGCGGCGCTGCCGGTGACCATGACGCCTTTGAACCGGACGGTCTTGGCCGTTGCAGCCATCGCGGTGCGGTAGGCGGTCACGTTGGCGTCCTGCGGGCCGTATGATCGCCAGTACTGGGCCAAGTAGTGCCGCCAATCCGAGTAGTCGAGTGGCGCCGTCAGGTCAACGCCGAGTGGATCGGCGACGTGTTGAAGCCCATTGGTGGCCGTGCTCGGGTCGTCGAGGATGTATCCCCAGCACAGCGTGATTTGCCGGGGCAAGGCGTGCTTGATCTCCGCCAGCGTCAGCGGGGCATCGAAGGTCAGGGCCAGCTCCCCGTAAGTGTTGGTCATGCCTGCAAGGCGCAACCCTTCATTGGGCAGCGTGGCGGTGGACGCGGTGTAAAAATTGGCGATCTTCTGCCCGTCCAGCGTGTACGACTGGGTCTGGTCCGCTGCGCCAGTGTCGCCGACATTGAGCGCGTGGCGATGCCCGATCGTCTGATCCACCTGGTGAGATAGCGTCGCGAACTGGCTGGTTAGTGTTCGCCACGGGACCGGGATCCCGGCGATCAACTTGTACTCGTTCGTCACGACTTGACCGCTGGCCAACCCCGCGTTGGTCAACTGTTCGTTGCTCACGGCGACATTGGGCTCGGCGACTTGGTGGTAGACCAGCAGTTGATCGAAAAGCTGTTGCATCTGGTGGGCAGCCAGCCGGTCGACGACCGCAAGGCTGCCGCCACCGATCAGCAAGACGACCAGCAAGGCGCCAACGAGATTTTTGACGAGTTGGCGGGTTTTGGCTCGGCGTAATGCGTGTTCAAGGTCCATCGTGATCATCCTCCAGGTAAGGTCTGAGGCGGGCGCGAGCCCGCTGTAGCTGCTTCTTAACGGTCTCCGGCTTGAGCGTGAGCGCCGAAGCGATCTCTTGGTACGAGAAGCCGTAGTAGTACTTCAACGCGAGGATCTCCCGGTCACGCGCGTTAAGCGGTGCGATCAAGGTCGCGAACTGCGCGGGCGGTGGGGCCGCAGCCGCCGGGACAGCAGCGCCTAACGCCTCTTTGCGCCGGTGGCGCCACGCGTCGAGGTAGGCGTTCAACGCGACGCGGTAGAACCATCCGTCTAGGTTCGTCAGCGTCAGCTCGGGCAGCAGTTGGTAGATCCGTTCAAACGCCGTCCCGACAGCGTCTTCAGCGTCTGCTTGCGAGATGCCCCGCACGGCGAGTCGGGCGACCACTTGCCGCCCGAGCGCCAGCAAGTGGTCATCAAAGGTTACGCCTGCCATGCCACCCCTCCTTTTTCCTCAATAGTAAGACGCATCAGCCCCACCCAAAGGGGACAGGGTCCGGCCAAAAAAACTAGTTGCCCCAAGCATGCCATGCGGGCGTGCGCAAGACAAGCGCCCGGCCGTAGCGGACGTGCACCGCCCGGGCTCGGTCTGGTATAATGTCAGGCAATGGCGGCATGAGTCGCCGAGAGAAAGGGTGAGGGTCTATGCTGAGCATTGTGATCGCGGTCGTCATGACACCGAAGGAAGACAATGCCTAGTCTTCCACGCTAAGGAGGACATCAAACTGACAATCGAAAACTATGGTGCGACGGGCGCTCAGCCCGTCGCCAGCGGGTTGACCCTGGCGCGCGTGATCGCGACCAGTCACCGCCACTACACACTCATCACGGCAGCCGGGCAGTTCCAGGCCCAAGTCGCGGGGCGCTTCGCTAACCTGGCGTTGGGCCCGGAGGACTATCCGACCGTGGGCGACTGGGTCCAGGTGCGCCTGCCCGCAGACGCCGCAGACCCAGCGACCATCGAGCGCCTGAATACGCGCCAGACTGTTTTTCTCCGCAAAAGCGCGGGGCGGCGCACAGACGCGCAGCTCGTCGCCGCCAACATCGACTGGCTGTGCCTGTGCATGGCCCTGGACGGCAACTTCAACTTGCGTCGGCTGGAACGCTACCTGGCCGTTGCGGCCGCGTCCGGTGCGCAGGCCGCCGTCGTGCTGACCAAAGCCGATCAGGCGACCGCGCGCGTGGACCAGTTGGCCGCCGTCGCGGCGGTCGCCGGGGCCGCCCCGGTGATCGTCTGCGACGCAACGCAGGCCAACGGATTGGCCGAGCTGACCGACTTCATGCAACCGCGGCTGACCTACGCCTTCATCGGCTCGTCCGGGGTGGGGAAGTCGACCCTGATCAACCACTTGCTCGGCACCGCTGCATTGGCGACGCAAGCCGTTCGCGCCCACGATGCGCACGGGCGGCACACGACCACTGACCGGCAACTGATGCGCCTGCCCAACGGGAGCCTGGTCATCGACACGCCGGGAATGCGGGAACTCGGGCTCGTCGAGGCGGACCTGGGGGCGACGTTCGACGACATCCAAGCACTGGCCCGGGATTGCCGGTTCAAGGATTGCCGCCACCAACACGAACCAGGCTGTGCGGTCCAGGCCGCGATCCGAGCCGGCAGGTTGCCGGCGGCGCGCCTGGCGAGCTTTCAGCAGCTCGAGGCGGAGCAGGCTCAGAACCTGACGTTGCGGGGCAGGGCGCGTGAAAACGCGAAGATCGACCGGATGTTTGGGAGCAAGAAGCAGATGAAGGCGACTCTGAAAGCGGCGCGGCACAAGCGGTCCTGACCGGCTCGCTCGCGCCCAGCGCGATGTGGACGCGTGACGTGGTGCAACCGTGGCCGCACCGCTCTACGTGAGCGTTCGTAAGCACCCAATAATCGACCGTCTTGCAAACTGAGAAGGGCCGCAATCCTATTTTTGGATTGCGACCCTTCATTGCTTACGCGGTTTCGCTAGTTGCTGGCTTTAGATGCTGATTCCAAGGTAAATAAGCCTCAGCTTGTTCCCTCGTTGGTGAGGCAGACAGTTGTGACAGCCCATGCAGAAGTCGCTCAATGTAACTTCGTGGATCCAGTCCGTTGGCTTTGGCAGTCTCAACGATCGTCATCCAGATCGCATTGGCTTCGGCCCCCTTTGGGCTGGTGGCGAACAGCCAGTTCTTTCGTCCAATCACGAAGGACTTCATGTTCCGCTCTGATGCATTGTTGCTCAAATCAATCTCGCCAAACTCCAAGACTCGATTAAGCATGCACCGCTGATTCAAAGCGTAGGTCAGAGCGACACCCAGTCGCGATTTCGGCGCCGGCGCGGCCTGATCACACCAAGCCCAGAACTGATCAATCAGAGGTTCTAGTTCTGCCTGTCGACATTTCAGACGCTCGGCCGGTGATAAGAGCGCCCATTGTGTCTCAAGGTGGAACATCTGGTTGAGCAGCTCTAGCGGTTTCGTGCTGGTAAATTTACCTTTAACCTTCGCTGCGTCGTCGTAGAATTTACGCCGAACGTGCGCCCAACAACCAACACGGATGACGCTGTCGCCAAGAAGATTATATCCGGCATAGCCATCACACTGCAGGACCCCAGTATAGCCTGAGTATATTCGCTGCGCGAACTTACCAGAGCGGGTGTTGCCATAAGCGTAGTAGACGACCTGCTGGTCGGCGAGGCGAATACTGCGTTCTACCCAGATGTATGATTTACTCTTTGCCGACTTACCCGGTTCTCTCAGCACTTGGAACGGTGTTTCGTCGCCTTGCAGGAACCGCTCTGACAGGAGGTACTCGTGCATCAGGTCATAGACTGGTCTGACGATTTCTGCCGCGTTGATTACCCAGTTTGTCATGGTCGTCTCACTGAGTAGAAGACCCGCTCGGCGCCATTCTAATATCTGACGATAAAGCGGTGTACCCAGCATGTATTTCTGATAGAGCAACTCAGCGACTAGCGACGAGGTCGCGAGACTGTGCGGGAACAACGCCTGCGGCGCTTGTCCTTGATACAGGTGACTCACACCATCCTCGAGCTCACATTCCGGACACTTGTATGTCTCTTCAAAGATACGCTCAACATACAATCTGCCTGGTATGTGTTGGACCACTTCACGCACGAGATGCTTGCCCACTTTAGCCAGCTGATGACCATGATCACACAGCTCACTTTTTCGAGTGATCACGGTTTCTTCGATGGGCAATTTTGGATCGATTGATTCACCGCGACTGCTTTTAGGCTTGCGCTTGGCTTTTACTACGACTATTTCTTCGCTTTGTTGCCCAGTCTGCTCTGGGTCGGTAAAAACACTGTTATCTCCCAGAAGAGACAGCTGATTAGGATCGGTCATCTTCTCCGAATGGGAGCCGTAGAGTTTCCGAGTTAAATACGCGACCTGCTCGGTGAGCGCCTGAACTTGTTTCATGAGTTCTCGATTTTGCTCGAGTGCCTGTTTGAGCAGATCTTCAGTCGTAGTGACCATGGGCGTAGCCCTCGATTCATTGATGTTGGGTTGAGTGTACCACTGGTGCGACGGGCTTTCTACCATTATTTCTTGGACAAAACTGGTTTACCGTCGACTCCAATCCCCAACCAGATAAAAGACGCTCTAATTGCTTAGCGTGGAGTTTCTTAACCTCATTTTGAGTCGTTGGCCACTGTAGCCGGCCGTCCTCAATTCGCTTGTAGAGCAGGATAAATCCATCGCCAGCCCAATATAGGGCCTTAAACCGATCCTTGCGGGTCCCGCAAAATAGAAACAGTGCCCGACTGTACGGATCCAGATGATATTCCTCTTGGATAACTCCAGCCAAGCCTTCAATACCACGACGCAAGTCGGTCTTACCACAAATCAAATAAATGCCGCTGAGCTTGTGGATATCAATGAGCATTGGCGAACACCGCCTTCATCAAGGCATCCAGGATATAGCCCTGGATATGGTTATACACTACAACCGTTTTGTTGGTGTCAATCTTAACTTGAAAGGCCTTGGTGGCAGTGCTCAGTGGCGCCCGCCGCTGGTCATCCTCTAATTTGATCCGAACAATCTCAGGTTTCTCATCCATAAAATTACCTCACCAATTTAGATTTGATGAGGCAATCATACTGCCCGGCAAGGGGCAATCATATCCGGTCTGTTATTGGGTGCTTACGAGCGTTCTTGCTCACCGAGCGGATGACAAAGGAGCCGTTGGCCAATGAGGCCAACGGCTCCTTTGCGGTTCTGGGTACTGGATCCGGTTCAGCGGCGGCCACTGCAACGGGGGCGCCGGTCACGCAAGCCGACCCGACAGTAAGACCAGCACGCCGCAGACCCCGCAGACGAGCAGAACGGCGAATGCGCCGAGGCTCGCGACCTTCAACCGTTCGCGGCGAGCGGGGCAGTCGCACGCCGGGACGAGCGGGTGGCTGCGCCGGAGCGCGAGGTAAGCGAGCAGGCCCGCGCCGTTTTGGGTCCCTGCGGCTAGCACCCCGATCAACCGGGGACGGGCGAGCCCGCGGGCCGTCGCGTCAAGGGTCAGCAGCTGGGTCATCAGGTAGGCGAGCGTGACCGCGGCGAGTACGATCGCGACGACGAGGAGCGTTAGAACTAGCACTAGCATCAGGATCACCTCAGATCAGCTTGACCATCAAGAAGAATGCAGTGCCAATGCATCCAACCAGCAACAGCAGTAGCAACGCGGTCAGCCACACCACGTGGCTGGAGCAGATGAGCCCGAGCGTCAAGCAGAGGTTCAGCCCCAGCATCAGGGCTAACCACTTGCTCGTCTTGACGACATCGGTCGCATCGAGCCATGACTTCACCATTTGTCGATCACCTCTCAAGAGTTCGTCTAAGGAGAGATGGTACAGCTCGGCTAGTCGCATCACGCGTTCGATGTCTGGATAGCTGCGTGAGTTTTCCCAGTTCGACACTGTCTGCCGACTGACCGAGACAACCTCCGCCAACTGTTCCTGTGACATTCCAGCGGCCGTTCGGGCCTGACGTAATTGTTCGCCAATGATCATTACACATCACTCCTCACGCTTGAGCCTAGTCGAATCGGCCTGGATTGTGTAGCCAAAAAATTTGACATCGCCAAATTGCCGCGAAATAGGCCGGTGTCGGGTGGATCAGACAGCTTCATCTTACCGCTTTTTTGCGGGGGCGGGGCGAAGTCGGCCGGAAAATCCGTCGCGAGTGTAACCGCTTGCTAAAAAATCAACGGCGTGCTACAGTAACGTCGAGCTCGAGTCTAAGGTGATGTCGGACAGCTGCCGGCACCGGTGACCTTCAGGCTTGGTGAAATCATCCAAGGCTTTCGCCTAGTAACCCCCACAGAGCATATGCAGTGAAGCGTCGCGTACTGACGGACGCAAAGGCCAGTGGTATGTGGATGAATCGATCGTGCGAACCGTCGGGTTGCCCCTGCTCCGGCAGGCATCTAATCAAGTCCGGCCGGTGTGCTGACACACCGGCCACGCAAGGCCCACGCGGCGTCAAGCCGCTGCGGCCCTGCGGCTCCGCCTGGCAACGGCGGGTCACGTCAGCCAAAGGCGCGCTGGGGGCTTCCCTGGGGCGGCTTTGGTGTGTCTAGGCGCGCCAAAAACGACAGGTCGGTGTACCACCCCGCCAAACTGGTGCACGATCCGAGGCGCGTGGTCACCAGCACGCAGGTGGCGCAAAAAAAGCATTTGACCAGATATGAACCTCCAGGTTTGGGCAGTAATCCAAATCTAGAGATTCATTCACAGAACTTATTTTGGTGTCGTTGGCGTTACGCATTGAGGGCAGTCGCGAGCACTAATAGGTCACTGCGCAAACTTCCGGTAGCACACACGTTTTCACCAAGAAAGGGGTGTGGCAAACTCGTAAGAGCACTACTTATACACCAAGATCAGGAGTTCATTCCAATATCGATATAGTTCACTGTGATTAGTGCGCGCAGAAGTAGTGAGACTTTTCAAATGCATAGGTGGCATTGAGAGAAGCTGACGTAAAATGAGTACTGAGCCCAAGGTTTGTAGTGGCATAGTATTGTAAAATTTGTGTAGACTCATAAACATTTAATTAAACGTTTGGTCAAAAAGGTCAATTTGGTTTTCTACGTTACCGTTTCGGCTTTTCTTTGACTCTGCTTCTTTTTCAAGATCACACAATTTATCTAGCGTGCTTGTCCAGTTTAGTAAAAAGGCAATATGTGAGTTTTGGAAGAGAACCTCGTTCTTTTCGCTTTCATAAACTATAAGTGGCGACTCTTTTTTATGTTTGACAGCCTGAATACTTACTATATGATGCAATGAATTAGTTAGCGATCCGTTGAACGAATTGTTATCTTCGATGTTATCTGTAAAGGATTTAACTTCTTTGGTAAACGTTGGGTAAGGAACCTTTTCATGATCCAAGCTCAATGATGCTGTAGCTCGCACGATAAGATTATAAATATCGGCATCAGGGTTACCGATTGCTGGTCGGACGGTACGCTGAGTTCCATGTTCATCTGGCCCCTTTTCTAGATCAATTAGATAACGTTTGCCCGCATCAATGTTTCTTTCATAATATTTCTGAATAGCACCGCGTGCATGTTCGACTGTTAACTTATTTTTAACGTCTAAGGCAGCAAAGAGGCAGAACGATTGCATTAACTGTGGGTTTCTAAAACTATATCGTGCTAAAAAAGACAAGGCAGGTTCGTCATAGGGGATACCTAAATAGTCAAACCCTTTTTTGCCAACCATTATTAAATCGGCAGTCGTCCAGGTCGGAATTGAAAGGGAATCATATCTACCACTTAAATCAGGTTCAATGTCTGAAAGTTCTTTCGAACGTCCAGGAGTGGTAGCAATTATGAACCGGGCACCGCTCTGAGACCAGGATTTTAATGCTCTTAGAATCTTAATTTGTTTTTCTTCGTCAATAAAATGAAAATCGTCGAACACAATTACAATGTCGTTTTGAAGTAAAAACCTTAAAAGTGAATCTCGTACAGGTGTATGTCGCTGGCCGACATAGGTCTTTGTTTTCACTAGGTCATCACCTGTATTGAAGCCAATATCAAATAGTCTTAAAAAGCCGGCCCTTACTTCTGCCGAAAAGTTAACTTTTGTAGCCGATTGAGTTTTTAAAATCTCTGACTCTAGCTCGACCCCGATAATTGCGGCAATTGTTGCTGCAAAGTCCTCTTCGAGTACAAAGTCGGATCCATTTATTGTGACGTAGTTTAAATGGTTTTCACTCATAACATGCTGAATTAGAACGGTCTTACCAGTTTTACTAATTGATTTTACATGTACAATTTTTGTTAGTTGAGTAATTTCGTTTTTTAAATTTTCTTCCAGCATTAACTCGTGACGAGCAACATAAGTAATTGTTGGCACACCGTTTCTTACAAAGACATTACTGGCATCTGTCATAATTTCTGCTCACTTTCAGTGGTAACAGCCGCCACAAACGAAATAAAAACGCATTCCCTTTCCATATAGACCCCCGAGAGATTTATTTATATCTAAGATTATATTCTTAATTCCATGAAGGTCAATCATACTATGGAAGGGGAAAAACACCAGTTATTGAAATTCACAAAACTAGAGAAGCGGGGAGTCTGTTTTTTGTTGAACTGTAAGCACCCAATAACAGACCGGATATGATTGCCCCTTGCCGGGCAGTATGATTGCCTCATCAAATCTAAATTGGTGAGGTAATTTTATGGATGAGAAACCTGAGATTGTTCGGATCAAATTAGAGGATGACCAGCGGCGGGCGCCACTGAGCACTGCCACCAAGGCCTTTCAAGTTAAGATTGACACCAACAAAACGGTTGTAGTGTATAACCATATCCAGGGCTATATCCTGGATGCCTTGATGAAGGCGGTGTTCGCCAATGCTCATTGATATCCACAAGCTCAGCGGCATTTATTTGATTTGTGGTAAGACCGACTTGCGTCGTGGTATTGAAGGCTTGGCTGGAGTTATCCAAGAGGAATATCATCTGGATCCGTACAGTCGGGCACTGTTTCTATTTTGCGGGACCCGCAAGGATCGGTTTAAGGCCCTATATTGGGCTGGCGATGGATTTATCCTGCTCTACAAGCGAATTGAGGACGGCCGGCTACAGTGGCCAACGACTCAAAATGAGGTTAAGAAACTCCACGCTAAGCAATTAGAGCGTCTTTTATCTGGTTGGGGATTGGAGTCGACGGTAAACCAGTTTTGTCCAAGAAATAATGGTAGAAAGCCCGTCGCACCAGTGGTACACTCAACCCAACATCAATGAATCGAGGGCTACGCCCATGGTCACTACGACTGAAGATCTGCTCAAACAGGCACTCGAGCAAAATCGAGAACTCATGAAACAAGTTCAGGCGCTCACCGAGCAGGTCGCGTATTTAACTCGGAAACTCTACGGCTCCCATTCGGAGAAGATGACCGATCCTAATCAGCTGTCTCTTCTGGGAGATAACAGTGTTTTTACCGACCCAGAGCAGACTGGGCAACAAAGCGAAGAAATAGTCGTAGTAAAAGCCAAGCGCAAGCCTAAAAGCAGTCGCGGTGAATCAATCGATCCAAAATTGCCCATCGAAGAAACCGTGATCACTCGAAAAAGTGAGCTGTGTGATCATGGTCATCAGCTGGCTAAAGTGGGCAAGCATCTCGTGCGTGAAGTGGTCCAACACATACCAGGCAGATTGTATGTTGAGCGTATCTTTGAAGAGACATACAAGTGTCCGGAATGTGAGCTCGAGGATGGTGTGAGTCACCTGTATCAAGGACAAGCGCCGCAGGCGTTGTTCCCGCACAGTCTCGCGACCTCGTCGCTAGTCGCTGAGTTGCTCTATCAGAAATACATGCTGGGTACACCGCTTTATCGTCAGATATTAGAATGGCGCCGAGCGGGTCTTCTACTCAGTGAGACGACCATGACAAACTGGGTAATCAACGCGGCAGAAATCGTCAGACCAGTCTATGACCTGATGCACGAGTACCTCCTGTCAGAGCGGTTCCTGCAAGGCGACGAAACACCGTTCCAAGTGCTGAGAGAACCGGGTAAGTCGGCAAAGAGTAAATCATACATCTGGGTAGAACGCAGTATTCGCCTCGCCGACCAGCAGGTCGTCTACTACGCTTATGGCAACACCCGCTCTGGTAAGTTCGCGCAGCGAATATACTCAGGCTATACTGGGGTCCTGCAGTGTGATGGCTATGCCGGATATAATCTTCTTGGCGACAGCGTCATCCGTGTTGGTTGTTGGGCGCACGTTCGGCGTAAATTCTACGACGACGCAGCGAAGGTTAAAGGTAAATTTACCAGCACGAAACCGCTAGAGCTGCTCAACCAGATGTTCCACCTTGAGACACAATGGGCGCTCTTATCACCGGCCGAGCGTCTGAAATGTCGACAGGCAGAACTAGAACCTCTGATTGATCAGTTCTGGGCTTGGTGTGATCAGGCCGCGCCGGCGCCGAAATCGCGACTGGGTGTCGCTCTGACCTACGCTTTGAATCAGCGGTGCATGCTTAATCGAGTCTTGGAGTTTGGCGAGATTGATTTGAGCAACAATGCATCAGAGCGGAACATGAAGTCCTTCGTGATTGGACGAAAGAACTGGCTGTTCGCCACCAGCCCAAAGGGGGCCGAAGCCAATGCGATCTGGATGACGATCGTTGAGACTGCCAAAGCCAACGGACTGGATCCACGAAGTTACATTGAGCGACTTCTGCATGGGCTGTCACAACTGTCTGCCTCACCAACGAGGGAACAAGCTGAGGCTTATTTACCTTGGAATCAGCATCTAAAGCCAGCAACTAGCGAAACCGCGTAAGCAATGAAGGGTCGCAATCCAAAAATAGGATTGCGGCCCTTCTCAGTTTGCAAGACGGTCGATTATTGGGTGCTTACGTTGAACTTTGTGAAGATGAAAAATGAATCGACTGAACGACAGGTATAACCAGCAAGACTTTATTGCAGAACATCTCGTTAATGCCCGAAAAAAAAAACACGCCCAGAATGGGCGTGCAATGGACTTACTATCCGAGTTGTAGAATCTGCAACGATCTGCAACAGTAGAAGTCCGGTCACAACGTTTGTGGAGCTGAATATTACAGCTTCTGGTTGTAGTATTCAACGACCAGCGCTTCGTCAACATCTGGTTCCAGTTCTTCGCGCTGTGGCAGACGAACCAGGGAGCCTTCCTTCTTGTTGTCGTCGAAGGTCACGTAAGCAGGGCGGGAAACCGTGCTTTCGAGCGCTTCGGTGACGATCGTGAGGTTCTGGGAACGCTCACGCAAGCCGATCACTTGACCCGGCTTAACTTCGTAGGAAGGAATGTCAACGCGCTTGCCATCAACGGTGATGTGACCGTGGTTGACGAGCTGACGAGCCTGCGGACGCGTGGTCGCAAGGCCGAGACGGAATACCAGGTTGTCCAAGCGCTGTTCGAGCAGGACCATGAAGTTATCACCGTGGGTGCCTTCCTTGATCTTGCCGGCGCGGATGAACAGGTTCTGGAATTGGCGTTCGTTCAAGCCGTACATCCAGCGCAGCTTCTGCTTTTCGGTCAGTTGCTGACCGTATTCAGAGATCTTGCGGCGGTTGTTGGCACCGTGATCGCCAGGGGCGTACGGACGACGCGCGAGTTCCTTACCAGTGCCGGAGAGGGACAGGCCGAGACGGCGAGACTGCTTCCAGCGAGGACCAGTATAACGAGACATATTGAGATTCCTCCAAAAATTTTGTATTGGAGTAAGTTAATGGGATGTGAACTCAGCACACGGGCAGTCGCACTAGGCGGTTCACCAATGCAGCCGCGGTTACTGCGCTCGCCCACAAGTGGGGTGCGCGACTGGAGCCGACCATGCCATTCACTGCTGCATTAAATTACTCGCAGGCTAGTATACCTTACGGATAGCATCGGCGTCAAGGTGTTTCGCCAGCGCTTGCGCGAAGGCCTGCAAGGTTTTCAGGTCGTTTTCACTAAAGCGGTCAAGGCGTGGGGAATCGATGTCCAAGACCCCGACCGTCGTCGTGCCGACAGTCAGCGGCACGACGACTTCCGAATTGCTGGCGGCGTCGCAGGCGATGTGGCCAGCGAATTCATGGACGTTCGGGACCCGCAGCGCCTGCTGCTGGGCGAAGCTGGTGCCGACGACGCCTTGGCCGGGCTGGATGTGCATGCAGGCGACTTGCCCTTGGAAGGGGCCGAGGTCGAGGCTGGCGTTGGTCGGGCTGTATAGGTAGAAACCCGCCCAGTTCAGGTCAGGCATGGTGTTGTAGAGCAGCGCGCTGGCGTTGGCCAGTGCGGTGATCGGGTTGTGTTCGCCGTCCAGCAGGGCGTCGACTTGGGCGACGATGAGGGGATCTAGTTCGGTCATGTGGGGACCACCTTTCGAGAAAATTCAGGAATACCGGGCGTTTACCTATATTAGGCCTTTTAAGTTCGGGGTCTTTTTGAGATACTAGGAGAGAAGACTTGTGCCCATGTGAATACGAGCATTGTAGTGGAACGCGCGTGAATTTGCAATTCGAGGCACTGGTGTGGAAGGTGTAAATATGACTGGGATCATTATTGCGATACTTGTGCTCATCGTGCTGGTCGGACTCGGGGTCTGGGGCTTCCAGCTCAAGAATAACCGGGCGATCCAGCAGCTGGACGCGCAGATCGCAACGCTGGATGACGGCTCGATCACGAGTCTGATCCGCAACATCGATCAACTGGGCGTGGCCGGGGCGAGCCTTGACGGGTTCACCGCGCAACGTCAGGCCTATCAGCAGTTGACGAGCGGCCCGCTGACGGACCTGCAGACGGCACTGCTAGATGTCGAACAGGCCAACAAGCAGTTTCGCTTCAAGTCCGTCAACGCGGATCTGCAGACGCTGGATGCACTGCGGGCCGACACACAACAGCAGCTGGTGGCGATCCACGGCGCGTTGCAGAAGTTGCAGGCGAGCGAGGCTGAGAACCGCGGCCAGCTGAACCGCCTGCGTGACGACTACCAAGAGGCGCGCAAGACGGTATTGGCCAAGAGCTTCGCGTACGGCGAGGCCCTCCCCCCGCTAGAGGCCGCGTTGCAAGACATCGCCGCCCAGCTGACGACAGTCAACGCGACGAACGTCGAAGGGGATTACGACCTGGCGAAGACGCAGTTGCACCAGGCGCGCTTGGCGATCGCCGCCGTGCAGAACCAGATCAAGGCGCTCCCACAACTGGTCAATTCGGTCGTCAATGAATTTCCTGAGCAGCTCAACGAGATCGAGCGCGGTGACGCGCAGCTGGTCGCGCGGCACTTCCGGTTCACCGAAGACATTCCGGAAGGCGTGGCGAGCGTTCGGGCGCTGGTCGCGCAGGCCGAACAGCAGATCCGTGACCTCGACGTGACGGAGCTGACCGCCAACGCGGCGACGATCGCCGACAAGATCGACAGCCTGTACGCCGTGATGGAAAAAGAGCTGACGGCCAAGGATACGGTGGACAAGACCGGTGCGGACTTGCGTCAGTTCATCAATCACGCCTTGAAGCAGAACCACACGCTTGCGACCGAGCTCGACCACTTGAATCAGTCGTACGCGTTGAACCACGATGAGCTTAAGCGCACCAACGACCTGCGCCTGGAGCTGGAGACGCTGCAGACGGGCTACCAGCAGGCGATCGACCGGATCGCGGATCACACCGCGATCTACTCGGCGGTCCGCGACCAGTTCGGCGCGACGCGCACCGACTTGAAGGCGATCGAGCTCAAGCAGCAGGCGATCAACGCGTCGGTGGCTGATCTGCGGGAGACGGAGCAAAAAGCGGTGGATCAGGCCGACCAGTTCGAGCTGGCGCTGCGGGACATCAAATACGAGATGTCTCGCCACGGCCTCCCGGGTCTACCGCGGCCGTACCTCGACTTTTTCCGGGCGGTCACGCGGACGGTCGATCAGCTGAACCGGGATCTGAATCAGGTCAAGATCGACCTCGACCAGATCGCCAAGCAGCTGATCCGGATCGCTACAGATATCGAGACCCTCAAGACGAAGAGTCGCGAGGTGATCGACGCCGCAGCGATGACCGAGCAGCTGTTGCAGTACGCGAACCGCTACAAGACCACCCACGAAGACATCGCCAAGGCGGTCGAGGCGGCCCACACGCTGTACGCGCAGTTCAACTACCAGCAGGCCGCCGACGTGATCGGCGCAGCACTGGAGAGTACCGAACCCGGCAGCGTGAAAAAAGTCGAAGACGCCTACTTGACGGCTAAGGGGGCCGATCTGTTCTGAGCTGTGACGGTCGTGGCCCGCTGAGCGGGCTAGGGCTGACCGGCTCCCCCGCCAAGCTCTGAGCCTGAGTGATCGGTATGGTCAAGGCGCCGCACTGGCGTTTCGGCCCTGCCTGTGCGGCAAGCCGGCGACTAAAGATAGAGCACGGACAAGTCGACGATTGTCCGCGCTCTTTTTTTGGTTCCCAGCCGCCTACCGTGATCGTGGGTACCCAAACCCTTGGGCTTCTGGTATAATTTCATCCAGTGAACTTACAATTCGGAAGGAACGGCGACGAGACATGATCTATTTTGACAATAGCGCGACGACAAAGGCGCTACCCGCAGTGCTCGATACCTACCGCAAGGTGTCGGAGGACTTCTACGGGAACCCGAGCAGTCTGCACGCGGTCGGCGGTAAGGGTGATGCGATGCTTCAAAGCGCCCGCAAGCAGATCGCGGACTTGATCCAGGCCCAACCGGATGAGATCTACTTCACCAGCGGCGGCACGGAAGGCGACAATTGGGTGCTCAAAGGCACTGCGATCGAGAAGCGCCAGTTCGGCAAGCACTTGATCACGACGGCCGTCGAGCACCCGGCGATCATCAACACGATGCACCAGCTGGAGCAGTTGGGCTTTGAGGTCACTTACCTGCCGGTCGACCACCGCGGCTTCATCGATCCGGCGGCTCTGGCGGCGGCGATCCGCGACGACACGATCTTGGTGTCGGTGATGGCAGTGAACAACGAGATCGGGGCCAAGCAGCCGCTGACGGCTGTCGCCGAGCTGCTCGAGGCCCATCCCAACATCCACCTGCATGTCGATGCGGTGCAGGGGATCGGCAAGGGGCTGATGGCGGCGCTGCGCCACCCCCGGATCGATTTCATCACGTTCTCCGGCCACAAGTTCCACGGGCCGCGTGGGACCGGGTTTATCTATATGGAGGAAGGCCGCCACATCGCGCCGCTGATGACCGGCGGCGGCCAGGAGTCGAACCTGCGCTCCGGGACGGAGAACACCCCGGCAATCGCCGCGATGGCCAAGGCGCTCCGCCTGCTGCTGACCGACGAAGACGAGAAGGTCGCGCATGAGCAGGCGATCCGGACGCGGATCTATGAGCACGTGGCGCAGTACCCGAATGTCGTGTTATTCAGCCAGCTGACGCCGGATTTTGCCCCGCACATCCTGTGCTTCGCGATCCGCGGCGTGCGTGGCGAGACGATCGTGCACGCCTTCGAGCAGCATGATATCTATATCAGCACCACCAGCGCCTGCTCCAGCAAAAAAGGGACGGAATCCAGTACGCTCGCGGCGATGCACGTTCAAAGCAGCGTGGCGACCAGCGCGATCCGGGTCAGTCTGGACGACCAAAACACATTAGCCGAAGCGGACGCCTTCAACGCCGCCTTCGATCAGGTCTATGCCGGCTTCGCCAAGCTGATGCCGCAGGCCTGACACCGAGAAAGGAAGATACTGTGCAATATAGTGAAATCATGGTTCGCTACGGCGAGCTGTCCACCAAGGGCAAGAACCGCCAAGCGTTCATCGGCCGGCTGAACGGCAATGTCACCAAGGCGCTGCACGAATTCCCGGCGCTGCGCCTGCACCCGAAGCGCGATCGGCTCCACATCGACTTGAACGGAGAAGACGCCGAGCGCGTGATGGCGCGGTTGAGCAAAGTGTTCGGGATCCAGAGCTTCTCGCCGTCGGTCGCCGTGGCCAAGGAGATGCCGGCGGTGCACGCGGCGGTGCAGGCGCTGATGGCGGCGACCGTACCGACCGGGGCGTCCTACAAGGTCCAGACCAAGCGGGCGGACCACAGCTTTGCCCTCGACACTAACGAGATGAACCTGGACTTGGGCGACTACCTGACCGAAGTGCGCCCGGATCTAGTGGTCAAGATGAAAGACCCGGATTACGTGTTACGTGTGGAAGTGCGGCGTGAGGCGATCTTCCTGTCGACGAAGACGGTGCTGGGGGCCGGCGGCTTGCCGGTCGGTACGGCAGGCAAGGGCATCTTGATGCTCAGCGGTGGGATCGACTCGCCGGTGGCCGGCTACCTTGCCTTGAAGCGCGGGGTCGACATCGAGATGGTCCACTTCTTCTCGCCGCCGTACACGAGCGACCAAGCGTTGGCCAAGGCCAAGCAGCTGACGACCAAGCTGGCACCGTATGTCGGCTCGATCCGCTTCATTCAGGTGCCGTTCACGGAGATCCAAGAGACGATCAAGGCCACGCTGCCGGAAGGGTACCTGATGACCATCCAGCGGCGCCTGATGTTGCGGCTCGCCGAGGCGATCGCGCACAAGCGCGGGGCACTCGCGATCTTTAACGGGGAATCGGTCGGCCAGGTCGCGTCGCAGACGCTCGAGAGCATGGTCGCGATCAACGACGTCACCACGATGCCGATCATCCGCCCGGTGGCGACGATGGACAAAAACGAGATCATCCGCTTGGCGGAAGACATCGACACGTACGAGTTGTCGATCATGCCATTCGAGGACTGCTGCACGATCTTCGCCCCACCGGCACCGAAGACGAAGCCGAACCTCGACCGCGCACGCTACTACGAAAGTAAGCTCGACGTGGATGGCCTGATGCAACGCGCCTTAGACGGGCTGATCATCACCGATATCAAGGGCTCCGACGAGTTCATGGCCCAGGACCGAGACCTGATCGCAGAACTGCTGTGACCGCATAGGGGCTGTGCCATAACGCGGTTTTAGCCCAGAGTATAAGCGAGACCCCCTGAAAAACCCGAACTTAGGTTTTGCAGGGGGTCTCGCTTATACGGCTAGGGCGTTGCGTTATGGCACGTAACGTTCTGGAATAGTCGTGCCACCAGGGGTTATGTCACAACCCGGTTTGCGCCCGGCGGCGAGGCGCCGGCGAAAAGTTTGTTTGCCCGTTCACAAACAACGTGATAAACTGAAAGGTGAAAACGGTAACAAAATGTGTAAGGGGTGGACGCCATGTTAAAAGCCAAAGCACCAGTATCCAAGGCAACGATCCGCCGTATCCCGCTCTATTACCGCGCCGTGCAGCAGCTGCAGCAACAGGGGATCAGCCGCATTCGCTCGGACAAGTTGAGTGAGATCGTGCATATCCCGTCGGCCACGATCCGACGCGATTTTTCTAGTTTCGGGGAGATGGGCAAAAGCGGCTACGGGTACTCGGTCGGGACGCTGGTGGACGCCTTCGGCAAGTTGCTGGAGGTGCACACACGCGAGTCGATCATCCTCGTCGGTGTCGGGGGGCTGGGAGCTGCCTTGATGCAGAACAACTTTCGCCGCAACCCGGATCTGAACATCACGATGGCCTTCGATTCGGACCCGGCCAAGCTCGGGGTGGTGGCGGACATCCCGGTGTACGCGTTCGAGACGCTCGCCACGCACCTCGAGCCGGGGATGCACACGGCGATCCTGGCGGTGCCGAGTGCCTCGCAGCCCGCGGTGGTCCACGCGCTGGAAGACGCCGGCATCGACGCGATCTTGACCTTCGCCCCGAAGCCCGTCGCCTGCAAGCCGGAGACAACGATCCGCTACATCGACCTGACGTCTGAGTTGCAGAGCCTCCTGTTCACCGCGCACCAGAAGACGCGGCACTGACGATTCGCGTTGACGGGTCATGCGCACTAGTTTATAATGCGGATAACGCGTTGAACAAGAGGGTCCGGCAGGTGGGTTTTGCAGCGACAAGGCGGTCAGGTGCGAGCCTTGAGCCACTTCCGGAGTGTAGCTTGCGAGCTGTCCACCTGAATCGAGTAGGGGCGACCGGTCATTCACCGATATCGAACTGAGCTGGGGGAACGGGTTTCCCCAATTTAGGTGGCACCGCGAGTCAACTCGTCCTAATCTTAGGGCGAGTTTTTTTTGTCCAACCAAAAACCTGTGGAGGGATTCCTTATGAAAGAAGAATTAGCACCAAAGTTCGACCCCAAAGCGGTCGAAGCGGGCCGCTACGAGAAGTGGCTGGCGCAAGGCGTCTTCAAGCCGTCTGGCGATCAGTCCGCCAAGCCGTACAGCATCGTCATCCCGCCCCCGAACGTCACCGGCAAGCTGCACCTGGGCCACGCCTGGGACACGACGCTGCAAGACATGATCATCCGCCAGAAGCGGATGCAGGGCTTCGACACCCTGTGGGTACCGGGGATGGACCACGCCGGAATCGCGACCCAGGCCAAGGTCGAAGCCAAGCTGCGCAAAGAAGGCATTACGCGCTATGACCTCGGCCGCGAGGCGTTCGTCGATAAGGTCTGGGAATGGAAAGACGAGTTCGCCGCCACGATCAAGACCCAATGGGGCAAGTTGGGGCTGTCTCTGGATTACTCCCGCGAGCGCTTCACCTTGGACGACGGCCTGAGCGAGGCGGTGCGCAAAGTCTTCGTTGACTTGTACAACAAGGGCCTGATCTACCGCGGCGAGTACATCGTCAACTGGGACCCGCAGGCGCGCACGGCGCTGTCGGACATCGAGGTGATCCACCAAGACGACGAAGGTGCGTTCTACCACCTGATCTATCAGTACGCCGACGGGACGCCGGGCGGCATCGAGATCGCGACGACGCGGCCCGAGACGATGTTCGGGGACACGGCCGTGGCGGTCAACGCCCACGACCCGCGCTACCAAGCCGTGATCGGCAAAAACGTGATCGTCCCAGGGGTCGGCCGCGAGATCCCGATCATCACCGATGAACACGCCGACCCAGCCTTTGGGACCGGGGCGGTGAAGATCACGCCGGCGCATGACCCGAACGACTTTCAGGTCGGGAATCGCCACGACCTGCCACGGATCAACTGCATGAACGACGACGGCACGATGAATGCGAACGCCGGCAAGTATCAGGGGATGGACCGCTTCGACTGCCGCGAGGCGCTGGTCAAAGACCTGCAAGCGTCCGGGGATCTGATCAAGATCGACCCGATCGTCCACAGCGTCGGACACTCCGAACGCACCGGGGTCCAAGTCGAAGCCCGGCTGTCCACCCAGTGGTTCGTCAAGATGGGCCCGCTGGCGGAGGCCTCGATCCACAACCAGGAGACGGCCGACAAGGTCACCTTCGTGCCGGAGCGCTTCGAACACACCTTCCTCAACTGGATGAACAACATCCACGATTGGGTCATCTCTCGCCAGCTCTGGTGGGGTCACCGGATCCCAGCTTGGTACAACAAGGTCAGCGGTGAGATGTACGTCGGCATGACCGCACCAGAAGACGCCGAGAACTGGGACCAGGATCCAGACGTCTTGGACACCTGGTTCAGTTCCGCGCTGTGGCCGTTTTCCACGATGGGGTGGCCGGACACAGACAGCGCGGATTACAAGCGCTACTACCCGACGGACACGCTGGTCACCGGGTATGACATCATCCCGTTTTGGGTCGCCCGGATGATCTTCCAAGGGCTCGAGTTCACCGGTCAGCGCCCGTTCAAGCACGTGCTGCTGCACGGGCTGATCCGCGACGAACAAGGCCGCAAAATGTCCAAGTCGCTGGGCAACGGGATCGACCCGATGGATGTGATCGACCAATACGGCGCCGACGCCTTGCGCTGGTTCCTGGTCAATGGGAGCACGCCTGGCCAAGACACCCGCTTCTCCTGGGACAAGATGGGGGCGAGCTGGAACTTCGTCAACAAGATTTGGAACATGTCCCGGTTCGTGCTGATGAACCTGGCCGACACGAGCGCTGACCAGAAGCCGGATCCGGCCACCTTTGACCTGTCCGACCAGTGGATCTTTGCCCGGTTGGATCAGACGATCGCCAGTGTCACGGCGAAGTTCGACAGTTTTGAATTCGGCGAGGCCGAGCGTGACCTCTACAACTTCATCTGGAACGAGTTGGCCGACTGGTACATCGAGATGTCCAAGGAAGTGCTGTACGGTGAGGACGAGGCGGCCAAGGCCGCCAAGCGCGTCAACCTGATGTACGTGTTGGACCAGGTCCTGCGCCTGATGCACCCGATCATGCCGTTCGTGACCGAGAAGATCTGGCTGACCATGCCGCATGACGGGGAATCGCTGGTCACCGCCGCATACCCGACGACCCACGCCGAGTTCGCGAATGACCAGGCGATCGACGATATGCAGGCGATCATCGAGCTGATCCGTGCGGTCCGTAGCATTCGCACCGACGTGAACGCGCCGCTCGCTAGCCCGATCGACGTGCAAGTGCGGGTGCAAGACGCGGCGCTGGCACCGATCTTCAAGGCGAACTTCGAGTTCATCGACCGCTTCGTGCACAGCAAGCACTTTGAGGTCGGCACCGCCCTCGATACCCCGGCGCTGGCCGCCACGGCGGTTATCTCAGGGGCGACGGTCTACGTGCCGTTGGCCGAGTTGATCGATCTGGCCGACGAGATCGCCAAGCTTGAGAAGGAAGCGACCAAGCTCCAAGGTGAGATCGGTCGCCTCGACAAGAAGCTGGGTAATGCCGGTTTCCTTGCGAAGGCGCCTGCGGCCGTTGTCGCCGAGCAGCAAGCCAAGCAGGCGGACTTCGCGGCGAAGCTCGCCGCCACAACGGCGCGCATCGCGGAACTGCAAGCCGCTAAGTGACCGAACGCCACGCCACTCACCCGACCGGTGAGTGGTTTTTTGATGCCACGACCGTCGGGCAGGAACCGGTGGTCGCGACGCCGACCCGCGCGGGCGAGAGCCGGCAGGCGGCGAGAAAAAGGTTGACACGGTGTCACTTTGCGTTATACTCAACGATGTTGACACAGTGTCACTTACACGATCGGAGAGGGAGCACGATGGTTTCGACGACATTTGACCACCTGGCGCCGCAGAAGCAGGCGCGGATCCGGCAGGCGTTGCTGGATGAGTTCAGCCAGCACCCGTTGGCCACGGCGCAGGTGGCCCGGATCGTCGCGCAGGCGGGGATCGCACGCGGGGCGTTCTACAAATACTTTGATGATCTGACGGATGCTTACCGCTACGTGTTCGGCTTGGCGATGCAAGACATTCATGCGGGGCTGCCGCAGCCGGATGGCCACGAAGCCGCGGCGTATTTGGCGGCCACCCGCGCGTTTTTGACCGGGGTGCGCGAGTCGCCGTACCGGGCGCTGATCCGCCAGCATTTTCGCGCCAACGCCGACCGGCTGCACAATGGGCCGAGTCGCTTGGGTCCGTCGCCGACCGCGTGGGCCGCGACCACGCTGTGCCACCAGACGATCCGAGACGTTTTGCTCGAACCAGACACCGCCACGGCGCGGCTCGCCCAGCTGGCGACGGCGCTTGACCAGATGGAGGGATGACCGAATGTTTTTAGCGTTGAAAGAGATCCGCAAAGAGAAGTTGCGCTCGGGGCTGATCATCGCGATGATCGTCTTGATCAGCTACCTGATCTTCATCCTCACAAGCCTTGCGCTGGGCCTTGCGCGGGAGAACACAGACGCCTTGGACGCATGGGGCGTTGACAGCGTCACGCTGAACGCCAATGCGAATGTGGACATGCGCCAGTCGTTGATCACGCCGGCGCAGGCCGGCCCGCTCTCGGCGGACGAGGCCTACATCGGTCAAGCGTCGGTCGTCGCTAAGGCGAAAGGGCACGCGAAACTCAGCGCGGTCTTCATCGGGTTGAAGGCGTCCCAGTTCGTCGCGCGCGACCTCAAGCTGACGCGCGGCCACCGTCCGACGACCGCACACGAGCTTGTCGTGGATACGTCGCTGGCAGACGCAGGCCACGAACTGGGCGACACACTCAAGCTGAACGCGGACCCCAAGCCCTACACGATCGTCGGCTTCACCGCACACGCCAAGATGAACATCGCCCCGGTGCTTTACGGTCAGTTGGCCGCCTGGCAGACGCTCAAGGACCTGATGCCCGGCCCGATCGCCTCGGCGATCGTGTCGCGTGATGCCGGCTACCGGGCGAAGGACCGGGCGCTGCAGACCTATTCGCTGAAGACGTTCATCAACAAACTGCCAGGTTACTCGGCGCAAAACATGACGTTCGAGCTGATGATCGGGTTTTTGATGGTGATCTCGCTGATCGTGATCGCGGTGTTCTTGTACATCCTGACGATGCAGAAGCTGCCGAACTACGCGGTCCTGCGCGCTCAGGGACTCCCGAGCCGCGTGCTCGTCGGGGCGACGGTCAGCCAGTCGCTGTTACTGGTTGCGGCGGGGCTCGTGTTGGGGACCGCGCTGACGGTGATCACCGCCGTCGCGATGCCGGCTAGCGTGCCGATGGCGTTCGACGTGCCCGTGTTAGCGCTGGTCGGCGTCGGGCTGCTTGCCATGGCCCTAGTCGGGGGACTGATCCCAGTCCGCTCGGTCCTGCGCGTTGATCCTGTCAGTGTGATCGGAGGGTAATCATGTCAGTTCTCACGTTACAACACGTCGACCAGGTCTTCGGGACCGGCTCCGCGCGGGTGCAAGTGCTCCACGATGTCTCGTTTGCCGCCGAGCCCGGCGAGTTGAGCCTGATCGTTGGACCGTCTGGGTCGGGCAAAAGCACGTTTTTGACGATCGCCGGGGGGCTGTTGACGCCTACCAGCGGGACCGTCACCGTCGCCGGCCAGACGTACAGTGACCGCACCCAAAAGGCCCGCGACCGGCTGCGGCTCGAATCGATCGGCTTCGTCCTGCAGGCCTACCACCTGCTGCCGTATCTGACTGTTGCTGACCAGTTCAAGCTGGTCGACCGCGTCAAGCGCACCGGCAATCTGGATGCCGCTGCCCTGCAAGCGCTGCTGCGCCAGTTGGGGATCGACCAGCTGAAGCACAAGTTCCCGGCTGAGCTCTCCGGCGGCCAGCAGCAGCGCGTCGCGATCGCCCGCGCCCTGTACCCGGACCCCGCGATCGTCCTGGCGGATGAACCGACGGCGGCGCTCGACAGCCCGCGGGTCCAGGTGGTGGGGCAGCTGTTCCAGGCGCTGGCCCGCGAGCGCGGTAAGGCCGTGGTGATCGTCACGCATGATGTGCGGCTCGATCCGTTCGCCGATCATGTCTTCGAGATGCAAGACGGAACTTTGACCCAACGTGCGTGACAGTTTTGTGACGTTGTCATAAAACTGCAATAAATGTATAATCACCTTGAAGGATCCGGTCGCTGTCAGCGCGCGCAAGTTGTGTTATCATAACACCGACCACGCTGTGTGCGGCAGTGGCGAACCGAAGCGAGGAGACGAACACATGACGAAGAAAAAACGTGCGGCCATCATCGGCTTGGTCGCCGTCGCGGCTTTAGCCGCAGGTGCCTACGGGCTACGCGGGCTGCATTACCGGGACCGATTCCTGCCTGACACCAGCGTACTGGGCGTGGCGGTCGGCGGCAAGACCGTCGCCGGGGCCAATGCGGCGATAAAAAAACACTTTGACCGCGTGACGTACACGCTTACCGAAGCGGACCAGACCGTCGAGTCGGTCAGCGGCACGAAGCTGGGGTTGGACCGTGATTTTCACCAGCCGCTGGCGGCGCTGCTCAAGAAGCAGAATCCCTGGGGCTTTGAGACCGTTGTCTTAGCGGGCAACGCCAAGGCCGACATGCTCGCGGTGGGCGACGATACGGCGATCACCAGTTACGCCAGCAGCCTGGCGCAGCGCCTGAACCCGCAGCGGACCGCACCGACAGACGCAAAGGTCGTCGACCGTGGGGATGCCTATGTGATCGAGAAGGAAAAAAGCGGCAACCAGCTGGACGCCAAGCGGCTCGCCACGGCGATCCAAACGGCCGTCGCCGCGGATCAGACCCAGGTGGACCTGACGAAGGCCTACGTGCAGCCGAAGCTGACCGCCGACTCGGCGGCGCTCAAAGACGCCGTCGCGAAGCTGCAGAAGCTGGGCACGCTCAAGGCGACGCTGACGATTCAGAACCATTCCGTCACGATCCCGACCAAGACGCTCCACACGTGGCTGAGTTACACGGACGGCGCGGTGAGCGTCGATCAGGCGGCCGTCAAGGCTTATATTCAGGGGATCAACGCGCAGTACGGGACCTACACGAAGGCGCGCCAGTTCAAGTCGACCAAGCGGGGCACGGTGACTGTCCCCGCCGGGATCTACGGCTGGAGCATCCCATCGGCCAGTGAATCGACGAAGGTCACGGCGCTGATCAAGGCCGGAGAAGATTTTACCCACGCTTTGGCGCATGTCGGCAGTGGGTACCACGAAGACGGGACCGACATCGGGGGAACGTACATCGAAGTCGACAAGGTCAACCAGCATGAGTGGTACTACAAGAACGGACAGCTGGTGATGGACAGTGCGGTGGTCACCGGCAAGCCGGCGACGCCGACGCCGAGCGGGGTCTTCGCCATCTGGGCCAAGCAGCGCAATGCGACGCTCAAAGGGGAAGATTACGCGACCCCGGTCGCCTACTGGATGCCGATCAACGACACTGGCGTCGGGCTGCATGATAGCCCGTGGCAGGCCCAATACGGCGGGACGTGGTACCAGGCGCATGGCTCGCACGGGTGTGTGAACAACCCACCGGCCTTTATCGCCAAACTCTTCAGTGTGGTCGACAACGGGACCCCGGTCATCGTCTTTTAGGCGCGGCCCTCGGGGCGGTTGCGTGGCGCGGCAGCGATGCCGCGCTTTTTTGTTGGTGGCTAAGGTGGCGTGCGGTACCCAGGGCCATGGCTTGGCCGCTTGACGGTGGCGCGTGCGCGTTGCTCGCGTCGCGCGAGGGCCCAACCGCTCACGCAGTCGACAGGGTCGATCGCTCGGGCCCGATTTTGGGGGCTAGACCCGGCGGGGGAACGGGCTATAATTGAGGGAATAGCGATTCGGAGGGTGAGTAGATGACAAGTTATGAAGCGGCGGTGGCGGCGATCCACCAGTTGCCCCGCCTGGCCAAGACCGGTGGTCACGAGCGGATCACGGCGCTGTTGGCGGCGTTGGGCCACCCGGAGCGCGGCCAGTACGTGCATGTGACTGGGACCAACGGGAAGGGCTCGACGGCCAATGCGATCGCGCACATCCTGATGGCCAGTGGGCTGACGGTCGGCCTGTACACGTCGCCGTTCATCATGCGCTTCAACGAGCGCATCGCGATCGACGGGGTGCCACTGGACGACGACCAACTGGCGCGCGCGTACGACGTTGTCGCCATCGCGTTGGCGTCGCTTCAGGCGGCCCAGCCGGGGTTCGGTGTGACGGAGTTCGAGTTCATCACGGCGATGGCGTTTTGGGTCTTTGACCACCAAGGCGTTGATCTGGCGGTGATCGAGGTGGGGATCGGCGGGGATACGGATTCGACGAACGTGATCACACCGCTGGTCAGCGTGATCACCAGCGTCGGGCTGGATCACGCCAAGCTGCTTGGTAACACGCTGGCCAGTGTTGCGACCCACAAAGCGGGGATCATCAAGCCAGAGCGGCCCGTGGTGACTGCCGCGCTACCGGCTGAGGCGGCCGCCGCTGTCGCGGCGAAGGTCGCCACGACCCACAGCCGCTGGCTGGTCGACGGGCAGGATTTTGGCGTCGACCATGCGACGATGGTCGGCTGGGGGCAGCGGTTCAGCTACTGGGATGACCAAGGCCGCCTGGCGGCCCTTACGCTCCCACTGGTCGGCCAGATCCAGCAGCACAACGCGGCGCTTGCGATCCAGGCGAGCAAGCTGGCCGCGGCCGCCTTGCACTGGCCGCTGGCGTCCAAGGAGATCCGGCGGGGCTTGGCGGCCAGTCAGTGGCCGGCGCGCATGGAGAAGCTCAGTGATGACCCGCTGATCGTGATCGACGGGGCCCACAACCCTCAAGGAATCGCGGCGCTGCGCGACACGCTGCAGCAAGTGTTTGGCCACCAGTCGTTGACCCTGATCGTCGGGATCTTGGCGGACAAGGACGTCGCGCAGATGATCACGTTGCTCGAACACACGCCTTACCGGCTGTGGCTGGTGCCAGTGCCAGACAATCCTCGGGCTGAAGCGCTCGCGGATTATCCAGACGCCGCCAAGTTGCGGCGATTCGAGACCTGGCAGGCGGCGCTGGCCGCACACCTCGCGGACTACCGCGATGAGCCGGTCGTGATCACGGGCTCCCTGTACCTCGCAAGCGCCGTACGCCAGGCGTTGTTCGCGGCGCCGAACGCGTAATCTTCTCTAAACAGGAGTGGAGGCGCATCAGGATGCAGCCAAGAGAAGCGTTGCGGGCGCACGGGGCCAAGGCCCTGACAGACGAGGCACTGCTGCGCGTGCTGCTGGGCAGCAGCAGTGGGGCGACGCCACTGACGGCGACGACGACCGCGCTCACGGCCCGGTACCCGCAGCTGGTCGAGCTGGCCCACGTCGGCGTCGATCAGCTGATGGCCCTGCCCGGGCTCGGACCGGGAAAGGCCGCCTTGCTCTGCGCGGCTGTCGAGCTGGGGCGGCGTGTGCAGGTGCGCCAGCGGCTCCGGCACGGGCAGGTCGTCTCGAGCGCGGGGCTCGGCCGATCGATGAGCGCCCGGCTGGCCGGTGAGGCGCAGGAGGTGTTGGTCGCGGTGCTGACGGATGTCAAAAACGCGGTGATCGCCGAGCGCGTCGTGGCCCGCGGGGGGCTCGACCGGGCAATGGCCGACCCCCGCGTGGTCTACCGCGAGGCCCTGTTGGTGAATGCGGCCAAGCTGATCCTAGTGCACAACCACCCCAGCGGCGACCCGACACCGAGTCCGGCCGACCGTGAGCTGACGCAGCGGTTCGTGGCCGCCGGCGCCGTGGTGGGCATCCCGTTACTGGATCACTTGGTGGTCGGTGGCGCTAGCTTTTACTCGTTTGCCGCGGCGGGCAAGATATAAGATTTTGCAAATTCGCGTTGAAAAACCCTTGATAGTGCGGGGTATGCTATAATCATAGGGACCGAAAAAACGATGCAGTAGTTGAAGGAGAGAACATTTTGCTTGGATTAGGATCGAAAAACATCGGGATCGACCTCGGTACAGCCAACACCCTCGTGTACGTTGACGGGAAAGGGATCGTGACGCACGAGCCTTCCGTGGTCGCGAAAAATACGCAGACAGACGAAGTGATCGCGGTGGGGGAAGAAGCCCGAGCGATGATCGGCCGGACGCCGGCCACCATCAATGCGATCCGACCAATGAAAGACGGCGTGATCGCGGATTACGACACCACGGCCGCGATGCTCAAGTACTTCATGGACAAAGCGCTCGGCGGCAAGGGCAACCACCCGCAAGTGATGATCTGCGTGCCGAGTGGCGTGACGGAAGTCGAGAAGCGCGCCGTGATCGATGCGGCGAAGGTCGCCGGGGCCAAAGACGCCTTCGTGATCGAGGAACCTTACGCTGCGGCGATCGGTGCCGGGCTACCGGTCATGGATCCGACGGGGAGCATGGTCGTCGATATCGGTGGTGGGACCACCGACGTGGCGACGATCTCCCTGGGGGGGATCGTCTCCAGTCGCTCCATCCGCATGGCCGGCGACAAGATCGACGAGTCGATCGCGACGTACATCCGCCAGAACTTCAGCCTGCTGATCGGGGAGCGGACCGCCGAAGACATCAAGATCCAGATTGGCTCTGCGTCCGTCGACCAGGCCAAAGACATCGAAAGCATGACTATTCGCGGGCGTGACCTGCTGACCGGTCTGCCGAAGACGATCGATATCTCGGCGGTCGACGTGGCCACTGCGATGAATGAGATCGTGCTGGCGATCATCGATGCGATCAAGGAGACGCTGGAAGAGACCTCGCCCGAGATCGCCGCTGACGTGATCGACCGCGGGATCGTGCTGACCGGTGGGGGGGCGATGCTCAAGAACCTGCCGGAAGTGATCTCTGATGCGACGAAGGTCCCCGTGTTTGTCGCCGAATCGCCGCTGGATTGCGTCGCGATCGGCACCGGGGAATCCCTGAAGAACATCGACGTCTTGAAGAAGCACTAATTGCCCGCGCGGGTTCATGGGGCCGGTGACCAACCATTTGGTTTTGGGCCGGCCCGTTTTTGTGCCGACCCGCGCCTGACGCGACGTCTGGAGGTACGCAATGCAGAAGTTCTTTTCGAACAAAAAAATGATCGTGCTGATGATCGCCTTGCTGGCAAGCCTCGGCTTGATCTTCAGCTCGATCTCGGTCCGCAACAACCAGTCGGCGCCGCCGCTGATGCAGCAGATCGGCAACGATGTGGTCGGCATCGGTGCGCGGGTCGTCTCCGGTCCGGCGCGCTGGATCAAGTCGGGCCTCGATGACGTCAACGACTTGCTCAACGCGTTTCAGGAGAACAAGCGGCTGAAGGCGCAGATCGATGACCTCGCGCAGACGAAGGTCCGCAACCAGACGCTGTCGCGCGAGAACCAAGCGCTCAAAAAGCAGCTCAAGCTCAACGCGACGCTAACGGATTACGGGCAGATCTCGGCTACCGTGACCTCCCGCACCCCGGATGACTGGCGCAACGTGCTCTTGATCGACAAGGGCTCAGGCGCTGGCGTCAAGAAGGGGATGCCGGTGATGTCTGGCTCCGGTCTGCTCGGGCGCGTCGTGGAGATCTCCAAGACGCAGGCCAAAGTCGAGATGATCTCGACGGACAACCGCGCCGCGGACCGCTTTGCCGCCTCGATCCTGACGACCAGCGGCAAGACGATCAACGGTGTGGTCACCGGGTTTGCCGAAAAGTCCGGTGAGCTGATCTTGGGTCAGATCAACACGGAAGAGGACATCAAAAAAGGGGAGAAGGTCGTCACTTCCGGTCTGGGCGGGGCGACGCCTAAGGGGCTGTTGATCGGCACCGTCGTCAGCATCAAGAAAGACGACTTCGGCCTGGCCAACACCGTCTACCTCAAGCCGGCGGCTGACCTGCACGATGCCTCTGTCGTGACGGTGATCGACCGGACGATCGAAGGTGACAGCGATGCAGAATGATAAGCCATTCACCGGTCACGGCTGGGTCGCGCTGATCCTGCTGGTGGCGCTCCTGCTGGACGGGACGCTGACGCAGGTCTTCGCCCAGTGGGTGATGACGCCCGCTGTGACCGGCGTGCCGCAGCTGACGCTGATCGCGCTTTTGATGATCACGCTGCAGCTGCCCGACGAGGCCTACATCGTCGCGATCGCCGGGGTGGTCGGGCTGGTGTTCGACAGTTTTTACACCGGCATGCTGGGCGTCCACATGCTGCTGTGGCCGTTGCTCGTGTACGTCGTGCGACAGATCGAACCGCTGGTGCCGCGAACGGCCCTGTACGTCGGCTCGGTGGTCATCATCGGGTTGACGGCGTACCTGGCGGCGTATTACTTCGTCAGCCGCTTCCTCGGTAGCACCACGGCGACGCCGATCGACCTGATCGCCCACCACATCGGCCCGGGACTGGGGATCAACCTCGTCTTGTTCGCCTTGAGTTACGCGCCGCTGACCCACTTGCTGGCGCGCCTCAAGCCTGAATCGCACGCGTAGCGATCCACCGCAGTTAGCGGTGGATCTTTTTTTGGTGGCCGGCGATGCACGCGCAGAAGTTTGGCTGAACCGCTACAAATCTGGCTGGAGTGTGCGATAATGGAAGGATAGAAACGAGATTAACGGGGTGAAAACGTGGAGGCAGTCACACTTAAAGGACGCAAGGCGGGGTTTGAGTTGCAACTCGCGGACTGGGCAGGGATGACCGAGATCACGGCGCAGCTGCAGACGCTACTTGAACGCCTGGCACAGGATACGCCAGAGGGGAGCGTCGATTTTTCGATCGAGACCGGTGACCGGCTGTTGCCAGAGGCACAGCTGGCCCAGGTCCAGCAGGTGTTCGATGGGTTCCCGCGCTTTGCGATCAAGTCGGTCCACGCGGAAGTCGATCACGTCGCGCCACTGCGGCAGCGCTTCTTGGCGCAAAGCGTCCACCTGGTCGGCGGGATCATTCGCTCGGGGCAGGTGCTCGATTACACGGGCGACGTGCTGTTCACCGGCACGCTACATCGCAGTGCGACGTTGCGGGCGACGGGGAGCATTTTTGTGATGGGCCCCGTCGAAGGGCTGTTGATCGCCGGCTTCACCGGCGATCAAGACGCAGTGATCGTCGGTGACATCAGCGGTGCCGGTCAGGTCCGGATCGCCGATACGGTCGAGGTGATCGAGAAGAACACGTATGGCCCGCAGACGCTGTGCTACATCAACGATCTGCACATCTTGGATCACGGCGAGCTCGGGGCACTGGGTAAGCTGCGGCCCAAACTATTCCGCAAATTGGAGGACTTGTAATGGGAAACGCACTGGTAGTGACGTCTGGTAAGGGCGGGGTCGGCAAGACGACGACCACCGCGAATATCGGGACTGCATTGGCCCTGCAAGGCAAACGGGTCTGCCTCTTGGACCTTGACATCGGCCTGCGCAACCTCGACGTCGTGCTCGGCCTCTCCAACCGGATCATCTACGACATCGTCGACGTGACCACGGGCCGCGCCAAGTTGCACCAGGCCCTGATCAAGGACAAGCGCTTCGATGACCTCCTGTATGTGCTCCCGGCGGCGCAAAATGCCGAGAAGGACGCCTTGGAGCCCGAGCAGGTCAAAGCCATCGTCGAGGCGCTGCGGCCGGAGTTCGACTGGCTGATCCTCGATTCACCGGCGGGCATCGAGCAGGGGTTCCGCAACGCGGTCGAAGGGGCAGACGGGGCGATCGTCGTGACGACCCCGGAGATCAGCGCGGTCAGCGACGCCGATCGCATCGTCGGCTTGCTCGAGCAGCGCGACATGGTCTTCCCGCCGCGGCTGGTGATCAATCGCATCCGCCAGCACATGATGACGGACGGCCGCGCGATGGACGTGACAGAGATCACCAAGCACCTCGGGATCGACTTGCTGGGCATCATCGTCGACGATGATTCGGTGATCGCGAGTTCCAACAAGGGCGAGACGGTGGTGATGGACCCAGATGACCTGGCGAGCCAAGGCTACCGCAACATCGCCCGGCGCCTGCTGGGCGAAAGCGTGCCGCTGATGAACATCGAGCAAAAAAAAGTGGGCTTTTGGGCCAGATTATTTCGGCGGCAGGGTTGACAAGTGTGTTGGGGCTGAGTATTATCTAAGACAATCATTCAAAACGTTGATTGGAAATGGCGCAAGCGCAGTGACCCAAGCGAATCCGGAACGGTGGGAGCCGGATGTCACCCTTTGTGCCTCACATCCAAGAGTGCCTGGCTGAAAGCCAGTAGGTCAGGCCGGTTGAGCTCGTTATCGCTGTGGTTGAAAGACCATGTGAGGCCGCCTTGGTGACAAGTCGGCAACATTGAGGTGGTACCGCGCGAGATGCGCCCTCATACAGCAGTTGCTGTGTGAGGGCGTTTTTTGTTCCCGGGCCCATGGGCTTTCAACCACGCGAGGTCAGTGTGGTGACGCACTGACGAACTGAGGTGGCACCACGCAGACGCGTCCTCTTATCCGGCAACGGGTAGGCGGGCGCGTTTTTGCGTCCGTGCCCGCTGCACCACGATTGAATGATCGGGCTCAGCGCCCGTGACACTTTGCCAGACCTGGGCGACCAGGCGCTCTGAGGAGGAAACAACATGGACTATATTTCATCGATACTACCCGCATTGCTCTCAGGCACCAAGATGACGCTTGCCGTCTTCGGCCTGACGCTGCTCGGGGCGATCCCGCTGGGCATGTTGCTCTCAGTTGGCCTGATGCGCCGGGAACGGCCCGGGGAATCTGCCGTGAAGAAGTGGTTCTTCCGCGGCCTGAAGGGGTTGATCGAGGGTTACGACTGGGTCTTCCGCGGGACACCGCTGTTGCTTCAGCTGATCTTCGTCTTCTACGGGTTGCAGATGGTCGGGATCGTCTTTCAGCGCTTCGACGCGGCGATCATCACCTTCGTCTTGAACTACGCGGCGTACTTCTCCGAGATCTTCCGCGGGGGGTTCGATGCCGTCGAGGAAGGCCAGTTCGAAGCCGCGACGGTCTTGAACCTGACGCGGTGGCAGACCTTGCGTTACGTCGTGATCCCACAGGTCTTGAAGATCGTCCTGCCGTCCATGGGCAACGAGGTGATCAACCTGGTCAAGGACTCCAGCCTGGTCTACGTGATCGGGCTAGGCGACTTGCTTCGCGCCGGCAACATCGCCTCGGCGCGCGACGTGACCCTGGTCCCGCTGATGCTGGTCGGGGTGATCTACCTGCTGATGACGCTGGTCTTGACCTTCGTTCAAAAGAAGATCGAGAAGTCCTACGACTACTTCAAGTAAACCGGCGGCGCGCCAGGGAGGAAAACAGATGCTAGAATTGACAGGCATTACCAAGCAGTTTGACACGCAGGTGGTCTTGAAGGACGTCTCCTTGAAGATCGAAGACCAAAAAACGCTGGCCATCGTCGGGCCGTCCGGTGCGGGGAAGACCACGCTGCTGCGCATCATCGCGGGGCTGATCACGGCTGATAGCGGCCGCTTCACTTGGAACGGCGAGGCGACCACCCCGGCCCAGCTGCGCAAGGACGGCGTGATCGGCGTCGTGTTCCAGAGCTTCGAGCTTTTCCCTAACATGACGGTGCTGCGCAACATCACGCTGGCCCCGACGTTACAGGGGCTCAGCGCGGCGGACGCCAAGGCACGGGCCCTGAAGTTGTTGGCCGATCTCGACTTGGCCGATCAGGCCGAGGCCTTTCCGTTCTCCCTGTCCGGGGGCCAGAAGCAGCGCGTGGCGATCGCCCGCGCCTTGGCGTTGAACCCGAAGATCTTACTCTACGATGAACCGACCAGCGCGCTGGACCCGAACTTACGTCAAAGCGTCGCGAACCTGGTCAACGCGGTCAAGGCGCAGGGGATGACGCAGGTCGTCGTCACGCATGACATGGACTTCGCGCAGAGCGTCGCAGATACGACATACACAGTCACTAAGTAGGAGGAATGGATCATGAAAAAGAAATTGATTTGGCTTTTGATGTTAGGACTGGCACTGTTCGCGGTGGTCGGCTGTGACCGCTCGGCCCAGTCCGATGACGGTTGGACCAAGATCAAAGACGCGAAGAAAGTCGTGATCGGACTCGATGACACCTTCGTGCCGATGGGGTTTCGCCAGAAGAACAACAAGCTGGCCGGCTTTGACATCGACCTGGCGCGGGCCGTCTTCAAGCGCTACGGGATCAAAGTCGACTTCCAGCCGATCGATTGGTCGATGAAAGAGACCGAGCTGAAGAATGGCTCGATCGATCTGATCTGGAACGGTTACTCGATCACCCCGGCCCGCCAAAAAAAGGTCGCCTTTTCGGATAGCTACATGGCCAACAATCAGATCCTGGTGACCAAGACGAGCGCGAACGTTAAGCAGATGAGCGACATGAAGGGCAAGACCTTGGGGGTCCAGACGGGCTCAAGTGGTGCCGAGGCGCTGGACAACAGCCCGAAGCTGCTCAAGCAGTACATCAAAGATCAAGACCCGGTCCTCTACGATACGTTCAATGAGGCCTTCCTTGACCTGAATGCCGGCCGGATCCAAGGCATCTTCATGGATGAAGTCTACGCGCGCTACTATGTGGCCCACCAGGCTGACCCGTCCGCGTACCGGATCCTGACCGGGAAGTTCACGGCCGAGAAGTTCGCCGTCGGGCTGCGCAAGTCGGATAAGACGCTTCAAAAGAAGCTCAACTCGGCCTTCAAGGCGCTGGAACAAGACGGCACGATGGCTAAGCTAAAGACGAAGTGGTTCGGCAATAACTGATCGCCTCAAGCCTGTGACACAAAGCGGGCGTCGCCCAGCGTATAAGCGTGGCCCCTGGTCAACCTGCACTCAAGGTTGGCTGGGGGCCACGCCTGTTTGCGGGCTTGGCCCTCGAACGCAGTGCGGCAGATAGGCGTTCGAAGGGGCGGGCTGATGGCGCATGTGGTTCTGGCCTCGGACCGCACCGGGCGCCGCTACTGAGGCCTGACCCCTTCTTGGGCGCCACTGCGACGCTCAACGCTGATCAGACCGGGGGCGTCAGGGCACCGAACCCAAGCTTCGCGGCGGTGCGCTGATTGGCCCCGGGGTATCGGCGGCCTACCGCGTTTTGGCGGCGCGTCAGCGCGTGTTATAATGAAACTCATATCGAGGAAGGGGTGTGGGGGACATGTGGGGCTGGCTGATCTTGGGGCTGGTATTGGTCGTCAATGCCGGGCTGGCGTTGATTACGATGCTGCGTCGCCCACGTGAGATCTCGGCGACTTGGGGCTGGCTGTTAGTGCTCCTGATCCTGCCGGTGATCGGGTTTGGGTTCTACGGGCTATTCGGGCGCAAACTGTCTACGAACAAGCTGAACGCGATGGCCACCCAGCACCGGCTAGGGATCGACCAGATGGTGGCGGCTCAGCGTGAGGCGGTCGCGGTGGGGCAAGACCTGATCGGGAACCACCAAGCAGCCGGTGTGCCAGAGCTGGTGCGCGCCTTGCTGCAGGTCGATGCCGCGCTGATCACAACGCTCAATGACTGTCAGCTGATCAGCACGCGCACGGCCTTTGAGACGCGGTTGTTTGCAGACCTGGCGGCCGCGCAGACTCAGATCCACATCGAGGCGTACACGATCGAGCCCGATGCGACCGGGCGCCGGTTACGGACGCTGCTGTGCGCCAAGGCGCGCGCTGGCGTGCGGGTCCGGGTCGTGTACGACACGTTCGGCTCTCACCGGTTGAGTCCGAAGTTCTGGCAACCGCTGATCCTGTGCGGCGGGTCTGTTGAGCCGTTCATCGCCACGCGCTTCGGGCGCGCGAACCCCCGGATCAACTTCCGTAACCACCGCAAAGTGATCGTGATCGATGGGCGGATCGGCTACATGGGTGGGTTTGACATCGGCAGCTCACCGCGCCGGCGCCCGATCGCCCACGACACCGAGCTGCGGCTGACCGGTCAAGCGGTCGCGGTGCTTCAGGCGCGCTTCTTCATGGACTGGAACACAACGGCGAAGGTCCAAAAAGTCGACTTTCACCCGCAGGATTTCCCCCCCGCACCAGACACAGGGACGACCACCTTACAGATCGTGGCCGGTGGGCCGGAGCAACCCCTGGAGGCGATCAAGCTGGGGTACCTGCGGCTGTTGGGGATGGCCAAGCACAGCATCTGGGTCCAAAGCCCGTACTTCGTGCCGGATGACAGCCTGATCGACGCCTTGGCGATCGCCGCGAATTCCGGGATCGACGTGCGGATCATGGTCCCGCGGCGGACCAATCAACCGATGATGGCGCGGGCCACGCGCTTTTACCTCGATCGGCTGGTCCGCGTTGGTGCACAAATCTACTATTATAATGATGATTTTTTGCACAACAAGACGGTGGTGGTCGACGGGCAGTTCTTGGCGACAGGCACGGCGAACCTCGATATCCGCAGCTTCCGGCTGAATTTCGAATTGGCGGCGTTCATCTACGACAAGACGCTGGCCCAGCAGGCGGCCGCGCTGTTCACCGCAGATATGGCCCGCGCGACGCACTACACGCACGCGATGGCGAAGCGCAAGCCCCGCCTGACGCGGCTGGGCGAGGAACTGTCGCGGCTGTTGACCCCGATCCTGTAGTTGTCAGGTCAGATCAACTATGTTATAGTCAGCGAGTAAGACAACTAAACATGTGCGACCGTCACAAAGGGGGAGCCAATGGCTGAGAGTGGGGAGACCCAGACCCTTCGAACCTGTTCGTTAATACGAGCGTAGGGATTTGTGAATGCCGATTATTCGGCCTTCTTTGTGCGCGGGTCACCACAGAGGAGGCTTTTTGTATGTCCAAAACTAAGGACAAACTGTTGGTATTGATGGAGATCGCGATCATCGCGGCGTTTGCAATGGCCCTGGAGTACGTGCCACATAAGACCGGGATCAGCTCGGTGCAGATGAGCTACGGCGTCATCCCGATCAGCGTGCTGGCGCTGCGCCGCGGCGTCGGGGCCGGGCTGGTCGCTGGCTTCACTTGGGGGCTGCTGGACATGCTGCTGATCGGGATCGGTGAAGGGTCGGTCCTGAACGTGGGGCAGGGGCTCTTGGAGTACCCAGTCGCCTTTGCGGTTGCTGGGCTGGGCGGGCTGTTTGCCGGGCGGCTCCAGACGGCGCTGAAGCGCGACCAGCGCACCGCCAGTTTCGCCTGGGCCTGGGCGGCCGTCTTGCTGGGCGATGTGGCCAAGTACTTCTGCCACTTCCTCGCCGGGTGGATCTTCTGGGGGTCGTATGCGCCTAAGGGGATGCCGGCGTGGCAGTACTCGCTGGTGATCAACGGCGGGAGCGCGCTGGCCACAGGGCTGCTGAGCCTGATCGTCATCTCCGTTTTGGTGACCAGCATCCGGACCCTATTCTTACCGAAGCAAGTGCAGAAGCTGGGTCACGCCTAGGGGCCAAGCACGAAAAAAGCGCGGGGCTTGAGGCCCCGCGCTTTTGCGTGTCGGTTTAGAAGGCTGCAAATGCCATTGCGACCGCACCGAAGACGGTGACGATGAGCATCGCGACCGCTGCGATGTGGGTGATATACCAGAACTTAGACCGCTTCTGTTTCACCATGAACACCACCTTTGCTATTTACGGTACAGTTTACCTGTTTTTGGCGCAGGCGGCAATCAAAATCTGCACCCACGCGTGAAGCGGCGGCTTTCCCTGCTGGCCCAAAACCGGTATAGTAACAGTGGAGGGAAAGTTATGACAACGATCTTGATTTTTGCCCTACCGCTGTTCGGCTGGACATTCGTGCTGGCGAGCATGGCGGCACATTTTCGCAATAACCTCTTTTACTTCGCCGCGGTCGGCTTCAACCTGCTCGCGCTGTGGCTGATGCGCACGCCTGCCACAGCCGACATGATCTGGCTATGCCTGTTTTGCGCCGTCGCCATCGCGATCCTGCTCGTGATCGACCGCGTCGCGCGCGACTACGACCTGCTGATGACGGTGTACACCCACTGGCTGAGTCGCACGCTCCTCATCGCCACCACGATCTGGTGGCTGACCGCACTGATCGTCAGATAAATAGGGCTGGGTCCCCACCCAGTCCCACCATGATAACGGCCTTGTGATGCCTGTCACCACAAGGCCGTTTTTGTGTGCGCCGGCGGAAAAGGGGCGAACACCAGTTTTGTCAAGGCTTTTTTAGAGGATTTGTGGTGGATTGTGGGGGGATGTGGTAGACTGAAAATAACAATATCAGGGGAGGTGTCGCCATGTTGATGGGTGAGTTTCATCACAGCATCGATGCGAAGGGCCGGTTGATCATTCCGGCGAAGTTTCGCGAGCAGCTGGGTGCGAATTTTGTGCTCACCCGCGGCATGGACGGCTGCCTCTTCGGTTACCCGATGCCGGAGTGGGAGAAGTTGCAAGAGAAGGTCGCGACCCTGCCGCTGACCAAGAAGGACGCCCGGACGTTCACGCGGTTTCTCTACTCCGCAGCGACCGAGTGCGAGCTGGACAGACAGGGCCGCATCAACATCCCGAACCCCCTGATCACCCACGCCGGGCTGGCGAAGGGTTGCACGCTGGTGGGGGTCGCCAACCGCATCGAGATCTGGAGCGATGAGAAGTGGGCGACCTTTGCCACCGACGCCGAAGCCAACTTCGACGAGATCTCCGAAAATCTGATGGACTTTGGACTGTGATACGATGACCGAATACACACACGAGACTGTGCTATTGCACGAAGCGACCGACGCGCTGGCGATCCAGCCGACGGGTACATATATCGATGCCACACTCGGCCGAGGCGGGCACACCCAGCGGATCCTGGGCCAGCTGACAACGGGCCAACTCTATGCGTTCGACCAAGATCAAGCCGCGATCGACGCGGTGAGCGCCAAGCTCGGCACAACGCCGAACCTGCACCTGGTGCACACGAACTTTCGCCGTCTGCAGGCTGCACTGGCGGACTTCGGCGTGACGCAAGTGGACGGGCTTCTTTACGACCTCGGGGTCTCGTCGCCGCAGTTCGATGACTCGGCGCGAGGCTTCAGCTACCGCTTCGATGCGCCGCTTGACATGCGAATGGACCAGAGCCAGCCGCTGACCGCTAAGATCGTGGTCAACGAGTGGTCCTTCCAAGACCTCGTGCGCATCTTCAGCCGTTACGGCGAGGAAAAGTTCGCGAAGCCGATCGCCCGCCAGATCGAACGGGCGCGGGCGACGCGGCCGATCGAGACCACGTTCGAGTTGGTCGAGCTGATCAAGGCGGGGATCCCGGCCAAGGCTCGGCGCACTGGTGGCCACCCGGCCAAGCGCGTGTTCCAAGCGATCCGTATCGCGGTCAACGACGAGCTCGGGGCGCTTGAAGCATCCCTGACCCAAGCGCTTACGCTGCTGGCGCCAGGGGGGCGGCTCAGCGTGATCACCTTCCAGTCGCTTGAGGACCGGTTGGTCAAGGCGATGTTCAAGGAAGCGACGACGGTCCGGGACCTGCCGCGCGACTTGCCAGTGATCCCGGCCAGTGCGCAGCCAGACTTCCATCTGGTCGGCCGTAAGCCGATCCTGCCCAGCCAAGCCGAACTGGACGTGAACCACCGGGCCCACAGCGCCAAGCTGCGGGTGTTGGAGAAGAACCTGAAGGAGGCGGATGCCGATGATGAATGATAATACCGCGCGCCAGCTAGACCTGGCCCAGCCAGAAGTTGCGCCGACCCCGGCCCCGACCCCACAGGCGCAGCCGACGCCGGCGGCCGCCCCCAAGCGGCGGATCGCATTCAGTCCACTGGAGCGCCTGCTGGTCTTGGCTTGTGGCCTGGCCGTCGTCGCGTTTGCCTTGTTTTACCTGATGGGTCAGCTCCAGCTGGCCGGGATCAACCGCGAGTACCAAGACGTCGCGCGGGCGACCGCCACCCAGAACCAGGCCGTCGCCGACGCCAAGCAGACGGTGGGCGAGCTCTCCAACTCCAGTCGACTGAACAACTTTGCCAAGGCTCACGGCTTCACCGTGATCGAGGGCAATATCAAGCGTGTGACGAATAAATGAAAAAGATGACCCACAAACGACAAACGAACGCGAGACACCCAGAGAAAAACCGGAAGCTCTTCGGGATCCTCCTGATGAGCCTGACGGCCTTGATCGGGCTCGGGTTCGTTTGTCGTTTTGCGTACCTTGCGTTGGGCGGGCGTAGCGATAATCAGGACTTGCAGGCCTACCGCGAGAAGCAGTATCAACGCGGCAGCGTGCTGAAGGCCAAGCGCGGGGCGATCTATGACAGCACGGGCAACGTGATCGCGGAGGACGCCAACACCTACACGGTCTTCGCGATCGTCGATAAGACCTATAAGAACGGCGACAAGAAGCTGTATGTGACAGACAAGGAGAAGGCGGCCACCGTGCTGGCGAAGTACCTGCCCCTAAGCCGGGAGAAGATCTTGGCCTACCTGAACCCGACGGCCAAAAACGCCTTTCAAGTCGAGTTTGGCCGGGCGGGCACCGGCCTATCACTGGCGATCAAGGAACAGATCGAATCCGAACACCTCAGTGGGATCAACTTCACAGACAGCCCGTCGCGGCTCTACCCGAACGGCGTTTTTGCGAGCTATACGGTTGGCCTGGTCCAGGCCAACAGCAAGGACAAGGATCAGCAGCTGGTCGGGGTGATGGGGCTTGAAAAGCAGTTCGATCAACTGCTCAAAGGGACCAACGGACACACGACCTACCAGGCGGACATGGGCAACTACCGGCTGCCGCAAGCCAAGGTCAAGACGGTCAAGGCGACTAACGGCTGTAAGGTCTACACGACGCTCAACAGCAACCTGCAGACCTACCTTGAGACCCTGATGACGAAGGTCCAGACCGAGTACCAACCCAAGGGGCTGACCGCGGTCTTGATGAACGCCAAGACCGGGGCGATCATGGCCGCCAGCTCACGCCCGACGTTCGACCCGAGCACGGGTGACGGTCTGGGGACGCTATGGCGCAACGCCTTGGTCGAAGACGGCTACGAACCGGGGTCGGTGATGAAGATCTTCACGTTGGCCACGGCGATCGACACCGGGACCTACACCCCCAACCAGTACTACAAGTCCGGCACGATGAAGGTGGCCGGCGGGACGGTCTCGGACTGGGATCCGGCGGGCTGGGGCATGATCCCGCTGAGCCAGGCGTTCCCCCGGTCGAGCAACACGGGGATGGTCAAGATCGAGCAGGCGATCGGGGTCACCAACCAGGGCAAGTACCTCAAGGCCTTCGGGTTCGGCCAGAAGACCGGCATCACCCTGCCGAGTGAAAACGCGGGGGCGTACGGCCTGACGAACGACCTGCAGCGGCTGAACATCAGCTTCGGTCAGGGGATCTCTGTGACGGCGATGCAGATCCTGCAAGGGGTCACGGCGATCACGAACAAGGGTACGATGATCCAACCGCGCATCGTTCGCAAGACGGTGGCGCCCAACGGCACGGTCACGACTTATCCGCGCCAGGTCGTCGGCCACCCAATCAAGGCCAGCACGGCCAGCGCGGTGCTGACCGAGATGAAACGGGTGGTCAGCGAGTCGTACGGGACCGGGGTGCCGTACAAGATCGACGGGGTGGACCTGGCGATGAAGACCGGGACCGCCCAGATCCCACGCGCAGACGGCAAGGGGTACATCACGGGCGGCGACGCCAACTTGCACAGCGTGTTGGCGGTCGCGCCGGCCAGTGACCCGAAGTACGTCGTCTATGTCACGCTGAAGCAGGCCCAAAAGCAAACGGCGCCGACTTCCACCATGATCAACGAGATCTTCCAGCCGCTGTTGAAACGCGCGCTCGCACTGGACGAAGGCCAGGCGGCGACAAGCGGCGATGCCGTGTTGGCCAGCGTGCCCGCGGTCACCAATGCCAGCGTCAGCGCGGCGACGAAGACGTTGACGGCGGCGAAGCTGACGGTCAGTGCGGTCGGCACTGGCAACCGGGTGGTCCAGCAGCTGCCGCTGGCGGGGTCAGCCGCCTTGGCGAACGCCCGGGTCCTGCTCCTGACGAACGGGGCGATGACAATGCCTGACGTCAGTGGCTGGTCTAAGAGCGATGTGTTAAAATTAGCCCAATTGACTGGTAAAAAATTCACGCTGAGTGGGACCGGTTATGCGACCCATCAGAGCTTGGCCGCCGGGAGTTTGCTGACGAATGCGACGGTGACGATCACGTTCAAGCAGGCCGAGTAAGTCAGGGCCCCAGTTAGGTTCGGGCGCGTGGCCCCGCCAGCGGGGCCCGATCGGCGACAAAAATGGGAGTGGAGACCGGCTCGGCCAGTGTCTCAGCTCTGCTGAAGGAGAGAATCATGCAATTCACACAGATGTTGATCCCGATGGTGGCGGCGTTTGGCCTCACGGTGATCCTGATGCCGTTGTTCATCGGCTACATGCGGATGAAGAAGGAAGGCCAGACGATCCGAGAGATCGGGCCGAAGTGGCACGCGAAGAAGAACGGCACCCCGACGATGGGCGGCTTGGTCAACACGTTGGCGATCGTGGTCGCCACGATCGCAACGGCGGCTTGGCAGCACCAGCTGAGCCTGAGCGTCTGGATCGCGCTGTTCGTCCTAGTGCTCTACGGAGCACTCGGATTCTGGGACGACTTCATCAAGGTCGCCAAGAAGCAGAACCTTGGCTTGCGGGCCTGGCAGAAGTTGCTCGGCCAGATCCTCGGGGCAGTGGTGTTCTTGGTCGCCTACTTTCACGAAGGGTTCCCCCACACGCTGGCGCTACCGGTCGTCGGTGAGCTGAATGTCGCGTGGGTCTTCGTTGCCTTCAGCATCATCTGGCTCGTCGGCTTCTCGAACGCGGTCAACCTGAGTGACGGGATCGACGGCCTGTGTGCGGGGTTGTCGGCGATCGCCTTTGCGATGTACGCGGCACTGGCGGTGCGCGACGGACGGCTCGATGTCTTGATCATCTGTTTGACGGTGATCGGGGCGATGGTCGGGTTCTTCCTGTTCAACCACAAGCCCGCGCAGATCTTCATGGGGGATGTCGGTAGCCTGGCCTTAGGCGGGCTGCTGGCAGTCGTGGCCTTGTTGCTCAACCGGCCGTGGTCCCTGCTATTGATCGGGATCGTGTTCGTCGGCGAGACGGCCAGCGTGATGCTTCAGGTCTTCAGCTTCAAGGTTTTTCACCGGCGCATCTTCAAGATGTCACCGATCCACCACCACTTCGAGATGCTCGGCTGGTCTGAGTGGCGGGTCGACCTGGTCTTCTGGCTGGTCGGCCTCCTGGGTGGGGCGCTGTACCTCGTACTGTTTTAACTTAATCGGATAGAAAGAAGCGGATCAGGTTCCATGAAAGCAATCACAACTTATCAGAACAAGAAAGTCTTGGTCTTGGGTCTGGCCAAAAGTGGAGTGAACGCTGCCCGGCTCCTGCACCGACTGGGCGCGCTCGTCACGGTCAACGACAAGCAGGACTTCGAGGACAACAAGGATGCCCAGGCGCTGCTCGCCGATGGCATCAAGGTGATCACCGGTAGCCATCCCGTCGAGCTGTTGGACGAAGACTTCGAGTTGATGGTCAAGAACCCCGGCATCCCGTACAGTAACCCGATGGTGCAGCGCGCCTTGGCGCTGCATATCCCAGTCATCACGGAGCCGGAGCTGGCCTACCAGGTCTCCGACGCCAAGTGGATCGGCGTCACCGGGAGCAACGGGAAGACGACGACCACCACGCTGATCGGCCTGATGCTCAACGAAGGGGCGACGACCGGACACGCCTACGACGCCGGTAACATCGGGATCCCGGTCTCGGGTGTCGCGCAAAAAGCGACGGCGGCGGATACGATCGTGGCGGAGCTCTCCAGCTTCCAGCTGGCCGGGGCGGTGACGTTGCATCCGCATATCGCGGTGTTGACGAACATCTACGCGGCTCACTTGGATTACCACGGGGACCGCGCACACTATGTCGCCGCCAAGATGCGGATCACCCAGAATCAGACCGCCGCGGATTACTTCGTCATGAACTGGGACCTGCCGGAGATGCATGATTTGGCCAAACAGAGTCAGGCGACGATCGTGCCGTTCTCCCGGCACAACGCGCCCGGGGCGCGGGCGACCTTCGATGGCACCGATCTGTGTTTTGACGGTCAGCCGATCATGGCTGCCGCTGCGCTGCAGATCCCGGGTGAGCACAACATCGAAAACGCGCTGGCGGCGATCGCGGCGGCCAAGCTGGCCGGGGTGACCGATGACGCGATCCGCGCGGTCCTGAGCCGCTTCACCGGCGTCCGCCACCGGATCCAGTACGTCGAGACCGTTGCGGACCGCAAAGTCTACAATGACTCCAAGGCGACCAACGTTGAGGCCGCCAGCGTGGCGATCGAGGCCTTCGATCAACCGATCGTGTTGCTGGCCGGGGGGTTGGATCGGCACTTGCCGATGGATGAGTTGCTCCCGCTGATCAAACAGCACGTGCGCGCCATGATCACGTTCGGCGAAACGGCGCCGCTGCTGGAAGCGGTCGCGGCCACCGCCGGGGTGCCGGCGACGCGCACACAGGACGTGCAGACCGCGGTGCCGCTGGCCTTTGACGCCAGCCAACCGGGGGATGTGATCTTACTGTCGCCAGCGGCGGCGAGCTGGGATCAGTACCCGAACTTCGAGACCCGGGGGGACTTGTTCATCACCGCGGTCGACCAATACGCAAAGGAGCATCCCGCATGCGACTGATGATATCCGGTGGCGGCACAGGCGGCCACATCTACCCGGCCCTGGCTTTGATCCAGCGCCTGCAAGAACGCGGCGACCTCGACGCGGTGCTGTACGTGGGGACCGAGCGCGGACTGGAGTCTCGCATCGTGCCCAGCGCAGACATCCCGTTCGAGACGCTGGCGCTTCAGGGCTTCAAACGCAAGCTGACGGCGGACAACTTTCGGACGGTCGCCTTGTTCCTGGAGTCCCAGAAGAAGGCGAAGCGGCTGATCGCCGACTTCCGCCCCGACGTGGTCGTCGGCACCGGCGGGTATGTCTCCGCCGGGTTACTCTACGCGGCGACGCGCAAGCATGTGCCGACGGTGATCCACGAGCAGAACTCGGTGGCCGGGGTGACGAACAAGTTCCTCGCCCACTTCGTCGATAAGGTCGCGATCACCTTCCCGGAAGTGGCGGCGAGTTTTCCCGCCAAGAAGGTCGTGATCACCGGGAACCCCCGCGCGCAGCAGGTGGCGGGGCTCAAGCCTAACGACCGGCTCGCTGATTTTGGGCTCGACCCCCACAAGCGTACGCTGCTGATCTTCGGTGGCTCGCGCGGGGCCCCGAAGATCAACCAAGCGGCGCTCGACGCCCTGCCGGCGTTTGGCCAAGCCGATTTTCAGACGCTGTTCGTCACTGGCAATGCGAACTACGGCAAAGTCAAGCCGAGCCTGCACCAGCTGCCGGCAAACGTCAAAGTCGTGCCGTACGTCGACGACATGCCGAGCATTCTGCCGGACATCAGCCTGGTGGTCGGCCGTAGTGGGGCGACCAGCCTGGCTGAGCTGACGGCGCTTGGGTTGCCAAGCGTGTTGATCCCGAGCCCGAACGTCACGCACAACCACCAGTTCGTCAACGCCAAGGCGCTGGCGGACGCCGGGGCTGCGCTGATGATCACCGAGCCGGAGATCGACACGCACTTCGCGCAGACCATCATCGACTTGATGGATGATGATGCGCGCCTGGTCCGCATGACGCGGGCCGCTTTGGGGCTAGGGACCCCCGATGCAAGCGATCAGCTGATCGCCGTCCTTCAATCCGTGATCAAGTGAGGTGACTCCCCGTGGCCTGGACCCGCAAGCGCAACCCAACAACCAAAGACCCCTTGACGCCTTGGGAAGCGTATCAGGCGCGTCAGGCCCGGACACGGCGCCCACGCCCCCGGCTCAGTCTGCCGCAGGTCACCGAGCTGCGGCGGCACCACCGCACGCGCAATCTGATACTGGTGCTCGCCCCGCTGACCGTGCTGCTGCTGTTTTTTGGCTACATGGCCAGTCCGCTGGCGAAGGTACAAGAGGTCAGCGTCACCGGCACCAAGAACCTGCCGATCCAGACGGTGATCGACGCCAGCCAGCTCGGGGCGACCGACACGATCCCTGGGGTCTTGATGGCCCGCCAGCAGCGCTTAGCCCAGATCAAGGCAACAGTGCCGGAGGTTCGCACGATCAGCTTGTGGGTGACGCGCCTGAATCACGTCACCCTGGCGGTCAAGGAGTACATCCCGATGGGGTACGTCTTGACCAAGGGGCGCTACCACATGATCCTCGAGAACGGCACGATCATGGCGACAAGCTCGACGACACCGGTCGATAACTACCCGGTGCTGACCGACTTCGGGGCGCGCGACGCGGCGACAATGGCGCGGGCCATCCGGCAGTTCCCGTCGGCGGTCCGGCGAACGATCAGCGAGGTCCGCGCGACACGCGGTGGGAGCAACCCGTACCAGATCACCATGACGATGACCGACGGCAACACCGTGGTCGCTGACAGCCGGACCGTGGCGAAGAAGATCAGCTACTACCCGGCGATCGTGGCCCAGGTGAAGAAGCGGGGAACGATCGACCTGGAAGTGGGCGCGTATTTCACGCCTTACACGAAGTGACGCGCAAAATCCACAAAATTTGATTAGGTTTAGCGAATAGACGGGGTACAGACACAGGGCCCCTGTGGTAGAATTAAACCAGTATTACGTTTTCATTCGATAAATAATGTAAAAAGACAAGGAGGTTCCGTCGTCATGGAAAATCGAGGGCTATACGTAGGACTTGATATCGGGACCACCTCAATAAAAGTGATTGTTGCCGAGTCTGTACAAGGCCAACTGAACATTATTGGTGTGGGCAGTCAACGGTCCGAGGGGTTATCCCGCGGCGTGATCGTTGATATTGACAAAGTGGCCGGTGCGATCCAGCGCGCCGTGGCCCAAGCGGAAGAAAAAGCCGCGATCAAAATTGAGGCGGTCGTCGCTGGCGTCCCGGCGAACATGTTGCAGATCGAATCGGTCAGCGGCATGATCGCAGTCGGCGACCAGAGCAAGGAGATCACCGATACGGATGTCCAATCTGTGGCGGCGGCGGCCTTGGTGCGGAACCTGCCACCGGAGCGCGAGAGCCTGACGCTGGTGCCGACGGAATTCATCGTCGATGGCTTCGACGGGATCAAGGATCCGCGCAACATGGTCGGGGTGCGCCTCGAGATGCGCGGGATCCTCTTCACCGTTCCGAAAACGGTGTTACATAACACCAAGAAGGCGATCGAAAAAGCCGGGTTGAAGATCCGCTGCATGGTCGTCGACCCACTGGCCGCCGCCCAGGTCGCGTTGAGCGACGGTGAGCAGGACTTCGGCACCGTCTTGATCGATATCGGCGGGGGGCAAGCCACCGCCAGCGTGATCCACGACCACAAGCTGAAGTTCACCGCCGTCGATCCGGAAGGCGGGGAGTACGTGACCAAAGACATCTCGGTCGTGCTCAACACGGACCTCAAGGACGCGGAGAAGCTCAAGCGCGACTACGGGACTGCCGACTCTCTGGCCGCCACGGATAACGCCTTTCCGGTCACCGTGGTCGGCAAGACCGAACCCGAGATGGTCACCGAGAAATACTTGGCGGAGATCATCGAGGCGCGCTTGACCCAGACGTTCAACCGGCTCAAGGTGGCCTTGCAACAGGCGCACGCCCTGGAGCTGCCCGGTGGGATCGTGATCACCGGGGGCACGACCGCTCTGCCTGGGACGGTGACGCTGGCGCAGGACATTTTTAACGCCGAACAAGCGCAGCCGATCCCAGTCAAGCGGTTCGTCCCAGACGAGATGGGGCTGCGGCACCCGGCGTTCACCCAGGCCCTCGGGCTGATCACCTACGCCGCCCAGATGACAGACATCGACGCCCTTGTGGCCAGCGTGCTGCCGACCCCTGTCGTGCACCAGCCGAAGCAGGCGGCGCCGACCCCGACTAAAGTCCCAAGCGCCCCGCGCGCAGGCGCAGAAGCCGAAGACGCCCCGACGGAGAAAAAGCCGGGCCTGCTTCACCGCTTCTTCGATACTTTCTTCGAATAAACCTAGGAGGAACGACAATGGAATTCTCACTTGATGCACAAAATGATACTGGCGCGGTGATCAAAGTTATCGGGGTCGGCGGCGCCGGCGGCAACGCCGTCAACCGGATGATCGCAGAGGACGTGAAGGGCGTGGAGTTCATCGCCGCCAACACGGACGTGCAGGCGCTCGCGAACTCGAACGCAGAGACCAAGATCCAGATCGGCCCCAAGCTGACGCGCGGCCTCGGCGCCGGCGCAACGGCGGATATCGGCCAAAAAGCGGCGGAGGAGTCCGAAGAAGCGATTCAGCAGGCGCTGACCGGCGCGGACATGATCTTTGTCACCTGCGGGATGGGAGGCGGCACCGGGACCGGGGCGGCCCCGGTCGTGGCGAAGATCGCCAAGGACCTCGGTGCCCTGACCGTCGGCGTCGTGACGCGCCCGTTCACCTTCGAAGGACCAAAGCGCGCGAAGAACGCCAGCGAGGGGATCGCTCAGCTCAAGGAGGTCGTGGACACACTGGTGATCATCGCCAACAACCGCCTGCTTGAGATCGTCGACAAGAAGACCCCGATGCTTGAGGCCTTCCATGCGGCGGATAACGTGCTGCGTCAAGGGGTCCAAGGGATCTCCGATCTGATCACGAGCCCTGGCTATGTCAACTTGGACTTCGCTGACGTGAAGACCGTGATGGCGAACCAGGGGTCGGCGTTGATGGGGATCGGCGCGGCGACCGGTGAGAACCGGACCATCGAGGCGACCAAGAAAGCGATCTCCAGCCCGCTACTGGAAGTGTCCATCGACGGGGCCAAGCAGGTGCTGCTGAACATCACCGGCGGGCCAGACCTGTCCTTGTTCGAAGCGCAAGACGCCAGCGAGATCGTTGCACAGGCGGCGACCAGCGACGTCAACATCATCTTCGGGACCTCGATCAACTCGGACCTGGGGGATGAAGTGGTCGTGACGGTGATCGCGACCGGGATCGACGAAGCGCAAGTCAAGCCTGCCCGTAGTGGCCGCGGCGAGACCAGCCGGCCGGCGACCCCGGCCAAGCCAGCCGCCAAGACCACCGACGATCCGTTCGGTGACGATTGGGACCTGCGGCGCGAGCCGAGCCAGCGGCCAGCGGCGTCTGACGCCAAGCTCGACAAGGCGGAGAAGAAGGAATTCGACATCTTCGAAAGCCAGCCGGATCAGGCGGATCCAGACAAGGGTGACGAGCAACCGCCATTCTTCCGCTTCCGTCGTCAGTAAGCGAGCCGACAACCCCTTGAGGAGGTGTGCGAATGGCATTTGACAAGCTTTCAAGCAAATTCAATCAATTCTTTGCCATGGATCCAGAAGACGACGCGCCGTTCGAGTCGGCCCCGCAACCGACTCAAGCCGCGCCGGCCCAACCTGCTCAACCGCAGGCGAAGCAGACGCCATTCCGAGGAAATAAGGTGGTCTCGATGAGCGAACCGACGAACAAAACGGCGAAGATCGTGGTTTACGAACCACGGATCTATTCCGACGCCAAAGAGATCGGCAACCACTTGCTGAACAACAAGGCGGTCGTGGTCAACTTTGACCGGATCGACCCGGATTCGGCGACCCGGATCGTGGATTTTCTCACGGGGACCGTATTTGCCATCAACGGCGAGATCAAGCGCATCGGTGAGATGATCTTCTTGGTCACACCGGCGAACTTCCAGATCGATGGGAGCCTGGCCGCCACACTGGGCGTCGACGCCGATGTCGACCTGACGAACTGAGCGAGGTGGACGCATGATCAACGTATTGAGCGTCACTTATGACGTGTTGAACTGGGCGTTGTACCTGTACATGGTGGCGATCGCGGTGTACATCCTGATGACCTGGTTTCCTGGGGCCTTGGACTCCAAGCTTGGCCAGTTGCTCGGGCGGATCGTCGAGCCGTTCTTGAATCTGTTTCGCTTCATTCCGCCGCTCTTTGGGCTGGATTTCTCGCCGATCCTCGCCTTTTTGGTCCTGAGCTTCGTGCAAGAAGGCCTGCAGCGGCTGTTCTGGGCACTGATCGGGGCGATGCTCTGATGGACGCAATCTATCAGCACTTTCGCAAGGAAGAAGGCCCGCTGATCGACGCCTTGGCGGAGCGCATCGGTCAGGCTGCGACGGAGTACCGCCCGGTCCTGACCGATTTTTTGGACCCGCGGCAGTGGTACATCGCTCAGACCCTGTGCGGCGCGCACGGCGAGGTGCGGGCCCATGCGTTTGGCGGCTGGCCGGACGCGGAGCGGGTGCGGGTCTTGTTCGCCCCGGATTATTTTGAGCCGCAGCCGGAAGACTTCGAGCTGGCCGCTTTAGAGATCAAGTACCCGACCAAGTTCGCCGACTTGACGCACAGTCAGGTCCTCGGGACACTCGCCAACAGTGGCATCGACCGTGCGCAGTTCGGGGATATCGTCACCGACGGCGTGCACTGGCAGACGTTCACGACGCGGACGATGAGTGAGTGGGTGCAGGCCAATGTGGATCACGTCGGCCGAATCGGCGTGCGCCTCGAGCCGATCGCGCTGGATGCGGTGGTGCGGCCGACCAACGATTGGGAACAAGCACAGCTCACCATGACGAGCGTGCGCTTGGACAGCCTGGTCGGCCACACCTTCAACGTCTCGCGGGCCCGGGCTAAGGCCCTGATCGAGGGGCAAAAAGTCCGGCTGAACTTCGCTGTCAGCACTGCGCCGGACCTGATGGTCGGCGTGGCAGACATCGTCTCCGTGCGCGGTTTCGGGCGCGTGCGCGTGACCGCGTTGTTGGGCGAGACCAAGAAGGGCAAACAGCGCGTCGACATCGACGTGATACACAAATAAGGCGGCGCAGGCGCGCTGGTCTAAGGAGGAACTAGACATGGCATTGAGCCCATTGGACATTCACAACAAGGAATTTGACGCCCGGATGCGCGGGTACGACAAGGATCAGGTCAATGATTTTCTGGCCCAGATCATCAAGGACTACAGCGCGGCGATCAAGAAGAACGAGGAACTGGAGAAGTCGCTCAGCGAGACCGAGGAGAAGATCAAGTACTTCACGGACCTCAAGGACGCCCTGAACCAGTCGATCATCGTCGCCCAAGAAGCCGCCGACAAGGTCAAGAAGAACGCGGATCAAGAAGCGGACCTCATCACCCAGCAGGCCGAGAAGAACGCGCAGAACTTGCTGACGGATGCGACTGATAAGGCCAACCACATCCTTGGCGACGCGACGGAGAAGGCCAAGACGATCAACGTTCAGACCGAGGACTTGAAGCGTCAGACGCGGGTCTTCCGCCAGCGCCTGCAAGTCATGCTGGAGAGCCAACTGGAAGTCGTCAAGAGCCCTGAATGGAAGGAACTGCTGGCCAGCTCGCAAGAGGCGCCAGAGTACCTCGACCCGGCGCAAGTCGAATCCGAGCTTGACAAGACCCCGGACGTTCCAGTAAACTCGGGGGCAGATGATTCTAGCGATGGGGCGACGCGCTACACGGAGATCGTGTTCCCGACGGATGACGAGGTGGCCGATGCACCGGCTGCCGAAGCGGCACCGGCGGATCTCGACCAGCCGAGCGACGCGCCGACCGACGCTGAATAAAGACGCATGAACACGCGTCCCCTCTTGGTAGTCTGAGCAAGCGACCCGAAGACGGTGAAAGTCGGGCAGACCCAAGGCGGGATATCAGTTCACAGTCGCCTGGCCGAGATGTAGGTCAGACCGGTCACCACCGTTATCGGGTCAGAGGGGTCGCTTGACGACCCGAACTTAGGTGGTACCACGAGACGCTCGTCCTAATCGGATGGGGGTCTTTTTGGTTGTTGCCAGACTGTGCTGTTGCGTGATGCGATCAAGGAGGAAACCATGAAAGTCAAAGACACACTGAACCTCGGCAAGACCGACTTCAAGATGCGCGCCGGCTTGCCGACCAAGGAGCCGGTCATGCAGGCGGCGTGGGAAGAGAACCACGTCTACGCCTTGCGCCAAAAGCTCAACGAAGGCAAACCGACCTTCGTGCTGCACGACGGGCCGCCGTTTGCCAACGGGAACATCCACATGGGCCACGCGCTCAACAAGGTGTCCAAGGACATCATCGTGCGCTACAAGTCGATGAACGGCTTTCGTGCGCCGTACGTCCCCGGTTGGGATACCCACGGGCTGCCGATCGAGCAGCAGCTGGCGAAGAAAGGCGTCAAGCGCAAGGAGATGTCGATGGCTGACTACCGCGAGCTGTGCCGGCAGTTTGCGATGCAAGAGATCGACAAGCAGCGCATCGACTTCAAGCGCCTTGGGGTGATGGGCGACTGGGATCACCCGTACATCACCTTGCAGCCAGAATTCGAGGCCCAAGAGATCCGCGTCTTTGGGCAGATGGCCGAAAAAGGGTACATCTACCACGGCTTGAAGCCGGTCTACTGGTCCTGGTCGTCTGAATCGACCCTGGCCGAAGCCGAGATCGAGTACCACGACGTCAAGTCGCCATCGATCTACGTCGCGTTCGACGTCGTGGATGGCAAAGGCCTGATCGACACGGACACGCGCTTCATCATCTGGACCACGACACCGTGGACGATCCCGGCGAACCAAGGGATCGCGGTCAACCCGCGCTTCGAGTATGCGCAGGTGGACGCAGACGGCCAGAAGTACGTCGTCGCGAGCGAACTGCTGACCAAGATCCAGGCGACCCTTGGCTGGCAAGACGTTAAGGTGCTCAAGACCTTCAAGGGGACGGCCATGGAGAACATGACCGCCCAGCACCCGCTGTATGACCGGACGAGCCTTGTGATCCTCGGCGACCACGTGACGCTAGACGCGGGGACCGGGTTGGTCCACACGGCGCCTGGACACGGGGAAGATGACTACAAGGCGGGCATGAAATACGGGCTGCCGGTGATGTCTGTGGTCGATGAGAAGGGCTTCATGAACGAAGACGCCCCAGGCTTCACCGGGACGTTCTATGACAAGGCTAACCCGATGGTGACAGAGGCCCTGACGGCCAAGGGCGCCTTGCTCAAGCTCGATTTCTTCACCCACAGTTACCCGCACGACTGGCGGACCAAGAAGCCGGTGATCTTCCGGGCCACAACGCAGTGGTTCGCCAGCGTCGACGCGTTTCGGGCGCAGATCCTGGATGCGATCGATCACGTCGCCTTCACCCCGGAATGGGGCAAGACCCGTCTGTACAACATGATCCGCGACCGCGGCGACTGGGTGATCTCCCGCCAGCGCGCCTGGGGCGTACCACTGCCGATCTTCTACGCGGAAGACGGCACCCCGATCATCGAAAAAGCGACGATCGACCATGTCGCCGACTTGTTCGGTGAATTCGGCTCCATCGTCTGGTCCCAGCGTGAGGCCAAGGACCTGTTGCCTGCCGGTTACACCAACGAACACTCCCCGCACGGTGAGTTCACCAAGGAGACTGACATCATGGATGTCTGGTTCGATTCGGGGTCGAGTTGGGCCGGAGTGTGTGAGGCACGGCCAGAGCTGACTTACCCGGCGGATCTGTACCTCGAAGGGTCCGACCAGTACCGCGGGTGGTTCAACTCTAGCTTGATCACCAGCGTCGCTGCGCACGGTCACGCGCCGTATAAGCAGATCCTCTCCCAGGGTTTCACCTTGGACGGGGAAGGGCGCAAGATGTCCAAGTCGCTGGGCAACACGATCGTGCCGGAGACGGTCGAAAAGCAGTACGGGGCGGAGATCATCCGGCTGTGGGTCTCCACGGTCGACTCGAGTTCTGACGTGCGCGTCTCGATGGATAACTTCGCGCAGATCTCCGAAGCCTACCGTAAGATCCGCAACACGTTGCGGTTCATGATCGCGAACACCAGCGACTTCGATCCGGCGACGGATGCGGTCGCCTATGCCGATCTCGGCAGCGTCGACCAGTATCTGACCGTCCGCTTGAACCAGGTGATCGCCACGGTCAAGGCGGCCTACGACAAGTATGACTTTGCGACGGTCGAAAAAACGATTTCCGGCTTTTTGGTCAACGAGCTCTCGGCGTTCTACCTCGATTTTGCCAAGGACGTGGTCTATATCGAAGGCGCGACCAGCCTGCCTCGCCGCCGGATGCAGACCGTGATGTTCGACGCGCTGCTCACGCTGACGCAGCTGTTGACACCGATCCTGCCGCACACCGCCGAGGAGGTCTGGCCGTACCTGCACCAAAGCGTCGACTACGCGGCGCTGAGTGATCTGCCGGACGCGCAGCACTTCCCAGATCAAGCTGCACTGCTTGACCAGTGGGCCGCCTTCATGCACCTGCGCGCAGAGGTGCAAAAGGCGCTGGAGCTGGCGCGTGACGCCAAGGTGATCGGTAAGTCGCTGGAAGCGCATGTCACCGTGTACCCGACCCAAGCGGTCGCGGACCTGCTGGCGGGGCTTGATGCCAATGTCGCACAGCTGATGATCACCAGTGCCTTCACCGTTGCGGCGGTGGATGCGCCGAAGCCAGCGGACGCGGTCGCCTTCGAGGACGTCGCGGTGCACGTTGACCACGCGACCGGCGCGGTCTGCGACCGGTGCCGGATGACGACGCCGACCGTTGGGGCTGACGCTCACTTCCCGACGCTGTGTGCCCGGTGTGCGGCGATCGTCACCGCGAATTTCCCAGAAGCCGTCGCTGACGGCTTCGAGGCTTAAGGTGAAGGGGCGGGTCAAGCTGTTCGATGAGGCCAAGGGGTTTGGCTTCATCGAACTGCCGAATCAGCCGGACGTGTTCGTCCACTTCTCCGCGATCGTTGGCGGCGGGTATAAGGTCCTGACCCCGGGCCAGCAAGTCGACTTCGTGATCGTCGAAGGCCCACGAGGCCCGCAGGCGGCTAACGTCAAGGTCGAACCAGACGCTGATTGACCATTAAAGATGCCCGCCGCATTGCCATCAGGCAGTGCGGCGGGCATCTTTGCGTCTGTTGAGGCGTCAGCTCACTTCACGTCTTCGATCTGACCATCATGGGTGCGGGCCACTTTCATCGCCGTGACCGGAATGTAGCCCATCTTCTTCACCAGGCTGGCTTGCACCTTGGCGGATTGGATGTAGTGGATGAACTTCGCCGTTGCGGCCTTAGGCGACCCTTTGGTGTACATGTGCTCGTAGGCCCAGACGACCCACTTGTTCGTCGTCACGTTCGCGTCGGTCGGGGCGACCCCGTCGAGGCTGAGCTTGTTGACGCCGCTTTGAATCGCGGAGAAGGCAAGGTAGGAGATCGCCCCGGGGGTCGACTTGACCATCTTCATGACCGTCCCGCTGGAATCCTGTTCTTGTGCGGTCATCACCTTGTTGGTCTTGAGGGCCAGGCTCTCGAAGGTCGCGCGGGTCCCGGAGCCTTGCGCCCGGTTGATTACGACGATCTTCTGGTCCGCGCCGCCGACCTGCTGCCAGTTGGTGACTTGGCCCGTGAAGATGTCAACGAGCTGCTGGTGGGTCAGGTTCGTCACGCCGACACCGGGGTGGACGACCGGAGCGATGCCGACCACGGCCACCTGGTGATCGACCAGGGCGTTCGCGTCCACGCCGTCTTTTTCTTGGGCAAAAATATCCGAATTCCCGACGGTGACTGCGCCGCTCGCCACCTGACTGAGGCCGGCGCCGGAGCCGCCGCCTTGAACGGTGATGTCCGCGCCGGGGGTCGCGTCGGTGTACTGCTGCGCCGCGGCCTCGACCAGTGGCTGAAGTGCCGTCGAGCCGACTGCGACGATCTTCGTCTGCGCGGTGCTGCTGGAACTCGCCGGGGTCTTACTTGGACTGCTGCAGCCCGCCAAGGCGAAGAGCAAGGTGACGCTGAGGAGCAAACCAGTTTTTTTCATGATCGTGCCTCCAATTTCTGATGTGTCTCTAGCATACCCAGTGAATGTAAAGTGACGTGCATCATTGTGTAAAGACACGGTATCGACGGTAAATATCTGACCGCGATTCCGTAAAAAGTGTAAATTGCCCCTTTGCATTTTCTGAAAATCACGGCGTATAATGAACGACGAACCACAGTTTAGACACCACATGGAGGTACTTATGACGAGTTATGTCAACGATCCCAAGGTTCAAAAGAACCGTTGGTGGATCATTACCGCGGTGGGGATGTTCACCATTATGTCGACGCTCGACGCATCGATCGTCAATATTGCATTGCCAGTGATGGCTAACGACCTGGCCATCCCGATGAATCAAGCCGAGTGGGTCGTGTCGATCTACCTGATCGTGATCTGTGCGCTGCTCCTGTTGATGGGGCGCCTCGGGGACACGGTCGGGAAGATCCGGATCTTTCGCCTCGGCACGGTCTTGTTCACCGTCGGCTCGCTGTTCGCCGGCTTCAATCACAGCTTCGCGCTCCTGTTGGCGGCGCGGGTGGTGCAGGCGCTGGGCGCGAGCATGACCATGGCCAACAACAACGGCATCATCACGGAGGTCTTCCCGATGAAAGAGCGCGGCAAGGCGCTTGGGCTGATCGGCTCGTTCGTGTCGGTCGGCTCGATCGCCGGGCCGGGCTTGGGGGGACTGATCCTCGGGCAGCTCCCGTGGGGCTACATTTTCTGGATCAACCTACCGATCGGGGTGATCACCATGATCGTGGGCCAGATCGTGTTGCCGAAGGACCTCGCCCCGAGCCACGCGGCGATCGACTGGCCGGGCTTCATCAGCTTCGTCTGCGCGATCGTCCCGTTCTTCCTGGCCGTCAACATGGGCCAGGTCGTGGGTTTTGGCAACTGGCGGGTGCTGGCACTGTTCGCGATCGCGGGGCTCGCGCTGGCGGCATTCGTCCGCATCGAGCAGCACCACCCGGCACCGCTGGTGGCGTTCAAGCTTTTTCGCAACGCCGAGTTCACGCTCAGCCTGCTGGCCGGGTTCTTGATCTTCGTGACGAACTTCTTCTTCAACGTGATCTCACCGTTCTACTTCGAGAACGCGCGGGGCTTGTCCGCAACGACAGCCGGCTATATCCTGATGCTCTTTCCCGTCGTGCAGGTGATCGTCGCGCCGCTGGCCGGCAGCCTGTCGGATAAGATCGGCCCGTACACCATCACGTTGGTGGGGCTGGGCGTGATCTTGGTCAGCCAGCTCGGCTACGCGCAGCTCGGGCTAGCGACCCCCGTCGCGGTGGTCCTGCTCCTGATCGGGCTGATGGGCTTCGGGAACGGGACGTTCCAATCGCCCAACAACACGATCGTGATGAGTGCGGTGGCCCCTCAGGACTTGGGGATCGCCGGCGGGTTGAACGCACTGGCGCGCAACTTGGGCATGGTGGTCGGCATCTCGGCGGCGACGACGACGCTGTTCGCGTCGATGAGTCAGTCGGCGGGGCGCAAGGTCACGACGTACCTGCCGGCGCACCCGGCGTATTTCATCACCGGGATGCACCGGGCCTTCGTTCTGGCGGCGGCGCTGTGTCTGGTCGCCGTCGCGTTGACCGCCTACCGCATGCACCAGCAGCGTGCGGCCAAGTAAAGCGTTGGTCAGTGATCCAATGAGGATCGCAGCCCAACAGGGGCAGTGTCGACTGGTCAATCACCAGTCGACACTGCCCCTGTTGGGTGTGCGTCAAAAAAACCGCCGATCAACATCGACGGTCCGGGGACGGTTAGACCTGCGGCCCGCTGCCCATGCGGCCGGAGGTGTAGTCGAGCAGGTGGTTCTTGAGGTCGTTTTCCATGTTGGACAGCTCGGCCTCGGCGGCTTTGCGCTTGGCGCGTCCGTCTTGCTGGATCTGCAGCGTCTGCTTGAGCGTGTCGACCAAGTCGTTTTGGGTCTGGGTCAGGGTCTCGATGTCGACGACCCCGCGCTCGTTCTCCTTGGCGGTCTCGATCGCACTGATCTTGAGCATCGACGCGTTCTTCTTCAGCAGGTCGTTGGTCGTCTCGGACACCTGGCGCTGGGCAGTGACGGCGTCTTTTTGCCGCAGCAGGGTGAGGGCAATGGCGACTTGGTTCTTCCACAGCGGGATCGCGGTGTTCACGCTGGCCTGGATCTTTTCGGCCAGGGCCTGGTTGGTGTTTTGGATCAACCGGATCTGGGGGGCTTGCTGCAGCGTGATCTGCCGGGCGAGCTGTAGATCGTACGCGCGTTTTTCGAGCCGGGCTTGGAACTGCTTGAGGTCGTTGACCTCTTGGACCTTCATCTGGTCCCCGGATTCCTGGGCGTCTTTCAGGGCCGTCGGGATCGTTGTCTCCTCTAGCTCCTGAAGCTTCATCTTAGCCGCGGCGATGTAGATGTTCAGCGCGTCGAAGTAGGCCTTGTTCTGGCCGTACAGCTCCTCGAGCATCTTGTTGTCGGTCAGCAAGCCTTGCTGTTCCTTCTCGAGCCGGCTGGCGATGGAGTCGATCTGGGCACCGATCTTCTGGTATTTGGCGGTGATCTCGAAGATCGACCGCTTCACCTTGCCGAACATCTTCTTGAAGATGTTGCTGTTTTCGGCGCGCAGTTCGTCTGGGTTCGCCTCGTTCAGGCGGGCCATCAGGCTGGTCAGCGCATCGCCGACAGCCCCGGTGTCTTGGCTTTGGACCTGGTTCAGCATGGTCTGGGAGAATTGGCCGAGCTGCTTTTGGGCCGCTGCGCCGTAAGTCATGACGGCATCCTGGGTCTTGACGTCGAGTTGCTTAGCCAGTTCCTTGGCCTGGGCCTCCTGTTCGGGGGTCAGGCGGTTCTCGACTTGAGCGGGGGCGGCCTGTTCGACGACCGGGTTTGCGTTGGCCGAGAAGGGCTGGCTCAGCAGGTCATTGACGAGGCTTTGGGTCTCTGTGGTGGGTTGTTCGTCACTCATGCGTGTTCTCCATTTCTTCTTTGATGTGGGTCAGATCGACAGTGTGGCCGGGCTGAACAGTCGATTCGGCCAGCCGTGGGGTGATCTGCTTCTTGGCTAAGCTGAGGTCGGCTTCAAGGTCGTCCAGGTCGGTTTCGACGAAGGTGGCATAGTCGGTCCGGATCGACTCGGCCAGCTCACTCAAGGTGTTGGCCGCAGTGGTCAGCACGTCGTAGGTGTCTTGGGTCTTCACCTCATGGTGGCTGATCGCCTCGTACTTCTTGGCGATGCTGACGAGGTTCGGGAGCTGTTCGTAGATAAAATGGCCGGCGATTGCCAGCTGCTTCGGTGTCTTGACCACCGCCTTGAAGTAGGCGTGCAGGACGTCTTGCAGGTCATGGTTCAAGGCGACGGCCTTGATCTTAGGCACCCGCGCGGCGATCGCATCGAATTCGCGGATCTGGGCGGCGGCAGTGTCCATGGTCTCACGGAACAGGTCGATCTCACTGTCGCTGAGGCCCGAGTCGGCGTAGTGGGCCGCCATTTTGTCGGTCAGCGGCGGGGTCTCCTCGGGTGCTTGCGGCTTCGGGCGCGAGAGTTCCCCGATCAGGCGTGCGCCCCCGAAGACCAGGGCGACGAAGAGGGCTAGCCAGAGTTGTTGCGAGAGTAATCCGAGCGCGAACCCACCGGCGGTCCAGATGGCCACGCGCCAGCGGCGGACACGTTTTTGGGTTTTTTTCACGGCGTTTCACTTCCTGAGTTTTTTCGATATCGTGCCTTTAGTTTACCATAGAACCGCAGGGGGAATATCCGCCTCTAGATTGAGATTCTTTGAGTTTTGATTAAGCCATTTGTAAACGCGGGCAGAATTGGTATCATTAAGGGTCGAAGGGAGGCGAGGGCATGGAACGCATCGTGACCACTGAGACACTATACCGCGGACGGATCCTGACGCTGACGCGCGCGACGGTCGCACTACCGGATGGCCGGACCCAGGTGCGGGAGATCGTCCGAACGCATGGGGCAGCCGGCGTCCTCGCCATTCGCGGGGCGCGTGCGCTGTTCGTCAGGCAGTGGCGCACGCCGCTGCGGCAGGAGACATTGGAGCTGCCGGCCGGCCGCATCGAGCCGGGCGAGTCGCCGCTTCAGTGTGCGCAACGCGAACTCAACGAGGAGGCCCAGCTAGCGGCGACGACCTGGCAGGCGCTAGGCGCGTTTTACCAAAGCGCCGGCTTCTCGGACGCACAGACGCACCTGTTCATGGCCACCGGCCTGCACCACCCGGCGCACCAGCGCCCGTTGGACGACGGTGAACAGCTGGCGGGCGAGTGGTTGACGCTCGACCAGGCGCAGGCGGCGCAAGCCGAAGGGACGCTCTGCGACGCGAAGACGCTGATCGGGCTGAATGCCTGGCGCGCGATGAGACAGGAGGAAGACCATGGCTGAAACACGTTCTCGCAAGGCTTACCGTGAGGCACAACAGCACGCTGAGACCGAAGCGGAGAGCCGCGACGCGCGGCGCCGCCAGGTCGAGCGTGATTACGCGAAGCAGACGCGAACGCACCCGACCACGGGCCGATTCGATGACGTTACCTATAAGAAGGTCAATAGCCTGAAGAAAAAGCTGAACTGGGCGATCGGCATCGTGATCGGGTTGCTCGTGATCGTCGCCGGGGTATTGTTTGGGTTGTGACTGACTAAAAGTCAGTGTACAATAGAGGACCGTGACCACCAGACGGTCAGTTGAACGAGACAGGAGAGAATTGAGCATGAAGTTAGGCGTTATCTGTGCGATGGAAGAAGAGATCCGCACGCTGTTGGGGCAGCTGGAAGGCCAGCGCGAGCAAGTCTTTGCCAGCCAGCATTACTACCACGGCACGATCGACGGGATCGAGGTCACCTTAGTCGAATGCGGGATCGGTAAGGTCCAGGCGGCCATGACGACCGCGATCTTGATCGACCAGTACCAACCAGATGTCGTCATCAACACCGGTTCGGCCGGCGGCATCGGCCCGGCGCTGAACATCGGCGATGTCGTGATCGCCAGCGCGGTCGCATACCACGACGTTGATTCGACGGCGTTTGGCTACCTGCCGGGCCAGCTTCCCGCCCAGCCGCAGCGCTTCACGGCGGATGAGACGCTGGTCGCGGCGATCGCTAAGGCGGCGCAGGCGGTGGACCTGACCACGCATGTGGGCTTGATCGTGACCGGCGATCAGTTCATCAACAGCCAAGCTGCGATCGCGCGCATTCACGCGATCTACCCGGAGGCGCTGGCGTCTGAGATGGAAGGCGGCGCGATCGGCCAGGTCGCCACGCAGTTCCACAAGCCGTTCGTTGTGATCCGGGCGATGAGCGATAACGGTGACGAGTCGGCCAGTGTGAACTTCGATGAGTTCATTATCGAGGCCGGGCGGCGGAGCGCCGCGATGCTTTTGGCCTACATCAAGCAGCTCGCAGCCTGACCCAACAAGCGCAAAGGAGTGACGTCATGGCACATATTTACCTCGATAACGCCGCCACGACCCCGATGGCTAAGCAGGTCATCGCGGCCATGACGGAACAGATGACCAATGATTACGGCAACCCGAGCTCGACGCATTGGTTCGGTCGGACGGCGCACACCGTGATGGACCAAAGCCGGCAGACGCTGGCCGCCAGCATCGGTGCCCGGATGGGTGAGATCCAGCTCACCAGCGGGGCCACAGAGGCCAACAACACCGCCATCCTGCAGACGGCCCACACGCGTGCCGCCTTGGGGCGCCACATCATCACGACCGCCATCGAGCATCCCAGCGTCGGGCAACCGATGGCCCAGCTGGAACGCGAGGGCTTTCGGGTCACCTACTTACCGGTGGATGAGACCGGGCAGATCAGCCTGGGTGACTTGGACGCGGCCTTAGACGACGAGACGATCCTGGTCTCCGTGATGATGGGGAACAACGAGGTGGGCAGCCACCTGCCGATCGCGGCGATCGGTGCGCGACTGGCCACGCACCAGGCGTGGTTCCACACGGACGCGACGCAGGCGTACGGGTTGCTCGACATCGATGTCGCGGCCTTGGGCGTCGACTTGCTGTCGGTGTCCGCCCACAAGATCAATGGGCCTAAGGGGGTCGGCTTCCTCTACCGGCGTGACGGGCTCAACTTTCCACCGTTCATCCGCGGCGGGGAGCAGGAGATGAAGCGGCGAGCCGGCACGGAGAACGTCGTCGGGATCGCCGGGTTCGCCGCGGCGGTGAAGCTGATCACCCCGCAGACGAAGGCCGATCGGCAGGCCAAATACCTCGGCTTCAAGCACCAGATCATCGATAACTTGCGCGCCGCAGGGATCACGTTTGACGTGAATGGCGCGGTCCAAGCCGATGCGTTGAACCATGTGTTTAACCTCTGGTTCCCAGGCGTGTCGACTTACGCGCTCCAGACGAACCTCGACTTGGCCGGGTTTGCGGTCTCGGGCGGGTCTGCCTGCACCGCGGGCAGCTTGGAGCCGTCGCACGTGCTGACAGCGATGTACGGGGCCGACAGTCCCCGGATCGCGGAGTCGATCCGGATCAGCTTCGGCAAGGACACCACGGCGCTGGACGTGACGCAGTTCACCACGGCCTTGATCAAGATCGTCACGCGTCTGCGCGCCAAGTCCGCGCGCTAACGGTCAAAAACCGCGTTGAGTCGCGGTTTTTTTGCGCACAGGGGCGCGGCAATGTTAAACTAGAAGCGTATCCAATGCGAGGAGTGTGAGAGTATGGCATTAGCGGCGACCGGGTCAGCCTTGGGCGACCCACGGACCTACCAGATCAGCGCGCAACTGAAGCGCTACACGTTGATCGACTTAGGGTTTGTTCAGACGAAGAACGGGAACTTCCAGTTAGAGCGCAGCCTCGATCCGAACTCACCGTTCACGGCGGCCAACAAGCTCAAGGTGACGGTCAAAAAGGACCTGTCTGCCTTCCAGATGGGTGTGACGACAGCGAACGGGCTGAAGGCGGTCAACATCTTCCAAGACGCGAAGACCGCAGACAACGTCGAACAGTACCAGTACATCATCGATAATCTGATCGAGCGCAACGTGATCGATCCGGCGTAACACACGGGGCCGTGGTAACGCGGCCTTTTTGTGTGCCTAGGCGCCGGCGCGAGGCTGTACGCGCTCAGGTCAGCACCGGCCGGCTTCGCCTGGCCCGGTGGCGCAACGGCGACGTGCCGGTGCCACGGTGCATTAGGGCGCGATCAGTCAGGGGGCAACGCGCGGTTGCGGGCAGAAATGCTGGCAGTGCGGCGAATCGACGGGTATGATGGGACCCAAAAGGAGTGGGTGAGGATGACATTAAGGATCGGCGCAGCGGTGCGTCAGCAACGCGAGGCGGTCGGATTGAGCCAGACCGAGTTGGCGACGCAGCTGCACGTGACACGTCAAACCGTGTCGAAGTGGGAATTGGATAAGCGCTATCCGGACATTGCCACGCTGGTCGCGCTAGCAACGGTCTTGCACTGTGATGTGCGCGTCTTGCTGGGGATGAAGCAAAAAGTTCAGTGGCGGCACCTGCTGCGTTGGCGGGCGGAAGACAAGGAAGTCAAGTGGTACGCTGGTGGCAGTGAGCGCGCCAAGTTGGCGATCGCGAAGCTGACGGAGATCATGGCGGCCCTGCCCCCGACCCAAGCGTCACTGCGTGCGCTGTTGCAGACCTATTACGATCTGTTGATGGCCCAGGGGACGTCGGTGCCATACGTGCTGACCACGATGAACTTGGAAGCGGCCGGGCTGATGCACAAGCAGGGCTTCTTGTTGCCACCTGTTGCAGAGGCGCGCTATAAGGAGCTGATGCGGCTGAGCAACATTCGCTACCGGTAAAGCACTTACTTTGCGTTAGGATTGTTTTTGACCGCGTCACTGGTATAATGGGGATTACTGGAATTGACGACCTTCAAATCGGATAACTTCCAGAATCTGATTGAAATGATGGTGATCACTGTGGACAACAGCAACACCCGCGTTGTGGTCGGGATGTCTGGCGGGGTGGACTCCTCTGTCACCGCGCTGCTCCTGAAGCAGCAGGGCTATGATGTCGTCGGCGTCTTCATGAAAAACTGGGACGACACCGACGAAAACGGGGTCTGTACCGCGACGACCGACTACGAGGACGTGGCCAAGGTCGCAAGCGAGATCGGGATCCCGTATTACGCGATCAACTTCGAGCAGGAGTACTGGGACCGGGTATTCCAGTATTTCCTCGACGAGTACAAGGCGGGGCGCACGCCGAACCCGGACGTGATGTGCAACAAGGAGATCAAGTTCAAGGCGTTCTTGGCTTACGCCGAGGCACTTGATGCCGATTACATCGCGATGGGGCATTACGCGCAGACGACGACGGATGCTGACGGGACCGTGCACATGCTGCGTGGCGCAGACGGCAATAAGGATCAGACCTACTTTTTGAGCCAGCTCTCTCAGGCGCAGCTGAAGCGGTCGCTGTTCCCGATCGGCCACTTGCAGAAGCCTGAGGTCCGCGCGATCGCCGCGGAGTACGGCTTGGCAACGGCCAAGAAGAAGGATTCGACCGGGATCTGCTTCATCGGCGAGCGGAACTTCAAGCAGTTCCTGTCGACCTACCTGCCGGCCCAGCCGGGCAAGATGATGACGCTGGATGGCGTCGAGAAGGGCACGCACGATGGGCTGATGTACTACACGATCGGGCAGCGCTCCGGGCTGGGGATCGGGGGCAACAGCCAGAACTCTGAGCCGTGGTTCGTGGTCGGCAAGGACCTGGCGCAAAACGTGCTCTATGTCGGCCAGGGCTTCAACCACCCGGCACTGATGGCGACAAGCCTCGACGCCAGCGGGATGAGCTTCTTCACCGGCGCGGCGCCGGCGCAGACCTTCCACTGCACGGCGAAGTTCCGCTACCGCCAGGCGGACACTGGGGTGACTGTGACGCTGGCCGGTGACCGCGCCAAGATCGTTTTTGACGAGCCGGTGCGCGCGATCACCCCGGGCCAGGCCGTCGTGCTCTACGATGGCGCCGAGTGCCTCGGTGGCGGCACGATCGACCTAGCGTATAACGACGCCAAGGTCCTGCAGTACATCTGAGACGCACTGATAAAGCAGCCACGCGGCTACTTTTTTTCGCGGGGGCGCACTGGACGCGGGTGATTCCCCTTGGGGGCGTGACGTGGTATGATAAGCCCAAACGTATGTACGGGAGGTTCAACGATGAAGACGATGCACTATCACGCGCCACTCGGGGAGATGACTCTGTTGGCCAATGCGCACGCGGTGGACGGCCTGTGGTTTGACGATCAGGCGTACTTTGGCGGCCCCTTCGACCTTGCGGCGGCCACGCCAGGGGCTTCGCCGGTCCTGGTGCAGGCCGTGGCGTGGCTTGATGCGTATTTCGCCGGGCAGTCGCCGGCCCCGGCGCAGGTCCCGGTCGAGTTGGTGGGCACCCCATTTCGCCAAGCGGTCGGCGCCCTGCTCCAGGCGGTGCCGCTGGGGGCCACGATCACATACGGTGAGCTGGCGCGCCAGCTCGCGGCCCAGGGCCACCCAACGAGCCCCCGGGCCATCGGTGGGGCCGTCGGGCACAATCCGGTGTCCCTGCTCGTGCCGTGCCACCGGGTCGTCGGCGGCGACGGCGGCCTGACCGGGTATGCGGGGGGCCTGGCCCGTAAGGTCGCTTTACTGACGCTGGAAGGGGTCGCGGTCGATCCCGTGCGGCTGCGACTTGACAAGTGAACTTGGCGAGTCTATACTCGGTCTGACAAGTTAACTTGGCATAAGCGGAGGCCGTGATGAAAAGAGACGAGATCTTAGCGAAGAGTCGGCGGGATAACCTGTTATGGGATGAACAGGAGCGCGCTGTGCGCGCCGCAGCGGCTAGCGGGGGCCACCTTGTGCTCGGGGGGCTCTTGCTGGGCGTGTTGGTGATCAGCATGATCCAGCAGTGGCAGGGGCGCGCCCCGCTGGTGGCCCCTTGGTTAATCGTGGCCATACTCAGCTGGGATGAGTTCGTCCAGGTTGCTTACCGCCAGCGCCACGGGAGTCACCGCTTGGGCTGGGGGCGCCTTGAATGCTGGGGCGCTGGCTTGGCCGCGGTGGCCGCCAGCCTGCTGTATGTGCTCGAGCTGGTCGCCCCAGGGTGAGTGCGATGGATCAGCTGACGCTACACAATCACCTGCAGACGGTGCGCAAAGCCCGTGGCCTGTCGCAGCAGGCCTTGGCCGCTCAAGTCGGGGTGTCTCGCAATACGATCAGCTCGATCGAGACAGGGCAGTTTGCGCCAACGGCCAAGTTGGCGCTGACCCTCGCGATCGCGCTGGAAGTGCGCTTTGAAGACCTGTTTTATTTTTGACGTCCCCCTTGGTGCCAATGCGCGGCTGGCCATCGAGGGGTGTTTGGCGTCAGCCCACGGTCCAAGGGGCCTGTTGCGGTGTCAGGTACAGGACTTCGGTCTCGTCTTGGAACCCGGCGGCCTGATAGACGTGATGAGCGAGCGAGTTGTTCGCCGTCACCCTGAGGCGGACCGGACGTTTGCGGGTCTTGGCCAGCAGGTCGAGGATCAACGCCACGAAGCGCTGGCCGAGTCCCTGACCGCGCTGATCGGCAGCGACGAAAAGACCGAAGAGGTAGTCGTAATCGTCTAAGTCGATCGCGCAGTAGCCGATCACCTGGCCGGCGTGCGTCATCACGACCGGCCAGACGTCTTCGGCGTCCAGGTTGACGTGCAGGTAACGCCTTGCTTCTGCCTCACTGGCCTCGGGGAAGGCTTGGCGGTAAGCCGGCAGCAGTGTCTCGAGGTCAGCGGCTACCATCAGGCGGACAGCCTGGCTGGTGTGAGCCGGCGTCAGCTGGGGGGTGGCGACCATCTGCCACTCAGCATCGGGGTCGGCGTGCAGGTGCGCATTGGTCGTTAGCGTCGGGTGGGTCAACAAAAAGCGACGCTCGCAGCTGTATTCGACAGTGGGGTAACCGTAACGCAAGAGCACAGTGCGCGCCGTCGCCCACAGCCGGGTGGCGATCCCCTGTCGTCGCCAAGTCGGCGCGACGATCACGTTGATATCCACACTGCCAGTTCCGGGCGCGTCGTCGGCGTACAGGGTGAGCACGCCAACCAATTGCGCGGCTTCGTAGGCCAAAAACAAGGCAGGCATTCCACGGTAGTAGTTGTAGTCGTTGCTCAAAAACGGATCGCGGTGTGTCTGATCCGCCGCGTGAGCGGCGGCGATCAGCTGGTCGCAATCGGTGCGCTGCGCCGGAGTCAGCACGGTCGTCGAAATGATCATCCAGAGGGCCTTCTTTCGTCGTTTAGGTCTCATTATACCGGTCACGCCTTGAATTGTGGTGCGCGAATCGCGATAATTAGAGGTATCGAATCTGAGGAGGACCAAGTGTGACGCGGTTATATTTTGTTCGGCACGGGAAGACGACCTGGAATCTAGAGGGGCGCTATCAAGGCGCGAACGGGGACTCCCCGCTGTTGCCCGAGAGCTACGCGCAGATCGCGCAGCTGGCGGGGGCCTTGCGGGGGATCCCGTTTGCGCACGCTTATGTCAGCCCGCTCCCGCGTGCGCGCAACACAGCGACGGCCCTGATCGAGGCGTTGGGTCAGCGAATCCCGACGACGGTGACCGCCGGGATGCGCGAGTTCAACCTGGGCAAGATGGAGGGGATGCGCTTTGCGGATGTGGCCAAGCGCTACCCCAAGGAGCTGCACGCCTTTCGCGAGGCCCCAGGCGAGTACGATCCGACGGCAATCCACGGAGAGACCTTCCCACAGCTGATCGCGCGGATGCAACCGGTGGTGCTCGACGCCGTGGCGCAGGACACCACCGGGCAGGCTAACCTGCTGTTCGTCAGCCACGGCGCGGCCTTGGTCGCGCTCATCCAGAGCCTGCTGGGCACGCCGATCGCGGCGATGCGCAAGGACGGCGGGCTGACGAACACCAGCGTGACGATCTTGGCGGCGCACGGGCCGCAGCTGCCGTTCGAACTGATCCGCTGGAACGACACCCACTTTTTGACCCGGCGGCTCGAGCCGACCGATACGATCTAGTGACTGGAGCCAAAGGAGGCCATCATGACAGATTCAATGATCGCGCAATTCAACCGCGGTGAGCACGACGCGGCGATCCAAGAGGCGGTGCGTCGGATCGACGCGAAGCCGACGGACCCCAAGCGCTATGCGACGCTGGCAACGATGCTGATCGGTATCCACGCCTACGATGAGGCCGGCCAGCTCTTGCTCCGGGCGCAGGGCTTGTTTCCCAACGAGGCCGAGCTGACGTATGACGCTGGGCTCTTGGGGTTTGCGCAGGAGAACTACGCGCTGGCGGCCCGGTACTTCCAGCAGTTGATCGGGGGCCAAAACGCGCTGGCGCAGGACGCCCAATACATGCTTGCCTTGTGCGAGCAGCAGTTAGGGCGGCCAGAGCGGGCCGTGGCCTTCGCCTTGACGGCACACGAGGCGGATCCGACGCGTGTCGACGCAGCGCTGCTGGCGGCCGAGCTGTTCCTGACGACCGGGGCCTTCACCGCGGCCGCCTCGATGCTGACGCCGTTTTTGAAGATGGGCGACGCGAAGGTGCTGTTCACATACGGGATGGCGCAGGCGGGGGCCGGCGCCGACGGCAGTCATTGGCTCGACGCGGCCCAAGCGTTGGACCCCGATGGCTACGACCAGCAGGCGTCGCGCGTGCGTGACATCGCAGGCTTCTTAAAGGGGCAAGCGCATGGCTGACGCGGGGCAACACACCGTCAGCGGCCAGGTCAAGGCGATCTTTTTTCAGAACCCGACGAATTTCTTCAAGATCCTGCTGATCGAGATCAAGCAAAAGGACTTCGACTGGCCGGACAAAGAGATCGTGGTGACCGGTAGCTTCGGGGACATCAAGGAAGAGGAGCGATACACGTTTGTCGGCAGCCTGGTCAACCATCCGAAGTACGGCGGCCAGTTCCAAGCTGCGAATTACCAGGTGGAGAAGCCGACCTCCAAACAGGGGTTGATCAACTACCTGAGCTCGGATAAGTTCCCTGGGATCGGGGCGAAGACCGCGGAGAAGATCGTCGATGCCTTGGGGATGGGGGCGATCGACCAGATCCTCAAGGATGAGGCCGTGTTGACGCCGCTGGGGCTTAACGCCCAAAAACGCGCGACGCTGGTCGATAACCTGACGGCGAACCTCGGCATGGAGCAGGTGATCATCGGGCTGAACGACTTCGGCTTCACCAGCAATATGGCGGCGCGGATCTACCAACTTTACGGCACGGACGCGTTGCACATCATCGAGGAGGACCCGTACCAGCTGATCGCAGATGTGGACGGGATCGGCTTCAAGCGCGCTGATGCGATCGCGGCCAACCTGAACATCGCGGCGGATGCGCCGATGCGACTGGCCGGCGCGCTGCTGGACGCCTTGAGCACGCTGACCGACGGGACCGGTGACACCTACGCGCAGCTGCCGGTACTGCTGGACGCGACGATCGGCCTGCTCGAAGGCGCGCGCAATGTGGAGATCGACCCGAACCGCGTCGCAGACGCCTTGATTGGCTTGACGCGCAAGAACCGCGTGTACGTCGAAGCCCAGCGGGTGTTCCCCAAGAAGCTCTACGAGGCTGAAGGGGCGATCGCCGACCGGATGCGCTTGTTGCTTGGGGCCAACGAGGACGCCCCCAGTGAGTCGGCGGTGGCCAAGGCGATCCGCTTGGTCGAAAAGCGTGAGGGGATCACCTACGATGACACGCAGACCCAGGCGATCCAGACTGCCATGCAGCAGCAGGTCTTCTTGCTGACCGGTGGCCCGGGGACGGGGAAGACGACGGTCGTCAACGGGATCGTGCGGGTGTACGCGGAGCTCAACGCGCTGTCGCTGGACCCGAACCGATACAAGGATGAGGTGTTCCCACTGATGCTCGCGGCGCCGACCGGGCGCGCGGCCAAGCGGATGATGGAGACGACCGGCTTGCCGGCCAGCACGATCCACCGGCTGTTGGGATTGGCGGTCGACACCCAGGAGTTCGAGCCCAAAGACCTCCCGGAAGGGCTCCTGATTGTCGATGAGATGTCGATGGTCGACACGTACTTGTTTCGCTCGCTGTTGACCGCGTTGCCGCCGGGGATCAAACTGATCCTGGTCGGCGATAAGGACCAGCTGCCGAGCGTCGGGCCCGGCCAGGTCTTCGCCGACCTGCTGCGCAGCCGCACGCTCCCGAGCTTGGAGTTGACGCACATCCATCGCCAAGACGCGACGAGCTCGATCATCCCGCTGGCCCACGCGATCAACCGCGGGACACTGCCACCGGATTGGCAGCAGAATCAGCCGGACCGCTCGTTCATCCTCTGCCCGCCGAATCAGCTGGCGGCGGCCGTCGGACAGGTCGTCGGGCGCGCAGCGCAGAAGTTCGAGGCGGCCAACATTCAGGTGCTGGCCCCGATGTATCGCGGGGCAGCGGGGATCGATCAGCTCAACCCGATGATCCAGACGATCCTGAACCCGAAGCGTGATGCGCGCACCAAGGAAGTCGAGGCGCTGAACGGGGTCTACCGGATCGGGGACAAGGTCTTGCAGCTGGTCAATAACCCGGAAGCCAACGTGTACAACGGTGAGCTCGGGCAGATCACCGGGATCACGCCGGCCAAGCAAGCGGCCTCGAAGACCGACGAGTTGACCGTGGATTTTGACGGCAATGAGCTGACGTATCAGCGGTCAGATTGGACCAAGATCACACTGGCCTATGCGACGTCGATCCACAAGGCGCAGGGGAGCGAGTTTCAAGTCGTCGTGCTCCCGCTGACCTTGGGCAGTCGTCGAATGCTCGCACGGAACCTGCTCTATACAGCGGTGACACGGGCTAAGGATTTTTTGATCTTGATGGGCGATCCGCGCGCCTTCGAGCTGGCGGTCCAGTCCGTCGCGGATAACCGCCAGACCGCCCTGGTCGAGCGGCTCCAGGTCGCGTTGCCCACAGTTGACACGACGATACCAGCTGCGGATAATGAAGACCAACCCGCGGCGCCTGAACCGCAAGACTACCGCCTGACCCCGGAGATGGTCGCCCACAACGCGGTCGACCCGATGATCGGGATGACTGGGATCACCCCAGCCAGCGTGGCGGCCCAACTTTGAAGAAGGAGTTTTTATGTCAGACATACGATCCGAATTGGAGATCCGCCCCGTTACCCCGGCCAACCTCGAGCAGTTCAACGACCTGCTCACCTACGTGTTTCAGGTGACCGCGAAGGACGTGGAGGAATCCGGCTATGATGAAGGGGAGCTCGAACGGGCCAAGCGCCCGGTCTTGGAGAAGTCCGATGTGATCGGCTGGTTCCACGGCGACGAGCTGATCTCGCAGCTGGCGATCTACCCGTGCCGCGTCAATATTCACGGGACGCTTTATGATATGGCAGGGCTGACTGGCGTCGGGACCTACCCTGAGTATGCCGGTCACGGCCTGATGCATGACCTGGTCAAACTGGGGTTGTCGCACATGCGTGAGCACCGGCAGTGGATCTCCTACCTTTATCCGTACGCCATTCCGTTTTACCGCAAAAAAGGCTGGGAGATCATGTCCGATCACCTGACCTTCGATGTGCGCGATACGCAGTTGCCTAAGGCCAATGCGGACATGCCGGGGCACGTGGAGCGCCTGGAGATCGACGATCCGGATGTGATCGAGACTTACGACCGCTTCGCGCTGCACAACCACGGGGCAATGATCCGCAACCAGCTGAACTGGGACGAGTATTGGCGGTGGGAGAATGAAGAGGAGCGGACTGCCGGCGTCTATTACGACGACCACGACATTCCGCAAGGCTACGTCCTGTACTGGATCGCCAACGAGGTCTTCCACATCAAAGAGATGGTTTACAACACGCAGGAGGCCCGCATCGGGCTGTGGAACTTCGTCGCCGCACACTTCTCGATGGTCGAGCACGTCCGCGGCAATATCTACAAGAACGAGCCGCTGCACTTCCTGCTCGATGATGGGGACATCAACCAGACCATTCACCCGTACTACATGGCGCGGATCGTCGATGTCGCGGAATTTCTCAGGCACTACCCGTTCGTTGAGCCGACCGGTGCGCTGCACTTCATCGTCAGCGACCCCTTGGCCAGCTGGAATAATGGCACCTTCGGCCTGTGGTGGGACGAAGCGGGCCTGCACGTGACCGAACGGCCGGTCGGTGAGGCGGTACGACTGGACATTCAGACGCTCACCACCATGATGATGAGCTACCGCCGCCCGTCCTACTTGGCGAAGATCGAGCGCTTGCAGGCTTCTAAGAAGGCCGTTAAGTTGCTGGAAAACCTGATCCCGATGGATGAGCCGTACTTCTCGGATTACTTCTGACCCAAAAAAGCAGTCGCGACTTGGTCGCGACTGCTTTTTTGGTGGTGGTATCAGTCCAGTTTGATCCAGAACTTCTGCTTGGTCACGTTGAACTCCAGTTGAAAGGCCCGTGTGCCCATCTCTTCGCCGTCCATCTGGCCATACTCGAGGGAGTTGGTCTCAACGCGCAAGTGGCTCGACTTGAAGTGGTGCACCGCTTTGTACTTCATGTGCTTGCCGCGGATCAGCTCGAGCAGCAGGAACAGGAAATAAAAGACGTTGAGATTCTCGACGACGATCAAGTCCAGCTCACCGTCTGTCGGGGTCGCGGTCGGCAGGATCCGCACGCCGCCGCCGAAGTAGGGGTGGTTCGTCGTCGTGCAGAGAAAAGCCCGCTGGATGATCTCGTATTGGCCGTCGACATGGACCGTCACGGGGAACGGCTTGCGTGAGAAGAAGACATTCACGACCCCAAACATGTACGCGAGGCTGCCGAGGTGGAGGCGGTTCAACAGCTTCTTGTAGCTACTACGGTTGGCGGCTGCGACCGCAGCGGCGTCGAAGCCAACGCCGACATTATTGACGAAGAAGCCAGATTCGTGCCGGGTGGCCTCTGTGTACTGGCCGATGTCGAGGGTGATCGGGGCCGTCGCCGCGAGGATCTGGTCGAGTGCCGCCATCGGGTCCTGCGGCATCCCGATCCCGCGGGCAAAATCGTTGCCGGAGCCCGCCGGGATGTAGGCGACGGGCAGCTCCTGCTGCTTCGTCTCGCGCAGGCCGGTGATCGCTTGGTTCAGCGTCCCGTCGCCGCCGATCACCATCAGGACGGCGTGGTCATGGGTGTTGAAGCTACCGATCTGACGGGCGAGCTGGACGGCGTGGCCAGAATAGCGGCTGACGCGGATCTCATAGGGGAGCTGCCGGTCATCGAGGACTTGCCGCACCGCCTTAAAGGTCGCCACCGAGGTGCCAGACCCCGCGGCGGGATTGAAGATGATGTAGAAAAAAACAGCGGCCATGCGCTTACCCCTTCCGATTTTTCACTAAGTTTGATTATACCGGGCGAGATTCCAGAAAACAACTTGGAACTGTGGCGAGTCGCACTTTTTGGTTCTGATGACCAAAAACCCCCGCTGCGGCTTTGCAGCGGGGGCGTGGCTCACAGGGTGATCAGCATAGGCAGGATCACCGGGTGGCGTTCGGTCTTATCGAACAAGAATTCTTGCAGGTTCGCGGTGATCGCGTCCTTCAGCATCCCCTCGGTGACCTTCTCGTTTTGCTTGAAGGTGGCCTTGATCGTGCGGTAGACGCGCCGCTGGGCCTGGTTGATCAGCTCGCCGGATTCACGCATATAGATGAAGCCGCGTGACAGCAAGTCTGGTCCGGCCAGCACGGCCTGCTTCTGCATGTTGATCGTCGCCACGACCACGACGAGCCCTTCTTCGGACAGGAGGCGCCGGTCGCGGATCACCGCGTTGCCGATGTCGCCAATGCCAGAGCCGTCGATGTAGACATCCGCGGCGGGGAAGTGACCGGCGCGGCGCGCCGTGTCCTTGCCCAAGGCGAGGACGTCCCCATTATCCATGATGAAGCAATGGTCTTCGGGAATGTGACACTCCTGGGCCAGCTCGGTGTGGATTTTCAGCATCCGGTACTCCCCGTGGATCGGCATGAAGAACTTCGGCTTCATCAGCCGCAGCATCAGCTTCTGCTCTTCCTGCCCACCGTGACCGGAGGTGTGGATGTTGTTGACCTTGCCGTGGATGACCTCGGCGCCCGCTTCCTCCAGCGAGTTGATCACGTGGTTGACACTGACCGTGTTGCCAGGGATCGGGTTGGAGGAGAAGATCACCGTATCGCCAGGCTGGATCGAGATCTGCCGGTGGGTCCCGTTGGCGATGCGCGATAGCGCCGCCATCGGTTCGCCTTGCGAGCCCGTGCAGAGGATCATGACCTCGTTGGCGGGGATCTTGTTGAGCGCGTGGGCGTCGATCAAGACGTCATCTGGGATGTCGAGGTAGCCGAGTTCGCGGCCGTTGACCATCGCCGTTTCCATCGACCGGCCGAAGACGGCGATCTTGCGGCCGTGGTCCATCGCGGCTTGGGCGGCCTGTGCGATCCGGCTGATGTTGGACGCGAAGGTCGCGAAGATGATCCGGCCTTCGATCCCATCGAAGAGGTGGCGGATCGAGTGGCCGACGAAGCGCTCGGACTTCGTAAAATTCGGGACCTCGGCGTTCGTCGAGTCGCTCATCAAGAGCAAGACGCCTTCATCACCCAGGCGTGCCATCTTCTGCAAGTTCGGGGACGGCTGATCGCCGACTGGCGTCAGGTCGAACTTGTAATCCCCGGTCTCGACGATCACGCCTTGGGGGGTGTGGATCGCGACCCCAAGGGTATCTGGGATACTGTGCGTGGTGCGGAAGAAGTCGACCCAGACCTTGCTGAAGCTCAGGACGGCGTCTTCTTTGAGTTCGTGCAACTCAGTGGTGCGCAGCAGGCCGTGTTCTTCCAGCTTGCCGCGGATCAGCGCCGCCGCCAGCGGTGGGGCGTAGACCGGGACGTTCGGGACCTGCTTCAGGAAGTAGGGGATCCCACCGATGTGGTCTTCGTGCCCGTGTGTGATCACCAGCGCGCGGATCTTGTCTTGGTTTTGTTGCAGGTAAGAGTAATCGGAAATCACGTAATCGATCCCAAGCAGATCATCTTCCGGGAACTTGATCCCGGCATCGATGACGATGATCTCGTCTTGGAATTGAACCCCGTACATGTTTTTACCGATCTCACCCAGCCCGCCGATCGCGAAAACGGCGGTTTCGTTATTCTTGACATTGAGTTTCATCTAGATCAAAACTCCGTCAGTTCGAAGCCAGGCGCTTGCTTCTCGAAGTCCAAGAAGTTTCCGCTCAGCTCCTGAACGAATTCGATGTTGTAAGGCGTGTGGTCTTCGACCAGGGCCCGGGCTGCGGCCGCAGAATCCGCTTCGAGGTAAAGCGTCTGGGTCGTCTCCCGCTTCGGGTTGCGCACCTTATCGGGTTGGTACAATACTTTGTAGATCATTGTTGCTACTCCTTTCAGTCTACGCAAAGAAACGCCCCAACGCGGGGTGTCGCCTTGCGATTTACCGGTCGTTTGTCGAGCGTACTCAACAGTTATGACCAGTTTATCATACTTGGCAAGGGGATGCCACGCCGCCCGTGCCGGTATCGCGCGGGCGGTCCGATGCGTTATACTGGACCCAAAGCCTTGACCAAGAAAGGATGTGGCGAGATGTGGTGGTGGCTCAGCATACTGATCGTGGGACTCGGTGTGGCCGGTGTCTTGTTGTGGCGGGCGGTTCACCGACGCCAGGCGCTGCGGGGGTACATCGCGCAGGCCCAGCGGATCACCGATAGCGCCGTGGCTGGTGCGCTTCGACAACTTGGCTGGGCGGCGAGCGTGGCGTCCGAGCCGGTCGCCGATGTCTGGGGCCATGGGATCTTGGCGTTCGAGTATGAGGTGGCTGAGCCGGCAGACGGCACCGTCACCGCGCTCAACGCGGCGTTGGTCGCGGTCGCCACGGCGACGGGGCAGCAGGGCGTGGATCCGCAGACGCCCGCGTTCGTCGTCACCGACTACTGGCGGCGGGACGGGCAGCTACACTTTGATGTCGCCTTTGTCACCAATGCGGTCACCGCTGAGTACGTCGCCGATGTTGCGCGTGTCTGATCGATGCAGGTAAAAAAGTCGAACACCCGCGCTTCAGACTTGTGTCTGCACACGTTATGCGGTAGGCTAAAGGCTGATTTTATGAAAAATTAGTGACTGGAGTATCTCATGCGCAAATTATGGAGCAATTATAAAGAAACGTTTCTGCTGCTGGGCGGCGTGATCATCGGTGGGATCGTCGGTGCCGTCGTCGGGCCCAAGGCGAGCGTCTTACAGCCGTTCGGGGAACTCTTCCTCAACTTGATGTACATGATCTTGATCCCGCTGATCTTCTTTTCGATCACCAGTGCGATCGGGTCGATGGGGAACAAGGCCCGGCTGGGAAAGATCCTTGGCTCAACGGTCGCCGTCTTCCTGTTCACCGCAGCCGTCGCGACGTTGATCGGCTACATTGGGGTGCGGCTGTTCCCGCTGATCCAGACCGGGGACGTCGACAGCCTTAAGGCGATGATGGGCAACGTGAAGGCCGAGCAATCGGACATCCCGGTCCTGCAGCGGTTAGTCGAGCTGTTCACCGTGGATGACTTCACCAAGCTGTTGTCGAAGTCGAACATGATGGCGATGATCGTCTTCTCCCTGTTCGTCGGCATCGCGACGTCAGCGAGCGGCGACAAAGGGGATTTCTTCCGCCGCTTCCTGCAATCCGGGAACGCCGTTGTACTCAAGGTGGTCAACTACATCATGAAGTATGCCCCGATCGGGCTGGCCTGCTACTTCGCCAGCGTCGTCGGGAGCCTCGGCAGTCAGATCGTGGGCGGTTACCTGCGGGCCTTCGTGCTCTACCTCGTTTTGACCGTGATCTACTTCTTCGGCGTCTTGACGCTGTACGCGTTCATGGCGGGCGGCCGCGAAAGTGTCCGAAACTACTGGCGGCATGTGACCGTTCCGGCGATCACGGCGATCGCGACCAGCTCCTCGGCCGCCTCGATCCCGGCGAACCTGACGGCGGCCAAGGCGATGGGGCTCTCCGACGACATTGTCGACACGGTGATTCCGCTGGGGGCTAACATCCACAAAGACGGTTCCGCGATCGGCGGGGTCTTCAAAGTGGCCTTCTTGTTCCTGCTATTCGGCCGCGACATCACGGATCCGATGAACATCCTCTTGATCATTGCCGGCGGGTTCTTCGTCGGCGCGGTGATGGGGGCAGTCCCGGTCGGCGGCATGATCGCCGAGACGCTGATCGTCACGATGTTCGGCTTCCCGACCAACGCGATCCCGCTGATCTTGGTGATCTCGACGATCATCGACGTGCCGGCGACGCTACTGAATTCGACGGGGAACCTCGCCGCGTCCATGGTCGTTTCGCGCCTAGTCGAGGGCCGCAAACAGACGCACCAATGAGACCCAACAGCCCGCTTGCGGGCTGTTTTTTTGGGGCCAAGGGGCACAAAAAACGCCCCACGCAACGCGTGAGGCGAATGGGTCAGTCGATCAAGATCCCTTGAGGATCCATGTGGAACGGTTGCTGCTTGTCGATGTGATCATAAAACAGGATCCCGTTGAGGTGGTCGATCTCGTGTTGGCACACGATCGCCGGGTAGTTCTTGAGCCGGACCTTCTTGGTCTCGCCGTCGAGGTTCTGGTAGCGGATCGTGATCCGGTCATGGCGGACGACGTAGCCGGGCACGTCCTTGTCCACGCTCAGGCACCCTTCGCCCTCAGACAGCGCGGCCTCTTGGACACTGTGGCTGATGATCTTCGGGTTGATGAGCACTTCCTTGAACAGAATGGCGTCATCGGGACCCGGGACCAAGACGGCGGCCATTGCCTCGCCGACGCCCACTTGAGGGGCGGCTAGTCCGACACCGGGGCGCAGCTTGTACTTCTCGTTGGCGTCCTCGTCTTGGCTGATCACGAGGTACTCCATCATGTCGTGGGCGAGTTGCCGGTCTGCATCGGATAACGGGAACTCGACTGGCTGCGCGACCTGGCGCAGAACGGGCTCGCCGTCGCGGGTAATGTCTTTCATTAAATACACGTGCGTGACCTCCATATCATGGTTTCTAATCCACTTTACCACACCTCGGCGGAACAAAAAAGTCAATCTGCAAGCTCTCACCTTGACAGCAGGAGATAGATTGCGTATGATATAAGAGTAATCTAAATACGGTGCTTTCCGTTAGGTGAGGCTCCTATACGAACAATGTTGCTGCTCAGAAACATCCAGAGATGCCAATGAGTCAACTGCGCTTGTCTACAAAGGCCTGCGCTAATGCAACTGAAGTCCGCTTCTAGGCGTATAGTGCTAAAACTAAACGATTGGGATGCAGTAATCGCGCGCATACCCGATTGGTGCGCGCTTTTTTACGCGCAACGGCGAGTGAAGGAAGGGTGGTGAGTGCATGAAACAAACAGCGATCGATGGTGGTAGTCCGGATAACGCAGATCCCGGAAGGTTTGAGCATGTGCCACCACTTAATCTAAATTAAATTCGGCACGTCTCTAGCCTCTCTGGGAAGAGAGGAGACAGACGATGATGCAAGTACGCAGTGGCTTGACCGGGATTCAGGTCAAGCAAAAGCAATTCACACAGCGGCACGCGGCGCGCATCTTGGCACCAGCGTTTCAGCTACAGCCGGTCCTCCTGTTGGGCGCGGGCCTCGGGTTCTTATCCGACGCCTGGTTCAACGCTGCGTGGCTCGGCTTCGCACTGGCGACGCTGATCTTTGGCGCGAGCATGGCGGTCCATGCCGCCTTCAAGCGCTGGCTGATGCAGTTCAACGCCCCTCAGTCGGTGCTGGTCGTTCGCGACGGGCTACTTCGGGCGATCGACGCGCAGGCACTGGTCGCCGGCGACCTCGTTCAGGTCCGTGCTGGCCAGCTTTTGCCCGTTGATGTGCTGACGGACGCAGCGACTGTCACAACGAGTTGGTTGCGCGTGGTGCTGGCGCTGACCGGTCGGCAGGTGCCGACCGGCGTAGCGCTGGCAGGGAGCCGGGTGTTGCACGATGCGCGCGTCGAAGTGCTCGCGATCGCAGACAACCGCTTCATCGCGACGGACGCCCAGACGCTGTTCGCCGCACCGGTGCTGACTCGCCCGACGTTGGCGGCTGGCCTGGGGATGCTCCGCGCAGCGGCGCTCACCTGGTTCAGTCAAGTGCAGACCCAGGTCCTTCGCCAGCACACCGCCCGGCCGCTGCTCGCGACCGCGCTGGTGCCAGTACGGCGCCTGATCGCCACCCCAACGACACAGGTGCGTCGTGCCCTGGTTGCTCCGATGCGACATTCGGCCAAAGAAGCCGCATTCCGTTACAACCAGGACCCCGTCTCGTGGCTCTGGGCCTAATTGACAGACACTTGAGATTGAACGCCTCGACACGCGTCGAGGCGTTTTTGCGTGGTTGAGCCATACCGAGCGTTACCTATGTGTACTAATTCACAATTCAATCTGTTTCTTTTGGTCCGTGAATGCTTTCACAGGCTTGATTAAGGCATTTATACTTTTTGCCCTTAGCGGGTGAAACGCTTGCATTCGCGCTTTCGTGATGTTAAAGTCATATTGTAAAGGGCTGAACTAATACAGTTCCTAAAAAATCAGAACACAGACACACGAAAAGGGGTTCCAACTATGGCAAACCAGCAAGCAGTTGATTTTGATCAGTTGTTGCGCAATCAGGCGAAGGACTTCCCGACAGTGCAGATCCTTGATGAGGTCGGTGAGGTCGTGAACGCCGACTTGATGCCGGATCTGTCTGACGATGAACTGGTCGAACTGATGACACAGATGGTCTGGGCGCGCGTGCTCGACCAGCGCGCAACGGCCCTCAACCGCCAGGGCCGCCTGGGCTTTTGGGCACCGACGAGCGGCGAAGAGGCGTCTCAACTCGCCAGCAACTTTGCGATGCAGTCATCAGACTGGCTCCTCGGTGGCTACCGCGACATTCCGCAGCTCATCCAACACGGGCTGAGCGTTGCTGACGTGTTTCTCTGGTCACGGGGGCACGTCAAGGGCAATGAGTACCCGGCTGAGTTGCACGCGTTGCCGCCACAGATCATCATCGGGGCCCAGTACGTGCAGACGGCGGGCGTCGCCCTGGGGCTGAAGAAGAACAACAGCACCGAAGTCGCCTGGACCTACACCGGCGATGGCGGGACGTCTCAGGGCGACTTCTACGAAGGGGTCAACTTCGCAGGGGCGTTCAAGGCGCCGGCGATCTTCGTCGTGCAGAACAACAAGTACGCGATCTCCGTGCCGCGTGAGAAGCAGACCGCAGCGGAGACGCTGGCCCAAAAGGCGGTCGCGATGGGGATCCCGGGGATCCAGGTCGATGGGATGGACCCGCTGGCCGTCTACGAGGTGATGAAGGAGGCGCGGGCGTATGCCGCGGCTGGCAACGGACCGGTCCTGATCGAGACGTTGACCTATCGCTACGGGCCTCACACCCTGTCTGGGGACGACCCGACGCGCTACCGCAGCAAGGAGACCGACGACATCTGGCAAAAGCGCGACCCGCTGATCCGGATGCGGAACTTCCTGACCGCCAAAGGCTTGTGGTCGCAGGCGCAAGAAGACGCGTTGATCGAGCAGACCAAGGCAGACATCAAGGCGGCGATCACTGAGGCCGACCAGGCACCGAAGCAGAAGGTCTCTGAATTCTTGCAGAACACTTACGAGGTGGCACCGCAAAACGTGGCCGAGCAGATCGCCCAGTACCAAGCAAAGGAGGCCAAGTGAGATGGCTCAAAAAACAATGATCCAAGCGATCACGAATGCGTTGGACTTAGAACTCGCGGCCGATCCGAAGACGCTGGTATTCGGTGAAGACGTCGGTCAAAACGGCGGGGTGTTCCGCGCCACTGACGGGTTGCAGCTCAAGCACGGTGAGGACCGCGTGTTCGACACGCCGCTGGCCGAATCCGGTATCGGTGGCCTAGCGATCGGGTTGGCTTTGACCGGCTGGCGGCCGATTCCGGAGATCCAGTTTTACGGGTTCATTTTTGAAGTGATGGACAGCATCGGTGGGCAGATGTCGCGCATGCGCTACCGCATGGGTAATACGCGGGAGATGCCGATCACGATCCGCGCACCGTTCGGTGGTGGCGTGCACACGCCTGAGATGCACTCAGATAATTTCGAGGGCCTTGTCGCGCAATTCCCAGGGATGCGCGTGGTTGTCCCGAGCAATCCGTATGATGCCAAGGGACTCTTGATCAGCGCGATCCGCAGCAATGACCCAGTCTTGTACCTGGAACACATGAAACTGTACCGTTCCTTCCGCGATGAAGTGCCCGATGAGGCCTACACGGTCCCATTGGATGAAGCCGCAGTCGCTCGCCCGGGACGCGACGTCTCGATCATCACCTATGGCGCGATGGTGCGCGAATCGCTGAAGGCGGCCGACGTCCTGGCCAAAGACGGCATCGAGGTCGAAGTGATCGACCTGCGCACGATTGCCCCGCTGGATGTGAAAACGATCATCGCCTCGGTCGAAAAGACGCACCGGGCGGTCGTCGTTCAAGAAGCCCAGCGCATGGCTGGCGTGGCCAGCACCGTGATCGCCGAGATCTCCGAGCGTGCGATCCTGTCACTGGAGGCCCCAATCGGACGAGTGGCGGCCCCGGATACCCCGTTCCCATTCGGCGAGGCCGAGACGACTTGGCTGCCGAATGCGAAGGACGTTGAAGCCAAGGTCCGCGAGATTGTGGCGTTCTAAGAAGGAGAAACAGACATGGCATATGAATTCAAATTACCGGACATCGGTGAAGGTATCGCGGAAGGTGAGATCGTCAAGTGGCACGTTGCCCCAGGCGATACGATCAACGAAGACGACACCCTATTGGAAGTCCAAAACGACAAGAGCGTCGAGGAGATCCCGTCGCCGGTGACCGGCAAGGTCCTTTCGCTCCTGGTCCCTGAAGGCACGGTCGCCACTGTCGGCCAGCCGTTGGTTCAGATCGACGACGGGACCGGGGCGCCTACTGCCCCAGCCGCGACGCCTGCTCCAGCGACCGCGGCGGCACCGGCTGCCGGCGGGGTCTACCAATTCAAGCTTCCGGAGCTCGGCGAAGGACTCGCGGAAGGCGAGATCGTCAAGTGGCACGTCGCGGCAGGAGACCAGATCGCTGAAGACGAGACGTTGCTGGAAGTCCAAAGTGATAAGAGCGTCGAGGAGATCCCGTCACCGGTCAGCGGCACAGTCCTCCAGGTGCTCGTTCCTGAGGGTCAGGTCGCCACCGTCGGTGAAGTGCTCGTCGAGATGGACGCACCAGGCCACAACGAGGCCGCACCGGCGGCGCCAACCTCAGCAGCCCCCGTCGCACCAGTCGCGGCTGCGCCGGCGGCACCAGCGGCGGTTGCGGTGCCGAGCGCACCAGTCGACCCGGACCGTGAGATCTTAGCGATGCCATCGGTGCGTCAGTACGCCCGGACCCAGGGCGTCGACCTGACCCAAGTGCCAGGCACCGGCAAGCGTGGGCGGATCACGCGGGCGGACATCGATGCCTTCAAGGCAGGCGGTGCACCAGTTGCGGCCGCGCCGATCGCGCCGGCCGCCGATCGACCGGCGCCAGCCCAGCCTGCTGCACCGGTCGCACCAGCGGCGGCCCAACCGCTGCCGGCGTACAAGCCTGCGCCTGAAGAGGCAGAATACGAGACCCGCGAGAAGATGACCCCGACGCGTAAGGCGATCGCCAAGGCGATGCTGGCCAGCAAAGCGACGAGTCCGCATGTCACGAGTTTTGACGAGGTGGAAGTCTCCAAGCTGATGACGCACCGCAAGCAGTACAAGGAAGTCGCGGCGGATCGTGGGATCAAACTGACCTTCCTGCCGTACATCGTCAAGGCGCTGGTCACAGTGCTGCGTGACTTCCCGGCGCTGAACGCATCGATCGACAACAGCAGCGACGAGATCGTCTATAAGCATTACTTCAACGTCGGGATCGCCACGGACACGCCGCATGGTCTGTACGTGCCTGTGATCAAGAACGCCGACAGCAAGTCTGTCTTTGCGATCGCCCGTGAGATCAGCGAAAACGCGCAAAAGGCGGTGGACGGCAAGCTCAAGCCGGCCGAGATGCGCGGTGGCTCGATGACGATCAGTAATGTCGGCAGTATCGGTGGCGGCTGGTTCACGCCTGTCATCAACCAGCCGGAAGTGGCGATCCTCGGCGTCGGCAAGATCGCCAAGGAGCCGGTGGTCAATGCGGCCGGTGAGCTCGTGGTCGGCAACATGTTGAAGCTGTCGATGAGCTACGACCACCGCTTGATCGATGGCGCACTGGCACAACGTGCGCTGAATGAACTGAAGACACTGCTCGCAGATCCGGATCTGCTGTTGATGGAGGGATAAGCATGGTTGTTGGCGATTTTGCAATTGATTTGGACACCGTTGTGATCGGGGCGGGCCCCGGCGGCTACGTGGCGGCGATCCGCGCTGCACAGCTGGGCCAGAAGGTCACAGTGATCGAGAATACCTTCATCGGCGGGGTCTGCTTGAACGTCGGCTGTATCCCCTCCAAGGCACTGATCAACGCCGGGCACGCGCTGCAGGAGGCTAAGGGCGGGAGCGTCTTTGGTGTCCAGAGCAACGGGGCGACGCTGGATTTTGCCAAGACGCAGGACTGGAAGCAACACCAAGTCGTCGAGCGCCTGACCGGCGGGGTCGGCATGCTGTTCAAGAAGCATAAGATCGACGTCGTCTGGGGCACGGCCTTCTTGAAGGACGACCACAGCCTGCGCGTGATGCAAAAAGACTCCGCGCAGACGTATACGTTCAACAACCTGATCATTGCGACCGGTTCGCGGCCGATCGAGATCAAGGGCTTCAAGTTCGGCCAGCGGGTGCTCGATTCCACCGGCGGCCTGAATCTGCCCGAAGTGCCGAAGGAATTCGTCATCATCGGCGGCGGGTACGTCGGTTCCGAGCTGGCGAGCGCCTACGCGAACCTTGGCGCCCATGTGACGATCCTTGAAGGGACGCCGAGCATCTTGCCGAACTTCGAAAAAGACATGGTGCAGCTGGTCACGAAGTCCTTCAAGGCGCGCGGGGTCGACGTGATCACCGGCGCGATGGCCAAGACCGCCGAAGAGCACGACACCGGCGTGACCGTCACCTATACCGTTGACGGTCAGGACCACACCCTTGAAGCGGATGACGTGATGGTCACCGTTGGGCGCCGACCGAACACGGACAACCTGGGACTGGACATTGTCGGGGTCGAGACGACGGACCGGGGGTTGATCAAGGTCGACAACCAAGGGCGCACCAGCGTGCCAAACATCTACGCGATCGGTGACATCGTGCCAGGGGCCGCCTTGGCGCACAAGGCGAGCTACGAGGGCAAGGTCGCGGCTGCGGCGATCGCTGGCCAGCCGGATATCATCGACTACAAGGCGATGCCAGCGGTCTGCTTCACCGATCCGGAGCTCGCCTCAGTGGGCCTGACTCAGGCGCAAGCCGAGGACCAGGGGATTAAGGCGAAGGCCGCGAAGTTCCCATTTGCGGCCAACGGTCGGGCGATCTCGCTGGCGCAGACGGACGGCTTCGTGCGCCTCGTGACCAATCCCGCGGGGACGATCATCGGCGCGCAAGTGGCCGGCCCAGGCGCGTCCGACCTGATCTCGGAGCTGAGTGTTGCCGTGGAGTCGGGGCTGAATGCCGAGGACCTCGCGCTAACGATCCACCCGCACCCGACGCTGGGTGAGGCGATCATGGACGGTGCCGAGCTCGCATTGGGGATGCCGGTGAACCTGTAACTGAAGACAGTGCGCCCAAGTCAGCCTCCTGACCTGGGCGCTTTTTGGTTGCCAGAGCGAGGGCCCACGGGCTTAGCGGGCCGGCTCGCTCAGGCAAGCGCATTGCGCCCCGGGGTTGGGCGCGAGGGGGTTGGCGTGGCAAGACGTGGCCGCGTTGTGGAACCGCAGCTCGACGAGACCAGAGCGAGGGTCCACGGGCTTAGCGGGCCGGCGCTGTGTCAACGGGTGGTCGCCTGACGAAAGCCGGTTTTGTGTTTTGTGACCAAAATGCGTAAAATACAGAAGTATATGGAGGAAGTGGGATGCAAAGAGTGGTGGTATGCGGCCAGAGCCGGGCGACAGCCTGCGTGGCGGCGACGTTGATCCAAAGTGACCTGGCCCTCGCGCTGGCGGTGGAGACCCCGGAGCCTGGTGCGGTGGCACTACCTGCCCTTGAAGCGCTGGCAACGCTTGGGGCGAATCAGATCCAAAAAGCGACCCCTAAAGTGCTGGGGATGGCCGACGTGTTGGTGTTCACGGATTACAGTGATGCGCCGGCTGCCGCCCAGCGCGCCAGTACGGTCGCGCAGATGCGCAAGGTGCTCAACACGGCCATGGCCGCCGGTTTCGGCGGCGTGGTGCTGGTGGCGACCCAGGAAAGCGCGGTCGGGACGTTTTTTGCGCAGCGGATCTCCGGTCTGCCGAAGACAAGCGTGCTGGGGGTCGGCACGCAGGCACTGACGGCCTGCTTCCGGCGCTTCTTGGCGACGCGGCTGGCGGTGCCAGTCGACACCGTGACGGCGTATGCGGTGGGGACGCAGCGCGATTACGCCTTGTTGTGGAGCCGTGCGTATGTCGGTGCAACGCCGGTGTTGAGTCTGCTCAAAGACGGTGACCCGGCGGCGCTGATGGGCGATGCGGTGCAAGCGTGTCAGGCGTTCGCGGACGCCGCAGACGAGTTCGTGATTGCCGCGTCGGTGCGCCGGTTGATCGCCGCCTTGGCCGGTGACGCGCTGCTGACGCCGGTGGCGACGCTGGTCGACGCCGCGGAGACGCCGTTAGCCCTATCGCAGCCGATGTTGATCGACGCGCGCGGCGTGACGCAGGTGGCGCGCGTCAGCGGGTCCGATGCCGAGCAGCAGGAGGTCGCGGCGATCACTGCCGGCGTGATGGCGAAGCTGACTGAGATCCAACAGGAGAGTGATGAAGGATGAAACCAAACTACCAATACCCATTAGACCTAGACTGGACCAAAGACGAGATGATCCAGGTCACGACGTTCTATTCGCTGGTCGAGGATGCCTACGAAAAAGGCGTGGACCGCGCGAACCTGCTCGCAGCGTATAACGGTTTCAAGTCAGTCGTCCCGGACAAGGGCACCGAGCGCCAGTTGGGTCGCGCCTTCGAGGCGGACTCGGGCTATTCGCTGTACCAGGTGGTCAAGGCCGCGAAGACGAGTACCGCGCCGCGGCTCAAACTGCGGGTGGCGCCATGACGGTGGTGCTCACGACCCTTGATCGGCAGGTCCGCAACTGGCTGGACGAGAGCCGGCGCCGGATCCTGGCGGCGATGGCGGCCCCGGTCGCGGTGACGACCAAGACGAACCGCAACGACTTGGTGACGAACGTGGACCGGGCGAACCAGGCGTTTTTGATCGATCAGATCCACGCGGCCTATCCGAATGCCCACGTTGAAGGGGAAGAAGGGGGCGCAGCGAAGCTCGACCGGCTGGCGGGGCTCGTGTTCTTCGTCGATCCGATCGACGGCACGATGAACTTCGTCAAGCAACGCGCGCACTTCGCCGTGATGATCGGGGTGTACCAAGACGGCGTCCCGCTGTATGGGGCGATCCTTGACGTGATGCGGGACGAGCTGATCACCGGGGGACCGACGCTGGCCCCGACCAAAAACGGGGTGCCGTTGCCACCGGTCCCGGACCGGGCGCTGGCTGACGGGTTGCTCGGGGTCAACGCGCCGATGGTGATCCGCAATCGGATGCACCTCGGCGAGATCGCCTTGGCGAGTGCCGGGCCGCGCATGACCGGCAGCGCCGGCATGGAGTTTCTCGCCATCGCCCAAGGGCAACAGGTCGGCTATGTGTCCTACCTGCAGCCCTGGGACGTCGCTGCCGGCATGGCGATCGGCGCCGGGTTCGGGTTGCGGGTGACCCGCCCGGATGGCACGCCGGTGGACCTGCTGGAAGCCGGACTGGTGGTCGCGGCGATGCCGCAGGCGCACGCGACGATCTTGACGATTATCGCGTCACCCGAGAGCGGTTTCGTGCACCCAAAATAAAGTTTTCAGAAAACTGCCACAACCACCTTGGCTGTGCTATAATGTGTAACCGAAGACTGTGTCGAACCGACACGTTTTTTTATGCCGTAACCAAAAGCGACACGCTGAAAGGAAGTTAACACACGTGAAGACACGCGACGATATTCGCAACATTGCCATCATTGCCCACGTTGACCATGGGAAGACGACGTTGGTCAACGAGATGCTGAAGCAATCCGACACCCTCGCCGAGCACATGAGCATCGGGGACCGGGCGCTGGACTCTAACGCCATTGAAAAGGAACGCGGGATCACCATCCTGTCGAAGAACACGGCAGTCAAGTACGGGGACACCACGATCAACATCGTGGATACCCCCGGGCACGCGGACTTCGGTGGTGAAGTGGAACGCATCATGAAGATGGTCGATGGCGTGCTGCTGATCGTGGACGCGTTCGAAGGCACCATGCCACAGACGCGCTTCGTGCTGAAGAAGGCGCTGGAGCAGCACCTGACCCCGGTGGTCGTGATCAACAAGATCGACCGGCCAGGCGCCCGTCCGGCCGAAGTCGTTGACGAAGTGCTGGAACTCTTCATCGACCTTGGCGCCGAAGACGACCAGCTCGACTTCCCGATCGTGTACGCGAGTGCGATCAACGGGACGTCTAGCTATTCCGATGACCCGGCGGACCAGGAACACACCATGGTGCCGCTGTTCGATACGATCATCAAGACGATTCCAGCACCTGAAGACAACACCGACGAACCGCTGCAGTTCCAAGTCGCGATGCTGGACTACAACGACTACGTGGGGCGGATCGGGATCGGGCGCGTTTTCCGCGGGACGATCTCTGTGGGCGACTCCGTGTCCGTGCTGAAGCTTGACGGGACCAAGAAGAACTTCCGGGTCACCAAGCTGTTTGGGTTCTTCGGCCTCAAGCGGGTCGAAGTGCAGACGGCCAAGGCCGGGGACCTGATCGCCGTGTCGGGGATGGATGACATCTTCGTCGGCGAGACGGTCGCCGACGCGAGCCAGCCAGAAGCACTGCCGGTGCTACGGATCGATCCGCCGACGTTGCAGATGCTGTTCTTGCAAAACGACAGCCCGTTTGCCGGTCGCGAAGGCGATAAGGTGACGGCGCGCAAGATCGAAGACTACCTGAACTCCAAGCTGCAGACAGACGTTTCACTGCGCGTTGAGCCGACGGATCAGGCGGGGGCCTGGATGGTCTCCGGGCGTGGGGAACTGCACCTGTCCATCCTGGTCGAAGAGATGCGTCGGGCTGGGTTCGAGTTACAACTCGGCCGCCCGGAAGTGATCTACCGCGACATCGACGGCGTGATGAGCGAACCGTTCGAAGAAGTGCAGATCGACACGCCGGAAGAATACACCGGCTCGATCATCGACGCGATGGCGAAGCGTAAGGGTGACATGATCAACATGGTCAACGAAGGTAACGGTCAGACCCGCATGGTCTTCCTCGCGCCTTCCCGTGGCTTGATCGGCTACTCCAGCGAATTCATGTCTTCGACTGGTGGGTATGGGATCATGAACCACACCTTCGAGAAGTACATGCCGGTGATCAAGAACTGGGAACCCGGGCGGAATACCGGGGCGCTGGTCTCGATCAACGCCGGCCAGAGCACGACCTACTCCCTGCAGAGCATCGAGGACCGCGGTCAGCTGTTCATCGACGCTGGGGTCGATGTGTACGAGGGGATGATCGTCGGTGAAAACAGCCGCGACAACGACATCGCCGTCAACGCGACTAAGGGGAAGAACCTGACCAACACCCGTGCATCTGGTAAGGACCACGCGGCTGCGATCAAGACCCCGAAGCACCTGTCTTTGGAAGAGTCCATCGAGTTCCTGAACGATGACGAGCTCTGCGAAGTGACGCCGACGTCCGTGCGTCTGCGCAAGAAGATCCTGAACACCGGTGAGCGCCAGAAAGCGGACAAGCGCCGTAAGATGGCCAAGGACCTGTAACCCAAGACCGTTAAAAAACCGTTTCGCCAGACGCGAAACGGTTTTTTTGTTGGGCCTGAAGCGGCGACAAGCACCAACGGGCGATCAGTCGACCGTCGCCAGGGCCTGGGTCAAGTCGGCCAATAGGTCGTCAATGTTCTCGATCCCGACCGACAGGCGGATCAGGTCCGGCGTGATCCCGGCGGTCTGGAGTTGCGCGTCGCTGAGCTGGGCGTGCGTGGTCGAGGCCGGGTGGATGATCAGCGATTTCGCATCGCCGACATTCGCCAGGAGCGAGAACAGGGTCAAGTGGTCGATCAGCTGGATCGCCCCGGCGCGCCCCGCCTTCAAGCCGAACGTGAAGATCGAGCCGGTGCCGTTGGGGAAGTAGCGTTGGGCGAGCGCCCCGTACTTGGAGCCAGTCGCTTCGGGGTAGGAGACCCAAGCGACTTTGGGGTGCGCCTCGAGGAACTGGACGACTTTGCGCGCGTTGGCGACGTGGCGCTCGACGCGCAGTGACAGGGTCTCAAGGCCCTGGAGCAAGTACCAAGCGGATTGGGGGGCCAAGGTGGCACCGGTGTCGCGCAAGTGCTCCGCGCGGATCTTGGTGGTGAACGCGGCCGGGGCTAGGTCGGCCCAGACGAGGCCGTTGTAAGATGGGGTCGGGGTCGTGAAGCCGGGGTACTTGCCGGAGGCGCGGTAGTCGAACTGACCGTTTTCGATGATCAGCCCGCCCAGCGTCGCGCCGTGACCGCCGATGAACTTGGTCGCCGAGTGGACGACGATGTCGGCGCCGTGTGCCAGCGGCTGGATCAGGTACGGTGTCGCAAAGGTGGAGTCAACGATCGTCAGGATCTGGTGCCGGTGGGCGATCGCAGCGACTGCCTCGAAGTCGACGATGTTGATGGCGGGATTACCCAGCGACTCAAAGAACAGCGCCTTGGTGTTCGGCTGGATCGCCGCCTCGAAGTTGGCGGGGTCATCGGGGTCGACGAAGGTCACGTCGATGCCGAGCCGGTGGAAGGTCTCGGCGAAGAGCTCGTAGGTCCCGCCGTAGATCGTGGCGGCGCTGACGATGTGGTCGCCGCTACCGGCGATGTTCAAGATCGCGGCGGTCACTGCGGCGGCGCCGCTGGCCAGGCTGATCGCACTGGTGCCGCCTTCTAGGGCGGCGATGCGGGTCTCTAGTGCCGCGTTGGTCGGGTTGGTCAGGCGGCCGTAGATGTTACCGGCGTCGCGCAAGGCGAAGCGGTCCGCGGCCTGCTGGGCGTCTTTGAACACGAAGCTGGCGGTCTGGTAGATCGGGGTGACCCGAGCACCGGTGGTCGGGTCCGGTTCCTCTTGGCCGGCGTGCAACTGCAGGGTCTCGAAGTGATAAGTTGGATCGGTCATGTGGTGATCTCCTTTAGAAGCGGTGTGCGACATATCGAGTGGGGAGCGGGGCAGATCTGGCCAACAGGGACAAAAAAAGCCCGGGAACTTCAACTGAAGTTCCCGGGACGACAAGTCGTGTTACCACCCGTTGTTTTGATCGTTATCGCTAGCGACCACTCATCGGGTACGCGTGCCACACTGCACGGATACCCTAGCGCGTTAACGGGCGCGCCCGGACGCCGCTCACCGAAGCTCGCCGCGTCACTGGCTCAGAGACCATATTCCCAACGGTTGCGCGACCGGCTCACACCCACCCCGGCTCTCTGCGCGCGCGCCCAGAGGTACTTATCTCTTCGTTGCCATTGATTGATTCTGAATATAATCGTTTCTTAATCGGATTGCAATGCTTTTTTGAAAAAAAGCCCGCGCGGCCGCCGCAAGGATCGACGCACCGCGGCGCGCCGGCGCGGAACGTATGGTATAATCGAGACAACATTTTGCCGTGAAAGGGCGAGTGCCGTGTTCAAGAAACTCCGCTACATGGATTACTACATCTTAATCCCATTCCTGGTGCTGTGTGCAACCGGTGTGGTGATGGTCTATTCCGCCAGTGCGTATTACGTGCGGGTGCACTTCGGCGACGCCGAGACATCTGTGATGATCAAGCAGCTGCTGTTCGTGCTGCTCGGGGTGATGCTAGTTGCGTTCTTCTATTACTTCAAGCTGTCACTCCTGCGCTCGAAGTGGGCGCAAGTGGGGATGTGGGTGCTGATCTTCACGGGCCTCTTGATCCTGGTCGTGCAGGGCAAACTCGACCCTAAGGCCGCGGTCAACGGGGCGGTCGCGTGGATCCCACTTGGGCCAGTGCACATCCAGCCGGCTGAGTTTGCCAAGCTGGCGGTGATCCTCTACCTCGCGTACATGTTCACGCAGCGCCAAGACGAGATGCGCCGGCCGGACTTCCAGGTGCGCGAGCTCTGGGGGCCGCTGATGATCGTGGCCGTCTGCATCGTGTTGGTCCTCAGCCAGCCGGATACCGGGGGGGCGATCATCCTGACCATGATCGCGCTGATCATGCTTTTTGCCAGCGGGATCTCACTGCGGCTGGGCATCGGGATGAGCCTGCTGTTCGGTAGCCTCGGCGGGGCGGCTTACTACGGCCTGTCGCAGGTCAAGATCCCCGAGACGGTGCTCAAGCACAGCTACCAGCTGCGGCGGCTCGTCGCGGCGTTTCACCCCTTTGACATGGTCAAGACTGAGGGCGGGCAGGTGGTCAACTCGCTGTTGGCGATCGCGCACGGCGGCTTTTGGGGTGTCGGTCTGGGCATGAGCAGCCAGAAGCTGGGTTACCTGCCAGAGCCGTATACCGACTTCATCCTCGCGGTGATCACTGAGGAGCTGGGGTTACTCGGCGCGAGCCTTGTGATCATCGGCATCTTCTTCTTGATCGGGCGGTTTTACCTGATCGGGATCCGGGCGAAGAACAACTACCATGCGCTGATCGCATACGGCATCGCGACGATGATGCTGATCCAGACGATCTTCAACGTCGGGGCGGTGAGCGGGGTCATCCCGGTCACCGGGGTCACGCTCCCGTTCATCTCGTACGGGGGCTCCAGTATGCTGGTGCTGTCGATCAGCGTCGGGCTGATGCTCAACATCAGTGCAAGTGAAAAAAAGGCCAAGGAGGGCACGCATGCATAAAGTGTTAGTGGCAAACCGCGGGGAGATCGCGGTCCGGATCTTCCGCGCCGCCGAGGAGCTCGGGCTCAAGACGGTCGGGATCTTTGCGAAAGAAGACGAGCTGGCGATCCACCGGTTCAAGGCGCAGGAGGCTTACCAAGTGGGTGCCGGCAAGGCCCCGATCGCGGCTTACCTGGATATGGATGACATCATCCGCATCGCCAAGGTCAGCGGTGCTGACGCGATCCACCCCGGCTACGGGTTGCTGTCCGAAAACGCGACGTTCGCGCGCAAGGTCGCCGCAGCTGGGTTGACCTTCGTCGGGCCGCGGCCAGCGCTTCTAGACATCTTTGGCGATAAGGTCGCGGCCAAGGCCGCCGCCCACGCCGCCGGGCTGCAGACCATCCCCGGGACCCCGGAGCCGACGCAGGACTTCGAGGAGATCCTCGCCTTCACGCAGACGCATGGCTTCCCCGTGATGCTCAAGGCGGCCAGCGGTGGCGGCGGCAAGGGGATGCGGATCGTGCACTCCGAAGAAGAACTGCGTGCGGTCTACCAAAACGCGGTCAATGAAGCGGTCGCAAGCTTTGGCGACGACCGGATGTACGTCGAGAAGTATATCCGCTCCGCCAAGCACATCGAGGTGCAGGTCCTCGGCGACACGCACGGTCACCTGATCCACCTGTTTGAGCGGGACTGTTCCGTGCAGCGGCGCAACCAGAAGGTGATCGAGATCGCCCCGGCGATCGGCCTGGCGCCTGAGTTGCGCGCCGAGATCTGCCGCGCCGCGGTCGCGCTGATGGCAAGCTTGAACTACGAAAACGCTGGTACCGTCGAGTTCCTGGTCGAAGGGGACCAGTTTTACTTCATCGAGGTCAACCCGCGCGTGCAGGTCGAACACACGATCACGGAGCTGATCACCGACGTCGATATCGTGCAGAGCCAACTGCGAGTCGCCGCAGGGGCGGACCTGTTTGACGACATCGGGCTGCCGCACCAAGACGCGCTGAGCTTCCGCGGTGCCGCGATCCAGTGCCGGATCACCACGGAGGACCCGGCGAACAACTTCATGCCGGACACGGGCACGATCACAACGTACCGCAGTCCCGGGGGCTACGGGGTCCGCCTCGACGTCGGGAACGCTTACGCCGGCGCGATCGTCAGCCCGTATTACGATTCGCTCCTAGTCAAGACCTCGGTGCACGCCGCGACCTTCGAGGGCGCCGTGCGGAAGATGCAGCGCGCCTTGCGTGAATTTCGCATCAGCGGGGTCAAGACCAATCTGCCGTTCCTCGAAAATGTGCTGCGCTCGGAGACGTTCCAGAAGGGGCAAGCGGAGACGACCTTCATCGACGCGACCCCTCAGTTGTTCAAGCTCAAGCCGGCGCGCAACACCACCGACCAGCTGCTCGCCTATGTCGGGGAGATCACCGTCAACGGCTTTCCGGGGTTAGAGCGCCACGACCAGAAGTATTACCCAGATTGGAGCTACCGCCTGCAGTTCCCGCAGGCGGCACCGAAGGTCAACCTGGTGCAGTTGCTCGCGCAGGACGGGCCTGAGGCCGTTGCCGCGTGGTTGGCCGACCAGCCACGGGTGATGCTGACGGATACGACGTTCCGCGATGCGCACCAGAGCCTGTTTGCCACCCGGATGCGGACGCGCGACATGCTGCGCGTTGCCCCGGACATGGCCAATGCGCTGCCGAACCTGTTTTCGATGGAGATGTGGGGCGGGGCGACGTTCGACGTCGCGTACCGCTTCTTGAACGAAGATCCGTGGCGGCGCCTGGCGCTGCTGCGCGAAGCGATGCCGAACACCTTGTTCCAGATGCTGTTTCGGGGCAGTAACGCGGTCGGCTACCAGAACTATCCGGACAATGTGATCCGGCAGTTCATCAAGGTGGCCGCGGCGAACGGAATCGATGTCTTCCGGATCTTTGACTCGCTGAACTGGGTCCCGCAGTTGACGCATTCGATCGACGCGGTGCGCGAGACCGGTAAGTTGGCGGAAGGCACGATGTGTTACACCGGTGACATCTTGAGTACGGCGCATCCGAAGTACGACCGCGCCTACTACATCGACCTGGCGCGGCAGCTCGTCGACGCTGGTGCGAACATTCTGGCGATCAAGGACATGGCGGGGTTGCTCAAGCCACAGGCGGCCTATGAGTTGATCAGCGACTTGAAGGACGCGGTGGACGTCCCGCTTCACCTGCACACGCACGACACGACCGGCAACGGGGTGGCGACTTACGTACAGGCGGTCCGCGCCGGCGTCGACGTGGTCGACGTGGCGCAGTCGGCGATGTCTGGGACCACCAGTCAGCCGTCGATGGAGAGCCTCTATTACGCGCTGGCGGGGAGCCCGCGGCAGCCCGACCTGGCGATCACGAACGCCGAGCACCTCAACCAGTACTTCCAGGCGATCCGGCCGTACTACGCTGATTTTGCCAACAATGTCACCGGGCCGCTGACCGACATCTACACCGTGCAGATGCCAGGCGGCCAGTACTCGAACCTGCAGCAACAGGCCAAGAGCATGGGCCTGACCGACTTCGAGGCGGTCAAGTCGATGTACGCGCAGGTCAACACGCTGTTCGGGGACCTGATCAAGGTCACCCCGTCGTCGAAGGTCGTTGGGGATATGGCGCTGTTCATGCTGCAAAACGACCTGACCCCAGAAGCGGTGTTGGATCACGGCGAAACGCTGGACTTCCCGGCGTCCGTCGTGGACTTTTTCCGCGGCGACTTGGGGCAGCCTGTCGGCGGATTCCCGGCTACCTTGCAGCGAAAGATCCTCAAGGGGCAGGCCCCACTGACCGTGCGGCCAGGGCGCCTGGCGGAACCCGTCGACTTCGACGCGGTGCGGACGACGCTGAAGGCGGCTGGTGTGCCGCATCCGAGCGAGGCGCAAGTGCTCTCGGCGATCCTCTACCCGGACGTCTACAAGGACTACCTGAAGCGTCAGGGGCAATACGGCCCCGTCACCACGCTGGATAGCCCGACGTACTTCCAGGGGATGCGGGTCGGCGAGCGGGTGCGGGTGCTGCTGCGGCCGGGTCAGATGATGATCATGCAGCTGGATGCGATCAGCGAACCCGATGCCAGCGGTCAGCGGACGCTGTACTTCACCGTCAACGGCCAAAAGCGCGAGGCGCAAGTCCGCGATGCCAGTGTTCAGCACGCGACCGCCAGTCACCAGCTGGCCGAGCCGACCGACAAGAACCAGATCCCGGCTCCGATGGGCGGGCGGATCCTGAGCGTCGCCGTGACGGTCGGGCAGACGGTGGCGGAAGGTGAGCCGCTGTTCGTCACCGAGGCAATGAAGATGGAAACCACGGTGCACGCGCCGTTCAGTGGTACAGTGCGGCATCTGTACGTCGCAGAAGGCGACCTAGTCCAGAGCCAGGAGCTGCTGGCGATCCTGAAGCCAGCCGCCCAGAATTGAGTGACACACGCAAGGAGGAAAGGACATGCTAGCGCTTACCCCGCGTCAGGGACTGGTGGTTTGGGTCTATTCACTCAAGCAGATCAAGGCATTGCGCCATTACGGCAGCGTGCTGTATGTCTCCAAGCGCATGAAGTACGTCTATCTGTACCTTGATGCAGCGCAGATCCCGGCCGCGCAAGAAAAGCTGGAGAAGTTGCGCTTCGTCAAGCGAGTCGAGGTCTCGATGCAACCGAGCCTCGCCACTGAATACGGTGGCCAGCGCAGTTTGGCGGCGCTGGAAGACGACGAAGACGACGATGCCCCGAAGGGAGGACCTAATGCGCGTCATTAGTGGTGATTTTCGCGGCCGCCGGCTGAACGCCGTGCCGGGGGATCAGACCCGGCCGACCGCAGACAAGGTCAAGGAATCGATGTTCAACATGCTGGGGCAGCAATTTGCCGGTGGGCAGGCGCTCGACCTGTATGCTGGCACTGGGGCACTCGGGATCGAGGCGGTATCGCGCGGAATGGCCCACGCAACATTGGTCGATCGCCAGTTCGCGGCAATCAAGACGATCCACGCGAATGTTGCCTTGACCAAGGCCCCCGAGCGCTTCACGGTGCTCAAAGCCCCAGTGGACCGGGCGATCGCCCAGTTCGGGGCGGCGCACCAGCAGTTCGACCTGATCATGGCCGATCCGCCATACGCCCAACAGACTGTGTTGACGCAACTGGCCGCATTTTTGACCCACGACCTGCTCGCCCCGGGTGGGCGGGTGATGCTGGAGACCGGCCTCGATGTCGAGTACCCCGCAGAGATCGTGGGGTACACGCAGCTGCGCCACCAGACCTACGGCGTGGCGCAAGTTTTGATCCTAGAGCGAAGTGAGTGATGGTATGACGAAGATCGCATTGTTTCCGGGGAGTTTTGACCCCTTCACGAACGGGCACCTCGATACGGTGACCCGGGCCAGCCGCTTGTTCGACGAAGTCGTGATCGCGGCGATGACGAATACGAGCAAGGCACCGCTATTCGACGCGGCGACGAAGCTCGCCCTGATCGACGGGGCGGTCGCCGCGTTGGCCAACGTGCGTGTGGTTGCCCAGCCGGCGATGCTGACGGTCGAGTACGCCCGCCAGATCGGCGCGACGGCCCTGATTCGTGGCGTGCGCAACACCGCGGACTATAATTACGAAAGCGGCATCGCAGACATGAACGCGAACCTGGCGCCAGAGATCGAGACCGTGCTGTTGTTCGGGGATAAGCGCTACCGCTTCATCTCCTCCAGCCTGATCAAGGAAGTCGCGAGTTTTGGTGGCGACGTCAGTGCGCTGGTCCCGGCTAACGTCGATGCGGCGTTGAAGGCCAAGTTTGGCGGTGAGCGCCTATGACGACGAAGCGGACTCACCGTTGGTGGCGCTGGCTCGCGCTGGCCTTGGGGCTGGTGGTGGTCGTCGGGGGGCTGCTGTTTTGGCCGACGAATCGCTACATCGAGGTGCCTGGCTCAGCCGAGTCCCTCAAGCCTTACGTCACGGTTGACCAGCACAAAGATACGGAAAAAGGCGCCTACATGCTGACCACCGTCGGCGTGATCGGCCCGGCCAGCCCGGCGCTCCTGTTGTGGAGCAAGTTTCAGCCCTATGCGGAGACGATGTCCAAACAGGAGCTGATGGGTAGCGACACCAGCGCCGAATATGATCTGTTGCAGCGCTACTACATCCAAAGTGCGGGCACTAACGCGGTGGTCGCGGCCTTCAAGCTGGCCAAGCGCCCGGTCACCGTGAATCAGCTTGGCATCTACGTGATGTCGATCCTCAAGCAGTCGCCGTTCAAGGGCAAGCTCCAGCTCGGTGACACGATCACACAGCTGGACGGACGGCGTTATGCCAGCGCAGATGCCTACATCAAGGCGATCCAAGGACGTAAGGTCGGCAGTCGGTTGACGTTGACCTACACGCGCCAAGGCAAGGTCCACCACGCCAGCGGCAAGCTGATGCAACTTCCAGGGACCCACAAGGCGGGCATCGGCATCACGCTGACGGAGCATACGACGGTCAAGACGACGCCCAAGGTCGCGATCGATGCCGGTGACATCGGCGGACCGAGTGCGGGGCTGATGTTTGCGCTCCAGACCTATACGCTGATCACCAGTCAGCAGTTACGCGACGGTCAGCTGATCGCGGGGACCGGAACGATCGACGCCGCTGGCCAAGTCGGCCAGATCGGTGGGATCGACAAGAAAGTCGTGATCGCGGATAAGACGGGGGCGAAGGTGTTCTTCGCCCCGGACGAACCGGCGACCAAGGCGATCCTGAAGGTCGATCCGACTTATCAGAATAACTACGCAGTTGCCAAGAAGACGGCCGCAGCGATCGGGACCAAGATGAAGATCGTGCCGGTCCGCACCTTGCAAGACGCCGTCGATTACTTACAGAACCGTTAAGGAAGCCGTGACGATGTCGCGGTTTTTTTGGGCCAACTGGCGAAATCTTCCTGTGAATGGAGGTGAGTCAGATGGATCAACTTAAGGAGTGGGTGCGCCTATATTGGGTCGTCCCGTTAGTCGTCGTCGCAGTGCTGGGGTGGCTCTGGTGGCAGGCGCGGCCGCAGCCGGCCAGCGTTGAACCGCTGACAGCTAGCGTCAGCACCAGCACCGCCAGCCGTTCGACGGCTACGAGTAGCGGAAGCGGGCCGCAGGCGGGGGTCGTTCACCTCAAAGGGGCCGTCGTGCATCCTGGGCTCTACCCGGTGACGACGACCACCCGCTGGGACGCCGTGGTCAAGGCAGCCGGCGGGCTGACGCCAGTCGCCGACATCACGCAGATCAACTTGGCCAAGTTCGCTAGCGACCAGGAAAGCCTCTACATTCCGAGTAAAGGGGAAGCAGCCGTGGCGCCGGCACCGGGCGCAAGTGGGGCCAGCGCGGCGAGCGCAAGCGGCACGTTGGTCGACCTCAACACGGCGACCGAGGCGGAACTGCAGACGCTGAGCGGGATCGGGCCGAAAAAGGCCGCAGACATCATCGCCTACCGTGAGACCAGTGGGGGGTTCAAGACGGTCGAGGACCTGAAGAACGTCAGCGGGATCGGTGAGAAAACTTACGAACGCCTGGCGCCGTTAGTGACGGTCGGACCATGAGCCGGCAGGGCGTGTTCGGAATCGCGGCGCTGCTGGGTGGACTGCTCCTGATCCTGCAACCCTGGTGGCTGGGACTGCTCTTGATCGGTTGGGCGAGCTTCAAGAGCTGGCGCTTCGCCGGGCCGCTGATCGGGGTCGGGGTGCTCCTGGGCCTCGCGCGCGGGGCCGTGATGGCGCAGCAGACGGCTGCCCCGCCGCGCCCGGTGGGGGTGGTCCGCGTGATGCCAACGGCGTGGACCCTGCAGGCGGGCATGGCGCGCTACGTCGGCCAAGCGGCTAACGGCGTGAGGATCAGTGGCCAGGTGACCCTGACCGACGCACAGGCCGCACAGCTTGCACGGGTGACGACACCGACGCTCGTGACCTGGCAGGGCCCGGCGACGCGCCTGAGCGGGGCGCGTAATCAATACGAGTTCGATTATGCCGACTACGCCTGGCAACAACAACAGCTGGCCTACCAGAGCCCCAAGCAGGCGCTCAGCTTGACCGTCGTGACGCCGCGGGGGCTTGGCGAGTGGCTTCATGGGCTGCGGGCACGCCTGATGCTGCACCTGGCTCAGCTACCGGCCAAGGTCCAGACCTACGCCAAGGGCTTGTTGCTTGGCCAGCTCGACGCCGATTTTGACGCGCAGCGCCAGACGTTCATCGACCTAGGGCTCTTCCATCTGTTCTCGGTGTCAGGGCTGCATCTGTTTGCGTTGATCGGCGCCTTGTACGCCTTGACGGACCGGTTGCGGCTCCCGAAGGCGGCGATCGACTGGCTGTTGATCGCCACGCTACCGGCGCTATTGGTCCTGCTCCCAGCGGGCGCAGGGATCATGCGCGCCGTGTGGCTGCGCATCGCGCTGTTGGTCAACGACCGGCTGCAATTGATGCTGACGAAGCTCGACTGCTTCAGCCTCGTGCTTGCGTTGAACCTGTTGGTCCAGCCGTACGTGTTGCACACGTTGGGCGGGCAGCTGACCTATCTGCTGACCGGGGTGCTGATATTGGCGCCGGGGGCGACCCGCTGGGGCACGACTTGGCGACTGGCCGCAGTGTCTGCCCCGGTGATCCTCGCTCAGACGTACCGGTTGCATGTGTTGACCGTGGGCTTCAACTGGCTATTGATGCCGGTATTCGAGCTCGGCTTGATGCCGGCCCTGGTGATCGTCTGCCTGTGGCCGAAGGGGCCGCTGACCGGCGTGTTGGGTGCTGTGTTGACGGTCGGCGAGCAGCAGCTCCAGCGTGCAGGGCAGCTGCCCGGTCAGGTGATCTTTGGCGCCTTGCCGGCGGGGCTTGCGCTGCTGGGCGTGGGGCTGATCCTGCGTGCGCTGGTCCGCAAGCGGTGGGGGCTCGTTGGCGGCTGGTTCGCGGTGAGCTGGCTGATCGTCAATGTTCACGCGCAGTGGCGGGTGACCATGTTTGATGTCGGTCAAGGCGACGCCCTGTTGATCGAAGCGCCCTATAAGCAAGGGGTCGTGTTGATCGACACCGGCGGACTGGGATTCGGGACCCGGCGCAACCCACCGGCCAAAGCGGCGATCGTCAATTACCTGCACGCGCGCGGCTTGGCGCACCTGGACGCGCTGGTGCTGACCCACGCCGATGCCGATCACGTCGGGGATGCTGGCCTGCTGACGCAATTGATGCCGGTGACGACGCTGTACACCACGCCATTGGCAGCGGCGCACCCGTATGTCCAGGCCGCGTTGGCGGGTCAAGTCACCCAACACCGCCAGGTCTTGGCCGGGGCAACGCTTCGGGCGGGTATGATCAGCTTGCGGGTGGTCGCACCGACCGCCGCGACCGCGACGGAGAAAAACGCGGATTCGCTGGTCCTCTATGGTAAAATAGGAGGCAGCGATTGGTTGATGACAGGGGATGCGGACCGTACCGTTGAACAGACGACGTTGATGCCCCAGCAACTGACGGTGGACTTTTTGAAAGTTGGCCACCATGGGTCGCGGACCGCGACAGACCCGGCGTTCATCGCGCAGATCGCCCCACAGTGGGCGTGGATCTCGGCGGGGGTTGCGAACCGCTACGGTCACCCACACGCCGAGACGCTACAGACGCTGGCTGCCGCCAAGGTCCCAGTGCTCACGACGGCAACGGCGGGGATGATCTGGCTGGAGGGGCGCACCCTGCACACGTTTTTGAAAGGGACTGAGTGATGCAAGTTGATGAACTGATCCAACAGTTGAACCAGGGCCTGCGCCCACCGCTGGTCGTGTTACTGGGCACGGAGCGCGCCCTGCTGGACCGAGCGCTCGCGGCGCTGCGTGCGCTGGTGCCGCCTGATCAGGCGACGATGAACTACGCGAGCTACGACATGCGGCAGACGCCGGTGGCCGTCGCGCTGGATGATGCAACGTCGCCCCCGTTTTTTGGGGACTTCCGCGAAGTCGTGATCACAGACCCGTTTTTCTTGACCGGAGAAACGCCGAAGGTCCCAGTCACCCATGATTTGGAGGGGTTGACCGCGTACCTCACTCACCCGGTCGAGTCGACGGTGATGGTCGTGGTCGCCGCTTACCCGAAGCTGGATGAGCGCAAGCGCTTGACCAAGGCGCTGAAAAAGGCCGCGGTCGTCGTAGACGTTAAACCGTTGGACCAGCGCGCGGCCCAATCCGCGATCCGCCAAGCGCTGGCGCAGCAGCACACCGAGATCACGCCGGCCGCCTTGGCGGCCCTGGTCCAGCGGACGGCAGGTGATTACAGCGTGATGATGGGGGAGCTCCCCAAGCTTGCGCTGTACGCGCAGGGGGGGCAGCCGCTTGATGAAGCGGCGATCGACGCCTTGGTGCCCAAACAGCTGACGGACCGGGTATTTGACCTCGTAGCCGCCGTCGTCGCCCGCAACGCGACGCAGGCGCTGAGCCTGTACCGCGACTTGCTGCTCCAAAAAGAGGAGCCGATCCGGCTCAACAGCCTGTTGATCAGCCAGTTTCGCCTGCTGCTTCAAACCCAGATCCTTGCGCAAAAAGGGTACAGCCAGGGGAGCCTGGCCAGCGCACTGAAGGTGCACCCGTACCGCGTCAAGCTCGCCTTGCAGCAGGTCAACCGGGTCAGTGCGCAGGCGCTTCGGCAGGCGTACATCGGCCTGGTCGACACCGAAACGGCGATGAAGACCGGCCAGATCGATAAGTCGCTGGCGTTCGAGCTGTTCGTCCTGCGTTACTGCGGCGGGCAACCGCAACGCGCGTAGCCGGCGGCCAAGTTTTTATTGCAAAGCCGAACGGGCTTCGCTATAATGTTTCCTGTGTTGTTTAACGACACCCAATCAATCCCCGGAGGTGAAACTCTTATGCCACAAATCAAATCTGCGATCAAGCGGGTGAAGACCCAGGCTGCTAACCGCGAACGCAACGTTGCTCAGATGAGCGCACTGCGGACCAGCGTGAAGAAGTTCAAGGTCGCCGCCGCTTCTGACGCCGACAACAAGCAGGACCTGTACAAGGCTGCAACGCGTGCGATCGACATGGCGTCCAGCAAAGGCCTGATCCACAAGAACAAGGCCGGCCGCGACAAGAGCCGTCTGTCTGCGCTTTTGGCTAAGTAATCACCCGGGGTCGTGAACTATTGCGACCTCGGATGACCAGGCATTCGTGCTTGGGACGTGGTCAAGTTTTGAACCCGTTTCTTCGCCTGACGGTTCACCGTCGTCTCCCGCAGTTTCGGGCAATTTCAATAGAAAGGTGGAAATAAGCTCATGGCTGTTTCTCAAACTGAAAAGAACGAAATCATCGCAAAGTTTGCACGTCACGAAGGCGACACTGGCTCACCAGAAGTGCAGATCGCTGTGCTGACCGCTGACATCAAGAACCTGAACGCTCACTTGGGCGTTCATAAGAAGGACCACCACTCTTATGTTGGTCTGATGAAGAAGATCGGTCAACGCCGTAACTTGCTTCGCTACCTGCGGAACAAAGACGTTCAGCGTTACCGCGACCTGATCAAGGCACTTGGTCTTCGTCGTTAATCTTAACGGGGCTGTGCCATAACGTGGTTTTAGCCCAGAGTATAAGAGAGACCCCCTGAAAAACCCGAACTTAGGTTTTGCAGGGGGTCTCTCTTATACGGCTAGGGCGTTGCGTTATGGCACGTAACGTTCTGGAATAGTCGTGCCACCAGGGGTTATGTCACAACCCGATTTCCTACGATTAGTCAAGGGTTTTGAACTAGGTTTTAGGTCTTGAACTTAGGTATTGAACTTAGGTCTTGGATTTAGGTATTTAGGCTGAGGGTTTGGTACTAGTGGGGTGGGCCGCAAACGGTCGTCACTTTTTGGGTAAGCTAAATAAACCTCCTCACTTCCCCTTTAAAAACGACCTGGATTGAACTACTATACAGGTGTAGGAGCTTATGACTCCGCGCTAATAGTGGACTTCGAGTCCGTGTATCGGTAACGATACTTAGTGCCTGCCATTACCATGGCATATAGGCATTTCAGTGTCTTGTTCATACAAGCCACGACGGCAACCTTATCCCGTTTCGGGATAGGGTTGTTTTTTAGTTCGTAGTAATAATCGACAATATGATTGGGCGCGGCGGCCTTTTGCCGGATCATGTTTCTGACGATCAGATAAAGCAAGGCACGCGCGTGAGGATTACCCCGCTTATTGATATGGTCTTGTCGTGTGTACTTGCCAGATTGATAACGATTCAGATCGATCCCAACGTATGCGTTGACTTGATTGGCATTATCAAAACGACATATATCTCCAAGCTCGCCGACCAGTTGTGCGGCTGATAATGCCCCAATGCCAGGCATCGATTGATAGATCTGAAATTGTGGTAGTCTCTCTGCGACACTCGTCATTTGTTTTCGTAAGCTGTCTTCTTGCTTGACCAACTCGATCAACTGCCGACAATAATACTGCACTTCTTGGACTTGGACACTGTCCGAATCGGCGGCGGGATAGCTATCCTTGGCCAAGGCGCTCAACTTCTCTGCGTACTTCAAGCCTTTGGCTTGAGACAGTTTCTTATCGGTCTCACTCATCAGCTTGTTCTTTAAGCAAGTACGTGAGATCCCCCGCACAAAGGCTGGGTGTGGAAATAAAAGGATCACGTTTAGTGCCAGCTTCGATACGCGAGAGCTAAACAGTTGCTCGACTTCGGGGAAAGTCTGTTGGAGGGCTGTATATAGCTTTAGCCGCGTTAGTTTGACCTCATCCATCACTTGTTGGTAGAAGCGGTTCAATTGGCGTAACTGCTCATATTCAGGTGTCCACGGAGTGGTCAATCGATACTGGTGATGCGTCACAGATAGCGCGATCCTGTGGGCATCCTTTTGGTCGGTCTTCACGCGCCGTAAACTCTCTGAATGCAAGTGTAGCTCCAGCGGGTTCAAGCGGCCATACCGTAATTGATGGTCTTGGCAGAAGCGTACTAGTGGCTGTGAATAGATCCCTGTGGCTTCGAAGTACACGATCGGGTCATCCGCTTGCTTGAGCATTTGGTCAAGCTGAGTGAAGCCGAGCTTGTTGTGTACACACTCGAACTCCTTTAAACACTGGTCACCGCGGTACCAAACACCGTAGCTGTGACCTTTAGAAACATCCAATGCGAATACATCGGACAAAATATTACTCCCTTTCTAAATTGGTGAAGCTAGCCCGCATCTTCTTCTCGTAACTCATTTCCTAAACACGACCTCGAAGGCCCACGATCTTAAACCAGATTTGCGCGACGAAGATGACGGAGATCCTTTTGTGTTACGGACTCGAAGTCCCTTGGGTTATGTTCGATTTTAGCTTCATCTTCAGTGTAGCGAGCAAAAAGAAAATTCCGGTAAGAAACTGGAGAATTCACCAGTTCTTACCGGAACTAATCTTAGATTGTTTTTGATGCCTGCGCGGCGGCAATGCGGGGTGCGGTTTTGCCGGAACGGTCGCAAGTCCGCCAGTGGTGTGGTACACTGAAAACAGGATTTATTCGTTGCCGCGTACGCGTGGCGAAAAACGTAAATACTTTGCAGAGGTGAACCCATGAGTAAGATCAAGGTGGTCGCCCTCGGTGGTGTACGAGAAAATGGTAAAAACATGTACGCCGTCGAAGTGGACGACCGAATTTTTGTATGTGATTTCGGGCTGAAATACCCGGACAATGAGTTATTGGGGATCGACATCGTGATCCCGGATCTGACCTACCTGGAAGAGAATGCTGACCGGATCGAGGGGATCTTCTTGTCTCACGGCCACGCGGATGCCGTTGGCGCCCTGCCATACTTTCTGGCGGAGCACCCGGTCCCGGTCTTTGGCTCCGAGCTGACGGTCGCCCTGGCCAAGCTGAACATGACGACGCCTAAGGCCAAGAAGTTCAAAGATTTTCATGTGGTCACGGCCAAGTCAGTTGTCGAGTTTGGGAAGATCAAGGTCTCCTTCTTCCCGACGACCCACAGCATTCCAGGGGCGCTGGGCATCGTGATCGAGACGCCCAACGGCGCGATCGTGTACACGGGTGACTTTAAGTTCGACCAGAGCGCCGCGCCGCAGTACCAATCCGACCTGTCGCGGCTGGCAAAGATCGGGGACCGCAAAGTCCTCGCGCTGCTGTCCGACTCCGCCAACGCGGAATCGCCGTACCAAAACGCGAGCGAGCGCGAGATCTACAAGTACATCGAAGAGGCCTTCAAGTACCACACCGGGCGCATCATCGTTGCCAGCGTGGCGTCGAACATCGAACGTATCCAGCAGGTGCTCAACGCAGCCGCCGAGAACGGCCGGCGCGTGGTGCTGACCGGGCGTGAAGTGGAGCGGGTCGTCAAGACCGCGATCCGGCTGAACGATCTGGTCTTGCCGAGTGACGACATCCTCGCCACGACCAAGGAGCTGAAGGGCCTGGAAGACCACGAAGTCGTGATCCTCGAGACTGGGCGAATGGGCGAGCCGCTCAAGTCGCTGCAGCGCATGGCGACCAATAAGCACCGCCTGGTCCACATTCACGAAGGCGACTTGGTCTTCATCACGACCTCGATCTCACACGCGATGGAGACCATGGCGGCTAAGACCCGCGATATGATCTACCGGGCCGGTGGCGAAGTCAAGGCGGTCTCCGATGACCTCCACGCGTCGGGGCACGCGAACAAGGCAGACCTGCAGCTGATGGTCAACCTGCTGCGGCCGCGCTTCGTGATCCCGGTCCAAGGCGAGTACCGCCTGCTGGCTGCCCACGCAGAGATCGCCCACGAAACCGGGATCCCCGAGGACCACATCCTGATCCCGAACATCGGGGACATTCTCAGCTACGAGAAAGGCAAGATGTATAACGCCGGCCATGTCGACGCCGGGAACACCATGATCGACGGGATCGGGGTCGGCGACATCGGCAATATCGTCCTGCGCGACCGCAAGATGCTGGCCGAAGACGGGATCTTCATCGCGGTGGTCACGATCGACCGCAAGAAGAAGCGGATCGTCTCCAAGCCAAAGATCCAAAGCCGCGGGTTCGTCTATGCCAAGACAGCCAAGGACCTGCTGACGGAGGCTGGCACCCTGGTCGCCGGGACGGTGCAGAAGAACCTCGACAACAAGGAGTTCGACTGGAGCACGCTGAAGCAAAGTGTGCGTGATGACCTGAGCCGCTTCCTGTTCGATCAGACCAAGCGTCGTCCGGTGATCCTTCCGGTGATCATGGAAGTCAACCAGAACAGCGCCAAGCGCCAGTAAGTGACGCGCGCAAAAACGACACCCTCAAGGTGCCGTTTTTTGGTATGATAAGAACGAGAAAACACGAATGAGGGACAGTCATGGGAAAAATCGTTGCGATGCCGAATAACGGGAACCGGCACCTGACCATCGGGTTGCAGGCGCTCGAAGACGCCAATTACGCGAGCGCCGCCGCGCACCTCGAAAAGGCGTTCAAGCTGACGCCGGTCTTTGAGGTCGCGCTGCCGCTGACGCAAGCGCTGAACGGGCTGCACCAGCCACACGAAGCGGTCCCGTACATCAGCCAGTTCATGGAGGATTACCTGGCCGCACCAGAGGCCCGCACGCTGTTGTTCGAGACGCTGCTCGCCTTGCCGGACTACCGCTTCGCGTGGGCGGTGCTGCACCATGTCGAGCCGGCCGCGCAGCCGGCGCTTCAAGCGCAGATCGAGGCAGCAGAGGCGACCGACCTCGCGGCTAACGGTGAGGTGATCGCGTCGCTCAGCCGGGCGCTGCGCCACCTCGGTGGGTTTGACCCGCACCAGCAAGAGCAGATGATCAACGATATCGGCCGCCTGCCGCGCGCGCAGATGATCGAAGCGGCCCGGGCCAACCTGAATGATCCCGACGTGCACCCGGCGATCCGGATCAGCATCCTCGATGCGCTGACCGCAGTGGGGGACGACACACCGGTGGCCGTCACCGGCTATGCGCAGACCGGGACCGTGGTGCCGAGTGCACTGCCTGGCGTGCTGAATGATCCGACCCTGTTGCAGGTGCTGAATCAGGTCCAGTTGCAGGTCGGCCTCGATGATCCGGAGTTGATGCGGGCGACGGTCGAGGTGTTGCGCTTTGAGCTGGGCTACTTGTACCCATTCATCGCGCAGGTGATTCCGGACCCCGCACACTTTGCTGCTAGCTACCTGAACAAGGCGGGCGCCGGGGTGACGGCGGCGGAAAAAACATTGTTCAACTGGTTGACCACTCAGACGGCGCAACTGATGAATATGGCGAAATAGCGGCATTTTGCTGTAAAGGAAAGAAAGTTGACGTTGCCGGTTTACAAAGCCTGAGATTCTCGATATAATCATTTTCGGAATTCATTTCCAGCCAGAATATTTGCTTTGGTATTTTGGCTTAAATGTAGTACACTAGAACGTAAAGGATTGCAGGGTCTTGGCTTTGCGTCTTTACGAAAATATACAGGAGGTTCGTTTTTTCATGGCTGAAAAAGAACACTATGAACGCACTAAGCCCCACGTCAACATTGGTACGATCGGGCACGTTGACCACGGTAAGACTACCCTGACCGCGGCAATCACTTCCGTACTTGCGGAAAAGGGTCTCGCCAAGGCGCAAGACTATGCATCCATCGATGCTGCTCCGGAAGAAAAGGAACGTGGTATCACCATCAACACCGCTCACGTTGAATACGAGACCGAAAAGCGCCACTACGCTCACATCGATGCGCCAGGGCACGCGGACTACGTTAAGAACATGATCACCGGTGCTGCTCAGATGGATGGTGCGATCTTGGTTGTTGCCGCTACTGACGGCCCGATGCCACAGACGCGTGAACACATCCTGCTGGCTCGCCAGGTGGGCGTTGACTACCTGATCGTCTTCCTGAACAAGACCGATCTTGTCGACGACGAAGAACTGACCGACCTTGTGGAAATGGAAGTTCGTGAACTTCTGTCCGAATACGATTTCCCTGGTGACGACATTCCTGTCCTTCGTGGTTCCGCCCTCAAGGCCCTTGAAGGCGACCCAGAACAGCGCAAGGTGATTGAAGAACTCATGGATACGGTCGACGAATACATCCCGACCCCAGTTCGTGACACCGACAAGCCATTCCTGATGCCTGTCGAAGACGTCTTCACCATCACCGGCCGTGGGACCGTTGCTTCTGGCCGTATCGACCGTGGGACGGTCAAGATTGGTGACGAAGTCGAGATCGTTGGTCTGAAGGAAGAAGTGCTCAAGTCCACCGTTACTGGGCTTGAAATGTTCCGTAAGACCCTCGACTTGGGTGAAGCTGGCGATAACGTTGGGGTCCTGCTTCGTGGCGTTGGTCGCGAACAGATCGAACGTGGCCAGGTCCTGGCAAAGCCAGGTTCCATCCAGACCCACTCCAAGTTCAAGGGTGAAGTTTATGTCCTGAGCAAGGAAGAAGGTGGCCGTCACACGCCATTCTTCTCTAACTACCGCCCTCAGTTCTACTTCCACACAACGGACGTTACCGGTGTAATCCAGCTGCCAGAAGGCGTTGAAATGGTTATGCCTGGTGATAACGTCACCTTCGAAGTCGACATGATCAGTCCTGTCGCGATCGAAAAGGGGACCAAGTTCACCGTTCGTGAAGGTGGGCGTACCGTTGGTGCCGGCGTCGTTTCCGAGATCCTCGACTAACACGCCGTCCCACAGAAGTCCGCAAGCACCCGCTTGCGGGCTTTTTTTGTTGCCAGCGCGAAGCCCCAGGCCGGCTCGCTCGGGTAAGCGCATGCCCCCTCGGGGTTGGCCGCAGCGTGAAGGCTGGCCGTGCAGAAGAACTGACCAGCCGTGCCTTGGTCGTTGCGGGCCGGTCGCGGCGCCAGCGGCGTCAGCGGCGGCCCGCCAGCGCTGAGGAAGCTTTGGCCACCAAAAAAGCGTTGAACCGGTCGGGGTCCAACGCTTTTGGGGCTGCGCTACTGTCGCGCGCGTCGTTTTTCCCAGCGTGCGAGTAGCGGCATCACGAAGCCGAGGCCGAACAAGACCGCCACGGAGAGGAAGTTCATCCCCAGCTGGTGGGTGAAGGTGGCGGTCCCGACTTTCGCCTCCTGCGGGATGAACCCGAGCGTTGCGCAGGCGAAGGTGAACAGGAAGCACCATGCCCCGACGGCCAAGGCGGCCCACTTGTGCTTCAGGAAGACATAGGTGGATTGGTAGCGCTCCTGGCGCCAACGCAAGGCGATGAAGGCAAAGAAGACCCAACACGTCTTATACGGGCTGACGATCCCGTTCAGGTTCAACAGCCAGTTGAAGACTGCGTTGATATTTGGCAGTGTGCCGGAGAGCAGGAGCAGGAACAAGCAAAGCCCCGCGGTGAAAATATAACTGTGGATCGGCCGGCCGTTGCGGTTCTCTTTGAGCAGCCACTTCGGCATGTACTGCATCGCCGTATCCATGGACAGCACGCGCGAGGCGGCGTCGATCAGGACCGCTAGCTGGGCGAGCATATAGATCAGCTGCACCACGCCGAAGACGTACATCAGGCTGCGGCCCAGGCCGAAGCTTTCACCGAGCATCTGAAAGGCGTAGTAGGCGCCGTTCATCTTGAGGTCGTTCGGCAAGTGGTGGGCGTTGAAGAACACGCCGAGGGCAAAGGAGCCGAAGATGGTCAAAAAGGCGGTCATCACGGCGAGCATGATCATGGCCTTCGGATACTCATGCTTCGGGTCGCGCATCTGCAGGATGTACGCCGCTCCGAGTTCGGCGCCAGACATGGCGAAGATCAACAGGCCGGTGGAGGCGAAGTAGTGCGTGTCGAATTTGGGCATGAAGGCGTGCCAGTCGAAGGGTTGCGTCGCGATCGGGTTGCCGTGCATCAAACCAGCGACGGTCATCACGACGAACAAGACGGTCATCAGGAACATCGCACCGCCGCCGATCAGGCTCATGACCTCGAGCGACCGCTTGAAGACGTTTTCCAAGACGATGAAAATCAGGATCACGGCGAAAGTGAAGATCCCGAACCACAGGTTGGACATGTGCTGATCAAGGCTGTTGTTGCCCAAGACGAGCCAGGACAGGGCGACGATCACAGAGTTGGCCACGTCGACGAGGTACGGCAGGGTGCTGGACCAGTACATCCAGCTGGTCCAGTAGCCCAGCGTGTCGGTACTGGTGCGCCGGACCCAGGTCGCCAGGCCCCCGCCGTTTTCGGTGAAGGTCGCGCCGAGCTGTGCGGCGATCAGTTCGTAGGGGATCACGAAGGTGAAGAGCATGAAGACCCACGAGACGACGACGGACAAGCCCTGATTCTGGAACGGGTAGATGATGTCGTCGAAGCCGATCACCGTGACGAATGTCAGCAGTGCCAGCGTCGGCCACTTGATGTATTTGCGGTCTGGTTCTAAGCTAGTCATATGTAATGAATTCCTCCCAAGTGTGCAGTGTCAGCCAGATGCCACTGGGCCAGGTGCTTTGTTATGCTGCACGGCGCGCCTCCTGTCGTGTAAATTACTTATCCTAATATAGAAAATTTGGCTCAAAAGTCAAGTGAAGCCTGAGGAGAAGAGACTATGCATGTGTTGAAAATCGTGACCGATCTACCGTTACCGCAGGCACTGACCGCGGCGGGGTGGCAAGCGCAACCGCTCGCGGCAGTGGGCGATGGCTTACAGGCTGCGGCGGTGGTCGGCCAACTGGCCCAGGGCGCGCTGCCGGCGGGGCTCCCGCAGTTCGCGCCGACAGCGGTCGACTGGCCCGCCGTCGCCACGGCGGCTGCGGCGTATGAGACCGCGCAGGTTCCGCGGTTCCTGCGCGATCTGATCGCGTTCAGCGCCGAGCAGCCGGTCAGCTTTGCGACGCCAGGGCACCACGCCGGGCACTTCTTCTCACTGGCACCGGCGGGGCAAGTGCTGACGACGTTTTTGGGGCCGCACCTGTTTCAAGCCGACGTCAGCGACTCTGTGCCTGCGCTGGGCGATATGTTGACGCACGGCGGGGCGCCGCTTGAAGCGGAACAGTTTGCCGCGCAGGTCTACGGAGTAGACGCGGCTTACTTTGTCACGAACGGGACGACGACGAGCAACGCGATCTGCGCGGCCGCCGCGCTGACGGCCGGGGACCTCGTGTTGTTCGACCGCAACAGCCACCGGTCGCTGGACACCGGGGCGTTGGTGATGACCGGCGCCAAACCCGTGTACCTGCCAACGATGCGCAACGATCGGGGCATGATCGGCGGCGTACAGGCCGACGCGTTGACGCCGGCCAAGCTGCGGGCCGCGGCGATGACGGTGGATCCAGTGCGGGCGAAGCAGCTCCGGCCGTTTCGGCTGGGCGTCTTTCAGCTCGATACATACGACGGGCAGATGACGCAACTGGCGGCCCTGCTGGCGCGCGTTGGGGGGCTGTGCGATTACCTGCTGCTGGACGCGGCTTGGTCGGGGTACGAACACTTCCTACCGGCCTTGCGCGGCGGCGATATCGCGCGCCTGACGTTGGGGCCGGACGACCCGGGGCTGTTGGTGACCCAATCGGTCCACAAGACCATGTCGGGGCTGGCGCAGACCTCGCAGATCCTGAAGCGCGATGCACACCTGGTGGGGCAAGCTCGCTACATCGACCACGACCACTTCAACCACGCCTACCTCAAGTTCGTGACGACGAGCTATTCCTACCCGCTGTATGCCTCCCTGGCGGTCAACGCCTATGTGAACCAGGCGCCACGCGGAGCGCAGCTGTGGGCACAGGCGCTGCAAGACGCCAACGCGTTTCGGCGCCAACTCTTCGGGACCCGCCTGTTCCGCCCGTTCGTTCCGCCGACCGTGGCCGGACAAGCGTGGGCAACGGTTAGCGACGAGACGTTGGCGACGCAGGCCGCCTGGACGATGGTCCCGGACGCGACATGGCACGGCTTCAAGGGGCTGGCGGAGGCCGAGTCGCTGAACGATCCGCTGAAGGTGACCGTCTGCTTCGGCACCCCAGAGGCCCCGCTGCCGGCCCCACTGGTCGGGGCTTACCTTGCCCAGCACGGGATCGTGGCGGAAAAAACGGATCTGACCACCGGCTTGTTCCTCGCGACACCGGGCTCGACGGCGGCGGATTGGGCGACCCTGCTCGCGGCGCTTCAGGCGCTGGAGCGCGCCTATTGGGACGACACGCTGGTGACGGCGGTCCTGCCGACCCTCGCCCAGTGGCCGCAGTATGCTGAGGTGACGGTGCGCGAACTGGCGGGCCAGATGCATGCGCAGCTGGCCGCGGCGCACCTCGAAGCGACCCTGTCCGCGCTGTTCACTCAGTCGACGTGGGGCGCGCAAGCGCTCACGCCGCGCGAGGCCGATCAGCTCTATGTGCGTGGGCAGGGCGAGCGCGTGCCGCTCGCGCAGATCCGTGGGCGGGTCGCGCTGACAGGGGCGCTGCCGTACCCGCCAGGGGTGTTCGTGGTGATGCCCGGCGAGCGCTGGTCGTCAGAGGCCGCCGCTTACTTTGCGGCGCTCGGGGCCTTCATGGCGCGCTTCCCGGGGTTTGAGTTCGAGGTCCAGGGCGTGCAGTACGATGCGGCGGGCAACGGCTCGGCCGTCGTCGCAGATTGACCGCTAAATTAAAAAAGGGTTGACGACCGGTGAGAATAGCCTTATAGTCGTCACAACAAAACATTTCGTCCTAAACCGTTGAAGTGGAGATCAAGATTGTCGTGCGCGCACAGAGAGCGACCGGTGCTGAGAGTGTCGTCGAACGCAGGCAGTTAAATGGACCACTGAGGGACACCCCAAAAGCATTGGCGAGTCAGGGTGTACGTGAGGCATACGTCAGTTGTCGGGAGGGTGTTAGCCCTTCGCAAAGGAGGGGTGTAGGCTGTTTGGCCTACAGCCAATTAAGGTGGCACCGCGGAGCAATTCCGTCCTTAATCAGTCATGGCGACTGGTTTAGGGCGGAATTTTTTGTGTTTCCATGAGGGAGGGCACACGATGGCAGAGCAGCGATGGCGACGCGCGTGATGAGCGATAGCGCAATGACCCACAGACACACAAAGGAGAATGAACCATGAGTGAATCAGATATCCGTTACGGCAACTACGGTGGCCAGTTTGTCCCAGAAGCACTGATGCCGGAGCTGTTGCGGCTGAACGACGCCTTTCAGGCGTGCAAGACCGACCCCGCCTTTCAAGCCGAGTTTCACCGCCTGTTGAATGATTACGCCGGGCGGCCGAGCCTTCTGTACTACGCGAAGCGCATGACCGAAGACATCGGCGGGGCGAAGATCTACCTGAAGCGAGAGGACCTGAACCACACCGGCGCACACAAGATCAACAACGTGATCGGTCAGGCGCTGTTGGCGAAGCAGCTGGGCAAAACGCGCCTGATCGCCGAGACCGGGGCGGGCCAGCACGGGGTGGCGACCGCCACGATCGCCGCGTTGTTCGGGATGGAATGCGTTGTCTACATGGGCAAGGAAGACACCGACCGCCAGCGGTTGAACGTCTTTCGGATGGCGTTGCTCGGCGCGAAAGTGGTGGCCGTCACCGACGGCCAAGGCCTGCTCAAGGATGCCGTTAACGCCGCGCTGGCCGACTGGGCGCAGCACGCGGCTGACACGTTCTATGTGATCGGGTCGGCGGTCGGCCCGGCGCCGTACCCCGCGATGGTCCACGAATTCCAAAGTGTGATCTCGACGGAGGCGCGTGCGCAGATCCTCGAAGCCGAGGGGCGGCTGCCCGATGCGATCGTCGCCTGTTGTGGCGGGGGCTCCAACGCGATCGGCAGCTTTGCCGCCTTCCTCGATGATCCGGACGTGATGCTATATGGCGCCGAGGCCGCGGGCGAAGGGATCGACTCGGGTAAGACCGCCGCGACGCTGGAGCTTGGCAGTGATGGGATCTTCCACGGGATGGCCTCCAAGTTCTTGCAGGACAAAGACGGTCAGATCGCGAAGGTCTACTCGATCTCGGCTGGGCTCGACTACCCGGGCATCGGCCCGGAACACGCCGCCTTGCAGGCCAGTGGTCGCGGCCACTACGTTGGGATCACTGATGAAGAGGCGGTCCAGGCCTTCGAATACATTGCCAAGGAAGAAGGCATCATCGCCGCGATCGAAAGCTCGCACGCGGTGGCCTACACGCGCAAGCTCGCCGCCACGATGCGGCCGGATCAGATCATCATCTGCACGCTGTCTGGGCGTGGGGATAAGGACGTCGCACAGGTCGCAGACTACCGGGGGGTCGCACTCAATGACTAATTACACTTCTGTTTTCACGAATACCGCACTGATCCCGTTTCAGATCATCGGCGATCCGGACAGTGACACGACGGTCGCCAATGTGCTAGCCGAAGTCGCAGCCGGTGCGCCGATGATCGAGCTGGGGCTGCCGTTCACGGATCCGGTCGCGGATGGCCCGGCGGTCAAGGCCGCCAATTTGCGGGCGTTGGATGGTCAGTTGACCGTGGCGGCCGCCTTCGAGACGATCCGCGCGATCCACGCCAAGACGACCGTACCGCTGGTACTGGTCACCTATGTCAACCTGCCGTTCGTCTACGGGTTCGAGGCGTTCGCCGCCACGGCCGCAGCGCTGGGCTTATCAGGCGTGATCGTCCCAGACCTGCCGCACGAGGAAGCTGGGCTGTTCGCCCCGGCACTGGCAGCCGCTGGGGTCGATCTGATCACGATCGTCGGGCCCGCCGCGCCGGACCGGATCCGGACCGTGGTCGCGGGGGCCACCGGCTTTTTGACCCTGTCCCCGGCACTGCCACTGCCACTGCTGACGGCGCAGGTCGCCGCGATCCGCGCCGCCAGCGACCTGCCGATCGTCGTCAACACGGATGCGACCGATCCGGCTTACCTCAAGGCGCTAGCCGGGTTGGTCGACGGCGTGCAGTTGAGCAGCGCACTGGTCGGGCAGACCGATGCAGCGCAGGTCACCGCATTGACCACGCAGTTGGCGGCGACGCTGGCAGAATAATATAGAAGGGGACTGCGTGCGGCCCCGGTGCCTGGCAAGCAAAATCCCTTGGCAGTCGTTTACAACGCTGTGGTTTTCGAGTATCATAAGACGGTATGCAATACGAATTGCGAAAACTTATGTCGGAGGTACAGCATGGCTGCAAAATGGGAAAAGAAAGACACCAACACGGGCGTCTTGACCTTTGAAATCGAACAAGACCAAATCAAAGAAGGCTTGAGCAAGGCATTCGACCGCGTGAAGAAGAACCTGAACGTTCCAGGGTTCCGGAAGGGCCACGTGTCCCGCACGGTGTTCAACCGCATGTATGGCGAATCCGCCCTGTACGAAGATGCGCTGAACATCCTGCTGCCAGGGAGCTACGAAGCGGCCGTTGACGAAGCCGGGATCGAACCAGTCGACCAGCCAAAGATCGACATCGACTCCATGGACGAGGGCAAGCCGTGGGTCATCACTGCGGAAGTGACTGTGAAGCCAGAAGTGAAGCTCGGCGACTACAAGGGCTTGACCGTGGACAAGCAGGACCGCGACGTCACCGATGAAGACGTCGCCAAGGAACTTGAGACCAAGCGCGAAGGCCAAGCGGAGCTCGTCCTCAAGGAAGACGCCGCTGCGGCCAAGGGCGACACCGTGACCATCGATTATGTCGGCACCGTTGACGGTGAAGAATTCGACGGCGGCTCAGCCACCAACTACGCGCTGGAGCTGGGCTCTGGTTCCTTCATTCCAGGCTTTGAAGATCAGCTGATCGGCCACAAGGCGGATGAAGACGTGACGGTCAAGGTCACCTTCCCAGAAGATTACCAAGCCAAGGACCTGGCCGGCAAGGAAGCCGAATTCAAGACGACCATCCACGAAGTCAAGAGCAAGGAACTGCCTGCTTTGGATGACGATTTTGCCAAGGACCTTGACGAAGACGTCGACACGCTCGACGAGCTCAAGCTGAAGATCAAGTCTGACCTGCAGCAAAAGAAGGTCGAAGCAGCAGAAGACGCCCTTCAGGAACAGGCGATCGCCAAAGCAGTCGAGAACGCCACGATCGAAGAGATCCCAGAAGCGATGATCGACAGCGAGACCCAGAACCAATACGACCAGTACATGGGCTCCATGCAGCAGCAGGGGATCAACCCACAGATGTACTTCCAGCTGACGGGCACTAGCGAAGCGGACCTGAAGAAGCAGTTCGCCGCCAACGCCGAGACGCGTGTCAAGACCAACCTGGTGCTTGAAGCGATCGTTGCCGCTGAGAAGATCGAACCGACCGAAGACCAGATCAACGAAGAGATCAAGGACCTGGCCGGCGAGTACAACATGGAGGAAAGCGCCGTTCGCCGTGCGCTGTCCGATGACATGCTGAAGCACGATATCGGCGTTAAGCAGGCGATCAAGCTGATCACCGACTCCGCCAAGGAAGCTTAAGCTTCACGCACTTAGACCCACGCCGACGCGTGGGTCTTTTTTGCGCCAGCGCGACCCGGCGGCGTGGCTTGCGCCCCTGCGCGCAGTGTGATAGGCTAGACCAAGTCCATAGGCATTCAGCCGGTTATTTGGTATGATGGACGTAACAAGAAGGGGTGCATAAACATGTTTGACAACGTGGAGACCACCGGACCAGTCACCTGCTCGTTTTGCGGCAAGTCGGCCGATCAGGTGAAAAAGATCGTTGCTGGCCCTGGGGTATATATTTGTAATGAATGTATCGACCTGTGCAAAGAGATCATCGATTCCGAATTCAAAGAAGAAGCTGCCCAAAACCAGCTTGAGGTGCCAAAGCCGATCGAGATCCTGAAGATCTTGAACGATTACGTGATCGGCCAAGACGCGGCCAAGCGGGCACTGGCGGTGGCGGTGTACAACCACTACAAGCGCGTCAACCAGATGGAGATCGCCGATGCCGGCGACACGGAGCTACAGAAGTCCAACATCGCGTTGATCGGCCCGACCGGGTCCGGGAAGACCTTCCTGGCGCAGAGCCTCGCGCGGATCCTGAACGTGCCGTTCGCGATCGCCGATGCGACGACGCTGACAGAAGCTGGCTACGTCGGCGAAGACGTGGAGAACATCCTGTTGAAGTTGCTCCAAAACGCGGATTACGACGTCGAGCGGGCAGAAAAGGGGATCGTCTACATCGACGAGATCGATAAGATCGCCAAGAAGTCCGAGAATGTCTCGATCACGCGAGATGTTTCCGGTGAAGGGGTCCAGCAGGCGCTGCTGAAGATCCTCGAAGGCACGATCGCCAATGTGCCACCGCAGGGCGGGCGCAAGCACCCGCAGCAGGAGTTCATCCAGATCGATACGACGAACATCCTGTTCATCGTCGGTGGGGCGTTCGACGGCATCGAGACGATCGTCAAGAACCGGATGGGCGAAAAGACGATCGGGTTCGGCGCAGGCGGCAAGACCGTCGCGGGCTACGACGACAGCAAGTCAGTGATGCAGCAGATCGTCCCGGAAGACCTGATGAAGTTCGGGATCATTCCAGAGTTCATCGGGCGGATCCCGATCATCGCGGCGCTTGAGAAGCTGACGGAAGACGACCTGGTCCAGATCTTGACCGAACCGAAGAACGCGCTGGTCAAGCAGTACCAGAAACTGTTGAGCCTCGACGACACCGACCTCGAGTTCACCCCGGACGCCTTGCACGCGATCGCACACAAGGCGATCGAGCGCGACACCGGGGCGCGCGGTCTCCGGTCGATCATCGAAGCCGTGATGCAGGATCTGATGTTCGACTTGCCGAGTCGGCCGGATGTCGCCAAAGCCGTCGTGACCAAGGCGGCGGTCGACGGGACCGGCGCGCCAGAGATGGTGCTCGCCGATGGCCAACAGGCGTCGTGACCACTGGTTCAACTTAAGCCGCTGCGGCGGCTTTTTATTATGCCGATGGGAATTGTCCGACGTTCTATGATACACTAGACCTCAGTTAAGGAGTGAGCCCGAGTGAAAGTCCATGAAGTTGACCTAGAGATTAGTGCGGCCAGCGCCGCACAGTACCCCACGACCGGGTATCCGGAGATCACGTTCGTCGGCCGGAGCAATGTCGGTAAGTCCAGCCTGATCAACCGGATGATCGACCGTAAGAGCATGGCGCGGACATCCAGCGTGCCCGGTAAAACACAGACGCTGAATTTTTATGATGTTGAGCACAAGCTCTACTTCGTTGACGTCCCCGGATACGGGTACGCGAAGGTCTCGAAGACCGCGCGGATGAAGTTCGCCGCAATGATCGAAGAGTACCTGAGCACGCGCAAAGTACTGCGTGGCGCGGTGCTACTGGTCGATGCGCGGCACGAGCCGAGTGAAGACGACGTCAGCATGTACCAGTACCTCAAGTACTTCAACATCAAGGTACTAGTGGTCGGGACCAAGGTCGACAAGACCAGCCGGGCCAAACGTGCGGCGATCATCAACCAGATCAAGCGCACCCTCGACCTCAACCAGACGGATGACTTGGTCCTGTTTTCGGCCGAGACCGGCGAAGGCAAGCCGCAAGTGTGGCAGTGGCTAGAGGCGACCGCTGGGGTGACCGGGGACGAAGGGGAGGAATAGTTGTGGAGCTGAATGACTATCAACAGCAGGCCAACAAGACGCTGGCTGGCAATGAGCATGTGCTGACGAACCTGACGCTGGGGCTCGCTTCCGACGGCGGCAAGGTCGTGGACTTGGTCAAGAAGTACACCTTTCAGGGGTACGACCTCGACCGCGCGGAGCTCAAACGCGATCTCGGCGACGTCCTGTGGTATTTGTCACAGATCGCGCTGTGGGCGGACATCCCGTTCGATGAGGTCGCGCAGGCGAACCTGACGAAGCTGAAGAAGAAGTACCCGAACATCAAGCTGTGAGCAGGCGCCTTTTTTGCCCCACTCGAAAGGAGAAACTGCCATGTCCTTGACGCCTGACCAACGCGCCGCGACGCGCGCCGAATTCGCCGCGAATCTGCGGCTGAGCGGACAGACCCCGCGGCGAGTGGCCGTCGGGTTGCACATTAGCGAGGCCAAGTTGCAGCGCGTGATGACCTTGACCCAACAGTCGCTCAACGACCCGTGGATCCTGCGCAATTACCTGCTCGCGGCGGTGGCGGCGACCGGGCAGACGCCGGTGCCGTTCACCGCACTCGCCGGTGACTGGCACCGGTACTGGTTCTTGGACGCGGACGCGATCGACCAGCAGGCGATGAGCCCGGGCGACCAGTAACATGAGAACAGCAAAAAACGGCCGGATATCCGGCCGTTTTTGCTGTTCTCATGGGTTGTCTTTGGCGGCGGCCTTCTTGGCCACCTCGGCTTGTTTCTTTGGGTCTGCGCCTGTTGCGGCTTTTTTCTCTTCTTCCGGGACCGCGGCGAACTTATCGAACATCTCGCCCCAGTCGGTCTTCGTGTTGACCTTCAGTGCCATGCGCTCACTCCTTTGCAGCGTTTGTCCGCATTATAGCATGCAGACGGCGAAGTTGCGACGGGCAAGCGCTGTGAAAATGTATGAATATTACTTGCATAAAAATGAATATGGGTGTATTGTATGAATCATGATAAATCGTCAGGGGGAAGTTTTACCAATGAAGAAGTTGATGCACTGGGTCATGCCACTGATCCTCGGCCTGGTTGCCGCCGTCACGGCCGCAGTGACGCCGGTCCACGCGGCGGACAACAGCCTGCAGAAGATCCAGGCCAAAGGCACCATCGTGATGGGTACCAGCCCGGATTACGCACCTTACGAATTTTTGGTCAACGAGAACGGGAAGAACCAGGTCGTCGGGATCGACGTCGAGATCGCGAAGAAGATCGCCGCCGACATGGGCGTCAAGCTGGTGATCAAGCAGATGGACTTCGACTCACTGCTGGTCGGGTTGCAGACGGGGAAGGTCGACATGGTCCTGTCCGCGATGACACCGACTGCGGAGCGGAAGCAGAGCGTCGATTTTTCCAGCATCTACTACACCGCCGATCAAGACATCATCGTCAACAAGGCCGACGCGAAGCTCTACAAGAGTGCTGAGTCCTTCGTCGGCAAGAAAGTTGGCGCGCAGACCGGCTCCATGCAGGCAGACCTGGTCAAGTCTGAGATGACTGATTCCAAGCTGCTCGGGCTGACGAAGGTGACGGACCTGATCCTGGCGCTGAAGTCCCACAAGGTCGAAGGCGTCGTCGCCGAAGAACCGGTCGCCACGGCGTATGTCCAAAACGATCCGCAACTGGCGATGGTCAAGTCGGGGTGGACCTTGGACCCCGAGGAAAACGGGCAGGCGATCGGGTTTGCCAAAGGGTCGGACGCTTTGGTCGCCCAGGCCAATCAGTCGATCGCCGAGATCAAGAAGCAGGGGCTGATCAAGTCCTACATGAAGACCGCCGGCAAGGCCATGACCCAAAACACGGCGAACACCTCCATGTTCCACTACTGGCAGTTCTTCGCCAAGGGGATCGGCTACACCTTGCTGATCACCGCGGTCGCTGTCGTGATCGGGGTCCTGCTGGGCACGCTCCTGGCGCTGATGCGTCTCGGCCACGTCAAGCTGGTCAAGGCGCTGGCCGTTGCCTACATTGAATTCGTCCGCGGCACGCCGCTGATGATCCAAGTGATGTTCGTCTACTTCGGGATCGGCATGTTCATCGACATTCCGGCCCTGATCGCCGGGATCATCGCCGTCGCGCTGAACTCCGGTGCGTATGTCGCTGAGATCATCCGCGGCGGAATCGAAAGTATCCCGACGGGTCAGACCGAAGCGGCACGCTCGCTTGGGCTGTCGCAGAAGCAGACGATGCAAAGCGTGGTCCTGCCACAGGCGATCAAGAACATCTGGCCGGCGCTGGGTAACGAGTTCATCTCGCTGATCAAGGAAAGCTCGATCGTCTCCATCATCGGGGTCACGGACTTGATCTACCAGCTCAAGGTCGTGCAGACTGCGACCTATAAGGGCGTGCAGCCGATCTTCGTCGCCATGGTCATTTACTTTGTGCTCACATTCGGGCTGTCCAAACTGCTCGGTCACTTTGAAAGGAAGATGAAACATGAGTAAGCCTTTGATCCAAATCAACCACCTCGTGAAAAAATTCGGTGACACCGTCGTCTTGAACGACATCACTGAGACCATCAACCAAGGCGACGTGATCGTCGTCATCGGGGCGTCTGGCGGTGGGAAGTCCACCTTCTTGCGCAGCCTGAACCTGCTGAACCAGCCGACTAGCGGCGAGATCGAATTCGAAGGGACGAACCTGGTCGGCCTGTCCGAAAAGCAGCTCGATGCCGTGCGCGAGAAGATGGGCATGGTGTTCCAGCAGTTCAACCTGTTCCCGAACATGACGGTGCTGGAGAACATCAAGTTAGCGCCGATGAAGGTCAAGGCGACCAGCGATGCTGAGGCGACCGCCAAAGCCAAGAGCTTGCTCGATCAGGTCGGTTTGGCGGACAAGGCCGACGCCTACCCGGCTAGCCTGTCCGGGGGTCAGATGCAGCGTGTGGCGATCGCCCGTGCGCTGGCGATGGAACCTGACGTGATGCTGTTTGACGAACCGACCAGCGCGCTCGATCCCGAGATGGTTGGCGAAGTGCTCAAGGTCATGCAGGACCTGGCCAAGTCCGGCATGACGATGATCGTGGTCACCCACGAAATGGGCTTTGCCCGCGAAGTGGCCGACCAGGTCTGGTTCATGGATCAAGGCGTGATCGCGGAAAAAGGCACGCCGGAGCAGATCTTCACCGCCCCGACGGAAGCCCGGACCAAGGACTTTCTGAGCAAGGTCCTGGCCCAATAAGTGGCGCGACGGGGCCAAGACATAATGAACGGCCCAAGGCTGCATCACGACTAGTCCAGAATAGTCCGCCCCATACGCGACGCCCATTGCTTCCGTCCGGCTATGCCGAACTCAGCAGTCAGTACAGTTGCTTCCGTCCGACCATGCCGAAGGCCGCAGTCAGTACAATTGCTTCCGTCCGGCATAGCCGAAGGTCGCAGTGTGGCGTCCTAACGCATGCCTGCCCGTCACTCACGACGATCGAACGGGCAGAACAAGCCATATACGCACGGCCCCGTGTCCCCCTTGAAGTTTGGGGGGTCACGGGGCCGTGCTTTACGCTGGTACAGCGCTTTATGGCCCAGCCTCGGTTGTGGCTGATCGCGGCGGCGACTGGCGGTGAAGGCGGCAAGCGCCTAGTGGTTGGCGCACCCGCGCGTGAGCTGGGCGGGCGTGCACTGGGCATTCGAGCGCTTGTGCGGGGCATGGCCGCGTCGTGGTGGGGGCGGCGCGCTTGCAGGCGAGGGGGACAATCAGTACAATAGGAGGCGAACGTTTGTTTCGAGAGGAGGGGCACAGTGGCCTCAGAACACATTGAACACAAGCTGGCGCTGCTGCCGGACCTGCCGGGATGCTATCAGATGAAGGACCTCAACGGTAAGATCATCTACGTCGGCAAGGCGAAGAACCTGAAGAACCGCGTGCGGTCGTACTTCAAGAGCAGCCACGACGGGAAGACCGCGCAGCTGGTCGCGAACATCGCTGATTTTGACTACATCGTCACCTCCAGCGATAAGGAAGCCTTCCTGCTGGAGATCACGCTGATCCAGAAGTGGCAGCCTTACTACAACATCAAGTTGAAGAAGGGCACCGGTTACCCGTACATCAAGATCACCAACGAGCGCGACCCGAAGCTCTTGATCACCGGCGACATTAAGAAGGACGGCGCGTATTACTTCGGGCCATATCCGAATGTCTACGCCGCCCAGGAGACCATGCACTTCCTGCAAAAAGTCTACCCGCTACGCCGCTGCAACGGCTATCAGGGCCGCCCGTGCCTGTACTACCACATGGGGCAATGCCTCGGTGCGTGCTGGCGGACGGTGCCGGAGGCCGAGTACACCGCACAGATCGCCAAGATCCGCAGCTTTTTGGATGGCAACACCGGCACAGTGACCCGGACGCTGACCAAGCAGATGCAGACGGCGGCGGCGAACTTGGAGTTCGAGCGCGCGGCCGAGCTACGCGACCAGCTGCACTACATCGACGTGACGGTCGAGAAGCAGAAGATCATCTCGACGGACAAAACGCAGCGCGACATCTTCAATTTTTACATGGATAAGGGGTGGATCTCGATCCAGGTCTTCTTCATTCGCCAGGCGCGTCTGATGAAGCGCGAGTCGCGCCTGTTCCCAATCGTCAACTCGGCTGAAGAGGAGCTGGAGTCGTTCATCCTGCAGTTCTACGACCGCAAGAACAACGTCCGGCCCAAGGAGGTCTTGGTGCCGGCGGGGCTTGACCGCGAGTTGCTGGCGTCGGTACTGGAGCTACCGGTGCGGACCCCCCAGCGCGGGGAGAAGCGTGCGCTGATGGACCTCGCGCACAAGAACGCGCAGATCAAGCTGGAGGAGAAGTTCCGGCTGATGGAGCTGGACAACCGAACCACCGTCGGCGCGCAAAAAGAGCTGTTCGACGCGCTGGGGTTGCCGTACGGCCGCGTGATCGAGGCGTTCGACCACAGTCACCTCCAAGGCGCCGAGCCGGTGTCGGCGATGGTCCAGTTCGTCGACGGTCAAGCGGAGAAGACCAACTACCGCAAGTACAAGCTGGCCGCGGCCGAGGATAGCCACAGTGCTAACGAAGATGCCAACACGCGCGAGGTGATCCGGCGCCGGTTCACCCGCTTGCTCAAGGAGCACGCGACCTTGCCGGACCTGATCCTGATGGACGGCGGGGTGGTGGAGCTCAATGCGGCTAGAGACGTGCTCGAAAACGAGCTCAACCTCGACATCCCGGTGGCGGGGATGGTCAAGAACAACAAGCACCAGACCGCGGCGTTGCTGTTCGGCGATCAAGATGCGCCGATCGACTTGGACCCGCAGTCGCAAGGCTTTTTCCTGCTGACGCGTATCCAAGATGAGGTGCACCGCTTCGCCATCACGTTCCACCGTCAGCTGCGCAACAAGAACTCCCTGGCGTCGCGCCTCGAGACGATCCAAGGGGTCGGACCGAAGACGCGCACGAAGTTGCTGCGTGAGTTCAAGACCATCAACCACATCAAGACGGCCAGCCTGGCCGACCTGCAGGCCCTCGGGATCAGCAAGTCGGTCGCCCAGGCGATCAAGGTTTCGCTGCAATAACGCACAGTGCCCCGGTGACTCGACCAGTGAGGGCTATACTCCTACCTAGGTAGACAAGCAAATAATTAAAGCTTGCCTTCTTAGGAAGGAGTTTTTTTATGGGCCGGATAGGTTCAAGATACACGCCCGAAGAGAAACTGTTCTACATTGGTTTGGTTAATGAGGGCGGCTGGAGTTCACAGGCAGTGGAAAGGATACACGGTATCGATCACCACCAGGTCAACCAGTGGTTAGAACGTTACGCAGCTGATGGGATGGATGGTCTTAAGTCCAGGCATACTAACCAACAGTATTCTCGGGAGTTCAAGCTAGAAGTCGTGCAGAAGTACCTAGCCGGTAACACATCTTTTCGGCAGCTGGCTGTTGCCTACGGCATTCCGGGTAAAACCGTCATCAGTCAATGGGTATCCCTGTATACTAGTGGTAAATCACTACAAGCCACTGGGAGGGCCAAGCCAATGAAGGATGGACGCAAGACTACGCAGCTCGAACGTATCGAGATCGCACAATGGACCATCGCCAACGAACACGACTACGTCGCCGCAACCCAGCGGTTCAACGTTTCGTATGGACAGGTTTATGCATGGGTCAAAAAGTTCAAGCAAGGTGGTGAGTCCGCCCTCGCAGACCGCCGCGGTAAGGCGAAGGAAGATAATAGTCAGCTCACTGAAGTAGAGCGTTTGAAGCTCGAGAACAAGCGACTACAGGCACGATTAACCCGTGTGTCAACGGAGGTCGCAGTGTTAAAAAAACTCCAAGAACTGGAAAGAGGGAATGTCGATCAGACAGGCAATATCAGGCCATTCAGCAACTCGCGCAAGAAGTGAATCCCGACTCCGGTCAGCTTTATGGCATCAGTGAGACATGCCGGTTTCTGGGTATCTCGCGTGCAGCGTACTACAAGTGGACGCATCGTAAGGTGACGGTCCATGAACGGGAGAATCAGGCTATTCTGGCCTACATCGTGACCCTTGAGGAAAAGCATCACTATGTCTTCGGGGTTAAACGGCTCGTGACGTATATCAATAAGGAAACACCCTATCACGTGAGTCACGGTCGTGTCCGCAGGCTCATGCGTCAGGGACGGATTCGAGCCTCTATCCGTGTAGCGAAGCACGATCGCAGAGCCGAGAGGAAGGAGTTCCTCCTAGCCAACAAGCTGTACACCGTCGATGCGGGGCATGCCTTCCACCCTAGCGCGGCCAACAAAGTCTGGGTGACCGACTGTTCCGAGCTCACTTACGGTCAAGAAGGTAGACAGAAACTGCGGCTTAGTGCCGTGAAGGATCTCTATGATCACAGCGTGATTGCCTGGTGTGTGGCACCGAGCGAAACCGCGGCGCTTACCACCAAGACGATTAAGCTGGCCATCAAGAGCAACAATGGCATCAGGCCAGAAATTACGCATAGTGACCAAGGATCGGCATACACCGGGCGCACCTACAACACGTTCTTAGCGGGTGAAGGAATTACCCACAGCATGTCGCGGCCAGGTACTCCTGGCGATAATAGCCCAATGGAGAGCCTGTGGAGCCATCTTAAGGTTGAGTGGTTCGCCTTTGAGCACTGCTTGTCCGAGCTTGAGATGATGAAGAGTATTGAAGCGGCAATCAACTGGTATAACCACGAACGCCGCCAAGAAACACTAAACGGCATGACCCCGATGGAATACCGGAGTCATGCCGTAAGGAAAACTGCATAGGCACTTTAATTATTTGACCTGTCTACTTGACGCGGACCAGCGCCGAGTCACCGGGGCACTGTGCGTTAAGCGTACGGGGTGGTGCGCTGATGGGTCGCGGAGAATTCACGCACGCGGTCGATCTGATCGGCCGCGTTGAAGTGGATCACCGAGACGCCATCGAACAGGAGTGGTTGGGCCTCCGTCGCCGCGAACGTCCATGTGACGATCACGTCTTCGGCGGTGTCGTACCAGTCGTGCAGCGTCCAGGCCTGCACGACCTGTTCTTCGCGTTTGGCCGAGATCCATGCGTGGATCTCGGCCCGGTTGCGGTACACTGGGCCGTAGCACTCTTCATACTGGCAGTCCGGGCTGAGCAGGGTGTCTAGCGCGCTGAAGTCGCGGGTCTCCCACATGTGACAGTACTGCCGGATCAGGTCGTGGCGCGCGGTCATTTGGGTTGGACCAGCAGCTTGGACATCAGGACTTCATCGTGCAACGGGATCTCGTCTGCACCGATCAGCGGGATCTCCGGCTTGCGTGTCCGGGCGATGTCGATAGAGCCGCGGATGATCTTCGTCAGGCGGTAGCCCTGGCGCTGGAAAAAGCCGAGTGCCTGTAGGTTATCGTTCATCACGGAGACGTCCATCTTGGTCAGCCCGATCATGCGTGCCCGGTTCTCCGCCAGGGCCAACAGGCGCTTACCGATCCCGCGGCCGTTGCGCACGGAGTTCAGGCTGACGACCGCCATCGCGTTCCCGTGGATCGCAAAGGTGATCAGGCCGACGACCGTGTCGTCAGGTTCTAAGGCGATCAACCCGTTGAGATCGGCGAAGTGGTAATCGCCGGACGACACGATCAGCGTGTCGCTCAACCAGTGATCGATGAAGTATTTCCGGCCGGCGTCTTCGTGGTCGGCTAATTTTTCGTAGCGAATGGCATCCAAGTGTCAACGCTCCTTTCAGTGAGTTTCCTCACCAGTATAGCAACCTTTGCGGCAAAAAACACCGTTAATCGCTGGACTGTCAGGTGGCGCGGCTCAAAGGGGCCGAAACGTTGATCGGTGAGCCGATCGCAGGCCGGCGGTCGTCGCACGGCGTGGCTAAGGTCCGGGGGATGCGCGCAATATTGTGGCTTTGGGGCAGACGTTGGGTGGGGACTCACCAATGGTTGGGTGCTTGCTTACTGCTTCCCGATCGTCGTCGAGCGCTGCAAGGCCAATGCGGGCGCGTCTAGCTACGCACAGTACGTCGAGCCTAAGTGCGGGCTCAACGCACTGTGCTAGGCTAGCCGTCCCGCTAAGCCCGCGAGTCCTCCGCTCTGGTTTTCACACACACCAAAGCCGCCCTCAGGGCACCTGAGGACGCCTTTGGCTGACTACCGCGGCTGTCCCGCGGGGGCGCCCGGCCGGGGGTGAACGGTCTGCCATCGACCGGCCGGGTGGCGACGCGGTCAGTCTGCGTCACCGTCTTGATTGTCCCGCCAGATTCAGACCGTCTGGCGTGGCAGCGTGCAGTTGCACCGATCACCACCGTCTTGCCTTGTGCCCGGTGGTGTCATCCGACTTAGACCAGCTAACGTGAGCATACTCATCACGCCTCACCGTATCGATACTCCGGGCCTAGCCTACTGAGGAAGCAATATCCCCTGGATGATTTCGGCTACCCGTCGGTGAACGACCGCGTTGCGCTGACGCGATCACCAGGCGAGCTCCCCTTGGATTACCTGCAGTCTACTGCGAATCGGTTTTTGGGGCAAACAAAACGACTCAGGCGTGCCGGTCGAGGTCACATGCCTGAGTCGCGAGGGGGCAAGGGTCAGGCGTTGTCTTTGGCAACCGGCCGCCAGACGCCGAGGAGTACGCCAGCGATGATCGCGCCAACGAGCAGGCTGACGATGAAGCCGAGCTTCTGGTCGGTCAGGGCTAGGGCAACGATCCCACCGTGCGGGGCGGGCACATTGACGCCGAACACTTGGGTGAGCCCACCGGCGATGGCAGAGCCGATCACCGAGCTGCCGATGATGTGGACGGGGTCGGTCGCGGCAAATGGGATCGCGCCTTCCGTGATGAAGGTCAGGCCGAGCACGTAGTTCGAGAGGCCGGAGTTCCGTTCGGTCTGGGTGAACTTGGTCGGGAAGAAGGTGGAGGCGATCGCGATCGCCAGCGGTGGGATCATCCCACCGATCATTACAGCCGCCATCCAGCGGCCGTCGGTGAAGTTAGACGCCTGGTAGATCCCGATCGCAAAGGTATAAGCGGCCTTGTTGAAGGGGCCGCCCATATCGATGCTCATCATCGCGGCAAGGATCACCCCGACGAGGATCGCGTTACCGGTCCCCATCCCTTCAAGGAAGCTGATCAGGGCGCCGTTGAGGGCCGCAAAGATCGGATTGACGGCGAAGAACATGATCAGTCCCATCGCTGCGAGCCCGAGCACCGGGTAGACGAGGATCGTCTTGAGTCCGTCTAGCGAGTGCGGCATGCCGGCCAGCAGGTGCTTGAGGCCGATGATCAGCCACCCGGCGATGAAGCCGGCGGCCAGTCCGCCGATGAAGCCAGCGGGGTTTTGTGCGTGAACGACAGAGGCACTGGCGACCGTGGCCATGTAGCCCCCCACGAAGCCGGGCATCAAGGCCGGCCGATCGCCGATGGACACCGCGATGTAGGCTGCCAGGACAGGAACCAGGAACGAAAAGGCGTAGTTGCCCAGGTTATTGGTGAACGTGAAGGCCATCGAGTGGGCGCCGAAGGCATTCTCGAAGATGAACGACAGCGCCATGATGATCCCCCCGCCGACCACGAATGGCAGCATGTTGGAGACCCCGTTCATCAAGTCTTGGTAGACGCGGTTCCACAGCCCTTTTTGGTCCGGTTCTGCGGCGGTGGTCGCCGCCCCGTCTGCGTGGAAGACTGGGGCGCTCTGGGCAAGGGTGACCTCGATCAGCGCTTCGGGCTGCTTGATCCCGTCGATCACGGGCCGGTTGAGCAGGTGTTTGCCGTCAAACCGGGGCATGTCCACTTTTTTATCCGCGGCGATGATGACGCCGGTCGCCGCGGCGATCTCTGCGGCAGACAGTTTGTGTTTGACGCCTTCTGAGCCGTTGGTCTCGACTTTGATGTCGACCCCCATTTTCTCGGCGGCTTCTTTCAAGGCGGCCTCGGCCATGTAGGTGTGGGCAATTCCGGTCGGGCAGGCGGTGACGGCGACAACGAACGGGCGGGCCGTCGCAGGGGTGTCTGTCGGCGGGGTGGCAGCAGCAGTCGACTCGGCGGCGTCTTTGGCGTCCTTGGCTGCTTGGGCGTCGGCGAACAGTTGCACGACCTCATCGGGCGTCTGGGCCTCGCGCAGCTTGGCGACCAGCGCCGGGTCGATCAGCAGGGAAGACAAGGCGGCCAGGGCGGCCAAGTGCGTGTTGTTGGCGCCTTCTGGGGCGGCGATCATGAAGAACAGGTGAACGGGCTGGCCGTCCAGCGCGTCGAAGTCGACGCCGGCCGCGCTTTTGGCAAACAAGACCGTTGCCCGCGTGACCGCCGCGTCCTTGGCGTGCGGCATCGCGATCCCATCACCGATCCCGGTGGTCGATTCGCTTTCGCGGTGCAGGATGTCGCGCTGGTACAGCGCCGCGTCGGTGATGACCCCGGCTTCAGCGTATCGAGCGACCATCTCTGCGATCGCCCCGGCCTTGTCGGTGGCGGTCAGGTCCATGATCATGACGTCTTTGAGCAGTAAGTCTCGGATATCCATCAGAGTGCCTCCATTTTGATTGTTGCGTAGACTTCATCGATTTTGGCCCGCGTGGCCAGGTCTTGGGAAAAAGCGGTCGCACTGCCGCAGGCGATCCCGCGCTTGAAGGCCTCGAGCGGGTCATGCGTCGCGGCCAGCGTGCCGGTGAAGCCCGCCAGCATCGAGTCGCCGGCCCCGACCGAGTTGATCACTCGACCGGCCGGCACGCTGCCGTGGTAGGTGTGGGTCGGCGTGATCATCAGCGCGCCGCGGCCGGCCATCGAAACGAGGACGTGCTGGGCGCCAAGTGTCAGTAGCTTGCGGCCAGCGGTCGCGACCGCGGCCAGGTCGGGATACGCCGCATCGCCGAACAGCTCGGCCAGCTCGTGATGATTCGGTTTGACGACCAGTGGGTGGGCGGGGAGGGTCTCCAGCAGGGCGGCACCGGTCGTGTCGATCACGAATTCGGCGTCGGCCGCTTGGATCAGCGGGATCAGGTCGCGGTAGAATGTTTCGGGCAACCCGGTGGGCAGGCTGCCGGCCATGACGACCACGTCACCAGGCTGGAGCCGCGCCTGTAGCTGCTGCTTGAAGCTGGCTTGTTCCGCGGGCGTGATCGTCGGCCCGGCGGCGTTGAGCTCGGTCTCAGCGTCAGCCTTCAACTTGACGTTGATCCGCGTGTCGGCTTGGATCGGGGTGAAGGCACAGTCGAGCTGATCAGTGGCCAGGGCGTGTTCGATGAAGCTGCCAGTGAAGCCACCGATGAAGCCCAGCGCGACCGTTGGCAGGTCGAGCGCCTTCAAGATCCGGCTGACGTTGATGCCTTTGCCCCCTGGGAGCTTCACGGCGGACTCGAGGCGGTTGACTCGGCCGAGTGTCAGCTGGGGCAGACCGACGACATAATCGATCGACGGGTTGAGTGTAATGGAGTAGATCAATGTTGGACCTCCTGAATATTTTGGGTGTCGGCATAGTAAGGGGCCAGGTCGCTCAGTCGGGTGGTCAAGATCGTCCCCACGCTGAGCTTGGCGAACTGGGCGAAGCTCACTTGACCGAATTTGCTCGGGTCGGCGAGGATCACGGCGTCTCGTGCCTGCGCGATGGCGGCCTGCTTGACCTGGGCTTCCTCTGCGTCGGGCGTGGTCTGGCCGTACTTGAGGTGGACGCCGTTGGTCCCGATGAAGGCGAGATCAAAATGCATCGCTTGAAGGGCGGCCACCGTGTTGGCGCCGACCGTCGCCTTAGTGGCGGCCTTGATCCGGCCGCCAGGCATCAGGGCTTCGACCCCGAAGTCGGCCAGCTGGCTGGCGTTATCGACCCCGGTGGTGACGACGGTGACATCCAATGCGGGGAGCAGCGGGATCATCTGGGCGGTCGTCGTGCCGGCGTCCAGGAAGATCGTGCTGTGCGGGCGGATCATCGCGGCTGCGGCCTTGGCGATCTGTTGCTTTTCCAGCAACGCCTGGGTCGCTTTTTCTTGGACGCTTGCCTCGACCACGTTGTCGGCTAACCGTTCGGCGCCACCGTGGATGCGACGGAGCTGACCGGCGGCCTCCAGCTCCGCCAAGTCGCGGCGGATCGTCGACTCGGACGCGCCTAGCGCCTGCATCAGGTCTTTGGCTTTGAGCACCGCCTGTTGCGCCAGGGCGGACTTGATGTAGCGTTGCCGTTCTTCTGTAAGCATTTTCATCACCTCATAGCTTTCATTATACGCCAAAACCCGTCGCGTTCAAGCACAATCATTCAAAAACGGCCAAATAAAGCGACGGTAACCGTCAATAAGCGTCATCCGTAAAATTGTTCCTACCAATTTAGAGAAACCCCTTTCATCGGTCTAAACCAATATGGTAGACTGAGAGAGGTAAAGGGGGATTTGACACATGGGAAAACTCGGTGTTTCAGTTTATCCAGAACGTTCAACTTATGAGCAGGACGCCGCGTACCTGGCCCTTGCGGCGAAGTACGGGTTCAAGCGCGTCTTCACGTCACTGCTTGAGATCCGCGGCAATAAGGATGAGGTCGTGGCCAGCTTCAAGCGGGTGGTGGATCACGCCAACCAGCTTGGCATGCAGGTGATGGTCGACATCAACCCAGCCCTGTTCAAGCAGCTGGGCGTCGCGTATGACGACCTGGCTTTCTTCCACGACCTTGGCGCGTGGGGCGTCCGGCTCGACCTTGGGTTCACCGGCGCGGAGGAAGCGCAGATGACACGCAACCCGTACGGTATCAAGATCGAGGTCAACATGTCGCAAGGGACGCACTACATCGACAATATCATGTCCTTTTCGCCGAATCGAGACAACCTGCTGGGCTCGCATAACTTCTATCCGCACCGCTACTCGGGGCTGGGGCAGGACTTCTTCGAATTCGCGACGGCGATGTATACGCGCTATGACCTCAACACTGCGGCCTTCGTGAATGCCCATGCAGCGACCTTTGGCCCGTGGCCGACACAAGACGGGCTGTGCACGTTGGAGGCACACCGCGACTTGCCATTGGCGACGCAGATCAAGCATTATGTGCTGATGGATTCGATTAATGACGTGATCATCGGCAACGCGTACGCCAGTGAAGCGGAACTGAAGGCGGCACACGACGCGTTTTATGCTGACTACCCCGCACTGCGGGTGATCCCAGCGGCGGACAGCACCGCGTTGGAGCGTGAGCTGATGTTCGCCAACGCGCACAGCTACCGCGGCGACCGGTCCGAGTACCTGTTGCGCAGCTCGCAGACGCGGGTCAAGTATGCCGATCGGGCGTTTCCTGCGCATCACACTGTGGCGATCCAGCGCGGGGATGTGCTGATCGACAATGACGGCTACGGCCAGTACAAGGGGGAGACGCAGATCGCCTTGCGTGAGATGGTCAACGACGGGCGCGTGAACGTCGTCGGGCATGTTCACCCTGAGGAGCTGTTCTTGTTGCCGTATTTGAAGCCGTGGAGCGGCTTCACGATGACGGAGGCCTGACCGCGACCAAAAAGAAAACGCCCAATGGGCGTTTTCTTTTTGGTCATTTTTTCGCGGGGCGCTTGGCGGCATCGATCAAGGCGTCATTGACGACTTGGGCGAACAGGACGTCTCCGTCGGCGTGGCCGCCGAAATGGACCCCGTCGGTCCCTTTGAAGACATGCGGGTGCTGCGGGGCGATCTGGCCCCAGTCGGCGATGCTGATCCACTTGTGCTGGCTCGGGAGCTGGCGTTCCAGCTCGCCGAGTTTGCTTGAGTTCCAGCTCGGTGAGGCTTGCGCGTTGTACGGCGTCATCAACACGAGCTTGTGGCCGGGGGCAATCGCCTTGACGACCTTGTTGAGCTGGACCGCATAATCGTTCAGCGCGTTGGTGCCGATCGCGATCACGACGAATTCGCGCAGCGTGTTCGCTTTTTGCGCGTTGATCAAGACCGTGTAGGCGAGGTCCATCGTTCGGTCCCCGGCTGCGTCGATGCTGGACTCGGCGACGTGCTGGCTGAGGTATTCTCGGGTGCCCAGCGTGACCGAATCACCGATGATCGAGACGCCACTCGGGATCCCATACTGCTGAGCCGTGCTATTGCGATTGAAGGCGCGGTAATCGCGCGATTTCGGCGCCGGGCTCGTTGTCGGTGGGGCGCTTGACTTAGGGCGCTCAAGGGCGACGACCTGATCGTTGAGCGCCTTGAGCTGGTCGCGGTCTTGGTAAAGGCCTTGGATCCACAGTGTTTGTTCCAGTCGAGACATCTGCGGGGCGTGCGCGACCGTGAGTCCAGTCAGCCCGCCCAACCCCAGGGTCAGTAAGCTGACAGGGAGGCCGACCTGCCGCCAAGTCGGTCGCCAGCTGAAGACCTGACCTGACCGGCCTGCGAGCGTCGGTTCGATCACGTAATAGGACAGGGCGGAGAAGCACAGGCCGATGGCGACCGTCAGCGCGACGGCCGCGGTGTTGTGCATCAGGTGGGAGAACACGACGTACAGCGGCCAGTGATAGAGGTAGAGGCTGTAGGACGTGTCGGCCAAAAACGAGACGAGGCGTGGTTCACGCGCAGTGGGCGTCTGGTCGTGCAGGACGCGGGCGGCGACGATCATCACGCAGGCCAGCAGCACCGCAGCGAGCATCCCGTAGCGGTAGGTACTCAGGCGGTCGAAGCGCAAGGTCAGCCCCAGGCCGACGAGTCCCGCGGCGCTGAGGCCCATCACCAGTGCGGCAACGGACGCGTGCGCGCGCTGACTCAACCGGGCGAAGGGTGCGGTCAGCGTGGTGACCCCACTGAGTGTGCCGGTGACTGCGCCGATGAAGAACGGGAAGGAGTGGGTGACGGTCGCGAAGTAGACGGGTGAGAACTCGGTCAGCCCGTTCGCCCGCGTCACCATGGTCGCATAGCTGGCGACGGCTAGGATCAGCGAGACGAACGCGACACCGTAGCGAAACGACGTGGTCTGCGCGTCGCGGCGGCCGCCGAAGTGCCCAACGAGCCCGGCGATCAGGAAAACGACCAGCCCCCAGATCAGGTAAAAATGCATCTCCACGGCCAGCGACCAGGTATGTACGAAGAGGTGGGGGATGAACTTAGTCTCGTAGCTCCCGCCCGTGTTGATCTCAAAGTAGTTCGTCACGAATCCGACGGCCGCCGCGATCTGGGTGCCGATGCCCGTGATGAAGTCTGGGTTGACCAGGTAGGTGAACGGGATCACGAGCAACACGGCCAGGACGAGCGGTGGGACGATCCGGTAGAAGCGCCGCCGGTAAAAGCCCAGCAGGTCGAAGCGTTGCGCCCGCGCGAACTCATCGACCATCAGGCTGGTGATCAGGAACCCAGAGAAGGCGAAGAAGACATCGACGCCGATGAAGCCGCCTGGAAAGCTAGTTTGATAGAAGTGATAGGTGAGCACCAGCAACAAGCCGGTGATGCGCACGAGACTGAACCATTTAATCCGTTGATGCTTGTGCGCGCGTGAATTTACCATTCGTGAACGTCCCCCGATACTGCTTGTGTTGCGCGGTCGTCAGTGTGCCTTGACCAGTGACGGCGCCGCCTTTGAACTGGCCGACATACGTCCACCCGGCGTGGGAGGTGAACGTGCCGCGGCCGTTGAAGCGGCCGGTGGTGAAGTGGCCAACGTAGCGGTCGCCGTTCGCGAACGACAGCTGACCGTGGCCGGTGAACTGACCCTTCAAGACCTGACCGTCATAGCGTAGGTCACCCTTATCTAATGTATAATGGGCCGAGTGAGTCGTCGCCGGGCGTAAGGCGACCCAGGCCAGCACGAGGATCAACCCGACGCAGAGAAGCTCGCCGATCGTGCGCGTGCGGCTAGTTTTCATGATGATCTCCTTCCAACATGTAACGTCATGAATAAATATTAGTCGAAAGTGGCGCGTGATGAAAGAGTCTTTTGCCATTTTTCATAAGGAGAGCTTGGTTTTTTATTTTCAGAACGTGACTGCACACCGCCTGAAGGTATTGGTATAATGAGACGCAGAACCGCATTGCATTTTGCAAGGCAGACCCGTACAATAGGAAGACTGTGTTTTTAGGCCCAGCGAACGGATCAAGGAGGACGAACATGTTTGTCGATCAGGTGACAGTAGAAGTGCAGGCCGGTAAAGGCGGCGACGGGATGGTGGCGTTTCGCCACGAAAAATTCGTCCCGTTCGGCGGCCCGGCCGGGGGTGACGGCGGTAAGGGTGGCTCCATCATTTTTTATGTCGATGAAGGGCTGCGGACGCTGATGGATTTTCGCTACCAGCGGCACTTCAAGGCCAAAGCTGGCGGTAATGGTCAGGGCAAGCAGATGTACGGTCGCGGGGCAGACGACGTGCGGCTGGCGGTGCCGGCTGGGACGACGGTTTACGACGCCGACACGCACGAAGAGATCGGTGACCTGACGCACCCTGGTGAGACCCTAGTGGTGGCCCGCGGCGGGCGCGGTGGCCGTGGCAACATGCACTTCGTGTCGCCCAAGAACACGGCGCCTGAGATCGCCGAGAATGGTGAGCCGGGCCAGCACCGCTTCGTCACCCTTGAGCTCAAGGTTCTGGCAGACGTCGGCCTGGTCGGGTTCCCGTCGGTCGGCAAGTCGACGCTGTTGTCCGTTGTGACCCAGGCCAAGCCGAAAATCGCGGCCTACCAGTTCACCACCTTGGTGCCGAACTTGGGGATGGTCCAGTTGGCGGATGGCAGCGACTTCGTCATGGCGGATCTGCCTGGGCTGATCGAAGGCGCCAGCAACGGGGTCGGCCTGGGCTTCCAGTTCCTGCGGCACGTTGAGCGCACCCGGGTGATCTTACACCTGGTCGAGATGGATCCAGACGATGGGCGTGAACCGCTCGACGACTACCACCAAATCCGCGCTGAGCTGGAATCTTACGACGAGACGATCCTTTCGCGACCACAGCTGGTCGTGGCGACCAAGATGGACGTGCCAGGGGCTGCTGAGCGCTTTGCGGCGTTCAAGGCCGCCCTGCTGGCAGAAGGGGTCGACGAAGCGGACATCTACGCGATCTCCAGCATCACGCACGATGGGGTGCAGCAGTTGATGCGCGACACCGCCAAGGCCCTGGCCGCCGCGCCAGTCTTCGTGCCGAAGTCCAAGGCGCTGGAATCGGCGACCTACACCTTTGCGCCGAAGCCAGAGGAGTTGCAGGTCACGCGGGATCCGGATGGGACCTTCATCCTGTCGGGGGCCAAGGTCGAACGGCTGTTCAAGATGGCCAACCTCGACCACGACGACGGGGCGATCCGCTTTGCTCGGCAGTTGCGCAGCCTCGGGGTCGACGACGCGCTGCGCGATGCCGGCGCAGAGACGGGCGACCTCGTCGCGATCGAGGACTTCACGTTCGAGTTCGTCGAATAAAATCATACTAAGACAAGGGGGCCTAGGCCATGTCTAGCAAGGATACTGCGGCGACGCGCCGCTATATCGGGGGCTTCGATGGTCTGCGGACACTTGGGGTCATTGGGGTCATTTTGTATCACCTGCGCCCAGAGCTGTTTCGCGGCGGATATTTAGGCGTGTTGATTTTTATGGTCGTGTCAGGTTATCTGCTGACCGACGGCTTTTTGCGCGAGTATGGGCGCGACGCCCGCTTAGATCTCAAACGCTTCTGGGGCCGGCGCATCAAGCGCCTCTACCCGGCGCTGGTGACGGTGCTGTTCGGGACCGGGGCCGCGATGGTGCTGTTTGCCCGGCCGTTGCTGGTCAATTTTCACAAGATCGTGCTCACGAACCTGACCTTCACCTATAACTGGTGGCAGATTGCCAACGGTCAGTCGTACTTCGAGCACTTCGCGAATAACGAATCACCGTTCACGCACCTGTGGACCCTGTCGATCGAAGGGCAGTTCTACCTGCTATGGCCACTGGTCTTCCTGCTGCTGATGCGCAAGGGCCGCTCACGGCGCGCCAAGACCACGGCGTTTCGCGTCACGCTGGGGCTGGCGCTGGTCAGCGCGCTCTGGATGGCGGTGCTGTACACGATGCACCCGACGGCAGATCCGAGCCGGCTTTACTACGGGACGGACACCCGGGCCTTCGCGCTGCTGATCGGCTCGGCGCTGGCCTTCTTGTGGCCAAGCACGCGCTTGGCGACGCACCTCAAGCCGTCGGCGCGCCTGCTGCTCGATGGCGGTGGCACGATCGCGGCAGTCTTGATGGTCGTCGGCTTGCTGGGGTTGAACGCGCAGGGCGCATTCGTCTATCAAGGGGGCATGTTCTTGTTCACCCTGGCGGTCGTCGTACTCGTCGCGGTCGTCGCCTCGCCGGTCAGCCTGTGGGGCCGCGTGCTGAGCAATCCGGTGTTCCACTGGGTCGGCACGCGCAGCTACGGGATCTACCTGTATCAGTTCCCGGTCATGATCCTCTGGGAAGTCGCCATGCGCGACGTTGCGGATCACCCCGTGCTCTACCCGGTGATCGAAGTGGCACTGATCCTGCTGATCAGTGAGCTGTCTTACCGGTTCATCGAACAACCGTTGGCGCACTGGCAGCCGGGGCACTGGCGGCAATGGTTCCAGGCCAGCCACTGGACGCCACTGCACGCGACGCGCGGGGTGTTGGCACTGGCTGTGCTCGGCCTGGGTACGGCGGCGCTGATCGTTGCGCCGGGGGTCAAGGACACGGCGAACGATAGTCCGGTCGCCAAGGCGCTGCGGGCCAATGAGACGACCGAGGCCGCTAAGAAAAAGGCCCTCGCGTCGATGCGCGCGCGCGTCGCGGAACAGTCTCGCGCCGCTGCGTCGAGCAAGGCGGCGCGCTCCAGCAGCGTGGCCTCCAGTCGCGCAGCCAGTGCGAGCGCGGCGCTGCCATCGGCGGTCGCTGGGTACACGGCTTACGGGATCGATGCGCCGGCGTTGCAGACCGCTCAGAACTTGAACGTCAGTGCGATCGGCGACTCCGTCATGCTGGATGCAAAACCGGACCTGATGAAGGTGATGCCCAAGGCCTTCGTTGACGCGGGGATCTCGCGTCAGCTTTACCAGAGCATCGATCTGGTCCAGCAGTACGCTAAGCAAGGGGCGCTGGGGCAGACGGTCGTGATCGGCCTGGGGACCAATGGCTCGTTTTCGACCAGCCAGATGGATCAGATGATGCAGGCGATCGGGGCCAGTCGGCAAGTCTTCTGGATCAACGCGCACGTGCCGACACGGCCGTGGCAAAACACGGTCAACACGATGCTGGCCGGGGCGACCAAGCGCTATTCGAATCTGACCGTGATCGACTGGCACGGGTACTCGGCCGCGCACAAAGACTGGTTCTACGACGATGAGACCCACATGAACCCGACCGGCAACAAGTATTACGCCGCCTATGTGGTCAAGCAGATCGTCGCGCACCTGAAGTAACCGCAGTCGACCGGGTCGCCACGTGGCACCCGGTCGTTTTTTCACCCCTGGCGCAAATGTCGGCCCGGCGCGGGTGCCGGTATTCGGTCCGGCGGTGAGTTGTGGTACACTTACCAGTAGTCTGCATGCGCGCATGCATAGTGAGGAAGACACATCATGGAACTTTTATTTTTGGGAACAGGTGCTGGGTCACCGTCCAAGTCACGTAACGTCTCTAGCTTGGCGTTGAAGCTCTTAGATGAGCGCAACGAGGTCTGGTTGTTCGACTGCGGCGAAGGGACCCAGCACCAGATCTTACAGACCACGATCCGCCCACGCAAAGTGACGAAGATCTTCATCACGCACCTGCATGGCGATCACATCTTTGGGCTCCCGGGGTTTTTGGCGAGCCGCGCGAACCAAGGCGGTGAAACGCCGCTGACTGTGTACGGGCCAGCCGGGATCGAGCGCTTCGTCCGCACCAGCTTGCAGGTCACCCAGACGCGGTTGCCGTACAAGCTCAACTTCGTGTTGTTGGAAAATCCCGGCGTGATCTTTGAGGATACAACGTTTCGCGTCAGCTTCGCCCGGCTCGACCACCGCATCACCAGCTTTGGCTTTCGGATCGAGGAGAAGCCGCATCCTGGTGAGCTTTTGATCGATAAGGTCCGCGCCGCAGGGATCCCGGCGGGGCCGCTGTACGCGCGGCTCAAGCGCGGTGAGCAGGTCACCCTGCCGGATGGCCGTCAGTTCAACGGGGCCGACTTCATCGGCGCGGCCCAACCGGGGCGCACGGTGGCGATCCTTGGGGACACCCGGGCGACCGAGGCGGCCATCGCGTTAGGGCAAGACGCAACGGTCATGGTGCACGAGGCGACGTTTGGCCCCGACGAGGCAAAGCTCGCCCGGCAATACTACCACACGACGAACGTTCAGGCCGCCAAGCTCGCGGCCCAGGCCGGTGCCCACCGGCTGCTGTTGAACCATATCTCAGCCCGCTACATTGGCAAGGCGGCGACGCAGCTTCAGCGCAGTGCGCAGAAGGTCTTCGCGCACACCCAGGTCGTCCACGACCTGCAGGAAGTCACGGTGCCGTTCGCCAAGTCCGGGCAGACGCAGGAGGCTCATTCATGAAAGACTTGAATCACCAGATCATCGTCGTGACCGGTGGCTCCAGCGGCCTAGGCAAGGCAATCGGCTTGACCGCCGCCAAGCAGGGCGCGACGGTCGTCTTCCTGGCGCGGCGTAAGGACAAACTGATCGCGGCCCAGGCAGAGGCGACCGCGCTGTCCGGCCAGCCGGCCTACGCCTATGTCTGCGACGTCGCGGATCCGGTCTCGATCGAGGCCGTCGTCAGCCGGATCGCCCGCGAGGTCGGACCGGTCGACGTGTTGGTCAACGCGGCAGGGTTTGGCCACTTTGAAGACGCGCTGGATACGTCGATGGCGACCGTCGAGCGGATGATGCGCGTCAACGTGCTGGGGACGATGTACATGACGCAGCTGATCGGCCGCCAGATGGTCGCGCGTGGGCGTGGGCACATCCTGAACATTGCCTCGATGGCCGGCAAGATGGCGACGCCGAAGTCGGCGGTCTACTCCGCGACCAAGTTCGCCGTGGTCGGCTACAGCAACGGGCTGCGCTTGGAGTTGCGACCGTTCGGCGTGCGCGTGACCACCGTGTGCCCAGGGCCGATCGACACCGCCTTCTTCTCGGTGGCAGAGGCTAACGATTACCTGCAGCGGGTCGACTGGATCGTGCTCGACCCCATCAAGCTGGCCGCGCGGATCGTCAACAGTTTTGGGCGACCGGTGCGCGAGATCAATGCGCCATGGCTGATGAACGTCGGCGCGACACTGTACACCTTGGCCCCACATGTCGGCGATTGGCTGGCCGGTGGGCTCTTCAATCGAAAGTAGGGATGCGTGATGAAAAACCAACAACGTCTGATCGTCGGGCTGGTGATCGCCCTGGTCGTGATCATCTTCGCCTTGCTGAACGGCCAACCGGTCGCGGTGAACTTCTTTGGGGCGGCGTTTCACTGGCCGTTGATCTTAGTGATCGTCGTGTCGCTGATCCTCGGGGCGGCCTCTGCACTGCTCGTGTCGACCGCTAGTTTGAGCAAACTCAAAAAGCAACTCAAGCGGCTTCAAAAAGAGAATCAGGACCTCACGGACCAGGCGGAATCGACGCCGGCGCCGACCGAGACGCGCCAGGCCCCGCAAAGTCCAGCCCCCCAAGACGACGACCCCAAGGCTTGATGTCGCTGGCGTCCTAATACGTGAGTGATGGTGCTGGGGACCCGTACGGCCACACGACCGTGCCTGGTGCCCAAAAGGGCCGGGTCTGCGTCTGCGGCCGGCAGTTCGGCGGTGCCAGCAAAAAGCATGAAGCAGGCTGGCTTCAGTCGGCTCAGCAGCTGCCAGGGGCTCAGAGGCGGCCGGACCGCGATAAAAAGCGCTTTTGGCTCCGCTGGGCAAACACGGCAACGTCGCGATCGACGTTGCCTTTTTTGGCCGTGTTGGCGCTCGGTCCTAGGGCTGAACTTTGGGCTTTGACCTTTACTGACCAAACGCATCTTGGTAAGATGAGGGTATCAGGGTGTGCGAGCGGACCACCCGGAACGGAGGAATTCAGGATGAATCCAGAACAATTCACACAGGCTGTGACCGAGGCCCTAGCGGCGGCCCAGCAGATCGCCAGCGTGCGGCACCACCAGGAGATCGACGTGCCCCATCTGATGAAGGCGATGGTACAGCCCAACGCGTTTGCGACCGCACTGTTCCAGCAGGCAGGGGTCAACCTCGATGGGCTGACCGCCGCGATCGATCAGGCGCTGGACGCGGAACCCGTGGTCGAAGGGGCCAGCAGCTACGGGCAGAACATGAGCCAGTCGCTGTTCCAGCTCTTCCAAGACGCCGGCAAGGTCCAGCAGCAGCTCGGCGATGAGTTCATCGCGACTGAAGCTGTCTTGCTGGCGCTGTTTGACCAGAAGTACCTCGCGATCACCAAGTACCTGACGGACACTGGGGTGACCCGCCAACAGTTCGCCGACGTGGTCCAGCAGGCGCGTGGCGGGGCGAAGGTCACTTCCAAGACCGCAGAGAACAACTACCAGAGCCTGAAAAAGTACGGCACGGACCTGGTGGCCGAGGCGCGCAGCGGCAAGATGGATCCGATCATCGGCCGCGACGAAGAGATCCGCAACGTGATCCGGATCCTGTCACGCAAGACCAAGAACAATCCGGTGCTGATCGGTGAACCAGGGGTCGGCAAGACCGCGATCGTCGAAGGGCTCGCCCAGCGCATCGTGCGCCAAGACGTGCCAGATAACCTGAAGAACAAGACGATCATCAGTCTCGACATGGGCAGTCTCCTGGCTGGGGCCAAGTATCGAGGCGAGTTCGAAGAGCGCTTGAAGGCGGTACTCAAAGAGGTGCAACAGTCCGAGGGGCAGATCATCTTGTTCATCGATGAGATCCACACGATCGTCGGGGCCGGGAAGGCAGAAGGGGCAATGGACGCGGGAAACTTGCTCAAGCCGATGCTCGCGCGCGGTGAGCTCCACCTGATCGGTGCGACGACACTCGACGAGTACCGCGAGAATATCGAGCAGGATAAGGCGCTGGAGCGCCGCTTTCAGCGCGTGCTGGTCCAGGAGCCGACCGTCGCCGACACGATCTCGATCCTGCGCGGACTCAAGGAGCGCTTCGAGATCTTCCACGGCGTGCGGATCCACGACAGCGCACTCGTCGCGGCCGCCACGCTGTCGGATCGCTACATCACCGACCGGTTTTTGCCAGACAAAGCGATCGACTTGGTCGATGAGGCGAGTGCGAACATCAACGTTGAGATGAACTCGCGCCCGACGGAGCTGGACGTGGCCGAACGCCGCCAGATGCAGCTGGAGATCGAAGAGGCGGCGCTCAAAAAAGAAAGCGATCCGGCGTCTCAAAAGCGCCTGCACCAGCTGCAACAGGAGCTCGCCGACCTCAAAGAGGAGACGAACAAGCTCAAGTCGCAGTGGGACGCGGAGAAGCAGGACATCACCCAGCTCAACGCCAAGAAGGCCGAGATCGACAAGGCCAAACACGAGCTGGAAGACGCGCAGAGCCGCTATGACCTGGAAGCCGCGGCGCGCCTCCAGCACGGCACCATCCCTGAGCTCGAAAAAGAACTGGCCGTACTCGAGCAGACCGACCGGCCGGACAGCTGGCTGGTGCAGGAAAGTGTGACCGAAAACGAGATCGCGGCGGTGATCTCGCGCCAGACTGGGATCCCGGTCGCCAAGCTCGTGGAAGGCGACCGCGAGAAGCTGATGCACTTAGCTGATCACCTGCACGAGCGGGTGATCGGCCAGGATGAAGCGGTCTCGGCGGTCGCTGATGCAGTTTTGCGGTCGCGCGCCGGACTGCAGGATCCATCGCGTCCGCTGGGGAGCTTCTTGTTCCTCGGGCCGACCGGGGTCGGGAAGACCGAGTTGGCCAAGACACTGGCGGCCTCACTGTTTGACTCCGAAAAGCACATGGTCCGCCTCGATATGTCCGAGTACATGGACAAGATCAGCGTCTCGCGCTTGGTCGGGGCCGCGCCGGGCTACGTGGGCTACGAGGAAGGCGGTCAGCTGACGGAGGCGGTCCGCCGCAACCCGTACACCATCGTCTTGCTCGATGAGATCGAAAAGGCCCACCCGGACGTCTTCAATATCCTGTTGCAGGTGCTGGATGATGGCCGCTTGACCGATAGCCAAGGCCGGACGGTGGACTTCAAGAACACGATCATCATCATGACGTCCAACCTCGGATCGGAGGCGCTGCTTGACAGCGTGCAGACAGATGGGCAGATCACCGATGCGAGTCGACAGCAGGTGATGACGCTGATCCGCAGTCACTTCAAGCCGGAGTTCCTCAACCGGATCGACGACATCATCCTGTTCAACCCGCTGAGCTTGGCGGATGTGGAGAAGATCGCCATCAAAGACCTCGACCACTTGAGTCAGCGCCTGGCCGCCCAGGAGATCGCCTTGACGGTCACGCCGGCGGCGCAGGAGTGGTTGGCGCACAAGGGGTACGACCCCGCTTACGGGGCGCGACCGCTGCAGCGGCTGATCACCGTTGCGGTCGAAACGCCGCTGGCCAAGCGGCTGATCAGCGGCGACATCCTGCCAAACAGCACCGTCGAGATCGGGGTCGCAGATGGTCAGCTGAGCTTCACCAGCAAGGCCCAGGACTAGGCACGCCAAAAATCTGCTGTTAAGGTCTTGCCTTGACGCCCATTTTTTAGTAAGATAAGACGTGCTGTGGTAGTTCTCTACCCAAGGCATCGGACGGGGATTTTGCCTTGCAATTTCTCGGATGTCCGGTATAGTAGAAAAGAAATCTAAAACAAAGGGGTTTTCCGCTCATGGCAGTTCCAGCACGCAGAACTTCAAAAACCAAGAAGCGTATGCGCCGCGGTCACATCAAGTTGAATGTGCCTAACCTGCAATTCGACGCAACGACCGGCGAATACCGCGTTTCTCACCACGTTTCTCCGAAGGGCTTCTACAAAGGCGCCCAAGTGGTCAAGAAGTCAGACGCTAACGCGTAACCCAGATAGTCTCGTGCCGACCGGCGCGGGGCTATTTGTTTGCGTCGAGGCAACGCGATGGATGATTCTGGTTTCCAAGTCTAGCTGACGTGGTACAATGTAGTTAAAAGGGAGGGCTCTATATGGCTGAAGAAGAAGTATTTACGGCGTACCTCGCACGGCTCCAGCAGGCACAGTTGCCGCGGTGGACCGATCTGCCGCAGTTCGACTTGTACATGGATCAGGTCGTGCAGTATGTCAACGAGATCATCACGCCGCTCGGGTTGGACGAGCTGACGCCGACGATGGTCAACAATTACGTCAAAAAAGGCGTGATCACCTCACCGGTCAAGAAGAAGTACCACAAGGGGCAGATCGCCAACATCCTCGTGATCGCAATGCTCAAGCCGGTATTCGCGTTAGATACGATCGCCGCGGGCATCGACTACCAGTTGCGCGGGCGCGAGAAGCAGCAGGCCTTTGACGCCTTCATCCTCGCCTTCATCGGGGCGGTGCAGCAGGTGAACTCCGATTTTACCGGTGACGTGCTGATCAACAAGGTGAATAAGACAGACACGACCAATATCCAAAACGCGATGGTCAACCTGGCGATCAACGCCGTGCTTCAGAAGATGCTGGTCGAGACGATGACCACGATGACCCAACCGACGCCCACCACTCCGAAAAAGAAGGACTAACATGCAGCTCACATTACTTTCCACCAGCGACACACACGGCTTCGTCACCCCGACCAACTACGTCAAGCGCGATCAGGACCTGCCGTTTTCACTGAGTAAGGCCAAAACGACGATCGATCAGCTGAAGGCCGCCGCACCGGGACCGGTGTTGACGATCGAAAACGGCGACTTCCTGCAGGGGTCACCGCTGGCTTACTACGCGGCGCGCGTCAAGGCACAGCCTGACTTGGCGACGGCGGCCTACGCGACGGTCGGCTACGACGCTGGGATCATCGGGAACCATGAATTCAATTATGGTCGCGACTACCTGGCCGCAGCGCTCGCGACGCTCCCATACCCGATCCTGTGCGCGAACATCCTCGACGGGGACCGGCCCGCCTTTGGTCAGCCGTACCAGCTGTTCGAGCGCGATGGGGTGACCATTGCGGTGCTCGGGTTGACCACCGATTACATCCCGCACTGGGAAGGGCCGAGCAACATCGCTGGGCTGACCTTCGCGTCCGTCGTGGAGACTGCTAAGGCGTGGGTGCCTCGGCTACGCGCGCTGGCGGATGTCGTCGTGATCGCGTATCACGGCGGCTTCGAGCGCGACCTGGCGACTGGGGCACCGACCGAGGCGCTGACTGGTGAAAACGTCGGCTTTGCGCTGACCGCGATCGACGGGGTCGATGCGCTCATCACCGGTCACCAGCACCGGGAGCTGGCGGGGATCGTCAACGGCGTGCCCGTCACGCAGCCCGGCTACCGCGGCGCCAACGTCGGCCAGATCTGCCTGACCCTTGACCGCACGGCAAGCGGCGTGCACGTCGCGGCCGCCTCGGCGGCGCTGGTGCCGACGGGTGCGGCAGTCGCGGCCCCGGCAGTGATCACCGCGGTCAGCGCGACTAGCGCGGCCGTCGAGGACTGGCTGGACGCGCCGCTGGGCCAGGTGGTCGGCGACATGCGCATCGCGGATCCCTTCGCGGCGCGGGTCGTCGAGCATCCGTACATCGAGTTCATCAACCGGGTACAGATGGCGGCGACTGGCACTGACATCGCTGGAACGGCGCTGTTCAACAACGAAGGCCGCGGTTTCGGCACCCAGATCACGATGCGCGACGTCGTGACCAACTATATCTACCCCAACACGCTAGCGGTGATGGCACTGAGCGGCGCGGATCTGCGGGCGGCGTTGGAGCAAGACGCGACGTATTTCAGCCTGAACGACCAGGGTCACTTGATCGTCACACCGCGGTTCGCTGAACCCAAGCCGCAACACTACAACTATGACATGTATCAGGGGATCGATTACACGCTGGACATCACCCAGCCGGTCGGCCAGCGCGTCCGCAAGCTGCAGTACCACGGCCGGCCGGTGGCCCCGACAGATCGACTGGAAGTCACGGTCAACCAGTATCGCGCGGCTGGCGGGGGCAACTTTGCGATGTTTGACCCGAGCAAGGTGATCCGCGAGAACCAAAAAGACATGACGGAGCTGATCGCCGACTACTTACGCGCACAGCCGGTCCTTTCGGCGACGGTCGACCATAATTTTCAGGTGTTACCGCCGATGTGACACCTAGTCACTTTCTGGTTGTCTTTTGGGCGCACGCGGCCTACACTAATGCACAGACTGAATGTAAAAAGGATGAAGCTAATCATGAAACACATCAAACGAGTCGGTGCGCTGGGCCTGGTGCTGACCAGTGCGCTGGTCTTAGCCGGTTGTGGCAAGACCCTGACCACCACGAAGACAACGTATCAGCAGTCGGGGATGGTCGCGGTGATCAAAGGCGAGGCTAAAGGCGCCAGCCGCGTGCACTACCGCGCTGCGACGGGCGACGGGTCCGTCAAGGTCAACAGCGGGGCTTATGTGATCACCGTGCCGGTGACCACTAAGGCGCAGTCGGTCCGGCTGATGGCCGGGGACCTGGATCACCGCGTGACCGTCAAGGCCGCGCAGTCGCTTGGCGCGTATAAGACCGTGGCGGCCAAGTATAACCAGGCGATCATTGCCACCGCGCTACCCAAAGACGTTCAAAAACAGCTCAAGCAGGCCGGCAAGACCAAGGTCGACGCCAGTCAGTTGACGCCGGCACAGCAGGCCGCGATGGTCAAGCAGCAACAGGCGCTTCAGGCCGCAATGGCCAAGGCGAGCGCGGCGACGAAGGCGAAGCAGCTCCCGGCGACGTTCAGCGGGCTCAAGCAGGCGCTGAAAACCAGCGGGGGCACCGTCCGCCTGAACGTTCAAGGGGGTCAATTGATGGGAATCACCGACATGGTCCCAGTCAAGGCCCTCAAGGACAAGCAAGCGCAGGCGGCGTTTGGCACGCAGTTCGGGCTGCTGGCTAACGCGGTCGGTGCAGACGCCCAAAAAGTCGCCAAGGCCTTTCAGAAGGCGACCAGCGATAAGGACAGTAGCTCGACGACGATCGACACGATCACGTCTCACGGCGTCAAGTTCGACGTGGGCTTCTCGGCGACCACGCTGTTCATCTATATCACCAAATAACGCCCAAAGGGCTGGGCCATAACGCGGGTTTAGCCCAGAGTATAAGAGCGGCCCTCGGTAAAACCCGAACTTAGGTTTTGCTGAGGGTCGCTCTTATACGTCTTGCGCTGCCCGTTCGAACGCAGTGAGTGACAGGCAGACATGCGTTAGAAAGGGCGTTATGGCACGTCACGTTCTGGCATAGTCGTGCCATCAGAGGCTGCGTCACAACTCCTTTGGGAGCAGGGCTAGCCCAAAAGAAAAAGCGTGATCCGCGATCACGCTTTTTTGGTGGCTTCTGGGTCGAAGTGTTTCATAATCACGGGCATGATGAACAGGATGACCGCAAAGGCCAAGCCGACGACCATGCTCAGCATGGGGTCAAAGGTACTGCCGGCTAAAGCGCTGACCAGGAAGCCAACGACCTCGCCGAGCAGGATGCCCCACACGAGTGTGACGATATAGCGCATAGTATCCCTCTTTTCTCTGATATCTTAACACGGCAAGGCAGAATTGCAACCGTTACAGGCGCGGACCGCCGCTTTTTCAGGCGCACCAGCCCTGCAGCTGTGAGGGGATTCAGGTATAATGGAAACTGAGGTGGCCAATGATGTTTACGCATTTACAAGTTCAAAGCAGCTTCAGCTTACTGCAGAGCCCGCTGACGGTCCAGGGGATCGTTGACACCGCCAAGGCGCGCGGTTATTCGGCGATCGCGCTGGCCGACACGAACGTGATGTACGGGGTGGTCGACTTTTACCGGCAGGCGACGGCCGCAGGGATCAAGCCGCTACTGGGGATGCGGCTAGCGATCGCTGATGCGACGGCGCTTCTGATCGCCGAGACCACGGCGGGGTACCACCAGCTGCTGCGGGTCTCCAGCGCGATCAAGCTGGCGCCAGGACCGATCGACTTGGCCGCACTACCTGAGCTGACCGGCGTCGCGGTGATCGTGCCGGGCGAGGTGCTGCTGGCACCACCACTAGCGGATGATCAAGCCGCCCAGGCGACCTATCTGGCGACCTTGGCCGCCAAGCAACCCGCAAGCCTCGCAGTGGGGGTGACGGGGCCGCAGCTGACCACTGCGATCCCTGCCCTGGCGGCTGCACATGCGTTGCCCCTGATCGCGTTGAGTCGGGTCTGCTACCTGGACCCCAGCGACGCGTTCACGCAAAAAGCGATGCAGGCGATCGGGGCCGGCACGCCGCTCAACTTCCGCGACCCGACGTTGATGGACGCAGGGCCAGACTGGTTGACCCCACCGGCAGTCGCCGCGGCACCGTTTGAGCAGGCGGGGCGCACAGATGCACTGACGGCGCTCGCCGAGCTGGTGGCCCGCGCCGATGCGACGATCACGTTCCGGCAGCCACAGCTGCCGCGCTATCCGGTCCCAGACGATCGGTCGGCCTCGGCGTACCTGCAGGCGCTGGCCGTCGAGGGCCTGAGCCAGCGGTTTGCCGGCCAGGCCGTGCCGGTGCGCTACCGGGACCGACTGGACTATGAGCTCGGTGTGATCACGAAGATGGGGTTCGACGATTACTTCTTAGTCGTGTGGGACGTGATGAACTACGCCCACTCCGTTGGCATTATGACCGGCGCCGGGCGGGGCTCGGCAGCGGGCTCGCTGGTCAGCTACGCGCTGGCGATCACGGAGGTCGACCCGATCGCCTATGATCTGCTGTTCGAGCGGTTCCTGAACCCAGCGCGCGCCAATATGCCGGATATCGACCTGGATATCCCGGACAACCGGCGTGGTGAGCTGATCCAGTACGTGCACGACCGTTATGGCGCCGATCACATGGCGCAGATCATCACCTTCGGCACATTCGGGGCCAAGCAAGCGCTGCGGGACTGCGCGCGGGTCTTTGGCCTGAGTCAGTTCGACAGCAATAAGTGGAGCGCCGCGATCCCCAGTCAGTTTCATATCGATCTGCAGAGCGCCTACCAGCAGTCACAGCCCCTGCGCAACCTAGTGGGCGACTCCGAGCAGAACCAGGCGCTGTTCCAGACCGCGCTGGCGCTAGAGGGACTGCCACGCCACGATTCGACACACGCCGCCGGGATCGTGCTCGCTCAGGAGCCGCTGACGGATACCGTCGCGCTCCAAGATGGCGGTGACGGGATCGCCCAGACGCAGGTGCCGATGGGTGACGTCGAAGCGCTCGGCCTGCTGAAGATGGACTTCTTGGGTCTGCGCAACTTGAGCATCTTGGCCAGTGCCGTCGCATCGGTCGAGCGGCAGACCGGGCGCCCGTTTGACCCGAAGCAGATCCCGCTGGACGATGCCGAGACACTGGCATTGTTCGCGCGCGGGGACACGAACGGGGTGTTCCAGTTCGAAAGCAATGGCATCCGCAGCGTGCTGCGCCGGATGCACCCGACGCAGTTCGAAGACGTCGTGGCGGTCAACGCCTTGTATCGACCGGGGCCGATGGAACAGATCGACACCTTCATCGCGCGCAAGAACGGGCAGGCGCCGATCACCTATCCGGCACCTGCGCTCGAGCCGATCCTGAAGTCGACATACGGTGTCTTGGTCTACCAAGAGCAGGTCATGCAGGCGGCCAGCGTGATGGGCGGGCTGAGCTTGGGCGAAGCCGATTTGCTGCGCCGCGCGATGTCCAAGAAGAAACAAGCTGTGATCGAGCGTGAGCGCGTCCGCTTCATCGAGGGGGCGCAGACGAAGGGCTACGACGTCGAGACGGCGACGACCGTGTATGCGTACATCGAGAAGTTCGCCCAGTACGGCTTCAACCGCAGTCACTCGGTCGCCTATGCTAAGATCGCGTTTTGGCTCGCGTACCTCAAGGTGCATTACCCGGCGGCGTTTTTCGCCGCACTGATGAACGCGAGCCTGAGCAACACGGGCAAGTTGCGCCAGTATGTGCAGGAGCTGCGCGAGCGCAAGCTCACCGTCGCCGGGCCGGACATCAACCGCTCGGGGCGCGTTTTTCGCCTTGAGCAAGGCGGGCTGCGCTTCGGGTTGCTGTCGATCAGCGGGGTGCGCCGTGACTTTGTGGATGCCTTGTTGGCCGCGCGGTCGGCGGGACCATTCAAGTCCTTGCAAGACCTGATGCAGCGGCTCGATCCGAAGTGGTTGCGGCCGGAGAGCTTCGCCCCATTGGTCTATGCCGGCACCTTCGACCGCTTCGACGACAACCGGGCGCAGACCTTGGCCAATCTGGGGGAGCTGATCGAGTCGATCAAGCTCGCCGGCAACGACGTCGGGTTGTTCGAACTGTTGCAGCCCAAAACGATCAGTGTGCCAGAGATGGCTGCGACGGAGCGGCTCGACCAAGAGGCCGCGGTGTTGGGGGTCTACCTCTCCGGACACCCGGTCGACCGGGTCGTCAATCAACTCGCCCCGTACCGACCGCTGGCCCAGGTGGCGACGCTGGAGGCGAACCAAACGGTGACACTGGTGCTGGTGGTGCGCCGGATCAAGCAGATCCGCACCAAAAAAGGGCAGGAGATGGCCTTCATCGATGGTCAAGACGCGACCGGCAATGTCAGCGTCACGGTTTTTCCGAAATTGTTTCCGACCCTGCCGACGCTGGTGGCCAACGACGTGATCGTTATCACCGGGCGCGTGGAAGCGCGCGAGGGGCTGCAGCTGATCGCCAACCGCGTGGTGACAGCCGCAGACGCGCTGGCCGACTTGCCGCAACAGAAGCTGTTCGTCAAACTGCCCGTGACACTGAGCGAGGCGGGCAAGGCAGATTTGCTGAAACTGTTCAAGGCGCACCATGGGACTGTACCAGTGATCACTGTGGCGGACCAAACGCGCGAAAGCGTGCTGCTGGACCGGGGGTACTGGGTCAGTCCGACAGACGAGTTGATGACGGGTGTCCGTGGTCTAGTTGGCGACACAAACGCCGTGCTACAGGCCGTGACGGGTCACTCGGAAAAAACGAAAATTCTTTAGTGAGCACGGGACTTTTTTTCTGAAAAGTGATATGCTTAATCAGTATTTGGGGGCTGTTATGGTCCCTAAAAGAAAACGCATGAGGTGAAATGATGAAACGCATTGGGATTATGACCAGTGGCGGCGATGCACCAGGCATGAACGCCGCAGTTCGTGCCGTTGCACGCAAGGCAATTACTGAAGGCCTCGAAGTCTTCGGGATCAATTACGGGTTCGCTGGGCTGGTTGCGGGCGACATCTTCAAGATGGAAGCCGCAACGGTCAGCGACGTGATCTCCCGCGGCGGGACCATGTTGTACTCCGCACGTTACCCTGAATTTGAGCAGGAAGCCACCCAACTCAAGGGGATCGAGCAGCTCAACAAGTTCGGGATCGACGCGCTGGTCGTTATCGGAGGCGATGGCTCTTACCACGGGGCGCTGAAGCTGACCGAACACGGCTACAACGCCGTCGGTCTGCCAGGCACGATCGATAACGATATTCCTTACACGGACTTCACGATCGGCTTCGACACTGCGGTCAACACTGCGCTGGACGCCATCGACAAGCTGCGCGATACGGCCGCTTCTCACGAACGGACCTTCGTGGTCGAAGTGATGGGCCGCGGCGCCGGCGACATCGCGCTTTGGGCCGGGGTCGCTGGTGGGGCCGCCGATGTCATCATCCCTGAGCATGACTTCGACGTCAAATCCGTCGCCAACAAGCTGAAGTCCAGCCGCGAGCGGGGCCAGAAGCATGCGATCATCGTTTTGGCGGAAGGGGTCATGCACGCGGATGAATTCGCCAAGAAGCTCAATGCTTACGGCGACTTCCAGACCCGCGCGACCGTCCTCGGTCACGTGCAGCGCGGTGGCAACCCGACCGCTAAGGACCGCGTCTTGGCGTCCAAGATGGGGGCTTACGCCGTTGAACTGCTGATGGCGGGCAAAGGCGGCTTGGCCGTCGGGATCCAGAACAACCAGCTGGTCAACCACCCGATGCTTGACCTCTTCAACGCCAAGCACGAGACCGAGCTGTCCCTCTATAAGTTAGCAGAGGACCTGTCCTACTAATCGAGTTAATTCTGACGTTAAAGTCGGCATTAAAAAATTGTCAAAGGAGCGATTTCATTTATGAAAAAGACCAAGATCGTTAGCACGCTTGGGCCAGCAAGTAACACGACAGACATCATCGTCAAGTTGATCGAAGCGGGGGCTAACGTTTTCCGGTTTAACTTCTCTCACGGTGATCACGCAGAACACCTTGAACGCATGAACATGGTGCACGAAGCGGAGAAGATCACTGGCAAGACCGTCGGCATCATGCTCGACACGAAGGGCGCAGAGATCCGTACCACCGTGCAGGCAACGCCGAATGGCAAGATCGAGCTACACACGGGCGACGTGCTCCGTATCTCGATGGACGCTAGCCTTGACGGGACCCCAGAGAAGATCGCCGTGACCTATCCAGGTCTGTACGACGACACCCATGTGGGTGGCCACGTTCTGTTTGACGACGGGCTGATCGATTGCTTGATCACCGAGAAAGACGAAGCGAACCGTGAACTGGTCACGACCGTTCAAAACGACGGGGTGCTCGGCAGTCGCAAGGGCGTGAACGCCCCTGGTGTTGCGATCAACCTGCCAGGGATCACCGAAAAAGATGCCGATGACATCCGCTTCGGCCTGGACAACGGGATCAACTACATCGCCGCGTCCTTCGTCCGCAAGCCGCAAGACGTCTTGGATATTCGTGAACTGCTGGAAGAAAAGGATGCCCTGAACGTCCAGATCTTCCCGAAGATCGAATCTCAAGAAGGGATCGACAACTTTGACGATGTCATCAAGGTCTCTGATGGTCTGATGGTCGCCCGTGGGGACATGGGGGTCGAGATCCCGTTCGAACACGTCCCACTGGTCCAGAAGTCGCTCATCAAGAAGTGTAATGCACTGGGCAAGCCAGTCATCACGGCGACCCAGATGCTGGATTCCATGCAGGAGAACCCACGCCCGACCCGTGCGGAAGTGAACGACGTGGCCAACGCCGTCTTCGACGGGACCGACGCGACGATGCTCTCCGGCGAATCCGCGAACGGGGAGTACCCAGTTGAATCCGTTGCCGCAATGGCACGGATCGACGAGTACACCGAAAAGGCGATGCAGGACCAGGACGCGTTCGCCCTCAAGGCGTACTCGAACGCCAATATCACCGAGTCTGTCGGCCAGGCCGTTGCGCACACCGCGCGTAACCTGGGCGTCAAGACCATCGTTGCGGCCACGAAGTCCGGCTTCACCGCCCGCATGATCTCCAAGTACCGGCCAAAGGCAGACATCTTGGCGATTACCTTTGATGAAAAGACCCAGCGCGGTCTGATGATTAACTGGGGCGTCTACCCGATCATCGCGGAAGCGCCACAATCCACCGATGACATGTTCGACTTGGCGACCAAGAAGGCCCAGGAACTCGGCTTCGCTGAAGAAGGCGACCTGATCCTGATCACCGCAGGGGTGCCAGTCGGCGAGACCGGCACGACCAATGTGATGAAGGTCCAGTTGATCGGCTCCAAGCTGGTCGAAGGGTCCGGTGTCGGCGACGAATCCACCGTCGGTAAGGCGGTCCTCGCCACCAACGCGCAGGAAGCCGCGGCAAAGATGCAAAAGGGTGACATCCTGGTCGTGAAGACGACCGATAAGGATTACCTGCCAGCGATCGAAAAGGCTTCGGCCCTGGTCGTTGAAAACGGTGGGCTGACCAGCCACGCGGCAGTGGTCGGCATCGCCATGGGCATCCCGGTCGTCGTCGGGGCAGAAGGCGCGTTGAACGCCATCACCGATGGCCAAGTGATCACCGTTGATTCCCGTCGTGGGATCATCTACAAGGGCGCGACCAACGCGCTTTAAGCCACGCACATCGGTCGACCGGGTGAAGACACCGGCTTGACCTAACCCAAGCACCGCCGCACCATGGTTCGTCTTGCGAATCACGGTGCGGCGGTGCTTGGTCTGCACTGGGATGACGCCGGCGCGGTGTGGGTGAGCCCGGCTTTGCATTTTTATGTCAACTCAAGTAGAATAGCAACAGCACAGATCGAGGAGGAGCATATGGAAAGCTGGATCTTTTTGGGCGCCGTATTGGCGATCGCCGCACTGGCGAAGAATCAGTCGCTGCTGATCGGGGTCGCGGTGGTGATGGTGTTGAAGTTGATCCCCGCCTTCCACCCAGCGCTGAAGTTACTGCAGGGACAAGGGATCAACTGGGGGGTCACCGTGATCTCTGCGGCGATCATGGTCCCGATCGCCACCGGAGAGATCGGGGTCCGGGAGCTGGTCCGCGTGCTGCGCAGCCCGGCCGGCTGGATCGCCATCGCCATGGGGGTCCTAGTCGCGGTGCTGTCGGCCAAGGGCGTTGGCTTGCTGGCACAGAGCCCCGAGATGACGGTCGCCCTAGTCTTCGGCACGATCATGGGCGTCGTGCTGTTGCGCGGGATCGCGGCCGGTCCAGTGATCGCAAGCGGGATGACGTATGTCGTCTTGACGGTTTTCAACCTGTTGCCCGGTCGCTGACCGGCACGGAGTTATAGAGGAGGAACAGAGATGAAATTCAATGGTCAGATCATCGAGGCGACGGTCACCGATCATAATGATAAGCAGGTCTTCGCCCAGTATGCAGGCGTGACGATGGCGATCGATGGGGCTGAGTTCGAGGTGCTCCCGGCGATCGGGTCGGCGTTGACCGGCTTTGCTTACGAGAACACGCAGGGCAATGCGCGGCTGACGACCAAGATCCCGACGATCGGGCACGACCACTACGCCTTCGGGACGGTGGTCGAGGTGCGCCGGGACTTGGGCGTCTTCGTCAACATCGGGCTGCCTGACAAAGACATCGTGGTCTCACTCGACCAGCTGCCAGAGCTGGCGCGGCTGTGGCCGAACCGTGGTGACAAGCTGATGGTCGACCTGATGATTGACAAGAAGCACCGGCTGTGGGGCAACTTGGCCGACGAATCGATCATTCAGGCGGTGGCGAACCAGGCTAAGCCGGCGATGATGAATCAAGACGTCACCGGCACGGTGTACCGGCTCAAGATGGCGGGGACGCATGTCCTGACCGATGATTTTTACCTCGGCTTCATCCACCCGGCGGAGCGTGACGCGGAACCCCGCCTCGGTGAAGTCGTCTCTGCGCGGGTGATCGGGGTGCGCGACGACGGCGTGTTGAACCTATCGCTCAAGCCACGCGCTTATGAGGCGATCTCTGATGATGCTGCGATGGTGCTGGCGGTACTGGAACACAGTCCGAACAAAGTCATTCCCTACACGGACAAAAGCGATCCGGCGGCGATCCAGCAGGCCTTCGGGATCAGCAAGGGGGCCTTCAAACGGGCCTTGGGCCACTTGATGAAGGCGAAGCTGATCCAGCAACGCGATGGCCAGACCGAACTGACGACACACGATTAGAGGTGCACTTATGGATGATCTGATCAGTGATTTTATCCATTACCTCGACGTTGAGCGTGGCTTGGCCGCGACGACGCAGACCAGTTACCGGCAGGATCTGCGCGAATTCGCGGGGTGGCTGGCCGAGCAGCCGCTGACGCAATTTCCCGAGGACCTTGCAGTGATCCAAGCCTTCTTGAGCGACCAGAACGGGCTGAAGGCGGCGAGCTCCATGAGCCGCATGATCAGCGCGATGCGCCGCTTCTACCGTTACTTGATCCAAGAGGCGCTGATCGACTTTGACCCGATGACGCTGGTCGACTCACCAAAGCCGGCACAGCACCTGCCGGCCACGCTGTCGAACACAGAGATTGACCGGTTGATGGCGGCACCGGATGTGACCAAGCCGCTGGGGCTGCGTGACCGGGCGATCTTCGAGCTGATGTACGCGACGGGGTTGCGGGTGTCGGAAGTGGTCAACCTGCGGCTCGACCAGATGCACCTGACGCTGAACCTGCTTCAGGTGACCGGGAAGGGCGATAAGGAGCGGATCGTGCCGATCAGTCCGCAGGCCGTCGACTGGGTCCAGCAGTACCTCGGCTCAGCCCGCCCACAGCTGACGCGCAAGACCGCACCGGTGACCGTGTTCGTTAATTTTCACGGGCGGCAGCTGACGCGCCAGGGGATCTGGAAGAACCTCAAGGCCTACATTGACGCGTTGGGCATCCAGAAGAACGTGACGCCACACACATTGCGGCACAGCTTTGCTACCCACTTGCTCGAAAACGGCGCGGATTTGCGGGTGGTGCAGGAGCTGCTCGGTCACTCAGACATTAGCACGACTCAGATCTACACCCACCTGAGCAACAAGAAGATCGTGGCGGTCTACCACGAGACCCATCCCCGCGGCTGACGCGCGCGTTTTGATTGCTGGAAGCCGCAAGCTATGGTATCGTAGCGTGTGAGAGTAGTTAATGTGGGAGGCTTGTTTTATGCTGACTAAATACAAGAACGATTACGCGAAGATCGCGATGGGGTTCTTGTCCTTCGTGCCTGACCTCAAGGATATGGACCACCTGAAGACAGAGCTCAGGCTGTACACCGAAGACAACACCCACCTGCTGTACCTGTACCGCGAGGCGATCGGCTCGGACTTTGAAGGCGTCGTCGGTGTCGAGCTCGGCGCTGAATTCGCGTTGGTCCGGCACTTATCGCTATCGCCGGCCGTGCGTGACACCGCGACGCAATTCGCCGTGTTGGCCGACCTGCAGCACCTATACCCGGACCGCAAGCTGATGGGGACGCTTGAGACCGCACCGCTGATCGCCGCTTTCAACCAACGTAGAAAAGAGGATCCAGATGGCACTGACACTAGTGCTGAATGACTTCTCCGGGCCGCTCGACCTGCTGTGGCACCTGATCCGCACCAATGAAGTCGATATCTATGACATCCCGATCGCACAGATCACCAGCCAGTACCTCGACTACCTGCACCAGATGCAGGAGCTGCGGTTGGATGTGGCTGGTGATTATTTTGTCATGGCCGCCAGCCTGATGGCGCTCAAGAGCAAGCTGCTCTTGCCACAGCCCGAGCTAGATGAGCCAGACGACACCGACTATGTCGATCCGCGCGCGGACCTGGTCGCCCAGCTGCTGACCTATCAGGTCTACCAGGAGGCGGCCGGCGACCTGAAGGCCTACGAGCAGGCCCGAGCGCGCTCGTACGCCAAGCCAGAGACCCTACCGGATGCCGACGTTCGGGTGCCGATCCATCCCGGTGCCGTCAAGCTGCGCGACCTGACCGCGGCGATGTCAGCGGTGGTCCAGCGCCAGCTGGCGACGGCGCAGACGATCGCCCACATCGAGGCAGAGCCGATCTCCATCGACGAGCGGATCGGGGAGGTCCTCGCGAACCTGGCGCAGTGGCACACCTGCAACTTCGAGCGGTTGATCGCCGCGCATACGGTCGAAGGCGTCGTCACGACGTTCTTGGCGATCTTGGAACTGATGAAAAACGACCGGATCGAATGCGAGCAGGCGGAGCCGTTCGCCCCGATCACGGTGATGATGAAGGAGGTCGCCTGATGCAACCACTGATCGAAGCTGTCCTGTACACGGCGGGGGAGGCCGGGGTTGACCTGAGCGAGTTTGCGACGCTGCTCAACATCAGCGGTGCGGCGATGCGCCAGCAACTTGAGACCTACCAGCAACAGCTGGCGAATGACCCCACCCGTGGGGTGATGATCCAGCAGTCCGAAGACCGTTACTTCCTGCTGACCAAGCCGGCGTTCGGTGAGACCCTGAAGAAATACTTTGCCGGGCCGCCGGCGCAGGGACTCTCACAGGCAGCGTTAGAAGTCCTAGCGATCATCGCCTATCAGCAGCCGATCACGCGCATCGAGATCGATGAGGTCCGCGGCGTGCAAAGCTCCGGTGCGTTGACGACCCTGGCGGCGCGGCGCTTAGTCCGCGAGGCCGGCCGCAAAGAGGCGCCTGGGCGTCCGATCCTGTATGCCACCACCCCGTTTTTTCTGGACTATTTCGGTCTGACCACGCTAGACGACCTACCGGCGCTGGGTGAAGCCCAAGCGCCGGCTGAAGTCGACCTGTTCGCCGATTTTGAAGCTGCCTTGGATGATGAAGAAGGAGAAGACAATGCAATCGAATGAAGAACGCCTGCAGAAGGTGATCGCCAACGCAGGGGTCGCCTCTCGCCGCAAAGCTGAGGAGCTGATCCGGACCGGCCACGTCGAAGTCAACGGGACCGTGGTCTCGCAGATGGGCGTCAAAGTCACCCCGCAAGATGAGGTGCTCGTCGACGGGGTCCCACTGGGCAAGGAGCGCAAGCGCTACTACCTGTTCTATAAGCCGCGCGGCGTGATCACCGCGGTGACTGATGACAAGCACCGTGCGGTCGTGACCGATTACTTCGACGACGTTCAGGAGCACCTGTATCCGGTGGGGCGGCTTGATTACGACACCTCTGGCCTGCTGCTCATGACCAATGACGGCGACTTCGCCAACATGCTGATGCACCCCAGCTTCAAGGTCGACAAGAAGTATGTCGCCAAGGTCCAAGGGATCCCGACACGCACTCAGCTGATGCCGCTGCGTGATGGGCTCGTCGTCGAGGGGCAAAAGCTGGCCCCGGCGCGGTTCCATATCATGTCGGTCGACAAGGCCAAGCGGACTGCGATCATCGCCCTGACGATCCACCAGGGGGTCAACCACCAGGTCAAGAAGATGTTCAAGACGCTGGGCTTCCCGGTGCTCAAACTGTCCCGGACAGAATACGGGCCACTGACACTGGAAGGCCTCGTCTCCGGCGAGCACCGCGCGTTGAAGCCGATCGAGATCCAGGCACTGAAAACGGTTGCCGAAAAGGGTTGACAGTCGTGCCCCTCGTGGTTACAATAAGTGAGTAATTAAATATTCGGTTCGTCTTCAGGGGCAGGGTGCAATTCCCGACCGGTGGTAAAAGTCCACGACCCGCGGCAACGCGGCCGATCCGGTGTGATTCCGGTACCGATAGTTAAAGTCTAGATAAAGAAGATGGGGCTTTATTTTGAATGCCAACATTCAAATCAAAGACCTGTTATCTCCCCGGGGGTAGTGGGTCTTTTTTGCTCCTCTGAAGCAACCACTTGGAGGGTTTTTGTATGTCTGGTTCTAAAGTGCACCGCTTGGTCGGTGTGGCGTTGCTGGCGGCAGTGGGGTTCATCCTGCAGATGTTCTTGGCGTTTCCGATCCTGCCGGCGTTTCCGTTCCTCAAGCTGGATCTGTCTGATCTGACGGTCTTGCTTGGGGGGCTACTGTACGGTCCGGTCGGCGGCGTGATGGTCGCCTTCGTTCGCAGTCTGCTGCATTATGTGCTGACCGGCGGTGGGGTGATCAACCTGATCGGGGATGCCGCATCGTTCGTGGCGAGTTGCGGGTTCATGTGGCCGGTGGTCGCCCTGATGAAGAATAAGAACTCGATCGGGCGTCAGCTCACGGGTCTGATCGGGGGCACGCTCAGCCTGACCGTGATCATGAGCGTGCTCAACTTAGTGTTGATCATGCCGGCGTACCTGGCCGTCATGAACTTCCAGCTGGGCATGTCGACGGCCAAATACGTGCTGATCGGGGTCGTGCCGTTCAACCTGATCAAGGGCGTAGTGGTCTCGGTCGTCTTCTTCGCCCTAGCCAAAGCCTTGATGCCGTGGTTGGAAAAGCAACAACGCGCCGCACAGGTGCCGCACCTGCACTGAGGACCTAGCAACCAAAAAACACAGACCGTGATGTGACTTTCCAGGGTTGGACAACGCGCCAACTCCGGGGCACCGCACGGGCTGTGTTTTTTGTGTCTGTTTAGGGGTGGCCCTGAGCGGCGCGGTCAGTCGAACGGGGTCTCGCGTCGCTCGATCGCGCCGGTGGGGCAACGAGTGTAGGCGAGCTTGAAGTCGATCGCCTGTGCCGGCGTCAGCGGTTGCGTGCCGGTATTGGCGTCGAGGGTGACGCTGGCGATCCCCTCTGTGTCGTAGGTGAAGAGCTCGGGGGCAAGCATCTGACACCGACCGCACGCAATGCATGCGGCGCGGTCCACCTTGGCGTATAATGGCATATTAGAATTCATCTCCTGGGAGGCAGTTATGCTGGAAGACCTCGTGATCCAATTTTTTTCCGCCAAGCCGCGGCGTGAGATCGCCGTGTACCTCTTGCTGGTCGGCAAAAAAACGCTGTCCAACTTGTACGCGGCCCTTGAGCACGCGCAGCTCCAGTGGCTTCAACTCTACCCTACGCTGGCGCGCGAAGATTTTCAAGCGGCGGTCGAGCGCTTGGTGCGCGCAGGCGCACTGACGCGCACGGAGACCGGTCTGATCCTGAATCAACCAGAGGCAAAGCAGAGGGCGGCCGCTCGGCTGCCGCTACCGGCGCATTACGCTGCGCAGTTGGACGTTCAGGGCTTTGAACAACGCCTGCTGCTTGGGGTGCAAGTGGTCTCCGAGGCCCGCTACCACGCGCGGGCTTACCGGCCAGTGAGCAGCGACTGGGCAACGCAACAAGCGATCCGGCGCTGGAGCCGGGCCGTCGCGCTGCCGACGGTGATCAGCGAACTGACGGCGGCCTTTGCTGCCCTGCCTGACGCGACCGCGAACCGGCTGGCGGCGCGCTTCGTCGGTCATGATTACGTCGGGGACGCGCCCACAGACGGCTTACGCGACCAGCTCGGCGACGTGGACGCGCTGAGTCAGCTGATCTTGGTGATCGCAGCCCACCCGGAGTGGCTGACCTTGCACCAGTTGTGGGGTGGACCCAAGTCGTTGCTGTCTGCAAGCAACCGCCAGGCCTGTGCGCTGGCGACGGCCGGTGCGTCACGCGAGACGATCGCGACCCAGCTGCGGTTGCGCCCGAGCACGGTGAACGAGCATCTGCTGGGGGCGACGATCCTGGGGTGGCAGCCGCCGATCACCGCCCTGATCCCCGTGGCGGTGATGGGGGCGCTGACCGCGCTGCCACGCCCCCTGGACCCAGATTATCATCACCTGTTGGCGGCGGTGCCCGAGGCGGATTTCTTCGCGGTGCGGCTGGCGCAGATCCTCGACTTACAAGGACGGTGGCCGAATGAATGAGCTTGAGCAAGAATTGAAGGTGCGCTTTGGGTTTGACCATTTTCGGCCGGGGCAAGCGCCGCTGATCCAAGCGGCACTGGCGGGCCAGGATGCCTTGGGCGTGCTGCCGACGGGAAGCGGGAAGACCTTGTGCTACCAGCTTCCTGGGGTGCTGATGACCGGGCTGGTGGTGGTCGTCGAACCGCTGTTGGCGCTGATGGAAGATCAAGTCGCCCGCTTGCAGGCGAGCGGTGAAAAGCGGGCGGTGGCCTTATCGAGTCGCTTGACGCCAGGTGATGCCGAGGTGGTGATGGCCGGGCTTGCCGCCACGCGCTTTCTCTTCGTGGCCCCGGAGACGCTGATGAAGCCCGCGACACTGAACCGGCTAGCGCAATTGCCGATCAGTCTGCTGGTGATCGACGAGGCCCACTGCATCTCGCAGTGGGGCCCAGACTTTCGTCCGGCCTACCTGCAACTGGGGCAAGCGCGACAGAAGCTTCGGCCCCAGGCGACCATGGCGCTGACCGCGACTGCACCGGCCCGCGTGCAGGCGGACATCACGACGGGCCTGGGGTTACAGGCCCCCGTCCGCATAATCGCGTCCGTTGACCGGCCCAATATCTATCTGGGCGTGGCGCTCGTTGACTCAACCGCGGCGAAGACGGCGCGCCTCGATGAACTGATCGGCGCCGTCGATGGCCCCAAGATCGTCTACTTCGACCGCAAAGCGGAGGCGGAGGCGACGAGTGCGCACTTGCGCGCGCGCGGCTGCACAGCGGCGTATTACCACGCGGGGCTGAGCAGCGGCCAGCGGGATCTGATTCAGCGTCAGTTCATGGCGGATCAGCTCGAGGTGGTCTGTGCGACGAGCGCGTTTGGGATGGGGATCGACAAGCCCGATGTTCGCTTGGTGGTCTACACCCACCTCCCGGAGTCGCTGGAGGCGTATACACAAGGGATCGGACGGGCTGGCCGTGATGGTCTGCCCAGCGCGAGCTTGCTCTTGCTCGCACCAGGGGACTACCAGCGCGCGCAGCAGTTCGCGCAGACACTACCAGAGCCGACGCTGATCCAGACCGTCTACCAGCACCCGGAGGCTTACGTCGACATGGACGACCCGCAGATCAGCCTGGTCGAAGCCTACATCAAAGCTGGGTTCACTGAGGCCCAGACCCTAGCACAGCTACAGGCGCGACTCGGCGAGAAACAGGGGAGCTTTGCGGCGATGGCCGCATTCTTGAACGCACAACCTTGCCACCGCGCAGCCTTGCTCGCTCACTTTGATTCGCCGGCAGTCGCGCACCACGAGACCTGTTGCGGGCCGCTGACGCCGGCGGTGCTGGCTCAGCTAGCCCCGGGGGGCCTGCGGCCGCAGCGGCCGGACACCGACTGGCGGGCGATTTTTCACACGATCTTTAAAATGAATTAATAACCAATGACATTAACTATGATACAATGGTTGCAGTTGAGTAAGGAGGATCGTTATGCACAAAAATGACCAGGAGGCGCCAACCTCTAACGACCCAACCAAACCGTGGGAGAAACAATTCGAGGATGAGCGAGACGACGACGGCAACCTGTCGCGTCTCGCGACTCGCAAGAAACACCGCGGGACAACGGTGCTGACCTATGTCTTGTGGACGTTGATCGCACTGTTCGTCTTGGTCCCGGTCACCATGTACGCGATCTCGAGCAATTCCGGCGGTTCCGGCGGCAATAAGACGCATATCGCAGTTGAAAGTGAAAAGTCGAGCTCGAGTCAATCGGAGGAATCTAGCAGTGGCAGCACGAGTTCGAGCTCGAGTCAATCCAGCAGCACCAGCTCGTCGAGTAGTGCTGAGTCCGCTAACAGTGACCCGCAATCGAGTCAGTCCGAGTCATCGAGCCAGCAGACGCAGACTGACTCGGGGACGACTTCGGCAGCAAGCAGCACGTCTCGCTCGACTTCCAGCAGTAGCGCTAGTCCAACTGCCGGTGGCACTTACACGGTCAAGGCGGGTGACAACGCTTACCGCATTGCGGTCAATCACGGCATGACCCTGCAGGAATTCTACGCGCTGAACGGACAGGGCACGTTGGTCCCAGGGCAAGTCGTCAAGGTCAAGTAGTCAGAGTTGAGCCGACCACCGGCTCAACTTTTTTTGAGAAAATACGCATCGGGAGAGATTAATTATGCAAATTGCGATCGACGGCCCAGCCGGGTCGGGGAAGAGTACCATTGCCAAGTTGGTCGCCAGCCAGCTGGGGTTCATCTACTGCGACACCGGGGCGATGTATCGCACTGCCACGGTGATGGCGCATCGTCTGGGGCTGGACTACGGGGACGAGGCGGCGATCATGACGCACCTGAAGGACCTTGAGATCACCTTCAAGCCGACCCCCGAGGGGCAGCTGGTCTTCATGGACGGGGTCGATGTGACGCATGCGATCCGTGAACCGGAAGCGACCAACAATGTCAGCCAAGTGTCGGCACTGCCGCAGGTGCGTGAAGAGATGGTCGCCCGCCAGCGCCAGATCGCCGCGACCAGCGACATCGTGATGGATGGGCGCGACATCGGCACGACGGTCCTGCCGAATGCGGACCTGAAGATCTTCATGGTCGCCAGTGTCGCCGAGCGGGCCAAGCGCCGGTACAAGGAGAACGTTGCCAAGGGGATCGAGACGCCATTGGACGTGCTTGCAGACGAGATCGAAGCGCGTGACCGCAAGGATTCCACGCGTGCGGTCAGCCCGCTGCGCGAGGCTGCGGATGCGATCCGGATCGATTCCAGTGCCATGACGATCGAGGCGGAAGTCGCGACCATCCTGAAACTAGTCGCAGAAAAACGCTGAGCCGAGTAAACAAATAGTTGGTAATTTCTTGACTCATTAGGTACAATAGTCTTTGTATGACAGTCGTATAGGAGGATTTTTTGGCATGAGTGAAAACAATGTAGCAAACGAGAACGCCCAAACCATGGCGGACGCTTTGAAGGAAGTCGAAACCGTTCATATTGGGGACACCGTTAAGGGTGAAGTACTAGCCGTTGAGGACAAGCAACTGATCGTTGGGATCGAAGGCACCGGGGTCGAAGGTGTCGTTCCTCTGAAAGAATTATCAACTCAGCCAATCGATGACATTCGGTCGGTTGCTAATGTCGGCGATGAACTTGACCTGGTCGTGATCTCCACGATCGGTAAGGACAAAGAAAACGGGCAGTACCTGTTGTCCAAGAAGCGCCTTGAAGCGCAGAAAGTCTGGGCCGAGATCAAGGCGAAGGCCGATGCAGGCGAGACCATCACCGCACCGGTGACCTCTGTCGTTAAGGGCGGTCTGGTCGTTAACGCTGGGGTCCGTGGCTTCGTTCCGGCTTCCATGGTCGCTGACCACTTCGTTGAAGATCTGTCTCAGTACAAGGGTCAGGAACTGGAATTCAAGATCGTTGAAGTTGAACCAAACGACAACCGTCTGATCCTTTCCCACCGTGCGATCGTTGAAGCCAACAAGAAGGAAGCTCGCGCTGAGATCTTCTCCAAGATCCAGCCTGGTGACGTTGTTGAAGGTAAGGTCGCACGTCTGACCAACTTCGGGGCCTTCGTTGACCTCGGTGGCGTTGATGGGCTGGTCCACGTGTCTGAGATCGCTTTTGACCACGTTGACAAGCCAAGCGACGTGCTCAAGGTCGGCCAAGACGTTAAGGTCAAAGTGCTGGCTGTTGACCCAGAACGTGACCGGATCTCCCTGTCCATCAAGGCGACCTTGCCACAGCCATGGGACAACATCGAGACCGAAGCACCAGCTGGCGCTGTCCTGTCTGGGACCGTGCGTCGCCTGACGAACTTCGGCGCGTTCGTTGAAGTCTTCCCTGGTGTTGAAGGTCTGGTCCACATTTCCCAGATCTCTCACGAACACATCGCGACACCTAACGATGTGCTGAAGGAAGGCCAAGTGGTCGACGTCAAGGTCCTGTCTGTTGACCCTGATCAGCACCGTCTTGCCCTGTCCATCAAGGCACTGCAAGAACGGCCTGAAGGCGTCGAAGAAGACTGGCCTGCCCGCAGCAACAACCGCGGCAACAACGACCGTCCTCGTCGTAACAACCGCCGTGAAGAACACACCGCGATCCCGGCTGAATACCAGCAGGATGATTCCGGCTTCTCCATGGGCGATCTGCTCGGTGACGCGCTGAAGGGCTTCGGTTCCGACGACCAAGACTAATCATCGACTATGATGGGGAGGAGGGTGTGACATTGTCACGCCCTCCTTCTTCGTTTGGCCCACGACAAGGCCGATCTTATCAAATCAAGCACCTGAGGCCCTTGGATGTGGGGCTCAGGGCCCAGAAAGGCAGTGAGGTAATGGTCCTTCCAACATTAGCGATCGTTGGCCGCCCGAATGTCGGGAAGTCCACGATCTTCAACCGGATCCTCGGCGAGCGTGTCTCGATCGTCGAAGATACCCCCGGCGTCACCCGCGACCGGATCTACGGCAAAGGGGAGTGGCTCGGCAAAGAGTTCGCTTTGATCGATACCGGGGGGATCGATATGGGGGACGAGCCGTTCTTGACCCAGATCGCCCAACAGGCCGAGATCGCGATCGAAGAGGCCGATGTGATCCTGTTTTTGACCAGCGTCGAAGCAGGGGTCACTGAGGCAGACGAGAAGGTCGCCCAGATCCTCTACCGCGCGGATAAGCCGGTGGTCTTGGCGGTCAACAAAGTCGACAACCCAGAGCGCCGCAACGATATCTACGATTTCTACTCGCTGGGCTTCGGTGAGCCCTTCCCACTGTCTGGGACCCATGGTATCGGCCTGGGTGACGTGTTAGACGCGGTCTTTGCCGCCTTTCCAGCGGAAGGGGCGGCCCCGGAGGATGACAGCATCCGCTTCTCCTTCATCGGCCGGCCGAACGTCGGTAAGTCAAGCCTGGTCAACGCGATCCTCGGTGAGGAGCGCGTGATCGTCTCCGATATCGAAGGGACGACTCGCGATGCGATCGACACGAAGTTCGTCCACGACGGGCAGGAATTCACAATGATCGACACGGCGGGGATCCGCAAGCGCGGCAAGGTCTATGAGAGCACCGAGAAGTACGCGGTGATGCGGGCGTTGCGGGCGATCGACCGCTCCGACGTCGTCTTGGTGGTCCTGAACGCTGAAGAAGGGATCCGTGAGCAGGATAAGAAGGTCGCGGGCTATGCGCACGAGGCGGGTCGTGGGGTGATCATCGTCGTCAACAAGTGGGACACGCTGACCAACAAGGATAACCACACGATGAAGGAGTTCGAGCAGCACGTACGCGACGAATTCCAGTACTTGGAGTACGCCCCGATCATCTTTGTCTCGGCGAAGACCAAGCAGCGGCTGCGCAACCTGCCGGCGATGATCACTTTGGTTTCAGAAAATCAGAACCGCCGGATCCAAAGCGCGGTGCTGAACGACGTGTTGATGGACGCCTTGGCGGTCACCCCGACCCCGACCATTAATGGGAAGCGCCTGAGAATCTACTACATGACGCAAGTGGCGGTGAAACCCCCGACATTCGTGGTTTTTGTCAACGATCCGGAGTTGCTCCACTTCTCCTATGAGCGTTTTCTCATCAACCAGTTGCGGGCGGCGTTCGACTTTGACGGCACGCCGATCCACCTGATCGCGCGAAGTCGCAAGTGACCGGCGTTTGGCGAGTTTGACCGGGCGCGATAATTTTCAAAAGAATATTTTCACGCAAATGCGAAAGTGTGTGACAAAAGTGCATTAAACCTTGCCACGCCGGGCTTTGTGTGATAACTTTAGGGATGAAATAGTGATACGGTTTTTATCATTGTTTCCTCATTCTTGGGGAATCCCCGAATGGGTCGTGCGGTGCTTGCACCGTAAATTTACGGAGGTGAAATAGATCATGGCAAACAAAGCAGAATTGATCGAAAGCGTTGCAACAACCACTGGCTTGACCAAGAAGGATGCAACCGCAGCAGTCGATGCCGTCTTCAGTTCCATCCAGGGCGCTCTTGCCAAGGGCGAAAAGGTTCAACTGATCGGCTTCGGTAACTTCGAAGTACGCGAACGCGCTGCTCGTAAGGGCCGCAACCCACAAACCGGTGCAGAGATCGAGATCCCTGCATCCAAGGTTCCTGCGTTCAAGCCTGGTAAGGCACTCAAGGACGCTGTCAAGTAGTCTCTTGAATCACCGATCCTAGGGCAAAAGAGGTCGAGCCAGCGCTCGGCCTCTTTTTTCCGGCTGAACCGTTATTAGAGGAGGAAAGCATGTACGCGGAGCAAATGTTGAATGCGCTGGAAGCAGGCGACCTGGCGAAGAGCCGGGAGCTGTTCCAGCAGGTGCTGGCCCATGATGACGATGAGACCAAGTACAACTTGGCAGGTGAGTTGTATGCCCTTGGGTTCACGGGTCAGGCCCAGCGGCTCTACCAAGAGCTCATGGGGCGATACCCCGATCAAGATGACCTCAAGACAGCCTTGGCGGACATTGCGGTCTCTAATGGTGACACGGATCAAGCAATCGGACTGCTCAGCATGATCGCGCCGAGCAGCCCGTTTTATCCGCAAGCGTTGTTAGCCCTGGCAGATGTCTACCAGACCCAGGGCCTGTATGAGGTCAGCGAGCAGAAGCTCCAGCTGGCCCAGCGCCTTGTGCCCGAGGAGCCGGTGGTGACGTTCGCTTTGGGCGAGCTGTATTTTGACTGGGGCAAGGATGACCTGGCGAGCGTGGCTTACGCGCAGTTGCTTAACAGCGGGGTGGAGACGCTGGCCAACGTCAGCATCAAGGCGCGCTACGCCGCCACGCTCGCTCACCTGGGGCAGTATGAAGACGCGGTGGCCGTGTACGAGGAGCTCGGCGTTACCGAGCTCGATCCGACGAGCGCGTTTCAGCTGGGGACGTTGTACGCGCAGCTGGATGAGCCGGAGCGCGCGATCACCACGCTGCAAGGCGTGATCGACCAGGACCCGAGCTTCGCCAATGCGTATATGCCGCTGGCGACGGCTCAGAGTCAGACCAACGATCTGGAAGCGGCCTTGACCACGGTGCAACAGGGCCTGCAGGTCGATGAGACCAACCCGGCGCTGTACACGCTTGGTGCGCGCCTGGCCTTGAAGACCCAGGCGCTCGACTTGGCAGAGGCTTACCTCCAAAAAGCGCGGGCGCTTGATCCGGAGAACCAAACCGTGATGCTGGAGTGGAGCAATTTGCTGGTGGCCCAAGGGGCGGATGACACCAATATCGCCTTCCTGGAAGCCGTTGACACCAGTGGGGGGGTCGATCCGCAGATCTACTGGAATTTAGCCAAGAGCTACGATCGCCTGGATAACGTCGCCAAGGCCCGTGAGAACTACCTGCTGGCCTTTCGCAACTTCCAAGATCAGCCCGATTTCCTGCGCGACATCATCGACTTCTTCCAGTCGACTGGCGCGCGCGCCGAGCTACAAGCGGCGCTGACCCGCTATCTCGCGCTGGTTCCAGATGATGCAGAGATGCAGGCGCGCCTAGATGACCTGACCGCGCGCTGATGCGTGAAGCAAGCAAAGAAGGGGTGCACCCATGGGCGCACCCCTTCTTTGTGCTGGCTAGCCGTGTCATTCAGCGGTAGGCGTATGTGTCGCGCAGTTCTGCCAGGACGCGCTCAGTCAGTGGCGCCACCGCGGCGAACGGCAACGCTAGGCCGTCGACGACAGTCCCGCGCACCGCACTTTCGAAGTAGTCGCGCAGTAGCGTGACCGCGTCTTCGACCGCCAGCTCAGCTGCGATCACCTGGCGCAACGCACCGGTGATCAGTAGCTCGTCTTGTGGGATCAACGTCTCACAGTGAACGGTTGGGGCCAGGATCTTCGCCTGCTGCAGGGTCTGAAGTTGCGTGACTGCCTCGGCCGTATAGCGCGCATAATCGGCGTCGAGGGCCGCAGCGCGTGCCGGGTACTGCGCGGCCAGATCGGCACGAAAGACCGGCGACCGCGCGCCCAGCAGTAGCATCGTGTTCAGCCGAAGCGTTAGGTAGCCCGCGGCGCTCAGGGGCAACGTCTTGGGCTGGTTACGCTGAAGGAACGTGTGGTGGCGAGCACACACTGCGGCGATGACAGCCTCTTTGTTCTTGAAGTAGAGATAAAGGGTCGCGCGACTGATATGCACTTGCTGGGCCAGCGTATTCATCGACGATTTTGCAAAACCGTGGGCAAGTACCGCGTGATTCAGCGCGACGGCGAGCGTTTCTTGACGCGTCATTCGGATCACCTCAACCGTAAGGATACCAAAAAAATCGGCCATTGACAAATTAGACATAAAACTGTATATTATGTCTAAAATCATATCGTGGAGGATACGTTGATGCAAACAATTGTTGTAACAGGGGCGTCTGGGTTTGTCGCCCGCTGGGTGATCCAAGACCTGCTCGCGCACGGGTATGCGGTCAGGGGGTCACTACGCAGCCTGGCCAAAGCGGACGAGGTACGCCGCAGCGTGTTAGTTGGCGACGCGGCGGATCGTGGCGACGCCCTTCAGTTCTTTGCGGCGGATCTGACGGCTGCAACGGGCTGGGTGGCGGGTTTGCGTGGGGCGGATGGGGTGATCCATGTCGCCTCACCACTGGGGCACGGGACGGAAAGTGAAGCAGAGCTGGTGGCCGTAGCCACCAGCGGGGTCCGGGAGGTCTTTGCCGCGGCGCATACCGTGGGGATCACGCGGCTCGTGATGACGAGCTCTGGCGCGGCGGCTACCCCGCGGGCATCAGTCGGTGCGGTCACGATCCACCCAGATTTTTGGACGGACCTGGCCGATCCGGCCCTGGATCCGTACCGCCGGTCGAAGGTGCACGCAGAACGCCTGGCCTGGCAGCTGGCGGCGGAGTATGGGCTGGCGCTCACCACGATCTTGCCTGGAGCGATCTACGGTCCGGCGCTGTCCGCCCACGCGATCAGCTCGGATCAGATGCTTCAGGCGATGCTCAAGGGCTGGACGGTCGTGCCGAAGGTGCCACTGGAGGTCTCGGACGTACGGGACTTGGCGACCTTGCACCGACTGGCGTGGGCGAGCCCGGCTGCGGTCGGTCACCGCTATCTAGCGGCGGCCCATCACACCGACCTCGTGACGGTCGCGCGCACCTATCAGCGCGCCTATCCCGACCAGCGCATCCATGTCGTCGCGTTGCCGAATCCGGTGACCCGGTTAGCCGCGCGGGTGGTCCCGAGCTTACGCGCCTTGGTCCCGATGCTGGCACGCCAGTACCGGCTGTCTAGCGCCGAGCCTGAGGCAGACCTCGGGTGGCGGCAGCGCCCGGTGACGCAGACGATGACTGACGCGGCGCAATCGCTGTTCGATCACGGGCTAGTCGCTCGGCAGTGACGGGGCAATCGAGCCGTTGGCCGCGACTGAACGCCCAAAGAAGCTGAGGGTTCGCATTCAGGGCCCCTCAGCTTCTTTTTGGCGCTCAGCCCAGAAACAGGCGGCGCGGCTTTTTCTTGTAGGTGAATCCTTCGCCCAGCGCCTCATGGACGTCGAGGATCGTGACGAACGCCTGCGGGTCGGCTTGCTCGATGATCCGCTTGACGGCGGCGATCTCGGTCGGGGCGACGACGGCGTACACGACGCGCTTCTGATCGCGGGCAAAACCGCCTTCTGCGTGGAGGTAGGTCACCCCACGTTCGAGCTGCGCCATGACGGCCGCGGCGATCGCTTGCGCCTCGTTGGAGACGATCAGTACGCCCTTGGCCGAGTAAGCCCCTTCCAGCGTGAAGTCAACGATGCGGGAGAACACATAGCTCGCCAGCAGGGTGTACATCATCAGCTCGAGGCTCAGGTAGGAGAGGCTGGCGCAGAGCACCACGACGTCGAAGGCGAGCAGCGATTTACCCATCGGGATGCCGGTCTGCTTCTCCAGGATCCGCGCGATCACATCCGAACCGCCGGTGGTCCCGCCACAACGGTAGATCAACCCGCTGCCGATCCCGCCGAACAACCCGGCGAGGACCCCAGCGATGAAAAGGTCGTGATGGATGTTCAGGCTGACGGGCAGACGCTGCCACAGCCAGAGCCAGCCAGATAGCATCCCCGTCCCGTAGATCGTGTAGGCTAAGGCGCGCTTGCCGAGGAACTTGTAGCCGACGAGGATCAGTGGGATGTTCAGTAAGATCGTCGAGTAGGCCGGATCGAGGTGCCACCAGTAGCGGATCAGCAGCGTGATCCCGGTGATCCCGCCTTCTGCCAGGTGGTTTTCGATGTTGACGGTGACGAGCCCGAAGGCGTAGAGCGCACACCCCAACGCGATCAAGATCAAGTCGAGCAGTACTCGGCGCGATGTTTTGGTCATGCTGCACCTCCTTAGGATAGCTTCTGCCTTTATCTTAACAGAGTTGTCGTGCGGGTGTGCTATGATAGGAGGGCAATCTAGAGAAAAAGGTGAGTCCATGCAGATCGATCTATCCCATCCTGATTTTCAAGCGGCCATCCCGATCATGAAGCAGATCGAAGCCGCGGGCTACGAAGCCTATTTTGTCGGCGGTAGTGTGCGCGATGCGTTGCTGGGACTGCCGATCCACGATGTCGACATCGCAAGCTCGGCTTACCCGGCGGAGATCAAGCGGATCTTCCGCAAGACTGTCGACACTGGGATCCAGCACGGCACGGTGATGGTGCTATGGCACGGGGCGGGCTACGAGGTGACGACGTTTCGGACGGAGTCGGGCTACCAGGATTTTCGCCGCCCCGATCACGTCACCTTTGTTCGGTCGCTGGAAGAGGACTTGCGGCGGCGCGACTTCACCGTCAACGCCTTGGCGGTGCGCCACGACGGGACGGTGATCGACCTGTTCGACGGGCTGGCCGACCTTGACCGCCGCGTCTTGCGGGCCGTGGGCGATGCCCACGCACGGTTTCACGAAGATGCGTTGCGGATGATGCGGGCGGTCCGCTTCCAAAGCCAGCTCGGTTTTGCCGTCGAGCCGGCGACGCAAGCGGCCATCCAAGCCAACGCGGCGCTACTGGAGAAGATCTCCGTCGAACGGATCGCGGCCGAGTTCACCCGGCTGATGCTCGGCCAGGCGCGCGCTGCCGGGTTGCAGACGTTTTTGGCTACCGGCCTCGACACGCATGTCCCTTTGCTCGGGGCGCATCGGGCGGGGCTGGTCGCCTTGGCAGCTTTGCCACCGGCGCAGATCACAGCGCCAGCAGTCGCCTGGACGCTGGTCGCGACCCTGTGTCAGGTGCCGGTCCATCCGCTGATGACGGCCTGGAAGCAGGCGAATGCACTCGCCGAGCTCACGCAGCGCGCCACCCAGTTGTGTGCACAGCTGGCGGCTCCGACGGCGTGGCAGCTGTATCAAGCTGGGGAGGCCGCCGTGCGTGTCGCGTTGGCCGCGCAGGCGTACTTGGTGCCGGCTTTTGACGGGCACGCGATCGCTGCGGCGTACGACGCGCTGCCGATCCACAGCAAGCGCGAACTAGCGATCAACGGGGCGGCGTTGATCCAACAGGGCTTCACGCCGGGGCCACAGCTCGGCGAGACCCTGCAGGCGCTAGAAGCGGCGGTCGTGGCCGGGGAGTTGCCGAATGAGCGCGAGCAGTTGATCGCTGCAGCGATGGTTTAAGTCTGCGGCAGATGTGGTACACTACGTATGTAAGCACATACAAGAAAGGATGAGCCGCATGACAGAGCACGTGTTTGAACAACTGGTTTTCCACTTCCGTAACGGGGACGAATGGACGATCTCCCATAAGGAGCTTGCCGATATCTGGATCAGTCGGGTAACGACGAGCTATGGTCGCATCAACGGGGGGAGCATCCAAGAGATCCACCCGTGCAAGAGCTTCAAGGTCGAGATCTTGCCGGAAGCAGACCATGTGAAGTCGACGGACATCAACACGGGCTCGCTTGAGCTGGGGATGTTTGGCCGCGCGACTAAGTACCAAGACATCGAGAAAATGGATCTGACCTTCGACGCCGACAGCGAGAAGAACATTCAGATCTACTTCCCCTTCTCCCAAAAAGACCCGAGCGGTCTGGATAATGCCTACCAGACCAGCAAGGTCTCCCAGAAGAACGGGCACCTATACATCGTGATCGACGCCAAAAAAACGGTCGCCGACGAGTATCCGCTCATCTGACCGTCCCTGGCCGCCCGCTTGCGGGCGGCTTTTTTGAGCCGCTGAGGGGCGTTGGCGTGAGACGCGAGGCTAACGCGCGGGGGCGTTCCATGGTATGATGAAAGCAGACTTTGATAGTGGGGAATAACATGCAGACATTGACCGCAACAGCCGTCAGCAAAGCTTACGGCGATAAACAACTGTTTCAGAACATCGATTTTTTGATCAACGAAGGGGATCGTATCGGGTTGATCGGGGTCAATGGGACGGGGAAGACCACATTGCTCAACGGGCTGGCCGAGACCGATCCGTTCGACGCCGGGCAGGTCGAGGCCCCGCGCAACTATCAGATCAGCTACCTCGCGCAGCGCCCCACGTTGGACCCGCAAAAGCGGATCATGGACGCGGTGTACGGCGGTCAGTCACCTGTGTTTGCGGCCATCCGGCAGTATGAGCGTGCGCTGGCAATTTACACTGACGCGCCGATGGATCCAGCCGCCCAGGCAGCCTACACCCGCGCGGATGCGCAGATGACGACGCTCGATGCGTGGTCGGTCGAAACCGAGATCAAGACGATCCTGACGCAGCTGCACATCACCGACCTCGACCAGCAGATCGGCCAGCTGTCGGGCGGGCAGCAAAAACGGGTGGGGCTCGCCCAGGTCCTGATCGAATCGCCGGACCTGCTGATCCTGGATGAGCCGACCAACCACTTGGACTTTGATTCGATCGCCTGGCTAGAGACCTACCTGAGTAAGTACAAAGGGGCCCTGCTCGTCGTCACCCACGATCGCTACTTCCTCGACCGGGTCGCGAACACGATCTGGGAGTTGGATCACGGTCAGCTCTACCGCTACACGGGTAACTACGAGGCGTACATCGGCCAAAAAGCCGAGCAGGTCGAGCGTGACCAGGCAGCGGGCCACAAGCAACAGCAGCTGTACAAGCAGGAACTTGCGTGGATGCACGCCGGGGCCCAGGCCCGCTCGACCAAGCAACAGGCGCGGATCAACCGCTTCAATGACCTCAAAGATGACCTCAATGGCCGCCCGAGCGCAACTGGAACAGTCGAGATGAAGGTCGCTAGCGCCAGACTGGGCAAAAAAGTGATCGAGATGCACGATGCCAGCCTCACGCTGGGCGGGCACCCGATCTTGTCACACTTCGATTGGTTGGTCCAGCCGGGGCAGCGGATCGGCATCACGGGGCTCAACGGTGCGGGCAAATCCTCTTTGCTCAATGTGATCGCCGGCCAGCGCCCGTTAGACGCGGGGGTGATCGAACTTGGTGAGACCGTCCGCCTCGGGTATTACACCCAGATGAGCCAGACGCTTGATGGCAGCAAGCGGGTGATCAGTTATCTGCAAGAGGCCGGCGAGGAGCTCGTGACCAATGCCGGGGAGCGCGTCTCGGTCACCCAGCTGCTGGAGCAGTTCTTGTTTCCGCGAAGCATGCACGGTAACTTGATCGGACGGTTATCAGGCGGGGAGAAGCGGCGGCTGTACTTGTTACGGATCTTGATGAGTCAACCGAATGTCTTGCTTCTCGATGAGCCGACGAATGACCTGGACGTGGCAACACTGACGGTGCTTGAAGACTATCTGGACCGCTTCCCGGGTACCGTGATCACGGTCTCGCATGATCGTTACTTCCTCGATAAAGTCGCGGACACTCTGTTGATCTTCAACGGGAACGGGGCGATCGCACGCTACACGGGGCTGTTCACCGATTACTTGCAGGCTCAGACGCAACCGGCGCACCCTGCGCACGCGGACAAGCCGAGCGCGCCGACACCGGTGCCGCCGACACAGCCGAAGGTCAAGACCAAGCTGACCTACGCGGAACAGCTCGAACACGACGCGCTCCAACCGCAGATGGACGCACTGGATGACCAGATCTCGGCGCTCAAGGCGGAGATGCGCGGGGTCGCCGGCGCGGATTATCAGCGCCTGGGGACCCTGCAACAACAGATCGATGCGCTTAACGCGCAGCTCGACCAACTCTTTGACCGGTTCGCGGAACTTGACGAATACGTGGAGGATTGAGATGCTAGAACGACCTTACCTTGACCTGCTCGAGCAGGTCCTGACCACTGGCCACTTCAAAGGCGATCGCACCGGCACCGGCACTTACAGTGTCTTCGGCGCGCAGTTACGCTTCGACCTCAGCCAAGGGTTTCCGTTGCTGACGACCAAGCGCGTACCGCTGGGGCTGATCAAAAGCGAGCTCTTGTGGTTCCTGCACGGCGACACGAACATCCAATACTTGCTCCAACACAACAACCACATCTGGGACGAGTGGGCGTTTGCGCGTTGGATCCAGTCCCCGGAATACACCGGCCCAGACATGACCGACTTTGGCCGCCGGCACCTCGTCGACGCAGCGTTCGACCAGCAATATCAAGCTGAGCTCGCCGCGTTTGATGCGCGGATCGTGGCCGATGATGCGTTTGCGGCACGCTTCGGCGACCTCGGCAACGTCTACGGGCGCCAGTGGCGCGCGTGGCAGACCAGCACCGGGGAGACCATCGACCAGCTCCAAAACGTGATCGAGATGATCAAGACGACGCCTGATTCGCGGCGGCTGATCGTGTCCGCCTGGAACCCAGAAGACGTGCCGACCATGGCGCTGCCGCCGTGCCACACGCTATTTCAGTTCTACGTGAACGACGGCCGGTTGTCGCTTCAACTCTACCAGCGGTCCGCCGACTTGTTTCTCGGTGTGCCGTTCAACATCGCGAGCTACGCGTTGTTACTGGCGATGGTCGCGCGCGTCACAGGATTGGTCCCCGGCGAGTTCGTCCACACCTTCGGGGATGCGCATATCTATAGCAACCACCTGACGCAGGTGACCGAACAGCTCAGCCGGACGCCGCGCCCGGCGCCGACGCTGTGGCTCAACCCGGCCAAGCAGACGCTCGACGACTTCGAGATGACGGATATTCGCGTGCTGGACTACGACCCACATCCGGCGATCAAGGCGCCGGTGGCCGTGTGACCCAAGGAGGAGACTATGATCGCATTTCTCTGGGCTGAAGCCCATAATGGGGTTATCGGCAACGAGCAGACCCTGCCCTGGCACCTGCCGGACGACCTGAAATTCTTCAAGCAACAGACGCTAGGCCAGCTCGTTGTGATGGGCCGCACGACTTATGACGGGTTGCGCAAGCGGCCGTTGCCGGGGCGTACGAACATTGTGCTGACTCGGCAGACGGACTACGCCGCACCTGGGGCCGTCGTCGTCCACGACCGCGACGCCGTACTGGCCTTGGCCGCGGCGCATCCGGAACAGGCGTTGATGATCGTTGGCGGGGCCCAGGTCTTCGCGCTTTTCGCAGACGTCGTTGATACGCTGTACGTGACGCGTCTGGCCGGGGAGTTCGTCGGGGACGTCAAGATGCCGGCACTGGACTGGGACGCCTTTACGCGCGTGGCGGCGCGCACCGTCGAAGACCCTGATCCGGCACTGACGCACACCTTTGAGACCTGGCAGCGCCGGGACTGAGGGCCATGGAAAAACGCCGTCAGAAGTTGACGGCGTTTTTTCATGGTCATTTTTTCTGGTGTCTGCGGTAACCCAGCCCGAACGGGACGAGGTTCTCAGTGCCGGCTTTGATGCGCTTGAGGTTGTCCTTGTGCCGGATCAAGAAGAGCAGCCAGATCCCGAAGGCGACGACGGTCAGTAGCCAGTCGTGGAGGAACAGGGAGGCCAGCGTGACGATCCCCATCCCGACGGTAGAGGCGACGGAGACCATGCTGGTCAGCAACACGAGGCTGATGAAGACCGCGCAGCAGAACAAGAAAAACGCGGGGTTATAGGCTAGGCAGATCCCGGCGCTCGTCGCGACGGCCTTGCCGCCCTTGAAGCCGATGAAGATCGAGAAGGTGTGACCGAACACGGCGGCCAACCCGACGATCAACACCAACCAGTGCTGCGGCAGGCCGAACAGCATCGGCAGGCTGGCGCCTAGGGTCCCTTTGAGGATGTCCATCACTAAGACGATGGTCCCGCCGATGGGGCCTAAGACGCGGTACGCGTTGGTGGTCCCGATATTGTGAGAGCCGGCTGTCCGGATATCTTTATGGAAGAAGGCCTGGCCGACCCAGACCCCGCTCGGGATCGAGCCGATCAGGTAGGCGAGGATGAAGCACAGTGCGATGGTCATATCATACGTTCCTTTCATGGGTAAACATCTCGGCGGTCAGGTGCATCTCGATCGAATCGATCGGGCGACCGTCGACGATCAACTCGGCCGGCAACACGCCGGTATCGACGAAGCCAGCGCGGTGGTAAACGTGCACGGCGCGGGGGTTGAAGGCGAATGCGTCCAGCGTCAGTTCGCGCAGTTCGAGCTGGGCGAACGCGTAAGGCAGCAGGAGGCGGAAGGTCGACGTGCCGATACCTTGATCGGTCGCATCGTCTGCGATCAAGATCCTCAGGTTGCAGCGCGCCGCTTCCGCGTCATACGCATTCAAGACGACCTCCCCGACGAGCTGGCCGGCCGCTTCGATCGCGAGGTCGAGGCGGTCAGGTTGCGCGTTACGCGTCTGGTACCAGGCGATCGTGCGCTGGCGCTCGGCGTCAGACAGTGGGCACTGCTCGTCAGCTGCCGGCCAGTGGTCGAGCGCGCCGGTGTATAAATTGACCAGTGGCTGAGTCAAGATCGTCAACATGACCGGGATATCCGCCGCCGCGAAGGGGCGAAGCCGGATCCGACCGTCTTCGGTCTGAAGCGTGGGTTTGTGCGCAAGCGTCTGCATCAGGCAGCTCCTTTCGTGGGTGCAAGTCGCCTCTGATTCTACCATTTTTTGACGGCGGCGCAAAGAACCGCTAAACTAGACGGGCGAACATACATTCGAACACGCAGAATTTGCTTTTAAAAGCGGCGCGGTCTGGTGTATGGTTAAACAAGTAATTTATCCAAAGGAGCGTTCTATGGCTAAAGCAAGTGAATCTTACACAGACACATCGATCCAGGTCCTGCACGGTCTGGAAGCCGTGCGTAAGCGGCCGGGGATGTATATCGGATCGACCGATACCCGCGGGTTGCACCACCTGGTCTACGAGATCGTCGATAACGCCGTCGATGAGGCGCTAGCGGGTTACGGTGACGTGATCGCCGTGACCATCCACGCGGACAATTCGATCACCGTCGTCGACCATGGACGCGGTATGCCGACGGGGATGCACGCGTCGGGCAAGCCGACGATCGAGGTGATCCTGACGGTGCTCCACGCCGGTGGGAAGTTCGACCAGAATTCCTATAAGACCTCCGGTGGTCTGCACGGTGTGGGCTCAAGCGTTGTCAACGCGCTGAGCGAGTCCCTGACCGTGCGCGTCGTACGCGACAAGCAGGCCTTCGAGGAGCACTTCATCAACGGCGGGCATCCGGATGGGGGCCTGCAGAAGCTCGGCAAGGCGAATGAACCGAATGGGACCACGATCACCTTCAAGCCAGATCCGACCATCTTCTCGACCACGACGTATTCGTTCGACACGCTGGCGGAGCGCCTGCGTGAGTCCGCGTTTTTGCTCAAGGACATCGAGATCACCTTAACGGATGAGCGGTCGGGCCGGGCGGAGTCGTACCACTACCCGGATGGGTTGGTCAGCTTCGTCAAGTACCTGAACGAGGACCGCGACACGGTCAGCCCGGTCTTCAATTTTGAAGGTGAGCGTGACGGCGTCGTGGTCGATTTTGCCGGGCAATACAACGACGGCTACTCCGAAAACACGATCAGCTTTGTCAACAACGTTCGTACCGGTGACGGTGGGACGCACGAATTCGGGATGCGTTCGGCGCTGACCAAGGCGTTCAATGATTTTGCCCGCAAAGTCAACCTGCTGAAAGACAAGGACAAGAACCTGGAAGGCTCGGACGTGCGCGAAGGCTTAGCCGCGGTGCTGTCGGTGCGGATTCCAGAGGAGATCCTGCAGTTCGAGGGTCAGACCAAGGGCAAGCTTGGCACGCCGCAAGCGCGCACCGTGGTCGACGGCGTGATCTACGAGAAGATGAGCTTCTGGCTGATGGAAGGCGGCGAGGCGGCCCAGGAGCTGGTCCGCAAAGCGATCAAGGCCCGTGAAGCGCGCGAAGCAGCGCGCAAAGCCCGTGACGATTCCCGCTCCGGCAAGCGCAAGAAGAAGGACCAAGGCTTGCTGTCGGGCAAGCTGACGCCAGCGCAGTCTAAGAACGCGAAGAAAAACGAGCTGTACCTGGTCGAAGGGGATTCCGCGGGCGGCTCCGCTAAGCAAGGGCGTGACCGTAAGTTCCAGGCAATCTTACCCCTGCGTGGGAAGGTGCTGAACACCCAAAAGGCGAAGCTGCAAGATATCGTAAAGAACGAAGAGATCAACACGATGATCTACACGATCGGCGCCGGCGTCGGGGCGGAGTTCGACGTGAATGCCGCCAACTACGACAAAGTCATCATCATGACCGATGCGGATACCGATGGGGCGCACATCCAGATCTTGCTCCTGACGTTCTTTTATCGCTACATGCGTCCGCTGATGGATGCGGGCAAGGTCTACATCGCGCTGCCGCCGCTGTACCGCCTCCAAAAAGGCAAGGGCGGCAACCTCAAGATCGCGTATGCGTGGACCGATGAAGAGCTGGAGCAAGAGACCAAAAAGATGGGCAAGGGCTACACCCTGACTCGGTTCAAGGGGCTGGGTGAAATGAACGCCGACCAGCTTTGGGAGACCACGATGAACCCGGAGACACGCACGCTGATCCGCGTGCGCGTCGAAGACGGCGCCTTGGCGGAACGGCGGGTCACCACCCTGATGGGCGACCGCGTGGAGCCGCGGCGTGAGTGGATCGAAGCGAACGTCGACTTCGACTTAGACGATGACGGCTCGATCATGGCCACGCCGACTAGCGACCACACCGAGATGCAGTTCGGGGTCAACCAGATCAAGCAACAATTGAAGAAAGGAAAGTGACCGCGTTGGCGAACCAGATCCAAGAGATGACGCTTGAAGACGTCATGGGCGAGCGCTTCGGCCGCTACTCGAAATACATTATCCAAGAACGCGCGCTCCCGGATGTCCGCGACGGCCTCAAGCCGGTGCAACGGCGCATCCTGTACGCGATGAACCAGGATAACAACACCTACGACAAAGGCTTCCGCAAGTCGGCTAAGTCCGTCGGGAACGTGATGGGTAACTTCCACCCCCACGGGGATTCTTCTATCTATGAGGCGATGGTGCGGTTATCGCAGGACTGGAAGCTACGCGAACCGTTGATCGAGATGCACGGGAACAACGGCTCGATGGACGGTGATCCACCGGCGGCGATGCGGTACACCGAGGCGCGGTTATCCAAGATCGCCGGTGAGCTGCTCAAGGATATCGAGAAGGACACCGTCGATATGGTGCTTAACTTCGATGATACGACTGAGGAACCGACGGTGCTGCCGGCGGCCTTTCCGAACCTGTTGGTCAATGGCGCGACGGGGATCTCCGCGGGTTACGCGACCGAGATCCCGCCGCACAATCTGCGTGAGGTCATCAACGCGTTGCTGTACTTGATGAAACACCCTGACGCGCAGCTGACCGACCTGATGAAGTTTGTCCAAGGGCCAGACTTTCCGACCGGGGGCATCATTCAGGGGCTCGCCGGTATCCGGCAGGCCTACGAGACCGGTCGTGGCAAGATCGTCGTTCGCTCCCGCACGCACATCGAGACGCTGCGCGGCGGCAAGCAGCAGATCGTGATTACGGAGCTGCCGTATGAAGTGAACAAGGCGCAGCTGATCAAGAAGATCGACGAATTGCGCCTGATGAAAAAAGTCGACGGGATCGCGGAAGTGCGCGATGAGTCAGACCGCTTTGGGCTCAGCGTCTTGATCGAGCTGAAGAAAGAAGCCAACGCGGACGGGATCTTGACGTACCTCTTCAAGAACACCGACTTGCAGATCAACTACTCCTTCAACATGGTCGCGATCGCCGAGATGAAGCCGCGCCAGCTCGGTCTGGCCCCGATGCTGACCGCCTACTTGAAGCACCGGCGGCAGGTCATCACGCGCCGGACCGAGTTCGACCTGAAGAAGGCCCAGACGCGTCAGCACATCGTCGAAGGGCTGATCAAGATGATCTCGATCCTCGACCAGGTGATCCACACGATCCGTGCCAGCAAGGACAAGGGGGATGCGAAGCAGAACCTGGTCAGCGCATACGGCTTCTCCGTGGCGCAGGCCGAGGCGATCGTCTCCTTACAACTGTATCGCTTGACCAACACCGACATCACGGCGCTGGAGGAAGAGGCCGCGGCCCTAGCCAAGGCAATCGCGGAGTTCCAACAGATCTTGTCGGATCCCGCGGCCCGTGACGCTGTGATCGAGCGGGAACTCAGCCAGATCGCGAAGGTCTACGGCAATGACCGGACCTCAAGCATCGAGTCTGAGATCGAACAGCTGGAAGTCGACACCACCGTGACCGTCGCCGACGAGCGCGTGATGGTCCTCGTGTCGCGCGATGGCTACTTGAAGCGGAGTTCTCTGCGCAGCTTTCAGGCGGTCGCACCAGCGGATAATGGGCTCAAGGCCAACGACTTCGCACTGTTTGCCCAGGAGATGGGGACGCTTGAGCACCTGTATATCTTCACGAGTGCGGGCAACGTCGTCTACCGGCCGGTCCATGAGATCGCCGACCTGCGGTGGAAAGACGCTGGTGAGCACCTGAGCCAGACCGTTGGGATCGGGACGGATGAACACGTGATCGCCGTCTATGGGCTGAGCGAGCTGACGCAACCGGGCAACTTCGTGCTGGGGTCCAGCGACGGTTACATCAAGCAGACCGCTCTCGCCGACCTGCAGCCGCAGCGCAACTACAAGAGTCGCCCGATGGTGGGGATGAAGCTCAAGGCCCAGACGGCTAGTGTCGTCAATGTCTACTTCGCCGCACCGGACAGTCAGCAGACGGTGTTTGCCGTCACGACGCACGCCTACGGGCAGCAATTCCCGCTGCGTGAGGTCAGCGTGATCGGGGCGCGGTCGACTGGGGTCAAGAGTATGGACCTCAAAGACGGCGACACGGTCGTCAACTTCATTCTGGCGGACGACCCGGTGCAGACTGAGGTCGGGCTTTTGACCCAACGCGGGGCATTCAAGAAGATGAAGCTCAAGGAGATGGGGGTCGGTGCGCGGGCGCGGCGCGGCCTGATGGTCTTACGGGAACTCAAGCGCGATCCGCACCGGATCGTTGCGATGACGACCGTCGAAGCGGACATGGTGCTACAGGTCCTGACCAGTACGGACGAGGTCTGTGAAATCCAGGCGAGTCGCTACCCAGATGGCGATCGGTACTCCAACGGGTCGTTTGTGATCGATACGGATACGCAAGGGACACCGCTGTATGTGCACCCGTTGCCGCTTTTGGCTGGACCAAGTGAAGCATAAAACAAAGCGTCGCCCTTCATCTGGGCGACGCTTTTCTTGTGAAATTTTGCACCTGTTATAGCACAAGTCTTGGGTAACTGTGCTTAAATTGAGTGGCACAATAACCGCTTACATTCGGGCACACGCGGTTTCTGACCAAAAATAAATTCGTGAAATGTTTTTCTAAGATCATCGGTGAGCACTTGACGCGAAAGCGATTAACTACCCGAAACATAAGGAAAGAAAGTGCTTGCACGATGATTGTGATGTGTTATACTAAGAATGTAAAATCTGTGATATGAAATCAACATTAGGAGGCTATCCAGATGAAGCAGTTAGACAAAACAGACATCAAGACCTACTGGGAAGGGTTCAACGGTGGGGATTGGCAAGATGAGATCAACGTCCGCGATTTCATCCAGCACAATCTGACCCAATATGATGGCGACGAATCGTTCCTCGCCGGCCCGACCGAAGCGACCACGACCTTGAACAACCAGGTGCTGAACCTGAAGAAGCAAGAACGCGAAGCTGGCGGTGTCCTGGACGCCGACACCAAAGTCGTTGCCACGGTCACCAGCCACGGCCCTGGGTACCTGAACAAGGACCTCGAAACGATCGTTGGGCTGCAGACCGACAAGCCGCTCAAGCGCGCCTTCATGCCTTTCGGTGGGATCCGGATGGCTGAAGATGCTTTGGAGGCTTACGGCTACAAGCCAGATCCAGAGATGCACAAGATCTTCACGGCTTACCACAAGACTCATAACCAAGGGGTCTTCGATGTTTACACGCCGGATATGCGCAAGGCACGTCACTACAAGATCGTGACCGGCCTGCCAGATGCTTATGCGCGTGGCCGGATCGTGGCCGACTTCCCACGGATCGCGATCTACGGGATCGACAAGCTGATGGCAGACAAGGTCAAGGACTTCAACAACATCGGTGACGGCGAAATGACCGACGATGTGATCCGTCTGCGCGAACAGGTCTCCGATCAGTACCGTGCCCTGAACGACATCAAGAAGATGGCGGCGAGCTACGGCTACGACATCTCCAAGCCAGCGACGAACGCCCAAGAAGCCGTTCAGTGGATCTACTTCGGCTACCTGGCGGCCGTTAAGACCCAAAACGGGGCCGCGATGTCCGTTGGCCGCATCGACACCACGATCGATGCCTTCATCGAACGCGACATGAAGCGGGGCCTGCTGAACGAAGAACAGGCACAAGAATTCATCGATCACCTGGTGATGAAGCTGCGCATGGTTCGCTTCATCCGCACGGAAGAATACAACTCCCTGTTCTCGGGCGACCCGATCTGGGCGACCCTGTCTCTGGGTGGGGTCGGACTCGATGGCCGTCACCACATCACCAAGACGGCGTTCCGCTTCCTGAAGACCCTCGACAACATGGGGGCTGCGCCTGAGCCTAATATCACGTTGCTCTGGTCCGACAAGCTGCCTGAAGGCTTCAAGCGTTATGCGACCGAAGTCTCCATCACCAGCTCCACGATCCAGTACGAAAACGACGACCTGATGCGCACCGAATGGGGCACTGATTACTACGGCATCGCGTGCTGTGTGTCCGCTCAGCCGATCGCAGACGGCGTTCAGTTCTTCGGTGCCCGCGCCAACTTGGCCAAGGCGATCCTGTACGCGATCAACGGTGGGATGGATGAGATCGGTGAGACCCAAGTCGGGCCTGAAACCGAACCGATCGATTCCGACGTCATCAACTACGATGAATTCATGAAGAAGTTCGACGTTCAAGCGACCTGGCTGGCCGACGTGTATGTCAACGCGCTGAACGCGATCCAGTACATGCACGACAAGTACTACTACGAGTCTGCGCAGCTGGCCCTGAAGAACACGCGCTTGGACTACACCTTCGCGACCGGGATCTCCGGCTTCTCCCATGCCGTTGATTCGATCTCCGCAATTAAGTACGGGAAGGTTCACCCGATCCGTGACGAAAAGGGTGTCGCGATCGACTTTGAAGCCGAGAACCCAGACTACCCACGCTACGGGAACAACGATGATCGTGCAGACGACATCGCGAAGTGGCTGATCAAGTTCTTCTACAACAAGATGAACACGCACCACCTGTACCACGGCGCTAAGCTGTCGACCTCTGTTTTGACCATCACCTCCAACGTGGTTTATGGGAAGAACACTGGGACTACGCCTAACGGCCGCCAAAAGGGCGAACCATTCTCCCCAGGTGCGAACCCGGCATACGGCGCAGAAAAGAACGGGGCGCTGGCATCCCTGATGTCCACCGCGAAGATTCCTTATCACTACGCAACAGACGGGATCTCCAACACGTTCGGCGTGACCCCGAACACTCTTGGCCATGATGATGAGACCCGCAAGGACACGCTGGTCAACATGATCGACGGCTACATGGAGAACAACGGGATGCACCTGAACATCAACGTCTTCAACAAGGAGACCCTGATCGATGCGCAGAAGCACCCAGAAGAATACCCAACGCTGACCGTCCGTGTTTCTGGCTACTGTGTCTACTTTGCAGACCTGACCAAGGAACAGCAAGACGACGTCATCGCCCGGACCTTCTTCGAAGAGATGTAAGCTGATCAACAGTCATGCACCATCAAAACGGGAGCCCATGGCTCCCGTTTTGTCCAGAGGCGGCAAACGTACTTGCCGCTTGTGGTCAAAACCATTAGGGCCTATGCTTAGGCTAGTACCACACATTGGAGGTCATCACGATGAAATTGATTGATAACAGCAAGAGCCCACTGAACATCTTGGATCAGGTCGGGCTGACCGACGACGGGCCGATCAAGGGGTATGTCCACTCGGTCGAAAGCTTCGGCTCGGTCGATGGCCCGGGTATCCGGTTCGTGATCTTTCTTCAAGGGTGCCGGATGCGGTGTCAGTACTGCCACAACCCCGACACGTGGAACATCGGGGTCGGCACCGAGATGACCGCAGACGAGCTGTTGGATGACTGTGAGCGTTACCGGGCCTTCTGGGGCAAGACCGGGGGGCTGACCTGCTCGGGCGGGGAGTCCCTGGTGCAGATCGACTTTCTGATCGATCTGTTCACTAAGGCTAAGGCGCGCGGCATCAGCACGTGCCTGGACACCTCGGGCAACCCGTTCACTCGCGATGAGCCGTGGTTCTCGAAGTTCAAGCAGCTGATGGCAGTGACGGACATCTCACTGGTCGATATCAAACACATCAACTCGGCCGAGCACAAGAAGCTCACTGGGTTCGGCAATGAGAACATCCTCGATATGGTGGAGTGGATGTCGGCGAATGGTTGCGATATGTGGATCCGGCACGTTCTGGTCCCACAGCGGACAGACTACGACAACTACCTCGCTGAACTCGGGGACTACATCAAGACCTTGGATCACATCCAAAAAGTCGAGGTCCTGCCGTACCACACTCTGGGCGTTAAGAAATACAACGAATTGGGGATCACGTACCCGCTGGACGGGATCGAACCACCGACGGCGGATCGCGTCAAGAACGCCGAGGCGTTGCTGCACACCGCGGACTATACCGGCTGGAAGAGCTGGTTACCCGCCAACTGAATAAACTTTTCCAAATCATAAGAAGTAACATGCATTTTTGTTGCTTCTTTTTTTGTTTTAACTTATTATTGGGTCAGTAAGTTGTTTTTGAGAAAACGCATTCGCGCAAAGGGGTCCCATGATGAAGACTAAACAAGAAAGTATCTTCTCGTCTAAGACGTTGTCCTACTTCCTGCAGCTCGCAGAAACTATGAACTACACTCAAGCCGCACAGTTGCTGGGCATCACACAGCCAGCCTTGACGCAGCAGATCAAGAAGCTGGAACGGACGGTGGGGGCACCGCTGTTCTATTCGGTGGGCAAGAAACTGCACCTGAGCGACGCTGGGCGCACGATGCTCAGTGCGACGCACGATATCTACGAGGTCCTCAATCAGGCGACCGATGAGATCCAGCAAGCGTCCAATGCAAACACTGGGGTGATCAAGATCGGGCTGTTGGCGTCGATCGAAGACGGGGCCTTCACCGGGTTCATCGCGGATTACTACCTGAAGAATCCAGCGGTGCAGGTCCAGCTGCTCAACATGACGCGTCACGAGATCTGGGAACACCTCGAGAACAACCAGATCGACCTGGCGATCATGTACCTGCCAGACGACACGATCAAGAACTGGAAGCCGTACCAGTCGCGTAAGATCATTGACGAGCAGCTGCTGTTCCTGCACCATAACGAGAAGCTCGCCAAGCGCAAGCGGGTCCACTTCCGCGACACGAACGAGAGCCCGTGGGTCACGTATCCAGAGACGTACTTCCTCAGCCACTTGCTGAAGGAGTCCTACAAGAATCAGCTGGTCGACTACCCGCATTGTGTTGCCCAGTTCACGACCCCGTATCAGATCATGCAGTTCATCAACCGGACCGGGATCAACACCGCCTTGCCGAATTCCTTCTATCAGGCGCACCAGGAGCAGATCCATGCGTATGCGGTCGCGTTTGAGCCCGCCGTGAACTTTGAGCTGGCGTTCGTCTTCCGCAAGGATAAGGATAAGATCCCGCGCGTTGCGCAGCTGCTCGCCGCCTTCGATGAATATCTTGCGGACAAGGATTACTTGTCGCGGGTCGCGGAGAACCGTGTTAAACTGAATGAGTAGTTTTTAGACCAACAAACATAAGGGAGAACCAATCATGACGACATTGATTTTTGGCCACCAAAATCCAGATACGGACGCGCTGACAAGTGCGATGAGCTGGGCGGAGTATCAGCGCCAGCTCGGCAACCCTGACGTTGAGGCGGTGGCACTGGGCGAACCGAACGATGAGACCAAGTTCGCGCTGGACTACTTCAAGGTCGCGGCGCCACGGGTGATCAAGACGGCGGCGAACGAGACCGACACGGTCATGCTCGTCGACCACAACGAGTTCCAGCAGAGCGTGGCAGATATCGCCGACGTGACGATCGCAAGCGTGGTGGATCACCACCGGGTCGCGAACTTCAAGACGGCGGCGCCGCTGTTCTACCGGGCCGAACCCGTGGGGAGCACGAACTCGCTCATCTACAAGATGTTCAAGGAAAAAGGCTTTACGGTCCCGGCGACCCTGGCCGGCCTGATGGCTTCCGGGATCATCTCTGACACCTTGTTGCTCAAGAGCCCGACGACCACGCCGCTTGAGCGTGAGGTCCTGCCTGAACTTGCCGCGATCGCGGGTCTCGACCTGGAAGCATACGGGTTGGCCATGCTGAAGGCAGGCACCAACCTGGCAGCCAAGTCAGATCTGGATATCGTCGAGGGCGACGCCAAGAGCTTCGAGATGGCCGGTAAGACAGTCCGGATCGGTCAAGTCAATGTCGTCGATCTGACCGAGATCGAAGCGCGTCAGGCGGCGATCGAAGCCACGATGAAGGCAGAAGCCGAGCAGAACGGCTACGATACGTTCGTACTGATCGCGACCGACATCCTGAATTCGAACTCGATCGGCCTGGCGTACGGTCAGGACCAAGATAAGCTGGAAGCCGCGTTCGGGGCAACCTTTGACGCGGATCGGCGGCTGGCACTACCAGGCGTCGTGTCCCGCAAGAAGCAAGTGGTCCCACCGCTGCAGGCAGCCTACGAAGCGTAACGCCGAAGCGCCCACCATTGGGCGCTTTTTTTAGAGGAGGTCCTATCCATGCAAGAAGCTGAACAGATCCAACTGATCCAGAACTTTTCGAACGCCTTCGGGCCATCTGGCTATGAGCAGCCCGTGGTCCGCCTGTATCGCGATGCCGTCGCGCCATATGGCACGACGACGATCGACGGGATGTTCAACGCGCTCACTGCGCGTAACGGGAACACCGGCAAGCGACCGGTCGTTCAGTTGGACGCCCATGCGGATGAAGTGGGCCTGCTGGTCCAAGCGGTGCGGCCAAGCGGGCTGATCAAGTTCGTCACGCTCGGCGGCTGGGTGCCGACGAACGTGCCCGCGATGAGCGTCACGATCCGCAACAAGCGGGGCGAGTATGTCCAAGGGGTCGTGGCGACTAAGCCACCGCACTTCATGACCGCTGCTGAACGCAACACGGTCCCGCAGATCGCCGAGATGTCGATCGACGTTGGGAGCACCAGCCGTGAAGAGACCATCAATGATTTTGGCATCGACACCGGGTGTCCGATCGTGCCGACCGTGGCGTGCCAATTCGATGCCAAGCACGGCGTGTTCTTCGGCAAGGCATTCGACGATCGTATCGGGTGCGCGGCGCTGGTCGACACACTGGCGACCCTAGACGGTGAAGCGCTGGGTGTCGATGTGGTCGCAGGCCTCTCCACACAGGAAGAAGTTGGGCTGCGTGGTGCGTATGTGACCGCGCGCAAGGTCGAGGCGGACCTCGCCATCGTCTTTGAAGGCTGCCCAGCCGATGATACCTTCGAGCCAGACTGGCTTAGCCAGACCCGGATGAAAGGTGGCCCGATGCTGCGCGATATGGACACCACCTACATCGCGAACCCGCAGTTCCAGCAGTTTGCCGCCGACCTTGCCGATGAGTTGCACCTCCCGTACACCCGTGCGGTCCGTACCGGTGGGGGACAGAATGGGGCAGCGATCGGGTACTGGAAAGGCATCCCGACGATCGTGGTCGGGATCCCGGTGCGCTACGAGCACACCGCGTTCAACTATACGGCGCTAAGCGATTTCCAAGCGTCGACCCAGCTGGTCCAGACGCTCTTACGGCGCCTGGACGCAGCGACCATTGCTAGCTTCAGCAGTGTGGACTGAGCGATCAGCCTGTGTTGTCGATTCAAGCACGCCATCCCGGAAGCCAACGGGATGGCGTGCTTTTTGGTGGACCGGTTATGGCGCGAGCGTTCGGCGCATTTGGGTGGCGGCGTGATGACCAAGTCGTTGGGTGTGGTCGTGCCGGTACGCCGGCGGTGCCATCAGCCGTTGAAGCACATGGCGGCGGTGATCGCTGTGGATCCGCCGTGGATCGGCGCATGCGCGCAGTGGTTGGATATTGGATCGCGGCCGAACTGTGGGCGCGATCAACTTCGGTTGCATTTCTTCGTATAATATATATTATGTTAACTAAAAAGTGGGCGGTAGTTCGCATCCAGTCTTATGCAATTGCCCTCTTCGAACTACCGATAACTGGGACGAGCGCTTATCCCGACGGAGCCTTTGTGATCGCCACACAAGTCAGTCATGAGCATCGCTCGTTGAACGTGCCGATCACTTGCGTCAATGAGCACGATTTTCGGTGATCGTGGCATGACAGCCGAGAATATGCTGACGTGGCTTAGGGTTGAACAGCCTGTTGTCTCGGACCACTTGGCGCCAAAGGCGCTCATGCGAGATCGTATTTCGACTGTGGGTTTAAGGTGCGCGCCATTGCAGCGCGAGCCTTACCTTGACTCCGTCATCGTCATGTCATAAAGAAGCCTTTATATGCCGCAATCTGCTTCACTCAAATAGTCATCAATCATGACGACGTCCGCCCTTTTTCAATTGCCTAAAATCAAATGTGAGATATGCAATGCCGTAAAACCAATAGAAGAGCCATAGGCGTAACGCCCAACGACGCGTCTATGCCTGACTATGCTGATGATTCAACGGCTCTTTTATACGCCCGTTGAGGCGAACGCCGATATCAGGTTAATTTTCCACGTTTGAACAAATTTGATCGTCTGAGTTAGTTTCAGGGTCAGATACTGATTCTTAGGCAGCTTGTATTGAGATAAGACGAAGTAGCTGTATGTCCGCCCCATGCTGGTAAACGTCAATTGATAACCGACGCCATTATCGTTAGACTTTGCGGCCGCGACAGGCGCAAGCGAGAAGTCGGTCAAACGATGTCTGTCAAAGCGAGTCACGTGTGTGTGAACCGCAAAGGTTCTGACAACGGCAATTTGATTTTCTTCGAAGACAATAAAGCTGGGCCGATTAAAGCACGCCGTTAAGAACCAGATAGATGGGCCGATAAAAAGCGCGCCGGCAGTAGTCGTAGAATCATTCCAAGGGCGGGCGTAAACCATCCTTGTTGAATCGCGGATACCTAGCTGCTTCAGGCGGTCTTCTAGCGTCTTTTGATTGGTTAAAAGTGGTGGAAAGATCAATGTGTTTACCTCCAGATTAAGCGCTGGCTGGTACAGACGCCTCAAAGCAGTCACACCAAGTCCCCCGTTGCGAATCTGTTTGTCAGTCTTTTTTCGTTGAAGCAAATTCCTTATAACCTATACCATAGCATACACCGTAAACGTTTCCCCTTAAACCCTCACCAAGGGACGCTAACCTGCACCGGCACCTAACGTCCGATTCGCTACGCTGACCGGCTTGCCATAACGTGTCGCCTCGGCGACCGGTGGCGAGGCTGATTGCATCGTGCTACATCATCTGACTATAATGAATCGAGATAGTTTCGTCACGAATCACCCGAAAGAAGGTCGATCGAATGCCCCTGCTCACTGTGGCCAACGAATTCACCCACCGATGGCCGCTGGTCGTCAGCCTACCGCACAGCGGGACTTGGTGTCCGGCCAGCATGCGGGCGGCTTTGCGGCCAGATGTCGTGTTGGCGAACACGGATTGGTTCTTACCAGCGCTGTATGAATGGTTGCCTGCCATGGGGGTGACCACGTTAGTCAACCGTGTGAACCGCTATGTGGCCGATCCCAATCGGTCGAGACGTGGTCCGCATGATGGGTCGTATGAGCAGACTGCAGTCTACACGCGCAACACGTTTGGGCACCCATTGTATCGAACCCCCCTGCCGCCTAGGGTGATCCAGGCTCGGCTGCGCGCTTACCACACCCCCTATCGTGATCGGCTACAGGCGTTGTTGGCGGCTAAGCAGGCGACGTTTGGCCGGGTCGTGCTGCTCGATCTGCACAGTTTTGCGGAATACCCGCACGACCACGAGACCCCGCCGGCAGATGTGGTGATCGGGAACCGGCACGACCTGACCGCTTCGCGCGCAATACGGCAGCGGATCAGCGCCGCCCTTGCTGATGAAGGGTTCAGTGTCGCGGCGAATCATCCCTTTGCCGGTGGCGATATCACTCAGACATACGGTCGCCTACCTGGCGTGGCCGCGCTGCAGGTAGAACTTCGCTATCGCTGCTACATTGCGACGCGTGCGTTCGGTGAAGTGCAACTGACTGCACCGGACCCAGTCTTGTTTGCGACGGCCACAGCGCGCCTCAAGCGCGCCCTGCAGCCGTTGATCACGGCATTGTCATGAGCTTGCCTGGACCGTAGACGAAAAACCGGTGCCTTGTCGAGGCACCGGTTTTTCGTCTAGAGTGATCAGCCGCCCAGGCGATCAAGTCGAGCGATCAAGCGATCACTGGTACAAGTCGGCCTGGGCGGAGAATAAGTCTCGGTACAAGCCGGGCTCGGCCATGAGTGCCGCGTGCGTCCCGCGCTGGACAAAGCGGCCAGCCGACATGACGAGGATCTGATCGGCAAATCGAGTGGCACTCATTCGGTGTGAGATGTACAGGGCAGTCCGATCGGCGATCAGGGCGTCAAAATGTTGATAGATCTCGTACTCGGAGACGGGGTCTAACGCGGCAGTCGGCTCATCGAGGACGATGAATGGTGAGTCCTTGTACCAGGCACGGGCGATGGCGAGCTTCTGTGCCTCACCCCCGGAAACAGTCACGCCGTCTGGGTCTAGCTCACGCGTCAAAGCGGTATCCATCCCCTTCGGCCACTCGCAGACGCGCTCGGCCACGCCGGCAATCGTCAGGGCCTGGGCGACCCGTGCACGATCCACGTTCGGCGATACGGCGACGTTTTCGGCCACAGAGAACGCAAATAGCTGGAAATCTTGAAAGACGGTGGCGAATAACGCCTGGTACTCGGCCAAGTCGTATTTTTGGATGTCAAAGCCATTGAGGGTGATCCGCCCACTGGTCGGTGTCAGCATGCGGATCAGTAATTTGATCAGGGTGGTCTTACCGCTTCCATTAGGGCCGACGAGCGCGAGGCGCTGCCCGACCTCTAGCGTTAAGGTCACATGACTGACGGCATCTTCGGTTGCGCCTGGGTAGCGATAGGATACATCGTCGAAGTGGACGCTGAACTGACGGTCGAGTCGTTTTTCAACGGGGATCGAACCAGCAGCCGGTGGATCGGGGTAGTTCAGGAACTGAAGGTAATGATCCAGGGCGTCGTACAGTGCGGCCGCCTGGGGGTGCAGCATGAAGTAACCGGCGATCGCAGTGATCAGCTGACTCAGGTAGCCAACGCTGAGGACCACGGTCCCGATAGCGATCGCCCCACTGAGCGCCTTGAGGCTGACAAGCAGGTACAGGCAGCCGACGGCCAGCACGAGTCCCACACTGACCAGCATCCCCGCTTGACTGCGCCGGATCCAAAGCCGGTTGCTCCGGGTCATCAGCCGGTCAGTGGCCTCCCGATCCTGGTTCAAGTACCAATGGTCGGGATCGTACAGGCGCAAATGTTTCCCGTTTGCGATCGGGCGCAACAGTTCGTTGACGTAGTAATTCAACACGGTGTTGAGGCGAACGTTGAACTGGTAAAAGGCTGCCCCCAAACGCGCAGACAAGTGATTACTGGCGACCGTGATCGCGAGCACGGTCCCTAGTAAGATCAAGAGTAACGTTGCGAATCGCCAACCATTGACCCACACCGACCAACCGGCGCTGTGTACCGGGCGACTGAGCATCAAGCGCACGATCACTGCGCCGCCGGCCAACGCAGAAATAATGAGCGTGAGCGCCGCGATGAGCTGGTCATGGATGTAGTTCTGGAAGCCACCGGTATACGTCCACCCGCTGATCGCAGCCGAGTATTCGTCGCGAAACGGTTGGGTCAAAAATGTGGCGTAGCTGACCGTCATCAGCTTCTGGGTGACCTGTTCATCGACGCGGTCGTTCAGCGCCGTGGCGGCTAGGTTGTAGCGATAATCGCAAAACGACTTAGCGGTGTTGAGAACTGCGATCACGATCACAGCTCCGGCGGTCCACATCAGCAAGGTCGTTGTGGCCCCGGTGGTGACTAAGCGGGTCAGAAGCCAGCCTAGCAGAGTCGCGATCAGCAGCGGTTGTGCTACGGTCAGCACGGCCGCAACGACCGCCAACGGCAAGATCGTGTGGTCGAGCTGATGGACAAAACGCAGATAGTCAAACTGTCGGTGCATCCGGGTTCACCTCCTTTTGGTAGTAGCGACGCTGGATGGCAAATAGCGCGGCGTAGGCCCCGCCTTGCGCTAGCAAGGCGTCGTGGTTGCCCTGCTCGGTCACGTGCCCGTCTTGTAAGTAATAGATCTGGTCGCAGAATTTCGTTGAGGCCAACCGGTGGCTGATGAACAGGCTCGTCTTGCCAGTGCTTTCGCGCTCGTAGGCCTCATACTGGCGGCGTTCCGCCAGGGCGTCTAAGGCGGCCGTTGGCTCATCGAGGACTAGGATCGCACCGTCACGGTATAGCGCACGCGCTAGCATCAATTGCTGGACTTGGCCGCCGGATAAGTCCATGCCGGCGTCGTCCAGCTTAGTCGTCAGCGGCGTGTCTAGCCCCTGGGGGAGTCGGTCAACAAGCGGCTGCAGGCCAGTTGCCACCAGGACATGCTGAAGGCGTTGGGGTGCTTCGGGTTGGTGCATCAAGATGTTCTGGCGCAAGGTGTCGGCGATCACCAGCCCGTCTTGAAAGACCGGGGCAAACAACCGTCGAAGCGTTGCCGTTGGGATCGTGCTCAGCGGCTGGTCATCCAGCGTGATCGTGCCGTGTTGCGGGGTCAACAGGCCCATCAACAGAAGCGTCAAGGTCGTCTTGCCCGCCCCGTTACGGCCGACCAGCGCCGCCTTACACCCACCGGGGATCAACAGGTCCAGGTGATGCAGTGTCGGCGTTGAACTGCCGGGATAGGTGTAACTGACGTCGATGAAGCGGATGGTCGGTGCGGCCGACAGCGACTTCGGAGCAGGCTCGGCGGCTGGGGCCGTTGGCAAGAACGGTGTGAACGCCGCCAAGTCATGGCGGTGCAGCTGCCACTGATGCCAGCTCGTCAGCATCATTGTAGTGTTCCGGCTGACCTCACCGATCAACCCAAAGGCCAGCGTGAATGTACTCAGGTCAATGCGGCCATGCTGGATCGCCACGATTAGGGCGCCGTAGACGAGTAGATCTCGCGCCGCACCCAGCCAGTGCGTTCCGGTGGTGGCGAGCCACTGTGTCCGTTCGATCTGTTGGCGTAGTCCGTAGCGCTTGCGTTTGATCGTGTGTAGCTGCTTGCCGTACCAAGGCGCCATGTGGTAGAGCCGGAGATCCTTGGCGTTCTTCTGGGCAAACGCCGCGGATTGGACGACCCACTGTTGGTTATACAGCGCTTGGTTCTGGTCTCGGACTCGGGTGCGGACCCGCCGTGCCCACGCGAGCAGACCAGCGGCGCCGAGCGCGACGAGGATCGCGACCAACGGGAGCCACCAGATGATCCGCCCAAGTAACGCGCTGAGGATCAGGGTCATACTCGCCGCGCTCAAGGTATCGCTGACAGCGGTGAACAGCTGACTGGCTGCGGCGTTGTCGGTATTAGTCGCAAACTGCGCCGCTGCCTCATAGCGTTCACGGTACACCGGGTCGATCACGTTCTGGTAGTCACCGGTCACGAATTCTTTTTCGGCCCCCCAGCTGAGGCGCAGACGGCCGAAACTTTGGTGGGCCAACAGCCGGGTGCGCAACGTCGGCCGAAGCCACGTCGCGAGTGCGAGCGTCAAAGAGAGCCCGGCGATCCCAAGCGCGAGGCGGGCACCAGGCGTGTGGACCTCTAGCTGGCCCACCAACCAGGCTGGTAACCCGGCCGTGATCAGCGTGATCGTCAGTTGGCTCGCAATTTGCGCGGGGATCAGCCATAAGAAGTGGCCCTGGGCCTGGCGCAGGACACGGGCGTACCATGTCAGCAGATGTTCTTGAGGGGATGGTCGATTCATCCGCCTCACCTCCTTTACTTCGCCCAGTGTAGCGCGGGAAGACTAACACAGGCGCATTTTGACCCTGAGTGGGGCCAAAACGCGCCTGAACGGTCAGTTGGTGATCGTCGCCAGCGGCAGTAAGATCTCCGTGGCGAACACACCGGTCTCATACTGGCGGTTGATCATGCCGTTATACTTGGCGACCAGTGCGTTGATCCGCCGCAGGCCTAAGCCGCGCCGATCGTTTTTGGTCGACGCGAAGGCGGGATCGATGGCCTGAGCGTCAGCCATCGAATTGGTCACCGAGATGTACAATTGCTGCTTCGCCAGCGTGATGTAGACCCGCAGACTGCGTGGCTCACCTACCGGCTGCGCGCTGATCGCCTCGATCGCATTATCTAGCAGGTTGCCGAGGATGACGACCATGTCGACCTCGTCGCGCAGTGGCCGTTCACCCACGAACACGCTGACATCGGTGGGGATCCCCAGGCGACCGGCGATCGTGAGCTTGGCGTTGACCACAGCGTCGACGAGGCGATCGCCGGAATGCACGATGGTGTCGACCTCATGCAGTTTGTCCTCCAGTGTCGCCAAGTATGCTTGCGCACTCGCGACTTGCCCCTGGCCCAGCGTCGCCTTGAGGACTTGAAGGTGGTCATGGTAGTCGTGCCGCCAACCGCGCACGCGCGCGTACAAGGCGTCTAGCTCCTGCACATAGCTGGCCATCATCTGGTCCAGCGACCGCGCGACAGTGAGGTCATTGGCGTGAAATAGCGTGTGCCGCACGTACGCGTACAATCCGCCACCGCCTAACAAGGTGATCACAAGCGCGGCTTGCGGCCAGCCATCAGCGGACCAGAGCACACTGATCAGCAGCGCCGCCAGCGCGCTGGCCGCTAGGCGCACGATCCAATCTGGTTCCGTCGACCAGACGCGCCGCAAGCCCATGAATGCAAGGCCCACAGCGCTCCAGCCGAGGGCAGCGTGTGGCTGCCACAGCGTTCCAGCCAGCGTAAGTCCAAGGCAACCGGCCTCCACGATCAGGCCCCCGGTGCGTTGACGCCAGGCGAGGATCACAGCGCTTCCGGTTAGTAGGAGCAGTGTTGCTGGGACTTGGTGCACGCCGAGTACGAGGACCAGGACGAGCAGATCCAGTGTGAGGTGGCCCCACCGGTGTACGGGTAGCATGGCACTGGCGGCGAGCAGCAGGCTGGCGATCAGGCTATCGACGATCATTGGCGATCCCCCTGTAGTGCGCGAGTAGCGCTTGTTTCACCGCCGACTTCGCGGTCCGAGCCAGGGGCAGCTGAGTCCCGTCGTTCAGAGTGATCTGGGACTCCCCCACCACAGACACGTAACCCAGGTTGACCCAATAGGCACGATGGGTTTGGACAAAGGCCGGTGACAGTTGTGCAGCTAGCTCGGCCAAGGGTTGCTTAACGGTCAGCCGCTCGGTCTGCGTGACCAGCTCCGTGTAGTGACCTTGCACGCTCAGATAGCGCAGATCGTACAGATAGACGCGCACAAGCCCCTTGCTCGTGGTCACCAGTAGTGCCGCTTCGTGTCGGTCTGACTGCGCCCGCACCAGCAGCCGTTCGAGCTGATCGACTGTCAGCGGCTTGAGCAAGTAGGCCATGGCTGACACATCGTAGCCGTCAAAGACATAGCGGTCGTAGTTGCTCAAGAAGGCGAGCGGCAACTCGGCATCGCGTTGGCGGAGCCGCTTGGCAACGGTGACCCCATCGATACCGCTCAGTTTGATGTCAAGGATCACGAGGTCCACCGGGACTTCGTCTAGGGCGAACAATAGCGCCTCACCGCTAGCAAAAAAAGTCCAGCTCAACGGCTGGTGTTGCCCCACCGCTTCGAGTACAGGGGCCAGTGCGGCCCGTGCCAATGGGTCGTCTTCAACGATTGCAAGATGCATGGTGACTCCTCCTTGTTAGCTCTATTGTAATACGTCACCAGCGCGAGTACGAGTACAGGTAAAATCGCGCTGGTGAAGTCGATTGGGCACCACCCGCAAGGCACAGACAAAGGCCGGACGCTTGGATCGCCCTAGATCGGGGATCGCGGCGCCCAGCCTTGGGCCAAGTGCGTTCAATTGTGTGCCCGGCGTATCTGCTCAGTCGAACAAGTAATCTGGGAGGAATGGATCGCCCAGGGTGGCGGCCATGATCGCCTTGATCGCCGGCATCCGATTGGCCGCTTCTTCGAACACGACTGAACGGGGACTGGTGAAGACCTCGTCGGTGATCTCAAGGGCGGCCAAGCCGAACTGCTCGCCGAGCTGTTGGCCGACGACGGTGTCATGATCGTGATAAGCCGGTAGACAGTGCATGATCAGCGGGTCCTTGCCGGTAGCGGCGATCAGTTCGGCGTTGACCTGATAAGGCAGCAGTTGCTGGATACGCTCAGCGGGATCGACGGCTTCGCCCATCGAGATCCAGACATCGGTGTACACCGCGTCAGCCCCCTGCGCCGCTTGTTTGGCGTCTGCGGTCAGCAGGACCTGACTGCCGGCTTGCTTGGCGTAGCCCTGCGCGAGCTGAATCACGGCCTGGCTTGGCCACAGGGCTTCCGGGGCCCCGATATGGATGTTGACACCGAGCATCACGGCGGTGACCAGCAGTGAGTTACCCATGTTGCTTCGGCCATCCCCGAAATACGCGAGCGTCAGCCCCTTCAGCTGGCCAAAGTGCTCCTGAAGCGTGAGAAAATCGGCGATCATCTGCGTCGGGTGCCACTCATCGGTCAGCCCGTTCCAGACCGGCACCCCACTGTTTGCGGCCAGTGCCTCAACGGTGGTCTGTGCGAAGCCGCGGTACTCGATGGCATCGAACATGCTTCCGAGTACTTTGGCGGTGTCAGCCGTCGACTCTTTTTGACCGAACTGGATGTCGTTTTTGCCCAAGAATTCCGGGTGGGCACCCAAATCAGTGGCGGCGACGGTGAAGGCCGACCGTGTGCGTGTCGAGGTCTTCTCGAACAGTAGCGCGATGTTTTTGCCTTGTAGGTACGGATGCGGCACGTGCGCTTGCTTGAGGGCCTTGAGGTGCTGGGCGAAGTCGATCAACACCTGTAGCTCCCTGGGGGTAAAGTCGCATTCCTTGAGAAACGACCGGTTCTTGAAGTGATTCATCAGGCTTCCTCCTTCAACACTTGGGCGATCTGGGCCAAGCCGGCCAGCAGGTCGTGTTCTGTGATCACCAACGGCGGCAGTAGCCGCAGCGTATTGTGCTTAGCCGACAGCGTCAGGAGCCCCTGGTGCTGCAGTCGCTGGATCACGTGGGCCACCGGCACCTGTGGGTTCAAGTGGATGCCGATCATCAGCCCCCGCCCCGAGACGCCGGTGACGGCTGGCAGCGGTGCGATCTGCGTCGTCAGCATGCTCCAAGCGCGCGTGGCCTTAGCTTGGACTGCCGCTAGGAATGCGGGGGTCAGCGCGGTCAGCACCGCCTGAGCGCTGGCCAATGCAAGTTTATTACCACCGAACGTTGAGCCATGTACGCCGGGCCCAAAGGCGGGGGCCAAAGCGGCTTTACCGATCATCGCCCCGATCGGTAGACCGTTCCCCAGCGCCTTGGCGCAGGTCACGATGTCTGGGTCGAGCCCATAGCCTTCGTACGCAAAACGGGTGCCGGTGCGCCCGATCCCGGTCTGGACCTCATCGATGATCAGCAGGACCCCGTTGGCGTGGCAGGCGTCAGCGACTGCGTGCACCCAGCTGGGGTCAGCGGGATACACGCCGCCTTCGCCCTGGATCACCTCTAGGATCACGGCCGCAAAGTCTGGCGTGATCTGAGTCACCGCCTCTGGATCGTTGTAATCGGCGAACTCGATGTCCGGGACTAGTGGACCGAAACCTTGGCGGATGTCGGGGTTACCAGTCATGGACATGGCCCCAAACGTGCGGCCGTGGAAGCCATTGTTGAACGCGAGCACTGGGTTTTTGCCGGTCGCCTTGCGTGCAAGCTTCAGGGCCGCTTCGTTGGCCTCGGTCCCAGAGTTGCAGAAGAAGACGCGCTGATCCGCCCCGGCGAGCAGTGCGGCCGTGGCTTCCTGTAACTGACTCTCGTAGAGGTTCGAGGTGTGCCAGACCTGCTGCAGTTGCGTGGCGACGGCGGCAGTGATCGCGGGGTGTTGGTAGCCGAAGCTGCAGACCCCGATGCCGCTGGTGAAATCTAGGTACTCGTGACCGGTGGCATCGGTCAGTTGCGTGCCCTGCCCTTGGACGAGGTCTAACGGGTAACGGGCATAGGTGTTGAAAAGATGGGTCATAATTGCCTCCTTGGGGTCAGCCGGCGATGCGGATCTCTGTGCCGGGGTGGGTCAGATCATCGGTGATCACGACGCTGGCGCCGCTTTGGGCGCCAGTGGCTGCCGCGTTCACCTTGGGTTGCATTCCGCTGGTGATCACCTCGGCGCGGATCAGCTCGGCGAGCTCACCGGTCGTGACGCTCGGCATGACCGCCCCGTCGCGTAAGACGCCGGGAACATCGGTGAGCAGGATCAGTTTGGCGGGGTGTAGCGCCTGGGCGATGCTGGCCGCTGCCATGTCGGCGTTCACGTTCAGCATCTGCCCCTGCGTGGTCTGCGCCAGCGGGGCGAGCACTCCGACGTGGTGGCGCAGCATGTCATGCAGGTAGGCAGCATTCACCGCCGTGACCTGCCCAACCTCGCCGTATTGGTGCTGATCAAGGTATTCACCGACCAGTAGCTGCTCATCGGTGGTGTTCAAGCCGATGACCGGCAGTCCAGCCTGTGCGATGGCTTGGCACAGGGTCGGCTGAACGAGCCCGAGCAGCACGGCCTGGGTGACTGCAAGCGTGGCAGGGTCAGTGACCCGGATACCGGCGAGCTTGTGGGCGTGCAAGCCCATCTTGGCGCTCCACGCGTTGATCTGGGGCCCGCCGCCGTGGATCAGAAGCAGGTGCTGACCGGCCGCATGCCAAGCCTTGAGTTGCGTAAAAAATGCCGGGGTCAGTTGGGTGGCGGCGTTGCCACCGAGCTTGATGATGATCAGATCGTTCATGGGGCCTCCTAGCTGCGGTATGACGCGTTGATCTTGACGTAGTTGTAAGTCAGGTCACAGCCCCAGGCTTGCCCGGAGGCAGTCCCGGCACCAAGCGCCACATCCACGGTGACCTTGGCCGCGGCCATGCTGGCTTTGACCTGGGGTTCATCGAACGGGACTTCCAGCGAGTCGTGCACCAGCGGGATCCCATTCAGCGCGATCGCGGTGTGCGCAGTGTCGACCGTTGCGTGCGTCTGACCGATCGCGGCAATGATCCGGCCCCAGTTCGGGTCGTTGCCGAACAGCGCGGCTTTGACCAGGTTAGAGCCGACTACGGCCTTGGCGACCATCTGCCCTTCGGCATGCGTCGCTGCGCCGGTGACGTTGACTTCGACGAGCTTGGTCGCCCCTTCCCCATCAGCAGCGATGCCTTGCGCTAGGTGAGCGAGCACGGCCTTGAGCGCTTCGCCGAATTCGGGGTATGCGGGGTGCGTCGGGGTCAAGGGGTGGGTGTGGGCTTGCCCGTTGGCGAGCGCCACGACCATGTCATTGGTCGAGGTATCGCCGTCAACGGTGATCTGATTGAAGGTCTCATCGACGGTCTGGGATAACAGGGCCTGCAGGACTGACCCGTCGATCGTTGCATCGGTGAACACGAAGCCGAGCATCGTCGCCATCATTGGGTGGATCATCCCCGACCCTTTGGCAAACCCGGTGATCGTCACCGGCTGGTCGTCGATCGTCAGCGTCACGCTGCAGGTCTTGGGGTGCGTGTCAGTCGTCATGATCGCGGTGGTGACGGCCTGGTCCTGCGTTAGCTGAAGCTGGGCCAGGCCAGCTTGCAGCTTCGCCATCGGTAGCTGCGTGCCGATCACGCCCGTTGACGCGATACCGACGAGGTCGACTGGGATTGCGAGCTTCGCCGCCCCCCATTCACGCACGGTCTGCGCATTGGCCGTGCCCTGCGCGCCGGTGCAGGAATTCGCACAGACGCTGTTCATGATGATCGCCTGCAGCTGGTGATGCGTGCCGATCAGATGCTTCATGATCTTGGTCGGGGCTGCTTGAAACTGGTTCGTGGTGTAAGTTCCGGCCGCGGCGGCGGGAACGCTGGAGACTAGCCAGCCCATGTCGTTTTTGTGGTGCCGCATCCCGGCGTTCAACCCATCGGTGTAATAGCCTTGTGGCCAAAGAAATGTGTCAGAAACTTGCATGTCGCGCCTCCTAAGGCATTGTGACGAGGGCCGGTAATCCAGCAGTTGCGGGCAGGCCGAAGTATTGATTGAAGTTTTGGATCGCTTGACCGCCAGCCCCTTTGATCAAGTTGTCGATGACACTGGCGACCATCAGGGTGTGGGTGGTCGGGTTGTAGCGGGTCCCGATCGCGCAGTAGTTCGAGCCGACCACGGTCTTCAGCGTTGGCAGTGCGGGCCCGAGGTATTGGACCCACGGCTGGTCGGCGTAAGTTGTCGTGAACGCCGCCGACACCGCCGCGGCCTGCGTCGGCGTGGCCTTGGCGTAGATCGTACTGAGGATACCGCGGCTCACCGGGATCAGTGTCGTCGTGAACTGGAGGCTCGTGATCGTCGGGTCCCAGGCGTGCAGCTGCTGGACGATCTCGGGGATGTGTTGATGCTCGTTGACCTTGTACAGCTGCACGTCCTCATTCGTATTGCTGAAGTGCGTCATCTCACTGAGCGTTTTGCCCGCACCAGAGGTCCCGGACTTGGCATCCACGACGAGCGTCTGAGGATCGATCAAGTGGTGCTGGATCAGCGGGGCAAGCCCCAGCAGCGTCGCCGTCGCGTAGCAGCCCGGATTGGCGATATAGGGGTGATCGGCGGCATCACCGAACTCGGCCAGCCCGTAGTACGCCTGCGCAAGCGCATCGGCGGAGGCAGCAGGTCTGTGGTACCACGCGGTGTAGGTCGCAGGATCATGGAGGCGAAAATCACCGGATAGATCGATCACCGGAAACTGCGCGGCCAAGTACGGGGTCGCGAGCTGGCTGGTGACCCCGGCCGAGGTCGCGAAAAAGACGGCGTCGTTATCGGCCATTACGGTCTCGGGGGCATACGGTTCGAGCTGGGCGGCGGGCGCCAGGAAGCGCAGCGCCGGGACCGCAGTGGCCAGCGGCACCGCAGCGGTCAGGTCGTGGCCGTAACAGTGGATCGTGTCGACTGCAGGATGGGTGGAGAGAAGTTGGAATAGGGTTGTGCCGGCATAGCCGGTGACCCCGATCAGCGCTACGTGCATGATTGTCGCCCTCATTTCAAGAAAATGCATCGATATTGGATGAACGTAGTCTACCCCTCCCGCGGTTGAATGGCAAGCTTTTAGCAATAAATATGCGAAAAAAATCCAATAAATCCGGGTTTAAACGCGGAAATATGCATAATAAGCCGAAATGAGTTGACATTTCACCCACCGTAGCGTTAACTGTACACAATGATTATTCGCATATATTGTGTATAAAAATCGAGGTGGCCCAGATGGCAAAATTTCTCTACTTAGAAGATGGCACCCAGTTCACCGGGACGGCGTTCGGCGCGCCTGGTGTCGGGGTCGGCGAACTGGTCTTCAATACCAGTATGGTCGGCTACCAGGAGGCGCTGACGGATCCGTCCTATGCCGATCAGCTCCTGACCTTCACCTACCCGCTGATCGGGACCTATGGCGTTGATCCGCGTCGTGATCAGGGGCCACGCGCCGTCTGCCAGGCGGCGATCGTGCATACACTGGAGAACGAACCGGGCCCGACGGGTGAGACACTGGCCCAATTTTTGACTACGCAAGGCGTCCCCGGCATCGCGGGGATCGATACGCGGGCGCTGACTAAACACATCCGGACCTGCGCCACCATGAAGGCGCTGTTGCTCGATGCACCGCTAACGGCCTCGTTCGACTCGACGTATGCGGCGCTCCATTCCCAGCGGCACAAGTGGCCGACGCCGGTCGCCGCGACGATGAAGGCACCGCACGCCACCCACCACGTGGTCGTGCTGGACTTTGGCGCCAAGGCTGGAATCGAGGCGCAGTTGTTGGCCCATGGGTGTGATGTGACGGTCGTCGCGCCTCAGTGTTCGCTAGCGGCGATCGTTGCGTTGCAACCGGATGGGCTCTTACTGTCCAACGGCCCCGGTGACCCGACGGACTACGCTGCCTGTTTGCCACTGATCCGGGCGCTGCAGGCGCGGTACCCACTGGCTGGCATCTGCCTGGGGCATCAGCTCCTCGCCTTGGCCAACGGGGCCCAGACTCAACCGATGAAATTCGGTCACCGTGGGATCAATCATCCCGTTACGCTGCTCGATAGCGGGCGGACGATTATCACCAGTCAGAATCATGGCTACACGGTGATGCCGAGCTCGCTGGCCGGCACGGATCTGGTCGTGACCGCCGTCGAAGGTAATGATGGGACGATCGAGGGTCTGGCGCTGCGCCACCTCCCCGCTTTTTCAGTCCAGTTTCATCCGGAAGCACAGCCGGGGCCAGAAGACGCGACAGGCTTTTTCACCCGGTTCAACCAACTCATGCAGGAAAAGGTGACCCGTTATGCCTAAAAATCTGAGCATTCATAAGATCCTTGTGATCGGATCCGGTCCGATCGTCATCGGTCAAGCTGCCGAGTTCGACTATTCTGGGAGCCAGGCGTGTTTGAGCCTACGCGAGGAGGGGTATACGGTGGTCCTAGTGAACTCCAATCCGGCCACGATCATGACGGATGCGGAGATCGCCGATCAAGTCTACCTCGAACCATTGACCGTTCCGGCCCTGACGAAGATCATTGCAGCAGAGCGCCCCGATGCCTTGCTCCCGACGCTGGGTGGCCAGACCGGGCTCAACTTGGCTGTCGCCTTAGACCAAGCGGGGGTGTTGGACACCTATAACGTGCAACTGCTCGGGACCGGATTGGCGACGATCGAGCAGGCCGAAGACCGCGAAGCGTTCAAGCAGTTGATGACGACGTTGGGGCAGCCGATCCCGGCAAGCCTGACGGTGCATCAGCTCGACGATGCCCTCACCTTTGCCGCCACCGTCGGCTACCCAGTGATCGTGCGCCCCGCCTACACGCTCGGGGGGAGCGGCGGTGGCATTGCGACCACGCCGGCTGAGTTGCGCGAGATCGGAGCGCGCGGGCTTAGCCTGTCACCAGTGACCGAGTGCCTGATCGAACAGAGCATCGCAGGGTTCAAGGAGATCGAATTCGAGGTGATGCGCGACGCAACGGGCACGGCGATCGCGGTCTGCTGCATGGAAAACGTTGACCCGGTCGGTATCCACACTGGCGACTCGATCGTGGTCGCCCCGTCGCAGACCCTAGACGATGCGACCTATCAGCGATTACGGACAGCCAGCTTGGCGATCGTCGGTGAACTGGATATTCGTGGCGGGTGCAATGTGCAGCTGGCGCAGTCCCCGGACACCGACCAGTACTACGTGATCGAGGTCAACCCGCGCGTCAGTCGTAGCTCCGCACTGGCTAGCAAGGCGACCGGCTACCCGATCGCGAAGATCGCCGCGAAGATCGCGGTGGGGTTGAGTCTGGCTGAGATTCAGAACCCGGTGACGAAGACCACCTTTGCCGCGTTCGAGCCGACACTGGACTATGTGGTCGTCAAGCTCCCGCGCCTCCCGTTCGATAAGTTCACCACCGCTGAGCCGACGTTGGGCACGCAGATGAAGGCGACCGGTGAAGTGATGGGGATCGGCACGACCTTCGACGAGGCCTTGCTCAAAGCGATTGCCTCACTTGAGTCGACGCCGTCCCTGCAGACGACGCTGTTGCCAGCAGTCGAGTGCCATGACGCGGCACTGGTCGACGCGCTCACCCACCCTACTGACCAGCGGCTCTTTCACCTTTTCAGCGCCTTGCACCAGGGGTGGACCAGTGATCAATTAGCCGCGGTGACGCAGATCAGCCCATTTTTCCTGCATCACTTCGCGCGACTTTGGGCAGCGTTGCAGGCGTTGCATCACACGCCGTGTACCGCACCGGCCGTCGAGGCTGCGAAGCAAGCTGGGTTCAGTAACGAGATGATCGCGGCGGCAATGGATTGTGCGCTCGATGACGTGGCGGCGCTGGCGCCTGCGCCGGTCTACAAGATGGTCGACACCTGCGCCGGTGAGTTTGCCAGTGCGACCCCGTACTTTTACAGCACGCACTTCCCGGGTGAAAACGAAAGCGTGCCGCTGGGTCACAGTGTCTTGGTGATCGGCTCGGGGCCGATCCGGATCGGCCAAGGGGTGGAGTTCGATTACACGACCGTGCACTGTGTCCAAGCGCTGCAGGCTGCTGGCTACCACGCGATCATCGTCAACAACAACCCTGAGACGGTCTCGACTGATTTTTCGGTCTCTGACAAACTGTACTTTGAGCCCCTGACCGTCGAGCATGTCTTGGCCATCATCGCGCTGGAACAACCGCTGGGCGTGATCGTGCAGTTCGGCGGCCAAACGGCGATCAACCTGAGTGCCGCACTGGTGGCACACGGCGTTAAGCTGCTGGGGACCGAGTTGGCTGGCATCGCGCAGACCGAGGATCGCCATGCGTTCGAGGCCCTGCTGGCTGAGCTAGCGATTGCTCAGCCAGCAGGTGCGACTGCGACGGACCTCGCGACCGCGCAGGCGATCGCGCCGACGATCGGGTATCCCGTGATGGTTCGGCCGAGTTACGTGCTTGGCGGCCGCGCAATGGCGGTCGTCGACAGCCCAACGGCCCTGGCCGAGTATGTCCAAAAAGCGATCGACGCCGCCCCGCACCAGCCGATCTTGATCGACCATGCGGTTCAGGGGATCGAGTGTGAAGTCGACTTGCTGAGCGATGGGCACCAGGTGTTCATTCCCGGGATCATGGAGCATGTGGAAGGTGCAGGGATTCACTCGGGCGACTCGATCGCCGTGTACCCACCGCAGCACCTGACGACGGTGCAACAGCAAGCAATCATCGCCACGGCGACGAAGATCGGGCTGGCGGTCCACGCTCAGGGGATGATGAACGTGCAGTTTATCGTCGCCGACCGCCTGTACGTGATCGACGTGAACCCACGGGCTAGCCGCACAGTCCCATTCATGAGCAAGGTCACCGGGCGGCCACTGGCCCAGCTCGCGACGCACCTGCTGCTCGGCGCGCGCCTCGCCGACCTGGGGCTGCCGGTCGGCTGCCCCCCTGCCCCGGCGCGCGTCGCGGTCAAGGCGCCGGTCTTCTCTTTCGGCAAGCTACCCGGGTTACCGACTGCATTGGCCCCAGAGATGAAATCGACGGGTGAAACGATCGGGATTGCGGCGACCTTCGCCGCCGCGCTGGACAAAGCGCTGACGGATAGCTACCATCTGACTCGCCCGCAGACCGGTCAGACCGTCCTGCTGGACCCGACGGCGGCCCAAGACCGCGAACTCGTCACCGGCTTGACTGCGGCCGGTTTGCAAGTGGCAACGACACCGCTGGCGCAGCAGACGCCGTGGGCTGTGATCAACACGGCGGCGCACCAGACGAGCCGAGATCCACTGAACTACTGGGCCTTGAGTCACGGGGTCGCGCTGCTCACCGCCCGGGCGACGGCCCTGGGCGTCCTGGCCGCCTGGGCCTGACGGGACCGTCAGGCTGCTGGAATCGTCGGACACAAAGAAGGGACCATGACTTTTGTCACGGTCCCTTCTTCAGGATCAAAAAACCAGTGTGTAGGCGGCCAGCTCGTTGTCTGTCCGCGTCGCGGCAGGAAATAGTCGAGCGACTTGTAAGGCGCCTGGATCGGTGTCGTCAAACTCGCCGTTGAGGGTCTGGTACAAGCCGCTCAGGCTACTGATCGTCTGTTCGGCTAACGGGGCGAGCCAGTCAGCGTCGGCGCCCCACGCGTAGCCAAAATCGACCTGCTGCGCGTCGTGTGCGTAGATCAAGCAGTAAGCCTTCAGCTCTCCCTGGTGGGTCAGCAATAGCGGTACGTCTGCGACGAGATCATCGAGGATCACTGCGGCCCAGCGCCCCGCGTTGTAGGGGGCCACCGGATTGATCCGATGGCTGAGTGCGTAGGCTTCATAGGTGCGCGTGAGCAATGCGTCGCGCAACGCAGGTTGCTGCGCTAGCGCGGTGCTGCTGTGCAGGGTCGTGCCGACCGGCAGTGGTGTCGAGGGCAGCGCAGCTGTCGCCAGACTGAGCACCGGATTGAAGGTGGTGCGGACCCGCCGCAGGCCACGAGAGACCATGGCGGAGATCAGTGGTGTCGTTGTGGCAGTTGTGCGCGTGATCAGGCCCCGGGCCTTGAGGGCCTTAGCGCGCGCGGTGGTCGCCGACAGGAGTGCATCTGCAAGTTCAGCTTGATCGTACGCCTGACCAGCAGCGGTCAGGGCAAAGGTGAAGTTGAGCAGGTATGGGTGCATCGGGTTGCGCCAAGTGGTGAACGCCGCGAGCGGCCCAGTTGCTGTGCCGAGCAGCATCGCTTGATCGCGGTGTGCGAGTAGGCGTTGCGTGTCAGTGGGCGCACCGATCAGCGTGATCGCTTGCGTCGTATACGGGGTGATTAACATGGTTGAAGGTCCCTTCTTGCCTGTCCGACATATGACGTGCAAGTGCCGACGCCAGGGCGTATACTGCCGGTAAGGAGGCGAGGTGCAGATGCAACAACGAGAAGATGATGACTGGTTGATGCGCCAGATCAAGGGGTTCGCGCAGGGGCTGCATTACCTGCTCGGGGGGAGCGGTGACGCGCCGGAGACAACGATCGTCTGGCCGCAAGCAGAAGCGGCGACCCTGCCCTACCAGACTGAGCTTGAGCAGCTGATCGAGACGCAACAGTTCGCCAAGGCGGATGCGTTATTTCAGCGGGTCCGCTACGCGATGCCCCCGCAGGATTATTTGGTGCTGGGGCGCTGGTTTTACGCGGCGCTCGCGCGGTACAGCGATGCGACGTTAGCCGCGGGTGGGCTGCCTCAGTCTGCCATTCAGGCTGGGTTGCACCGGCTGGAAGCGCAGCTGGCAGAGTGAGCTTAAGGCCGAGTGATCGGCCTTTTTTGGTGCACGAGACGCTACCCGTCGCGTGACCGACGGCGGCCAGCCTGTGCAACGCTGGCCACAGTCGCCCGCCCCCTGATGTTGCCGCAGAGCAGATGGTCAACCGAGTGCGCTGTGCAATGCGACCGTCACCGCCTGTGCGTGTCAGTCCTTAGCGTCGATGACCTGGTCGAGTACTTGGAGCACGCCGTAGTCTTCGTTGCTTCCGGTGCGATACTTGGCGTAAGGCACCATGCCCGGGTCGGCGTTGGCCACGAGGTAGCCGTGGCCGACGGTCGCCAGCATCTCGGCATCGTTGAACGTGTCGCCGAACGCCATCATGTCGCCAAGATCGATCTGCAGTCGCTCGGCGACTGCGCGGATGGCCGTCCCCTTGTTGATCCCCTTAGGCATGAGGTCGATCCAGACGGGGCCGGACACAGTCGCAGAGAATCGCTCCGCGTAGCGTGGCGCGATCTGCTCGGTGAAGGTCGCCTGCGCGTCGTCGTTGGGCAGATAGATCGTGACTTTGTCGGCTTCACCCTGCCATTGGGCGGTGTCTGCCACGTAGTCAAGGTTGTGGTAGAACTCTCGGTACACGGCGTCGTAGGCCCGGTCATCCGCCTCGGCGACCGCGGCGGTCAGTCCGCAGACCAGTGGCCGGCCATCTGTCTGGTGTTTGATGAAGCGGGCCATGTCCTGGTAATCTGCTGGTGCCAGCAGAGACTTGGCGATGATCTCACCACGATGGCAGACGACCGCGCCGTTGTCGCTGATCAAGGTCAGCTGGTCTTTATGCTTGGGGAACAGGTTCTGCAGCGTGTACAGTGGGCGGCCACTGGCGATCGCGAACTGGATCCCGAGTGCTTCGAGTCGGTCCAGATAGGCTTCAAAGTGCGGGGGGAGCGTGCCGGCCTCGGTCAGCAAGGTGTGGTCCATGTCCGTCGCAATGAATTTAATGTTTTTCAAACCGCCGTGCTCCTTCGTCTTGAGTGGGGCGAATGAACGCCATGTAGTAGCTCAGCGCAGCGACGCTCTGAGCGCTGGTGATCCGACCGTCACGCATCGCGGTGATAACTGTGTCGAGTGGGACCAGTGCAGTCGTCACGAACTCGTCTTGGTCAAAATGGCGCGCCGTCCGCTGGTCGACATCGAGGGTCACCAGCATCAGGTGGACGAGCTCGTCGGTCATCCCCTCGCTCGAATGGATCGCGACCAACGGCGTGACCGCTTGGGCCAGGTACCCGGTCTCTTCTGCCAGCTCGCGCATAGCGGCGGCAGTCGGCGTTTCATCCGGTTCCATCAGGCCAGCCGGCAAGGCGAATGACTCGCGGTTGACCCCAACGCGATACTCGCGGTTGACTAAGACCTGGTCGTCGACGGTCAGCGCCAGCATCGCCACAGCGGGCGCGTGCTGAATCAAGTCACGTGTGACGCGAAGCCCATCGGGGGTGTCGATCGTCTGCTTGAGGACCGAAAAGATCGGGCCAGTGTAGACGGTGTCGGTGGATAAGATCCGGCCGCTGTGGCCGGGTGTCGTCAAAAACATACGTTGCCCTTCCTCTCTGTTATGTCATTGGCGCAAAAACGCGACGCCGGCAGTTGGCGTCGCGCTTGGCGTTAGTCGGTCGTCGTGTCGCGGATCCAGGCCAGCGCGATGGCTTTTTCGCCCAAGTGGGTGCCGATCACCGGGCCGAAGTAGGACCGCGCCCACTTGACCGATGGAAACTTGGCCTGTAGCTCGGCTTGCCAAGCGTCCCCGGCCTCCGGGTCATTGGCATCGATGATCCAGGCCTTGACCGGGTAGTCGGTCGCATCTAGTGCGGTCTGGAACAGCTCCTCGACACGTGCATAAGCTTTTTTGAGCGAACGGATCTTTTCGAACGCCACAATCTTGTGGCTATCGTCATCGAAGGTCAGCAGGGGTTTGATCTTCAGCATCCCCCCGATGAAGCCGGCCGCATTGCTCAGCCGGCCGCCACGCACGAGGTTCTGCAAGTCGTTGACGATGAAGTATTCTCCGATCGTCGTGCGCAAGTCGTCCAACGCGGCGACGATCTCATCGGCTGACTTGCCGGCCTTAGCCATCCGAGCGGCGGTCAAGACGAGCTCGCCCATCAAGATCACAGTGATCTGAGAGTCATAGACAATCACATGGGCGTTTTTGACCTCGCTGACGGCACCGCGTAGCGTGTTGACGAACCCGGAGATCGTGCTGGCAAGGTGGATACTGAGAATGGTGTCATAGCCTTCGTTGGCCAGGTTTTCATAGAGTTTGAGCATCTCGCCCAGCGGCGGCTGGGAAGTGTTCGGGAACGTCTTGGCCGTGCGCAACTTGGCGTAGAACTCAGGGGCGGTGATGTCTTTGCCCTCGTCGTACACGTTGCCGTCTAGGATGACGGGGATCGGGACGACCTTGATGTCGTTAGCGGTGACCTGCTGTTCGGTCAGGTATGCCGTGCTGTCTGTGACGACTGCGATCTTCATGTGCTCACCCACTTCTTTTCGATTAGCTTCAATAACCATACCATGAATGACGTTATTTTTGAATGACTTCGGCGCAAAAACCACCGGTGACACGCCCGGCGTTTTGCGCCGAGATATGAAAAACGGTACAATAAGACCTGAAGCTTTTACGGAAAAATCGGCGCAATGGCGCCCCTGGAGGCACTTATGTCATTTGATGGGCTCTTCACACATGCGATGCAGCGCGAGCTGGCGACCCTGCTCGTCGGCGGCCGCGTCAACAAGATCACGCAACCGTACGCCAATGAGGTCATCCTCGGGATCCGGGCCAACCGGAAGAACTGGCCACTCCTGCTGTCTGCACACCCGCAGTATGCCCGAGTTCAGGTCACCCAGATCCCCTACACGAATCCGGATGTCCCGACCAACTTCACGATGACGTTACGCAAATACCTGGCCAGCGCCACGTTGCAGCGGCTAGTCCAAGTCGAGACCGACCGGGTCTTACACCTCGACTTCTCCACGCGCGATGAGCTCGGGGATGACCTCACGCTCCGCTTAGTCGTCGAGCTGATGGGCCGACACAGTAACATCACCCTGGTCAACCTGAACACCGGCAAGATCATCGACCTGATCCGGCACGTCGGGACGGATCAGAATCGCTACCGCCTGCTGATGCCAGGCGCGACCTACGTTGCTCCGCCACGGCAAGACAAGGTGGATCCGTTCACTGATACCAGCCGCGGCTACCGTGAGTTGATGAAGGCGACCGATCTTCCGCTCCCCAAGTTATTGCAGCGCCATTATCAAGGTCTGGCAGTGGATTCGGCTCAGGAACTCGCCCAACGGCTGACGGGCGGCCCCGCGGATCGTGCCTGGGCCGACTTCATCGCCGGCTTCGATCAGCCCCACCCGACGATCACCACCGGCAAGCGGGTCAGCTTCTCGGCAGTGCCGTACCTCACCCTCGACGGGCAGCCGCAACACTTTGAGACCTTGTCGGCGATGCTCGACGGGTTTTATGCGCAAAAGGCCGAGCATGATCGCGTCCAGAACCAGGGCGGCAATATCATCCACGTGCTCAAGACGGTCATTGATAAAGACGTCAAGAAGCAGCAGAAGCTCGCACAGACGCTTCAAGAAACCGCTAAGGCAGACGACTACCGCATTCGCGGGGAGATCTTGACGACCTACCTGCGAGAGGTCGAGCGTGGGATGACCACGGTCACCCTACCGAACTATTACGCGGAGATGGCCCCGATCGAGATCACGCTGTCGAACCAGTTGACCCCGTCTCAAAACGCGCAGAAGTACTTTGCTAAGTATCAGAAGCTACGTAACGCGGTCGCGTACGTGCACGAGCAGATGGCGGAAAACCAGCGTGAACTCGACTATCTCAACGGCATCATGGCACAGATCGAGATCGCTAGCCCCAAGGACCTCGAAGACATTCGGACTGAGCTGGAAGATGGCGGGTACCTCAAGCGCCAGAAGAAAGGCAAGAAACCGCTCAAGCGCAAGCTCGCCCAGCCCGAGGAGTTCTACGCCAGCGACGGGACCAAGATCTGGGTCGGCAAGAACAACCTCCAAAACGACCAGCTGACGCTCCGCAAAGCCAAAAAAACCGACATCTGGCTACACGCCAAGGACATCCCTGGCTCGCATGTGATCATCGATGATGCCGTGCCGAGCGAGCAGACTCTGGCGGAGGCCGCCATGCTGGCGGCTTACTTCTCGAAGAGCCGCAACGGCGCGAATGTTCAGGTGGACTGGATCCAAGTCAAGAAGATCCGCAAACCCAACGGCGCCAAGCCGGGCTTCGTCGTCTATGAGGGTCAGCGCACCGTCACGGCGACGCCTGACCCGGCACAGGTGGCGCAACTGCGCCACCGGCCGGTGACCGACCGGGCGTGATAAGCGAAAGAAGCACCGATGACAGGCTCTGGCCGCGTCATCGGTGCTTCTTTTGTTGGCCTTTAGCGGCCCCATACTTCGGGTGCGCGCCGCCAGGCCTTGAGCAAGTCGAGCTCTTCTGCGGTGACGGTCCCGCGGTCCTTAGCGGTGTGGATCAACGTCGTGTAGTTCGTCAGGGTGTCGAATGGGATCTGCGCGGCGGCAAAGTTCTGATCGGCCGCCGGTAGCTGATAGCTGAAGATGGCGGCAACGCCGATCACATCTGCGCCTTCCCGACGGGCAGCTTCGGCCGCCTTGAGCACCGATCCCCCGGTGCTCAGCAAATCGTCGATCAAGACCAGCTTTTGCCCCGGCGTGAAGGCCCCTTCGATCTGCTTGCCGGCCCCGTGGTCCTTGGGTTTGCTTCGCAGGTAGACCATCGGTAAGCCCAGGCGGTCGGCGACCAAGGCGGCGTGTGGGATCCCTGCCGTCGCAACGCCGCCGATTACCTCAACAGCCGGGAACTGCGCCTGGATCAACGCCGCCAATCCGGCTGCAATGCGACTGCGCACTTCGGGGTAGGAGATCGTCACGCGATTGTCGGTGTAGATCGGACTGAGGATGCCACTGGCCCAAGTGAACGGCGCCGATGGCCGTAAGCTGACGGCACCGATCGTGAGGAGGTCAGCGGCGATTTGGGTTTCATAATCAGACATGTGCGGTACTCCATTCTTGATTGATCTGACGGTAAGCCGCCAGCGGATCGGATGCTTGAGTGATCGGGCGGCCGACCACGATGGCGCTGCTCCCGAGTCGAGCAGCTTCTGCGGGGGTGACTACGCGGACCTGATCCCCCACCGCGGCGTCTGCGGGGCGAATACCCGGCGTGACGACGAGAAAATCTGGGGCGGTCACCGCGCGGATCAGCGGAAGCTCCTGAGCGCTCGCGACGACGCCGTCGGCCCCCGCCGCCTGCGCCACTGCGGCCAGATGCTGAACTGCACTGGCGATCGGGACGTCGATCTGCAGCTCTGTGGTCAACATCGCCTGATCACTGGAGGTCAGGTGCGTGATCGCGAGCAGGCGTGCCGGCGGGAGACCCGCGTCTGCCGCCCCGGCCAGCAAGCCGCGCTTAGCCGCGGCGATCATCTGCTGCCCACCGGCGGCGTGCACAGTGGTCAGCTGAATGCCGAGGCGTCCGAGCTGATAGGCTGCGCGCTCGACGGTGTGGGGAATGTCGTGGAGCTTGAGGTCGAGAAAAATGTTCAGGGGCCGCACCGCACGTAGCGCGCTGATGATCTGCGGCCCGCTAGCGTAGAACAGCTCCATTCCAACTTTGACGAACAAGGGTTGGTGCAGGTCGAAGCGCCGCACGAACGCGGTCGCGTCTTCCAGCGCGGGAAAATCAAGTGCGATGATCGGTTGCATGACGAACTCCTCCTTGATGGCGACCCGATAGTCAGCGCTAACTGTCGTCATTATAGCGCCTGCGTGGTGAATGCGCGACTTTCAAGCACGCGCACGATCGCCGTTGCAGTGTCGAGGCTCGTCATCAGCGGGACGCCGTGGGCGATCGCCGCCTGACGGATACGGTAGCCGTCGCTTGTTGCCGCGCGATCCGCGCTGGTGGTGTTGATCACCAGCTGGAGCTTGTGGTCAGCGATCGCATCAAGGATCGCGTTTTCACCACTTTCCCCAAGCTTAGCGATCGTGGTCACCTGGACACTGGCAGCTTCCAGTGCCGCGGCGGTCCCTTGGGTCGCGACGATCTGGTAGCCGACTTCACGGAACCGCTTGGCCAAGGCGACTGCCTCGGGTTTATCGGCGTCGGCGACGGTGAACAGTGCAGTCCCGTAGCTCGGCAGGTGTGTGTGGCTGGCCTCGAAGGCCTTGTACAGCGCTTTTTCGAGCGTCAGATCGGACCCCATCACCTCACCGGTCGACTTCATCTCAGGACCGAGCATACTGTCGACTGCGTTGAGTTTGGAGAAGCTGAACACTGGAGCCTTGACGTGCACGCCTGGGCGGACCGGCTGGATACCGGAGCTGAACCCTAACGTAGCGAGATCCTGGCCGAGGATCGCCTGGGTGGCGAGTTGCGCCATTGAGATGTCGGTCACCTTGCTCAAGAACGGTACGGTCCGGCTGGCCCGCGGGTTGACTTCGATCACGTAGACCTGCTCGTCGCGTACGATGAACTGGATGTTCATGATCCCGATGCACTTGAGCGCCTTCGCCAACGCGATCGTGTCGCGTTCGATCTGGGCCAAGACGGCCGGGCTGAAGTCTTGCGGTGGGTAGACGGCCATTGAGTCCCCGGAGTGGACCCCGGCGCGCTCGATGTGTTCCATCACCCCGGGGATCACCACGGTCGTCCCGTCGGTGATCGCGTCGACTTCGCACTCGGTCCCGACGAGGTATTGGTCGACCAACACCGGGTGATCGTTCGACACAGACACGGCCCGGTCGATGTAATTCGCGAGCTCCGCTTCGGAGTGGACGATCTCCATTGCCCGGCCACCCAGCACATAGCTTGGGCGGACCAAGACCGGGTACCCGATCCGGTTGCCGATCGCGACCGCGCCAGCCTTATCCGTGGCGGTGTCCCCGACTGGTTGCGGGATCTTCAAGTCGTTGATGATCGCGTCGAAGCGATCCCGGTCTTCAGCGGCGTCGAGGTCCTCTAGGCTGGTGCCCAGGATCTTGACCCCGTGGGCGGCCAGCGGCGCCGCGAGGTTGATCGCGGTCTGGCCCCCGAATTGCACGATCACACCACGGGGTTGCTCGAGGTCGATCACGTTGAGCACGTCTTCAACGGTCAGCGGTTCGAAGTAAAGCTTGTCCGAGATCGAGAAGTCGGTCGAGACAGTCTCGGGGTTGGAATTCATGATGATCGCTTCGTAGCCCGCTTTTTGGATCGCCTTGACGGAGTGGACCGTGGCGTAGTCGAACTCGACCCCCTGCCCAATGCGGATCGGGCCTGAGCCGAGCACTAGGATGCTTTCGCGCGGATCACGCACCGATTCGGTCTCCTGCTCGTACGTGCTGTAGAAGTACGGGGTGGTGCTGGCAAACTCACCGGCGCAGGTGTCGACCATCTTGTAGACCGGAACGAGGCCGTGCTGCTTGCGCAGGTCGCGCACCGCGTCTGCCGTCGTGTGCCACAAGTCAGCGACTGTTGCGTCTGCGAACCCGTTACGTTTGGCGATGGTCAAAAGCGCGAGGTCGTCTACGTTGGCGCGCAACTCGACTTCCAACTCAGTGATGTGGTTGATCTTGTCGAGGAAAAACGGGTTGATCCCAGACAGCTCGCTGAGCTCACTGATCGTGTAGTCACGCCGGAACGCCTCGGCGAGGAAGAAGAGCCGGTCATCGTTGGGCGTGATGATCTTCGCGGTCAGCGTCTCATCGTCGATCGTCGCATCGGTCGCGCGCCAGAGGTGGGTCGCACCGACTTCCAGTCCGCGGACGGCCTTGAGCAGCGATTCTTCGATCGTTCGGCCGATCGCCATCACCTCACCGGTCGCCTTCATCTGCGTGCCTAGCGTGCGGTCACCGCTTTCGAACTTGTCGAACGGGAAGCGTGGGATCTTGGCGACCACGTAGTCGAGCATCGGTTCGAACTCGGCGAAGGTTGCCTCGGTGATCGGGTTTTGGATCTCATCTAGGGTCAGACCCACAGCGATCTTGGCCGCCATTTTCGCGATTGGATAGCCGGTCGCCTTGCTGGCGAGGGCTGAACTGCGGCTGACTCGCGGGTTGACCTCGATCACATAGTACTTGAAGGACTGCGGATCTAAGGCCAGCTGCACGTTGCAGCCCCCTTCGATCTTCAGCGCGCGGATGATCCGCAGGCTGGCGTCACGCAGCATCTGCACTTCCTTATCTGTCAGCGTCTGGACCGGGGCGAACACGACGGAATCACCGGTGTGGATGCCAACGGGATCGAAATTCTCCATGTTGCAGACGACGATCGCGTTGTCCGCGGCGTCGCGCATCACCTCAAACTCGATCTCCTTGTAGCCGGCGATGGAGCGCTCGATCAGCACCTGGTGAACTGGGCTCAGGGTCAAGCCGTTGTCACAGATGACCGCGAGTTCGGCTTCCGTCTTGGCGATCCCGCCGCCGGTCCCCCCCATGGTGAAGGCTGGGCGTACGATCACCGGATACCCGATCTCGGTGGCAAAAGCCTGTGCCTCTTCGAAGCTGTGGGCGATCGTCGATTCTGGGATCGGCTCGTTCAGCGACTTCATCAGGTTCTTGAACAGCTCACGGTCCTCCGCCTGGTCGATCGCGCTGAGCTTAGTGCCCAGAAGCTCGATGTGTAACTCGTCTAGGATCCCACTATTGGCCAGGCTCATCGCGAGGTTCAGTCCGATCTGGCCACCGATCGTCGGCAGGATCGCGTCAGGTAGTTCCTTACGCAGGATCTGGCTGACAAACTCGAGTGTCAGGGGTTCGATGTAGACTTTGTCTGCGATCTCCTTATCCGTCATGATCGTGGCGGGATTGGAGTTCACCAACACCACTGAGTACCCTTCCTCTTTCAACGCGAGGCAGGCTTGCGTCCCAGAGTAGTCGAACTCAGCGGCCTGACCGATGATGATCGGCCCGGAGCCGATCACGAGGATCTTGTGAATATCTTGACGTTTAGGCATTTTCGACTCCTTTGCGGTGGGCATGGGCATCCATCATTTCCATGAATTCATCGAAGAGGTGGTCGGCATCGTGCGGGCCAGGCGCGGCGTCCGGGTGGAACTGAACCGAAAACGCGGGGTATAGCCGGTGACGGAGCCCCTCGACGGTGTGATCGTTGATCTCTTCGTGGGTGACCAGCAAGACGTCGGGATCGATACTGCTAGGATCGACCGCAAAGCCGTGGTTCTGACTCGTGAAGTCGATCCGGCCGGTCGCGATCTCCCGAACGGGATGATTGAATCCGCGGTGCCCGTACTTCATCTTGAACGTGTCCGCCCCGTTCGCCAGGGCGAAGAGCTGGTGGCCGAGGCAGATCCCGAAGAGCGGGATCTGCCCTTGAATGCCGCGGATCAGCTCAAGCGCCCCAGGGACGTCCTTGGGGTCGCCGGGGCCGTTCGTCAGCATCACCCCGTCTGGGTTCAGCGTCAGCACCTCGGCAGCCGTTACGGTCGGCGGCAGGATGGTCAGGTTGCAGGCGCGCTTGGAGAGCTCCCGCAGGATACTGTGCTTCAGGCCAAAATCGATCACGGCCACGTTTTTGCCGGTGCCAGGTGCAGGATAGGCCTGAGTCGTCGCGACTTGCTCGACTTGATTGCGCGGCAGGACCAGCGCCTTGAGCTGATCGAAGGCGTGCGCATCGGCGGCATCGACGATGCTCGCCTTCATGGTCCCGGCCTCCCGCAGCCGCTTGGTCAGCGCCCGAGTGTCGATCCCGCTGATCCCTGGGATCTTTTTGCGGCGCAGGAATTCATCGAGACTCATCTGCGCGCGCCAATTGCCGGTCACTCGCGCGGTCTCGCGCACGACGACGCCCTTGGTCGTCGGATTGATGCTCTCGTAGTCGTCGCGGTTGATCCCCGCGTTACCGATCAACGGGTAGGTGAACGTGATGATCTGCCCGTTGTAGCTCTGGTCGGTGATCGTCTCCTGGTAGCCGCTCATCCCGGTGTTGAAGACGATCTCACCGGTCGTCACCGTCGGTGCACCGAAACCTTCACCAGCAAACACGCTGCCATCTTCTAAGATCAAGTAACGCTTCACAGGGTTCCCTCCTCTTGGTATGCGACCGCGCCGTCGACTAGGGTCCACAGGACCTTGCCGTAGACGGTCCGCCCGATGAACGGGCTGTTGTGGCCCTTGGAGCGCCAGGTGCGCGGATCGATCTGGTACGCGTGGTCGAGATCGACGATGGTCAAGTCAGCCGGTGCGCCGATATTGATCCGGCCAGCGTCCAGCCCAAAGGCGTCTGCCGGTTTGGTGCTCATCCAGCCGATCAGATCTTTGAGGGTGCACCACCCGGAACGCACGAAGCTGGTGTACAGCAGCGCGAACGCGGTTTCGCTCCCAACGATCCCAAAGGCAGCGTCGCGGAACGAGCCCGTTTTTTCGGCCTGGGTGTGCGGCGCGTGATCGGTCGCGATCAAGTCGATCGTGCCGTCGCGCAGACCATCCATCAGCGCGAGGCGGTCAGCTTCGGACCGCAGCGGCGGGTTCATCTTGAACATCGGGTCGTCACCGGGAATGTGGCCATCGTCGAGCAACAGGTGGTGCGGCGTCGCTTCAGCCGTGACGTGGACCCCGCGCGCCTTGGCGTCGCGGATCAGTTCGATACTCTGCTTGGTCGAGACATGACAAGCGTGGTAATGCACCCCGGTCGCTTCTGCAAGGGTCAGATCGCGTGCCAGCTGGGCCGACTCACTCACGTGGTTGATCCCGGGTAGGCCGAGGGCCTGCGCTTTGGGGCCGGCGTTGATCACCCCATGGTCGACCAGCCCGTTGTCTTCGATGTGCGCGACGATCGGCGCGTCGACAGCCGCGGCCCCCTTCATCGCGTGATACATCGTTGCCGCATCTTGCACGCCGACTCCGTCATTAGAAAACCCGAGGGCTCCGGCAGCCTTCATCGCCGCATAGTCGGTCAGATTCGTGCTCCGTAGCCCGTGTGTGATCGCGGCGAACTGCTGGACGTGGATCTGCGCATCGTGATGGTTCTTGGCGATCAACGCGGCCAGATCAGTCACATTGTCTGGTACCGGATCGAGGTTCGGCATGGCCACGACAGTCGTAAAACCGCCATGTGCCGCGGCTTGCGCGCCAGTGCGGATCGTCTCTTTGTGCGTATAGCCGGGTTCGCGGAAGTGCACATGCACATCTACCAGGCCGGGCATCACGGTGGCACCGGCGGCATCGATCACGGTCGTGCCAGCCGGTGCACTGAGATGCTGCCCGAGGGCACTGATCCGGCCGTTCTCGATCAGGATGTCCCCTTTAAAAACATGGCGGTCGGCCACGATCGCATTTTGGATCAACGTGTTCATTGTCAGGTTTCCTTTCTGAGGCAGCGCACGGTGTGTGGGCTGCGGGTCAAGACTTCAGGGAGTGCAGACGAGCTCAAGCATCGCCATGCGCATGAAGACGCCGTTGGTCATCTGAGTGAAGATCCGGCTGCGCGGTGCCGTGACCAGCGACCCAGCGAGCTCGACGTCACGGTTGGCGGGGGCTGGGTGCATGATGATCGCGCCTGGTTTCATCTGGGCGTACCGCGCCGCGGTGAGCCCGAAGCGGTCGTGGTAACTCGCTGCGTCGAATTCGGTCAGTTCGGCTGGACTCAAGCGCTCCAGCTGGACGCGCAGCAACATCAAGACATCGACTTGTGGGATCAGGTCGTCTAACGGGACATAAGCACCATACGCCTCAAACTCAGGCGTGTACCAGGTCTGCGGGCCGGAGAAGACCACGGTCGCGCCGAGCGCGGTCAGCAGTTGCATGTCGCTGTGGGCAACGCGTGAATGCGTCAAGTCGCCGACGATCCCGACCGTCAGTCCGTCGAAGTGCCCGAATTCCTCATAGATCGTCATCAGGTCCAGCATCATCTGTGAGGGATGCTGCCCCGCGCCGTCGCCTGCATTGACCAGGTGTAATGGGATGTCTTCTGCGATCAAGGGCGTGTAGTAGTCGTCTTGGGGGTGGCGGATCACGGCAACTTGGGTGCCGATCGCCGCCAGCGTCCGAAGCGTGTCACTCAGCGTCTCCCCTTTGGTGACGGAGCTGGTCTTGGGCTCGAACGGCAAGACGGTCATGCCAAGTTTGCGCTCAGCCATCTCGAAGCTGGTGTGGGTGCGGGTGCTGTTCTCGAAGAATAGATTGGCGACGTACGTCGGTTGCGGGAGCGTCGGTGTGGCGCCGGCCTTGAAGGCGGCCGCGCGGGCGATCAAGCGCATCGCAAGGCTTGGGTCGACTTGGTCGGCGGAGACGAAATGGTCGAGCTTAGTGGGTGTCTGTTGCATCAGCCGGGGCCTCCTCATTGGCTGCGTGTGCGGGTAAGACGAAATTCATGACAATGCCAATCACGGTCGCCAGTGCCAAGCCGGAGAACTCGAAGCCTTTGATCTTCAACGTGGCGTTGCCGATGCCGATGACCAGGATCGTGGCCCCAATCATCAGGTTACGTTTTTGGCTGAAGTCGACCTTGTTGTCGATCAGCACCTTGAGGCCATTGCTGGCGATAACGCCGAACAGCAGAAACGAGATGCCCCCGATCACCGGACTTGGGATCGTGTGGATCAAGGCAGAGAGCTTGCCGATGAAGGCGAACAGGATCGCGAAGAAAGCTGCCCCACCGAGCACGTAGACGCTGTGGACTTTGGTCATCGCCATCACCCCGATGTTTTCACCGTACGACGTGACTGGGGGCCCGCCAACAAAACCAGCGATGATCGACGCGGTACCGTCACCAGCCAGCGTGTGGTTCAAACCCGGATCCTTGAAGAAGTTGCGGTGAGTCATCTCATCGAGCACCATGATGTGTCCCATGTGCTCCGTCATGGTGACAAAGGCGATCGGCGCCATCGAGATGATCGCACCCCAGTAGAATTGCGGGTGGTACGTGACGAATGGGATCTGGAACGCCGGTAGCGAGAACCACGCCGCCGACGCGACGGGGCCAAAATCGACTAGCCCCACCACGATCGCGACCAGATAGCCGGTCACCAGGCCCAGCAGGATCGGCAGGAGGCTGATGAATTTCTTCAGGTACATGTTGTAGACGATGGTCGCGCCGAGGGTGATCAGGGCGACGGCAAAGTAGCGCAGGTCATAGACGCTCTCGGTGGCGCTGACGGCGCGCATCGTTGCGTCAGTCGCGGCGGTCCCGGCCAGGCTCAGGCCGATCACCATCACGATCGGACCGACCACGACCGGTGGCAAGGCCTTATCGATCCATGCGCTACCGGCAAAATTAACGATCAAGGCGACCACGAGGTAGACGCACCCGACGGCGATGGTCCCTTGCGCAATGGCGGGATAGCCTGCCCCTTTCATCAACGCTTGCATCACGACGATGAAGGAGAAGCTCGACCCCATGTAGGCCGGGATCTTGCCCCGCGTGATCAGGATATACATCAGGGTGCCGACCCCGCTTGAGAACAAGGCAATGCTTGGGTCTAGGCCGACGAGAATCGGCACCAACACGGTGGAGCCGAACATGGCGAACAGGTGCTGAATGGATAAGCCGACCCAGTGCCCGAGAGACGGGCGGTCGTGAATGTCTAAGATCGCGTCTTGATTACGGTATGCCACGTTGTTATGCCTCCAGTTGACCGATGCTGATGCCGTCGACGCCGTCGATCTCCTCAACGGCGACATTGATCTCTTCCGTGCGGGCCGTTGGAATGTTCTTACCGACAAAGTCGGGGCGGATCGGCAGCTCGCGGTGCCCACGATCGACGAGCACTGCTAGGCTGATCTTCTTCGGTCGCCCCTGGTCCATCAGGGCATCCAGGGCCGCGCGGATGGTGCGGCCGGTGAAGATCACGTCGTCGACCAGGATCACGTGCTTGTCGGTGATCGAGACCGGCAGATCGGCCCCGGTCACGTCCGGCTGCTCGTGGTAATCCGCCTTGTGGATGTCGTCTCGATACAGCCGAATGTCGAGTTCGCCGACCGGCACGTTCAGGCCTTCCAATTGGTTCAGCCTGGTGGCGATCCGGTTGGCCAAGTAGATCCCGCGGGTCTTGATCCCGACGAGGACCAGCTCGTCCAACTGCTTGTTTTGCTCGATGATCTCATACGTGATACGCGTCAGGGCGCGCTGCATCGTGACTGCATCGACCACTTGTTTTGCCATTTTGCTCATCCTTTCCCTCAGGCTGCTGCCTGATGCACCAAAAAAGCCGCCATCTGCATCCAGTGAGGGTGTAGAAGGCGGCTTGAACAGTCTGAGCCTATCTCTCCCGCCGCAGCGGGAACGTGATCCCTTCTAAGCCTCTCTGGACTTAGTTAAAGGTGCTGATTAAGTTACTCGTAGTTTAGCGGATCCGCGTGCTCCTGTCAATGCCTGCCCGCAGATCTGTCAACGTTTGCGTGAAATTAGCTGGCGGGTCTGCCTCGAAGGTCATCAGCTCGTGGCGGGTCGGATGAACGAACCCCAGCGTGCGGGCGTGTAGGAACTGACCGTGGCCGGGTAACGTTACTCGCGGCGCATACAGCGGATCACCGGCCACGGGGTGATGAATGTAGGCCATGTGCACGCGGATCTGGTGCGTTCGACCGGTTTCAAGGACGCACCGGACCAACGCGTAATGGGTGAACTGTTCGAGCACGTCGAAGTGCGTGACCGCTTGGCGGCCGTTGGCGACCACCGCCTGCTTCTTGCGGTCCTTAGGGTCGCGACCCAGCGGCGCGTCGATCGTCCCGTGCGCAACTTTGAAGGTCCCGTGCACGATCGCCCAGTATTCGCGCAGTGACGTTTTGGCTTTCAGCTGCGCGCTCAGGGCTTCGAGTGCCCCTGGCGTCTTGGCGACCATCAGCAGGCCAGAAGTATCTTTATCGATGCGGTGGACGATCCCGGGACGGATCACATCGTTAATGGCCGAGAAGTCCGTGTGGGCTAACAAGCCGTTGACCAGCGTCCCGTCCGGGTGGCCTGGTGCGGGGTGGACGACCAGGCCTTGAGGCTTGTTGACCACGATCACCTGATCGTCTTCGTAGACGATCGCTAGGGGCATCGCCTGGGGGATCGCTGTCAGAGGCGTTGGGGCCGGTGGGTCGATCTGGACCACGTCACCGGCCTGGACCTTATACTTGGCGGCCGCGACCGTGCCATTGACGGTCACGCGGCCCGCGGTCAGCCACTTCGCAGCCTGCGAGCGTGTGATCGTCGGTTCAGTATCTGCGATCACTTTGTCCAAGCGGCCACTTTGCGCCGTGATCGTGAACGCGAGGGTCATGCTTTCCCCTTCCCTTCGACGAATAACAGGAAGATCAACACGATGACGACCCCGACGGTCAGGCAGGCGTCAGCGACGTTGAAGATCGCAAAGTTCATGAAGTCGAGCTGGAACATGTCGGTCACTTCCTGGAAGCGCAGCCGGTCGATCACATTGCCGATGGTGCCGGCAAAGATCAGCGTCAACCCGAGGCGGTACCAGAAGTGACACCCGGAGTCTTTCCAGAGCATGGCCACGATGACCAGTGAGACGACGGTGACGATATAGAAGAACCATTGCTTGCCTTCAAGGATCGAGAACGCGGCGCCAGTGTTTTTGATGTGGGTCAAGCTGAGCACCCCGGGGATGAAGCGCACGGTCTGGCCGAGCGCGACATGGGCGATGATCCAGGCTTTGACCCATTGGTCGAGGCCGATCATGGCCACGGCGAGAAGAAGATATCCGATCAAGTTGTTGCCTCCAGTAGAAGTGGTTTGAGTCGCATCAGGTCAGCTAAGACCATCTGCTCGGTCTGCCTGCGGTAAAGCAAGGCAGCGGGATGCGCGGTCACGCCGAAGCGGCGGCGCGGCCCAGACACGAAGGCCCCTGCGGCGACCCGGCTCAGGGAAGCAGTCTGGACCTGGCCGTGCCAGTCGCGGACAGTGCCATGGAAAAGCCGCCACAGTGCGGTGTTGCCCATGAGCAAAAGTGGCACGTCTGGGTGCGCGTCAAGCTCCGCATCGAGCAAGAAGCCCTCGGCGAGCATCTCTTGGTGAGTCGGCGGGCGGTTGACGCACCGGCCGCTCGGGCTGCGCCGGGTGGGTCGGCGATGGAAGGCCATGGTGATGAAGACCTCCTGGCGCGTCAGGTCCAGCGCCTGCAACATCAAGTCAAGTTTGATCCCAGCACGGCCCGTGAAGGGTCGGCCGGCCGTCAGTTCGGTTTCACCGGGCGCCTCACCGACGAGCACCAGGCGCGGGTGTGTCGCCCCAGTTCCCGGGACGAAGCCCGTGGTGTCGGGAAACACCAGCGCCTGGGCGTCAGAATAGACCTGTGATAACGCCATCGTCTGAGACATCCATGTTCATGGCCGCCGGTCGCTTCGGTAACCCTGGCATCGTCAAGATGCTACCGGTCATCACGACGAGAAAGCCCGCGCCAAGCTTCGGTGTGATGTCGCGGACATGGATCGTGAAGTCCGTCGGTGCACCGAGGGCTTTGGGATCATCCGAAAACGAGTACTGCGTCTTCGCCATGCAGACCGGGAGCCGGTCCCAGCCGTGCTTGATGATCGTGCGCAGCGCAGTTTCGGCTTTACTGTCGTACTCGACTTTGGCCCCGCCGTACATCTTGGTCACGACCGCGGCGATCTTCTCCTTGACCGGCGACTGCGGATCGTATAACGGCGTGAATGTGGCGTGTGGCTGAGCTAAGGCGTCAAGCACGGCGTCTGCCAAGGCCAAGCCGCCTTGGCCGCCCTGCCCCCAGACGTTGGCCGGGATCGCTTGCGCCCCGGCATCGGCGCACAGTGCGACCAGATCGGCGATCTCCGCCGCGGTGTCGGTCGCGAACTCGTTGATGGCGACCAGCACTGGGACACCGTATTGGCGCATGTTGTGGATGTGGCGCTGGAGGTTCGGGAACCCCTGGGCCAGCGCCGTCCGGTCTTCGGTCGTCAGCGTCTTGAGCGATTGGCCACCGTTGTACTTAAGCGCCCGGATCGTGGCGACGATCACGACGGCATCTGGCGTCTTACCCAGTACCGGGGTCTTGATGTCCATGAACTTCTCCCCGCCCAGATCGGCGCCAAAGCCGGCCTCTGTCAACGCGATGTCCCCCAGCGCCAAGGCCGTCCGGGTCGCCAAGACAGAATTGCAGCCGTGGGCGATGTTTGCGAATGGGCCGCCGTGGATCAACGTGGGTGTGTGTGCGAGTGTCTGCACGAGGTTGGGTTTGATCGCGTCTTTAAGGAGCATCGCGATCGCGCCGGTCACCTCGAGGTCCGCGACCGTGACGGGCTGGCGATCGTAAGTGTAGCCGATCACGATCCGGGCGATTCGGGTCTTGAGGTCCCCTAAGTCTGTGGCTAGACACAAGACCGCCATCAGTTCACTGGCGACGGTGATGTCAAACTCAGTCTCCCGAGGCACCCCCGACGTTGCCCCGCCGAGGCCGATGGTCACATGTCGCAGTGCGCGGTCGTTGATATCCAAGGCGCGACGCCACAGGATGCGGCGCGAGTCGAGATTCAGCGCGTTGCCCTGCTGCAGATGGTTGTCGATCAGGGCGGCCAGCGTGTCCACAGCCGTGGTCAGCGCGTGCATGTCCCCGGTGAAGTGCAAGTTGATGTCCTCCATCGGCACGACTTGCGAGTAGCCGCCGCCGGTCGCGCCGCCTTTCATGCCCATTACCGGGCCTAAGGACGGTTCACGCAAGGCGATCACTGCGTTTTGGCCCCGGAGACGAAGGGCGTCCCCCAGCCCGATGGTCACCGTGGACTTCCCTTCACCGGCGGGCGTTGGGTTGATCGAGGTGACCAGGACCAGTTGGCCCAGCGGCTGATCCCGCAGGCGCTTGAGCGCGGCGAAGCTGATCTTCGCCTTCGCTTTGCCGTAGGGTTCGAGCTCTGATTCAGACAGACCGACCATCGCGCCGATCGTCTGGATCGGCTGCATTTCGTCCCGTTCATTGGCTTGTGAGATCTCAATATCTGACATGTGTGCACTCCTTTCAAATCAACGCATTCAACGCTTGGGTGACGGCTTCGACGCGGCCCAGTCGAACGAAGGTGATCGCGCCGTACGCTTGGGTCGTCACGGTCAGTGTGTGCCCGGTGGCCTTGACCCCGGTCACGCTCCCGATTGGTAGAACAAGGGTGTTGCCTGGCAGCAAGCGGCGCAAGGTCACCTGCCGGTCGGTGATGATTAAGGTGGATCGGTGCACTTGGAGGCCGGCGACGCCCAGCGTGATGACCAGAAGCGCAAGCGCGACTGGCTCAGGCCAACCATAACCGATGGTTTCCATCTGAATGATGACGGCCAGGGCGATCCCGCTAACGATCAGTGCCCAAAAAATGCTAAAATCAAGCCAGGCAGGTTGGATCATGAACCGCTTTTTTGCCACATAAACACTTCCTTGGAGTTGAGGTTTTCCATTGATACGACTATACACAGACGCAGCGACAAAAGGCAACTTTGGATTGGGCGGGATCGGTATTTTGGTGGTCGACAACGGGCACACGGACCAGCTGCATTACCCGCTACCGCCGAGTTCGAACCACGCCGCCGAATTCGAAGCCGTGCTCGCGGGGCTGAGCTACCTCATTGAGACGGGACGGACCACCAGCGTCATCCTCTACTCGGATTCGCAACTGGTGATCGACGCGCTGACCAAACGCTACGCCAAACACTATGCTGATTATGTCACAAAACTCCTGCCGCTGGTGGATCAATTTGACTTGTTGCTGTGGCAATGGGTGCCCGACCGGCAGAACCGTGGGGCGCATACCCTCGCACAGCAGGGGTTGCGAGTCGCTGAGCAGCAGGCTGCCAGGCCCTGAACCGTGGCGCCAAACGCCGCAAAAACCCGGCCGGCGCCATGGGCGCTCGACCGGGTCTTGGGGTGGCTCGTGTCGCGTTACTTGAGGACCTTGAACTGATCGGCTTTGGCCATCGTGTCCTTGTCGCCGGCAGGCGCTTCGATCGAGCCGAACGGCATCTGGGCGCGCAGCTTCCAGTTAGCCGGAATGTCGAAGGCCGCTTGGACCAGGTCGTCGATGATCGGGTTGTAGTGCTGAATAGACGCGCCGATCTGGTTGTTGGCCAGGCCTGTCCAGACGTTGAGCTGGCTGGAGCCTTGTGCCTGTTCAGCCCATGTGGCAAAATTGTCTGCGTACAGGGTGAAGTCTTTTTCAAGCTGGTGCACGACAGCGGTATCGGTGAAATACAGGATCGTGCCGTAGGCCGCTTTGAAGCTTGCGATCTTCTTCTTGGTGTTCTCGTACGCTGCTTCGGTCGGGACCTCGGACTTCAGCCGCTCCACGATGATGTCCCAGAGCTGGTCGTGCTTATCGCCAAACAAGAAGACGGCGCGAACAGTCTGCGAATTGAAGGCCGATGGCGTGGCCTGGATCAGGTCTTCAGCCAAGGCGACGATCTCGTCGTCGGTTTGGCTCAGGTTCTTCCCCAGGGCGTAGATCGAGCGACGTTGGTGTAATAAGTTCAGCAGTGCGTTGTTCATTTGGTCATGACCACCTTTTATCAGAATGTCACTAGTGTACCAACTAATAATTAGTAAGTAAACCCCCAAAATCAATTTTTCAGGAGGTCGCCTATGACGATCATTACCGGACTTGTCCTTGCGATCCTGGTCCTCAACACGCTGGGGGCGATCTTTACCGTCCTGCGCGAAGTCCGCGACATCTCAACGACTTGGGCCTGGCTGCTCGTGTTGATCTTTGTCCCGGTGATCGGGTTCGGGGTCTACCTGTTCGCTGGCCGTGGCCTGTCGGCCAAAAAAATGCGGGCGATCCAATCCGAGTACCGCAAAGGGATCGATGCGTTCGTTCAGCTACAAAAGCGCGAGAACGCCAAGAATCAGCTACTGCCCAAGAGCGCGCTCTCCCCTGCCTCGAAGGAATTGATCAACTTATTCCTCAACACAGACGGCGCGCCGGTGCTCGGTGACAACGAGGTCACCCTGTACACGACTGGGACGGCGAAGTTTGACGCGCTGTTCGCAGATATTGACGCCGCGACGGATCACATCTACGTTGAATATTACACCATCTATAACGACGAACTGGGGAATGCGCTGCAGCAGCGGCTGATCGCCAAGGCTGAGGCCGGGGTGGCGGTCAAGGTGCTGTATGACGCCTGGGGCAGCCAGGGGGCGACGGCCAAGTGGTGGGCTCCACTGGTCGCAGCGGGCGGCGAGGTCGAGACCTACTTTTCCTCGCGGCACCTCTTCTTGGATTTTCGCTTGAATTACCGCTTGCACCGAAAGATCGTTGTGATCGATGATCAGATCGGCTACATCGGTGGCTTCAACGTTGGTGATCAGTACGTTTCGCGGAAGGCCAAGTTTGGCCACTGGCGGGATACCCACATGCGGATCATCGGTAACACGGTCTTGGCGATGAAGGTCCAGTTCTTGATGGACTGGAACGCGACGGTGCCGACCGCACGCGAGACACCCTACAGCGTCTCCACGGTGCCGCTGAGCCAGATCAAGCCGCAACACCCTGGCAGCACGCCGATCCAGATCGTGTCTAGTGGCCCCGAGACCAGCGCCCAGCAGATCAAATACGGCTACGTTAAGATGATCACAGGGGCGACGCAGTCAGTCTGGCTTCAGACTCCCTACCTGATCCCCGATGACACGGTGATCGATGCCTTGATCACGGCGGCATTGGCGGGGATCGATGTGCGGGTCATGATCCCGGACATGCCGGACCACCCCTTCATCTTTCGCGCGACCCAGTACTACGCGAATCTGCTGATGCGCTACGGGGTCAAAGTCTATCACTACGAGAACGGCTTCTTGCACGCCAAGACTGTCGTGGTCGACGACAAGATCGCGAGTGTTGGGAGCGCCAACCTCGATATCCGGAGCTTCAAGCTGAACTTCGAGGCGAACGCGTTCATCTATGATCGCCACGTGGCTCACGAGCTGACGACGATTTTCACCGCCGACTTGACGCACAGTCGTCTGTTGACCGCTGAGGAAGTCGCGCGCCAGAGTCGCTGGCTACGCTTCAAGCAGGCCGGTTCTCGGCTACTTTCGCCGATCCTGTGACACACGGGCCAGTTCGCTGATCGCGACTAGCCTTCCCCCCTACGAATCGTGTATACTGAGACTATCGTCACACCACATCTGGTGGCCCGTTGCGGCACACACTGGATGTGGTGTTTTAAGTTGACGTGTACCACAACATGGGGTATCATGTGGGTACTGAATGACAGGAGTGATCACAATGTCGAACATCACGTTATTTACGAAGAATGGTTGCCCGCAGTGCCGGATGACCAAAAACTACCTGAAGACGCACAACATCGCATTCACCGAACACAACATCAACGATGAGCCCGAATACATCAACTACCTTAAGGCCAAGGGATTCCAAGCGGTCCCTGTGCTTGAGGCAGACGGTCTGGACGCTTTCTCTGGGTTTCGGCCTGAAGCGCTGAAGCAACTGGCGGGCTGAGCCCCTACCGTGTGCACACATCAAAAACTGCAAAGACGCGTTGCGTCTTGGCAGTTTTTTTGGCGTCGCTTGGTCTCACCAGATCGTGATCCGGTCTTCTGGGGCACGGTACATGCCGTCGCCCGGCCGAACGTCGAACGTCGTGTACCAATCTGCGAGGTTTTGCGGCTGCAAGTTCGCCCGCTGTGGGTGCGGGGCGTGCACGTCGGTGGCGAGGCGTAACCGCAGCGTCTCCGGCCGAGATTTTTGTCGCCAGATCCGCGCCCAGTTGGTGAAGAACGCCTTCAGGTCGTATTCCGGCAGTTGTTTACAGGTGTCTAGCGCGGCGGCGAGGCCACCGGCATCCGCGATGTTCTCAGAGACGCACAGTTGCCCGTTGATCGGCCCGGCCGGTGTCGGCTGCCCGTCGAACTGGGCGATCATCGCCTGTGTCAGCGCCCTGAAGTGCGCGTAGTCTTCCGGCTGCCACCAGTTGTTCAGGTTCCCTTGGGCATCGAACTGGGCACCATTGTTGTCGAAGCCGTGGGAGATCTCATGGGCGATCACGGCACCGATCCCGCCGAGGTTCTGGCTCGGCGTCTGGGTCAGCGCATAAAACGGGGCCTGGAGGATCGCCGCTGGGAATGTGATATCGTTCCAACTGGAGCGGTAGCAGGCGTTGACCAGATGTCCTGGCATTGCCCAGATCGTGCGATCGACGGGTCGCGTCAGCTGCGCGTATGCATAATCGCGCCGGTAGCGCTGGATCGCTAGGCTGGCCGTCAGCAGATCTGTCTCGGCGTCGATCGGTTGGTTCGCGTACAGCGGGTGCACGTGCTCCGGGTACCCCATGTTCAGCCGCATGGTTGAGAGCTTATGGATCGCTTTGGCCTTGGTCGGGGCAGACAACCAGTTGGAGTCCGCAAGTCGACGCTTGTAAGTCGCGATCATCTGCTCGACCAGCGTCGTCACATCCGCCTTGGCGGCTGCGCCGAAGTAGGTCTGTCCGTAGTAGACGCCGATCGATTCACTGTAATAGGCGTTGGTTAGCCGGTACGCTGCGACCGCCGGTGCCGGTGCCTCAGGATTACCACTGCGTGCTTGGTCGAACTGATCACCCAGTCGGCGTAAGTCGTCGCTGAGGTATGGGGTCATGGTGATCAGTGTCCGCAGATATGCCCAGTGCGCGAACCGGGTGAAGCTAGACTCAGTCAACAGCGTGCGGAACGCGGCCAAAAACCCAGGGTCCGCAACATTGACGGTCTCCGGTACTGTCGGCAGGACCGCCTCTAGGTAGTCGACAAGCGCGAAATCGCCACACTGCGCGGCGACTTCTGACAGTGGCTGCGGGTTGTACGACTTGACCCGGTCCGCCCATTCCAGGCGGCTCTTGACGTGGCGTGCGACCGCGGCATCGAACGTCAGTGTGTCGGCAAGGACCTGCGCCTGGTCGGTCGCGCTGAGCGATGTCTGTGCGAGCAGGGCTTCGGCCATGTCGCGCCAGACAGCCAGCAATTGTGCCCCACCCTTGTGTGGGTCTTCGTAGTAGGTCCGGTCGGGCAAGATCGTGCTTGGCCCGGCCAACCGGACCATGTTGTGCGCCGTGTCTTTCATGTCCGGCCCGACCGAGAGACTGAACGGGAGCGCGAAGCCGGCGTGGTCCCAGTGCGCCGCTTGGGCATTGAATTCTGCCAGAGTCGTGATTGTCGTCAGCGGGGTCAGGTGAACCAGTGCCGGCGCGATGCCGGCCGCGTTGCGGGCGGCAAAATCAGTTGCCTTGCGGTAATACGTGATCGCATCGGTCAACTCGGCTGGTGTGACGTGCGTTCCCGCAGCCATTGCGGCGAGGTCGGCGCGCATCTGGTCTTCCACCCCGTCACGCAGGTCGGCAAAGCCACCGGTGGCCGCCTTGTCAGGCGCGATCGTCGCGGTCGCCGCCCACTCGCCGTTGACGTTGTCATAGAGATCATCTTGTGGTCGTGTCATTGTCATCCTCCTGAATCAAGCACAAAAAGGGGCCAGCTGGCCCCTTTTTGTCGAGTTGGCGCGGTTACCAGATCGTGATACGCTTCGCCGGTTCGAGGTACATCCCGTCACCAGGTTTGACGTCAAACGTCGTGTACCAATCGGCGAGGTTCTGCGGCTGGACGTTGGCCCGCAGCTTGGCTGGGGCGTGTACGTCCGTGGCCAGAAACATCTTTTGGAGTTCCAGCCGGGCCTTTTGCCGCCAGATCCGGGACCAGTTGATGAAGAATTCATGCAGGTCGTAATCTGGCAGGTTCTTGGCGGTTTCCAAGGCAGCGGCGAGGCCACCGGCGTCGGCGATGTTCTCGGAAACGATCAGCTTACCGTTGGCCCGACCAGCTTCAGTCTCTAACCCATCGAATTCGTCGATCATTGCTTGGGTCAGTTCCTTGAAGTGTGCGTAGTCGGCCTCTTGCCACCAGTTATTCATGTTCCCGAACTCATCGAACTGGGCCCCATTGTTGTCGAAGCCGTGGGAGATCTCGTGGGCGATTACGGCACCGATCCCACCGAGGTTTTGGCTCGGGGTCTGATCCAGTGCGTAGAACGGCGCTTGAAGGATCGCTGCGGGGAACGTGATGTCATTGCGCGACGGGTCGTAGCAGGCGTTGACTAAGTGCCCTGGCATCGCCCATTCGGTGCGGTCGACCGGCTGCGTCAGCTTGGCCAGGTTGTCTTCACGGACCGTCTGCGCGAGGCGGATCACCGCAGTCGTCAGGTCAGTGTCTGGGGCAACCGTCAGTTTTTGGTACAGCGCGTGCGCCTGATCAGGATAGCCCATCTTCAGGACCATCTTGTCCAGCTTCACGATCGCCTTGTCCTTGGTCGGCTGTGACAGCCAATCGGAGTTAGCCAAGCGGCGCTTGTAAGTGGCGATCATCTTCTCGACCAAGGCGGTGACATCCGCTTTGGCCTGCTCACCGAAGTAGGTCTTGCCGTAGTAGATCCCGATCGGTTCCGCGAAGAACCGATTGGCGATGCGGTACGCGTGCTTGACCTGACTCGGTTCTTCAGGGCTGCCAGACAGCGCTCGGCTGAACGTCCCACCCAACTGACGCAACGTCTCGGAGAGGTACCCTGTCAGTGAGATCAGCTCCGTGACATACGCCCAGTGCTTGTACGCGGTGAACGTGTCCGCGTTGAACAGCGCGGTGAATTCTTGCAAAAAGCGCGGATCTGCGACGATGATCACCTCAGGCTTTGCCGGTAAGGTGGCGGTCACAAACGCGGTGAAGTCGAAGGCGCCGAACTGTTCAGCGACTTCAGCGAACGGCTGTGGGTTATACACTTTCGGATAGTCGGCCCACTCCTCGGCGCTCTTAACGTGAGTGGCGATCGCCGCATCGAACTGCAGCGCGTCTTGCAGGAATGTGGCTTGGTCTTCAGGGCTGAGATCGGTCTTCGCCAGCAGCGCTTGGGCCATCTCGGTCCAGATCTTGAGCAATTGCTGTCCCTGCGCGTTGTCGTCAGCATAGTAAGTCGTGTCCGGCAAGATCGTGCTTGGGCCACTGATCATGTACTTGTTGACGCTGGTGTCTTTCATGTCGGGGTCGACGCTACCGCTGAATGGCAATGGAAACAGGGCCTGCGCGAGTGCTGCCGCCTGCTGGTTGAACGTGGCGAGGTCCGAGACTGCGGTCAGCTGCGCGAGGCGCGTCAACGCGGGCGTGATCCCAGCAGCGTCGCGGGCAGTGAAGTCCTTGGCCTTGTCGTACAACCGGGTCGCGGCTTCGAAGTAGGCATCTGGGGCCGCTTGCTCCCCGGCTGAGACGGCGGCAAAGTCGGCCATCAACTTGTCCTCGACGTCGTCGGCAAGGTCGGAGAAGCCGCCGGTACGGGACTTGTCTGGCGCGATCACCGCTGTCTTGGCCCACTCGCCGTTGACGGCATCATACAGATCATCTTGGTAACGTGGTGTTTCAGTTGCCATATTAATCCCCTTTCGCCGGTCTTTCTCACCGGCATTTAATATAGTTATCATTGTAGCGCAAGGCGATTCGAAATGCACCCCCCTTCGAAACGGTCCTAGGCGCTTTTTCTTGCGTCAAAGTGTAACAGCGCTTACAATGGGGATGCAACAGAAAGGGGCCGTTAAAATGTACTATGTCTTGATGACGTCGCATGATATTCGCATGAATCTTGCAACAGAACAATACCTAATGAACAACAAGAATTTTGATGAACCGCTGCTGCTGTTTTACTACGAGGGGCCAAGCGTGATCGTTGGGCGGAACCAGAATACCCAAGAAGAGCTGAATCAGGCCTACGTTGACGCACACCAAGTTGTCGTGACGCGGCGGCTATCTGGTGGCGGCGCGGTCTACCACGATCTGGGCAACCTCTGTTTCTCCTTTGTGGTCGATGCCGATTCGAAGGATTTCGGCGACTTCAAGTCTTTCACCCAACCGATCGTTGACGCGTTGCACCAGATGGGCGCGACCGGTGCCGAGGTCTCTGGGCGCAACGACATGCTGATCGACGGCAAGAAGTTCTCCGGCAGCGCGATGTACACGCGAGACGGCAAGACCTTCTCACACGGCACGCTAATGCTAGACGTCGATATGTCTGTCGTGCCACAGGTCTTGAATGTCCCAGCGGACAAGATCGCCTCTAAGGGGATCCAAAGCGTCCGCGCGCGGGTCACGAACCTCCGCCCTTACCTGGCTCCCGCTTATCAGGCGATCACGGTCCCGGAGTTTCGCGATATCTTGTTGACGCGCTTGTTCGGGGTCGACTCGGTCGACGCGATCGCAGACCGGGAATACCAGATCACGCCTGAGGACCAAGTCGAGATCGACCGGCTTTACCGTGAGGTCTACAGCAACTGGGATTGGGTCTACGGCAAGTCCCCGGCCTTCACGCAGCAGAAACGTCAGCATTTCGACATGGGCACGATCGATGCACGCCTCACGGTTGAAGGGGCCAAGATCCAAGCCGTCAAGTTCTTCGGTGACTTCTTCGGGCCTAAGGACGCCAGTGAGGTCGCCAATGCGCTGATCGGCGTGGTGTACGACCGGGCGCACATTACGGCCGCCCTTGAGCCGATCGACACGGCGCAGTATTTCACGGGCATCCCGAAGGCGCAACTCGTCGACTTACTCGTACGCGCCTGAGCCGAACGACGCGCAACAGCGCCTCGATCGCACGAGAGATGTGCGGTCGAGGCGCTGTTTGGGTGCGTCAAGTCAGTGCGCCCAGTCGCTCATGCCCAAGCGATCTTGGCGATGGCGTATTCTTGTAGACGTTTGGCGCCCTTGGCCGTCGTGATCGTGACGGTGCTGCGCTCCTGATACGGTTTGACCGTGCCCGGGATGATCGAATCAACGACGCCGCGTAGCTGCTGCTTGTCGATGGTGTGGATCTTCACCGGTCGGTGAGTCAATAGAGCATCCTCCAGTAAGCCAATGATCTCAGTGGTGCGTTGCGCCATGAGCAAGTACCTCCTTTTGTTTGCTGAAACCGATTACACGTTCAGTATACCCGAGCGGTACGCAAAAATCAGTACCCGGTGGCCAGGTCCACTTGATTCTTAACAATTGCCCCTGTCGCGTCAAGGCTCAAGACGTTGGGCAAAAAAATCTCGGCGACGGCCTGTCGCAGGTGTGTGACCGTCCCGGATACATGGGGGGTCAGGAGCAGATTAGGGGTGTGCCATAGCGGCGATCCGGCTGGTAGCGGTTCCTGCTCGAAGACATCAAGCGCGGCGCCGGTCAACTGGCCTGTGCGGAGCGCCGCCAGCAACGCGTCGGTGTCGACCGACGGCCCGCGTCCCACGTTGATGAACACCGGTGCGGCCGTCAAGTCAGCCCAAAACGCGGCGTCGAAGAAGTGCTGCGTCGCGGGCGTTAGCGGCATCACGTTGACGATCACCCGGGCGTTGTGGATCGGCGTCAAGTCGGCCGCTGTCGTCACTTCGGCGAACCCAGGGGTTTCGCGCCCACGGCGGTTGACCCCGATCACGGTCATCCCCTGCTGGCCCAGTTGCCGGGCGATCGCCTGGCCGATATGACCGGTGCCGAACACGGCCGCGCGTTCACCGGTCAATTCAAACATCGCGGCACGCCGCGCTTGGCCATCCCAGCTAGTCGCGATCGGAAACAGCCCACGGGCAAAGGCCAGCGTCGCGCCGAGGACAGACGCTGCGATCGGCGCAGCGTGGATCCCACTGGTGTTCGCGAGTATGATCCCTTGCTGGGCGAGTGTTGCCAGCGGCAGGTAATCGACGCCGGCGGAGACCGCCTGAATGAAGCGGACGTGGTTAGGCGCGGCAAGGATCGCGGCGGCGCGGTCATCCCAGCCCAAGATCGCATCGATCGTTGGGCCCATCTCGGATCGGTAGTCTGCCTGGCGGATCACGGTGAGCTCAGGGTGTTGCGTCAATGTCTTCTCGGCGTCTGCCGGGAGATCGAACAAGGTCAAGACCTTCACTTCTGCCACCTCCATCAGTGCGTATGCGTTAAGCCCGCTGAGTCGCCCAATACTGGAATAGGTCGGTCCGCAGGCTCCCATTGTAGAGCTTGCGGCGTTTGGTCGCCTTGCTGCCGAACGCCTTTTCGAAGCCTAGATCGGCCGTCAGGATGTACTTGCTCCAACCCGGCATCTGACTGTAGATCTGGCCCATCTCTGCGTATAGCTTGCGCGCGGCTTCCAGCTCCCCCATTCGCTTCCCATAAGGGGGATTGGCGACTAGGACCCCGCGTGGCTGGGTCGGGTGATTGTCTTTGACGGCCAGTTGCTTGAAGGTGATGTTGTGTAACAGGCCTGCCTGCTTCGCATTCAGACGTGAGACTTCGATCATCTCCTGGTTGATATCGCATCCGGTGATGTCCAGCGGCCGGTCGAAGTCGGCCGCATCCATGGCGGCGTCTTTGGCCGCCGTCAGGGTCGCCTGATCGAAGAAGGCAAAATCCTCGAAGGCAAACCGACGCTGCAGACCGGGAGCGATGTTCAGGCCGATCAGCGCGGCTTCGATCGGGATTGTCCCTGAGCCACAGGTCGGATCCATGAACGGCAATTCGGGGCGCCAGTTCGTCAGCATCACCAAGGCCGCCGCGAAGTTCTCCTTCATCGGCGCCTCCCCCTTTGCGATCCGGTAGCCGCGCTTGAACAGTGATGGTCCAGTCGTATCGATCGTCAGCGTCGCAATGTCCTTGAGGATCGACACCTCGAGCGGATACGTGTGGCCGGTTTCGGGCAGGCGCCCGCGGCGGTGGTAGACGGTCGCCAGCTTATCGACGATCGCTTTTTTGGTGATCGCCTGGACGTCTGGCTCAGCGTGTAGCGTTGAGCGCACGCTACGTCCCGCGACTGGAAACGCGGCATCCAGTGGGAGGTACTGGTCCCATGGCAGGGCCTTGACCCCTTCGAAGAGGTCATCGAAGGTGGTGGCCTTGAACTGGCCAACGATGATCTTGATGCGGTCTGCGGTGCGCAACCAGACGTTCGCGGTGGCGATCGCCTGGTCGTCGCCGCTGAAGAACACCTTGCCGTTGTCGGTCGTCGTCTCGAAGCCGAGGGCTTGGAGCTCACGTGCCGTCAGCGCTTCTAAGCCCGCGGCCATTGTCGCCATTAACTTGTGTTGCATATTTTCTCCTTCGGGGTGCAGATTCAATACCTTTATTGTACCTGTTTTGGGACGCGTAGACGAGCCTCACGCCACAGACAAAAAAACAGCCCGAGCGAACTCGGACTGTGCCTGCTTGCAGACCCCTATAAGCCATGTTTTGTTCAAGTGCGCCATCAGGCAAGGCGCACCGTCAGTAATCATCTATCTCAGCTTTCGCTGTATGGCCGTCGGTTCAATTCCCATGGTCATACGCCCCTACCAAAGTTTGGGTTACTCGCTCGCGGGGTTTACCCGTTCCAATCCCCCTGTTTCCAAGGGGCATCGTCTCTGTGGCACTTTCAGGCCGACTCACGCATGACCGAAGTTTTAGCGCTTTAAGCCGCCGTTACCGTTGCCGGTACCCAGGCTTATTGGGCCTGGCACGAACACTACAAGCATCGCAGCTTGTGCGGGCATGGACTTTCCTCACCTGACTGAAGCCAGGCGCGATTACTCGTGATCTGCAAGCGATTCACGGATTAGTAGCGATCGATCCCCATCGGGTCGGTCGGCTTCTGGCCGCCGTCGGCCAGCTTGCTCCCGAAGACGTGACGTTCCAAGTTCGACAGGCGCTTGAGGATGTCGTAATTGGTCGCGCTCGCGTTCGGCTGTGACGGGGTGGCCGCCGCGACGTTCTTGGAGACGCTCAGCTGCTTGGTCAGCTCATCGACACGACTGCGCAAGCGCGCATTCTCCTCGGTCAGCCGATCCAGTTCCGCATTGTAGGCCTCGTAGTCCTTGATCACCTGATCGAGGAACTCATCGACTTCATCCGCGTCGTAGCCACGCACCTTCGTCTTGAAGTTCTTCTCCAAAATGGTCTTGGCATCGAGCTGCAAGTTGAACGTTGCTTCGTTGTTGTTTTCCATAACCGAACACCTCGTCGTTTTCCCTAAACACAGGATGAATTAAGCATACCATATTCGACCGGGTTTGAAAATGAAAAAATGCGTCACACCGGCGTTGAACGGCTCACTCGTCCCAGTGCTGGGCCGCTTGCGCCTCACCGTACGCCCGGGCGGCTTCCTCTAGGTCGGGCATCGTCAGCAGCTGCACCGGATATGGGCGCCGCTTAGCTTCCGCCTGTGCCGTCTGGTACGCGAAGCGCGGTTTGCCCTCAAACTCGGGGTCGTACACGAACAGCGCCTGGTCGGTGTGCTGGGCCATGAAGCGCGTGTAATCGCTGAGTTGTTGCGGGCGCTCGTACGGGTGGCTGGAGGTATTACCGTGGTAGTCGACTTGTGTGATCAGGGTGGCCAGTTGGCCCTGATTCGCCTCATTCCACTGATGGCCAAACTCAGCAAACGGCAACATCAGCGCGACTTTGAGCGCCGGATAGTCGGTCCGCAAGTCGAGTGCCAGGCTGGCGGCCCACTGCTCGACCCCCAGCTCCCCACCGGTGATCACCCACGCTAGCCCGTCTTCTAACAGTGGGCGTAGCGCGTTTCTTAACGCATATTTAATGACGGTGATCTTCGGATCCGTCGCCCCGTACGCGCCGAGTTCCCACGCGCGGTAACCGGTCAGCCAAACTCTTGCCCCCAAAGTCGTCCCCCCCTATTCGATTAGGTCAAATTCACGGTCCTTGTTATAATAGCACTAGGAGTGTGATCCTATGACGATTCGTTATCCTAATGGTAAGCCATACGCGGCACCCGCGCAAACTACGCGGTCTGCGCCTGTCGAGTATGGCGGCCGCGGCATGACTTTAGAAGAAGAACTCAATCAGAGCAATCAATATTACCGCCAGGCGCAAAAGGCGGTCGTGTACAAGAAACCGACCCCGCTTCAGATCGTTAAGGTCGATTACCCGTCGCGGGCACAGGCAGTTGTGCGGGAGGCGTACTTCAAGACCCCTTCGACGACGGACTATAACGGGGTCTATCAAGGCCGCTACCTTGACTTTGACGCCAAAGAGACCAAGAACAAGCAGAGTTTTCCGCTCAAGAATTTTCATCCACACCAGGTCGCGCACTTCAACGCTTGCTTGGCCCAAGGCGGGATCTGCTTCGTGGTGATCCGCTTCGTCACCTCGGGCCGGTTATTCGTCTACCCAGCAAGCGACTTGAACCGTTTCTGGACTGCCGCCCAGCGTGGTGAGCGCAAGTCCATCCCGCTCAGCGAGCTTGAGCAGCACGGCTTCGAGCTTCATCCGCAACTCCAACCGTTGATCCCGTACCTGGACGGGGTCGATTGGCTGATCCAAACAAAGAGAGGGACCCAGAATGGCTAAAACAACTCCGTCGCGTGTCGCGTCTAGGCGCACACGCCAATCTAACTCACCACAAAAAAAGGCAGGTAAACACCGCCCCGGCCGCGTCCTGCGAGTCTTTCGCTGGTTGGCCCTGGCTTTCGTGCTGGCGCTGGTCGCCGGCATCGGCCTATTCGCGTGGTACGCCAAGGATGCGCCGACGATCACTCAAGAGGACCTGATGAGCGGTGGGAGCAGCACGCTGTATGCCAACAACAAAAAGTTGCTCAGCCTCGGCACGGAGAATCGGGTCTATGTCACGGCCGATAAGATCCCCCAGCAGCTCAAAGACGCGGTCGTCTCAATCGAAGACCGGCGCTTCTACCGTGAAGCACTGGGGATCGACCCGATCCGCATCGCCGGGGCCGCGCTGAGCAACGTCAAAGCTAAGCTCACCGGGACTAGCAACGGACCTGAAGGCGGCTCGACCCTCACCCAGCAGCTCGTCAAACTCGCAGTCTTCTCCACCAAAACGTCAGATCAGACCCTGCGGCGCAAGGCTCAAGAAGCCTGGCTAGCGGTCAAGGTCGAGCGCCAGTACTCCAAAGCCCAGATCCTCGAGTTCTATATCAACAAGGTCTACATGAACTACGGTCAGCGCGGGATGGCGACCGGGGCCCAGTACTACTACGGCAAGTCCTTGAGTCAGCTGAATCTCGCCCAGACGGCGTTCATTGCCGGTTTGGGGCAGTCGCCTGCAGGCTATGACCCCTACACTTACCCAGACCGCGCCAAGGCGCGGCGGGACGCCGTGATCGACGCGATGTTGCGTGAAGACAAGATCTCCCAGGCACAGGCGACGGCGGCCAAGGCCACCGCGATCACAGCCGGGTTGAAGCCTAAGACGACGACCACGAGCAACGTCAACACGGTCGATAAAGTGATCGACTCTTATCTGACTGAGGTGATCAAGCAGGTCAAAGCCAAACTCGATGTCGATCCTTACGCCGAGAACCTGAAGATCTACACGAACATGGATTATGAGACCCAAAAGAAGCTGTACGACTTGGTCAACAATGACGAATCGATCGGCTTTGACGACGACAAGTTGCAGACCGCGGTCACCTTGTCCGACCCCAAAACGGGTGCGGTGATCGCCCAGATCGGTGGCCGCAAGACTGGGGATGTGCGACTCGCCTACAACCGAGCGACGCGTAACGATCGCAGTAACGGCTCGACGATGAAGCCGCTGATGGATTACGCGCCGGCGATCGAGTACTTGAACTACTCCACCTACCAGCAGTTCGATGACACGCCGTACAATTATCCCGGAACGACCACGCCCCTGTACGATTTTGACCGTGGCTACCTCGGTCGGATCTCGATGCGCACGGCTCTGGAGCAGTCGCGTAACATCGTGGCGATCAAGGCGCTCGACGATGTCGGCTTGAGTCGCTCGGTGAACTTCCTCAAGGGCTTGGGCATCGACTTGCCGACCGATCAGCAGGTCTACGCTAGTGGGATCGGGGCCTCGGTCACGACTGAACAGGAGACGGCGGCATACGGCGCGTTGGCCAACGGTGGGACCTACTACAAGCCGTCGTACATCAGCAAGGTCGTGACGGCCGATGGTGAGACGGTCAATTTCAAGAATGCGGGCACCCGCGCGATGAAGTCGAGTACCGCCTACATGGTGACCGACATGCTCAAGGGCGTTATCACGCGCGGGACTGGGACCAGCGCGGCGATCAGCGGACTGATCCAAGCGGGCAAGACCGGGACGACCAACTACAGCGATGAAGAGTTGGCGAAAAACAGCGCGCTCAGCGGCCGAGTCAAGGATTCTTGGTTCACTGGGTACACCCGAGACCGTGTAGCCAGCGTCTGGATTGGTTACGACAAGGCCCAACAAAATGGCGTCTCCCCGACCGAAGAAGCGATCCCTAAGCGCCTGTACAAAGCGCTGATGACCTTCACATCCGAAGGGCTCACCAGCCGGGATTGGGTCAAGCCAGATTCGGTCAGCGTGGCCTACATTCTCAAAGGCAGCGACCCGGGAACCGAGATCACCGGTGACACCCGCAACACCACCCGTGAGCTCTACGTGCAAGGTTACGGCCCAACCACGCAAAAAGCGGTGACGACGCCACCGGCAAGTTCATCCTCGTCCTCGAGCAGCACCAGCAGCCAATCAAGTAGCATCAGTAGCCAGTCGACCTCGAGTTCGGTCAGCACCAGCAGCATTGAACCTAGCAGTACGCCGAGCAACAGTACGCCAAGCAGCAGTAGCACGCTGCCGCCTTCGTCATCAGAGCCCCCCGCCACCTCTGGCGGTTCTGGGGGTGACGGCGACGACGAGTGAGCGCCCGCAAGCCACCAGTGATGGTGGCTTTTTGTGTGGCCGGATACGCGACCAAGGCTGAGGGGTCAAGCGGTGTTACCTAGCGCATCGCATGCCCTCCGGTAAAACTAGGGTCACAGGGGGGCGTGCGAATGCAGTGGTGACGGGCAGACATGTGCGCGCCGGACCGCCACCGCAGGCTGGTGATCACGTCCCCTACCTGCGATCCTAAGGTGGGCGTTACGTGTTTGAATGAGGCAGTGCTTTTTTGGGGCTGCGATCGCCCTCGGCGTCCGAATGCGCCAAGGGCCGCCTGTCACGTTTGTGGATGACAGGCGGCCCTTTCCAGGTGGTCTAAAGTTTGGTCACTGCGACGTCGTGCGCCTCCAGCAGCGCCACCGCATAGGGATCGTTGTGGTAGTCATTCGCGTAGAAGACGCGGCTGACCCCTGCTTGGATCAACGCTTTGGTGCAGTTCAGGCACGGGAAAAACGTCACGTAGACGGCCGCGTTGCGCGTGGAGACGCCGTTTTGGGCGCATTGCAGGATCGCGTTCATCTCTGCGTGAAGCGTTCGGATGCAGTGGCCGTCGCGCATCAGGTGCCCGGCGTCATCGCAGTGCGGGTCGCCCGCGATGCTGCCGTTGTAGCCGGTCGCGATGATCCGGTGGGCCATCACCAGCACGGCGCCGACTGTCGCGCGCTCGCAGGTCGAGCGTTCGGCGATCGTGGTCGCCAGTTTCATGAAGTAGTGGTCCCAGGACTCACGGGTCGCGTGGCGTGTGGAAGGTAAGATCTGATCAGTCATCTGCGGGTTCCTCCTGATTCAACGGGGCGTAATCGTGGGCAAACACGTCCCACTCAGCGCCTGGTGGTAGCTGTGGGTGCCGCGCGGTCAGCCACTCGCGGCCGAGCCGGATCAGCGCGCGGTGCAAGTTGATCCAGGTCTCAGGGGGCATCAGCGCCTCCAACCGCCGTTGGATCTGCGTTGGTGTCGCGGTGGCAGATGCGATGCCGAAGCCTCGAATGATCCGGGTGACATGCGTGTCGACGGCGACTCCGGGGATCCCGAACGCATCGGTCCGCACCACAGTCGCCGTTTTGGGCCCGACGCCTGGCAGGTGGGTCAGGGCCTTGAAGTCGCTGGGGACCTGACCGTCATACTGGGTCACCAGCGCTTGGCTCAGGGCCTGTAGGTACTTGGCTTTGTTGTGGTACAGCCCCAGCCGGTCGATGTAGGTCTCGATGGTCGTGACCGGGGCCGCGGCCATCGCCGTGGGGGTCGGATAGGCCGCAAAGAGCTTCGGGGTGACTGCGTTGACGGCAACGTCGGTCGTCTGCGCCGATAAAAGCACCGCGACCAGAATCTGGAATGGGTCCTTGGCGTTCAACGTCGGGGGGACCCCGGGATACAGCTTGAGCACAAGTGTCAGTAGTGCGACGGCGCGTTGGTCATCCATTCGTAGCCCTCCTTATAAGCCGAGGTGGCGGTTTTTTTCTGCCTGCACCGCGGCCGGCGTGGTCAGGTGCCGCTTCTCCCAGTCGATCAGGATCCGGTCCATGTAGCGCAGGGAGTAGACGCGGTTGAGCACCGCCTCGCGCAACGCGAGTTGGATCATCTCCGGTGCGTAGTGATCGACCGCCAGCCAATCACGGATCGTCTGTTGTTCGATCGGCGACAGCGGCCGCCCAAACTCGACTTCGATCTGACTGAATGTGGCCTTACCCGCAGTGTCCGCCTGTGGTAAGGCGGTCTGCTCGACTGGGGCGAGCACTTGTGTCAGCAGCGGGGTCACGTCGTAGCGATCAACTGTGCGGCCACTGGCGTCTTTAGTGCTGACCAGCTGTATCGCCTGTTTGGTGATCAAACTCTGGATCACCGTGAACAACGCCTGGGGGGCAAGCTTGGTCGCCTGGCTCAGGGCGGCTAGGTCTGGCGCAGCGGTGTGGCGCTGATCCCATTCCAGTAGGAACAAGTAGACCACGAACTCCTGGTGCGTCAGGTCGGTGTCCGCGAAGTGTGCGAACAAGGCGTTCGAGACGCTGGTACTGCCAGCACGCAGGTAAGCATTCAACTCCATATAGGCCCTCCTCTCCTTTGCACGTAGACGCAAACAGGCCGAGCGTTCGCCCAGCCTGCGAGATGCGATTACGGCTTGAGCCGGTTGATCATGCGTGGGAACGGGATCGCCTCACGCAGGTGATCGAGGTGGCAGATCCACGTGATCGCACGTTCAAGCCCGAGTCCGAAACCGGCGTGCGGCACGGTGCCATACTTGCGCAGGTCAAGGTACCAGCCATACTCATCAAGGTCCAACCCCTTGGCCTCGATCGCGGCCTTGAGCTTGTCGTAGTCGACCTCACGCTCGGAACCGCCGATGATCTCCCCGTAGCCTTCAGGGGCCAGCAGGTCCGCGCAGACGTAGGTATCATCGCGCCCTTCTTCTGGCAACATGTAGAACGGCTTGATCGCCTTCGGGTAGTTCAGCACGAACACGGGTTGTTCGAACTGATCGGACAAGTAGGTTTCTTCCGGTGAGCCGAAGTCATCCCCCCACTGCACGTCGAAGCCCGCCTTTTGAAGCATCTCGATCGCTTCATCGTAACGAATGCGCGGGAACGGGAGCTTGGTGTACTTCTTCAGGGTCTCGATGTCACGGTCGAGCAGTTGTAGCTGGTAGGCGCAGTTGTCGATCACACCTTGGACCAGGAACGCGATGTAGCGTTCTTGGATCTCCAGGCTCTGTGCTTGGTGCATGAACGCCATCTCGGGTTCGATCATCCAGAATTCGGTCAAGTGCCGGCGCGTCTTGCTCTTTTCCGCGCGGAACACGGGGCCGAAGGTGAAGACTTTGCCGTAAGCCATCGCGCCGGCTTCCGCGTACAGTTGACCGGATTGACTTAGGAAGGCTGGCTTGTCGAAGTACTCAGTCTCGAACAGTTCCGTGGTCCCTTCCGGCGCAGAGCCGGTCAGGATCGGTGGGTCCATCTTGATAAAGCCTTCGTTGTTGAAGAACTCGTAGGTCGCGCGGATCATCTCGTTGCGAATTTGCTGGATCGCAAACTGACGCTTGGACCGCAACCACAGGTGGCGGTGATCCAGTAGAAACTCGATCCCGTGTTCCTTCGGCGTGATCGGGTAATCCTCTGAGTTACCGATGATCTCAATGTCGTGGACCTCGATTTCGTAGCCAAAGTGACTCCGGCTGTCCTCGTGGATCTCCCCTGTCAGCCACATGGAGGTCTCCTGCTTCATGTCTTTAGCGACCTGGAATACGGCCTCATCGACCTTGTTCTTCAAGACGACGCCCTGGAAAAAGGCGGACCCGTCGCGCAGTTGCAGGAAGGCGATCTTCCCGCTCGACCGCTTGTCGGTCAGCCAGGCCCCGATGCGCACTTCCTCGTTCACATGGTCCTTAGCGTCAATGATGCGGATCTGTTCTGTCATGTCTTACTCCTTTGATTCATGCGGCGCTCGGCCGCAGGTTTTGGCTAGTTGGCGTTGGCGGCCACGAAGGCGTCGATGCGGTGGAGGGCCTCGATCAAGTCGGGCTTGGCCGCCGCATAGCTTAACCGCGCGTGATCTGGCATCCCGAACGCACGCCCCGGCACGATCGCGACACCGGTGTCGCGCAACAGCGCGGCGACGAAGTCATCGACCGAGGTGAAGTGCGTCAGCTGAGCGGCGCGCTTGACGTTGGGGAACAAATAAAAGGCCCCTTGCGGCTTCTCCGGCAGTGAGAACCCGGGGATCTTGGTCAGCAGCGGATAGATGACGTTCAGTCGGTCTTCGAATGCGGCCCGCATCTGCTCGACACTGCGGCCGTCGCTGTCAAACGCCGCGATGGCCGCGTACTGGGCGGCAGTGGTCGGATTACCCGTGGCGTGACCCAGCAGTGTGGCCATCGCACCGATCACCTTCTCCGGGCCAGCGGCGAAGCCGATGCGCCAGCCAGTCATCGCATAGGACTTTGAGACACCCGCGATCAAGACCGTGTTCTTCGTGATCTCGGGATCGATCGACACCATACTGGTGTAGCTGGCCCCGTTGAACAGCAGGTCACGGTAGATGTCATCGGCGATCACTAAGATGTGATGCCGCAGCGCCCAGTTCCCGATCAGGGTCAATTCCTGTTGCGTGTAGATCGTCCCGGTCGGATTGGCCGGCGAATTGATCACCAACGCGCGGGTCGCGGCGGTGCACTGCGCCTCGAGGTCATCGACCGTGACTTTGAAGTGCCCTGACGACGGCACCGGTCGTGGCACGCCACCGGCTAAGCGTACTTGCTCGACGTAAGAGACCCAGCCCGGGAGCGGGATCAGCACCTCTTCGCCGGGGTCCAGGAGCACCTGGAACAGGCTGTACAGGGCCAGCTTGGCCCCTGTGGTTACCGCGATCTGCTTCGGACCGTAATCGACGCCGGTCTGTGCCAGCACGTGCGCACGGATCGCCGCCTTAAGTGCGGGGATCCCAGTCGCTGCGGTGTAGAAACTGGCCGCGCCGCTGTCGATCGCCGCCTTGGCGGCCTCAGCGATGAAGGTCGGGGTCTGAAAGTCTGGCTGACCGATCGACAGATCGATCACGTCTTCCCCGCGCGCCTTCATCTGCTTGGCGAGGTTGCTGATCGCGAGCGTCGCGCTCGGCGCGACACTGATGATACGTTTGGCTAAATGCAAAAGGACCACTCCTTTGGGGTCCGGTCACAGGTTGCGGATCGCCGCGAGCTGCTTGCCGGTCTCAAAATCATACGTTACGTATCCAAGTTTACCAGAATTCGTGCGATAACCAACATCCCAGACGAATTTCTTTCCACGCCGGCTCAACCCGATGCTGGTGATGCGGCGCGGCGCGTACTGCGTGTTGACCTGGGCGGTGACCTGTGCCTGGGTGATGCCACTCGACTGTGCGAGCACGTGGACTTTCCCTGTTTTTTGCCGGATCAGCACGTAGACCCGCTTCTTCGCTTTGGTCCGCCCCGCAACGGTCAGGTAAGAATCACGCTGGGTGTCCCAATAAAAGTCATCGACGCGGGTCACGTCGGCTTTGGTCTCGGCGATGGTGATCGCCTGGCGCCGCAACTCACGCATCGGCGCCAGGCTACGGAGCCAGACGCCGATCACGCCAGCGAGTAAGATCAAGCTGATGATCAACCAGGCGCGTCGGCGCCATTTTTGTCTTGCTGCTCTACGCATGTGGGTCTCCTTTCAACGGTGGCATCGACCCCGCCAGCCACTGATGGGCAAGCGGAACGAGCGTCGCCAAGGGCAGGGTCATCGGTTTGAGGTTCGGCAGGCTCTTGGCCATTTTGCGACCGAACGCGGTCTGCGTCAACCGCGGATCCAGGCAGACGAACACCCCTCGATCGCGCTCGGTCCGGATCAATCGCCCGAAGCTCTGGCGAAACCGCAACGTCGCGCGCGGCAGTGCGTCGACTTTGAACGAGTCGAGCCCGGCTTGCCGCAGCGCGATGTACCGGGCCTTGGTCACCGGCGCTTCGGGTGCGTCAAACGGCAGACGGGTCAAGATCACCTGCTCGAGCTGCTTGTCGGGGTAGTCGATCCCCTCAAAGAAGCTGGCCGCACCGAGCAACAGGCAGTCCTCCCCGAGGGCAAAGCGCTTGGCGATCTTCTCCGCCGAGCCGGTCACGCCTTGGGCTAAGATCTCCTTGTGTCCCCCGATCGGCATCGCGTTCAGACGCGCGTACACGGCGGCGATCGTGCTCAGCGAGGTGAACAGGGCGATCGTCTGGTGATCAGTATCCGCCAGTTGCGCGATCGCTTCGGCCAGATAGTCGGCGTAGGCCGCTGGCGTCAAGTCGTTCGCGTTGGGGGCGTCTTCGGCTAAGAAGACCGCCGCCTGCTCCTTGTAGTGAAATGGGCTGCGCAGGCGCAAGCACTGCGCCTCGGGCAGGCTCGAATAGCCCAGCTGGGCCTGCAGAAACTCGAACGTTCGCGTGACTGTCAACGTTGCACCGACGAATGTCGGCGCTTTGAAATGCTGAAGCTCCGCTTGGATCGGAGCGGCCACGTTGAAGCGGTCCCAGGTGATGGCCAGGCTCGCGACGTCTCGTGGATGCGCAAGCGTCACGCAAGTCACCCCGCTTGCGCCGGTGCGCATCGCGTCGGGATCCAGTCGGGCAAGCGTGCGGCGGCGCGCGGCCAATGCACTGACCACCCCATCGACTGCTTGAAACACTGCCGCATCTCCGACCAGGAATCGATCGGGATGCGCGTTGAAGTCCGCCTGTAACCCATCATATACCGCTTGTAAGGCATCCAGCTGGGCGACGATCACGGTCAGCGGTGCGGCCAGGGTATCCATCAGCCAGCTGACCTGCTCGGGCATCAACATCTTTTCTACCGGGCCAGTGGTCGTCCCCTCGGCCCGAAAGAAGTGCTGATAGAGTTGCGCTTGCAAGTCCGTGATCCGACCGAGCAGTGTGTCGATCGTGGCCTGAGTGCTCGCAAGCTGGTATTGCATCAGCGGTTCATCTGCATAGATCGCCTGGAGACTGCGGCCCTTGCGGCGACTAGTCAGCTCGCGTAGGTGGCTCAACGCCAACCGCATCCGGCGCAGATCGATGCGGTGGGAGAAGGCTGCGGCGGTGTTGTCCGCGAAGTGTTGCGCCTCATCCACCACTAGAAACGGTGGCTGATGCAGCGGTAACGTCTCAAAGTGTCGCGAGAGGTACGCATGGTTCGTCACAATGATCGTTGCATCGTGTGCAGCGCGCAAGACGCGTCCGTAAAAATCAACGGCCTGGTATGGCCCCGTTGTGGTCGGGGTGCTGCCGGTGTGGCGGATACGCGCGAACAGTGGTGCCTGATAGTTGGTCATGTGCAGCTCATCTAGGTCGCCGGTCTGGGTCTCGCAGAGCCAAACGATCAACCGCAACTGGAGCAGCTGCGTCTGGCGATTGGCCGCGGGTTCCTGTAAGGTCGCAGCCAACTTCTGCAAGTCCAGGTAGTGCCGGGCGCTTTTGAGCATCACGGCGGGCACCTCTCGCCCGAGTATCGTGGCCAGCGCCGGGATCGCCTGGTGGACGAGCTGCGCCTGCAACACGGTCGTCGCAGTGGCGACGACCAGCTTCTGGTTCTCATCGCAGACATACGCATACGGGAGCAGGTAGCCGAACGTCTTCCCCAGTCCGGTGCCCGCCTCGATCATCATCGGTTGTTGCGCACCGGTAGCGTTGTAGTACAGGGCGTCCATCATCTTGACTTGGCCCCGCCGGAGCTTGTAAGTTGGCGTCAACAGCGCCTTTTTGGCCTTGTCAGTCAGCGGATATGCGCCCGGTCCGTGCAACGCGGTCGTCAGTGCTTGCGGTCGGCGCAGGCAGAACTGGCCCACTTCAACGCAGTCGCTTGGCATGGGGAGGTCGATCACTTGCTGTGCTAACCAGTCGCCGGTCTGCCGCAGCAAGTTGTCGCTGTGCGCGACGAGCTGCCGCTGGGTGGCGCCTGGTAGTTGCTGAAACTTAGCGCGCAGCTGCCACAGGAGCTTGGCTGTCGCAACTGCGTCTGAATCCGCGTGGTGTGGCGCATCGTGCGGGATTGCCAGGGATTCGGTCAAGTCGCTCAGACGAAAGCTCGCTTGTGTGGGCATCAAGATCTGGGCTAATTCAACGGTATCTAGCGCCGGGTTCGTCAGTGGGCGAAGGCCGATCCGGGCCAGCTCAGCACTGAGGAACGGGTAGTCGAAGTTCACGTTATGCGCAACGATCACGGTGTCTCGCAACAGGTCTTCGATCATGTAGCCGGCGTCTTCGAAGTACGGCGCCGCGACAAGCTGCGCAGGGACGATCCCCGTCAGCTGTTGGATCGCGCGCGGGACTGGTCGATCCGGGTTGATCAGCTGCGAGACCGTCTGGACGATCTGGCCGTCGCGCATCAACGCGCACCCGAATTGAATGATCCGGTCCCCCGCATCGATACTTGTGCCCGTGGTCTCAAGGTCGATCACGGCATATGTGGTCACAGAAGACATGTCCTCACCAATTTTCTCACAGTCTGGCTCCATTCTACTCTGCTTGCGGCGTGGCGGCTAGGTCGATCGCGTCACCAGTCGCCAGCAGGATCAGGTAGCGGTGGCGCACCGGCCGCGGCTGAAGTGTCTCTAGCGCGCGGGCGTAGAGGTTCAGCTGACCCTGGTAGCGGTCGATCACGGGCTGTGGATCCCCGCTGATGTGGTCGGTCTTGTAATCGAATAGCGTCACCCCTTCATCCGCCACGAAGTAGCCGTCGATGATCCCATGGACCAAGATGTCGGCGGTCTCCCCTGCCATGGCCGCAAATAGCGACTCGGCTGGCATCAGCAGCGAGAACGCGGCCTCGCGCTGGAGCGTGTCGGCGTGGGTGATCAGTGCGGCGCCGAGCGGTGACGCGAAGAAGCGCACGAGTTGATCGACGGCGATCTGGCGGGCGACCCCCGGTTCGATCGCCCCAGCGTCGACCAGCGTGGCGATCGTTGTTTGCAAATGCGCCCGGTCAACGGGGTGGTGCAGGTCAAGCGCTTGGAGCACCAGGTGGGTCGCCGAGCCGACCGCGGTCCGCGGGATCGCGGTCCCCTGGGTCAAAAAGGTCGGTTCGGCAAAGTCGCTGACGAGCCGGTTGCCGCCGAGCTGACGATTGCTGGTCACCAGCTCAATCGTGTCGGGGTCGTCGAAGGCGCGCTTGATCTCCGAGACGCTTTGAAAGCCAGTCGTGGTCGTCGCCGCGGTGTGGGGGTAACGCCAAGCGAGCCAATCGGCCAGTGGCAGATCGAGCGGCGGCTGGGCACCGGTCTTGGCTTGCGTCGCTTGGATCACCGGCGTGACCGTGTGGATGAAGTGCACGTCGACCGCTGCGTGGAACTGCGCCGCGGCGGGCAGCACCGGCGTCGAGTCGAGGGCCCCCGTCCGAGCGATCGCGTAGCCGAGCCAGTCAAGATAGCTCCCGGCAGTCTCGCGCAGTGGTGCTGGTAGTAGGAGGTCTGGGGCCGTCTCGGCTTTGGCCCAGCGTTCGATCAACTTGGCCGCCTCCCCTGCGGTACCGACGATCACCAGCCGTTGCTCGGCTCGGGTCAGGGCGACGTACAGCAGACGTAGTTCTTCAGCGAGTAGTTGACGGTGCTTCGCGCGACGTGCGGCCTGGTACTGTGGCAGGGCGTAGACTTCACGTGTCTGGGGGTCGAGCCACTGAGCACCGACGAGGTCTCTGGTCAAGATCAGGGGTTGGCTGAGGTCACGTAAGTTCAATTGTTTGCTCGCAGCCATCAAGAAGACCACGGGGAACTGCAGGCCCTTGCTGCCGTGGATCGTCATCAGCGAGACCGCGTTGACATCCGGGGCTAAGGTGACCGGCATTGCCAGGTCTTTGTCCTGCTTCTGCATCATCTCGATGAAGCGAATGAAGGCAAACAGGCCCTTGAACCCACCACTTTCGTAACCGGCCGCGCGGCTGGCCAGTGCGCGCAGGTTCGCTTGGCGCTGGGCGCCACCGGGCAACCCGCCGACAAAATCGAGGTAGCCGGTCTCCGCGTAGAGGTGCCAGATCAGGTCGACCAGCTCCTGCTCGCGCGCAAACGCGCGAAACTCTTCGAGCTGGTCTAGGAAGTGCTGGACCTTGGCCCGGGTCGCGGTGGCAAAGTCGGTCCCGCCACTTTGGGCCGCAAAGGTCGCCAGTGCGGTGTCGAAGCTGGCGTTGCGGTCGGCTAGGCGGATCAGTGCCAGCGCGTCCGCGGATAGCCCGACGAGCGGCGAGCGCAACACCGCAACCAAGGCGATCTCTTGTTTGGGGTTGTCGATCACCCGAAGCAGCGACAGCATCACCATCAGTTCCGTGGTCTTGAAGTAGTTCTGTGCGTCGGCGATCACGATCGGGACGCCGGCACGGGCGAATTCGCTTTGCAGCGTCACGTTTTGGCTACGGGCGCGGGACAACAGCGTGATATCCCGGTATTCAACGCGGCGATAAGCCTGCTGCTTGCGGTCGTAGAGTTGGCATTCGGGATCGTTGACCATCTCTTGGATCCGCCGAATCACCATCTGCGCCTCGGCCTGATCTTTGTCGAGCGCGGCCGCGTCGTCGGTCAGCTCTGTGTCCGGTTGGTCGTCTTCTGGTCGGTCGGTCACGTGGATCAAAAACTCGGTCGCCGGCGCGAAGTCGGCCGGGATGTCTTTGGCCCCTAGTCGAAGTTGGGCGGCGGCGTCGTAGTCGAGTTGACCGACTTGAGTGTCCATCAGCTGACTGAACACCAAGTTGGTGAAGTTCAGGATGTTGGCACTGGAGCGGAAGTTTTCGGCTAAGACGATGCGCTCGCCAGTCCCCTCGGCTTGACCGAAGGCCTGATACTTCGCCAAGAACAATTGTGGATCCGCGAGCCGAAACCCGTAGATGCTCTGCTTGACGTCGCCGACCATGAAGCGATTACCGGGTTCAGGGCGGCTGATCGCCGTCAGCAGCGCCTCTTGGAGTTGGTTGATATCCTGGTATTCATCGACGAGCACCTGATCGAAAGCGGCCTGGTAGTGGGTCGCGACGGATTGGCCGCTTTGCGGATCGGTCGCGGTCAAGATCCGCAAGGCGTTTTGCGCGATGTCGGCGAACCCCTGAAGGCGCCGGGCCGCCTTTTCGCGGGTCAAGGCGTCGAGGAACGTCTGGCTGACTGACGCCAGGGTGATCATCATCGGGCCAGCACTGGCGAGGGCCAGCCGCAGGTCCGCCGGGGCGATCGCCACACTGGCCTGAATGGTCGCGAGACTGTCGCGCAACGCCTCACGTTGCGCGTGCGCGGCGTCCTTGACCGGCTTGTGGGCATCGGCGACTTTTTTGCGTGGCCACAGCCCGAAGCTGATCGCGCTGAGCGCCAGTTGCGCCTGGGCATAGTCAGGGGCATCCAAGGCCAAGGCATTCGTGACCTGGTCGAGGGTCGCCTGCACGTTCGCTTCACACGCCGCCAGGCCGGGATCCGGGTCTTCAAGGGTCACCCGGATCGCCTCTAGGGCATCGGCCAAGCTCAGCAACTCGGCGCGCAAAGCGGGCCAAAGGGTCGTGGCAAACAGTGTGTCTAACCCCGCTGGCGTGTAGGCTTGTGGCAACTTGGCTAGCCAACCCGCTGGGTCGACCGTCGTCATCGCGTACTGTACAAGCTGCATGACGATCGGTTGCAGACCATCGGCAGTCGGCGCGCCCCCGGCGAGGTCGGTGAAGTTATCCGCGAGGGCCGTGAAGGCCGCCGCATCGGCACCATTGAACGCAGCCTCACGCGTTTCGGCCCACACGCGAGCCTCTAATAGCGTTGTTTCGGTCGCATCAGTCAGCATACGAAAGCCTGGGTCCAGGTCGATCACGTAATAGTAGTGCTGAACGACTTGCAGCGAGAACGCGTCCAGGGTCATGATCGAGGCGGCGTTCATCACGGCGATCTGATTCGCGAGGTGGCGACGTTGGGCCGAAGTTAGCGTCGCGTGAGCGGTGGTCAGCCGCTGCTTCAGCGCGTTTTGAATTTTCAGTTTCATCTCTGCCGTGGCGGCGTTGGTGAAGGTCACGATCAGCATGCGCGTCACGTCGGCCCCAGCGAGCACTTGCTGCACGATGCGCTCCACGAGGACCGCTGTCTTGCCTGAGCCGGCGCTGGCAGACACCAGCACGTCATGGCCAGTGTGCGTGATCGCCTGTTGCTGATCAGTCGTGAATTCCATGGTCACTTGTTCCTTTCTGCGTGTCCGCCGGGTCATCGTCGGCTTCGGCCGCCAGTTGCGCCAGCAGGTCCTCACGGCTGAGGTGCGGCACATGGTGATAGTGGTCAGTCCCAGTCGCCGGGTCGAAGGTCATGATCGTCTGGTAATCGCTGCCAGTGATCACGGTGCTCTCCTGGCCGAACTGGATCGGGGCCAGGTCGATCGTGCCATTGAGGATCGCGCTGGCGGCAGCCGCGATCTTGGCGCGGTTATGGCGAAGGTACAGGGCCAGTTCATCGGGAGTCAACCGATTCTTGTTCACCTTGCTGAACGCTCTGGCCTTGGTCAGCCCGAGGGGCACGATCGCCGATTGGCCACTGTCGGTCGCAAGCGTCAGATCCAGCGCGGTGGCCAGCTCAAGCGCATCATCGGCATCGTCTGGAAAGACGAGCAGCCCCTTCATGCGGTACTGCTTGAACGCCTCGGCGGCCGTGTCCTGCGCCGGCTTGTACGCGAGCTTGGGCTGGCCGAATTTGAAGTACAGCGCCCCAGCTGGCACGATCGCGGTCTGTTTTTGGGCGGCATCGTTCTGGACGGCGTCGATGTACGTCAGTAGCTGAAGGGAGACCCCATAGTATGCCTGCAACGGGTCGAAGTCGTGTTGGGAAGATTTGTAGTCGATCACGAGGAAGTAGTCTCGATCCGCTAGGTGCAATGTGTCGAGGCGGTCGATCTTTCCGCGGACCGTGATCGAGTGCGCCTGTCCCACCGGTAGGATCAGTGGTGCCAGCCCCTGCTGCTGATCGAACTGGCCGAATAACAGCTCGGTCCGAGCCGGCCGAAACGCGGTGCGTTGTTGCTGACCGCGGATCATGGTCAGGACTGCTGTCAGCATCGCCGATACGCGGCGCCGGACCATCGCCATCTGCGCATCGGCCGTCAGGATCTCGTAGCCTGGTTGCGTGATCGCGGCATCCAGTAGCGCCTGAACGGCTGATTCGATCTCAGCGGGGGGCACCGTCGCCAGTGTCTGCCCCTCGGCCTGGAGCTGGCGCAGATACTGGTCCATCACCCCGTGGTACAGCGATCCGGTGTCTGCTGGGGTCAGCTCGAACTCCGGCCGCTTGCGCAGGCGTAACCCGTAAGTCAGGAAGTACTCGTACGGGTTGCGGTAGTAGGTCTCTAACTTAGAGATCGAGACATTCAGGTGGGTCCCGTACAGCTTCTGCGCCAGTGTCGGGTCGAGCCGCCCCACGGCATTGTTGTAGTCGAGACTGCCAGCTAGACGTGCGGCCAGTGCCGCCCAGTGTGGCACCTGGCGCAGCTGTGTCAAGACGGCCTGCCAGGCTGACCCGAGCGCGACGTGCGTGTCGCGCGCTTGGCGGGCGACGGCCACGAAGTCACTCAGCAAGCTGCGCGCGGTCCCGGCCACCTGGGCGACCGGGGTGTCGAGCTGAACGCCCTGCCAGCGCTCAAGCGGGCATTGCAAGCGGACCGCCATCTGACTGAGGTAGGAAGACGGTTGGTTCTCGCGGTCTGCGTAGACAGGATAACTCATGGTCAGGTGCGTATCCCCTGCCATCATCCCGACGTAGTTGATGAAGGGGTCCCCAAGCGTTGTCTCAGCGCCGGATTGGGGCAAAAATGCCCCTTCAGGCAACAGTGGTGCGATCAGTTTACGATCGGTGGCTGTCAGCACTGCTGTATCGCTCGGTGTATCCGGCATCACGAGACTGGTCGCTCCGATCACAAACACATGCTTGAATTTGGGCAAGCGCGTCAGCGCCGTTTCGGACACGGTGACCTGATCTAGGGTCGACGGGATCTGGGTGTAGGTCGCCCCGGCGATCCCGGCGTCTAGCAGGTCGACGAATTGAGTGAGGTCAAACGACGCCTCACCGAGTACGGCGACATAATCGTCCAGGAGGTCAACGAAGGTGTGCCACGCCTGTTCACCGGCGGTCGAGCGACTGAGGTCGCCTGCAGCGATCGCGGCCGCGCGCCACGCCGCCAGCTGGGTCGCGACGCCGTAGCGCGTCAGCCAAGTATACAGCGCGGTCGCGGCTTGCCGCCCGCTGGTCGCCTGCGTGAGTTCGGTGAACAGCGGCGGTAAGGCAGTCGCGACAAACTGCCGGATCTGGTTGATCTGCTCGGTCTTGACCGGATCTGGATCCACTTGGTCGTCATCGCTGCGGCGCCGGAAATACTGCCAAGGCGTGTCGCGCAGCCAGCTGCTCCCACTCAGCCCTGTGCGCAGCAGGTGGTTGTCGGTCACGTCCACCGCGTCGCGAAACGCGTCCAAAGACATCCCGGCCGGGACCAAAAGCTCGGTCTTCAACAACCGCATCACGTCTTGGTACTGGTAGTGGTGCTTCTGGATCGCAAACAGGCTATCTAAGAGCGCCATCAGGGGATGGTTCGCCATCGGGTGTTCGAGGTCGACGAAGACTGGCAGATCGAACGCAGCAAACACCGGGGCAATCAGGTCCTGATACGGGTCAAGGTGCCGAGCGATCACAAGAAAGTCGCGGTAGCGCGCCCCGGCGTGCACCGCCTGGTTGATCGTCTGGGCGACATGGCGTAACTCGGTGTAAGGGTCACTGGCCTTGGCTAAAGTCAATCCGGTCGCGACTTGCGGCAACGCCTTAGGGTCAAGCGCCGTGTCGGCTCGCCAAAAGGCATCGACCGCCTGCAAGGCCGCACTCAACGTGCGCTCGGGGGCGCGTTGATCGACCATTACCGGGATTTGGAGCCGGCGTGCGCTTTGGTATAAGCGGTGGTACAGCCGAGCCGCGGGGAGAAACAGGCACGGCGGTGCAGGCACAGCATCGACGGCGGGCTGATCGAGCGTCAAGGCGACCACGACCTGCTTAGCGTGCGGTAGGAGCGCTTCGACAAGTGCTTGCTCGGTGGCCGACAGCTCGTTGAAGTGATTGAGCACGAAGGTGGTGTGACTGAGGTCGAGGTCCGCCAGTTTGGCGCCCAGGGCAGTCAACAGGCTGGGCTCGGTGACATAAGGGCCGATCGCTTGTTCGTAGGCTTGTGCGATCACCGTGAGGTCATCGAGCTTTTGACGCTGGCGATCGCCAACGGGGCGAGTCGCGGCGGCCGTGGCCAAGTCAGTGGCGGTGACCCGGCCGACCTGGAGTTCACTCAGTTGATCGGCGAGCTGTGCGATGAAGCCTGGGCGTGAGGCCTCGCCCCCGTAGATCCGTAGTTCATCGGCGTGCGCTTGCAGTAGCCTTGCCACCAGCATGGTGTTGCTCGGGCGATCGAGGCGCGGTTGCTGATAGACGGGGTCGTTTTTGAGGAAATACCAGGCCAGACGGGTGAACGAGAAGGTCTGCACCCGCGTCTGGGCATACAGGCCAGTGCCGGCGCGCAATCCCTGCAGCAGGCTGACTTCGGATTCAAACTTCACGTGGTTCGGCACCAAGTAGAAGACGCGCGCTTGGGGGTCCTGCAGTGCACGCTGAACGGCGGCGACCACTGCCGTGCGGTGATCGGCGGCCGCGGTCCCTAGAATAAACTGTAAGCTCATCGGCTTGCCTCCCGTGATGTGATGCTTAATTTTAACATACGTTCGTAGTCGCCAACGGGGCTTTGGGGTATGATTTAAGAGATGTTAAGGAGAGATCATTGTGAATCAATCGACCGGAACTAGTTATGCCAAAATTATCTTGATCGGCGAGCACGCGGTCGTGTATGGCCAGCCGGCCATTGCATTGCCCGTGCGCGCGCTTCAGCTAAAGGCGACCCTGACGCCGCGGCGCGATCGGCAGCGGCTGATCGAGTCGACCTTTTACCGTGGCCACCTGGAGGTGGCGCAGTTCCCTTTCGCCGGCATCGCCGCCTTGATCGACGCGCTGCAGGCGTTTTTTGGCGCCTCGACGCAGGGCTTTGACCTGCGGATCGACAGCCAACTGCCCCCGGAGCGCGGGATGGGCTCCAGTGCGGCCACAGCCACGGCGGTGATCCGGGCGTGGTACGCAGCGTACGAGACACCGCTGAGCCGCAGTGCGTTGCTCGACTGGGCGGCGGTGTCGGAGCGTGCGATCCATGGCAACCCCAGTGGGCTAGACGCAGCGACCACCAGTGCCACGGCGCCGCAGTGGTTCGTGCGCGGCCAGGCCCCGCAGCCGATCGCCTTTCCGACTAGCGGAGCGCTTGTGATCGCCGACACTGGTACGATGGGACAGACCAAAGCGGCGGTCGCAAGCGTTGCCGCGAAGCTTAAGGCCGCCCCTGCGCAGTATCAGCCGTTGATCACCGGGATCGGGGCGGCGGTGGCGACCGCTCGCACGGCGCTCGCCGCAAGCGATCTGCCCCGCCTTGGGGCCGCACTAGACGAGAGCCAGCGTGCCTTGCACGCGCTGGGGGTCAGCAGTGCTGCGTTGGACCGACTGATCACCGCAGCACATTCAGCCGGCGCGTTGGGCGCTAAGCTGACCGGTAGTGGCCAAGGCGGTTGCATGATCGCCTTGGCCCAAGACGCCAGGACGGCGCGCCGGATCGCTACGGCCCTGACCACTGCGGGCGCCACTGCTGTCTGGACCCATCAATTTGCCGAAAGCGAGGCGCTAGTATGACGACTGCCCGTGCCCACACGAACATCGCCCTGATCAAATACTGGGGCAAGCGAGACGCTGACCTGATCCTCCCCTACACCAGCAGCGTTTCGTTGACGCTGGCGGATTTTTACACCGATACGCGCGTCGAGTTCGATGCGCGCCTGGCGACCGACCAATTCCAGCTCGATGGTCAGGCTCAGTCAGCCGCTAAGCTGACCCGATTTTTGGACCTAGTGCGCGGGCAAGCGGGCATCACGACGCGGGCACGGGTCACCTCGACCAACCACGTCCCGACGGCTGCTGGCCTGGCGAGCTCGGCCTCCGCTTATGCGGCACTGGCGCTGGCGGCCAGCCACGCCGCTGGCCTGACACTCGATGACCGCGCGCTGTCTCGACTCGCGCGCCGCGGGTCCGGCTCGGCCGCCCGCTCGGTATTCGGCGGCTTGGCCGTCTGGCACCGGGGGACTGATGACGCCAGTTCGTACGCAGAACCACTGCCGGCCACGACGCTACCGCTGCGTATGGTGGTCGTGATGGTCAACGCGGGGCCTAAGCCGATCGGGTCCCGCGACCTGATGGCGAACACCGTGGCGACGAGCCCCTACTACCCTGCTTGGGTCACGCACAACGAAGCGGCGGCCACTGCAATGATCCAGGCGCTAGCGGCCGACGATATGCCCACGATCGGCCACCTGACCGAGCAAAGCGCGATGCAGATGCACGCGGCGATCATGGCTGCAGATCCGGCGTTCACCTACTTTGAGCCGGAGACGCTGGCGGTCTGGCAGACGGTCCACCGCTTGCGGGCGAGCGGGGTGCCAGTCTACGCGACAATGGATGCTGGGCCGAACGTCAAGCTCTTGACGCTAGCACCGCATGTCGCCACGGTCTGCGCCGCACTGTCGCCGCAGTTCGATCAGCGGGTGCTCGTCAGTGCCCCTGGTCCTGCCGCACGCGTATTGGAGGATTGAGATGACGTCTGTACAATCACACCGCAAGGACGAGCATGTGTTTTTGGCGGAAAAATACTTTAGACCCGTCGCCGATGCGGGCTTCGACCAGGTCCGGCTCATCTACTCTCCACTACCCGAGACTGCAGTGGCGGCCGTCTCAGTCACCCCAGACCTCTGGGGGTGGTCGTGGCCACTATACATCAACGCGATGACTGGCGGCTCAGCGCAGACCGGGCGGCTGAACGCACAGCTCGGCCGGATCGCGGCGGCCTGTGACCTGGCGATCGCCAGTGGCTCCCAATCCGTTGCGTTGGCCGAACCGGCCTTGGCACCAACGTTCACGGCGCTGCGGACTGCGGCACCAGCGGCCTTCATTCTCGGTAACCTCGGGGCTAATCACGGTCCTGAGGCGGTCGCCAAGGCGGTCGCGATGCTCCAAGCCAACGCGATCGAGCTTCACCTCAATGTGATCCAGGAGACCGTCATGCCGGAAGGTGACCGCGAGTTTCACTGGTTGGCCAATCTGCAGGCGGTCGTTGCGGCCAGCCCGGTCCCTGTGGTGGTCAAAGAGGTCGGCAATGGCTTCTCGCGGGAGGCCTTCACCCAGCTTGCGGCGATCGGGGTCCACTACGTCGATGTCGGTGGCCGGGGCGGGACTGACTTCGGCCAGATCGAAAACGTGCGCCGCCCAGACCGCGATTATGACTATCTGCAAGGGTTCGGCCAAAATACCGTTGAGTCCTTGCTGGAAGCCCAGGGACAGCCCCTCACCCGCTTAGCCACTGGTGGGATCCGTACGCCGCTGGATGTGGTCAAGGCCCTACGGCTCGGGGCAACTGCGGTCGGGCTCAGCGGGCTGGTCCTGCACTGGCTCGTGCAAGACGGTGAGGCCGCGGCGATCGCGCGGCTCAAGCGTTGGCAGGCACAATTGCCGGCACTGATGGCGGCGCTTGGGGCAGAATCGCCTGCTGCTTTGCGTCAGGTCCCGGTTGTGCTCACGCCAGCACTCCAAAGCTACATCAATCAGCGCGGATTGCCCCACCCCTGACCCGACGCTAAAAAGCGGTCCATTCTCCGACTCGGATGAATGGACCGCTTTTTGAATTTGATCAGTCGCTCAGATCCGCAGGCCTTTGGGGTATGCGTTTTTGATCGTTCCGCCGACAAGTTTGCCTAGCGCAAACGACTTGCCGTCAAGGGTCAACAAAACGGTCCGCTTACCGGTCAGTTGCGGCCGCGCCAAGGTCTCCCCATGACGATAGCGGGCAAACTCCGCGTCGTCGACGGGGACCACTTGCTGAAAGGCCTGCGGTGCAAGCGCAGTGGCCAGACTGTGACTGGCCTCGAACCGGTTCTTCTTGAACGTGCCCAGGTGTAGCCCGGCCCGCAGCACTTTAACGCCGGCTAAGCTGGGGGTGGTGGCAGGCAGTGCATAAAGCTGGTCACCGCGCAGGTAAAAGGCGCCTGGTGTCAACGCCGACGTGAGGCTCTGGTTCGCGAATGCTTGCCAGCTCGTCTTTTGCTCGGCGCTCAGACGGCTCGCAACTTCGGTCGGACCGGTGATCGGCGTGTCCCCAGCCTTGACCAACTTGGCGACAAAGTGCCCTTCTCCGGCAGCTGTTTGAGGCCAAAGCCGGGCGGCATAGGCCAGCGTCGGGTCACCGCCGCCCCATTCTGGGCGCGCGTCGCTGATCCCTTCGGGTTTGGCGAGGGGCACCAGCGTCAGGTCAAGCGTCTGCTGCGCCCAGGCGACGATCTGCTCGTCTTCTTCTGGACTGAAGGTACACGTCGAATAGATCAGGGTCCCACCTGGGCGCAGCATCTTGACCGCAGCGGTCAGGATCTCACGTTGGCGTGTGGCACAGCTGGCAGGATAGTCTGGCGTCCAGTACTGCATGGCGTCGGGGTCTTTGCGAAACATCCCTTCACCTGAGCACGGGGCGTCGACCAAGATCCGATCGAACGCCTCGGGCCAGTGCACGGCAAGTGTCTGTGGGTCGTTGTTCGTCACGATCGCGTTACGGATGCCAAAGCGCTCCACGTTACTTGAGAGCACCTTGGCGCGCCCCGGGTTGATCTCGTTGGCGACCAGCACCCCGTGCTGCGCCATGAAGCTAGCGAGGTGGGTGGTCTTGCCGCCGGGGCTGGCGCAGAGGTCCAATACCCGTTCGCCAGGCGTAGGGGCCGCCGCGGTGCCCACGAACTGCGCGCTAGGTTCTTGGCTGTAGACATAACCCGCCACATGGTCGATCCCGTTACCGGCGACCTTACCGAAGTGCCCCCACTGGCTCCACGGGATCGGAGCGCCAGCGGTCTCAAGCGGGGCTGCCGGCCGCAGCGGGTTCACTCGGTAGCCGGTTTGGAGCGGTGCGGAGAACCGTGCCAAGAATGCCGGGGCGTCTGCACCGAGCAATTCAGTGTACTTGGCCACAAAGCCAACAGGTAATTCAGTCATGTCTCGCCACTTCCTTCGTGAGTCGACTGCGGCGCAACCACCACCACAGTCCGAGTGCGTGGACCGCCCACAATGCCGCAACAAAAGCGATCAAACGGGTCCGGTCCGTCAAATAAAACCACCACCAGCATACAGCGCCGCCGAGGCCGACGGCGCCGGCGACATGCGTGACGGCCTGACGCCAGCGGCCGCGGTCGTACTGACGCCGCCATTCAGGGGTCAGGTCACGCGGCGTGCCTGCGCGAACCAGTCGTGCTGCAGCCCAGGTCAACCCGAGTGCGGCGAGTAGCAATCCGGTACTGCGTAGCAGGGTCAAGCCGACCTCTGCCCACCAAGTCCGCGCGCTGCTGCCTTCGTAGTGATAGGCCGTCAGTGTCCCACCAAAGACGCGGCGAATGGTCGCCATCTCCTTCGCAAGGTGTTGACCATCGACATAGATCGTCGTGGCGGTGAGCGAGACATCTTGGGCGGCGGTACTGCTAGCGTTCAGGAAGATTGCCCGGTTCAGCGGACTGTCACGGCGGGTCGCGACAGTGCCAAGCACGGGTAAGTACGTCTTGTCCCACTGAAGGTATTGCTGCTGACTACCGGTGTACAACTGCGCCACCACCGCTTGGCCGACCACGGCGACGGGTAGCGTTGCCGTCAGGTCTGCAACCGAGAACCATTGCCCGGATTGGAGCGGAAGTCCGGCATCGGCTTGCGTCGCAAAGAGGAAGATCTGGTGGTCCGCGGCGTGGAACTGGACTTGGACTGGACCGAGTTTGGCCTTGGCCAGGGCGGCTGCGGCTTCTTGGACCGTCAGGTGGCGGCTCGGGTGGACGACCTGGGCCGATTCAGACAGGCCGTAGTGGTCGAGTCGATCGGCGTACTCGGACTGGTCGTGCAGCGACCAGGTCCAGCCCGCCAGGATCACCAAGGCGACCCAGCAGATATCGAGCAACAAAAAGCGCTTCATGCGGCCCCTCCTTTCGTGTCATCGCATCCGGTAGATGCGGTCGTTGATCGCGTCGAACTGCGGAAACGCCCGGTTGAGGGTGAGCAGGCGGCGATCCGGGACGAATCGAGCCTGTTGCCAGAACAGCCGGCTGTTGGTCGCCCCATGACGTTCGCCGATCACGAACAGTTGCAGCTGAGGAAACGCGGCGCGCAAAGTGTGCAAGAACGCGGCATCGTTCCATTCCTGATCAGGCGACCAGGCCATCACAACGGCGTCGACCGCGTGGCCATACCGCCACAGCGCAGCTGTGGCGCCCGCGCGCTGCACCGGGACTAACGGGGCCCGACCGGTCGCGTTCGTCCCGACCCAGCTCAACGGGTCGGTCGTGATCACCTCACTACCAGCCGCCTGCAAGCCGGCGGATAGGTACCCGTTACCCGCGGCCACTTCGAGGTAGCGCTGCGGACCATAAGTGGCCTGCCAGGTCTCGGCCAGCGTCTGGCTGACGAAGGCCCACATCCCGTAGTGATAGGCGATGTATTGACGAAAATTCCGTGCGAGCTGGTCGAAGCGGTGCAGCGCCTGTTCGACCACGGGATCGGTGCTGAGGCGCTCCTCGGCTGGCAATCCCAGTCGGATCAGCGGTTGAACCGGCAGTTGACCGTGCGCGACCGCCTGCCGCCAGGTGGTCATCGCGTTAAGCTGCTGCGTGACAAGCGGTGTCGGACACGCAGCGGCCATTGCATTCAGATGTTGCCAGTAGTCCACGCGCCGTCCTCCTTTGGCTCGCAAAAAAGGCTGGGACAGGCCCGGCCTTCGTGTGTGTCTATCACCGGTCAGTGGATCCCCAGCGCCATCTTAGCATAACGGCTCATGCGCTCGGGCCCCCAGGCGGGATACCAGACCAGGTGGATGTCGATGGACTTGATCCCTGGCACCGCCAGCAGCGCATGGTGGATGCTATCATCCAGGATGTCCGTCAGCGGGCAACCCATGGTCGTCAGCGTCATCTCCACGTCGCAATGACCGGTTTCATCCAAGTCGACCCCGTAGATCAAACCAAGGTTGATGATGTCGATCCCAAGCTCTGGATCGATCACCGTTTCCAGCGCCGCCACGATCTTCTGTTTCATCTCCGCGTAGTACGCAGTCTCTTCTGATGACTCCTGTGCGTCTGCCACAGCGCGCCTCCTTACTGCTCGTCGGACTTGAGCACACCGGCCACGGCATAGTGGTTCTTCGCCATCTCGTTGAGAACGATGTGAATGTGTTCCTTTGGTGCCCCGGTGTTCTTAGCGATCGCTTCCGTTACGTCCGCGCACATCTGGCGCAAGGCTTCCGGGGAGCGACCTTCGATGAGATCAATGTGAACTAATGGCATCGTGATCATCCTCTCTTCTTTTCGATACTCCATTATCGCACAGCCCGTACGGATTGGCTAGGCCTCGTGCTGACCTTGACGCTTGGCCGCTTGCTGGTCAGAGGTCAAAAACTCGCCGACGACATCCACGGTGTTGAGGATATCGATGAAGGCCGCATGGTCTGCGCCCAGCGTCGCTTGGGTCAGATCGTACAGCTCGTAGCGCGTGATCACGATCATCAGCGTCGTGTTCGGCCGGCCGAGAAAGCCCCCCTTGCTTGGCATCACCGTGATCCCCCGGATCAGACGGGCGCGGACTGCAGCGATCACCGCTTCGGCGTGCTCGGTCACGATCATCGCGGTGATTTTTTGGTTCGAGGTGTGCAGACCATCCACGACCCGGGTCATGCAGTAGATCGAGATGATCGTGTACAAGGCGCTTTCCCACTGGATCCCGAGGCCCGCAACTAAGATGATCGCCAGGTTGATCGCGAACATCAGCGCGCCGACCGTCCGCCGGGTCGTTTTGGCCAAGTACATCGACAGGATGTCGAGGCCGCCGGTCGAAAACCCGAAACGCAGCGCGATCCCGACGCCCGCGCCAGTCAGGACGCCACCGAAGATCGCATTCATCAAGGGGTTCGTCGACAAGGCGTGCACGGGCAGGAGGATCGCTAGGACTGAGATCACCAGCGTGTTCAAGAAGCTGAACACGGTGAAATCTCGGCCCAGCTTCCGCCAGCCGAGGTACGCGAGCGGCAGATTCAACAGCAAGTTGAACCAGCCGGTCAGATCCTGATGGGCCACCCCAGCACGCTGCAAGAACAACGAGAGCAGCTGTGCGACCCCGGTGGCCCCAGACTGGAAGACCTTGGCTGGCGTCAAAAAGAAATTCAAGGCGATGGCGGTGATCAGACCGCTGGCCAGGACGACGCCGAGCCGCCGCAGTGTGTCATGTTGGGTGTATTGGGTCAGTTTTGCCATGGGGATTGCCTCGCTTCGTCTACGTTTTGTAGACACATATTCTGCGCGCCACCCGGGTTCGAGGCGCGACCTTCACTAGAATACACGCGCGGTTGTGGATTTAACAGCCCCCTAGCGACTTTTTTGTTAAACTAGAGGTAACTGCGCGGACTTTGTCTACAGTCCGCGAACAGTGATCAAGGAGGCAAAGACAATGGCAACGCGCACATCCTGTACCAGTATCCTGATCGGCAAAGCGGCTAGCGCAGACGGCAGCGTGATGATCGGACGCAACGAAGACAGCAAGGCGGCTTGGCCGAAGCACGTCGTCGTCCATCCAGCTCAAGTCAACGACACCGTGACCTTCGCTTCTAAGGCGAATCAGTTCACGCTCGCCTTGCCGAGCCACGCGCTCAAGTACACGGCCACCCCGGAGTGGACGACGGACTTCGGGCTGTTCGAAGAAGCCGGCATCAACTCGGCGGGCGTGGCGATGAGTGCCACGGAAAGCGCCTATGCGAACCCGCGAGTACTGGCTTACGACCCGTTCGTGGCAGACACCGGTATCATCGAAGAAGCGATGGTCACCGTCGTGCTCCCGTACATTCAGTCGGCCCAAGAAGGCGTGACCCGACTCGGGAAGATCGTGACGCAACATGGCACCGGTGAGGCGAACGGCGTCTTATTTGCGGATCACGACGAGGCTTGGTACATGGAGATCGCGACCGGGCATCAGTGGGTCGCGCAACGCATCCCCGATGATTGCTACGCCGTGGTCGCGAACCAGCTGGCAATCCAGCGCGTGCTCCCAGACTCCCCCGACTTCATGTACAGCCCCGACTTGTTCGACTTCGCCGCGACCCACCGCCTGTGGGAGCGCGGGACCGCCTTCAATTTCCGGCAGATCTTCGGGACGACTGGCGCGTTCGATCACACCTACAACACCGCGCGCGTCTGGGACGGACAACGTCGGTTGAGCCCGAAGCGACAGAGCCAGCCAACAGATGACGATCTGCCATTTTGCTTGCAGGCTGACCGACCGCTGTTTGTGGACGACGCGTTCCAGGTGCTCGGGGCCCACTTCGAGGAGACCGACTACGATCCGGCAGACAGGTTGGCTGGCGCAGCGCACCGCTTCCGGCCGATCAGTCTGGCTCGCACACAAGAGGCCCATGTGTTACAGTTGCGGCCGGACCTGCCCTACGAGATCGCCGATCTGCACTGGATCGCCATGGGCGTCGCGGCGCAGAGTCAATTCGTGCCGTTCTTTGCCGGAACGACCGACACACCGGCGGACTATCAGCGCGGCGCGCTACCGCCCAGCCTTGACGCCGCCTATTGGCAGTACAAGCTGGCCGGGGTGCTGATGGACGCCCACTTCCGGTACTTCCAGCACGATCTGAACCAGGTGCAAGTAGCCACTCATGCTGAGTTGCTGGCACACATCGCCGCAACTGACGCGCAGAGCCACGGCTTGGATGCCCCGGCGCTGGCGGCGCTAGCGACCAGCGCAACGATGACCAGCGCCGCTCTCAGTAAGGCGGCCTGGCAGCGGTTCACGATGGCCTTGCTGGCCAAGTCGACGGACCTCAGCCCACTTAACTTTACAACGGACCCGAACCTATGATCGAGCTGGAAGGATTTGCAGTCTACCCTGATCAGATCGCGACGGCGCGCGAATGGATGACTTTTTTGCGCACGCACCAGGCGGCCGTGGACCGCACCCTGATCCCAGAACACCTCGCGCGCGAATCGATCTTCTCTATTACCCTCAATGGCCGGTTCTACCTTTGTTGGTACAGCGAACAGACTGCCCCCGCCCCAGCGGTGACGGATAGCCAGGATCCGATCGACCGTCGCCATGTCGACTACTGGCAACGGTGCATCGATGAGTCTGTCCCACCGTTACGCTTCTCTTTAGAGAACCACTTCATGCCGCCTGCGCGCTGACGGACGCAAGCATAACCTCCGGTGGCACGTGTCTACCAGAACGTGACGTGCCATCACCTATCGGCCATCCGGCGATGCCGAAGCGAGGCATTCGAATGCATGTCTGCCTGTTACTCACTGCGTTCGAACGGGCAAAGTAAGCCACATAAGAGCGGTCCCCTGTCAACCCGTTCGGGTTTTTCAGGAGACCGCTCTTGTACTTTGGGCTAAACCTGCGTTACGGCGCAGCCCTGTTTTGATCGGGCAGAACCCGGCTTCACATGAAATGAAACGGATCGGTACTCAGTTGAGACGCGATGACTTGAACGGGCCAGTCCTCACTTTGGGCCCAGTCGATCAAGCGCGCGCGGACCTGCGCCTTCATGATCGCCTCGATGTGATGGCCAGGATCGATCACGGGTATGTCGGCGGCGAGCATCTCATGGGCGGTGTGGTAGTAAACGTCGCCGGTCACGTAGACGTCAGCACCGGCCGCCTGCGCGTCGCGATAAAACTTGCCGCCATCGCCGCCTAAAACGGCAACGGTCTGGACCGGGCGGGTAAGGTCCGTGGCAATCACCCGCAGCCCCTGCAAGTCAAAGCGCGCCTTGAGCGTGCTCGCCCAGTGGTCGAGGCGCATCGGCTCGGCTAAGTCACCGATACGGCCCATGTTCGCTTCATCGCCGGTCGCGATGAACGGACGGATCTGTGTCAGCCCCATCGCATTGGCGAGCCAGTCGTTCATCCCACCGGTCGCCCGATCCAGGTTCGTGTGCGCCGCATAGACTAGGATCCCGTGTTCGATTAGACGGCCGTACATGCGATTCTGTGGGTCGGCGAAGTCTAGGTTCGCCGCGGGGCGAAAGACGGCGGGATGGTGCGCAAAAATCATGTCTGCATTGAGTTGGATCGCCTCTTCGACCACCTCTGGGCGCACATCCAGCGTCACAAGGACGGTGTGCACCGGGCGCGTCGCGTCGCCGATCTGGATCCCCACCGGGTCGCCGGGAACGGCGAGGCTACGCGGGGCGAACTGCTCGAATTGATCGATGATCGTCTGACCTGTTAGCATCAGTTGCCTCCTTGATTAGGCGTTGCGCTCGGCTTCAAACAGCGCGAGGCGCGCGCGTTCTTCAGCGATCTTGGCGGCTTGATCCGCCTGTGCGTTGGCGAGGTTCGTCAGCACCGCCTGTGTCTTGACGATCCGCTTGTCGAGCTCCTGCAGGAACAGTGCACTGCGCCGTTGCCGAAGCACGGGACCGAGGATCAGATCAGCCTCTTGGTACGGCACTTCTGGCTTGGTCTGCCCGGCGACGATGATCGGGTAGACGTGGCCCAGTTCTTCAACGAGGTCTTCGTCGAGGATCCCGAACTCGTGCTGGGCGAGCCAGATCCGTAGCGCCTCGTCATCGCGGTTAGGGGCCAAGATCAACGTTTCGGTGCCATCGAGGTGTGCCAGCCCGGCGGTCAGGATGTCGCGGATCAATAAGCCACCCATCCCGGCGATGAAAAGGGTATCGATGCCGTCTTCCGGCCGCAGCCCCGCCAGACCGTCTGCCAACCGGACGTCGATCACATCGGCCAACCCGTTGTCGCGCACGTTGGCCGTCGCGATCGCGACCGGTCCCTCGCCGACGTCGCTGGCAACGGCAAAGTCGATGCGCCCAGCCTTGGCCAACTGGATCGGGATGTACGCGTGGTCCGTGCCGATATCGGCGATGCGGCGACCGTCCCCCAAGAAATCGGCAATGTGCTGCAGGCGCTTAGACAGGTGAAATTTTTCCATGACAGTGTTACTCCTCATCTCGTGATAACTTTAGTATACACGACTGGCCGAACAACCAAAAGGACGCCGATACCGGCGCCCTTCAATGGGTTATTCCAAAAAGTCCTTGAGCTGCTTGGACCGGCTCGGGTGGCGCAGCTTGCGCAGTGCCTTGGCCTCGATCTGGCGGATCCGTTCACGGGTCACGCCGAAGACCTTCCCGACTTCCTCAAGGGTACGGGTCCGGCCGTCGTCCAGGCCGAAGCGCAGACGCAAGACGTTCTCTTCCCGGTCCGTCAGCGTATCGAGGACGGATTCGAGCTGCTCCTTGAGCAGTTCGTAGCTCGCGTGGTCCTCCGGGCTGGTCGCGTCTTGGTCTTCGATGAAGTCACCGAGGTGCGAGTCATCCTCTTCCCCGATCGGGGTCTCAAGGGAGACCGGTTCTTGCGCGATCTTCAGGATCTCGCGGACCTTATCCGTCGGCATGTCCATCTCGGCCCCGATCTCTTCTGGCGTTGGTTCCCGCCCGAGGTCTTGCAGCAGCTGACGCTGGATCCGGATCAACTTATTGATGGTTTCGACCATGTGGACCGGGATCCGGATGGTGCGCGCCTGGTCAGCAATCGCGCGGGTAATCGCCTGGCGAATCCACCAAGTCGCATACGTCGAGAATTTGAAGCCTTTGCGGTAGTCGAACTTCTCGACGGCCTTCATCAGCCCCATGTTCCCTTCCTGGATCAGGTCCAGGAACTGCATGCCGCGCCCGACGTAACGCTTCGCGATAGAGACCACCAGGCGCAGGTTCGCTTCGGCGAGGCGCTGTTTGGCTTCTTGGTCCCCTTGCTCGATCTTCAGGGCCAGCGCGACTTCTTCGTCCGCGGTCAGCAACGAGACCCGGCCGATCTCCTTGAGGTACATGCGGACCGGATCGTTGATCTTGATCCCGCTCGGCGCTGACATGTCGGAGAGCTCTTTTTTGGAGATCTTCTTTTCTTTCTTGAGGCTAAGTTCGGATGGGTCACCGTTGGCGTCAACGATCGAGATACCGTTATCTTCCAGATTCTGCATCAGCTCGTCGACCGCGGCGCTCTTCAACTCAAATGGCTTGACGATCTTCGTCACCAATTCTTCATTGGTGATCTCTTTTTTTGCTTTGTAGTCCTTAATGATCTGCTTTACTGCTGTTTCGTATTGCTTGTTGGTCGTCTGTTCAGCCATTAAAGTTCCTCCTTGGGTCAGCGTCCGTGGACGCTAGGTTCTTATCACATGGTCTTGACTTGGCGCATCAGGGTGTAATACTGCATCGTCAGTCGGTTGATGGCCTCCCGGTCGCCCAGCTGCACCGCTTGGTTGAGCTGCTGTTTGACTTGTTGGGCCTGCGTGACGACGGTCTGCTCCTGCGCACGCACGATCAGGTCATCGACTGCGTCCACTGCCTGATCAGGCAGTGGGGCAAAGTCGATCCCAGCGACGACTGGTGATAACGTCGGGTCCAGCGTGTCCATGAACCCGGCGACGCTGGGTGCCGGTTCATCCTTGGTGTAAGTGAGCCAGGCGTCGAACAGTTGCTGATACGGGGGCGTCTCGAAGACAAAATCGCTGGTGTGCAACCGACGCGCGATGTTGGGATCGCGCCAGGCCAGCTGGAGCAGCTGACGCTGCGCTTTTTGGTAGCGGTCGTAGTGGCTCGGCCGCGCGGGGTTGCTCGTCTGATCCATCTCCGGCGCTCCGAACGCCACGTCCGGTTCGGGTGGCGGTGGGCCGAAGTCGAATCCGTCGGCGGGCTCGGCACTCGGTGCTGATGGGCGGACTGTGCGCAACGACTGCTGAAGCGCCGTCGTCGGAACGCCGGTCAACCCGCTGATCTGTTCGAGGTAGACCGCTTGGGCGACGGGATCGGGCTCGCCGGCCACCTCCTTGAGCGCGGCGTCAATGTAGGCGAGCTTCTCTTGGTCGGCGGTCAGGTCATGCCCGTTGGCGAGGTAACTGAGCCGAAAGCCGACCGGCGTTAGCGTATGCGCCAGTTGCTGACCGAACGCCTGGGCACCGCGGGCTTGGATGTACTCGTCCGGATCTTGCGCATCCGGGAGCACGACCACACCGACCTGTAGCCGGGGGTGGTCGCGGACGAGGCGCAACGCGCGGTCAGCGGCGTGCTGCCCAGCGGCGTCTCCGTCGTAGCAGATCGTCAGCTGGTGGGTGTGATGGGCGATCGTCGCGACTTGCTCTTGTGTCAAGCTCGTGCCCATCGAGGCGATCCCCGTCTTGACGCCCGCCTGGTAGGCTGAGATCACATCCATGAAGCCCTCAAATAGGGTCGCCCCCCCGCTCTGCTTGAACTCGCCTTTCGCCTCATCCAAGTTGAATAAGACGTCGCGCTTGTTGAACAGCTCGGTCTCCGGCGAGTTGAGGTACTTGGCCTGCGCCCCGTCTTTGGTCAGCACGCGGCCAGAAAACCCGATCACGGCACCATACGCATCCTTGAGCGGGAACATCACCCGGTCGCTGAACCGATCGAACAGGTGGCCCTGCTGATCTTCAACGAACAGGCCGCTTGCGCGCTGTTCGTCGTACTGAACGGCCCGGCTGTCGAGAAACTTCTTCAACAGCGTGCGGTCCTTCGGGAGGTAGCCCACCTCGAAGTGGTCGATCGTCTCCTGGCTTAGGCCACGCCCGGTCAGATAAGCGAGCGCAGCCTCTCCCCCAGCCGTGTTGACCAGCACGTGGTGACACAGGTCAGTGACTAAGCGCAGGATCTCCTTTTGCCGGGTGACCGTCGCGCTTTCCTTGGGTCGGTCGGATTCGATCGTAACGCCCAAAGGCACATTGACGAATTCAGCGACCTTGGCGACGGCTTCGGGGAAGCTCAACTTGTCGTAGTCCATCACGAACTTGAACACGTTGCCCCCGCGCCCACAAGAGAAGCATTGAAAGATCTGTTTGCTCTCCGAAACCGAGAAACTCGGCGTCTTCTCGGCGTGGAAGGGGCAGACGCCGAACAGGTTCTGGCCCTGCTTGTGCAGGTTGACGTACTGCCCGATGTAATCGGCGATGTTGACGGTGTTGCGCACCTGATCGATCGTCTCGTTCGGGATCATTGCCATCGTTGCCCACCCCCTTTGGTGCCGCGGCATAGCGGTAAAAAGTCGCACTCCATGATCGAAATGCGACTTCTTGTCTACCGGTTTTACCGCATACTAATACAACCTATAGTATACGCGGTTATTCATGGATGTCAACGCTACTTGACGATCACCGCGGTGACGTCACCGAATTGGTGGATCAAGGTCGCTAACCCGGTCAGCTCGGACAAGCGGTTGGCTCGAACAGCTGGGTCGTCGGCCATGATCATCGTCTCGGTGAAGTAGTCTGTGATTGCTGGGGTCAACGCGCGCAGCGCCTGATAGTTGGCCTCACTTGGCTTCTCGCCGTAACCAGCCTTGGCGGCGCTGACCGCGTCATTCAAGGCTTTTTCAGTGCTGTTTTCGAAAAGCGCCGCATCGATCGCGACATGCATCGGCTGCTTATCCGCGATCCGGACCACCCGGCCCAGCGCCTCAAGCACCGACTTGAAGTCCGGATCATCTTGGTGCTTGGTCAAGATCGCAGCGGCATCGATCATCGCTTCGACATCGACCGTCGCGCTTGCGCTGACAGCATCGAGGATGTCGTGGCGGATCTGTTGTCCTGACAGGTACTGGCTGACCCGATCGCGCATGAAGTCACTCAGCGCCAAGAGATTCTTCTGGTAGTCGAGCCCCGCGAGCTGATCATTCGCGGCTAGTGCGTCGATCAGTGCGCCTTGGATCGCCGTAATATCGAACGCCCAGTGCTGCGCGGCGATCATCCGCACGATCCCATAAGCTTGTCGACGCAACGCGTATGGATCATTGGAGCCACTTGGGATCAGATCGACCGCAAAGAAGCTCATCAGCCCGTCCAGCTTGTCGGCGATCGCCAGAAGCGTCCCGATCGTGCTGGTCGGTAGTGCCCCGTCCGCACTGATCGGCTGGTAGTGTTCCTTGATCGCAAGTGCGACGGCCGGGTCTTCACCTGCTAGTGTCGCGTACACCTGGCCCATTACGCCTTGCAGTTCGGCAAACTCACCGACCATCGCCGTCACCAGGTCGAACTTATAGATGGCCGCCGCCCGTTGCAGCTTGGCCTTATCGGCCGCCGGCAGACCGACCGCGTCGGCCAACCAGCCGGCAATCGTCTGCACGCGTGCCATCTTAGCGTACATTGAGCCGATCTTATCATGGAAGCTGACCGTCTTCAGGCGGTCGACATATTCGGCGATCGTCTTCTTCTGGTCTTCCGCGTAGAAGAAGGCCGCGTCCTCAAGCCGCGCGGTGAGCACCTTGACGTTGCCGGCGATCACGTTGGCCATGTCGTCGGCATTCCCGTTGCGCACCCCGATGAAGGCGTTGACCATCTTGCCCTGCGCATCGCGCGCGTAGAAGTAGCGCTGGTTGTCTTTCATCGACGTGATCAACACGGCTTCTGGGATCGCCAGATACTTTGCGTCGAAGCGGCCGGCAAAAGCGGTCGGCCACTCAACGAGGTTGTTGACCTCTTCGAGCAGATCCGCGTCGAGATCGATGGTCCAGTCGTTGCGCTCGGCGATCGCATCGATCTGAGTGGCGATCAGCGCCTGACGTGCTGCCGGCTCGACCAGGACCTTCTGTGCCCGCAGTGCCTCGACGTAATCAGTCGCTTGCGCGAGGTCGACTGGCTGGCCCAAGAAGCGGTGGCCTTCGGTGCGGCGCCCGGCTTCGATGTCCAGGAGCTGCATCGGGATCACCTGATCGTCGAGCAGCGAGACGAGCCAGTGGATCGGACGGATGTACTCGAACGCGTAACTCCCCCAGTGCATTCGGGTCGGGAAGGTCAACCCTTTGACCACGTCGATCAAGCCCGGCAAGATCGACGCCGCAGGCCGGCCTTCGATCGCTTTGTGGAGGTACACGTAATCGACGCCCTTGATCGTCTTGAAGGTGATGTCATCGACAGTCATCCCCTGCCCGCGCGTGAACCCGATCGCGGCCTTGCTCCAGTGCCCCTCAGCATCCAAGGCGATCTTCTTGGCTGGGCCCTTCACGTCTTCTTCGACGTCGGCCTGCTTGTCGGCCAAGTCGTGGATCAGTAGCGCCAGCCGCCGTGGCGTTGCGAGCTGGTCGATCATGCCGTGTGTCAGGTGGTTGTCCGCTAGGAACTTCTCAGTCTTCGTCGCGAATTGCGCCAGGCTTGGTGTGACGACATGCGCTGGCATGTCCTCCAGCCCGATCTCCAATAAGTAGTTGTGTGTCATTATGCCTCTACCTCCGATTGCTAGTGCTTCAAGAGCGGGAAGCCGAGCTTTTCACGCTCGGCGACGAACGCACGGGCGACCTTGTGCGCCATCTTACGGATCCGGTTCATGTAGCCGGCGCGCTCGGTGACGGACACGACCCCGCGGGCGTCCAGCAGGTTGAAGGTGTGGCTGCACTTAAGGATGTAGTCGTAGGCGGGGTGGACCAACCCGAGGTCCATCAGCCGCCAAGCTTCTTTCTCGTAATCATCGAAGAACCGCAGCAGCATGGCCTGATCGCTTGCTTCAAACGCGTACTTGCTGTGCTCAAACTCCGGTTCCTTGAAAATATCGCCGTAAAGCACGCCGTCACCCCATTCAAGGTCGAAGACGTTGTTGACGTCTTGGATGTAAGACGCCAGGCGTTCGACCCCGTAAGTGATCTCGCTGGTGACCGGTGAGACTTCAAGCCCCCCGACGACTTGGAAGTATGTGAACTGCGTGACTTCCATCCCGTCGAGCCAGACTTCCCAACCGACCCCGGCACACCCCATGGAGGGGTTCTCCCAGTTGTCTTCCACGAAGCGAATATCGTGTTGCAGTGGCTCGATCCCTAACGCACGCAGGGAATCCAAATAATAGGCCTGGATCTCCTTGGGGCTCGGCTTCATGACCACCTGAAACTGATGATGTTGGTACAGCCGGTTCGGGTTCTCCCCGTAGCGGCCATCCGCTGGTCGCCGAGAGGGCTCAACATACGCGGCTGACCACGGCTCCGGACCGATCGCGCGCAGGAAGGTGTACGGGCTCATCGTCCCGGCCCCCTTCTCCGTGTCGTAGGCCTGCATCAGCATGCACCCCTTGTCCGCCCAGAAGTTCTGCAGCGTCTGGATCATTTTTTGGACGCTCATTTTCTCTGTCATCGCTGTTCTCCTTCACCTCAGTGACACAAAAAAGCGCCACTATGCCAAAACTGACATAGGGACGCTTGCGCGCGGTTCCACCCTACTTCGAGCCTTGCGACTCGCCCTTGCTTAGGTTGGCTCGAAAACGCCAGTCTCCCCACGACGGCAAGGCTTGCACTGCCCCTTGCTCGCTGAACGTCTGAGATGGGTCGACCCTTTTTCTCATCACCGATTGATTTTGTCTTCTAGTATAGCACGCCGTGTCGGGGCGTCAAGCACCAGCGGTTGGGTAAGTGCGGATGGCTGGCGGGGTATAGGCCCGCATGAATGCCGCGATCGGCGTCAGGTGCGCCGCAAAGCACAGCTTGCGGCGGTCGGCGGCAGTCAGAAAGTCAGCCTCGACCATCCGGTCAAACATCTGGGCTAAGGGATCCCAGTACCCCGCCACGTTGTAAAACGCGCATGGACTCGCGTTGTCGCCGATCCGCGCCCACGAGAAGGCCTCGGTGATCTCCTCCAGCGTCCCGGGACCACCAGGCAGTGCGATGCACCCTTCGGCCAACGCGAGCATCCGCTGCTTGCGGATCGCCATATCCGGGACCTGCTGCACCTCAAGGCCGGCCAGGGCCGCCCCGCGTGCATATAAGTTGGTCGGCATGATGCCGATCACCTGCCCACCGTTCGCCAACACCGTCCGTCCCAGTATTCCCATCAGGCCGACACCACCGCCACCATAGACCAGCGTATGCCCATAGGCCACGAGCCATCGGCCGAGGTGCTCGGCCGCCGCGGTGTAAATCGAGGCATTCCCCGCGGATGCGCCACAAAAAACCGCGATCTTCATTATAATCACCCCACTTAGGTCAGGCGTGCTGGCAGCTGACCGGCCAGTACGCGATCGATCCCCAATAAGACCCCGCGGTCATCGTTGCTCGCCGTGCAGTAACGCGCGTATGCCTGCATGTTTGGCGTTGCATTAGCCATCAGCACGCCGTAGCCCACTGTTTGCATCATCGCGATGTCGTTGTCGGTGTCGCCAAATGCCATCATCGCAGCCGTCGGGATACCGAGGTGCTGTCCAAGCCAAGCAAGGGCCTGCCCCTTGTCTGCACGGGGTGACATGATGTCGATGAACGTCGGCCCACCGACTGTGACCGTGTATTGCGCACCGAATCGCGGGCGGTACTGCCGCGCCATGGCCGTGTATGCACTGCCGTCGGGGAGGTACACCGTGGTCTTAGGCGCCGGGACCGTGCAGTCTCGCAGGTCCGGCACGAAGGCCATGTTGGTGATGAAGTGCCGAAGTGTCGCCTCGTGGCCATCATCGGCTTGTTCCAGCACTGTCTGATCCATCGCACAGACGAACGGGACGCCACGTCCTTGAGCACGCGCAAAATCACGGACCTGCCAGTAATCGTTCGGCTGTAGCAGTTCCGTTGCGAGTAGCTGGCCGTGGCGCTTGATCACCGCGCCGTTCTCGGCGACTAGGGTCATGCGATCCAGGACCGGAGCGAACATCGCTTCAAGCGTGTACACCGCGCGCCCACTGGCCGCGACGAACTCGATCCCGGCTCGGGCCAAAGCGGTGATCCGATCAAACGTGCCAACAGGCAACTGTTTGGTTGAAAGGAGCAACGACTGGTCCATGTCGCTTGCGATCAGTCGAATGGGCATTGAACTCAAATGGAGCGCCTTCTTTCGTGAGATGCAGCCGTGCGGCCGCGGTATTGGGAACGACCACTTAGGCCAAGAGTGCACGGATCTCTCGGTCCATCATAGCGACTAAGGCCGCCTCCGGACTCGTCAGTGCACCGGTGAGCCAATCGACCGTTACCCCGACCAATCCGGCGGCGCAGTAACGTGCCGCCAACGGATCAAGGGGGCCGGGCGCGAGTTGGTCAAACAGGTCGACTAATGCGGCCCGGCAAGGTTCAATGAGCCGGTCCAGCTGGCCACTGGCTGCGGCCAAGGCCAAGCGCGGTCGCGCCTCTTCCAGCAGAGCGAGCAGTGCACTGAGCCAGTGCCGATAGCTCCCACCGATCACCTGGACGCGGTCGGGCTGAAGCTGCGCCACGATGTTCGCGGCAACTTGATCCGTGATCGCCGCATCAAGTGCGGCAAGGTCCGAGTAGTGAAGATAGAACGTTCCGCGGCCGATATCAGCCAGCTCAGCGACTGCGGCCACCGTGATCGTGTTTGCGGCTTGCCGCTGGCGCAGCGCGAGGTACGCGGTCTGGATCGCACGGCGAGTCTTCTCAATGCGTCTGTCCATGTGGTACCTCCCTAGATAAGTGACGACTGTTTATTTATAGACATAGGATACCATTTGGCACTTGAACAAGCCAGCGGTTCTGTATTTATTGAACATCGGTTCATTAATGATCACGCGGCCGTTAAATGCCGGTATGAGCGAGATTACCGCCCACCGGGCTTGCACGGCGGGTCGATTCACGATAAAATAAACAAAAACAGGAAAGGTTTACGAATATGCAAACAGATCAATCGATAGCTGACGTAATGAACGGTTTTTCCCGCAATGAAACTGGGTACCGTTGCTTGTACTGTGATTTTGTCGTCGTCCATGAGCAGATCTATCCGGTCGGTGAACAACTACTGACGGCCGCAGGCGCGATCCGCGCGCATGTCACCAGTCACCATCAGGGACCGCTTCAGGCGCTTTTGACGGATCCGTCAGCGCTGGGCGTGAGCGCAGCGCAAGCGAAACTATTGGCCCTGTTGGCTCAGGGATTGAGCGACACCGTGATCAGCCAACGGTTGGGGCTCGCCAGTGCGACGGTGCGCAATCAGCGCTTCAAGCTTCGTACCAAGCAACGTCAGGCTACGCGCTTCCTCGCCGTGATGCAGTTGTTGGCCATTGAAGACGGCACGCTTCTCCCCCACGCAGGCGCCACAATGCTGGATGAGCGTTACGCGATCACACCCGCCGAGCGCGACAAAGTGCTCAAGACGTTCATGACGCCTGACGGCCGCATCGACACTTGGCCGAGCAAGGAGAAGCGCAAGCTGGTCCTCCTAGCGACCTTGGCGCAGATGTTCGATCCGCAAAAAAATTACAGTGAGGCCGCGGTGAACGAGCAGTTGCGGCGCCACGTCGACGATTATGTCACGGTCCGTCGCAATCTGATCGAATACGGATTTTTGGCGCGCACGACCGATGGGCGCACGTACTGGGTCCGGCACTGAACCGCAAATAACCCGCTAAGGGGGTATGACATAACCTCTGGTGGCACGACTATTCCAGAACGTTACGTGCCATAACACAACGCCCTAGCCGTATAAGAGCGATCTCCTGAAAAACCTAAGTTCGGGTTTTTCAGGAGATCGCTCTTATACTCTGGGCTAAAACCGCGTTATGGCACAGCCCCTTGGCGGGTTATTTGGTGGTGATCATCGTGGGCAGTCGTCACGCAGGCAGCCGTATTTCATCGAATCCCAGTAGCGCCCTTGCCAAAAGCGCACCTGACGCAACTGGCCTTCGAGCTGGAACCCGGCGTTAACTGCCGCGTGCATCATGCGCGAGTTGCCAGACCAGGTGGTGAGGCTAAGATGGGGCAAGTCGATACGCGCGAAGAGGGTCTGCGCCCACAGCCGGAGGGCTTGGCTGCCGATCCCATGCCCCCACTGTCCGGAGCGGTACAACACGATCCCGCATTCAAGCCAGCGCCGCAGCGGGCCATCTTCGTAGTAAGCCGTCACGACGCCGATGAGCTGATCGTCGACGATAACACCGGCGATATGGTCAAGCGTCTCAATGGGCGGATGCGCCAAGAACGCCGCCCGGTCTGGTGTGGCGTGATCAAAGTACGGCCCATCCCACTGCTGCCAGGTGCGATCGCCTTCATAGGCTAAGGCATAAAGTGTGGGCATATCGGCGGTCGTCAGCGTTCGGAGTATTGGGGTCATTGCGCGCCTCCTGTCTTTCATTTCTGTAATTGTACTCCAAGTGGAATTGGTCTACCATTCATAAGTAGATGGAGGTGTCTTGTATGAATCAACTTCACACAGCATTCAGCCCAACACTGGCGGACCCATTGCCGGACTATCCGCGGCCGCAACTGGCCCGCCAGGCCTGGACGAACTTGAACGGCCTCTGGGACTACGCAATCACGGCCACGCCAAGCGAGCCTGAGCACTACACAGGGCGAATCCGGGTCCCCTTTTCACCTGAAGCTGCGCTAGCCGGCGTCGAGCGGCAACTCCAGCCGGGAGAGACGCTCTGGTATCACCGGCGCGTCGTGCTACCGGCACATGCGCCAGGCGACCACATCCGCCTACACTTCGGCGCGGTCGATCAATTCTGCCGCGTATTCGTCGACCGCGCGCTGATCGGCGAACACACCGGCGGCTACTGGCCGTTCGACCTCGAGCTACCGACGGACCGGGCCGAGATCGATTTGATCGTTGCGGTGCAAGACCACACCGATCAAGGGAGTGAGGCGTATGGTAAACAGAAACTGGCCCGCGGCGGGATCTGGTACACTGCGCAAAGTGGGATCTGGCAGACCGTGTGGCTAGAGGTCGTCCCTGCGGTCTACGTGACGGCGCTGACGATCACCCCAATGCTGGCAGAGGCCAGTGTCAAGGTCACCGTGGTGTTGAACACCACCGATCGCACACCGATCACGATCCGGGTCCTGGCCGCAGGCGAACCTGTGGCTGCGGTTACGGACACGCGACGAACGCAGACGCTGATCTTGCCCGCCCCGCATCCATGGTCGCCAGCGGATCCGTTCTTGTACGATCTGCGGATCACGGTAGGTGAAGATGAGGTCCGAAGTTACTTTGGTCTGCGCAGTTTTACCCGCGGCAAGGACGCCAAAGGGCACCCAGCTTTTCTACTCAACGGGGAACCAGTGTTCCAATCCGGGTTGCTCGATCAGGGCTACTGGCCGGATGGGCTATACACCGCACCGAGTGACGCCGCCGTGGTCAAGGAGCTTCGGGCGATCCGAGCCCTCGGGTTCAATATGGTGCGAAAGCACATCAAGATCGAGCCATTGCGCTGGTATTATCACTGTGATCGCATCGGGCTGCTGGTCTGGCAAGACCTGCCTTCTGGCGGCGGGCCGTACGACGACACGATCATTCGCAAGCTCCCCTTCGTGGGCGTGACGTTGAATGACCACGACTACAAGCGGCTTGGCCGAAGCGATGCGCGGGGCCGTGCGCACTTCATCCGCGACGCTGATCGAACCGTGCGGCTACTGCAAAACGTGGTCGGTTTGTGCACCTGGGTACCCTTCAACGAAGGCTGGGGGCAGTTTGATTCGGTCCAGTTGGCGGCGCGCATCCGTCAGCACGATCCGACGCGACTGATCGATCATGCGTCCGGCTGGTATGACCAAGGCGGCGGCGACTTCAAGTCTGTCCATCGCTACTACAAGCCGTATCGCGTCCACGCAGATGCCGCCGGTCGGATCCAAGCCCTGACAGAATTCGGGGGCTATTCCCTCGCTGTGCCTGATCATCTCGCGACGGGTACGCCATATGGCTACCGGCACTACCGTACGGCGTCGCAGCTGATGACCGCCTTAGTCAAGCTGTACCGCAAGAAAGTCTTGCAGCAGCTCGGAGCGGGGCTGGCCGTCGCGATCTATACGCAGGTCGCCGATGTCGAAGATGAGGTCAACGGTCTGTGGACATACGACCGGGCGATCCTGAAGGTCGATGCCGACCAACTGCGCGCCCTCAATGCGGAGATCCAGCGGCGCTACGCCCAGCCGTGAGTATCGCCATCTGGTTGACAACCGTAGACGAAGCCAGTAAGCTTACGGTAGGTCAATACTGATCAATGGAGGGATACGATGACGCAACCGGATGCGACGGTGATGACACCGTCAGAGTGGGAATTGATGCGGATCGTTTGGACCAAAGGCACCGCGACCAGCCGTGAGATCATCGACTTGATCCAGCAACGCCGTGATTGGTCTGACTCGACGATCAAGACGTTACTGGCGCGACTGGTCAAAAAAAAGATGTTGACGACGCAAAAAGCCGTGCGCGCATTCACCTACAAACCGGTGGTCGCCGAAAGCACGGCGATGCGCGAGTCCAGCCAGGCGCTCTTCGCGCACCTCTGTGGTATGAAAAAAGGCGGCGTGCTGCTGGACCTGATCCAAACCACCCCCCTGTCGCGCCGCGACATTGAGGCGTTGCAAGCGGTGCTGGCAGCCAAGCAGCTCGATGCCCCCGAGATGGTCCCGTGTGACTGTCTGCCGGACCAATCAGGGTGTGCAACGGCGGATTGACTTGTCACTACAGCCCCAAAGAGCCGCCTACGCCAAATGCGTAAGCGGCTCTTTTTGGGTGTCAGTGAATCGTGATCGTGTAGTGGTGGTCGAAGACTTCACCCGGGGCCAGCGTGTTGATCCCCAGCTTATCTTCAAGTCGCCCTGAGGCGTCGACGGTGTCCGCGATCCCCCACCATGGTTCGATGCAGACGAACTCACCGGTGGTCGGGTACGGGCTCCAGACGCCCATGAACGGGGCATCATCGACGGTCAGCTCAACGCCGCGCGTCGTTTTGTCCGACCGGATCGCGAAGGTGCTCTTGCCGTTGAGCTCAAAGATCACAGCGTCGTGTTTGAAGTAGTCATGGCTTAACTGCAGGTTGGTGTCGGTGGCCGCCAGTGTCCGGTTCTGGTAGTCGATCCCCGCCCCAGCGAGCAACGGGATCTGCACACGGGACTTGCGTGGCGCGAACGCCATGTAGTAATCCGTATAGGTCGTGTCCTCAGTCAGCGGGATGTTGAACCCAGGGTGCCCACCGACGGAAAACAGCAACGGCGCATCTTCTGCTGGATTCTCGACGTGGTAAGTGACCGTGACGGTGTTGTTTTCGAGCTTCACGCGCAGGCCGAACCGAAAGGCAAACGGGAAAAGCGCACGCGATTCTGCGTCATCGGTCAGTAGGAAGTCGACTTGTGTGGCGCTTTGTGCGCTGACGGTGAACTCGCGGTCGCGCGCAAACCCGTGCTGCGTCATGTGATACGTCTGCCCTTGGTACGTGTAGGTGTCATCCTTCAGTGCACCGACGATCGGGAACAGCACTGGGGCGTGACGCTTCCAAATGCTCGGGTCAGCCTGCCAGATGTATTCCTGGTTCGTATGGTGATCGCGGATGCTCGTGATCTCCGCCCCGTGCTCCGCCACGGTGACGGTCAAGAAGTCATTGTGTAAGGTTACCATGATAGTCTCTTCCTCGTTCTCAAGATTGGTATCGACCAATTCACTGGTCAGTGCTTCTCATTTATACCATGACAGCGCTTTTCGTTCAAGTCTGAGCGCTGAACTTCGGACGTCACCACGGCCGGCACAGGGCCCAAGCGCAACCTGGCCCCTGGCCCGCGATCTGACCCGGGCGCGCGGTCTCGGGGGCAAGGTCTGGCCCTGCCCGCGGCCTCTGCCAGGCGGCTGATCACGACCAAACGCAAGTGTGGTCGGACTGCCAGGCGATCACAGGATATAACGCGTCATGTCTTTGTCCGCGGCGATGTTGCCGACCTTACTGGTAACGTACTCCTCGGTGATCATGATGTCACCCATCTGCATGTCCGGCCCTTCGTAAAGGACGTCCTCGAGCAGCTTCTCGAGGATAGTGGCCAACCGGCGCGCTCCGATGTTGTCTGTATCGTGGTTGACGCGGATGGCAATCGTCGCGATCGCGTCGATTGCCTCTTGTGTGAACGTCAGCTTGACGCCGTCAGTCTTGATAAGCGCGATGTATTGCTTGACCAGCGCGTTGTCCGGCTCTGTGAGGATGCGAACGAAGTCGTCATGCGTGAGATCCTTGAGCTCCACGCGGATCGGGAAGCGCCCTTGCAACTCTGCGATCAGATCCGACGGCTTGGCCGTGGCGAACGCCCCAGAGCCGATGAACAAGACGTGGTCAGTATTCAGCGGCCCGTATTTGGTCGAGACTTGCGACCCTTCTACGATCGGCAGGATGTCACGCTGCACGCCTTCGCGGGAGACTTCGCCAGAATTACGCTTATCCCCGGCCGCGATCTTGTCGATCTCATCGATGAAGATGATCCCGTTGTTCTCCGCGGCCTGGATCGCATCGTGGTAGATGTCTGCGTGGTTGACTAGCTTGTCACTTTCTTCGCGGATGAAGACCTCGCGCGCCTCTTTGACCGTCATCGTCCGGTCGACTTTCTTCTTCGGCATCATCGCCCCCAGCGTCTCGCTCAGGTCGATCCCCATCTGGCCGTACATGTCATTACCGCCGTTGGGTTTTTTCTCGTCGGTGATGCTGACGGTGAGTTCGCGGTCTTCCAGGAGGCCGTGTTCGAGTTGCTCTGCGACGCTCAGCCGCTGGTTGCGGATCTCGTCGGTCAGCTCCTCTTGTGGTTGCTGGTCTGGCACCCCGTCGCCGTTCTGAAGGCCCTGTAGCATGCTCATCATGTCGGCCATCGGGTTAGACGACTTTTTGGCCTTCTTGAGGGCGGGAACGAGCAGGCGGACAAGTCGCTTATTCGCTTCCCGCTCTGCACGGCCGCGCACGTTGGCAAACGCACGGGCCTCTGCCATTGAGACCGCGACGTCGGCTAGGTCGCGCACCATCGACTCGACGTCGCGACCGACATAGCCGACCTCGGTGAATTTGGTCGCCTCGACCTTGACGAACGGAGCGTTGACGATCTTCGCGAGCCGACGGGCGATCTCGGTTTTGCCGACCCCGGTCGGTCCAATCATCAGCAAGTTCTTCGGGGTGATATCTTGTTGGAGCTTGTCTGGTAGCTGCATGCGTCGGTAGCGGTTGTACAGCGCCACCGCAACGGCACGCTTGGCGTCACTTTGACCGATCACATACTGGTCCAGGGCTTCAACGATCTGTTTTGGGGTTTTTACGCTCATATTGGCCTCCTAGAAGGACTCCACAATGATGTTGTGGTTGGTGAAAATATCGATCGAACCCGCGATGTCGATCGCGGCCCGGGCGATATCCGCAGCTGGCATCTCGGTGTGTTGGATCATCGCCATCGCGGCAGCTTGGGCATAGTTGCCCCCAGAGCCGATCGCCACGACGTCATCGTCCGGATCGATCACTTCACCCGATCCGGAGACGAGTAGCAAGTCGTGTTGGTCCATCACGATCATCATCGCTTCAAGTTTCTGCAGGGTGGGATCTTTGCGCCAGTCCTGCGCCAGCGCCACCGCGGCGCGGCGCAGGTTGCCGGCGTGATTCTCTAACTTTTTTTCGAACCATTCTTCCAGGGTGAACGCGTCTGCGACGCCACCGGCGAACCCGATCACGACCTGGCCACCATAGATGCGCCGGACCTTGTGTGCGTTGCCCTTCATGATCACCTTTTCGCCCAAGGTGACTTGACCGTCACCGGCAATGGCGGTATGGCCGTTCTTGCGTACTGCTGCAATTGTTGTCATCGTTACACTCCTTCATGCCCGTCGCGAGACGACAAGGCGTCATGTCCTAGTTTCAGTGTAAAGGGTTTGATTGGTCAAAACATCAGACTTTCGCCCTAATTGTGCTTGGGGAAGTACTTCATGTAGTCAGCCTTGAGGTGTTCCGTCGTCATGTGCGTGTAGATCTGGGTCGTCGACAGGCTCGCGTGCCCCAAAAGCTCCTGCACCGTGCGCAAGTCTGCGCCGTGGTCGAGCATGTGCGTCGCGAAGCTGTGGCGCAGCATGTGCGGATGGATCCCGCCGGTCAGGCTCGTGCGCTTCACCAGCTGATCGAGGATGTACTCAATGCCGCGCGCGGTGATCGGACGACCGTGTTGATTGACAAAGACGCGCTCGTGGCGCTGATCCAGCTTCGCCATCAGCGTGATGCGCCCGTCGTCCAGGTAGCGGTGCAGGGCCGTTGCCGCATACCGCCCGAATGGGACATAGCGATCCTTGTTACCCTTCCCGTGGACGAGCAGGAGCCCAAGCTCAAAATCGATCTGCGGTAACGTGAGATTCGCGCACTCGCTGACTCGGATCCCGGTGCCGTATAGCACTTCCAGGAGTGCCGAGTTGCGTTGATCTAACGGTGTCGGCCCGTCGACGACCGCGAACAGTTCCTGGATCTCCGCTTCGTAGAAGAAGCTCGGCAAGTGATTGTGGCTCTTGCGGGTCTCGACGACCTCGAAGGGGTCGACCTTGGCTTCACCCACTCGGATCAAGTAGCGGTAGAAGCTCCGCAAACTGGAGAGTTTGCGGGCGACCGAGCTTCGCGCAAGCGCACGCGCGGACAGACTCGCGAGGTAGGTCTGAACGTCCAGGCGGTCGACTGCCCCAAAGCTGGAGAAGCCGCCGTTGTCCTGGAGGAACTGACGAAACGCATTGAGGTCCTCCGCGTAGGCTTTCTTGGTCTCTGCAGAGTAATGGCGCTCAACAAGCAGGTACTGACAGAATTCTTGGATCTGATCCATCTTCTCACCTCCCTAACACCGTAACACAGCGCGCAGGCGCCGACAATCACGCGACTCGCGCAGAAGCATTTTTATGCCGACGGGTGCTAGGCTGATGGCTTACCTGCGAGATAACCCGCAAGGCCTGGGTGGCCATGCACGCCGGCAGCGAAGAAAGCGGCCTTTTGGTCCGTCACGCTATTGGACTAGTGTACACAAACAAGGGACCGTGACAAAAGTCAAGGTCCCTTGCTATGCTCAGCCCATGAAGGTTGCTAGGTCCGCCAAAGCACGGTCGCTCAGCGCCTGCGCGCGCTCGCGCTTATCGCGGATCCGGGTTGGCAGGCTGGGCATGATGCCGAAGTTTGCGTTCATCGGCTGAAAGTGTTTGGCGCTGGTATGCGTAATATAGTGGGCCATCGATCCCAAAGCGGTGGTCTCCGGGAAGGTCAGCAACGGTTGGCCCAGGGCCAGTCGCGCCGCGTTGCGGCCAGCGATCAGGCCACTCCCCGCTGATTCGACATAGCCTTCGACCCCGGTCATCTGACCGGCGAAGAACAAACCAGCCCGCTTGCGACTTTCGTACGTGTCCGCCAAGACCGCCGGTGAGTTCATGTAGGTGTTGCGGTGCATCACCCCATAGCGCACGATCTCCGCGTTTTGGAGCCCTGGGATCAGTCGAAAGACGCGCTTTTGCTCGCCCCACTTCAGGTGCGTCTGGAACCCAACGATGTTGTAAAGGCTGGCCGCGGCGTTATCCTGCCGCAGTTGGACGACCGCGTACGGGTCCCGCCCAGTGCGTGGGTCTGCCAAGCCGACTGGCTTCAGTGGCCCGAACAGCATCGTGCGTGGCCCCCGCTTCGCCATCACTTCGATGGGCATACAGCCTTCGAAGACGTCGAGTTTTTCAAACCCGTGCCCTGTCGCGACCTCGGCAGTGACCAGGGCTTGCTGGAACGTCTCGAACTCTTCGCGGGTCATCGGGCAGTTCAGGTAGGCGGCCTCGCCGCGATCGTAACGCGATTTTTTGTAGACGATCTTGTCGTCGATCGAGTTGGCGTCTAAGATCGGGGCTGCTGCATCAAAGAAGTGCAACCCATCTGTCCCATTCAGGGCCACGATCTGCTGCGCTAACGCGTCAGCGGTCAACGGACCGGTCGCCACCACCGTGATCCCCGCTGGAAAATCGTGTAGTTCCTCATTGATCACGGTGATCCGTGGGTGCTGACGCAACTTAGCGGTGACTAGCTGGGAGAATGGCTCTCGGTCGACCGCCAGCGCACCACCAGCGGGAACTGCGGTCGCATCAGCGCTGGCCATGATCACGGAGTCCAGCCGGCGCATCTCCTCTTTGAGCAAGCCGACCGCATTGGTCAGGCCGTTCGCGCGCAAGGAATTCGTACAGACCAGCTCCGCAAAGTTCGCGGTGTGATGCGCCGGGGTCGTCGCGACCGGCCGCATCTCGTACAGGTTCACGTCGACCCCGGCATTAGCGATCTGCCAAGCCGCTTCACTGCCGGCCAGTCCGGCACCGATCACGTTGACTGTTGGCATAAGTTCCTCCTGTGCCCGCTAGACCGCAGCCGCGATCTGACCGGACGGTTATTTTTGCACGGCTTCCTTGTAGTCGTTGTTCGGGCAGACCACTTGGCGTCCGCCACGCGACTTCTTCTCGATCAGGTAGTGGCCACAGATCGGGCAATCGCGGCCGACCGGCTTATCCCACGAGACGAAGTCACAGGCAGGGTAGCGGTCACAGCCGTAGAAGATGCGGTTGCGCTTGGACTTGCGCTCGACGATCTGACCCTGGCCACACTTCGGACAGATCACCCCGATCTCCTTGACGATCGCCTTGGTGTTGCGGCAATCCGGGAAGCGTGAGCAGGCGTAGAACTTGCCGAAGCGGCCAAGCTTGATCACCATCGGCGCGCCGCAGATGTCGCAGTCGAAGCCCGCGGGTTCGTCCTTGATCTGGACCTTCTCGATCCCTTCTTCAGCGTGGGCGAGTTCTTGCTTGAACGGTTGGTAGAACTGGTCGATGACCTTGACCCATTCCGTCTCTCCGGTTTCGATGCTATCGAGCTCAGATTCGACATTCGCGGTGAACTTGATGTTGACGATGTCCGGGAAGAATTCGTTGATCAGGTCGTTGACGATCTCCCCGAGCTCAGTCGGCTCGAATCGCTTGGCCGTGATCTTGACGTAGTAGCGCTTCTTGATCGTCTCGATCGTCGGCGCGTAAGTACTTGGGCGACCGACACCGTTTTCTTCCAGCGCCTTGACCAGGTTCGCTTCGGAGAAGCGCGCCGGTGGCTGGGTGAAATGCTGGGCCGGATCGGTCTTGACCAAGGTCACCTGATCGCCGATCGCGAGTTCTGGGAGCAGATTGTCCTTCGTGTCAGCATCACGGCTTGAGACGTACAGCTTCGTGAACCCTTCAAACTTCGTCTGGCTACCGTTGGCCCGGAAAGTCGCTGCGCCTTGCGTGATCGTGACCTGTACGGTATCGACCACCGCCGGCGTCATCTCACTGGCCACGAAGCGGCTCCAGATCAAGCGGTAGAGCTTCATCTGGTCCTTGTCGAGCACCGCCTCGAGGCTCTTCGGCGTCCGGTTCGTGCTAGTCGGCCGGATCGCCTCATGGGCGTCTTGCGCCCCTTCCTGCAGCTTGCCCTGGCGGATCTTGACCGCGGCGTAGGCTTCGCCATAAACGTCGTGGATGAACTGACTGGTTTCTTCCTTGGCGACAGACGAAATCCGCGTCGAGTCGGTTCGCATGTATGTGATCAACCCGGTCGTGCCGAGCTTACCGCCAAGGTTGATCCCTTCGTAGAGCTGTTGCGCCAACATCATGGTCTTACGGGCCGGGAAGCCGAGCTTACGGTTGGCTTCCTGCTGCAGTGAGCTGGTCGTGAACGGTGGTGACGGGAAGCGTTTGCGCTCTTTCTTGACGACGTTCGTCACATCGAACGGCTGCTTCTTGTCGACCTCACGCAGGACCGCTTGCACTGCATCGTTGTTCGGCAGGGCCGTCTTCTTGCCATTCAGACCGTAAAAACTGGCTGCAAACTTCTTGCTGGTCCCCTTCTTGAACTCGGCATCCAAGCTCCAGTACTCCTCGGGCTTGAAGGCGCGGATCTCGTTTTCACGGTCGATGATCAGCTTCAGCGCGACGGACTGCACACGCCCGGCGCTCAGCCCTTTTTTGACCTTCTTCCACAGAAGCGGGCTGATCGAATAGCCAACCAGTCGATCCAATACGCGCCGTGCCTGTTGTGCATCGACCAGATTCATATCGATACTTCGCGGCGTCTTGAACGCGTTTTTGACGGCATCTTTCGTGATCTCATTGAAGACCACGCGGTTCTTGCCGGCGGGGTCGAGGTCTAGGATGTGGCTGACGTGCCACGCAATTGCTTCCCCTTCACGGTCCGGGTCAGCGGCGAGGTAGATGTGGTCAGCCTTCTTGGCGGCCTTCTTAAGGTCCTTGATCACATCCCCCTTACCGCGGATGGAGATGTATTTTGGCTCGTAATTATGTTCGACGTCGACACCCATCTGACTTTTGGGTAAGTCCCGGATGTGCCCCAAAGACGCCACCACTTTGTAGTTGCGACCTAGGTATTTTTCGATCGTCTTGGCTTTTGCTGGCGATTCCACAATGACCAAATTCTTGGCGGTCATGGGCGCCCTCCTTTCACTGAGCAGATAGCTCAAAAACACAAGCTATCATATCTATCGTTGGAACCTTTGTCAATTCCTACTATATAAATATGCATGCTCAGTGATAAAAACGCAACTCTTCTGCAATATCTGCACTTCGCTGGACCAGTTTGGCCCCCGCTTGGATCAGGGCGTTCGTCCCAACGCCCAGCGGCGCATCGAGCTGGTTGGGGACCGCGAAGACCTCCCGCCCGTTCTGGAGGGCAAAGTTAGCCGTGATCAGGCTCCCGCTGTGCGCCGCGGCCTCGGTCACCAGCACCCCATGCACCAGACCCGCAATGATCCGGTTTCGGGCAACAAAGCGAAACGGCTGTGGCGTGACGCCTGGTGGATATTCGCTCAGCAACAGCCCCACTTGCCCGATGCGGGCTTGAAGTTCGACGTTGCGCGCGGGGTAGACCTGGTCGAGGCCGTTGGCCAACACCGCGATCGTTGGCCACTCACGACTGAGCGCATACTGATGCGCGAAGGTGTCGGCCCCAGCCGCCAGCCCGCTGACGATCACCAGCGCCGGCAGGTCCCGCCCCAAGCTGATCAGGGCCTCGCGTGTGTAACGACTCGCCTGACGCGCGCCGACCACCGCGAGAGCCAGGCGCTCTAAGAGTCCCAACCGCCCCGCGAAAAACAGGACCAGCGGCGGCTGACTGCTTTCTTGGAGCCGAAGCGGGTACTGCGGGTCGAGTCGCGTCAAGACCGGCTGACGACGGTAGAGCTGGTGCGCCGTGTGACGCCACTCTGGGTCGGTCCAGGCGATCTGAAGCGGCGCGACGCCGGGCCAATCCGCCAGCTGGCTGGCATCGTCATCAGGACCCAGCTGGCGCGCCACGATGATTTGCCACAGGGTCGCCTCGGTCTCCCAGGCTTTGGTGTGCATCAACAGGTGCCAATGCACCAGCAACTCACGGATCTTCATCACGCCATCCCCCCATTTGAAAAAGATTACGCTGATCGTCCGGCTTTTACAGGCGGGCCCCAAAACTGGTACAATGGCTGGTGGTAAAACAACGAAAGAGGTATCCACATGGCACAAATTCAATGGTTCCCCGGTCACATGGCCAAGGCCCGCAATCAAGTTCAAGAAAAGCTGAAGCTCGTCGACCTTGTGCTCGAAGTCGTCGATGCGCGAGTTCCTGAAGCCAGCCGTAATCCGATGATGAACGAGATCGTCGGCCAGAAGCCGCGCATCATGGTGCTCAACAAGAAGGACCTAGCCGATCCGGTCAAGACGGCGCTGTGGCTGGATCACTATCGAAGCTTGGGTTACGAGGCGCTCGCTATCGACGCCCAGCACGCCAAGCGTCTGGCGCAGATCCCCCAGCTGGCCCAGAAGCTGATGGCGGCCAAGCTCGCCAAGCAAAAAGCCCGCGGCATCCGCAACCCGAGCCTGCGGGCAATGTGCATCGGGATCCCGAACGTGGGCAAGTCCACGGTGCTGAATCGTCTGATCAAAAAGAATATTGCCGTCACCGGGAACCGCCCTGGGGTGACGAAGAATCAGCAATGGCTCAAGGCAGATGACACCCTGCAACTGCTGGACACCCCGGGGATCTTGTGGCCGAAGTTCGATGACGAGACGATCGGCATGAAGCTGGCGCTGACCGGGGCGATCGCAGACTCGGTCTTTCAAGAGGACACAGTCGGTCTGTACGGGCTTCGATTCTTTCAAGCCGAGGCCCCGGCCAAGTTGCGCTTCCTTTACCATCTCAACGCGGATGAGGTCGCGTTACCCGCACACGAGCTGATGGTCGTGCTGGCGGGTAAGATGGGCTTTGGGGACAATTACAACCGGGCAGCTGAGCGGCTCATTTTCGATGCACGCCAAGGCAAGCTTGGCCCGTTCACGCTCGAGGTGCCCGATGACCACGCTGAGTGAGTTCAAGGTGTTGTTGGCCCAGCCAGTCGTCGCTGAGGCGACGCTGACCGCACTTCGCGCCGACACGCGGATCGGGGCACAACGCTTGCTCGCACAATACGAGCGCCACCAGGCCGCAGCTGCGGCTTCGGCATTGGCGTTGCAGTACCGCAGTCGCTATGAGCGTGAGTTGTGGCCCCGGTATCCACACATTGCAGGGATCGACGAGGTGGGCCGCGGACCGTTGGCCGGGCCAGTCGTCACGGCGGCGGTGATCCTACCGCATGATTTTGCGCTACCGGTCAACGACTCCAAGCAGCTGACCGCGCATGCGCGCACCTTACTGTTCCCTCAGATCGTCTCACAAGCCGTTGCCGTCAGCCTCGGGGTGGCCGACGCCCAGATGATCGATCGCGAGAATATCTACCACGCGACCGAGCTGGCAATGGCCACAGCCGTGCAGCACCTCCGTGTTCGCCCGGACTATCTGCTTGTCGATGCGATGACCGTCCCCGTCCCGCTCCCGCAACGCAAGCTGATCAAGGGCGATGCGAATAGCCTATCGATTGCGGCGGCGAGCATCGTGGCCAAGGTGGTCCGTGATCGGCTGATGGTGATGTATGATCAGATCTACCCGGGGTACGACCTGTGTGACAACATGGGTTACGGGACGGCCCGCCACTTGGCGGGCCTCGATGCCCTCGGGATCACACCGATCCACCGCCTCAGCTTCAGCCCCGTACGAGAAGCGGCGACCCGCGCAGGTCAGCACTAAGCCAAGTGGCCTCGTCGAGGTGGATGTGACAGACCATGCGAAACGACCCATCAAGCCGGTCGTGTCCCCCGTTGTCGACGACGGCTGCCGCCCTCACGTCCCGGGAGTCGGGCTCCATTCGACCAGCATGTCCTTTTGGCGCAACCCGAACTCAAAAAGATGGCCCGAGTCAGTGATCGATCACTGACTCGGGCCATCTGCTGTTTAGTGGTGTGCGGCTTTGACCGCCTGTATCATCATCGGATCATCGTGCTGGAACTTCTGGGCCAGCTGGCCCTCGATCGCACTGATCGTGGCCGTATCGGCCGTACCACTCGTCGTCAACTTGTACTGCGCCTGAAAAGCTTTCACCGCTGCGGCGGTCGTCGGTCCGTAGTAGCCATTCGTGGCCTGCGGATCGAACCCGAGGGCGACCAGCATCTGCTGAAGCGCCCGCACATTACCGCTTTCATCGCCCAGCTTGAGGCTAGTCACGCTGACCGCTGCGATCTTCGCGTAGTCGGGATAGTCGACCTTGATCGTCGGGGTCAAGCCCTTCTTGTGGATCCAGGTCCCATTAGGCGTCAGCCACCGGGCGACCGTCAACTTGACTTCGGCCGTCTTCGACAGACTCGCGATGTTCTGGACGGTCCCCTTGCCGAAGCTCTTGGTCCCCACTAGCGGGGCGTGCCGGTCCTGCGCCAGCGCGCCGGCCAGGATCTCACTGGCACTAGCAGAGTCGCCATCGATCAAGACGGCCAGCGGTTCGGTCACCTTGAAACCGTTGTCGTACTGCTTGCTGGCCGTGTAGACTTCTTGGTGCTTCGCGCGGTCCTCGATCTTGACGATCGTCTGCCCGTCCTTGAGGCACATCGACCCGATCTCAAGCGCGGTCTCCAGCATTCCACCGGGGTTGCCGCGGAGATCGAGTACGAAGGCCTTGGCGCCTTGCTTGCGCAACGCCTTGACGGTGGCCTTGAACTGCGAGGCCGTCGGCTCAGAGAAGGTGGCCATCGTGATGACCCCCACTTTAGCATCAGTGGGACTCAGGGCCCCGGTGACCGTATCAGTGGTGATCTTGGCGCGCGTCATCGTCGCAGTCACCGTTTTGCCATCACGCAAGACGGCCACTTTGACGCTGGTGCCGATCTTGCCACGAATCTTGGCGACCGCGCTGGTCACATCGAGCTTCTCGACCGACTGTCCGTTGACGGACAGGAGCTGATCGCCGACCTTGAGCCCCGCTTTTTTGGCCGGGGTGTCTGGCATGATGCTCGCGATCGTCAGCTTATTCGCACCTTGCTCGATCGTGGCGCCGATCCCGCCGAAGCTGGCCGAGATGGTACTATCCAGATCGTTTTTAGCAGTGTCTTGCAGGTAAGTCGAATACGGATCGCCGAGGCTATCTAGCATCCCGGCGATCGCGCCGTCGGCCAGCTTGGTCGCGCTGGTCGATTCATAGTAGTTCTTGCGGATCACACTGTAGGTCGCCAGCACCTTATCGAAAGACTGGGGCACACCGGTGGGGGTCCCGCTTGTGGCTTGACGGGCAGAATCGACGGTCCCCCGCGTCGCGTAACCGAGGGCCCCGCCACCGATCAGTGCAACGCTCATCCCGGTCGCCATCACCCAGATCGGCACTCGAAGTTTAGCCATGTTGTGGACCTCCTACGTGTTCGTGTGCTTGATACAGCGCGAACGCCTCGTCGAAGATGCTCATCGACGGGAGGTAGTTGCCGTTCAATTCCAAGTAGTTGCTGAGGGCCTCGAAGTCGTCTTCTTGTTTGGGGAAGCCGTGATCGAGGAAGGCGTTTTGCGCAAAGTTAGCCACTTCCCCGTGGTCATTGGGGTTGCGCAGGGTCATCAAGAACTGATAAAAAGACTGTCGCATGCTTACTCCTTCCAGTGTGCGTCAAGAAACGCCTGACGTTGGGCGTGCTCCGCCGCATACCGGCGCGGATTTTTCGCGTAGAATTGCTGGTGCTCGGGCTCTGCCGGGTAGAAGGGCTGGGCGTCTTCGATCGTCGTGACGATCGGATCCTGGAACATCCCGCTTGCCGCCAAGGCGGCCTTAGACGCTTCGGCTGTCGCGCGCTGGGCCGGTGAGTTGACGAAGATCACTGGCCGGTAGTTATCGCCGCGGTCTTGGAACTGCCCCATTGCGTCTGTCGGATCGGTCTGCTGCCAGTAGCACTCGACCAGTCGCGCATAGCTGATCACAGTCGGATCGAAGGTGATCTTCACGGCCTCGGTGTGCCCCGTTTCGTGTTGCTTGACTTGCGCGTAGGTTGGATCAGGCACGTGGCCCCCTGTGTAGCCGGAAACCACGTTTTGGATCCCCGGTTGGGTCTCGAATGGCTGCACCATGCACCAAAAGCACCCACCTGCAAAAATTGCCGTCTCAGACATTGGTCATCCCCCTCACTTAGACTGCGTCGGTAGGAACACCGACAAGTCGATCTGGTCGTTCGGCAGATCGATCTTATTGGCCTGGATCTTCATCCCGTTAGCTAGCGCGAATTTGCTCAATTCTATCACAATGGTCTCCTTCTTACTATTCAGGCTGACCCAGTCTGGTAGCTTGAAGGTGCGCCCGGCGTAGCTCATCACGTAGCTGATCGGGACGGGCAGACTGCCAACGTTCAGGCTCCGCGCCTTCAATTCGACATCGCCGTTAGACCGGACCAGTGGATCGAACAGGAGCTCGAAGTGGATGGTCGCCCCGAAGAACTTGAAGTCGCCGCCGAGCACCGCCTGGTCGGCGACGGTCAGGCTGTATTTCACCTGACTGCCTTTTTGAAAATCATTCAGATAATAGGTCACGATCCGGTTGACCTGGCGCTTAGTCAATGAGACGGTCAGTGCCGGGTCGCTGCTCGTCGCAGGCGTCGAGCGGCTGATCGGCGTCTGGTAAGGCGTCACGACCTTGGTCACGAACCAGATGCCGCTGCCCAGGATCAGGCCGATCAGCGTCAAGGCGATGAGTTGCCACCAGTTGATGTGGCGTGAGGCCGTGGGCCGGGTGGGCGCCAGCTGCCCTTGCTGTTGTCGATGTTCTGCGCGTTTCATGGTTTTTCCCACGCTTTCTGACTGGATTGCATCACGGCCCACAGTTGCGAAGTCATCTTCGCGTAGCCCGCATTATTGGGGTGAAAATGGTCTTGGGTGAAGATCAGCGGATTACCACCGGCAAGCGCCTTTTTCAGGCTGCTCTTAGTCGCCTTGTCGGTCTGCGTGGCGCCGCCCTTCGTCAGCACTGCGTCGATGTCGACGTAATAGGCGTCGGTGACCTTCGCCAGCGTCTTTTTCGTTGCGGCGTTCCACTGGGTGACGCTGTCGGTCATCGCGGTCAGCTGTGGGAAATAGACGTAAAAGGGGTTGTAGATCCCGAACACATAGATCGGCGCCGTCGGGTTCATCGCGCGCAGCGTGCCGATCAGGGTCGCCAGCCGCTTCTGGAAGGCCGCATTCCCCTCGGCGACGTCCTGCTTGGTGATGTCGAGGAAGTGGTCCTGCAGCACATGCATCAGGTCATTGCCGCCGACGGTGACCGTCAAGATATCTGCGGTCTTGACCGATGCGCGCAGCTTCGACTGCTGATCGACGCGCTTTTGGATCTGCGTCGAGGTATCGCCAGTTACGCCGTAGTTCTGTGTCGTGACCGTGTAGTCGCCGCTCCGCTCAAGATCGGTCTTGATCAGCGCGACATAACCGCCGCTGTTGGTCTCGTCTCCGACCCCATGTGTCAGGGAGTCGCCGATCGCGGTCAGCTGGAGGGGCCGCACCGACTTGGTCTGGCCGCTGAGGTGGTGTGTGGTCGGCTCAGGCCCGAAAAGCTGCCAGCCGCCAAACGTGAGTACCGCCACGACCGCGACATACAGCACGCGGCGGCCAATCGTCGCCCATTTCATCTGATTGCCCCCTTTGGATAGAAAAAGGCAGGGTCACCCCTGCCCGTTAGTCTCTATTCTAATCCACATACCACGTAATCGCAAAGGCCCCTTCACCGGTGTGTGTCGCGATCACCGGATCGGTCGGCCGAAACATCAGCGGGACATTCGGCAACGCAGCGCGGATCTTGTCTGCCACCCCGGTCGCCAGTTCAAGTCCACCGGCGTAGGAGACGCCAATCGCCTGAATGTTCTCGAGCGCCTTCATCTTCTCGACGGTCTCGTCGACGAAGCGGTGGATCGTCTTCATCCCGCGGCCTTTTTGACGTGCGACCAGCTCACCGCCAGTGACTTCGAGCGTCACCTTGATGTTGAGCAGCGTGGAGATCATCCCGGACACCCGGCTGAGCCGCCCGCCTTTGACCAAGTTGTCTAGGTTCGACACGCCCAGCACCAGCTTCGTGTTGGCACGGATCTCCGCGAGTCGGGCAACGATCTCATCGACGGTGTGGCCGGCCTGGATCATTTTGGCCGCTTCGATCACCTGAAAGGCCATCGAGCGATCGGTGAAGTCCGAATCGATCACGGTCACCTTACCGTGCGCCAGCTCGGCGGCTTGGCGTGCAGAGTTGACCGTGCCTGAGATCGCCTCCAGCATGTGGATGGCCAAGACCTCGCTGCCGTCTTCCGTCAGCGCATCGAACATATCGAGAAACGTGCCGATCGCCGGCTGAGAGGTCTTCGGTAGCGCGGTCGCTGCCGCCATCTTGGCCATGAACTCTTCTCGGGTGATCGTCTCGCCGTCGACGTAGACGGTGCTGTCGATCATGATCGTCAGCGGGATCACATGCACGTCATACTGGTCGAGCTCTTCTGGGGTCATCTGGATCGATGAGTCGGTCACAAGTTTGATTTTGGTCATTTCTCTGCCACGCTTTCTTTGTAGATGTCCTTCGGCACCCTTCAATTATAGCAAAACCGGCAGGGTTTGTCAGTATCACTTTATTTAGTTTTAAAAACCAGATGTAATTGAAATACAGTACCGAACGCGGTATCATTAATGAGTAAACCAATACGGGAGGTCTCGAACATGCAATTACAAGTTAAGCCGCGGTCGCGCTACTACACCTTCAACAACGAGATGCTGAGTGCGGTGACCCATGCCTTTGCACTCGGGTTGGCCGTCGTCGGTACTGTCGCCTTGGCCTTTAAGGCCACGACGCCGCTACGCCTGGTCACCTTCACCGGCTTCGGGCTCGCACTGATCGTCCTCTACACTGCCTCGACCCTTTTTCACAGCCTCTATTTCACCAAGGCTCGGCACGTACTACAGGTGATCGATCACTCCGGGGTCTTCTTCCTGATCGCCGGTTCGTATCTCCCCTATTGCCTCGTCGCCATCGGTGGGCCACTTGGGGTCGGGCTGCTCGCCGCGATCTGGGTCCTGTGTCTGCTCGGCGTCGGGTATAAATGCTTTTTTCTCGGCAAGCTCAAGTATGCTGAAACGGCGATCTACGTGATCCTCGGCTGGATGTGTCTGATTGGGATGCAGCCACTGTGGCAACACTTGGGGCCGATCGGGTTTTGGCTACTCGTTGCCGGCGGGGTCGCCTACACGTTCGGTGCAGTCTTGTACGCCCAAAAGCAGATCCCTTACATCCACGTGATCTGGCATCTGTTCGTGATCCTGGGCAGTGCGTTCATGTACGCCTCGATCTATTTATTCGTCTGACCGCTACGCCCGAACAGGCGCGGCACACCCCTTCAGTACCGGGGTGCGCCGCGCCTGTTTTGAGGTCGTCTGCGCACGGACTCAGACATCAATCAGTGGCCGCCAGCCCGCTGGCCAAGCGCTGCAGACCGTCTGCCAGCATGACCGGTGGGCAGGCGAGGTTCAGCCGCAAAAAATGCGCGCCGTTGCCTTGGTAGACGGTGCCATCTGCCAGCACCAACCCACTACGTTGACGGATCTGTGTGACCAAAGCCGACGCAGGGCATCTGTACGCTGAGACGTCAAGCCACATCAGGTAAGTCGCGGTGGCCGGAACCACGTGCACCGCGGTAGGTTGGCAGCAAGAAAGGCGATTACCTCGGTCCAGTTCGTCCGCAGCTGCTGGTTAAGCGCGGCGAGCCACAGCCCGCCTTGCGAATAAGCAGCGATCGTCCCCGGGACAGCCAACACCGTGGGCTCGTCGACTTGTGCGATCGCCAGTGCGCGCCGCACCTGCGCCCGTCGCGTTGGCTCTGGCACGATCACTGTGGCGGAGTGCAGACCAGCGAGGTTGAACGTTTTGCTGGGTGAGATCAAGCTGATACCGGTATCGGTCACCGCATGGAGGGGCACGTGCGGCGCACCGCGCCACACGAGATCGGCGTGGATCTCATCTGCGACCAGTTGAACCTCGCACTGCGCACACAGGGCCGCGATGCGCGTCAGTTCCGAGCGAGACCAGACGCGACCGATCGGGTTATGCGGACTGCACAGGAGCATCATCGTGGTCGCCGGTGCTGCTAACTGCGCCGCCAGGGCGGGCCAATCGATCGCGTACTGACCCGCAGTGTAACGCAGATCCGCACTGACGGCGCGCCGGCCATTCGCTGCGATCGTGCTGAAAAACATGTTGTACACTGGCGCCTGCACCAGGATCTGATCCCCGGGTGCGGTCAATTGACGGATCAAAGCGGCAAGTGCCGGCATCACACCGCCAGCAAACATCAGCCAGTCAAGGGCTGGGCGGGCCTGGTGCTGGGTCGCGAGCCACTCAGCGACAGTCGTGAAATAGGCAGCGGACGGCGCCTCGTACCCATACGCCCCATCGGTCAGCCGCGCCTGTAGCGCGGCCGTGATCGCCGGCGCGGTCGCGAAATCCATATCCGCGATCCACATTGTTGCTCTGAGTCCGCCACCGCCCACTTGATCGCATCGGTCCTCCGCCGTTCGGGGGCGTGGTCAAATTCACTCATCGTGCTCACTCCTTTGCGTTCAGGATAGGGCGCCGACGCGCGCAATGCAAGCGGTCGACGAATCGGGCTCAGGCCTGGTGGTGACGCCAAGCCACAAAGAGCACGACCGCAACCCCTAAGCTGCCGAGCACGACCCAAGTGCACCAGGCCCCTATGGCGAGCGGACGGATGGCCGCGGCTTGCTCGATCAAGGCCAGGCCGGCCAAAAAGCCGCCAATCGCCATGATCGGCCAGTTGCCACGGTCATGTTGCCGCCACTCAACGATCAGGAAGGCGAGCGTCGCGCCACCGATCACGACGAAGTTCCACGGGACTGGGATCAGGACTGACCACACCTGTGGCAGACCGATATAGACCGCGACCAGCGCTGCCAGTCCAACGACCACCAGTGTGCCAATCGTCAACCCAGCGCCGTACCGGGTGGCCAGCCAGCGTGAGTGCGGATAGGTCGCGGCGCGGATCACTGCAAACGCGGCTACGATCAAGCCCCCTTCGATCAGTGGGGTCAAGACGACGGCCATCATGCTGAGGCGCATCCCCGCTGCCGTCGCAGTTCCACCGCTCAGCAGTAAGAAAAACCAGCTCAAGCTGATCACGATCAGACCGAGCGCCGCGGTATCACGTAGACGCGGTCGCGGGAGTTGTCCGATCACCGCATCGGCCATCGCCTTCGGGTCGTCGCCGAACAGCTGCACCGCGGTCTCTCCGGCGGCTTCAGCCTCTAGGAGATCGCGCATCATGCTGAGCAGCGCCTGGTTCAGTGCAATCTCACTCACCCACAGCGCGCGGGCGCTGGCATACACCCGCAAGTCGCTAAAATAGGCGCGGTCGCTCGGTGTCAGCTGCGCTTCGAGTTGGGTCATCTCGTCTCGATAAGTCTGCGCTAAATCAGTCATCTTTGGTCACCCTTTCTAAGATCGTTGCCACCTGGTTCGTCAACTGGTGCCACTGCGCGTCGAACGCCGCCAGCGTCTGGCGGCCCTGCGGCGTCAGCCGGTAGTATTTGCGGTCCGGACCATCCGGCGAGGCGCGCATTCGGCTGACTAGATCGCCGTTTTTTTCCAATTTTGCCAGCAGCGGATACAGCGTGCCGCCGACGATCGAGTCGAAGCCGGTCGCGCGAAGCGCCTGGATCAACTCGTAACCATACAGTTCATGCCCCGAAATCAGCGCGAGCACGCAACCATCCAGCACCCCCTTGAGCAATTGAGTCTGTTTCATGACGCGCCTCCCACTAAGTTGTTTTACTATTTAGTAGTCTACTCGCCGGTCACTAAGTTGTCAACCAATCTAGTGGCGCGGGATCAAAAAAGCCTCACCCCGCTGTGAGGTGAAGCCTGAGGTACGCCCTTCAACTGAGTGGTGGCAACTTGTCTTGCCACTGGGCCATCTGATCCAGGAAGCGCTTGGCCTTGGGGGTCACGCCGACCATATCGCTGTACATGCGGTCTAGGACCCGGCGCAGCTCGGCTTTCGTGGCCGGACTCACAGTGATCGAGTGCAGCTGATGCAGATCGATCACGCTGAAGCGGCGAAGCAGGTACAGCGCTTTAGGCTGGACGCGGTAGCGATAGGCATCGAGGTGCCAGTGGTCCTGGCACAGCAGGCCGCCGTACTGCTCAGAAAAATCCAGGGGCAGATCTGTTCGACCGTCTAGCGCGCAACCACGCCAGTCGGGTTGGACCCCGAAGGCGCCGAGTAGCTGGACCTCAGCGATATTCGTGATCACGGCGGGGTCGAACCCCGTGTCGATCGCCGTCAGTGCCGCGGTCGCAAAGTCGAACCAGCGGCCGAGTGGCTCACCGTCTGGAAAGGCTTGATCGATCAGCGCCAAGATGTATGTTGCGTACGCGTTCAGTGTGATATCGCTAGCGATCGCCTGAAACTGCGTCGCATCCTTCACGGCCGTCATGAACGATAACCCATCCGAATTGATCGTCCCGACATACTCACCTTGCGTGAACGGCAAGATCCCGGCCGTCATCCGAAAGCCAGGCTTGCGCGCGCGATTGAGCATGAACATTTTCTTGCCGAAGCGGTCGGTCATCAGCTTGACCAGCATGTCGGATTCCCGGTAGTTGTGACGCGCCAACACCAGGCCGGCAAAGGTCGCGTCCACTCGAGTCATTACCGCAGTTCCTTCATGTTGTAGCCGAGGCTCTTCAGGTAAGCGTTATTATCACGCCAGTTCTTCTGGACCCGGACCCAGAGCTTCAAGTTGACTTTCTCGCCGAGGAGGGCTTCGATCTCACGGCGTGCGCGTATCCCGATCTGCTTGAGCATCACACCGCCTTTGCCGATCACGATCGCCTTTTGTCCATCCCGCTCGACGATAATGTAGGCTTCGATCTGCAGCTTGCCCGTTTCGCTCCGGTCCTTCATCCGCTCGACTTGAACGGCAACGGAGTGCGGGATCTCGTCGTGCGTCAGGTGCAGGATCTGTTCACGGACCAGTTCACCGACAACGAAATACTCCGGATGGTCAGTCAGTTGGTCTTCCGGGTAGTACTGTGGTCCTTCCGGCAAGGCCGCCGTCAGCTCACGCAACAAGTCGTCCACGTTGTTGCCTTCAGTCGCCGAGATCGGGAAGATGCCGGCGAAATCATGTGCGTCCTTAAAATGATCAATAAACGGCAACAGATCGTCTGGGTGGACCAAGTCGATCTTGTTGACCAAGAGGTAGACTGGGGCGTGCACGTGCGCAAGCTGATCGAGGATGTACTGGTCGCCGGGGCCCTTCTTCTCGTCGGCGGCCACCATGAACAAGACGGCGTCAACTTGGTTCAGCGTCGACAGCGCCGCGGTGTCCATGTAGTCGTCCAGCGCGTTTTTGGGCTTGTGGATCCCCGGCGTGTCGACGAACACGATCTGTGCGTCGTCGGTCGTGTAGATGCCGTTGATCTTGTTGCGCGTCGTCTGGGCCTTAGGCGACATGATCGCGATCTTTTCGCCGAGAATCCGGTTCATGAATGTCGATTTGCCAACGTTGGGCCGCCCGATGATGGCGACGAAACCTGAATGATGAGTCAAGCGTTCATATCTCCCTTCTCAAATGCGCCGGGCAGACTTGCCGACACCGTGGTCTCAAGTGTGTCCCCTTTGAGGTTAGTCAAGGTGACCGGTGCGTCTGGGGCAAAAAACTCCGTCATCACCTGACGGCATGCCCCGCACGGCGACACCGGACCCGGTGTATCAGCGATCACTGCAATCGCATCTAAGTGTGTGTAACCTGCCATCACGGCGGCGAACATCGCATTACGCTCGGCACACAGCGACAGCCCGTAGCTGGCGTTCTCGATGTTACAGCCCGTAAAAACGTGGCCGTCGACAGTCACGGCGGCACCCACCGCAAAGTGCGAATAAGGCACATAGGCCCGCTCGCGCTGCTGCTTGGCCGCTTCGATCAATTCATCCATCTAGGTCCCTCCTATTCGGGCGCCGCCGAACGTCGGCGGCCCCTGTTTGATGTGATATAGCCTCATCTAGCGATCAGACGCCAGAGGACAGGCAAGAACACATAGCCCCCACAGACGACTGCGATCAGCGCGGCGACGAGGACGGCTCCGGCTGACATGTCTTTGATCCGCTTGGCTTGGGGATCGAATCGCGCCCCGACGACCAAGTCGACCACCGCTTCGATGATCGTGTTCCAGAGTTCGGCGAGAAACACCAGCAGGATCGCGATTAGTAGCAGGAACCAGTCGAAGCGGCTGACGTCGAACACCGCTGCCGCCCCGATCACGACCAAGGCAACGACTGATTCCCGTCGAAAGTTCCCTTCGTGCAAGAATGTGCCCCACAGGCCGTCAAGGGCATGGCGAGCCGAGGCCAGCCAGTGACGGTTCTTCTGGATGCGCTTATCGGGTGAGGCCATAGGCGCTCAGGATCTTTTCTTGCAGCGGGATCATGACCGCTTCATCCGCCGGCTGGATATGATCATAGCCATTCAAGTGCAAGAAACCATGAACTACCGTGTAGCCGAGCTCACGCTCGAACGAGTGCCCGTAGTCCACCGCCTGGCGCGCAACCTGGTCCGGATCGATGAACAGGTCGCCAATGTTGCGCGGGATGTCGTCGAAGCCCACCAGTTCCTCGTCACCTTCTTCGATCGCGAAGCTGATCACGTCCGTTACCCGGTCCGTGTCCCGGTATTCGCGGTTGATCCGGTTGATCTCGGCGTCGTCAACGATCGTGATCGACATCTCCGTGTCCTCAGGTAGCTTCAGTTCGCGCCCCGCAAACGCCACTAGCTGCGTCACCAAGGCCGTATGATCGGCCGTCAGGCGCTTCTCATCGTCGAACAATTCTAGATCCATCTCAAGTCCTCACTTATCTTCTTCTAATTTTGGATATTCAATGCGGTTGTAAAAGGTGCTTGCCAGGCCGTCATTCAGCGAATGCTCGACCACGCGCAGCTGCGCGACAGTGATCGGCGCCTCATCGAACTGACCATCTACCAACCGTTCGTTGATGATCTTGTGCACGAACGACTGGATCCCGTCCGGTGTCGGATGTGGCATCGACCGCACCGCAGCCTCACAGGTGTCGGCGATGTTGACGACGGCCGCCTCAAGTGTCTGTGGCTTTGGCCCCGGATACCGGTAGTCTTCCTCTCGAGTGAGCGGATCCGCCTTTTTAGCCGTCACATAGAAGTACTGCATCAGCGTCGTGCCATGGTGTTGCGCGCAGATGTCAATGATGAACTGGGGCATCCGCCGCTTGCGGAGCATCTTCACCCCGTCGGTCACATGCGCGAAGATGATCTCGGCCGACTGCGCTGGCGTCAGCGCGTTGTGCGGTGACACGAAGCCGGCTGGCATGTTCTCTGTGAAGTACAGTGGCCGAGTCAGCTTGCCGACGTCGTGGTAATAACACGCCACACGCGTCAGCATCTGACGGCCTCCGACGGCCGCCACCGCGTTAGCCGCGAGGTTGGCGACCATCATGCTGTGGTGATAGGTGCCCGGCGCCTCTTCCAGCAACTGACGCAGCAAGGGGTCGTTCGGGTTCGACAGGCGGTTGAGCGTGAAGATCGAATCATCGCGCCAGAGCATCTCCAAGTAAGGGGTGAGCCCGATCGCCAAGATGTAGCCCAACAGCTGGCCGACCACGGTGAAACCGATCGTCTGCCAGGTTGCCGCCCGGGTGAAGTCTACCCCTTGTTGCAACATCAAGCTCAGCGTGAGCGCCAGGTTGATCCCCAGGACCCAAAAAGCGACCCGCCCGAAGACATCATTAAGGCGTTCATTAGCGATCATCACGGCGAGCAGCCCTGTCGTCAAGTACGTGAGCGCGGTCCCGGCGGAGAAAATGCTCCCGGTGGTCGAGTAGAACGCGAAGTAGGCGAAAAATGTGATCATCACGGCACTGAGTAACGCGATGCGCCGGCCGATGAACGTGCGAAGCAGTAGCGGCATTACGGCGACCGGCAGGAGCAACGTGAGGTTCGGCTGACCGGCCCGGGCGATCACACGCAGCCCGATCATGAGCCCAAGCATCACCAGCAGCAGCGCGCCATACAGCACCGTGTGTCGCAAGCACGAAGTGACCGGATAATCCCGCAGCAAGACGCCGAGTGCAACGGCTTGGATCACAAGTAGCAGGATCAGCCCGATCACAGCCGTCGGGCGGGCGCGCTTCGTCAATCCGAGGACCGCCAGCTGGTGCATCGCCGTACTATCGACCAAGTGACCTTCTTGGACGATCACCTGCCCTTGCAGGATCTGCACCGGGTTGACGCCGGCCGCCGCTGCGGCTTGCTTCGCCTCAGTCTGGGTCGCATCCACCAGTTCGTTCGGGATCAGCGTCTGATCGATCAGCTGTGCGGCGAGTTTGCGCTGTGCGGAAGTCAGTCCCATCGAATCCAGCGCTGTGCCCGCCGCCGCCTTGGCGCTGGTCACGCCATCCGGCGCGATCTTACCCGTCAGCTGGGTCGTCAAGACGCTGGTGACCGCCGTGAACAACGCGGTGCGCGCGTCTTTGTCCATCCCGAACAGGCTACGGTAGAAGCCGTCCGAGTACTGGTCGAAATAATCGTAGTCAGCGGCCGGGTAGCTTGCCTTGAATGCCTTGAGCAGGGCCTCTGCGCTGGGGCCTTGTAATCTGAGTCGTCAGCGGCTTTTTGCGCCTTGGCAGATTCTGCCGCCACCGTTGCGGTCACCGCTTTTTGCAGGCGGTTGAGCTTATCTAACTGCTTACCGGCAATCGTGTTGTCGTAGGAATAGACCGGCGTGACCGCGTTACGGGCCGCGGTTCGCGCCTCCTTAGTCCGCTGCTGGTCCACCACGGTCTGCGTCGCGATGATCGTCTGCTTGGCGACGGTATTGACTTTCACGTTCAACGGCTGCGGCAATACCTGCCAGATCAGCATTGCAAAACTCGCGAGACTGATCGCCAGGACGGTCAGGATCGTCATGCCGCGGGCTGTCATGTGCTTGCGCTTCATGCGTTCACCCCCAAGTTACGCTTGAGACTTACGCCTCACTGCCATACGCCTCGATGATCTTGGCGACGACCGGATGCCGCACGACGTCACTGGCGGCGAAGGTCGCAAACCCGATATGGTCGATCCCCTGCAGGAGGTCGCGCGCCTCGATCAGGCCGCTGCGCTGATTGTTTGGCAAGTCGATCTGCGTCACATCGCCGTTCACGATCATCTTGGACCCGAAGCCTAGACGGGTCAGGAACATCTTCATCTGCATCCGGGTCGTGTTCTGCGCCTCGTCCAGGATGGCAAAGGCATTGTCCAGCGTACGGCCGCGCATATAGGCCAGTGGGGCGATCTCGATCACCCCGCGGTCTAGCAACCGGTTCGTGTGTTCCGTACCGAGAACGGCGTGCAGTGCATCGTAGATCGGACGCAGGTACGGATCGACTTTTTCCTTCAAGTCACCCGGCAAAAACCCAAGGCTCTCGCCGGCTTCGACCGCCGGGCGCGTCAGGATGATCCGCTCGACTTCCCCCGCCTTCAGCGCGGCCACCGCCATGACTACCGCGAGATAGGTCTTACCGGTGCCGGCCGGACCGATGCCGAACGTCACATCGTTGCGGCGGATCGACTGGATGTACTGCCGCTGCCCAAAATTCTTGACGCGGATCGGCGCGCCCTTCATGTCCTTGATCAACGTCTCGCTGTACATGTCCGCAAAGTATTCCAGTGTGCCACGCTTCGCCATGTTGATCGCCGAGATCACATCTTGTGGCGCGACTCGGATCCCGCGGGCCATCAGCGCAATCAGCTGTTGCAGGAGCTGGTACGCGAGGCTGGCGTTCTCGGGCGTGCCACTGATGCGCAGTTCCTGGCCGAACGGTGCGATCAAGACGTCGAGCTGTTCTTCGATCAGCGCGAAGTGCTGGTCATTGATGCCGGCCAGCTGGATCGCCTGCTCGGCGCTGTCTAAAGTAATAATCTTCTCTGCTGCGTTGTCTGGCAACTCGTTGCCCCCAATTTTGGATAGTCTTTGCTTTTATTCTACCATAAAGCCGTCTGCAAGCCGACCACTGACGCCAACTGCGCGCGATACGCCCGGGGGTCTGCGGGCTTGGCCAGACAAAGCCGCCTATGAGCAGGCACTCGCGCACCAACTGGCGGCTTCGCGCCCCGGCCAGCCCGTGACCCAAGCGGGCTGCGCTGATCAAACGTCACCGGTGTACGCCGCCTCGAGGTCAGCCAGGGCCGCCGTGGCTGCCGGCGCTAAGGTGAAGGCAAGCGGTATCACCGGTGCCGCCACGTCGCCGGCTAGCGTGACCCCGGGGACGTGCCGCAGCCGGGCCAGCGCGCCCAGTCCCGCCGTGACGGTCGCCAGCTCACGCGTCTCCGCCAACATCCTGCGTGCCCACCGCTTGAGCACGGCCAGTGTCGCCGCCAGCTCAAAGCTGCCCGCCTCTGTCGCTTCGGCCCAAATATCGGTCCCGGCCCTGTCCTCTGCCAGGGCCGCCTTGAACGCCCCTTCATACTCCGTCTGCCACTCTTCTAAGCGAAAGAAGAGCTCACCCATCAACGGACTTCGACCGATCTCATCCATAGCGAATGGCAGCGTCACGGTCGCCTGTTCGCCCAGCGTCATCTGCAACACGGCGTCGGCAAAGCAGAACCGGGTCAGACCATTCACCACGTCGGCGTCGGTCACGCAGATCGAGCACTCAGGATCCAGTGAGCTTTCAAAGGCCTGGGTGCTGACCCACTTAGCGACTTGGCGTTTACGTTTATGGTTTTCGAACATCCGGTTCACCCGTGCGGCGCGCTTTGGCCCAAGCTTACCGCATTCCTTCCCAATTGATCCCAGCAAGGATACCAGAGCACCGACCGTTGCGCAACCGAGGCGCTGTGCCACGAGTCGGCCGAAGCTGGTGCGCCGCAAAAATAGCCCGCCCAGCCAGTTGATCAACTGACTGGGCGGGCTAGATGCGCCCTTCATTTGCCTGGCTGTTGGGGGATCATCCCAGCTTTGATTTGACGATGCGGTTGACCATTGCGCCATCCGCTTGACCCTTGACCTGTGGCATCAGCGCCTTCATCACCTTGCCGAAGTCGGCTTTGCCAGTGGCCCCAGTCTCCGCGATCACGGTATCGACCAGCGCAGTCACCGCTGCCTCGTCCATCTGCTTGGGGAGGTAAGCCGCAACGACTTTGATCTCCGCCTCCAGCTGTGCGACCAGGTCGTCGCGCCCACCGGCCTTGAACTCCACCAGACTTTCTTTGCGCTGCTTGAGTTCGGTCGATAGGACGGCCTGTTCGTCCTCTGGGGTCAGTGCCTCGCCCTTGGCGATCTGCTTGTTGGTCAGGGCAGACTTGATCATGCGCACAGTGGCCAGGGTCAGCTTGTCCTTGGCCTTCATCGCGTCCTTCATCTGCGTGTTGAGTTGGTCCATCAATGCCATGTTATCGGCTTCCTTTCGTCTTGCGTCTGGGTTCAGTATACGCTTATCCTGACCCAAAGAAAAACGCGGCCCCTCAAAGGACCGCGTTCGATGACGCGCAATTAGAACTTCTTGCGCTTGCGAGCTGCTTCTGACTTCAGCTTGCGCTTAACGCTTGGCTTTTCGTAGAATTCCCGCTTCCGGTATTCGGCCAATGTACCTGACTTGGATACGGTGCGCTTGAAGCGCCGAAGAGCATCATCGAGAGATTCGTTTTTCTTAACGACCGTCTTTGCCATATGATATCCCTCCCTCCGACACTGTGTAACCACCGACAGATATCATTGCCAACAGTTCTTAGCTATTATACCGGACCGGAAAAAACGCGTCAATACGGCATTCCCAGTTTCTTGTGAATTTGTTGCAGAAAATTGGGACGCGGCCGACTCGCCACGCCCCATCGCGAGTTATGGTAAGATAGCGGTGAACCGTAAGCGCTCCCCATTCATTCACGAGGTGACAACATGCCAATTGAAACAAACTACTACATTATCTCCGACTCCATCGGCGAGACCGGCCTCAAGCTGGCGCAGGCCGTCGCGGCGCAGTTCGATGACCAGACCGCGCATTACCTGCGCTTCCCGTTCACCCACGACGAGCAGAAGCTGATGACGACCTTAGACACGGCTAAGCAGGACAACGGGCTGGTCATCGCCACGCTGGTCACCCCCGGGCTGGCGAAGCTCGGCAAGGACTACGCCAAGCAGATCGGCTTGCCGTTCATCGACGTGATGAGTGCGATCGTCGGCTCGGTCGCCACACTCACCGGTGAGACCCCCAGCGGTGTCGCCGGGGCCGTGCACGACCTGAACGAAAAGTACTTCGACCGGATCTCGGCGATGGAGTTCGCGGTCCTCTACGATGACGGCAAGGACCCCAAAGGCTTCCTTGAGGCCGACATCGTGTTGCTGGGCGTCTCGCGCACCAGCAAGACCCCGCTGTCGCTGTTCCTGGCCAATCGGAACCTCAAGGTCGCCAATCTGCCGCTGGTCCCGAACGCACACATCCCGGCAGAAATCTACAAAGTCGACCCTAAGAAGATCGTGGGCCTGACCACCGACGCATCGGTCCTGATGGAATTTCGGCGCGAGCGGATGATCGCCTACGGGTTGAACCCTGATACGGCTTACTCCGCCCGCGGACAAGTCGATGAAGAGCTCAAGTTTGCGGCCGACCTCTACGAAAAACTCGGCTGTATGGTGATCAACACGGCGCACCGCTCGATCGAAGAGACTGCGATGTTGATCCTCGAGCACATGAATCTCGACGCCTTCGATGATGTCGCCAAAAAATAATGGCGTGGGGTTGTGACACCACCTCTGGCGGTACGACTATTTCAGAACGTGACGTGCCATATCAAAAAGCACTTGAGGTAAGGCTGGTTGCGCCGCCTCAAGTGCTTTTTTGATGCGCCGTCAAGGCGTCTGCTCAGCTAGCGCGGTCAAGTCCGCCGGGGCGAAGCGTCCGGTCCTGAACCAGTCGATCTCCACTCCATACGGCGGGTAGAGTCGCTTATCGGCTGGCCCGACATAAGGCGTCTCAAGGATCTTCGGGATCCCCGTCAGCTGCGGGTGGTGCACGATCGCGTTGAGGCAATCGAAGCCGAGCGTGCCGAAGCCGATGTTGGCATGGCGGTCTTTGTGGCTCCCTTGCGCATTCTTGGAGTCGTTGACGTGGATGACCGCCAGTTTGTCCAAGCCGATCACGTGATCGAACGTGTTGAGGACCCCGTCAAAATCGGTCTCAACGGGGTAGCCGGCGTCGCTCATATGACAAGTGTCCATCGTCACCGCCAGCTTGTCGTTGAGCTGAACGCGATCGAGGATCGCGGCGAGCTCTTCGAACTGACGCCCGACCTCTGTCCCCTTGCCGGCCATCGTCTCAAGCGCGATGGTCACGTGCTGATCGTGGCGCAAGATCTCGTTGAGTCCGCGGGCGATCTGCTCGATCGCGGCGGGGACGCCGGCTCCCACGTGCGCGCCCGGATGCATCGGCATCGTGTAGGCCCCCAGCGCCTCCGCCCGGGCGACCTCTTGTTGCATGAACTGGACGGCGAACGGAAAGTTCTCCGGCTTGATCGTGTTTCCCAGGTTAACGATATAGGGCGCATGGATCACAAGGTGAGATAACCCCGCCGCCTGCATTGCAGCCAGCCCTTCGGGGATCCGCATCTCGCTGACGGGCTTGCGTCGAGTATTTTGCGGCGCACCCGTGTAAAACTGCAACGTCGTGGCCCCGTATCCGACGGCCTCGGCGACCGCCCCAGGAAACATCCCCTTGCCGGACATGCTGACGTTAGCCCCGATCAGTAACTCATTCATCGGTGAACGCACTCCCTTCTTCGAGTCATTGGTGCTGCGGGAGCGCTGGATGCCCCAGCCGCCTCGCGCAATCGCCGCAGACACCGCTGGGCTAAAGGCGACCAAGCTGCCCGATCAGACATTTTCAGCTCCCCGCTCTGAATTGATTGTACCCGACTTAACGGCAGATAAAAAGGGGCTGCGCCATAACGCGGTTGTCGCCCAGAGTATAAGCGCGCTCCCCTGCAAACCCCGCACTTAGGTTTTGCAAGGGAGCGCGCTTATGCGGCTTGCGCTGCCCGTTCGACCGCAGTGAGTTGCAGGCAGGCATGCGTTAGAAAGGGCGTTGCGTTATGGCACGTCACGATCTGGAATAGTCGTGCCGTCAGCGGTGATGTCACAACCCCCATGATCCGTCAGTCAGTCTTCGGTTCGTAGAAGTGGCCCATGATCTTCACCGATTCGGTGATCGAGACGAACGCATAAGGATCCGCCCGCTTCATCGCCGCCTCTAGCTCAAACATCTCCGCACGTGAAATGATCGTGAACAGGATCGTCTTCTCCTCGTGGTGAAACGCCCCTTCTGCGTCATGGACGATCGTGATCCCTCGGCGCAGCGTGTTTTGAATCTCGTTGACCACGGCTTTTTGCTGATCCGTGACGATCATCACCTGCAGGCGCTGCTGGCGGGTGTACATCGAATCCATCACCTTGCCGTTGATGAAGATCGCAAGCGCCGAATACAAGGCGTGCGGCCAGTCGTTAACGAATCCGGCGAGGAAGATGATCACGACGTTGACCGCGATATTGACCGTGCCGATCGTGGTCCCGGTCTTCTTGCGCCAAACGATCCCGATGATGTCTAGCCCCCCCGTCGAGATGTTATTGCGGAGCGCAAACCCGGTCCCCAACCCGTTCACGACCGCGCCGAAGATCCCACAGACGATCGGGTCGGTGGTCAATGGCCGGATCACCCCGAGCAAGCGAATGGAGATCGTCGAGAAGATAACGGCCAGAAACGTGAACAGCGTGAAGCGATGGCCGATCTGCTTCCAAGCAAGCACGAACAGCGGCACATTTAGCAGGAACAGCAACGTCCCTGTGCTGAAGAGGTCCGTTGTCGCCACGCCCCACAGGTTGAAGTTGAACCATTTGCGGACCACAGTCGCCAGTAGCTGTGCCGCCCCGGTGATGCCGCTGGCGAACACACCGCCAGGTTCCCAGAACATGTTCAGCGCAATGGCGATACAGATACTGTAAAAAATCGCGGCGGTGAACCGACTCCAATTCTGGTGCCGCCTGATCAGACGTTCTATCTCTTGCATACCGATCCTCTTTCTCGCGTTGGTGCCTTCAGTATACCACGCTGACCCTGGGGCGTCGCACGCAAAAAAGCCTGCACCGCGCGTTTTCACTTGCGCTTGCAGGCTGGGTGTCAGGCTGGGAAGAAGTGCTCGGCCACGGTGCCCGGCTCGGACGCCCGCATTCAGCGGGGCTTGGGCGCCTCTGCGCGACATCAGCCACTCGCAGCGGCGCTTGTCCTTGGGTCCTCGCCACCTCACGTTGAACCGTCGCCGTGATCGCGCCACCAGTTTAGACGCAGCTGCCGGACAAGGTCCGCGACGGCCAGTATTGGAACCAGCTGATGCAGTGCCCGCAGCCGCGGGCCACAGTTGATCACCCCAAAGAGTCGTCAATGCACACGGCACAGTCCGGCCCCACTGAATGCGACCAGTGGTCCAGAATCATGCCCAGTGCGTAGCCTTGAATTGCGCGCGGCCGCCGTTCTCTTCGATCGCGTAACGCCACGGAACCTTCTTATAAAAATCTTGATGTGCGGCTTCGGCAGGGTAAAACGGCTTGGCCGCCTCGATCGTCGTCACGATCGGGGCCTTGAAGCGCCCGCTCGCGCTCAGCGCTGCCTTGGACGCTTCGGCCGTGGCACGCTGGGCGGGTGAGTTGACGAAGATCACCGGGCGATAACTGTCGCCGCGGTCCTGGAACTGTCCCATTGCGTCTGTGGGGTCGGTCTGCCGCCAGTAGATCTCCACCAGTTTGGCGTATGAGATCACCGCTGGATCGAAGGTGATCTTGACCGCCTCGGTGTGACCGGTCTGGTGGCTGGCGACTTGCTCATACGTTGGATCAGGCACGTGACCGCCGGTATAACCGGACACTACGGCCTGGATCCCCGGCTGCGTGTCGAACGGTTCGACCATGCACCAGAAGCAGCCGCCGGCAAAGATCGCAGTCTCACTGGCCATCGTCTGCCTCCTGTTCGAACAGGGCCCGATACGCGGCGTACTGACCGCTCAACGCCTGGGCTGGGATGAAGCGCAGCGCGGCTGAGTTGATGCAGTAGCGTAGGCCACCCGCGGCGGCTGGCCCGTCAGTGAAGACGTGGCCCAGGTGCGAATCCGCCTCTTGACTGCGCACCTCGACACGTTCCATGCCGAAGCGTTGGTCGCGCTTCTCCTTCACCGGGGCGATCGGTTTCGTGAAGCTCGGCCAACCACACCCTGCGTCGTACTTATCCAGCGAGCTGAACAGCGGTTCACCGGACACCACATCGACATAGATCCCCGGCTCGTCAAACGCATCGTACTGGCCCGAAAACGGGCGCTCGGTCGCTGCTTCCTGCGTGACCGCGTACTGTTCCGGGGTCAGTCGCGCCTTTAAGGCATCTTGGTCTTCTTTCATGTTCATCACCTCACCGCCAGTATACGCGGTGCGCGGTTAGATTGTCCACTGCCAGATTCTCAAGCTGGTGGGGTTGTGCCATAACCTTTGATGGTCCGATGATTCCAGAACGTGACGTGCCGTAACGCCTTTGGGGTGGCGGGCCCAAAAAACCGGTCAGAACTGGAAAACTCACCAGTGCTGACCGGAACTGCTCATAGCTTATCTAATCTGTCAAGTCCTCATCCCCGGCATGCGCCGCTTCGGCATCAACACCGGCACGGACCTCGATCCCGAGATCCTTCAGCTGGTTGTCGGCGACCGGATACGGCGCCTTGGTCATCGGCTCACTGGCTTTGCTGTTCTTCGGGAACGCGATCACGTCGCGGATATTGTCGCGACCGGACAGCAGCATTGCGAAGCGGTCGAGTCCGATGGCCAGCCCACCATGAGGCGGAAAGCCGAAGTCCAACGCATCCAGCAGGAAGCCGAACGCCTTTTGCGCCCGCTCCGGGGTAAAACCGAGGGCGTGCAACATTTTTTCCTGGATCTCGCGCTGGTGGATACGAATGGAGCCCCCGCCCAACTCGTAGCCGTTGAGCACAATGTCATAGCTCTGGGCGTGTGCGGCGTGCGGATCGGTATCCAACAGGTGAACGTCTTCAACGTTAGGCATGGTGAACGGGTGGTGTGCTGGGACCCAGCGATCGATCCCCTCATCGTACTCGAACAGTGGCCAGTTCACGACCCAGCAGAACTTGAAGGCAGCCTCATCAATGAGGCCCAGCTCGTGCCCGAAGTGCGTGCGGAGGTAGCCGAGACTTGCCGCCACAACGCTCGCTTGGTCGGCGACAAACAGGATCAAGTCGCCGGCATGCGCTCCGACCGCCTGCGTCAATGACGTCCCTTCACCGAAGAACTTGGCGATCGGCCCGCTGATCCCGTCTTCGGTCACCTTGAGCCAGGCTAGGCCCTTGGCGCCGAAGCGTTTGATGTAGTCTTGCTGCTCGTCGATCTTCTTGCGGGAGTACTTCTCCGCCCCGCCAGGGAGCACGATAGCGCGCACCTGACCGCCATTGTGAACCGCGCCGGCGAAGACCTTGAAGTCGGAATCCTTGACCAGTTCTGACACGTCTTGGATCTCCATGCCGAAGCGCAGGTCTGGCTTGTCGGAACCGTACTTGTCCATCGCGTCCTGCCACTCGATGCGCTTGAACGGCAGCTCAACGTCGATCCCTTTGACGTCGTGCATCACCTGCGCGATCAGACCTTCCGTCAGGCTCTGGATCTCCTCTGCGGACAGGAAGCTCGTTTCCATATCGATCTGCGTGAATTCCGGCTGGCGGTCGCCACGCAGGTCTTCGTCACGGAAGCAACGGGCGATCTGGTAATACCGGTCGAACCCGGCCCCCATCAGCAGTTGTTTGAACAACTGTGGGGACTGTGGCAGCGCGTAGAAGCTACCTGGGTACACGCGAGACGGCACGAGGTAATCACGCGCGCCTTCCGGGGTGGATGCAGTCAACGTTGGCGTCTCCACGTCGATGAAGCCATTGTCATCGAAGTAGCGATGCGTCGCCTGCATGATCTTGGCGCGGGTGAAAATCGCCTGCTGCATCTCCGGCCGGCGCAGGTCGAGGTAACGATAGCGGAGCTTGGTTTCTTCCGACGCGTTGACCGCGTTGTCGATCTCGAACGGCGGGGTCTTGGCCTTATTCAGCACCGTGGCGTCACTGATCTCGACTTCGACTTCACCGGTCGCCATCTTCGGGTTGACCGCCGAGGCATCCCGCGCCGCGACCGTACCGGTCACTTCCAGCACGTACTCGTTCCGGACGCTTTCGGCGATTGCAAGGGCGTCTGCCCCGAATGCCTGGGAAAACACCAATTGCACGATGCCCGCGCGGTCGCGCAGGTCGACGAAGATCAAATTCCCCAGGCTGCGGCGCTTTTGCACCCAGCCCTTCAGCGTGACGGTCTGGCCGATATTGGCCGTCGTGACGTCACCCGCATACATTGAACGCTTACTCATGTTGCGCTGCCTCCGTTAATTCCGTATAGACTTGTTTGAACGACCCGGCGATCGCGGCCTGTTGGACCTGCTGTTGCTCACCGGTCGCCATGTTCTTGACTGTAACGACCCCTTCGGCCAGTTCCGTTTCACCAAGCGTCATCACGAGCTCGGCATTGGCCTTGTTGGCCGCCTTGAACTGGGCCTTGGCCTTGCGTCCTTGGTAGTCCAGGTCGACTGGGTAGCCCTGCAAGCGGATCTCATGTGCCAGACGCGCCGCCGTGGCCGCCGCGTCAGCTGAGATCGTGACGATGTAGACCGGCAGGCGGTCGGCCACAGTCTGATCCTGCATCAAGAGCATTGCGCGCTCGATCCCCATCCCGAAGCCAACGCCAGGGGTCTCGGGGCCGCCGAGCTCTTCTACCAGTCCATTGTAGCGCCCCCCACCAAGGATCGTGGTGAAGCCGCCGCCGAAGACCGGATCGTCGCTCATCACTTCGAAGATGGTGTGGTTGTAATAGTCTAACCCACGCACCATGTCCGGATCGATCTCATAGGCGATCCCCAAGGCGTCCAGTTGTGCCTGGACGGTGGCAAAATGCGCCGCTGCGTTCGGCGTCAAGTAGTCTAAGATCTTCGGGGCGTTGGCGACGATCGCCTGGTCCCCTTTGTCCTTCGAATCCAGCACGCGCAGCGGATTGCGGGTCAAGCGCACCTGAGAGTCTGCCGACAACTGGTCGGCAAACGGCGTCAGGTAGTCGATCAAGGCCTGATGGTACGACTGACGGGAGGTCGGATCGCCCAGGGTGTTGATCGCGACTTTGAGCGACCGCGCCCCAAGCGCCGTCAGCAGATCGACGCCTAAAGCGATCACTTCGGCATCAAGTGCCGGGCTGTCGACGCCGAACGCTTCCACCCCGACTTGGTGGAACTCACGCTGCCGCCCGCTTTGCGGCCGTTCGTAGCGGAACATCGAGCCCATATAAAAGACCTTGTAGGGTTTGGCGAACTCCGGCCCATAGAGCTTGTTTTCGACATAGGCCCGGGCGACGCCGGCAGTGCCTTCTGGCCGCAGCGCCATCATTCGACCGCCCTTGTCTTCGAAGTTGTACATCTCTTTAGTGACGATGTCTGAGGTCTCACCGCTCGTGCGGGCGAAGACCTCCATGTTTTCAAACAGTGGCGTGCGGACCTCACGGTAGCGATAGCGGGTCATCACGGTACGCGCGATCGCTTCGACGCGCTGCCACAGTTCGCTTTGGCCCGGCAGGATATCCGCCGTGCCCTTAGGACGTTGGTAACTCATAATTTCCTCCTTAATTGTTGACGGGCACAAAAAAACACTGCCCCTCTGGACGAGGGTGCAGTGCACGGTACCACCTTGTGATTTAACTCAGCCATAACGGTGGCGACCGGAGCGCGTCTGCCTCGGAAGTGTCTTTTCGGTCTGTCCCGGCTTGCACCATCCCGGGTCGCTAAACGTTGACCTATCCTGCTTCGTCATTGGCACCTGTATTTACAACACAGGATACGTTGTTTTGGCGGGATTGTCAATGTGACTTTAGTGGGCCAGTCCACCGAACTGTGATGATGCAGCCGCAATGCCGTCGCCGCCAATGATCACCCGCCCTTGGCCCGGTTGATCGCGCGACGCGCCGACCGGCGTTCGCCTCAAAAAATCAGTCCAAACGCCCCTTTTTAGCCGGGGGCTTGGTATAATCATCAATAGAGACAATTTTTTGTTGGGGATGATAACATGCACCTAAGACAGCTCCGCCGCTGGCCGCTGATCGCCGCCTTCGCGTTTTTGATCGGCATCTCGCTGGCGACGACCACCGTTTTGGCGAACAACGATACGCTGACGGTCCGCGCCAGCATGCTGAACGTCCGCCTCGGCCCCGGCCTTTCGTACAACGCGATGGGTCAAGTGCCGAGCGGGACACAATTGACCGTGCTCGGCGAGCGCAACTCCTGGTACCAAGTTCGCCTGGCGGGCAACAAGATCGGTTGGGTCGCGAGCTGGCTCGTTGACCACAACGAGGCGACGACCGACCACGCGAAAGTGGCGACCACGGCCAGCACGGTCAACGTGCGGCAGACCGCAAGTACTAGCGCCCAGATCCTTGGATCGCTGAGTGCGAACACCAAGGTCAACGTGCTGTACCAAGAAAACGGCTGGACCGAAATCACCTATAAGAACACCGCGGCGTGGGTCGCCACCAGCATGATCAAGATGACTGGCCAGACGGTGACCCTGGCGGCACCGCAGCAGACCTACCTGCGTAAGACCCCAACGCCGACCACTAGCGCGATCACCGTGACCACGACCATTACGACCAACGTGCGCCAAGCGGCTGGGATCAACGCACCCGTCGTCACCCAGGTGGCCAAAGGGGCGACACTGACTGTCCTGAGTCAGGCCAACGACTGGTATCAGGTCAAGACCAGCACCGGCAAGACCGGCTACGTCGCGAGCTGGACCGTCTCCACGCCTGGCAGCAAAACAGCGAAGGCCGCGACGACCCTTGCGGAAGCGACAATTCTGCTTGACCCCGGGCACGGCGGCGTCGATTCCGGTGCGCTGTCCACCGGCGGTAAGTACGAGAAGACCTACACGCTACAGATGGCCAAGGTGATCGGGAGCGCCTTGTCTGCGCAAGGCGCCAACGTGGTGTACACGCGTGATTCCGATAAGTTCGTCGACCTCGCCCCGCGCGCGGCCGAGTCGAATACCTTGCATGCCGATGCGTTCATCTCACTTCACTTCGACTCGACGCCGAACCCCAACACCGCGTCGGGCTTCACCACCTACTACTACACCGCCGCGACCAGCAAGCCGCTCGCGACTGCCGTCAATGATGCCTTGGGCCGCTCACTGACGCTGACGAATCGCAAGACGGCCTTCGCTAACTACCAAGTCCTTCGCGACAACAAGCAGCCGGCGATCTTGATGGAGATGGGTTACATCAACTCGGATCAAGACTTCACTTACATCAGCAGTCCGAGCTACCAGCAGCAGGTCGCCAACGCTGTCGTTCAGGGCTTGCAAGCCTACTTCAAGGCCGGCAATCACCAGTAAGGCGCATTGCCCAAAAATACCGTTCCACGCTGCTGATGCGGCGTGGAACGGTATTTTTCGTTACCTGGCGGAAAAAAGCGGGACGAGCTCACGCAGGTGATCGATCGATACATCAGCCATCGGCGCGTCATTGAGACCGTCGACGTTGAAGTAGACCCCGGTCACGCCGGCGGCCTGGCCTGCGATCACATCCAGCTTACGGTCGCCGATCATCGCCGTGCGCGCCGGGTTCAGCTGATCTTGGTGCAGCAGGTAATTGATCGCATCCGGGCGCGGTTTGCGCGGTAACGCGAGTTCACTGGTCACCCCATCAAGAAACAGATCACGAAGCCCGGCCTGTTGCAGGAGCGCCCACGCCGACCGGTCGCGGTGCGTCATCAGTAGGTTATGGCCACCGGCCGCCTTGACCGCCTCAAGGACCATTCTGGCCTCTGGATATGGGCGGGCGGTCATCACCGTCTGCCGTTCAAGGGCATGATACGCTTCGAGCAGACCCTGAATGGGCACACCCAATTGCTGAGCATAGTTGGTGACTGTCGTTTGGATCGACTCGCGCTTGATCGCGACCAAGAGTGCCGCTTGGCTGATCGTCACCCCTTGCGCCGTCAACACGGCATGCAAGGCGGTGACCATCTCCGGGTAGGTGTCAAACAGTGTCCCATCGAGGTCCCAGATCGCGTTAACCAGCATGTTGCGCCTCCGTATCAAAAAGGATCGTGACTGGCCCATCGTTGGTCAGCGAGACCTGCATGTCGGCGCCGAAGCGACCCGTCTCGACCGGCAGGCCAGCGTCTTGCAAGCCGGTGATGAACGCTTGGTAGAGGTGCGCGCCCAGGGCTGGTGCCGCCGCATCGGTGAAGCTTGGGCGATTGCCTTTGCGGGTGTCCGCGTAAAGCGTGAATTGTGAGATCGCGAGCACCGCCCCGCCGACCTGTGCCAACGACCGGTTCATTTTGCCCGCATCGTCTGCAAAGACGCGTAGCTTACTGATCTTGTTGACCAGGTAGTCGACATCCGCACCGGTATCATGCGGGCCGACCCCCAGTAGCACCATGAACCCAGTCCCGATCTGCCCATGGACGATCCCGTCGATCGTGACCTTGGCTTCTGAGACGCGTTGAACCACTGCTTTCATCTCATTCCTCCTGTACCGCCAAAACGGCGCGCATCCCTGCGCGCCGCGTGTCAGCCTTGCTTGCGTTTGACTTCGTAAATATCGGGGATATTCTTGATCGCATCCATCATGCGATCAAGGTGCGCCAGGTTGCGGATCCCGACCGTCACGTGAATGTCAGCCATCTTGTCGTGGTCGACGCGCCCGTTGATGTTTGTCAGGTTCTTGCTCTGCGCGTTCAGTGTCTGCAGGACCTCGTTCAGCAGCCCGTTGCGGTTGTAACCGTAGATCTCTAAGTCGGTATCGAACAGCTGGGTCTGATCGTTGAGGTTCTGCCATTGAACGTCGATCAGCCGGCCAGCCATCGCCGGGTCGCTCGCCGACACATTCGGGCAGTCCGCCCGGTGGATGGTGACCCCGCGGCCCTTGGTGACGTAGCCAACGATTGGGTCACCGGGAACCGGGCTGCAGCACTTCGCAAGGTGGACCAGCAGGTTATCGACGCCTTCGATCACGACGCCTTCTTCGGTGCGGCTCGTCGGTTTACGTTCCTTGGAGACCGTGGTGACCTTCTGGTTGGCATCCAGGATCGCTTTTTCGCGCTCCTTTTGGTCCGCTGCCTCCTTCTCCCGCCGCGCTTTTTCGGTCAGGCGGTTGGCGATCACCTTTGGGCTGTACTCCCCGTAGCCGATTGCTGAGAGCAGTTCCTCTTCGCTGGCAAAATTCAGCCGCGCAAGCAGCTCACCCATCGCGTCCTTGCCGCCCATGAAGTCCTTGGGCGTGTAGGCCAGGTCCTGTAGCGCGTGCTCAAGCGCATCGCGCCCTTTTTCCGCGTTGGCGCCCTTGTCTTCTTGCTTGAAGTAGCGCCGGATCTTGTTGCGCGCCCGTGAGGTGTAGACCAGGTTAATCCAGTCGCGGCTCGGTTTGGAGCCGGTACTGGTCAGCATCTCAACGATGTCGCCGTTCTTGAGCTGGTAATTCAGCGGCACGATCTTGCCGTTGACCTTGGCGCCGACCGACTTATTGCCGACCTCGGTGTGGACGAGGTAGGCAAAATCAAGCGGCCCAGCCCCCTTAGGCAACTCGTAAACATCGCCACGCGGCGTGAACACATACACCCGATCGGAGAAGATGTCCCCTTTGACGCTTTCCATGAAGTCGGCCGCATCGCTGCTTTCGTCTTGGATCTCGAGAATCTCGCGGAACAAGTCGAGCTTCTTGCCGGAGTTGTCGTACTGGACCTCATCCGTCTGGCCTTCCTTGTAAGCCCAGTGGGCCGCGACCCCGTACTCGGCGATATGGTGCATCTCTTCGGTGCGGATCTGCACTTCAAGTGGCTTGCCCTTAGGCCCGATCACCGTCGTGTGCAGCGACTGGTACATGTTCGCCTTGGGCATTGCGATGTAATCTTTGAAGCGACCAGGCATCGGCTTCCACTGAGTGTGGATCGCGCCGAGCACCGCGTAACAATCCTTGATCGTCTCGGTGATCACACGGACCGCCAGTAGGTCATATAACTCATCGAACTGCTTGTGCTTGTCGCGCATCTTCTTGTAGATCGAGTAGATGTGCTTCGGCCGCCCGTAGATCTCGTATTTCATGTTGAGATCAGCCAGCGCCGTGTTGATGTCTTTGATCGCCGAGTCGATGTAGGCCTCGCGCTCTCCACGCTTGGATTTCATCAACTGGGCGATCCGGTAGTACTGCTGGGGGTTGAGGTAACGCAGGCTCAGGTCCTCTAACTCCCACTTGATGGCCGAGATCCCCAGCCGATCAGCTAACGGTGCGTAGATCTCCAGCGTTTCATTCGCGATGCGTCGCTGCTTGTCTGGGCGCAAATGCATCAGGGTGCGCATGTTGTGCAGCCGATCGGCCAACTTGACCAAGATCACCCGCATGTCCTGTGCCATCGCCAGCAGCATCTTGCGGTGGTTCTCGGCCAGCTCGTCCTTGTGGGCAACATAGGTGACCTTCGACAGCTTGGTCAAGCCGTCAACGATGATCGCGGTTTCCTTGCCGAACACTTCTTGAATGTCACCGAGCGTGATGTTGGTGTCCTCGACCACATCGTGCAGGTAGCCACTGGCGACTGTGACCGGATCCATCCGTAGATTGGCGAGAATGCCGGCGACTTGGATCGGGTGGATGATGTACGGCTCCCCGGATTTGCGGTGCTGCTCCTTGTGGACATACGCCGCGAAGTCGTAGGCCTTCTTGACGAATGCGAGGTGCTCGTCATTCATGTAGGTCTCACACATCGCCATGACTTGATCTTGCGTCAACTCTGGTTCTTCTGCCATTGTGTTAATCCCCCTCTCCGCGACCGCCGGCGCGTAGCAGCAGCTGTCGCGGGCTCTTGCGCCATCAGCGCGGTGACTCGACGATATTAGTTGTTATTATACCGCATCGGCCCGCACTGTGGTACTGCGCAACCGTTTTTCACCCCGCCCAGCGCATTGAAAAAAGCGCGGTCGCCCGCGCCTCTCATTGAACCTCTTTGGTGTTACTGAGCATCGTGACCACCCAGTAGATCAGCATGAACCAGTAGCCGTAATCCGCGAATCGGAACCAGACCATGAAGCCGAATAGCAGCGGCAAGCACAGGCTGTACCACCACGCGAGGTGACCCTTAGCGAGCCAGCGGCCGATCCAAAACGCCAGCGTCAAGTTGAGCAGGATGAAAAGCACGGCAACGCGGATCGCCACGTGCACATGTAACCCCGTGAAGACCCATGGCAAGATCAAGGTGTTGAGCACGCTGAGCGCGATGATCCGGCCGCGGTATGTCTGTACCCATGTGAAGAATGTCGTCATCTAGTTGTTCTCTCCCTGCAACTCTGTCAGCGTTGAGATCGCACTGAGCAGATATAGTGGTGCCGTCTCTGTCCGCAAGATCCGCGGGCCAAGGCCAGCCGCTGTGAACCCGGCGGCAGTCAGTGCCGTGATCTCGGCGGGACTGATCCCGCCTTCGGGCCCGAACACCGCGACCAGCGTCTGTGGGCGCTGCGTGACTGCCTGAACAAGGGCACTGGTTTCACCAATTTTAGCACTTTTTTCGTAGGCAATCAGCTTGGAATCTGCTTTCGCCGCCAGAATCGCCTGAAAACTGACGAGCTCGACCACCGGGATATGCGCTCGGTGGCTCTGCTCCGCCGCGCCTTGTGCGATCAACTGCAACCGGGCAAGCTTCTTGTCCGCCTTGGGCGCCTGCCACTTCGCTGTCGCCCACTGGCTGTTATAAAACGAGACGCGTTGCACGCCGAGTTCCGTGGCTTTTTGAACGATCAGCTCTGCCTTGTCGCCCTTCGGCACCCCACAGCAGATCTGCACCGCGATTGGCAGCTCGCTGCGCGTCGCCACGGTTGACGCGACCACCACGCGCAGCGGCGCCGTCGCTTCGATCGTTGCGACGAAGACCTGGGCATTCGGATCGACCAGCTCGACCGCAGCGCCGACGTCGAGGCGCAAGACCCGCACCGCATGCTTGGCGATCTCAGGACTCAGCGTCACGGCCTGGCCCACCGCTAGTGGCTGCTGCGTGAAGAAGCGATTCATTCCACCACCGCCTTGCGGGCGACCAGCCCGTACCAGTCACCTTGTTGCCAGCGTCGCGTCACAGTGAGCTGTTGCGCGTCTAAGGCCGCTTCAACCGCCGCCAACTTATCATAGTAGATCCCGCTCAGCAGTAGTTGACCCTTCGGCGCTAGCCGCGCTGGCACCTGGGGGATCAGCGGCAGCAAGACCTCGGCGAGGATGTTGGCTGCGATCAGGTCGGCCTGCGCGTCGATCCCGCTCAGCAAGTCGTTAGCGACGATTTCGATCCCATCGATGGCGGGGTTCAGCGCCAGGTTCGCCTGCGCGTTGGTGACCGCAACGTCATCGACATCAGTCGCCAGCACCTGCGTGACCCCCAGCAGCCGCGCAGCCAACGCGAGCACCCCGGAGCCGGTGCCGACATCGATCATCGTCTCACCGCCGCGGATCACGCTTTCTAACAACTGGAGCATCAGCGCCGTGGTCGGGTGGTTCCCGGTGCCAAACGCCATCCCGGGGTCAAGCCGGATCAACTGCTCCCCCGCCTGCGCGGGCGAGTAGGTCAGCCATTCCGGCACGATCGTCAGGTACCGTGTGATGCGAAGGGGCTGATAGTACTTCTTCCACTCGTTGGCCCAGTCCGCTTCATTGAGCCCGTCGACCGTCACCGTCCCCGCGCCCGGGGCGAGCCCGAAGCTGGGTAACTGCGCGATCAGGTTCTGCAAGTCGTGACGCAGTTCGGTCACGTTGCTTGTCGGCGGGAAAAAACCGGTGACCCCGGCGCCTTCCGTACGGTGAGTGATCGTCGTCGGATCGAACCAGTCACCGGTCTCGCTAACACTGGCCGTCGTCCAATCCGCGGCGTCGTCGATCTGCACCCCACCTGCGCCAAGGGTCATCAGCGCATTGGCGACGGCCTCGACGGCGGCCGTACTCGTCTCCACAGTGATCGCGAACCACTGATCCATCGTCGTCACTCCTATCAGTACTTCGGGTAAGGCAAGAACGTTGCTTTGGCCGCCGCGGGTTGATCGGCATAGGTCGCGTCGAAGCGCGCCTGGTCGAACGTCAGCTCGAACGTCTCCGCATCGCTAGTCCCGTCGACAAAGTCGAACAGGTCGCTTTGACCGTCGTCAAGCAGGGCCTGCAACACGATGAACAGCGCGTCCACCTTAGCCTGCTCGATCCCTTTTTTACCGTTGAAGCCGACGGTCGCCAGGTAGTTCTCCGCGTAATCCGCCCCGTTCATGCGCGTCTCATCAAAGAACAAGAGGGCATCGGAGTAGTCGACCTCACCGCCTGCGTCGACGGTCTGACCGTCTTGGTCTTCGACCTCGAACCCCTCGGCCGCGTCGACATACATGGTCAGCTCGACTTCCATCACGTGGGCTTCTTTGTCCCAGTTCAGATCCAAGTCACCGTCAAAGTCCAATGCATCCATCTTGTCGCCGATATAGTCCAGCATGTTCGTCTCTTTGTCCTTGCTCATGTCGTTTCTCCTCTAGTCGTTGACCAGTCATTGTGGGGGCGGCTCACCGCCCGGCTGAATCCATCATATCGTAGAATCACGCCGAGGCAAAGTGAAACCCGTCACTGTTTCCGCTATAATGGCGGTATAGACGCTAGGAGATGATCATGTGACCGACCCAACCGAACTACATGCCCTGATCGCAGACGCCGCGGACCGCGTCGTCGCCCGCGACTTCACCGAGGGGCAACTACGCCAACGCGTGGCCGCTTGGCAGGAACAAGCGCCTGACGCCGACCTGGCTTCACAGACGACCTTCATGCTGGCTGAGGTCCGTGCCTTCACTGAGGCCATGCTCGTTGAAGCGCTCACGACCCTAAAGACGGAGGCAGACCATGTTTGACCGCTACCCAGAGTTTCACGCCGAATTACCCGACCGCTACTTCGAACTCGACCGCACGCGAGGCGTCGTCCGCGTCGCCCGAGCCCCGTTCGGTCACCGCTACATCCCCGTCGCGGAGATTCAGGGCTACCGTCTGACGATCGACGACCGCGTGATTGTGGCCTCTGATGGTAATCATCCCGCCCTGATCGACAACACGCTCTTTGGCGATGCGGGGATCATGGGCATCACGACACCGGGGACCAAGGAGATGTATCACCTCTTCTTGACTCTGGAGACGACTAGCGGCCCCGTGGTGATCAAATACATCAACACCCGGACCGAAGTCGGCACCCTCGTCTACTCGGTCGGCTTGCTGGACGCGGAAAAAGCCCTGAAGCAGCTGGACGCACTGGTGTGAGCGATACGTCCCACCGTCACAAACAGGTGTTTCTGAGCGTCTGCCCGCATCCTTACCACGTACCTGAGCAGAAAACTGCGCGGCGACCGAGATCGGTCGCCGTTTTTTCGTTCAGCATGCTTGACGTCTAACGGAAAGTCAATTCATCGATCCGCGCCCTTTTGAATCTCATTGATCATGATATCGGCGGTTTCGGGGTAATCTCGGCCTGAGACATCGACCTTGATCGACTTGACCGCTTGATACATCTTGAGCCGATCGATCGCGCCTTGAAGCGCGGTTTGATCGCGAATGCCTGCATCAACATCTCGGCTGAACCGCTTCGTCAGCTCGGCCTCGGTTGCGGTGAGCGAGAACGAATACAAGTCGTAGTCACCGTGAAGCCCAGCCACCAGATCATCGATGATCGCTTGTTGATGCATGACCCACACGAACACAATATTGTCGAATGAGCTGTTGGCGATGAACGAATTCAGCAAGAACTGAATATTGCGCAGCACCATTGCCTTGTTCTCTTCGTTGAAGACCCAAGGGTGCATGGCCCAACACCAGTCCCCGTCGAGAAATACGGCATGATCCAACCGCTTTGCGACTAGATACTGGCCGATGGTGGTTTTGCCAATCCCCATTGTGCCACCGATCAGGATCAACTTTTTGCGCGCCATTCCCGTCCCTCCCCTGGTTTAAACCGGTTTTCTCGCAACGATCATGAACCGATCTTCAAACGTTGAAATACTACCTTGTGTTTCGATCAGCTGATCTAATTGCTGTAGCCGGGGCAAGCACGCCCTGACAGAGAAGTGCGGGAACTCCCAAGGGATCACCGTTGCATAATACACGATCGCGCCCACGTCGAAGAAACTCATCTTGCTAAACGCTGCGTCTTGTTGCGCGATGTGCATGCCCGCCTTTTGCAGGCGCGCACAGGCATCGAGCAACGTATTGTCTGGGTATGCCGGACTGTAAGTGGGATCTAGAAATCGGGATAACGCAAAATTATTGGTGGCCCCGACCTGCTGGGTGACGAAAAGGCCGCCAGGGCGCAACTTGTTCACGGTCTCCTGAACGGGCAAGGCGCCATGACTATTGGTGACGATATCGAAATGATTATCGGGAACGTTCGAGAGGTCTTCACCTTGGTCAGCGATCACCGTCACCCCAGAAGCCGCATACTTCTCGCGCAGCAGTTTGAGGTTAGGGCCCCAGCCCTCCGTGACGACAGTTTGGCTTGCGGGATGATTGAAGCTGTCCATCAACTCCCCCCCGCCCGTATCGACATCAAGCCACATCAGCTCGTCCTCGAGGTTAGCTTGAACCAAATCTCGATAACGCCAAGGCAGCTGCTCATTGGCCCAACGACCGTCCAGGTGGCTGAAATCCCACCCATGCATCGCCAACTGGCTTTCAGCCAGCCATTCTTCAACTTGATCCATTTGGTTTCCCCTCGTGTTCTGATCGTTTCAACTTGACGATATGATCAGTCAGATTGTAATGCTTTTCGACGACCGAAACAATGAACGATCAAGGGCGGTTTCGTTGGGAAATCAAGCGCAATCGAAAAAAACGCCTCGCAAACGTCGAAAACCCTGGCAGGTCAACGTTTACGAGGCGCTACAATCAATGAATAGGAAGCGTACAGGATTTGAACCTGCGCGCCGGTATTAGCCGGTTCAACGGATTTCGAGTTGTCATCTAACGGTTTGAATGACGTCTAATTGTTGATGCACGGCCATTCTTTAGGCGATTGGAACGGTTGAAATCAGCTGAATTTGGATGAAGTGGTACTGAATTGGCTCGCGGATATACTTGGTTGGTCGTCCTGGCTGGCGACCGTTTCTCATTCATCGCGAAGATTTTTGCCATCAGTGATTGGATCAGCCAGCCTGTCGTCTGATAGACTTTATGTTAAAGGAGTAACCGATTATGACAATCATAAATACAGTACGGCTCATTTTACGACCATTCACCGAGACTGACATACCCGAATTTTACGCGATTCAAAGAAACCTTGATGTAAACCGCTTCTTACCGTGGTTTGCACCGGCAACTATTGATTCGGCTTTGCAGATGCTACACGATCAATACCTCGATGCACCAGACGGCGAGCAGCTGGCAGTGTGCCTGAAAGAGTCAAACAAAGCGATTGGCTATGTGCATGCAGAAGCAAGTGAAAGCCATGATTTCGGGTATGGCATGCTTCCAAGTGCGTGGGGTCATGGGTACATGACTGAGGCCAGCCTGGCACTGATTGCGGCGCTCCCCGTGGCCGATTACCCGTACCTCACCGCTACGCATGACGTGAATAATCCGAAGAGTGGCGCGGTAATGCGCCGCCTAGGCATGACTTATCAGTACACCTATCTTGAGCAGTGGCAACCTAAGAATCTGCCGGTCCACTTTCGACTGTACCTGTTGAACCGCGATGGGAACGAGGATCGCCGGTACTTAAAATATTGGCACATGTACCCAGAGCACAAGGTGGAACCCCTGGAGAACAATACCCCACAGCGCGATTAACTGTGGGGTATATCCTCATCTAATTTGAGTGTTTCCTTAATCAAGCATCCGCCAAGAGTAGCATTGCTTGCTTAATCTGTTCATCTTGCAGCATCTTATCAAGATCTCTCTCAAACTGTTTTTGATCGGGTTGGTCAAATTCAGCTTGATACTTTGCGTTCTTATCAATCTTTGCGATTAACTCGGCGCTGATTTTTGTTTGCAGATTTTGCATGATTCGACCTCCGTTTCTAACTTCTGTTGAAATATATCATACGCTAAGCATTTGGATTGTCAACTCGGATATTCATATCGATCGCCCATCTATTTTCATTTGCTGCTTGTTCGGAGTCGAAATAGTTAAGCGTTAAATTTCGAAGGATGAAGTCCTCTAGTTGCTCAGCGCTCAATTCCTTCTTGGCTACCTGTACACTAATTCTATATAGTTCATTGCCGTCAACTCGACGGAGTGAAAACCCATTGTAATTCAACATATAAAGGGCACTAAGCAGAGCAGTTCGTTTGTTCCCGTTATGAAAAACTTGCGAAGTTGCGATCTTGTACCAGTACATCGTCGCTTTTTTGACGATTCCCGGATAGAACTGCTGGCCGGCAAACGAGCCCATAATGCTTGAGATAATAGCACTAAGCGTTCCCTCATCTTTGACACCGTAGAACAATTCTTCACGAAACATTAACTCAGCCTTCTTGTTAATGATTTGTAGCAGTTGCTCGCTGAGTCCGAGTGCGTAGTTTGAAATTACTAAATGAAATGTCTCTTTAATCTGATTGTCCACTTTCACTTCTACAAAGTATGCGCCGTCACGTAAATACGCACCAATTAGGTACTGATGATCACTACCGTATTTTGGACTATAGTCGTTGTATAATGCCCTTGAAATGGCATCTAGCTGCTCTTGCGTGAAGTTCATACACTTGACAAATTTCATACATTCACCTCTTAAAATACGCCGCTGCTTAGTTTGTAAATCTCATTCTGCTCCTTGCTAAGGTGAACCCGTCCGGTAGAATGATGTGGTTCGCCAAACGGTTGAACCCACTCTCCAATGCTAGGTCCATCATCGGAGAGGTAATGACATCCATTTGGAGGCAGTCTTCCCGTACCCAGCAATCACGGCATTACTTAACCCCTTTTATGATAGCTGCATAGTACAAGGCGTGTTTTGATCTCAATATGGCGGGAAGTTGCAGACAGTCTTCTAGCGGTAATATCTGGACGGTTGAAGCATTGAATGTCGCAGTTAGTGTTGATAAGTCACCAAAGATTGAATCATTTCGGAAGAGATCAAGAAAAACAAACTCACCATTTGGACTGAGGACACGAAGCGCTTCGTTAATCAAAGCAACCTTGTTTTGAACAGAAGTCACTTCATGAAAAGTCAGGACACTGACGACAGCGTCAAAACTGTTGTCAGAAAATGGCAACTTGGCCGCACTCGCTTTTTGGAAACGCGTTTGCTCAGAGACCCCCATCAACTGAGCGTTACGTTCGCATTGTTGCTTTGAGTACTCCCAATTTTTCGACCAAGAATCAATACCCGTAACAGCAACGTGTGAATCTTGCTGCGCGATCTCAATCGCAAGTGCGCCGCTACCAGTACCGATATCTAGTACGTGCTTATGATCTTGACGAAGCTGTGAGGCAACCAGTGTATGAATTTTGGCTTGATAGCCGCCTCCGTTACTGGAGAACTGATAATACGTCACGCTTAGCACAACTGTGATGTAGATGAATGGCAGTGATAGCAGGCCCAGAAGCCAAAAGTATCTAGACTGGCTTGCTAAAACTCCGGCCCCAAGTAAGATAGACAGGCTGATTACTAAGAAGATAATAATTCGTTTTCTTCGAATCCATGTGTTGTACTTAGGCTTAGCCATAGTATTCCCCCATCTTTTTGTTTCAAATGTCTGTTAACCATTGCAGAGATAGTAACAGAGTACTCGCATACCTACAACGGTCTTGAGTAGGACTTTTACAGGGAGTAATGGTCAAGCAGGCGACCCCTATAGAACAGTCGAGGATATCCCGTACAAGACAATCATTTCGTGCGGGCGGTAGGCAAAAGCATCAGGCCTGACTTAAAACGCCGTTTGAAAGCACTATTTGTGCACTCTGATTTTAAAAGCAACGCAAAACAACGGAAAACAAAAACCCCGAAACGCCTATATGTCAGGCTTTTCAGGGTTCAACGGGAAGCAACAAAGCGCTACGAAAGGAGAGTACAGGATTTGAACCTGCGCGCCGGTATTAGCCGGTTCGACGGATTTCGAGTCCGTTGCATTACCACTCTGCCAACTCTCCATGATGCGGTGTCTGGCATCACAACAGGACTCAGTATAGCAAATTTTTGTTTTTTTGCAAAGCACTAAATCTGGATTTGTTTTTGCTGGTCAAGCCGGTATACTGAGAACTAGACGAATTGGAGGGGTCAGCAGTGAAGATATCGGTCGTCAAAGTGGTCGCAGGGCTCAGCCTGCTTTATCTCGGGTTTACGCTGGTCGTGATCGTCGTCGCGGGGATTCGGACGCTGGCGACTGGGTTCTCCCCCGCTGCCTTTGGTCAGCTCCTGATGACCTGGGAGCCGCACTGGTGGTGGCTGAGTCTCCTCGGCGGCGCGGCGCACCTCGTCGCGTTCGTGCTATCCCTGCGGCGCGATCGCCTGCTTGTCGCGAACACGCTGTGCTTGTGGGCGTTCATCGCCTACGCCCTGGTCCCGAACTACATGGTCGTCACGGCATTCATTCACGCCGGTGCCGTCTTGTCGATCCTGACATACCGCCGCCCACGCGCAGCGCAGATGGAGGTCTCACAATGAGCTGGTTCAATAAGCACCCCCAAAACGATGATGGCCCGCGCCCTTATGACTTCGCGCAGATGGTCAAGCAGGCCCAGGCGGACCCCGCGCACTTTCAAAAGGTGCAAGACGTCTTCAAGCACCTTCGGCGAACGCCTAAGCCGCAGCCGCCCAAACACCCCTGACCTACCCCTTCACACTGACGCCGAGCGTCAGTGTTTTTTTATTGGTCACCCTGTGAACGGCTCTGGCTGCTCACGGCACTCAAAGACTGGTGAGAAGTTTTGGGTTCTATGCAACCCCAATCGGCTAAAAATGGCAGCGGTTACGATTAATGTTTAATATAACAAACGAATTTTTATTTTTCTTTATTGATTATATTGACGATTAGTTTTGCAAGTGCTACAATTAGTCTCGTAAGTTAAGTTAATTCGTGAGCAAGGAGGATCTACTGATGCTAAAAGACCAATACGTCGCGCGTGTGAACCAGGAGTTGGAACGGCTGCTCGTCTTCGAAACGGTTTTCAAAGAGTATCACCACACCTGCAAAAATATTGAAAAAGGGAACTGCTACGCGAGCGAGAGCTTCGAGCGGATCCGCCTGTACTTGAGTAAAAATATTTTGCGCTTCAACCGTTTCGTCGACCAGTGCGCCAAGCTCAGCGCCCCGCACGGTTACGAGGATTTCAACCGGACACTGATCGATGGCCTGCAGGGGATCAAAAAAGGCGTCACCCTGACGCTGATGGCGATCGAGCCTGACAACCTGGACGCAACGCTCTTCAATGCCGGCCTCTCCCAGCAGGAGCAGGCCCGCGCGGAGATCGACGCTGCCTTTTCACAGATCGACGTTGCCGCCTGCTAGCAACCGGCTTCACCACGCGCCTCTGGGGGGAGACGCACGGTGACCCCTGACACCCCAAAAGAAACCGGCCCGGACATGTTGTCCGAGCCGGTTTGTCAGTTCTGGCCGCCTTTGGCCTCTGTTGGGAGCAAGATGGTCTGGGCGTGCCCGTCATCGTAAGCCATGACCGTGCCGGGGTACGCGGGGTCGTAGTCGAACGGTAGATCGATCGCGATCTGCGTCTCGTCCCCTTCCTGCGAGAACGCGACGGTGAGCTTGCCTTTGGTGTTGAGCAGGTCGAACCGCAAGAGCTGCCCCAGCGGGACGACCCCGGTCAGATTCTGATCGATGATCAACCAGAGACTGTCGATGATCTCCCCTGGGAGCTGGGCAATGACGCCATATGTCGCAAAGCGACTGTGATCGGTGGTAAACATAAAGGCCTCCCTCATTCAGCTTGTTCTGTCAGCGCCGTGATGTCTGCGAAGCGCGCCGCAACGAACGTGGCGAGCGTCTCGGGGGCGACACCGACGGAGCGCCCGATCTTACCGGCCGAAACCAGGATCTCCGCTTCCGCTTGCGCTTCGGTGTCGATGAAGATCGGGTAGCGGTGGGTCGCGTGGATCCCGATCGGGGTGTTAGCGCCGTGCTCATAGCCTGTGGTCGCGACGAGGTCACGCAACGGGACCATCCCCACCTTCTTGTTGCCCGAAGCGGCGCTCAGCTTCTTGTAGTCAAGGTGGCGATCCAGCGGCACGACTCCGACTAGCGGCCCCGTTTTATTGCCGGTCAGCACCAGCGTTTTATAGATCCGGTGCTCCGGCACGCCGAGGTGTTCGACGGTCAGCTGGGCCACGTCCCCTTCGGCATGCGTTGGGAACTCATACGGGGTGTACGGGATCTTCGCCTTGTCGAGCATCTTCTCGACGAGCGTCTTCTCGTCTTTTTTCTTCTTCGCCATTCTGATGATCCTCCAACTCTATCTTCTCACTCGGGGGCCATGGGTGCAAATTCGCGGAACGGCGAAGCCAAAAACCGGCCACGACGCATTGTCATGACCGGTTGCACTCACTTGCCCTGGTAAGTGGTCAGGGTGAACACGTCGTGGCCTTTGAGCTTGTCGCGCCCGTGTAGGTCAGAGAGTTCGACCAAGAAGGCCGTCCCGACGACGATACCACCCAGCTTTTCGACTAACTCGATGGTCGCAGCCAACGTGCCGCCGGTCGCCAGCAGGTCGTCACAGACCAGCACCCGCTGGCCTGGTCGGATCGCGTCTTTATGCAGGTATAGGGTCGCCTGGCCGTACTCCAGGTCATAGCTCGCGCTGATCGTCGCCCGCGGCAGCTTGCCTTTTTTGCGGGCCGGAGCGAAGCCGACGCCGAGCTTGTAGGCCACTGGGCAGCCGACGATGAAGCCGCGGGCTTCGGGCCCGACGACCATCTCGACCCCTTTGTCTTTAGCGTACTCGACGATCTCATCGGTGGCGGCGGCGAAGGCCTTGCCGTCTTGCATCAGGGGTGAGATATCGCGAAAAATGATCCCCGGCTCCGGAAAATCCGGAACGTTGGCGATATAGTCTTTGAAGTTGATTGCCATGCTTATTGCCTCACATTCTCATATCGATCAGGCGCTGTTCCAGCTCAGGGCGTGCCGCGGCACGCAACTGCTGGGCGAGCTTGAGGAACTGCTCGCGCTTCTGGTAGGCGACGGCGCTGGTCAACGGTCGCTTGACCGGATCAGGCGCCACGTCGATCAGCGCACCCTTTATTGTAACAAACCCGAGTTCAAAAAACACCTGCACGGCAAAGATCGCTTGGGTCGTGGTCAGGTGCACCGCCTTGGCCAGCGCGGGCAGGTGGTGCTTGTCGAAGCCTGGGTGCTGACCCAAGAAGCGGAGCACCTGCCCGCATTCGGCGCGCGTCGGCAGCGCGACCAGCGCGGCCGGTTCAGCCGCAAAGACCACGCGCACGGGTAGTGTCACTTTCGCCATCACCGCCTGCAAGCTCGCCTCATCGGCGGGCAGATCCACTAGGACCACCGCCGGCGCCGCATCCGGCAACGCTGAAGCGAGTACCGTCGGCCCGCCGAACTGGAACTGACGGGTCAGCTTAGCCTGCGTGCGCTGATCGAAGAAGACATAGGTGTACGCACCGCGAAACTGCTCTGCCGCCACTTGGGGCAGGCGCATGTCGATCACTTGCGGCGCCTGCAAGGCCCAATCGGCCAGGCGAAGCTGCAAGGTCGTGCGATTCTGCCACGTGTTGCTGTCCAGGCGCACCGCCAGCTTGATTTGACTGGCCCCGGCCAGCGCCGTCGCCTGGTCGCCATACCCAAAGGCGATCACTGGCACCCCGTCCGCCGCAAAGCGCAGATGGGCCTTCGTCTGACCGATCTGGCGGATATCGCCGAGGCTCTCCGGACGCAAGGTGAAGGTCGGCTCCGGGTTCCCGTTGCCAAACGGGGCGAGCTGGCGCATCAGGTGGTAATTATCCAGCGTCAGATCCGCTGGACTCAGCCGCGTGGCGATCGGTAACGTCGGCCGCGGTGCATCCTTGAGACTCGTCACCGCGGCCGCCTCCATCGCCGTCTGGAGTGCTGGCAAGTTGGCCACCGGGGCCGTTAGCCCGCAGGCCATGTGGTGACCGCCAAAATGCGTCATCTCGTCTCGGACGGCATCCAGCGCGTTGAAGAGGTGATAAGCCTCGACTGAGCGGCCGGAGCCCTTTGCACTCGCCCCGTCGGTACTGATGTTGAGGACCAGCGTCGGCTTACCGGTCGCTTCGACCACGCGACTCGCAACGATCCCGAGCACCCCTTCGTGCCACCCCTGGTGTGCGAGGACCAGCGTCCGGCGCGCTTGGTTCTCTGGCGCAGTCGCCATCGCCAATGCCTGAGTCGCGATCTTGTCGACCAGCGCCTGGCGCTTGCTGTTCAGCTCGTTGATGTTCGCTGCGAGCACGGCGGCCTCTTCATCGTCGAAAGTCGTCAGAAGCGTGACGCCGGGGTTCGCATCTCCCAGTCGCCCGAGCGCGTTGAGCCGCGGCCCAAGGGCGAACCCGATCGTCGCCTCGTCGACCGTCGCCGGATCGACTTTGGCGACGTCTAGCAGGGCGGCCAAGCCCGCGCGCGGCTGCGTGCGGATCATCGCTAAGCCCATCTGGACGATGATCCGGTTCTCGTCTTTCAGGCTGACCAGATCAGCCACGGTGCCCATCGCCGCCAAGTCGATGCTTTCGACTGGCGCGCCACCGAGCAAGGCACTTGCGACTTTGAACGCGACCCCCGCCCCGCTCAAGTCACCGAAGGGATAGTCGCCGCCTGGGTGGCGCGGGTGGACGACCGCGACCGCATGCGGCAAGTCCGTTGGCAACTCGTGATGGTCGGTGACGACCACGTCCATCCCCGCATCCATCGCCGCATCGATCACACTAGCGCCAGCGACGCCGTTATCCACCGTGATCACGAGCTGGGTCCCATTATGTTGCAAGTAGCGATAGACCGCCGCGTTCGGGCCGTAGCCATCCGTGAAGCGATCCGGGATGAAAACCTCGGGCTCCGCGCCCATGCTCTGCAGGGTCTCCTGCATGATGCTGGCCGCGGTCAAGCCGTCGACGTCGTAATCGCCGTAGATCGTGATCTTCTCTTGGTGTTCGATCGCCTGCTGGATGCGTGCGACAGCCTTGTCCATGTCGTGCAAGGCCATCGGGTCGTGCAAGCGGCTGAGGTCCGGATTCACGAACGCCTCGAAGCCCTCAGGGGTGGTGATCCCCCGCTGGATCAAGAGGCGCGCCAAAAAAGGCGGCACCTTCAGCGCCACGGCGACATCGGTCACTGCTGATGCGTCGGGTTGTTCTTCAAGTTGCCAGTCGTAATGCGACACAAGCCATCGTCCTTTCATATAACTGAACCAGTATACCAGAACTCAAGGGTCCGCGACAGTCACCCTGCCGGCTAACAGTGCTATAATAAGGGCGTACAAGATCAACAGCCCAACTCCAATCAGCGACTGCGCAGATAGGAGAGAATTGAATATGGCAGCAACAGCAGAGGCGTTGCGTGTCGCAGAAGACACGATCAACGCGCAAGGATTTGTCACCGAAAAAGAGCTTCCGGCACTACAGGATCGCGACTATGCGCGCGCGCTCAGTACCGAGTTGACCCAGACCCGTGTGCACCGACAGGAAGAAGGCTACCTCTATACGGAACCCTTCGACTTTGAAGGTGGTCAGATCGAGAACATCATCTGGAACATGGATGTGATCAAGACTCGGGCCGCGGCTAAGCAGGCGCTTGCCAGCGATATGCACTTGACGATGCCTGAGATCCAACTGTCAGACGTCGACAAAGTCGAATACTAGGCATCCGGCGGCCAGACTGGCCGCCTTTTTTGAACGGAGGACCCCATGGACCCAGAAACCTATTTTGCGCACGCACAGGCGGCCGGCGTCGTCTTGCCGACCGCACAGATGAGCAGTGCCTATGCGTTCGGCGCGACCCCAGCAGAAGCGGACACCCTCGCCGCTCTGGTCGTCGCCGGCACCAAAACCGCGACCACCAGCGCGTTGGCCTTCTACCAGCGCGACCACGAGCCACTACCGGCGGTCGGTGAGCTCGATGTGATCCTCGACGGCCAGGCGCGCCCCGTCGCCATCACCGTGACGACGGCGGTGACCGTGGTCAGCTATGCGACGGTCCCGGCAAGCCACGCCTTCGCCGAGGGTGAGGCCGATCGCACCCTCACCAGCTGGCGCACTAGCCACGACGCATTTTTCGCGGCCGCCTTTGCCGCGATCGGGCAACCCTTCGATCCGACCACCGCGCTGGTGGTGTTAGAGGAATTCCGCGTGCTGTACCACTAAAAGGCGACTTCGCCTCAAACCAGATAAGCGAGCAGGCCTGCACCCCCCAGTTCGGGAAGTGCAGGCCTGCTCGCTTGTTGGACGTCAATCATTTACCGGTCTTGTCTGCTTCGTTCATGTTCAGGATGCTCATGAACGCTTCTTGCGGGACCTCGACACTCCCCACTGCCTTCATGCGCTTCTTACCGGCTTTTTGCTTCTCCAGCAGCTTGCGCTTGCGGGTGATATCACCGCCGTAGCACTTCGCCAGGACGTTCTTGCGGTAGGCCTTGACCGTGCTGCGGGCGATGATCTTGTTGCCGATCGCCGCCTGGATCGGGATCTCGAACTGCTGCCGCGGGATCGTCTCTTTGAGCTTGGCGACGATCGCGCGACCGCGGTCGTAGGCGAAGTCCTTGTGCACGATGGTACTCAGCGCATCGACCGCATCGCCGTTGAGTAAGATGTCCATTTTGACCAAGTCGCTTTCGCGGTACCCGGTGATCTCGTAATCGAGGCTCGCGTAACCTTTGGTCGAGGACTTCAGGTCATCGAAGAAGTCGTAGATGATCTCGGACAGCGGCAGGTTGTAGATCACGTTGACGCGGTACTTATCGAGGTAATCCATCGTGACGAACTCCCCGCGCTTGCGCTGGGCGATCTCCATCACCGCGCCGACGTAATCGTTAGGGACCATCACGCTCGCCTTGACGAACGGCTCACTGATCGTCCGGATCTCGCTGGGTTCCGGCAACTCGGCCGGGTTATCGATGGTAATCTGACTACCATCGGTCAACGCGACTTGGTAGTCGACGCTTGGCGCAGTCATGATCAAGTCGAGGTTGAACTCGCGCTCCAGTCGCTCTTGGACCACGTCCATGTGCAGCAGACCGAGGAAGCCGCAGCGGAACCCGAACCCAAGAGCCGTGGAGGTCTCCGGCGTGAACTCCAGGGCCGCATCGTTGAGCTGCAGTTTTTCTAACGCCTCGCGCAGGTCGTTGAACTTCGCGTTGTCGACGGGGAACAGCCCGGAGTAGACCATCGGTGTGATCTTGCGGAACCCGTCGAGCGCCTTGGTCGCCGGGTCGGCGGCTAACGTGACCGTATCGCCGACGCGGGTGTCCTGGATCGTCTTGATGCTGGCGGTGATGTACCCGACGTCGCCGACCATCAGGAAGTCCCGCGGCACGGCCTTAGGCGACATCACCCCGACCTCGGTGACGTCGAAGGTCTTGCCGTTGCTCATCAGCTGGATCTTGTCACCTGGCCGCACCATGCCTTCCTTGATCCGCACCGCCAGCACGACGCCGCGGTACGAGTCGTAGACAGAATCGAAGATCAGCGCCTCCAGCGGCGCGTCCAGGTCCCCACTGGGCGCAGGGATATCCGAGACGATGCGCTCCAGCACCTCTGGGATCCCCAGGCCGGTCTTTGCGCTGGTTAGGACCGCCTCTGAGGCGTCCAGCCCGATCATCTCCTCGATCTCCTCTTTGACGACATCGGGCTGGGCGCTGGGTAGATCGACCTTATTGATGATCGGCACGATCTCGAGGTCGTCGTCGAGCGCCAGATAGACGTTCGCGAGCGTCTGCGCCTCGACCCCTTGCGCGGCGTCGACCAGCAACAGCGCCCCTTCACAGGCGGCCAGGCTGCGGCTGACTTCGTAGGAAAAATCGACGTGTCCCGGCGTGTCGATCAGGTGGAAAATGTAGGTCTCGCCGTCGTTGGCGTGGTAGTGCAACTCGACGGCGTTGAGCTTGATCGTGATCCCGCGCTCCCGCTCTAGCGGCATGTCATCGAGCACCTGCGCCTGCATATCGCGCTTAGCGATGGTGTCGGTCAGCTCCAGGATGCGATCAGCCAGCGTCGACTTACCGTGGTCGATGTGCGCGACGATCGAGAAGTTGCGAATGTGCTGCTGGCGCGCCAGCATTGCGTCTTTGTCCATTGAATTGCCCACTTTCTGTGTCGAACCGTTACCTTTAAGTATAACCGAAAAACAGCCGGGACAAAAGATTCTTGATGCAGGGGCCGTCCTTGCGCCCCGCAAACAGGCGCGATCCACCGGCAGCCCCCATGGGCCGTCGGCGCACCGCGCCTGCTCTACTGTGCGCCCGCCTCGCGGTCGCGCGTTACTTCTTGAAGGCGTCGCGCACCTTGTCGAACAGCGACCCTTCGTGTGGGGTCACGTCCTCGCCGCTGGCCGCAGCGAATTGCATCAACGCGTCTTTTTGCTTCGGGTTCAAGTTCTTCGGGGTCTTGACCTCGACGGTGACGATCTGATCACCGATCCCTGCGCCCTGCAGGTGCGGTGCCCCCTTGCCGCGTAGCCGGAACTTGGTCGCCGTCTGCGTGCCTGCCGGGATCTTCAGCTCGACCGGCCCGTGGACCGTGTCGACCTTGATCGTGTCGCCCAGCGCCGCTTGCGCGAAGCTGATCGGTAACTTGAAGTAGATCGTCGCCCCATCGCGCTCGAACTTGCTGCTCGGCGCGACCCGGAAGACGATGAACAAGTCGCCATACGGGCCGCCATTCATCCCGGCTTCGCCGGCTTCCCGCAACCGCATCTGCTGCCCGTCCTCGACGCCAGCTGGGACGGTCACTTCGACCGAGTGCCGCTCCTTTTGGTGGCCAGTCCCATGACAATCTTCACACTTCTCGCGGATCTCCTTGCCGGTCCCGCCGCAGACGTCACAGACCTCACGGGTCATCATCGCGCCCAGCGGTGTGTTGCGCTGGACTTGGACGTAGCCGGATCCGTGACACTTGCTGCAAGTCACTGGACTGGTGCCAGGCTTAGCCCCGCTCCCGCCACAGGTGTGACACAGCGCCTCACGGTCATAGGAGATCTTGGTCTTCTTGCCGAAGATCGCTTCGGTGAAGGTCAGGTCCATGCGGTACTGCAAGTCGGCGCCTTGGCGCGGCCCGGCTGCGGACTGGCCGCCGCCGTTGCCCCCGCCGAAGAACTGACTGAAAATGTCATCAAACCCGCCGAACCCTTGCGTTCCGCCGCTAAAGCCGGAGAAGCCTTGACCACCCCCACCGTAGCCGCCGAAGCCCTGTGGCCCGTCAGCGGACCCGTACTGATCGAAGGCCGCACGCTTTTGGGGATCGGAGAGGACCTGGTAGGCCTCGTTGATATCTTTGAACTTTTGTTCCGCCCCGGGCTCGTGGTTAATGTCCGGGTGGTATTTCTTCGACAGCTGGCGGAAGGCCCGCTTGATGGCCGCGTCGTCCGCGTCACGGCTGACGCCCAGAATGTCGTAGTAATCTTTCTGCTCTGCCATATTGTCTCCTCAGTTCGGTTCAGATTGGCTCAGTGGAGTTCAGGATAACACAGTTCATAGAAAAAGCCAAAGCCGCCTGGGCTTCGGCTTTTTCGGTCATCAGGCTACTTGTTATCGTTGACGTCCTTGTACTCGCCATCGATCGTGTCATCGTCGGCCTTCTTGGTGTCCGCGTCGCCGGTGGCTTCAGCGGACTGATCGCCGGCCGCCTGCTGCGCTTTTTGCGCTTCTTCATACATCTTGACGGTCATGTCCTGCACGATCTTGTTCAGCTCGTCGCGCTTGGCCTTCATGTCTTCGATGTTGTTTTCTTGCTGCGCCTTCTTGAGGGCTTCCTTAGCGTCTTCCGCCTTCTTGATCTCGTCGTCGGAGACCTTGTCCTTGAGTTCCTTCAGGGTCTTATCCGTCTGGAACAGGAGCTGGTCCACGTCGTTCTTCAAGTCGACTTCTTCCTTACGCTTGGTGTCGGCTTCCTCGTTCTCCTTGGCTTCCTTCATCATGCGATCGATCTCGTCGTCGGACAGGCCGCTAGAACTCTTGATCGTGATGTTCTGGGACTTGCCGGTCCCGAGGTCCTTGGCCGAGACCTGCACGATCCCGTTCTTGTCGATGTCGAACTTGACTTCGATCTGAGGCACGCCGCGTGGTGCGGCCGGGATGTCGGTGAGCTGGAAGCGACCCAGTGTCTTGTTATCTGCGGCCATCGGGCGTTCGCCTTGCAGGACATGGATGTCAACGGCCGGCTGGTTGTCCGCCGCAGTCGAGAAGACCTGGCTCTTGGAGGTCGGGATCGTTGTGTTCCGATCGATCAGCTTGGTGAAGACCCCGCCCATGGTCTCGATCCCCAGGGAGAGCGGCGTCACATCAAGCAGGACCACGTCCTTGACGTCACCGGAGATCACGCCCCCTTGGATCGCGGCGCCGAGCGCCACGGCTTCGTCCGGGTTGATGGAGTGATCCGGTTCCTTGCCAGTCCAAGACTTGACCGCGTCTTGAACAGCCGGGATCCGGGTGGACCCACCGTTCAGGATCACCTTGTCGATGTCGGCATTGGTCAGTCCAGCATCTCGCAAGGCGTTGTCAACGGGGATCTTGGTTGCTTGGACCAAGTCTTCGGTCATGTTATCGAACTGGGCGCGGGTCAAGGTGCGCTCCAGGTGCAGCGGCCCGTTAGCGCCCGCCGAGATGAACGGCAGTGAGATCTGGGTGGAGGAAACGCCAGAGAGATCCTTCTTGGCCTTTTCTGCGGCGTCCTTCAGACGCTGCATTGCCATCTTGTCTTGGGCCAGATCGATGCCGTTTTCGGCCTTGAATTCCGCCACGAGCCAGTCGATGATCTTGTTATCGAAGTCATCACCGCCGAGGTGGGTGTCCCCGTTGGTCGACAGCACTTCGAAGACGCCATCGCCGAGCTGAAGGATCGAGACATCGAAGGTCCCACCGCCGAGGTCGTAGACCAGGACTTTTTCTTCCTTATCGGTCTTATCCAGCCCGTAAGCCAGGCTCGAGGCCGTCGGTTCGTTGACGATCCGCTGGACGTTCAGGCCTGCGATCTTCCCGGCGTCCTTGGTCGCCTGACGCTGGGAGTCGTTGAAGTACGCCGGTACGGTGATGACCGCGTCGGTCACTTCTTCGCCCAGGTAATCCTCGGAGAACTTCTTGATGTATTGCAGGATCATGCCGGAGATCTCCTGCGGGGTGTAAGCCTTGTCGCCGACCTTGACGGTGTAACCCGCTTCACCCATGTGACGCTTGATCGAGATGATCGTGTCTGGGTTGGTGATCGCCTGGCGCTTCGCCACTTCACCGACCTGGATCTCGCCGTCCTTGAACGCAACGACGGATGGCGTCGTGCGGTTACCTTCTGGGTTCGTGATGATCTTTGGTTCGCCGCCTTCAAGCACGGCAACAGCAGAGTTCGTGGTCCCTAAGTCGATCCCGATAACTTTACTCATGTTAAAATCCCTTCTCTGTTCTAAATTTTGTTCGTCACGTTAGTTGGCCACAACGACCATCGCTGGCCGGATGACCCGATCCTTGAGCATGTAGCCCTTTTGCAGCACGCTGACCACTGTGTCTTTCGCGTGGTCAGCGTCGGCTGGCACCGCCTGGACCGCTTGGTGCAAGTTCGGATCGAACTTGCCGCTGGCGTCGATCTCGGTGACCGCGTTATCCTTCAACGCCTGATCGAGGTGGGTGTAAACCATCTCGACCCCCTTCTTCAGAGATTGGGCGCCGTCGTCAGACACTTCTGTCTGCAAGGCACGCTCAAGGTTGTCTAGCACCGGCAACACCGCCGTTGCAAGCTTCTGGCCATCGTATTTCAGCAACTGTGCCCGCTCTTTTTTGAAGCGGTTATTCATGTTGCTGATCTCAGCGGCCGCGCGCAGGTACTTGTCCTCGAAGTCGTCGCGCTCTTTGAGCAGCGCGTCGACATCGACATCTGCGGCTTGCACCTCGTCTTTCAAGTCTGCCGCCATCTCAGCGGCAATCTCGTCTTTGAGTGACGGCGCTTGCTCCGGCTGGTCGACCGGCTGCTCCGGTTGCTTTTCTTTATCCGTCATGGGCCCCTCCTTCGTCATTGGTCAAAATGGGCGTAATAGTTGGTCAAGCGTTGGGCCAGCTCCGCCCGAAAGGCGGTGAGCAAGCCGATCATCTTCGAGTACGGCATCTGCGTCGGGCCGATCAAGGCGATCATACCGGTCCCGTGCTCCCCAACGTTGTACTTAGCGGTGATGACGCTCAGGTTCGCCAGTGCGTCCGGCGTCAGTTCGGCGCCGAGGCGGACCTGAAGATCCGAGACGGTGCCCGGGCTCAATAGCTGGTTGATGTCGCCTTGCTCCGGCTCCATCATCGCAAGCAGCCGCTTGATCTGCCCGATGTCGCCGTCTTCGACGTAGTCCATCAGGTTTAGCCGCCCGCCGACATAGAAGCGCTCGGCCGCCGCTTTTTGCAAGACGTTACCGAAGATGTCTAGGAACCCGTTCGGGCTGGTCATGTACTTGAACAAGACCGCCGGCACCTCGGATTGCAGCTTGCGCGCCACTTGCCCTAACGGCAGACCCACGAGCTGATCGTTGATGATCCGGATCGCCTTTTCGACCTCCTCAGCGTCCACCTCAGGCGGCAAGGTGAAGAGCTGATTCTCCACGTTACCATTGCTGGTGACAAGGATCGCCATCACCTGGTGGTTGCCCAGCGGCACCATCCGGAAGCCGGTCAGTCGGATATTCGTGACCTCTGGGCCGAGGCTGATGGCCGTGTAGCTAGTCAAGTTCGACAGGATCCGAGCGCTCTGCGCGACAATCTCGTCGATCTTATAAAAATGCCCCCCGAACCCCTGCTGGATCGCGGCGATCTCGTTAGGCGTCGCGGCTGCCGGCTCGACCAGGTTGTCCAAGTAGTAGCGGTAGCCACGTGTCGACGGTACCCGGCCGGAGCTACTGTGCGTCTTTGTAATCAATCCCTGCTCTTCTAAGGCCGCCATGTCGTTGCGGATCGTCGCCGAACTGACATGGATCGGCAGCTCCGCCATCAGCGTCTTCGAGCCGACGGGCTGACCGCTTTCGGTGAACAGCCGAATGATCTCCTTCAAGACGAGCAGTTGGCGTTTCGTCAACATATTACCACCCCTTTTAGCACTACAAAACGGTGAGTGCTAATACAATGAATAATATACCAACCCGCCTTAGCAATGTCAAGGTGCTTCTGCCAAATCGGTCCTGCGACCGAGTGCGCACACAACGGCAAAGGGCCGCGCTCACCGGCGGTCAGCTGGTGGGCGCGGCCCCTGATTATCGCGTTAGACCAGCGGATCTTCGATCAAGAACTGCTGGAAGACCTCGTTGCCGAGAAACATCCCTTGGTTAGTCAGGATCAGGTGCCCGTCGCGCTCGATCATCAGCTGCTGCGCTTTGAGCGCCGCGATCAGATCGCCGTAAACGTCTTCGATCTGAAGCTGGTAGCGGGCCGCGAACCGCGCCCGACTGACCCCTTCGCGTGTCCTGAGCCCGAGAAACATCTCCTCTTCGATCTGCTCTTCAAGCGGCACCAGGTGGTGCTCGATCACCGGGACCTTGTTGGCGTGTAGCGGCGCGAGGTACTGCTGGATCGGCCCGAAGTTATGGTAGCGATCGCGCCCGACGTAGCCAAACGCCCCCGCGCCGAAGCCGAAGTACTTGTCGTTACGCCAGTACAAGAGGTTATGCTGGCACTGGAAGCCAGGCTTCGCAAAGTTGGCGATCTCGTACTGCGCCCGCCCGTTCGCCGCCATCAGGTCGATCGCGTCTTGGTACATGTCAGCCTCGACGTCCTGGCTCGGCAGCTGCAAGCGCCCTTTGCGCATCAGGTTGTAGAAGATCGTTTTTTTCTCCAGGATCAGCGAGTACGTCGAGTAATGCGGCAGGTCCAGCGCCAGCGCCTGGTGCAGGCTCTGGAGAAAATTCGTCCGGCTCTGCCCCGGTAGGCGAAAGATCAGGTCGATCGAGAGGTTCTCGAAGCCGACCTGCCGTGCGTTATCGATCGCCCGATAGACATCCGCCGCCTGGTGCGTGCGCCCAATGCGTTTGAGGATGGCATCGTCGAAAGACTGAACACCGATCGACAGCCGGTTGACCCCATTGTCACGCATCACCGCAAGCTTGTCGCGCGTCAGCAGGTCGTTCGGGTTCGCCTCGAAGGTGAATTCCCCTTGCGAAAAGTGCAGCTCCCGCCGGATCGCGGTGATCAGTCGCTCCAGCTGGGCAGGGCTCAACGTGGTCGGCGTACCGCCACCGACGTAGACCGTCTCGATTGGCTCGTCGGGGTGACTCGCCATCACCAAGTGCATCTCGCGGATCAGCATGTCGATGTAGTCATCGACCGGTTGACCCTCGATGAAGACCTTGTTGAAGTCGCAGTAGTAGCAGATGTGCGCGCAAAACGGAATGTGAATGTACGCCCCAGCCATCAGCGGGTCAACTCCTTCAGGTAGGCGCGCGACTGCGCCTCATCTTGGGCCAGCTGGGCGACGAGCCCCGCCGCGCCGGTGAAGCGGACCTCACCGCGCAGATAGTGCAGCCAGCGGACTCGCACCGAGCGCCCGTAGATGTCTTGATGAAAATCAAACAGGTTGATCTCAAGCGTGACGGGTCGCCCGGCCCCGAAGGTCACGTTGCGCCCGACTGAGGCCATTCCTGGGACCCACCGCCCGTCGACCTGCAAGGCAACGGTGTAGATGCCGATGGCCGGCAGACGTTCCGCGTTCGGAGTCTCGATGTTGGCCGTCGGATAACCGAGCGTGCGCCCGCGCGCTTCGCCGTGAACGACGGTGCCGGTCGTCTCGTAGGCGTAGCCCAGCAGCTGATTGGCGAGGTCGACATCGCCGGCGTCCAACGCCGAACGGACATGCGTCGACGAGATCTTGCTGCCGTCGCGCAAGGCGGCCGGGACCGTAATGCAGTCGAAGCGCCCGCGGGCATATGTCGGCAGTGTCGCCATGTTGGCGACCGCCTGCTTCCCGTAAGTGTAATCGAACCCCGCGACCACCACCGCCGCGTTCAGGCCGACGAGGTACTCATCGACAAAGGTCTGCGGGTCCAGCGCGGCGAAGCGTGGCGTGAAATGGACGAAGTACAACAGGTCCACGCCGAACTGCGCCATCAGCTCGGTCTTGCGCGCCCGAGTGGACAGATACTTGACCGAGTCTGCCGGCACATGCTGGTAGATCACGGCCGGATGGACGTCAAAGGTCATCACGCCAAGCTGCGCGCCACGCGCGTCGGCCTCCGCCCTGGCCCGCCGCAGCACCTCCTGGTGACCGCGGTGCACGCCATCGAAAAAGCCGAGCGCCAAGACGATCGGCGCGGCCGGCCGCAACGTTGGCGCCAGCGGTGGGATCACGTCGAAGACTTGCATTGTACTGGTGGTCAAGCCGTTGGCCCCCCTTCATTCGCGAGAAACATCACATCCGGCCGGTACGCCGTGCCTTCACGCCGGTAAAGCGCTTTGAGTACGCCGGCGTGCATCAAGGCGACTTGCGGTTGATCGAGCGGTAGCGCAAGGCCCCGGCCGACCTGGACTGCGGCCCACTCTGTCGCAGTCAGCGTGTGCTGCACCACATCAGGGTAGGCGGATTCGATCGGCCGCAGCACCGCCGCCACTGCGGCCGGAGCGGTCTCGCGATCTAGTGGGCGTAAGTCGAGCGTCTCGGCCAGCGTGAAGCCACCACTGGCCACACGGGTCAGCTGGCTCATCACCGCAGGCACGCCGAGGCTCCGGCCGAGGTCGACTGCCAGCGTGCGGATGTACGTGCCCTTGGACACTTGCGCCTCAAAGCGCACACGTTGCGTCCCAGCCGCGGCATCGAATACCGGCGCGCCGACCCGGTCAAACCGGTAGATCGTCGCTTGCCGCACCGGTCGCTCGACGGTCTCCCCGTGTCGGGCATAATCATACAGGCGCCGGCCGTTGACCTTGACCGCCGAATACATCGGCGGGATCTGGGTGATCCGCCCGGTCAGCGCCTGCATCCCCGCGTCGATCGCTGCGTCGGTGAACGGCGCAGCCAAGGCGACGCGGGCGACCGACGCGCCGTCGAGGTCCTCGGTCTCTGTCGCAAAGCCAAAGGTGACTTCACCGGTGTACGTCTTGCCCAGGGTCATCAACGCCGGGACCGCCTTGGTCGCCGCCCCTAATGCAATCGGCAACACCCCATCCACACTGGGATCCAGCGTGCCGGAATGGCCGATCTTCCGCATCCTGAGCAAGTAGCGCAGCTTACTGACGACATCAGCACTCGTCATGCCGACGGGTTTATAAACTGGCACGATGCCATCCATCACGCTTCCCTCCGCTTCTTCACATGGCGCTGGTGGACCAACCAGGTCACACCAAACGCCGCGACCACGATCAGACTGAACAACCAGTTCGGGATCTCCACATTGATCATCGGCAAGCTGCCCGCTAACTTGAAGGCGATCACGCCGATCAGGACATAGGCCATCGTCTCGAGTTCCGGCACCTTAGTGATGAAATTCGTGATCACCTGCGCGACGAATCGCATCGCTAAGATCCCTAAACAGCCGCCGATCAGCACGATCACCGGATTCGAATCGACCGCGAGCGCGGCCAGGATCGAGTCGACGGAGAACACGACGTCCAACGCCTCGATCTGAAGGACCGTGCGCCAGAAGTGGACGTGCTTCTCCCGCACCTCAGGCTTCGCGCCGCTTGACGGGTGCCGTTGGCCATAGAAGTAGTGGCCCGACATCCACAGCAAATACAACGCCCCGGCGGCCTTGACCCCCCAGAAGTGGAGCAGGTAAGCCCCTAAACCGATCGCGATGAAGCGAAACAGGTAGGCGCCCCACATCCCATAGACCAAGGCGTGGTGCTGAAGTTTCTCGGTCGGGAGCGACTTCGTCTGCGCCGCCAGGACGACCGCGTTGTCCACGGACAGTAAGCATTCCAAGACGGCCAGCGTCAAGATGATCATCCAGCCGCCCGAGGTCATCACCGCCGCGTGCCAGTTGCTCGCCTCAAAAAAAGGCATGTATAGTCGTTCAATCATAATAATGGATGGACACCTCTCTCATTCGTCCCATTATACCGTTTAACCCCGCCGCCTGCACCCCGTGCCGGCGGATTCATCAGACGGCGGCGGCCCGAAGACACCAAAAAACGCCAGGCAAACGCCTGACGCTTCAATGGTTGACCCTAATCCTTGCGCTTCATCTCGTTGAGGAGCTGGTCGATCCTGGCCCCGTACTGCACAGAGGCATCCCGGACGAAGGTGATCGTCGGGACCTTGAACAGCTTGATGCGTTGGCCGACCTCACGCCGGATCAGGCCCTGGGCCTTATCCAGCCCGGCCTGCGCGTCTTCGAGGTGCTTCGGATCGTCCTGCAGGATGCTGTAATACACTGTGGCTTCCTGCAGGTCACCCGTCAAGCGAACGCCGGTGATGGTAACGCCTTGGACCCGCGGATCGTTGACGTCTTTGAGCAAAATGTCATCGATCTCTCGCTGGATCTGAGTCTCTACCCGGCCGATACGGTGTTTCATAGTGACCTCCTGGACGATCGAGCGATTACTTCACCGGGACTTCTTCCATGGTGTAAGCTTCGATCTGATCGTCGACCTTGATGTCGTTGTAGTTTTCGATGGTCAAGCCGAGTTCGTAACCGGCCGTGACCTTCTTGACGTCATCCTTGAAGCGGCGCAGCGATCCGAGCTTGCCATCGTAGATCACGATGCCGTCGCGGATCAGGCGCACGCCAGCGTCGCGCGTGATGAAGCCGTTGTCGACGAAGGCGCCGGCGACGGTCCCGATCTTGGAGACGCTGATCGTCTCACGCACGGTCAGGGAGCCGATGACCTTCTCTTCGTAGGTCGGCTCGAGCATCCCCTTCATCGCGGCTTCGATCTCTTCGATCGCCTTGTAGATGACCCGGTGCAGGCGGATGTCGACGTCTTCGGCGTCGGCCTGGAGCTTCGCCTGTGGGGTCGGCCGGACGTTGAACCCGATGATGATCGCGTTGGATGCGCTGGCCAAGGTGACGTCGGATTCGTTGATGGCCCCGACGGCTTGGTGAATGATGTTGACCCGCACGCCTTCAACTTCGATCTTCTTCAACGAGCCGGACAGCGCTTCAACGGAGCCTTGCACGTCACCCTTGATGATGACGTCGACTTCCTTGAGTTGGCCTTCCTTCATCGTTTCGAAGAGGTTGTCAAGGGTCACGCGGTGCGTCTCCTGGCGGACCTTATCCAAAGCCCGCTTGGCGCGCTCTTCACCGGCCGCACGCGCACTCTTTTCGTCGTCGAAGACCACGAACTTGTCCGCTGATTGCGGCACGTCGTTCAGCCCGGTGATCTCGACTGGCATCGCGGGAACGGCCTCTTTGACGCGGCGCCCGCGATCGTTGGTCATCACGCGGATCCGGCCGAAGGTGTTCCCGACCACGACGGGGTCGCCGACATGCAGCGTCCCTTGCTGGACCAGCACGGTCGTGACAGGCCCACGGCCCTTGTCCAGCTTCGCTTCGATGACCGTCCCGATCGCCTTTTGCTGCGGGTTGGCCTTGAGCTCGAGCACGTCGGCTTCGAGCAGGATCATCTCGAGCAGTTCGTCGATGTTCTTACCGAACTTCGCTGAGATCTGCACGAAGATGGTGTCGCCACCCCAGTCTTCTGGGATCAGCCCGTACTCGGCCAGCTGTTCCATCACGTGGTTCGGGTTGGCCCCTGGCTTATCGATCTTGTTGACCGCGACGATGATCGGCGCCTTGGCCGCCTTCGCGTGGTTGATCGCCTCGATCGTCTGCGGCATCACGCCGTCATCCGCCGCCACGACCAGCACGATGATGTCCGTGATGTCCGCCCCACGCGCACGCATGTTGGTGAACGCCGCGTGCCCTGGGGTATCGAGGAAGGTGATCAAGCGATCGTTCAGCCGGACCTGGTAGGCCCCGATGTGCTGGGTGATCCCGCCGGCTTCGCCTTCAGTCACGTGGGTGTGACGTAGCTTGTCCAACAGGGTCGTCTTCCCGTGGTCAACGTGCCCCATGATGGTCACGACTGGCGGCCGCGGTGCTTGATAGTCGGTGTTCTCGGCTTCGGCGTCAAACAGCGTATCGATATCCGCGATGTCTTGTTCGATCTTCTCTTCGGCGTCGATCCCGTAGTCGGTCGCGATCAGCTCGATCGCATCCTTGTCGAGACTCTGGTTCTGGTTGACCATGACGCCCAACATGAAGAGCTTCTTGATGATTTCGGCGGGTTCGCGGTGCAGGATCTTCCCGAGGTCCTGGGCGTTCATCCCGACCGTATAGATCAGTTTTTCTGGCAATGGCCGCTCCTTACGCTGTGGCATTTCCTTCTTCGGCTGCGCCTGCGCACGCCGCTTGTTCTTCTTGTTGCGCTTCTTGTTGAAGGAATTCCCGCGGTTATTGGTATTGTTCTGCGGCCGCCCGTTGAACTGGGTGCGCCCGCGCTGGTCGTTCTGCCGGCTATCTGCCGCTGGCTTAGCAGGCGTTGCCGCCACCGGTGGGACCACGGGGGTCTCACGCGGCGTCGCGGTCGGCTGCGGCTTTGGCGCCGCGGCTGCCCGCTGCTTGTCTTCTCGCCGCTGCTGCGACTGCTTCAGCTGCTGGATGAATTTCTCGTCGTTGCCCGCTACAGGCCGCGGGTTCGAGTTAGCCTGGGTCGCACGCCCGGCGCGTGGCCGTGGGCTCGGTGCGCCGCTAGTCTGGAACCGATCGTTACGGTTGTTGTCGCGCCGATCGCGCGGCTGGCTGCTGCGCTGGCCTTGGCTCTGACCCCCACGCTGGCTTTGACCTTGGGTCTGGCCGCCGCGATTATCGCGGTTGCCCCCAGTCGCCCCGCCTTGGCGGTTGCCCCCGCGGTTATTGTTGCCTTGGCCCCCTTGGTTGCCCTGGCCGCCTTGCGGTTGGCCGAAGCGGCCGCCGCGAGCATTCTGGGTGTTCTTCGGGCGCCGGATCGCTGACTTAGAGATCTTGGTCTTGCCGTCGGCGGTCTTCTGCACGGTGTGGTGGGTGCCCGGTGCTGGCTTCTCGGCCTTCGCGTCGGCCGCGGGCGCGACCTTCTGCGCGGCAGGCTTCACGGCCGGCTCAGCGCTCGTCTGCGCAGGGGCTGGCTTGGCGCTTGAAGGGGCCGCAGACTGCTCCGCCGGCTTGGCGGCAGGCGTCAGCGCCCCGCGCAGGCTCGCTTCTTGAGCTGGTTCGATCGTCGCCATGTGGGACTTGAACGCGATCCCCTGCTTCGCGGCGGCATCGATGACCGCTTTGCTCGTGACGTTTACTTCCTTGGCAAATTCATAGACTCGTTTTTTGCCCATTTCTTCACGCTCCCTTGTTGTTTAGGTGAGCAGCTTTAATAGCTTTTTTGCAAAGCCGGAATCGCAGACCGCGATCAGACTCCGCTTGGCGCCGATCGCGTGAGACAACTCCATGGTCGTCAGACTGTCTACAAGTGGAATCTCGTAAAAGCTACTTTTATCGGTAAATTTTTTCTTCGTGTTCGCGCTGGCGTCGCTGGCCACAAGCACTAAGCGGGCGCTTTGGTCGCGGATCGCGCCCAAGACGAACGCTTCACCCGACGTAAGCCGGTTAGCGCGCTTGGCCAGGCCCAGCAGGTTCAAGGCTTGGTCTTTGGTCATTGCTTATCGCCGAACAGCTCAAGGCGAGCCTTCTGGTGGTCGACGTAAGCGTACAGCTCATCGTAAAAGTCGGGGTCGACTTTGAGGGCAAACGCCTTGTCGATGACCTGCTTCTTTTTGGCCTGCGCCACGGCGGTCGGGTCGAGCGCGACATACGCGCCCCGCCCAGCGGCCTTGCCAGTCGGGTCGATCGAAACGGTCCCGTCAGCATTGCGCACGATGCGCACGAGCTGCTTCTTCGGGAACATCTCCCCGGACAGCAAGTCCTTGCGCATCGGGATCTTCCGCTGCTTCATAGAAGCCTCCTATTCGGCGTCTGCCGCTGCGGCGTCAGGTTCATCAAGGTCAGTCGACGCGGTGTCCTCAAGTTGGGCTTCCAGTGCCTCATCGGCCTCTTCCAGCTCTTCGTCATCGACGAATTCAACTTCTGACTCCGGCTTGATGTCGATCTTGTAGCCAGTCAGCTTGGCCGCCAGCCGCGCGTTTTGCCCCTTCTTACCGATCGCCAGCGACAGCTGGTAATCCGGCACGATCACCGTGCAGGACCGGTCGTTGTCTTCATCGTTGAACTGCACGGCGATGACCTGAGCAGGGTTCAAGGCGTTGGCGATGTAGTCCACCGGGTCTTCTTCCCACTGCACGACGTCCATGTTCTCGCCAGACAGCTCGTTGACCACGGCTTGCACCCGCGCGCCCTTCGGCCCAACGGTGGTGCCGACCGGGTCAACTGACGGGTTGGTCGAGCGGACTGCGATCTTGGTGCGGTCACCGGCTTCGCGGGCGATGCCGGCGATCTCAACGACACCTTGGAAGATCTCGGGCACCTCTTGCTCGAACAGGCGCTTGACCAATCCCGGGTTGGTGCGGGACACGAAGACCTGTGGGCCCTTGCTCGTGTTCTCGACCTTCGAGACAAAGACTTTGATGCGATCATGGGCCTCGTAATGTTCATTGGGCATCTGGTCTTGTTTGCCGAGCACCGCTTCGATCTTGCCCAGGTTCACATAGATGAACTTGTTATCGCGGCGCTCCACTTGGCCAGTCATGATCTCGTTTTCGTACTGGGAATACTCGTCAAAAATGATGCTGCGCTCTGCTTCACGCACGCGCTGCATGATCACCTGCTTGGCCGTCTGTGCCGCGATGCGGCCGAAGTCACGTGGCGTCACTTCAAAGCGGATCTCATCGCCGACCTCATAGGCGCGGTTGAGTTCCAGGGCGTCTTGCAGGCTAACTTCCAGGCGGGAGTCAAAGACCTGTTCGGTCACTTCCTTGACGGCGTAGACCTTGATGTCACCTTTTTTCGGGTCGAAAGTTACTTCGACGTTTTGGGCCTGGTTATAGTTGCGCTTGTACGCAGAGACCAGCGCCGCTTCCAACGCGTCGATGACGATTTCTTTTTTGACGCCCTTTTCTTGCTCAAGCGCATCGAGGGCTTCGATCATTTCCTTTGACATGTTGTTCCTTCCTTTTCAACGCCCGACTCGCTCGGGCCAATTATCCCCACTAGAACTCGATCGCCAGGCGCGCATTCGCGATGCCAGCGCGGTCGAACGTCAACGTCTTGCGGCGGGCTTTGTCCTTGACCTCAAGCGTCAACGTCGTCTCGTCGAGGGCCTTGAGGAAGCCTTCGAAGACCTTCTTGCCATCCTGCTTCTGGAACAGCGAGATGTGGATGTACTCACCCATCGCGGCCTGGTAGTCCTGCTCGCGTTTGAGCGGCCGTTCGGCACCCGGACTGGAGACCTCCAAGAAGTAAGCCTGCGGGATCGGATCAGGGTCCATCGCGTCAAGTTGCTCAGACAAGGCCTCACTCACCAGCACACACTCATTGAGCGTGATGCCGCCGGGCTTGTCGATGTAGACGCGCAGGAACCAGCTGCCCCCTTCTTTGACGAACTCGATATCCGCAAGTTCGAAGTGGTGTGTTGCCAGGATCGGATCAACGATTGTTTTGACAGTATCGACAACCGTGCTCAACCCATTCCCCCCTTTGTCTGCCTCCGCTTGGAGACGAAGTGTATTGGTTTAAATCCGCGGACTTTCCAAGAAAAAGAGTGAGCATTTCTGCTCACTCCCTTCCGCCAACGATTTAAATACTACTAACAATCTAGCACAAATTCGTCAGCGGCGCAACCGCCTTTGCTGAAAACCTCACCGCCTTGGCTCGGCTCAGAACAGGCTGTCGAACAAGGAGAGCTGGTTCTCGTCTGGGAGGTCGTCGAGGACGTGGTTCTCGGTCATGTAATCGATCAAGGTCTTCGAGACCTTCGCGCGCGTTGCCAGGTCTTCTTTAGACAAGAACGGCTTCTCTTCACGCGCCGAGATGATCTGCTTCGCGACGTTATCCCCCAACCCAGGTACCGCACGAAACGGGGCGAGCAGCGTGTGGTCATCGAGGATCGTAAAGTCATGGGCGTCGGAGTGCTCGATGTCGACCATCTTGATCTTGAAGCCGCGCTCCAGGCATTCGTTGGCGATCTCCAGGATCGTCAGCAGGCTCTTCTCCTTGGCCGAGGCGTCGTTGCCCTGGTCGGTGATCGCCTTCATCGCCGCTTTGACCGCGTCTTTGCCGTGGCTCATCGCGACCAGGTCAAAATCCTCGGCGCGCACCGAGAAGTACGCGGCGTAGTAGACCAGCGGGAAGTAGACCTTGAACCATGCGATGCGCAACCCCATCAAGTCATAAGCCGCCGCGTGGGCCTTCGGGAACATGTACTTGATCTTCAGGCAGGAGTCAATGTACCAGTCCGGGACGTTCTCATTGGCCCGCATGGCGGCTTGCCAGTCATCCGGGATCCCCTTACCTTTACGCACACGCTCCATGATGTTGAACGCCATGGACTCGTCCATGCCCCAGTGGATCAAGTCCATCATGATGTTATCACGACAGCCGATCACTTCCTTGATGGTGACGACGCCTTGTTGGATCAGCTCTTCGGCGTTGCCCAGCCACACATCCGTCCCGTGGGACAGCCCAGAGATCTGGAGCAGTTCGGAGAACTTCGCCGGGTGCGTCTCCTCGAGCATCCCCCGCACGAAGCGGGTCCCGAATTCTGGTACGCCAAGCGTTCCGGTCTTCGAGTTGATCTGCTCCGGCGTGACCCCGAGGATGTCGGGACTGGAGAACAGCGACATGACACCGGGGTCATCCATTGGGATCGTCTTCGGGTCAATGCCCGAGAGGTCTTGGAGCATGCGGATCATGGTCGGGTCATCATGACCCAGCACATCCATCTTCAGGATGTTGTCGTGAATGGAGTGAAAATCAAAGTGCGTCGTCATCCACGCCGCGTTCTGGTCGTCGGCGGGATATTGGATCGGTGAGAAGTCGTAGATGTCTTTGTCCGCCGGAACGATCAAGATCCCCGCGGGATGCTGGCCGGTCGTCCGCTTGACCCCGGTCGCCCCCTTGGCCAGCCGGTCGATCTCCGCCCCGCGCAGCATCTGGCCAGTGTCGCGCTCGTAAGCCTTGACATAGCCATACGCCGTTTTGTCCGCCACTGTGCCGATGGTCCCCGCGCGAAACGCGTGGTCCTCACCGAACAGCACCTTGATGTAGTTATGCGCGACCGCCTGGTAATCCCCGGAGAAGTTCAGATCGATATCTGGCACCTTATCCCCGTGGAAGCCTAAGAACGTCTCGAACGGGATGTCCTGACCGTCCTTGACCATCTCCACCCCGCAATCCGGGCAGACCTTGTCAGGCAGGTCGAACCCAGAGCCGTACTCCCCCTTGGTGAAGAACTCACAGTGGCGACACTGCGGGCAGCGGTAGTGAGGCGGGAGCGGGTTGATCTCGGTGATCCCCGACATCGTCGCCGCAAGGCTGGAGCCGACCGACCCACGCGAGCCGACCAAGTAGCCGTCCTTGTTGGACTTGAGCACCAGTTGCTGCGCGATGTTGTAGATCACCGAGAACCCGTTGCCGATGATGCTCTTCATCTCTTTGTCCAGCCGCTTGGCCACGATCTCGGGGAGCGGGTCGCCGTAAAGGCGGTGCGCCTTGGTCATCACGTCGGTGGTCAGGTTCTCCTCGACGCCAGGAATATCCGGCGTGTAGAGCTTCGACTTGACCGGCGTGATCGCCTCATCGATCCAATCGGCCACGGTGTGTGTGTTCTCGACGACGACCTGATGGGCCAGATCGGCGCCTAACCAGGCAAAATCATCCAACATCTCCCGCGTCGAGCGGAAGTGGACATCAGGCAGACTGTGGCGGTTCAGCGGGTTCGCCCCGCCTTGGGAGTGGATCAAGATCTTGCGGTAGATCGCATCAGTCTTGTCCAAATAATGGGCGTCCCCGGTCGCGACCACCGGCTTGCCCTGTTCCTGCCCGATCTTGATGAGCTTTTGGATAATGTCTTTCAGGTGCGCATCGCCTTGGATCATCTCCGCTTCACGCAACGGCAAGTAGTTCGGCAGCGGCTGCACCTCGAGGTAGTCGTAGAATTCAGCTTTTTCTGCTGCTTCCGCGTAGCCTTTTTGCATCATTGCGGTGAAGACTTCACCCGAGGCGCAACCGGAACCGACGATCAGCCCTTCGCGTAGCTTCTGCAGTCGGCTCCGCGGCACGCGCGGCATCCGGTAGTACGTCTCCACGTTACTCATCGAGACCAGCTTGAACAGGTTCTTCAGCCCAGCCTGCGTCTTGGCGAGGATCACCGCATGGCTCGGGCGGCTCTGCTGCCAGGCATCCCCCGCACCGATCCGGTCGTTGAGCTGATCGAGGCGGACCATGCCGTACTTCGTTGCCGCCTCTTTTTCGAGCGCGTACATCAGATAACCGGTCGCCTCGGCGTCGGCGTTGGCCCGGTGGTGGTGCTCAAGCGAGATCTTGTACGCCTTTGTCAGGGTGTCCAGCTTGTGGTTCTTGCGCTCAGGGTGCAACATGCGCGACAGCTCGAGCGTGTCGATCACCGGGTTGGCGATCTTGGCCTCATCCATGCGCTGGTAGGCCGCATTCAAGAAGCCGACGTCGAATGTCACATTGTGGCCGCACATGATCGCATCACCGCAGAAGTCGCGGAACAGGTGCAAGACCTCGGCCTCCGACTTCGAGCCGTGGACCATGTCATCCGTGATGTGGGTCAGGTTGATCGTGGTCTCCGACAGCGCGAACCCTGGGTCGATCATCTGCTCGAATTCACCGATCACATGCCCGTCTTGCATCTTGACCGCCGCCAGCTCGATGATCTTGTCGTAGACAGCAGACAGCCCGGTCGTTTCGATATCAAAGACCACATAGACATCTGAGGTCAGGTCACGCGGCGCATCGGCGTTATAAGCGACCGGTGTCCCATCGTCGACCAGGTTGACCTCGACGCCATAGATCATCTTCATCTCGTTCTTCTGCGCCGCGCTGTGCGCCTCGGGATACGCCTGCAGCCCGGCGTGGTCGGTGACCGCGATCGCGGTATGCCCCCAGCTCTTGGCGCGCTTGACATAGGCGCCGATGGGTGTCATCCCGTCCATCGTGCTCATGTTCGTGTGCAGGTGCAACTCGATCCGCTTGTCGCCCTCGACGTCGTCCACCGGCTGGGCCTTGTGGACCTCTTGGATGTCCTGCGCATTGACCGTCAGCTCGCGCGAGTAGTTATCTTCCTGCACCGAGCCCCGGATCCGCAGCCACATCCCAGTCTGGATCCGCGCGAAGGCGGCCTCGTCCTCGGGGCCGTTGCTGAATTTTTTGACCAAAAAACTCGACGTGTAATCGGTCACCTTCAGCATCAACAAGGCGCGCTTAGAGCGCAGCTGCCGGACTTCGACGTCGAACACGTAGCCCTCGATCAGCACGGACCGCTCTTCTTGCGTGACCGTGACCATCTGCGCCGGGACGTCGTCTTTCTTCAAGCCGCGGCCCAGCTGGATCGGGCCGCTCCCCCCGGCTGGGGTTGCGGCCGCTTGTTGCTCGCGCGCTTGCACGACTGCGGCGGCCCGCTTGGCCAGCTCCGCGGCTTCTTGCGCCTTGTGCGCCTGAAGCGCGGCCAGCTTCGCTTCGCTCTCCGCGTCATCGATCACGACATTCAGCCGCAAGCCGCCGAAGCCGACTTGACGGTACGTCTCTTCGAGCTTGCCAACGCCTTGGTTGACCAAAAAATCGCGCACGATATCGTTCTCGGCCGTCAGCGTCACCCGCCCGTCCGCGAGCTGTGGGGTCTGCTTGGCGCACTGCTCCGCCACCATGCTGGACGTCAGCTCCGCGTGCGCGCAGACGTACGGCCAGTATGCCGCCAACAAGTCTTGGGTGATCTCCGGATGCGTTGCCTTGATCGCCAGCCCGGTCTCGGCGATCGCCTTGAAGGCGGCCGTCAGGTGCGCCTCCAGCTGAGTGAAGACCGCGTACGGCAGGATCGCCTCGGTCCCGATGGTGAAGTCGTAGCGTTTCGAGCGCTGGTGAACGACCACCGCATCGACCCACGCGCTGGCAAAACCCGGATAGTTCGCGATGTCGTCAGGTAATTGGATCTGTTCACGCAGTTTGGCGAACATTTCTTGTTTCGATAGGGCCAACAAGCACACTCCCTCTATTTTGTCATAGCCCAATCGTAACCCACGGGCCGCGGTTCGGCAAGCCGGGCTGAGACCGACCGGGGACCGCCTGGTCGGCGCCGCGGCAAGGCGTGGGCCGCACCTGTTGGGCAAGGTACCGGGGCGGCGGACACCAAAAACGCCGCCAAAGCGGCGGCGTTGGGGCTTAATTCAACTGGTCCAGCAAGATCTTCAGCGAGTTCGTCAGCTCTTCGGCCTTGACCTCCAGCGTCTCACCGGATTTGCGCAACTTGAGCTCAACGATCCCGTCCTCGGCCTTCTTACCGACGGTGACGCGCACCGGCAACCCGATCAAGTCAGCATCGGCGAACTTGACGCCCGGCCGTTCGTTGCGGTCATCGACCAGCACCGTATAGCCTGCGGCTTCGAGGTTGCGCTCGATCTGGTCGGTCAGGGTCTGCTGATCCGCCTTCTTCAGGTTGACTGGCACAACATGTACATCGTAAGGCGCGATGCTCGTCGGCCAAACCATCCCGGCGTCATCCAACGTCTGCTCCGCAATGGCGGACAGCAGGCGGGAGACCCCGATCCCGTACGAGCCCATGATGATCGGCTGGCTCCGCCCGTTCTCGTCAAGGAAGGTCGCGCCCATCGCCTCGGTGTAGCGCGTCCCGAGCTTGAAGATGTGCCCGATCTCGATCCCGCGGGTGAACTTGAGCACCCCTTCCCCGTCCGGCGACAACTCGCCTTCAGTCACAAAGCGGATATCCGCGAACTGCTCAGGCGTGAAGTCGCGGTCGAGGTTGACGTTCAGGTAGTGCTGCGCTGGTGCGTTGGCGCCGGCGACTAAGTTGACCAAGCCGCGCAAGCTGTTGTCCGCGATCACGCGCACGGTCTCGTCGACGCCGACCGGGCCGATGTTGCCGATCTCGGCGTGCATCACCGCTCGGACCTGCTCCGGCGTCGCCAGCTCGAGAAAATTGGCGCCGAGCAGATTCTTCAGCTTGACGTCATTGACCTCGTAATCCCCGCGGACCAGGGCAAGGACCGGCTGGTCATCGGCGATGAATAGCACCGCTTTGATGATCTGCGTCGCCGGGATCGCCAGCTCGGCCGCGACCTCCTCGATCGTCTTGGCGGCCCCGGTGTCGACGGTCTCCCGCGCCTGGGCGTCTTCGTGAGACGGCCGCGGCACGGTCATGCTCGTCGCCATCTCCAGATTCGCCGCGTAATCGGAGGCATCCGAGTAGACGATGGTGTCTTCACCGATCGGGGCGATCGCAGAGAACTCCTTAGAGTCCTTGCCGCCCATTGCCCCGCCATCCCCGATGATCACGCGGAAGTCCAAGCCCAGGCGGTTGAAAATGTTGGTGTAGGCTTTTTCCATCTGCTTATACACGACATCTAGGTCCGCTTCTGTTGCCGTGAAGGAGTAGTCGTCAAGCATGATGAATTCGCGGCCCCGCAACAGCCCGTAGCGCGGGCGGTCCTCATCGCGGAACTTGGTCTGGATCTGGTAGAGCACCAGCGGCATCTTCTTGTAAGAGTTCAGCTGATTGCGGACCAAGTCAGTGAACGTCTCCTCATGTGTCGGGCCGAGGATGAAGTCGCGTTCGTGGCGGTCCTTGAACTTGAAGAGGTTCGGGCCGTATGTCTCGTAGCGGCCGGACTCCTGCCACAGTTCGGCCGGCAGGATCGCCGGCATCTGCATCTTGACCGCGTCGATCTTGGCCATCTCGTCGTCGATGATCGCCTCGATGTTCTGTAAGACGCGGTAGGCGAGCGGCAGGTACGCATAGACGCCGGCCGAGACCTGGCGAATGAACCCTGAGCGCAGCATCATCTGGTGCGACCTGGCTTCGGCGCTACTTGGGACTTCCTTGAGTGTTGGGATGAATAAACGGGATTGTTTCACAATAATGCCTCCAAAGTGATCGCGGACCCAGCCGGGTCCGCGCGGTTATCAAAACGCGCGCATGATATCGTTGATCGTGACCGCCAGCAGCAGGGCAAACATCAGCCCCGCGCCAATCATCGTCACGAGTCCTTCTTTGTCCTGCGACAGCGGCTTGCGCCGGATCAGCTCGATCAGGTTCAACAGGATCTTGCCCCCGTCGAGGACAGGGATCGGGATCAAGTTCATGATCCCAAGGTTGATGCTAAGCATCGCGAGGAACATCACCAGCGTGCTCAACCCACCGGCCGCGGCCTGGCTGGTCATCGTATAGATGCCGACCGGCCCTGCGAGCTTGTTCAGGGAGAACTGGCCGGACACCAGCTGACCGAGCACGTGGAAGATCTGGCTTGCGATCGCCCATGACTGGGTGAAGCCGTAGCGGATCGCCGTGCCGACGCCGTGGTCCAGCGCTGGGTAGACCCCGATCACACCCTTGGCGCTAGGGGTGATGGTCAGCGTTGCCCGTTGGCCGCCCTGCGTGGCGATAACGGTCAGCGGGTCGCCTTTATGTTTGCTGACGATGGTGCTGATATCTGTGAACGTCTCGACCGACTGCCCATCGATCGACCGGATCACCGCGTCTGCACGCAGTCCAGCTTTGGCCGCCGGGGAATCCGGCTGGATCTGGCCGATCTGGTTCGTCTGCAGGTTCGCGACGCCACTAGCTAACGCCATGCCGATGAACACAAGGATCGCCAGGATGAAGTTGTTCAGCGGGCCGGCAAAGTTCACCAGCAGGCGCTTCCAGACCGGCGCGTTTTGGAACTGCACGTCGGCCGGGGCGATGATCACCTCGGTGCCATCCGCCTCGATGACCGTCGCGTCGTGATCGACGCGCCACGTCAGCAGCGTGTCCTCATCCCCGTTCGCGTACCCCTGCAGTTCGAGCTTATCGACCAGGTCGATCGCGCTGACCTGCACGGGGATCCCGCCTTGCAGGGTGGTTCGCTGGCTCAGGTTGATGCGGGTGATCACGTCATCTGCACCGACTTCGACGGTCAGCATCGTGCCCGGTTTGATCTCTGAGTCATCGTCATCCTGCCAGCCCGCCATGCGGACATAGCCGCCCATCGGGATCAGCCGCAGCGTGTAAGCCGTGTGGTTGCGCCGCCAGCCGACCAGCTTCGGCCCCATCCCGATCGAGAACTCTCGGACCAAGATGCCTGCCCATTTGGCAAAAATAAAGTGGCCGAACTCATGCACCAGCACGAGGACGACGAAGACGATCAGGAATGCAATGATTGTGGTCATGCGACCCACTCCTTCGATTGATTAGACGATCCCGAACAGGTGAAGCATCGGCAGGACCAGCAGCAGACTATCGAACCGGTCGAGGATCCCCCCGTGCCCGGGCAGGATCTTGCCGGAGTCTTTGACCCCGTAGTAGCGCTTCAAGGCGGACTCGATCAGATCACCGAGCGACCCGACGATCGACAGGGTCAATGCGATCCCCATCATCGGCCAGAAGCCGTAGAACTGCGGGAAAAAATGCAGATACACCGCCGCAAAGATCAGTGCCACGACGTTGCCCCCGATCGACCCTTCCCAGGTCTTGTTCGGGCTGATCGCCGGCCACAGCTTATGTTTGCCGAAGGCCCGCCCGACGAAGTACGCGCCGGAGTCGGTCAGCCACACCACGATCAGCGCGAACATCAGCGTGTCCAGCCCGGCGTCGTTGCGCACTGCGATCAGGTTGTGGAAACCGGTCCCGATATAAAACAGGGACAGCGTCGCGATCCCGGCGTCGTCATAGGTCGTCTTGTTCTTGCTGGCCACCGTGTGGATCAGCAACAAGACCACTGCGACATAGATCAGGTCCAGCCGCGAGATGAACGGCGGCAACCAGTCGAACGCGCGGTCCGGAACGGTGACCAGCAAGACCCCTAAGGCGGCGATCAAAAAATCAAACGACACGATAATGCGCTTGCGCATGATGAAGATCTCAGACATTGCGACCAGCGCTAGTGCGGCGGCGACGACCTCGAGCCACAGGCCCCCGGCGATCAATACCGGGATGAAGATCGCCAGCGCGACGACCGCGGTGATGATACGTTGTTTCATAACTTCCTCCTCAACAAAACTTAATGGATGCCCCCAAAGCGGCGATCGCGAGCTTGGTAATCGGCGATCGCAGCGGTCAGTACGGCCGGCGTAAAGTCTGGCCAAAAGACTGGGGTGAACACGAGCTCGCTGTAAGCGATCTGCCACAGCAGGAAGTTCGACAGCCGGTTCTCCCCGCTCGTCCGGATCAAGAGGTCCGGGTCTGCGAGCGCGCCTAAGTGCCGCGTCATCAGGTGCGCAGCCACCGTCGTGTCATCGATCGTCGCCGGGTCCAACGTACCCGCCGCCGCCGCTTGCGCGATCTCTCGCGTCGCCTGGACCAACTCGTCACGGGCGCCGTAGTTCAAGGCGAAGTTCAAGACCATGCCGGTGTTCGCCGCGGTCTCGGCCATCGCGTCTTCCGCGGCTTGGCGCGTCTTGGCCGGCAGGGCATCGAGCTCGCCCATCACCTGAACGCGCACGTTCTCGGCGATCAACTCCGGCATGAACACACCAAAAAAATCGACCGGCAGGCCCATCAGGTAGTTGACCTCCGAGTCCGGCCGCTTCCAGTTCTCGGTTGAAAACGCATACAGGGTCAGCACCTTGACGCCCAGCCGACTCGCCGCCTTCGTGATCACCTTGACGTTCTCCATCCCCTGCTTGTGGCCGGCGATGCGCGGCAAGAACCGCTTCTTCGCCCAGCGGCCGTTGCCATCCATGATGATCGCGACATGTGCCGGGATCCGAGTCGCGTCGAGCGGCTGTGGCGTTGTTTTTTCCGTGAACACGCGGGTTCCTCCTTATGCTGGGCGCTCAGCCCAACAGTCATTCTAGATGATTGTATCAAACCTCACGCCACGCAACAACAATTCGGGGCGGCCTGACGCGCACCAGGTCGCATTTGGTGATCGGCGGCCATCGACCTTACGACCCGCGCACGCGGGCCCGGCGAGCTAGACGCCGACCGCTAATTTTAGGTTAAGATATCCAAAAAAGGCGCCCCACCTGGGGACGCCCACGCGCAAGGTCGGCTCAGCCTTCCTTGATCTCTTTTTCTTTGTCCGCAGCGATCGCATCGATGCGCTTGGTGGCGTCATCGGTGATCTTTTGGACGTCTTTTTCCGCGCGGTGCAGGTCGTCTTCTGTGATCTCGGAGGCCTTCTCCTGCTTCTTCAGCTTGTCGAGGGCGTCGCGCCGGATGTTGCGGACAGCGACTTTCGCCTCTTCCGCGAACTTGCCGACTTCCTTGGCGATCTCCTGGCGACGTTCACCGGTGAGCTGTGGGATCACCAGCCGGATCGCATTGCCGTCGTTAGCCGGGTTGATACCCAGGTCCGAAGCGTTGAGCGCAGCGTCGATGTTCTTCAGTGCGGTCTTGTCGTACGGCGTCACCATCAGGACCCGCGGTTCCGGGATGGTGATCGACGCCATCTGGTTCAGCGGCGTCGGAGCGCCGTAATAGTCGACTTCGATGCGGTTGAGCAGGCTGGCGTTCGCCCGCCCTGCGCGGATGTTGCCGAGTTCGCGGGACAAGGCGTCGGTCGACTTGCCCATCTGCGTCTTGGCGGCTTCAATGATCTCGTTGGCCATGATTATTCTCTCCCCTTGATGGTCGTCCCGATGTGCTCACCTTCGACGACCCGCTTGATGTTGTCTGGTTCATTCAGATTGAAGACCACCAGCGGGATATCGTTGTCCATCGACAGCGTGCTGGCGGTGGAATCCATCACGTGCAGATTCTTGTTGATGATGTCCAAATGGCTCAGTTCCGTGAACTTGACGGCGGTCTCATCCTTGTTCGGATCTGCGGAGTAGACCCCGTCCACGCCGTTTTTGGCCATCAGGATGACATCGGCGTTGATCTCGGCCGCGCGCAACGCGCTGGTCGTATCGGTGCTGAAATACGGGTTCCCGGTGCCACCGGCAAAGATCACGACGCGGCCTTTTTCAAGGTGCCGCACGGCCTTCCGCCGAATGTATGGTTCCGCGATCTGGCGCATTTCGATCGAGGTCTGAACGCGCGTCGGGACCCCGAGGCTCTCCAGGTTATCCTGCAGGGCCAACCCGTTCATCACCGTCGCCAGCATGCCCATGTAATCGGCTTGCGCGCGCTCCATGCCCATCTCAGCCCCGGTCTCGCCGCGCCAGATGTTCCCGCCGCCGCAGACGATCGCGATCTGCACGCCAAGGTCGTGGACGACCTTGATCTGCTCGGCGATCTTCTTGATCACTGGTGGCTTGATGCCAAACCCGTCTTCACCGGCGAGGGCTTCGCCGCTGACTTTGAGTACGATTCGCTTGTATTTGACCATGTTCACGTTTCCCTCCGTTAATTGCTGATAACAGTTTACCATAATCCGCGGCGCTTAACGAGTCCCAAGGGGGCGCCGCGATAGGCGTGCGGCCGCAAAAAAAGTACGCACACGGCGTACTTCCTTCGGTGAGTCAGCTTACTTGATCTGGCCCATCACTTCGTCAACGAAGTTATCCTGCTTCTTTTCGATCCCTTCGCCGACTTCGAAGCGAACGAAGCCTTTAACGGTACCGTTCTTGCTCTGCGCGTATTCCGCAACGGTCTTGTCGGAGTCCTTGACGAATTCCTGATCGACCAGGGAGATCTCGCTGAGCCACTTGTTGACGCGCCCTTCGACAATGCGTGGCACGATCTTCTCCGGCTTGCCTTCGTTGATGGTCTCTTCGGTGAAGACGGCCTTCTCGTGGGCCAGCTGGTCGGCTGGCACGTCCTCGCGGCTCAGGAACTTCGGGTTGATCGCGGCCACGTGCATCGCGATATCGCGGGCGGTCTCTTCGTCAGCGCCTTCGACGGTCACCAGCGCGGCGATCTGGCCGGCGTTGTGCAGGTAGGCGCCGAAGTGGTCACCGTCGCCTTTTTCAACGATCTCGAAGCGCCGGAAGCTGATCTTCTCACCGATCACGGCGGTCAGGGCCTTCGCGGCTTCGTCGATGGTCTGCCCGTCGATGGTCAGGGCCAACGCGGCGGGCATGTCTGCGGGCTTGTTCGCCACAACGGCTTGGCCGACAAGCTTCACGAAGTTCTGGAACTTATCGTTGGACGCCACGAAGTCGGTCTCGGAATTGACTTCGATCACCGCAGCGACGTTGCCGTCGATCGTGATCGCGGCAAGCCCTTCGGCCGCCACGTTACCAGCCTTCTTGGCCGCCTTGGCCAGGCCCTTTTCACGCAGGACGTCGATCGCCTTGTCCATGTCACCGTCAGCGGCCACGAGCGCCTTCTTGGCGTCCATCATGCCGACCTGGGTGCGGTCACGTAATTCCTTCACTTGAGCAGCGGTAATAGCCATTATTGTTCCTCCTATATGGAAAATTGTCGTTAAGTTAATTAAAGCGAAATTCGTGCGCAGGCGCAAGAATTTCACAAAAATAGCCGCCGAAAGTCTTGCAAAAGTATGCGAAACGGTCGGCGGCCATGTTAATTCGTATTATTCGGCATCCTGGTTGTCGCCTTCAACGGCTTCAACGATGTCTTCGATGGAATCAACCTTGGCGTCACCAGCGACCTGTTGATCTTCGCCCTGGTCTTCACCCTGGTTGCCTTCAACGATCGCGTCTGCCATCTTGGCCGTGATCAGACGGACCGCACGGATCGCGTCATCGTTAGATGGGATGATCACGTCGATGTCATCTGGGTCGGTGTTGGTATCGACCATCGCAACGATCGGGATGTTCAGCTTTTGCGCTTCTTGAACCGCGATCTTTTCCTTGCGTGGGTCAACGATGAACAGCACATCTGGGATGCGTGGCATGTCTTCGATCCCGCCGAGGAACTTGGTCAGCTTCTCCTGCTGTTTCTTCAACAGGGCAACTTCCTTCTTCGGCAGCTTGTCGAACGTGCCGTCTTCGGCCATCTTCTTGATGTCCTTGAGACGCTTGATCCGAGTCTGGATGGTGTTCCAGTTGGTCAGCGTGCCACCGAGCCAACGGTGGTTCACGTAGAACTGGCCGGCGCGGGTCGCTTCTTCAGCGATCGCATCTTGGGCCTGCTTCTTCGTGCCGACGAACAGGAACACGCCGCCGTCTTGCGCTTCGTCCTTGACGAAGTTGTAAGCGTCGTCGACCATCTTAACGGTCTTCTGCAAGTCGATGATGTAGATCCCGTTACGTTCCGTGAAGATGAACGGCTTCATCTTCGGGTTCCAGCGACGGGTCTGGTGGCCGAAGTGGACACCAGCTTCAAGCAGTTGTTTCATGCTCAATACAGACATGTGTAGTCCTCCAATATGGTTTTTTCCTCTTCCACCGCTCTTCTCGCGAGCAGACCGCTGTGCGGCACCACGCCCACGATCACGACAGAATGTGGTTTGTGTTTTCACACTTGGTACAGTATACCGGCTCGCCGTGCGTTTGACAAGGATAATTAGTTGACACGTGCGGTCGCCAGCGCCGCGAGCTTGAGCGTCGTGTTCCGGTTGCGGATGCTGACTAGCGGATAAAACGGCTGCGGCGTCAGCTTCGCGTACAGGCTCTGGGAAAAGTGCGCCTGCCCCGGCGCGGTCCAAAAAATCGCTTGCGGGGTGATCGCCACGCGATCCTGCGGCGTCAGTTGGGCTTGCAAGCGGGCGTCGAACCCCGCCTGATACCCCGGCAACTTGAACAGCACATTGTGGCGCAAATCGCCTGGTGCCCCCCACCAGTCTGGCGCGGTGGCCACCAGGTCGAGGTAGGTCGCGACCGGATAGCAGACGAAGCCGATCCCAAACGGATAAGTCGCCAGCACGCGCGCGACCCGCGCCGACACATCCGGCCGCGGGTCGTCGAACAGCAGGTTGCCGCTGTTGATGTAGCTGACCACTCCGGTGGCGCCCGCCTCAGTCAGCTGCGCCCGCAGCGTCGCCATCGGCACGCGGTGCGCGCCGACGTTGACCCCGCGCAGTAACAAGAGATAGGTCATCCCGTTGCCCCTTTCAGTGCTGCCAATCGATCCCCTGCGCCTGCAAGAAGGCCTCCTTGGCCGCCCGGGATTGATGCTTGAAGTGCCACTCTGCTGACAGTGCCGCGTGCTTGTCCGGGTATGCAGCCGCGAAGAGCAACCGCACCGGCCGGCGGCGCTGCGTGTACTTCGCGCCTTTGCCAGCGTTATGCGTGGCGACGCGCTGACCCACGTCATCGGTGAACCCACCGTAGAACGTGCCATCGGCACACAGCAACACGTAAAAATAATACGGTTTAGCCATAAAGTAACCGGCTCACCTCTTCTCCGTAGTGCCCATCTGGCCCGTACACCGTCAGCGGCGGCATGATGCGCACGCCATCCGGCTTGCCCGAGCGCAGCCCTTCGATCAAAACCATGTTCGCCTCCCGGTCGGCCTTAGGGTAGACGAAGCGAATGCGCTTAGGGGCAAGCTTCGCTGCCGTCATCGTCGCCAGCAGTTCTGGCAGCCGGTCCGGCCGGTGGACAAAAAACGCCTTGCCCTGGTACTTCAACAAGTCGGCCGTCACCCGGCAGACAGTGGCAAAATCCGTGGTCAGCTCGTGGCGCGCCAACGCGAGGTGCGCGTTCGGATTCTTGACGCTTTTGGCACTGACTTTGAAATACGGCGGGTTGCAGGTCACCACGTCCACTGAATCCTTCGGCACCACCGTGGTCGCGGCCGCCAGGTCCAGCGCGTGCACGTCGACATGCGTGAAGGCGTTGAGCGCCACGCTACGGGCGGCCATATCGGCAAGCCGTGGCTGAAGCTCGATCAGCGTCACCTGCCCCTGGGTGCGCGGCGCGATGAACAGCCCGACGGCCCCGTTGCCCGCCGCGAGGTCGACCACCCGGCTGGTCGGGCTGACCTGCGCAAAGTTGGCCAGTAACACGGCGTCGAGCGAGAAGGCGAACACGTCTTGCGCCTGAATGATCTGCACCCCGGCCGCCTGCAAGTGGTCGATGCGCTCTGCATCTTGAAGGTCCATCGTTAACTCCCCTTTATCGTCTGGCTTTCATCATACCATGCCCCGGTGGGTTTTCAATCCGTCCCGACGCCGCGGTTGGTCAACGGCCTGTTCAATGGTATAATTCAACGAGAAATTAATAAAGAAGGAAGACGCCATGTTCTATACATTCATCCGCGCGGTCGCCCGCGTGCTCGTGTTCATCATCAACGGCAACACCCATTACGAGAACAAAGAAGCCCTGCCGGACGGGCCCTACGTCCTGGTCGGCCCACACCGCACCTGGTGGGACCCGATCTTCTTCGCGCTGGCCGGCGCACCGCGCAAGTTCGGCTTCATGGCGAAGCAGGAGCTCTTCAAAAACCCGATCCTGCGCTGGATCCTCGTGCACGCCAACGCGTTTGGCGTCGATCGGGCCAACCCGGGGCCAAGCGCGATCAAGACTCCGGTCAAGCAGCTCAAAAGCGGCCAGTTATCGATCATCATTTTTCCATCCGGAACGCGCTACTCCAGCGAACTCAAGGGCGGCGCGGTCCTGATCGCCAAGTTGGCGAAAGTGCCGATCGTTCCAGCGGTCTACCAGGGTCCGGTCCGCTTTTCGCAGCTGCTGCGCCGCCGACGCGTGACGGTCCGCTTCGGTGAGCCGATCACGGTGCCGAGCGGCCGGCTGACAGAGGACGTGACCAAGGCTCTGGGCGACCAGATGCAGGCCGCCTTTGACGCAATCGACCACGCGATCGACCCAGACTTCCACTATGAACCCGACCAGAAGAAGTACGAGGCCGAAAAGCAGCAAGGCAAGCTCAAATAAGAGATAAGAGGAATTCGACAACATGACTTTTTGGCAACGACTCACGGCAAAACCGGATCTGGCAAAGACGCTCAACGCCGATCACCAACTCGCCCGCACGCTGACCACTCGCGACTTGATCGCGTTGGGCATCGGGGCGGTGATCGGCACCGGTATCTTCATCCTCCCCGGCACCGTCGCCGCCACCACCAGCGGGCCAGCAATCACGCTGGCCTTTGTCTTGGCCGCGATCGTCTGCAGCCTCGCGGCGATGTGTTACGCGGAGTTCGCCTCCGCCTTACCGGTCGCCGGTTCTGCATACGCATACGGGAACATCGTCTTCGGCCAGGTGTTCGGCTGGATCATCGGCTGGGCGCTGATCTTGGAGTACATGCTGGCCGTCGCCGCTGTCTCCACCAGCTTCTCCGCTTACTTCGCCAGCCTGTTGAGCGGGTTCGGGCTGCACCTGCCCCGCGCGTTGTCCGGCGCGTTCGCCCCGGCACGCGGCACGTATATCAACCTGGTCGCCGTGATCGTGGTGTTGATCATCGGCTTCATGCTCTCACGCGGGATGACCACCTCGATGAAGGTCAACCGCGCGATGGTCTACGTCAAACTGGCGATCATCGCGTTGTTCATCGGCGTCGGCGCGTTCTACATCCGCCCGCTCAACTGGCAGCCCTACTTGCCGTTCGGCGCGAAGGGCGTTTTGGCTGGGGCCTCACTGGTGTTTTTTGCCTACCTCGGTTTCGACGCCGTCTCCGCCAGCGCCCCTGAAGTGAAGGCGCCGCAAAAGACGCTCCCGCGGGGGATCATCGGCACGCTCCTGATCGCCACTGTCCTCTATGTCGCCGTGGCCGTCGTGCTGACCGGGATCGTCTCATATACGCGACTGGACGTCGCCGACCCCGTCTCATTCGCACTGACCCTGATCCACCAGCCACAGCTCGGCGGGATCATCGCGATCGGGGCCTTGGCGGGGATGTTCACGATGATGGTGACTATGATCTACTCCTCTAGCCGCCTGGTCTACGCGATCGGTCGTGATGGCCTGCTGCCGCCATGGTTCGGCAAAGTCGTCCACCAGCTGCCGCTCAACGCCTTGTGGACCGTCACCCTGATCATCGCAGTGATGGGCGGTCTGGTGCCGCTGACGCAACTCGTCAACCTGGTCAACATCGGCACGCTGATCGCCTTTGCCTTCGTCAGCCTCGGGATCATCCCGCTACGGCGCCATGCGCAGATCGATAACCCGGGGTTCAAGGTCCCTGGTTACCCAGTGGTCCCGATCCTGTCGTTTGGCTTTTGCCTGTTACTGATGAGCCAATTGAGCCGAGAAACATGGCTCATGAGCCTGGTGTGGTTCGCCGTCGGCATGTGCGTCTACTTCGCCTACGGGTTCCGCCACCAAGCGCGGTGAGCTGAGCCCCAAAGACCCGCACCACTTCGACACGTCGAGGTGGTGCGGGTCTTTGGGCTATCCAGCCAGCGGCTTCATCATGAACAGTTCCGTCGCCTCCGGGTAGGTCAAGCGGCCGAATTCAGTGTACCCGCACGCGCGGTAGAACGCCGGGGCCTGATAGTCGAAGGTCTCCAGGTGTACGACCGGGCAACCGAACGCGGTCATCTCGGCCTCGACGCGGTTGAGCAACGCAGTCGCCAACCCGCGCCGCCGGGCTTCTGGCGCGACCCACAGCGTGTCGATATAGCCCACACGATAGGTCGACGCGTACGCGTAGATCCCCCCGATGAGCGCACCGGCCGCGTCATGGATACTGTAACTGAACACCTGAGGCGTCGCTTGCGGATACGGGCGCACCCGCTGATTGAATGCCTCGAGCTGTCCCTCGAGCTGATCCTCATCCTCGCGCGTTGAACGATCGATCTTCATTGCTTTCCCCTTTCATCTGAACCGTCAAGCTTGCAGGTTTAATCGCAGTAGTGCCGCCTGGATCGCCGGTGCGCTCGGTGCGCCACTCGCCACCAGCTGCCCGTTCGCCAACACGAGCACCTGATCCGTCGTCGCAAGCAGCGGCGCAAGGTGCTGGTGCGTCACGACTAGGCGCCCACCCGGTCGCGCTGCCAGGGTCTGAGCCACGCGGTGCGCGGTGTCGGCGTCGAGGCCAGCCGTCGGTTCATCGGCGATCATTACGGCCGCTGGGAACAACAGCGCCCTGGCGACCCCCAGCCGCTGGCGCTCCCCACCTGATAGTGCGGCGGCCTCTGACGAGACGTGCTTAGTCAGCGGCACGGTGAGCGCGGCGAGCGCAGCGGCCTGCGCAACTGCGGCTGGGGTGATCTGCGGGTCGAACAGGCGCAGGTTCTCAAGCACCGTCGTCGAGAAGATGTCTGGCGTCTGCGGCGCAACGGTCACGGTGGCCATCAGATCAGCAGCCGTCGCCGGGCGGCCATCTGCCGTCCAGTAACCCACCTGACCGCTCGTCGCCGGTAACTCACCCAGCAGTGCACTGATCAAGGCGCTTTTGCCTGCCCCCGACGCACCGACGATCAAGTACCGCTGGTGCAGATCCAGTGTGATCGAGACTTCGCGCAGGATAGGCGTGCCGGCAACGGTGGCGGAAAAAGCCTGGAGCGCGACGCGCGCGACCTGCTGATGTGCGGCGATCGGCGCGGGCGCCTGATCCGCCAGCTCACGGGCTGCCGCCCGGCCGCCAGGCAGCTCGGCTAGTAACCCGATGCCTTCTTCGAGTGGCTCGCTGATGAAGATCACTAACTGCGCAAAGGCGACCAGATCGGCCAACGTCAGCTCGCCATCAAGCACGAAGCGCGCCCCGATCACCCAGGTGCCCAGATACATCGCATTGCTGAACAGTTGACCGGCCGCCCGCACCGCCTTGGTCACGGCCAGCTGGTGACGCGTCTGCGTGAATAGCTGATCGGCGGCCGCGTCGTGCTGCTGCCGCAGCCGGGCCCGAAGATCGAAAAGGTACATCGTGCTGAAGCCGTTGAGTCGGTCGGTCACCAGTGCCGTGTACCGCTGGATCGCCTCCAGCTGCGCGACCTTGGCGCGCGTCAACCACCCCCGCGCCAGCACCGGGAGCAACACACCGGGCAGTGTCAACAACAAGATCGCCGCCGTTAGACCCGGGGCAGCGACCAGCACCGTCCCGACTGCCAGCACGAATTCACAGATGAACCCGTACAGCGTGAGCAGTTGCAGGTACCAGCCGGATTGGACCGCATCGACCTGGCTGGTCAACTTGGCGACGGCGCGACCGCTCGCCAGCCGCCGCCGTTCGGCCGGCGGCAGCGCGGTCAGGGTCTTGAAGACCCGGCCGCGCAGCTCACTGGCCGCCTGAGCGGCGATCATCTGGCTCCAGTACAGGTCAAGAAAAAACAGGGCGGCCGCCACGACCAAGTACCCGCAGACGATCACGACCAGCAGGCCGTAACCGAGTCGTACAGTCCCTGTCAGGGCCCCTGTGATCAGGCGCAGCACTTGCGCAAAGCCGATCTGGGCAAGCACCGCAGCCGGTGCAATCACCGCATACGCGGCGAGCCGCCAAGGATGGCGGTGTGCATAATCGCTCATAATGCCTCCTAGTTCAAGTGAAGGGCCGCCAGCGCCTGCTGGACAGCCGGTGCTGACAACGGGCCGGCGGCTTGGATGCGGCCGGCAGCCAGGCAGACGATCTGATCGGCCGCGGCAAACAGCTCCGGGTTGTACCGGTGCGTGATGAACGCACACCCCGCTCGCTGCGCAAACACGGTCGCCTCGATGCTCGCCGCGATCTGCGGGTCCAGTCCGGTGGTCAACTCATCGTAGATCGTGTACGGCCGCGGCTGCAGCGCGGCACGCGCCAACGCCAGTCGCTGGCGCTCACCGCCTGACAGCGCCGTGTCCGCTTGGCTCAGCGGTTGCGCCAGCGCCTGATCACGCTGCGTCACCCAGTCGCCCAGACCGGCCGCTTGAAGCGCCGCAGTGACCGTTGCGGCGGGCTGGGGGGCAAACAGCGTCGTGTTCGCCGCGAGGTCGGCGGTGAACACGTACGTCGACTGCGGGACATACGCGATTTGGCTGGCGACCTGATCGAGCGTGAGCGTGTCGACCGCCCGCCCGTCCAGCGTCAGCTGGCCGCTGATCGCGGGATAATACCCGAACAGTAGCCGGACCAGCGTGCTTTTGCCACTCCCACTGGCGCCGACGATCAGCGTCTTCGCCGTGGTGTCCAGTGTCAAATTCACATCGTGCAGCAGCGTCTGCCCCGCGACCTGCACGCCGACATGTGCGTAGCGGATCGTGTGGACCGGCGCCAGTGCAGGTGTCGCCGCGACCGGTGGCACGCTGGTGACGATCGCATCCAGCCGCCCTTTGACTGCCCGGCCAGCCTGGTAATCGCTGACCAGACTGACCAGCTCGAACAGCGGATAGGACACAAAGATCATCAGTTGGGAGAACGCCACAAGGTCCCCCAACGTGAGCGTCCCTTGCATCACGAAGTAGCCCCCGACGACCCAGGTACCGAGGTACTGCAGGTCGTTGAGCAGGTTCTGCAAGGCGTTGATCGACTTGAGCACCCGGTTATAGGCCACCGTGTCGGTCGCCAGCGCCTGAGCGTCGTGCGCGAATAGGCGGCCAAACCGCGTCTGCGCCAGGTTCAACCGTAGCGTCGCATACCCGTTGGCTAGATCGGCGACGCGCGCCGTGAAGGCCTCCGTCGCAGTCATTACCCGGCCCTGGGCGACCTCGGTCGCGTGCTGCGTCAGCTTCGGCACGAAGAACGCCGGTAGCGACAGCACCAGGACCACCAGCATGACCCGAACATCCAGTAGCAGCGTGCCGATCAGTGCGATCCCCAACTGCCAAGCGAGGTAGTAGCCGTTGAGTAATGACCCGTAATACTGGCGCTCCACCATCTCCGCTTCCTGCCCGAAACGCGCGAGGTGGGTCCCTTGCCCATCGGTATTGAACTGGTGCAGCGCCAGATGCCCGAGCACCGCAAACAGCGTTGCGCGCAGGTTGCGCGTCGCTTGGGTCAGCAGCTTAGACCGTTGCATGTTGCGGATGAAGTTGATGCCGTTAGACACCAGCATGTAACTCAGCACGATCGCACACAGCGCGGTGAACGACAGCGGCGACTTGTGCGTCACGACGTCGGTGATCAGGCGCAGGACCCAAGAAACGCTGACCTCAGCCAGTGCCGCGACTGGCACGAGTAGCAAGTAGCCGAGCAGGCGTGTCCGCTGCTGGCGCAGATAATTGGTCGTCATTGTGATTCCTCCATTGGCAGTGGTGACGGACAAGGGCGCTGACCCGGTCCGGCGGCACATAAAAAGCCTGGGATCCCTCCCAGGCTGGTGCCGGCGGTGATCGTCAATGCAGACTGACGCCTTGGCCGTCCCCCGCACCGGGGTCAACTGCCCCAGTGGTGGCTTCAAACAAGTCTCACGTCAGCTCCCATTTACGCTCACTTCATCATGTCAGTGGCACCTCCGCTACTTTCTTGCTCACAGGATAACACAGTGCGGCCCTAAGGCAACGTTAATCGAAATTTCATTGTTTTGTCACTGCCGGGCCGATCGAGTCGCGCATGATCAGCGGTGAGCCCGTTCGCCGGCTCACGAAAGGCGGCCTGCGTTGCGCTGGGCTCGCGGCCAAGGCTTGCGACGTCCCAGCCCGGGGCGCAGTGCGCTTGCCAACCCGTCGCGCCGGCACCCAAAAAGACGCTGGCCACTTGGTCAGCGTCTCGTTCGTCACTCAACATCCCCGTTTTGCAACCGGTACATATCGTAGTAGCGGCCCTGCTTGGCGAGGAGCTCGTCGTGCGTGCCGCGCTCGATGATCCGGCCGGCATCGAGCACCAGGATCAGGTTCGCGTCCTTGATGGTCGACAACCGGTGCGCGATCGCGATGGTCGTGCGGCCCTGCCGGATACGGCGCAGCCCTTCTTGGATCACAGACTCAGTCTCCGTGTCGATATTGGCGGTCGCCTCATCGAGCACCAGGATCTTCGGGTTCGTGACCACAGTGCGGGCGAAGCTCAAAAGCTGGCGCTCACCGCTTGAGAACTGGCTCCCCCCTTCGATCACTCGGGCGTGGTACTGGTTCGGCAGCTTGTCGATGAACCGGTCGGCCTGAACGAACTGCGCCGCGGCCTCGACCTGTGCGTCGGTGATCTTATCGTTGAACAGCCGGATATTCGAGGCGATGTCCCCGTAGAACATGAAGGAGTCTTGCAGTACCAGGCCGAGCTTGGTGCGTAACTCTTCCATCGGGTAGTCGTGGATGTCCACGTCATCGATCAGGATCTGCCCCGTACCGAACTCGTAGAAGCGCATCATCACGTTGATGATCGATGACTTCCCTGAGCCGGTGTGCCCGACCAAGGCGACGGTCTCGCCCGGGTTGGCGACAAAGCTGATGTCGTGCAGGATCTCGTGGACCCCATCGTAAGCGAAGGAGACATGCTTGAACTCGATCTTGCCGGTCGTAATGGTCGCACTGGCGCCTGGGTTCTGGGCTGGTGCGTACTCCGTGTTGTCCAGGATCCGGAAGATCCGGCTACCGGCAACGACCCCGTCTTGGAAGAAGGACAGCGAGTCCATCATGTTCGTCATCGGGTTGAAGAAGTTGGCGGTGTACGTCGTGAAAGCGTACACGACCCCAGCTTCGACATAACTGTGCAGTGAGATCAGGCCGAACGCCCACAACACAGCGATCAGGCCAAGGCTGTACAGCAGGTTGATGATCGGCGACAGCAACAGCGAGTTGGTGCGGATCATCGCCTTGCGCGAGTCGAGGTACTCATCGTTGGTCGCCTCGAACTCACTGGCGATCCGCTTCTCCTGACGGAACTGCTGGATGATGCCGATGCCTTCGATCGACTCGTTCAGCTTGGTGTTCAGCTCCGAGAGCTTCTCCCGCATGTGCCGGTAGACTTTGCTGGAGTAGTGGCTGTAATACCAGATCACGATCAGCAGCACTGGCAGGAACGCCAGGACCGTCATCGCGATGCGGGCATTGAGCACGTACATCGTGACGAAGCTGGAGATCACGGAGAACAGCCCGACGATCACGCTGAGGATCACGTTCCAAAAATCGGTCAGTGTCATCGTGTCGTTGGTCACCCGGCTGACGATGGAGCCGGCCGGCGTTTGGTCAAAATAACGCATCCCCAGTGCGTGCAGCTTCTTGAACAGCTGGCGCCGCACGTCTTCCAACCCACGCTCGGAGCCCATCGAAAACAGGAAGGTCTGGAAGAACTGGAAGACCGCCTTGATCACAGTCCCGACGGCATAGATGACGCCGAAGGCAAAAATGATCGCGGTGGTCGCGTTCATGTGACTCAAGTAATCATCCATGTATTTTTGGAGCACTTGCGGCAGCAAGACATTGACACCGGCTAGGAAGCCGGCGGCAACGATCGCCCCGATGAACTGCTTCTTGTACGGCCGGGTGTAGCCGAGCAATCGCTTCATGATCTGAAGCTGCTCTTTCATCGGGATACTGCGCGCCCATGCACTTTCGTATTTAGCCAAGGGTCTCACCTTCGATCTTTTGTTCGAGTTCTTGCTTCTGCCACATCTCAGCGTACCAGCCGTGCGTCGCCAATAGTTCCGCGTGGGTGCCGCGCTCGATCACATGGCCGTCTTCCAGCACGATGATCTCGTTGGCGTGCATCACAGAGCTCAGGCGTTGGGCCGCGATGATCGTCGTCTTGTTGGCCCGCTCGCCTTTGAGGTTGCCGAGGATCTCGTTTTCGGTCTTCGCATCGACCGCTGACAGCGAATCGTCAAGGATCAGCAGCTCCGGCGTCGTGATCACCGCCCGGGCGATCGACAGGCGCTGCTTCTGGCCGCCGGACAGGCTGACCCCGCGCTCACCGACCAGCGTCCCGTAGCCTTCCGCGAAGTCCAAGATGTCATTATGGACGGCACTTTCGCGCGCGGCCTCTTCGACCTCCCCCTGGTCCTTCTCAAAGGCGCTGAAGCGAATGTTGTCCGCCACAGTGGTCGAGAACAGGAAGTTGTCCTGCGGCACGTAGCCGATCGAATCCAGCAGGGCATCCAGCGCGTACTGGCGGATGTCGTGCCCGCCGAATTCGATCACCCCATCGTACTGGTCGAACTCGCGCAACAGGAGCTTGAAGATCGTGCTCTTGCCAGCGCCGACGCGGCCGACGATGCCCAGCGTGTCGCCTTCATGCAGCGTGAAGTGCACGTTGATCAACGTCGCGTGGTCGTCGTTCGGGTAGCTGAACTTATTGACCTTGAAGCGGATGTCGCCGTGCGCGGGGGTCGTGATCGCATCCGGTGCCTCGAGGATCGCGCTCTTCTCTTGAAGCAGCAGGTTCACCCGGTCATACGAGGCATTCCCGCGTTCCAGGATGTTGAACAACCGCCCGATGGCAAACATCGGCCAGACCAATGATGACACATACGAGACAAAGGAGACCAGCTGGCCGATCGAGATCTGACTGCTCAAGACCAGGTGACCGCCGTAGACGATCGTGATGACGTAGGTGATCCCCATGATCAGGCTGGTGGTCGGATCGAACAGCGCGTCCAAGAAGTTGACCTTCTTGTTGATCGTGATCGTCTTGTCAACGATCTTATTGAAATCCGCGGTGTCCTCCTGCTCCTGACCGAATGTCTTGATCACCTTGATCCCGGAGACAGATTCTTGCGTCTTGTCGTTCAGGCGGGAGAACGCCGCCTGTGAGTGCGCGAAGGCCGCGTGGAGCTTCATCCCCAGCTTACGGGCCATCACCGCGAGCAGCGGCATCGGCAGGATCGCCAGAATGGTCAGACGCCAGTCGACGAAAAAGACCATCGCTAGGATCGTGGTCCCACCGGTGATGACCGAGTCGAACAGGGTCAAGATCCCGGCCCCTGCAACGTTTTGGACCGCGTTGAGGTCGTTGGTCGCGTGCGCCATCAGGTCACCAGTCCGGTGCTTCTGGTAGAATGTCGCATCCATCTTCATGAAGTGCCAAAACAGCCGGGTGCGCAGCGTCTTTTCCAGCTTCGCGGCGCCACCCCAGATGGCGTTGCGCCAGCCGAAGCGGAAGACGTACTGGCCGACACCCGCAAACAGCAAGAGCGCCAGCCACAGCAGTAAGCGATCACTAGTTAGATCGCGTTTATCCATGGCGTCGACCAAGGTCCCGATGACTTTCGGTGGGATCAGGTTCACCAAAGCGACTAACAGCAGGCAGAAGATCCCGAAGCCATAGCGCTTCTTTTCCTGTTGAAAGTACCAACCGAGTTTTTTGAAAATGCCCACAGTTCGTTGCCTCCAAAATGAGATTGTCCAGAAATTATATAATTTTTTGCTAAGTGAATGCAAATAACCCGATGAGAAATCGCCGGCCTGTCGCAAAACAAAACGGTTCGGTCATGATCGACCGAACCGATTCCCGCAAAGCGTGACTTACTTGGTGCGCTTTTGTGCCTGCTTCATCTGCTGCATCATCTGATTCAATTTCTTCTCAGAAGGCTTCTGCCCCATTGACATCATCATGCTGCGCATCATCTCTTCATTCACAGGGGGATTATCGCGGAAATACTTCTTCATGTAAGCTCGCGCGCCGTAAAAGCCTGCAATGGCCCCCAACAACGCACCGAGGATCAACCCTAATGCGAAAGTCATGTTCGTTCCTCCCCTCTTGGTGTACCCGTTCGTACAAGTTTCAACTCTATCATTGTACAAAAGCTCACGTCAGTTTGAAAGCCTAATCTTGCCGCAAACCGCGTTTCTTTTGGATCTCGATCACTTTTTTGGGCGTCCATTCCTTGCCCTGCTTGTTGACGAAGGACGTGGTCTCGATCTGCTCGCGGAACCCGGCGCGAAAGTCGGCCAGGTAGGCCTCGCGCAGTGCCTGGCGCTCTGCGGTCTCCGCATCTGTGAGGCCAACGGTCTTGGCCTTGTGGGCCAGCTCGTTGATCCGCGCTAAGCGTTCCTGAGGTTGTTCTGCCATCTGCTCATCTCCCTTGGCTTAATTCAAATGTAGCGCCTGGTACTGGTAGCCGGCCGGTGACTGGTCCGGAAACGGGGCGCGTCGAAGCATGTCGACGTACTCCGCCGCGCGCCGCGCCGACTGGAAGGCTTTGATCAGGCGCACCGGTTCATCCGGTTGCGCGTACAACACGACATAGATGATCTGGTCCATCTGACTGCCTCCTTTCGTGGAATCGCGTCTCTGGTCTCCGCAGCGACGGCCCCGCAACGCGGAGCGCTGGTCAAATAAAAAGACCGCTCTCGCGGCCTTTTCAGGATTAACGACGCTTCTCTTTGATACGAGCAGCCTTCCCACGCAGTGCACGCAGGTAGTAGAGCTTCGCACGCCGAACTTGGCCGTGACGAACGACTTCGATCTTCTCGACACGCGGGGTGTGGAGAGGGAAGGTCCGTTCAACGCCAACGCCGCTAGAGATCTTGCGGACCGTGTACATTGCGCTGATGCCAACGCCGCGACGCTTGATCACAACGCCTTCGAAGATCTGAACACGTTCGCGTTCGCCTTCGACGATCTTGGCGTGGACCCGCACGGTGTCACCAGGGCGGAATTCAGGGATATCGTCGCGAAGCTGGGACTTCGTGATTTCTGCAATAATTGGGTTCATGAAAAGCTTCTCCTTTTACCGACATTCTTAATCGTCCCGACCAGCGGAATATCGTTGTTGTTGTGAGTTATCACAAGTCCATAGTGTAGCATAGCGTCGTCGGGGTGTAAAGTCCGACTTCTTGACGGGCGCCTACTCGAAGACGAACTGGTTGTGGTAAAGCTCGGCGTAAAAGCCGTCAGCCGCGACGAGTTCGTCATGCGTCCCGACCTCGATCACCTGACCGTCCTTGAGCACGACGATCTTGTCGGCGTTCAGGATCGTCTTCAGGCGGTGTGCGATCACGAAGCTCGTCCGCCCGGCGATGGCCGCTTCCATCGCCCACTGGATCTGCTGCTCGGTGACGGTGTCGACGTTACTGGTCGCTTCATCGAGGATCAAGACGGCTGGGTCAGTCAAGATGGTCCGGGCGATCGAGATCTGCTGTTTTTGGCCGACTGAGAAGACGGAGTTGCTCTCGTCGACATAGGTCTCGTACCCTTCCGGCAGCGCGTCAATGAACTCATGGATGTGCGTCGTCTTGGCCGCCGTGATCACCTCTTCCATGCTAGCGTCCGGTTGGCCGAAGCGGATGTTATCCGCGATGGTGCCGGCGAAGAGCACGGACTCCTGCAGGACGATCCCGACCTTCGCGCGCAGCTGATCGAGGTCGAACGCCCGGATGTCGGTCCCGTCGTAGCGGATCGCACCGTCATCGACGTCGTAGAAGCGGTTCATCAAGTTCATGACGGTAGTCTTACCGGAGCCGGTCGGCCCGACGAGCGCGACCATCTGGCCAGGCGCCACGTCGATTGACACGTCTTTGAGGATCGGCTTGCCCGGCAGGTAGCCGAAGTCGACATGGTCGATGGCGATCCCGGTGCCGACCCCGTCAAAGGCCAGCCCGTCGACCGGGCGGACCTCTTCTGGCTCGTCGAACATCACGTTCAGCCGGGTCGCACCGGTGACCGCCAGCTGCAGCTGCCCAAAGGAGCTGGAGATCTGCATGATCGGATTGTAATACTGCTGGGCGTACTGGATGAAGGTCACGACCAGGCCCAGCGCCGCGGCCGTGCTGATCGACGCGTCGTTCAGCGCGATCTTGGTGCCCAAGAAAATCACCAGCGCCGTTGTGAGCAGTGAAAAGCCGTTCATCAACGGGAAGATCATGCCCGACCACGCCTGGGCGGCAAAGGTCGAGCGCTGGACGCGGTCGTTCTTCTCGACGAACCCGGCGATCGTTTCTTGCTGCTGGCCCTCGACGATGATCGCCTTTTGGCCGGAGATCTTCTCGTCCATGTACGCATTCAGCACCCCGACTTCGGCCTGTTGGCGGTCAGTATAGCGCTTGGCCTGCATCACGATCACGACCGCGCACAGCACGGCGACTGGGGTCGTGGAGACGGTGACCCACGCCAAGCTGACGTTTTGGCGGAAGATCATGATGACGATCCCGATGAACAGCGCGATGTTGGTCGTCACGTTGACGGCGGCCTGGTTCAGCGTGTTCTGGATGTTATCGAGGTCCGACGTGAAGCGTGCGAGGATGTCGCCGTCTTCGTGCCGGTCAAAATACGCGATCGTCATCCGTTCAAGCTTCCCGAACAACCCTTTGCGCATCCGGTTGGTGGAATGCGCGACGATGCGGGTGAACAACAGCGTGTAGAGCAGCTGCGCCACCCCGGTCATCACATAAAAGGCGAGCAGCTTCCACATGGTGCCCATGAAGTCCGCCTTGCTGGCCGCCGCGGACACGGCGACCTGATGCAGACTGTGAATGGTGGTGCCCTTCGGCAGGCTCGCGGTCAGTGCGGCGGGCACGTTGGCGTCCGTCAGGGCCTTCCAGCTGTCCGGCATCGCCGCCACCTGCTGGAGCCCATCGATCGTGGTCCCCTTGGGTAGTGCCGCCGCCACCTGCGTCGGCACCGTCGCATCTGTCAGACTGGTCCAGGCCACGGTATGGCCGGTCGCTTGACTCAGCTTCGTCGCGATCCCTTGGAGCGCATCTTGCGCCTGGGGCCCAGCCGCCGCGATCTGCTTGAGTGCTTTGGTCGCCTCCGGGGCGTGCTGATGGGTGAAGTAGTCCCCGACATAGGTCGACAGGTGCGTGATCGCATCCCCCATGACCACCGGCGCCTTGACCTGAAGGTAGGTCGCGGCGAAGATCAGGACCGCGATCACGGCAAATTGTAGCTTGTACTTCTTGAAGTAGAGGTAGAAAAACTTGATGGCGCGACTCGTATCGCTCATGCTTACGCCTCCTTCGCCTTTTGGGTCTCGTAGATCTTGCGGTAGACATCACTGGACGCGACCAGCTCGTGGTGCGTGCCTTGCGCGACTAAGCGTCCTTCATCGAGGACCAGGATCGTATCCGCGTGCACGACGCTGGAGATCTTCTGGGCAATGATGATCGTCGTTGTCCCTTGCAGTTCCCGGTCGAACGCCTCCTGGACCAACTTCTCTGACCGGGCGTCTAGCGCTGACGTTGAATCGTCGAGGATCAGGACTTTCGGCTGCTTGATCACGCCGCGCGTGATCGACATCCGCTGCTTTTGACCGCCGGAAAAATTGTTCCCACGCTCTTCCACCGGTGCGTCATAACGCTCCGGTAGCCGCTCGATGAACTCGGCCGCCTGCGCGATCTTGGCGGCGCGGTCCATCTCCTGCGTCGTCGCGTCTGCCTTACCTTGGCGTAAGTTGCCCGCGATGGTCCCGGAAAACAGAATCGCTTTTTGCAAGACGATCGAGATCGTGTTGTGAAGCGTGGCCTGCGACACATGGCGCAGGTCCTGGCCGCCGACACGCACGGTCCCTTCAGTCGGATCGAAGAGCCGTGGGATCAGCTGGGCCAGCGTCGACTTACCGGCGCCGGTCGCGCCGACCACCCCGACCATCGATCCGGCCGTTAACTTGAAGCTGATGTCCTTGAGCGTCGGCTGGGCGTCGTTCGGATACGCGAAAGTCACGTGGTCGAACTCAACGGTGCCCGCCAGGTCCTCGACGGCCTCGGTGTCATAGGTCATCGTCACAGGCGTATTCAGCACCTCGGCGATCCGCCCCATTGACACGAACCCGCGTGAGGCGAACATCGACATCATGCCGCCCATGATGATGGCAAACATGATCTGCATCATGTACTGGATGAATGACATGATCCCGCCGAGCTGGTCCTGCGCGACACTCGGGCTCTGGGTGACGACCGTCGATACCAGCCAGATCGCTAGGAAGATCGCCAGTTGCGAGATCACCGTGAAGGCTGGGATCATCGCTGCAAACGTGTACCCCACCGCCAAGTTGTGGCCGTTGAGCTCATCTGACGCCGCATCGAACTTGGCCGCCTGACTGTCCTCTTGGACGAACGACTTGACGACGCGCGCGCCGCGCAGATTGTCTTTCGCGATCCCGTTGATCTTGTCGATCAGCCGCTGGAACGCCGCGAAGTGTGGGCCCATGCGGCCCATCGAGACGCCGGTGACCGCCACGATCAGCACGACCATCACCACGATGATCCACCACAGCCGTGGCATGGTCATGATCGAGAGGATGAAGGCGCCGACGAACAGCAGTGGCACGCGGATCAGCACCTGGAAGACCATCATCAGAAGCATCTGGATCTGGTTGATGTCATTGGTCATCCGCACGACCAAGTTCTCCGACTTGAATTTTTCGATGTCTTCATAGGAGAACGTCTGGATCTTGCGGAACGTCTGCTCACGCAGATCGGCGGACACCGTCTGGGCGAGCTTGGCCGCCGCCAGGGTGTTGAGCACCGACCCGATCAGGCCCATCACAGCGATGGCGATCAGGCCAAGGCCGTAACCGCTGATCTTGTCGATCTTCTTGGTGGTTGACAGCGAGAGATCCGCCATCACGCTCAGGATCTCCTTCATGTAGCTGGGTTGCCACAGTGCGGCCCCCACCTGCAGGAGCATCATCAGCACGGCGACCGTGACCAGGCCTTTGTGCTTCGCGATTGCTTTGCCTACCATATCGTATCCCTCCGTTGTTCACGTCCGCTCTCTTGCCCACACGAATGGCGGATCCCCGCACACGGCGTGGCCCGTCTTGGGCATTGAGATCAAAGAGCAGCGGATTTGGATTATACGCTTATTTAGATATAGTGACAAGCAATTTACTCAATTAATTTAATTGTTTATTGCGGTCGACCAGGCCGAGGCCCGAGTCGTTTTAGTTGTCAAACCCACGGGCCCGCAGTAGACTGCAGGTAATCCAGGGAGGTTCCGCCGGGTGATCGCGTCAGCGCAACGAGACCGGTAACCCGACGGACAGCCGAAGTCATCCAGGGGCATTGCGTCCTCGGTAGGCTCAACCCGGAGTATCGATACGGTGAGGCGCGGCGGACCATACACACGCTAGCTGGTTGAAATTGGGTGACACCACCGGGCACAAGGCAAGACGGTGGTGATCGGTGCAACTGCACGCTGCCACGCCAGACGGTCTGAATCTGGCGGGATAACCAAGACGGTGACGCAGACTGACCGCGTCACCACCCGGCCGGTCGATGGCAGACCGTTCACCCCCGGCCGGGCGCCCCCGCGGGGCAGCCGCGGTAGTCAGCCAAAGGCGTCCTCAGGTGCCCTGGGGGCGGCTTTGGTGTGTCTGAAAACTCCAGAGCGGAGAAGCGCGGTCATGCGGGTTGGGCTAAGGCGGCCTAACGTGAGGCCCCGGGCTTGGGCCTTGCGTTGGAACGACTTAGACCGCACCCACATGCGCTTCGCAGCTCGACGAACCAGAGCGGCGCAAAGCCGCCCTTAGCGGGACGGCTAGCCTAGCCGGACACATGCAGCGATGCTTCATGTGTCCTGCGGCGTGAGGCGAAGCCGAACGGAAGCAAGACATGCCCGCGTTGCGAGTCCGTAGCTCGACGAAAGTCGGGAAGCAGTACGCAAGCTCCCACCGTTGCTCAGTCCCCACCCAACGTCAGCCCCCAAAAACACAATGTCGCGCGCAACCAGGCTCGAGCCTGCGTTAGACCGACTGCACCCATGCCACCACAAGTGCCCAACGACCGGTCTCCCCAGTTTGACCATCTCCTCGGCCCGCCCTGACGCAAAAACAAGCCTGACCGCCACTCGACGGTCAGGCTTGCAATATCGATGATCAGGCTTCATCCGGTGCGCTCACCGTCCGGGCTTCACGTTCGACTTCACGCAACAGTTTTTGCGCGTTCTTGTCCAGTGTCAGCGTCTCTAGAAGGTCCGGCCGGCGCTCGTAAGTTCGCCGCAACGACTCTTTGAGTCGCCACTGCGCGATCAGCTGGTGGTTCCCGTTTTGCAACACCTCCGGCACCGCCATCCCCCGGTAGACCGGCGGCCGGGTGTATTCCGGATAGTTGAGCAGGCCGTCTTCGAAGCTATCGGTCGCGGCGCTTTGCTCATTACCGAGCACCCCGGGCAAAAAGCGCACGGTCGCGTCGATCATCATCATCGCCGGCAACTCGCCGCCGGTCAAGACAAAATCGCCGATCGAGTATTCGTCGGTGACCAGGGTGCGGATGCGCTCATCGTAGCCTTCATAATGGCCACAGATGAACACCAAGTGCGCCTCTTGCGCCAGTGACTTAGCCGCCACATGGTCGAACTTGCGCCCGGCCGGGTCGAGCAAGATCACGCGCTTAGGCCCAGGGGCCGCCGCATCCAGCGCGTCCATCGCCTCGAACAATGGCTCGGGCTTGAGCAGCATCCCTGCACCGCCACCGTATGGGGTGTCGTCGACGTGATTGTGCTTGTCGTGGGTGTACTGACGATAGTCGATGACATTGAATTGCATCAGGTCGCGCTCAAGTGCTTTGCCGATGATCGACTGCTGAAGCGGCGCAAACATGTCAGGAAACAGGCTCAACACATCAATCCGCATCGTCGATCAACCCCGCTGGCACGTCGACATAGGCGGTCTTGGTCGCCAAGTCGATGCGTTGCACCACACTGTTCAAGAACGGTAAGAGGATATCTGGCTGCCCGGGACGCGGGATCACCCAGACGTCGTTAGGCCCCGGCGCGAGGATCTCAGTGACCTGACCCAGGGTCGCACCGGTCTGATCGATCACGGTCAAGCCGATGATGTCGTGGTAGTAATACTCCCCGTCATCAAGCGCCTGAAGGTCCGTCTCGCGGACGGACAACAGGTGCCCCTTGAAGGGTAGCACGAGGTTGATGTCGTCGTACCCCTTGAGGCTCAGCAAGTAGAGCCCCTTTTGCTGGCGGACGTGTGCGACTTCGACGTCAACGTTCGGGGCCGCCTCGATGACCAGCTTGCTCCCCTTGGCGAAGCGCTGCTCGGGAAAATCGGTGATCGGGACAATCTTCAACTCACCCTTGATGCCATGCGTGTTGACGATCTTACCCACGTGATACAGATTCGACATGTTGTTCTCCTCATTCTTCCAGTCTCTCGTCACTTAACTAAAAAGGCCGGCGATTGCCGACCTTTTTAGTCATGCGGCGCGTCCATGATGTTCAGACGCACACGCTTGGTATATGGTGACTTGACGGCATAAACGATGGTGCGGATCGCCTGTGCGACCCGACCACCCTTGCCGATCACCCGACCGACATCATCAGGGGCGACGATCAAGTCAAAAGCCATGTAATCCGCCGTTTCGTGCGGCGTGATCACGACGGCCTCGGGGTGTGTGACTAATGGCGCCACGATTGCTCGAATCAGTGCAGCAATGTCCACGTTATCCCCTACTTCTTAGCAAAGCGTGCTTCGTGATACTTTTGCATGATGCCCTTGCTGGAAAGCAAGTTGCGAACGGTATCGGAAGGCTGCGCGCCCTTCTGAAGCCATGCCAAGATGTTGTCTTCGTCCAACTTCAAGTCAACTGGTTCGGTTAATGGGTTGTAGTAGCCAACGGATTCGATAAACCGACCATCACGTGGGGAGCGAGAATCAGCAACCACAACGCGGTAGAAAGGCTTACGCTTAGAACCCATCCGCTTCAAACGAATTTTAACTGCCATTAAGTCCACCTCCTGTAAATTTCTCAACCTCAATATAATAGCAAAGCTTATTGGGCGTGTAAAGAGTTTTTTCTTTACAACCGATATTTTTGTGTGGTGGACTGCTCCCTCACAGGTGCCGGTCGAGCCGCCACCATTCGATGAGATACATCAGGTAATAGGCACTGGCCGTGGCGCCGAGCATTCCGGCCGTGATCATCCCCAGCAGCTGCTTCGTGATGGTCGCGCTGACCGTCAGCACAACGACGACCATCAGTCCCGTCAGGACGATCCCCAGGACCCACTGGCTAGTCTTGGCCGCGGCCAACCGCCCGATCTGAAGTTCACGTTCATCGGCCGCGCTTTGTTCGCCCTGCTGGGGGTCAAAGCTCGCGTCGAGCCGCGGATAGAGGTGCTGCGCCACCTCGAAGACCAGCCCATAAGCCAGGAACACCAGCATGGGCCATCCGAACCGCAGTGTCAGCCAGAACGCCGCAGCCGATGCGGTGCTAGTCGAATGGCGGATCACGTCGATGGCCGCAAACGCGAACAGGCCACTCAAGATGGCATTACCGATCTGAACAAACGCAATTTTTTTCATTCCTCATTCCTCCAGTCGAAACAGGTCTGCGACCGGGACCTGAAGCGCCGTTGCGATCATCAGCCCAAGCGTCAGCGACGGCGTATAGTGCCCCTTCTCTAATGAAATGATCGTGCGGCGTGTCACCCCGACCCGTTCAGCCAGGGCTTCTTGCGTCCAGCCCCGCGCTTTGCGCGCCGCGGCCACATCGTTGATCAGTTGCATGTGTGCCTCCAAAGTGAAGTTGTCTTCACCTAGTAGTAAACCACGTCCCTAATGTGAAGTCAACTGCACACCTCAAAAAGAATGGCGGTCAAGCGCAGCACCGGCCTCAAGCCCAAACAAACACCGCCGCACCGATTCGACGTGCGAATCGGTGCGGCGGTGCGGGATGGCGGTGCAGGATTTGGATCGATCGCCAAGCGCCTGCGCTTGGCTAGGACTTGAACCGCTTGACGTTCTTCAGGCGTTTCTTCTTGTTCTTCTTCTGCTTGCGGATCATGTTGTTCATCGCCATCTTGCCGAGGCGGCCTTGGATCCCACCGCCCATCATGCCTTCCATGCCGGCGAAGTTGCCCTTATACATCTGGCTCATCATCTGCTTGGACTGGTTGAACTGCTTGATCATGCGGTTGACCTCGACGATCGGCCGCCCGGCCCCTGCCGCGATCCGGCGCCGGCGACTCGGGTTGAGCAGATCCGGGTCCTCGCGCTCGGCCGGCGTCATCGAGTAGACGATGGCCTTTTGGTGCGCAATGTCTTTGGGGTCAACATGAAAATTCTTCATCGCCGGATTGTTCGCTAGGCCCGGGATCATCTTCATGATCTCATCGAACGACCCCATGCTGGAGACCTGGTCCATCTGGTCGAGGAAGTCGTTGAAGTCAAAGGAATTCTCTTTGATCTTCTCGGCGACTTCCATCGCCTGCTTCTCGTCAAAGTTCTTCTGGGCCTTGTCGATCAGCGTCAGCATGTCGCCCATGCCGAGGATCCGGTTCGCCATGCGGTCCGGATAGAACACGTCGAGCGCGTCCATCTTCTCGCCTTGCCCGATGAACTTGATCGGCTTGCCCGTCACTTTGCGGATCGACAGCGCCGCCCCACCACGGGTGTCCCCGTCAAGTTTGGTCAAGACCACGCCGGTCAAGTCGAGTTGATCGTTGAAGCCCTTCGCCACGTCGGTCGCCGCCTGCCCGGTCATCGAATCGACAACGAGCAGGATCTCGGTTGGCTGCGCGATCGCCTTGATGTCGGTCAGCTCAGTCATCAACTTCTCGTCGATCTGCAACCGCCCGGCGGTATCGATGATCACGTAGTCGTTATGCTGCAGGTCGGCCTGGGCCAGCCCTTGGCGCACGATCTCACGCGGGTCAGTGTCGGTGCCCATTTCGAAGACCGGCACCCCGACCGACTGACCGACGACTTGCAGCTGGTCGATCGCGGCTGGCCGGTAGACGTCGGCCGCGATCAGCAGTGGCCGCGCCTTTTGGGTCTCGATCAGGTACTTCGACAGCTTCCCGACCGTCGTCGTCTTCCCGGCCCCTTGCAGACCGACCATCATGATGATCGTCGGGATGTGCGGCGACTTGTTCAGCGGCACGGCCGCTTCGCCCATCGTCGCGACCAGTTCATCGTTGACGATCTTGATGATCTGCTGCCCCGGCGTCAGGCTCTCAAGTACCTCAGCCCCGAGCGCTTTGTCGCGCACGGACTTGACGAAGTCCTTGACGACGCCGAAATTGACGTCGGCTTCCAGCAAGGCGAGGCGGATCTCGCGCATCGTGTCACGGACGTCTGCCTCAGTGACCTTGCCCTTGCGGCGCAGGCCCGCGAAGGCTTTTTGCAATCGTTCGGATAATCCTTCAAATGCCATGGTTTCCTCCTCTGATCAGCGCGCGGCCTGTTCGGCGACGCGTGACAAAAGCGTGCTCAGCTCGGCGTCTTCGGCGTAGCGTCCGTGTACGTACCGGACCAAGGCGTCGACCGCCTGATTCTGCGCCTGATAGTTGGCCAGCAGGTGCAGCTTGGCCTCGTATTCCTCCAAGCTAGCCTCCGTGCGGCGAATGTTATCATACACCGCCTGGCGTGACACGTCGAACTCCGTGGCGATCTCGCCCAGGGAATAGTCGTCGCCGTAATACAGCTCGAGGTAACTATGCTGCTTCGACGTGAGCAGCGCGCCATAAAACTCGAACAGCGAATTCATTCGGTTGTTTTTATCGATTTCCATCTCGTCAGTCCTTCTAAATTGTCCTTTTATAAGAATACCGGTCGAGCGGCGACGCGTCAATGCGGCTTGCGCCGGAGACGGCCCCTCACGGCCTGGGCCAACTGTCACACGCCAGGCCGAATGCCGGCCGGCCGCGGGTCCTGCAGCCAGCACAATCTGTATCAACTTTCACAAAATGGATGTGTTGCGCTTACATCCGTGTTAAAATAAGGGTGCATTGAATTGGAGGGACAATTATGGTAGCAACGATTCTTTACTGGGGCGTGATCCTAGCCTTGCTCGGCTGGGCCGCCTGGAACATCCTCTTCTCCGCCGTCTACGTGCACAACCGCGAGAACGGCAACTTGTGGTTCTTCGCCATCCTGAACACGCTGGGCCTGCTGGCCGCCGTGATCTTCGACGTGGTGATGTCCAACACGGCTTGGCAGAAGTACTGGTTCGTCGACTCCGTCACGAACGGTCCGCTGTTGTTTTACATCATCATCGGCTACGCCGTGATGATCCTGCTCCAGCTGGTCCTCGGGCGCGAGAAGAAGCCCGCTGCAGCATAACTCGCATGGCTGAACGTCGCCGATCAGGCGGCGTTTTTGATTAGGGCTACCGCCTGACGGCGCGGCACCGCGAATAGGACCCCAGCGCCACGGTTTATGCCGCGGCGCTGGGGTCCTATTTGCATGCTAGCATGTGCTGACCAAGGCTAGTCGTCCGCCGGTACGTCGATCAGGCCCTTGAAGAGCCCATAGACGAACTTGTTTGGATCGAAGGCCTGCAAGTCGTCCATCCCCTCGCCCAACCCGACGAGCTTGACCGGCACGTGCAACTCGTTGCGGATCGCCAAGACGATGCCGCCTTTGCCCGAGCCGTCTAGCTTGGTCAAGACGATGCCGGAGATGCTGGTGGTCTGGTTGAACTCCTTGGCCTGGCTCAGCGCGTTTTGGCCCGTCGTCGCATCAAGTACCAGCAGGACCTCTTGCGGGGCGTCTGGGAGCTCGCGCACGATCACGCGCTTGATCTTATCGAGCTCCTTCATCAGGTTGACCTTATTCTGTAGGCGGCCGGCTGTGTCGACGAGCAACACGTCGACCTGATCGGCCTTGGCGCGCTGGACGGCATCGTACACGACCGCCGCCGGGTCCCCGCCGGCCTGAGTCGCCACGACAGGCACGTTATCCCGTCGGCCCCATTCCTGCAGCTGCTCGATGGCCGCCGCACGGAAGGTGTCCGCCGCCGCCAGCAGAACGGACTTGCCTTCTGCTTGCAGTTGGTGGGCCAGCTTGCCGATCGTCGTGGTCTTACCCGCGCCGTTGACCCCGACGAAGAGGAAAACGGTCGGGCCGCTGGTCGCATAGTGTAGCGTGTTGTCTTCCTGCGCGCCAGCCTCACCGTACAGGTCGACGAGCTTGCCGACGATCACGCGCGCCACGTCCTCGGGCTTCTTCGCGTTGTGGAGCTTCACAGACTCGCGCAGCTCGTCGGACAAGCGTACAGCGGTCTCGTAACCGACGTCGGCGCCGATCAACATCTCCTCGAGGTCATCGAAGAAGTCCTCATCAACGGTGCGAAAATTCGCAAACAGCGTGTTGAGCCGCTCGCCAAAGGTGCTACGGCTTTTTTCGAGTCCCGCGTCGTACTTCTCGACGGCCGGCGTCTCCGCTTCCGGCGAACTCCCGCCGAAAGCCTGTTTGATTCGATCGAATAATCCCATGTGGGCCTCCTTGTCAGGCGTGCTTCTGATCGGTCGCGAGCTGGTCCAGCGAGACCGCGACCATCTTGGACACCCCAGATTCCTGCATCGTCACGCCGTAGAGCATATTGGCCGCCAGCATCGTGCCGCGGCGGTGGGTGATGACGATGAACTGAGTGTCAGAGCTGTAATGCTTCAGGAATTCCCCGAAGCGGTTGACGTTGACTTCATCCAGACTGGCCTCGACCTCGTCGAGGATCGAAAACGGCACCGGCCGCACCTGCAAGATCGCAAACAGCAACACGATCGCCGTTAGCGCGCGCTCGCCCCCGCTCAGCAGGGACAGGCGCTGCAGCTTTTTGCCCGGCGGCTCCGCCGAGATCTCCAAGCCGGTGTTCAGCAAGTCATCCGGGTCGGTCAGCGACAGGTGGGCGGCGCCGCCGCCGAACATCCGGGGAAAAATATCCATGAAAGCCGCGTTGGTCGCGTCAAACATCTCCTTGAACCGGACCTTGACCTCCTCGTCCAGCTCGCCCATCGTGTCGAGCAGCTGCTGCTTCGCGTCGAGCAGATCCGTCTGCTGCTTGGTGAGAAAATCATAGCGGGTCTTGACGTTCTCGTACTCGGCGACCGCATTGGGGTTGATCGGTCCGAGTTCATCCAACCCGCGCTTGAGCAGCTTGAGCTGAGAGCGGAGCACCGGCAGATCAGCGGCTTGGTCCGACGTCGCCGCCAGCGCAGCTTCGTAAGTCAGCTGGTAAGTCTCGGCCAGTGTGCTCAGCCGGTTCTCCAAGTTGATCTTGATCCGGTTAAGGCTGACGCTTTGCTGTTCGGAATCCGCCATTGCCTGGTGCTGTTGGGTATAGGTGGTGGTGATCTGCGCGGAGACCTGACTGAGTTCGCCGCGGTTCGCCGCTTTGGCCTTCGTCACCCGGTCTTGCGTCGCCCGGAGCTGCTTGGTGCTGGCCTCAAGGGCGGCGATCGCCTTGGCGCGGTCTTCCTTGTCGTGGGCGTTGGACTGCGCGTCTTGTTGGATCTTCGCGATCCGCGTGGTCAGCTGCTCGACTGCCTGGCGGTTGGCCACCAGCGTCTCGTTCCACTGGCCGAGCTGTGTCGCCGTGGTTTTCTGATCGTTCTTGAGCACCGCCAGCTCCGTCTGCAACCGGCTGAGCTCGGCCTGAGTGACAGACGCGTCCTGGCTGGCCTGACTGAGCGCCTGCTTGACCTGATCGATCGTCGCCTGCTTGGCGCTGATCACGGCTTCCAGCTCGCTCGCCCGGCTGGCCAACGTCTCGATCTGGCCGGCGTAGTCTTCACCACCGTCGACCGAGAGCTGCAACGCCTTACGCTGACGCTGTAGTTGCGTCAGACTGTCGGTCTGCGCCTCGAGCTGGGCGGCCTGCGCCGTGTGTGCGGCCTGCGCCGCCTGCAAGGCCGCCTGCGTTTGGGTGGCCGCCGCTTGGGCCGCGGCGAGGGCAGATCGCAACTCACCAAGCTTGACTTGCTGCTGCGTCAGCGCTTCTTGCATCTGCCGCAACTGCGCACGCAACTCGGTGACCTCCTGCGTGCGGGCGAGCGGCGAGCTCCCCTGCTTCTTGGTTTGGCCCCCGGTCATCGCCCCGCCTGGGGTCAAGATGTCGCCATCCAGTGTCACGATCCGGTAGCGGTGAGCGGTCAGGTTCGCGAGCCGGATGCCAGCGTCCAGCGTCTCGGCCACGATCAGACTGCCCAGCAAGTTGCGCATCACGCTGCCAACTTCTTCGCGGAAGCGCACGAGCTCGGCCCCGACCCCGACGTAGCCGGGTTGGCCGGTCAGTTCACGCACGGTGGATTCAGGGAGTGAGCGTGGCCGCACGACGGCGGTCGGCAAGAAGGTCGCGCGGCCAGCACGCGTCTGCTTGAGGTAGCCGATCGCCTGCTTGGCTGCCTGTTCGGTGGTGGTGACCACTGCCTGCAGGTTGCCCCCCAGCGCGACATCCAGCGCCTGCTGGTACTCGGCTGGCACTGACAGGAGTTCGGCGACCGCCCCGATCACGCCAGGCAGGTCCGCCTTGTGCTTCAGCACGGCCCGGACGCCGGAGAAGAAGCCGGCGTAGTCGTCCTTAAGCTCCTGAAGCGTCTCGTAACGCGACTTAGCTCGTTGATAGAGCGTCCCGGCCTGCGCATAGCGCTCTTGGGCGTCGGCGTAACGTGCTTGCGCCGCTTCGGCCGCCGCTTGCGCGCTGGCGTGCGTCGTCTGGGCCGCTTCAGCCTGCGCGTGCAAGTCGGCCACTGTGGCGGTCAAGTCGTCAACGGCTGCCTGTTGCGCGGTCACCCGCCGGTTCAGCTCCTGGATCCGCTGATGCTCGGCTTGATTCTGCGATTCGGCAACTTGTTGGTCCTTCTTGGCCGCATTCAGCGCGTTGCGCGTATCCGCTTGCTGACGCAGGAGGTCGATGTACGCGCTCTGCGCGTCCTCCAGCTGCGCGTTGAGCTCGGCCGGGCTCTGCGCGGCCTCATCTAAGCCACTGAGCTGCGTCGTCAGCGCTTTGACCTTGGCTTTTTGCGTCGCCTGCAGGTCGTGCAGGTCTGCCTGCCGCGCCAACGCGCCAGCGACTTGCGTCTTCGCTGTGTCGAGTTGCGTCTGCAGTTCGCTCAGCGTCGCCTGGGCATTGTTGACCCGTTCAGTCGACAGGTTCGCCTCACCGGTCAGATTCTCGAGCCGCATCGACTGGCTCAACAGCTCATCGTTGACCTGGTTCAGCTCGGCTTCCAGCGCCTGATCGCGCGCCGTCAGGCCTTCCGATTTGTCCTCTAGCCGCTTGGCCTGCTCGGTCAGCGCCGCGACGGTCTGGTGCGTCACCTGCGCCTGCTGCTGCGTGGTCGTCTGCTCCGCCGCCAGCGCTTGGATCTCCAACGCCAGGATCGACTTGTGGACCCGCGTGTAATCCGCCGTCTGCCGCTCGAAGTCACGGGCCAGCGAGGCTTGCTCCGCCAGCGGCGTCACTTGGTGGTGCAGCTCGGTGATGATGTCGTTGACGCGATCGAGGTTATCGTCGGTTTCGCGTAGCTCTTTTTCGGCTTTTTGCTTCTGCAGCTTGTACTTCAAGACGCCGGCGGCCTCTTCGAGGATGCCACGCCGGTCTTCTGGCTTCGAGTTGAAGATCGCTTCGACGCGCCCCTGAGAGATGAAGGAGAAGCTCTCCTTGCCCAGGCCCGAATCCATGAACAGATCGACGATGTCCTTGAGGCGAACGTTCTGGTTGTTGATCAGAAAGTCGGACTCCCCATCACGATAAAGCCGGCGGGTCACAGTGACGGTCGCCGGCTGATTCTTGAGGTACCCATCTGCGTTATCGAAGGTCATCGCCACTTCCGCCCGGTTCAGCGGTGGCCGCGCAGCGGTGCCGGCGAAGATCACGTCGCCCATCTTCTCCCCGCGCAGACTTTTGGCGCTTTGCTCCCCGAGCGTCCAACGGATCGCCTCGGTGATGTTGCTCTTCCCGCTCCCGTTCGGCCCGACGATGCCGGTCAGTCCAGAAACGAACTCGATCTCAGTCTTATCCGCGAAGGACTTGAAGCCGTTGATCGTGAGATGTGTTAATTGCATTCGATTCACTCACTCGCATTAGATTGGAGTCGCAACAGTGCGTCGTTGGCCGCCGCTTGCTCGGCCGCCTTCTTGTTCTTCCCGAGCCCGGTGCCCAGCACCTCGCCGTCCACCGTCACCTCGACTTTGAACTGTCGGTCATGCGCCGGGCCGCTTTCGGCCACGAGGCGGTAGGCGATCAGCACCTCCCCGTTTTGCTGCACGAACTCCTGCAGTGCCGTCTTGTGGTCCATGTTCGCCGCGTACTCGCCGGCATCGATCTTCGGGAAGATCACTTGCTCGGCGAAGTGGATGTTCGCTTCACGCCCCTGATCGAGGTACAACGCGCCGTTGAAGGCCTCGAATAGGTCCTCGAGCAGCGTCTTGCGCTGCCGCGCACCGGCATTTTCCTCGCCCTTGCCCAACTTGATGTACTGATCGAAGTGGGCCTCTTTGGCAAACGCAGAAAAGCTCTTGGTCTGCACGATCGCCGCCCGCATGCGGGTCAGCTTGCCTTCTGGCAGGTCAGGAAAGTGGCGGTACAAATAATCTGATACCGTGAGCTCGAGCACCGCGTCGCCCAGGAACTCCAGACGTTCATTGTCCTTGAGCCCAAGTTCCTTGTGTTCGTTCACGTACGAGGAGTGGGTGAAGGCTTCGTCGAGCAACGCCAGATCGCGAAACTCGATCCCGTAGCGCTGCCGCAGTTCACTCACGAACTCTGATGCAACCATGTGTAATCCCCCTCCGTGCATTGATGCGCACTATTCTTCACTATTATACAAGTCGACCACCCCAAATGCCACTCACCCCGCCAATTCCGTGGCATTGACGACTGAATCAGCGCACACAAAAACACCCGCATTCAGCGGGTGTTCTCGTCACGCTTACTTGGTTGCTGGAGAATCAGCAGTAAGCTGGATGTCTTGCCATTGGGTCCCTTCGGAGCCGTAGGAGACATTGTAGTTCTTGACGCGCTTGTTGACTGGCGATACCGTCATGCTGTATTGCAGTGGCACAACGTAGGCCTGATCAAGGGCGTAATCTTGCCACTTCTTGAAGGCTTCAACACGGTGTGCTTCATCCAGGGAAGCCTCGGAGTCGATGTCATCAAGCAGCTTCGTGTTTTCGTCAGAGACGAAACGGGAGAAGTTATACGGCGCCGCAGCGGAGTACAGGTCAGCTGGGGAAGGTTCGGAAGAAACGCCCCATGCACCGGTGAAGACATCCACGTCCTTGGTGTCGTTTTGGACCTTGTCGTAGAAGTTGTTGAAGTCGAGCAGACGCCCGGAGGTCAGCTGAACGCGCAGACCGATCTTCTTCCACTGCTGGATGTTGTTCTGAGCGATCGCTTCAGCGGCTTCACTCCCGGACATCGCGGCGAAGTTGATGGTCAGCTTCTTGCCGTCTGGGTCGGTCCGGTAGCCGTCTTTGCCCTTCTTGTAGCCCGCCTTGTCAAGCAACTTGTTCGCCTTGTCCAGGTTCAGGGTGTAGCCCTTCGCGTTGGAGTGGAACTTGCCGAAGATCGGTGGGATCAGAGTGTTCGCGGTGGTCCGCAGGCCGCCAGCGTAGAACTTGTTGTTGACTTCGTCTTCGTTGAGCGCGTAAGCCATCGCCTGACGCAGCGACTTGTTGTTCATCTTCGCGTTCTTGTCCATGACGTTGATGTTCTTCTTCTTATCGAACTTCCCAAGCTTGAAGCCCATGTAGCTGTAGTACAGCTCTTCTTTACCCAAGTTGACGTAGCCCGGAACTTTCTTCCAGTTGTCATACGTGGTCGTTGGCATTTTGAGGACCGTATCGTACTTGTGGTTCTTCAGCGCAGCCGCCGCCGTGGAGGTCGAAACGACTTCCATGGTGATCTTGTCGAGCTTCGCGACCCCTTTGTAGTAGTACTTGTTCGGGGTGAACTCAACGGACTGGCCCGCAACGATCTTGCTGATGGCGAATGGCCCGAAGAACAGTGGGTGCTTACGGATCTTGTCGCTCTTGACCATGTCCTTGAACGCGACGTCCTTGAGGTAGTGGTACGGCGCAGCGCTTTCGAGGAAGTAGCCGTTACCGGACTGGGTGAAGCCAGGCTTCATTTCCTTGAAGTGCAGGACAACCGTCTTGCCGTTTTCACCGTCAGGCATCTCGAGCCCGGAGATCTTGTCGGACTTACCCGCGTTGTATTCTTCCAACCCTTCAAGGTTCAACAGCGCCCCGGTCAGACGGGAAGTATCGGAGTCCTTGTTGGCGACCTGTTCGTAGGCGAATTCGTAGTCCTTCGCGGTCACAGGCTGGCCGTCAGACCACTTGACGTTGTCCTTGATCTTGATGGTCGCGGTCTTAGCGTCGTTATCGAACTTGATCGAAGCGGCCCCATCGTTAGTGAACTTGAATTCGCTGTCCGTGGAGAACAAGGATTCAGCTGCTGGGCCCATGAAGTCAGCATCATAGGCGTCATCGTAGTACTGTTCGCTGAAGACCCCCTTGAACGGCTGGTCGATGGCGACCCCGATCTTCATCGTGCCGCCCTTGATGGCAGCCTTGTCACTCTTGTACGCCGTCGCAAAGCTGACGCTCTTGGTGGTGGTACTTGAGGTGTTCTTGCTCGTGTCACTCTTGCCGCCACAGGCAACCAGCAGGATGCTCAGTGCAGCGGTAAGGGTAACATATCCAAATGCGGATTTCTTCTTCATGAAGTTTCCCCCTTAAAATATCCAACCCTCAACAGTTATGTGATCCACAACGGTTGAACGCTTTCTGTGAACAAAATGATAGCCTAATTAAAAAACATTGTCAATACTAATTTTCACCATTTAGTCTCATTTTCGTCAAAAAATGCGTTCAGGCCGCAAAATTGCCCCTTCGACGGTGGATCGTCCCGCCGGATCATGCCCTTCGACATGCGTTAACGGCGAGTTCGGTCGCCCGACTCGCCGCTAAGGCATGCCGTGCATCGAGATGCACGGCAACCAATTCAGTTGTAACGCCTAGCCGCGGCGCTGACGGGAGTCCGCCGAGCGCTTGAGGGCCTGACCGACGAAGTTGATCGACATGGACAGGACCAGCAGCAAGAGCGCGGCTGGCAGCCAGACCCACCAACGGTCAACGATGATCTCAGGCTGGGTCGCATACCCGATCAACGTCCCAAGCGACGGGGTGTTGTTCGGCAGACCGAAGCCCAGGAAGGCCAGCCCGGATTCGAGCCCGATGGAGCTCGCGATGGTCAGCGTCAAGTCGGTGATGATGATTGACGAGATGTTCGGCAGCACGCCGCCGAACATGATCCGCAGGTTCGAGGTCCCGGAAGTCTTGGAGGCCATGACATAGTCACGCCGCCCCTGTGACAGGACCTGCGACCGGATCAGACGGACCGTCCCCATCCAGGAGAACAGCGTCATGATCCCGATCAGCTTGAACTGGTTATAGTTCGGCACGATGGTGACCAGGACGATGATGATCAGGTTCCCTGGCAGAACCATCCAGAAGTCGACGACGCGCATGATCAGGTTGTCGACGAGGCCGCCGAAGTAGCCGGAGATCGTCCCGAGGACGATCCCGATCAGTTCGTTCAAGACCGCCACAGAGACCCCGATGAAGATCGAGTTGCGCGCGGCGACGACCAAGTACAAGAAGATGTCACGGCCACCATCATCGGTCCCCAGGATGAAACCGTTGACCCCTGGGGCCAAGTAGCGATCCATGATGTTGACCGAGGTGACGAGGTCGTTCGGGATGAAAAGCGTCCAGACGAAACTCCCGACCATGATGATCAACGCCAGGGCCAGCGAGACGATGGCCACCTTGTCCTTCAAGAATTCGCGCACGATCACCCGAAAGGCGGATGGCGATGGTTTGATTTCGGCGACTACAGCCGTCGTTTGGTTGTCATTGTTGTCCATTGTCATATCCCCCTTTCATTACTCGACACGGATGCGTGGGTCAACGATGCTCATGATGATGTCTGAGAGCAGGTTGCCCAGCAGCGTGAGGAAGCCGAATAGCAGCGTCAGTGCGGTGATCACGGAGTAGTCACGCGTCCCGATGGAGGAGATGAACAGTTGCCCCATCCCCTGATAAGAGAAGATGGTCTCGACGAAGATCGAGCCGCCGAGCAACCCTGTGATGGAGTTGCCCATGAACGCCGCGATCGGCAACAGGGAGTTACGCAGGATGTGCTTGGAGAAGACGACGCGCTCCGGCACCCCTTTAGAGCGGGCGGTGCGGACAAAGTCTTCGTTCGTGTTATCGATGACCCCGGCGCGCAGGTACTGGATCGTCCCAGACGTCGACAGTAACCCGGCGGTGATCGCCGGCAGCAGGATGTGCTGGATGCGACTCAAGAAGTACCCGAAGGTCCCCGGGTCTGCTTCAAGCGACACGTACCCCGACGTCGGGAACCATTCCAGCACGTACCCGAACAGTAACAGGGCAAACAGCAGGAACACGAAGCTCGGCACGGCAAGCAGGACGAAGGTGTAGACCTGGATCACTTTGTCGCGCATGGAATCTTCGAAGCGCCCAGCAATGACCCCAAGCGGGATCGCCACAGTGTACGCCACGATCAGCGTGACCAGTGACAGCCAGAAGGTGTTCACAGCCCGGTCGCCGATCAGGCCGGTGACTGGCCGCTTAAAGGCGTAGCTCTGGCCCATGTCCCCTTGGAACAGGTTCGCGACCCACCGGAAGTATTGGGTCCACCACGGGTCATTCAACCCGGCTTGCGCCCGAAGTTGGGCGATGTGGGCCGGGTCAGTTTGCGGTGTGATCAACCCCGTGAACGGATCCCCGGGCATCATCTTGGCCAGAACGAAGACCATGACGCTCAGCAGGATCAACTGTGGGATCATCACTAAAAATCGTCTCAGAATGGTTTTCCACATAGTCTACGCCTCCTCATCTTTCTTCAGCTCTGGCAGTGCCGCCCAGTGCGAATCAGTGATCTGCTGCAGGTCGTAGACACGGCCATTCTGGTCGTAGTAGCGGTTCTCTTCGTCCCGGAACTCCGCTTCGATCGCCTTGCGGTTCTCACGGTTGGCTTCACGGTTGGCCGGCTTGATGTCGGGGATCGCGGAGAGTAGCCGCTTCGTGTAGATATGGCGGGGATCGTTGTAGATGTCTTCACGGGAGCCGATCTCGACGAACCGCCCGCGGTGCATGATGGACATCGCCTTACACATGTGCTTGACGACCCCCAAGTCATGGGAGATGAAGAGGTAGGAGATGTTGTACTGCTCCTGGATCCGCTTCATGAAGTTCAGCACCTGCGCTTGAACGGACAAGTCCAGCGCCGAGACGGGTTCATCGGCGACGATCAGCTTCGGGTTGGTCGCAACGGCACGGGCGACGCCGATCCGCTGACGCTGCCCCCCGGAGAATTCGTGCGGGTACTTGTACATCGCATCGGATGGCATGCCGACGATGTCGAGCAGCTCCTGCACGCGCCGCCGTTCTTCATCCGGCGTCAGGCTGGAGAAGTTGCGGATTGGCTCTGCGATGATGTCTTCGATGCGCTTGCGCGGGTTCAGACTGGACAAGGAGTCTTGGAAGATCATCTGAACGTCCTTGTTGTACTGCAGGCGCTTGCGGTTGCTCGCCTTGGTGATGTCTTCGCCCTTGTAGAAGATGTGCCCCGAGGTGACCGGCTCCAAGCCGACGATGGCCTTACCGATCGTCGACTTCCCGGAACCGGATTCCCCGATCAGCCCGTAAGTTTCCCCTTCTTCAATGTCGAAGTTGACCCCGTCGACGGCCAGCACGTGGTCCGTCACGCGGTTCCAGAACCCGCTACGGATCGGGTAGTGGATCTTAAGATCTCGAATTTCAATTAATGCCATAAGCTACCCCTCCGTGGTCGTCGCTGGTTCGTCTTCGAAGTGGAACGTCTTGTAGCACGAGCACTGGACAAAATGGTCCGGTCCCACTTCGTGCATGTGTGGCTCCGCCTCATGTGCGTCGGCTGGGATCCACGGGATCCGTTCAGCAAAACGGCACCCCTTCACCTGCATGTTCTTCAAAGACGGTACGACCCCTTGGATCACGTGCAGCTCGTCGTCGTCGGAGTCCGCCTGAGGCATCGACCGGAGCAGGCTACGCGTGTACGGGTGCGTCGGGTGCTCGAAGACATCCTGCGCCGTCCCGAGTTCGACGATCTGACCGGCATACATGACCGCCACGCGGTCGGCTGTTTCGGCCACGACACCGAGGTCGTGGGTGATCAGGATGATCCCAGAGTGCGTTTCGGTCTGGATGTCGCGCAACAAATCCAGGATCTGCGCCTGGATCGTTACGTCCAGCGCGGTGGTCGGCTCATCGGCGATGATGATCGGCGGCTTGCAGGCGATCGCGATCGCGATCACGATCCGCTGCCGCATCCCACCAGACAGTTCGTGTGGATACTGACGGAAGACCCGCTGGGGGTTCGGGATGCCGACTTGCGCCAGCAGTTCCAGAACACGCGCATCGCGCTCTTCTTTCGACATCTTCGTGTGGTAGACGAGGGTCTCGGCGATCTGGTCGCCGATCCGCATCAGCGGGTTCAAAGCCGCCAGCGGATCTTGGAAGATCATACCGATATCGTTACCACGGATCCGGTTGTAGATCGGCTCGTTCAAGCCGACCAAGTTCAGGTTGTTGTACAAGATATCACCGGTCACCCGCGTGTTGAGCGGATTGTGTAGCCCGATGATACTGGTGGCCAGGGTACTTTTACCGGACCCGGACTCCCCCACGATCGCCAAGATTTCATCCTTGCGTAACGTGAGATTGACATCGTCGATCGCATCAAAAAAGTCGTCGCCGACTCGGAATGCGGTGTGAAGATGTTGAATATCTAAAAGCAGATCTTCTGGTTTTTCCACATAGACTCCCCCTTTGCTGACTCCGAATCGTGGTGCTGAAACTCGAAGATGAGAGCAAGATTAGACTTCAAATGAATTTATGAATCATTATATATAAGACTTTGCCGCTTTGCAAGGCCAACCGCGTCTTCGTAAGCCTTTTCATGCCGCCGCGGGGTATTTTTCATTTCGGTCCGGGGGGCTCACCGTTCTGTAATCATCGTACAGGGGGCCTAACCTGTCTCGAGATCGCGAACAAGTGTCTGCATTGACGCGTTTGGGCCGCCGAACGTCAAAAAAACCGCCTGCTCCCAGAGGGATGCAGGCGGGCCTGATTGACAGTCATTGTTGGTGGTTCAGGACGTACTGAACGGCATCGCCGACGGTTTCGATGTGCTCGGCGTCTTCGTCCGGGATCTCCGCCCCGAAAGTGTCCTCGAGTTCGAGCACGAATTCGACCGTATCGATCGAGTCCGCGTCGAGGTCCTTCTTGAAGCTCAGTTCGTTGGTGATCTTGTCTGCGGGGATCTGGAAGTGATCCTCGATCAGACTGGCGATCTTGCCAAATACTTCTTGCTCAGTCATGACACGGCTCCTCCTTATTTTTTCGACGCCCTCTAGCATACCCGATAGCGCCGAATTTGTCTAGACCGTTCCTACTCCGCGCTGCGGTGCGCGGCGAAGTAGTCCACGCTCTTGGCGACCGTGCCGTTGGCGACCATCGCGGCGACCTGCTTGATCGTGTAGTAGACCGCATCGGCATCCGCCCCACCGTGCGCCTTGACGACTGGGGCCTTGAGCCCAAGAAGCACCGCCCCACCATAGCTAGAGACGTCGAAGGTGTCGGCGATTCCGCGGATACTGCCCTTGAGCAGCAGGCCGCCGAGCTTGCCTTTGACCCCGCTGTCCATGATTGCGTGCTTGACGAGCCGCATGATCGACTTGGCCGTCCCTTCGATCGCCTTCAAGGCCGCGTTGCCGGTAAAGCCATCAGTGACGACGACATCGGCGACGCCTTGGAGCAGCGCGTCAGATTCCACGTTGCCGACGAACACGATCCCAGGCAGCTCACTCAGGAGCTGGTAGGTCTCCTGGTGCAGCGAATCGCCCTTGTTCGGCTCGGTCCCGTTGTTCAACAGAGCAACACGCGGCGACGCCACCCCGCGCAAGTCCCGGGCGTAAAAGTTGCCCATCACCGCGTACTGCACGAGCTGCGAGGCGCGGTTATCGGCGTTGGCTCCGACATCGAGCATGACGAAGCCGCGCCCGTCGACGGTCGGCAGCGTTGGCATCAGGCCAGGCCGGTCGATCCCCGGGATCCGGCCGACGATGAACAGGCCTGCTGCCAGTAACGCGCCGGTCGAGCCGAGGGAGAAGACCGCATCAGCGGCCCCGCTTTTGACCGCCTGGGCCGCTAGCACCATCGAGGCCTGTTTCTTGCGGCGGATCGCGCGAACTGGCTCATCCGTGCTCTCGATCTTCTCCGTCGTGTGGATCACGGTGATCTGCGCCGGGCTGTGCAGCAACGGGCGGATCTTCGTCTCATCCCCATACAGCAAGAACTCGACATCGCGCAACTCATCGCGCGCGCGCTCGACTCCTGCGATCACCACTTCGGGGGCGTGGTCGCCACCCATGGCGTCTACGGCAATTTTCACTTCCAACCACTCCTTTGTCGTGTGTCTAATAGGTCCACTGTGCGCCAATCCCGACCAAAAAGCAACCGTGACGGTCAGTCCAGCCGCCCGACCTGCCGCTGCATCCGCGCGAGGTACGCCCGTAGCGGGGCATATTCCGCAGCGTTCAGCGTTGGGTCCGCCTTGAACAAGGCGGCGGCGCTTTGCTGTGCGGCGGTCAGGGTGGCAAAATCGGCGACCGGGTCGCCGACCTTGAAGGCCGGCAGGCCACTTTGCTTATCGCCGAAGATATCCCCGGACCCGCGCAGTTCAAGGTCCTTCTCGGCCAGCTTGAAGCCGTCGGTGGTCGCGACCATCGTTTCCATCCGCTCGACGCCAGTATCGTTTTTGGGGTCTGCGATCAGGATGCAGTAGGCGGCGGCCTGGCCGCGCCCGACGCGGCCGCGCAGTTGGTGCAGCTGCGCCAGGCCGAAGCGGTCTGCATCGTAGATCATCATCACCGTCGCATTAGGCACGTCGACGCCGACTTCGACGACAGTGGTCGAGACCAGCAGCTGCACCTCGTTGGCGCTGAAGGCGCGCATGATCGCCTCTTTGTCGTCCGACTTCATCTGTCCGTGCAGAAGTGCCACGTGCCACTGGGGAAACGCCTGCGAGAGATCAGTGAACAGTTGCGCCGCGTTTTGCAGGTCGATCTTCTCGGACTCAGCGATCAGCGGGGTGATCGCAAACACCTGGTGCCCCGCCGACAGTTCCTGTTGCACCCGGGTCATCGCCGAGCGAAGCTGGTTCTTGCGCACCCAAGTGGTCGTGATCGGCTGGCGGCCGGCCGGCAGCTCGGTGATACTGGAGACATCCATCTCCCCGTAGGCCGTGATCGCCAGCGTCCGGGGGATCGGCGTCGCGGTCATCGCCAGCAGGTCGGGCTTGAGCCCTTTTTCCTGCAAGATCCGGCGCTGGTTGACCCCGAAGCGGTGCTGTTCGTCGATCACGACGAGCCCGAGGTTCGCGTAGTCGACCGCCGTCTGGATCAGCGCGTGGGTCCCGATCACGAGATCGATCTCGCCGCTGCGCAGGCCGTCAAGGATCGGCCGGCGCGCCTTGGCGGTCGTCGACCCGGTCAAAAGCGCCAGCTTGACGGGGAATTCCGCGAATAGCTTGGTCAGCTTCGCGAAGTGCTGCTCAGCCAACACTTCCGTTGGGACCATCAATGCAGCCTGATAGCGCGCCGTGACTGCCGCGTACATCGCGATCGCCGCGACAACCGTCTTACCCGAGCCAACATCCCCTTGCAGCAGTCGGTTCATGTGCCGCGGCGCGCGCAGGTCCGCGCAGATCTCGTTGACCACCTGCTTTTGCGCCCCAGTCAGCGCAAATGGCAGGGTCTGGATCAAGGCCCGCAGCGCCTGGTTGTCGTATGGGATCGCCAGGCCGTTGGCGGCCTGCTGATTGTCCGCACGCAGCGACTGAATCTGGCATTCGAACAGGAAGAACTCACGGAAGATCGCGGACCGCCGCGCGGCCTGGGCCTCCTGCAGGGAGTCGGGAAAGTGCATGCCGTGCACGATCTGGGCGTCACTCAGCAGACGGAACCGCTGCCGCAACGCCTGGGGGACGACGTTGCCGATCTCCGCTGACGCCTGCGCGTAGGCCGTCTGGACCAGCTCGACCAGCGTGCTCTGGCGGACGTGTTTGTTCGTCGGGTAGATCCCCGCCAGCGATGGCGCCGCTTCAGTCTGCGTCGCCAGCACCTTCATCCCTGTCATCGTGTGCCGCTTGGCGTCCCACTTGCCGTAGACTGCGGCGGCCATGCCCTCTTCGAACTTGTCTTTGAGCCACGGCTGGTTGAAAAAAGTGACCAGCACCACGGCATGGTCGACCTGCAGCTTGACGTTCAGCCGCGTCTTGCGCGCCCCGACGCGGGTGACGATCGGCGGGGCGACGATCACCCCTTTGAGCGTGATCTTCTCTTGATCGGCCGCTTCCGCCAGATCCTTGACCTGCAGATCATCGTAGCGAAACGGGAAGTAGAACAACAGGTCTCCGATCGTCTCGAGGCCCAGCGTCGCCAGCTGCTCGGCGCGCTTCGGTCCGACGCCCGGGAGCGCCGTCAATGGGTCGGCTAGCATCCCGCCCCTCCTTTCTCAGTTGTGACTATACTATAGTAGAAAAAGCAAAGGGCCGGAAACCACCAGCTTCCAGCCCTTGCGCTTATTCAACGGAGACCAAGTACGGATACACTGGCTGGTCGCCGGTGTGGATCTCCACCTCCACGTCCGGGTTGGCCGCCGTGACCGCCGCCGAGATCGCCTCAGCTTCTGCCGACGTGCCGTCCTGCCCAACGATCAGCGTGATGATCTCAGCGTCCTCATCGAGCATCGTGTCGATCATCTCGATGGTTGCCTGCGTGCGATCGGCGATCGAGACCTTGATCTTGTTGTCGATGATGCCCATCCAATCGTCCTTGTGGATCTCGAGCCCGTCGATCGTCGTGTCCCGGATCGCCTGGGTGACCGCGCCAGAGACCACGTTCGCCAGCTCGGCGGTCATCGCCTCGGCGTTGTCGGCCAAGGTTCCTTCCGGATTGAAGCCGAGCATTGCCGTCAACCCCTGGTTGATCGTGCGCGAGCGGACCAACGCCACGTCGACGGTCGCGGCCTTCGCCGCCTCCTCTGCCGCCATGAAGATGTTGCTGTTGTTAGGCAACACAAGCACGTTTTTGGCGTGCGCGGCAGTGATCGCCTCGAGGATGTCATTGGTGCTCGGGTTCATCGTCTGCCCGCCGTTCAAGACGTAAGCGACGCCCAGGCTCTTGTACAGCTCGCCCAGCCCAGCCCCGGCCGCGATGGCGACCACGGCGATCTCAGCTAGCGGCTGCGGCTGTGCGGCCTGTTGCTCCTCACGCTCAATGATCGACTCATGCTGTAGCCGCATGTTGTCGACCTTGATCTTCTCCAGCGTGCCGAACTGCTGCCCGTACTTGAAGACCGTGCCCGGGTGCTCCGTGTGGACATGGACCTTGACCACCTCATCATCGGCGACGACCAGTGTCGAATCGCCGAGCTTGTTCAGGTAGGTGCGGAAGGTCTCGTAGTCGAACGGCTTCGGGTCCGCCCCTTCTCCCAGGTTGACCATCATCTCCGTGCAGTAGCCGTACACGATATCATCCGGGTTCAGCTGCGTCTGTGCGCCTTGGTGGTGCGTGGCGTTGACCATCTCACCCATCTCGGTCTCATCCGGCACATAGGCATCGTCGCTGGTCTCCCCGCTCAGCCCTTCCCGGAAGCCCTCGTAGATGAAGACGAGGCCCTGGCCACCGGAGTCGACCACGCCGACTTCCTTGAGCACCGGCAGCAAGTCTGGCGTCTTCGCCAGCGCACGCTTGGCCGCCTTGACCACCGCAGTCATCACCTCGACGGCGTCATCGGTCGTCGCGGCCGCCTTGAGGCCCGCCTTGGCGCCTTCACGGGCCACCGTCAGGATCGTGCCTTCGACCGGCTTCATCACCGCTTTGTAGGCCGTCTCGACGCCGCCAGCGAAGGCGTCGGCGAGGTCTTGTGCAGACAGCGTCGACTTCTTCTCAACGCTCTTGGCAAACCCGCGGAACAGCTGGCTGGAGATCACGCCGGAGTTCCCCCGTGCGCCCATCAGCAAGCCCTTGCCTAGGTGCTTGGCCAGTTCCCCGACATGGTCGCTGTCACTTTCGAGCACCGCCTTGGCCCCGGTCTGGAACGTCAGGTTCATGTTCGTCCCGGTATCGCCATCTGGCACGGGAAAAACGTTCAAAGAGTTGACAAACTCTGCATTTTTCTTGATGCGGTGTGCCGCGACACGGATCATGTCTTGGAACTTCGCCGCGTTGATTTCGGTTACTTCCACTGGGATATTGCCTCCATTGCTCAACTCTCACGTCGCCTGCCACGGTGCCGGCCAGCGGCGTGAGAGTAACTTGTTGACTAGTCTTCGTTTTGGACCCGCACACCTTGGACGATCACGGTCACTTCATTGGCTGTCACGCCCAGCATAGTCTCAAGGTTGTACTTGACCTTGTCCTGGACGTTGCGGCAGACCTCGGAGATCTTGGTGCCGTAGCCGACGACGATGTTGACCTCGACGTTGACGCCGTTATCCGCCTGGCGGACAACGACCCCGCGCAGGTAATTCTCGCGCTTCAAAATGTCGTTCAGGTTGTCGCGGATCTGGTTTCTGCTGGCCATGCCAACGATGCCGTAGATATCCGTCGCCGCACCGCCGACCACTGTCGCAATGACGTTGTTGGAGATATCGATGATCCCATACTTGGTTTTGATTTTGACCGCCATGTCTTGACCTCCTATTGACTGGCTCGGCGCCAAACGCGCCAAGCCGCACTACTTAACAACTAGTTTAGCATAGGCCGGAATGTTTGGAAAGCGCGCCCCATCCGCTTATCCACCCCTGTCAAGTAAAATAACTTGGCAAAACTTCTTGCATTCCCGCTGTGCCTATGATAAGTTAGTTGAGTGAAAAATTCGCAGCTTGCGGATAAGCAAGGAGGTCCGAGAATTGGCAAAAGACGTAATCACAGGGCGCCACACCGTATTTGGCAACAAGCGTTCCCACGCTTTGAACTCCAGCCGTCGCTCCTGGAAGGCAAACCTGCAAAAGGTTCGCATCCTCGTGGATGGCAAGCCGAAGCGCGTTTGGGTATCTGCCCGCGCATTGAAATCAGGTAAAGTGACTCGGGTCTAGTCCCGAGCTAAAGATCAGCCCCTCACCAGCCGGTGAGGGGCTTTTTTTGATGTGACGGCCCCAAAGGCTGGCGCTGCCCTGCGCACTCGGCGCCATGCGTCTCAACCCTGGTCGCGCGGCAATAGGCCCCCCTCAGCCCGCAGCGCTCACTCGACGTCGCGCGGCAGTGGAAGCCAGCCGACGAGTTGCTTCAACGCCCGGGTGACCACCGCCGCCAGTCCGAGCTGACGCGCCGGTAGCGCCTGCGGGACCGCACTGGCCTGTGGCCGATACGGGACCGCCGCCACGTGGTGCGGTGAACGCGCCGGCGCCACCCCGGCCCATGGGTTCAGCGGGGTGTACGTAACGATCACCGGATCAGCCGGGTCGGCCGGGACGCGTAGCGGCTCGATTACACGGGTGTAGCCGGCATACTCCGGGTAGTCAGCGATCGGCTGGCCCTGCAGCCCGTAGACCTGCTGGCCCTCGACCAGGCTCTGCCCGCTTTCATCCATCGGGTACATCGTGTACGCCAACACCCGAGGCAGGTACGTGACCGTGATGAAGCGGTGGACCGGTCGCGTGAACCCCGGGGCAAGCGGCAGCGCGGCGACGTTGCGATCCGCGACGAAGCCCGTGACCCCCGGCGCGACCAAGGCGGGAAAATCCCCCATCGGCGCAAACCCGATGATCCGATCGCGTCCGACCTTGCCGGCTAGCACCTGCACCGTGACCTTCTGGACGATCGGCGCGGGTGTCTGCGCGCCGGCGCCCATGAACGTGATCGTGCGTGTGACCGTGATCGTCCGCGCCGTCGCCTCCGGCATCACCACGAGTCGTCCAGCGGTGTAATGTGCTTGGCTGAGGTCGAGCGCCGGGTTCGCCAGTTGAAGCATCAGCTTCCCTTGCGCCGTCAACGTGATCGCATGGCTGCCGACCGTCAGGGGACCGTCGATCGCAAAATCGGCCGGTGCCCAGACCGGTGCGGTCAGGCCCGTCGTCATCACCACCGGAAAGACCGCCGGTGGCACTTCACCAGCCATCAACGGGTGTGTCCCGATCTTGATCTCCATTGCCTGCCCTCCTCACTTCACCCGCTCGAACGTCGACCCGGGATAGACCCAAAACTCGTACTGCTGCGTCAGCTGGCCGGCGCGCTTCACGAAGCCGCCGATCCGCTGGACCGTTACCCCGCCCTTGCCCGTCGTGGTCCCAACGGCCTGAAAAACGACCAGACCCTTGTGCTTGAGTTCCTTGGGGTGTGCGGCGTAGTAATGGTCGACCAGGCGGACCGCATCGTCTCGCGTGGGCCGCTGACCGCTCGCCGAGTGCACCTTAGGCGCCTGGCGCGGGACCGTGGCCGCCGGCGTCGTGGCGGCAGGATGAAGCTGACCGAGCGCAACGGTCCCGATCAAGGCGGCCCCGCCGATGATCAGCAGCGCCCGCGCCGCAAAGATCGCCTGGATCAACTGCCGCTGCTGCGTGCGCCCCTGGCTGTGGCGCACCACGAAGACATAGCGCCAGATGAAGCCGATCAGCGTTGCCCCAAGCGCCACACTTAGGCCCCAGATCAAAAACCGCTGTCCTGCCATTTCCCCACCTCCGTCTAGTTACCATTATACATGGCCACACCCCGCCGTGGGACCCAAAACCGCGGGCCCGTCGCCAAGGACGCAAAAAGACCCCGCTACGCGGGGTCTTTGAGTGGTGTGCGCAGACTAACTTAGGCGCGCTTCTTCAGAGAAGTGCCTGCCAGGCCGAACAGCGCACCGATGACCGCAACGACCCCAAGGGACGAAGCGATCGGGTTCACGCTGTCGCCGGTCTGAGGCAGTGCCGCCTTAGCCGCCTTGGCAGCAGGCGTGGTCGCAGCAACGGCCTTGACCGTCTTCTTAGCGACTGGCGTCGGAGTCGGCGTCTTCGCGGCTTCGGCTGCCTTAGCCGCCTTTTCGGACGCTAACGTGGACAGGTTCGGGGTGTCCGCGATGCTGCCGCCGCGAGCTGCGTCACTGGCGATCGTGGACTTGTTCGGGGTGTCGGCAATGCTGCCGCCACGGGCCGCGTCACTGGCGATCGTGGACTTGTTCGGGGTGTCGGCAATGTTGCCGCCGCGAGCTGCGTCTTCAGCGATCTTAGCCTTCAGCGCCTGGACCCGTTCGGTCACAGCCTTCAGGGCATCGTAGTCCAGATCGAAGTAAACCCCATCGTCGTCGACCTTGACCTCAGCAGAGTTGAAGAGGTAGTCGATGTCACCGTTGAACGTGCGGCCCGTTTCTGGGTCGATCGCTTCGCCAACAGGTGCGACCGCAGCCTTGCCCTGGCTCTTCAGCAGTTCCTTGACGCCGCTAACGACTGGCTTGAGGTAGTTGTACAGGTCCTTGCGGGACGTGATCTTACCTTCGTTGACCAGCTGCTTCGCGTAGTCGAAGTCGCCGTTGAACGTGCGGCCGGTCGCGGTGTCCGTCTCTTCACCGTATTCGCTCAGACGGTCCTTGTTGTCCTGGATGCGGGCAAGCAGATCGTTGACGACGGTGGCCTTGGCGTCCTTGGCGGCAGCAGCAAGCTTGGCCGCTGCGTCAGCGACTTTATCCTGCAAGGCCTGCACGTTGTAAACGCCAATGTAATACTTGTTGTTCGCCTGGTCCCAGGTGACTTTGGTCTTGTCGACACGGTAGCCGGCAGGCACTTCGGCGAATACCTTGTCTAAGCTGACGCCTTCGTTCTTGCCCACGGTAAACGAGGTCTGAACCACGACGTTCAAATACGTGTCGGAAGACTCAGACGTCGTGTCGATGAAGTCGACCTTGATGGTCTTGGTCGTGGCCGCCTTGGCACGCGCCAGAACGGCCGCGTACTCCGTCGTGTCCAGGTCGATCCGGACACCCTCGAACTCTGGGTCCACCGAAACAGCGGCGGTGTTGAACAAGTTGTCCATGTCACCGTTGAACGTGCGGCCAGTTTCAGGGTCCGTCAGGTTAGCGGCTTCGCCAAGCTGTTGCTTCGCCTGCGCCTTAGCGTATTCCTTGTAGCCGTTGGCCATCGGCAGCATGGCTGTCAGGAGTTGTTCCTTAGTCGTGATCGCGCCACTCTCGACCTGTGCGTTGATGGCGTCGACGTCGCCGTAGAATGTCTTATTGGTGACAGTGTCCTTCACCCCACCGATCGAGCCGATCTGAGACTTGACACTTGCAACTGCCGCGAGCAGGTCCGCTTTAGTGGTCGTGCTGGTGGCCACCGGTGCGGTTTCACTAGCAGATACAGTTTGCGTCCCCAAGGCTTGGACACTGAACAGGGTTGCAGCCGCGACCCCGGCAGCGATCCAAGTCTTGTGAGCTTTGTACAATTTCTTTGCCCCTTGACGATCCTTCATATCAAATTCATCCTATAAGAAAAAGCAATTTTTGTATCCGCAGTAAGACGATATGTTTGGCAGAGCGCGCCTAAATACACGGATATCATCTGAATTGTAAGCCCACAATTCATAAAAGTCCACGAATTTTAAACATATAAAATTAATGGCTATATTATTTAGTGGTATTAAAATTATGTTTTCAAATCTGCAACAAAACTTGTTCAGGGGATTTCATATCCGCCGCAGAAAAAAACCGTTTTCGTCGCCACGAACTTTTTTCTTTGCGAAAACTAATCACAAACTAATTCTCCATTTATAAAAACGCCACCATTCAGGTGATTCGTGCGTTACTGCACATTAGGGTCTGGGCGCACACCGCGGCCTGCGCTTGTGCTCAGTTAAGCCAACACGTATGGTCACGATTATCGATCGGTGGGCTTTGGCCGTATGGCCCACCCCAAACGGGGCCAAAGCGCGCGTGTTGCCGTGTTATTTATTACGAAAACATTTCCGCCGACAAAACCGCGCTTTTGTTTTTTTTTAACCTGTTGGGCCACGCAAAAAGCCCTGTCGTGACAGGGCTTGAGCGGTATACCTTAGAAATCTGTCTGTTGATCGAACTGATTGCCCGGATAGACCCAGAATTCGTACCGCTGGACCATCTGATCGCCTTGCTTGACGAAGCCCCCCACCCGGTGCACGGGTAAGCTGGCATTGCCGGTTGTGTCGCCCAGGTAGCGGTACGTGACTGCCTTATCCGTCTTCAGCTGATCGGCGTGCTGCGCGTAGTAGTCCTCGACCAGTTGGACCGCGGCGCGCGTTGCCGCCGTCTCCTGCACCGCGCGACTGGACGTGCTGCTGGTCTCGCTGGTCGTCTGCGCGGCGGCCTGCGACGCGCGCACCGACTTCGACGTGTGCGCCGCGCGCTTCTTCGGCTGAGTGGCCGTCTGCCGCTGCGTCTGCGCGTGCGGTGCGAAGTGCGGCCAGAGTCGGTCATAGCCGACGACTGCGACTAGCACCACCGCGATCAGCACCATGAAGTGCCGCGTCCCGGCGATCAACCGGCTCAGCTTGCCGCGCTGAGACCGGCCGCGCAGCGTTTTGGCCGCATGCACGTAGCGGAAGTAATAGACCACCACCGCCAAGACCAACAGCGCGACCAGCCCCAGTTCGCGCACCAAGAGATTATTCGCTAACGTTCGTGCCCATTCACCCACCCAGATGTCCTCCTATGCCTCGATTAGGTCCATTATACCAACAGCACACGCACTTGAGGGGATCAATCTCCGTAAAAATGGGACACATCTACTGGTTCAGTTGTCGCGGGTCTGGCCGATGCGATCATTCGACTCGATCACGGCAACCGTCCCCTGCGTCCAGCTGATGACCACCGGCGTCGCGTCGACAAACTCGTTGGACGCCCAAGCAAACGGGGTCTGACTCGACCAGTCGTGCAACGGATACTTGGCCCCAGTAATGGTCAAGTGAGCGATCGCTGTCAGCGGCACGATCCCCAAGTATCGGTATGTCGAGTCCGGCTGCAACTGATGGGAGCCGGCGGTGAAGAACCGGACCCGATTCTGTCGGTCCAACAGCTCGATCCGCGCCGCGTCGGCAGCGAAGCGCGGCTGCGTCGCCAAGAATAGGTTGGCCAGCAGGTGATCCAGCCGGCCACCGGTCGCCCCGATCAGCCGGACGCGGGTCGCCCCGGCGGCCAAGGCCAGCCGGACTGCCATTTCTGTATCCGTCTCGTCTTTTTCCGCCGGCGCCGTGTGCAGTTCGGCGACTGCGGCGGCGACAGTCACGCGCTCCGCCGGGGTGAGCGAATCGAAGTCCCCGACCGCCAGGACCGGGGTGATGCCCGCCTTCAGCAAGCGCAGCGTGCCGCGGTCGACCCCGACCCAGTCGCCCGCCAGTTGCGGCCAATCGGTCGGCAATGCCGCGGCCGGCCCGCCGACCATCAGATTCAGCGTCGTCATCAGGCGCGCCGCAACGCCGCGATCCGGGCAGCCGGGTCGTCTGATGCGTAGACGTAAGACCCCGCCACAAGGATATCGGCCCCAGCCTCAAGCACGACCGGCGCCGTCTGGTCGGTGATCCCGCCATCGACTTCGATCGCATAGTGGTACCCATTGGTCTGACGCAACGCCGCCAGTGCGGCGACCTTGGCCGCCATGTCCGGCAGGAACTGCTGGCCCCCAAACCCGGGGTTCACGGTCATCACTAGGACCTGATCGACGATCGGCAGCAGCGGCTGAAGCGTGTCGACGGCAGTCCCTGGGTTGAGCACGACGCCTGCCCGGCAGCCCGCGTAGCGGATCGCCTGCATGGTCCCATAAATATGCGGCGTCGCCTCAACGTGCACCATCAGCGTGTCCGCACCAGCCTTAGCGAATTCCGGGATCCAGAGGCTCGGATCGTCCACCATCAGATGGACATCCAGCCCGAGGTTGGTGACCGGGCGGATCGCCGCGACCATGCTCGGCCCAAAGGTCAGATTCGGGACGAAATGGCCGTCCATCACATCCACGTGCAACAGATCGGCACCGGCGGTCTCGACCAAGCGAATGTCTCGCGCCAGGTTGGCAAAGTCGGCGCTCAGGATCGAAGGCGCAATTTTCATCAGTGTGTCCTCCTTGGAACTCTTCTTGTCTCCAGCATAGCGCAGACCCCACGGATGCGCCACTGTTTTGCTTTCGTTCACTTAATCGTCCGTAAAAAAAATTGATTACCGCCGCCACACAAAAAAGGCAGGCACAACGCCCGCCTCTTGCTCATTTTTTCAGGTATGTCGGGCGCTGACCCGCCAGTTCGGCCCGGAACTGCAGATAGTTCTCGTAGCGACTGGTCATGATCGTCCCTGCCGCCACCGCCGCCTTGACCGCACAGGCCGGCTCGGCCACGTGCTGGCACGAGCGGAACTTGCAGTCAGACGCGCGGGCGACGAACTCCGGAAACCGCATCCGGAGGTCATCGAGCGTCACGTCCAGCAGGCCCAGCGAGCTGAACCCCGGCGTGTCCGCGACCAACCCGCCGTCGGCCAAGAACAGCTCAGTCGTGCGGGTCGTGTGCTTCCCGCGGTTGAGCGCTTTGGAGATCTCCCCGGTCGCTAGGCGCAGCCCGGGGACCAGGTGGTTGATCAGGGTCGATTTACCGGCCCCTGTCTGCCCTGTGAAGATCGTCAGCTTGTCTGCGAACGTCGCCCGTACCGCTTCCATCAGTGCCGCCGCAAACGGTGGCTCGCTGTGGAAAGTGCGGTAGCCGATCTGCTCATAACCGGCGAGACTGGCGCTGATCTCAGCCAGCCTGGCGGCGGAGATCAGGTCGGTCTTCGTCAGGTAGATCTCCGCGTGGATCTGCTTGCCCTCTAGGTAGACGAGGAAGCGATCCAGCAAGTTGAGCGAGAATTCCGGTTCAGCGGCTGCGACGACCAGGATCGCCTGATCGATGTTGGCGACTGGCGGCCGGACCAAAGCGTTCTCGCGCGGAAGGACCTTCAGCAGGTACCCTTCATCATCGGCCCCCACGCCGGGCGAGAACTCGGCAAAGTCACCCACCAGGGGGGCGACCTTTTTTTGCCGCAGATTCCCGCGGCCACGCGTGCGGTACACCGTTCCATCGACCGCAATGTCGAAGTAGCCGCTGAGCTGGCGAATGATGCGCCCGGTCAACTGTTGATCACTCAATATTATCCTCCGAGGCGACGACAACGCCATTGTTGACGACGCGGTACGCGCCACTGGTCGCATCATCGACCGTGAAGGTCAAGGTGATGGTCGTGTCGCTGGTGATGGTCATGTTCTTGTAGACTTGACTGATGTTGTGGGTCTTGTCTTGGATGTAGACTTGGACCTGGTTGGCACCGCTGGTGCTGCTCGAACTGCTGGCCGCATCGCTCGACGCGCTGGTGCTGGCGTCTGCCGGCGCCTCGTAAGTGATCGAGACGCGCCGGGTCACAGTCTTCGTCGTATCGCTAGCCGAAGAGCTAGACGCTTCCGGTTCCTTACCCTTGGACAGCGTCACGCGTAAGGTGTCCCCCTTGCTCATGTCCGTGCCTGCCGATGGCGACTGATCGACCACATTGCCCGACGCCACGCTGTCACTGTAATCCGCATCGTTGAAGGTCAGCGTCAAGCCGTGGTTCTCGGCATAGGCCTCGACCTGCGCCTTCGTCTGATTGCTCAGATTTGCCATTGCGAAGGTCTTCGTCCCGCTCGAGACCGTCAGGGTGATCGTCGTCCCCTTGACGACGACTTTTTTGCCAGCATCAAGGCTCTGCGCCATGATCTCGCCGGCAGCAACCGTGTCGGAGCTCTCTTCCTTCTTCTTGACGGTGAACCCACGATCGCGCAGGTCCCCCGCCACATCGACATAGTCTAGACCGACATAGTCCTTCAGCGTGTAGCGCTTCGGCCCGCTGGACAAGACCAGATCCACCTTGCTCCCGCTCTTGACGCTCGCCGCTTGACCCGGATCACTGCTGATCACGTGATCCTTATCGACCGACTCAGACGCCTTACGGGTGACACTGCCGAGCTCAAGGTCAGCGTTGGTCAGTGCGCCGACCGCCTGCGTGCGCGTCATGCCGCGCAGATCCGGCACGGTCGCATCGCCACGGTTGCCGCTGAAGGCGAAGATCAGCCCCCCGACGATCGCGACGAGCACGATCCCGAGCAGATAAAACGGCCAGTACGACCGCCAGTGCCGCTTCTTGGCGGCCTTGGGCAGCGGCGCCTTGCCCGCGCCGCCGGGGCGTGGGACCAACTTCGGGTCCTTAGGCGTCGGCGTAGCCGTCGCCGCCGCCATGCTTGGGATCACCTTCGTCTCATCCAGGCTGCCATCGGTCGGGACCACGTACTTGGGTTCGCGTGCGCGCGCTGGCGACAGCGCCGTTTTGAGGTCGGCCGCCATTGCGTCTGCGCTGGTGTAGCGGTTCGCCGGGTCCTTGGTGGTCGCCTTGAGCACGACGTTTTCAAGCGCCTGCGGGATGCGCGGATCGTAATCCCGCACCGCCGGCATGTCTTCTTGAAAGTGCTTCAAGGCGATCGAGACCGCCGAATCCCCCTCGAACGGGACCGTACCGGTCAGCATCTCGAACAGGATGATCCCCAGCGCGTAGATGTCACTTTGGCGCGTCGGCATGGCACCGCGCGCTTGCTCCGGGCTAAGGTAGTGGACCGAGCCGAGCAGCGAGTTGGTCTGCGTCATCGAGTTATCCGACAGCGCAACGGCGATGCCAAAGTCCGTGATCTTCGCGTTGCCGTCTGCATCGATCAAGATGTTTTGAGGCTTCAAGTCGCGGTGGATGATGTGATGGTCGTGCGCCAACTGCACGGCAGACAGGATCTGCTGCATGATGTCGATGACGCGCTGATACGGGATCGGAAAGTGCTCGACGATGTATTTTTTGAGGTCAGAGCCTTGCACGTACTCCATCACGAGGAACTGCTGACCATGCGCCGAACCGACATCGTAGATCGACACGATGTTCGGGTGCACCAGCTCGGTCGTCGCCATCGCCTCGCGCTGGAACCGCCGGATGGTGTCCGGATCGTTTTGAAGGTCCAAGCGCAGGACCTTGACGGCGACATCGCGATCGAGGATCAAGTCGTGGGCGAGGTAGACGTTCGCCATCCCCCCTTCGCCCAGCGTCTTGAGCAGCTTATAGCGTTCATTGAGAATATAGCCTGGTTCGATCAAATCTGCGCCCTCCAATCCTGGTGAATGATCAGTGCCGTGATATTGTCAGGACCGCCAGCGGCATTGGCCATGTCGATCAGCTGACCGGCCTTATCGCCGATCGGGACCGGCTGCGCCAAGACCGCGGCGATCTCCGGATCCGACACCTGATTGGTCAGCCCGTCCGAGCACAGCAACAGGTAGTCGTCGTATTCCATGTCGTAGATCGTCACGTCCGCATCGACATCTGAGGAGACGCCTAGGCTGCGCGTGATCACGTTGCGTTGCGGGAACTTCGCTGCTTCTTCCGGCGTCAGCTCCCCGGTCTTGACCAGCTCATTGACCAGACTGTGGTCTTCGGTGATCTGGATCAGGTGCCGGTTGCGATAAAGGTACCCGCGCGAGTCCCCGATGTTAGCGACAACGAAACGGTTACCGGAGATGATCACGGCGACCAGCGTCGTCCCCATGCCGCTGAGGTCCGCGTACTGCTGCGCTTTTTCCAAGATCACCGTGTTCTCTTCTTGCAGCTCAAAGATCAACCACCGCACGATCGTCTCGACGTCGGTGGTATTCGTCTTCTCAAAGGCGTAGCCGATATGGGACACTGCCATCTCCGAAGCGACGTCGCCGCCTTGGTGGCCCCCCATCCCGTCCGCCACGATCGCCAGCGTGGTGCCGGCGTCATTGGCAAACAGGCCGACGTAGTCCTGATTGTTCGGCCGTTTGCGGCCAATGTCTGTCCGATACGTGTATTCCATGGTGTCTCCTATGTCTTATCTCTCGCGCCGGCCGGCCGCTCAGCGCTTCACCAGACTCGCGATGAAGAAGCCATCCGTCCCGTAATCGTCTGGAAAAAGCTGAAGCGCAGGCCCCCCATGCGCGCGGTCCAACGGCTGGGCCAGCGGGACTGGGACCTGCTCGAACTCAGGGTGCGCCGCCAAAAACGCCGCGACGACCCCCTGGTTCTCCTCTTCGACCATCGTGCAAGTGCTATACGTCAGCCGTCCCTGTGATTTTAGCAGAGGGGCGGCCGCGTCGAGAAGTGCGCGCTGGATCTTTGGCAAATTCTCAAGGTCTTGTGGGGTCTTCTCGTAACGGATCTCAGGCTTGCGCCGGATCAAGCCCAGCCCTGAGCAAGGCGCGTCGATCAGGATGCGATCAAAAGACGCCGGGGCAAACGCCGTTCCGACTGTCCGGGCGTCCATCGCCTGCGCCGTGATGCGATCTGTCAGGCCCAGGCGCGCCGCGTTTTGTTCGATCAGGCGAACCTTGTGTGGGTGCAGGTCTAACGCGTCCACGTGGCCCCCAAGTGCAGGGTCGAGGAACTGCGCGATGTGCGTGGTCTTCCCCCCCGGAGCCGCGCAAGCATCGAGCACTCGGTCGCCAGGTTCAAGCGCCAGGCTCGGCGCGACCAGCATCGAGCTTTCGTCCTGCAAGGTGAAGGCCCCGACGACGAACTCCGGGAGCGCGGCAAAATGCCCGCCAGGCGCGACGAGGCCATCCGGTGACAGCAGGGAGTCGCGCAATTCAGGAAAGCGCGACTGTAGCTCGGCCTTGAGCTCGGCGCGGGTCCCCTTGGTCGTGTTCACGCGCAGGCTAGCCTCGGCTGGCTGGTTGATCGACGCCAGGATGCTGCTGGCCTTCTCAAGTCCGAGCTGGTCGACCAGCTTGTCGACCAGCCAGCGCGGTACGCTGGCGGTGACGCTGAGGCGCGCCAAGGGATCGGTGATCGTCTGCGGGTCCGGCAGACCGCGCCGCTGGATGTTACGCAGGACCGCGGTGACGAACTTCGCGATCCCGATGTGGCCCAGACGCTTGGCGATCTGCGTAGATTCGTAGAAGATCGCCCGTTCCGGGACCTTGTCGAGATAGACCATCTGAAACACGGCGGTGTCGAGCAGCACACGCACCCAGGCGTCGAGTGGCTTGGCGCCGATGAACGGCGCAAGGTAATAGTCGAGCGTCAGCTGATGTTGGATCACCCCGTAAACCAGCGTGGTCGCTAAGTTCGCGTCACGCGCCTCCAAGTGGGCCTGGCGCAAGCTCGCGTCGAGCGCGAGGTTCGCGTAGCTCCCCTGTGTGCGCACCTTCGTCAGGATCGTGACCGCCAGGGTCCGCGGGTCAGTTGGTTTCGCCAATGATCAAATCTCCTTCTTGAATAGACTGACCGGCGCCGTTCAAAAACGCCGCGATCGGTTGCTTCGCCTTGCCTGCTGGCTGCAGCTCATCGACGGCAAACGTGGTCCCGTCACCCGCCGCCAGCACCAAGCGCTTCTTACTGCGGGTGATCACCGTGCCCGGCACGGCCGCCGTGCGGTCCGCTAGCGGCGTGATCGCCCACAGCTTGGTGCGCACGCCCAGCAAGTCGACCCAGCCCCCGACGTCTGGCCGCAAGCCGCGGACCCAGTTGTCGAGCTGGACCGCCGGTAGCGTGATGTCGAGGTGTTCGTCAGCCTTCTTCAACGTCGGCGAGAACGTCACCTCGGCTTCTGGCTGTGGCGTCTTGGTGGCCGTACCGGCGATCACTGCCGGCAGGGTCGCCAGCAGCAGGTCCCGGCCCAGCAGACTGAGTTTGGCAAAGGCGGTGCCGGTGTCATCGGTCCGCGTCAGCGGCAACTTGGCCTGCGCGTACATCCCCCCGGCGTCCATCGCCTTGACCATCTCGATGATCGTCACGCCGGTCTCGGTATCACCGTTGATGATACTGTACTGGATCGGCGCCCCACCGCGGTACTTCGGTAGCAGGGAGCCGTGCACGTTGAGCGCTGCGATCTTCGCCGCGTTCAGAAACTTGGTCGGCAAAAACTGCCCATACGCGGCGGTGATGATCAGGTCCGGCGCCAGGGCGATCGCGTCGGCGAGCTCTGGTGAGCCGGCCAGCTTCTCCGGCTGCAACACCGGCAACCCCAGCGCGGTTGCGGCCTGCTTGACCGGGCTCGCATGCAGGACCTGCTTACGCCCCACTTTACGGTCGGGTTGGGTGAACACGGCCACCACGTCGTATTGTGCATTCAGCGCTTCCAGGATCGGCACCGCGAACTGTGGGGTGCCGAGAAAAATAATAGATGTCATTCATTAGCCTCGATTCGTCGGTCCATGTGCTCACTATTATACACGTCTCACATGAAATTCTGCGGCTCACGGTCGATCGCGACGAAGAATCCGTTGCGACTGGCCGCTTGCGTTTCGTCCAAGATCGCCTTGAGCGTCTGATCCAGTTGGGGTTCGCGCTTATACTTGATCACTAGCTGGTAGAAGTAGCGGTTCTTCAGTCGGGCGATCGCGCCGGGCGTCGGTCCAAGCACGATCGCGGTGGGCGACAGCGCCTTGCGCAGCTGCGCGGCCAGGCTGAAGATCGCCTTGGCCGCTTCGTCCTCATCCGGGTGGCTGACCGTCAGCTTCGTGGTGAAGTAGTACGGCGGGTAGTCCCCCCGGTGGCGGATCGTCATCTCGTGGCGAAAGAACCCTTCGTAATCATGGTGCTGCGCGAACTGGATCGCGTAGTGCTCCGGGTTGAAGGATTGGATGAAGACCTCACCGCGCTTATCGGCGCGTCCGGCGCGGCCGGACACCTGCGTCAAGAGCTGGAACGTCCGCTCACTGGCGCGAAAGTCCGGCATCCCCAGTCCCGTGTCGGCATTGATCACACCGACCAGTGTGACGTTCGGGAAGTCCAGTCCCTTGGCGATCATCTGCGTGCCCAGCAGGATATCCGCTTCACCCGCCCCAAACGCCGAGAGGATCCGCTCGTGCCCCCCCTTGCGCCGGGTCGTGTCCACGTCCATTCGCAGCACCCGCGCCTCAGGCAGCAAGGTGTGCAGCGACTGTTCCACTTTTTGCGTGCCCGTCCCGTAGTAGCGGATCTTCTTAGACCCGCAGCTCGGGCAGACCGTCGGGATCGGTTCCTCGTGACCGCAGTAGTGGCAACGCAGCGTGTGGGTGTCCATGTGCAACGTCAGGCTGATATCGCAGTTCGGGCACTGCACGACGAAGCCACACTCGCGGCACATCACGAAGCTCGAATAGCCCCGCCGGTTCAGCAGCAGCACACTCTGTTCCCCACGCGCCAGGCGCAGCGCCAGGGCGTCTAGGAGGTCCTTAGAAAAATCATCCTTGCCCCCGCGCTTATAGGCGTCGCGCATATCGACAATGTGCACCGTCGGCATCGGGTGTGCATTGATCCGCTGGGGCAGCATCAGCGGGGTGTAGACCTGCTTGGCGGCCCGCGCCCGCGATTCCAGGCTCGGCGTCGCCGATCCGAGGACCACCGGCGCGTGGTGCGTCGCCGCCCGGTGCAGGATCACATCGCGCGCGTGGTAGCGCGGGGCATCGTCTTGCTTATAACTCGACTCGTGCTCCTCGTCGATAATGAACACACCGATGTTGGTGAGCGGCGCGAACGCCGCGGAGCGTGCCCCCACGACCACGCGCGCCTCACCGCGCTGGATCCGGCGCCACTCATCGAACTTTTCACCATCGGATAAGCCGCTATGCATCACCGCGACAGTTGCGCCGAAGCGCCCCTTGACGCGGTGGACCATCTGCGGCGTCAACGCGATCTCTGGCACCAACATCATCGCGTTGCGCCCCTGAGCCAAAGCGGCAGCGATCACCTGCAGGTACACTTCAGTCTTTCCGGAGCCGGTCACCCCCTCCAGCAGGAACGTCTCGGCGCGTGTGGCTGTGACCGCCGCTTGGATCGCGGTCGTCACGGCCGCCTGCGCAGAGGTCAACGTCAGTGGCGCGGTGTGCGGCTGGTCGTCAAGTTGCGCGTAAGGCGCGCGGTAGACCTCACGCGCCTCGAGGGTCAACCACCCGCGCTTGGCGCCAGCCACCAAGTCCGCACGCACTAGGCCGGTGTCTGCCGTCACCGCGGCGACCGCAGGCGTCTCATGCGCCGCCTGCCACTGGGCCAGTAGGTCCAGCAGCTGCAACTGCTTCGTGGCGTTCGGGCGGACAGCAACACGCAACGCGGCGTAGTCGGCCTCAGCGTCAGGGACGACATAGTCTTGCGTCTTGACCGTCGCGCGATCCTTGCGCGCGTAATGGAGGGTCAGTGCCCCGCTTTGGACCAATCGCAGGACCTGCGCCGTCGCCGCCTCATCGAGGTCGGCCAGCGGCAGTCCTGCACGGTCGCCGAGCAGCGCTTGCGCCGCTGGCGTCGGCTTAGGCCCTAGGACCGCCGTCTTGATCGTCTCGATCTTCAGCATTGTCGGCAACATCGTCTGGATGCAGGTGATCCAAAACGCGAAGGTGGTCTGCGCGAGCCACTGCGACAAGGCGAGTCCCTCTGCGTTCAACACGGGGGTGTAATCCAGCACCGCCAGGATCGGCTTCAGGTCGCCGTCATAGTCAGCCGCCGCGTTGACGGCGACCACCATGCCTGCGACCTGCCGCGCGCCGCGGCCGAACTGGACCCACACCCGCATGCCCGGCTGGATCTGGCCGGCCAACGCCGCGGGGATCGCGTAATCGAAGGGTTTGTCCGTCTGCATCGTCGGCACATCGACGATGACCTTGGCGACGGCGGTCATGCCCGCACCTGCTGGATGTGACGGAGGATCGCCGCGGCCACATTGACTTTGCTGGCCTCAGGCACACTGACCGGTGCTTGGTCCGGCGTCAGCAGCGTCACTTGGTTGGTCGCCGCGTTGAAGCCGTGGCCGTCACCGACCCGGTTGGCCACGAGCATGTCCACGTGCTTGCGCGCGAGCTTGGCGGTCGCGTTCGCTAGGACATCATTCGTCTCGGCCGCAAACCCAACGACGAATTGGTGCGTCTTGGTCGCCCCCAGCCCCGCGAGAATATCGGGATTCTGCACCAGCTCAAGGGTGAGGCCCGCGTCACCGGTTTTTTTGAGTTTCTGCGTCGCCGTGTACTTCGGTCGGTAATCGGCCACAGCCGCGGCCATGATCACCACATCGGCCGCCGCGAACGCTGCCTGCACGGCCGTCTGCATTGCCTGCGCCGTTGTCACCGAGATGACCGTCACCCCTGGGAGGACCGGCTGGTCGCCGGTCGTCACCAAGGTCACTTGGGCCCCTGCGGCCGCGGCAACATTGGCCAGCGCGGTGCCCATCTTGCCAGAGGAGTCGTTGCCGATATAGCGCACCGGGTCGAGGCGCTCGCGCGTGCCGCCAGCAGTGATCAGCACCGTTTGACCCGCTAAGAAGGGCTCGGGCTGTGCGGTCGCGATGAAAGCCTCGATCACTGGCAGGTCAGGCATTCGCCCGACCGCCGCGTACCCCTCCGCCAAAAACCCAGTGGCCGGCGGCAGCACCTGCCACCCCATGTCCCGCAGGTGCGCCACGTTGGCTTGCGTCTGTGGGTTCACCCACATCTGGTCGTTCATCGCCGGGACTAAGAGCTTCTGCCCCCCAAACGCCAGCAGCGTCGTGGTTACCACGTTATCCGCCAGCCCGGCCGCCAGCTTCGCGATCGTGTTCGCCGTGGCCGGGACCACCACCGCCTGGTCCATCCAGTGCGCGAGCGCCACGTGTGCCACATGCGCTGGCTCGGCGAACTCACGCGCATCGGTCAAGACTGAGTGCTTGCTGACGGTGGCCAGCGTTGCAGCCGTCACGAAGGCTTCTGCCGCCTGCGTCATTGCGACCCGGACCTCTGCCCCACCGCGGATCAAGCTGCGGATCAGCAGTGGGACCTTGTATGCGGCGATCCCGCCTGTCACCATCACTCCGATATGTTGCGTCATGCCACGCGCCTCCTCATCAGTTGCCATGCGCATGCGCGCATGATTCTGCGTCATATTATACCAGACCTGCCTCACCGGCGGTCACACCGTCACCAACACCGCTACGCCTAACGCAAAAAAACCGCCCTGTCAGGCGGTCGCTAACGCGCTTATGCTTCGTGGTCCAACTTTTCGGCGTCGCGCTCGAGCAGCTTGGATTCCGGGTCGATGATCACGTCACCGGCTGCGACTTCCTCTAGCGCCTGGCCGACCATTTTCTTCGACCGGTACGTGGACAGCATCCGGATACTCCCGGGCGTTTCTAGCTCGTGCGCGCGCTTCGCGGCCAACACCGCCAGCGAGTAACGAGACGGCACCTTCGCGAGCAACTTATCGATAGATGGGTAGATGATCATGTTTGTCTCTCCTTTTGGTCAGTTGACCATGTTCTTGTAGCGATCGATCACCCGCGGGACCCGCAGGTGTTCGCTTTCGATGATCCGCTCGATCCGCGCGACGGCCTTCTGGACCTCATCGTTGACGACGGCGTAGTCGTAGTTCGCCATCATCTGGATCTCTTCTTTGGCCTGCGCGATGCGCTTTTCGATCACCTCAGCCGAATCCGTCCCGCGGCCGGTGAGGCGGTTCTTCAGCTCCATCAGGTCTGGCGGGGTCAAAAAGATGTAGACGCCATCGGGGCACTTCTCACGCACCTGCATCGCCCCTTTGACCTCGATCTCAAGCAGGACGTCTCGCCCTGCATCCAACGTCTGGTTCACATACTTGAGCGGTGTGCCGTAGTAGTTGTCGACATACTTGGCATATTCCAGCATCTGCCCGGCTGCGATCTCCGCTTCAAACTGCGCTTTGGTGCGGAAGTAGTAATCGACCCCATCCACCTCACCGGGTCGCATCTGACGCGTCGTCATCGAGACCGAGTACTGAAAGTCGCGATAATCCCCTTCGAGCATGGCTTGCCGCACCGTTCCCTTCCCGACCCCACTCGGGCCAGACAAAACGATGAGCATTCCCCGTTCCTGCATGCTTTAACCTCTTTCATTAACTGTATTAGACCTATTATGCGGTGTTTACCCGCAAAATTCAAGGTCTATCCGGCGGTTCCGCACCGCAGCACGGCGCTGACCGGCATTCACGCCGGATGCCGCCTTGCGCGCCCACATCAAGTGGCCCGGAACACCTGCGCCAGGTCAGTCGTCGCCAGCACCCGCTGCGCCGCTTTTTGCCCGGCCACGAGGAGCGCCGCGCGACTACGTGGGCGAAAGTCGAGGATGCCGGTGGTGCGCGGCGCCGGCTGGATCAAGTAGTCGGCCGCACCACGCACTGGCCCGAGGCCCTGGGCCGCGATCGCGATCACCGTCGTGGCCCCCAGATCGCGGGCGATGTCGACTGGCAGGTCGTTCACCACCCCACCGTCGATGTACGTCACGCCGTCGATGGTGACCGGCGCGAAGACGCCGGGGATCGCTGCGCTCGCCAGCAACCACACTTTGGCGGTCGCCGCTTGCAGCGTGACGACATGTGCGCGCGTTCGGCCGACTCCACACACCGCCAGTGCCGGCCACGGGTAGCGCCGCGGCAATGCAATCAGCGCATCGAGTTGCGGCTCGAAGACGACCGGTCGACCGGGCACCCCGACGACCTGGCTAGGCAGCGCGGTCAACCACCACTGGCACATGGCCGCCGCATCCAGCCGGGTGGTCGCAAACGCGTTCATCGCGCCGATCGATGTGCCCAAAGTGAAACGAGGCCGGAGCCCTGCCGCCGTCAACGCTTGGTACGCCCCGGCCTGAAAGGCCCCACGCGCGCCACCCCCTCCAAACACCACTGCTACCGTCATTTGCGATCCTCCCCCAAAAAAGATTTCACCAAAGTCCTTGCACATCAGAACGTTTGTTCGTATAATGAAGACACAAACAAACGTTCGGAGGTCATCACCATGGAAAATCACGCCCACACCCTTCAATCTGTCACGCACACCCTGATCAAGTCAACGCGCGAGTTCTTCGCCTTGGAAGAACCGGCCGTGGTGATGCCACAATTCCAGCTCCACGCATTCGCCGCTCAGGCACACGCCAAGCATTACTTGGTCGCCGCCTTTTTCGCCGGTGAGGGAGACCCGATGGCCGGGCACCTGACGCGACAGCTCGGCGACGGACGCTATCTGCTTCAAGCATACCGCAGCAACGTGGTGCGTGTCGTGTCCCTCGCTCAGCTGACCTTCATCCAGAAGCTGTGAACCCGATCACGACGCAGACAAATAGGGCGGCCCCCCACAGGAGCCGCCCTATTTTTTTGCGCCTGTGCCTCACGCGCGCAGGCTCGCCTTCGTCTTCGCGGCCATCGCCAGCATCTCCGTCGCGTGCTCGATCGCCAGGTGGGTGACCTCTTCACCAGCCAGCATCCGCGCGATCTCGCGCACCCGCGCGGCGTGGTCGAGCTTGGCCACCGTGGTCGTGGTCCGCCCGCCAGCCACCCGCTTCTCGATCACATACTCGTGGTCGGACATCGCCGCGACCTGCGGCAGGTGGGTGATACACAACACCTGCGAGTTCATGGCGATCTGACTGATCTTGTTGGCGATCGCCTGTGCGACCCGGCCAGAGACGCCGGTATCGACCTCATCGAAGATGATGCTGGTCACGCCGTCCGTCTTCGCAAAGATCGTCTTTAGTGCCAGCATGATCCGCGACAGTTCACCACCACTGGCGATGCGTGCGAGCGTCTTGGCCGCCTCGCCCGGGTTCGTCTGAATGTAAAATTCGACCGTGTCGAGCCCATCGGCCCGCAGTTCCCCGGCCACCAGCGGCGTGAAGTGAACGGTGAACACCGTTTTGGCCATGTACAACGCGGCCAGCTGCTGGTGGATCGCTGCCGCCAACGCATCGGCCGCCTTGACGCGGGCCGTGTGGATCGTCGCCCCCAGAGCCAAAAGCGCCTCGTGCTGGGCGGTGACGCGCTGGTCGAGCCCAGACGCGTCAGCCTCTGTCGCCTCCATGTCTGCGAGTTCGGCCGCCGCTTTTTGCCCGTACGCAATGACCGCCTCGACGGTGGCCCCGTACTTGCGCTCGAGCTGCGCAATCAGATCCAGCCGCTTCTCAACGTCGTCTAGGCGCCCCTCATCCCACGACAGCTCATCGATCTGGCGAGACAGGTCTCCTTGGGCGTCTTGCAGGCCGTAATACGCCGTTGCGATGGTGCTAGCGATGCTGTCAAACGCCGGATCGAGCGCCGCGACGCCTTGCATCTTCGCCATCGCCTGGGCGATCAGATCGAGGGGGTTGGCCTCTTCGTTGCTGAACAGCGCGTAGCTGTCGTTCAAGGCATCGGCGATCCGCTGATAATTCGCCAAGCGATCACGCTCGGCTGCCAACTGCTCGTCTTCGTTCGGTTGCAACGCCGCGCTTTGGATCTCACCGACTTGAAAGCGCAGCATATCCAGCCGCTGTGCCCACTCGCGTTCGTTAGCCTGCTTCTTGTGCAAGGCCGCCATGTCTTTGGTGTACGCAGCATAGGCCGTGTGGTACTCGGTCAATAACGGCGCGAGCGACGCGCCGGCGAACTGGTCCAGCAGGCCGAGGTGCGTCTCGGGATGGATCAGCTGCTGGTGCTCGTTTTGCCCGTGGATATCCACCAACGTCTCCCCAATCGCCCGCAGCGTGGCCGTGTTGACCAACGTGCCGTTGACGCGGCAGAGGTTGCGCCCCGTCGCGTAAAGTTCCCGGGCGAGCAGGACCGTCCCTTCATCTGGGGTCAGGCCGTATGTCGCCATCACCTCGGCCGTTCGCGGATTAGACGTCGCATCGAACAGCCCCTGCAGGCTGGCCTTCGCCGCGCCGGTGCGCACGAAATCCACGCTTCCGCGCCCGCCGGCAAGCAGGCTGACGGCGTCGATGATGATTGACTTCCCGGCGCCGGTCTCGCCGGTCAAGGCGGTCATCCCAGTCGTGAAGCTGAGTTCGAGGTCCTCAATGATCGCAAAATCGTGGATCGCGAGTTCTTGCAGCATGTTATCCCACCATTCCGTCTAGCATCTTCAACACGGACTCCGCCTCATCTGCCCCGCGGCAGATCACCAGGATCGCTGCATCGCCGGCGATCGAGGCGAAGATCCGCGGGTCCTCCAGCTGATCGATCAGTGTACCGACCGCCGGGGCGGTCCCAGGCGACATCACCAAGTGGACGAACTGCGCCATCACATCACCGCGCAGGTACGCCCCGGCCAGTGTCCGCCGCAACTTATCCAGCGGCGCCAATTGTTTTTCAGGTGGCAGGCTGTACCGGTACTGCCCGTTAGCCATCGGCACCTTGACCAGCTGCATCTCCTTGATGTCGCGCGAGATCGTCGCCTGCGTAACGGGGATCCCTAAGGCGTCGAGCTTGGTCACGAACTCACCCTGCCGCTGGATCACGGTGTGCTCGACCAATCGCCGAATGTGCGCCTGACGTTCACTTTTTTGCATATTGCCACCTGCTTTCCGTATCTATACCCGTAGTCTAACGCATTTTGCATGTTCATGCTAGTTTAATGAATAGATATGCAGATACGAAAAAAAGGCCCACCCGCCACGGCGAGACCTCGATGGGGTCAGTGCCCCGGACGCAGCTCCGCGTAGGCACGCGCCAGCGTCTCTTTGACGGAGACGGACTCGGCGCGCACGCCAGGCACCGTGGCCGCGTTTTGCAGGTGGATCAAAAACTCGATGTTGCCTTCGCCCCCCTTGATCGGGCTGAAGTCCAACCCGAGGACGTTGTATCCGGTCGCCAGGGCGAAGTCGACGATCATGGTCAACACGTCTTCGTGCACTTTAGGATCACGCACGATCCCTTTTTTGCCGACATTGGCCGGACCGGCTTCGAACTGGGGCTTGATCAGTGCAACGGCGTGTCCGCCCGGGGCCAGGATCGGCTTCAGCGGCGGCAGGATCAGACGCAGGGAGATGAAGGAGACGTCGGTCATTGCGAACTCGACGGGGCCGGCCGTGAAGTCCGCCGGCTTGCTGTAGCGGAAGTTCACGCGTTCCATCACGGTGACCCGCGGATCCTCGCGCAGCTTCCACGCCAGTTGGTTGTACCCGACGTCAAGCGCATAGCTACGCTTGGCCCCGTGCTGCAGCGCGACGTCGGTGAACCCACCGGTGGAGGCGCCGATATCAAGCACAGTTTTGTCGGTCAAGTCGAGCGCAAACACGTCCAGCGCCTTAGCGAGCTTGAGCCCGCCACGACTGACATACGGCATCACCTTGCCCTTGACGTGCAGGACCGCATCGGCCGCGATCTTGACGCCGGGCTTGTCCAGCCGCTCATTGTTCTGGTCGTACACTTCGCCCGCCATCACGGCGCGCTTGGCCTGCTCGCGGGAGGTGAACAACCCCTGCTCGACTAGCAGCACATCTACTCGTTCTTTTGCCATGTTACTCCTTATACTTAGTCAGCCGTTGCCCTGAGGCGACCCATCAGCCAGGTGCGTCAGTCAAAATACGTCAGAAACGCGCGCAGCTGGGGGGCCGCGACGCTGAGGTGGCTGAGCGCATCCCGCGCCATCATCAACTGGGTGGCCAGCGCCTTTTGCGCATCGGCCATCCCCATGATCGCCGGAAACGTTGCCTTGTCGGCCGCCACGTCCTTATTGGCCGTTTTGCCCAGCTCTGCAGTCGACTTGGTCACATCGTTGAGGTCGTCTTGGATCTGAAACGCGAGCCCAAACGCTTGCGCGAATTTGCGCAGGGCGACGGCATCATAGGCGTCGGCCGCGACCAGATCGGCGCCCATCATCACTGCACACTCGATCAGCGCACCGGTCTTCAGTGCCTGCAACAACCGCAGATGCGCGATGTCGAGGTGATGATGCTCGCCGTCCATGTCCATCACTTGGCCCGCGACCATACCGTTGGCGCCGACCGCCTGCGCGAACCGTTGCGTGAGCGCGACGACGGTTGCCGCCGGGGCCTCGGTCTGCGCGAGCATCGCGAAAGCCTCGCTTTGCAGCGCATCCCCCGCGAGGATCGCGAGTGCGTCGCCGAACTGCCGGTGATTGGTCGGCTTGCCGCGACGCAGGTCATCGTTGTCCATTGCCGGCAAGTCGTCGTGGATCAGCGAGTACGTGTGCAGATACTCGAGCGCCGCGGCAGCCGGAAGCGCCTGCTCAACGTCCCCGCCGAAGCTATCAACGGTCACCAGCAGCAGCAACGGCCGCAACCGCTTGCCCCCTGCGAATAGTGAGTAGCGCATCGCGTCTTGTAAGTGCTGGTTCGCGATCGCGCCGAGCCGAGCCGCCATCGTCGCCTCGATCAGTGGGATGAACGTCTGCGTGCGGGCCTCAAGCATTGCCATCCGGCGCAAAGTCGACCGTCGTGCCGTCCTCCTTGACCATCTGCGTGACGGTTTGCTCTGCAGTCTTCAGCGTCGCCTCGAGTTGCTTACTCAGGGTCACGCCGCGCTTGAACTGGTCGAGCGCCTCTTCTAGGGGCACGTTGCCCTGCTCCAGATTGGCGACGATCTGCTCGAGTTGGGCGAGGTTCTGTTCAAAAGTCGGTTCTTCAGCCATAGTTACTTCCTTTCTGCGATCACGACCGGGACATCCCCATCGCTCACATGGATCGAAGCCTGCGCGCCGGGGACGAAGTCCTGGGTCCGGCTCAGCATCTTGCCGTCTACATCGGTCACATAACTATACCCACGCCCCAGGATCTTGAGCGGGCTCAGGTGGTCCAGTGACTCGACCGCCGCCCCGAAGGTCTGGCGCCGGGTCGCGACCAGCCCCTGCACCGCCCGGATCAACCGCGCGCGGTCGGCCGCGAGCGTCTGCTGCGCCGTGGTCACGCGGACCGCAAGCTGTCGCGGTCGCAACTGCGCCTGCGCGACGGCGACCCGCCGCGCCTGCCCGTCCAGCTGGGCGCGCATACGCTCGCCCAACCGCGTGGTCAGCAGGTCGACTTGTTGTGCGTACTGGTCATACAACCGCGTCGGCTGCGTCAGCACAACGCTGCGTTGCGCGTGACGCAACCGATCCGTCTGGGCCTGCAGTCGGTTGCGCATCGCTGTGACCAACCGCAGCCGGTCTTCCGTGATGCGATCCAGCGCATCGACCAGCGTGATCGGGGTGACGAGCTCGGCGGCAGCTGTCGGCGTTGCGGCGCGGTGATCCGCGATGAAGTCGGTGATCGTGGTATCTGTCTCGTGACCCACCGAGCTGACGATCGGCATCGGCATCTCGACGAGCGCCCGCGCAACGCGCTCCTCGTTGAACGGCCACAGGTCTTCGATCGACCCGCCGCCGCGCCCGATGATCAAGGCGTCAAAGCCGCCCATGCGCCGGATCCGCTCGAGTTGCGCGACGATACTGTCAGCGGCCTGGTCACCCTGCACAACGGCGGGAAACAGCGTCAGCTGCAGGATCGGGTAGCGCCGCGCAACCGTCGTCCGGATGTCTTGGATCACCGCCCCACTCGGACTGGTGATCACAGCCACTCGGCGGGGGAACAACGGCAGCGGCCGCTGGTTACGGGTGAAGAGCCCTTCCGCGCCGAGCTTCTCTTTCAGTTGTGCCAACGCCTGATACAAGGCCCCGACCCCATCCGGCTCCATCGAGTCGATAACGATCTGGTATTGCCCCGAGGCGTTATATAACGTGATCCGGCCGGTAACACGTACCTTCATCCCTTCTTCGGGGCGAAAGCGCAACTTGGCGAAGGCCGGTTTGAACATGACCGCCGAGATCTTCGCGTGATCATCCTTCAGGGAAAAATACTGATGCCCCGGACGCAGCCGGAAGTTCGAGATCTCCCCGGTCAAAAACACCCGCGCCAAGTAGGGATCGAGGTCAAATTTGCGGCGCAGATACTGCGTCAGCGCGCTGACTGATAGATAATCTGATTCAGGCATGCACTCGCCTCTTTGCTAATTCGACAGTCTGCATCATCAGCGCCGCGATCGTCATCGGACCAACGCCGCCCGGGACCGGCGTGATCGCCCCAGCGATCGGCGCAACACTCGCGTAATCAACGTCTCCGACCAGCTTGCCGGCCGCGTTGCGATCCATCCCGACATCGATCACCACTGCGCCTGGCTTGACCATGTCTGCGGTGATGAACTCCGGCACGCCTGTCGCGACCACGAGCAGGTCGGCCTGGCGCGTCACCGCCGCCAGGTCGCGGGTCTTGCTGTGGGCGATCGTGACGGTCGCATTATGATTCAGCAACAGCCCCGCCATCGGCCGCCCAACGATGTTGGAGCGCCCGACGATCACGGCGTTCATCCCTGTCACGTCTAGCCCATAATGCGCGAGTAGCGCCATGATCCCGTAAGGCGTCGAGGCGACGACCCCTGGTGTGTGGGTCCACAGGCGCCCGACATTGACCGGATGAAAGCCATCGACATCCTTGTTCGGGTCGATCGCTTCGATCACCGTGTCTGCGTCGATCTGCGGCGGTAGTGGCAGCTGAACCAAGATTCCGTCGACTGTGGGGTCCTGGTTCAGGCGCGCGATCACGTCTAGGAGCGCGGCCTGCGTCGTGGTCGCCGGTAAGGTCTCTTTGATCGACCGGATGCCGAGGCTCTCGGCGCGACGCTGCTTGTTACGTACGTAGATCGCGCTGGCTGGGTCATCGCCCACCAGCACCACGGCCAGCCCCGGGGTCACCCCTTGGCTGCGTAAGTCGCTCACCGTCTGGGCAAGTGTCGTCATCAACGTGTTGGCCGTCTGTTTCCCGTCAAGAATCGTCGTCATGTGTCGTCCTCCTCAGGCTATTATAAAGGATATGCTGTGTCTGTACCAAAAAATAAATAATAGGGCAAAAATGCGAAAGGGACCCGGGACAGCAGCGAACGTGTCCCAGGTCCTTGCGCGTATCTGATAATGCCTCACGGGCGTGCCCTCACCGCCACACCCGCTTGCGATCAGGCCTTGACGTACTGGCCCAAGATGCCATTCACGAACTTCGCGGCTTGGTCATCGCTGTACTTCTTCGCCAACTCGATCGCTTCGTTGACCGCCACCTTGTCCGGGAGGTCGGGTTCGTATTGGACCTCGTACAGGCCCAACCGAAGAACGACCAGATCCGGCCGCGTCAGCCGGTCTAAGCGCCAACCCGCTTTGAGCTTGCCGGTGATCGCAGCGTCGAGCTCTGCCTCATGGGCAAGCACGCCGTCGATCAGCGCGACCATGTAGTCACTGGCGACTTGGTCATCGCCGAGCACGTCCTGGTAGACCTGCTCACGGTCGGCTTCCGGGTTGCCATCCAAGGCGAACAGGGCCTTGAACGCCGCTTCCCGAGATTCATGTCTGCCTATCATGCGTCGTCTTCCTCGGTTTCGTTGTCGTCGTCTTTGAACAGGTCATCTGGGTCGATCTTCGCCGTTTTTTCCGGCACGACGCCCACCACGTGCACGTTGACCTCATCCAAGGTGAGATCTGTCATGAAGAGCAACTGTTCCCGCAGCGTCTCCTGCATGGCCAAGGCCACCTTCGGCACGGCGACCCCGTAGTCGAGGTAGACGTACACGTCTGCGGTCAGCCGCTCGCCGTCCACGGTCAGGGCCACCCCTTTACCATGGTTGGCGCGGCCGAACCACTCATTGATCGAGCTGGTGAGGCTCCCACGCATCTGGTAGACACCGTCGACCGACACCGCGGCAATGCCCAAGATGACCTCCAAGACCTCTGGGACGATCTCGATCGTCCCTTGCGCATCCGTGCGGTTGGCAAGTATGATATTCGTTTCTTCAGCCATTAGGCATCCTCCTCATATCCGTGTGCGTCGTCACCTCTGCGCGCGCTAGGCGCGCGAGATGTAACTGCCGTCTTGCGTGTTGATCGTCAAGACGTCCCCTTCATTGACGAAAAACGGAACGTTGACGACCAACCCGGTCTCCATCGTCGCCGGCTTCGTTCCACCGCTGCTGGTGTTCCCGCGCACGCCCGGCTCGGTCGCGGCGACCGCCAGATCGACCGTGTTCGGCACTTCGACCCCCAGGGTCTCACTGCCGTGCATCATGATCTTGACGGCCATGTTTTCCTTCATGTACTTGAGCTCGTCGCGGATCTCATCCCCCGGCAGGGTCAGTTGGTCGTAGCTTTCCATGTCCATAAACACATAGGAATCCCCGTCAGCGTACAGGTACTGCATCGTCTTGGTGTCGATCTGGGCTTTTTCGACCTTTTCAGTGGAGCGGAAGGTCTTCTCCTGAACGGCCCCCGTGCGCAGGTTCTTCAGCGTCGAGCGAACGAACGCAGACCCTTTCCCCGGCTTGACGTGCTGAAATTCAACGATCCGCCAAAGACCGCCTTCTACTTCGATCGTCAAGCCGTTTTTAAAGTCGTTTACAGAAATCATTATGGTTCCTCCATTGTCGTTTGTCCATTACCTCTAACTATATCAATCTCCACCGGGTCGCGCAACCGCGCCGTCAAGGTCTTGGCGGCAGGTCAGCCAAGCGGTGAATCGGATCAATGGAGTTGCGGGTGTCCCCGCTCATTCGCGGTCTGCCCGCACTGGGGGCCGCTGCGTGCTGTTATCAATCGCTCACCTTCACTACCAAGATCTCAGCTGGCGCCGGCGTGCTCAGCAACTGGGCCCCATCTGCCGTGATCAGCAGGTCATCTTCAATGCGGACGCCACCGATGCCAGGCAAGTAGATCCCAGGTTCGTTCGTCTCAACGTTGCCTGGCACCTGACCGACTTGGTTGTAGACGCCCCAAGCGCCAGGGCCTTCGTGGATCGACAGACCAATCCCGTGCCCAGTGCCGTGGCCAAAGTACTGCCCATAACCGGCAGCGTCGATGAACCCGTGCGCGCAATCGTTGATCGCTCGGCCAGTCACCCCCGGGGCCATCAGTGCGGTGACCCTCGCGTTCGCCGCGTACACGACCTTGTAGATGGCCCGGATCTGCGGATCCGGCTCACCGACCGCAAACGTCCGGGTCAGGTCGGACATATAGCCGTGATAGACACAGCCCCAATCTAGCGTGACCACGTCTCCAGCCTCGATCACCTTGTCTGTCGCCGCCCCATGTGGCATCGCTGAGCGCGCCCCGCTGGCGACGATCGTCTCAAAAGATGGGCCAGAGGCCCCGAGCTGGCGCATATAAACCTCAAGGTCCAGCGCCACAGCCGCCTCAGTCATCCCCGGCTGGATTGTTGCCAGCACGTGCTGATAACCGGCCTCTGCGATCTCGATCGCCCGCTGGATCAGCGCGAGCTCCGTTGCGTCTTTGACCTCACGCAGCTGGGCGACCAAATTCGTCGTCGCGATCCACTCGACGGTCGCCGGAAGCTTCGCGTACGCCGCGTACACCAGCGTCTCGGCCTCAAACCCGATCCGGTGCAGCGCGTGTGTCGTCGCCAGCGTGCCGGCTTCTGCGAGCACACCGGCCTGGTGCAAGACCATCTCCGCGTTCGTGACCTCGACTTTGACCTGCTCCGTGAAGCGGGAATCCGTGATCAACCACGCGTGCGTCGCGCTGACCAACAGCGCGCTCTCTTCACCGGTGAAACCGGTCAGGTACGTGATATTCGTCGCATCGGTGACGAGCATCGCATCTAGTTCTTGCGTCTGCAGCTTCGCCTGCAGGTGCTGTAATCGTTCGTTTGCCATAGTGATCCCTCCGTGATGGCGGTGGTGGGACCGGAGTCACTCACCCTTGGTCGGTCAAAAAAACGCCCCGTGACCGGGGCGCCTTTGTGTTATTCAGCTTGTTCGACTGGATAAACTGATACTTGCTTGCGGTCGCGGCCAAGGCGCTCGAATTTCACGATGCCGTCTGCCTTTGCAAACAACGTATCATCACCGCCACGGCCGACGTTGGTGCCTGGGTGGATCTTGGTCCCGCGTTGACGGTACAAGATGTTCCCGGCAAGAACGAACTGGCCGTCAGCGCGCTTGGAGCCAAGACGCCGACCGGCAGAGTTCCGCCCGTTAGAAGTGGAACCGCCCCCCTTATGGTGGGAGAAGAATTGTAAGTTCATCTTTAACATAGTCTGTACACCTCCGAATATTGAATTAGGCTCTATTTGGTTTGCACCGTTACATAATCGCCGTAATCCGCCGCGATGTCTTGCATGGCCAGCAATAAACTCTCCAGCAAGATCTGCGTGGTGTGGCGCTGATCCTGGCTGATGCGGTGCGGAATGGTCACATCGAGGTGACCGCCGTTGACCTCATCCGCCACGACTGTCGGTTCGTAGCCGGCGAGGGCTTCGATCCCGTTGACTGCACCGATACTGACGGCTGACACCGCCGCACAGACGATGTCTTGGCCGTACTCACCGGAGTCTGCGTGCCCCGTCAGCTTGAACTGATGTAGCGCGCCGTCTCCGTCGCGGGTAAAAATCGCTTTGATCATGTGTTCAACTCCTAGTTAGGCGTTGATCGCGTCGATGACAACCTTCGTGTAAGGTTGACGGTGACCCTTCTTCTGGTGGCTGTGCTTCTTAGGCTTGTACTTGAAGGTCACGACCTTCTTTTCACGCCCTTGCTTCTCAACCTTACCCGTAACGGTCGCGCCGTCGATCGTAGGCGTGCCGATCTTAGCATCGCCTTCACCGCCGACCAAGATCACTTGGTCGAAGGTGACCGTTGCGCCTTCTTCAACATCGAGCTTCTCGACGTAAAGTGCTTCGCCGACTTCGGCTTTGTATTGCTTACCGCCAGTTTTGATAATTGCGTACATCTTGTGCACCTCCTGTTGCCCGTAGGCTTTTTCCCCTGAGGACTCGCCAAGTCAGGTGCTACGCTTGAAAACCTGACGTTGTGCGGTTGCAGATGAGGGGTGACAAATACAACGTGTCGATTATAGCAAATCCCCCGGCAAGGCACAAGTGAAAGTTTGTGTCACCGTGCGCCAGGCTTGTTGCCGTCTACGATATCCGCTATACTGGCAGGCAGAGATCACCGTTAGAGGAGTGCGGACATGTTAATTCTCAGCTACCTATTATTATTCTTGCTGGTCGCCGGCCTGATGATCGTCGTCACGGCGCGGCTGCACGCCCCGTTGAACCTGACGATCGACGCCGTCGCGGCCGTCATCATCCTGGCCACCGCCCTCAAGCTGTTCGGCGTCGGGCTGTTAACACTCAGCCTGCTTGTGTGGATGATCGCCCTAGTGGCGGGGCTTTATGCCTTACGCAACTATCTGCGCCAGCGTTGACGCGTAAAAATCAAAGGGTCAGGCATTTGCCCGACCCTTTTTGCGTGCGCGGCGTCAGGCCGCGCGGTGCCCCTGCCAAGGGCTTCAGTATAGCACAAAGCGCACACCCAAAGGGCGTGCGCTGACAATCGGCATTAGTTATTCAGCTGCGCCACTGCCTGCTCGATCGTCCGACCAGTCCCAGTGTGCTGCTGGTCTGTCAGGTCGATCGCGATGAACAGTTGCGACTGCGTGTCTAATTGGATCTTGTACTTCATGTAAATTACCTCCATTCGAAATTGCATGAATGGTCTCTTTGGTAGCGATGAATTCATCTTACTGATTTTAAGTAATTTAGTCAAGCGTTATCATGAAAATAAGGTTAAACATCAGACCTAAGACCTAGTCCGATTGCCATCACCAGTTAATCCGCCCGTGGGGTTGAGTCCCAACAGACCTGGCGGTATGATTGGGATGTCCACAATTATATTGGTCTGGAGGGATTTTGATGGAACGCACCTTCACACGCGCAACGCTCGCCCACTACAATGGGGTCGATGACCCCCACAAGTATGTCGCGATCGACGGCATCGTCTACGATCTGACTGATGTGCCCGCTTGGGGCGGCGAGAATCACCATGGCAACCACGCCGGGCAGGATCTGACCGCCGCCATCGCGCACTCACCGCACGGCAAAGGGGTGCTGACCAAGCGTCCGGTCGTTGGCCGCTACATCGGCTAACGCCCCGCATCGACTCGACGCCCCCACCGGGCGCCTTTTTGTGTCTCACCGCAGAAGGTCATTGCTCGACCACAACGATCGGACTACAATGGTCACTAGTGTTCGGTCGCTTAGACCATCCGGAGGTGAACCGATGAAAAATACATCCAAAAGTGGCGGCTGTCTGCTCGCCCTGATCGCCCTTTTCGCCTTCGCCGTCCTGATCACCTACTGGTACGTGTTCCTCGGCCTGGCGCTCCTCGGCGGCGCGATCTGGTACTACTACCACCGCCAAAAATTGGCGGCAGCCGCGGCAGCCGCCGCGCAAGCCGCCCAGCAAGCCGCCGATCAGCAGCAACAAGCCGCGACTGCGGCCAAGATCGACCGGATCCGTGCGTTCAAGGCCCTGCTGGACGAAGGCGCGATCACCCAAGCGGAGTTCGACGCGCAAAAGGCCAAACTGCTCGAACAAGATGACCCGCTCGACTACTGACTGGCCTCTGCCAAGCCCGGCTCGCCGGGCTTTTTTTGCTGCCCACTGCTCTGGGCATGGGGGTGACGAGCCGAGGTCATTTATAAAGAATTAAATTGTTTGCAACTCATTCTTCAATATAAGATAATAGGGGTATATCAAAGGAGGGATTATCTATGAGTTTAGATGGTAAAGTCGACAGCACAAGGGACAAGATCTCCGGTAAGGCCAAAGAAGTTGAAGGCAAGGTCACTGGCGATAAGGCCCGCGAAGCGCAAGGCAAGGCGGAGGGTGTCCTTGGCAAGGTCAAAGAGAAGCTTGATGACGCCAAGGATGCGATCAAAGACACCGTGGACGACGTCAAAGACAAGTTAGACCGCGACTAAGCACGCACCACCCAGACCGGCGACCCGCCGGTCTTTTTTGCGCTGCAACGCAAAAAAGGCGCCGAAGCGCCTTGGCCAAAATCACTGATTCGCCTGAACGGCCTGGTCTGCCTTGGCCCGGGTCGCCTGGACCTCCGTCAATGCCTGATCAAGGTCCGCGTTGCCCTTAGCCTGCGCCGCGTTAAGCTGTTGCTGCGCCGTCGCCAGTTGCTGTTGCAAGGCCGCAGCTCTCTGGTTTGCGGCGTCCACTTCCTGCTGTTTGGCCGCGACCTTCCGATTCCCTTCCGCGATCTTCTGGTCGATCTCGGCGATCTTGGCTTGAAGCGCCGCTTGCTTATCGGCGTCAGCTTGCACCAGCTGATCCTGCAAGCCCTTGATCTGGTCCTGGCTCCCCGCCACCGTCGCCTTCGCGCTGGCCAGGTCGGCGTTGAGCTGCGTGATCTGGGTATTCTTCGCTTGAACCCGGCTCGCCAGAGTGTCGATGTCCGTGTTGATCGCCACGACATCCACGTGTCCCGCCCAGTAGTTATCAGCGAAGGTTTTGGCGCCGAATCCAGTCGCCATCAGTGCGACAGCCGCCACAACGGCGGCCAGTCCTTGTTTGAAGGTCATTTTCAATGCTATCTCTCCTATTTTCTAACGTGTGACATCGCAATGTTTGACAGCATACCCGCTATATTCGCCCGATGCAATCTTCTTTTGATTTTCTTACGATTCAATTGGCTATCGAGCTAGTTTTGCCCAATCGGTCAGCTGACCGGAAACCAAAAAGCCCGCGTTTGCGGGCTTACTCGGCTTGGCATTGCGGTGGTTCGGCTGAAAATGCGCCAGGCGGGATTCGAACCCGCGACCGATGGTTTAGAAGACCATTGCTCTATCCAACTGAGCTACTGGCACCTGGTGGACCCATATTATTATAAGGAACCCGCCAGCACGCGTCAACGCTTGAAAGTCATGGGCCAGACGGCTACACTGGGGCTATCAATTAAAATGAAATGAGGGACCGATTTGAAACTCAACCAATTCGCGCGTCTGACCCCAGACCATGCGACTCAAGTCCAGGAGCTGGCCAAGCTCGGCTTCACCACCGATCCGACGCTCGACCTCACAACGCTGGTCCGCACCAACCTCCCCTTGCTGTTCCCAGAAGCTTACTCCCCGACCGCCAAGCAGCAGGCGCTGGCCAACGTCGCGATCGACGCCCACCGGACCTTGGTCGACCTGACCCAAGCAGAAGTGACACACATTTCACGAGTCGAGTTCTACGCGGCCGTCCTGCAGCTACTGGGCTTTGAGCCGTTCACAGATTATCCGCTAGACGACCCGCTGGCGTTCATGGCGCAGACGCAACTGCCGACGATCGCCGAGGATATCGATACGCCGGCGGCCTTCCTTGACGCGCTATACTTGCTGCTGACAACGCGGACAAAGCACCTCGTCAACTACCTCGACGCCTTGGCCACCCGTGGTTTTTTCAAGGACTTTCAAGGTGACACACCGCGCTACCTGTTCTTCAACGGCAAGGCCCAAAACGTCTTCGACGCCCGGCAGCTGCACCGCGAAGTCGTCTGGATCGAATCCGACCTCGATACCGACCATGACGGGCAGCGCGACCTCCTGGAGGCGACGATCTTCCGGCCGCTGGAGACCGATCACGGGCTGAAGATGCCGGTCTTATTCACCGCCAATCCCTATTTCCACGGCACGAACGATGTCGACTGGATCACCCATGAGCCAAGCACGCGCGTGGCCGTCAAGACGCACTCGCGCACCAAGACGGAGGTCACCGCGGCCCCCGCGACGCCACCTGTACTGCCGCACCACCCGGTCAACGGCGAAGCGCGCGAGGCGGAGGTCTACGCGGATGAAAACGGGATCTACGCGCTGAACGACTATTTTCTCGGCCGCGGCTTCGTCACGGTCTACTCGGCCGGCGTCGGCACACGCGGGTCTGATGGCGTGCGCTCGACAGGCGGTCAAAGCGAGACGGACAGTGCCGTCGCGGTGATCGAATGGCTGACCGGCGCCCGGCGCGCCTTCACCAACCGCACAGATGGCATCGAGATCAAAGCATGGTGGTGTAACGGCAAGGTCGCCATGACCGGTAAGTCCTATCTTGGCACACTGGCGATCGCCGCGGCGACCAGCGGCGTCGCCGGGCTCAAGACCGTGATCTCGGAATCCGCCATCTCGAGTTGGTACGACTACTACCGTGAGAACGGCCTGGTGGTCGCCCCGGGTGGGTTCCAAGGCGAGGACGCCGATGTGCTCGCAGTCGACACTTACTCACGCCAAAAGACCACCGGCGACTTCTTGCGGATGAAGCCGACATGGGATCAGGCGCTAGCGGCGATCACCGCCGCACAGGACCGCGAGACCGGCGACTACACCGCGTGGTGGGATGCGCGCAACTACCGCAACCACCTCGCCAACATCACCTGCGACATCGTCTCCACACACGGACTCAACGACTGGAACGTCAAACCCAAGAACGTGATCAAGCTCTGGGAAGGCTTACGCGCACTCCCGATCCACAAGAAGCTGTTCCTTCACCAGGGCCAGCACGTCTACGTGAACAACGTTTTATCCCTGGACTTCACCGACATGATGAACCTCTGGTTATCCTACGAACTGTTAGACGTTGACAACGGCGCCCCAGATCAGCTGCCGAACGTCACCGTGCAGGACAACGTTGAACCGGAGACCTGGCACACCTACTCAGACTTCGGCCGCGATGATGACGCACACCAGCAGCAGCGCGTGAACCTAGCGACCGGCACCACGCACACGCGGGCTAGCTTCGCCGACAACGCAACGGCGACCTTCAGCGCCCACCACGAGACTTCTGACACCTACGAGTTAGAGATTGTCAAGCCGGACAGCCTGTACAATGAAGACCGCCTGTGGCTCGACCTCCCGGCATTCGACCACCAGGTCACACTGGAAGGCACACCGAGCGTGCATCTGCGGCTGTGGATCGACGCCCCGACTGCGATCCTGAGCGTTCGCCTCGTCGATGTCGGGCCGGCTCAGCGCTTCGGGCCGGTGGCGAAGACGGTCGAGGCCGCCGGCTACCCGCTTGGCTTCGACTACAAGACGACGACCATCCTTGAGTTCGCTAAGGCTGCGCCGACGGCCAGCAAGCTGATCACCTTCGGTCACGTCAACGTGCAGAACCAGAAGAATGCTTACGAAAACGTGCCCGTCACGCCGGGTGAACCCTTCACCCTCGACTTCGAGCTTCAGCCGACCCACCTGACCCTACCAGCCGATCGCCACCTGGCACTGATCATTCATGGCGCAGACATGGCGCAAACGCACCGCCCGACCGCCGTCACGAATTACCACTTAGACCTCGAAGCGAGCACCCTGACCCTGCCATTGCGCCTCAAAGCCTGAGCATGACAAGAAGCGGCTGTTGCCACCGGAACTTGACCGGAGGCAACAGCCGCTTCTTGTCTGGCCGACGATCGCTTCAAGCGTCGTCAGTCTTGCTCGCCGCCTGGATCTCGCGGGCGTATGGGATCGCCGGCTGGGCGCCGAAGCGCTGGACCGTTAGAGACGACGCGCGGTTGGCGTAGGTGATCGCCGCTTCAAGGTTGCTGAAGTCCGGGGCCAGCACGCTACTCATCGCCCCGATGAACGTGTCCCCTGCGGCGGTCGTATCCACGGCCTTGACCGGGAACGCCGGGACGATTCCGTGTCGCCCAGCGACATCATAATACGCGCCGTGGGCGCCAACGGTGATGATCACTGCGGCGATCCCCAACGCGTGAAGCGCTGATGCGGCTGCTTGCATGCTCGCTTCATCGGTGACCTTGATCCCCGTCAGGATCTCCGTCTCCGTCTCGTTGGGCACGATCATGTCGCTGACGCGCAGCAGGGCCGCCGGCACTTCCTTGAGCGCCGGGGCGGGGTTCAAGATCGTCTTGACCCCTGCCGCACGGGCCAGCTCGAAGGCTTTGATCGTGCTCGGCAAGCTACTTTCGAGCTGCGCGATCACAAAGTCGCTTCCGCGGATCACCTCGGCGTGCGCAGCCACCTGGGCCGGGGTGAAGGCAGCGTTGGCCCCCGCGTGGATCATGATGCTGTTCTCCCCGTGATCATCCACGATAATGTATGCCTGACCTGTCGCCTCGCTGACGGTCACGACGCCGGTGATATCGATCGCCGCTTGCGCCAACAGCTCACGCATCGTGCGGCCGGCGTCATCCGCACCGACCGCGCCGATAAAATGCGTCTTAGCGCCGGCGCGCTTGGCCGCCACGGCCTGATTCGCCCCCTTGCCCCCGCCTGCGGAAAAAAGTGCTTGGGTGTGCATCGTCTCACCCGGCTTAGGCATCTGGGTGACCCGAATGGTCCGATCGAGATTGATGCTACCGACCACTGTGATCGTATTCATCGTCATGTCGCCTCCTGAATAAGTCCAACGTTGTCACCGCCTGGGCTGTCGGCTAAGCCGACGGCCCCGACTTTGAGCGTGACTGCTGGGGCCCTCGTCGATCGGCCCCGGTCATATCTGTTTCCAGTGTAACAAAAAAAGCGGCCGGTGACGGACGCTTTCTTTGGCTTTGGGGTTGCTGGTGACTAGTAAAGCTCCAGGTACTGATCACGTTCCCATTCAGAAACGCTCTGACGGTATGCCGCCCATTCTAGGTCCTTAGAGTCTTTGAAGCTCTGGTAGAGGTGTGGTCCCAGCGCCTTTTTGACCACAGCGTCGTCTTCCAGTGCCTTGAGGGCGTTGTGCAGCGTGCTCGGTAGGTCTTGAATATGGTTAGCCTTACGCTCGGAATCCTGCATCCGGTAGATGTTGCGATCGATCGCCTCTTCCGGCGTCAGGCGGTTTTTCACCCCGTCAAGACCGGCCTCAAGGATCGCCGCGATCGCCAGGTACGGGTTGGCCGTCGGATCGACGGAGCGCAGTTCGAGCCGCTTGGATAAGCCCTGCCCGTTCGGGACCCGCACTAGCGGGCTACGGTTGGTGCCAGACCAGGCGATGTAGACCGGGGCCTCGAAGCCTGGGACCAGGCGTTTGTAGGAGTTCACGGTCGGGTTGTTGATGGCGGTCAACCCGCGGGCATGGCGCAGCAAGCCAGCCAAGAAGTGCAGCGCATCGTCAGACAGGCCGGATTCGGACTGTGCGTCATAGAAGACGTTGGCATCGTCTGAGAACAGGCTCATGTTGATGTGCATGCCGCTCCCGTTGATCCCGTGCAGCGGCTTGGGCATGAAGGTCGCATACAACCCATGCTTGCGTGCGATCGTCTTGACCACCAGCTTGAAAGTCTGAATGTTATCGGCCGCCGTCAGGGCATCAGCGTACTTGAAGTCGATCTCGTGCTGACCCGGGGCGACTTCATGGTGTGAGGCTTCGACTTCAAAGCCCATTTTTTCAAGCTCAAGCACGATGTCACGCCGGCAGTTCTCCCCCATGTCCAGCGGCGCAAAATCAAAGTAAGACCCCTTGTCATTCAGCTGCATCGATGGCTCGCCCTTCTCGTCCAGCTTGAACAAGAAGAATTCTGGCTCTGGGCCGATGTTGAACGCAGAATACCCGGCGTCTTTCATCTCCGCCACGATCCGGATCAAGTTGTTCCGCGGATCCCCAGCAAATGGTCGGCCGTCCGGCTCGTGCACGCTGCAGATCAAGCGCGCGATCTTCCCGTGATCGTTCTCCCACGGGAACAGCAGCCAGGTGTTCAAATCCGGATAGAGCATCATGTCGCTCTCCTCGATCCGCACGAAGCCATCGATCGAGCTCCCATCGAACGTCATCTTGTTGGCGAGCACCTTGTCGAGTTGGGATACCGGCACCTCGACGTTCTTGATGATCCCGTTGATGTCAGTGAACATCAGGCGGAGAAACTGGACGTTTTCTTCCTTCACGCTGGTCCGGATCATGTCAGCCGTGATCTGTTTTTTTGCCATCTTCAATTAGACTCCTTCAATAATTGTCTTTAGCTGCGAAAACCAAAGCCCTGGCTCGGGATGTTGCGGTCGTTGGGGGTGAGACGCCCTTGATTCATCAATTCCGCCCGCAACATCCGCCGTACTTCCTCGTCGCTCGTCGGCCGGTGCCGCGGGTGCCGCAGTGCGCGAATGTCTGCGATCGAAAAGCCATCGGTCAGCTGCTCGCGGATCTCGATCAGGGCGTCGACATCCAATAGCGAATATAATCGGTGGTTGCCCGCACTGCGGGCCGGGTGAAGCAGGTCTTGCGCCTCGTAGTACCGGATCTGACGTGCGGTCAGGTCGGTCAGTGCCATTACTGTACCAATCGGTAGCACGGGGCGGGTGCGCAAATCGCTGATCTCGGTCATGACAAGGCTCCCTTCATAACGAGCTCCAGTCTACCAATGCACCCATGCACTGTCAATCGCTGATGTTAGTTAATCTAACAATACGGCGAAAAAACTTGATCAGATGAACTGAGCGCCATTTTGAGTACTTTATCGTGCATTAGACGAACATTTCGGACTAGAGTTTGCACCTGTGCCCGGTTTTTAACCACTCCGATGCCGGCTAGCCACGCCGCCGCCGTCAACGACTAGACCAATCCGCTGACCCAGGCCATGAAAAAGACCCGCCCGCAAACTCGCGGTCAGGTCAGAACGATCAGTGCGCATAAAACGTCGCTTGAGCAGCGCCGATGATACCCAGCTTGATATGGGCATAGGTCAGCCCACCTTGAATGTAGAGCGTGTATGGTTCGCGCAATGGACCATCAGCGGAGAATTCCATGGTCGCACCGGAGACAAAGTTCCCGGCGGCCATGATCACTTGGTCCTCATAGCCACTCATCGCGGACGGGACAGGCGTGACGAAGGAATCGACCGGCGAGTATGCCTGCACGGCCTTGGCGAACTGAACCATGTCTGCCGGGTTGCCGAAGTTAGCGGTCTGGATCAGGTCCGTGCGCGGGGCGTCCCACTTCGGGCGGACGTCCAGCCCGAGGCGTTCGAGTAAAGCGGCCTCGAACACAGCGCCCTTGATCGCGTGACCCGTGACGCTCGGTGCAATGAAGAAGCCTTCGTACATATCCCACAGGTTGCTGCCCGTTGCCCCTTCGGCTGCCCCGATACCCGGGACCGTCATGCGGTAGCTGACCCGCTCGACCAAGTCTTTGCGCCCGACGATGTACCCGCCGGTCTTGGCGATGCCCCCGCCAGCGTTTTTGATCAGCGAGCCGGCCATCAGATCAGCACCGACGTCCAACGGTTCGCGCGTCTCAGAGAACTCGCCATAAGCATTGTCGACGAAGATCCAGACTGTCGGCGCAACGGCGCGGACTGCCTGGATCATCGCCTCGATCTGGGCGATCGTGAACGAGTCGCGCGTCGCATACCCGCGTGAGCGCTGGATGCAGACGACCTTCGTCTGCGCGCCGATCCGGGCCTGGATCGCGGGGAGGTCCGCGCTGCCATCCGCGTTGAGTGGGACGTAATCACAGGCGATACCGTACTCCTTCGCGCTCCCGATGCCGTTGCCGGCCATCCCTAACACCTGTTGGAGCGTGTCGTAGGGTTCACCGGTGATATAGAGGATCTCGTCGCCTGGCCGCGTCAAGCCCAGCAACGCGACCCCGATCGTGTGGGTACCTGAGACGAACTGCGGACGCACGAGCGCGTCTTCGCCCCCGAGGACCTGCGCGTAGATCGCCTCTAGGACGTCTCGCCCCTGATCGTCGTCACCGTAACCGGTCGTCCCGCTTAGGTTGCTCTCCGCCACGTTGTGGGCGCGAAACGCCGTCAACACTTTGGCCTGATTGTCTAAGATCTGCTCGTCTAATTCAGCCAGGCGCGGCGCGATCTGCACATCCACCGCACGCACCGTCTTAACTAACTGTGGGTCAAGCCCATCTGTCCAACTCATTGGTCTCCTCCATTGTCTTCTCGCCACGCTGTGACCAGCGCGGTGATCATTGCCATCTGTTCCGGTCGCGCCAGCAGGTCGAACCAGTGGGTCGGCATCTGGTGGCGAAAATACGTCAGCTGGCGCTTGGCGTAACGCCGCGAGTGCTGCTGGATCGCCGCAACGGCGTCCGCCAGCGGCACCTGTCCGGCTAAGTACGGGACCAGTTCCTTGTAGCCGATCGCCTTAAGCGCCTGCGCCTCGGGTCCAGCGACCGCCAGTACCCGCCGCACCTCGTCGACGAGCCCAGCGGCGATCATCTGCTCCACCCGCGCATCGATCCGGGCATAAAGCGCGGCGCGGTCCGTCGTCAGACCCAGCACGAGGGCGTCATACGCCGGCTCGGCTGGCGGCTGGGCGGACACCAGTGTGCCGGTGGTCGCCAGCACCTCAAGTGCACGGATCACGCGGCGCGTGTTGCCAACTGGGATCTGTGCTGCGGCGACCGGGTCTTGCGCCGCTAGTCGGGCCCAGAGCACGTCCGGCGACTCGGTCGCGAGCGCCTGGCGCATTGCCGTGGGCGGGGCTTCGCCGCCGAGCGGCAGGCCCAGTCGCAGGGCGTTCAGGTAGAACCCCGTCCCCCCGACCACGATCGGCAACTTGCCCCGGTGCGTGATCGCCTCGACCGCGTCACCGGCGAGTTGCTTGAAGCGTGCGACCGAAAACGGCGCATTCGGCGCCACGATGTCGATCAAGTGATGGGGCACGCCAGCCATCTCGCTGACGGTCACCTTCGCCGTGCCGATGTCCATCCCGCGGTAGATCTGGTACGCGTCGCCGTTGATCACCTCACCGTCGAACTGCTGCGCCAGGTGGACCGCCAAGGCGCTTTTGCCCGTCGCAGTCGGTCCGCCGATCATCAAAATTTTGGATTTGGGTTCGTTCGTATGCATTTCATCACCAGCTATATAGTATACTAGAGGCAGAACTTCAATTCGACATTTCGGAGGGGATTTTCATGAAGCACAAATTTTTGACTGGCTTTTTGCTCGGCACCGTTGCGACTGCAGGTGCAGTCGCCGGTAGCGTGATCGCGTTCAAGAAGACATATATCGAACCGGTTGAGACCAAGGTCGAGGAGATCAACGACAACCGTAAGAAGGCCAACCGTAAGCGCCATGGCGCACATATGGGCTGACCTCACCGACCGGCATCTGCCGGTCTTTTTTTTGGCGCAAAAACGCCGTCGCAGCCGCGACGGCGTTCAGGTCACTTCTTCTTCGTCTTGCCCGACCAGTTGTCGTAGCCACCCTTGAGGAAATAAAGGGAGGTGAACCCGGCCTTCTTCATGCGGGTCGCTGCCCGGACAGAGAGCTGGCCCGTCAAGTCGTACATATAGACCGGCAGATCCGGCCGCAGTTCACTCATTCGGGTCTTCAAGACCGTGTACGGCAGGTTACGCGCCCCCAGCACATGGCCGGCATCGAAGTCCTTTTTCTCGCGCAGGTCGATGATCTGCGCTTTTCGCATCGTTTTTTCGAACGCTTCTGGGTCGAGCTCACCGCCCACCGACTTCAGACGTGACTTCTGAAACTGGGTGAACCCCCACGAAGCCGCCCAGAAGATCAGACCGAGACCCAAGACTACAATCAATAATTGAATCAAACCAATCGCTCCTTAACGCTGCCACCACTCCCGGTGTGCTATTGAATATTGTCTAACCGATCAGCGCGCCAAGCTTGCGGCGCCGATCACACCGGCCGTGTTGCCCAAAGTGGCCAGACGCAGATGCGTCGTGTTGCGCACGTTCGGGAAGACGAACTGGGCAAAGTACTTGTCGACCCGACTGAGCAGGAAGTCCCCCGCTGCCGACACCCCACCACCGATCAGGATGTATTCTGGGTTGAGCATGTTCCCAATGTTGCCGAGGCCGAGGCCGAGGTAGTAAGCGACCTTGTCGACGATCATCAAAGCCAGCTTGTCGCCTTCTTCGGCGCACTCGAAGACGATCTTGGAGGAGATGTCGTCGCCATCGTCAAGGATCTGCTTGAGCTTGGAATCCCCGGCAAACTCTTCGGCCATGTCTCGTGCCACCCGAACAACGCCGGTCGCACTGGCGACGGTCTCGAGGCAGCCACGCTTGCCGCAGGTACACTCATACCCGTCTGGGTCGACGGTGACGTGCCCGACTTCGCCTGCAGAGCCGGCGATCCCATGCAACAGGTGGCCGTCGGCGATGATGCCGCCACCGATCCCGGTACCCAAGGCGACCAGGGTGACGTTTTGCGACTTGTCGCCAGCGCCCTTCCACTGCTCGCCCATCGCCGCGACGTTGACGTCGTTATCGACATAAAACGGGATACCAGTGGCTTTTTCGATGTCGCGCTTCGGGTGCTGCAGGGTCTTCCAGTTCAGATTGTACGCCCCGATGACGGTCCCCTTCTCGAGGTCAACGGTCCCAGGCGTCCCCATCCCGATCCCCTGAAAGTCTGAGGCGACCATGTTGTACAGCTTCAGGTGATCTTGGATCGACGCGATGATGTCTGGGATGATGTGGCTCCCTTCGTCAAGGATGTTCGTGTCGATGCTCCAGCGTTGCTGAATCTCACCATCCGCGGTCAAGATCGCGAACTTGCAGGTCGTGCCGCCAAGGTCGACACCGATCAGCTTCTTGTCAGTCATCAATTTTTCCTCCGTCGTTTTGAATTAAGGGGTGTTTTTGCTCTTGCTCGTGCGCGTGGCGCAAAACGATCTTAGCGGTCGCATAGTCTTTATCTGAGATCAGCTGCGCTTGGTGGAGCCGATCGACTTCCACTGCCGCCAGCTCGATGTCCCACAGACGCCGGCCCACATGGATATAAGTCCCGTAGCGCTTCAGCAGCTGAAGCACATCGTAATAGGTCTTCATTGGGCCCCCTGCAACATACCAAGGTGGATCAAGGCGATCAGCGCGACGACCAAGACCACCGCAGCGATCACCTGACGTGCCCGCGGCATCGGGCCCAGCTTCGGCGCACCGAGCGCACCGGCGATCAAAACGCCGCCGACCAACCCGCCGATGTGACCGAAGATGTCGACGCCACTGCTGAACAGGTTGAAGACTAGGTTCAAAAGCGCCATGGTCATGAACTGCCGTGACAGCTGCGTGACCAGCGCGTTATGCCGGTAGGTGTCCCCGAGCAGCAAGAACGCGCCCATCAGCCCGAAGATCGCCGTCGACGCCCCGGCCGCGAGCACCTCGGGATTGAAGGTGAAACTCGCGACGTTCCCAGCGATCCCAGAGATGAGGTAGATCAGAAGGAACCGCCAGTGGCCGAAGATCTTCTCTGCGATCTCCCCGAGAAAATACAGGGAGACAGCATTGACCGCCAGGTGCATCAACCCGATGTGCAGGAAGATCGGCGTGATGAACCGCCACCACTCGCCGGCATAGATCAAGGGGTTGTATCGCGCCCCGAACTGTAACAGGACATAGTTGTCCGTACTGCCACCGGCGATCGTCTCAAGGATAAAGACCACCACGGTGACCGCGAGTAGCCCGTATGTGACAAACGGGGTATTCTCATAGCGCGTCCGCCAATATGGATTGTGCATGCGACGCTCCTCTCTTCTGGTAACGGACGCCGCCCCGCCAGGGTCGATCGCACAGACCTGACGGGGCGACGCGAGCTGCCTGCGCAGCCAGTGGGTACAATGCTCGCACCAAGGCACGAGCTAAGCAACAAACATTTCCCCTACAACTGGGTCCACCCAGTTTTCGTCTTTCAGTGTAGCATTTTTTGAATACGCTGCCTAGTCTGGTCTCGCGCCAGTTCGGCCACGGACTGGGCTGAGCCAAAGCACGGGACCGAAGCAAAGTGCGCCTTCGCCTCGATCCCGTGTGGGTCAGTTGATGTTGTACTGGGTGGCACTGTAGCCTGCGACCGGCTTGACATCGTTCATCTCATAGTAATCCTTGAACATCTGCTTAGCGATCGTCTTCGCGTACGCGCCAGAGTGGGACAAGTTCGGCACGACGACCGCGATCGCGATCTGTGGGTCCTTGGCTGGGGCGAACCCGATGAAGCTCTGGGTCATCGTCTCGATCAACGCCGAGTCGCTGTTTTCTTGGTCCGCATGGGTGAACGTCTCGGCCGTCCCGGTCTTGCCGGCGACCCCTGGATTCAGGTCGTTCATCACCGTTGCCGTGGTCCACCCGTTCGTCCCGTGCACCGCCTGCCACATCCCCAACTTCACGAGGTCGATCTGCGCTTGCGTGTTCTTGATCTTGCCGAGTACGGTCGGCGTGGTCGTCTCGACCACTGGCCCAAGTGAGCCATCGCTGAGGGTCTTGCTGATGCGCTGAACGACGTATGGCTTCATGCGGTAGCCGTTGTTCGCGATCGTCGCCACGTACTGCGCCTCCTGCAACAACGTGTAGGTATCGTAGTTCCCGTAAGCCAAGTCGAGCGCCGACCCGGTCGCGAGCTGACCGTACTGGTTAAGCTCGCTCCCTTCGACCCCGGTGACCTCGCCCGGCAAGTCGATGCCGGTCTTCATCCCGAGGCCGAACTGGTGGAAGTAACCACGCATCTTCTTGAAGATGGTCGAGTTCAGCCGAAGCTGTTTCCCCTTGACATAGGTGTGCTCACCGCCGCCTTCCTTGATCGCCAGCCACATCATGTAGATGTTGGACGACCGGGCGAGCGCATCGACGGCACTGAGGCTCGAAAACGTGCCGATCGGGTAGTCAGACTTCTTAACTGGCGTCGCCGGCAGGTAGATCGCGGTGTCGGCTTGCGTGTTATCCGTGGTCGTGATCACACCGTCTTGCAAGGCGCCCAGCACCATGGCCGGCTTGGCGATCGACCCCATGGCAAAGGAGCGATTCAGCACCCCGAGCGCGTCATCCGTGATCTTGCCAGTCTTAGTGTTGTGGTGCCGGCCTGCCAACGCCAGGATCGCCCCAGTCTTCGGGTTGATCGCGATCGCGTACGCCCCGTCGGAGTAACCGCCCAGCCCGTCCGACATCACTTGGTTGAAGACTTTCGTGACGTTGGCCTGCACCTTCGCCTGGTAGGCCGAATCGATGGTCAACGTCAGATCGTTGCCCTGCTCGCCCTGAAAGGCCGTCACCTGGTTGATGATGTCATTGTTGTTGCCGATCTCGACTTGCGTCCGACTCTTCGCCCCTTTGAGCACGTTCTCATAGGCCTTCTCAAGGTAACTGGTCCCCACCCGGTCGTTGCGGGCGTAGCCGTTGGCCAAGTACGCGTTGACCGTCTCTTCTGGCAAGCCGGCTTTTTCCGTCGACACCGTCCCGATGATCCCGTTCATCGACGTGCCCTGCGGATAGGCGCGTTCCCAGTTGGTCCCAAGGTTGATCCCTGGCATCTGCGTCAGGTGCTCCCCGACGGCAGCGACTTCGGCCTCGGTCACGCCAGCGTCTTTGACATACACCGTGGTCAGCTGACTCGCCCCGTTCAGCTTCTTGAAGATCATGATCGCCTGTTGCTCGTGGTCAGAGTAATCCGGTAAGTGCTTGGCCGCATACGCACGCGCCGCCTTGTACTGAACGGCGGTGTCGGTGCTCCGCTGGATCGCCGCTGGCAGTTTCTTGAGCACCGCCTTGCTGACCGCCTCATCCGAGAGGTAGTAGTCGGCCTTATCGCCGTCGCTCAGGTTGTCGACCGGGACGCTCAGGTACTTGGCCAGCGTATCCGCGACGGTCCGCATTTGCTTGGCCGTGACCCCCACGCCCTTGGTGTACGTGATCGCACTGTTGGCCTTGTTCGTCACCAGCTCGCGGCCCTCACTATCATAGATCTGTCCGCGCGGCACGCTGGCGGTCACAATCGCGGAATCTGTACTGTCGACATCGGCCTTGAACTTTTCACCGTTCATGATCTGCAAGTAGGCGAGCTGCGCGACCAGCGTCGCGAGCAAGACAAAGACGAAGAAGAACAGTAAGTTCAACCGAAACGGGATGTGCGACCGTTCACGCTTTGGTTTTGGCGTACGAATGTATTTCAAGATTCGGTCCCCTTTTGATGATATCCCTTCGAGTGTAGCAAAATCCGTGCGCAAACGCCACGGCTCAATATCTGTATGGTATTATTAATGCTAACCATTTGGACACGTTCGCCCAGACCTTAACCGATTTTTAGAGGCTGGTCCGGGCACCGGTCCCCGATCAAAGGAGTCTTGCCGATGCGATCCATCCGCTTCATCGAACGCCACGCGCTGTGGGCCGCTGCGCTTTTGCCAGTCTTGATCATGGCCAGCTATTACATCGCGATCAAGGTCTTCCCCTTCGGCAACAACAGCCTGCTGACCGTCGATCTCGGCCAGCAATACATCGATTTTTATAGCTACTGGCGGCAGACCGTGCTCGGCCATCCAGGGCAATTCTTCTATGCGTTCAACAAGGACCTCGGTGGCGACATGTTGGGCACGTTCGCCTACTACTTGATGAGCCCGTTCAACTTCATCTTGCTCCTCTTCCCGAAGACTGCGCTCGACCTCGCGATCACGGTGATGACGCTCGCCAAATACGCCGCGGCCGGACTTGCGATGGGCCACTACCTGCGGGCCCACCGGGCGCAAGGCGGCTGGTTGATCGGCCTGAGCACCGCCTACGCTTTATCCGGCTGGATGCTCGCCAACCAGCTCAATGTCATGTGGTTAGACGCGGCCGTCTTCCTGCCGCTCGTCGCCTTAGGGATCGATCGGTTGATCGCACGTCGCCGCTTGGCGGGTTACGCCGGGTGGCTGGCGCTGACGCTGATCGCCAACTACTATATGGGCTACATGGTCTGCCTGTTCATCATCGGCTACTTCGGCTTCCGGGTGGTTGCCGCGCAACTGCGCGGACGGGCTTTGTGGCGCGCGATCGGGCACTTCACCGGCGGGAGCCTTCTCGCCGGCGCGCTTGCGGCCTGGCTCCTGCTCCCCACGTTCTTTCAGCTGACGCAGAGCAAGGCGACTTATACGGTGACCAAGGTGCACTGGCGCTTCGAATCCGATCCGATCAAGCTGTTGGGCAAACTCTTCGCCGGCGCCTTCTCCTTCGATCAGATGCCGAGCGGCGAGGCCAATATCTTCGTCGGGAGCCTCGCCTTGATCGGGTTCGGCCTCTACTTCTTCAATCGCCACTACCGCTGGCAGGAACGGTTGGCCGCTGGTCTGTGGACGCTGTTTTTGCTGGTGTCCGTGATGTATGAGCCCCTCGACCTGCTGTGGCACGCAGGCCAGTTTCCCGTCTGGTATCCGTACCGCTTCTCTTTTGTGATCGTTTTTTGGGTGATCATGCTCGCTTGGCGTGAGCTCCGCACGCTTCCGCAAGGGTTATCGGTCCGGCAACTGGTCCCTGTGCTCCTGATCGAGATCGCCCTCGCTGGCTACGTCTTCATCCGCGCGACGGATTATCCCTATCTGTCGACCGCCCAGATCGGCTTGACCTTCGTGCTGAGCATGGGAGCGCTTGTGCTCTTATCGATCCGCAACGACACCCGCGCTTTGTCTGGCGTGCTGGCCGCACTGCTGATGATGGTCGACGCCGGAAGCAACGCCGTGATGACGCTGAACCAACTCGCGTATGTCAGTCACCACGACTATCACACTTACACCGAGACCCTGCGCACCGGTGTCGCCCAGCTGACCGCCAAGCTCGGAACGACCGACCGGATCGGCAAGACCGTCCTGCGCACCAAAAACGACGCGATGCAGATCGGCTACTTCGGCACGGATCAATTCACGTCACTGATGGAGCCCGCGATGCCGAAGTTCTTCGGGGCAATCGGGCAGGCCGCCGGGGATGGGTTCGTCGCCTACACGAACGGCACGATGCTGACCGATGGGCTCCTGGATATCAAGGGCTGGCTCTCACCACGCCTAGACAACACCAGCAATGCCTTTTTGCCTCAGGTCTCCGCGCGACCAGACCTGTTGCGCTACGAATACCTCGACCGAACCAAAGCGCTCGCCCTGTACAAGAATCCCTACACCGTCGGCTTAGGGTTTGCCGCAAGCACGCAGATCCTAGAGACGACACTGAATGAAGACATGCCGACTGCCAACCTCGAACGGCTGATGGCGGGACTGGCTGGCACGCCAGTCACCAGCTTTTTCTCCATTGTCGGCCTCTCGGGCCCCGAGTTAGTCGGCGTCAAGGCGACGAGCAGCGAAGGCGTGTACACCAAGTCGCTCGGCAAAACGCACACCGTCACCTACACCTTTACCGCAGACACGACTGACCCTTACTACCTCCAGATCGGCGCCAACTTCACAGACGGGCTGGTCAGCCTGACGCAAGACGGGCATGTCGTGCCGATCTACGACACCTTCCGCGATAATCTCTTGTTGAACGTGACACCGAGCGAACCGGGCAAGCCGGTCCGGCTGACGTTCACCTTGAACAAGGACTCCGCGGATTTCTCTGCGCTTCAACTCTTCGAGCTCGACCAGGCCAAGGCAGTGTCGAGCCTCTATGACCTGCGGCATAAGAGCTGGCAACTCACCCACCGCGGTGACCGCAGTCTTAGCGCGACAATCCGGATGACCTCAAGCTACGATGTCGTCATGACCACGATCCCGGCTGCGCCGGGCTGGCATGTCCGCGTTGATGGTCGACCGGTCACCACCCAAGTCGCGGCGGAGACGTTCCTGGCGATCCTGGTCAAGGTCGGGCGCCACAAGATCACCATGACTTACACCCCGCCGTACTTCTGGCTTGGCGTCGCCATCAGCGGCCTTGCGCTAAGCACCAGCCTCGGCCTGTGGTTCCGCCAACCCGCCGGCCGCCACGGGGGCCGACTGCGTTTCAGACAGCGCTGAGTCGACAGACACGCCCACCTAACCGCGAGAGCATCGCGGTTAGGTGGGCGTGTTTTGAGTTAATCGTGACCCCGGTCTGGCGGCCCCGCGACCATTAGCCGGTGGCGTAACAGCGCGAGCACCTGGGGGTTGGCCAGCAGGTCACTATGGCTTGCGTCTTGCCCCGATACCGTCGTCTGGGTGAACTGCGCCACGTGACCCTGAAAGACATACCGGCCCGCTTCCACACTCCCCAGCGGGACCGTGCCGTCGCCGGTCAGCGTCTGCGTGCCCGCCACTGAATCGACGCGCAGCGTTGCTGGCAGGCGGGTCTGCTGCGCACGCATGACAGTCAACAGTGGGGTCGGCTTGGTGACGCTGCTGTGGTCACCGTTATACGGGCTGCCCAGCGTGATCAGGCGGGTGACCGTCACCGCCGCTGGAGCGGCCTGTTCAAGGTACAGCGTCCAGACTAACCCGCCGTTGCTGTGGCCGACCGCGTTGACCTGGGTCACGCGCTGGCGGCGCACCAGCCACTGCATCGCCCGTTGTAACCACCCCGCCTGCTTGCGGATCGTCGCCTCACCATCGCGGTTATCAACAAAGGCAACCACGATCACCGCCCATCGCCCGGCGATCAGCTGCCCAGTCGCCCGGATCTGACCGCCAGGCGTCACGCGCAGCTTCAAGACACTCACTGCTGTATCGTGTGACAGCGCCTGGATCAGCGCATCGAAGCGATCCTGATCCGCACCGCTGCCGGGGATCATCACGGTCGGCACCGGCACCACGTGGCCGGGGTGTGGCACCCAACGGCCCGTGACCCAGTGTCCCACTGGCAACCAAACCCCTAACAGCAGTCCCCCGGCGACGACGCATTTGATCAAGCGTCGCCACCCGGCTTGCTTGCCCCACCGTCGCATCATCGCGTCGCCTCCCAGATTTTTGGCCCCATTATCGCAGGCCATCGGCGTCGAGGCAACTAATTGAACCGGCTCAGGTGCGTTCGAGAAAAACGAGCCGATCGTCACTCGAACGCGCCGGGTCAAACCGGTACTCCGGGTGATCGAACGCTTGGACCCCCGCCAGCGTGGTCACCTGACGCTCGGCCAAGTAGCGCACCATCGCCCCCCGGGCGATCTTCGCACGCGTGGCGCGCACCTGCACGCGCGCGCCCTGCAACCGGCCGAAGACGCACTCGATAAAGCGCTCACCCGGGCGCAGATATGGGGTCAGCGCTTTGGCGTACTCCTGAGAGGCGAGGTTCAAGACCGGTGCAGACCAGTCCAACGCATCGTGCAACCGCGCGCCCCAAAACGCGTAAAGCGAGGGATGATCTGGCAGGCGCGACTGCATTTCGAGCCGATACGGAACGATCCCGTCCAGCGGGCGCAACACCCCGTACAGCCCCGACAAGATCCGCAGGTTAGCCTGCGCGTAAGCCATCGCAGGGGCCGTGAAGAGATCAGGCGCCATGTAATGATACTGGATCCCGACGTAGCCGATCACGGCAGGCGTCCGCGGGCCGTCGAAGTGGGTCGCGTGCAACCGCGCGTAGTTCGTTGCTGCGAGTCGATCGCTACACCGCCAAACCGCTTGTGCCTCCGCCAGCGTCAGTTGCTGAAGCGACCGGAACAGCGTCGCTGCTTCCGCGTTCAGCGCCGGCGTGCTCGCCACCGGCCAACTATCCGTATCCACCCGCATCGCTTTGGCGGGGGCAATGATCATCTGCATGACGCACCTCCCACAAGTGTTCTTAGCATAGCACGCGCGTCGGCGGAAAAAAAGTTGGGTCGCCCGGCGCCGCCCGGGATCGACTCGAGGCACGACGCACGGCCGCATGCGCGCAACACGACGCACGGCCTTTTTTTCATGCGGTGAGGGCCAACCGGCCCCTCCTGCGTAATCAATACTGATGCGACTTTACAAAGGAGTGAGCGCAATGTGCCAATTCTGGTTTCTGCTCGTCTGGTGGTTACTGGGGTCCGGCCCTCAGCCCGTTCAAGCGGCTGAGATCCCCGGTTTCTACGATCCTGGCGCACCGCCTGATCTATACCCATTGGTCGATGGGCTCCACAACTTCGACTACACCCGCAACACCCCGACCCTCCCGGCGGTGACGCTGTGGAGCGGCCAGGGGTATCACACCTTCACCGCCGGCGAGCAGACCTTGGGCTACGCCCGCAAAACGCTGCAGCAACAGGGGGCGAACGTCTTAGTCACCCTCGATCTGCTCGGGGCCGCGGCCCCACCGCCAGCTGTGGATCTCCTCCTCGTGGTCGACCCAGACGTTGCGCTCAGCCAGCTCGGCGCGACGTTTGAGGTGTTGCGTGACCTGACCACGCTCGATCTGCGGGTGGGCGTGCTTCGCGCCGGCGACACAGGCGTGACCTTGCCGCTAACGTCTGCCCCCACCCTGTCAATGACCCTGCTGACAGCTGCTGCGGAGACGCCCCCTGCTCCCGCGCTCCCCGAGTGGCAAGACGCGGCCCTCGCTACCGCCCGAGCGCTTCTGAGCGCCCCCGACGCACGCCCGAATACACAACGGCTGATCTTCTCGCTCGGGACGACGGTCGGGCCACCGATCGCGTCAGGGGTGGCCGCAGGGTTAGCGACCGCCCAGATCACTTGGCGACCGCTCGGCCGGCTTGACCCGCTGACCCCGCCGCTCAGTGGCACCCCCGAGGCGGCGCTGGCCACGCGCGTGCTCGAAGCGCTGCAACAAGCCACCGTACAGCCACCAACGCCGATCGTGCTGCAAGAGATCCTCTCCGAGCGCGTGCTACGCCCCGGCAAAGTCACCGACGTTCAGCTCACCGCTTTGCAGCTGACGCCTGCGAGCCACACGGTGACGCCGACCACCACCAGTCGCGCCGATGCGCGCGTGACCTACACACCGACCGGTTTCGAGTTGCGTCTCCCGGCGCTCACAGCAATGGAAGGCCTCCGGATCCAATACCCGGTGTTCCTGAGCACGTACGCCGCCGATGGCACACCGGCACCGGTGACGACGCGCAGCACGCTAGCCATCGGTGCGTCCCAGTGGTCGCTGCCGCAGCCCGCGATCGCAACGACCCAAGCGATGGGCACAATCGCCTGGCACATCAAGTGGCCTGATTTTAACCCTTGGGAGGCGGATCGCGCCGTGACGTTGACCCTAGCGCACCAGACTGCGACCGGCTGGCAACCAGACCAGACATTGACGACCGCCGGGCTCAACCACACGTTCACCGCGCCCCTGTATGCAGACAACGCCTCGCTCACTTACCGGATCCTGATCACTTACGCCGAGCCGACCGAGGTCCAATCGCTGACGACGGCACCCGACCGCTTCTCACTGACGTCCAGCACGCGCGAAGTCACCACGACGGCGGTGCCCTTACGTCTGCCGTACGTCCTCGCCGTTCACTACCCTGATCACAGCCCGTTGACGAAGCAACTGGTCACGATCACCCGGACCAACACCGGTGAACCGCCGATCACAAGGGCCACGACGCTCCAGGCCAACGGCCAGATCCTGGCAACGCCGCTCCCTTACGGCCGCTACCAGGTCGCGGTGGTCGCACCGAGCGGCTTCAGCGCGGCCCCCCTGGCCTTCACGGTCACTGCCCGCAACGGCGTGCTGGCCTTAACAAGCGACTTAGCTGAGCCGACCCAGCTGATGCTCCAGCTCGACCCGTTTTGGCTCAGGCTCAACTTGACCCGTAGCGACGGCGCGGTCTGGCGACTGACAGACGCCCACGCGGCCAGCACGGACCAGTCCGCGCCTAACGCCTCATTCACCGGCCTGACTGCCGGCGACTACGTCCTGCAAGAAGTCACCGCACCGGCTGATCAGCCGGGCCTGCAGGGGCAATTTCACTTCACGCTGACGCCCAACGGCGCACTGCGCGATCTTCGGTACAGCGGCACAGACCTGACCGAGGCGGCTTACCGGATGACGGCTACGCTGGGCACGGCCAATGCACTCACATTCACTCTGAACGCGCGCCCCGTCGCCCCTCTGCGCTGGCCGCAGACCGGTGGCTCGGCCGCGATCAGTTTCTGGGCTGGCCTGCTGACCCTACTACTGGCCACTTGCCTGCTGATCACTCGTTCGTTCACTAAAGGAGGTTCATTATGATCCGACGACTCGCTTTTGCCCTGACGCTTCTGTTTCTCACCTTAGGGGCCCTGCCGCGGCTAGTCACCCACGCAGCCGCGCCGACCACGATCACCGTTGACCTAGTGCCCAAGCTGACCAGTACGCAGGGTCCGATCGTGAACTCCGGTGAGGCACTGCCCGCCTTGGACGCCTTACCAAGCGCCGACGCGACTTTTCAGGCCTATGACATCACCGCGCTTTTCAACCAGACCCGTCAATCCACCAGCAACGTGGCCGCTTTGCTAACGATCAGCCACCACTGGGATGACTTGCGCACGTCGGGTCAACCGGTCGGGGCCCCAGTCTCGACCGGCGATGACGGCATCGTCCGCTTTGCGACACTGCCGACGCAGTCAGACGGCCTGTACCGCGTCTATCTATTCGAGCAGACGGTCGTCGCCGCGGGTCAACAAAAAGCCGTCCCGACGATCCTCGGATTGCCCCTCGAAGCCACGCCGCTACAATCGCAGTATCGGTTATACCCCAAGGTGGGCACGATGACCGCCGAATTGCAAGTGGCGGGCCTAGAGCCGCTGACAGCCGGGCAGCTCACCAGTGTGCCCGCCGGGCTCAAGATCGAGGCGATCGCCCGCTTGACGCTACCTGGTGACCTCGACGCGCAGGGGGATGGTCAATGGCACTACCGCCAGCTCGCGTTCGATCTACGCGCTGACGCAGGCCTGCGAATCATCCCCGACAGCATGCGCCTGAGCGTTGACGGTCAGGCACTGACCGTCCCGCTGACGGCACAGACCCTTGACGCGCAGACCCATCGGCTAACGATCGATCCAAGCATGACGGCGGCCTGGCGCCAATTGACCGAACAGGCCGGTCAGCCACTGACCCTTCATTACACGGTGATAGTGGTCCCTGACGCCCTTGCCTACCAGGACCTGACCACCACGTTCATGGCGCACTTCCAGCTGGGGACAGACACGACGACGCTGACTGCGACCAGCGGGGCAGTCGAGTCCGGTGGCGCGGTCGTCACGACCATTGACGCCTTTGACCAACGCCCGCTGGCCGACGCCCAGTACCTGCTCAGCCGCGCAGCCGACGATGGCACCGTCTACGCCCAACGCACCGCGACTGGGTTCCAGTGGGTGACCGAACCCGTTACGGCCACGACCTTCACGTCTGATCAGGCTGGTCAACTCACGCTGGCCGGCTTGGCCGCCGGGACCTACCAGCTCCAACAGACGCATGCGCCAGGCGGCTACGTGCGTCGCCAAGCCCCCACGCCCGTGACGATCGCGGTCGCGACACCTGGTCCTGCTGCGTTGACGCGCCTGACCATCCGCCAGGCGCCGGCCACTGGGGTCCCGCCGGCCACCGGGTCACTGGCGGCAGGGGCGCTAGTCATTTTGGGCCTCGCCTTCACCAGCGCTGGGCTGGCGCGTGCTGGCCAGCGCCGCAAGCATGCGGCGGCTTGACCGCCTGACCTGGCTTTTGTTGGGGTTAGGGGTGCTCCTGCTGCTGTACGCACCGGTCGCCAGTGCGGTCAATGACCTGGTCACCCAGTACCGCTTGGCCCAAGACCGCACGCGAGCCAGTCAAAATGTTGCCCGCACCCGCGCCACCCAGCAGACGCGCAATGCGCAGCTGGCCGCCAACGGCCTAGTCCCTAACGCACCTGACTTCACCCAACGGTTCGCAGGTGCCGGCGACCTCACGGCTCATCTGATCGGCCACCTCGCCATCCCCCGACTCGGCCTTGCGATCCCGCTTTTCGACGCGACCACCCCTGCGCTTTTGGCCCAAGGGGCCGGCGTGGTGCCTGGGACCAGCTTTCCCCTCGGTGGGCCGAGCACGCACAGTGTGATCGCGGCGCACAACGGCCTGCCGGGCCAGCCACTGTTCACCCATCTCGATCGCCTGCAGGTGGCCGATCGCTTCAGCGTGACAGTCGGCCCCCAGACGATGACCTACCGCGTGATCGCGCTGCAGGTGGTGCGCCCAGAGCAGGTCGATGCGGTGCGTTTGCGCCATGGACAGGACCTTGTCACGCTGTTGACCTGTACCCCGTTGATGCAAAACACCCACCGGCTACTGGTCACTGGCCGCCGCACCGCGACCACGCCAGCCACACAAGCGGCGACTCAGCACGCACTGGCGAGGCGGCGGCAAACCGACTGGTGCTTGTTGCTTGGCCTGGTGATCACGGGTTGCACGCTGGGGGGCTTGGCGCTTCGAGCGCGCGCAGGCCACACACGGCGGCCATGAGTTCGGTCACGGCTGCAACGCCCGGATCCGCTCAAATACCCGTGCTTCCGTCTGACGCGCCTCAAAGCTGGCCGTATGGATCGTGCTGTTCGGCCGACTCCGTTTGTCATACAGGCTAGCCGGCCAGTAGGCATAGGGACCGACACTATTAGCAACAAAGTTGGCGGTGAACCAGTAATCCTCCGCCAACGGCAAGCTTTCGTCGAAGCGCAGGGCCCCGATCGCGCTACGAGCAAACGCCTTGTTCCAGACGTACCCACCGATCTGGGTGCCGTGATGCGCAACTTGACCGAACATGGTCGCCTGATCGACCGTCTGCCATGCCAGTGCGCGCACCGGCGTGGTCCGAAACCACCGATACCCGACACTGACCGCGGTGACGCCTAACGCGAACCCGTGCACGAGCGTCTCAACGAACGTCGGCGCTAACCGGTCGTCACCGTCAACAAAGGCGATCGCGTCGCCAGTCGCATGCGCCAGCCCGTAGTTACGGGCGGCGGAGACCCCTTGGTGCTGCCGTAAGGCGTAAAAGTGTGCCTCTGGGCGCTGTGCAGCAAACGCAGCCGCCTGTGCTGCGGTCCCGTCGGTCGACCCATCATCGACCAACCAGAGCTCAAAAGGCGCTGTCTGTTGCGTCAACGTGGCCAGCATCGGGCGCAGGTACGCCCCCAGCTGGTACGTTGGAACCACTAAGGTGAGTTTCATCACTTTTCCTCCGTTTTTCAGAAACCACTGGTCAGAATCGCCTCAAGTGTGTAAACTAATCATGATGATAATCAAACGTGACCAATTGGTGACGTTGCAGGAGGCAATCATGACCGAAGAACGAACACTGATATTAGTTAAACCCGATGGGGTCGCCGCGGGACACATCGGCGATGTGATCGCACGGCTCGAACGCCGACGGTTCACCATCGATGCGCTGAAACTGGTGCAGGCGACGCCCGATCAACTCGCACAGCATTACCACCAACTCGTCAATGAAGCCTTCTATCCTGGGATCGCCCGTTACATGCAGTCCGGGCCGATGGTGGCGATCGTGGCCTCGGGCGTGACGATCATCGACAGTGTACGCCTGATGACCGGGCCGACCGATCCGGCCGCCGCCGCTCCGGGAACGATCCGTGGCGACTGGGGCCGCGCATGGGGCCCAGGCCCGATCCAAAACGTCGTTCACAGCTCCGACAGCGTTGCCAGCGCTGAGCGAGAGATCGCCATCTGGTTCCCTGAATTGCGTTGATCTCAGGCGCTTAGGGCAGCCCTCACCGAAAGGGCGACCCATCAGCCACCCCGAACCTTGCACCATCAAGGGCTGCTAGGTCACCGAACGTTCGCGCACCCGTCGGGCAGGAAAGCGGCTTTATTGAGATTTTTTTATGAACACAAGCGATTTCACTAGACGCGTAACCGCATTCATGTTAAACTATCCCTTGTCTTGTGTTATCCGTGCTAACGATCTCGCTTTGACAGACAATTTTTAGGGTGCACCGCTCGATTCAGGGTCGAGCGGTGCACCTTTTTTGGTGGTCGGCCTCATTATACGCGTGCCGGTGCCAACTGGTGCAACATCTGCCTCGCGTTTTGCGGCCAATGCGCGTATACTCGCGGCAAGACCTAAGGAGGCGTTAGCCATGCATGAGATCCCAGAATCAATGACCCAAGTCGCCGCGCTCGTCGAGGCGGCCAAGCGCAACGGGACTGATGCCGACCCGGACACGATCATCCGGCTCGGCTTGCAAAACTGGATCCAGGAGCTTCTCGACGAAGGCTTCGAAGGTGGTTATCTGACGGCGCACCTGACTGAACACGGGCTACACATCACTGATCCTGTCGGGGCCACCGCTTACCAGGACACGACCACGATCGCGGCGGCGCTGGTGACCGACTTTCAGGCCGACGCACACCGGACATTGATGGCCGTTCAGACACAGATCCGCCACCTCATCACCACCCACCAGATCAAGTTCTGACCCTCAGATCGGCTTGGTGCGCACCCGCGACGCGCTTTTCGCGAGTGTTTTTGTGTGTGACGCCTGTCGAGTCGTCTCACTCGCTTTTTGGGTCACGCGCGACTACACTGAGGGCATCTTAGGAGGCGATACGATGACAAGTTTACCAAGACGGGACCCCTTGACGGATCCCTTGCTGACCCCAGAAAACAGCGTCCTGCTGGTGATCGACTACCAACCCACTCAGATCGAATCGATCCAGTCGATCCCCCACCCGACACTGATCCGTCACATCACGATGACGATCCAGCTCGCCCAAGCCTTTGCGGTGCCGATCATCGTGTCCACCGTCAATGTCGCGACTGGACGCAACCAAGATACGATCGCCCCGCTGCGCCAGGTCCTCGGCCCGACGGCCAGCTATGATCGGACCAGTATCAACGCCTGGGAAGACCAGGGCTTCGTCAACGCGGTCCGCGCGACGAAGCGCACCCACCTGGTCATGGCTGCCTTATGGACCGAAGCCTGCCTGACCTTCCCGGCCCTGGACGCACTGCGGGAGCAGTACCACGTGCATCCGGTCGTCGACGCGGTTGGCGGGACCAGCGTGATCGCGCACGAGACCGCCTTGGGCCGGATCGCGCAGGCCGGGGGTGAACTGGTCACGAACGCCCAGCTCGCCTGTGAGTGGCAGCGCGACTGGAACCGGACCGAGACGGTGCCCGATTTTGTTCGCCTGCTGCTCGCGAATGGTCAATTCGTTCAACTCTGAGGGGAATGGCTTGCCGGCGTCCGATAGAACGCGTACAATACTTCCATCAATGGAGGTCACTTGTATGGAGAAACTCAAAACGCGCCTGGACGCTTTTTCGGATGCGATCATCGCGATCATTATCACGATCATGGTGTTGAACATCCCCCCCGTCTTGCACGACAACCTCAACAATTACCTCGCCTTGGGCAAAAGCGTCGGGATCTTCCTGATCTCGTTTCTGTTCGTGGCGAATATGTGGTACCAGCACGCCACCGCCTTTGCCGAGATCGAAACGATCACGTACCGGATCTTGCTGCTCGACCTCATCTTCCTCGCCCCGCTGTCCCTGATGCCGTTGATGACAGACATGATGGCGATCAACACGACGCGCTGGTCCGTCCTGCTGTACGGCGGACTGCAGTTGCTCGTCAACCTCTTGTTTCGCCTGCTGGCCCGTGCGATCATTCACCACGAGTACACGGACCGCGCCGAGATGAAGCGGGTGTACACCAAGATCTACGGCGACGCCAACCTCGCGTTGAGCGGTTGGAGCGCGATCGCCTTGGTCGTCGCGTATTTTCAGCCACATATCGCGATGCTGTTTTACCTCGCCTACCCGATCTTGATGTTCGTGCTGAGTGCCGACGCACGCCAGCAACTGTCCGATGCGGCCAGCTTGCCGGCTGAGCAGCAAAAGGACTATGAGTCGCTGTCCGCAGCAGGCCGGCGTGATTTTCGCAAGGCGCACCAAGCGATCATGACCGGCACCCCACCAACGGCCGCCCAGCCCAGCGCCGAGCCGTTACCGCGCAACTGGTCGAACTGGCTGGATCAAAACGTTGACCCCAAGCGCCGCCAGATGATCCGCACGCGCTTCGCGCAGTCCTCACCGGAACAGCAAGCGGAGATGCGCCGGTGGTTCGAGGCCTATAAGCACCTGCACGCCAAGCATCAGCGCCAATGACCACGCAAGTGAACAAGGCGTCTGACCCTCCCCAATCGTGGAAGGGCCAGACGCCTTTTACTGACACAGTAACTGCTGGTATAGCGGCGCCAGCGCCTGCACCCGCGCCTGGACGTCGGCCCAGAGCTGCGTCGGATGATCGAACCATGAGCTGTCGGCTAGGTACGTTCGCCCGATCAGAAACTCCGCGCGCTTGACGGTCTCGAAGCGGTGAACCTGTGCATCGAATGCGCGCGCCGTCAGCGGGTGGGCCACCTTGTTCGTGTGGTCGCCGCTCAACTCGAATCCTGCCGGCAAACTGAGCGTTGGCGTGCGTAACGGCGCCAACGACCACGCGTGAGCTTTGCTCTCCCCAAGTAGGGCCAGCCACAGGAACAGGCGATCATCCCATAGCCCCAATTCAAGGTGCGGGACCATCTTATATCCCCGGTGAGAGGCGGACAGGGCCAACCACGTGTCCGGCGGCGGAAACTTGTACCGCCTTAAGTGTTTGGCAATGTGGACTGTTTGGTCCGGCACGCCAGCAGCCGCCAACTGGGCCACCAGCTGCTGGCCAGCCTGCTCGAATTTGGGGTCAAGGTCACGGCGGATCAACGCCAGACGCCCGGGCAATGTCGGCGCTTCAAATACTGCAAAATCTTCACGTTCAAACACCTGATCACTCCTATGCTATACTTGAGGCAAACTCTTCTGGAGGTCCCCCATGGCAGATCAAGATGATCTACAAACCCGTCTGAACAACCGTCTCTACGGCGCTCCGCAGACGAACCCGGACGAACGCCGGCATTACCTTGGCTCGTTGCGCGAGCGCGCAGCGCTGTTCATCACCAACGACGAGATGACAACGGCCGCGGCGCTGCCCGCAGTCAAGCGCGCGATCGCCACACATCGTGGTGACCCGCACTTCAAGCTCCTGCTGAATGGCAAGCTCAGTCCCGCCCTCACGGCCCCGTTCATGGCCGCCGCTAACCAAGCCGACTTTCCGTTCACGCTAGTCAATGATGAGACCGCCAGCGAAGCCGCGACTGGCTGTGGGGCGCTGATCACCAGCGACCAGGCGATCGAGCAGTCAGAGATCCGTCTCACCACCACGCCACCCAAGCCGCAAGATCAGGATAAACCGACAGGGTTCTTTGCGCGCTTCTTCGACTGAACGGCGCAATGAAAGGTCAGCTTGGATGGTGACAGAAGGCCTTCCTGAGGGCTGACAGATCGCGTCACCCGCGCTAGGTAACCCCCTTGGACCTGGCGTCGGACGCTCAGCGCCGGCCCTTGGCGCATCACGCAGCTGGATGCGTCGGGCCCAAGCCTGGGAACGTGATTATGGTCACGTCTCAGGCTTTTTTTGAGTCGTTGGCCCAAACAACGCCGCCACCACGCTGGGGGCAACGGCCCGGGGTGACCCGATCGTCGGCGTCAAGTGCGGAGCCATGCGCGGCTGTAAGCTGACGCTGAGGACCTTCGCCAGCTCTGGGTGTTCCGCCGTCCACGGTTGATACCGGTTCACCAAGACCATATCGACTGCCGCCACTTGCACCCCAAGCGCGGTGGCGGCGGCAAGGGCTAAGTTCCGGTAGCTGTCGTCCAGCTCGTCGGTCACATCGATCGTTGTGCCATCGGTCACGCGCGCGTGTCCGCGCAAGCGCACCTCGTGCCCACGCAGGGGCACAGTCGCTTCGTCAGCGCCCTGTGCGGCCAATGTCGCGACCGCGTCAGCATCCAGACTCACCCCACGCCGCTGGGCCAACGCGGCGATCGTCTGTCGGCCGTCGCCAACGAGGCTGGGGGGCTCGCATTCCAAGGCCGCAACGACCCGTCCGGCCACGACGACACAACGCACCACTGTCCCCGGCGCGAAGAGCTCGACGAGCACATCGCCGAAGGTGGCCGCCACATCGAAGGCGTGCGCGAATGCGGCCGCGGTCGGTGGCAGGGGGAACACACTGACTCCCTGGCCGTCGTGTCCGGCATTAGGCTTCACCACCAGGCTCTTGTGCGCAAGGCCCTGCTTAAAATCCGCCTGTGCCGCTGCCCACGTGTGGTACACCGTGCCACGCGAGAGCGGTAATCCCGCGGCGCCCAGTCGCATTTTCTGCGCCTGCTTGCGGTCAGTCAGCGCAATCGCGACAGCCGGATCCAAGGCGGTCAACGACCCGCCTTGGACCACTTCGACGCGCGCCCCATCTGTCAGCTCGATCAACTCCTGGTCAGCATCCAGGACACGCACCCGTAAGCCGGTCCGGTACGCCGCGATCAGTAGCAGTTGGGTCTCACGGCTCAACGCGGCCGCGCCGGGCAGCGGCGCGACCAGCGGATCGACCGCCAGTGCAGTGGGCGCACCCGATGCCAGTGTCATCACAGGCGCTGCGACACCCCACGCCGCCATTCCCGCAACGAGTCCGCCACTCGGGGCCGTCATCATGAACCACGGTAACGCCTGCAGCCAGGTCAAGGCGGCAGGCGTCACGCCAGTCGCCCCTGCCAGTGCCGCCAACTGGCCGACGCGCAGCGCCGCGATCGGGCGCGCCCCGTGTCCTGGGACCTGTTGTAGGGCTACCTCAGGGCGCGCCGCCTGACTGCCCCATGCCCCAGCGAGCGCGTCACGATGCTGTGCGGTCGCCACGGCCAGTTGCCGGTACAGTGTGTTGCGAAACGTCAGGTAATCGACCTGAGCGGCCGAGGCGCCTGTAGCGTACAAGCGTTCAAACAGGCCCTCCGGGAGTTGCAAGGCGACGGTCACCTGCGGCACACTCAGCGCAGTCGCTGGCATTGACGCCAAAAGCGCCGCCAGCTGATCGGTCAGCGCGACGGTGTCCGCCGATGCATCCGTGGTGACCGTGACATGCGTTGCCGTGTGGGTGATGTAGGCGCCTTGAGGCCCTTCACCAGGGCCAGGAAACGTCAGGGTCACCTGCAATCGCGTCTGTGCGATCAGCGGGGTCAACCCAAGGTCGACCACCTGTTGCCACATCGTTGCCATACTCATCCTCCTATTTTGACCTACAGATAGCCTACCACGTTTTGACTTGTGCCGGGCGACTTGTATACTTGAAAGGAGAAAGGATGTGGCCCACATGCAACAACCCCTCGCCTACCGGATGCGCCCGACGACCCTCGATGAAGTCGTCGGTCAGGCGCACCTCGTCGGGCCAGACCAGATCATTCGGCGCATGGTCGCCGCGCACCGCCTATCCTCGATGATCCTGTACGGGCCGCCAGGCACAGGCAAGACCAGCATCGCCAGTGCGATCGCCGGGTCGACTAAGTACGCGTTTCGCATGCTCAACGCCGCGACCGACACGAAAAAATCACTTCAGATCGTCGCAGAAGAGGCCAAAATGAGCGGAACTGTGATCCTCCTGCTGGATGAGATCCACCGCTTGGACAAAACGAAACAGGACTTCTTGCTCCCGCACCTTGAGTCAGGTCGGATCGTGCTGATCGGCGCAACGACAGAGAACCCGTACATGAGCATCCTCCCGGCGATCCGGTCCCGCACCCAGATCTTCCAAGTGTTCCCGCTCACCGCAGATGATATCGGCCAGGCGGTGGACCGCGCCTTGGCAGACCAGACGCGTGGGCTTGGGCAGTACCCCGTCGTGTTAGACCCAGACGCACGCACGTTCCTGCTGTCCGCGACCAACGGCGACCTGCGAAGCGCACTCAACGCACTCGAGTTGGCCACTTTATCGACCCCAGAAGTCGCCGGGCACATCACCCTGACCGCCGCCGTGATGCACCAATCCCTCCAACAGCGCGCGCTCGACGGTGATGCCAACGGGGACGCGCACTACGACCTGATCTCGGCGTTTCAAAAATCGATTCGCGGCTCTGACGTCAACGCTGCGCTGCATTACCTGGCGCGCCTGATCGAAATCGGGGACCTGCCCAGCATCATGCGGCGACTGCTTGTGATCGCATACGAAGACATCGGCCTGGCCAATCCCCAGACGGCTAACCGAACGCTGACCGCGATCCAGGCCGCAGAGCGCCTTGGCTTACCGGAGGGCCGCATCCCCTTAGCCAACGCCGTGATCGACCTGTGTCTCGCCCCCAAAAGCGACACGGCGATCACTGCGATCGATGCCGCCCTCGCAGATGTGCGCGCGGGCAAGAGCGGCCCGATCCCAGCGGATCTACGCGACGCCCATTACCAAGGGGCGGCCGCCCTCGGCCATGGGGTGGGCTACAAGCTCCCGCACGACTATCCAGGCGGCTGGGTCCGGCAGCAGTACCTGCCAGACCAACTGCGACAGGTGCGCTACTACCAGCCCAAGGCCACCGGTAATTACGAACGTGCACTGGCGCAGCGCCTCGAGCAGCTCCACCAGATGCAACGGGGCTCGTGAGCGGTTCCAAGCGCGCCACGACGCGCTTAGACGAGGCGCTGTTCTTGCACATTCACCACAAGCGTGCTAGGATAGAACCATGGAAGTTACCTAAGGTGTGCGCGCTTCCCTGTTATCAGTTGACCGAACAGTTTCGAGACCTTGGGACTGGAAGTGGCGGTCGCCGTGCTGTTATCTCACTTAACGGCTAACGCGGTCGTCGTCTGGGCCCACTTGCTAATCAGCGGGTTTCAACGATTTGGGAAGAGAACGGCACCAATTAGCCTTTCATAAAGTCATGACTTGGAGTCGGCGCAAATGCCGGCTTTTTTTGTCGACTGCCGCACAGCCTGCGACAGTCGTGCACCACCAATGGTTATTCGGTATAATGAACTTAACCTCAGATACGGAAAGGACCCTCACCTTGATCACGTCACTATTTATCTGCTTTGCGCTCCTGCAACTCGTCTTAGCGCTGTACCTCTTGAACCACCGCCACGAACGCTTTTTGACGCTCAAAGAAGTCCCAGCCAACGTGCGCCACGACCTCACCTTGTTCGCCTTTGCGTTCATTGCCAGCGCGGTGGTCGCCGGGCTGGCCGCAGCTACCGGCATCGGCGGGATGCAGATCGTCGCCTTGATCCTCGCCGCCCTGATCACCACGGCGCTGGGGCTGATGATCCCGAAGTATCTGGGTTGAGCGGGACCGTTTCTTTTGGCCCGTCAATCGGTTACAATTAAGGTAAAGAGGTGATTGACATGCTCCAACAATACAAACACATTTTAGTCGCGATCGACGGCTCATACGAGTCTGAGCTGGCGTTCCAAAAGGCCGTCGCCGTCGCCAAACGCAACCACAGTGAATTGTTCTTGATCCACATCGTCGACACCCGTGCTTTCCAGAATGTCTCAAGCTTCGATTCCGCCATGGTCGAACAAGTGACCGAGACCGCGAAGCAGACGATGGATGGTTACATCGAACAGGCCCACAAGGCGGGCTTGCAGGACGTGTCTTACACCATCGAATACGGCGCGCCTAAGACGATCATTGCCCGCGACGTCCCGAAGCAAAAAGCAATCGACCTGATCATGATCGGTGCGACCGGCCTCAATGCCGTTGAACGCCTGCTGATCGGCAGCGTGACGGAGTACGTCACCCGCAACGCGCTGTGTGACGTGCTTGTCGTCCGCACCGACTTGAACAACCAGCCAGCGCTCGCCTCGACCAAGAAGCCCCGCCCACAAGCAGAAGATTGACCACTGGGACCGCGCGTTTGTGCGGTCCTTTTTTGAATAGGAGGCTCACTATGTCAGACTTTTACGCGCTCACCGCGACCCTGGAGGACGGAACGACCTACCCGCTTTCGCGCTATCGCGGCCGGCCGATCATCATCGTGAACACGGCGACCAAGTGCGGATTTGCCCCACAGTTCGAACAGCTTCAGGCCCTATACGCCAAGTACCAGGCGCAAGGCCTCGTGATCCTAGGCTTTCCGTCCGACCAGTTTCACCAAGAACTCGCGAATGGCGCGGAAGCGGCGGAAGCCTGCCGGACCACATGGGGCGTGACCTTCCCGATGCACCAGATGCTCGCCGTCAACGGCGAACAGACCGACCCACTCTTTGCTTGGCTCAAAGCGGCCGCCCCTGGGGCCTTGGGCCAGACAGTCAAGTGGAACTTCACCAAGTTTCTCGTCGACCGCGACGGCCAAACGGTCACCCGCTTCGCACCCAAGACGGCGCCTGAGAAAATGATCCCCGCCATCGAGGCGGCCTTGGCCGCACCAGCGTCTCACTGACCGGCAACACAAGCGCCTAGATCAAACGCCTCCTTGCCCACCACGTTAGACGTGGTGGGCAAGGAGGCGTTTTTGCGCGTCATCCCGCGGCGACCAATTCAGCTTGCAGGGCGTTAACGAGTTGATCGCTCTGCGTCACCCGGGCCAGCGCCAGAGCGATCTGATACGCTTCGGGGGCCTTGGCATCACCGAGCTTCATCAGCGACCGCGCACGCAACGCGTACAACTCGTCGAGCAGAAACAGGCTATCGTGCTTCACCGCGATCGCGATCCCGTTTTGAATGTGCTGTAGCGCGCCCGTGTATTCCCCCAACTCATAGTAGATCCGCGCGATGTGCCAGAAGATCGTCAGCTCGATATCGAGGTAACGGCTTTCGGTCAACGGGATCTGCTTCAATAAGCGCAGGGCCTCATCGATATACACCCGTGCCCGCTCCGTCGTCCCCTTCTCAGCGTAGGCCAACCCGAGCCCGAGCGTCGCCATGATCGCCGGAAGATCGCGATAATTGACCGTCAGCGGATTCAAGACGCGCCCGAAGTAATAGATCGCCTCATCCTGATCGCGGTTGACGAACAGCTCGACCATCCCTTGATAGTAAAAGTAGCGCTTCGTCTCCTCCTCACCGTTCAGCCGTGCCTGGCGGACCTGCTTCAGCTTCTCGCCGGCCTCGACATAGTCGCCGTGGCGGATCAGGGTATCGACCTCATTCAGCGTGCGCTGAATATGGTTATGGTTCTCGATCACAATGTCTTCCAGGGAGATCCCGAGGCGGTTGATCAGGCGCAGCAGGATGTTCATGCTCGGCACCTTATTGCGCTTCTCGATCAGACTGATCGTCGCCTGCGTGCAGATCCCCTTTGCCAACTCGGCTTGTGACAGCCCCTTGAGCTTGCGGTAATAGCGCACCTTCTCACCCAAGATGCGAAGCGCTGGCTGTGATTTTTGCATCTGTTCCACTCCCTCTATCGGCCGAATGGGCCTGTCGCTTACACACTCTTTTCCATAACGATATTATACTTAACATTATGATTTTTGGCTACTTTTCTTGAAAGTTAGTCATTTAACAAGATAATATAAATCATTTTATCTTAATAATATATGTGAATCGCATGACAAGCCCATCAAAAAAATCGTCACCGAGGTTCGGCAACGATCGGATCGAGCCGCCTCACACTAAGGCGAACCCACTCTCATCGAACTGTCATGACAGGGTCAGCTGGTCTGGACCAACGCCGTGATCGCACTCAGACTTGCGACGCGCCAAGTCGCCGCTGATTGATCCTGTTGCAAGCGCGGGTCGCGGATCGGCACCGCGGCGACCCGTAACCCGGCCGCGCGGGCGGCTTGGATGCCGATCTGGGAATCCTCGACGGCTATCGCTTGTTCCGCGTTGAGGTCGAGTGCCCGCAAAGCCGCTTGGTAAACCGCAGGGTCCGGCTTGGAGCGGACAAAGTCCAGCCCTGAAATGATCACGTCCAGGTACGGTGCCAGTTGCGTCTGCGCCGCCATCTGGGCGATCTGCGCCTGATCTGAGGCAGACGCGATCGCCACACGCAGGCCGTGTGCCTTCAACCACTGCATCAGCGGGCGCGCGGCGGGATCGACGATCTGGCCGTAATCCAGTGCCCGGGCGCGCCGAAAAGCATGATAGCCGGCAGTCAGCTTCGCGTACACCGCTGCCGGGCGATCAGGCAGAAGCGCCGGCCAGGTCTGCCCGAGGTTCCGGCCGATCAACCCCGCCACCTGTGCGGGAGTCAGCTCAAGGCCGATCTGCGCAAAGTAAGCGAGCCGATCATCAAGCGTGATCGGCTCGGAGTCGACCAACACGCCGTCCATATCAAAAATCACTGCTTCGACCATCATCACCTCAATATAAGTCGATAATCTTCTGGAGATAATCGACAACGACCTTCGGGAGGTCCGCCCGCATCAGCAGTGCTTCTAGCAACCGTGAGCGGTTGTACCAGCGGTTCCAAAACGCCAGCGTCTCTTGCGGCCGCATGTCCTTCAACCGGTTCTGCCACGCAGTCAAGCACATCACCTGGGACTCCGCAAAGAACTGATGCTTGGCCGCTAGGTTGACAAGGTAGCTCGCCACGCGCTGATCTTCACCGAACACCAGCGCATCCGAGTTGCGCTGCCAGCCTTCAAAGATCGTCGCCATCAGGAACACTTTTTCACCGCGCGTCAGCACTGGCACCTGCGTCAGCTCGTCGGCTAGGTTGGCAATGTGCGTGTAGGCATGGGCCCACCCGGCCCCCTGCACATAACCACGGCCGTCTTGCTCCAGCACGACATACGTGGCCAAGGTGACCAGCAACTGCTGGTAATCGGCCTGCGCCAGCAAGTGATACCGATTCAGGTCGGCATAGACCAGTCCAGACAAGAGCATTACCGCGAAGCTTCGCTGGAAGACCCCGTCATTCTCCGGTTCAAGGATGTGGGCAAACAGCACGTCTTCCGATTGGAACCAGTCGAACAACCAGCGGACCTGTGCGGCCGTGAACGCATCCGCCTGGAACAAGTCGCTCATCAGGAAAAAGACCCCCTTATCCCGAACGGCCGGGTTGCGACTCGCTAAGTGATCGACCAAAAAGGCGAGCTCCTCATCACTCACGGCTGGCTCTTTGTCGTTTTTGATCCGCAAACTGATGGTCTGGATCCGCGCGAGAGCACGGATATCGTCGCTGGGCAGGACCACGGGCGTCGGGTTCTGACGTGCGACACCAGCCATCACGCCTGCGATCGCCGTGGGCAGCTTGGTGAACACCTTGCCCGCCAGCAGGCCGTCGCGCAGCCCCTGCATCTGTTGGCGCACGCGTTGTGATTCTTCCGTCATCTGTTCATCGTTCCTTTCAGTCCGCGCCCGCTCACAAGAGGATCGGCCGCGTGATCTTATCCGTCGGATGGGCCAAGACCCAACCGAAGTCATCTGCATGCGCGTCCCGCTTGATGCGCACGCCTGGCTGCGCCATGATCGTGAATGGATAATCATGCGCAAGTGCCTGTTTCATGTACGCTTCGATCATCTGTGGCATCATGCGCCCGTTGAGCGTGATCCGGTAGCCAGGATACCGCGAGAGCACCTGATCGAGCAGTGCCATCACGCGTGGATCGTGCAGTTGGCGGATCGTAACGGCCATGGCGACCCGATCGCGAAAGTTACCCAAAAAAGCACGCTTCTCATCCGGATGCAACGTGGGGATCCCCAGCGCCTTGGCCTTGATGAACTGATTCAGATCGTCTGTCATCTGCAACCCCTCCGTTCGGCCTCATTATACCAAACTCTGTGCAAGCGCCCAAACCCGACGCCGACGACCAAAAAGACTTCCACCCAGGTTGTGGGTAGAAGTCTTAGGGTGGCTTTAGTGGCCAGCGATCCGTGCGAGGTAGGCGTCAAAGCGCGCAGGCTCGCTGTTCCACGGCGCACGCGGCGCCTGGTCGGCCAGTCGGGCTTCATCGATATGCACCTGGATCTCATCCCAACGTGCCCCGTGATGCGCGACCAAGTTGGCCATCAGCGCCAGCATCGCATCACGATCCGTGGGTTTGGCTTGGGCCAGTTGGGTGTAAAAGCGGATGATCGACTGCGCGAGTGCCTTCGCGTAAGTTGCCGGCGCGATCGCCTTCAGCTGCGTGAAGTAACGGTCCATCATGCGGACCCACTCTGGTGTAACAGCGCGTGCGACCGGCGCCAACACCGCTTCAGACACCGTTCGGCCGAGAAACTGCGCGCACGCGATCACGTCCACCGGCTGTATGTGGCCAGTCGCCGCGGCCTCCGCCAGACGCGCAACTAACTCCTCGGTATAGTCGCCGAACGGTTCGAATGCGATCTGTGCCTGCATCAGTAGCGCCCGGTTGAACCACCGACCACGCAGCAAACGGGTCGTCTCGTCGACCTGATAGGTCACCTCACGCGTCGGGGCCATTTGCTGCGTCAGCAACGTGCCGGCAAGCAACTGGGCCTCAGGATGGGCCCGAGCCACCGTGAAAAAGCGCTGCAGGACGTCGATCTGGTTCAGTTGCATATTCGGCCCCATGAACATCACGAACTGCCCCGTGGCGATCATCAGCCCTTGCTGCAAGGCTGCCGGCCAAGACCAGATTCGTGCAGGCTTGATGTAGCGGAACTTCAAGTGATTGAACAGCCGCAGCGGCTCTAAATCATCCAGCTGGTAGCGCCCGTTATCGATCAAGATCACCTCGACCTGGCGAAAATCGATCCCTAGCTGGTTATTCAGTGAGGACAGCGGGATACTGAGATCGGCCGCAGTGGCCGAATCGGCCGCGATAATGATGCTGATTAGCTTGTCCATGCTTGCTCCTCCAGCCACGCGGTGTACGCGGGCAATCCGGCCAGCGATAGCGCTGGCCACTGCAGTCGGCGGTTTTGGAGCCGCCGAGTCGCGATCGCCTGCACCAGGCGTGCCGCGCCCGGTCGCCGCCAAAACTCAATGTTTTCAACTAATAATAGTCTAACCTGACGCCGAACCGCGTTCAAGCGCGCGGGGGGATAAATTTGAGCATGCACGTAGACGTCCCCGAGGCACTCGTAAAAGTCATGTCCACACCGTTGCGGCGCATGCGTCCGCAAAAACTGCAGGCGCATGCGCTGCGCCTCGACCCAGACCTCCATCGCACTCGCCATCGCGTGGTGATCACGGCGCCCCGTCGAGGCCTGGTTCAGGCGCCAGATGTACGCGGGCTGCGTCAGCGTCGCGACCGTTGCGGCCAGGTCCACGGCAAGGCTGACGAAGTACAGGTCCTCATAGACCCGCAAGGCGGGATGCCAACGCAACCCCAGTGCGTCAAGGTAAGCGCGGCGGTACGCCTTCGCGTACGCAGCAGACCGATCGATGCTTGCATGCGGGATGTACGTGATGCCCTGATCCTTGACCTCCTGCCAAAAAGGGGCTGTGATCACATCCGGGGCTTGACGAGCAGCGCGTTCGAAGGCATTCAAGACTATTGGGCTGGCCAACAGATCATCCGCATCGATGAACATCAGGTAGTCGCCGCACGCCTGATCCATCCCATACTGGCGGGCAACACCGGCCCCAGCGTTAGTCGTCAACGTCAAGTGACGGACGGGATAGCGCGTCAAAAGGCGCTGAGGGGCTGCCGGCCCACCATCATTGACCAATAAGATCTCGATCGCGGTCAGATCGATCCCGATCTGCGCCATCACCGAATCGAGCGCACGTTCGAGGTCCGCGCCGTACGCCAGGTGATACGGAATAATCAGGCTTAGCCATGGTCGGCTCACGCTTGTCCCCTCGATTCTTCGAATGCCAGGCGCAGAATCTGATCCTGTGCCTTCAGATAGCGCTCAACCCCGTCCACTGCGGCCCCCGCATAACGCTTGCCTGGCTGAGCCAGCTCGCTGATCCGCGCCCAGATCCGTTGTTTCGCCGACGGGTTCCAGAGTTGTCGGTTGGCCACCAGTAGGCGTGTATGCGCCGCACGAAAGGCGGGCACATCCGCCGGTACATATTGCCGAGTGCGGAAGTAAAGATCCGCCATGTAGGTGTCAAAATCACGCGACCAGACCTGTGGTTTTTGGGCGTGCATCACCGCAAGTGCAGCCTGATTCGCACGCGCCCAGTCGTGAAGTTGATGGTCAAAGGCGTGATGGTCACGCCGCACCGTCGACACCGGATTCCAGAGCCAGACATAGACCGACCGATCCAGATAAGAGATATCCGTCGCCAACTCACAGACACAGCCAACAAAGTAGGTGTCCTCAAAGATCCGCAGATCCGGTAACCAGCGCACCCCGCTCGCAACCAGATACGCACGATTGTACAGTTTGCCATACGCTGCTTTCCAATCATGCGCCGCTGAGCATTCGTAGTGGAACTCTTGCCCCACGCGGCGTTGCTTCGTGTACCGCGCGATGACCAGCTGATGGGCTTGCGTCGCCACGACCTGTAGCATATCGCGAAGCACGAAAACATCTGCCAAAACGTCGTCGGCATCGAGAAACATCACGTAGCGCCCACGGGTCTGATCGATCCCGACCTGCCGGGCAACACCTGCACCACGACTCGGGCGATAGGTCACCTGCCGTGCGGACGTCTGAGACAAGCACGCGGTGACTTCAGCCGGCAGGCGGTCGACCCCGTCGCCGACCAGCAAAACTTCGATCGTCGACCAATCCACGCCGATCTGATTATTTAAACTCGTCAACATGCGCGTAATCTGTGTGATCGTTTCACGACGAAACGGCATAATGATCGAAAGTTGTTTTTCCATGGCTAACGCCTCACTTCTCATATGTATGAACAAGCTGCCCACCCTTGATATCACTGAGGGTAGCAGCTCGTTCGGGACTCACTTCACCGTGAGCTTAGTACAACGCTTCATCGTCGCGGCGCTTCTTCGCAACTGCGAAAGCTGCCATTGCTTCCATGATCGTCAGACCAACACCTGCAGCGATCAACTCGTTGTCGGTGTGTTCACCAGTTTGTGGTAACGTTGCGTGATCTTGACTGGTCGTTCGAGCACCTGCAGTTGACACGCCCGGTGTGACATGCGCCATAAGCTGCGGGCCCTGCGTCGTCGGCTGTTGATTGCCAGTCCGACCATCATGATCTTGCGGTTGATCACCAGTAGCGCTTGGTGTGCTTGGCTCAGTCGGCTGACCAGGCTGATTGTCATCCGTCTGCGGATCCCCACCGTCGTCAACGTCACCAGGCTGCGTCGTTGAGTCATCCTCCGACGGGTCGTAGTAGACAGGGTCCGGTGAACCGGCAACTGTCCGCTGCGTTTCACCGCCATCGACTTCACCAGGTTCACCTGGCTGCGTCGTTGAGTCATCCTCTGACGGATCATAGTAGACAGGGTCCGGTGAACCGGCAACCGTCCGCTGCGTTTCACCGCCATCGACTTCACCAGGTTCACCCGGCTGTGTCATTGAGTCATCCTCTGACGGATCATAGTAGACAGGGTCCGGCGAACCGGCAACCGTGATGACCGTCCGACCACCATCTGTCGGCGTGTAGTCACCAGATGGATCATAGTACACCGGATCCCCAACCATCGTGACGGTGATTGTTTCATTTTCAGTTACTGGCAAGGTGAGCGACGGATCGCCGGTCTCGCCTTTGTCGCCGGTCTCGCCTTTGTCGCCGGTTGAACCCTTGTCGCCGGTCTCACCTTTGTCGCCGGTCTCGCCTTTGTCGCCGGT
>NZ_JABEKX010000002.1:974219-1080439 GCF_013407595.1 Lacticaseibacillus absianus
CCTTACCGTCGATCGTACCGTCATTGTTCAGATCGGTGCCACCGTTGGCAATCCAGATATCCAGCGCCGATTTTCCATCGGCACCCTTCAGGGCTTCGATCATATCGTCGGCGTCAACCGTACCGTCGCCAGTCAGGTCTTTGCCGCCATTGGCGATCCAGATGTCCAGTGCGGACTTACCGTCGGCACCCGCATCACCCTTATCGCCTTTGATGCCATGTGGGATCGTAAAACTTGAGCCATCAGTCAGGGTGATCACAATGTCACCATTGTCCTCAGTTGTCTGGCTTGCGATTCCAACACCATCCTGCCCATTGATGATCTCGTAATCTTGACCATCAATGGTCAAGACGTACCCGACTGTTTGCCCATCAACGACTTTTGGCATCACGCTGATGTCCGTGTTGGCCTCTGGCTTCGGTAAGGTAATGTGTGACCCATCGCTGAAGTTGATGATCGTATTCCCGTCACCATCAGTAGACTGGCCAGTCACCTTGATTGAATCGCCCTTATCACCTTTTTCACCATTGGAAATCGTATAAAGCTTGCCATTCAACTCAACTTTGTACCCTTTGATCTTGCCCGCCGCATCAACGATCGGGGTGACCGTTGGGGTCTTGCCATCTTCGCCGTTATAGATTGTCCCAACGATCTGACCACCCATGAGGATGTTGTAGCCAGTGACCTCTCCCGTATCAGGGTCAGTGATTGGTTCAAAGGTCGGGGTCATCGCGTCCTTGGGTTTAGCAACGTACATGACCCAGATATCCTGGCCAGCTGTGGCAAACGCGGCATCGGCCGTACTATCATCCGGCAGATTATTGATCTGACCACCGTTCATATCCGCCGTCGCATAGTAGTAGAGCGTGGAGACATCAAGTGTCCCGTTCGCATCGTCTAGGTCCAGACCTTCACCACTGATCGTTTCGGGGATCTCATAGTCTCGGCTGTAGTCATACCCAAACTCGCCACTAACCGCGACTGGTGGAATCAACTCGACCCCATTGACGTCTCGATAGACATAGTGAACAGTCCCGGCGCCTGTCTGAGCAGCAACCTTGGTATAGTTGACCGTCACTGTGATCTGATCGTCGTCGTCACTCGCTTGGGCTTGAAGCAACGTCACGACTTGATTGATCGCAACGCCATCATCGTCCAGTGTGCTACTCGTGACGCTCGTCAACGAGGCTGTGTACCCGTCAACGACCGGAATTGCAACCGTCTGCCACGGCTCATCAACCGTCCAATCCCCATGCGCAACGACCGACTGCGACGGATCGTTCTCATCTGTCGTATAGGTCCGCGACAATTCCACTTGCTGCGTCTTAAATTCAACTTTTTGCCCGTCACGAACCGTATAGATCGTCACATCGAGGGTCTTGTGCGTCTCGTCATAGTGCGCATCATCGGTGTCTTTGGGCGCCGGGTGCTCGACTAGATTAGGTTCAACAACGTCTTTGGTATAGTTGACGATCGTCGTGACTGCTTCGTCCTGATCCGCTTCAACGAGCCCAAAGGCATTGGTTGCCGCCGCGATCGTCCGGCCGTCGTCCAGCTTCGCCACATCGGTGACCGTCGCTGGGGTCGCCGTGTAACCATCAAAAATAGTCGGCGTCGTGGCCACAAAAGCGCTGTTGAGCGTCCAGTCGCCGTATTCCACTACGGTCCCGTCTGGATCGTTCGCATCAACGGTATAGGTGCGGGTGAATTCGACCGGCACCGTCTTGATCAAGAAGGTCTCACCGTCCTTGACCCCATTGATGGTCACATTCAGGAACTTGTGTGTCCCGTCATAATACGGGTCCGTCGTGGCTGGCGGCGCATCGTGCGTCTCAAGATCCGGGGTCACCTCAGTCTGGGTGTAGTTAACGGTCCGGGTCACGACGAACTGGGTGTACCCTTTGCCGCCGATCATACCGCCTTTCGTCCCATCGATGTTGCCCGTTTTTTTGCCAACACCTTGCAGATCGGCGTCGGCGATCGCGTCATTGGTGCCGGTGACGAATGCCCCAGTCGCCCCATCGATCACAGGGATCGTCTGGGCATTCGCCGGTTCTGCGGGCAGCAAGACCGTATCTGCATTACCGCCGACGCCAGAAGGATCTGTGGTCCACGGGGTGTACACTGTCTTGCCGGTCTCATCGACGGTTGCCGTGCGATAGATCGTGATCGCGCCTTCCTTGCGCTCAGCCGGCAGCCCCGCCACATCACCGGTATAAATGATGTGTTGCTCAACGGTCGCGATCAGGTACTTAGGCAACGTATCCGATGGATCACCGTCGTCCAGCACGCCGGGATCATCCGGGGTGTAGACGCGCGGTCCATCTTTGTGGTAGGTGATCGTCAGGGTCTGATCATCTGCGGTCGTCACCGTGTATGGCGTGGCCGTGTCATCCGCCGAAATAGTGTAGCCCGTGACCGTCTTGTTCAGATCCGAAAAGGTCAGCTGATCAGCCGGAAAACCGGTCAAGTCAACATGGTCCACGCCGTCTGTGTTGTGGACCGCTTGCCCTTGATCATCGATCAGCTTGACCGTCACCGTCTGCTGCTGCGCGTACGTGATCTCCAGCACGGCCCCATTGGTCGTGAAAGTGTACGCCTGAGTCGTCGGATCGCTCACGAGCTTATACCCCGACACGACCTTGTCGATCTTGGCTTGGTCAAAATCAGCTTGTGTGCCGACTTGGCCCACGAGGCTGTAGCTCTGCTCGCCGCTCGCGTTGGTCAGTGAATTACCGGACTGGTCCACCAGCTTGACGATCACCGTCACAGACGGGATCTTCTCGTACTGGATCTTGACCACGTTGTCTCCGCCGGTCACCGTGTAGGCCCTGGTCGTCGGGTCGCTAACGAGCGTGTAGCCTGGCAGGTCCTTATCGATATCCCTCTCGCTGAAATCGATCACGTCCCCGACCGCGGCTTCGATCTGATAAGTCGTGGTCTCGCCGGGCAGATCGATCACGGTGTCGGATTCGTCGACGAGTTCGACCATCACGCCGGCTTTTTTCTTATACGAGATCACGATCGGCTGATTGTCCGCGGCGATCGTGTACGGCGTTGTCGTGCCGTCGTGCACCAGCGTGTACCCCGTGATGTCCGTGTCGATCCCGAGGCTCGCAAAATCGACCGTGTCGCCGATCGCGCCGGTATAGGCGTAGGTGTTCTTCTTACTGCCGGATTCGACCAGCGCGCCTGTCGCCTGGTCGATCAACTGCACCTCGACCGTACCAGTCGGGATCTTCTTGTAGACGACTTCGATCACCTGGTCGGGCTGATCAGTGTACACATAGTGAACCGCCAATGGATTATCCACGAGTTCGTAGCCCGGCACCGTCAGGTTCAGCCCCGAGGTCACGATCGCCGTTTTCGCCGAATGCGTGCCAAGGTCGATCTCGGACAGTCCGTTCGTATTCTTGACCGGGCTACCCGCCTCGTCGACAAGCTTAGCGATCGCCTGATACTCATTTTGGGTGTAAGTGAGCGTCACGGTCTGCGCCGTTTCGCCGAAGGTCAGTGCCTTGGTGGCCCCATCATCCTTGAGCGTCCACCCACTGACGACCTTATCGAGCGTGCTAAAATCGACCGCGTCTCCGATCGTGCCGTTCAGCGTCACCGCTGCTTTGACCGTGGTCTTCGGATCGGTCGCCGACACAAAGTTGACCGTAACCGGTGCTGCGGCGGTCTTTTGGCCTTGATACGTAATATTGAGCGCGTCGAGGCCGGCGTCCTCGTACGCCTCTGCGTTCGCCAGTCCCATTTTGCTCAGCAGGGCGTTCAGGGCCGCAAAATCGCTAGCCTCGGCAATATCGCCTGCAACCGCATCCGCGATAACGTCAGGCAGCTCGACTTTGGTCTTCGCGACGTCGAACGTGTACCCTGCCGGTGGATCCAGCGGATTGAAGTCAACTTTTTCGCTATCCGCGAGCAGTTTCGACTGGGCACTGTTCGGGATCTCCTGACCGTTTTCATCAAGATACTTATAGTGAACGGTCAACCCAGCAGTCGCCGGCACGTCCCCGGTATCCCCGGTATCGCCCGTATCGCCGGTGTCCCCAGTATCGCCTGTTGTGCTCGGGCTGTCCGGAGAATCACCGACCGTGACGACCCCGTCATCGTTCGCCACGACCGCCGCTTCGATCACCAAGGGCTGGCCCATCAGCGGATGGACATAGACCGCCATGGTCCCACCGGTCTCACCAAAAAGCGCCTCGACTTGCTCGGCTGGGATCGTATAGGTGAACGCGGCCTTGCTCGGATCAAAGGCAGACGAATAAAGTGTCCACTCCGAGAGATCGGTGTTCCCAAAGTTGACCCGCACATCGTCCGTCTTGGCACCCGTATCGTTATTGAGTAACTGGACCAATTCGTTATTGGCCTTTGGATCAAGTCCCTGAACCACGACTTTGATCGGCTGATTGGTTAATAGCCGACCGTTAGCATCGACCTCCCCGGTGACGGTCACTAGGGATTTGACTTTCTCACCCAAGTGATCACCCTGGAAATTGATGCCATCTAGATCTGTTCCTGCTGTAAAGTCCTTGGTCGCGGCCTGCACGATCTGCAGCCCGGAATCGATCATCAAACTAGACCCGACCATCATGCTCCCACCGATGACCGTGCCTGCAAACATACTGAACGCGAATCGCCAAAATTTTCCGGCCTTATACATCCGGTAATTCTTGGCGACCGGATTAGTGCCCCGTAATCGCTGACTTCTCATAGTGTCCTCCTGTCATAGCAACCCCACTCAACTATGGCCAGGCCCACACATTTCCCAAAAAACTTTAGGTTTTTTACACTCTTTATACAACCAGTCTATCGAGAGTAGTTACGTCGGGCAACCATTTATTCTGATGCTTATGGAATGATACGCTGAAAAGCCCGTCAAATCAGTAACGCCATGTTCAAATCAACTTTCGTAAAAATTCTTTGCGGTTTTTGTTAGTTCAGTGGTACCCTTCCCAGAATAGACGTCAAAAGGCCGTCAGTCCGGGACTGACGGCCTTTGGCTCTCGTTGGGTGGTGCCTTCTGGTGGTCAGCCGACGCTGCCTTCCATCTCCATGCCGATCAGGCGGTTGAGCTCGACCGCGTACTCCATCGGCAACTCCTTAGTGAACGGTTCGACGAAGCCCATGATGATCATCTCGGTCGCCTGTGCCTCGGGGATCCCCCGGCTCTGCAGGTAGTAGAGCTGCTCCTCGGAGACTTTGGAGACCTTCGCCTCGTGCTCCATCGCCACGGTTGGGTTATGGATCTCATTGTAAGGGATCGTATCGGACTTGCTTCGCTCATCCATCAGGATCGTGTCGCATTCCACGTGGCAAAACGCGTTCTCCGCCTTCTTGGTGAAGCGCACGGTCCCGCGGTAATCGACACGGCCCCCGTCTTTGGCGATCGACTTCGAGACGATCGAGCTGGAGGTGTTCGGTGCGTTGTGAATCATCCGCGCCCCGTTGTCCTGATCAACGCCTTCACCGGCCACCGCGATGCTCAGCATCGTCCCGTGGGCGCCGGCCCCATCGAGGTAAACACTCGGGTACTTCATCGTCGTCTTGGAGCCGAGGTTGCCGTCGACCCATTCCATCGTCGCATTCTGCAGCGCCTGCGCGCGCTTGGTCTCCAGACTAAACACGTTTTTGGACCAGTTCTGGATCGTCGTGTAGCGGCAGTACGCGTCGTCTTGCACGAACACCTCGACCACCGCCGCGTGCAGGGAATCACTGGAGTAATTCGGCGCGGTACAGCCTTCGACGTAGTTCACATGGGCGCCCGGCGCGACGATGATCAGCGTCCGCTCGAACTGGCCTGTGTTCTCCGCGTTGATCCGGAAGTAGGACTGGATCGGCACATCGGTCTGCACGCCAGCCGGCACGTAGATGAAGCTGCCGCCGGACCAGACGGCCGAGTTCAGGGCTGCGAACTTGTTATCGCTCGGGTGGACCAGCGTCCCGAAGTACTGACGCACAAGGTCCGGATAGGCTTTGAGCGCCGAATCCATGTCCATGAAGATGATTCCGAGCTTGTCGAACTCGTCTTTCATGTTGTGATAGACCACCTCGGATTCATATTGCGCGCTCGCCCCGGCGAGGTATTTGCGCTCTGCCTGAGGCACGCCGAGGCGATCGAACGTTGCCTTGATCTCTTCGGGCACGTCATCCCAGTCCTGGTAGGTCCGATTCGTCGCCTTTTGGAAGTACAGCATGTTCTCGAGGTCCAGATCGGAGAGGTCAGGTCCAAACGGCGGCATTGGCAACTTCTGGTAGGTCTCAAAGGCCCGCAGGCGGTAGTCGAGCATCCACTCTGGCTCGCCTTTTTCGGCCGAGATCGTCCGCACAGTCGCCTCGGTCAACCCCCGGCCGGTGGAGAATACGGGACGGATATCATCTTTGAAGTCCGCCGGGTTGGTGTCCGGCAGAAAGTCGACCGCAGCTGCGACGGTCTCGTTGTTCTTAGTGTTTTTGGTCTCAGTCATGTTGTGCCCCTTCCGTTAACGCCTGCGCTGCGGCCTTCCAGGCTAACGTCGCGCACTTGATCCGCGCCGGGAACTGGTGAACGCCCCGCAGGATCGCCGCGTCGCCCAGGAGCGCCTCATCAGCCGCCTGCCCATCGATCACCAGCGTCGAGAACGTCTCGACCATCCGACTGACCGTAGCCGGTGTCTGCCCGATGATCTGATCGGTCATCAGGCTCCCCGACGCCTGGGAGATCGTGCAGCCACTGCCTGCAAACGCCGCGGCCTGGATCACCCCATCGACCACTTGCAGATCCAGCGTCAACACGTCGCCGCAACTTGGGTTGCGCACTGTGATCGTATGGGTCGGCTGCGACAGCTTGCCGTGGTGGCGCGGATGCGTCGCCTCATCAAGGATCACCTGGCGGTAAAGTTGGTCGAGTTTAGTCAGTGCCAAGAAAATACCCCCTTGCTGCGGCAACGCCGCCGATCAACCGGTCGATATCGCTGGCGTCGTTATAGAGCCCCAGGCTGGCGCGCACCGTCGCCGGAACGCCAAGGCGCGCCATCAGCGGCTGGGCGCAGTGGTGCCCAGCCCGCACGGCGATGTGCTGCTCATCCAAGAAGGTCGCCAGGTCGTGTGGATGGACCCCGGTCAGGTTGAAACTGACGATGCCGAAGCTATCGGCCGTGCCGTACAGCGTGAGCCCGTCGATCGCCGCCAGCCCCTGGCGCAGTCGGCGGATCAGCTGATCCTCGCGCGCCCGGACTGTGGACCAGTCTTGCGCCTGTAGGAACGTCAGCGCCGCGCTCAGGCCGAAGACCCCGGCGATGTCTGGCGTCCCGGCCTCGAACTTCAGTGGGACCGGCGCCCAAGTCGAGTGCGCGTCCGTCACCTCATCGATCATCTCGCCACCGAACTGGGCCGGTGGCATCGCGGCCAGGAGCGCGCGACGCCCGTACAAGACGCCGATCCCGGTGGGGCCGTACACCTTGTGGCCCGAAAACGCGAAGAAGTCGGCCCCCATGGCTTGCACATCAACGGGCATGTGCGCCACGCTCTGGGCCCCATCGACGACCACGATCCCCCCCTGGGCGTGCAGGCGGTCAGCAAGCGCCCGCACTGGGACCAACCCGCCGGCCACATTCGTGACCTGGGCGATGGCCAACAGGCGCGTCCGCGGCGTGATCAGTTGGGCCAAGGCCGCCGGGTCCGTGTTCCCATCCGCCTGCACCGGTGCCACGACGAAGCGGGCACCGACGCGCTCGGCCAGCTGCTGCCATGGGATGAAGTTGCTGTGGTGCTCGCTGGCACTGACCAGCACCTCATCTCCTGCCTGCAGGACTTGGGGGCCGAAGCTGCCTGCGACCAGGTTCAGACTATCGGTCGTTCCCCGAGTGAAGACGATCTCCTCTGCTTGCGCCGCGTTCACGAAGGCCGCGACCTGGGCCCGGATCGCCTCGTAACGCTCGGTCGTCTCAAAGGCCAGCTGATACAGCCCCCGGTGAACGTTGGCGTTGTCATTCAGGTAGTAATCCCGCAAGGCGTCAAGCACGACCTGCGGCTTTTGGCTCGTCGCCGCTGTGTCCAGGTACACTAAGTCCGGGTGTTGGGCGAAAAACGGAAATTGTTCACGCATTCTCATTCACCAAGGTTTCATCGATCGTCTCAAATAGCTCCTGCTTGAGCGTCGGATCAGTGATCTCTGCAAGCCCGGCCTCCAGGAAGCCTCGGATCACCAACCGCGAGGCCAACGCATAAGACAGCCCCCGGCTCATCAGATAGTAGAGCTGGGCTTTGTCTACGCGCGTGACCGACGCGGCGTGCCCCGCAGTGACGTCATTCTCGTCGATCAACAGGATCGGGTTCGCGTCGCCGCGTGCGCGTTCCGCCAGCATCAGCACGCGGTTCTCCTGTTGATTATCGCTGCCACGAGCGCCTTGCACGATGTGCCCGATCCCGTTGAAGATCAGGTGGGCACTCCCGGTGATCACGCCGCGTTGGTTGATGTGGCCCCGCGTCTTGCGGCCATAGTTCGTCATCGCCGTCGTGTAGCCGATGTGCTGCTTGCCGCTGGCGAGGACACCGACGTTAGCCGTCGCTTGGGCCCCTTCACCATTCAGGTTGACCGTCACTAAGCTAGCCCCCGAGTTCTGGGAAAACCCAGCCACCGTCCAGTTGAGCTGGCTGCCCGCGGCCAAGTCAGCCGTCCGCTTGATCACCGCGGTGGTCGCACGCAGCGCATCGTAGGTCAACCAGCTGACCACGGCATGCGGGGCCAGTTGCACCTGCACCCCGATCCCCAGCAGCGTGCCGCGACTGCGCCACTCTTCCTGCAAGACGACATGCGCCCCTTCGCCGACGCGGATCAGCAGGACCCCGCCCCCGTCGGCCGGCCCGGTCAAGACCAGCGGCGCTGAGGTCGTGAAGCCGGCGGGGATCTCAACGATCGTCATCTGCTGCGCGTCTTGGCGCAGCCAGGTATCCAGCTGATCGTCACTTGCAAACGCCGCCGCGGTCCCTGGCCGAACGGTCACCGCATCCGGGGCCGTCACCTGGACCATCGAAACGGGCTGGGTGTCCTTGGCCTGCTTCAAGTAGCGCGCCAGCGGGATCTTCGGCGTGCTCGGTAAGCGTTGCTCAGGCATTCGACTCACCTGCCTTGAGGTGACTATACCCCGTCTTCTCCAAGTCCTTCGCCAGCTCCGCCCCGCCGGTCTCGATGATCTGACCGTCTTTCATCACGTGGACATAATCCGGCACAATGTAATCGAGCAGGCGCTGGTAGTGGGTGATGATCAGGCTGCCGAATTCGGGGCCCCGCTGTAGGTTGACGCCCTTGGCCACGATCCGCAGCGCATCAATGTCAAGCCCCGAGTCGATCTCGTCTAGCAAGGCAAACTTCGGGTGGATCATCATCAGCTGCAGGATCTCGTTGCGCTTTTTCTCCCCGCCCGAAAACCCCTGGTTCAAGTAGCGGTCCGCCATGTTGTCCGGCATCTCCAGCGTGGCCATCGTCTGATCCAGTTGGGCCAAGAACTGCATGATCGGGATCTGGTCGTCGTCCGGACGCCGCGCGTTGATCGCCGCGCGAATGAACTCGGCGTTAGTCACCCCGGCGATCTCAGCCGGATACTGCATGCCCAGGAACAACCCGGCGCGCGCCCGCGCATCGACGGCCATCTCCAGCAGGCTCTGCCCGTCGATCAGGATATCGCCTTGGGTCACGACGTAACGGGGATTCCCCATGATGGTCTCCGCTAACGTCGACTTCCCGTTCCCGTTAGGCCCCATCAAGGCATGGACCTCGCCTGTGCGCACCGTCAGGTCGACGCCGCGCAGGATCTCTGCATGCGCCGGTTCGTCCTTGATCTTGACGTGTAGATCTTTGATCTCTAATGTACTCATCGTTTCGCCTCCACGATCTTGGCCCGTTCAACGGCCACTTTCGTTTCCATTGTACGGCATCTGACCGGGCAAAACAAACCGCTTCCAGATACAGTCATCTCGCTGAACACCGGCGCTCATCCCCCACCGATGGCACAGTTGGCGATAACGATTTCACGCCGTCCCGTGGCCGTCCCACCCCGCCAGTGAGCGGGCCAGCCGGACGTGCAGACACCAAAAAGCCGAGACACACATCAGTGTTCTCGGCTCTCCCAGCGACACCTAGGCGCCGCTAGTGACGACACTCAGTGGATGATCTCATTGGAGACTCGGCGCATGATCCGCAACAGCTCGCGGCCGTCCTGTTCGCCGATCACCTCGACCCAGCGGTAGAAGCGCTCGTGGATCGCTGCGTTCAGCGCCGTGGTGACTTCCTCACCGCGCGCGGTGAGCCGCAAGTACAACCGCCGCCGGTCGTTCGCATCGCGGTCTTGCACGATGTAGTGGTTATCCAGCAACGTCTTGATCTGCCGCGAGATCGCTGCCCGCGTGACGTGCCGGTTCTTGGCGACGTCTGAGATCGACAGGGTGTGGCCCGCCAACAGGTCGCGCATGATCAAAAATTGCTCAAAAGACAGGTTATACTGCTTCATCGGGGCGGACACCAGGTCACCCACGTACTTGAAGCCGGTCATGTACACATCGATGTAATCGTCTAACAGGTTCTGATCAGTCATCGCACACCCTTCTTTCTCCTTATAGTTCGCTCTTGATCGCCGCAATCGGCTTGGGCTTGGCGTCTTCTGTCGCACGCAGCTTATCCGCAGCAGCCGCCGTGATCACCGGCAAGTCGACGCGAAAGACTGAGCCGTGGCCCAGCGCTGAATCGACAGAGATCTGGCCATGGTAGCTTTCGACCAGCTGCTGGGCGATCGACAGCCCGAGGCCGTTGCCGCCTTTTTCCCGGCTGCGAGCCTTATCGACCCGATAGAACCGGTTGAAGACGCGGTCGCGGTCCTTGGGGCTGATCCCTTCGCCGAAGTCCTGGACCGCCAGCGAGACCCCGTCGCTGTTCTCGGCCGCCGAGACATGGATCTCCTTGCGGTCCGTCGAATACTTGAACGCATTGTCCAGCAGGATGATCAGCACCTGCTCGACGTGGTTGCGGTACATGCGCACCCAGGTCTCCCCCTTGAGGTCGTTGTCCAAGGTGAAGACGAATTCGGGGTGGATCATGCGAAAATCATTGACCACCTGATTGATGGTCTGGTTGATATCGCAGACCGCGTTCGGGAACTGAACATCGACTTGATCGGCGCGCGTCAGATCCAGCATCTCCTGGATCAGGCTCTTCATGCGCGTCACCTCTTGCAGGCTGGCCGCCAGCGACTCTTCCAATACCTCTGGGTCATCTTTGCCCCAGCGGTTGAGCAGTTGCAGGTGGCCTTCGAGGATCGCCACCGGGGTCCGCAATTCGTGGCTGACGTCTTGGACGAACTCACCTTGCTGGTCGATGAACCGCTGGATCCGGTCCAGCATCTGGTTGAATTCAGTCACCAGGTCACCGAGCTCGTCATTGCGGCGTAGCGTCGGGATCCGGATGCTGCTCTGCGGTTCCTCGTTGACCACATCGATGGTCTTCGTGATCAGCCGGATTGGCTTGAGGAACCGTCGCGCCAGGAAGAAGCCGATCAGCATCGAGATCAGCAGGGCAACGACGCAAAGGGCAGCGATCAGTTCGTAGACTTGCCGCATGGTCGCAAAAAAGTCGGACATCTGATCGGTGACCTGCACGTACCCGATCAGCTTACCGTTGACCGTTGACACGATCGGTGCGCGCCCGATCGTCCCGTTGAAGTCATGGGACTCGATCATCTCGATCTGGGTCGTGGTCGTGCGCACCAGCGGCTGATCGTTGTGCCTAGAGGAGAACAGTTGCTGGCCGTCCTTGTCGTAGATCGCCAAGCTGATATCTTCCCGCGAGATCTTTTGGATCACCGAATCGGAGAAGATACTGTCGCTTGGCACTTCTGTGAACGAATCGTCGGGCCCGTAATCGTTCGTGGTCCCTTCGATGCGTGGCACGACGGTCGCGATGGTCAGGTTATCGGCAGCGACCGGGGATAATCGTTGCTCGATCGCACTGACCGTGTCGTTGACGCTGTTTTTTTCTTGGGTGATCAAGATCTGGCGCATCACCGTGACCAAGACCAATGAGAGCACCGCAAATGTGACAAAGATCCCGACCGCCACGATGGCTGTCCACTTGAACCCAAGTGGCCACCTGCGCTTGGTGGCCGGCGTCGTTTGCGCAACGTCTGGCATCAGGAGCGCATCACGTAACCGGTTCCCCGCACGGTCTGAATATAGCTCGGCTCGCCTTGGCGGTCGATCTTGTTACGGATATAGCGCACATACACGTCCACGACGTTGGTCTCGACATCTGAGTTATAGCCCCAGACCTTGGAGAGAAGCACGTCACGCGCCAGGACGACGTTGATGTTCTCCATCAAGGTCAAGAGCAGCTCGTATTCGCGCTTGGTCAGCTCAATGATGTCATCACCGCGCCGCACGACCCGATTCTCTTTTTCGATCGTCAGGTCGCGGTACGTGATCGTCGTCTGCTTGGCGGCATTGTGCTCGCCTTCGATGCTGATCCGGCGCAACAAGGCGCGCAGGCGCGCGAGCAGTTCCTCGATCGCAAACGGCTTGACGATGTAGTCATCAGCGCCGTGGTCCAGCCCACTGACCCGATCGATCACCGAGTCACGCGCCGTCATCATGATGATCGGCGTGTTCTTGACCTGGCGCACACGCCGGCAGACCTCCAGCCCGTTGAGCTCTGGCAGCATCAAGTCCAGCAGGATCGCGTCCCAGTCTTCTGCGAGGGCGGCCTCCAGCCCGGTCCGTCCGTTGAAGTGGACGGCTGTCTCGTAGCCTTCATGCTTCAATTCCAGCTCGACGAAGCGGGCGAGGTTTTTCTCATCTTCAATAATTAAAATTCGACTCATTGTTCGACTCCTTAGGGTTGATTTGGGCGGCAAGAATTGGTGGCGTCAGCTCTCATTATCGTGCGATTGCTTGCAACGGTTTTCTCATGTGGGCCCTTGCTAGCCCAGTGTACCACAGGAGTCACGCTTTGGCTATCACATGAATATCTAAGGGATACTTTTTTGGAAAAAAATTTGACTCGTCACGGCACGCTAACCGGTCTAGTCCAAATATGTTTGTGAATATGTATAATTATTATTATCAAAAATGGACTAGGCCAAAATGGCCATAAAAAAGCGCCGAGCCCCCTCGACGCGTCCTTAGTGCTTATTGCGGCCGTGAATCGTATGCGCGCTTAGATTTATAGCCCGCCGCAAACACGGCCTTCATCTGATCGATGTGGCGCTGCTTCGTCGCAAGCGCCTTGGCGCCGAAGATGAAGCGCGCCCACTCGCGCTGGTAGCCCGGGGTCAGCGCCACAAAGAATGCCTGCATCGCAGGCTCATCGGCTAATAGGTCGGCGACCGCGGGGATGTCCGCCTCGTAGTCGGCCAAAGTCTTGGTCATTGGACCGCCTCCTTACCCCTCTATTGTGCCCGAGCGCAGCGGTCCCGTCTAGTCCTTATCTGGCGGCGAAGTCGACCCAGTAGTCGTCGAGTTGGAGCACGAGCACACTGGCGTCGACCGCCAGCACGCCGAGGTCAACGGCGTACACGATCAGCTCGGCGACGGTATCCAAGACGATCAATGCCGTCGCCCGGTCCTGCCCGGCCAGTGCCAGTTTCAGGCTAGCCAGGCCACGCTGCACCATCGGGGTCGTCCAGGCCCGCATCGGCAGCCAGGTGATCGGGATCATCAGCTGGCCCAAGAGCGTCCCCGTCACCGCCAGCGGCGCGGCCGCCCCGGCACTGGCCAGCTCCCGGTAGTAAGGCTGCTGGGCAAAGTTCACCCAGAGCTGTTCAAACGTGGTGTCGATTGATGTCGTCATCTTGACCCCTCCTTATACTAAGAGATTACGCCAACTGTCAGCTGAACCCCGCCGGGTGGCCCAAAAAAGCTGAGCCAAAATGCGGGTTCGCCCAGCGCTAGAATGCCTCGCTGCGGCCTTCGGCATAGTCGGACGGCAGCATGGGCGCCGCAGTTTGTCTCGTCCTTTAGTCTCGCGCGCAAAATGAAAAATCCGGTAAGCACTGGAAAAATCGCCAGTTCTTACCGGAACTAATCTTAGCTCGTCTGGACTAGTGGTGCGCCCAACCTTATTTTTGGCTCATGGCTCAGGCGCTCGCCAAGACGCGCTCACGCACGGGCCCTCGCACTGAGCTCGCGCAGCCCGGGCAGGCTAAGCATCGTGACCAATGAGACCAGGTAGAGGGCGGACAAGAAGCCCATCGTCACCGTCAGCGTGTAGTGATCCATCAACAACCCGATCACCACCGACGAGAAGCCACCGATCGCGCGGCCGACGTTCATGATCACGTTGTTGGCCGTGCTGCGGATCCGCGCTGGGTACAGCTGGCTGATGACCGCGCCGTAACCGCCGAACATCCCATTACTGCAGAATCCGACCACCGCACCGATCACGACCAACACAGCGCTCGAATGCGCCAGCGTGATCGCATAGACGATCAAGGCGCTCGCCGTCAAAAACGTGCCAAACGCCCACCGGGGCCCGATCGCATCCAGGATGTTCCCGAACACGACCATCCCGAGGCACATGCCAAAGATCGTCGCGATCATCCACAGGGCGGAGCCCGAGACTGACAGGCCCTGTTGCTTCTGGACGATCACCGGTAGCCAGTTCATCAGCCCGAAGTAACCGGCGATCTGCACGATCGTCATCACCATCAGCCCCAGCGTCTGGCCGGCCAGCGCCTTGGTCTTGAACAGTTCACCGAACCCGACCCGCTCATGCTTGGCTTGTGCAGCCGCCCGGGCAGTGAGGAATGCCTCTGACTCCTTGAGGTGCCGGCGCACGAAGAATGTCAGCGCAACGGGCAGCACCCCAAGCAAGAACAGGGCGTGCCAGCCCCACAGTGGCAGGATCCACCAGGCGGCCAGCGCGGCGATGATCGCGCCGACCTGCCCACCGATCGCCGCGACCGAAGTCATCCGCCCGATCTGGTGGTGATCGAAGCTCTCAGCGATCAAGGCGATCCCGACGCCGTACTCCCCACCTGCCCCGATGCCGGCGAGGAAGCGCAGGGCGTAGATCAAGTACAAGTTGTTGGCAAACGCCATCAGCGCCGTGGCGATCGCGAAGATCAAGATCGTGTGTGAGAAGGTCTTCACCCGCCCGTACCGGTCGCCGAGCAAACCAAAAAGCGCCCCGCCGACAAGCATCCCAACGTTGGTGATCGACCCGATCAGCCCCGCTGCCCCACTGGAGATGTGCAGTTCGGTGATGATCGGTGTCAACGCGAAGGATAAGAACATGATGTCCATATTCTCCAGCGAAAACCCGGATGCCGTTGACGCCATGACGAGCCGCTGCTCGCGGCTGAGTGCGGTGGTGCGCAATGTGTGTTCCATATTCAGTTGTCCTCCCAAAACGAGCGCTCTCTGTCGCCCATTATTTTGTTCTGTCTAAGCTTGCCACTGTCACCGGTGGAATGCAAGGACAAAAAAGAAGCGGGCCACCGGTCATCCGGTCCCACTTCCGCTTTGTTGGCCCGATCGAACTTGCGCGTCAGGCCCCTCAGATCTTCTGTTCGATCTTGTCGATCGTTACGACCAGCACCCGGGTGACCCACGGGAACTCGGCCTGCTTGGCGTCGAAGTCCGGGCCTTGATCGATGAACGCCCCGGTGCCGTAGACGTAAAACCCGGCGCCAGGACCCACCGTGCCGATCACCGCTTTGCTGCCGAAAGTCACGACCAGCTGATCATCTGTCGGCAGGTCCCCTTCAATGCTGTGCATCCCGGCCGCCGGGATCAACAGCTTGCCGTCTTGAACGGTCACGTAGGACATCCACGTGCTCACGACACTGGCGGGATGCGCGTTGACGGTGACGATCGTGACAGGGCCCTCGTGTTGCAGGACTTCTAGAAATTTTTCATTCATAGTGCGCCCTCCTATCCTTGATTGATCTGACTTTACCACAGACTGGCCAGTCGTGCCTAGCGGATATTCCCCTCGGATCTATCCTCGGGCCACGGCTTGGAGCGGTGCCCCGATCACCTCGGTGTGCCCGTCTTCGAAGGCGAAAACGGCGCCCAGGTGCGTCGAATCATCCAACCAGCCGGGCAACGGCGCCCCCGCGAAAAACAGGCGCTTAGCCTCCAGCTCGCCTTGGATCGAATCGCGGGTAAACACGGTGACGCCCGCCAACGCGGTCTGCAAGGGGGCGCCTGTCCGCGGGTCCATCAGGTGGTGATACTTCTTACCGTCTTGGACCAAGTACCGCTCGTAGATCCCGCTGGTGACCGCCGAACATGCCGGCAACACAGTGGTGCCGAGGTCCTCGTGGCGCGCCCGCCCAGGGTCCTGCACGCCGATCACCCAGCGGCCATCGGCACGCCGGGGCGACGCGCCCACGAACAGCAGATTGCCTCCGAGGTCGATGATGCCTGCCGCCACGCCGTATGCGCCCCACAGCGTGCGGATCTGATCGGCGATGAAGCCCTTGGCGATCCCGCCCAAGTCCAGTTCCATCCCGGGGTGGGCCAGCGCGACGGTGTGCGTCACGTCGTCTAGTTGCACCGCTGTCGGGTCGCTCAACGCTAACCGCGCCGCGATCTCACCGTTGCTGGGGACCGCGGCGCCCGCGAAGCCGATCTTCCACAGCTTGACCAGCGGGCCGATCAGGGCGTTGAAGCCGTAATTCGCCCGGCTCGCCGCCACCGCCGTCTGGATCAGCGCATAGGTCGCACTCGACACCGCCACCCCCGCTTGGCCAGCGGCGCGGTTGACCGCCATCACCTCGGAGTCGGGGCGGTTGACAGTCAGCCGGTCCTCCTCACGCTGGATCAAAGCGGCCGCGGCGTCCAGTGCCGCATCATCCTGTTCGCCGAACACGGTCAGGGCGATCCGGGTCCCGAGCGCGCGCAGCGTTTGGCGCCGCGGCGCCGTGACCGTTGCGCCCGGCCAGGCAACGCCCTCGACCGGCGGCGTGCGTCTGTCAGTGGATCCTTGTTGAACCATCGGACATCTCTCCTTCTCACCGCGGTGCGGCGATGATTGACGGTTGCAGGCCCCTACCCGCTCCGCTATCCTGAAGGGGGAGGGATCTGCCATGTTACACACTTATACTGGGAACCAGTCGGTCACATTAGACCTGATGCCGATGCAGGCGGCCGGGACGGCTGCGCGCGTCCCGTTTGCGATCCTGCAGAACCGCGCGGACAGCACGATGCGCTTGCCCGGTCGGCCGGTCACGCTCAAAATCGGCGATATCGCCCTGATCCGGGCCACGGGGCCCGTGTCGCTCGCGCCGCTCACCCCCGCGGCTGCGCTCGACGCGCGCCTGTTTCAGCTGCCGATCGCCTCGGACGCTGGGTTCGGGCCCAATGAGCTGATCAGCTCAATGCTGACCACAATGGACGATGCCCACATCGTGTTTCGGCGGATCGACCACGCGATCACCAACGGCTACTGCGACCAGCTCGCCCGCCTGGCCCAGGCACAGCCGCAAGACGCCTTACTCAGCTACGAGCAAGGAATGCTCGCGCACCTGCTGTTGACGGAGCTGTCCCGCTCGGATATGAACGCGATGATGATCATCGAGTCCGACTTTCCCGAGACCGACCTGCGGCGCACGCCGAAGGCCCGGCAGGCGGGCATCATCCTGAATTACATCATGACCAACATCGCGACCGTCACCCTGCAAGGGACCGCGGCGCATTTTGGCTACGAGCCGAACTATTTCTCACGGCTGTGCCACCAGCTATTCCATAAACCCTTCTCCGAAGAGGTCCGCTTCATCCGGATGAATCAGGCCAAGAAACTGCTTGAGCTGACGCCGCAAAGCGTCAACGACATCGCAGACGCGCTGGGCTACAAGAACCCGGCCAACTTCGGCCATCACTTCAAAGTCTTCACCGGCCAGACCCCCTCTGCGTACCGGCACCACTTGCGCCCAAGCGCGCCGTGACGCATGGGTCACCTAGACAAAACAGCACCCGGGCGCCCACCGTTACCGGCGCCACCCAAGGTGCTGTTGCAAGACGCGTCACCGCTTATTGTTCGGTGTACCAAGAATAGTGGTAGATCCCCTCGCGGTCGGTCCGGCTGTACGTGTGCGCCCCGAAGTAGTCGCGTTGCGCCTGCGTCAGGTTAGCCGGCAGCACCGCCGAGCGGTAGGAATCGTAGTAGCTGATCGCCGCGGAGAAGCCAGGAACTGGCACCCCGGCCTTGACGGCAAAGCCGACGAGGTCGCGAACGCTTTCTTGATAATTCTTCGCGATGTCTTTGAAGTAATCATCCAAGAGCAGGTTCTTCAGTGCCGGGTCCTTGGTGTAGGCATCGGTGATGTTCTGCAGGAACCGCGCGCGAATGATGCAGCCCGCCCGCCAGATCTTGGCGAGCTCTCCGTACTGCAAGTGCCAGTCGTAGTGGTCAGAGGCCACGCGCATCTGCTCGAAGCCTTGGGCGTAGCTCATCAGCTTGGAGAAGTAGAGCGCCTTGCGGATCAGCTCGATCGCTTCGGCCTTGTCGGCGAACTGCACGTTGCCGACCGGCTTCGGCAGCACCTTGCTGGCCGCCACCCGCTCGTCTTTCATCGCAGAGATGTAGCGCGCGTAGACAGACTCGGTGATCACGCTTTGCGGCACACCCAACTCCAGGGCGGACTGTGAGCTCCACTTCCCGGTGCCCTTGTTGCCCGCGGCGTCGAGGATCATGTCGACGATCGGCTTATCACTGCCCAGGTCGTCTTTGCGGGTCAGGATCTCAGCGGTGATGTCGATCAGGTAAGACGACAGCTCGCCTTCACTCCAGTCCTTGAAGACAGCCGCGATCTCGGCGACAGACATGTTGAGCATGTTACGCATCACGTTGTAGGATTCCGCGATCAGCTCCATGTCGCCGTATTCGATCCCGTTGTGGACCATCTTGACATAGTGACCTGCACCGTTAGGGCCGATGTAGGTGACACAAGGCGCCCCGTCTTCGTCGGCCTTGGCCGCGATCTGGTTGAGGATCGGTGCGACCAGATCGTACGCGTCTTTTTGACCCCCTGGCATCAGTGATGGGCCCTGCAGCGCGCCGAGCTCGCCACCGGAGACCCCCATGCCGATGAAGTTGATACCGGACTTGTCCAGCTCAGCGTTGCGGCGCATGGTGTCTTCAAAGAAGGTGTTGCCCCCGTCGATCAGCACGTCCCCTTTGTCCAAAAGCGGCAGTAGCTGTGCGATGACGGCATCCGTCCCGGCACCAGCCTTGACCATCAAGATGATGCGCCGGGGCTTCTCTAGGCTTGCGACAAAGTCCTCGAGCGCATAGCTCGGCACGAGCTTCTTTTCGCTGTGATCCTGCATCACCGCTTCCGTCTTGCTCCCGGTGCGGTTATAGATCGCGACGGTGTAGCCGCGGCTTTCGATATTCAGCGCCAGGTTCTTGCCCATGACGGCCATGCCGATGACGCCGATTTGTGGTTTGTCCATGTGTTTCCCTCCCGTGATGCGCTTGCATCGACTCTTGTTCGGGTGCGTGCACCCGCTCGTTGCTAATATTAGCAAATTCGAAAGTGTTTTAAAAGTTTACTGGTCATCCGGCTCATCCGGGAACAGTGCCTTGAGCTTGGCGAACTCGGGATTGCCGGCCTCGCTCTGGCTGGCCGAATAATCGTCCTCACTGATCACCGTCCAGTCCTTTCCGGCTGGCATCGTGCCGTCGGCGGCTTCCGCCGGCGTCAGGATCTGCATCGGGATGCTGAGCAGGATGTGGTCGGCGACTGCTGGACCCAAGTCGATGACGTCGTCTTCGATATCGATCAGCAGCTGCCCGTCTTCGTACTTGGCCTTATCCGTCGTCGGACTGACGTAGATCTCGCTGAAGGTGAAATTGACCGGCCAGTCGACCGGCTGGAGGCTGCGCGTCGACGGGACCACGAGCTGCCCGCCCAACGTCACGCTGGCGACAAAATCGCCATCAACAAAGCGGATGGTGCCGGTGACCGTGATCGGACTGACGTCTAGGATCTCTGGGTCGCGCGCCATCAGGTCGGCCTTGAGGGCCAGCGTCTCCTGAAAGTGCAGCGGCTCACTGCGGTGTTTGATCAAATCTTGTGTGCTCCACTTAAGCATGTGTATCCTCCGTGGCATCCGGCATCAGTGGCCGCTGCCCAAAATTCTGTTCAACGTGTGTCAACGTCGTAATCAACCGGTCAGCGCGATGCTGCCAGTACAGCAGCCCGCCCGGCGCCAGCATCGGCAGGCTGACCTTCGTGACCAGCGGTAAGCCGACGTGTTGCTTGACTTCGTGCAGATAAGCGCGACCGGCGGCGGTGAAGCCCAGCACCTGCAAGTAACGGTGCGCATGGGCCGCGGCCATCGCCGCATCGGTCAGATTCAGCACTGTGTACAGCGCCAGCCGCCGCATCCGCGCGTAGGTGTAACGCTTGGATTTGATCGCCGCCATGAAGGCTGGCCAATCCGCCGCCTGGTCCACCTGCTGGGTCAGCCGGTACTCCAGCCCCTCCGTCATCGTGTAGATCGTGCGTAGCGCCGCGAGGTCCGCGGTCTGCAGCCGGTAGCGCAGCAGCGGGTAGAGATCGGCCCACGACTGGTGTCGCGCCGCCTTGAGCCCGGTAGCCATCACCGGCGGGACCTGGTCACCAACGGCTTCGCCGCGGGCCAGTGCCGCACGGATCGCACTGGCGCTGGCCGGGGCGTGCGCCGAGGCGGCCGGGGCGTCATGGGGCGCCCCCACCCGTGCGAACGGCACGAGCGTCATCGGACTGCCTTGCGCCAGCACTGCCTGCGCGTAGCTCATCCCCAGCAACAGGTTCGGCTGCGTGAAGCTGACACCGGCGGCCTGTTGGTAGTACTGGTTCAGCTGGGTGGCATAGGTCTGGGTGAAGTCGGTGAACGCCGCGCGATCGGGCGCCGTGTGTGCCAGCGTCTTGGCCAGCGCCAGGTAATCAAGCGCTGGCGCTTCAGTGCCAAAGGCCAGCGCGTCGACCCCCAGCGCCGTCAACAGCGCAACGCCGCCAGTGGCGAACGGGCCGGCCGCCTGCACCGCGTCGGTCACCGGCAGCTCGACGACCAAGTCGGCGCCGGCTGCTAGCGCCGCGCGCGCACGGACCCACTTGGTCACCAAGGCCGGCTCGCCGCGTTGGACGAAGTTGCCGGCCATCACGACCACGACGACATCGGCGTTGGCGCGCTGACGTGCTTGCGCGAGTGCGTAAGCATGCCCGTTATGCAGCGGATTGAACTCCGCGATCATCCCGACTGCGCGCAAGGCGCCACCTCCTACTCTGACTTTTTGGCGTGGAAGAACCAGCGCGTGCTCGTCGGGGTCACCGGTCCGCGCCCGAAGTCTGCGGTCACCTCAATGTCCTGGAACCCGGCGGCGACCAGGGCCCGCTTAAAATCGGCGACCGGATACGTCCGCTCGTGGTGTGTTTCGATCAGCGGGTGGTACGCATCGAGCTTGGCGTCGTAGACGAAGAAGGTCAAGTCGTGCTCGACACTGTGCGCCACATCGCCTTCGTAGCTGCTCCAAAGAAACGCGTAGTCTTCCGTCTGGTAGTTGTACATGTAGCCGGGAAAAACATCGTCCATCTGGTGCAGCGAATGGGCGTCGAACATGAAGTCACCGCCCGGCGGCAGAACACTGGCGACCTGCGTGAACACCGTCTGCACGGCGGTCAGGTCCTGCATGTAGCAGATCGAATCATCGAAGCAGGTCACAACGTCATACGTCGGCATCTCGCTCAGATCCCGCATGTCCCCGAGGATCAGCGGGATGTCGCGGTGGGCAGCGTCGATCTTCTGCTCCGCCAGCGCCAGCATATCCCCGGACAGATCGAAGTCCGTCACGGCAAACCCGGCATCATCGAGAAGCAGCGCCAGGCTGCCCGAGCCACCGGCCAGCTCCAGCACCGGCTGGTGGGCGGGCGTCACGCGCGCCAGCACATAGTCGCGCCAGTCGGCGTACAGGCTGTCGTCCATCAGGGTGTCGTACACCTGCGCGAAGGTCGAGTAGATCATGCCTCTGTCAACCATGCGGAGACGTCGACCAGCGGTGCCTGGGCCCAGAGCTTCTCCAGGTTATAAAACGCGCGCTCTTCCGGCACGAAGATGTGGACGACCACGTCGCCAAAATCCATCAGCATCCAGCGGCTGCCTTTTTTGCCTTCGATGCGCGGCGTCGGGCCGCCAGCTTCTTCGACCTTGTCTTCGATCGCATCGACCAGGGCCTGCACTTGGCGGTCCGAGCCACCGTTCATGATCACAAAGTAATCCGCCAGAAGGCTCACGTCGCGCATATCCAGCGCCACGATGTCGTCAGCGCGCTTATCATCGGCGGTCCGGACCGCCAGTTCTAGTAAGGTTTGTGCGTCCAAAAAATTCTCTCCTTTGAGGTCACGCGCGCGTGGTCACGAACGCGTTATATGTCAGCAGTGTCTTCGGGTAAACGACCCAGCGCTTCTCGATCAGGTAGACCAGCGTGTTCTCCAGTTCGATGCGCGTCGCCTCGTCAAGGTCGGTGGCTGCGGCGTCGCGAGCCTTCGCTTCGATCGGCAGGTCGCGCGCCGGCTCGATGAAGTCGGCGACAAAAATGATCTGATCCAGCACGCTCATGTCCGGGTCACCCGTCGTGTGACGTTCGATCGCCTGCAAGACGAGCTTATCGGTGATGCCGACTTCTTGCTGGATGAACCACGTGCCGACCAGCCCGTGCCAGATCCCGCGGTTGTATGCGAGCAGGTCCTGATCGAACCCGTTGCGCACGATGGTCTCGCGGTACGTCGCATTGGGGATCTGTTTGGCGTAGTCGTGCAGCAGTCCGGCCAGCCCAGCGCGATCAACGTCGGCACCAAACCGCGTCGCCAATTGCCGCGCCGTCTCCTCGACGCGCAGGCAGTGGGCGTAACGAGCGTCATCTAGCCGGTTGTGCAAGTGGTTCAGCAGCTCGGCGCGGCTCATGCCGTGCGTCAGCGCCGCCGGGTATTCAATCGTTATCAAGGTATAACCCTTCCTTTGTGATATAATCGCGCACCGCATCCGGGACCAGGTAGCGAATGCTCTGGTCGGTACGGATACGCTCGCGCAGCTGAGTCGAGCTGATGTCGATCATTGGGGCGTCGACCCAGAGAATCGGGTACGGGCTCGTCGGCATGTACCCGCGGCGCTTGACACCGACGAAGGTGACCAGCTTGACGAGGTCTGCGATCCGGTGCCACTTGGGCAGGTAAGCGACCATGTCCGCCCCGATGATGAAGTAGTACTCGGTGTCCGGGTGCAACTGCTTCAGCCCCAGCATCGTGTCGTACGTGTAGCTGACCCCGCCGCGGTGGATCTCAGTCAGCTCGAGACCAAAGCGTGGGTTCCCTTGGATCGCCAGTTGCAGCATCGCCACGCGGTCTTTCGCCGCGATCGCCCCTTTGGCGTCGACATGCGGCGGCTGGTTGTCCGGCATGAACAGGATCTGGTTCAGCCCCAATTGCGTCCCGACCGCCTCGGCCATGATCAGATGCCCGTTGTGAACGGGATTGAACGTGCCACCGAACAGGCCGATCTGGCGCCGACGGGGGCCCAAGAGCTGCTCACGCGCGGCCTCTGTGATGACGGGATGCGTCAGCGTCTTCACTTGCGTCATCGCGGCCACCCTACAGCTTGGCGATGGCCGCCGAGAGCTGGCGGTTCTCCGCCTTGGACGCTTCGCGGTAGACGAGCAGGGTGCGCCCGATCGTCTGCGCGACTTCAAGCCCCGGCACTTCATTGGTCAGGTACGCTCCGACCGCTTTGGGGGTCTCTTCTGCCGCGGGCAGCAGGCTGATCTTGACCAGCTCGCGCTTATCGACGGCTTGGAAGACGCCGGCGACGAACGTGTCGCTCAGCCCGTTTTTGCCCAAGTTGATCAGGGGCTTCATCGTCATCCCCTGGCTTCTCAAGTAACGTTTTTGTTTGCCTGTCAGCATTAAGTTGTTCTCCTTTGTGAGTCAGATCAGCGCCTTGCGCATCAGGACATCGACACCTTGCGGGGCCCAGCCGGCCACCGTGCTGCCTGCCGGCACGACCACCCAACCCAGCCCGGCGAAGACCAGGTCGGACTTCTCCTTAGGCGTGAATTCGAAGCGGACCAGCGGTGGGAACTCGGCTTCCGGGCGCGGTGGCGCCAGCAGCCCCCCCTTGTGTTTGGCGTAAAAAGCGTCGGCGTTGCCCAACTTCGTGCGGTGCAACAGGAGCTGGTTGTCGCAGTAGAAGGTGAAGCCGCGCTTGGGCCCGCGCAGGTAATCAAAGCGCGCCAAGCCGGCTAGGAACACCGTCTGCTCCGGGTTGAGCTGGAACACCGTCGGGCGGATCGGCTTGGTCGGTGCGACCAGGTTCAGGTCCTTCGGGTCGATGTAATGTGCCATCTGGTTGCGGTGAATGATTCCTGGCGTGTCGATCAGGAAGTGGCCGTCGTCCAGCGGGATCTGAATGCGATCCAGCGTGGTGCCCGGGAAGCGGGAGGTCGTGATCAGGTCCTGCACGCCGGTCAGCTGCTTGATGATCCGGTTGATCAACGTCGACTTGCCGGTATTCGTCACGCCGACGACGAAGACATCTCGCCCTTGACGGTAGTCCTCGATCGCCGCCATCAACTCGTCCAGCGCAACGCCCTTCTTGGCGCTGGTCAGCAGCGTGCGGACCGGCCGCAGCCCCTGCGCGTGCGCGGCCTGGGTCAACCAAGTGGTCACCCGCCGTTGGTTGATCGACTTCGGCAGCACGTCGGCCTTGTTGCCGACCAGGATCACAGGGTTATCACCGACGAAGCGGTGCAGGCCCGGGATCACGCTTCCGTTGAAGTCGAAGATGTCCACCACGTTGACGATTAGCGCGTTGCTTTCGCCCAGCGCGTTGAGCAGCCGGAGAAAATCATCGTCGGTCAGGTCGACGTCTGCGACCTCGTTGTAGTGACGCAGACGGAAGCACCGCTGGCAGTACAGCTCCCCTTCCGGATCCGCTTTGGCCAGCGTGCTCGCCGGCAGAAAGCCGGCCTTCTTCGGGTCTTCCGTCTGAAGCTTCGCGCCACAGCCGATGCAGTACAACTCTTGGTCAGTCATTCAAGTCCTCCTGATAGTGCAGCGGCTTCATCGCGCGCAGCACGAAGCCTTCAAAGAAGCGGTTGATCCGCGTGTTCCACGCGTCGGATTCGATCAGCGGGCGCACGAGGATCGAGCGGACCCCCGCAGTGTGCGCCGCCGCGATGTCTGTCAGCAGCTGATCGCCGATCATCACGACGTCTGATTTGTTGAGGCCCAGCTGGCGCACCGCGCGATCGATCCCGACCGGGAGCGGCTTCAAGGCGCGGGCCACGAATGGCAAGTCAAGCGTCGCCAGCGCTCGGGCGATCCGCTCGTGCTTATTGTTCGACACCACCATCACGGTGATGCCCGCCGCCTGCATCGTGTGCAGCCAGCGCTTGAGCGCCGGTGTCCCATCGGGGTTGTTCCAGGCGATCAGGGTGTTGTCCAGATCGGTCAGGATCGCTTTGATCCCGTGTTGAGCCAAGCGTTCTGGCGTCAGCGTGTAGATCGCGCTGACCAGCCAGGTCGGGGTAAATACAGACACTCGGGTGCCTCCTTTAATTTTGTTCATACGCAATTCATTATAGCGGATTTGACCCTGCTTTGCACTGCGTATCATTCGCCTTGTCTCCGGCAACGCGTTACCATAGCAGTAGGCCCCTTGGCAGGCCGTGACCCGCGCGGTATACTGATTATTAGTAAGCATCAAAAAGGAGGGCTCGCCATGCTTTTTCACCACGCCTCGCTACTCACCGGTGACCTGACCGCCACCGACGCCTTCTACACCCAGCGGCTCGGCCTGCGCCGGGTCAAAAACAGCGTCAACCAGGAGAACCTGCACATGCGCCACGTCTTCTACGGGGATGCGCTCGGGACCCCTGGGACAGTGATCACCTTCTTCGCGGTGCCGCGCCTCGGGCCCCGCTACGATGGCGCGAACTACATGAGCGGCCTGGGCCTAGCCATCCCCCAAGACAGCGTTGCCTACTGGACTGCGCGCCTTGGTAGCCTGCACGTGGTCGACCCCAACGGTGTGGCGATCCGCCTGATCCCGACCGCCGGCCAAGTCCCCCACCCGGTCGCAGGGCCCGTACCGGCGGCCGCGCAGATCATCGGGCTAGCCGCCAGCCAGCTGTTCGTCGCTCAGCCGACCGCCAGCACGCGCTTTTTTCAGCGCCTGAGCGACTCGGTGCCCAGTGGGCTGACGATCGCCCCGTCCAATTCGACCGCCACCCACCGCTTCGGCCGCGGGAGCATCGATCACCTCGCCTTCACCGTCGCCGATGCGCACGCACTGGATGCGCTCGAGGCGCGCGCGGCGGCAGCCGGTGACCCGATCGAAGAGCGGATCGACCGCGGGTGGTTCGAGTCCCTGTACGTGCGCGACCCTAACGGCAACCGCATCGAGTTCGCGACGCCCACCCCGGGCTTCACCCTCGATGAGCCCGAAGCAACGCTGGGTGAAGACTTCGGGCTGCCGCCGCACCTGGAAGCCCAACGTGCTGCGATCACCGCGTGGTTTGCCGCCCAGGGCGAGGCCCTGACGTGAACGCGCCGGTGCGCTGGGTCCCTGGTACGCCCGGTCAGCCCACACTGGTCCTCCTCCACGGCAGCGGTGGCCGGGCGGACGACCTGCTGCCGATCGGCCGGTTCCTGTGCCCGGGCGCCCCTCAGCTAGCGCTCAGCGGGTGGACGCAAGAGGCGGGGCAGGCCCGCTTCTTCCCGCACGCACCCGGCGGCGGGTTCGCCGAAGCGGCCCTTGATCACGCGGTGGATCGCCTGCTGGCGACGCTGACCCAAGCAGCGGCCGCCCACGACTTGGCCTTAGACCAGATGATCCTCATCGGCTATTCGAACGGGGCCAACCTGATCGCCCATACCCTGCTGACCCGCCCCGTCTCCTTTCGGCGCGCGGTCTTGCTGCATGCCCAGAGCCTCGGGCTGCCTGCGCGGGTGGGGCACCACGCGTCGGCACACGCCTTCGCGAGCTTTGGCACCCACGACCCCCGCGTGTCGGCACCGTCATTCGAGGCGCTAATTGACGCGCTCGACGCCGTCGGGGTCACGGTGACCCCGTTTCGCCACGACCAGTTTCACAACCTGACTGCCGGTGAGCTGAATGCCGCCAAAGCCTGGTTGGCCACCCCTCAAGGAGGTCTCTCATGATCCGATTCGGTTTTGATCAGTTCGGCGGGCCAGACGTCTTCCAGGCGATCGACGCCCCGATCCCGCAACCTAAACCCAACCAAGTTCAGCTGAATGTACTCGGCTTCGGCCTTAACCCTTACGATGCCAGTCTGCGCCGCGGTGAGCAGGCGGCTAACCGCCCACTACCTTGGCCGATTGTGCCGGGGACGGACGTCGTCGGCCGCGTCACGGCAGTCGGCGCAGACGTCTCGACGCTCGCCCCTGGTGACCTCGTGCTCAACTACCGGCCCATCGGCGGCTACAGTGAGACCGTCACCGCCAGCGCGAGCAAAGTCTTCCGCGTACCCGATACCCTGGGCCTCGCCGCGGCGGCCGGCCTACCTAACGCCGCTGTTGCAGCCTACACCGTCATGACCCAACTACTGGCCCTCCCCGCTGGCGCAACGCTGGCGGTGGTCGGCGCCAGCGGCGCGGTCGGGGGACTGATCGTCCAGCTCGCCAAGGCCCAGGGGCTGACCGTCATCGCCACGGCAAGCGCCCGCAACCGCGCAGCCGTGCTGGCACTGGGCGCCGATGAATTCGGCGCCTACGACCAAGAAGACACTGGCACCCACTTCGCCAATCACGCCGATGCTGTCGTCAACGCGGTCAACGGCGGCCAAGACCACGGTGCGGCGGTGCAGATCGTCCGTCCCGGCGGGGTCCTTGTGACCACCGCCTTCGTCGACGTGGACCTGAGCACCAAACCCGACGTGTCACACCGCCAACTCGGGGCTGACCGTCCGGCTAAGGCTGAGGACGCGCTCCCGGCACTCCTCGCACTCCCCGATCTGACCGTTCAGGTCGCGACCACGCTGCCCTTCACCGTCGCCGGCGTCCAACAGGGGCACGCCCTGCTGGACACACACCACGCCGCGGGTAAGCTAGTGGTTATGCGCGAGTGAACCGAAAGACAAAGGCACGATGGATCAGCTGATCCATCGTGCCTTGTTTGTTGTTATAACTGACTGTCGTCCACACTGTCCAGCTGGGCCTTGACCGCGGTCAGGGTGTCATCCAGTGCCCCGGCCTCGAACGGCGAGCGCAGGTGCCCCAGCGCGATCAGCTCCAGCAGCGTCTTGCTCCCGCCAGCCTTGGCCATCGTCATGTAGTCTTGCCAGGCAGTCTCGTCGTGGTCGACATTGAATCGCTTCCAGAACTGGTAGGCAACGACCTGGGCGATCGTGTAGTCGATATAGTAGAACGGTGCCTCGAAAATGTGGCCCTGACGCATCCACCAAATGCCCCGCTCTAGGTCGGCGTTGTCGCTAAAGTCCTTGTCCGGGTTGTACAGTTTCTCCAACCGGCGCCACTCTGCTTTGCGCGCGGCCGGGGTCCAGTCCGGGTGCGTGTAGACCTGGTGTTGGAAGTGATCGACCAAGATCCCGTACGGCAGGAACTCAAGCGCCGCCTGCAGGTGCGCATACTTGTACTTCGGCGTCTGCGTGCCGAAGAACGACTGCATCCACGGGTAGGCGATGAATTCCATGCTCATCGAGAAGATCTCGGCCGCCTCAAACGTCGGGAAGACGCAGTCGCCCGGTCGGATCCACTGCGCTAAGTAGGTCTGGAAGGCATGGCCGGCCTCGTGTGTCAGCACATCGACATCATCCGAGGTCCCGTTGAAGTTGGCGAAGATGAACGGCGATTCGATCGCTGGGATGAACGTCGCATAGCCACCGGACGCCTTACCCGGCTTCGCCAGGAGTTCCAGCAGGTTCGACTGCACCATGTGATCGAAAAACGCCCCGGACTCCGGCGACATCTCGTGGTACATCTGACGCGCCGCTTCGACTAATTCGTCGGCGGTCCCTTCAGGCGTCGCGTTGCCTGACTTGAACTGCACCCCCAGATCGTAATACGCCAGGTGATCGAGGCCCAGGCGCTTGGCTTGCTTGGCGCGTTGCGCCTGCACCAGCGGCACCACCTTCGTCTGCACTTCGTGGCGGTACGTGGCGACCATGTCCTCGTCGTAGTCGAAGCGATCCATGAAGACGTAGCTCATCTCCGCAAAGTCCTTGAAGCCCAGCTTGCGTGCAATCTCAGTCCGCGTCTTGACCATCTCGTCGTAGATCCGGTCGAACTCTGCTTCGTGCGCCGCAAAGAAGCCCCAGTAGGCATCATTCGCCGCCTTGCGCGTGGCGCGGTCCGCATCATCGCGCAGCGGGCCGATCTGGGCCAGCGTGTACGTCTGTCCGTTGAAGTCCAGTTGCGCCGAAGCGATCAGTTTCGTGTACTCGCTGCTCAACGCGTTGGCCTTTTGCTGCAACGCGACGACCTCTGGCTTGTTGGTCTTCATCTGGTCTTCTGCCTTCAGGAAATACGGCTTCGGGTACACCGTCTCCAGCGCCTCCCGGAACGGGCTGGCGAGCACCGCCTTGAGGTAGTCGACTTCGGCGTTGGCTAGCTGCGGCTGGAACTCGTTCCAGAACTCGTTCTCCTGGGCGTAAAACGCATCGCGTGTGTCCACCGTGTGCCGGATCTCCGTATACATCGACTGCGACATGGTGTCGTTGAGTAGGTCGGTGACGCGGTTGGCAACCGCAACCGCCGCATCCCCGTCTTTGGCGGCCTGTAAGTCCGCCGCACCTTGGCGGACCTGCGCCATCACGGCCTCTGCGTCGGGTCGCGTGTAAGGCACTTCATTAAAGTTCATCTGTTCTTCCTCCCATCCACATGTTGGTCTCATTATCCGCTATTCAGCGGAGAAAAGAAAGGACCGTAATGATGGCACACCGGGACCATCACGGTTGCGGTGTCGTTGTCATCAGTTGGTCAACCAAACTAGTGTCCCTGCTCGGCATATTTCGCCTCAGTCTCAACTTTGGCTGTCTGCCACCAGCCGCGGTGGCTTGAATACCAATCGATTGTCGCCCGTAGTCCCGTTGCTAAATCAGTGTGTGCCGGACACCACCCTAGCTCGCGGCGTAACTTAGACGCATCGATCGCGTAACGCAGATCATGACTTGGCCGATCAGCCACTAGATCATAGTCATTCGCAGCGTGTCCCATCAAGCTCAAGATCATCGCCAGCACCGTGCGGTTGTCTTGCTCACCATTGGCGCCGATCAGATAGGTCTCACCGACTCGACCACGCGTTAGGATCGCCCACAATGCAGCGCTGTGGTCCTCGACATGGATCCAATCGCGAATGTTGCGTCCGTCACCGTAAAGTTTCGCGCGTCGCCCCACAAGCAGATTCGTGATTTGCCGCGGAATGAATTTTTCGATGTGCTGATACGGGCCATAGTTGTTTGAGCAATTCGAAAGCGTTGCACGTACGCCAAGCGCATGCGCCCATCCCAGAACCAGCATGTCGCTGGCTGCCTTCGTCGCCGAGTAAGGATTAGTCGGTGCATATCGACTCCGTAATGTGAATTGGGTCTCACCAGCAAGCGGCAAAGCGCCGTACACTTCATCCGTCGAAACGTGGTGGAAACGCAGATCATATTTTCGCGCCGCTTCCAACAATGTGTACGTCCCCTCAACATTGCTGTGCCAAAATGGGGTTGGGTCTCGTAAAGCATTGTCATTATGACTCTCAGCTGCAAAGTGAACGATCGTGTCGACTTGCTGTGCAAGCTGATCGACCAACGCAACATCACAGATATCGCCGACCACCAGCCGCACCCGCTCACCCAACGTCTCTGCTAAGTTGGCCCGATTCCCTGCGTAAGTCAGCCGGTCCAACACGATGATCTGGACATCTGGTTGATGTGTGATCACGTAACGAATAAAATTCGCGCCGATAAACCCGGCTCCACCAGTCACAAGTAATCTCATGGTCGTCCTCCTTGCTTCTGAAACGGCAAACGCCCAATTTCAACCAATGAAATCGGGCGCAAAATGCAATCTAACGCTGTGTCAAATCTGTCTCAAGGCGCTTGGCGAGTTGCAATAGGTAGGCCCGCAGCTCGTCTTTGACTTCCGGATGCGTCAGACCGTACTCGATCGTCGTCTGTACGAAGCCAAACTTGTTGCCCACATCGTAGCGAGCACCCTTGAACTCATGAGCGAAGACACGCTGCGTCTGGTTCAGGCGGTCGATCGCATCCGTCAGCTGGATCTCGCCGCCCTTCCCTGGTGCCTGAGTCTCCAGCATCTCGAAGATCTCCGGCGTCAGCAAGTAGCGCCCGATGATTGCTAAGTCGCTCGGTGCTTCCGCCACAGCCGGCTTCTCAACGAACTTCTTGACATTGAACAAGCCCGGTGCGACTTCTTGTTCCGGATCGATCACTCCGTAAGCCGACACTTCCTCATGTGGTACCTTCTTCACCGCAAGAATCGAGGCATGTGTCCGCTCATACTCATCGATCAGCTGCCGAGTCAAGGGCACAGTATCCATCATCAGATCATCCCCCAGCATCACAACAAAGGGTTCATCCGCGATGAATGACTTGGCCAGTCGCACGGCATCACCGAGTCCCTTGGGGTAAGCCTGACGAACATAGAAGAGATTGACGCCGATATCCGTCGTCTCATGAACCATTTTGAGAAGTGCTGTCTTGCCCTTCTCCTCTAAGTTCTGTTCCAGCTCGGGCGCAGAATCGAAGTGATCTTCGATCGACCGCTTATTCTTGCCCTCAATGATCAAGATATCTTCGATTCCGCTGGCCTTGGCCTCTTCAACGATGAATTGAATCGTCGGCTTGTCGACGATTGGAAGCATCTCCTTCGCCAACGCCTTGGTTGCCGGTAAGAATCGCGTGCCTAGCCCAGCAGCCGGGATAACAGCCTTGCGTACTTTCATCACAAAATTCCTCCTTAGTTCATTACCTAGGCACTACCGCGTACTCGTCAGCTTGAGCGCGCCAGAGTGAACATAGCCGAGCCAAGTCCCGTCTAGGCGCCAAAGGGAATAATACGTGCTCCCATTGACGTGCCGATACTTCCCGTTGACCCGGAACTGTTGACCATACACCGCAGTTGTGCTAGTGCTCGAGTGCCAGCCAAAGTCCTTCCAGATCGATGTGCCCTTCAGGCTGATTGTCGCATATCCCCCCTGAGATTGCCAGACCCCTTGTGCATTAGCCGTCGTCTCGACATCCTCGACGTTCATGTAACCTTTCCATTGTCCTTGGCCATCATACAGGGACAAGACCCACATGCCGTTGAACAAATGATACTGCCCATTGATCCGATAAGTGCGGCCCAGATGACTGGTGCTGGTGCTGGCGGCCTGACCCGAGAAGTCTCGGTAGATCGGCTTGTTTGCCTTAGTCAACGTCGCGTAACCTGCTTGATACAACCAGATCCCTTGCGGACCAGCTGCAGCCTGCGTGGCCGCCTCGTCGATGTACCCGACCCAGTTATCTGCTGCGTCGTACAGTGACAGGTAGGTCTTGCCGTTGAGGTGCTTGTACAGACGCTTTGACAGTAGCGTCTGGTGATAGAGTGTTTGACTCGTTGATTTGACCTGCCAGTCAAAATCGGACCAGAGCGTTGGTTGGCGACTCGTGATCGTGATATAGCGCCCGTCATTAATCGGGTTGCCTTGAGGTGTCGCATTCAGCTGAACAGCGCCAGCATGAGCATAGCCGAGCCAGCTACCATCTGCTCGCCAAAGAGAATAATAGGTGCTCCCATTAGCGTGGTGATACTTGCCGTTGAGCTTAAAGGTTTGACCCAACACCGCATCCGTTCGCATGGCCGGTTGCCACTCAAAATTTCGCCACAATGATGTGCCCTTGAGTGTCACGGTCGCATAGCCGGTCTGACTCTGCCACACGCCTTGAGGGTTGGTCCCCGCTTCGAAGTCCGCAGGGTCCATATAGCCGATCCATTGCCCCTTCAGATCGTACAGCGAATCGTACGTGCGCCCATCAAAAGTGTGATACTCACCATTGATCTGATACGTGTTGCTCAAAAGAGGGGTGCTGGCGCCCGTCGCTTGCCCAGAAAAATCACTATAAAGCGGGCGGCCTGTCCGCGTCAGCGTTGCGTAGCCAGACTTATTCAACCAGACGCCTTGAGGACCGCTAGCGATCTGCACATCACGTTCGCTAACGTAGCCTTGCCAAATATCCTCCGCGTCATACAATGACAGGTACGTCTGACCGTTTGCATGATGGTACTGTTGCTTAGCCAGGAACGTCCGTTGGTAGAGATCGGAACCAGATTTGAGTTCCCAGTCAAAGCTCGACCAGACTGGAGTGTTACTTTTGGCGATTGTCACATAGCGGCCATCGTCGACCGGTTGGCCTTGGCCTTGCGAATCGCCTTCCAGCGCAACGACGGCACTATGCCCATACCCGAGCCAAGTCCCATCCGCCGCCCAGAGCGAGTAATAAGTGCTACCGTTGAAGTGGTGATACATGCCGTTGATCTTGACCGTCTGGCCAAGGTGTTGATTGGAACTGGCCTTGACGTTCCAAGTGAAGTCCGCCCATAGGGACGTGTTCGCCATCGTGATCGTCGCGTAACTGGCGTGACTTAACCAAACCCCTTGTGCACCGGCTGCAATACTTACGGCCTTTTCGTTGATCAGTCCCATATCGTTGCCCTGCGCATCGACCAGGCGTAAGTATGTACTCCCGTTCGCGTGTTCATACTTCGCGATCGAATGATAGGTCCGGTTCAGCACCGCGTTCGTCGATTGCTTGGGTGTCCAGTCAAAATCCGCCCACAACGTGTTATTGATCTCCGTCAGGGTCACGTAACGATCATCTGTGATACGAGGTCCTTCCGGCGCAGTAACGCCCGTGAAGAGTCCGGCATAGTCGATCGAAGCGTCGATCAGGCGCCCACCTGATTGGCCGAATTGACTCGGGAGCTGAGCGGTGCTCGAGAACTGCCAGGCTCCATAATCCGTATTCCAAAGTGATGAACTTGACGGCGTGTACGGGTACTGCGCCCACCAGGTTGCCTTCTTGCCCACGGTGGCGATCACATCGGCATTCTTCGTATAACCACCACCTGTATAGACGAGATGATTGGTGTACCCAGCCGCAGAAAGCACTTGCCAAAACGCATTCAGATTTGTTCGCACATCCCCTGTCACCGTGTCGTTCTCCTCAATGTCAGCCACGACCGGTGTCGATTTGGGCAAGCCCAGCTGTGCTAAGGCGGCAGCCGCATAAGTGGCCTCTGCCTTAGCCGAACTCAAACTGCCAAACTGTGCGTAGTGATACACAGAGACCTTCAACCCCGCCGCTTTCGCGTATTGGATCTGTTGCTTGGCGGCAGGGTTCGTGTAATTCGTCTTCTGCGTTGTTTTCACGACCGCTGCGCGAACCCCACTGGCATAGAGTTCATTGAAGTCTTTTTGAGTCATCCAATCCTGATACGACGCCACGTCTACGACATCGACCCGCGGTCGCGCTGGATCTCCGATCTTGATCGTATCGACCCAGCTCGACGCGGCCACCTGAATGATCTCCTGTGCACGACCCGTGGCCGCCTGATCCGCTGCAGCCGTCACTTTAGCCACCGCCAACCAATCATTCGCTAAGGTCTCATCCAGACTCGTAGGCATGCGTAGGATGTGTTTCGTTGTTGTCGAGCCCGTCTCGTCGATCATGTCTGCCAGCGCGGCCCGTGAAAGCTCACTACCCATCACTTTGTTCGTTGTAAGCACCCAATAACAGACCGGATATGATTGCCCCTTGCCGGGCAGTATGATTGCCTCATCAAATCTAAATTGGTGAGGTAATTTTATGGATGAGAAACCTGAGATTGTTCGGATCAAATTAGAGGATGACCAGCGGCGGGCGCCACTGAGCACTGCCACCAAGGCCTTTCAAGTTAAGATTGACACCAACAAAACGGTTGTAGTGTATAACCATATCCAGGGCTATATCCTGGATGCCTTGATGAAGGCGGTGTTCGCCAATGCTCATTGATATCCACAAGCTCAGCGGCATTTATTTGATTTGTGGTAAGACCGACTTGCGTCGTGGTATTGAAGGCTTGGCTGGAGTTATCCAAGAGGAATATCATCTGGATCCGTACAGTCGGGCACTGTTTCTATTTTGCGGGACCCGCAAGGATCGGTTTAAGGCCCTATATTGGGCTGGCGATGGATTTATCCTGCTCTACAAGCGAATTGAGGACGGCCGGCTACAGTGGCCAACGACTCAAAATGAGGTTAAGAAACTCCACGCTAAGCAATTAGAGCGTCTTTTATCTGGTTGGGGATTGGAGTCGACGGTAAACCAGTTTTGTCCAAGAAATAATGGTAGAAAGCCCGTCGCACCAGTGGTACACTCAACCCAACATCAATGAATCGAGGGCTACGCCCATGGTCACTACGACTGAAGATCTGCTCAAACAGGCACTCGAGCAAAATCGAGAACTCATGAAACAAGTTCAGGCGCTCACCGAGCAGGTCGCGTATTTAACTCGGAAACTCTACGGCTCCCATTCGGAGAAGATGACCGATCCTAATCAGCTGTCTCTTCTGGGAGATAACAGTGTTTTTACCGACCCAGAGCAGACTGGGCAACAAAGCGAAGAAATAGTCGTAGTAAAAGCCAAGCGCAAGCCTAAAAGCAGTCGCGGTGAATCAATCGATCCAAAATTGCCCATCGAAGAAACCGTGATCACTCGAAAAAGTGAGCTGTGTGATCATGGTCATCAGCTGGCTAAAGTGGGCAAGCATCTCGTGCGTGAAGTGGTCCAACACATACCAGGCAGATTGTATGTTGAGCGTATCTTTGAAGAGACATACAAGTGTCCGGAATGTGAGCTCGAGGATGGTGTGAGTCACCTGTATCAAGGACAAGCGCCGCAGGCGTTGTTCCCGCACAGTCTCGCGACCTCGTCGCTAGTCGCTGAGTTGCTCTATCAGAAATACATGCTGGGTACACCGCTTTATCGTCAGATATTAGAATGGCGCCGAGCGGGTCTTCTACTCAGTGAGACGACCATGACAAACTGGGTAATCAACGCGGCAGAAATCGTCAGACCAGTCTATGACCTGATGCACGAGTACCTCCTGTCAGAGCGGTTCCTGCAAGGCGACGAAACACCGTTCCAAGTGCTGAGAGAACCGGGTAAGTCGGCAAAGAGTAAATCATACATCTGGGTAGAACGCAGTATTCGCCTCGCCGACCAGCAGGTCGTCTACTACGCTTATGGCAACACCCGCTCTGGTAAGTTCGCGCAGCGAATATACTCAGGCTATACTGGGGTCCTGCAGTGTGATGGCTATGCCGGATATAATCTTCTTGGCGACAGCGTCATCCGTGTTGGTTGTTGGGCGCACGTTCGGCGTAAATTCTACGACGACGCAGCGAAGGTTAAAGGTAAATTTACCAGCACGAAACCGCTAGAGCTGCTCAACCAGATGTTCCACCTTGAGACACAATGGGCGCTCTTATCACCGGCCGAGCGTCTGAAATGTCGACAGGCAGAACTAGAACCTCTGATTGATCAGTTCTGGGCTTGGTGTGATCAGGCCGCGCCGGCGCCGAAATCGCGACTGGGTGTCGCTCTGACCTACGCTTTGAATCAGCGGTGCATGCTTAATCGAGTCTTGGAGTTTGGCGAGATTGATTTGAGCAACAATGCATCAGAGCGGAACATGAAGTCCTTCGTGATTGGACGAAAGAACTGGCTGTTCGCCACCAGCCCAAAGGGGGCCGAAGCCAATGCGATCTGGATGACGATCGTTGAGACTGCCAAAGCCAACGGACTGGATCCACGAAGTTACATTGAGCGACTTCTGCATGGGCTGTCACAACTGTCTGCCTCACCAACGAGGGAACAAGCTGAGGCTTATTTACCTTGGAATCAGCATCTAAAGCCAGCAACTAGCGAAACCGCGTAAGCAATGAAGGGTCGCAATCCAAAAATAGGATTGCGGCCCTTCTCAGTTTGCAAGACGGTCGATTATTGGGTGCTTACTGTTCGTTGGCACTTCAGCTGGGTCGTTCCAATGCCCGTTGGTCGCAAAAACATCAAATTCGCCCTTTATAACCTGGCTCTTTTCTAAGCTATCAGCCCTTGTGAATTTGTTTGTTCCAAGCATAACGCCCCCCGCTAATGCCAGCGAGATGATAGCCGCGCGTTCTAATAGTCTGAAAGTGTGCCTCACTGCAATGTTCATAAGATTCCCCCTACGCATAGTCGATGATTCAATTATATCAGAGCCAGGAAAATAACAACAACCCGTTCTGTAAGCCTTTCTAAAAAGGACGCATAGTCAAAGACCTGCACTCATCACCCGTTCACCACTTTATTTCGCGCCGCTGATCTTGCTATCCGCTTACCTAGCCTTGGACAGTCAACACCTAAGCCGACGCTCAGGTCACTGAAAGGTCTGAGCAGGTCGCGCCGCTGAGCTGTGACTCCCAAAAGATCGGTTGAATTTGACCGCAAGCATATGAAGTTTCGGTCTCGCACTCGCCCAAGCCGCCTTCATCACAAGCCAAAAAAGCCCCCTAAAAGGGAGCCTTGGCTCACTAACTTAACATAGGCTAAGGCATGACTATTCCCGCATTTGCGCTCGTCTCACCGCCGCCTTAACATCTACAGGACGGCCACTACGACGGAGATCATGGTACTCTGCAGCCGCAGTGAACAGAAGATCCGAGGCAGAGTTAACGGCTGTTTCGACCGAGTCTTGGATCACGCCGATGATGAATCCGATCCCCACGACTTGCATCGCGATATCGTTGGAGATCCCGAAGAGACTCGCCGCCATTGGAATGATCAAAAGCGAGCCACCTGCGATCCCGGAAACTCCGGTTGACGCCAGTGCACTCAAGAAGCAGAGTAACAACGCAAGGGGGAATGAGACCTGAATCCCAAGCGTGTTGCACGCGGCAAGCGCCATGATCGAGATCGTGATCGCAGCGCCACCCGAGTTTGCCGACCCGCCAAGCGGGATCGAGATCGCGTAAGATTTCTCGTTCAATCCTAGGTCAGCAGCGGCTTTTAAGTTGATCGGAATGTTGACGGCCCCGCTTCGCGTGAAAAATGCTGGAATACCAGAAACCTTCAACGTCCACAACGTCAGTGGGTACGGGTTTTGTCCCGTCATCCCCCAGACCATCAACGGATAAGCCACCAAATAGACAAAGGCCATTGTCCCGACTAACAGTCCAACCAACTGCCCATATTTGACCACGCCACCAAAACCAGTCTGGCTGATCGTCGTGAACAAGAGCCCGACGATCCCGACCGGTGCAAATTCGATCACTAACTGTGCCACACGTTGGATCGCGTCGGTGATATCTTGAAACACCTCACGCGTCGCAGGTCGCGCTAATTGTAGCGCGAACCCGATCATCAACGCCCAGAATAGGATAGCCAGGTAGTTGCCATCAATGACGGCCTGAACAGGGTTCGCAACCGCATTCACTAACAGATCCTTGATTACGGTTCCTAGATCCTTTGGCGCACTTTGCGCCACGTGGACCGCCTGAGGAAAGACCAGCTTGACCCGAAAGATGAAACTTGCCACGACCGCGATCACCGCAGACAGAAAGGTCGCACTGAGGTACAACACGATGACCGATCCAAAGTGCGTCTCTGCTCCGGCCTCGTATTTAGAAATTGCTGTCATGATCAAGAAGAAGACGAGTATCGGTGCGATCCCTTTCAAAGCGCCGATAAACAAATCCCCAAAAACGCCGATCCACGTCCACTCAGGCACAATGACCCCGAGCAGCGCCCCAACGATCAATCCGATCACAATCCGAACAATCAAGCTGGTCTGTCGATATTTAGCAAACATTCGCCTTCCTCCTCTTCTCATGGTCGATCGCACGCTGACCAATCCTTACCGCTTCAAACGCCGCCGCACCACTTTCAGCCCTGCATTCGCCAGCCGATCCACGATCGCGCGGTTGGCGACCAGAAGCCCGATCAGGAACAAGCACTGTAACCCGTATGCTAGCCAGACCTGACTGATAAACATCGTCGCGTACTGGCCCAACAATAAACCCATCTGGATCAAAACGCTCCAGATCGTCACATTGGAGTTGACGGTCTGGATAATGTCTCGATGTCGCACGATCCAGATCAAGAGAAAACTCAAAAAAGACGCAAGTGACACAGCATTGATCCCGACAAACTTAACGAGCAGAAAACTCAAAACAATGCTGGTCGTTGATCCCGCGATCGTTGTCTTGAAAATTTCGACTGTCCGCTTAGCTGCAACATACTGAGACCCCAAAAAACCGGAGAGGCTAGAAAAAATTACAGATAGCAAAAGTAAGGGGATGAACTGCCAAGCGCTGTAATAAGTCGACGCCACTAAGATCCGCATCAGCGGCTTAACCAGGACCATGATCGTAGACGCACCGACGAACAGCAATGCAATGTACACTCGGTAGATCGTATCGAAGAAGTTGTCCTTCCGGTCCCCTTCAGACTCAAATTCTTCGATTGCGGCCAACTGCCAAGACTGTGCAAAAATATTCGTTACCGTACTTAAAAGTGATGGAATCTTACTTGCGACAGCGAACATCCCGTTGGCTCCAGAGCCCAAGAAAATCAGGATCGCGTAGCGGCCAGCCGTATTCGAGATATTCCAAGCGACTGAATTCGGGATCAATGGTGTGCTGAACGCTAGGATTCGGTGTGTATAGTCACGACTGATCCGGTCAGGCTGATAAAACTTCGACAGATGTAGCCGAAAGTGCAACATCAAGTTCGAGATCAACAGCGCCAAGCAAGTCGAAAGGAAGTAGCCCGCAAACCCCATATTGAGGGGCCAGAGAAAGATAATGTTCAATCCTGCCGTCAGGGCCGTTAAGAATACCCCGTTGAAGGCAAATAGCGAGATCTTATCAATCCCCTTTGCAAACTGCGTGTAAAGCGATTGATACGCCTGGAGGACTAACAAGATGGGCAAGACCGTGAACGGCCGGTAGAAGAGATAAAACAGCGGCATGGTTAGTAACGCGATGACCGCCCCGATCCGGGTGATTCGAACACTGTTCGAAAAGATTTCAGCCGGGTCAACCGTTCGGTCCATCGTAAAGCGTAAAACCGCATCGAAAACGCTAAGCGAAACGACGGGTAACAAGAGCCCCGCCGTTGTTGAAATCACATCCACCAACCCGTAATCGCTCGGAACCATCCGCGCGGTATATAACGGTAACATGAAAAAGGTGATGAACTTACTGCCTAGGTTCCCGATCGCAAACAGCAGTGAGTTACTGAATAATCGTTTGTATTTCTGCACAGGGACGCCTCATTCCTGATATTTGCTCATCACCAGAAGCGACGGCGCTTTAGGACTCATCCACGTCGATTTCGGCGGTAAAATATTGCCTTGATTGGCCGACTCAGTGAATTCTGCTTTAGTCATCGGCGCGACCTTGAAGAAGACCGAGTGTGTCGAGCGACGCATCGCCTTGGCACATGCGACTTCACTCAAGTAACGAAGCTTACGGTCATCGAATGTCCGAAAAGCCTGCTGGATGATCTGCGTGTTGAGTCGATAGATGTCGTTGTTCCAGAAGCCATCCGAAAGTAGCGTGATCAGGTGCACGCGCCAAGCCTGCCCTCCACGGTACATCATCACCGTATCCTTTTGTGGCGCCATCGCCGCCTCGTCTGCCTGATCGACTGACTCGACCTTAAACTTGGTCTGGAGGAACCTTAACGCCGCATCAAATTGTGCATCGGTCAGGTGTGGTAGCTGACGGTGAATCGGCAAGATATCAACGCTGTCGATGCTGATCACATAGGAGAGGACATATTGCTTGAACCCCGAGAGCGAGGTCGAATACAGTCGGTGGTGGCCATCTCCAACGTAAAGCGCATCGGTGTCGCCAAATGCAGCCAACAACTCATCCGCAGCCGTGCCGGTGTAGTAATAGAGCTGATCAGACGCCACTGTATAGATCAGTTCTGCAGGATGCTCGGCAACGAAAGCATCAAGGTCTACCGCCTGTTTGGCAATCAACATCACTGGCGCAGCCTCAGCGTTATAGCCATGGTAGTTGCTCAGCATCCCTTGGATCGTCTCTGGTAACACCAGCTCATGATTCTTAACTGCCCCACGCTGGTACTCTGTGATCGGCAGATCACAGATCAGCCCTTTGCGTCCCTGGTTATCGATCACGTACACGCCTTGTGTGTGCTTCACGATCGCTTCAGCGTTGAGCTTGTCCTTCATCGCCTGATCTAAGAAAATCGTACGATCATCAAAGCTGATCTGATCATTTTTGATCTGGACGAGGTTAATGAATTCCGAATCGTACAGCGTACCCGACACGTTCACATAACTATTCGCAAGTTTTTCCAGTTTCACCATGAGATCACCAATACCAAACTTTCTCTGTCGGCGGCGTCAGCTCGATTGATGCGGTCGCCTCTGCCTGGACTTTGTCATACAGCTTAGCAGCAAAGAAAATGTCGTGTAACGCTAACCCAATATTGTAAACCGTGATTCGTTCCTCATCAGTCTGCCGCCCGAGCGAAGGCTCTTGTAAGACCTCCGCCACTTCAGCCAGGTGCTTGAAGTCCTTGAAGTATTTGAACCCCTGAACCTGTGCCACATCATCGCAGTAGACCCGGTCTACAACACAATCGAGATTCATGAACCCCCGCGTATGGATCGGCACTAGCAATGTCCCTGGTCGCATCATTGTCGGGTCTGGCAGTAAGTCGGCTTCAGCATATGTCAGCGCGGACAAGATCACTTCGCTAGCTGCAAATAACGCGGCGACCGTCGGCACATCGGTGATTGTCAAGCGCTCATGTCCAGGTAGCGTCATTAAGTACGCGCGAAAATCACGTTCCTGGCCCTGAAACGCGTACAGGTTGATCGTCAAGTCGCGATTAGGGAATAACGCGAGCAGTGCCTTGACCGCCGAGCGAGCTTGATTGCCAAGCCCAATTACACCAACACTCGTAAAATCGTGCTTCGCGAGAAGTCGTACGCTATGCGCGGCAACGGCACCGGTCCGGGCGGTGGTGATAAAGTTACCATCCATGATTGCTTTTAATCCGCCAGTTTTCAGGTCATACAACATAATCTGGCTATCCAACGCTGGCTGCCGCGTCGCATAGCGATTTACGACCTTGACCCCGGCAACTTGAAGCGCCGGAATAATCGTCGGCATTACGTTGAAAAATGTGGTTGCGTCGGGCTTCAAACTCAATTTTGCGGGTAGGATCACCTGCTGTTTCATTCGTAGCGCATCGTCGACCCAATCGACCATCTCTGTCTCACGAAGTGACACTCGAGAAAGGTGTGCAAAATCAATTATTTTGGTCATCCGCAAACTCCTTCATTGCAAGTAACAACTCGTCGTTCTCCTCGCGCGTCTTAACTGCGATCCGGACATACTGGCCATTGATGCCATGTTTTTCCGTCAGATCCTTGATCAAGATCGCATGGGTCTGAAGCAGATAGGCCCCCAGCCCCGCAGCCGTCACACCCTCTGTCAGCCGCAACATAAAATAGTTGGCCTGGGAAGGCAGAACGGTGACGTAGTCCAATCGTTCAAGCCCCGCTGCTAACGCCTCGCGAACGGCATAAAAGCGCTTCAGCCCCTTCTGATAATCACCCTTATATTTTTCGATGATCTGCAAGAAAAACTCGCCAAAGGAATTGATGTTCCAAATTGACACTTCACGTTTGATCGTCGCAATCAGCGCCACATCACCACTGGCCAAGATGCCCAACCGGACGCCCGGTACACCAAACGACTTGGAAATACTCTTGATCACAGTCAGGTGTGGATACCGATCAAGCAGATCGCGATCAAGCATTGAGGTGACCGCTTCCGCATCCGCAAAGTCTGAGAAGGACTCGTCAACAATCAACTTGATCCCCGCAGCCTGCGTCCAATCGCAAAGTGTCAGCAATTCGGCATGCGTTAAGTAATTCCCAGTTGGATTATCGGGATTGATCACGATCAGCTGGCTCAAGCCCTTATCGGCAAAGAAACGTTGAATGTCCGCTGCGGTATACGTGTACCCTTGTTGATCTGTATTCATATACACTAGGCGGTCTGCAGGCAGGCGGTTCGGATATTCCTCGAACGTTGGTCGGATCACACCGACGCGGCCGCTCCCCTGCGCAAGCACGACCTTGATCAACTCAGCTGCACCGTTCCCCACAACGATTTGATCAGGCCGTAGCGCGTAATACTTCGCTGCAAGGCCTGAGTTCACACTCAGGCCGGACGGATAATCAATAATCAGCCGGTCTAGATTCTCGTGGAACTCATCCACCATCGCACGCGGTGGAAAGAATGGGTTGACCAGATAGGCGTAATCATGAACAGACGGGAAGCGCCAGTAGCCCCCGAAGCGCGCCCCCATCTCCTTCATTTTTTGAATCGGATCCGCACAAAATTTGATTCCGGCGATTGTCAGATCCTGAATGTCATCGGTTTCGTACCAATCATCCGGTGACAATACCTCCGCTTGCATTCCCTCTGGGTCAATCGCAACAAGCGTGCCCATGACCGTTTCGTAGTACGAATCACCGCCAAAGCCTACAATCTGAGCGTTCAGATACGGTAGGAACTTGGTCCGCGAGTATGCGGCGCTCAGTCGATAGATGTTGACCGTCTTGAGAAGATCTGTCGTGTGTTGACGATTGATCTGTGCTTTGGGCACAAAAGCAGTGATGTTCCCCGCTTCGTCTGTGCGAACACAGGTCCCATCCATCCAGGTCTCAAATGGACTTACGACCGCAAAATTCGTGTTTGTGGAAGCAATCAATCGCTCAACAACGCCGTCTGCTAGGATCAAATCAGATTCGAACATCAAGGCATCTTCGGCGATTAAGGCATCACTCGCTTTTTGGACCGAAATAATGTTATTTGCCCGGTCAAAGGTATCATTGATGATGACCTCAACTGGCGTCTTAAAGGTAAAAGTAGCCAGATGGGCTTTCAAGACGTCCGCCTTGTAGCCAGCCACAATCACGACTCGTGACAACCCGAGGCCATCAAGCTGGCGGAGCAATCGGTGAATCAACGTTTCCCCATTAACTTGGACCATGCACTTCGGTTGTGTTGCGGTCAACTCCTTGAAGCGCGTTCCCTTACCTGCTGCTAAGATAATTGCTTGCATTGTTCTCTCCTTAACCTGCCTCGAAAAATCAGACCCATGCTACGATTATACAAAGATTCGTATGATATCCTTCTGCCTCGAGAAAAATGTTAACTTTTCTGAAGAATCGCTCGTGTCACAGTTTAAAAGGGAGCCTTCAACGCTCCCTCCATTACACGCGGACTATCATCGCACTACCAGTTTCAATTTGGATTATTATAGATACGTCGGAACTCATCGGCAAAGAAGTTCATCGAAAACCTAGATGCTGCCACTATCTCGTTATCCTTGTACCGCTGAGCAGGATTGAGCGCCAAGTTGAACGTCTTTATCTGGTCAGTCCAGACCTCGTCAGATGCCGAAAGTGACAAAAATTGGACTCGTTGGGTGACGTTCGTCATCTTCGGAACACCCGTTGATGCCAATACCGGTAACCCCGCCGCCTCCGCTTCGATGACGCTGATTGATAGCCCCTCTGCCACTGAGGTCGAGATGTAAAGATCTGCGGCTGAATAGAACCGGCGCACATCTGTGCGTTGACCCATAAAAAAGACTCGCTGTGTAACGTGAGGGGCATAAGTATGTGCGTATGTCCTGAGCTGGTCAAGCTCCGGACCTTGACCAACAATCACTAATGCGTCGAGCTGTTCATCGAAGACTTGAGCAAACAACTCAATTGTTCTTTTGATATTCTTGATTGGCATTAACCGCGCAACAACTAGGGCCACCCGCGCGCGTTCGGAAAGCCCTAGCTCTGCACGAACGCTCTGTCTAGTATCAAGATCAAAACGCAATGCACTTGTGTCGATTCCGTTGGCAACAACTTTTACAGACCTCTCGGTTAACCGATGTCCAAAGACCTGAACTGCGGCGTCGTCACTAACACTGAGAAGGGTTAGCCCCTGATGACCCAAATACCAGCGTTGAGCGGGCTTATTGACCTGAGTCAATAGCCTTGCCAGCGCACTATACCCCGATGGCTGCGCGTTGTGTATTTGAAAAATAACCCTGGCCCCACTGCGTGTCGCTGCTTTGGCGATGTATGTGGCGTTAAGCGTTGTCGCATTGATATGAACAATATCAAAATGGTGCTCAGAAAAAAAAGCGTCTAAAACCGCCCCTCTTCTCAACACGTTTTTTAGTCCAAAGATATTACCGAGTTGATAGACCGAGATCTTCCTGTCCGACAGAAAGGACTTCATCGCATAGTCACCAGACGTGGCTGCTAAGATCGAGAAATCATATTCCTGACTCAGAGCAGTGATCAAGACACGGAGAAACGATTCAGTTCCCCCGAGCTTGTCGCCTAATCCTGTTAATAGTACCTTCTTCATCTCTTCACCCTTTACTTTTCAAAGGAGGACTTACTACCCAATTCGATTGAGAAAGCCTGACGCAACCCCGCGGTCGCTTCTTCATATTCGTGATCAGACATTTTATCTGAATCATTGATATTTAGAACTCGATGCTTGGATTTTAAGATGTCACGAACGGCGTCGGTCCAGTTCTGCAACTGGTATGCTTTACCAAAATCGGCCCGCCTATGGCTGTAATATCCCGACAATAGATCGAAGTACCTGAAGAACCACAGCGAAAAGTCAGAAGTGGCTCGAGTCTGGTTCGGACAAGTCGACGCCAGCATCTCTGGAAATTGGGCCAGACCGCCCCTTATCCGACTCTGGCAATAGGAAACGGGTGTATGTGGGTCGACAAATCGTGTAAACATTGGAAAAGGGAGTAGACATAAGTTGATCAAGTTCCACTTACCATTCTTAGGGTTAAAAATTTTGAAAAACTGCTCCGCAAGCGTCTTTTTTTTTGAAAAGGCGTTGTTTAAAATAGCTAAATTATTGACGTAGGTATGCTCAAACACGTTATTTGGCATAATCGCGTTGAAGGACAAAAAGTCTCTAGGGTGCCCCTCTGAATCAAAGAAGTCCGTGGGTTCGACCGCACGGTTGAGGAACATGTCGTCATTAAAGTACACAAAGTGTTCCGCTAATCCAGGAATGTTGACTAAATGAAAGTCAATGACATTGGAATTAAATGTTGGCAGATATCTGGCCGGAATAATTTGTTTATGATCTATCACGGTAACCTTTTCGTTCTCGGTTTTTAACCAGGCAGGGACTTGTTCATCCGTGACGAGGAAAACGTGATTGACCCATGGTGCATAGACTTCAATTGAGCGAAAGAGAAACTTCAGCGTGCCATAATCTCGGTAACGCGCCTGCTCATCCCCATTAGGATCTTGTGTGCCGGCGACCGATGCATATTTTTCTAACCACTTCTGGTCATTTTGATCGACCCAAGTGATGACAAAATCTATTGGAAACAACTCTCTACCACCTTTACCAATAACCGAACACGCCCTTCAAAGACACCGACCGAGCGCCACACGATTTCTACCGCCAATACGCTTCAAAAGTATGACGCTCAATCTTCTCTGGTGGTGGCGGTGTCATATAGTTTGCGCCATATAACACAGTGAGATATTTCTCGGCTTCCTGCGGGATCGGCATCTGCTTTCCCTCGAACTCGGCCATACGCCCACTTCCTAACCATGCCGCCTGATATTGCTTAGTTGGATTCCAAGTCACCATCATTTGAGTTCTCAAACTTGAGTTCGTGTCACGATATTGACTCGCGTACCGATCGAGTTGACGCCGCAACCAATTTCCTGGAATTAAATTGCCCAACCCATAAACGGTCCGTTTGAACAGGCCACGAATGCCTTGTCCAGGATTGCGTAGTTTTTGCTCACATACTCGTAAGACCCGTGTCAGTCGGTTCATCCCACGAAAGTAACGCGATTTCTGCTCTGTCTCTTCTGGTAATACGTCGACTGGTAAAATGTCGATGTAAACGCCAATTTTCTGGGGGTGTCTCAACCTGGTTTCAACTAACGAGGTTCGCGCATCATAAACCTTTATAAAAGCCGTCGGATAAGTTGCATCTGTCAGTTTATAACGCGCATCCCCCGTAAACAACTGACGAAAGCGATCATAGTCACTTCGCTCCATGATCAAATCTGCATCATCGTCCCAAGGAATAAACCCTCTGTGTCGAATCGCCCCGAGCAAAGTGCCACTATCCAAGAAAACCGTTAACCCACGTGCTCGGCAGAACTCAACGACATACTCAATCATATCCAACTCAACTTTTTGTACTTCGCTAAGCGATAACTGCTTTGTCACAATAAATCCTTCTTTCAGTCCATGATGTCTTGCATCTTTTCGGCTTCTGTTGACGCTAACGGTACGTGTGTCACTAGGTGATTAAATCCTGGCAACCCCATAACCAACGCCATCGGCAACAAGGGCGACTGGAACGCGAAGAAGGGTGGATTTTCAGAGAATGAAAACACGAGAAGCATTAAAATCAGTGCAACGAACCGCGTATCATGTTGCTTCAGCATAGCGTTAATCGAAACGGACAGAACTATCAGGATCAGCATGAAGAGCAATAGCCCATTTGCATACGGGTAGTAAACAAACGCCCCATCAAACGCGCCGTTCGCATATGTTAGTGGATCTGGTAAACTGTTTCCCACCAACTTGACGTGTGAATAAACAAAATAATGGTTCCAGATATCCGGCCGAGCAGTGAAAACACGATTCAACCGCCGGATCACCTCTAGGTGATCCCAACCCCATGCAATGAAAAATGCCAGACCAGTGAGTAGAAACGGTGAGCCGACCAATAGCCCACGATTAATTTTCAGATAAGCAAACTTTGGCCACAGCCGATCGATCACCCACAGACAAATCCCCACCACCAAAGTTAAAATCGCAGTCCAATCTTCAAGGTAAACTGAGCAAAAAGCGATCGCCAACGTCGCGATAATAAAGTACCTGTACGTAAGCTGCTGCCAGTTCTTCACCAAAACTAAAATCAGAATCACAACGAGGTAGTAACCCATGACGTTGGGGTTTTTAAACCCAAAAACCCAAAAACCCTTCAATTCAAGAAAGATCGGAAGGGCACCGACCAGGCTTGCGCCAGCCACTGTCAGCACGCCCGCGATCATCGCAAAAAGGTAAACATTGATGAGGTCCTTGACTCGATAGAAACTGGCAGCCATTGCGAATAAGAATACAATGACGACGGTTAGGTTCCCTAGTAGTAAGTAGACACCCATCAGCCCAAGCATTAGTCCTTCGGACAGTAACTGTTTAACCGTGAATTTGTAAGTCCACGCTTGAACAATGACGAACGCGAGCAAAACACCATACAGGAGGTACCCAGCGATCTTCCACCAAGGATTATCATCCAAGGTTATCCAAGCACTATTCATAACAATCTGATAGTACACAATGAGGCCCGTGATTGCTTGGCCTAACCAATGGTCTTGCCTTCTTATCATGCAACTTTCCCCTCACGCAGCACAACCAAGCCGACTAAAATCACTTCTGCTTGCCCCGTTTAGACTGAACGACTTCAATTAAGAAGGCAGCCGCAACGGCCACAAGGACACCGACAGCAGCACCAAGAATAATTGCCTTTTTCTTACTGAACCCTTCAACTGTCTTGTCGATAGTCGTTGCCTTGGTAATAATGGCAACTTTATATGTTGGCAATTCTTGCTCCGCGACTTTTTTCAGGCGTGATGCGATCAACCCCACCAACTTTTTTGAATCCTTCGCGGTTTCCTGATCAGCCGTGATCGTGACAACTCGAGAGTTGCTCCCAACATTGACCAACAAGTTAGTATACAGATCTGAATAATCGGCCCGATCATCTTTATCTGAAAGCGACCGGTTATACTCACGAACAGCCTGACCAAGAACAGCCTGCGACCGAGTAAGATCGCTTAACGTTCCATTACTAATATCGAACCTTTGATTTGGTGAAACCATAACTTGCGCGGTTGCGGAACTAGCGACCATATCACCCGGGCGCAGTAAAAACGTTGCGCCGGCACCCACGATTGCAAAAACCAGTACGAGCCAAAATCTTTTCATGACGATCGAAAAAAGATCGCCCAGCGAGAATTTTTTGTTATCCATCTTTTCCACCCTTTATAGTCTTTACCTAGTCAATTAGGAGGCGTGCAAGCGTGACACATATAACTTTTGACGCCATGAATTGGGAATAAGCGAGAACACGATATGCACTGCTGAGACGATGATGAAATCAACAAGTCCACCCAGGCCAGCACGATACACTTTGTATCGCCCCTTTATCCCTGGAATTAAGTAGCTGACGCCGCCGCGTCGAGAGAACATCTCCTTACCAGTTCGCGCAAAGACAAGATCTTGCTGAATATTTCTAGCTCGATCACCTTGCTTAAGCATCCTTGCCCAAAGATAGTAATCCTCGAACCCGGTCAAAGGTTGATAATTACCAGCTTTTAAAACAGCTGATTTTTTGAACATCACAGTCATATGATTGAAAGGATTTCGCTTCTTTGAAAAACGTCTGATCTCGACGTCACTTTCTGGGACGCGCCGGTGTCCGATCACATTATCCGGCTGACCATCAAACTCCAAAATATTCGAGCTACAAATTTGAAGGTTAGGATCTCGCTCGAATTCTGCAAGTTGAAGTTCTAAGCGATCGGAACGCATCACATCATCAGTATCCATTCGAGCAATCAACTCATTTCGGCAGGCATTGACCCCGACCGCCAGTGAGTGACCAAGCCCACGATTAATGGGCTGCCGTTCAATACGCAAAAGCGTTGTTTTCTGCCGGAATTTATCTAGTGTTGCTTCCAGCTGGTCAGTGATCGGTCCATCAAGCACGATGACCACTTCATCTGGTTGCAAAGATTGCTTTAGTATACTAGTTAGACATTCTGCAAGAAAGCGAGGATCCTCCCTAATGTACAGTGACATCAGCACGCTGATTTTTGCCACGCAGGCACCCCCTAAGATAAGTGATCGATGTCGTTTTCTTCAACAATCTCATGAAGCTTGACAGAGCTCGGCTCTTCTTCTTCATCGACCCCTGCCGATGACATCTTATCGAACAAGATCTTGATCGTCTGAAGCAGGATCTTGGCGTCCAGCATCAAGCTGTACGACTTGATGTACAGCAGGTCGAACTTCAGCTTGCTGTGGTAATCAGACGCGTATTTCCCGTAGACTTGGGCGTAGCCCGTGATCCCTGCGCGGACATTGTGGCGCAGGTAGTAGTGCGGTTCCTCTTCGTTGAACTGATCGACGAAGAACGGCCGCTCTGGACGCGGCCCAACGATCGACATGTCGCCGAGCAGCACGTTGAAGATCTGTGGCAGCTCATCGAGGCGCAGCTTGCGCAGGTACTTCCCGACGGTCGTCACCCGTGCGTCGTTGGCTGTCGCGAGCATCGGCCCACTCTTCTTCTCCGCGTCATTGCGCATCGTCCGGAACTTGTAGATGCTGAACTCGCGCTGGTTCATCGTGATGCGGGTCTGTTTGTAGATGATCGGCCCCGGGGAGGTCAGTTTGACTAGGAGCGCCGTCACCAGCATGAACGGTGAGGCGACGATGAACATGAGTAGTGCAACGATGATGTCGAACAGGCGCTTGAAGAACGCATTCTCCGGTGTGAGCCGGAAGCCGCGAATACCCATGACACTTTCGTCTTCGAAGTTCATCAGGTTCGGCCGCAACATCAGCAGATTGTCGAAAGTCGAGGTCAGCATGATCTGCTTGTCGTGCCTGAGCGCCAGATCGATGATCGCCCGCCGCGTGTCATCCGCCAGGCTCTTGTTCAGATAGAAGATATCGACGTCGTCCAGGATCTGTTCAGCGTTGGCGATAAAGTGGTCGGTCACGACATAGGTGATCTTATGCTTATTGTTCTTGGCCGAATTGAAATTCTGAACGATCGCCGGCAACTCAGTTTCACCAGCCACGACCGCCACGCGCTGGCTCGGGGTCAGCCGCAGGTACATCAAGAAGACCAAGACACGCCAGCACCCAAGGACCACGATACTGATCAGGAAAGAATAGGCCAACACCGACCGGGGAAAGGCGAACAGACGCCCGATGAAGGTGATCATAATCAACCCGGCGATCGTGATCAGCTGCCCCAGCACGGTATTGAACAGGATGTCACTGACCCGGCGATTGTAGTAGACGTACACCCCGAGCAGGAAGTTCACCAAGAGGAACAGCACTGTAATGTACACCGCTGATTTCTCGTATGTATAGAAGTTACGCTCTGGGATCACATGTCCGAATTTCAGGTAAAAGGCAAGCAGCACGCTGAGATTGAATAGGACCACATCCCCAATAATGGTCGCGAAACGCTTCAATCCGCCCCAAGCAGCTTTTGGTTTCATAAACTTAACCCTCTCACACAATCTTTTTGTCGGCGATGAACGCCGCATATGCATACAGTCATTGATTATACCATAGCATCCGTGGCCCTTGAGTACAAAAACGGTCACCCTGAATGATACCAGAAAGGGTGACCGCTACGGCCTCGCGCCATTAAGCTTAACTAAATCTATGAGTTCTCGCGGATCTCGTGCACCTGAAAACTCAGCGGTTCGATCGCCTTGTCGCGCCACGCTTGCAACAGGGCGTCGGTCTCGATCTGTGCATCGATCAGCACGATGCCGCAATCCCCGCCGCCAGCCCCTGAGGACTTGGCCGCCCCGCCGATCTGCTCCGCCGAATCACACATCTGCCGCAGCAGCGGCGTCTCGATCTCAACACCGGAGAACTCAGCCAGGCGCTGAAGCAACTGCCGGTTGGTCCGGACACCGGCCTGGATCTGCGCCAGCGAGCCAGCGCGGAAGCCGGCGATCATGCGCTGGATCGTTTCGCGGCTCTCAGCTAAGAAGCGCTGATAATCCGCCCGGCGTTGCGCCTTGGCGATCGCGATCTTATCCACCAGCCGGGAGGTCGACGCCGGTGAGCCCGTCCAGCCGATCAGTAGCCGCATCGCGTCAGGTGCGGTCAGCAACTCGATCGACAGCTGCGGCCAGTCCATCACCAAGAGCTCGCCCAGGCTGTGCTGTCGCCGTTCGGCGGCGAGCCAGTCCTTATCGAACGACTGGTAGGCGATCCATCCGCCGTAGACAGAAGCGGCGATATCGCCCAGCGATCCGTTGCCCTGGATGTCGAGGTGCGCGATCGCAGCAAGCTTGTAGAGCTGGTCGCTCGTCATGCCCAACCCATAGAATAGGTTGAGCGCCTTGACGGTCGCGACTGTGACGGCCGCCGAGCTGCCCAACCCGTACTTCTTGCCGTCCAGTGAGTCGAGATCCGAGTCGACGAAGAGCCGGTACAGGCCCAGCGGCTTGCCCTGTTCGCGCGCATACTGCTCGGTCAACCGGATCGCACTAAGGATGTAGTGGAAGGGGTTATCCCGATTGTCGAACACCATCTCATCCCCGTTGCGGGACCACATCAGCGAATTTTCCTGGTACTGTTTCGAGACGATGCTGCCATAGGTCGGCATGCGCTCAACGGTCACCGTCACGAATTGATTCAAAGCCACGATAATAGCGGGGTACCCTGTTTCGACCACCGCGTATTCACCGGCAACGTAGAGCTTGCCTGGCGCCTGCGCTGTTACCACTTGATCAGAACCCTTCAACTTTCTTTCATGTAAGTCAGGTGCATGTCACCATTATACGTGGCGCATGCCCACTCGCCGCATACTGGCGGGAACTGTTACTTTTTCTGAAGAAACACCTCATCCATTCTAGCGGATGAGGTGTCCAAAGCCTAGCCTTTTTTGCCGTCACGTTCCTTGACGATGTACAGCGGCCGCTTCTTGGTCTCCATGAAGATCTTGCCGATATACTTACCGATGATGCCCAGACACAGGAGTTGTATCCCCCCGAGAAACAGGAAGATCGAGACCATCGATGGCCAGCCTGCGGTCGGGTCCCCGTAGAGCCAGGCGCGGATCACGATGAACACCAATGCGAGCCCCGAGCCCACACAGGAGAACGCCCCAACGAACGAAGCGAGGTTCAGTGGCAACTCGGAGAAGTTGACGATCCCTTCGATGGAGTAATTGAACAGCTTCCAGAAGGACCACGACGTCCGTCCGGCCACGCGCCCCCGGTTCTCGAAGCTCAAGTAGGCCACGTTGAAGCCGACCCAGCTGAACAAGCCCTTAGAGAATCGGTTGTACTCCGTCAGTTCGAGCACCGCGTCGACCATCTGTCGGGTCATCATCCGGTAGTCTCGCGCCCCGTCGACCATCTGAGTCTGCGAGATCTTATTGATCAGCCGGTAGAACCGCCGCGCGAAGAAGCTGCGGATCCGCGGCTCCCCCTTGCGATCGATCCGGCGCGTCCCCACGCAGTCGAGGTCCGCACCACCGCGCAGCATGGCCAGCATCTCGGGCAACAAGGTCGGCGGATCCTGCAGGTCGGCGTCCATCACGACCACATAGTCGCCACTGGCTTGCTGGAGTCCGGCGAACATTGCGGCTTCCTTCCCGAAGTTGCGGGAGAACGACAGGTAGTGCACCGCCGCATGCGCCGCGGCCAGCGCGCGCAGCGCCGCCAGGGTTCCGTCGGTGGAGCCGTCGTTGACGAACCAGTACTCGAGTGGCGTCGCCAGCGTCGATCGCTGGGCCTCGACTGCTGCAAAAAACTGCGGCAGCGTCTCCTCTTCATTAAAACAGGGCACGATGATCGAGAGCATCTGCGCTCCCCCCTTCCTTGACGTGGACCAAAAAAGCTAAGCCCACAGCTTAGCTTCCATTCTACCGCATCACAGCAGATATTTCGCGTCTTCGACCGGATCCTGGCTTGTCAGGATCTTTGGCCCGTCATCCGTGATCACGATCGTATGCTCGTACTGCGCGCAATCCGACCCGTCCGCCGTCACGTAGTACTCCCAGTCGTCACCGGGCAGGTCGTGCGACTTGATCTTCCAGGTGCCGGTAGTGATCATCGGCTCGATCGTGATCGTCATGCCGGCCTTCAAGCGCAGGCCATGCCCGGGTTCGCCGTAGTGAGGCACGTTCGGGCTCTCATGCATGGTCGGCTGAATGCCGTGCCCGATCAACTCGCGTACGTCACCGTAGCCGTTCTCGTCTTCGGTAAAATGCTGGATTGCGTACCCGATATCGCCGATCCGGTTCCCGACCACCGCCTGATCGATGCCCAGGTACAGCGCCTTTTTGGTGATGGCCATCAGCTTACGCCGCTTCTCGGAGATCGCCCCCACCGCATAGGTCCAGCAGGAGTCCGACATGTAGCCCTGCCAGTTGACCACGGTGTCGACGGCCACGATGTCGCCTTCCTTGAGGATCAAGTTCTTACGCGGCGTCGCGTGTGCGACCTCGTCGTTCACCGACACGCACGTCGCGTACTTGTAGCCCTCGAACCCCAGCTCAGCGGGGATCGCGCCTTGCGCCTCGATGTACGCGCGCCCGACCCGCTCGATCTCCCAACTGGAGATCCCCGGCCGGATGATCGCGGCGACCGCCTTGTGCATCCCGGCAAGGATCGCGCCAGACTTAGCCATCCCTTCAATTTCTCGTTCAGATTTCAATGTGATCAAAACAGTGCATCTCCTAATAGTTGATTACGCGATCGACGCGACGTACTTAGCCAGCCCCTCTGCTAGCGGCGTGTGGTGCATGAACTCGAACTGGTCGATCTTGCTGGCGTCCGCATAAGAATCACGGATGTCACCGGCGCGGGCCGCCTCGTGTGAGGCGTTCAGCGTCTGGCCGGTCAGCTGCTCAAGCTGCGCGACGACCTGGTTCAGGGTCGTCTGCTTGCCGTTGGCGATGTTGAACACATCGGCCTTGGCCGCCGGCGTCTGAAGCAACCCCCGGATCGCATTGACAACATCGCCGACGAAAACAAAATCGCGGGTCTGCTCGCCGTCGCCGAAGAACGTGAACGGCTTGCCAGACGCGAGCCGGTCCATGACGATCGACAGCACGCCGCTGTACGGTGACGCCGGGTTTTGCTTCGGCCCATACACGTTGAAGAAACGCGCGCACACCATCGGCATGTCATACAGGCGCGCGTAGTTGATGATCGCGCGCTCTGTTGCGTACTTGTCCACAGCGTACTGCGTCAGGGGCTGGACTGCCATGTCCTCGCGCTTAGGTAGCTCCGGGCGCTCCCCGTAAACCGCCGCAGAGCTCGCGAAAAAGAGCTTCTTGAACGGCAAGTGCGCAGTGCGCAATGTCTCAATGATGTTCAGGTTCGCCTCTTGGTTCACCAGGTGGGTCTCGTACGGCCGCTCGACCGAATCCGCCACGCTGGCGACTGCTGCGAGCAGCACGATGTAATCGAACTGGTTCTCGCGCAACAGTGCCTGCATGAAGGCGTGGTCAGTAATCGAATGTTCGAAGAACGTCACACGATCGGAATCCGGGATATTGTCCTGGCTCCCCATCGACAAGTCGTCGACGATCGTGATCGTATTGGTGGGCGCTTCAAGCAGAAGGTCCGTCAGGTTGGAGCCGATGAAGCCAGCCCCGCCGGTAATTAAATAGCTACTCATGTTTGCCTCCCAAGTTGTCATTCACCTCCCCATCCTATCACAACTGTATTTGTTTGCGAACTTCTACCGAATCTGGTTTTACGCTTTGTGAAGAAAAAAGCTTGATTTGTCTCGCCCCCACGCTTAGATTTATAAAGTACTTCTGCGAATGTACCTACTGATGGTATGTGACCAGCAAGCCATCTGCGAGGAGGAAAGCACCGTGGATCTGCTACTTTGGGGATTACTGATCCTGATCTTGTTATCTGTCAGACCGACCCAGAATCTTGTTCAGGGGCATTTAGATAAGTCTTCGACTGATGGCCTCAAGGGTGTCAGTATCTTGGTCATCATGCTTCACCATCTGAGTCAAGCCACGCTCCATACCTCTTCAACCAACTTATGGTTCTCAAAGCTGACCATCACGGGCAGATTTGCCGTCGCGATTTTCTTTTTCGTCTCAGGATACGGGTTGGTGCGTCAATTTCAGCTCCGGGGCCCGGCTTACCTGCAGCGATTCTTCCCGCACCGAATTCTTCCAATTCTTAAAACCTATTTTTGGGCAATGCTGATCGTTTTCTTGATCAAGCGTGTGACGCTTGGCTTAAGCCTCACGCAAGCCGGGTTGAGCCTAGTGACAGGGAGTCCTTTTGTCGACAACAGTTGGTTTATCGTTGCCATTTTGTACTTCTACGTGGCCTTTTGGCTCACCTACTCGATTCCGGTTTTCACCTCGACGATGAAAAGCCTTGTACTTGGCGGTTTGACGATTGTTTACATCGCAGGTACATTTCACCTCGGATTTGGGGAGTGGTGGTACAATGCGGCCGCCACCTTTTGGCTCGGCACCCTACTTGCTGAACACGAACAATCAGTTTTCGATCGGCTGAATCGCCACTACTGGCTCATCCTGACAGCATCACTGGTTATTTTTGGCCTGTGCTTCAAAATGGACTACTCGCACCATACCGACCTAATTCGCGCACTGAGCGTTGTCGCATTCATCGGAATGGTAGTCGTCATCACGACCAAATTCCAACTTAAAAACCCACTATTCACGCAGTTCAGCCGGTTATCGATCTACCTGTACTTAGCCCATGGCATTTTCATCCGATATTTACGGTATGCCCCATTCATATACGTCCGCAGCAGCGTTGCCTTCTCATTACTCGTACTCATTTGTTCATTCGGCACCGCACTCTTTTTCACTGCAATCCCCAAATACTTACGCGCTCACGCCATTAATCGACAAGCTCGCCAATAGGAGGAACCAAGATGCCAATCGCTAAGATCGTCTATGCCAGCATGACTGGCAACAATGAAGAAATCGCCGGGATCGTCGAGGAAGAACTCGACAACGCCGGCTTCGAGGTGACCACCACCGAAGTCTCACAGGCAACTGCTGCCGACTTTGAAGACGCCGATCTCTGTGTCGTCGCGACCTACACCTACTCCGACGTCGGAGACGGGGTGTTGCCGGACGAAGCCGTTGATTTTTACGAGGAGCTCAAGGACCTGGATCTGACCGGCAAGGTCTACGGTTGCTGCGGCAGTGGTGACCGCTTCTACGACGACTTCTGCACCAGCGTCGATGACTTCGACCAGGCGTTTGCCGCGACCGGCGCGACCAAGGGGGCCCCAAGCGTCAAGATCGACCTCGCGCCAGAGGCAGATGATATCACGGCCCTGGAGGCGTTCAGCCAACAGCTCGTGGCCGCCGTCACCGCAAAATAAAAAAGGCGCCAGCAACGATGCTGATGCCAGGCTATGGTTAAGGGGTGAGCCGCGGGCTCACCCCTTTTTTGCGTGGGGCCGAGAGCAGTGGTCGGTGGTCCGAAAGATCACGAGTTTGCTAAAGCCGTAATTCGCAACCACGATCAAGATCTGGGTGAACCCCTTCGCCCAAGCGATCCGTAGCCCCATCACACTGATCAACCCCCACATGCAGGCGTAGTCGAGCCCGAGTGACGCGACCCGCGCAGCCACGAAGGCACCCAGTTCACCGAACGTCTGCCGCCGCCCACCACCTCGTGAACGGAAGACCCAGTACTTGTTGGTGACGAAGGCAACCAACACCGCCACCCCCCACGCGCACAAATTGGCAAGCGGCCAACTGGCGCCGAGTGCGCGCAAGCCGGCGAAGCTGACAAGGTTGAGTCCTGTCGTCAGCCCGCCGAAAAACAGGTAGAGCAACGGCGCCCACCATCCGTGTGTGCTCAACCAGCGCTGCATCTGACGCCATCGTGCCCTCACTCGCCGACCTCCCGGCGCGCCAGCCGCCGGTTGACGCGCTGACGCCGGACGAAATCATGGAGCTTGCCGCGTGAATGGTGCAGTCGGCCACAGTAATACTCCGCCACGATCGCGTTGACGACCGCGCCGATCAGCCACATCATCGCGCTGAAGTTCAGCCACAGGAGCAACACCATGAACGTCCCGATCGTGCCGTACGAGTTGTAGCGCGTGCCGAAGTAGTGCATGTAGATCGCAAACAGCTGTGCCAGCGCCAGCCACGCCGCGATCGTGAACCCGGCCCCAGGTAGAATGGTCCAAAATTTGATCCGCGCGTTCGGTAGGATATAGTCGATCAACGTGATCACGGCGACCAATGCCACCAGCGTGATCGGCCAGCGCCAAGTATTGAAGGTGGTCAGCCACGCATCGGACAGCCCCAGCAGTGGCACCAACCACTCGAGGAACTGGCGCCCGAAGGCAAAGGCGATCATCACCGCCCCCAACACAACGATCAAGGTGAAGAAGACCAGCATCGATAAGAGACGTTGCAGGATGAAGTTTCGCGGCGGCGTGACCCCGTACGCCTTGTTGAAGCCATTCTTCAAGCCGTTGACGCCCAGACTGGCGGCCCACAGCGTCGCGATCGCCCCGATCGACAGGATCCCACCACTGGTCGATGCCAGCAGATTCTGAATGACCGGATTGATGAAGGTCATGATGTCTTCTGGAATCACTTGCGCGAGGTACGTCGACACGCCGCTGTAGCTGAGTCCGAACAGCGGTAGCAGGTTCCCGGCGGTGATCAACATGGGGAACAGAGACAACAGCGCGTAATAGGCCAGGGACGCAGCCGTAGCCCCCAGCTCGGCCTCGCTGATCCGACGCTGCGCCAAGCGCAGCATCTCTTTGAGCTTGAGCCGCCAGGGCAGGGCCAGTTTCGCCAGCGGCACCCGCCCCGCCTGGATCGCCCGGCGCTGAGCGGGTGTCAGCGTGGTCTTCGGGCGCTTCTTCATTTCGCGCGCAACGGTCGGCTTCGCCATGAGTCGCTCCTCCTTCGATCGCTTTTGCCTTAATTATACCAGATTGACTCAGGCGGCCGAAATCCCACCGCAAACAGGTGACTGGCCCGCTTGCGATTCTAACAAAATTGTTACTTTAAAAGTTTTGCGCGCTTTTATAAGCCCAATCGAGTAAAATACAATCAGCGTATAATTGGAGGATTTTTATGACAAAACAGCGATCTAGTGAGCCACAACGCAAAGGCCGACTGCTTAAGTTGGTCACGCTCGTACTGCTCACCACCCTCATGCTTGCCGGCGGGTATGCGCTCCACCTCTATTCACAGACCAAAGTGGCGATCGACAAGACCTACGTCAAGAACAAAGCCACAACCAAGAAGACGGTTAACCTCGCAGATCAAAAACCCATCAGTATCTTGCTGATGGGGACCGACACCGGCGAGTTCGGGCGCTCTGATACTGGGCGTTCTGACACGATGATCGTGGTGACCATCAACCCGCAAGGTAAGCGGACGACGATGATCAGTATTCCGCGAGACACGCTTGCGGAAATGACAACCAGTCAGTACACGGGTTATCAAAAGATCAACGCGGCGTACACCTTCGGCGGCGTTGACGCCACCGTCGCAACGATCAAAACCCTGATCAATGTGCCGATCAACTATTACGTGATCGTCAACATGGCCGGGCTGGAGAAAATCGTTGACGGCATCGGCGGCATCGACGTCAACGTCAAGTTCAGTTGGAGCGACCCATACTCACACGGAACGTTCACTAAGGGCCCTGCGCACCTAAACGGTAAGCAGGCATTAGCCTACGCACGCATGCGCCATGCCGACCCCGAGGGTGACTATGGCCGCCAGCAGCGGCAACAAGAGGTGATCACCGCAATCGTCAAAAATGCCCTGTCGGCGAAGTCACTGACGAACTATAAGTCGCTGATGACCTCACTATCAAACAGTATGCGTACCGACCTCACCTTCGACGAAATGGTGACGATCGCTGAAAATTACCGGGGTGCGGCTAAAACGATCAACAAGTCAACCCTCCAGGGGCTTGGCGCATACATTAGTAGCGCCGCGTATCAAGTCCCGACGACGGCCGACCTCCAAAAAACTTCTGATCTGGCCCGCACCGAACTCGGGCTGGCGACGACCACGCTGGATAACTTCAACACGAAGCAGAATGCACTCAACACGCAGATGGGCTTCAACTGGAACGATTTGAATAACCCGACTTACCACGTTTATCGGTAAATGATCGCCCCGCGGCAACGCGGGGTTTTTTGCGCCCCTGCCACGCCAAAAACGAGCGGTCCCCCGCTCGTCTGCCTGGCCTCACAGCTCTGCGCGCTCGCGCCAGCTGAACAGGAGCCGGGTCGGATCGCGCATCGCCATGCGATAATGGGCGGCGGCTTGCAGGAAATCTTGCACTAAAGCAGGCTGCGCCGTGTAGTAGCGGCCGTTCGGGGCCTGGTTCGGGACCAACTGTAGCGGGCCCGCCTTGAAATCACCGGCCTGTAGCTGCTGATTCAACATGATGCTGAACGCCGTCGCCGTCAGCTTGGCGGTCGCCAAGCCGCCGTGATGATCCTCGTAGACAATGTCACCGCGCCAGCGATCCGACAACGCGAAGATAAAGCCGATCAACTCAGGCTCGCGCACGGTCACCGTCTGCACGTGCCGCCGCAGCTTGGTGATCAACTGCTGTAATTGCACATCGAACATGGTCATCCCTCCTCCTAAGCTTGCGGCCAGTCTACCCCGCGCAACGCCCGCCGTCAAAATATCTGCTTGACCCCCAGTGATGCTCGCGACTGAGCCGGCGCCCCGCCCTGAACCACGGCGCAAAAAAGCGTCACACGGTTGCGTGACGCCATACGGGCGCATGTTCTGCATCGCGGGGACTGCGCGCTTTTGTCGCGTGCCGGTGCGCCCTAGCCGACTGCCGCCACGAAGGCCGCGTAGTCGTCGATCACCTGTTGCAGGTAATCCTTGCACCACCGCTGCACGGCCAGGTCGAAGTGCTTGTCCATGTACCCAGCCGCCACGGCCGCCGATGGGCTCTGCGCATGGGCGAGCGCCAGCAGGTAGGCGCAAACGTGGCAGTACGCCTCATACTGCGGCCAATCCAAAGCAGCCGGGTCGATCGACTCCTTCATGTCCCGGAACTGGCGGACATAAAACGACTTGCCCGCCGCATTGAACCAACCGAGAAACGGGTCAGATGCTTTTTGGAGGATCTGCTGAGCGGCGATGATCCGCTGGCCCTCGCTGACCTCACGCTGCTGGTCCACGGTCTGATCGTTCGGCGCCAACTCGCGCCGGCGCGGCAGCGCCTCTTTGACCTGCAACACGAGGTGGCTCCCGCCCATTCCGGTCAAGAGGATCAAGTAGCAGCTCGTCCCGAAGCTCCCGATCCCCACTGAATGGCGGACCACATCGGTCACGTGGTACTGGCTCAGGAGCAGGCCCACGTCGGCGCGGACCGTGTCTTGGTACGCGCTGAACCCCGCCAGCAAGGCCGCGCGCGTGTCCCCACTCACCGTGACCGTCCGTGGCGGCGCCGGCTTGAAGCGCAGCTGACCGGCAACGGTCGCGGTGTACTTTTTGACCACCGACTCCGAATCGCGCGCCGCGGCGCGCTCGCGGATGCGGGTGAGAAACTCGAGGTCGATCTCGTCGGGCAAGGCGGCCGCCAGCGCCGAGACCGCACTGGACGCATAGAACCGCGTCAGGGCCCCCTGCTTGAAGGCATGCTTGACGGTCTTGCGGTAAGTCCGCACCACGTGGCGCGCGAGGTCATCCAATGCTGCCTCATCGAAGCGATCCTGCGCGCCCAGCAAGTAGACACTGGTCACGAGTCGCTTGACATCGAACTCGAACGCGTTGGGCGCTGCCTCATCGAAATCGTTCAAGTCGAACAAGAGGTTCCGCTCCGGCGACGCATAGAAGCCGAAGTTCTGCAAGTGCGCATCGCCGTCGCCTAGCACGCGGATCCCGGACTGAGCCCCATGGCTGAGATCATACGCCATCAGCTCAGCGGTCCCACGGAAAAACGCGGCCGGGCTGGCGAGCATTTTGGCGTGCCGGGCCGGCAGCAGCGTCTGGATCAGGTTCGCCTCGATCGCCTGAATGAAGGCGACCGGGTCGCGCTGCCGCACCGGGCGCAAGCGCAGGCTGTCGATCGGCACACGTGCGCGCAGCTGCTGGCCCAAGTCGTGAAGCTCACGCTGGCTACCGACCGCGATCGTGTGGCGTAGCGCAAACAGTTCATCTAACATGTTGTCTTGCATCTTCTCACCTCTGGTCCCACGCTACCGCATCACGCGGCACGTTGCAAGCCTGCTGCAGACTTAGCCCCGCAACGACAAAGCAGCCTCCCGTATGAGAGGCTGCCCGATCGTTCTACGCTTCCTAGTCGCCTCAGCTGGCGGTGTTTTCGATCCCAGCCGCCAACTCGACGGCCTTCGGGTTTTCCGAGAAGCGGCCGTTGACGATGAAGTCTTGGATCACCGCCTTGAGGATGTCGATCATCTGCTCGCGCGTGATGTCGATGAACCCAGGGGCCATCAGGTTGGCCACCCCGGTCGCGACGATCCACAGGCCGGAGATCGTGTTCGCCTGCTGCGCCGGTGTCAGCGCGCGCGCCGGCGCGTAAGTATTCAGGCGCTTGACTGCCGTCGTCAGCGCGAAGTCGCGCATCTCGGTCACCCCGAAGTGATCCTCGACAAAGACGGCGCGGTACAAGGCGCGGTTGTCCAAAGCAAAATTGATGTACGCCAGACCCAGATCAACGATCGGGTCGGTCGTGAAGCGTCGGGCCATCTTCTCGGCCAGCGTGTGCTTGATCTGCGTCATCACCGACTGCTTGAGTTCGGCCATGTTGGCGAACTCCAAGTAGATCGGCTGCGTCGAGCACCCCATGCGCTTGGCGATATTACGGGCGGTGAAGTGCTTGAAGCCCTCTTCGACCACCAATTCGTAGGCCGCGGCTAAGATCTGATCATGTGTGATCGTTTTTTTGCGTGCCACGTGATATTCCCCCTATTCTTCCAGCTCCACTCCCACGAAGCCGGCCAGCAATCGAATGGCGCAACTACTGTTATCGTTATTTTACCAGAGGCACACGCAAACGCAAACATTATCATTAAAAAAATCATGCCACGATAGCCATCGGCTTACGCTCCCGGTGAAATAACATCGGGCTCCTGATCCGTGTGGCGCTAGGCCGCTCGAGGGACGTTATGTTCCCCCGTCTGTCGGTTTTTGGTACAATGAAGGGATTAAAGTAAAGTGAGGGAACCCGATGACAAACACACAATTCGCTGAGAACCTGCGCAAGTATGCCGAGCTGACCGTCGACCTCGGCGCCGGGGTGCACCCAGGGGACACCGTCTACCTGCAAATCGGCACCGACCAAGTCGAACTCGCCCACCTGATCACGGAAGCCGCGTACGCCCGCGGTGCTGCCGAGGTCGCCCTGTGGTGGCAAGACGACTTCACCCGCCGCCAAGACATGCTGCACATGCAAGAAGACCGCCTGTTCAACCAGCCGCCCCAAACCCAGGCGATGATGGACTACTGGCTGAGCCACAACGCCAAGCGCATCACCGTGCACTCCGCCGACCCAGATAACCTCGCCGGCGTGCCGAGCGCACGCGTGGCAGGGTTTCAGGCCGGGTTCCAGCAGGCCTACGCCAAGCTATCCGAAGCGATCTCGGCCAACCGCATCAGCTGGACGATCATCGGCGCCGCCAGCCCGAAGTGGGCGCAAAAGGTGTTCCCGGACGCCCCGAGCGCTGAAGCGGCGACCGCTCAGCTCTGGGACGCGATCTTCAAGACCGTCCGCATCGACCAGCCAGACCCGACCGCGGCGTGGGTCGCTCACATCGACAAGCTCAACGCGAAGGCCGCTTGGCTCAACGAACTGGCCCTCGATCGCCTGCACTACACGGCCCCAGGCACCGACCTGACCGTCGGCCTCCCTAAGGGCCACATCTGGACCGCGGCCGGCGGGGAAAACCCGCAAGGCGACCGCTTCATCCCGAACATGCCGACCGAAGAAGTCTTCACCGTACCGGATAACCGCCGCATCGATGGCACGGTCGCGTCGACCAAGCCGCTCTCCTATGCTGGCAATATCCTGGACGGCATGCACTTCACCTTCAAGGCGGGTCAAGTCGTTGATGCCCATGCCGATCAAGGCGACGCGACACTCCAGCACCTGCTGAGCATCCGAGGGGCGCGGAGCCTGGGCGAAGTCTCCCTGGTGCCGGACCCCTCCCCGATCAGTCAGTCCGGTCTGATCTTCTTCAGCACCCTGTACGACGAGAACGCCTCCGACCACATGGCGCTCGGTCAAGCCTATCCGTTCTGCCTCGTTGGCGGCACCGAAATGACGACTGAAGAACTGACCGCCGCCGGCCTGAATGACGCGGACACCCACGTTGACTTCATGATGGGCTCCGCCCAGATGGACGTCGACGGGGTCACGGCAGACGGCCGTATCGTCCCGATCTTCCGCAACGGCGACTGGGCCTAAGCGATCTAGATCCACGCCAATCCCCACACATCTGGACGGCCGCCTGTCAGCGACAGGCGGCCGTTTTGTGTTGGCCACCCGGCCCGATCAGCCCCCAGCCACGCAACCGCACCCTCACTAGGGGCCGGCGACCGATCGGCGGCGCCCCCAGACAAGGCAACACGTTGACCCGCGCGTTGCCGGTTGCACCCGCGCAGCGCTTCGGCGGATCGGGACACCAACCTGTCGTTTTTGGCGCGCCCAGACACACCAAAGCCGCCCCAGGGAAGCCCCCAGCGCGCCTTTGGCTGACGTGACCCGCCGTTGCCAGGCGGAGCCGCAGGACCGCGGCGGCTTGACGCCGCGTGGGCCTTGCGTGGCCGGTGTGTCAGCACACCGGCCGGACTTGATTAGATGCCTGCCGGAGCAGGGGCAACCCGACGGTTCGCACGATCGATTCATCCACATACCACTGGCCTTTGCGTCCGTCAGTACGCGACGCTTCACTGCATATGCTCTGTGGGGGTTACTAGGCGAAAGCCTTGGATGATTTCACCAAGCCTGAAGGTCACCGGTGCCGGCAGCTGTCCGACATCACCTTAGACTCGAGCTCGACGTTACTGTAGCACGCCGTTGGTTTTTTGGCAAGCGGTTACACTCGGGCCGGGATGCCCGGCCTGGATCGACCAGTATTGACGCCTACTTGACCAAGGCGCGCTTGACGCCCCGGCGATCGAAGTCCGCCTGGTAGTTGCACATGCTCGTGTAGATCCGGTCCGCTTCCTCGTCGTTGCCACGCAGCTCGTACAGCCCGATCACCGGGGAGTTGAAGCGACGCGCGTAGTGTTTGGCGGTCAGGCCGAACTGCGCGTTGAAATTGCGGTTCCCGCTGCCGATGATCCCCAGCAAGTTCTCGGGGTCGGCTTCATCGAGCTCGTCACGAAAGTCCAGCGTCATCACCTCGCGGTAGCCGCTGTTGATGCCGTCACCGCCATCCAGGTAGGTCGGCACCATCGCGAAGAACGGCTGATCGAGAAAGCGGGCGTCGAAGCTCGGCGTGAATTCCACGGCCTCGATGCGCGGGCAGTGCGCGTCGGCGGCGTGCGCCTTATCTGCATAGCGCGTCAGCCGCTGCACGAACGCGCGGGTGTTCCCAGAGATCGAGACATAAAACAGCTTGAGCATCATCGGTCACCCGCTTCCGGATCGGTGATCACGTCGATGTTGTAGTCGTCATCCGACATCGCCTCGACTTGGCCCAGCAGGTAGCCGTTGCCGACTTGGGAGAAGAAGTCGTGGTTCGAGGTGGTGGTGTTGATCCCGTTCATGATGATCGGGTTGACGTCACTGGCCGTGGTCGGGAACAGCCCGCCCTTGCCCAGGTTCATCAAGGCCTTGTTCGCATTGTACTCGACGAAGGTCATCACCTCGTCCGTCCAGCCCACCTGATCGTAGCAGAGGCCGGCGTACTTGGTCTCGTTCTCGTACAGCTTGTAGAGCAGGTCGTAGGCCCAGTCGTCTTGCGCCTGCTTCTCGGCGTCTGAGAGCTGGTTGTAGCCGATCTGGTACTTGTAGCCGATGTAGGTCCCGTGAACGGACTCGTCGCGCAGGATCAGCTTGATGATCTCGGCGACGTTGTTGAGCTTGTTGTTGCCCAGGTAGTACAGCGGGGTATAGAACCCGGAGTAAAACAGACAGGTCTCCAAGAAGACATTCGCGACCTTCTTGTGCAGCGGGTCTGGGTCGTTGCGGTAGAGATCGACGATCCACTTAGCCTTGTTCTGCAAGAACTCTTCGGAGTCGGACCACTGGAAGATCTCATCGATCTCGCTTTGCGTGTTCAGGGTGGAGAAGATCGTCGAGTAGGACTTCGCGTGAACGGATTCCATGAACTGGATGTTGTTCAACACCGCCTTTTCGTGCGGCGTGATCGCGCCTTGTGTCAGCGCGCGCATCCCGTCTTGGCTCTGCACTGTGTCCAGCAGGGTCAGCCCGCCGAAGACGTGGCCGACGACCCACTGGTGGGTGCTGTCGAGCTCGCGCCAGTCGTCCATGTCGTTCGAGACTGGCACACGGGTGTCGAGCCAGAACTGTTCAGTCAGCTTCTCCCAGGTCGCCTTATCGACGTCATCAGACACGCGATCCCAGTTGACGGCGTTGTAATTCTCGTTGAAAGTCATGATTTCCCCTTTTCCGCGCTGTTCAAGTGCGCGCCGTTATGGTAGATTAGAAGTTTGGCAACTTGTGAAATTCCCAATATGTAGTCAACTAATTGACCGCAACCACAATATACAGTATTATACGGACATCGGCAAGCCATTTCGCCCACATGCGGTGGTGCGCCCCATCACAGTACCCGAAGGAGTAGAGAACGCCATGGGCCTTAAGAGTATCGATCCGGCATCAGTGACCTATTTCAAGTTGAACAACGAGATCAACATCCCCGTCAACGGGCAGATCCCACTAGACAAAGACAAGCAGGCGCTGGCCGCCTTCTTCAAAGAGAACGTCGAACCCAACACGCGGCGGTTCGATTCACTGCGCGCGCGGTTAGACTACCTAGTCGCCAATGACTACTATGAAGCGGACTTCCTAGCCAAGTACAGCGATGCCTTCAAGCAGCAGCTCTATGCAGACGTGCACGCCGCCGGGTTCCAGTTCCAGTCCTTCATGGCGGCCTACAAGTTCTACGCGCAGTACGCCCTGAAGACCGACGACAACGAGCAGTACCTTGAAGACTTCGCGGACCGCGTCTTCGCCAACGCCCTGTTTTTTGCCGATGGGGACGAACAACTGGCAACGACCCTGGCCGACGAGATGATCCACCAGCGCTACCAGCCCGCAACGCCAAGCTTCCTGAACGCCGGGCGCGCCCGACGCGGTGAGCTCGTCTCGTGTTTTCTCCTTCAAGTGACCGATGACATGAACGCGATCGGGCGCGCCGTCAACTCCGCACTGGAGCTCTCGCGCATCGGCGGTGGGGTCGGGATCACCTTGTCCAACCTGCGCGAAGGCGGGGCGCCGATCAAGGGGATCCAAGGCGCGGCCTCCGGGGTCCTGCCGGTGATGAAGCTCCTCGAAGACAGCTTCTCCTACTCGAATCAGCTCGGCCAACGTCAAGGCGCCGGGGTCGTCTACTTGAACGTGTTCCACCCTGACATCATCGCGTTTCTTGGGGCTAAAAAAGAAAATGCCGACGAAAAGTACCGCGTCAAGACCCTCAGCCTCGGCGTGATCGTGCCGGACAAGTTTTACGACCTGGTGCAGCAAGACGCGGAGATGTACTTGTTCTCCCCTTACTCCGTCGAGCGCGAATACGGCCAGCCCTTCTCCTACATCGACATCACGAAGGAGTACGACAACCTGGTCGCCAACCCGGCGATCACCAAGACCAAGATCCGTGCCCGCGACTTGGAGACGGAGATCTCCAAGCTTCAGCAGGAATCCGGCTATCCTTACATCCTGAACGTGGACACGGCGAACGCGGCCTCGCCAGTCGCCGGTAAGATCATCATGTCCAACCTGTGCTCCGAGATCATGCAGGTCCAGACCCCGAGCACGCTGAACAACCGCCAGGAGTATGACGTGCTGGGCACCGATGTCTCCTGCAACCTCGGGAGCACGAACATCCCGAACCTGATGCAGAGCCCGGACTTCGGGCGGTCTGTCGAGGCGATGGTGCGCGCGTTGACCTATGTCACCGACCACTCGGAGATCGACGTCGTGCCGTCCGTCCAAAACGGCAACGACCTCGCCCACAGCATCGGTCTCGGGGCGATGGGCCTGCACACCTATTTTGCCAAGCACCACATGCACTACGGCTCCCCCGAATCGCTGGCCTTCACCAACCAGTACTTCCTGCTGCTGAACTACTACACCCTGCTTGCGTCCAACAAGATCGCCCGCGAGCGCGGTCAGGTGTTCCACAACTTTGAAGCCTCCAAGTACGCCGATGGGTCGTATTTCGATCAGTACATCGACGAGGACTGGGGGATCAAGGACCCACGTGTCGCCACCCAGTTCGCGGGGATCCACCTGCCGACGCAGGCGGACTGGCGCGCGTTGCGCGATGCGGTGATGCAAGACGGGCTCTACCACCAGAACCGCCTCGCCGTGGCGCCGAACGGCTCGATCTCCTACATCAACGACACCAGCTCGTCGCTGCACCCGATCGTCAACCGCATCGAAGACCGGCAGGAAAAAACGATCGGAACGATCTACTACCCCGCCAGTGGCCTCGCCAACGACACCCTGCCCTACTACAAGAGCGCCTATGACACTAACATGTGCAAAGTGATCGACGTCTACGCCGCCGCGCAACGTCACGTCGACCAAGGCATGTCGATGACGCTGTTCATGCGGTCCACCATCCCTGCGGGCATCTACCCGTGGAAGGCCGGCCGCACCGACAAGATGACCACCCGCGACCTGAACATCCTCCGTAATTACGCGCACGCTAAGGGGATCAAGTCGATCTACTACATCCGCACATTCACCGACGACGCGGATGAGATCGGGGCCAACGCCTGCGAGAGCTGCAGTATCTGACCCCACAAAGCAACCGGATCGCCCCACTGACACAAGGTATCGCCTTGCGTCGGTGGGGCGATTTGTTTGGGCTCACGGGGCGATCGCCATCAACCGCGGCCGCCCGAAGTAGTAGCCCTGCAGCACGTCGGGGGCGAAGCGCTGCACGAACGTGAGGTCGGCGGCGCTTTCCACCCCTTCGACCGCAAAGAGTTTGCCGGCTGCGGTCGCACGCTGGCGCCAACTCGCCAGGAGCGGCGCAATCGCCGGTGGCGCCATGACATCGCGGACGTTTTGTAAGGCGAACTTGTACTCACTGACAGACGGGTCCAGCGCCGTGACCAACGCGAGCTGATTGGCCCCACACCCGACGTCGTCCACCACGACCGCCACCCCAGCCGCCGCAAAGGCGGCGGCTGCTTGCACAAGGGTGCTCGGTGCGACCTGCTCGTCGCGCTCCGTCAGCTCGACATACAGCTCGACCGAACACCGCGTCCGCACTAGCGTCAGCGCCCGCAAGAAGATGCGGTCGGTGAACTGACGCTGGCTGAGGTTCACCGAGACCAACGCCACGCCTGCCGGCAGCGCTGCCAGCGTCTGATCCAGCAGCCGCGCCAGCGTCGCTGAAGACAGCCCCGTGAAGTCCGCGGGGAGCTGCCACCGCGTCTGGCGGTACTCGCGCAGCAGCAGCTCATAGCCGATCAGCTCGGGCGAGGCAACGTTCAGAAACTTGGGTTGACCAAAGTAGCGCAGCATTGTGAGCCCTCCTAGACAAAAAATGACCCGGACGCAACTTGGTTATGCGGACGGGTCGTATCATCGAAACGATGATTGAGCAAATTGATTCAACTGATTGAGGCTAGTGTAGCCGATGGCCATCACCACGTCAAGGGGCGACCACGCGCGCAACGCGGCCAGCCTGGAGCCGCGCCGGTGCGGCGAGGTAGCACCCCTGCATCAAGGCGGTCGGATACTGGGCGCTGACCGCGGTGAACTCCGCTTCAGTCTCGACGCCTTCGATCACGAATGCACGCCCCGCCGCCTGCGCCTTGGCGGCCCAAAACGCCTGCCGGTCGGCGAGGTCGGCCGGGCTGATGAGATCACGCAAGTCCTGGCGCGCAAACTTGTAGCCCAACGCATACGGCGTCAGCCCTTCGACGACGCCAGGTAGATTCTGCCCGCAGCCCACATCGTCGATCCACAACGGGATCTTCAACGCGGCATACTGCTTGGCGGCCTCGATCAGCGCCCGTGTCGGCACGAACGGATCGCGGGCCTCGGTCAGCTCGACCGTCAGCGGGACCTGGCTCTGTGCGCGCAGCCGCGCCACGGTCGCCCAAAACGCTGGCCGCACGAATTGCCGCGGAGATAAGTTGAAAGAGACCCCCTGCAACGTCGGCGGTAGCGCCCGCAACGCGCGCGGGATCAGCGCTTCCAGCTGGTCCGGTGCCGTTTCGCCCACATTCTCCGGCACGATCCATTGGTTGTGATACTTCGTTCGCGCGAGTAGTTCATAGCCCACTAGCGCTGGGCGCGTGGCTGCCACATTAAAAACAGCCTGCCCAAAAAAGGTCATTGTTGCCATGAGTGTTCCCCCAAACACACACGGTAGGCTAGATTAGTGCCCACCAATCGTCCACCTTAAATTAGCAGTTTTGTACGCTGTTTTCAATCAAAATATTCAGTGAAAACGATAATTTTTGCAACAAAACGCAATTCATTATGACAACTAGTCAATTTTGACCAATTATTTTGATCGGTCACTCGCAGCTCACAGTCGGCTTCGGGACCCGCACACGGCGGAACAAGCGCGCCCCTCAAGAACCCCCAGAATGCATCCCGACGCGTGCAGAATCGGCCGCGCCCTGAAGCGCCGCCTAGTCTAACGCAGGTCTCCCCCTCACGCACTGCGTTCCAACGGGCAACGCAAACGGCCCCGTGCAACCCCTGAATTCGGGGTCTGCACGAGGCCGTGCTTATCGTTGGGCTAAACCCGCGTGACGGTGCCAGCCATCATGCGAGCTTTCGCAGGCGGGCCACTAGCGCCGTGTGGCGTCCAGCGCAAAGGCGTCCAGCGCCTTGTGCTGCGCCTTAGACGCGGTCAGTGTGGCCAGCAGCGCATCGTACCGCAGACGCTCGGCCGCACCGAGCGTCTGATCCGCCGCGATCTTCGCCGCGGTGTCATACAGCGTCATGCCGATCTCCCAGCCGCCGTCCTGCATGTCCGTCGTGGCGACCGTCGTGGCGACCGTCGCGGCCGTCACCGTGAATCCGAGTGCCTCGAGCGCCGGGCGCAGCTGCGCCGGCGTGATCAACGTCCGGATGTTCGCCTGCGGGTCCGGGTGCTTGACCGCATACTCCGACTGGATCAGCGCGGCTAGCAGGTGCCCGGCCTGCTGCGCGTCTGAGAGCACCAGTGACCACTCGGCGATCAGGATTCGGTCCACTGCCGGCGCCAGCGCTGTCAGCAAGGCGATGAAGGCCGCAGCATCCGGGAAGTACCAGGCCGCATGCGTGATCACCAGCGCATCGAACTGACGCGGCGCGAACGTGCACTGCGTGACATCCGTCGCCAAGTGCGCCTGCACCTGCGCGCCCAGCGGGCCGGCCGCTAAGCGCGCCTGGGCCTGCCCGAGCGTCAACGGCGCGCCGTAATCCGGGCTGGCGATATCATAGGCATCGACCAACCCAGTCGCCCCGACGGCCGCCGCCAAGGCGGCGGTCATGTCGCCCTGCCCGCAGCCGACCTCCAGGATCTTCATTCCCGGTTGGATCTGCCAATGCGCAACGAGGCGCTGACGGTAAGCGGTCTGGATCGGTTGGATCTCGTCGGTGGCGTCGATCCCCATTGCAGCAACGATCTGTTCTGTATTCAATTCAAAAATGTCCTTTCGCGTGTCACGCTACCGGGCACATGCCTCCCGTGTAGCAATTGTGTCAGTCAGCAAGGCGATTTGTACCATACCTTCCTCAGTCCCTTCATTCATAATGTGCTCATCGTATCACGTTGCAGTCCCCACCACAATCTCATTTTGCGGTCGCCGCACCCAGACCCCCGAACACCAAACAATCTAAGATTAGTTCCGGTAAGAACTGGTGAATTCTCCAGTTTCTTACCGGAATTTTCTTTTTGCTCGCTACACTGAAGATGAAGCTAAAATCGAACATAACCCAAGGGACTTCGAGTCCGTAACACAAAAGGATCTCCGTCATCTTCGTCGCGCAAATCTGGTTTAAGATCGTGGGCCTTCGAGGTCGTGTTTAGGAAATGAGTTACGAGAAGAAGATGCGGGCTAGCTTCACCAATTTAGAAAGGGAGTAATATTTTGTCCGATGTATTCGCATTGGATGTTTCTAAAGGTCACAGCTACGGTGTTTGGTACCGCGGTGACCAGTGTTTAAAGGAGTTCGAGTGTGTACACAACAAGCTCGGCTTCACTCAGCTTGACCAAATGCTCAAGCAAGCGGATGACCCGATCGTGTACTTCGAAGCCACAGGGATCTATTCACAGCCACTAGTACGCTTCTGCCAAGACCATCAATTACGGTATGGCCGCTTGAACCCGCTGGAGCTACACTTGCATTCAGAGAGTTTACGGCGCGTGAAGACCGACCAAAAGGATGCCCACAGGATCGCGCTATCTGTGACGCATCACCAGTATCGATTGACCACTCCGTGGACACCTGAATATGAGCAGTTACGCCAATTGAACCGCTTCTACCAACAAGTGATGGATGAGGTCAAACTAACGCGGCTAAAGCTATATACAGCCCTCCAACAGACTTTCCCCGAAGTCGAGCAACTGTTTAGCTCTCGCGTATCGAAGCTGGCACTAAACGTGATCCTTTTATTTCCACACCCAGCCTTTGTGCGGGGGATCTCACGTACTTGCTTAAAGAACAAGCTGATGAGTGAGACCGATAAGAAACTGTCTCAAGCCAAAGGCTTGAAGTACGCAGAGAAGTTGAGCGCCTTGGCCAAGGATAGCTATCCCGCCGCCGATTCGGACAGTGTCCAAGTCCAAGAAGTGCAGTATTATTGTCGGCAGTTGATCGAGTTGGTCAAGCAAGAAGACAGCTTACGAAAACAAATGACGAGTGTCGCAGAGAGACTGCCACAATTTCAGATCTATCAATCGATGCCTGGCATTGGGGCATTATCAGCCGCACAACTGGTCGGCGAGCTTGGCGATATATGTCGTTTTGATAATGCCAATCAAGTCAACGCATACGTTGGGATCGATCTGAATCGTTATCAATCTGGCAAGTACACACGACAAGACCATATCAATAAGCGGGGTAATCCTCACGCGCGTGCCTTGCTTTATCTGATCGTCAGAAACATGATCCGGCAAAAGGCCGCCGCGCCCAATCATATTGTCGATTATTACTACGAACTAAAAAACAACCCTATCCCGAAACGGGATAAGGTTGCCGTCGTGGCTTGTATGAACAAGACACTGAAATGCCTATATGCCATGGTAATGGCAGGCACTAAGTATCGTTACCGATACACGGACTCGAAGTCCACTATTAGCGCGGAGTCATAAGCTCCTACACCTGTATAGTAGTTCAATCCAGGTCGTTTTTAAAGGGGAAGTGAGGAGGTTTATTTAGCTTACCCAAAAAGTGACGACCATTTGCGGCCCACCCCACTAGTACCAAACCCTCAGCCTAAATACCTAAATCCAAGACCTAAGTTCAATACCTAAGTTCAAGACCTAAAACCTAGTTCAAAACCCTTGACTAATCGTAGGAGAACGGGTTGTGACATAACCTCTGGTGGCACGACTATTCCAGAACGTTACGTGCCATAACGCAACGCCCTAGCCGTATAAAAGCGATCCCCCGCAAAACCTAAGTTCGGGTTTTGCAGGGGATCGCTCTTATACTCTGGGCTAAAACCGCGTTATGGCACAGCCCCCAGGGCTCATAGGGCGACGTTGCCAGAGAACTGGCTGTTGTACAGATCGGCGTAGAACCCGTTTTGCGCCATCAGCGTCTCGTGGTTCCCGGTCTCGACGATCGCGCCGTGATCCATCACGATGATGTTGTCGGCATCGCGGATCGTGCTCAGGCGGTGCGCGACGACGAAGCTCGTGCGATCCTTCAGCAGGCGGTTCATCGCGTGCTGAATGTGGACTTCAGTGCGGGTGTCGACGGAGCTCGTCGCTTCATCGAGGATCAGGATATCCGGATCGGCAACGAAAGCGCGGGCGATCGTCAGTAGCTGCCGCTGCCCTTGCGAAATGTTACCGGCGTCTTCATCCAAGATCGTGTTATAGCCATTCGGCAGCTGCCGGACGAAGGTGTCCACATGCGCCGCCTTGGCCGCCGCCAGGACCTGCTCATCGTCGGCGTCCTCCCGCCCGTACTTGAGGTTGTCCCAGATCGAGCCGGTGAACAGCCAGGTGTCTTGCAGGACCATGGCAAAGTGGCTGCGCAGGTCCTCGCGCGACATGTCGCGGGTGTCCACGCCGTCCAGGCGGATCGAGCCGCCCTTGACGTCGTAGAAGCGCTCGAGCATGTTGATGACGGTGGTCTTCCCGGCGCCGGTCGGGCCGACGATCGCGATCATCTGGCCAGGTCGCACTTCCAGGTTGTAATCGTGCATCAGGAGTTCGCTGCCGTCGTAGCCAAACTTGACGTGGTCCATGACCAACTTGTTCGGGTCGTTCGGCACCGCTGGCACCCCACTCGGCTCATCGGTCATGTCGGGCTCGTCCAGCACTTCAAAGATACGCTCAGCGGACGCTACGGTGTTTTGAATCGTGTTGGCGAGGTTTGCCAGCTGGGAGATCGGCTGGGAGAACTGCTGGGTGTACTGTAAGAAGGCCTGCACGTCCCCAAGGCTGACCGTCCCGTTCGAGACGCCGAGGCCCCCGATGATGGCGACGAACACATAGCCGACGTTATTCAGGAAGGTCATCAGCGGCATGATGATGCCGGAGACGAACTGGGCTTTCCACGCGGCGCTGAAGAACTTTTCGTTTTCGGCGTCAAAGGCGGCCATCGCGACTTCTTCGCGGTTGAAGGCCTTCAGGACCACCTGGCCGGCGTAGTTCTCTTCGACCTGGTTGTTCAACAGCCCGAGCGCTTTTTGCTGGGCGGCGAAGAAGCGCTGCGACTTCGGGGCGATGATCCCGACGACGACCAGCGAGAGTGGGATGGTGACCAAGGCGATCAAGGTCATCTTCCACGAAATGGACAGCATCATCCACAGCGTCCCGATGAACGTGAACGCGGAGGTGACCATCTGCGTCAGGCTCTGCTGCAGGGTCGAGGCGATGTTATCCATATCGTTGATCGCCCGAGACATGATGTCCCCGTTGCTGTGCGTGTCGTAGTAATTGATCGGCACCGTCTTCATCTTCCCCTTGAGCTCCTTGCGCAGGTCGTAGACGGTGCGCTGGGAGACGCGGGTCATGATGAATTGTTGCATGAAGCTGAAGAAGGCGCTGGCGACGTACATGATGATGACGGTGATGATGATCGTTTTGATCTTGTCAAAATCGATCGGAAAGGCGCTCATCTTGATGCCCGCTTTTTGCTGCGCGACCCCTTTCATGTAACCCTTGAAGATCTCAGTGGTCGCCTCCCCCAAGATCTTCGGGGTGCGGATCTGGAAGATCGTCGAGGCGATGGCAAAGACCAGCACGATGGCGATCCCGATCAGCCGAGACTTCATGTAGCCGAACAGGCGGCGCGTCGTGCCCCAGAAGTTCTTCGGCTTCTCGACCAGCCCCGCGCGGCCACCAGGGCCGTGCCCTGGACCGCCAGCTGGCCGCGTTTGCGTTTTCTCTGCCATTAGGCTTCATCCCCCTCTCGGATCTGTGAGTTGATGATCTCTTGGTAGGTCGCGTTAGTCGCCTTGAGCTCGGCGTGCGTCCCGCGGCCGACCATCTTGCCGTCTTCCAGCACGACGATCGTGTCGGCGTCCGCCACGGTCGAGACGCGCTGCCCGACGATCACGACGATGCGCGTTGAGATCGCCGGGTCGTTCTTCAGGGCCTGGCGCAACAGGGCGTCGGTCTTGAAGTCCAAGGCGGAGAAAGAGTCATCGAAGACATAGATGCTGACGTCTTTGACCAGCGCACGGGCGATCGCCAAGCGCTGGCGCTGGCCGCCCGAGAAGTTGCCCCCACCCTGCTCGACGTGGTAGTCGAGGCCTTCAGGGTTCGCTTCGATGAAGTCGCGCGACTGCGCGATCTCAAGGGCGTGCCAGAGCTGATCGTCGGTCGCATCCGGGTTGCCGTACTTCAGGTTGTCGCGGACGGTGCCGGAGAACAGCACCGCTTTTTGCGGCACGAAGGCGACCGCCTTGTGAAGCGCCTGCAAGTCCAGTTCGTTGACTGGCGTGCCGTTGACGCGCACCACCCCTTTTTCAACGTCGTAGAAGCGCGGGATCAGGTTGATCATCGTCGTCTTACCACTCCCGGTGCCACCGATGATCGCCAACGTTTGGCCGGCGTGCATGTCGACGTCGATGTCGGCCAGGGCCGGCTCCTCGGCGCCACGGTAGCGGAAGTCGACATGGTCGAACTGCAGGCCCGGCGTGGCCCCGATCGGCTTCGGTGCGGCCGGTGAGGTGATCGTCGTGGTCTGATCGAGCACTTCGTTGATCCGGACCGCACTGGCTTGCGCCCGCGGGATGAACATGAAGATCATCGCGAGGAACATGAAGCTCATCAGGATCTGCATCGCGTAGGTGATGAAGGCGATCAGATTCCCGGTCTCAAGCGCCTGCTGTGCGATCAGATGGCCGCCCCACCAGGTGATCCCGATGTTCGTCCCGGACATGATCAGCGTCATGATCGGCAGCGCCAGGGCCATGATCGTGTTGACCTTGACCGCGTTATCCGTGTAGTCCTTGTTGGCGACATCGAAGCGGTCCTGCTCGAAGTCATCTTGTCTGAACGCGCGGATCACGCGCACGCCAGTCAACCCTTCGCGAAAGACCAAGTTGATCTTATCGGTCTTCGTCTGCATCGCCTTGAACAGCGGAACGGCAAAGCGCATCAGGATCCCCATGAAGACGATCATGATCGGGATCACGATCACGAAGATCATGGTCAGCGTGTGGTTCTTCTGGTAAGCCAAAAAGCTTGCCCCGACTAGCATGATCGGCGCCATGATCATCATGCGCAGGATCATCATCCAAGCGTTTTGTAGCTGGGTGACGTCATTAGTCGTGCGCGTGATCAGGGAGCTCGTCCCGACCGCGTCCATCTCGTCGTGTGAGTAGTTGATCACTTTGCGGTACACGTCACGCCGCACGTTTTGGCCCAACTTCTGCGACGTGCGCGCCGCCAAGTAGACGTTGCCGACCGACGCGATGACAGAGAGGACCGCAAAGGCGATCATCTTCATCCCGGTCGACCAGATGTAATCGGTGTCGCCCAGTGCGACCCCCTTGTTCACGATGTCTGCCGTCAAGTTCGGCAGGTACAGGCTGGTGATGACCTGCACGATCATGAACAGCACCGCGCCCACGACCGCAGCTGTCGACATGCGGCCTTTGGCTAATTTAATCATTCGTGTGCCTCCTTCGCATCGACCACGCCGTACTGGATCCAGTTGAGCAACTGGGCCAGGCGGCGCTTGACCGTCTCGATCGATAAGATCTCGCCGGCCGCCCGTCGATTGTAGTAATACCCGATGGTTTGCATGAACAAGCCCATCACTTGCCGGATCAGCATGCGCATATCATCATCCGTCTTGACCCGCAGCGTCGAGCGGTCGATCGCCGTCAGCAAGTAGCGCGTCACCTCGCCGTGGCCCTTGGGCGGCATCGGCTTCTCGTGCGCCGGCGTCAGCCGGGAGACCGCGTGGAAGTCCATGTACATGAAGACATTCGTGTAGAAGTCCTTGTACGGCCCCGTGACGATCTCATTGATGAAGCGGTCGAACAGATCATTCATCGCGGCGAAAAAGTCACCGTCGTTAGCGGCCACCGACTCGCGCACGGCGACATCGGTGGACTCACGCATGCGATCGAGCAGGTAGAAGAAGACATCCGCTTTATCCTCGAAGTACTGGTAGAAGCTCCCCCGCGGGATCCCAGCGTCCTTGATAATGTTCGAGATGCTGGCCTCCGCGAATGGTGCCCGTGAGAACTCGGCATAGGCCGCCTTGATCAGGCGCAATCGCTTCTCTTCTGCCAAGCGGAAAAAAGTAGGTTTTGGCATGTTGACTCCTTTCCCTTTGCCGCCAGGCGCCTCAAGCGAGGCCCGGATCGGCGACAAAAAAATAATGACAAACTGTCATGTGACAAGTTGTCATTATACGCGCTTTGCGACGGCTTTCAACTATTTTGCGGTTGAGTTCACACAAAATTCATAATTGAAAGCCGCGCGGCATCACGGTTCCATGTCCGCGGTTTCATCTGCCGCCACCGCGTTTTCATCCGCCAAGGCCTGCAACTGGCGCGCGGTGGTGAGATTGACCCCGCGGACCTGCCAATCGGCGCCGGTCACGTCGATCCGGGTGACGCTCGTGTTCTTGAGCAGCGTCGTCGGCAGCTTCTTCGGCGCAAGCTGATAGACCAGCGCGCTGAGCACGACGCCGTGCGCGACGATCAACACATTGCGCTCGCCGGCATGCGCCGCGACGATCGCCGCCACGGTGGTCCGCACCCGGGTCAAGAGCGCCGGCAGGCTTTCGGCCTGGCCGGTGTCGTCCATGCGCTGGAAGTTGCGGATCAGCTGGGGGAACTTGTTGGCGCCGGTCCAGACACGCGCCATCGTGAGTGCGCCGTAACGGCGGATCGAGCGGCGGACCAGCTGGGCGTTAGTCACCCCTTCCAGGCCGCCGAAGTAATACTCACGCAGCCCGGTGCGCTGCTGGAGCGCCGGGGCATCTGGGTGTTCGGCCAGGATCCGGCGCGCGGTCACCACGGCCCGCGTGCGATCGGAGCTGTACGCCGCATCGAAGTGGACCGGGGCCAGCAAAGTGCCGAGTCGCGACGCCGCTAGGGCGCCCTTGCTCGTCAACGGCGCATCGGAGAAGCCCTGCAGGCGCTGTGCCTTATTCATCGGCGTTTCGCCGTGGCGGACCAAGTATAAGTGTACTGTCATGAGCGGTCGCCTTTCTGTACTTTGACTTACTTTCATGTTATCATAACGGCCAGATAGCCTACAGGGACTAAAGTCGGAGGTGGCGCTGTTGAAAATCGCACAGATGCTCCTGGCATACTTGCATTCACACCCGTCTAGCTACACACTGCTCAACACGGGCTACCAGAACGTGGTCACGTTTGCGCTCCCGGACACCCTGATCTTTCCCGGTCAGGCGGCGCTGTTTCCCCCGGACCGGCTGAATGCCTTTCGCGTTGACGCCGACTTACTCGGCCACCACCGCGCTTTGGTGCACTGGCTGGCGACGCTCGCGCCGGCCGCGTCACCTCAGCCTCACGCGCTGTGGCTGACGCTCGGTCAGAGCCCCCGCGCACACCTTATTGGTCGAGGTCTCCTTTGAATAAGCAGGGCGCGCGCTTGCGGGCGAAGGCGACACAAGCCGCGATCCTCGCTGCCTTGCTGTGGCTCTCAGCGCAGGCCTTTCACTGGCGTGCGCTGATCTTCGTCGTTTTGGCCGTGATCGGTTACGGCGTCATCTGCCTCGGTTACGCTGCCTTCATCTGGTGGCTCGCCCGCCGCAGATAAAGGTAGTGGACCAAAAATCTAGTTCTGACAGGTGACCTGGCCAGACTCAGACTTTTGGCCCACGACAGCGATGCCAACGCGTATCACGCTTTTTGATGGCCCTGCGTCAGGTCACTGCTGACTCCGGGCCTTTTTGGCGTCCTCACTGACGCTTGCGCGCCCGCAGCTTCTGCGCGATCTGCGGTGAATGAATGAAGTAGTCCACACCGAGCAGGACCACCACCAGCACTACCAGGGCCTTGGCCCACAGCGGCGCGAGGTGATCCCGGAAGAACCAGGCCGCCAGCAAGACCACAAGGATCCCAAGTTGATCGATGATCTGACGCCCGAGGTCGCGAGCATTCTGTTGCATGTCGATTCCCCTCTCTTGATACTCCTACTCTAACACGTTTGGCCCCATGCCGGAAGCGGTTGCGGTACAATAGGTAAGACTGGGGCGCACGCTCGCCCTGCGCAACTTCTGGAGGTGACAAGGTGCAACTGAGACTTGACCATGACCAATTCTGCCGCGTCGTTGCGGGGACCAAGACGATCGAGATCCGCCTGAACGACGCCAAGCGGCGCCACCTGCGCCCCGGCGAGACGCTCACCTTCACCGACTTGACCACCCGCGCGACGCACACGGTGCAGGTCGGCGCGATCGAGTGGTTCCCCACCTTCGCCGCGCTGTACACGCGGTACGGGGGGCTACAAGTCGGCAGCACCCCGACCGACTCAGTCGCGCAGATGGTCGCAGACACCTACCGTTGCTACACCCCGGCGCAGGAGGCCGAAGCAGGCGTCCTGGCGCTTCACCTTAAGGAGGTTCCCCATGAAGACCGAATGGCGTAAAAGTGAAAAAACCACCTACCTGCCCAAGGACATCGCGTTGATCGACGTACCGCCAATGACCTACGTGACCCTTGACGGGGCCGGCGACCCGAACACCCCGTTGTTCGGGCTGCAGATCCAGGCGCTGTACACCCTCAGCTACACGCTACGTATGGGGCTAAAGAAAGGTCGCTACGGCCTGCCGCCGTTCGAATACACCGTCTATCCGCTCGAAGGGGTCTGGACCACTAGCGACGGTTCCCGCGACGCGGCCCTCAACAAGGCGGCCTTGGTCTACAAGATTATGATTCGCCAACCCGATCAGGTGACCCCGGCGGTGTTTGCCGACGCCTTGGCCCAGGCGCAAGCCAAAAAGCCGGTGCCCTACCTTACCGACTTGCGCCTTGAGCAGCTCACGGATGGGCCTTGCGTTCAGACCATCCACGTCGGGCCGTACGATGACGAGCCAGCCACATTCGCCCAGCTGCACGCCTTCATCGCGGCCCGCGGCCTGACCAACCCCTGCCTGCTCGGCACATACAGCCACCGGGAGATCTACCTCTCCGACGCACGCCGCGTCGCGCCAGCTAAGCAAAAGACCACGTTGCGCCTAGCTGTCGCCCCTCAATAGAAAGGATCACGTATGTTAGCAGCAGGGATCATGTCCGGCACCTCGCTGGACGGTATCGATGTCGCCTTGGTCGACATCACCGGGGTCGATGAATCGACCCAGTGTCACCTCAAGTTTTTTCACACCTATCCGCTGGCCGCGTCCTTGGTGACGACCATCAAGCAGAACCTGGCCAACGCCACCAGCACGGTCGAAAGCCTGACGAGCCTGGACTTCGCACTCGGAGCTGCCTTCGCCGACGCCGTGCGCCAGGCCTGCGCCGACTACGGGACCACCAGCGCAACGCTTGGCTTCGTCGCCAGCCACGGGCAGACGCTCTACCACCTGCCGGAACCACCGGCGGGTGAAACGGCCAGCACGATGCAACTGGGCAATGCGAGCGTGATCTGCGAGCGGACCCAGACCACGGTCGTAGCCAATTTTCGGGAGCGCGACATGGCTGCTGGCGGCCAAGGGGCGCCGATCGTGCCCTACTCCGAGTACGTGCTGTACCGCAGCTCAACCCACACCCGGATCCTGCAGAACATTGGGGGCATCGGCAACGCGACCGTGCTCCCGCAAGGCGGCACCCTAGCGCAAGTGACGGCCTTTGATACCGGTCCGGGCAACATGGTGATCGATGAGCTTTGCCGCCGCTTCTACGGTCAAGGCTATGACCGCGACGGCGCACACGGGGCCGCGGGGCACGTCGACCAGACCGTGCTTCAGCAGTTGCTACAGCACCCCTACTTCCAGCAACGGCCGCCCAAGACGACCGGGCGCGAAGCCTTCGGCAGCCAGTACGTCGACGCGCTGCTAGCTGCCCACACGTTGCCGGCAGATGACTGGATCGCCACTGCGACCGCTCTGACGGCCCAGACGATCGCCGACGCCATCCGGCCCTTCGCCACGGGCCCGACCGAGCTGATCGTCGGCGGTGGCGGCGGCTACAATCCGACCCTGATGCGCGCCCTCAAGCAGGCGCTACCGACCGTCACTGTCCTGACCCAAGAGGACCTGGGGGCGCGCGCCGACGCGAAAGAGGCCATCGCGATGGTCGTCTTGGGCAACCAGACCCTTCACCACCGGCCCGGCAATGTGCCAAGTGCAACCGGCGCCACCCGGGCCGTCCCGCTCGGTAGTATCACCTATTACGACTGACCCAAAGCCAATTCCCTGCAACAACAGGCGCTACACGACGAGTTCACGCCGCGTAGCGCCTGTTTGGGCTACCTCTATGGCCGCCCCAAAAAGGCGGCCCGCTCACGCGGACCGCCCTTGGTTGGCGCACGGTTGCGCCACGATTGGATGGGTATATCGCTTAGCCTACCCCTCAAAATGAGAATCGTCAATCAATTTGGTTAAAAAATCGCCATTTTTATTCTGCTCGCAGCGCGATCGCCGCGTCCTTCTTCGCCGCCATGCGCGCTGGCACGTGGCCACCGAGGATCGTCAAGATCGTGCTGATGATCACCAGGACGATGGCGTGGGTCGGATTGAGCTGCGCGACCCCGCTCAGGCTCGTCACCTTGAGCAACACGGCGTTGATCGGGAAGGTCAGCGCCCAGGCGACGAAGATCCCGAACAGCCCGGCCCCGAAGCCCAGGATGAAGGTCTCGGCGTCAAAGACGCGCGTAATGTCTTTCTTGCGCGCCCCCAGCGCCTTGAGCACGCCGATCTCCTTCGTGCGCTCCAGCACCGACGTGTAGGTGATGATCGCGATCATGATCATCGACGTCACGAGGCTGATACCTGCAAAGGCCACCAGCACATACGTGATCGCGTCCATCAACCCCCCGGTCATGTCTGAGACCGTCCCCGCCAGGTCGGTGTAGATCACGCGATCCGCCTTCGCCTTGCCCTTGTTGTACCGATCGAGGTAGCTGAGCACCTTGTCTTTGTCCTTGAAGTTCGTCGGGTAGATCTGGATCGAACTAGGCGTGGACTCAGCGCCCAAGCCAGCCAGGGTAGCGCTGCGGGTCGAGGCATCCATCGTCTGCCCGGTGATCACGTTGGTCGCGCTGGCCTCTTGGGCCTTGACGATCGCCGAGGTCTTGTTCGCCGTCATGATCTGCTTGGTCAGGGCCGCACTGTAGGCGACCCCACTCGCCAAAAGTCCATCGGAGTTCTTCGCGCGCACGCGCAGGATCCCGCTGATCGTCAGTGTGATCGTCTTCGACTTGCCCGCGGCGGCCTTCAGGTCCTGCGTCGGCATGTAGGTGCCGGTCGGCAACTGGGTGTAATAGTCATCGTTAGCGATCAGCTGGATCTTCGTGCCGACCAGGTCGTCGAAGTCGAGCTTGGTCCCTTCCTTGAGCGTCCACCCCAGGTTCTTCAGCGCGTTGATGTTCAGCGAGTTATCCTTGTTGACCACCAGCACGATGTCGGTGGCCGCCTTCGGGTAAGTGCCGGCGATCGCCTTGTAGTAAGTCTTGAGGAACGACTGCTGCCCGTTGCGGTCGATCGGGTACACCGCCCCACCGATCCCGGTGGAGGCCGCCATCATCGCACTGGCGTTGATCGCGTTGCTATCCGGATCTGCGGTCGAGAAGCTGACGGGCTTATAAGTACCCGCCACGTCACGCACCAGATTCATCCCGGTGCCATAGGTGATCGCGATGTTCTTCGCGTCTTTGGCCGGCATCGCGGTGACGTAATCCAAGTACTTTTGGGTCAGTTTGTTGACGTGCTGGGCCTTATCGGCGTCGCTTTTTTCCGCCGTCACATACTGATGCTTGGAGAACGTCTTCTGCTGGGTGCCGGTCATCATCGCGTTCGTGTCCGTGCCGACCTGCGAGATCGTCACCGGCATCGAGGCCATCGCCTCGCTCTGTGTCTTGTCGATCTGCTTCTGGAAACCGTTGGACAGCGCGAGCACCACCGCGATCCCGATGATCCCGATACTGGAAGCAAACACGGTCAAAAACGTTCGCCCCTTCTTCGTCCGGATGTTATTGAAGCTCAGCTTCAGCGCGGTCCAGTAGCTCATCTTCGTCCGGTTCAGGGTGAACTGGTCGCCTTTTTGCCCCTCAGTGTGCGGGTGGGAATCCTGCTGGATCTTCCCGTCGGCGAACTCGATCACGCGATCGGCATACTTGTGCGCGAGCGTCGGGTTATGCGTGACCATGATGACCAGGCGCTCCCGTGACAGCTCCTGGATCAGCTTCATGATCTCCTCGGAAGTCTCGGAATCCAGCGCCCCGGTCGGCTCATCGGCCAGGAGGATCTCCGGGTCGTTCGCGATCGCGCGGGCGATCGCGACCCGCTGCATCTGCCCACCGGAGAGCTGGGAAGGGTTCTTGTGCATGTGGTCTTTGAGCCCGACGCGGATCAGCGCGTCTTCAGCGCGCTGCTTCTTCTCCGCCGCGGGCACGCCGGAAAGGGTCATCCCCATCTCAACGTTTTCCATGATGGACAAGTGCGAGATCAGGTTGTACGACTGAAAGATGAAGCCGACGGAGTTGTTCCGGTAGGCGTCCCAGTCAGCGTCTTTGAAGTCCTTGGTCGACTTGCCTTTGATCAGCAGATCCCCCGAGTCGTAGCGATCGAGCCCCCCGATGATGTTGAGCATCGTGGTCTTCCCCGAACCACTGGGACCGAGGATCGCGACGAATTCCTGCTGGCGAAACGCCACGGACACGTCGTCTTGCGCCTTCGTCAGCGTATCGCCAACATGGTAATACTTTTTGATGTGTTTGAGTTCGAGCACCAACGTCACTTCTTTCGCAATATTTCCGCGGTCGCGGTCAACTGTGGTATTCTCGCATGTTGCCCGCCGCGAGCCATCCGCCTCAAGACTGATTCTGACACGGTGTCATCCCCGATTATACCGGTTCAGTCAAGGGCTTGGCTAGCCGTGCGGTCGACCACCGGGAACACGAGCGCCCCTCGAACGCGCAGGGGCACGGTTCGAGGGGCGTTCGTTGCGACTTCTGAGGCCGAATTACTGCGCGTCGATGCGCTTGGTGTAGGTGCGGACGATGTCAAAATGGTGATCATTGCTCGGCACATAGCCTTCGTGGCCGTACACGTCAGACACGACCTGGTGCCCGCGCTTCGACTTGGCGATCTTGATGAAGGCCTTGGCGAGTTTGCGCCGAAAGGCTGTGCTCAAGCCGGGTTGGACCGAGATCGTATCATTCGGGATCGGCTTGGTGAAGTAGATCGGCACCACGCGCTTCATCACGTCCGGGACATCGGCCTGCACGACCGTCCGAGCGTCTTCCCAGACGAAGGCAGCATCGGTGTCACCGTTGAGCACCGACATCACCCCTTGGTCGTGGCCCTTGACTGTGACCAGCGTATCGTCTTTCGCGACGTCGAGCCCCTTGGCTTTGAGCTCGGCAGCTGGCCAGATGTACCCAGATGAACTGGTCACCTCTTGCACCGCGATCTTCTTGCCCTTCAAATCCTGGATCGAGTGGATCCCGCTGTTCGCGCGCACAATGATCATCGAGCGGTAGCTGTCGACCAGCTGATCTGACGTCTGGCCGTTGGGCTGGACGACACCGAAGCGCTCCGCCTGAAGCAGGACATCCGCCGCCCCTTGCTTGTGCGCCTGGACGTAGCCGTCTGGTGGCAAAAAGCCAACTTGGACCTGCTTGGAGGCCATCGCCTCGACGATCGAGTTGTAATCCGTTGAGACTGAGACCTTGACCGGGAGCCCCAACTCCTTTTGCAGCAGCTTGGCCAGCGGCTTCGCCTTGGCCTCCAGCGTGTTCGCTTGCTGTGATGGCACGAATTGAACATTCAGCGTCTTGGGCGTCCCATCTGCCGCCGCCGACTTCGATTGCCCGCAAGCCGCCAGCAGCAGCACTGCGGCTGCACTGACCCCTGCAAGCATGACCCGTTTGAGATTCATAAGTCCCTCCAAAGAAACATTTTTGTGTTCGTGAATTCATGAACGGACTTATGTTAACACAGGTGTCTTGTCAGGGTCAACTGGCTGTCTTCTCGCCGCCCAAAAAGGCCGCACCCCCTTCGTTGGGGTGCGGCCAAGACTGATTGGTCAGTCCGACCACCGTGGCCACATCACGCGCCTTTGCTCGCGCGGAGTGCCACAGTCGTCAGGTTAGGCTTTGCGTTTGCCCAGGGTCCCGAGCAGTAGCGAGACGATGAACACGACGATCACGGCCCCGATAATTGCGGGAAAAATGGCCATGCCGCCGACGTTCGGGCCCCACTCGCCAAAAAGGGATGAGCCTGCCCATGCCCCGACCAATCCAGCAACGATGTTGCCGATCCAACCACCTGGCATATCCCGACCAACGATCAACTGGCCGATCACCCCGATGACTGCACCGACGATCAGTACCCAGATCAGGTGTAACATGTTGGGTCGCTCCTTTCGTCACGCACCGCGAGCGGCGCGTGGGTCAGATGGGTCTCGGACGCTTCTTCGCCCTTAGGATAAGCGTACCGAACTCAGCGCCCGCCGCGCAAGTTTGACGCTTCCCTCACCACAACCTGACCAGCCAGTGGGTCAGCGCACTGAGCCCCACCAACGCCACGCAGACGCCCCCTGCAAGGTGGTTGACCGCCACCCACACGCTCAAGCTGCCCGGCATCAGCCACAGTGCGAGGCCGAACCCGACACTAACGGTGAGCACGGTCACTGGCAAATGGCGCAACATCTGTTTGAAGTCGACACCCGAAAGGCTCGCGCCCAAAGACAGCAGCGCAGTGACCACCCCCCAGGCGCACACCCAAGGCAAGTCTGGCCGCAGTGTCGCCCACCCGAGCGCCGGCCAAGCCACCCCGCCCCACCAAGCACGCTTGGCCAAGGTGATGATCACGAGGCTCGCCCCCCACACTGGCGCCCCGGCAGCCCAAAAGAGTCCAAACTGCGGCCACCACGCCCCGCGCCGGTACTGGAAAGTCACGTGTCCGGCGCTTGTCGCGTTTTCACGCAGCGAGAATGCGGCGACCTTCAACCCGAACAAGCGACCGACCACCGCGTGGGCCGCCTCGTGAAACCACAGCCCGGGACGGGCCACCCATAGCTGCGGGCTCGCCGTCTGGGTGCGGTTCACCAACCGCTGCAACGTGCGCCCGTTCAGCCATGTCAACAGCGCGGCTGACGCAAGCAACCACGCGAAGCTACCCCCAACAGTTTGCAGCCAAAGTTTGATCATCTGCGGCCTCCTTCAAAATCGACGCGCTTTATTGCGCGAATTATTGATAACTCGTATAATGAGAAAGTTCGCGATAGTAGCTCACCTGGATAGAGCAATGGTTTCCTAAACCATAGGTAGAGGGTTCGAGTCCCCCCTGTCGCAGTGAATAGCAATTTATGGACATTATAGGCCAATCAAACCCCGCTGTAACGGGGGTTTTGTTTTAGGGTCAATGCGGGATTTTTAGCGCGTCCGGTTTTCGTCCGGTCTCCAAGTGACGTTTTTCGGGATCGTGACCGGACGAAGACCGGACGGACAGCTGCGCCCCTTGGCGCACAAGGGATACAGCGTTTCGATATTTTTTTGCCACGCAAAAAGGCCCACCCTACCGAAGTAGAGTGAGCCAAGATTGATGAGCCTACTTGAAGTTCCCCCAGTACGAGGTCCGTTTCGTGCCAGATGCGGTCCCGGTCGCGATGTAGCCGTAGCCAGTCGCGCGCTTCTGCCGAATGACGACGTAGCCATTGAAGTAACCGTAGGCGTTGTACTTGATCTCATGACCTGAGTGCATCAGTGCGATCTTCTGGCCAGTGAGTGGTGCCGAGCGCAGCCAGATCTGCTGGTTGGCGCCCAGGGTGAAGGTGCCGTTCTGCGCGTACCAGACACCGGCCTTCTTGCCGGTCGGCGCCGGGGCGGGCTTCGACGCTGCGGGCTTACTAGTAGCCCCGAGCTGGCGGTTGACCTCGGCCTGCACTGCGGCGTACTGCGATCCCAGGGCCGCCTTGCGCGCATTGCCACTGCCATACTTGCCCGAGATCACTTCGGCTGCAAGCTGAGCAACCGTCTTCGTTGGCACCGGACTTGGGACGGGTGCAATCGCCTTACCGATGAACTTTTCCCAGCTTTCAAGCGGCATGTTCGAGATGCTCATATCCTTCGTCCCGTCGCTGGACGTGAACTGCCACAACGTATAGGTTGGCCACGGTGCAGTCGAATACGGGAACTTTGTCGGAACGGTGAAAGTCGGGTACATCTTCTTGGTGCCAGGGTAGTACGGGTACCCAGCGAACCACAGGCCGCACAGATCCTTGACGTTCGCACACTCGCGCGCCCCGTCTGCCCCGGTGTACAGCAAGCACCACTGACCGGTCAGCTCATGCACCCGTGTCACGAACTGCTTGACCCAGTTGGCGTTCTTGCCGTATGCCGCGTTCTGGTAGCCTTCCCAGTCGATGGCCAGCAACGCTTCCCCAACATAGTTCTTGATGTTACTGATAAAGTAGTTGGCCTCGGCCACCGGGTCGCCGCCACTGGCGTAGTGATACAGACCCAGCTTCTTGCCCGCGGCCTTGGCTGCGGCGTACTGGCCGTTACACTTCGGGTTGACGTAGGTTGTGCCCTGCGTTGCCTTGATGATCACAGCGCCAATCTGGGGCAGTGCTGCGGCATCGATCGTATCGTGAGACGACACATCTGCTACGAAAAAGTTTGTCATTTTGGTTCCCCCTTCTTAGTCGTATCACTTGGATCAACCGAGTCGTGAAAGACGTCAAGGTACTTTGCTAGCGGACCAACGTTGACCCCCATTGCTGTCACATTTTCCATGATTGAGCCGAACTCGTAGGTCATCAGGATCAGTGTCCAGATCAAGCCGACGTTAACTGGCATGCTTAGCCCTGCCATCGGTGCCACATGGTCGACCGCGGACGCAACGATAATCGTCAGCATTGTGACAAACTTGGTCATCAGCCCCTGCAAATTGACCGCGGACTTCCATCGGTGTGCTTTCAATGCCTTCGCGTAGCCGGTGACTAAATCGATGCCAACCATTGCGAGCCACCAGCCCATCAGCGGTTGCCCGCCACTAAATAATTGTTGCATTAGGCTTTCGCCTCCTTTTGTGATTGCAAATAACAATAGATTCACTTCTCTCCATCAAAATAGGCGTCCTGCTCGGCCGCCTTCGTAATCTCTTCGTATTCGGCTTGGTTGATCGTTAGCCCGACGAAAGGCTTAATGTCGATCCCCCAGGCGTAGAACTGTTTCGCCTGCTCGTATGCTGTCATGCTTTTGCCCCCTTAAGCTTTGCAACCTCAAGTGACAGGGCCGCAAGCATCAGCTGCTCAGGTGTGGGCTGCGGCTTGGCTGCTTCTTTAATCTCGTTGAGCTTGGCTTGGTCAACTACGATTGCGTCGTCTACCAACTTGCTGGCCCCTAGCACGATCTTGTCGAGTTCGGTCTTTGATAGCTCAACGGCATTGGTCGTGTCGAAGGGCGTGTGCCACTCGCCATGATCGAAGTATTCTTGCTGGTAGCCGATGATATAGCCATCATCGTCTGTATTAAGCATAACTTTCACTGTGCATACACCTCTCTCAAAACCCAACTGTTCGATCCGTTGACATTGTTTGCAGTATAACCAGTCAGCGTCGTCATTGTGCAGTAAAGATATTTGCGTGACTCGGTGCCCCCAGAAGCGGTAGACAGCATAGTCACAATACCCTGACCGCCATGGTTTTGGACCCACGCCTTAGGGATAAACAAGCTATTCCAATCCGAATCTTTGACCACGCCTGCCTGGTAGTAGTCCCACATGATCACCCAACCTTCCGAGCAGTCATTAAGAGAAACATTAGGCGTGACTGTTTGACCTGCCTGCATGTACAGAGCTCCTTGCCATAATAGTTTGCCACTGTTGTTGAGTCTGGCTAGCATGGGCGCATCTAGATTTCCAGCATACAAGGTGTTACCCTCTCGGTGCCGCAAAACGACACCGGGCTGGAACCCCGCAGACAGCATAGCAAAGTTCGTCTCAACTCCTGAGGTGTTGAGTGACTGCATGGAAAATCCTTGAGTCGGGTCATAAAGAATTTTCTGGGTGCCAGTCTTTGTCACCTTGTCCGCTGCATATACGGTGTCAAGACCCTGAACCTGGCCGTCTTTAAGTGCCAGAGTCCCCGAGTGATAAATATATGTCGGATCCCCCTCAGCGCCCACGTCCTCCGGCACCAGCTCGTATGAGTTGGTAAAATCTGACCCAATGAAGTGCATCCCCTGGAACGTCTTCCCGACGAAGGTCTCTGCAGCGATCGTCGAGGCGTCCACAGGTTTTGCAGTCCATGAGGTGCCGTCATACAGATAGTAGCCAGTGACAATCCCCTTCGCATCAGTCAGCCAGTGGATATCATCTGACTTCGGACTGGCGGGATAAGCGGGGCCTACGGTCACGACAGGGACATTTTCGGCCCCGTCCTTACCATCCTTCCCATCCTTACCGGGATCACCCTTTTCCCCTTTCACCAGCTGCCACTTATAGCTTGCCGGATCCGTGCTGTCAGCCTGCGTATAGTCGCTGTAGGTTCCCAGATACGCCTTACCCGTCGCATCGGTGGTCGAGAAGTCCAACCCGGCCATACTGTTTGCATAGGCCTTGTGGAAATACGGGGTTCGACCATCTTTCCCGGCCTCACCTGACTCTCCGTCATTGCCATCCTTGCCGGCGGGGCCGACAACCTTCACCCACTTGCCGGCGTAGTCGGCAGGCTCGTCAGACGGCACCGAAGTATTGCCATAGACGACCGCCATATATGCTTTGCCAGCTGGTAGCGCACTCAGACCAGTACCCTGATCGTCGTCCGCATATCGGACCCAGGGGTAGTACTGCACCGTCTTAGGGATCCGCTTGATCTGATCAGCTAGGTCTTGCAGGGCTGGATCGATCTGCGAGGCCTCAATCAAGTAGTCGCCAAACGTAGCGGTCCGTGTGCCTTCCGAGTAGCTAGTCTCAAGCTGGAGTAGCCGAGCCGAAAGATTCAGCCCTTGTTCTTCGTCGACAAGATGCACCGTGTCGCCGACCATAACGTTATCGGGCAAATCAACGAGATCCACTTCGTAGTTCACCGCGGCGTGATTATACTGCTTGAGGTCAGCCAATGCAGACTGAAGCAGTGTTGCCTGTGTCACCGCTTCGTAAGGCCTAGATCTCTGAATGTGGTGATTGTTCGGGTTCGGGTTGTCATTTGACAGTGCTCGGCTCCACAGCTGCACCGCTACGGTGTCTCGCAGGACACCATCTGCGCCCAACACAAAGCGACCATCCGGATCAGTCCACTTGTATCCCTTCAAATTGATTGGGGTGTCCTTTCCTTCTGGCGTGCCACCAGTCGGGCTGATGGAGGTGCACAAATCGTAGATATTGGATATCGTCACAATTTTGTTGATGTGAGTATTGACCTCCAGCCGCTGCCCTTTGTCGGCGCCAATGTGATGATAGATGTCGATGTAGCGTTTGACCACCTGAGTGCCCGTGATCTCAAAACGAAAGTCCAATTCCGCATCAAACTGGGTCGCCACACTCTCGACCCGGGCCAGTGCGGTTTCTTCCTCGGACTCCCACTTGAGCGTGCGCGCTTGGCCCGCAAGTTCGTTGACACCAATTTCAAAGCCTGAGTCCGCAGTAAATCGATGGATATAATCCGCGATCGACATTGCCTTGCTGGCAGTGTAGCTACCTACCGTCTCGTTGATCAGGTCAATTCCACCGTTTTCAGCGGCGAAGTCCAGCGTCCCAGCGAGTGGGTCTAGTGTCGCTTCCATAATGGTCATGAAGACATAGCGTCCGCGGTTATCTTGATACAGCATGTAATTGCCCGTCGTACCAGCCGTGGTCACTAACGCAAGCTGATCTGACGTAAAGTAGATCGTGCCACCATAGGTTCGACCAACGGATTGAGGCACCATTTCCGTGTCAGTATCGCCGCCAATGGTCAATGGACCAGACCCGCCCGCCGTAGCAATCGCCAGAAGGTTGTATTTTCGATCCGTGATGTAAACGTCCACTAATACCATGCCTCCCTGTACTCAACCTTTGCTTGAAACGGATCAGCCCACTCAGACGCCACCGGCTGGATGATGGTCTCGCCAGCAGGAAGCAGGAAGCTTTCCCACTGATCACCCACCGTCTGTAAAGTAGCGTCCTCAATGCCGTTCACATAAACTCTCTTCTGGCCTACGTCTGCCGTCACTACATCACCAGCCGCAAATCTATTTGGCAAATCCTTCCAGTAGTCCACGTTAACCCAGTCAAATCGGGTGTTGTTTAGTGCCATCAGCACGTGCTCTTTGTCGCGGTACCGCTCAAACCAAGCTGAGTAGCCATCGACCGGTAAGTCTGAAATGTTATCCAGCGTGAAGGACTTAATCACTGACCGGTCCAATCCATTGGCTGTTCCAGACTGAGCCTGTGCGACGTGACCAATCTCAAATTGCACAACACTGCCCAGCTTCGAAATCGTTACCTGCTTATAACCACCCTTACCGACCTGTGCCTTAGTCAGCGAAAACTCAGCGTAAACTTTATCTCGAATCCACAGCTCGCATTTGTACTGCTCTTCCGAGGCGGAGCTGTCGCGGATCACGAACCCATAGGCAACTTCGTCGCCGTTTTGCAGATTTATCTCGAGACGTCCCTGCTTCGTTACGCTGGACTCGAAGTAAAATCGCGTGCGAAAAACGAAGTTGTCAGTCTTACTGCCCGCGCTGTTGACGCCGATCGGTAAGAAGACAGACGGGCCGCCCCAGTCACCTGTGTTGCCGTTTGCGAAATAGGGCACCGCCGATTGACCGCCTGTGTAATCTACCTTGTAGTCAATTCGACCCTGTTGCTTGTTGGGGCGCGAAACATCGCCATTGTAATTCGGGTAGTTGGTGGCAGCAGCGTTGTAGATCACACCGGTCGGCTCAGCTGCGTAGCTGACACTCAATGGCCGCTCGGATTTTTGCTTAGTGACCCCGTCCAGCTCATCAGGTGACCCAAACTGAAGCGCCCCACCCCGATCATTCGTCCATGCGACCAACCCGTTTTCACTGGTCATAGTGGCCGTTAGGATAGGTGCCGTCGGGGCGGTGCCGGTGTTGGACATAGTGATAGGTGCGCCACTAGTGCCGGTGGCTACACTTGTGTCAATCGCATGAGCCACGCCGTCTGGCACCTTGAACGTGATGTCGAATTCACCGTAGCTGTATGTCTCAGACATTGATACCTGGCCGTCCGTGATTGCCAGGTAGTAGAGCCCAGGTTCATCGCTAAAGGTCAGCATCGCAGGTTCCGACGTGGTCAGTGCCCGCGCGATTGCACGCCGCTTCGATGGCATATCATCAATGATGGTAGCCGCAACCTTAATCGTCGCCATGTCCGCGGTCAAGCGCATGAACCGGCGCCCATTCGAGACACCCACCTGCTGGAACGTGCCAGTGCGGTTGGGGCCGATGTCACGGGTGACTTCTGTAGTGATCAGCATCGTGCTCATGTCAGTTCCGTTGAATGTCCACGTATATCTCATCGAATTCCCCCCGCTCTGTTCTTGAGTCGCTTCAACCGGTCAATATCGACACGAATGACTGGCGCAATTTCGCGGCTGACCTTCTTGCCGTCGATGTTGGCGTCCACATGAAGCTCCAAGACGTCGCCGGTGGTAGACGCCGACGCAGCTCCCGAAGAAGCGGCCTGATATGTCGCGCTCGCGGCGCGAAACGACAGTTGCTGTACTGCCGAAGTGGCCAGACTTCCAGTCGTGCCGTAGTCCATATTCAAGGACGGTACCCGGTCTTGAATGCCAGCACCTAGGGACTGCATCGCATCGTAGGCAGAGCCGGCGTACCGCTCAATGCCGACGCCGAGACCCTCGACCAGGTAGCGGCCAATTTCGTCTCGCATCACGCGCGACGGCGAGTGAATCTTGAAGAATGACTTCAGGCTGCCTAGGACTCCCTTGCCGAAACCTTGAATCTTGCTGATGATCCATCCCGCCATGTTTGAGATCCCTGACCATAAGCCCTTAATAAGGTTCTTGCCAACATCGAGAAGGTTGATCTTCTTCAGGCCGTTGATGATGGACGTGCCAATCTTTCCGACTTGTCCGACCAGCTTCGGCATGCTCTTAATCAGCCCTGCAATCAGTGACAAAAGCAGCTTCCCACCCATGACAAGGATTTGCGGCAGGTGTTGGACTACTACCGCCAGAAACTGTTTGATTAACGTTGCTACTGCGCTGATCAGCTTAGGCAGCCGTTGGAGAATACCGGAAACTAGTTGACCAAGAATCTGCATACCGGATTTTGCATACTTCGGGTAGTTGGCCTCCAGTACATTCAGAAATCGAGCCACGGCAGAGATTGCGCTCTTGCCGATTGCAGGTAGATTCTTGATGATGCCGTCGACTAGGCCTAGCAGCAGGTCTTTCCCCGCGTTGAGAATCTTTGGCAGATTTTGCATAAGAAATCCAATGAACATAATCACCATGCTGCTTGCCGTAGAAATCAATTGTGGGAGCGACTGCATAATGCCATTCGCAATGTTGGTCAGAATTTTTACACCGGCACTCAAGAACGTCGGCAGCTTTGCTGCAAGCCATTCCTGAATTGCGAATTGGATATCCCCTAGGCGTGAGATGAACTCTGGCATTCCAGTCGTGAAACCACTGGACAACTGCGACAACAGTTTCATGCCAGCAGCGATGAACTGCGGCGCCGCCGTCTGAACGAACGTCACAACGGCCCCAGGCAGTGCCTTCAGAATGTTGGTGACCATCGGAATGAAGTTCTGGAACAGGAACGTCGACACGGTTCCCGCTAAAGCTTGCAAGTCAGGTCCGATATCCATGCCAAGAGACAGCTTACCCAAGACGTTAGACGCCGCGGCCTTCATCGAATCGAACGATCCGGAGAAAGTGCTGGCAGCTTCCTTCGCCGTGGTACCCGTAATGTTCAGCTTGCCCTGAATAGCGTGAATCGCCGAGTAGACGTCGCTCAGGTTGCTCATGTTGTACTTCACGCCGGTAATCTTCGTGGCGTCGGTTAGCAGGCGCTTCATTTCATCCTGCGTCCCGCCGTAGCCCAGCTTCAGGTTATCCAGCATCGTGTAGTTTTGCTTCGCGAAACCTTGGTAGGCGTTCTGGATGTCGCCGATGTTGGAGCCCATCTTGTTCGCGTTGTCCGACATGTCGACCATCGCCATGTTGGCCTTGTCGGCGGCCTTTGCGGTGTTTCCGCCCATCGACTGCAACAGAGACGCCGAGAACGACGTGACGTTCTCCATGTAGTCGTTGGCGGATAGCCCGGCTGTCCGGTATGCCTGGTTGGCGTAGTCCTTAACCTTGTCAGCGGAACTCTTGAACAACGTCTCAACACCGCCGAGTGACTGCTGCAACTTGGCGCCTTCCGCCAGTGAGGCCGAGATGGTCTTCACCATCACCGCACCAGCCGCAGCGGCACCGGCCGCCACCGCAATCTTCATGCCAGCGCCAATCTTGCCGCCGGCACTCGTACCGGCTGATTCTGCCTCAGGATCCAGCTGCTTCTTCAGCATCCCCGAGATGCCTTTAGCCGATGGCATGATCTGCACATAGGCTTGTCCTAGTTCGGTTGCCATTAGCCACCGCCTCCTTCAATCAGTTTTCGTCTTGCTTGTTCGAACTCCTCGCCAGAGGTGAAGACGACCTCATCGCGCTGCGGCTGCTCCTGGGCCCCGAACAGCGCGCTGACAATCGAGTTTGGTCGGTTCTTACCGGATTGGCCGTCCTCGGTCTTCGACCACAGCAGCAGGCTCACGGCGTCCGTAATTTGCGCCATCAGCAGTGTGTCGGTCGGCACAACCTGGTCAGACATGCGCATCTTGATACGCGAATCGTCACGAAGTCCACATGCAAAAACAGCCGCCGCGTTTAGCGGCAGCTGTCGGTAGTCCAGGATGTGATAGGTCTCGGCCAGGTCGCAGACGAGAGCATCCTCGTCCACTGCCAGCATTCTGGCGAGGATTAGGAGTTTTTTACTGCGCCCTGGCGTTCGAAAATTTCTTTGAGCTCGTCAGTCATCCGATCAGCCGGAACGACGCCAGACTCGGTGCGCACATGGTCCTTCAGTGCCTTGGTCTGTTCGGCACCCAGCAGCATCTTGACCGCACGCACCAGCGCCGCTGGGCTCTCATCGAGTTCTTCAAGGACTTCGAGAAGCTCGTAGTTGTTCACCCGATCATCGCTGATTTCGTACTCGAACCCAGTGCTTGTTTTACCTTTGAGCATTATTAATCCCCCGTATTAGTTGCAGGCGTTGGCTTACCGATGTACTCGTAGTGCGAGTTACCCGACCCATCTGGCAGCGCGGCCAGCGTGGTCTCGTAGCCCACGGCGTCCTCGTCACCATACTTGACCTCGCCCAGCTCGGATACCTGGCCAGATGGAATGACAATTCGCTTGAGCACCCCACCCTGCAGAATCACATCCACGACCAGTACGTGCGCCGGCAGAGTGGCGTTATTCGCCTTGATGGTAATTCCGGTGTCCAGTGTGCCGATGACGTTGTCTGGCCCGTACACTTCCTTGAGAACATCGACGTTCAGCGCTTCAATCAGGGTGTAAGTAAACTCATCGGTCTTCTCCTTCTGGACGACGGCAACGGTGTCACCACCCCAAGCGGTGATCTTATCGGACGAAGGCGTGTTCTTGTTGGTCAGCCCGTCATCGGACACGTAGCCCAGACTCTTGAACTCCGCGCTCAGTTCGGACACTGCATCGGTTGGCAGTGTCGTCCCGAGTGGTGCGGAATAGATTGCCCCGCCAACTTTCGGCTTGGCGGTTGATACATTTTTTGCATCAGACATGTGTATCGCTCCTTAGTAGTACCCGATATCAAAAACGGCTTGGTATCGGTACTTTTTTGTCGTTGTGTCCGTGAAGTTGTAGTCGCTGTTGAGGCGCACGGACGCCACCTCTGGCAGCTCAATCGCATCTGCTACCGCTGCCTTCACCTGCTCGTTCAGCTGTGCTGCATCGAGCATCGACGGCGCATAGCTCTGGAATGCGAACGTACCGGTTGCCAAGTGATTACGCATAGCGCCACCGGTTCGCTCAATCAGCACATACGAGTCCTGATCAGGCTCTGGCTTTTCAAAAAAAGACGGTACCGCTAAGTGACCGTCCAGGTACTGCTTCAGCACTGTCTCAATCATCTAGCGCACCGCCTTCAAAAGTGTGTTGTTCTTCATGTTGTCGCGCCGCGCCTCGAAGCTGTCCGCTGACACCATCGCGTTAGCACGGTTCTTGCCGACGAAGATGTCCTGCTTGTAGCCGTCGCCAACGCGGCTGCGGATGGCGCTGGCTTGTTCCTTCAAGACGGCCTGCATCTCCGGCGACCGCAGCAGTTCGCGCACGGCGCTGCGGTTAAGCACGAACCCTTGTTTAGGCATAGCGCTCCACCGTCACTTTCTTGTTCCAGTCCAGTGGGATCAGGCCTTCGATGCCTTCGAGCGGAATGCCGAAGACACGCCAGCGCTGGCCAAAGAAGCGCACCTCTTTGTCCTCCCAGTCGTGCGTGTCACCCTTGGGAATGGCTAAGGTGTACACGGCTTTTCGACCGGTGAGGTCAAGCTCGCTGACGGCGTCTGTGGCCGTTGTTGGGGCGACCAGCACATTCTCGACGCTGACCTCGGAGTCCTGGTATACCTGGTGTCCAAAGGCGTCGAACCCATCTGGCACCTTATCAATCAAGGTCACGGTGATTCCTTTAATCTTCGCCATAGAAATCAATCACCCCGTATCGCTGCCGACGCAAACCGAGACGTGCCAGCTCAGTGTTCTTGATGAATAGGCCGCCGCCTGGTACTAGGTAGGATCCTGACCAGGTGTAGCCCATCGCGCCTTCCGATGCTTGTGTCATCGGCTCTTGATCAGTCGACGTCATCAGCGTTCGTGCGACAACGTCCACGGCAACAGACTTAACAACGCTGGCAAAGCTGGGCCGCTCATCTACCATCGCATCAAGATCCTTTCCGACCTTGATAGCTTCCTCTCGCAATGCGTCAGATACCACGCTCAGCAATGCAGTCGCACGTTCTGTCTCGTCTTGCTTGAGTGGCCGCCATAACGTTGTCAGATCATCCACAGTCGCAAAGTCGGTCATTGTATCACTTCCTAATCATTAGGTCGTATAGCTCTTGCTTTTTGGCGGTAGCGCTGTATGCAATACCCATGGCATCAAGCTCTTGCTTGATTTGCTTAACGGTCACGCTGCCAACACCATCCCCAGCAGGCTTTTCAGTCTCCTGCCTCTTAGCTGCCTTAGCCGCTTCCGCTACTTTTGGGGCAGACTTAACTAGTTCCGGCTTTTTTGCAACGCCCCCCGGTTGCACCAATACCCAATCGCCACCGCCAATTGCAGAGCTAGTCGTAATCACGGCACCAGTCTTACTATTGCGGTATTTCATACTATTCGCCCGTGGTTGGCTTCTTGATGCGAGCGAAGCTAGACGCGTCCAGAATGCCCCAGCCCAAGTATGTCTCGGAACGCAGGTAAACCTGGTTGTAACCCTTCAAGTCCTGGCCACTGTTGTCTGGATCACCGTACTGGATAACTTCCAGCGGAATTTCCTTGGCGTATCCCCACTTGAACATGTTAGCGAAGTCACCGATGATGGCCACATCGTCGGTACCAGCAGTGACCGTGGAGTTGATGTCAGCAGGCAGGCCGTTGATGCTGCCAGGGTTGGCTCCCCATGCTAGTTCTGGGAACAGGCGGACGTTGGTCGTGTCACCGGTGCGCATTGCGGCCAGAGCGGCGGAGAATACTGGGTCCAGTGCCATGCCGGTAACAGTACCTTCCGCACCTTGAATCATTGCCACAGCAGCTTCAACGTTTTGGTCCGGGTTAGCCGCGGTGAAGTCAACGGTCTGTGCTACCTTCTTGTCGAAGTGGTTGTCGCTAATCACGGCAGAGGCAGTCTTGGAGCGTGGGTTCAGGCCGTGGAAGGCCATGATGTCCAGGCCACGGGCCAGTTTCTTCGCATAGCCATCGTTGAAGGCCTTGATGATGTCAATCTGGTCTTCTTCGGATGCATACAGAAACTCATCAGAGACCCGAGCGCCGTATTCAACTTTGATTGGTACGATGGTCAATGGATCTACGGTTACGCCGCCGTGGGTCTTCTTGCCGTTCTCGGCAACGACGTCGATGTCGGAATCCATCGTGAAAGTAAATTCCTTCTGGCCGTTGAAGGCGACGGGTGCTTGCGGTGCCAGAACCGCCAGAGAGCTCTTGCCCTTGACTTTGTTGATCAGATCGGCGACCAGGGTTGGGTCAAACAAATTTCCTTTAGATAAAGTAGACATATTCTATTCTCCTTCTGTTTTTAAACCATCAAGTAACGATTTATAAGCGCTGTTCTTGCCACCCGCCTTTGAACCCATATCTGGATCCTTGAGCGGTGTGGTCGGTTGTTTACCTACGAATGCAGCCAACCGCTCCGCATCAGCCTGCATACTCTTTTCGTCATCACCCACAAGTCGGTCTGCTAGTTCGTATGGCAGGCCATTTTGAAGAGCGATTTTAGTGCGCAAACTGGCAGTCTTGAATCCAGCCACCTGACCGTTCAAATCGGCAATAGTCGCTTCTGTCTTGCTGGCTTCTTCCTTAGCCTTTTCAGTGATGCTCCGAAGTGTGCCATTTTCAGCTTCGAGTTTCTCGGCCTTGGCCTTCAATTCATCAAAACCGCCTAGCTTGGCTTCAAAAGATTCCTTTTGTCGGGCGAGCCGCGCCTCAATGATTTTATTCAAGTCTTCCTGCGATTCAATTGGTGTAAATTCTGACATTGTAAACGTCCTTTCTCCCACTTACCCGGTGGTATCGGTAATCAAAAAGGATCCCACTCGGGATCCTAATATCGAACAATCTGCTTCTTCTTGGGTTTCACATTGCTGCAAGCCCAATGTGCCAGCAAAGCACTATCCATAAGACTGATATCCATATCGTCAAACTGAGACTTGTAACCGAAGCCGCCATTAGAGCCAATGTTGCGCTTCGCGCAGTTAGTCGCAACCGCCGTGAGTGATGGTTGGCCATTGTGCCGAACCGTTTGCTGGTAAATGGCTTGCTCCCACCCCGCATTGGCGCTGATGATTTCCTTCACCGTTGGCAGAATAGGCTCTTTGAGACCAAAGTCCTTCATGTCTTTTGCTAACAGGTTCTGGCCGCTGGCACCGTCAATCACGACTGCTGCCACATCGGCATGCTTCAAGAAGTTGATGATCCAGTGATCACCCTCGCGCACGGAACGGCAGTCGATGGCCTCGACGAAGATGCGCCGGGACAAAGTACGAACCGCCACGCTCATCGAGACGTTGGTGCCGTCGTTGCCGTACTTGATGCCGACGAACACCTTGCCATGGAACACCGGCAAACAGTGCACCTTGAGCGCGTTCCATTCATTCTCGGAGATGGCTGACTTCTGATTGTACTTAATCCATAGGCCAAGCCGCTGAATGTTGAAGTCAATCTTGTCTGGCCCCACTTCGTCTTGAATGGAGCGCTCTGTCATGATGGTGCCCAGTGACGGATTGCACAGATACCACAATTCGCGGTCGTTGACGTCTGATTCATCCTCGACGCCCCACTCGGCCCAGCCGACATTGTCTGGGTGCTGTTCAAGCGCGCGGTTGCGCATTGAAACGAACACAGTGCCGCTTGATAGCGGCGTCGGAGGTGTTCCACAGAACACTGTCTGCGGGTTCTTGGAGTCGGAAACGACGTACTTGAGCGCTGACTCTTGATCGGTGGTGTACTCCTGCGCCTCATCGACCACAAGCAGGTCAAAGCCTTCGCCAAGGCCACCGGTAGATGTCCGAGTGCGAAACTCAACCCGGCCGCCGGTACTTGGCAGCTCAATTCGCTCGCGGCCAACGGCTTTGAGCGACTCATACTGCACATGCGACTTATCCAGGATACTCATCAGCCGCTCCCAGGAGGAATGACTGGTGGTCGTCCGGTGCGCGGTGTGCAGGACCTGCTCGCCATCAAACAGCGCGTAGAGCTCACGGATTACGACGACTTCGTTCTTACCATTACGACGTGGCAGCGAGTAGCCAAACTTTGTGTGCGTCCACAAATTGTCGCTATTCACCGCAAGGATATGCTTGGCTAATTCCAGCTGCCACTCCTGGGCCTTGCGCCCAGAGGCTTCGTAGTGATCAATTGCTTGACGATATTTGCTATCAGTATACGGAAGAATTACCGACTGAGTAGGATGCTGATTACCAAGTCTGACTTGGATAGTCATGGATATCCTCCTCCAATCCCGCAGTTTAGCGACTTGCTTGGGTCGTGGTGAGAGTACAAAAATAGCACTCAGCTTAATAGCCAGGTGCTACATCGTTGCTAGCACATCCATGATGCTTTCAGCCATCGTACCAATGGGAGTTGGCTCATAGTCTTTATCGAACCCCTCGGTTTGGAGAAGTAGCGACACCTTATCATCAATCAGGTCAAGGTCATCGTCGCTAAGCGGCTTGCTGAAGTCGATGCTGATTTCGTGCTTGAGCATGAAATCAATCTGCTCTTTAGTGAACACTACTCCTCACTTCCTTTCGAGTATTTTCGTCTCTTTCGTGAGCTGGTTTGATATGTGGTGATAACTTTGTTTGTATCCGGGTTCATGACTACTGTAGTCTTTTCGCCGATATGCTTCTGCGCATGGCGTCCCAGCTTGTCGGTCTCAATCGGAAAAACCTTGATCGGATGTGCGAGTGCCTCAGCAATGTCTTTGTCGTTGATGTCACGCTCACTTTGCCGAACTCTACCATGCTTGGACTTCACAAACTTCCGGCCACTCGGCAGTTTTACCAGCTGCTTCCTTGCCTCAATTTTAGCATCTTTCTCCGGGTCCTTCCATTGCTTAGACCAAACATCTTGGTGTTTCCCGGTGCCCGGATTGTACTCCACTATGCACCGGTCGTTTTCATGGCGTCGATATACGTCCTTCGGAACATCCGGATACTCGTATACGCCCGCTTTCTCACGACACCACGCACAACCCTTTCCGACAAGGCTTCGAGTGATTCTCGGGTGTAGTCCAACTTTGTAGTGAAGCTGAGCATTGGCCTTTACCGCATCATCAACCACGCTTTGGCTAAAATTCACGACCGGCTCTTTTAGCATCCAGGCCACATCGTCGAAATTCGCTTCACTATCGAGTCGATTCACGAGCCCAGCAACACGGTCCTCATTGAACGCCGGGGTCTGCACCTTTAGACCAATGCCGGCCTTTTTGTTCAACTGTCCTTGCACATCATCGGTAAATCCAGTGATCAAGTCATGGTTCTTCTTCAATGCCGAGCCCAGAATGCGTTGCCCGATATTGTAATACATGCGGCCATCCGGTAGCACAGATGAACTAATGTTGTCGCCTAGCACATCCCCCAAAATCTTCCCGATTTCGATGGCAAACTTATTGGCGTCTAGGTATGTCGCCTTGTTGTTCTTCGCCGCCTGTAAAAGCACGCGTAGGATGGTGCTCTGGTTGGCCTTAAGGTCGAATTGCTGATTGATGGTCTCCAGCAGTGCTGGAACAATGTCGTCGTCCACTAACCCTCACCGCCTTCGGGAGTATAAGGAGCAACCAACGGCGCGGGAGTGTCGGCACCCTTGATGCCAGTCAGGTCATGAATGGCATTTGCGTCAAGGAACCCTGGCAAGGCCTGATTGAGTTTGATGGCGCCATCGCCAATTAGTGTCAACGTATTGGCATCGGGTTCAAACAGCGGCTCCCACTTCGGCGTAGTGTTGACGAATTGGCTTCGCTTGTACTGATAGTCGTCACGCAAGCACGCGGCCAGATACGCCACATTCAACAGTCCAGACCCGAGCGACCGCTGGGCCTTCCGACCAGCAAGCCGTAGGTTCTCATGGCTGGCCTTGATGGCCTCAACAGAAGACGGATTCTCCGACACAAAGCCAAGGTCATCTAAGGTCAGCCCAGTCTCACCGGCGAATCCAGCTGCGGCAGTCCGTAGTTGCTCGGTGAAAGGCGACATGGACACGGTCGTAAACTGGCCCAGCTTAGGCGCATCCCCGTCCTCGTCCTTGCTGAACTGAAGCATCGAGGAAACCGTGGCCTTCCATGTGTCCAGTGGCTCTGCATCATTGCTCAGGCCAACGACGTACTTCTGCGGGAATGAGTAGAACTCGGCCGTGATATCGGAACGCTCAAGCGTCCGCTTGGCGTAACTCTGATAGTACATCCCCGCCCGAGTGATGCGGGACCGGCCAAACGGTCGGACCGCGTCAGGTCGATGAATGATTGGCACCAGTAGCGGGTGACCGGCTGGGTTTGCAACCGAGAAGTCCGCAATGTCTGGATCAGCGTAATGGATATCAGTTTGTTCTGGCGTAAAGTACCCTTCTACGGTGACAGATCCCTTATCGTCACGAGCGAGTACCGCATATCCCTCCGTCAACATGCCGGTGATTGGATCGATAATGCCGGTCGCATTACTGGCCTCGATCACCTGCAGCCGCACCTCACCGTCTTCGCCTTTTGACACGTAGATGAAGGAACAGGAAGCAATGAGCGCGGAGAGCACAGCCGAATCAAAGAACACGTCTGGATTGTTTGCCTGAAAAATCTCGTTGACTTCAAAGTCGTCATTGGAAAACTCACGAAATACCAACCGGTCAGCTAGACTATCAACGCCTTTAGCGCACCACCCCAGAACCGACCGATAGCGCATACGAATCTGTGGTGGAATGGTAATCCCGACTTCCGACTCCTGATATTTCATTGCGTACTGCTTATAGCGCAAATTGACGCGTGATTGGTGTTGCGCTAACTTTACGCGCATATATCCGATCCCTTTCAAGGCCATGCAATCAGCTCCTAACATGATAGCGTGAGAAAAAATGTACAGTGACGGCGTGAATGACGGAGACAGACCCGGGGAGGGGGCTATCCCCCCCTCTAAGCCACCGAAAACTCCTCCGAGTGTTATCCATCCAGATTGCCCTAAGACCTGTAAGAGGCCCAATTTATGCTTTGTGGAAGGTTCCTGTTTCCTAGCACCTTTGGCTCCTCTTGTGGCTGCTTGAACAACTTGTCAGACTTCTGCCGGTTGCAGGTCCAGTGGGCCAGCTGCAGGTTGCTGATGTCTGACGGGTGCCCGCCTTTGCTGACCGGGATGATGTGGTCAATGACCGGGCTCATCGGGTCCGGCGCCTTGAGCGACTTATCCACCGGTCGTCCACAGATGCCGCACGTGTTCTGGGTCTTTAAGATGATCTTCTTGTTCTTGTCGAAGGCGACGCGGTGGGCGCCCTGGCGATCAGCTCTCATGCTTGTCATATACCTCCACGATCTCGACTACATGATCAGCAGGCACGAACCACTCCTCGCCGTCGCCGATCAGGAAGAACATAAACTGAATGCGAGTGCCGTGACCCATCAGCGTGCGAGTTGACTCAGGCATCGTAACCATGCGCTTCTGCAGCTCGCTCTCGGTCGGTTCCTTAGCGCTCTCGCCCCAGTAGGAGACGCGATACTTCCGGTCGCCAGTCATCGATCAGCCTCCGCTTTTTCATTGCAACCATCAAAGTCGCAGGTCTTTCTCTTGTCGTCCATGACTTGACCTCCCGAGTGCAAAGTAATGGCGCCGCAAGCCGTAGCTCCGACGCCGTGTATATGCTGAGGCCTTACGGTTTTCCGCCCGCGGCCGCTGTTAGAACAAAACTTTTGCGCGCTACAGTTTTTTGAGGAAGGCATTCACATCCTTCTCAAATTGTTGGGCACCGCGCGCCGGGTGCGACGACTACCGACCCTTTGACAGGTCAGCAGCCAGGAGTCGCCGGTTTCCGCCGGCTGGAAAACAAATATGAAGTTCCGGGGCGGGCTACCCCGGAATGTGGCCACCCGGAGTCAAACCGAGATCGTGTTCGTGCGCGTCCGCACGCCGCTCTGTCATTTAGCTATGGCCACCGGCGACAATCATCAAGCAGCAACCCCGCCTCTTGTGTGATTATCACGTTATTAGAATATCGCCTTTTGTCGACTATTTCCCTGTATCGCAGTAGTACCACAACTTTACATTGACAAAACTAGTAATCTAGTCTATCTTCCAGCTCTCTTTTACTCTTCTCCCACTCGTCAAGCCAATCCAGCCGCCGATGAAGCTCGGCGTGGCGCTTGGCCACGGTGTCGGTCGAGTAGTGAAGTTTCGCCGCGATCACCTCGAGCGTGAGACCGTCGATGTACTTGTACCTGAGGATCTGGTTGTCGGTCTCGTCGAAGGTGTCGATCAGTTCCAGCAGCTGGCGCTTCTCTTGCTCGCAGGCGTCGAGCTTCTGCTGCAGGGCTTCGATCTCATCTCCAGCGACGCCGGCCCGGGTGCCTTGGCCATGGATATGCAGCCGGCTTAGATCGCCGTTGCTCCATCGATCAGCCTCGGCGGCGGCCTTGCGAATCTTCCACTCGAAGTACCTGGTCTCCTGCTCGAGGCCGAGATAGTCTTGCAGCCACTCGAACCTGCTCTGATGCTTTTCCACTTCGGCCACCCCTTATGCTAAGATTGGTTTGCTGATCAATCTCGGGCTGCCTTCGGGTGGCCCTTTTTGTGTCATCTGCCGCGACCGGGTAAGCCCCACCGGGACGATGGCCCCTTATGCTGGTACTGGGCCTCGCCGGACAGAATCTTGGCCATGTTGGCCTCGCGGCTCTCCGCTTGCTTGCGGCGGCGCGCTTTCAGTCGCTGGCCTTTCTTACCCATGACTAACACCCCACGATGCACGAATCCTGATACTTGAGTACGGGCTGCCGATAAGCGGCTTATGCGGAACTTGCTCACGCTTTAGCTGCACGTCCGGGAACTCCTGCTTTAGTCGCTCAAAAAATCTAACATCAGCCATCCGCCGCTTTTCGTAAGGGTCTCGGCGATCTGGATAGGTATCGGAATACTCGTCAAAAATGAGCAGTCCCGTGAATCCCTTCATCGCCGCATCCATCATGTGCTTTTCTGGATTGTACTTTTTGAGCCAGCGGTTGAACCACTTATCAAAGCTCTGCTGATCTGCTCGCCGTAACTTCTCTTCTAGGTTCGCCATTACTCACCCTCCACCGGCAGCTCGGTCTGCCCGTCCGCCTCTTTGCCCTTGCCGTCCAGATCGAGTTCGGTCTGCCCAGGCACAAAGGTCAGCTGCATGGTTCCCTTGAGCACCTTGGCGAAGCCATCGCGCTTACCTTCAAGCTCCTTCGACGGGATGCGCACCTTGAGCTCCATCACCTGGTCGTCGTTGACGGTCTTCTCGGTGGCGGTGAGTACGGTGCCGGTTACCTTGATGCTG
>NZ_JABEKX010000003.1 GCF_013407595.1 Lacticaseibacillus absianus
TGTTCCCATGCCGAACACAGAAGTTAAGCTTCTCTACGCCGAGAGTAGTTGGTGGGTGACTGCCTGCGAGGGTAGGAAGCTGCCGCGCTTCATCATGGAGGATTAGCTCAGTTGGGAGAGCGTCTGCCTTACAAGCAGAGGGTCACAGGTTCGAGCCCTGTATCCTCCATTGAGCCGTTAGCTCAGTCGGTAGAGCATCTGACTTTTAATCAGAGGGTCGACAGTTCGAGCCTGTCACGGCTCATTTCATTAGGATCATAAATTTTTTCTGCGGGTGTGGCGGAACTGGCAGACGCGCTAGATTTAGGTTCTAGTGGTTATCACCGTGGGGGTTCGAGTCCCTTCACCCGCATCTTGCCGACTTAGCTCAGCTGGCAGAGCATCTGTCTTGTAAACAGAGGGTCGGAGGTTCGAATCCTCTAGTCGGCAGTAGTTGAATATTCATGCGGAAGTAGTTCAGTGGTAGAACATCACCTTGCCATGGTGGGGGTCGCGGGTTCGAATCCCGTCTTCCGCTTGTCACTTTCCGCCGGGATGGCGAAACTGGTAGACGCACAGGACTTAAAATCCTGCGGTAAGTGATTACCGTGTCGGTTCGAACCCGACTCTCGGCAGTACCAACTTAATATTATGCACCCATAGCGCAACTGGATAGAGTGTCTGACTACGAATCAGAAGGTTGTAGGTTCGACTCCTACTGGGTGCATCACCGGCTTGCCGGTCTAATTGAACAGGATTGTTGCGGAAGTAGTTCAGTGGTAGAACATCACCTTGCCATGGTGGGGGTCGCGGGTTCGAATCCCGTCTTCCGCTTCAATCGGGAAATAGCTCAGCTTGGTAGAGCGCTACGTTCGGGACGTAGAGGTCGTGGGTTCGAATCCCGTTTTCCCGATCACCAAAACTGACGTGTAGACGTCAGTTTTTTTGTGTTCTGTCTTTTTTTCGGTATAATAGAGAAAAGTCAAAATTAGTCAGACTCACCTGGGCGTGCACGCCCGAGGGTCGACCGAGCATAATGGAAGGGAGGCGACCGTATGCAGGCACGGAACATGTCAGATGTGATCGAACACTACCTCAAGGCGATGCTTGAGGCGCAGCGGCAAGTCGAGATCAGCCGAGCGGACGTGGCGGAGCAGTTCAACTGCGTCCCGTCGCAGATCAACTATGTGATCAAGACACGCTTCACCCCAGAGCGCGGGTACGTCGTCGAAAGCAAGCGCGGCGGCGGTGGGTATATTCGGATCCTAAAGGTGAACCTGCGCGATGATCAAGATTTGGTCAGTGCGATGGGCGCGAACTTGCCGACGCAGCTGTCGGCGCGAGATGCGCAGGCACTGATCCAGCAGCTCTACCAAGAAGGCGCGGTGACGCGCCAGACGGGCAACGTGATGCTCAACGTCCTCAGCCATCAGGCCTTGCAGCAGCCGACGCGCGATGCGGAAGAGCAGTTGCGGGCGCGATTGATGCTTGCTTTTCTTGACAGTTTGCGGTATGAAAGATAGAATCCACCAATACTAAGGAGCGTGCTTATGGACAACCTGTTTACCCCAAGTGCTAAGAATGTACTGATGATCGCACAGGAACAAGCCAAGTATTTTCACCACCATGCTGTGGGGACGGAACACTTGTTGATCGCGCTCGTGATCGAGCAAGAGGGGATCGCCGGCAAGACCCTGCGGCAGCTGGCTGTCACCGAGGCGGACGTGCACGATGAGATCGAGCGGTTCACCGGGTATGGCTCGGCCACGCCGGGTACACAGTCCAAGGAGACTTATCTCCCGTACTCGCCGAAGGGCAAGGAGATCCTGAGCTTCGCCGGCGATGAGGCCAAGCGACTCGGCGCCTTGAAGATCGGCACGGAGCATATTCTGCTCGGGTTGCTGCGGGAAGACGACATCCTGGCGGCGCGGATCCTACAGAACCTCGATCTGAGTCTGGCCAAGACCCGCCAATTGGTGCTCAAGAAGATGGGGATCACGGAGTCGGCGGCTAAGCATCGCGGTCCAGCGGCGCGTAACGCGCGACCGGCAAGTGCAGGGACCCCGACGCTGGACGGACTGGCGCGTGACCTGACGCAACTGGCGCGTGAGAACAAGATGGACCCGGTCGTCGGTCGTGACAAAGAAGTCCGCCGTCTGGTCCAGATCCTGGCCCGGCGCACGAAGAACAACCCGGTCTTGATCGGGGAGCCGGGGGTCGGTAAAACTGCGATCGCCGAGGGCTTCGCGGAGAAGATCGTTGCCGGTCAGGTGCCCGAAGAGATGCGCGACAAACGGCTGATGATGCTTGACATGGGCTCACTGGTCGCCGGCACCAAGTACCGGGGTGAGTTCGAGGACCGCCTCAAGAAGGTGATCGATGAGATCTACCAAGATGGACATGTGATCCTCTTCATCGATGAGCTGCACACGCTGATCGGTGCCGGTGGTGCGGAAGGGGCGATCGACGCCTCGAACATCCTGAAGCCGGCGTTGGCCCGCGGGGAATTGCAACTGATCGGGGCCACCACGTTAGATGAGTACCAGAAGTACATCGAAAAAGACGCAGCGCTCGAGCGACGGTTCGCCACCGTGCAGGTCGACGAACCGAGCCCGGCTGAGGCCGAAGCGATCTTGCGCGGGCTACGCGGACGCTATGAGGCCCACCACGGGGTGACGATCACCGACGACGCGTTACAGGCAGCGGTCACGCTGTCTTCGCGCTACATCTCCAGTCGGTTCCTGCCGGATAAGGCGATCGATCTGATCGACGAAAGCGCGGCGAAGGTCCGCCTGGATGAGGCCGACAAACCGACTAAGGTGGACAAGCTGCAGACCCAGCTGCGGGAGAGCGTTCGGGCCAAAGACGAGGCGATCATGCACCAGGACTTCGAGCTGGCCGCCTCGATCCGTGAAAAAGAACAAAAGTTACGGGCCAAGCTGGCTGCCTCACCGGAGCCGGTGAACGAAAGCGGCGTGCGCACGGACGTTCAGGTCACCGCCGAGGATGTCGCCGAAGTCGTCTCGCAGTGGACCGGTGTCCCAGTCACCCAGATGCAAAAGAAAGAAAGCGAGCGACTCGTCAACCTGGAGAAGGTCCTGCACGAGCGAGTGGTCGGCCAGGACGAAGCGGTGTCCGCAGTGGCCCGGGCGATCCGGCGCGCACGGAGCGGGCTGAAAGACCCGACCCGGCCGATCGGCTCCTTCATGTTCCTCGGCCCGACCGGCGTGGGGAAGACCGAGCTGGCTAAGGCGCTGGCCGAGGCGATGTTCGGCACTGAAGACGCGATGATCCGCGTCGACATGTCTGAGTATATGGAGAAGTACAGCACCAGCCGCTTGATCGGCGCAGCACCAGGTTATGTCGGCTATGATGAAGGTGGGCAGTTGACCGAGAAGGTGCGCAATAAGCCGTACTCGGTGGTGCTGCTGGATGAGGTGGAAAAAGCACACCCGGATGTCTTCAATATTCTGTTGCAAGTGCTGGACGACGGATACCTGACCGATTCGAAGGGCCGACGGGTCGATTTTCGTAACACGATCCTGATCATGACCTCTAACATCGGGGCCACGGCGCTACGTGACGACAAATCCGTCGGTTTCGGTGCCAAGGACGCCAGCACAGACTTCAAGGCGATGCAGTCGCGGATGCTGGAGGAGCTGAAGCGTGCCTTCCGGCCAGAGTTCCTGAACCGGATCGATGAGACGGTCGTGTTCCACAGTCTCAATAAGGAAGAATTGCACCAGATCGTTAAGATCATGGCCAAGACAGTCCTGCACCGGCTGAGCGATCAAGACATTACCGTCAAGATCACTCCGGCTGGGATCAACGCTGTTGCCAAGGCCGGCTTCGATCCTGAGTATGGCGCACGGCCGATCCGCCGCGCACTGCAACGTGACGTCGAAGATGAGCTCAGTGAGCTGTTGCTGACCGGGCAGGCGAAGACTGGCGATACGATCACGATCGGGGCCAAGAAGGGCAAGCTGACCTTTACAGTCAAGGCGGCCGAGACCCCGGGTGAGCCGCTGCACGTGTAAGCGGCACTGGCGCACTGAACGCTAGGTCATCCTGAACGACGCGTGTCACGTTAGGGTCCCGGTGGTTGCGGCGTTGCCGCGCCGCGGGGGCCTTTTGTAGCCTTGACTTGAGCGATCACGCCGCAACGGTGGCTGGCCGCTTGACACCGAGATGACCGATGGTGTATCATTAGTGCAATTGCATTTCGGCTAGGATAGGCCGCGGCGATCTATTGTCCGCCGCGGCGCATAAAGAACGCAAAAGTAGCAGCAATTTCGCCTTCTACTTTTCGTTTTTTTTTGCTCAAAACGTCCGCTAGCCAGTAATTGTAACACAATTGTAATAGTTACTGCAGGCCGGAAAATCTTATGAGGGGTGAACAACTTGGTAGGACACTTAGTGAATTACGGTAAACATCGCACACGCCGCTCCTATTCCCGCATCAAAGAAGTACTGGATCTCCCCAATCTGATCGAGATCCAGACTAACTCGTACCAATGGTTCCTTGACGAAGGGTTGAAGGAAATGTTCGACGACATTATGCCGATCGAAGACTTCCAGGGCAACCTGTCGCTTGAATTCGTTGATTACTCGCTGCAAGAACCGAAGTACACGGTCGAAGAGGCGCGCCAGCACGACGCGAACTTCTCTGCACCGCTGCATGTCACCCTGCGCTTGACCAACCACGAGACCGGTGAGATCAAGTCACAGGATGTCTTCTTTGGCGACTTCCCGCTGATGACGAAGCAAGGAACGTTCATTATCAACGGCGCAGAACGAGTTATCGTGTCACAGCTGGTCCGCTCCCCAGGGGTCTATTACAACTCTGAAACGGACAAGAATTCCCGTGTCACGTACGGCACCACCGTGATCCCGAACCGTGGGGCTTGGTTGGAGTACGAGACCGACGCCAAGGACCTCGCGTATGTGCGCATCGACCGCACACGTAAGATCCCGATGACCGAGCTCGTGCGCGCGCTTGGGTTCGGTGCCGACCAAGACATTATCAACATCTTCGGCGATAACGACTCTCTGATGCTGACGCTGGAAAAAGACGTTCACAAGAACACCGACGATTCCCGTACCGACGAAGCGCTGAAGGACATCTACGAACGGCTACGCCCAGGCGAACCGAAGACCGCGGACTCCTCTCGCTCCCTGCTGTACGCACGGTTCTTCGATCCGAAGCGCTATGATTTGGCGAACGTCGGCCGCTACAAGGTCAACAAGAAGCTGAGCCTCAAGACTCGTCTGCTCGGCCAGACGCTGGCGGAAACGCTGGCCGATCCGGACACCGGTGAAGTGCTGGTTCAAAAAGGCGAGAAGATCGACCGTCACGTGATGGATTCTCTCGGTGAGTACCTCGACCGGGATGACTTCAAGACCGTTACCTACCAACCATCCGATCAAGGGGTCGTTACCGAACCGATGACGATCCAGGTGATCAAGGTCTACTCTCAGGTCAACCCGGAGAAGGAGATCAACCTGATCGGCAACGGCCACATCGACAAGAAGGCCAAGCACCTCACCCCGGCTGACATCATCGCGTCCATGAACTACTTCTTGAACCTGCAGGAGGGCCTGGGCTCGACGGATGATATCGACCACTTGGGCAACCGGCGCATCCGCAGTGTCGGCGAACTGCTGCAGAACCAGTTCCGCATTGGGTTGTCGCGCATGGAGCGTGTCGTTCGCGAACGTATGTCCATCCAAGACACCGCCACGGTCACCCCCCAGCAGCTGATCAACATCCGGCCAGTGGTCGCCTCGATCAAGGAATTCTTCGGGTCCTCCCAGCTGTCCCAGTTCATGGACCAGACCAACCCGCTCGGTGAGCTGACGCACAAACGCCGCCTCTCCGCCCTTGGCCCTGGTGGGTTGACGCGTGACCGTGCGGGTTACGAAGTGCGAGACGTGCACTATACCCACTACGGGCGCATGTGTCCGATCGAAACCCCTGAAGGGCCTAACATCGGGCTGATCAACAGTCTGGCGTCTTACGCGGTCGTGAATCCGTACGGGTTCATCGAGACCCCGTACCGCCGTGTGTCTTGGACGGATCACAAGGTCACGGACAAGATCGACTACCTGACCGCCGACGAAGAAGATAACTACGTCGTCGCGCAGGCGAACGCCCCGCTGAACGATGACGGCTCCTTTGCCGAAGAGAGCATCCTGGCGCGTAAGAAGGATGAGAACATCGAAACGACTGCCGAGCACATCGACTACATGGACGTTTCGCCTAAGCAGGTAGTCGCGGTGGCGACGGCCTGCATCCCATTCCTTGAAAACGATGACTCCAACCGCGCCCTGATGGGGGCGAACATGCAGCGCCAGGCGGTGCCGCTGATCGACCCACACGCACCGCTGGTTGGGACCGGGATGGAATATAAGGCTGCCCACGACTCCGGGATTGCCGTGCTCGCAGAACACGCCGGGACCGTTGAGTACGTCGACGCCAAGGAGATCCGGGTCCGCCGTGATGACGGTGCGCAGGACAAGTATAAGTTGATGAAGTTCCGCCGCTCTAACGCGGGGAAGAACTACAACCAGCGGCCGATCGTGCGCCTTGGTGACAAGGTCGACGCCGACGAGATCATCGCCGACGGGCCAGCGATGGAGAACGGGGAACTGGCCCTGGGCCAAAACCCGATCATCGCCTTCATGACCTGGAACATGTACAACTACGAAGACGCGATCGTGCTGTCCGAAAAGCTGGTCAAGGAAGACGCGTACACCTCGATCCATATCGAAGAGTACGAATCTGAAGCCCGCGACACCAAGCTTGGCCCTGAAGAGATCACGCGCGAGATCCCGAACGTCGGTGACGACGCGCTGAAGGACCTCGATGAATTCGGGATCATTCGCATCGGGGCCGAAGTCCGCGATGGCGACATCTTGGTCGGCAAGGTGACGCCGAAGGGTGTGACCGAACTGTCCGCAGAAGAGCGCTTGCTGCACGCGATTTTTGGTGAAAAAGCGCGTGAAGTCCGCGACACCTCCCTCCGTGTGCCTCACGGCGGTGGCGGGATCATTCAAGACGTGCGGATCTTCACCCGTGAAGCTGGCGACGAGCTGGCCCCTGGGGTGAACATGATGGTCCGTGTCTACATCACGCAGAAGCGGAAGATCCAAGTCGGCGACAAGATGGCGGGTCGTCACGGGAACAAGGGGACCGTCTCGGTCGTTGTGCCTGAAGAAGACATGCCATTCCTGCCGGACGGCACGCCGGTTGATATCCTGCTGTCGCCAATGGGTGTGCCATCCCGTATGAACATCGGGCAAGTGCTCGACCTTCACTTAGGGATGGCCGCGAAGAAGCTCGGGATCCACGTGGCCACGCCTGTCTTTGACGGGGCGAACGACGAGGACCTCTGGGCGACGGTCAAGGAAGCCGGTATGGCCAGCGACGGCAAGTCCGTCTTGTATGATGGCCGCACGGGGGAACCGTTCGAAAACCGGGTCAGTGTCGGCGTCATGTACTACATGAAGCTTGCACACATGGTCGACGACAAACTCCACGCGCGTTCCATCGGTCCTTACTCCCTTGTCACGCAGCAGCCGCTGGGTGGTAAGGCACAGTTCGGGGGTCAGCGATTCGGGGAAATGGAAGTGTGGGCCCTTGAAGCTTACGGGGCTGCTTACACCCTGCAGGAGATCCTGACCTACAAGTCCGATGACGTCGTCGGGCGGGTGAAGACTTACGAGGCGATCGTCAAGGGTGAACCGATCCCGAAGCCGGGCGTACCGGAATCTTTCCGCGTGCTGGTCAAGGAACTGCAGTCGCTGGGTCTGGATATGAAGGTCTTAGACACCGACAAGAACGAGATCGAACTGCGCGACATGGACGACGAAGACGACGATGTGGTCAACGTTGACGCCTTAGCCAAGTTCGCCGCTCAGCAAGAAGAGAAGAAGGCCCAAGAAGCGGCTGCGGCGGCTTCTACGGCGAACACCGACGATAACGACTAGGAGGTCAGCTCTGTGATTGATGTCAACAAGTTTGAAAGTATGCAGATCGGCCTAGCCTCGCCAGACAAGATCCGCAGCTGGTCCTATGGGGAAGTCAAGAAACCCGAGACCATCAACTATCGGACCTTGAAGCCTGAGCGAGACGGGCTGTTCGATGAGCGCATCTTCGGGCCAACCAAAGACTGGGAGTGTGCTTGCGGGAAGTACAAGCGCATCCGGTACAAGGGGATCGTCTGTGACCGCTGCGGCGTCGAAGTGACGCGCGCAAAGGTCCGCCGTGAGCGGATGGGCCACATTGAGTTGGCCGCGCCGGTCTCCCACATCTGGTACTTCAAGGGGATCCCGAGCCGCATGGGGCTTGTCCTCGATATGTCCCCACGCGCCTTGGAAGAAGTGATCTACTTTGCGTCCTACGTCGTGATCGACGCGGGGGATACCGCCTTAGAGAAGAAGCAGCTGCTGACGGAGCGTGAGTACCGTGAAAAGCGCGACGAGTACGGCGACGGGTTCAATGCTAAGATGGGGGCCGAAGCGATCAAGGAACTCTTGGCGCAAGTCGACCTGGCTAAGGAAGTCGCTGAGCTGAAGGAAGACCTGAAGTCTGCTCAAGGCCAGAAGCGGACCCGTGCGATCCGGCGTCTGGATATCCTTGACGCGTTCCTTGAATCCGGCAACGATCCGGCTTGGATGGTCATGGACACGATCCCGGTCATCCCGCCAGATCTGCGCCCGATGGTCCAGCTCGAAGGTGGGCGCTTTGCCACCTCCGACCTGAACGACCTATACCGCCGGGTGATCAACCGAAACAACCGCTTGAAGCGGCTGCTCGATTTGAACGCCCCGAACATCATTGTTCAAAACGAAAAGCGCATGCTCCAAGAAGCCGTCGACGCCTTGATCGATAACGGGCGCCGGGGCCGGCCAGTCACCGGTCCTGGGAACCGGCCGCTGAAGTCTTTGAGCCACATGCTCAAAGGGAAGCAGGGGCGGTTCCGTCAGAACCTGCTGGGTAAGCGTGTCGACTACTCCGGCCGTTCGGTCATCGACGTCGGCCCGACGCTGAAGTTCTATCAGTGTGGGCTGCCGCGTTCCATGGCGCTTGAACTGTTCAAGCCGTTCGTCATGCGCGAGTTGGTCGCGCGTGATATGGCCAGCAACATCAAGAATGCCAAGCGTAAGATCGACCGCGAAGATGACGATATCTGGGATGTGCTCGAAGAAGTGATCAAGGAGCGGCCAGTTCTGCTGAACCGCGCGCCAACGCTTCACCGTCTGGGGATCCAGGCCTTTGAACCCGTCCTGGTTGATGGGAAGGCGATGCGTCTGCACCCGCTGGTCTGCGAAGCGTACAACGCGGACTTTGACGGGGACCAGATGGCGGTCCACGTCCCACTGTCCGATGAAGCCCAAGCCGAAGCACGCCTGCTGATGCTGGCGGCGCACCACATTCTGGCTCCGAAGGACGGCAAGCCAATCGTGACCCCGTCTCAGGATATCGTGCTGGGGAACTACTACCTGACGATGGAACAAAAAGCGCGTGAAGGCGAAGGGATGATCTTTAAGGACACCAACGAAGTCCTGATGGCCCTTCAAAACGGCTACGTGCACCTGCACAGCCGCATCGGGCTGGCGGTTGCCTCTCTGCCGCAGAAGCCATTCACGGATGAGCAGCGGCGCAAGATCATGGTGACCTCTGTCGGTAAGGTGATCTTCAACGAGATCATGCCGGACGACTTCCCGTACCTGAACGAGCCGACGGGCGACAATATCGTCAACGGCGTGCCGGACAAGTACTTCCTGACTGCCGGTGAAGACATCAACGCGTATCTGACTGATGCGCCGCTGATCCTGCCGTTCAAGAAGGGCTTCCTGTCCGACATCATCGCTGAGGTCTTCAAGACCTACAAGGTGCAGCGGACCTCCGACTTGCTGGATGATATGAAGACCTTGGGTTATACCCAAGCGACGCACTCCGGGCTGACCGTTGGGGTCGCCGACGTGCCGAACCTGGCCGAAAAGCCAGCGATCGTCGCCGAGGCCCACAAGAAGGTTGCGACCGTCTCCAAGCAGTTCCGTCGTGGGCTGATCACCGACCAGGAACGCCATGACCGCGTGATCTCCATCTGGAACGACGCGAAGGACGACATTCAGCAGAAGCTGATCGATTCCTTCGACCCGAACAACCCGATCTCGATGATGAGTGACTCCGGGGCGCGTGGGAACATCTCGAACTTCACTCAGCTCGCCGGGATGCGTGGCCTGATGGCTGCGCCTAACGGGGGGATGATGGAAGTGCCTGTTCTGTCGAACTTCCGTGAAGGCCTGTCCGTTATGGAAATGTTCATGTCCACTCACGGGGCGCGTAAAGGGATGACCGATACCGCGCTGAAGACCGCTGACTCGGGTTACCTGACGCGGCGTCTGGTCGACGTCGCGCAGGATGTCATTGTCCGCGAAGAGGATTGTGGCACCGACCGTGGGCTGCTGGTCACGGCGATCCGCGAAGGCAACGAAATGATCGAACCGCTTTATGACCGTCTGGTTGGGCGTTTCACCCAAAAGACTGTCTACGACCCGCAGACCGGGGCCATCATCGTGCCGCGTGACACGTTGATGGACGAAGACTTGGCGCAAAAAGTCGTGGATGCCGGTGTTGAAGCCGTCACGATTCGCTCCGTCTTCACCTGCGACACCAAGCACGGTGTTTGCCAGAAGTGCTACGGCCGCAACATGGCGACCGGCGAACAGGTCGAAGTCGGCGAAGCCGTCGGGACCGTCGCCGCGCAGTCGATCGGTGAACCTGGGACGCAGCTGACCATGCGTAACTTCCATACGGGTGGGGTTGCTGGTGGTGAAGATATCACCCAAGGGCTGCCACGTATCCAGGAAATCTTCGAAGCCCGCAACCCGAAGGGGCTTGCGGTCATCACAGAAGTGACCGGTGAAGTGACTGCGATCGACGAGAACCCGGCGGAACACACCCGTGAGATCACCGTTCAAGGTGAGACCGATACCCGGACGTACAGCGTGCCTTACGCGTCCTCCGTGGCCGTTGCAGAAGGCGACCATGTCGATCGTGGGGCGCGTCTGACCGGTGGATCGGTCGATCCGAAGCAGTTGATCAAGATCCAAAATGTGATCAACACCGAAAACTACCTGATCTCCGAAGTGCAGAAGGTTTACCGGATGCAAGGGGTTGAGATCGGCGATAAGCACGTCGAGGTCATGGTCCGTCAGATGCTGCGCAAGATCCGCGTTATGGATCCAGGCGACACCGATATCCTGCCAGGGACGCTGTTGGATATTGCCGAGTTCACCGAGCGTAACAAGAAGACGCTGATCGAAGGGGGCATCCCAGCCACCGGCCGTGCCGTCTTGCTCGGGATCACCAAGGCCTCGCTTGAGACCAACTCCTTCCTGTCGGCGGCCTCCTTCCAGGAGACCACGCGCGTCCTCACCGACGCATCGATCCGCGGCAAGAACGATCCGCTGGTCGGCTTGAAGGAAAACGTGATTATCGGGAAGATCATTCCGGCTGGGACCGGGATGGCGACATACCGCCACATGGAACCCAAGACCGTGGGCGCTGTCTCCGACAATGTTTACTCCATCGCTGATATCGAAAAGCAGATGAAGGCCTCTGAAGCGGCCCCAACTGAAGACTGATCCAGCGCTAACAGGCGTCACCGCAACCGCGGTGACGCCTGTTTTTGACTAACACCGATCTAGCCCCACCAACGCATCAGGCCATACGCGATCGCGAGGTGGGCCAGTAGCGGTAGGGTCTGCGGACGCCGCACGAAGTGGTGGATGCCGGCGCTGCCGCAGGCGAGTAGCACCCACCAGAGGCTCCAGTCGAGCGGATGAAGGGCCGCGATCACTGTGATCGCGAGCCAGTCGGCGCTGCCTAATCCATGGGTCACCCCCGCGAGCAAACCGAGCGTGAGGCACCAGAAGCCGGCGCTCGGCCAGTACAGCGGGGTGGTGCGCAAGGCCAACACCACCAGGCACCAAGCATCGAATCGCGCGGCTGGGACGGTCCGGGTGCGCCAATCGCGCACGCCGAAACCGCATAGGCCGACTGCGATGACTGCAGCGTGTAGGCTGGTCGGCGCCAGGACGACGATCCCGACCAGTCGCGTCAAGTCAAACGGTGACTGTTCGGCGGGTTCAGGTAGACGTGGGGACATGAGATCACCTCCAGGCTAGATTTCGCTTTTTGCCAGTCCGCCCCTTGACACGTCGAAGCAGAAGATAGTACACTATCAAAGGTGCTTTTTTCCAGTGTGTTCGGGTGTGCCCCGGGCGCGGACTGGTGAACTGCCACTCCGCGCCCCGGTTGGCCATTTTTTTATTTTTAAAAATGAACCGCCTGGATGTGTGGACTTGAAAAGATACCCATAATCAGGAAGGAGGAACCTTAGAATGCCTACCATTAACCAATTGGTGCGTCAAGGTCGTAAATCTCAGGTAACGAAGTCGGACTCTCCAGCCCTGAACTTCGGTTACAATAGCAAGAAGAAATCTCTTACCAATAACCCTGCTCCTCAAAAGCGTGGGGTTGCCACTCGTGTGGGGACGATGACACCGAAGAAGCCTAACTCTGCGCTTCGTAAGTATGCGCGTGTGCGTCTGTCCAACCTGATCGAAGTGACGGCTTACATCCCAGGTGTCGGCCACAACTTGCAGGAACATAGTGTCGTCTTGATCCGTGGCGGCCGTGTAAAGGACTTGCCAGGGGTACGTTACCACATCATCCGTGGTGCGCTTGATACTGCCGGTGTTGACGGCCGGATGCAGAGCCGTTCCAAGTACGGTGCAAAGCGCCCTAAGGCCAAGAAGTAATCGCTCTAAGCCGCTGAAGCGGTAATTATCCCTATAAGGAGGCAATCAGCATGCCACGTAAAGGCAATGTTTCAAAACGCGACGTTTTACCTGATCCAGTCTACAATTCCAAGCTGGTGACGCGTCTGATCAACCACTTGATGATCGACGGGAAGCTCGGCAAGGCGCAAACCATTCTTTACGATTCTTTCGATATCATCAAGAAGGAAACCGGTAACGAACCGCTTGACGTGTTCGAACAGGCGATGAAGAACGTGATGCCTGTCCTCGAAGTCAAGGCACGCCGTATCGGTGGGTCTAACTACCAGGTGCCGATCGAAGTTCGGCCTGACCGTCGCACGACGTTGGGTCTGCGCTGGATCGTTCAATATTCCCGTGCCCGCGGCGAACACACCATGGACGAGCGTCTTGCACGCGAGATCATGGACGCTGCTAACAACACCGGGGCTGCAGTCAAGAAGCGTGAAGACACGCACAAGATGGCTGACGCTAACCGCGCGTTCGCACACTATCGTTGGTAAGAATCTTGGCTATTATATCCGAATGCTGGCATATAGTAGCCAATTCTTTTACCCATTACAGATCAAATTGAGAGGAGCAATACATTCACATGGCCAACAAGCGTGAATTTCCGTTAGACCGGACCCGCAACATCGGGATCATGGCCCACATCGATGCTGGTAAGACCACGACGACTGAACGGATCCTGTACTATACCGGTAAGATCCACAAGATCGGCGAGACCCACGAAGGGGCCTCCCAGATGGACTGGATGGAGCAGGAACAAGAACGTGGGATCACCATCACCAGTGCGGCGACGACCGCGTTCTGGAAGGACCACCGGATCAACATCATCGACACCCCAGGGCACGTGGACTTCACCATCGAAGTTGAGCGTTCCCTGCGTGTCCTTGATGGCGCTGTAACGGTGCTTGACGCCCAAGCCGGCGTTGAGCCGCAGACCGAAAACGTTTGGCGCCAGGCGACGACGTACTCCGTTCCCCGGCTCGTGTTCGTCAACAAGATGGACAAGATCGGCGCGGACTTCAAGTACTCCGTGCAGACCTTGCATGATCGTCTGGGCGCGAACGCCCACGCCGTTCAGCTGCCGATCGGGGCAGAAGACAACTTCGAAGGGGTCATCGACCTGATCGAAATGAAGGCGGACCTGTACGACGAAGACGAACTGGGTTCCGAATGGGACGTTGTTGACATCCCGGCCGATTACAAGGAAGAAGCCGAAGCGGCACACAACGCGCTGATCGAAGCCGTTGCGGACGTTGATGATGGCATCATGGACAAGTACCTTGAAGGCGAAGAGATCTCTACGGACGAGCTCAAAGCAGCGATCCGTAAGGCGACCTTGGCCCTCGAGTTCTTCCCTGTATTTGCGGGCTCTGCCTTCAAGAACAAAGGGGTCCAGATGATGCTTGATGGGGTCGTGGACTACCTGCCATCCCCACTCGACGTGAAGCCATACAACGCGACCGATCCTGAGACCGGCGAATCCGTTGCGCTGACCGCCGGTGATGACAAGGACTTCGCTGCCTTGGCCTTCAAGATCGCCACCGACCCATTCGTTGGTCGTCTGACCTTCATCCGCGTTTACAGCGGCACGCTGCAGGCGGGTTCTTACGTCCTCAATGCGACCAAGGACACCCGTGAACGTGTCGGCCGTCTGCTCCAGATGCACAGTAACACGCGTCAGGAGATCCCAGAAGTATTCTCCGGGGATATCGCTGCGGCGATCGGCCTGAAGAACACCACGACCGGTGACTCCCTGACGTCCGTCGATCACCCGTTGATCCTCGAATCTCTGGAAGTGCCAGAACCTGTTATCCAGGTCTCCATCGAGCCTAACTCCAAGGAAGACCGGGACAAGCTGGATGTTGCGCTTCAGAAGCTTTCTGAAGAAGACCCAACGTTCCGTGCCGAGACGAACCCTGAGACCGGCGAAACACTGATCGCCGGGATGGGCGAATTGCACTTGGACATCATGGTCGACCGGATGAAGCGTGAGTTCAAGGTCGAAGCCAAGGTCGGCGAACCTCAGGTTGCTTACCGTGAGACCTTCACTAAGACCGCAAGCGCCCAAGGTAAGTTCGTGCGCCAGTCTGGTGGTAAAGGGCAGTATGGTGATGTTTGGGTCGAATTCACACCGAACGAAGAAGGCAAGGGCTTCGAATTCGAAGATGCCATCGTCGGTGGTGTGGTTCCGCGTGAATACATCCCGTCTGTTGAACAAGGCCTGAAGGAATCCATGGAAAATGGGGTCCTAGCTGGCTACCCACTGATCGACGTCAAGGCCAAGCTGTATGATGGGTCTTACCACGAAGTCGATTCCTCCGAAGCGGCCTTCAAGGTTGCGGCTTCTATGGCGTTGAAGAACGCTGCGAAGTCGGCCGGTGCTGTGATCCTGGAACCGATCATGCACGTTGAAGTGGTTGCACCTGAAGCCTACCTCGGCGATATCATGGGTCAAGTGACTGCCCGTCGCGGTCGCGTTGAAGCCATGGAAGCCCGTGGGAACGCGCAGGTCGTCAACGCGATGGTGCCGCTGGCCGAGATGTTCGGTTACGCGACCACCCTGCGTTCTGCGACCCAGGGTCGTGGGACCTTCACGATGACCTTCGATCACTACGAAGCGACGCCAAAGTCGATTCAAGAAGAGATCATCAAGAAGAACGGCGGCCAATAAGCCCTCGTTCGCCACGAAAAAGCCTCCCGCATGCGGGAGGCTTTTTTGGCGTGTCCGTGTCATCGACTGCGAGGCCCCCGGCCGCCGGACTGGGGCGGTCGGGGGGGCTCCCTGGTGCCACACAACGTGTGACGTGAGTGGCGGCAACCGGGCCGGATGTCGTCGATCAGGCCAGGCTAGCGTTGAGAACGGTCTTGAAGTGATCCAGCGCCCAGGCCTGACCGCCAGGTTTGAAGGTCGCCACGGCGTCTTGATGGATGGTCAGCGGGTAACTCAGGTTGTAAGCGTCCACCGCGGTGTGCAGAACGCAGATATCGGTGCACACGCCGACTAAGTGTAAGTCGTCAACGGCGCGCTCGCGCAGCCACAGGTCCAGTGGGGTGCCGGCGAAGCTGGAGTAGCGGGTCTTGTCGAACACGGTGACGGTGCGCGCATCAGCGTGAGCCGCGACCCATGGTGACAGAGGGCCGTAGAACTCGCGCCCCCAGGTCCCACGCACGTTATGCGGCGGGAATAACTTGGTCTCAGGGTGGTAGGGATCCCCGGGCACGTGCACATCCGTAGGCAGAAAGACGAAGTCTCCAGCCGCGCGAAACTGTTCCGCCAGCTCGACGATACGCGACGCGATCGCCTGGGCGGGCGCACCGGCGGACAGTGCCCCCGTCGGCGCGACAAAATCGTTGGTGTAATCGATGATCAACAGGGCTTTAGACATAAGGCCACCTCCTAAGGGGTACTTTAGCGGGTCTGTCAGCAGGTGTCAAGACAACGTGTTGAGCAGGATGTAAACGTGTGGGGCAGCGCGTCGTGAAACGGCGAACAAAAGCCGATGTGACGGCGTTCGGGTGCCTGAAAAACTTTCGGTGATTTGCCGAAAAGCCTTGCCTTTTGCGGCGTGGTTTTATATACTATCAAGAGTGCTGTGTAATCTGAGTGGGTTACTATGCACTTCTGGCTCGTGTTGGGCCACGGTAGCGTGGATGTGAGAGGTTGCGACACGCCCGGCCGCTTTGCCACGGCGGCGTGGCGGAAATTTTCACGGAGCTAGTCTACTAAATGATAATAGACGAAGGAGGTCACACAATGGCAAAACAAAAGATTCGGATCCGGTTGAAGGCTTACGAACACCGCATCCTAGATCAATCCGCAGACAAGATCGTCGAGACTGCTAAGCGCACAGGTGCTGCAATCTCTGGCCCGATCCCTCTGCCAACGGAACGTACACTTTACACGGTGCTTCGTTCCCCGCATAAGTACAAGGATTCTCGGGAACAGTTCGAAATGCGGACGCACAAGCGTCTCATCGACATCGTCAACCCGACGCCTAAAACCGTTGACGCGCTGATGAAGCTCGATCTGCCAAGCGGCGTTGACATCGAAATCAAACTATAATTCATCGTATTGGAGGTGTACCCATGACACGTAAAGGAATCTTAGGTAAGAAAATTGGCATGACGCAAGTCTTCACCGAGAACGGCGAACTCGTTCCCGTGACCGTGATCGACGTAACGCCTAACGTTGTCCTGCAAGTTAAGACCGTTGAATCTGACGGCTACGAAGCAGTTCAGCTGGGCTACGGCGACAAGCGTGAAGTTCTTAGCAACAAGCCAAGCGTCGGTCACGCCAAGAAGGCGGACACGACCCCTAAGCGCTTCATTAAGGAAATCCGTGATGTAGCGCTTAGCGAATACGAAGTAGGCAAGACCATCGCCGCTGATGAGTTTGCTGCTGGCGACATCGTGGATGTCACCGGTACTTCCAAAGGCCACGGTTACCAAGGTAACATCAAGAAGGATGGCCAGTCCCGCGGCCCTATGGCCCACGGTTCTCGTTACCACCGTCGCCCAGGTTCTCTTGGCGCCATCATCAACAAGGTGTTCAAGGGTAAGAAACTGCCTGGCCGGATGGGTAACAACACCCGCACCATGCAAAACCTGACCGTTATCTCGACCGACCTGGACCACAACGTTATCCTGATCAAGGGGAACGTTCCAGGCGCGAACAAGTCGTTCGTAACGATCCGCTCTGCTGTTAAAGCAGCCAACAAGTAATCAGAAGGGAGGACATTAACTAATGGCAAACGTTACTTTATACAAGCAAGATGGTTCAGAAAACGGCACCGTTGAACTGAACGACGCCATCTGGGCGATCGAACCAAACGAAAATGTGATCTTTGACGCAGTTCTGATGCAACGCGCTTCCCTTCGTCAAGGTACATCCAAGGTCAAGAACCGCCACGAAGTTTCCGGTGGTGGCCGCAAGCCATGGCGCCAAAAAGGGACCGGCCGTGCACGTCAGGGTTCCATCCGTAGCCCACAGTGGCGTGGCGGTGGGATCGTCTTCGGCCCTCACCCACGTTCCTACGCTTATCGCATCAACAAGAAGGCATACCGCCTGGCGATCAAGTCCGTTCTGTCCCAGAAGGTCACGGACGAAGGCCTCGTCGTTGTCGACGGCCTGAGCTTCGATGCGCCAAAGACCAAGGACTTCGCCGCAGCCCTTTCCGCCTTGAAGGTGAACGAAAAGGCTCTGGTCGTCCTTGAAGCCGGTAATGACAACGCCGCCCTGGCAGCGCGTAACTTACCGAACGTCAAGGTCATCCCAGCAGACGGTGTCAACGTATTGGATGTTGTCAACTACAACAAGCTGATCGTGACCCAATCTGCGCTCCAAAAGATTGAGGAGGTGCTTGCATAATGGAAGCACGCGACATCATTTTACGCCCGATCGTTACCGAGCAATCCATGGCTGCCATGGACGACAAGAAGTACACCTTCGAAGTTGCCCTGCACGCCGAAAAGACTGCTGTGCGCCGCGCCGTTGAACAGATCTTCGACGTCAAGGTCGCCAGTGTCAACATTGCGAACGTTCGCGGCAAAAAGAAGCGTCAAGGTCGTTTCGAGGGTTACACCCGTCGTCGTCGGAAGGCGATCGTGACCTTGACCGCTGATTCCAAAGAAATCAAGATCTTCGAAGACTAGATCCACTAATAAGCATAGGAGGGAACAAGCGTGGGGATTATTAAGTACAAACCAACCACCAACGGTCGGCGTAACATGTCTGGCTCTGATTTCGCAGAGATCACCAAGACGCGTCCTGAAAAGACGCTGCTTGAAAGCCAGAGCCACACCGCAGGCCGTAACGCGCATGGCCACATCACGGTTCGTCACCGTGGCGGCGGTCACAAGCAATTCTACCGGACCATCGACTTCAAGCGTCAAAAAGACGGCGTCGTTGCGACGGTCAAGGCAATCGAATACGATCCGAACCGGACCGCGAACATCGCATTGCTGCACTATGAAGACGGGGTCAAGACCTACATTCTGGCACCTAAAGGCCTGAACGTCGGCGATAAGATCGTGTCTGGCGAACAAGTCGACATCAAGGTCGGCAACGCGATGCCGCTGAAGAACATCCCAGATGGGACCACCATCCACAACATCGAGCTGAAGCCTGGTAAGGGCGGTCAGATCGCCCGCTCCGCTGGTGCTTCCGCCCAGCTTCTGGGTAAGAACGATGACGGCAAGTACGTCACGGTTCGTCTGGCTTCCGGTGAAGTGCGCATGATCCTGGCTGTGAACCGTGCGACCATCGGCGCTGTCGGTAACGAACAGCACGAACTGATCAGCATCGGTAAGGCCGGCCGCAAGCGCTGGTTGGGCTTCCGTCCGACCGTCCGTGGGTCTGTCATGAACCCTAACGATCACCCTCATGGTGGTGGTGAAGGTAAGGCACCTATCGGCCGTCCATCTCCACTTTCTCCATGGGGCAAGAAGACCCTCGGCAAGAAGACCCGGAGCCACAAGGCCAAGTCCGAGAAGTTCATCGTTCGTCACCGGAAGAACAAGTAATCCATTTTCTGAATTACATCGAATAAAGGAGGTCACACCATGGGTCGCAGTCTTAAAAAAGGACCTTTCGCCGACGCTCATCTGATGAAGAAGATCGAAGCGCAGGCAGATAGCGATAAGAAGACGGTCATCAAGACCTGGTCTCGTCGCTCTACTATTTTCCCAAGTTTCATCGGCTACACCATCGCCGTATACGATGGTCGTAAGCACGTCCCAGTTTACGTTTCCGAAGACATGGTAGGTCACAAGCTGGGCGAATTCGTCCCAACCCGCACCTTCCGTGGTCACATCAAGGACGACAAGAAGACCAAAGGACGCTAGAAAGGAGCACATGATTCATGGCTGAACAAATTACGTCTGCAACCGCTACGGCGAAGACAGTTCGGATTGCTGCTCGCAAAGCGCGCTTGGTAATCGACCTGATCCGTGACCGCGACGTTGCCGAAGCACTGGCAATCTTGGATTTCACGCCTCGCGCGGGTTCTCCAATTATCGCTAAAGTTCTGAAGTCCGCGATCGCGAACGCAGAACATAACTTTGACCTAGATGCTCAGAACTTGTACGTCAAGGAAGCCTACGTGAACGAAGGCCCGACCTTGAAGCGGTTCCGTCCGCGCGCCAAGGGTTCTGCATCACCGATCAACAAGCGCACCAGCCACATCACCGTGGTTGTGGCCGAAAAAGAAGCATAAGGAGGGATAACGCGTGGGTCAGAAAATCAATCCAAAAGGTTTCCGTGTCGGCGTCATTCGTGACTGGGAATCCAAGTGGTACGCAGACAAAGACTTTGCGAACTACCTTCACGAAGATATCAAAATCCGGAAATTCATCAGCGAAAAGCTGGCAGAAGCGTCCGTTTCTACTATTGAAATCGAACGTGCTGCAAACCGTGTGAACATCACTATCCACACCGCCAAGCCTGGTATGGTGATCGGTAAGGGTGGCGCACAGGTCGAAGCACTCCGTAAGGAACTCAACGACCTGACGAACCGCAAAGTTCACATCAACATCGTCGAGATCAAGAAGCCTGATCTTGACGCCAAGCTCGTCGGCGAAAACATCGCAGCGCAGCTCGAACAGCGTGTTGCCTTCCGTCGTGCGATGAAGCAAGCAATGCAGCGCACCATGCGTGCCGGTGCTAAGGGGATCAAGACCCAAGCCGCTGGCCGTCTGAACGGTGCCGATATTGCGCGTCGTGAGCACTACACCGAAGGGACCGTTCCGCTGCACACCCTGCGTGCCGATATCGACTACGCCTGGGAAGAAGCAACGACCACTTACGGTCAGATCGGGATCAAGACTTGGATCAACCGGGGCGAAATCCTCCCGGACAAGCCAAATCGTCCTCAGACGAAAGGAGGGAAATAATTCATGTTAGTACCTAAGCGTGTTAAGCACCGCCGCGAATTCCGTGGCAAGATGCGTGGTGCCGCTAAGGGTGGCAAAGAAGTGAACTTCGGCGAATTCGGCCTGCAGGCTCTGGAATCTCACTGGATCTCCAACCGTCAGATCGAAGCTGCCCGTATCGCGATGACCCGTTACATGAAGCGTGGCGGGAAAGTCTGGATCCGCATTTTCCCTCAAAAGTCCTACACCTCCAAGGGTGTCGGCGTACGTATGGGTAATGGTAAAGGTGCACCATCCGGCTGGGTCGCAGTTGTTAAGCGCGAAAAGATCATGTTCGAAATCGCGGGCGTTCCTGAAGAAGTTGCGCGCGAAGCCCTTCGCTTGGCATCGAACAAACTCCCTGTTCGCACAAAGATCGTGAAACGCGAGGAAGTAGGTGGCGAATCTAATGAAGGCTAAAGAAATCACTGCATTGACCACTGCTGAGATGCTCGACAAGGAAAAGCAGTACAAGGAAGAGCTCTTCAACCTGCGCTTCCAACAGGCAACTGGTCAGCTTGAAAACACCGCTCGCTTGAAGCAGGTTCGGAAGAACATTGCACGGATCAAGACGGTCCTTCGGCAGCAAGAACTCAATAAATAATCGGAAAGGAGACAATCACCTTGGCAGAACGTAATTCTCGTAAGGTTTATCAAGGCCGCGTCGTTTCAGACAAAATGGACAAGACCATTACCGTCGAAGTCAACACGTACAAGACTCACCCGGTATACGGCAAGCGCGTGAAGTACTCCAAGAAGTACTACGCACACGATGAGGAAAACACCGCAAACACCGGCGATCTTGTTCGCATCATGGAAACTCGTCCGATGTCTCGCAACAAGCGTTTCCGTTTATTGAACGTTGTCGAAAAGGCAGTTCGTATCTAATCTCGATATCGTGACGAAAGGAGGACCCATCCGTGATTCAACAAGAAAGTCGTCTTAAAGTGGCGGACAACTCTGGCGCCCGCGAATTACTGGTGATCAAAGTGCTTGGCGGTTCCTACCGCAAGACTGGTAACATCGGTGATATCGTCGTGGCAACTGTAAAACAAGCTACACCAGGTGGCGTTGTCAAGAAGGCTGATGTTGTGAAGGCCGTTATCGTTCGTACCAAGTCTGGTGCGCACCGTGCAGACGGTTCCTACATCAAGTTCGATGAGAACGCGGCTGTCATCATCAACGCCGACAAGAGCCCAAAGGGGACTCGTATCTTTGGACCAGTCGCACGTGAACTGCGTGACGGCGATTTCATGAAGATCGTTTCCTTAGCGCCCGAAGTTCTGTAATCTGACCTATAGGAGGTGCGAAACATGAAAATCAAAACTGGTGATAAAGTGCGTGTCATGCGCGGTAAAGACGCCGGCAAAGAGGGCACAGTGACCAAAGTGTTGCTCAAGGCTGACAAAGTCGTCGTCGAAGGCGTCAACATGATCAAGAAGCACCAAAAGCCAAACAACGCCAACCCACAGGGCGGCATTGTCGATCAGGAAGCGGCGATCCACGTGTCCAACGTGATGCTGCTCGATCCAGAAACCAACAAGCCAAGCCGGATCGCTACGACGATCAAAGACGGCAAGAAAGTGCGGATCGCCAAGAAGTCTGGTTCCGCGCTCGAAAAATAATCAGAAAGGAGGACTAATCTCGTATGACTAACCGTTTACAAGACCGTTTTACCAAAGAAATCGCACCTGCTCTGGTTGAGAAGTTCAGCTACAAGAGCACGATGCAGACCCCGAAGATCGAAAAGATCGTGCTGAACATGGGTGTTGGTGACGCGACCCAGAACGCGAAGAACCTCGACGAAGCCGTTGAGGAGCTGAAGCAGATCTCTGGCCAGCAACCGCTCATCACCAAGGCGAAGAAGTCCATCGCGAACTTCCGCCTGCGTGAAGGCATGCCGATCGGTGCCAAGGTCACGCTGCGTGGCGAACGCATGTATGACTTCCTGGACAAGCTGATCAACGTGTCCCTGCCACGTGTCCGTGACTTCCACGGGATCTCCGCCAAGTCCTTCGACGGGCGTGGGAACTACACCCTGGGTGTCAAGGAACAACTGATCTTCCCTGAAGTGGATTACGACAAAGTGAACCGCGTTCGTGGGTTGGATGTTGTCATCGTCACCACTGCAAACACTGATGAAGAAGCGCTCGAACTGCTGAAGCAATTCGGGATGCCATTCGCTAAATAAGGGAGGGACACACTTGGCTAAGAAGTCCATGATCGTGAAAAACAACCGGCCTGCAAAGTTCGCAGTGCAAGAATACACACGCTGCCAACGTTGTGGCCGCCCACACTCCGTTTACCGGAAGTTCAAGCTCTGCCGGATTTGCCTTCGCGAATTAGCACATGCCGGCCAGATCCCAGGCATGCGCAAAGCTAGCTGGTAAACCACTACTCAGTCAAAGGAGGTTAAATCAATGGTCTTGACCGATCCAATCGCAGATTACTTGACCCGCATTCGTAACGCCAACATGGTTCGTCACGAATCTCTGGTCGTACCTGCATCTAAGATGAAAATCAACATTTCCGAGATCTTAAAGTCCGAAGGCTTCATTCGTGATTATGAAGTCATCGAAGACGACAAGCAGGGCATGATCCGTCTCTTCCTGAAGTATGGGAAGAACAACGAACGGGTCATCTCCGGTTTGAAGCGTATCTCTAAGCCAGGCTTGCGTTCTTACGTGAAGTCTAACGAAGTGCCCAAGGTACTGAACGGCTTAGGCATCGCGATCCTTTCCACTCCAGAAGGCGTGATCACCGACAAAGAAGCCCGCGCGAAGAACGTTGGCGGCGAAGTGCTCGCTTACATCTGGTAATACAACACATTCAAAAGGAGGTGCCCACAAGTGAGTCGTATTGGTAATAAAGCTATCACCGTCCCAGCTGGTGTTGAGATCAAGCTGGACGGCGAAAACATCACCGTTAAAGGGCCTAAAGGCGAACTGACTCGCCATTTCGCCCCTGAAATCGAAATGCACCAGGAAGGCGCTGAGATCACATTCACGCGTCCTGACGATTCTTGGAAGGCGATGCACGGCACGATGCGTGCGAACCTGAACAACATGATCGTTGGTGTGACCGATGGCTTCGTGAAGAAGCTCAAGCTCGTCGGGGTCGGCTACCGTGCCCAGAAGCAAGGCAAGAAGCTTGTTCTGGCCGTCGGTTACTCCCATCCAGTCGAGATGGAAGCCCCTGCAGGCGTTGAATTCGATGTGCCAAGCAACACCGAGATCAACGTGTCCGGGATCTCCAAGCAGGTCGTCGGTCAGTTCGCTGCCGAGATCCGCGCGGTCCGCTCCCCAGAACCTTACAAAGGCAAGGGTATTCGCTACGTTGATGAATACGTTCGTCGTAAGGAAGGTAAGACTGGTAAGTAGTCGTTAGACAATTCCTAAACAAGAAAACAAGAGGTGAACATTGTGATTTCCAAACCAGATAAAAACAAAACTCGGCAACGGCGTCACGCGCGTGTCCGGGGTAAGATTTCTGGTACGAGCGAGCGCCCACGCTTGAACATTTTCCGTTCTAACAAAAACATCTACGCGCAATTAATTGATGACGTAGCGGGTGTGACGCTAGCAAGTGCCTCCACTCTTGATAAAGAAATTGCTGCTTCCGACAGCAAGACTGAAGCGGCCGCTGCCGTTGGTGCCCTTGTGGCGCAACGCGCGGTTGCTGCCGGTCACAAAGTTGTGGTCTTTGACCGTGGTGGTTACCTCTATCATGGTCGCGTGCAGGCGCTCGCTGAAGCTGCACGTGAAAACGGCCTTGAATTCTAATCAAAGGAGGATAACCAACACATGGCATCATACATTGATCCAAACCAACTTGACTTAGAAGACCGCGTCGTTGCGATCAACCGGGTCACCAAAGTTGTCAAAGGTGGTCGTCGGCTGCGTTTCGCAACCATCGCGATCGTCGGCGACAAGCACGGTCACGTCGGCTTCGGGACCGGTAAGGCGCAGGAAGTGCCAGAAGCGATCCGCAAAGCGGTCGAAGACGCCAAGAAGAACCTGATCGAAGTGCCGATCGTTGGGACCACGATCCCTCACGAGGTCATCGGTCACTTCGGCGCTGGTGAAGTGCTGCTGAAGCCAGCCGTTGAAGGTTCCGGGGTTGCCGCTGGGGGCGCCGTTCGTGCCGTCATGGAACTCGCCGGCATCGCAGACGTTACCAGCAAGTCTCTGGGTCGTAACACGCCGATCAACATGATCCGTGCAACCATCGCTGGCCTTGAACAGCTCAAGACCATCCAAGAAGTTGCCGATCTCCGCGGCGTGTCCGTTTCTCACTTACAAGACTAGGAGGGCACATAATGGCTCAATTAAAGATCACGTTGACCCGCAGTGCTGCTCACCGGTTGCCGAAGCAACGTACGATTGTGAAGGAACTCGGTCTTGGTCGGGTGAACAGCTCTGTTGTAAAGCCTGACAACGCAGCCACTCGTGGTGCGATTTTCCAGATTTCCCACTTGGTTTCTGTTGAAGAGATCAAGGACTAAACGACTAATCAGAAACGGAGGTGTCCTAGAGTATGAAGTTGCATGAATTAAAGCCAAGCGAAGGTTCTCGTCACCACGGCAAGCGCCTGGGTCGCGGTACTTCCAGCGGTCAAGGTAAGACGGCGGGTAAAGGCCAAAAGGGTCAACTGGCTCGTCAGGGCGGTAAGACGCGCCTTGGGTTCGAAGGTGGCCAGATGCCACTGTTCCGGCGTATGCCAAAGCGCGGTTTCAAGAACATCAACCGCAAGGAATACGCGATCGTCAACCTGTTGGACCTCAACAAGTTCGAAGATGGGACCGAGATCACGCCAGCACTGCTGGTCGAATCCGGCCTGATCAAGGACGAAAAAGACGGCATCAAGCTGTTGGCGAATGGCCAACTCGACAAGAAGCTGACGGTCAAGGTCAATAAGGCATCTGAAGCTGCTGTTGAAGCAGTGAATGCCGCAGGCGGTTCGATTGAGGTGATCTAATGCTGAAAACCCTCATAAACGCGCTCAAAGTGAAGGAGATCCGTAATAAGATCCTGTTCACCTTAGGCGTTTTACTGGTTTATCGGTTAGGTGCTCAAATCTCGGTTCCAGGGGTCGACGCATCCGCGTTGACTAAAATCAGTGAGACTGGCTTGATCCCACTGCTCGACACCGTCAGCGGTGGTGGCTTAGCGAACTATTCGATTTTCTCCATGGGGGTTTCACCATACATCACGGCTCAGATCGTTGTTCAACTGTTGCAGATGGACATCGTGCCTAAATTCGTTGAATGGAGCAAGCAGGGGGAAGTTGGTCGCCGCAAGCTGAACCAAGTCACGCGTTACCTGACCATCATCCTGGGCTTCTTCCAGGCGGTCGGCATCACCGCTGGGTTCCAGACGTTGTCCGTTTACGGACTGGTCAAGAACCCGACCATTCAGACCTACGTCGTCATCGGGATCATTTTGACCGGTGGGACGATGCTCCTGACTTGGTTGGGTGAGCAGATCACCGACAAAGGGGTCGGCAACGGCGTTTCGATGATCATCTTCGCGGGGATCATCGCCCGGATGCCAAGTGGCCTCTACTCACTGTTCAACGATAACTGGACTAACAATGATCCCGCGGACCGCTGGCAGGGTGTGCTGTTCATGCTCGGGCTTGCGATCATCTTGATCATCGTGATCACGTTCGTCACCTGGGTCCAACAGGCCAACCGGAAGATTCCGATCCAATACACGCGGCGCGTGACCGCGGCGGGGAGCAACAGCTACCTGCCCCTGAAGGTCAACGTTGCGGGGGTTATCCCCGTGATCTTCGCCAGTTCCTTCATCGTGACGCCACAGACCATCTTGATGGCCTTCCAGGCGAAGCACAGCGGTGACGGCTGGTATCAAGTCATGACGAACATCTTCAACATGCAAAAGCCGGCCGGGACGGCGATCTACACCCTCCTGATCGTGCTCTTCACCTTCTTCTACGCGTTCGTTCAAGTCAACCCAGAAAAAGTGGCCGAGAACCTGACCAAGCAGGGGAGTTACATCCCAGGCGTTTGGCCAGGGAAGGAAACTGAGAAGTACCTGTCTGGGGTGCTGATGCGTCTGTCCACCGTGGGCGCCCTGTTCCTGGGTGTCGTCGCCCTGCTGCCGCAGCTGGCGTCGAACATCTGGGGCTTGCCGCAATCCATCGGGCTGGGCGGGACTAGTCTCCTGATCGTCGTCATGACGGCCATCGAGCTGGTGCGTCAGTTGAACGGGTTGCTGATGAAGCGTGAGTACGTCGGCTTCATCCGCGATGATCTCGTCAAAGACTAACAATATTGAGGAGGATGCAACGTGAATCTCATTTTAATGGGACTTCCCGGTGCAGGTAAGGGGACGCAGGCGGAGCGTATCGAAGCCGCGTACCCGATTGCCCACATCAGTACAGGGGATATGTTTCGTGCCGCGATGGCGGCCGGAACTGAGTTGGGACTGAAGGCCAAGTCTTACATGGACGCAGGCGCATTGGTCCCAGACGAAGTGACCAACGGGATCGTGAAGGACCGCTTGGCGGAACCCGACACAGACGCCGGGTACATGCTTGATGGCTTCCCGCGGACGATCGCTCAGGCCGAAGCGCTTGAGCAGATCACGACCGACTTGAACAAGCCGGTCGACGCGGTGATCAACATCGCCGTGGCCCCTGACGTCTTGGTCGATCGCCTGTCCGGCCGCTACATCTGCAAGACCTGTGGGGCAACGTACCACAAGCTCTACAACCCGACCAAGGTCGAGGGGACTTGCGATCGCTGCGGGGGCCACGAATTCTTCCAGCGTGAAGACGACAAGCCTGAAACCGTGAAGAACCGCCTCAAAGTAAACATCGAAATGAACACCCCACTGCTTGACTTCTACCAGCAACGCAAGCTGCTGTTCAACGTCAACGGGGACCAAGACATCGACTTGGTATTTGCAGAGATCCAAAACATCCTGGCCACTGTTGCAAAGTAGAGGACTCGCCTTTGCCGCATTTCCTGACTGTTTTCAAAGTCCAGACTTTATGGTACAATATCGCGGTATGTGCGGTGAGTGCCAGTGGCCTCACCCTTTTCGCGCGTTAGAACCAAACATCTAGGAGGAATAACTTCAGTGGCAAAAGACGATGTAATCGAAATTCAAGGCACCGTGGTCGATACGTTACCGAACGCGATGTTTAAAGTCGAGCTTGAAAACGGCGCGACGATCCTGGCACACGTGTCAGGCAAGATCCGGATGCACTACATCCGCATCCTGCCGGGCGACCGGGTGACCGTGGAGCTGTCGCCGTACGACCTGACCAAGGGCCGCATCACGTACCGTTTCAAGTAGTTTGCCAGAGTGCGAGCTGGGGCGGGTGAGCCGGTCGGCTAGCGGACGACACGCAAGGTAGGCAGCGCCTGCCGCAGTGTGTTGACGCTAGACGCGCGGCTCAGTCCCAGCGAGCACGTTTAAGAGGAGGCTTAAAAATCATGAAAGTACGCCCATCTGTTAAAAAGATGTGTGAGCACTGCAAAGTGATCCGCCGCAAAGGCCGTGTCATGATCATTTGCCCTGCTAACCCGAAGCACAAGCAACGCCAAGGCTAAACCCAATAATATATAGGAGGTGTCACTCGTATGGCTCGTATCGCTGGTGTCGACTTACCACGTGGTAAGCAAATCGTTATTGCCCTGACCTACATTTTTGGGATCGGCAAGACCACCGCTCAAAAGATCCTGAAGGAAGCAGACGTCGCTGAAAACGTCCGCGTTGAAGACCTGACCCCGGACCAGGAAGATAAGATCCGTGCAGCCGTTGACAACGTCAAAGTTGAAGGCGATCTGCGTCGTGAAGTCAGCTTGAACATCAAGCGGCTCCAAGAGATCGGCTCTTACCGTGGGATCCGCCACCGTCGTGGTCTGCCTGTTCGCGGTCAGAACACCAAGAACAACGCACGCACCCGCAAAGGTAAGAAAGTTACCATTGCCGGCAAGAAGAAATAACTAAAAAGGAGGTAAAATTCGATGGCAGCACGTAAAACAACTCGTAAGCGTCGTGTAAAGAAGAACATTGAGTCCGGTGTGGCACACATCCACTCCACGTTCAACAACACGATCGTCATGATCACCGACCCTCGCGGTAACGCGATCGCCTGGTCTTCCGCCGGTTCCCTGGGCTTCAAGGGCTCCCGTAAGTCCACGCCTTTCGCCGCGCAGATGGCCGCTGAAGCAGCCGCAAAGGAATCCATGGAACATGGGATGAAGTCTGTTGAAGTGACCGTTAAAGGCCCTGGTTCTGGCCGTGAAGCTGCGATTCGTTCCCTCCAAGCAACTGGGCTTGAAGTGACTGCGATTCGCGACGTAACACCAGTTCCTCACAACGGTTCCCGTCCTCCAAAGCGTCGTCGTGTGTAATTGTCACCAACGACGAATGTCGAAGGGGCAAGGTTCACTTCTCGTTTTGAAAGGGGTACAGACTAGATGATCGAATTTGAAAAGCCGAACATCACCAAAGTTGACGAAAGCACCAACTACGGCAAGTTTGTGGTCGAACCGCTTGAACGCGGCTACGGCACCACGTTGGGTAACTCGCTGCGTCGCATCCTGTTATCCTCTCTGCCTGGTGCTGCGGTGTCCAACATCCAGATCGATGGTGTGCTCCACGAGTTCTCCACGATCGACGGTGTGCTGGAAGACGTCACCCAGATCATCCTGAACATCAAGAAGCTCGCTTTGAAGATGAACACGGATGAGGACAAAACCGTCGAGATCGACGTCACCGGTCCTGCGACTGTGACTGCCGCCGATATCGTGACCGACAGCGATGTTGAAGTGCTTAATCCTGAACAGTACATCTGTACCGTTGCAGAAGGCGGTCGCTTCCACGTGCGCATGACGGTCCGCACCGGTCGGGGCTACGTGCCAGCAGACCAAAACAAGAGCGACGACATGCCGATTGGGGTATTGCCTGTCGACTCGATTTTCACCCCAATCAGTCGGGTCAACTACCAAGTTGAAAGTGCTCGCGTTGGTCGACGCAACGACTTCGACAAGCTGACTTTGGATGTTTGGACGAACGGTTCGATCTCTCCGCGCGAAGCGATCAGCTTGGCTGCGAAGATCCTGACCGAACATCTCGACATCTTCGTCAACTTGACCGATGAAGCCAAGAACGCCGAGATCATGGTTGAGAAGGAAGAGACACACAAAGAGAAGATGCTCGAGATGACGATCGAAGAGCTCGACTTGAGTGTTCGCTCCTACAACTGCTTGAAGCGTGCTGGGATCAACACGGTTCAGGAGTTAACCAACAAAACAGAAGCCGATATGATGAAGGTGCGCAACTTAGGCCGCAAATCACTTGAAGAAGTGAAGAACAAGTTGTCCGACTTGGGTCTGGGTCTGCGTAAAGAAGATTAATCTCGAAAAGGAGGCCAATCCATGAGTTACCGGAAATTAGGGCGTACGAGCTCTCAACGTAAGGCATTGCTTCGCGATCTCACGACGGATCTGATCATCAACGAACGGATCACGACGACCGAAGCACGCGCCAAGGAGATCCGCTCCACGACGGAAAAGATGATCACCTTGGGTAAGCGCGGCGATCTGCACGCTCGCCGTCAGGCCGCAGCATTCCTGCGCAACGAAATCGCGAGTGTCAAGGAAGAAGGCGACCAGGTCGTCGTTCAGTCCGCACTGCAGAAGCTGTTCGCCGACGTGGCACCACGCTACGCTGAACGCAACGGTGGTTACACTCGCATCATGAAGACGACTGCTCGCCGCGGCGACGCTGCGCAGATGGTCATCATCGAACTCGTCTAATTCAATAGACTGTTCGCTGTTTTCAAAACCGAGCTGACCCCTGTGGCCAGTTCACTTTGATCATTTGATCGATGGAGCGTTACGATGTTGGCTACCTTTTGGTATGGGCGCATGCCCCAGGCTTCGGCCTGCCGAGTCTAGCTTGCGAGCACCGGGCGACCGGTGTCTCCATCTCAAATGATTTTTTACATACTGGGCGAGTCGCATGCGGCTCGCTTTTTTGCTGCCAACGCGGCCCGCCGGCAGGTTGTTACATCTGTGTGAGGCGCTGTCGTTGACCAATCCCTAGGTAAGTTGATACCGTGAAAGTAGGTCTTTATGACCTGTTGTAGGTGGATGTGCGGTTAGCTGAAAGGAAGGATCGAAATGACGGACAAGTCAGTGCCACCGGTCAAGTCGGTGCAGATGCTACAGAACCTTTTTTTGCTGGTCACTTTCGAAGATGGTGAGAAACGGTATGTGCGCAGTCCTGTGAGCGCGCAGATGGTTGCTCGTGGGCGTCAGCGTAAGTGGGGCGAGCTCCTGCAAGTGGGCGCGGCCAACTATGTCGGCGGCAACGCGATCCAGCTCAAAGCTGATAACGTGTTTGCAGTCAACCAGGTCGAGTATGACGGTAATGCGTTGTATCGCGACGGCCGGCGATCCTACATAGTGTGAATTGACGTGGTCGTCCATGAGGTGATTTGGCGAGGTCGGGCCGACGTCCTCGCCTTTTTGGGTTGCCTGCGGTGCCACAGTCTGAAGCATCACCGGCGCGATGGTCCGCGGAGAAGTGATACAGAGACGGTTTCTGCGGCAAGACAGGGGCAAATATGCTATCATGATTCTGTCATGCATTTACGGAAAAGAGGGACTTTATGCTACCGGCGATCGCTGTTTCGCATCTGAATTATCAGTATCCAGACGCCGAGCGTCTGGCACTTCACGACGTCTCATTCACGGTCGCGCCCGGGGAATGGGTCGCGATCATTGGCCATAACGGCAGCGGCAAATCGACGCTGGCCAAAAATCTCAACGGACTGCTGGCGCCGGCGGCCGGGACAGTGGTCGTCGGCGGACTGACACTCAGCGAGTCGACGGTGTGGGACATTCGCGCCAAGGTCGGTATCGTGTTCCAGAACCCGGATAATCAGTTCGTCGGGGCAACGGTCGCCGATGATGTGGCGTTCGGACTCGAGAATCGCGGGGTGCCACGTGAAGAGATGCTGGTCCGCGTGGCGGACGCATTGGACGCCGTTGGCATGCGCGACTTTGCGACGCGGGAGCCGGCGCGGCTCTCTGGGGGCCAGAAGCAACGGGTCGCGATCGCAGGGATCATCGCCCAGCGCCCGGACATCATCATTCTCGATGAGGCGACGTCGATGCTGGATCCGGCCGGGCGCACCGAGATCGTGCAGCTGATCCAGCGCTTGCGCGCGACGACCCAGCTGACGGTGCTGTCGATCACCCATGACATCGATGAGGCGGCCAGTGCTGACCGGGTGATCTTGCTCAACGACGGCGAGATTCGCACGGTCGGCACGCCGGCCGAGATCTTCGCTTTTGGCCCCGAGCTGTTGAAGCTTGGGCTGGACGTGCCTTATCCGGAGAAACTCAAGGCCGCACTGGCGGCCCGCGGGGTGGCGATGCCGGCCCACTATCTTGATGCGGAAGGCTTGGGAGACTACCTATGGACATTACATTCGACCATGTGAGCTTCACCTACCAGGCCGGGACCCCGTTTGCCGGTGATGGGCTCAAGGACGTCACGACGACGATCCGGGACCATAGCTACACGGCGATCATCGGGCACACCGGCAGTGGCAAGTCCACTTTGCTCCAGCACCTCAACGCGCTGCTCAAGCCGACCCAAGGCACCGTGACGATCGGGGATCTCACCATCACCCCAGAGACCAATAATAAGCACCTGCGACCACTGCGGCAGAAGGTCGGCATGGTCTTCCAGTTCGCCGAAAACCAGCTGTTCGAACAGACGGTCGCCAAGGACATCGCCTTTGGTCCGAAGAATTTCGGGGTGCCGGAGGCAGAGGCATTGGCGCTAGCCGAACGGATGGTCCAGCTGGTCGGGTTGCCTGAGGAGGTGCTGGCGCAGTCGCCGTTCGACTTGTCCGGTGGGCAGATGCGCCGCGTGGCGATCGCCGGGGTCTTGGCGATGCAGCCAGAGGTCTTGGTGCTCGACGAACCGACGGCAGGGCTCGACCCAGCCGGGCGCGCCGAGATGATGACGATGTTTGCCGAGCTGCACCGCACGCAGGGGCTGACGATCGTCTTGGTCACTCACCAGATGGATGACGTCGCCGACTACGCTGATTCGGTGTTGGTGATGGACCGCGGTCAGCTGGTGCGCCAAGGCACGCCCCGTGAGGTGTTCGCCGAGACCGAATGGCTACGGGCGCACTCGCTGGGGTTGCCGAAGACGGCCGTGATGGCCGAACAGCTCGCTGCGCGCGGTTTCCAGTTCGACCCGCTACCGCTGACGGCCGACCAGCTTGCGGACCAACTTCTGCCGCAGATCGGGGGTGCCGCGCATGAATAAGCTCCTGTTGGGCCGCTACCTGCCCGGCGACTCCTGGCTGCACCGGTTGGATCCGCGGACGAAACTGATGGCGAGCTTCTACTACATCGCGATCATTTTTCTCGCCAATAACTGGCAATCTTACCTGATGATGTTCGCGGCCACGATGGTGATGATCGCTGCCTCGAAGCTCAACTTGGGCTTCTTCCTGCGCGGGGTGCGGCCGATGATCTGGCTGATCCTCTTCACCGTTGCGCTGCAGATCTTCTTCACTAAAGGCGGGCCGGTCTACTGGTCATGGGGATGGTTGGCGGTCACCCAGTTCGGGTTGACAAACGGGGCCTTCATCTTCCTGCGCTTCGTGCTGATCATCTTCGTCTCCACCCTGTTGACGCTGACGACACCGCCTTTGGCCTTAGCCGATGCGGTCGAATCACTGCTGCGGCCGCTGCGCAAGATCGGCGTGCCCGTCACTGAGCTCGCCTTGGTTCTGCAGATCGCGCTGCGCTTCGTGCCGACGCTGATGGATCAGACCACCAAGATCATGAACGCGCAACGTGCGCGGGGGGTGGATTTTGGGACCGGCAACCTGTTTCAGCAGATGAAGGCCGTCGTGCCGCTACTGATCCCGCTGTTCGTGGACTCCTTCGGCATCGCCGAAGATCTCGCCACGGCGATGGACGCGCGCGGCTATCAAGGCGGCGACAACCGCACTAAGTACCGCATCTTGCAGTACCATCCACGTGATGGCTACGCGGGGCTGGCGATGGTGGTGCTGACCGTAGCCTTAGTCTTCCTGCGTGCCTAGTCGCGTTCAAGCCAACGAGCGCCAAGCCGGCGAGGTGAGGGAACTTCGCCGCTTGGCGCTATTTGGTCGTTACCACTCAGACTCCGATGAAAGAGGCCTCACGATGCATTACAAACTGACACTCGCATACGATGGCACGAATTTTGCTGGCTATCAGATCCAGCCGCATCAGCGGACCGTGCAAGGCGTGCTTCAAAAGGCACTGGGAAAGATGGCCAAGGTCGAATCGATCCATGTCGATGGCTCCGGGCGCACGGACTCCGGGGTGCACGCACTGGGCCAAGTTGTCTCCTTCGACTACCCCGGGGCGCTGCCTGCGCAGTCGATGCTGCGCGCGATGAACTCGCTGATGCCGCTGGACATCGAGATCCTGAAGGCCGAGATCGTGTCCGCGAGTTTTCACGCCCGCTACTCGGCGCAGGGCAAGCGCTACCTGTACCGGGTGGCGCGCGGGCGCTTCACTGATCCGTTCAACCGGTTGTACACCGGCCATTACCCGTACCCGCTGGACTTGAGTCGGATCGAACTCGCCCTGCAGGACGTCGTGGGGACGCACGACTTCACGAGCTTTGCGGCCAGCGGTGGCGTGATCGAGGACAAGGTGCGGACAATCTATTCGGCGACGGTGCGTGAAGACACGGCTCACCACGAGGTGATCTTCGAATTCTACGGGAACGGCTTCTTGTACAACATGGTGCGCATCCTGGTCGCGACGCTGCTGGAGATCGGCAATGGCCGGCGACCGGTCCACGACTTCGAGCGGCTGTACGCCGTGCGTGACCGCCAGCAGGCCCGGGGAACGGCGCCAGCGTCGGGGTTGTACCTCAAGGAAGTGATCTATCCCACTGATACGCCGTGACGCGGCGCAGGGGGTGAAAGGCGGACGAATGCAAAAAGATAAGACCGGTTGGTTGATGCTGGGGGTGGTGTTGATCGGGGCCAATCTGAGGCTTCCGATCACGATGATGCCACCGCTGTTAGGCCGGCTTGAGGCGAGCGGGGCGCTGCCGCCGGCGCTGGCCGGGCTGGTGACCACGCTCCCTTTATTGGCTTTTGCGCTCGCTTCTGCGGGCTTGGGCCGCTTGGGAGCGCGTTGGGGTCAGGGCCAGGTCTTGCTCGGCGCGGCGGCCTTGCTAGTGGTCGGCAACTACCTGCGCGTGCTGCCGCACCCGCTCGCCCTGCTCGGCGGGACGGTGCTGGTGGGGTTGGCGATCACCGGCGGCAACGTGTTGTTACCGGGGTTGATCAAATCAGCCTTCCCGCACCGCATTGCGCTGATGACGACACTGTACACGACCGCGATGGGGTTGGTCGCCAGCTTGGGGACCGGCACCGCCGGCGTGTTGGCCCAACGGCTCGGTGCAGCCGGCACCATCGCCGTGCTGAGTACAGTCAGTGTCTTGGCTCTGGGCGTCTGGTTGCTGGCCTGGCCACGCGACCACGGCCAGGCCGTGACGCACCAGGCGCTGCCGCGGGTCACCCGCTCGCGGAGCGCGTGGCTTGTCGCCGGGTTCTTTGGCTTGCAGTCACTACTGTATTACTCGTTGCTGACCTGGTTGCCGACCATCTGGCAGCAAAGCGGCTTCTCGGCCGTCGCCGCCGGTAACCTCGCGACGCTGTTTCAGCTTGCCGGGTTGCCGATGACGGTGCTGACCCCGAGTTTGGCAGAGCGCCGACACGGGGTCGCGACCTTAGTCGGGCTGATCGCTGGCGGGTTTGGGCTCGGGTTGCTCGGTGTGGCGCTGATGCCGGCCGTCTTTGCCTGGCATGCTGCCTTGGCGCTGGTGATGGGGGCGGCAAGCGGCGCGGCCTTCTCGATGTGCATCGTGTTTTTTCAGCAAAAGACGACGGCGCCGGCGGTCACAGCCGCCTTGTCGGGGATGGCGCAGGCCGGCGGGTACCTGCTCGCGGCGCTGGGGCCGGTCGGTTTCTCGGCCTTGGCGACGGCCTTCGGCTGGACCGCAGTGCTATGGGTCTGCCTCGCCTTGAGCGTCCTGCTCGGGGGCTGTGGCTGGGCCGTCATGCGCAGTCCCCAAGTCGATTCCCCGGTGGACTGAAAATTTTGACGAAACGCCTTGGGTCAGATTGACTTATTGCCTCGTTTTTGGTAAGTTAGTATCTGGTATTGTTTGCCCCACGATAAGCCCCGGAAACTTATTACGTGTCAAACAAGCACAGAACATTGGAGGAAACAAATCGTGCGTACAACATTTATGGCTAAGCCAGGCGAAATTGAACGTAAATGGTATGTTATCGACGCAACGGACATCAGCCTCGGCCGATTGGCATCCGTCGTTGCGACCATCCTGCGCGGCAAGAACAAGCCGACCTACACCCCACACGTTGATACCGGTGACAACGTCATCGTCATCAACGCTGCTAACTTGAAATTAACCGGTAACAAGGCAAGCGACAAGATCTACTACCGTCACAGCCAACATCCAGGTGGTTTGAAGCATGAAGTAGCTGGCGATCTGCTGAAGAATGACCCAGCTCGCTTGGTCGAATACGCTGTCAAGAAGATGCTGCCTACCAAGAACACGCTTGGTCACCAGCAATTCATGAAGCTGCACGTTTATGCGGGTGAAGAACACCCACACGAAGCGCAGAAGCCAGAAGTACTCGACATCACCAACCTAATCTAAGGAGGATACAACTGTGGCTCAAGTATCTTACAGCGGCACTGGTCGCCGCAAAAACTCCGTTGCCCGTGTGCGTTTGGTTCCTGGTAACGGCAAAATCACGATGAACGGCAAGGACGTCCACGACTACCTGCCATATGAAAACCTGATCCTCGACCTGACCCAGCCGTTCGGCATCACCGAAACGACCGGCCAGTACGACGTTCTCGTTAACGTTAATGGCGGCGGCTTCTCCGGCCAAGCCGGCGCGACCCGTCACGGGATTTCCCGTGCGCTGCTCACCGTTGACCCAGACTTCCGTGGCCCGCTGAAGCGTGCCGGTATGCTGACGCGTGACCCTCGTATGAAGGAACGTAAGAAGCCAGGTCTGAAGAAGGCCCGTAAGGCTAGCCAGTTCTCCAAGCGTTAATTCGCGGAGAGTGCGACTGCAAGTAAGCATCCACATTTGGTGGGTGCTTTTTTGTTGGGGTCAGTTGGGGCGTCAGGGCAGCTGACCGGGGATCAAACTTATCGATCGCATTCGCGCTAGCCGACCGTGTATGCTTATAAAAGGAGCGTTGCCCAAGCCCAAAATGAGGTGTGAAGCATTGTGTGAGTCGACCCATGTATCAACGCCGTTAGACCCGAAGCTGGCCGATCAGGTCAAGGTCGGAGTCGAGATCGAGCGGCTGCGTGTCGATCCGAGTGATCGGCTGAGTGACAAGCCGTTTCCAACGCGGCTGGCTGCTTGGCTGCAGCCGTTCGTCAGCCGCGAGTATTTCAATGCTCAGATCGAATTCGCGCTACCGCCGCAGGCTGATGCGGCGGCTAATGTTGCCCAGATCAATACCGTCATTGCGGCGACCGCTGCGGCGCTGGCGCCAGATGAGCGATTGTGGACGTACAGTTGCCCGCCACCCCTGCCACGGGACTTGTCTGCGGACTTGATCTCGGTCGAGCCGCGTACCAGTTACCCCTACCGCCAGGCGTTGCGTCAACGTTACGACCTGCGGCGGCTGATGAACAGCGGGGTGCACCTCAACATCAGCTTCGGCGAGCCAGCACTCGCGGCACTGCAGGCGCGGACCGGTCTGCGGTCACCTGACGCGTTGTACCTGCATGTCGCCCAGCAATTCATGGTGTCCCGCTGGTTGTTGATCTATCTGTTTGGCGCGACGCCGATCAGCTTCGCGGGTTACTTGAAGGACCCGATGATCGCGCTGCCGGTCCGCAGTTTACGCAACAGCGCGTTAGGGTTCCCGACCAGCATCCGGGGGAACTACCACAGCCTGGCGGGCTATGTCACCAGGATCGAGACAGCGGTCGCGGCGGGGACGCTATTGCAGCCGGGGCAGTACTACGAGTCAGTTCGGCTCAAGAGTGAGACGGGTAAGGCCCCCAAGCGGCTTTTGACAGACGGGATCTCCCACCTCGAGTTGCGCACCTTCGACTTGAACCCGATGACGATCGGTGGTGTGACGGTCGACCAGTTGCGACTGATCCAGCTCTTGGCCGTCTACCTGGCAGCACGCCCACCCCTGACCGAAGCCGCCTTCGATCAGGCGCTCGAGGTGAGCCGCCAGTTGAGCGAAGCGGTCGCATGTGAAGACCCGCGGGGGCCGTCTGTCTGTCAGGCACAAGGACTTGCCCTGGTAGATGATTGGGCGGCTTGGTCGCGATGTAACAGCTTTGCAGCGGCGGACCAGGCGCGGATCGCGCGCGTGCGGTCCGCGTTGACTGATAACCGCCAGACGCTGGCCTATCAGGTCTTTGCCCGATGCCAAGCCTCACACGCCGGGCAATGACATCAAGGGTGGGCAAGTCGGCATATTGCCCGGGCAATAATGGGTGGGGCGAGGCGCGGTTGCGCAGCAGGCGATTTTTTCGATCGCTGTAATGGTTTTGTCACAAAATCAGATTGTCCACCATGTTAAACTGGAAATAGTTAAAAAAACCTTAACAGGAGGTACGACATGCAGAAGACGAAGACGCCGGTGATGCTGGCAGGGAAGGTCCTGCAATCGAGTAAGACATGGTGTCTCGCCACGGTGGCGCTGACGGCTTTTTCCGTTCAGACGAAACTCAACCAAGGCAAGACTGTCCACGCGGCTGGGACCAAGGCCGTGCAAGGCCAGGCAGCGCCGCAGACGCAGGCGACCAGCGTGCCGCTGACGACTTCGGCGACCAATAGTGCGTTGACGCAGGCGATCGCCCAGATGCAAGCCAGTAGTACGGCCACATACAGTGCGAAGGTCTCGACCTTCTTGAACCGAATCATGGTGGGGAGCATCAACGGCTGGGGTACTTGCCGCGTGCTACCATCATTGACGGCTGCCCAGGCGATCCTCGAAAGTGGCTGGGGTACCTCCAAGCTTGCGACACAGGCGCATAACCTGTTCGGGATCAAGGGCAGCTATAACGGACAGAGTGTCACGATGCCAACGCAGGAGTTTTATGGTGGGGCGTACCACACGATCAATGCGGCGTTTCGGGCGTATGGGTCCGAGGCGGAAAGCGTCATCGACCATGCGCAGTTCTTGATGGCAAATAGCCGGTACGCAGCAGTGCTTGGGCAGACCGATGCGGTCGTCGCGACTCGTGCGATCTACGCCGCGGGCTATGCGACAGATCCGAGCTACCCGACGAAGCTCCAGAAGCTGATCAGTAGCTACAATCTGACCGCGTGGGATCGGTTGGCGTTCACCTTTGGCGGCCAGCAGGCGGCGAATCCGCCGGCCTCTGGTAGCGCGGGCAGCAGTGCGACCACCAGCACCGTGTATGTGGTCAAAGCGGGCGACACGCTGACGGCAATCGCGGTCCGCTTCGGCACGACGGTCAGCGCGATCGTCAGTGCGAACGGCCTGAGCAACCCGAACAAGCTGAGCGTTGGCCAGAAGCTGACGATCGGCACCAAACCGACGAACACGACCACCGGGGGCGCCTCGAGTAGCACGGGAAGCAGCAGTGCCAGCACCGTGACCCCACCGACGCCGAGCACGACTGCCGTGACCTACGTCGTCAGAGCCGGTGACACGCTGTACGCGATCGCGACCAAGAACAAGACGACCGTTGCGGCCCTGGTCAGTCTGAACGGGTTGAAGGATCCCAACAAGTTGCGCGTCGGCCAAAAGCTCACGCTTCGCCGAACGGCGACCACGACCCCAACGGTGACCACGCCGAGCAAGACACCGGCCAAGCCGACGACGCCAACGAGCACGGCGGCGACCTACACAGTCAAGCGCGGGGACACGCTGTACGCGATCGCGCTGAAGTACAAGACGACGGTCGCGGCGTTGGTCAGCGCTAACGGGTTGAAGGATCCGAACAAGTTGAGTGTGGGGCAGAAGCTCAAGGTCAACTCGACGAGCACGAGCACCGTGAAGGCGGTCGCTCAACCGGCGACACCAGCCAAGGTAACGCCGGTTAAGCCAGCGGTCCCAGCGAAGACGACGAGTTCGACGGCCAAGGTCAGCCTTTACACCGTTCAGCGCGGGGATACGCTTTCGGCAATCGCACGCAAGTTCAAGACGACTGTGGCGGCGTTGGTCAAGGCCAACAATATCAAGAACCCGAGCTATATTTATGTGGGTGAGCAGCTTAAGCTGACGACGACAGTCACGGCGCCGGTCGTCACGGCCAGTGGCACGAAGCAGGTCACGACGACGAAACAAGTCACCTACACGGTCAAACGCGGGGATACGCTGTATGCGATCGCGGCCAAGCATGGCACGACCGTGGCGGCGATCACGAAGGCGAACAACATCAAGAACGCTAGCTACATCTACATCGGCGAACAGCTGAAGATCGGCTGAGGCGTCAGCACACGACAACAAAGGACCGGCCAAGGCCGGTCCTTTGTTGTGCAATTGAGCGTCACAGGGCGCCGAGCTGGCGGCGCAGCGCCTGGGCGCTGGCGGTGATGTCTGGCGCCGCGAACAGGGCGGACACCACGGCGACCCCAGCGAGCCCGCTGCCGGTGAGCTGGGGTAAGGTCAGCGCGTCGATCCCCCCGATCGCAACGACCGGGATGTGGACTGCCTGGGTGATCGCCCGCAACGTGGCGAGTGGGACGTCGACGGCGTCGGCTTTGGTGCTGGTCGGGAACACGGCGCCGACGCCGAGGTAATCCGCACCGGCCGCCTCCGCGGCCAACGCGGTCTCAACGGTTTGCGCCGAGACGCCCAGAAGCTTGCCGGGCTGCCATTGTGCCCGGACAGTGCCAGCGGCCAGGTCGCTTTGGCCGACGTGGAGCCCGTCTGCGTCCACGGCTTGGGCCACAGTCAGGTCGTCGTTGATCAAAAGCGGGACGGCGTAGCGCGCGCACAAGGATTTGAGCGCCCTGGCTTCTGCGATAAAGGTGGCGCGATCGAGGTGTTTTTCCCGCAGCTGGACCATGGTCACCCCGCCTTGTAGCGCAGCTTCGACGCAGTCCACCAGTCGGCGGCCATTCAGCCACGCACGGTCAGTGACGGCATACAGGGTCAGGTCATCGCGAAGGGTCATGCAGAGGCTCCTTTCTGAACCGGGTGCAGAGCCCGGTCGCGGCGGCAACGATCAAGACCACCGGCAAGGTACTACCAAGCGGTGTGGCGATCGTTAGCAGGTAGCGGTAGACGGCGACGCCCACGCCCCACAGCAGCAGGTTCGGCCAGTCCCAGGCCTGATGTGTCTCGCGGTGGCCGATCAGGGTGTCCACGATCTGGATCACGGCCATCGGGACGAACACGGCGGAGATCCAGTAAAGGAAGTCTTCATAAGCGCTCAGCGGCACGAAGCAGGCAATCAGGGTGCCGAGTACGGTCACAGTGAGGGCTTGGATACGCGGGGACCAGCGTGCCCACAAGGTGTGCCCGCTGACGCCAGCGGAGTAGACGTCAAGGAAGGTGGTCGTGATCGTCGCGAGGATCACGACGATCAAAGCAGCGACCCCGAGCCCAAAGTGATGCATCAGTGCGGCGATATTGGCCTGACCCGTCAGGACAGCGCCGAACAGGCCGATCGCATACATCCAGCAGCTGGTCAGATTGTAGACGAGCACGCTCCAACCGGTCGTGGCGACTGGGTGCTGGGCAGTGCTGGTGTAGTCGCTGATCAGGGGGAGCCAGGACAGTGGCATGGCGATCGCGAGCTCTAAGGCGGCGCCGAAGCTCAGCGTGCCACTGACTGTGACCGTGGGATCAGACGCCATCAGGATCCGCACGCTGAGGAACACACAGGCGACCAACAGCGCCAGCATCGCGACTTGATTGAGCGGCCCGAGGTCTTTGAGCCCGATCGCAAGCCAGATCACGGTGATCCCGCCGATCACCACGGCCCATAGTTGCAGGGACAGTGGCCAGAAGAGCTGACAGGCTTGGGCGCCGGTGATCACCATGACGGCGGTCCAGCCCAGCAGTTGCAGGACGTTCAACCCGGCGAACCAGTTGCCACCGCGGCGGCCGAAGGTCAGGCGCGCAGCCGCCATGGCGGGTTGGCGCGTCCGGGCGCCGATCAGCCCGCAACCGAGCATCAGGAGCCCGCCGATCAGGTGGCCCAGGCCGATCGCCAGGAGCCCCTTTGTGAGGCCGAGCGGGGCGAACAAGGTGCCCGAAAGCATTTCGGCCAAGGAGATCGCGGCTCCGAACCAGAGCAGCAGATTATCGCGCAGACGTGTCATCGTGCGCCTCCCCGTAGGCCCAGTGATTCAGCGGGCCGTGCCCGTGGCCGACGACGATCCCGTCGCGGATCGCGGCTTCGACGTACGCTTTGCCGGTCCGGATCGCGTCGGCCATCCCGGCGCCTTTGGCGAGTTCGGCCGTGATGCAGGCGGAGAGCGTGTCGCCGGTCCCGTGCGTGCGCACGGTGTCGACGCGAGGCGCGCGCAGCCAGAAGTGCTCGCCATTGGCTAGGAGGACAAAATCACTGGCTTCCGGCTGGTCACTCAGGTGTCCACCCTTGATGATCACGTTTTGCGCACCGAGCTGTTGAAAGAAGCCGGCGGCCTCGCGCATGTCCGCAGCAGTCGTGATCGCCTGGCCGGTGAGTTTTTCGGCTTCTGGCAGGTTCGGGGTCACGAGTGCCGCCAGCGGGATCAGCTCCTGGGCGACGACCGTGACCGCGGCTTCACTGAGGAGCGCCGCCCCACCCTTAGCCACCATCACGGGGTCGACGGTCAGTGGGCCGAAATCGTAACGCTTCAAGTTGCGCACCACGGCGTGTACGGTCGGGACATCCGCCAGCATCCCCGTTTTGCAGGCGCGGATCGCCAGATCCTGGGCCAGTGACGCGAACTGGGCGTCGATCATGGCCGGTGGCAGCGCCATCGCGTCTTGCACCCCGAGGGTGTTCTGCGCTGTGATCGCGACCAAGACGGTGGCGGCAAAGACGTGGCGCGCCGTGATCGTCTTCAGGTCCGCCTGCATCCCGGCGCCGCCACCGCTATCGGAGCCGGCGATGGACAGTGCTTGAGGGTACTGTTGCAGCTCAGGCATGGCGCGCCTCCTCGTAGCGCGTGCTGGTGTGTAGGTCGATCGGGTCAAGCTGCGCCAGCCCATCGAGTAAGCGCGTTGCGAATGTGCCGGGCTGCAGTGGGGTCAGGTCGCTGGCTGCCCGTTCGCCGGTCACGCCGAGTGTGGCACAGGCCGTCACGGCTGCATCAAAAGGATCGGTCGTCGTGCCCAGGTAGGCGCCGATCAGACTGGAGAGCAGGTCGCCGGAACCGACGACGGCGGGGAGCAACGGCGTCTCGTTGTAGACGGCCGCACTGGCCGAGCCGTCGCTGATGTGATCCACCGCGCCGCTGATCACCGTGACGCAGTGGTACTGGGCCGCGCAAGTCGCGGCCAGTGCGGCGGGCTCGTCGCTCAACGTGCCGGCGTCGATCCCCTTAGCTGTCGCGGCGGCCCCGATCAGAGCCGCGACCTCACTGGCGTTGCCGCGGATCACTGTGATCGGAAAATCGGCCAAAAGGCGCTTGGCCGACCCCAGACGGTAAGCCGTTGCCCCGGCGGCGACGGGGTCGAGGACGATCGGCCGGTGGTGCGCAGCCGCGGCAGTCGCCAGGGCGGTGACAAGTGGCTGGTCCGCCGCGTTGATCGTCCCAAGGTTGATCACTAGGGCATCCGCAACGCGCATCAGCGCGTCTGCTTCCTCGGGGGCACTGGTCATGATCGGCGACGCCCCGAGCGCGTTCAAGCCGTTGGCGACGAATCCCGGCGTGACGAAGTTCGCGTAGTTGACGACCAGCGGCCGCTTGGTCCGTAGGGTGGCAAGCAATTCTGGTTCCATGTGAGAAGACCTCTTTTCTTGAGTGTGCGGGACAAAAAAGGTGCCCGCAAAAAAGCCTCGGGCACCATGGTGGACGACACTTTCCTGCGCAAGTCTGAACTTACAGGTTCAAAGGGATCGCGATGATCGATCGCATCTCAGCCGCTGATGGCGACACCCCTAGTGTAGACGTATTCAGTTAAGACCCCATCATCATACCACATGCCGCTTGCGGGTGGGGGCGCAACGTGTTGGCACCTACAGCGTGAAGGCGACCGTCACGATCTGGTAAGGGGCAACGGTGAGCGATACTTGGCTGGGGTCAGGGAGCGCGGTGAGCGGCGTCTCATCGAGGCGGACTAGCGAAGCGGCGGTCGGGCCAAACTGCGGGGTGACCGTGACGGTCTGCGTGGCCCCGGTGAAGTCGTGCAGGCGTAAGATCACCGCCCGCTGGTCTTTGCTCAGCTTGATCGCGTCGACCGTAACGCCGGTCGCGTCGCGTAGCTTGAACAACGCCGGAAGCGGATCGGCAGTGCGGGTGACCGTCAGCGGCGCGTTCAGCTGTAGGGCGGCCTGCTCGACTCCGCCGGTCTGGGCGGTGCCGGCGTGCGGGAACAGACTGTAAGTGAAGGCGTGTACCCCTTGATCCGCGTCAGGATCAGGGTAGACACCGGCTTTGATCAGTGAGAGCGACAGACTGTGATCGCTGGCCGCGTAACCGTACTTGCAATCATTCAGCAGCGCGACGCCGTAGTCAGGCTGAGAGAGGTCGGCCCACTTATGGCCGACGACCTCGAACTTCGCGGTATCCCAGGAGGTGTTGCGGGCAAGCGTGCGCCGCACATTGCCGTACTGGATATCGTAAGTCGCGTAGTCCGTCTGCACATCGAGGTCAAAGGCGGTCCGGAGCAACAGCTCGTGCTCGTGCCAGTCGGCCTCGGTGACGAAGTTGAGGCGCCGCGAGTCATCCGCCACGACGAGCCGCTGGGTGATCGTGGACTGGTGGAAGTGGTAATCGCTGGTGATGATGGTCGTTGGGCCTTGGCGCGTTGCGGTCACACGGGTCGCCGTCAGCGGGCGTGACTTGGCCACATAGTCCTCGTCGAGGTTCCAGTTGTCAAAATTCATCGGGCGATCTTCGTAGATCGTCAGACGATTGCCAAGCCCGCCCGGCGTCAGGACCTCGCGCTGATGGTCACGGTCGAAGAGTCGGGTGAGCTGGCCGGCGTCGTTCCAGGTCAACGCGTAGTGCGGCGTGGTCAGCTGGTGGGTCGTGAGCGCGACCGGCGTTGGTTCGGTGGCTGGCGTGAAGGTCAGCTGGGTGCTGGCCAGCGGGGCCAGCGGCAGGCGCAAGTGGACCTGCTCGCCCACGCGCCAAGTGGTCGCTGCGGTCCCGTCGGGCAGGGTGTACGTGCCCGGTCGCGGGGCCGTCAGCGTCAGCTCGCCTTGAGCCAGCGTGGCGTTCGGGTTCGTCACGGTCAGCGGCGCGTCAGGCTGGTCAGCGCGCAGCGCGGCGATCCCGGCGTGCATCGTCTGGAGGTCTGCGTGGACATCCGTGTAGACTTCACCGATCGATGATCCCGGTAAGACGTCGTGGAACTGCGTTTTGAGCAGAGTCTGCCACAGCTGGTTCACCGCGGCCTGGGGGTACGGCTGATGGGCGAAGACGTGGCGAGTGGTCAACAGGAGCTCCAAGCTGGCTAAGGCGAATTCGAGCTGGCGGTTCGCCCGCTTAACGAAGGCCTGCGAGGTGTAGGTCCCGCGGTGGTACTCGAGGTATAATTCGCCGGTCCAAGTCGGGTACGCTTCGCCAGTCGCCGCGACTTGGTGCCGCAGCGCAGTGAAAAAATCATCGACGCGCGTGTTGGCGATGTGCGGCATCCCGGGTAGCTCATCGATCACCGCGATGTTTTGGATCATCTCGCGGGTCGGGCCGCCCCCGCCGTCGCCGAACCCATACGGCATCAGCAGGTGGTTGTTGAGCTGCTTGTCACGATAGGCCCGGTAGGTCTGTAACACGACGCGCGGGGTGATCTCACCGTTATAGGTGTACTTGAACATCTCGGCCTTGCTGTAGTCGTAGACGACCTCGGTGGTGGTCAGGAAGTAGGTGAGCACCTCAGATCCATCCAGCCCGCGCCAGACGAAGGTGTCGTGCGGTGCGCGGTTGGTGTCGTTCCAGGAGATCTTCGAGGTGACGAAGTCGTGGATCCCGAACCCTTGCATGATCTGGGGCAAGGCGGCAGAGTAGCCGAAGACATCGGGGAGCCACAGCACGGTCTGCTTGGCGTTGAAGTGCGCCTTGAAGTAGGCGGTGCCCAGCAGGAACTGACGCGTCAGGGATTCCCCGCTGGGCAAGTTGGTGTCCGGCTCGACCCACGTCGCCCCATCGGCTTCCCACCGTCCGGCCGCAGCCTGGGCCTTGATCTCGGCGAACATCTCAGGCTCGCGTTGCGCGATGAACTGGTGAACCTGCGGGGTGGAGTAGAAGAACTTGAAGGCGGGAAACTCCCGCATCAGTTGAAGTGCCGTGGCAAAGGAGCGCGTGGCTTTTTCGGCCGTGTGACGATAGCGCCATAACCACGCGACGTCGATGTGCGTCTGACCGATCGCGGCAACGTCGAAGCCCAGCTTCTGGCCGGCGTGGGCGGCGCTGAAGGCGTGAATATCAGCCAAGGCTGCGTCGGCGTGGGCGGTCAGTGCCAATAGGTCATCAGTCGCCCAGAAGAAGCGCGCGAAGCAGTTACGGACCAAGCGCACGTAGTCGTACTTGAGCGGATCGTTGTCTGAGAGTTCGGGGATCAAGTCAATGATGTTCCAGAGGTAGGTGTACGCCGTGCGCAATGAGGCGTGCTCGGGGCCGATCGTGGCGCGCTTGAGCTGGAAGTGCTGCGTGCGTTTCGGGCACCCGCCTTCGAGCCCGGACCACATGCAGATGCTGACGGTCAACGGGGCGGGGACGTCTTGGGGGGTCAAAAACAGCGACTCGTGGTTCGAGTCCACCGCCTGTCGTGGCCGGTCGCCAAAGTAGACCAGCCCTTCGAACCCATCGTTGTTGCCGTCACCGGTGCGCCCGAGGTCCAGCGTGACCACTGTGTTCGCCTGAAGCGCGGGCAGGTCGAATTGTAGCCAGTAGTAAGCGTCACGGCCGTGCCAGCGCGTGCCGATCGTCGCTGGCTGCCAGTCGGCGTCGCGGGGGACACCGCGGTGATCGTCGCGGGGGTCAGGCGCCAGCCGCAGGCCAGATAAGGGGTGGTGGTCTTGAGTGATCGCCGCGTGAAGCAACGCGAGCTGTTGGTTGGCCTTGCGGACGTTGAAGACCGTGCTAGAATCGTTTCCCTGGTAAGGCATGAAGTCCTCCTAAAGGTGGTTTTCACCAAATTATAGGCGTCTTCTCATCCTGGTACAATGACAGGTCTTGACAAATTGTGCAACGTTCCCTATACTGCAATCAATTACCTATGGTCATAGTAGCGCCTGACAGAGAGCGGCAAGCATGCTGAGATTGCCGTCACGTGCGCGAATCCGAGCCACAGTAGAACCCAGTTGAATCTCAGCACACAAAAGCGTGAAGCGTTGCTTCAAACGAGGATGGTACCGCCCGGATCGGGTGTCTCGGTTGAAGTGGCGCTTTTTGGCTTCAAAGGAGCAACTATGCAACGGATCATCACCCCTTGCCGCCGGATCGTGGTCAAGATCGGGACGAGCAGTCTTATTCATGCGAACGGGAAGGTCAACCTGCAGACGATCGACCGCCTCGCCTATGTGCTGGCGGCGCTGACGAATCAGGGCCAAGAGGTCGTGCTGGTCACCAGCGGCGCGATCGGTGTCGGGCTCGACCGGATGAAGTTGACCACCCGACCGCAGGCGATCGCCCAGCAACAGGCATTGGCGGCGATCGGCCAAAGCGAGCTGATGCGGCTGTACGCGCAGCGCTTCGCGGATTACGACGCGCAGGCCGCCCAGCTGCTCCTGACGCACGACGTCTTCGAGTTCCCGGGGAGCCGGCAGCACGTGCTGGACACCATCGATGCGTTGCTGGCGGCCAAAGTGATCCCGGTGATCAACGAGAACGACTCGGTCGCGACCGATGAGCTCGACCACCGGACGACCTTTGGTGACAACGACCAGCTGTCAGCGCTGGTCGCCACACGGATCGATGCGGACTTGCTGATCGTGCTGTCGGACATCGATGGGCTGTACTCGGCGGACCCGCGCAAGGATCCCAGCGCGCACCTGATCCCGGTACTGACGCAATTGTCAGATCAAGTGCTGGCCGGGGCCAGCGGGACTGGCAGCCGGTTCGGGACCGGCGGGATGGTGACGAAGCTCAAGGCTGCGGCGACGATGATGGCGGCCGGTAAGCAGATGGTCCTGTGCAGCGGGGCGGACCCGCGCGTGCTCCTGAAGGTCGTCGCCGGCGCACCGATCGGAACATGGTTCGGCCCAGAACGGGCCAAGGAGGGATAACGATGATCGATCTCAATCAGATGGGTGCAGCCGCTAAGACGGCCGCCAAGCAACTGGCCGGGCTCTCCACTGCGGCCAAAGATCAGGCACTGGACGCGATCGCGACGGCGCTAGAAGCCAACGTCGAGGCGCTACTGGCCGCCAATGCGGCGGATCTGGCCGGGGCCGCCGCCAGCCCGGCCAAGTTTCGCGACCGACTGCGGTTGACGCCGGCGCGCATTGCCGACATGGCCGCCGGCGTCCGGGCCGTGGCGGCGCTGCCGGACCCGACCGCGGTGACCGAGGCTGGCTGGCGGAATCACGCGGGCTTGTGGATCGAGCCGCGCCGGGTCCCGCTCGGCGTGATCGGGATCATCTACGAGGCGCGGCCGAATGTGACCGTTGACGCGGCCGCGCTCACGCTCAAGAGTGGCAATGCTGTGATCCTGCGTGGTGGCAAGGAGGCGCTGCACAGCAATCAGGCACTGGCGGCGGTGATCCAGGCCGCGCTTGCGGCCACCGGGGTCGACGCGGCCGCCGTGCAGCTCGTGGCGGATCCGAGTCACGCACTGGCCAATGAGATGATGCACCTCAATCGCTACATTGACGTGTTGATCCCGCGTGGTGGAGCGAAGCTGATCCAAACGGTCGTCCAGACGGCGACGGTGCCGGTGATCGAGACTGGCGCGGGCAACTGTCACGTCTACGTCGACGCGACTGCGGACCTCGAGATGGCGACCCGGATCGTTGTCAACGCCAAGGTCCAGCGGCCCAGTGTCTGCAACGCAGCGGAAAAGCTACTGGTCCATGCCGCGGTCGCCGAGCAGGCCGTACCGGCCTTAGCGGCGGCCCTCACCGCACACGGCGTTGAACTACGTGGGGATGCGCGCGCCTGCGCACTGGTGCCAAGTCTGCACCCTGCAACGGCAGAAGACTGGGACACGGAGTACAACGACTTGATCATGGCCGTCAAGGTCGTCGATTCGCTGGACGACGCAATCACCCACATCAACGCGCACAACACGCAACACTCCGAGTCAATCGTGACCAACGACTACGCGGCCAGCGAGCAGTTCCTGCAGCAGATCGACGCGGCCTGTGTCTATGTCAATGCGTCGACACGCTTCACCGATGGCAACGAGTTTGGGTTCGGCGCTGAGATCGGCATCAGCACCCAGAAGCTCCACGCACGTGGGCCGATGGGCCTTGCGCAGCTGACGACGATCAAGTACGCGATCCGCGGTGACGGCCAGATCCGCGAAGCATAAGACTGGGGGTGGATGACCGTAAGGTCGTTCACCCCCTTTTGGGTCTGGCCATGACGCACTGGTCTAGGTGCTGGCATCGACGGGCCGGACCTTGTCGCCACCGCGGCTGAACGACTGATCTCTGAACGAACGCCCGGACTGGATTCGATAACGGGCGTTTTTGATATATTAATTTTTAATTATATACACAATAATAATCAGTCTGGTATACTGGAGAAAATATCAATTTGGGAGGGCTTTCACATGAGCGAGATCAGACCAGGAGCAGTCGTGAAGTGTCGGCCGAACGGCAACATGGAACACCCCTTCATCGGGGTCATCGAGAAGTGTTACGAGAATTCGGCGCTGGTGACCATCGATGAGTTCGACCCAGCGGACCGGATGAACGCGCGCGAGTTGTTGTACCGAACGATCATCAGTAACCGGGCGATCAAGGTCTTGACACCAAGTCAGACGACGGTCGTCGATGCGATGTCGGACGTCGGGTGAGCGGCGCCTTCGCGTTTTTGTGGTATAATGGCCTGTACTGACGAAGCCACTTGGCAGAACGAAGGAGGGACCCTGTATGGCCCAAGAGATCACGATCGGCAGTCAGGTCGACGTCAAGAAGAATGCGAACGTGCCGCTGTCGTTCACGGGGACGATCGAGAAGCTCTACGCGAACGCCGCGTTGCTGTCGATCGACACCTACGACACCGCCGATGCAGAGATCGTCGAGGATCTGAAGCATAAGACGGTCATCAACTACAAGAACATGAAGCAAAACGGGAAAGCGGTCCAGCCGCCGAAGCCTGAAGACACGAAATAGACCGGTGCGCCGGTCTTTTTTGATCGCCAGCGCTATGCAGACCGTGTCCGCGTTGCGCCGCACGGCGAGCACATTGCTGGTCTCGTCGCGTGCCGTTCCGGTAGACTGAAAGTAGACCGGAAAGGAGGGAACCCGATGGCAGACTTTGACGCAATGAAGGACAAGGTGATCGGCAAGGTGAAAGAGACCGCCGGCAAACTGACCGATAACGAACAGCTTGAAGCCAAAGGCAAGGCGGAACAGTTGAAGGGCGAGGCGAAGGATAAAGCAGCGGACCTGAAGAAGAAGGCCGAAAAGAAAGTCGAGCACGCGACCGACGATATGGCCAAGCGCTTCAACAACGCCGTGGACGCTAAGCGCGACGACGAGGTGTGAGTCGTTGACCACGAAAAAAGACCGCAGAGCGGTCTTTTTTCGTGGTCAACGGGCGATGTGTACGGCGCGATCGCTCAAAGCCAGTGGCGTGACCCGGCCAGCTTTGAGCCGGTCGCGGAGCTTGGGGATGAAATCGCGCAGTGTGGCCGGGGCGAGGCAAATCAGCGCAGGCCCGTTGCCTGACGCAAAACAGGTGATCCCACCCGTCGCCTGAACGCCCCGGGCGATCATCTCGGCGTGCGGGTAGTAGCTGGCGCTGACTTGTGCGCTGAGCGGGAAGTGGGTCCGCAACCAGGCGCTGTCATGCGCGTGCAACGCGCCGACTAACGCGGCCAGGTCTGGCGGCGTCGCGGTCAGGTCGGTCGGGACCGCGGGCGCGACGAGCTGATCGGGTAAGTAGACGGCCCCTTGCAGGTCGCTGGGGCCGTGAAGCAAGGCGGTCGTGCGGTTGTGGCCTGTCAACACGACCGCGATCGCGTGGCGATTCGGCTCGAAGAACGCGACGCGGTCCATCCGAGCCGCCAGCGACAGGGGCTGGGCGCCAAGCGTCTCCGCCAGCGTCACCCCTGCGACGGTGGCCGCAAGCGAACTCCCGAGGCCCTGACCGCATGGTAATGTGCTGTGGACCGCTAAGCGGTGGGGCATCAGGGCTGGCGCGACGGACTGGGCGACCGCCACGATCAGGTTGCTCTGGTCGTGGGGCAACGTCGGATCATCGTGCGTGACCGTCCACTCGAAGGACTCCGGGCCAACGGTGACGGTCAGCCCGCGGTCGATCGTCAAGGCGAGTTGTGGTTGCAGTTTTGATGTGACGGTCCCAGGCACCCAGATCTTCATCGCGCGTTCCTCCATAAGATGAGATGTTACCTAGTATATCTAATCATCCTCTCATTTTCAACATTTTCGTGAAAATGGTATACTGACAGGGAGATACAGGAGGTCACGATGGTCAAATTAGTTCTGTTGCGGCACGGGCAAAGTGCGGCGAACTTCTCGAATACCTATACGGGCTGGTCGGATGTCGAGCTGACCGCCACTGGCGTTGCACAGGCGGAAGCTGCGGGTGCGGCGCTGCGGACAGCGGGCCTGACGTTCGGTCACGTCCACACGTCGGTGCTACAGCGCGCGATCAAGACCGCTTACATCGTGCAGGACGCACTGGGCCAGAACTGGCTACCGATCACCAAGAGCTGGCGGCTGAACGAGCGGCACTACGGCGCGCTACGGGGGCTGAACAAGGCGCTGACGCGTGAGCTGTTCGGTGTGGCACAGGTCGCCCAGTGGCGGCGCAGCTACACCGCGCATCCGCCATTGCTGGTGCGACCGAGCCGCTCTCGGCGGTACCACGCCTTTCCGGCCAGCATCGTCCCGCGGGGTGAAAGCCTAGCCGAGGCGACGGTGCGGTTGATCCCGTACTGGACGGACGACTTAGCGCCGCGGCTGCTGGCCGGGGCCGATCAGCTGGTCGTGGCGCACGGGTCGACGTTGCGTGCACTGATCAAGTACTTGGAGGCGATCCCGGACGACCAGATCGATGCCGTCGAGGTCGCCAACGCCCAGCCGATCGTCTATACGCTGGATGACCAGTTGCGTATTCTGGACAAGCAGGTCTTGGCATCCGGCGACGCATGAGAGCACCAAAAAAAGACCGCTCAGCGGTCTTTTTTTGGTGCTCTCAACGCAGGAGCTAAGCCCCCGTGTGCAGCAGATTAAGCCAGTGCGCCCATCGGATCCCATGGATTCAGGACTGTCGGGTTGTCGGTCTCGGCTTTGATCACGTCCTGCAGGTCTTGTGGCAGGTACTTCTTGTTGATCACGACCTGGTAGACGAAGTTGTCGAACCAGTCGTCGGACGCAACGAAGTAGCCTTTTTCGCCGACCTTATCGCCCCAGGAGTTCTCGACCTTCCACTTCGTCGGCTTGCCGTCGACGAGGTCGACACCGGTCAGGACCATCGCGTGGGTCATCAGGGATTCGCCGTAATCGAGGCGATCCGCCTTGGTCATGTCGAAGCTAGTGTTGAACAGCGCGTTCTTATCGTAGATCTTGGTGTCCATGATCCCGATCTGGCGGTCAGAGGACTGGCCGACATCGGAGCCGAACCAGACGCTTTCGCCAGCGGCGAGCTGCTTGATCGCCAACTGCTTGAAGGTGTCGATGTCGAGGTTCAGGTGGCGCACTTCGCGACCGCCGATGACGTTGCCGAGCATCTCCACGGTGTACAGGTGGTTGTATGGCTTGTCTGCAGTCGGGGCGTTGATGATGGACTGCGTGGCCGCCAGATCCCAGCCGATGTACTTGTCGTAGAAGGTTTTCGGCGTTAGATCGCGGTCGATGTGGTAGTTCTTGTCATCGTCGCGGTATTCGAAGTCGAACTTGGTCGGCGGGTTGCCCAGTGTGTAGGCGAGGATCCGGTAGTCTTCAGACAGGAACTGGTCCTTGGCCGCCTGGAGGTCTTCAGCGGAGGCCCCGTCTGCGACGAGCTTGCGCAGTGAGACGGCGTCCTTGCGCAGCTTGAGGTTCAAGACGGTGTTCATCTCGCTGGACTTGCTGGAGCTGTAGGTTTCTGGCATGACGGACTTCGGCACGATGCCGTACTTATCGATCAACGCCGTCAGCATGTCCCACTGACCGCCATCGCCCTGGGGGTTGGCCATCAGCCAAGCCACCTTGCGGGAGTCGATGGCTTCCGTGGCCGTCTTGATGACGTTTTCGTAGAAGTAGTTAGACTTTTCGAACTTATCCCAGAAGAAGGTGTAGTTCTGGGACAGCTCGAAGTCCTTGAGCTTGAACTGGTGTTGAATGCTGTGGCGCATGGTGTTCAGCGCGGCGAACATCCAGCAACGGCCGGATTGCTTCTGGTTGGCGACTGAGCCGGTCTCCAAGTCGATGGAGAAGGTCTGGGTCATCGCTACCTTGCTGTCTTGGTTCTCGCTGGCGGCGAGCACGCCAGTGTTCATGACCGCCTTTTGGATCACGGCACTGGCTGGGGTGTTCTCCAGGTCAGCTTGGAACTGGGACAGGTCAGCAGCTGTAATTGCTTGAGACATCGCGTTCACTCCTTTGATTAAAAAACGATGATATCTTTTCAGACTTCCACATTCTAGCATACTTGGCCACGACAAAAAAGCCGCGGTGCGCAATTGCACCGCACCTGCTGGCCGCTTTTGACCGCAAGTGCCAGGCGTGGCCCCGCGACCCAGTTAGCCCCGTCAGAAGGGGGCGTCAGTCCTTGGTCGGGCGCAACACGTCGGCGTATTCCGGCTTGGTGTCGAACTCGTGGCGCGCGAAGCTGCACAGCGGTTCGATGGTCCAGCCGTTGGCGCGCGCCTCGTCGACGACTGCCCGTACGAGCTTGCCGGCAATGCCTTGGCCGCGCAGCACTGGATCGACGAAGGTGTGGTCGATGACGACGGCTGCCCCGTCGTCGATCGGTTGGTAGGTGACCTCGGCGATCAGCTTGCCGGTGTCGTCTTGCATGAAGTAGCGTCCTGTCTCGTGTTCAAATGCCATCGTGAAGCCCTCCCGTGTGCGTGTTAACTAAATAGTAACAATATAATTTAGTTCGTGCAAGAAACCGCTTGCAGTCGGCACGGCGTGGTATCATTGACTGCAAACTGATACTGGAGGAACACTATGCCAACCCGAGGATTCGAGATCGTCTCTGCGTACCGTGACCAGGGGCTGCACCTGCCGGAACGCCAGACCAAAAACGCGGCGGGATACGATTTTTTTGCCCGCGAGGATTTTGTCCTGAAGAGCATCTGGCGCTATGACTTCATCCGCCTGTTCCGGCTGATCAAAAACGAGCATCCGTTGACAGAGCAGGACTTCAAGCGCGCGACGAAGAGCCTGAAGCCCCTGCTGGTTCCGACCGGGATCAAAGCGTACATGCAACCCAACGAGGTCTTGATCCTGGCCAACCGCTCTAGCAACCCGCTGAAGCGCGGACTGGTGATCCCCAACGGTATCGGGGTGATCGATGCGGACTACTACGACAATCCGGCCAACGAAGGCGAAATCTTCATTCAGATGGTGAACTGGAGCCCCCGCGACGTCGTGATCACCAAGGGTGAGCGCATCGGTCAGGGCATCTTCATGCCGTACCTGCTGGCCGACGGTGATGCTAGCCGCGGGGCGACGCGCACCGGCGGCTTCGGCTCCACGCAATATTAGACGGAAAGGCGGCGCATCATGGCCAAACCCAAAACACAATATGTCTGCCAAAATTGCGGCTACATCTCCGCTGGCTACCTCGGCCGGTGTCCGAACTGCGGGACGTGGAACTCGCTTGTCGAAGAGACGGTCGCGACTGGCCCGAAGCCGGCGCCGCGCACCACGACCGCCGGAACGAAGATCCAGCCGCAGCGGCTCGATCAGGTCAGCATCACCAAGGAGGAACGGGTGACGACCGAGCTCGGGGAGCTCAACCGGGTGCTGGGCGGTGGGGTCGTGCCCGGCTCGCTGATCCTGATCGGTGGGGACCCTGGGATCGGGAAGTCGACGCTGTTGCTGCAAGTCTCTGGCTACCTCGCCCGCACGGGGGGTAAGGTGCTCTACGTATCGGGGGAAGAAAGCGCCAGTCAGATCAAGATGCGTGCTAGCCGCCTGGGTGTCGAGGATTCGGGGATGTACCTGTACCCGGAGACAGATATGCCGAGCATCAAGCAGGCGATCAGCGACATGGCGCCACAGTACGTCGTGATCGACTCCGTTCAGACGATGAACGTGCCCGACATGAACGCTGCGGTCGGCTCGGTGTCCCAGATCCGTGAGGTGACGGCCGAGCTGATGAAGATCGCCAAGACCGAGCAGATCACGATCTTCATCGTCGGTCACGTGACGAAGGAAGGTGCGATTGCGGGGCCGAAGATCCTGGAACACATGGTGGATACCGTCTTGTACTTTGAAGGTGACATGCACCATACCTACCGGATGCTGCGCTCGGTCAAGAACCGCTTCGGCTCGACCAACGAGATCGGCATCTTCGAGATGCATGAATCCGGCTTGACGGAGGTCGCGAACCCCAGCGAGCTGTTCCTCGATGAGCGGTTGGAAGGCGCGACCGGGTCGGCGGTGGTCGTCTCGATGGAAGGCACGCGGCCGATCCTGGTCGAGATCCAGGCGCTGTTGACGCCGACGATGTACGGTAACGCGAAGCGGACGAGCTCAGGCGTCGACCACAACAAGGTCAGCTTGATCATCGCCGTCTTAGAGAAGCGGGCGAACTTGATGTTGCAGAACCAAGACGCCTACCTCAAGGCCACGGGCGGTGTGCGGCTGGTCGAGCCGGCGATCGACCTGGCCATGGCGATGGCCCTGGCCAGCTCGTATCGAGACGTCGGGATCGCTGCGACGGATTGCTTCGTCGGCGAGCTTGGCCTGACCGGCGAGGTTCGCCGGGTCAACCGGATCGAGGACCGGATCCGCGAGGCGGCGAAGCTCGGGTTCAAGCGCATTTTTGTGCCGAAGAATAACCTGCAAGGCTTCACGGCCCGTGATAAAATTGAAGTGATCGGCGTCGCAAGCGTCGCCGAGGCGCTGCACAAAGTCTTTGACTAGGCGCAGTCCTGATTGAAAGGAGGAAACAATGAAAAAACGTGTGATCTCACTGATCTTTGCATTCGTTGGTATCGGCTTTGGGATAGGGATCTTGCCTAACCTGTGGGAGCTTGTCGGGTTCACGACCCAATCCTGGCTCAACAACCCGATCGTCAACGGGCTGATCGGTGCCCTGATCTTCCTGATGCTCGCTGAACTCTCGGCGGGCTGGATCATCCGGGAACTCAAGCAAATTGAAACTTATCTGAGCAAGCAATCACCGAGCTTCCTGCTGTTTGGGAGCTTGGGGACGATCATTGGCCTGGTGTTAGCTGCCATTATTTCGATCCCTGTCTATAATTTTCCCGGGCCATGGGGAACGGTTATCCCGATCATCTTGATGATCTTGTTCGGCTACTTGGGCCTGCGTGTCGGGACGACCCGCCGCGATGAGTGGCGCAAGTTGTTCAATGCCCGGAATAAGAAACCCGAGGCGGACAGCCCGGATATTTTGACGCGCAAGGCAGGTGAGAACTACCGCCAGTACAAGCTACTGGACACCAGCGTGATCATCGATGGGCGCGTTCAGGCCATCGCCAAGATCGGCTTTCTCGAAGGGACGCTGCTGGTGCCGACTTTCGTCGTGCATGAGTTGCAGCTGATCTCTGACTCCGCGGATGCGCTCAAGCGCGGCCGGGGCCGGCGCGGGCTGGATATCATCAACCAGATGAAGGCCGACTCGGATATCAACGTCGAGATGTACGACGGGGACTTCGAGGACATGACCGAAGTCGACAGCAAACTCCTGCGGCTCGCGAAGATGCTCGACGGGGTCGTGATCACGAACGATTACAACCTCAATAAGGTCGCGCAGTTCCAAAACGTGCCGGTGCTCAACATCAACGCGCTGGCCAATGCCTTGAAGCCGGACTTGATCCCTGGGGAAAGCCTGACCGTCACGGTGATCAAATCCGGGACCGAGCGGCAGCAGGGGGTCGCGTACCTCGAAGACGGCACGATGGTGGTGGTCGAAGACGGCCAGTACTACATCAACAAGCCGCTCGATGTCGTGGTCACCAGCGCGATCCAGACCGCTGCGGGCCGCATGATCTTTGCCAAACCCGCACACCAGCAGAAGTCTCTGCGCGAAAAGACTGAAGATGCACCGGCCAAGTCGCCGACCAAGAAGTCGCCTAAGCGCTGACCGGCAGGAGCTGAGCCGTCAAGCGGTTTTAGCCCAGAGTATACACGGTGGCCCCGTAAAAACCCCGAACTTAGGGTTGATACGGGGCCACGCGTATACGGCTCGGGCATCGCTTGATGGCTTGTACTATTCTGAAATAGTCGTGCATCTATTGTGAGTCGTTGATGGTGTCTCGACCTCTGCGCGCCGCGGGGTTGGCCGGGCGGGGGTCGGGCCGCGGGTTTGCATGAAAGGGCGCAACGCGCGGGGCTTTTGTGGTACACTAGCAATGCATTGTTTAACTTAAAATGGAGGCGTAATGCATTGGCAGATCGACCAATTCGGGTGCGCTATGCACCAAGTCCGACTGGGCACCTACACATCGGGAACGCACGGACGGCACTATTCAACTACCTTTTTGCACGGCACAACAACGGGACCATGGTGCTTCGGATCGAAGATACGGACACCAAGCGGAACATTGCGGACGGCGAAAAGAGTCAGATCGAGAACCTGCACTGGCTGGGGATCGACTGGGATGAAGGCCCGGATGTCGGCGGCGACTTCGGCCCGTACCGTCAGTCCGAACGCAAGGACATCTACTTGAGGTACATTGACCAGCTCGTGGCGGAAGGTAAGGCTTACGAGTCTTACAAGACCGAAGAAGAGCTGCAGGCGGACCGCGAAGCCCAGCAGGCGAACCACGAGATGCCGCACTATGTCTACGAGTACGAAGGTCTGAGTGAAGCGGACAAGCAGGCGAAGATCGCCGAAGCCAAGGCCAAGGGGCTGACCCCGGTCATTCGCTTCCACATTCCGGCAGACAAGACTTACGCGTGGAACGATATCGTCAAGGGCGACATCTCTATCGATGGCAACACCATCGGCGGTGATTTTGTCATCATGAAGCGCGACGGTATGCCGACGTACAACTTCGCCGTTGTCATCGACGACCACCTGATGCAGATCAGCCACGTGCTGCGCGGGGATGACCATATCGCGAACACCCCGAAGCAGATGGCGATCTACGACGCACTCGGTTGGGACGCTCCGGTATTCGGTCACATGACGCTGATCATCAACGGCGCAACGGGCAAGAAGCTCTCCAAGCGCGATGAGTCCGTTCTGCAGTTCATCGAGCAGTACCGCGAACTCGGCTACCTGCCGAACGCAATGTTCAACTTCATCACGTTGCTCGGCTGGTCGCCGAAGGGTGAAGATGAGATCTTTACCAAAAAGGAGTTCATCAAGCTCTTCGATGAGCACCGCCTGAGCAAGTCCCCGGCGCGTTTCGACCAGAAGAAACTCGAATGGGTCAACAACCAGTACGTCAAGAAGACCGACAGCTCCGAGCTGTCCGCCTTGGCGCTGGCTAACCTGATCGAGGCCGGGCGCATCGCCAAGGATCCGAAGCCGGAGACCATCGAGTGGGCCCGGCAGATGACGAGTCTCTACATCCCGCAGATGAGCTACACCGCACAGATCACCGAGATGTCCGAGATCTTCTTCGACGAGCGGCCGACGCTGACGGAAGACGAGCTGAAGGAATTGGCGGACGACAATGCGTTGCCAGTGATCCAAGCGGTCAGCGCGAAGTTACACGCGCTGGACACCTTCGCCGCCTACTTCATCAACCAGGCCGTCAACGACGTGCGGCTGGAATCTGGCGTCAAGGGCCGCAAGCTCTACATGCCGATCCGGATCGCGACGACGCGGCACATGCACGGGCCGCAGCTGGCTGAGACGGTTGAGCTGATGGGCCGCGACAAGGTCCTGGCCAATATCGACCAGACCATCGCCGAGATGACCAAATAAGCAACACGAGGGACTGGGCCATAATGTGGGCTTAGCCCAGCGTGTCAGAGCGGCCCTCAGCAACCCGAACTTAGGTTGCTGAGGGCCGCTTTTGTGCGGCTTGCGCTGCCCGTTCGAACGCAGCAAGTGACAGGCAGATTGCGTTAGGATGCCGAACTGCGGCCTTCGTGATCGCCGGACAGAAGCACGGGCGTTGCGTGATGCGCGTCACGTTCTGGCATCGTCGCGCCACCAGCGGTGTGTCACACCCCTTTTTTGGTTGCCAAGGCGGGGACGCGCGGGCATGCGCTTCGCAGCTCGACGACACCAGAGCGGTGCGAGGCGGGCAGCGGCCGGACCGAACCTCGGTTGGGCAATCTCGCTGCGAAATTGGTATGCTGAGGGGGAAAGGGGCTGAGAAGATGGCACAGACGAAGCACACGATGAGTTTTGCTAGCGTGCTCTTGCTGGGGATCAACGGGGTGATCGGCTCGGGGATCTTCCTGCTGCCGGGGACGCTGGTCAAGGATGCCGGTTGGCACAGCGTGACCGCGATCGTCGGCGCGGGCCTTGCGACGACACTGATCGCGCTGTGTTATGCGGTGCTGGCGTCGCGGATCGACGACGACGGCGGGGCTTGGGTCTATGCAGACCGGGCGTTCGGCCCGCTGGCGGGGTTCATGACGGGCTGGTTTAGCTGGTTCTTGGGCGTGATCACGATCGCAGCCGAGCTGGCGGCGTTTTTGACGACGCTGGGCGGGCTGGTCCCGCTGGCCCAGACACGGTGGGGCTACACCGTGATCGCCTTGGTGATCCTTGGGGGCCTGACGGTGGTCAACGGCATGGGTGGTTCGGCGGCCACCGGCTTGGATGACTTCGCCAGTGCGATCAAGGTCGCGCTGCTACTGGCCGTTGTGCTGGTCGGGGGCTGGGCGACCTTACACCTTTGGGGGCCGGTGGCACTGCCGGTACCGACCGGCGGCGGCTTGCGGCCAGCGTTTGTCACCGCGTTTTATATGTTCACCGGCTTCTCCTTCCTGCCGATCGCGGCACAGCAGATGCGGGATCCAGCCCGGACGCTGCCACGCGCCTTGCTGATCGTGATGGTCGTCGTCACGCTCGGGTACGCGCTGGTCCAGACCGTTGTGATCGGGCTGCTCGGGGCGAAGGTCACTGCAACGGCGTTACCAGTTGCGGCGAGCCTGGCAGCGGTGATCGGGCCGGTCGGCCGAACAGTGGTGCTTCTGGGGATGCTGGTCTCGATCCTGGGGGTCGCGATCGCCGTGGCCTTCGATACGCCGATTGCGATGGCGTCTCTGGCGACAGAAAAGCAACTGCTGCCATCGGCATTCGGCCGCACGAACCGCCATGGCGCACCGATCGTCGCGATCTGCCTGACGATGGGCGTCGCCGCAGTGCTCGTGGTGAGCGGAAGTTACCTCTTCTTGGTCAAGCTGATCGTGCTCAGCTCGTTTGCCCAGTACGTGATGACGATCCTGGCGATGTTGAAGCTGCGGCGTGACCCTGCGTTGCCTCAGGGGATGCGCCTACCCGGGGGTTGGCTCATCCCCTTGGTCGCGCTGGGCGTGATCGCCGCGCTGGCGACCAGCTTCAGCCCGCTAACTTGGGCGATCGGCGCCGCGATGGCCGGACTGGGCGGGCTGGTCTACTGGCGTGATCGCCGACAGCGGTGAGCGGGTCAGCGTAATTTACACCGTGGGCCTAAACGCGTAGAATGGATAGATACGAAATGGGGGAGACGCATGGACACGGCACTGGCGATCTTGAAGGACAAATTCGGCTACGATGCATTCCGCCCGGGGCAGGATCAGGCGATCACGCGCGTTCTGGCGGGCGAGAACACCTTGGTGATCATGCCGACCGGTGGCGGGAAGTCACTGTGTTACCAGATCCCGGCGCTGGTCCTCCCGGGGCTGACGGTGGTGGTCTCACCGCTGATCGCCTTGATGAAGGACCAGGTCGATGCGTTGAACGAAAACGGCATCCCGGCCACCTTCATCAACAGCACGATCGGCTACAACGAGGCCGATTACCGGCTGGCAGAGGCGGCGCGCGGCGACGTCAAGTTGCTGTACGTGGCACCTGAGCGCATGGAAATGCCGGAGTTCCAGCGGGCGCTAGCCCAGTTAGACATCAGCTTGCTGGCGGTCGACGAAGCCCACTGCATCTCGCAGTGGGGTCACGATTTTCGCCCGAGTTACCTCGCTTTGGCGCAGGTCGCCGCGGACTTGCCGTCGCATCCGACGGTCGTCGCGCTGACGGCGACCGCCACGGCGCGGGTCGCAGACGACATCTCGCAGCGCCTGGCGATCCCACAGACTGGGCGGATCAACACCGGGTTCGCGCGACCGAATCTCAGCTTCAAGGTGGTCAAGGATCAGGACAAAGACGCCTACCTTCTGGACTACCTGCGGCTGAATCCCGACGCCAGCGGGATCGTCTACTGCGCCACGCGCAAGGAAGTCGAGCGGCTGTACACGCTGTTAGACCGCCAAGACATCGAAGTGGCCAAGTACCACGCGGGGCTGACCGAAGCCCAGCGCTCGGCCAGCCAGGAGGACTTCTTGTTCGACCGCAAACCGGTGATGGTCGCGACCAATGCGTTCGGGATGGGGATCGACAAGAGCAACGTGCGCTTCGTGATCCACGCGCAGGTGCCAGGCGACTTGGAGTCTTACTACCAGGAGGCCGGGCGCGCTGGGCGAGACGGTCTGCCCTCCGAAGCGATCCTGTTGTTCGCGCCGGCCGACTTGCAGATCCGGCGCTTCTTCATCGACCAAAGCGACGGCGATGACGATTACCGCCAAAGCGAGTACCAAAAGCTACAGACGATGAACCAGTACGCCAACACCGGCGATTGCCTTCAGCAGTTCATCCTGCGCTACTTCGGCCAAGCGTCTGAGCCGTGCGGGCGGTGCTCCAACTGCCTAGACGAGCGCGCCAGCATCGACGTCACCGTCGACGCGCAGAAGGTGCTGTCGTGTGTCTACCGGATGCACGAGCGCTTCGGCAAGGGGCTGATCGCCGACGTGCTGGCCGGTGCGAACACGCAGCGCGTGCGCGACATGCACTTCGATGCGCTGAGCACCTATGGGCTGATGCGGCAGATGACCAAAAAAGACATCGGCGGCTTCATCGATTTTCTGACCGCCGGTGGTTACCTCGAGGCGATCGGGGGTCAGTATCCCACGCTCCATGTGACCCAGCTTGGGGCGGCGGTGCTGCGCGGTGAGTCCCCGGTGACGCGCAAGCAAGCCGTGCGCGCGACCCGCACGCAGCCGGTGGACGATGCGCTGTTCCAAACGCTGCGCCAACTGCGGCGTGAGCTGGCCGAGCAGCAAGGGGTGCCGCCGTATGTGATCTTCTCCGATCAGACGCTGCGCGACCTGTGCGCCGTGCAACCGACCAGCGAACTCGAAATGCTGAGCGTTAAGGGGATCGGGCAGGCCAAGTTCGAGAAGTACGGCCAGCGCTTCTTGGCCGCCTTGGCGACCGCACTGGCGGCGCAGGCCGACGAGTAGCTGGCCGAGTGGCCTGACGATGGGGGACCGCGCACTAGAATGTCCGGTGAGACCGCCGGTAGACCCAGGCGCCAACGCCGCCCTCGCCCCCGGGGTTTTGCTTTCATGGTGCGGGTTTTTCGGGTATGATACGAATGAGACTTGCGAAAGGACGGTATGCGTATGCTCCAAATCTATAACACGTTGACGCGCACGAAGGAGGACTTCCATCCGATCACGCCTGGCGAGGTGAAGATGTATGTCTGTGGCCCGACCGTCTACAACTACATCCATATCGGCAACGCCCGCTCCGCCATCGCGTTCGATACGATCCGCCGCTACTTGGAGTACCGCGGGTATAACGTGGATTACGTCTCCAACTTCACGGATGTCGACGATAAGATCATCAACGGCGCTAAGGCGACTGGTGAGGCCCCGCTGGCCTTGGCTCAACGCTTCATCGACGCGTTCATGGCGGACACCGGCAAGCTGAACATCGAACCGGCGACGGCCCACCCGCGCGCGAGCGAGATGATCCCGGAGATCATTGCGTTCATCCAGGTCCTGATCGACAAGGGCTACGCGTACGCGGTGGACGGCGACGTCTACTACCGGGCGCGGAAGTTCAAACACTACGGGGCGCTTGCGAATAAGAACATCGATGAGCTCGAGCAGGGCGCCTCCCAGCACACCGCGACAGCCGAGACCGCGCGCAAGGAGGATCCAATCGATTTTGCCTTGTGGAAAGGGGCTAAGCCGGAAGAGATCAGCTGGCCGTCACCTTGGGGCGCTGGCCGCCCGGGATGGCACATCGAGTGCTCGGTGATGTCGACCACGCTGCTTGGCGCGACGATCGATATTCATGGCGGTGGGCAGGATCTCGAATTCCCACACCACCAAAACGAGATCGCGCAAAGCGAGGCGGCTACCGGGCAGAAGTTCGTCAACTACTGGATGCACAACGGCTTCGTGACCATCGGTGATGACGATGAGAAGATGAGCAAGTCGTTGGGCAACTTCATCACGGTGCACGACATCGTGAAGACCGTCGACCCACAAACGCTTCGCTTCTTGATGGCGTCGACCCAGTACCGCAAGCCGATCCGCTATTCCGAAAGTGGCCTGAAAGAGGCGGCGCGGAACCTCGAGAAGCTACGCATCGCCCGTGACAGCGTGGCCTACCGCCAAGCCACCGCGGCGGCTGGCGGTGATCCGGCGATCACCGCCCAAGTGATGGCCCTGAAGGAGGCGTTCACCACTGCGATGGACGATGACTTCAACGTCCAAAACGGTCTGGCCGCCTTGTACGAGCTGACTAAGCTGATGAACACCTATGCGGCGGCTGAGACGGTCCACGCCGACAGTCTGACGTTGCTGCTGGCGACGCAGGCGGCCTGGCTATTGATCTTCGGCGTCGAGTTCAAGGCGCAGCTGCTGGATGCTGATATCGAAGCGCTGATCCAGCAGCGCAATGCCGCACGGGCGGCGCATGATTTTGCCACCAGCGACGCGATCCGCGACCAGCTGGCAGAAGCCGGGATCGTCTTGGAGGACACCCCGCAAGGCACAAGATGGAGAAAAAATGACTGATTCCAAGCAACTCAACGGCGTGACGCTGGCCTACCTCGGCGACGCCGTCTACGAAGTGTTCATCCGTGAGCACTTGATCCAGCGTGGTATCGTGCGGCCCAATATGCTGCAGCGGGCCGCGAAGGCGTTCGTCTCCGCCAAGGCCCAAGCGGCCCTGATCGCGGGGATGGAAAGCGAAGGGGTGTTGTCCGAAGACGAGTGGGCCACCTTCAAGCGGGGGCGCAACGCCAAGTCGTACACCCATGCGAAGAACACTGATGTGGTTACCTACCGCACCTCGACCGGCTTCGAAGCGCTCTTTGGGGCGCTGAAGCTCGACGGCCAAGACGACCGTGTCGCGGCGTTGGCCGCCTGGTGCATCGCCTATGTTGAGAAAGGGGGCACCGGTCATGGCCAAGCCTGAGTCAAAGTTCAACCCGCGCGGCGCTAAGCCTGCGCGACCAAGCGCGAAGCCGGCCCGCACCGGTCGGGCGAGCCGGCCGGCCGCGCGGCCACAAGGCGCAGACAAGTACCGTGATCGTCCAGCCGATGCGGCGCATGAAGACGAGTTCGTCTTCGGGCGCCACGCCGTCGCCGAGGCGCTCAAGGAAGGGTCCAACAAGACGATCAACAAGCTGTTCGTCCAGACCGGGCTGAACTCCGATCCGATCCACGAACTGGTGCAAAAAGCCCAGAAGGCCAAGATCCTCGTCAGCACGGTCCCGAAGACCAAGCTCGACCTCTTGACCGACGGCGGGAACCACCAAGGCGTGATGGTCGCGATGGCCCCGTACGCTTACGCGACGATCGATGCACTGTTCGCGCATGCAGCGGGGGCCGGGCACGCCCCGTTGTTCTTGATCCTCGATAACTTAGAGGATCCTCACAACCTGGGCTCGATCATGCGTACCGCCGATGCGGTCGGCGTCGATGGGATCATTATCCCGAAGCATCGCGCGGTGGGCTTGACCAGTACCGTTGCGAAGATCTCGACTGGGGCCATCGAACACGTCCCGGTCGCTCGCGTGACGAACCTTGCCGCCACCATCAAGCAACTCAAAGACCGCGGGATGTGGATTTACGGGACCGCGATGGATGGCCAGGATTTTCGCCAGTGGGACGCCAGCGGCAGTGTTGCCCTGGTGATCGGGAACGAAGGTAAGGGCATCTCGCCGGGGGTTGCCAAGCTGATGGACGCGACGCTCACGATCCCGATGGTCGGCCACGTGCAGAGCCTGAATGCCAGCGTCGCGGCGGGGATCTTGATGTATCAAGCCTTCACTGTGCGCGGAGGCCACTGATGAGGCGGCATCTGCTGATCGTGGACGGTTACAATGTGATCGGGAACTGGCCGGCGCTTGCTAAGCTCAAGGCTGATGGGCACTTCGATGCGGCGCGCGACCAGCTCTTGGATGAGCTGGCGGAGTACCGCAGTCATGAGAACGCGAACATTGTCGTGGTGTTCGACGCCATGTATGTGCCTGGTATCGGCCAGCGCTACGATAAGTGGGACTTGAAGATCGTCTTCACGCAAGAAGACCAGACCGCGGATTCCTACATCGAAAAACTGGCGAACGACCTCAACAGCCCGCTAGTGCAACTGACGGTGGTCACCTCGGATCAGGCCGAGCAGTGGACCGTGTTCTCACGCGGCGCCTTGCGGATCTCCTCGCGCGATTTTCTGCGCGAGGTCCAGCGGTCGCATGTGGAGTTCACGAAGTCCACCGACCCCTTCATCATGCGAGAGAACCGGCGCAATGTGCCTTGGCGCACGGATCAGCTTTTGCAGCTTGAAAAGATGCGGCGCCGGATGGAACAGCCCCCGCATTCGCGATAACATACCCTGTGAACCAACTGCTGAGCAGTTGGTTCTTTTTTTGTGGTCAAAATGCACGTTTTTCGAATGATATTTTGAACCATCGTTGTCTGTCCGCTCCTTTGAAGGGTGATTGGCGGACCGAAGCGAGACAGAATACGTATAAATGGGGTTTTTTAGGGTCGTCGACCGAATGTTAACTTAATTATCAAAATTAAAAACATATTATATTGATTAATGATTTAAAATTGGTTTTTGGCTCGAAAAAGCTACTTTTTGGCGTTAACAGAAACAAAACTGGCGAAGAATTCTTACAAAAGATGAAGTGGATAGGAAAATTATCCTGATAGAATGTAAGCAGGAAGTCGATGATGTGAGGGGGATGCCGTGTGAAGCGAATGGTAACGATAATCTTGATGGTCACCTTAGGCTTGCTGCTCGGCGGCCCCAGCGATCGACCGGTCGCCGCTGCGTTCAGCGTCAGCGTGACGAAGCGGGTCAGCGTCGCCAGCCAGACCAGTGCGCAACAGACGGTGCCGCTGGCGGGGGCCCGCTACCGACTGGTGCATGTGGTCGCAGCGCAGGCGGACGTGCCGATCGATCCGCGCAAGGTCAGCACCTATCGCGTCAGTGACACTGCGCCACTCGATGTGGTGTTGACGACGAATCGTGATGGGATCGCGAGGCTCAGTGGGACGGCCCTCGTCAGCGGCCATTACGTGCTGGCAGAGTTGCGTACGTCACAGGTGACGGCACCGGCCAGACCCGTGCTCGCCACGCTCAGTGCGCAGGCCCCGGTGTTTGCTTACAGCCCTAAGTCAGGGCTGGTGAGCTTAGACGTTGCGACCGGTGACAACCGGCCGGCCGAACAAGAAGCGCGCATCATGCAGACGAGCGGCCGCGTGACGCCGCTCCCCTGGCGGCGCTTGCTCGCACTGGGCTTGTTGAGCCTGATGGCGTCAGCGGTCTTGGCCGCTGGCCTACGCCGCCGAAGGGAGGTGAGCGCGATTGACACACAACGATGAGGGCTTGCGCAAGAAGCTCTATAAGTCCGGCAAGCGGTGGGTCGTCGGGCTCGCTGCGGCTGGCCTGACCCTCGGTGGACCGGTCGCGGCCGTGAGCGTGGTGCTCCCGGCGCAGCAAGTGGCTGCAGCGGACACCGCGTCTGGCAACGACGGGACTGCTCAGTGGCGCCTGGAGAATGGAACGCTGACGATCACGGGTGGCACGACTGGGAGCCGGTACGCAGCCACGACATCAGGGTCCAGTCCTTGGTCGGCTTTCGCCAGCCAGATCACGACACTGAAGATTACCGGTGCGTTGAAGCTGTCAGAATACTCGCAGTATATCTTTGCGGGTTTACCGGCACTGACCTCGATCCAAGGGCTGACGAACGTTGATTTTTCTGCGGTGAAGGATATTTCCGGGTTATTCGCGGACGACGCGAAGCTGACTACCCTAACGCTGACGGCTAAGATCAACAATGCGAACGCACAGCGACTGTTTTCAGGCATGACCAGTTTACAGACCCTGGACTTGAGTGGATTTGAGACGGGGACAGCGCCGGCTAGCACGCAGTTGGCCAACTGGGTGGCCAACGATCGCGCACTCAAGAAGATCATTTTTGGGCCCAAGGTCTACACCGCCAGCGGCGCGACACTTGATCTGCCGTCGACCGGGATCTGGTTCGATAGCCAGGACGTCAAACGCACTAACTATGTGAACCTCGTGAGCAGCGGTGCAACGGCAGTCGAGCCTTACGAGGTATCCGATCGGATCGTCCAGTATGTGGATGAGTCAACCGGCGCCGTGCTTTACACAGATGCGGTACCGAAGGACCGGTCAAGTTACACGGTCGTCGATCCATGGCAAGTCGCGGCCCTTAAGCAATATGTGTTTGCGCAAGACGGCGCAGATGCGCTGACTATGTTTGGCCCAACTGCACCACTGACTGTTGAATCTGGGCAGACGCGCCAGTTAAAAATGCATGTCGTAGATGGGGCCAATAAAGGCATCAATAATCCGACTGGCAGTGCACCGGTCAAATACTTTGTCGACACAGATGGGACGTTGCACCTCGGCAGTGGGACGCTCGCGAGTACCACGCTGGGGTCGACGCAATCTGATTGGATCGGGTTGGGCCTTACAGGCGTCACGACCATCAGTATTGACGGTCAAGTCAAGTTGGGGGCCAATGCGGCCGGTCTGTTTGCCGGCATGATGAGCGTTCAGAAGTACGTACACCTCGACCACCTGGATACCTCTGCGACAACGGATATGAGTGGGATGTTCTACATGAACATGGCGCTGCGATCGGGTCTAGAGGGGCTAGCGAATTGGGATACGAGCCGGGTGACGAATATGGCCGATATGTTCTTCTACCTGAATTATTTGGTGGACGACCCGACCCAGGTGACGACCGTGCTCGACTTAAGTGGTTGGAACACTGCGAATGTCACGAATATGACGGGGATGTTCTTCACCGCTCAAGCAAGACAGATCAACTTTGGTCCCGGCTTCAGCACTGCTAAGGTCAACGGTAATGCCCCAAGCGCACAAGGCGCTGCCACCGGGCAAAATGGCGCGGTCGTTTTGCCCGCACAGTACAAGGCACCGAGCACCTCAACGTTTCCAGACTGGGTTCGGCTACCAATGGCTGCGGACTCGAAGAACACGAAGGTCTACAATTCAACCACGATGAAGCCAGGCACATACATTCACGGGACGGTGGCCTCTGCGGACCTGAACTATCAGACCATGACGAACGGCCAACCTGTCACGGTGGCGACTGATTCGGTCTGGGGGGCGCTGGGCACGAGTGCAACGCTTACCCCTAAGGATCCCTGGGCGGCGGCTAACCTTGACGCGTTTCAGTACGTGTATCCAGCGAACCCCTTTGGGACCGTCGGTGGCCAGTCAATACTTTTGACGACGGATACGACGGATAATTACACGGTCACTGTCCAACCTGTCCAAGCTAAGGGGCTCGTCGGTAGTAGCAGCGACGCGGTGAAATGGTATCTCGACGAATCGGGCGTGCTACACCTCAGCGGTGGGACGTTGGATAATCCGAATCAGACTAGCCCCTGGGCGAGCCTGGCGGATAAAGTCACCTCGATCAAAGTCGAAGGGGCGGTCAAGGTTGGCCCCAATGCGAGTCATCTATTTGCGGGGTTGACCCAACTGACGGCGATCGATGGCGCTGCGGCGTTGGACATGAGTGCCGTCACCGACATGAGCGCGATGTTCCAAGGCGATCACGCCCTGACAGTTCTTGACGTCGGGAATTGGAACATCGGTCAGGTCCAGCGCATGCCCAGCGCGTTTGATGGGGTCTCGGCATTGTCGAGCTTAGACGTTGCGCAGTGGGACACGCACAACGTGACGGACATGACGGACCTGTTTCGCGGGATGACCGCGCTCACGGCGCTGCCCGTTGATCGATGGCACACCAATAACGTACAGCGGCTGAACGGGGCCTTTGCTGGGCTGACCCGAGTGACACACTTATCGCTCGGTGATCCCACGGATGCGACGGCCACCGCTTGGCACCTGCCCCAGTTGCTCGATCCCGCCTTGCCAGATCTGTTCACCGGTAGTGGATTGCAGCAGATCACCTTTGGTCAGCATTTCGGTGACACGACCGGTGTCAGTGTCCAGTTACCGAGTGCCAGGACAGAAGTCTGGCTGAACCAAGCGTCAGGTGAGGCGTTACGCAACGACCAATACCTCACCGGTACGGCTCAGGCAGGGACCTATACCTTGACCGAGGCGACCTACACACTCGTCTTGCACGCATCGGACACTGACAAGGACCTGGCGACGTTCGCCGATCGACCGGTCTCGAGTCGTGTGCTGGGGCAGCCGATCAGCCTGGGGGATGCGTTGGCGAACTGGCCGGGATACGTCACCGACGAGGAGACGCTACCGTTCCTGATGACACACTTCTCCCAGGTGGCCGGGCAGTGGACGCAGACGATTGTGGTCGACGTCCATGAAGCGGTTCCCCCGATGCACTACCCCGAAGCGGGCAGCGACGCCCGCCTCGCCTTGATGGCCGTCGGTACGGTCATCGGGCTCGCCGGATTAGCCGGCATACTCATACACCAACGCAAAGCCTTGAAGGAGGACTAATGATGAAAAAAGTTGACTATAAGACCCGCCTGATCCACGCCTTGGCCGTGAGCGGCCTAGTCCTTGGCGGTCTCGGGGCCGTGGCTCCTGCCGCGATCCAGACGTTCCAAGCCCAAGCGGAATCCGCAGTGCTGCCGGACAGCAGCACTGCCCGCACGATCACGATCCACAAGTTCGACGGAGGGACGTCCACGACGGCCGCGACCGGGACGACGAATGACGCCGCCAACGTGACCAGTAGCCGGCATCCGCTGGCGAATATCGCCTTCACCGTGGTCAAGATCACGCCGACGGACGGGGCCAAGAACATGGTCGCATCGGAGGCCTCGACGTACACCACGAGTACCACCACGCAGACAGTCACGACGGATGCGACCGGGGTGGCGGTCGCGGCCCTCGGTAGCGACACGACAGCGGATGGCTACTACCTGGTGAGTGAAGTGAAATCTGCCTCCGTCAAGGCAGCGGCCGCACCGTTCATCGTGCACGTGCCGATGACCCAAACAGCGCAGACGGCAGACGACGACGCCACGCTGCTGTACGACGTCAACGTTTACCCGAAAAACGAGACGGAAGACATCAAGCTGAACCCGGTCAAGACCTTCACGAACTCCGAGCAGACCAAGTCCATCATGGCAGGGGCAGACGTCAGCTGGGATCTGAGCATCAGCACGCCCGCTGACTTGTACACCGCCGCGGATGAGGCGGCCGGGACGAAGGAAGTGTTCGCCCAGTCGCTGATCATCTCCGATCCGATCAACACCCAGTCGCTACAGTTCAAGCAGGTCGACAAGGTGACGTTGGTCGGCGGCGCTGCGGACGGGACGTCGCTGTCGAAGGACACCGACTACACCGTGACGGCCAAGGCCGGCACTGGCGCACTCAAGGACTTCAACGTCGTTCAGATCAGCCTGTTGCCTGCTGGGATGAAGAAAGCGGCGGGGTCTACGAACATCGTCGCCACGCTGACCACCGCGACCTTGACGAGCGACCGAGACTCCGCGATCGGGGCCGCGAAGGTCACGAACAGCTTCGATACCTTCTATACGCCGGCGACCGGCGTGCCCGACCACGAGACGACGGTCCCGGGAGGTGATACGAAGCCGGAGACGAAGCCGGACGAACCGAACGTGCCGAAGGATGACGATAAGAACCCGACCATCCAGTACGGGAACATCGACGTCTTGAAGGTCGACGACACCAAGGCCGCGACGCCACTGGCGAATGCGACCTTCCGACTGGCCACCAGCGAGGCGAACGCCAAGGCTGGCAAGTGGCTCGAAGATGGGGCCGGCAACGTCATCACGAAGACGACCGGCGCGGATGGGACGCTGGAGTTCGACGGACTGGCGGTCGACAAGCAGGATGACGGCACTTACACCAAGACCTACTACTTGGTTGAAACCGATGCCCCAGCAGGTTACGATGTAGATGGCCAGATCCACGCCGTCGTCGCGGCGCAGGACAAAGAGGTGGACGCAACGGTCAAGGATGCGAACAACATGCTGCCGAACCTCCCGATGACCGGGAGCGATGCGCGCCTGCTGCTGCTGACGGCCACCGCACTGATCGTTGGTTCCGGTGCGATGCTTTATATCAAGCGTCGGCGCGAAGCCGCACAAGACTAAGCAACTGATCTCACGCGGTGACTCCGGGCAATGGCCTGGGGTCATCGTTGTCTCTATCGCTAAGGGGGTGACCAGATGAAGCGCTGGACGGACCGCGGGTTTTACTGGTTTTTTGGCACGTTGTTCGCGCTTGGCGTCTTGCTGTTGGTGCTTCCGTTCGCGTACGACGGCTGGCTGAGCCAGCGCAATCAGCAGGCGGTGACCACCTATGAGCACCGGGCCGCCACGGCCGATCCGCTGATCGCCAAGCTCAAGGCGTATAACCAGATGATCGTTGCACAGCAACAGGGCCGCACGCCGACGACGCGCGTCGCGATCCGCCAGATCCAACCCGAGCTGCGCGAGCCGCTAGGATACATCAGTGCCCCGGCGATCAAACTGCAAAACACGCTGATCTACTACGGTGATTCGGATTGGGCGCTGGCACACGGCGCCGGCACGATGCCGGGGACCAGCTTACCGAGTGGGGGGCAGGATACGCTAGGCGTGATCACCGGCCATTCGGGGCTGGCGAACCGGATCGTCTTCGACAACATCCGCTACCTGCAAACCGGTGACGTGTTCTATGTCACGAGCTTCGGCACAACGAAGGCTTACCGGGTCTACGCGCGCAAGGTCGTCGATCCGACAGACCCCACAACGCTCAAGGCGGTGCATGTGCAGCCGGGCCGCGACCGGATGGTGCTGTTGACCTGCACCCCGCTGTTCGTGAACACCGACCGCCTGCTGGTGTATAGCAAGCGCGTCTCGATGCGCGCGGCCAAGGCCACGCGGACGGTGCGTCGCGATCTGTGGCGGTTGGATCACGTCTGGCTGATGGTCGTGTTCGGTCTGATGGTGGGGCTGGGGGCATGGTTCCTCTGGCAGCAGAGAAGGAGGCGGCAGAATGGCTAAGCGATCGACGCGTGGCCGCGTGTACAACGCGTTTTTCACGACGACACTCCTCATCGGGGTCTTGCTGTTCCTCGCCCCGTTCCTGTTCAACTGGCAGCAGACCGCCAAGCGTGAGCAGGCGACCAGCACCTATGAGCAGGCTTACTTACCACCGGCACCGGGGATCGCGGCTAAGCTCAAGCGATACAACGAGATGATCTACGCGCAGCAGCAAAAGCGCGCGGCGACCAAGGTCGATGTCGCCACCCTGCAGCCGGATCGGCGCAGCCCGATCGGCTACCTCAACATCCCGAGCATCAAGCTCAAGATGATGCCACTATACTTCGGTGACTCCGATTGGGTGCTCAACCGGGCGCTGGGGACGCTGCCGTTCACCAGTCTCCCGACCGGGGGTAAGAATACGATGGCGGGCATCACGGGGCATTCCGGGCTGGCCAACCGGATCTTCTTCGACAATATCCGCTACCTCCAAAACGGGGATGTGGTCTACATCAACGCTTTCGGGCAGCAGACCGCCTATCAGGTCTATGCGCGCAAAGTGGTCGATCCGGCCAAGCCGAGTGCGGTACGCGCATTCTACGTCCAACCGGGCCAAGACCGGATCGCGCTGATGACCTGTACGCCGCTGTTCGTGAATTCGCACCGCCTGATCGTCTACGGTAAGCGCATCTCGATGCGCCAAGCCAAAGCGACGGTCACGGTGGCGCGCGACCTCTGGCGCGTCGAGAACCTGTGGCTGATCGCCGTCGTCGCGTTCTTGCTCCTGCTGCTGATCGCGTGGTGGCTGACACGGAGGCGGGCTCATGCACCGGTTGATTAAGTGGTTCATCTGGCCGCTGGCGGCGATGCTAGCGAGCCTCGCGCTGTTGGCTGCGGGGTATCAGACCCTGCTGCAGGCCCCGGTGACGACGATCACGCCGCGTAAAGCGGCGCAACAGCGAGCGAACCTGGCGGCTAGCGTTGCGGCCACGGTCGCCCAGCGTGCCAAGATCGAAGACGCTGACCTGCGCACGTTGCTCAACGCGCAGGCAAGCACTGCGTCGCTGATCCAACGTGCGGGGGTCGGGCGCCTCGCGATCCCGGCAGCTGACATCAGTCTGCCTGTTTTCAACCGCATCAATGATGAGACGTTGAGCGCCGGGGTCGCTTTGTACTATCCGGAGCGGCGACTTGGGCAAGGCAACACGGTGATGGCGGCGCATAACTTCGTCGGCGCCGACGTGTTGCTCAAGCAGATTGCGGGCCTCAAGGTAGGCGACACGATGCTGGTCAGCGACTTGACCACAGTCTGGCGCTACCGCGTGGCGATCAACCAGGTGGTCGACGCCAGTCAGGTCAGCGTACTGGCGGATACCGCCGACGCGCGGCTGACCCTGATCCGCTGCGAAGGCGCCCGCGGGACGCGGTACCGGCGGGTGGTGGTCGGCCTGTTGACCAGCGCGACGTCACTCAAGTCGAACAGCGCGCAGGCCAAGGCGCTGCATATCACGCCCACGCACACGCGCTCGCCACGCCCTGGTCTGCTCGCCTGGGTCGGTCAGGCACTGGCCCGCACCTTACGCTTCGGCCGCCTCGATGGCTGGCTGTGGGGGCTGCTGCTGATCAACGTTGCGCTCTTGCTGGGCTGTGCGGCCGGGTATGTGTGGCGGGACTGAAGTGAGACCAGGACCAGTGCTCGTGAGCACGTATCAAAGGGGGCTGTGCCATAACGCGGTTTTAGCCCAGAGTATAAGAGAGACCCCCTGGAAAACCTGAACTTAGGTTTTGCAGGGGGTCTCTCTTATACGGCTTGCGCTGCCCGTTCGAACGCAGTGAGTTACAGGCAGACATGCGTTAGAAAGGGCGTTGCCTGTATGCCTTATTCCTCAGGCGTCCAGCCCGGTGTTACTTCAAGGTCGCGTCGGTGACGTCGATCTTTTTTTGGATCATGCCTTGCTCGTAGAACACGTCGGCGATCTTCTGTTGTTCCTTGAGGATCGCCGGGGTGACCTTGCCCATGGCGTAGGTCCGCCGCTCCACAGTCTTCTTGATGACGGCCTTGGAGAGGTGCAGGGTCTTGGTCAGCATCGTGATCAGCTTGTCATGGTTAGCATTGGCCCAGTCCATATCCTCGGCTAGGTACTGGATCAACAGCGTTGAGACGTCGGTGTGCTTGCTGGCGTACTTGCGTGAGGAGACCACGAAGTCGCGGTCCATCGACAGGCCCTTGGAGTTGGTCAGCACCACCGCGTTTTGCTCGATCTCGGCGGTGGCGGTGTACGGATCCCAGGAGACCCAGGCGTCGACTTTTCCTTTGGCAAACGCCACGCTGGCGGCACTTTGGTCCATGTCGACGATGGTGACGTCGTTGACCGTCAGGTTCGCCTTCAGCAGCGTCTGGATCAGCATGAACTGGGCGGTGGTGCCCTTGGCGTAGGCGATGCGCTTGCCCTTGAGGTCGGCCAGGGTCTTGATGTTGGCTTGCTTGCGCACAAGGACCTCGGTGCCTTGGATCTTATCGGCCCCCGCGGCGATGTAGACGAGGTCGAGCCCGGCGGCTTGGTTGATCACCGGCGGGGCGTCGCCTAGGCGCGCGTAGTTGATGTTGCCGGATTTCAGCGCAGTCAGGAGCGCTGCACCGTTTTGGAACTCCTTGAAGACGACCTTGTAGCCCTTGGCCTTCATCTTCTTGGCAAACTCACCGTGCTGGCGCGCGATGTCGACGGGGTCGGCTTTCTGGTAGCCGATGACGACCTTGGTCAGACTGGTCTGCGCGGCGTCGGTCTGGGTGTAGCCGTAGACGGCCACGCCGAGCCAGGCGCACAAGGCGGCCAGCAGTAAGATCACTTTGGTTTTATGCGTCATGGGTCGATCCTCCTGTTAAGACCTGGTCCCGCAGTTGCGGTCGGAGCACTTTGCCGGTCGCGTTGCGCGGGAAGTTCGTGACGAAGACGACGCGGGTCGGTTGTTCGAACTTCGCCAGGTGCTGGCGGCCGTAGTCGAGCAACGCTTGACGCTCCGCCGCTTCATCGATCCCAGGGGTCCGGCTGACGACTACCGCGGTCACTTCTTCCCCGTACAGTGGATCGGGCAAGCCGATCACGGCGAGCTGGGCGATGAAGTCGAGCTCGCTCAGCACGTTTTCAACAGCGGCCGGCGAGACCTTCTCGCCCCCGCGGGAGATGATCTCCTTCTTGCGGCCCTTGATGAACAGGTACTGGTCGGCATCGAAGTAGCCGAGGTCACCGGTCAAAAACCAGCCGTTGACGAAGGCGTCGGGGTGGGGGTCCATGTACTGAGTGATCACGTGGTCGCCGCGGACCGCGATCTCACCGATCACATCCGGCGCCTGCGTGAAATCGCCGGTGTCGGTGCGGATCGCGACTTCGGTCCCGACGGCGCGCCCGGCGGAGCCGATCTTCGGCGCGTCGATCGGGTTGATCGTGCACTGGCTGGATGACTCGGTCATGCCGTAGCCTTCCAGTACGTGGGTGTGGTAACGCGTCTGGAAGCTTGTCAGCTTATCTTCCGGTAATGAGAAGGACGAGCAGCGCACGACGTCGAGGTGGATGCCGGCGGCGAGCTGGGCGTACGCGGCGTTGGCTTTATCGTTGAGCAGCAGGATCATGATCATCGTCGGGACGACCGTGGTCCAGGTCACGTGGTTATCGTGGACCTGCGGCCAAAAGGCGCTGGCAGAGAACTTCGGGGCGATCACGAGCTGACCGCCGGCGTAGCGGACCGCGAGCATCGCCATCACCTGGGCGTTGATGTGAAACATCGGCATCGTGATCAGCGCGACGGTCTCACGTGAAACATGGTTGCTCTCGGCGTTGTGGCGCGCCGCGTTGAAGATGATGCGCTGGCTCAGCCCGACACGCTTAGGCTGACCGGTGGTACCGCTGGTGTGCATGATCAACGCGATATCTTCTTCCGTGGGGGTCGATAAGTCGGCCTGCGTGCGGCCGGCCAGCAGGCGCTGGTCGAAGACCAAGGCGAGGGCTGGTGCGGTGTGCAACGCTAGGGGCACGATGGTGAAGGCGGGGTCAGTGAGCTGCGCAGCTAAGGCCGGGGTCAGGATCATCGTCTGATAGTGGTGGGCGTTGTGATCGCGCAGGAGTTCGCTGATCGGGGTGGTCGGCGACAGGGGATGCATCGCCATCCCGCGCGCCCAAGCGGCCTGATTGATCGGCCAGAAGGCGGCGGCGTTCGGCAAGCAGACCAGCAGTTGGTCGCGGTGCCCGATGGCGTGTGTGTCCCAGACCGCAGCCAGTGTCGCGATGTCTTGGGCCAACTCGCGGCCGGTGAACCACCGATCCAGGCTGAGGTCCTTGACGAATTGGTGGTCCAGCTCACTTGCCAGCTGATGTGAGAGGTGTTGATTGAGTGCGGTCAAGTTGACGCGCCCCTTTCCGATTTTTCTTCAAAACATGCCACTGTGGCCGGCCGATCAGGATGCCAAACGGCGGGACCTTGTAGCAGAACCACGCGATGCCGAATGATACGGCCAGGACAAACACGTAGCCCACCGGGATCAAGACCAGTAAGGCCCAGTCCGGCACGGTGATGAACGTCAGCAGCCAGCGTAGCAGCGCCAGGCCGATCGTCTGGTCCAGGTAGATCCCGAACGAGACCTTGGCGCCGTTAGCGATGAAGCGGTCGAGCCACTGCGGCATCCCGTTGGTCCGCCAGTGCGCGTAGCCCTTGCCGATCGCAAAGACGGTGACGATCATCAGCGTGTCGTACACCAGCATGTACGGCTGGTGCGGGGAGACCGCTGCGGTGTGGGTCAGATCCAGGCTCAGACGGTTCCAGAAGTAGTAGCCGACCGTGCCGATCCCCATCACCAGCGTGGTCCCAGCAATGGCGCGCAGGTGGCGATGAATGAACGCGTAGGTCGCCTGGTAGTGCAAGGAGACATAAGTGCCGAAGATGAAGTAGAACTGGTACGTCAGCACGTTGACACCGTATGCGCGGAACCACCAGAGCCAGTTGCTCCGGTCGACATGCGGGAGCCCGTATTTGATCCCGAACATCAGCGCCATCTGGAGGGCAAAACTGACTGCCAGGATCGTCAGGTGGTGCTTAGCGCACGTCTTGAACAGCCAGACGATCAGCGGGAAGGCGACATACAGTTGCAGGGTGACGACGATGTAGTACAGATAGAACTGATCGCCGTGCAGGATCGCGCTCAGCAGTGTGGGGCCGAAGTGCGTCCAGTCGAAGCCGGGGTAGCTGATCAGCGTCAACCCCGTCAGCAGGCCGATGTTCCACAGCAGGTAGGGCCAGCCGGAGCCGGCGAAGCGCTTCTTGAAGAAGGTCGGCCAGTCGTTGCGGTCGTAATAATTGAGCGTCAAGACCAGCCCGGTCATGAACATGAAGCCCATCCGGGTGAAGTGGATCAGCAGGTGGGTGGCCAGCAGCGTCATGTGCGGGCCCCCTTCTGCGGCGACCATGTTCTGGGAAAACGCGGTGGTGGTGTGGTTCAGTAGGACCCCAAAAATGAAGAAGACCCGCATCAGGTCGACTTCGTAGAGGTATGGTTTTTTGATTCTCGCGGTACTGATGATCATCCCTCCTCGTTGACGGTCGGGCGGTCTTCAGGGGCGAGGATCACGCTCAAGACCTCATCGGCCACGCGCGCGACGTCTTCGGCGGACTTGCCCTTGGCGCCGGCCGCTTCGTACACGTTCGTGCCGGCCTTGACGACGATCACACGGTCGGCCATGCGCGCCGCTTCGTCAACGTCGTGGGTGATCAACAGCGTGGTCAGGTGCGACTCGGCGCAGATCTGTGTGATGAAGTCCTGCATGTTGCGGCGAGTCAAGGCATCGAGGGCCCCCAGCGGCTCGTCCAGGAGCAGCAGCTGAGGGTCGGCCATCATCGCGCGGGCCAGTGCGAGGCGTTGCTTCTGCCCGCCAGAGAGCTGGTTCGGGTAGGTCTGCGCGAAGTCATGCAGTCCGACGGCGTCAAGCGCGTGTTGCGCCTTCGCCTGCTGGGCGGCGTCGTGGCTCTTGAAGGAGATGTTCTCTAGCGTGGTCATCCACGGGAGCAAGCGGTCGTTTTGAAACATCACCCGCGTGACCAGACCAGGTTCGGCGTAGGTGATGGTGCCGCTGGTCGGCGACTCGAGCTGGGCCATCAGGCGTAAGATCGTGCTCTTGCCCCCGCCGCTCATCCCGACCAAGGCGATGAACTCGCCGGCGTAGAGGTCGAAGTTCACCCCGTGCAAGGCGACGTTATCCCCGTAGACCTTGCCGATGTTCGCGAAGCGCACTAGTGGTGTGGGCATCAGGCGGCACTCCTCTCTTGTTGCCAGGCGAGGCAGACGCTTTCGAGCGCCTTGGCGATCAAGTCAGATAGCTTGCCGAGCAGCGCGTAGATCACAATGCACAGCAAGACTGTGTCCATGTTCATGAATTCTTGCGCATTGGTCGCCATGTAGCCGATCCCGGAGTTCGACGAGATCGTCTCGGCGACGATCAGCGTGGTCCACATTACCCCGAGCGCGTAGCGGATCCCGACGAGGATCGTCGGCAGGGCCCCTGGAAAAATGATCTTCGAGAGCAAGGCGCGCTTCGAGAGGCCGTAAGCCTTGCCCATCTCCAACAGCTCCGGGTCGATGCTCGTGATGCCGTGGTAAGTATTGATGTAGACCGGGAACATCACGCCGATCGTGACCAGCGAGATCTTCGCGGATTCACCGATCCCCAGCAGGATGATCACTAGGGGGATCAGGGATAAGTGCGGGATGTTGCGTAGCATCTGGATCGAGGTGTCGAATAAGGCGCGCATGGTCTTCGAGAGGCCATTGGCCATGCCGAGGACGAAGCCAAGACTGCCGCCTAAGGCGAAGCCGGCGGTCGCGCGAAAGAGCGAGATACTGATGTTTTTGGGCAGCTCACCGCTTTGCCAGAGGGTGATCCCGTCTTGGACCACCGCAAGCGGCGAGGGGATCAGTTTGCTATCGACCCAGCCTAGGCCAACCGCGACTTGCCACACGATGATCAGGCCTACGGGGAGCAACCAGGGCAGAAGGCCCTGCCAGCTGATCCGCGTGGGGCGGCCTGCGGAGGCGGCGATGGATGTCGCATTGTCCATAATGTCATCTCCAATCTGTAATGGGACCTATTCTAATAGATAATTTTGATTAAAATGTGAACAAACTCAGACTTTGGACTGATTTCAAGGCTTTTTCTCATGTGGTACCGCACAGATCTCGCGACGAACGATGTTGTAACCGATTTCACTATTTTGTTCCCCCAACGCCTGTTCGGTAGGCAATTCACTGACCCGGCTGGTACGATACGGGCACGTGATCGCTTCGACCAGACGCAGGGGGTGCGGCTGATGACTGAGGAGGAGTTGGAACTGATCCGGTTGGCGCGGACGGATTCTGTGGCGTTCGAGCGCCTGTTTCGCCAATATCTGCCACTCGTTGGCAATACGGTACGCCAGTTCTACCTGATCGGCTTCGAGCAGGAGGACTGGCTGCAAGAGGCCCGGATCGCGTTGCTCAAGACCGTGGGCCGCTATGATGGCAGCCGGGGCTCCAAGTTCGGCCCGTACTACCGGTTAGTGTTGCGCTCACACTACCGCTCGCTGCTGCGCCGCCAGATGGCCAAGAAGCGCCACATCGACAGCACGGCGACGCTGGTGGCCGATCCGCACGCGGAGTACGCGACCTATCCGCTGACGCATGATGAGCGCGAGCGTGAGCTGATCTTTCTGGCCACCGCGGATCGATTCTTTGCCACCCTGTCGCCGCTTGAGCTGCTGGCGCTTCAAGTCAATCTGCTTGGTCGCCCAGAAGCGCAGCAGCCCCGGATGCGCCGCGCCTTGGAGCGGGCCAAAGAGAAGTATTTGCGCTACCTTGCGTTACAGTGAGGGACAGTCAACGGATAAGGCTTGTGTCGACGAACACCCCTGTAAACCCGACCGGCGTCGGTTCTACAGGGGTGTTCGGGCTGAGCCGCGCTATGGCGCGACCTGGTTCGCGTTCATCGGTTGACTCGTCACGTCGCACTCAGCTTTGTCGCGTGAGTAGCTGGGTGGTCAACTGGATCAGGGTCTGGCGCGCCGGTCGGTCCGGGAGCTTGCGCATGGCCGCCAGTGCCTGGTCGGTGTAGCGTTGGGCCATCTGTCGGGCTAGGGCGACGCCGTCGTAGCGCGCGACAAGGGCCAAGACCGCCTGGATATCGGCGTCGGTCATCGCGGCTTGACGCGCTAGGTAAGGCGCGAATTCGGCGCGGTGGTCAGCCATCGCGAGGATCAGCGGGGCCGAGTAGACTCCCTGGCGGATATCCTCGTGTACCGGCTTGCCGATCGTGTCGAGCGTGCTGGTGTAGTCGAGGATATCGTCCAGTAGCTGAAAGGCGATCCCGACGGCCATCCCAGTGCGCTCAGCGACCTTGGCGAAGCGGCCTGTGTTACCGCTCTCGTAGGCGCCGAGGAAGCAGGCGAGGGCGAAGAGCTGCCCGGTCTTGCCGGAGACCTGGTTGAGGTAATCGTCGATGGTCATCTCCAGGTTATAGCGCCGCCCCATCTGTGCAAGCTCACCATTCAAGATCTGCTCCATGCTGGCGCTGTCTTGCTGCACGGAGCGCAGGTCGCTGGCCCAGTGCGCGATCAGCTTGAAGCAGACGACGAACAGGTAGTCCCCGGCGTAGACCGCGACATCCGGCCCGAACTGGGCGCTGATGGTCGGCAGGCCGCGGCGAGTCGCCGACTTGTCGATGATGTCGTCGTGGACTAAGGTCGCCGTGTGCAGAGACTCGACGGCCGCGGCCAAGGCGATCATTTTTTGCCGATCCACGGGTTTGAACTGGGCAAAAAGCAGGCAGTATGCCGGCCGCAAGAGCTTGCCGCCGGCGTTGATCATCGCGAGCAGGGCGTCGGCCACCGGCTGGTTGTTAGGGTGGATGTTGGTCTCGATCAGCCCGAGCGTCGCTTCGAGTTCCGGGGCGAGTGCCGGGTAGTCGGCCCACATGGGATGGATCTGCATAATGAACTCCTTTTTGGGATTAATCGTGGCGGCTGCGGTCGAACCGCAGGCGTCGCAGCGTGTCGATGTGCGCGAATAAGAAGTTGGCGGCGATCCCGACGGCGATACCGGCGAGGATGCCCATCCCAGAAAGCACTGGGAGGTAGAGCATCACGGTCCAGCTCTGGGCGATCCAGCTGGCGACGACTAGCTGGCCGACGTTATGCAAGATCCCGCCGGCTGCGCTAATGCCGATCATGCTGACGCGCCGCTCGCCCAGTTGTTTGATCGCAAGCATCCCCGCCCAGCTCAGCAGGGCACCGGCACCGCTGTACAGGAAGGTCGAGAGGGTACCGCCGAGCAGCGTGGTCAGCAGCAGGCGCAGCACCATCAGGAGGAAGCTGTCCGGTAAAGACATTGTGAACAGTGAGATGATCGTGATTAGATTCGCCAGTCCGAGCTTAGCACCGGGGGCAAAGGCGAACGGAAACGGGATCATCCGCTCGAGCAGGCCGATGATCACGCCTTGTGCGCACAGCAGCGCGATGAAGATGATCTGGCGGGTCCGTTCGGGTCGGTAAGGTCTTGTCATTCGGTCACCATGCCTCCCGTCTGCTCGCCCTTGGAGGAGTGAATCTCGATCAAGAGCTTGTGCGGCAGGCATACGATCGTCTCACCGGGCTTGCTGATCTTGCCCCGGCGCACGCAGACCTGGTCGCTACAATCAGCTTCGGTGATCTGGATCTGTGCGCCAGTGGTGACGATCTCATTGTAATCGCCGCCGTCGTTGTAGCGGAAGCGGGTCGTGCCCTGGTGGCCGGTCAGCTTGATCCGGTAGACTTCTTCGCCGTCATGCGTGACGACTGCGGTCAAGACGCGCGTGCTGTGCGCTGGTGATTGGGCCTGTTGCGCGGCTTCTGCGCGCGCAAAGAGCACCACTGGCAGGAAGGACAGGGCCATCAGCACGACGACGATGATCACATCGAAGGGTCTGATCATATGAAGATAGCGACGCATGCCAGGCCTCCTTTCTGATCCGTGTGCGTGCGGCCGCGGTCGCGAAGGCGCCGTCTGGCCGGGTCACCGCACGCGTCGGTTAGTACAGTTCATGCGGCGTGTTTCATGACGCGATCGCCGCAAAAAGAATAGGGTCCTGGGGCCAGTCTACCCCAGAACCCTACGTGAGACAACGCGCTTATTTGACCACGTCGCTGCCGTATAGTGCCTTTGGTGTCCCGTACCACCACTTGCCGAAGGTCTTCTGCAGGTATGGCACGACCCACTTGTCGAGGCCGAACGCACGGCCGGAGCCGTTCATGACGGCGATCGCCACGGGGATCATCCACATGTTGGTCCAGTAGAACATCCCGCTCAGGCAGAAGATCATGGTGAACATGGCGGAGACGCCACCGCACAGGAAGGTGAAGCAACCCGCTAAGAGGGCCAGGCCGATCAGCAGCTCGACGACGGTCATCGTCCGCTGCATGAAGAAGGCGACGTCCTGGTTCGGGATCATGGCCTTGGTGATGTTGTACATCCAAGTCGGCATCTTGTCGAAGACCATCATCGGCTCCTTGCCGTACTCATAGGACAGGGAGAAAACGGCCTTGGCTGCGGTCGTCGTCGCTTCGGCGGCCCCAGACGCAGCGCCAGATGCGGCACTTGTCGCATCGGCGCCGGCTGCAGACGCACCCGAGGTCGCAGCCGGCTGCAGCCAGTCGAACGGCAGGCGTAGCTTCGGCAGAAACCAAGAGGCGTCCCCGGAGATCTTGTGGGAGACATCGACGATCCACATCGCCCCGAGGTAGAGGCGCGCAGGCACGGCCCAGAGCACGTTGCCTTGGCGTGAGATGTGGCCGCGCATGATGTTGCGGTCGTTCTTGGTGCGGAAGAATTCGTGCATCAGGTACTGGAAGAAGTAGTAGCCCGAGTAGTTCTGGAGGAAGTAGAGCATGTTGACGAGGTGCTTCATCAACATCGCGAAGAACCCGGAGAGGTGTAGCCAGCCCATGATGTTGGCGACGCCGTACTTGGAGCCCAGGCTGACCATGAAGCCGGAGTAGGAGGCCTTGTAGGCGACGTCGGCAGGCTTGCCGGCCATCGCGTTTTGGATGTTGACCAGCGCGGTGTGTGCACTCGCTTCGGCGCCTTGGACGATCTGGGGTTCGCCGCGGTCGGAGTGGCCGTCGAAGAAGGACACGTCCCCGACGACGTAGATGTTCTTGTCGTCCTTGGACGCCATGGTCTCATCGACCACGATGCGGCCGGCGCGCGCCTGGGTCAGGCCGAAGTTCTTGGCCTGATCCGTCGCCTTGACCCCCGCGGTCCAGATCAGTGTCGCAGTCGGGAAGGTCGAGCCGTCTTTGAGGTCGACGTGGTCTTCGTGAACGCCGACGACGCCGGTGTTCTTCATGACTTGGACGCCCTTCTTGAGCAGGTAGCGTTCTGCCTTGTCTGCGTCGCTGCGGTCCAGCATGTTCATGATGGTCGGCGCCATTTCCATCAGCGCGAAGCTGATCTCTTCAGGGGCCAACTTGTTCTCTTTAGCCAGCGTGTCGCGCCAGTCGCGCAGTTCACCGATCGTTTCGGTCCCGGTGAAGCCGGAGCCGACGACGACGATAGACAGCAGCGCCTTGCGCTTGGCCGGGTCGTGCTCGATGGCCCCGCGGCGAACGACGTCGCGGATATGTTCTTTCAGTTGAACGGCCTGTTCCCATGAACCCAAGGTGAAGCCGTGCTCCTTGACGCCTGGGGTGCCGAAGTCGTTCGGCTCCGAGCCGATGCCCAGCATCACGTAGTCGTAAGGGTAGGCGCCGTGTTTGGTCTTGACCAGCTTGTTCTCGCGGTCGATGGTCGTCACGCTATCCGTGACGATCTTCACGTTCTTGCGGCGGCAGAACAGCCGTTGCAGGTCGTATTGAATTGCGTCTTCGGGCACACGGTCGGCGGCCACTTCGTGCAGCTCGGTCATGTAGGTGAAGTAAGAATGGCGGTCGATCAAGGTGATGGTGACATCCTTGTCTCGCTTAAAATGCTTGGCTAACCGTTTCGTGGCGTAAACGCCTGCGAAACCGGCGCCGACGATAACGATGTTTTTTTGCGCCATGGATAACACTCCTTAGTGTGAATAATGCCAAAAGTTTGGCTAATTGCAACACCGATTATACATTTAATGCACAGGTATTGTCCATCTCTTCACGAATTAAGGGAGCGTTTTTCTTGAGTCATGCTTGTGACCGTGGTATGGGCGGTAAAACGGTTACCGTAAGCGTTGCCATAAAAATGAGAAAGCGCTCATTATTTCGCGATTCTTGTTGATTTTTGCACATGGCCTGATTACACTTGATTTGTGTGAAATGTAACACAAAGGTCTTCAAATATTTAACACAAAGGGGTATTCGGATATGAAACTGGCAAAGACTCTGACAAGTGTCTCACTGATCGCCTTATCCGCTTTAACGTTGGCTGCGTGTGGGAACGCCGACAACGCGAAGGATTCGAGCAGCAAGACAAGTAGCTCTAAGGTAGAAAAGAAGTCCTCCTCCAGCAAGAAGGAAGAGACGACGGAAGCGAAGCAGACCGCTGGCGGCGCCCTTCAAGACGGCACCTACAAGCTGGAAGAACTCGGCTTCAGCCACGGCTACAAGGTCGACATGTCCATGACCGTCGCAGACGGCAAGGTCACCAAGACCACGTATGACTACAAGGACAAGGATGGCAAGTCCAAGACCGAAGATACGGAATACGAAAAGAGCATGAAGGCGAAGAGCGGCACCGGCCCGGCAGAATACATCCCGGCCCTGAACGATGCCTTCACCAAGAACGGCTCTAACGTTGCCGGCATCGAAGTGGTCTCCGGTGCGACGGAATCCAGCCAGAGCTTCAAGAACTATGCGCAACAGCTGGTTCAGGCAGCTCAGGCGGGCAAGACCGACACCATCCAGATCCACAACACGGATAAGATGAAGGACGGCACCTACACCCTGGAAGAAAAGAACTACTCCCACGGTTACCGGACGACCTTCACGATCGTCGTTGCGGGTGGCAAGATCACCGAAAGCAAGTTCGACAACGTCGACAAGGACGGCAAGTCCAAGACCAAAGACGCGGACTACGAAAAGAGCATGAAGAAGGTCAACGGCGTCGGCCCTGCTGAATACACGCCGAAGTTGAACGAAGAGCTGGTCAAGACCCAGAACCCGGCCGACGTTGACGTCGTGTCCGGTGCGACCCACTCCTCTGGCAGCTTCATCCTGTACGCAGAGCAGCTGATCAACGCGGCTCAGGCCGGCAACACGGCCAAGATCGAAGTCGACAACATCGTTTTTGCTGAATAGTTGTCAGACGTTATGAATCAAGAGGTCGGGCTGCGGCTCGGCCTTTTTGATTGCCAGGGCACGCGCGGTAGCGCCGGGCGGGCGATGCCGGTATACTGAGAGGGCCGGGCACTGCCCGCACTCGGATCAAAGGAGAATCGCAATGAAAAAATGGTTGATCGGCATCATCGCCGCAGTTGCGCTGGTGACGCCGCTGGTCGGCTGCGGCAAGGCCGCAGCCCCGAAGAAGCAGGCGCCGACGTTGCTCGAGACGCCGTACCAAGACACCAAGTTCCTGATGGGGACCGTGGTGACGCTGCGCATCTATGACAAAGGCAAAAAGGCGGTCCTCGCCAAGGCGTTCGATCGCATCCAGTCACTTGCGGATGCGATCACAGTCAACCAAAAAGGCTCGCAGGTCGATGCGGTCAATAACGCAGCTGGCGTCAAGGCCGTCAAGGTCGACCAGGACGTCTACGACCTGATCGCCTACGCCAAGGACTGGAGCGAGCGCTCCGACGGGGCCTTCGACTTGGCGATCGGTCCGATCACGAGCCTCTGGCACATCGGCTTCAACGATGCGCGCAAGCCGGCCCAAAGCGAGATCGATGCGGCCCTGCCGCTGGTCCACTACCAGGACGTGGTGCTCAACGCCAAGAAGCGCACCGTCTATTTGAAGAAAAAAGGTATGGCGATCGACCTCGGCGGGATCGCCAAAGGCTACATCACCGACAAAGCAACCCAGGTGATGACCGCCAACGGCGTGACCACCGCGATCCTCGACTTAGGCGGTAACATCTACGTGCTCGGGCACAGCCCGAAGGCGAAGGATAAGCCGTGGACCGTCGGGATCCAGGACCCGAAGCGCAGCCGCGGGACCTCGATCGGCACGCTACCGGCCAGCAACAAGACGATCGTCACCAGTGGCATCTACGAGCGCTACATCGAAGTCGACGGCAAGCTGTACATGCACCTGATGAACCCGAAGACCGGCTATCCGTTCGACAACAACCTGATGGGGGTGTCGATCGTGACGGCTAAGAGCGTCAATGGTGACGCGCTGTCGACAGCGACCTTCGACAAGGGCTTGGCAGGCGGCATGGCGTTCATCGAGAAGCAAAAAGACACCGAGGCGATCTTCATCACTAAGGACAAGAAGGTCTACATCTCCAGTGGCCTGAAGGGGCAGTTCAAGCTGCTGAAGAAGTCTGGCTACACCTTGGCCACGCTGCCGCAACAATAGGGGGAGACTATGTCTGTACCGATCTTTCTAGAACTCGTCGAGGCGCGGACGAAACTCGCCAGCATCCTGCCATTCGTGGTCGGGGTGCTGTTTGCGTTCGTCTACTTCGGTGAGCTGAATGGGCTGAACACTGTGCTGTTCTTCGCCGCGATGCTGATCTTCGACATGACCACCACCGGGATCAATAACCTGATGGACTATAAGAAGGCGCACGATGACGACTACCGGCGTACGACCAATGTGATCGGGCGCGCGCACCTCGACGTGCGGCAAGTGACCGCACTGATCGTGGGGATGCTGGCGATCGCAACGGCGCTTGGGCTGCTCCTGGTCTGGCGAACGGATTGGCTGCTCTTGGTGCTGGGGATGCTGTGCTTTGGCATCGGCGTATTCTACACTTTCGGGCCGCTGCCGCTGTCCCGCCTGCCGCTTGGGGAGGTGTTCTCTGGTGTGACGATGGGGCTGGGGATCCCGTTCATCGCCGTCTACGTCAATGTTGACTCGGCCAAGCTCCTGGCGTTGCGGCTGACCTGGCCGCAGCTGACACTGAGCGGCGACTTGATCGCACTGATCGCCTTAGGTCTGATCTGCGTCACCCCGATGGCGACGATTGCCAACGTGATGCTGGCCAATAACCTGTCGGACATCGAGCAGGACACACGCAATCACCGCATGACGCTGCCGATGTACCTCGGGGTGACCGGCGGGGTGCGCTTGTGGCTCGGGTTGACGTACATCGGCTACCTGGCGCTCGTGCTCGCGGTGGTGCTGGGCGCCTTGACGTGGCCGGCGCTGGCCGCGTTGGTGACGCTGCCGCTGGTCGCGCGCAACGCGAATCGGTTCGCCCACAAGCAGGACAAGCGCACGACCTTCCCGATGGCGATCCGCAACTTGGTGCTCGAAAACGGGGGCCTGATCCTTGGGCTGGTGCTGAGCCTGGGGGTCGGCCGGTGACGACGCAAAAACTGACGTGGCCGCTATTTCTCGAGCTGATCCGCCTGCCGACGAAGCTGGCGAGCTTGCTCCCGTTCGCACTCGGGGTCAGCTACGCCTGGTACGCGCGCGGACAGTTTGATGCGGTGAACACCGCAGTCTACTTCGTCGGCCAGATGAGTATCGCGATCTTCGTCACCGGCTTCAACAACGTGCAGGACTGGTTCAAGTCGCAGGACCCGGCGTACCGCGCCAAGGGCAACATTATCGGGACCGCGCACCTATCGCCTTACCGGGTGCTGGCGCTGATGCTGACCTTCCTGGTGGTCGCGTGCGGTGCCGGGGCGTTCTTGGTGTGGCGGACCGACCTCAGCTTGCTCCTGGTCGGTGGCGCCGCGATCCTGATCGCGGTGTGCTACACCTTCGGGCCAGTCCCGCTGTCGCGGCTCCCGATCGGTGAGGTCGCCTCTGGGCTGACGGAAGGGCTAGGCACGATCTTCATCGCGTATTACGTCAACGTGACGCCGTATCCGCTGACGCTGCGGCTGAGCGGGCGGGGGTTCATCGCGACAGCCGACCTACAGGTGCTGCTGACGATCCTAGTCGTCGCGCTCCCGATCGTGATCCTCGATGGGACAATCATGTTCGCCAACAACATCTGTGACATCGACGAAGACATTGTCAACCAGCGGCAGACGCTGGCGGTCTTGCTGGGCCACGACCGCAGCCTTCGCCTGTACCCGTGGCTGCCGGTCGCGGCGTTCGCTTGCTTGACGCTGGGTGTCGGGCTGCGCCTACTGCCTTGGCCGATGCTACTGGTGTGGGGCGTGTGGCCCCGCATTCGGCGCAACGTGCGCAAGTTCCTGCAGGTGCAGGTGCGCCGGCTGACGTTCAACACGGCGGTGGGCAACCTGCTGATGACGGCAGGCGCAGAAGTCGCGGTGCTGTGCGCCGTGAACCTCTGGCAAGGATTCAGATAGGAGGACGCCATGACTGAGACACGACCGTTGACCTGGCCACTATTCATTGAGCTGATCCGCTTGCCGGCCAAGCTGGCCAGCCTGCTCCCGTTCCTGTTTGGCTGCGCGTATGCGTGGGTGGTTTTCCACCAGCTCAACTGGGTCAACACCGGGATCTATTTTGTCGGGCAGATGAGCATCGCGCTGTTCGTCACCGGCTTCAACAACGTGCAGGACTTCTACAAGGCCCAGGATGCGCATTACCGCGCCACACAGAACATCATCGGCCGTGAACACCTCGACCCGCGCCGGCTCTTGGCTCTGATGCTCGGCCTGTTGGCGCTCGCTTGCACCTGCGGGCTGATCTTGGTGTGGCGCACGGACCTCAGCTTGCTACTGATCGGTGGTGCCGCAGTCTTCGTCGCCGTGTTCTACACCTATGGCCCGGTGCCACTGTCGCGCGTGCCCAGCGGTGAGGCGCTGGCGGGGCTGTGCGAAGGCTTCGGCACGATCTTCATCGCGGTCTTCGTCAACGTGGTGCCGCATCCGGTCACGCTGGCCCTGGCGGCGCGCCAGTTCAGCCTGAACGTCGACCTCGCGGTGGTGGCGCGGTTGTTCATCGTGGCGCTGCCGATCGTCTTATTCGACGCCGCCACGATGTTCGCAGATAATATCTGCGACCTAGACCAAGACATCCGCAACCAGCGCTTCACGTTGCCGTACTACCTGGGCCGGGCCCGGGCGTTGCGCGTCTACCCGTGGTTGCCGGCGCTGGCCTATGCGGCGATCGCGCTGGCGGTGGTCCTACGCCTGCTCCCGTGGCCGATGCTGATCGTCCTGGCGCTGTGGCCGCTGGCGTGGCGCAACACGCGCCGCTTCCTGGCGAAGCAGAGCAAGCAGGCGACGTTCGGCACGGCGATCGACACGATGCTCAAGACCTTCGGCGCTGAAGTGTGCGTGTTGATCCTCTACGGGCTACTTGCGGGCTGACCGTTTTTTTGGTAGTCTAAGAGGATAACTGGAGGCCGATCATGAGTGTGAAAAAAGTCGCCTTGGCCTGCTCCGTGTGTGGTCGCCGGAACTACTTCGTTCCCGAGAACCCGCGCCGTACCGAGCGGTTGATGCTGAACAAGTTCTGTAAATACTGCAAGCGCGTGACCGAGCACCGCGAAACGAAGTAAGGAGGGAGCCACATGAAGTTCATCAAGAGTGTCATTCAAGAGATGAAGCTGGTCACTTGGCCGAACGCCGCAGAGACGCGGCGCGACACCTCGACGGTGATCATCACCTCCATCTTGTTCGCTGCGTACTTCGCGTTGGTTGACTGGGTCATCCTGCTGGTACTCAAAGCGTTTATCTTTTGATTTGAAATTCCTGTTCGATGTGCGTATACTGAGGACAGACAAACGGAAAAAACCGCCCCTCGTGATGAGGCCGGTTTTTTTATTTTCGCCAAAATAAAGGAGAGCAATGATGGTCGAATCAGCAGAGAAACTATGGTACGTGTTGCACACTTACTCCGGCTACGAGAATAAGGTCAAGACGAACCTCGAGTCCCGGGTCAGCTCCATGGGCATGGACGACTACATCTTCCGGGTGATCGTTCCGGAAGAAGAGGAAGAAGAGGTCAAGGACGGCAAGGCCAAGAAGAAGATGGAAAAGACTTTCCCCGGCTACGTGCTGGTCGAGATGGTCATGACCGATGAATCTTGGTTCGTGGTCCGCAACACGCCAGGGGTGACCGGCTTCGTCGGTTCCCACGGGGCCGGCAGCAAGCCGAGCCCACTGCTGCCAGGCGAAGTCGCCGGGATCCTCCACAGCCTCGGCATGAGCACGCGCCAGACCAACGTTGATTTCACGGTCGGCGAGCCGGTCACCATCGTCGACGGCGCCTTCGCCGGTCAAGAAGGCAAGGTCACCGAGGTCGACAAGGAGAAGTCGAAGCTGAAGGTCTCCATGATGATGTTCGAACGCGAAGTCAGCGCAGAGCTGGACTTCGACCAAGTCGACAAGCAGCTGTAAGCTAGTGTCTGGGTACGTCAGCGCGTGACTAAACGAGCGGGCCGACACACATAGACAGAGAGGCTACGCCATAAAGCGGTTTTAGCCCAGCGTATAGGCACGGCCCCGTGAAAACCCCACAACTTGGGCTTTCGCGGGGCCGCGTTTATACGTTTTGCTTGTTCGAATGCAGTGAGTGACGGGCAGACATGCGTTAGAATGCCTCACTGCGGCGTTCGGCATCGCCGAACGGAAGTAAGGGGCCTCGCTTTATGGCGCGTCCTATTCTGGAATGGTCGTGACTCATTCTTGGGCCGTTAATGGTGGCTTAACCTCTTTGGTTAGATATGTCCCATATGGCAAGTCGACTCAGTCAGACGGAATTGGATTCTTGGGATCCCAATCCTCTTGGCGGTGCATGTTGAAATCTTTTTTGAAGTTTGCATTCCCCACGCCATCGAAGACAATAAAACCAGTTTTGCTACCCGGCGTTTTTTTGTAAAAGAGATTGCTGGGGCCTTGAGGGGTCGCGGAAGGGTGTCCGAGAATCGAAAAACGCATTGACCAAAGTCCGGTGAAATCAGCTTCGACATCGTCAGTAGCCGCCGTTTGAGCTGGCGCTTCAAGCGGGATATAACCCGTCGAGTAGGTGTCTTCGCCCACAAACTTAGCTTTGATCTGTGCGTCATGGCCGATCCACATTTCACCGGCAGTGCCGACCCAATGGCCTTCGATAAAGCGAATCGCTTTGCGATCGGCGCTTCCTGCATTTGTTTCGGCTGGTTGTGCAGTGCGAACGCTACCGCTGTAGAAGGCAATCGTTAAGTCGTCATCCTCTGCTAAAGCGGTGATCCGCCCCCCGCCAGTAGGAATATTATACCATTGGAGGTGGTGCACATTTGCCAAAGCTGATTCGATCAAATCGGCTAGATGAGGTGTCACGATGGCAGGGGTGAAGTTGCCCGCCGCACAAATTGCCGCGGTTGCTGTATCGTGGAGCCTAAGGCCGATGTCACCAGTTACGTTGACGCGCTTAACGGAGAGGATTACGCCGGCGATGTCATCTTGAACGACGACTTTTAAGGTCAAGCCGCGATCTGTGTAGGTGTTGATTCCCTTAGTCAGGTGGGGCATCTGATGACTATCATTGTCACCGCCGTCTGAAATGTTCATGGCAGAAGATAGATCAGTGTCTAGTGCCCCAGAGTTGCGCCAGAGGGAATAATGGGGACCGAATTCCAAGTAACCGCCGTGTAGCAACTCAACCCCGCGGACAGTCATTGTTTTTGCAGGCACCATCGTGTCATGCGTTGAAATCTTGATTTTGTAGTCTTTGTGGAACCGAGGAATATCTGAGATAGAAAAGGTGTTTTTGCGTGTGTCTACGCTTTGAATTGATTCGCCAGGGATCTGCCAGTAAACGGTATCGGTCGAAGCGTGACCCGAAACTTTCCAGAGGTAACCCCTTTTGTCGGCCCAGCGGACCGAAAGGGTGTCCTGAGTAGGCTTGTTATGGCATGCGGATAGACTGATTGCAACAGTTGAACACGAAACGATGAGGAAGATTAAACGGGTGAGGGTATGAGGGGGTAAGTGTTTACACATAAAAATCGAGCCTCCGACAATGGGATTAAGCTAGTATATTCCATCGTCATTATACACCGTAAATGCATTGCACTGCTCAGTGTAATTAACGTGATCGTTGTCCCGTTGTTGTCTCCCCCTGCAGCGCCTGATCGTACTGCCGGGCGCTTGGGATCAGCCAGTTCAGGAGGCCGCAGACCAGCGTGCCGACGCCGGCGATCACGAAGAGGTTGGCGACCCCGATCACGTCTGCCAGCGGGCCGGCGAAGATCAGGCCGACGGGACCAGTGATGCTCATCAGGGCGTTGGTGATGCCGAGCACGCGGCCGAGGTGCGCGGGCTCGAAGCTCTGCTGGATCATCGCCATCAGCAGGGTGTTGAAGAACGGGGTGGCGAGGCCGGCCAGCGCGTTGAGGCCGACGAACCACCAGAAACCGGTCTGGTTGCCGGGCAGCACCCCGCTGATGCCGATGGTGACCCCGATCACAAGGTAGGCGAGCAGGATCGGGCGCATACGGTCACGCCACTGCCCGAGGGTGCCGATGATCACGCCACCGGCCAGCATGCCGACAGAGTAGATCACCTCGATCAGCCCCGCTTGCCCGACGGTGCCTTGAAAATGGTCCATGGTCATCAGCGGATAGAGGCTCGCCGCCGGCATGAAGAGCAGGGTGAACAGCGCTCCGATCAGGGTGATGCGCCAGAGCCCCTGCCGAGCCCGGAGCAGGTGTAGCCCGAAGCGGGCGTCGGTCAGAAAATGCACGGCCTCGCCGATCGCCGGGCTGCGCGGAATGGTGACCATCAGCAACATCGCCGTGCCGAGCAAGGCGCCGAGAACGTCCAGCAGGATCAACAGGTTCATCGGCACGACGCTGAACAAGAAGGCGCCCAGTGCCGGGGCGACGATGAAGTTCGCGGATTGCACGATGCCCAGCTGGCCGTTGACGCGGGTCAGTTCGGCTTCCGGCACCATGGTCGGCACGAGCGACTGGATGGTCGGCTGCTGGAAAGTCTGCGCTAAGGCGCGCATGAACAGGGAGACGAACACCAGCCACAGCGGGAAGTGTTCCGCCATGGTGCCGGCGACCGACAGAACAAGCGCGAAGGCGGCGACGATCGCATCGGTGATGATCAGCAGGGCCTTCTTATTCACCCGGTCGATGATCGGGCCGACGAACGGGGACAGCAGTACGGTCGGCAGCATGCCCAGCAGGGTCGCGACGCTGAGGATGGTCGCACTGCCGGTCTGCTTGGTCAGGTACCAGATGATCGCGTACTGCACCACGAGACTGGTGATGCCGGACAGGAATTGACCGGTGAGAAACAGGTTGAAGTTGCGGCGCCAGCGGTGTGGCAATGGGGGCGTCATAGGGTTACCTCGATTTTCTATATAATGGGAATTATAGGATAACACACCACGACGATTGTGGCTTGCAAATCCGCGTGATTCATGCTAATTTAGACCAGTATGTTCACACATACGCGTGGGAGGCCAAAATACGCTTGGCCATCATCACCACATCACGGACTAAGGAGGTTATGTTTCGTGGCTAAAAAAGTAGCAAACATCGTTAAACTCCAGATCCCTGCGGGGAAGGCAACTCCAGCTCCTCCGGTAGGTCCTGCTCTTGGGCAGGCCGGGATCAACATCATGGGCTTCACCAAGGACTTCAATGCACGGACTGCAGACCAGGCCGGCATGATCATCCCTGTTGTGATCACCGTGTACGAAGATCGTTCATTCGACTTCGTGACCAAGACCCCGCCGGCTGCTATCTTGCTGAAGAAGGCTGCTGGTGTCGAACACGGCTCAGGCGAACCGAACACGAAGAAGGTCGCAACCGTGACCAAGGATCAAGTTCGTCAGATCGCTGAGACGAAGATGCAAGACCTTAACGCTGCAGACGTAGAAGCTGCTATGCGCATGGTTGAAGGGACTGCTCGCTCCATGGGCTTCGTTGTCGAAGGCTAAGCGCAAGTCCGGATCATCAGTGAAAACTGAATGAATCAAGTGGAAGGGCTCCGGCCCGCTGACCACATTTGCAAGGAGGAAAATCCAGAATGGCTAAGAAAGCAAAGAAGTATATCGAAGCAGCAAAGCAAGTTGATGCCAACAAGACCTACACCCCTGAAGAGGCGGTCGCTTTGGTCAAGAAGATCGACTTTGCCAAGTTCGATGCAACGGTCGAAGTTGCCTACAACTTGAACATTGACGTGAAGCAGGCTGACCAGCAGATCCGTGGCGCCGTTGTGCTGCCTAACGGGACTGGTAAGACCAGCCGCGTCGTTGTCTTCGCCGAAGGCCCACAGGCTAAGCAGGCGGAAGAAGCCGGCGCCGACGTTGTCGGTGGCGACGACCTGGTTCAGAAGATCCAGGACGGCTGGTTGGACTTTGACGTTGCGGTCGCAACGCCACCGATGATGGCCAAGGTCGGCCGTCTCGGCCGTGTCCTCGGCCCTAAAGGCTTGATGCCTAACCCGAAGACCGGGACCGTGACGATGGACGTGACCAAGGCGATCAACGACATCAAGGCTGGTCAAGTGGCTTACCGTGCCGACAAGGCCGGGATCGTGCACGCCCCGATCGGCAAGGTCTCCTTCGACGACCAGAAGCTGATCGAGAACTTCAAGACCATCAACGATGTGATCTTGAAGGCGCGCCCAGCTGCGGCGAAGGGTCAGTACATCAAGAGTCTGACCGTGACCTCCACCTTTGGCCCTGGGGTCAAGACGGATGCAACGGCATTCTAAGTTGTCTGACGAAGCAGCCTCTTACGAGAGGCTGCTTTTTTGTTTGGCGCCTTTGGGGGCGGACGGCCCCCGGCGCGCTGGGGTCACCCCCGTCATGAAGGGATACTTGCAATGACTGAACGCCCGCAATACCAAGCGTACTTTGACGAAGTGCGCGTGAACCACCACATCACGGTGAAGCAGGTCTGCGACTTCGTCGGCTTCTCGGAGACGACCTACCAGCGGATCCGGCGAGGGGAGGCTAGCCCCACCGTCACGGAGTTCTGCCGCTGGTGTAGCTACTTGTATGTGCTGCCCGGTGCCGGGCTCGAGGCGCTGATGCAGGCCAACTACTTCCCGCTCACGACGGCACAAAACAGGGTGCTCAAGCACCTGCGCGAGGATGTGCAGGTGCTTGAGCCAGCTGCGCTGCGGGCCGAGCTGACCACCCTGGGGCAGCGAACGCACCAAAGCGACTTTCAGCTCCTGTTGGCGCTGCTCGATCTGCGATGCACGACAGACCCCGATGAGCAGCAGACGATCGCGACGGCTGTGGCCACGCAGCTCCAGGCGCGGCACTTCTGGGCGAGCTTTGAGATCCAGTGCTTCTTAGTCCTCGAGCCGTTCTTGAGCTGGCCGGTGATCTCGCATTGTATGGCACGGTACTTGGCCTACCCCAAAGACAAGGGCAAGGGGGCGTTTCGGTTCTCTTACTGGTACGAGCCGCTAGCGATGGGCTACATCCAGGCGGCGGCGAAGACGGCGATCAGCGAGAATGTGCGCCAAGCGCTACAATGGGTGAGCGCCGGGGGGCGACGGTCCGCCAGGTATGGGATCGATACCCACGTGTGGTACGCGCTCAGTGAGCAGCTGATCCCGTGCTTCGAGGCGGCGACGACGCCGGTGACCGCGATCACTGCCGTCGTCGACCCGGTCCTCGCGACGCTGACGGCGCTTGCCGGGGCGCAGCCGGTCCGGCTGACTGGCCGTCTCAAGCGGGTCAAGCAGCTACTGGTCACCGGGGCCCCTTACCATCACGACCGGCGCCCCCGCCGGACGCTGGCGCCGTGGCCTGACCCTGATGTTGGCGACGGGGGGATCGGGGCACGCTTCGACCGGCTCCGGCAGGCGCGGCACGTCAGCATCAAAGATCTGTGTGCGTTGACCGGGTTCTCACGGACGGTGTACCGCCGGTTCTGTGCGGCGGACGCTGAACCGCGGATCGATGAGCTTTGCCGGGCGCTGGATTGCCTCCACGTCGAGCTGTGGGAACTCCTGATCGTTGAGGAGTATCCGGTCTGGCCGGATCTGGACCGCCGCGTGTTCCCGGAGATCCTCGCGGCTGAGTCGACCAAGGTGATCCCCGAATCGGTGCAGACCGACCTCGCCAAGACCCAGGCCCTTGCGGCAGAGACCGGGAACCCGTTTTTCCATATGGTCTGGCTGGTGATGATGCGAACGTGCGGTGAGATCACTGACGGCGACGCGGGGGCGCAACCGTATGCGGCGCGCACCCTCGCGCTGTTGCTGACCTTCGATGAGTGGCATTCGATGGATTACTACACCCTGGAGTTCGAGCTTGAGTACGCGGATCTGGCGACGGCCCACCGGGTGATGAAGAAGCTGATCCGCGCCATGCCGCGGGGGCAGTTCGGCTTCTTTGAGTTAAACTTTAGCTCAAGCCTACAACTGTGGGAGGCGATCCTCGTCGTAGCCTTCAAGACGCAAGACCCGGCGGCGGTCCGCTCGGTTACCCAGGCGATCAGACGCCTACACCTGCCGGCGAACTTGGGCAGCGACGAGCTCTTGTGGCCGATCCTCCAGACCTACTGCCGATCCGTTGAACGCGCGGTGGCGATGAACGACGACGCGCCAGGTGAATGGCAGCGCCTCGAGGATCAGCTGCTGACCCTGACCAGCGGGGCGGAGAACTGGCCGTGGCGTCTGGTCACGACGCTCAACACCGCAATGGATAAGTATTACTTCGGCCGGGGGCAGGGCTGAATGACTGACAGGCGTCGGGACCAAGGCCAACCCTTGTTCCGGCGTTTTTTTAGGTCGCACAGAAATTTTTTTGGGCCCCAAGTTGATCGGCCCTCGCCGAACGTTCGGGCGAGCCGGCGCCGGCCGGCACGCCTGCGGAAACTCTGGTCTGTGCTATTCTTGGGAGGAACAGATCACCCGCTATGCCTCGGGCGCTACCGCGGTTCAGGCCCGGTGACCGGGATTTGCGCGATCAGCGCCTGATTCGTGCCGCGGTGGCCGAACCAAATTGTTGAATTGCCGAATATTATTCGGCTCGCGAGCCGTGTCTGACCGGGATTTTGATCGACCAAAATCCAGTTGTGTTATAATACACTGGAACTCATCACGCAACTGGAGGAGGATGCCCATGACAACGACAGAACCGATCGTCGAATTCGACGACATCAACAAGGTCTACCGCGGTGGCAATGTCGCGGTAGAACACATCACGCTCACGATCGACCGCGGCGAATTCGTGTGTTTGATCGGCACCAGTGGCTCGGGCAAGACCACCACGATGCGCATGATCAACCGCATGCTTGAGCCGACTGGCGGCACGCTGCGCTTCAACGGCAAGGATATCCATTCCTATGACGCCGTGCAGCTGCGGCGCAAGATCGGCTACGTGATCCAGAACATCGGCCTGATGCCCCACATGACGATCTACGAGAATATCACCCTTGTGCCCAAGCTCCTGAAGTGGCCGGAGGAGAAGCGGCGCGAGAAGGCCGAGGCGCTGATCAAGCTGGTCGAGTTGCCGGAAGACTTCCTCGACCGCTACCCGGCCGAGCTTTCCGGCGGCCAGCAGCAGCGCATCGGGGTGATCCGCGCGCTGGCGGCCAATCAGGACCTGATCCTGATGGACGAGCCGTTCGGGGCACTGGACCCGATCACCCGTGAGAGCCTGCAGGAGCTAGTCAAGTCTTTGCAGGAAAAGCTGGGTAAAACGGTTGTCTTCGTCACCCACGACATGGATGAGGCGCTGAAGCTTGCGACCAAGATCGTCGTGATGGACGGTGGCCACATCATTCAGACGGCCAGCCCGGCCGAGCTGCTCCGCCACCCGGCGACGCAGTTCGTCCGCGACCTGATCGGGGAGGACCGGCTCGTGCAGGCGCAAGCCGACATCACGACCGTCGGCGCGATCATGCTCAAGGACCCCGTCTCGATCACCCCGGGCCGCTCGCTGCAAGAGGCGATCGCCTTGATGCGCAAGCGGCGCGTCGACACCCTGCTGGTGACCGACGACGACGGCCACCTGAAGGGCTATATCGACATCGAGTCGCTGGATAACAACTACCGGCGTAGTACCTCGGTCTCGGATATCCTGAACACCAAGATCTTCTACGTTCACGAGTCCGCATTGCTGCGCGACACGGTAGACCGGATCTTGAAGCGCGGGCTCAAATATGTGCCGGTGGTCGACTCTGATAACAAGTTGCGCGGCATCGTGACGCGCGCGGCGCTGGTCGATCTGATCTACGACACGATCTGGGGCGAGACAGATAAGGACCAGGCAGACGCGGCGCCTGAGCCCACGACCGAAGCGGCAGCGGCCGCGCCGACGACCAAGGAGGTGTAGCCCATGGGCGACTTCTTGAGTCAACACGGGCCAGAGCTGCTGGTCAAGACCTGGGAGCAACTGTATATCTCGGCGATCGCGATGGGGCTCGGGGTGATCGTCGCCGTCCCGCTGGGGATCGCCTTGACGCGGTTCCCCCGCACGGCCAAGGTCGTCATCGGCCTGGCCAGCATGCTGCAGACGGTGCCGAGCCTCGCGCTGTTGGCGCTGATGATCCCGCTGTTTGGGATCGGCAAGCTGCCGGCGATCGTCGCCTTGTTCATCTACTCGCTGCTGCCGATCCTGCGCAACACTTACATCGGGATGGAAGGCGTCGACCCGGTCTTGACCGACGCGGCCAAGGGCATGGGGATGACCCCGATGCAGTCGATCTGGCGCGTTGAGCTGCCGATGGCGATGCCGGTGATCATGGCGGGCATCCGCCTGAGCGCTGTCTACGTGATCGCGTGGGCGACGCTGGCGTCGTACATCGGGGCCGGTGGCCTGGGTGACCTGATCTTCAACGGGTTGAACCTGTTCCAGCCGGATCTGATCATCGGCGGGACGATCCCGGTCACGTTGCTAGCGCTTGTGATCGACTGGCTGCTCGGGCGCCTAGAGCGCCGACTGACGCCAGTGACCGACCGTGAAGGGGGGCGTGCGGCATGAGACATCGCGCATGGACGCTTCTCGTGATCGTGCTGTTGCCCCTGCTGAGCCTTGCGGGCTGTGGCCTGCCCGGCTTATCCGGCACCGGCACCGGCAGTATTCGGATCGCGGCGCAGAGCTCGACGGAGTCCAGCATCATGGCAAACATGGTGGCGGCGCTGATCGAACACGAACTGGACCTGAAGACAGAACTGGTCGCCAACCTCGGATCGACCACGGTGGTGCACCAGGCCCTCTTGCGCGGCGATGCCGACATCGCCGCCACCCGCTACACGGGTACGGACCTGACTGGGACGTTGGGCCTGCCGGTGGAAAAAGACCCGGCCAAGGCCGGCCGCATCGTTAAGCGGGCCTTCAAGCAAAAATACCAGCAGACGTGGTTCCCGACCTACGGATTCGCAGACACATACGCCTTCATGGTGACCAAGGCCTTCGCCAAAGCCCACAACGTCCGGACCATCAGCGACTTGAAGCAAGTCGCCACCACGATGAACGCGGGGGTCGACAGCTCGTGGATGAGCCGCAAGGGGGATGGCTACGCGGATTTTGTCACCGCCTATGGCTTCGACTTCAAGCGCGTCTACCCGATGCAGATCGGGCTGGTGTACGATGCGGTCGAGGCGGGCAAAATGCAGACCGTGCTGGGCTACTCGACAGACGGGCGGATCCGCAGTTATGATCTGACGGTGCTGCAAGACGATAAGCAGTTTTTCCCGCCATACGACGCGTCGATGGTGGTCAACGACCGCCTGCTCGCGCGCTACCCGAAGCTGGCAGCGGTGCTCCACCGGCTGGACGGCAAGATCGACTTGAAGACGATGCAGCAGCTCAACTATCAGGTCGATGACCGCCTGCTCGAGCCAGCGGTGGTGGCGCGGCAGTTCCTGCAGGCGCACGATTACTTCAGAGGGGAGAATGACAATGGCTGACATGAACACGTGGCAACAGTTCTGGTACTACCTGAGCCATAACGGCGCATACGTGCTGAGCCAATTCTCTCGGCACTTCCTGATCTCGGTCTACGGCGTACTGCTGGCGGCTGTGATCGGCATCCCGGTCGGCCTGCTGATCGCGCGGCGCCGCAACCTGAGCGGCGTGGTGATCGGCGCGGCCAATGTGATCCAGACCATCCCGTCACTGGCGATGCTCTCCATTATCATGTTAGGCCTCGGCCTGGGCGTGAACACGGTGATCGTCACCGTCTTCTTGTACTCACTGCTGCCGATCGTCAAGAACACGTACACTGGCATGATCAGCGTCGATGCGAACCTCGTCGACGCGGCGCGGGGCATGGGGATGACGAGCTGGCAGCGGCTGACCATGGTCGAGCTGCCGTTGGCGCTGTCGGTCATCATGGCCGGGATCCGCAACGCGCTGGTCGTCGCCATCGGGATCACCGCCATCGGGGCCTTCGTCGGCGCCGGCGGCCTGGGTGACATCATCGTGCGCGGGACCAACGCGACCAACGGCGGTGCAATCATCCTGGCCGGCGCGCTTCCGACCGCCTTGATGGCGATCGTCGCCGACCTGGTGCTCGGCGCAGTCCAGAGGCAGCTGGAGCCGAAGGGGAAGAAGCGCTAACGCGGCTGACCGCGCCGGCGTCTGCGTCACCCGCTCGACTGGTGACAGTCTGGGCACCACACGCGTCACCGCCAGTCCAGGCATCACGCTCGCGCGCTTCGTCACTTGACGCCAATGGGACCTCAGCACTGCGGCAAAAGCCGCGTTGCTGGGGTCCCGTTGGCGTTAGGCACCGGTCGGTGGCGCCAGGAGGGCAGTGAGGTAGCGCTCGGCTTCCTCGAGGGTGGTGGTGTGCTGGCCGAGGAAGATCCACTCGAGGATCAAAAGGACCGTGGTGCTGTAGTGCTTGGCGAGCAGGTCGGGCGGGGTCTTGGTCAGCGTGAAGCGCAACCGGTCCTTGATCAGCGCCTCGACGACACCGGTGAAGTGGGCGATGAAGTTAGTCGCCAGCTGGCTGTCCAGCGGGTTGTGCTCGATGATCGCGAGCAGCAGCGGTTGGTGCTCGGCGAAGATCGCGTAGGCTTGATCGAAGAGCTCGAGCAGCGAGCTGTTGCTCGGCTGGGCCTGAACTTCAGGCAGGTGCAGGTACTGGCTGAGCTGGAACCAGCAGAAGGCGACGAGGTCGTACTTGTCATCGAAGTAGTTATAAAACGTGGCGCGCGGGTAGTCGGCTTGGGCGCAGAGCTCACCGACGCTGATCTTCTCGAAGGGCTTCTCGGCGAGCTTGGCGAACATCGCGTCGCCGAATGCGTGCATGGTCCGTTCGATGCCGCGCGGTTGCTTCTGGGTCGGGTCATATTTCATGTAAACGCCTCCTTCTTAGACAATTCGTCTGGATGTGTCTAACCTTGAACAGGCGGCGGTGACTTGTCACTTGTCTGGTCATCGTGACCACTTTATCATCGAGACTATGTTTTGACAACTGTCCAACCATAGATGATTGATAAAAAGGGATGTGTTAACGTGAAACGGATGCGGCAACAACAGTGGCCGGCCTTGATCGCCTGGGTGGTGATCGTGGTCGCGGCCTTGATCGCGATGCCGAATGTCTCCGCCTTAGTGCGCGAGCAAGGGGCGGTGCACCTGCCAGCGACGGCGCAGAGCACGGTGGCCGAGCGGCTGCAGAAGCAGGCTAATGGCAACAAGGCGGTCCGCACTTACACCGCGGTGTTCAGCAACGGCGATGCGGCGCTGTCGGCCAAGCAATCGCGGGCGGTGACCAAGACGCTGGACGCGCTACACGACACCAAGCGGCTCACGGTCACCAGCGTGCTGGCCCCCAGCGCGAACGCGGAGACCAAAAAGCAGCTGATCGCGAGCGACAAGACCACGCAGCTCGCGCAGATCACGGTGAAGAAGCGCGGGACCGTGAGCGCACAAGTGCGCGCGCTGGAGGCTCAGCTACACGTGGCGGGGCTCAAGACGTACGTGACCGGAGTCGATGCGCTGAACAACGAATTCTCGACCGTGACGGAAAAAGGAATCCAGAAGACCGAACTGATCGCCGTCGTGTTCATTTTTGTCGTCCTGATCCTCGTGTTCCACTCACCGATCACGCCGCTGGTGTCGCTGCTCAATGTCGGCGTGGCCTTCATCACCAGCCTGAGCGTGGTGATGAACTTAGCGGCGCACGCCGGGTTCCCGATCTCAAACTTCACCCAAGTCTTCTTGGTGGTCGTGTTGTTCGGCATCGGGACGGATTACAACATCCTGCTGTACGACGAGTTCAAAGGGGCACTGGCGGCTGGGCTGAGTCCGGTCGACGCGATGCGCGAAACGCGGCGGCGCGGCGGGCGCACCGTGCTCTACTCCGGGCTGTCGGTGCTGATCGGCTTCTCCGTGCTCTGGCTGGCGAAGTTCTCCTTCTATCAAAGCGCATCGGCCGTGGCGATCGGCGTGTTGGTCCTGTTGCCCGTGCTGCTGACACTGAACATGTTCTTCATGGCGACGCTTGGGCCGAAGCTGTTCTGGCCGAGCAAGGTGGCCAGCGGCGCGTCGAGCTCGCGGCTGTGGCATGGCCTCTCTAAGGCTGCGCTGGCGCGGCCGGTGGTGGTGTTGGTCGCGCTCGTCGCGTTGGCGGTGCCGTTTGTGGCGACGCTGGGCGCGGATGAGAGCTTCAACAACGCCGATGAGGTGCCTGATAATTACCCGAGCAAGGCGGGCTACGTGCTGATCCAGAAGCATTTTTCCAAAGGCATGAGCGCCCCGGCGACGATCTACATCAAGAGCAAGACACGCCTGGATACGCCGGCCAAGCTGGCGGCACTCGACGACCTGACCCGCTACCTGCAGCGTGAGCCCGGCGTCAAGACCGTGGCCAGTGTCACCGAACCCGGCGGCAGCAAGATCGACTCGATGTACCTGCGCGCGCAGCTGACCACCATCACGGATGGCCTGGCGCAGTCGCAGGCGGGATTGGCCCAGATCAAGGCCGGACTGAATGGGGCGACGACGCAGCTGGCCGCCGCGGACCTGACCGGTAGTCTGAGTCAGGTGCAGCAGCTGGCGGACGGCACCGCCCAGTTGGCTGGTCAAACCAGCAAGCTCAGCAGCGGGGTCAAGCAGTATACCGCCGGGGTCGCCACCGCGGCGGCCGGGGCCCAGTCGCTGCAACAGGCGACGCAGCAGGCCGCCAGCGGCTCGGCGACACTGGCGGACGGCACCGCGACGATGGCCGCCAGTGTGCAGACCATGACCGGCGCGCTCCCGGCGCTCACGAGCCAGCTGCAGACCCTGCAAGGCGGGACCGGTGAGTTGGCGACGCAGATGACCAAGCTGAACACCGCGGTCGCACAACTCGGGACCGTCGCGGACCAGCTCAGCGGCATGATGCCGCTGCTGGCCGCGGCCACGCATGGTGCGCTGACGGCAGACACGATCCAGACGCTGGTGACCAGCGTCGCGCAGCTGAGCGATGGGGCGACGACGCTTAACGCGAAAGTCAGCGGCTTCACCACCGCGATCCCGGGTCTGACCAGTCAGGTCGGCCGGCTCGTTGACGGGACGCAGGCGCTTGCCAGCGGTGCGACCAAGCTCGCGAGCGGGAATGAGGCGCTGGCGACCGGGGCCGCCCAGCTGAGCGCCGGGGCCAGCCGGCTGACCGGGCAGTCTGGCCAGCTGACCAGCGGCACCGCCCAGCTCGCTACGGCCAACGCCCAGGTCAACGGGGCGGTCCAGCAGATGAACACCCAGCTTCAAGGCATGGCGGCCAAACTCACGACGCTTCAGACCGGCCTGGGGGCGGCGACGCAGGGGCTGACGACGCTCGCCAAGGGCTCCAGTGCCATGGATCAGTATCTGAGCGGCCTGCGCGATTCCTACATGGGGGATCAGTTCTACTTGCCGAGCGCTTCGATCCACAGCGCCGCCTTCAAGCCGGCGCTGGACACCTACCTGAAGGCGGCGGGCAAGATCACCACGCTCACGGTCGTGTTCACCGGCGACCCCAACTCCGCCGAGGTCGACCGTCAGTTCACCACCCTGAGCCGCGACCTCAAGGCGCAGCTCAAGCACGGTGCGCTGGCGGGCACGACCGTCGCGATCGGCGGGCAGACCGCCCAGGATCACGACCTGCGCAGCTTGGCCAAGGGCGACTTTGAGCGCACCGCGACGATCATGGTGATCGGCATCGGGCTGGCGCTGATCGTCGTCACGCAGTCGCTGCTACAGCCGTTGACGATCCTCGCCACGCTGCTGGCGGCGTATGCATCCGCCATGGGGCTGACCCGCTGGTTCTCGACGCTTCTGCTCGGGCGGACCCTGTTGAGCTGGAACACGCCGTTTTTCACCTTCATCATGCTGATGGCGCTGGGCGTCGACTACAGCATTTTCCTGATGATCCGCTACCGCGATGACCGGGAGACGCCGGCGCTGAGCCTGCGCATGAACAAGGCCGCCACGGCCATCGGGGCCGTCGTGCTCTCTGCGGCGGTGATCCTATCCGGGACCTTCGCGGCGCTGATTCCAAGCGGCGTGACGACGCTGATCCAAGTCGCGCTGGGCGTCATCATCGGGCTGATCGTGCTCGTGATCACCCTGCCGCTGAGCCTGTCTGCGCTGATCGCCTTGAGCGAGCAGCACGAGCAACGGGAGCACGGCGAAGTTTAGAGCCACCACAGGGCTGTGCCAGCACGCGGTTTTAGCCCAGTGTATAAGCAAGGCCCCAGTCAAACCCGCACTCGGGTTTTGCTGGGGCCTTGCTTATCTGGCTTGCGCTGCCCGGTCGAATGCAGTGAGTGACAGGCAGACATCCGTTAGCATGCCGAACTGCGGCCTTCGGCATTGCCAGACGGAAGCAAAGGCACTTACTGCGGAGTCCGGCAACGCCGGACGGAAGCACTGGCACTTACTGCGACCTTCGGCATCGCCGGATGGAAGCACCGGCGTTGCGTGAGGGCACGCCACGTTCTAGAATCGTTGGGCCACCAGCGGTTACGGCACAGCTTCGTTGTTTGCCAACGCCTTGGCGGATGCCGTCTGGTTCAGTGCAGACTCAGGAAGTAGGTCCGCTCGAGGTAGTGGGTCTCGATATCAAACGCAGCGAGGCCGGCTTCGGTGAAGACGGTGAACCACTGCGGTTGTTCGGCGCGAAACAAGACGCGGTCATCAGTCGTCGCGGTGACTGCGAGTTCCTGGGTCGTGTGATCGAGGGCCCAGTGATAGCGCGGACTGGCCGCGTCTTTGCGGCTGCCTAAGACGCGCCAGTTATGTGCGATCTCCCGCGCGCCAAGGCGCTGATAGAGGTGGTTCGCCGCCGGGTCGCTGCGGGTGAAGATCTCGACGTGATCGGCGCCGGCCTGGCGTAAGGCGGCGAGGCAAGCCGTCAACAGCGCGCGGCCGACGCCTTGGCGTTGCGCGCCTGGATCGACAGCGAAGATTTCGATATAGCTGCCGGTGCCTGGGGCTTGGACGTACAAGTCAGACTGGGACCGTTCGGCGGTGTAGACGCCGGCGTCGATCAGCCCGACGAGTTGGCCGTTCACTTCTGCGATCAGCTGGATCACCTGTGCGTAGCCGAACTCGTCTTCGGGGTATTGCTCGCGCTCGGCGCCGATCTGGTCATTGAACTGCGAGCGGCTGTAGGCCTTAGCCCGCACGTCTAGCCAGGCGTCGCGGTCTTCTGGGCGGTAGGGGCGGATGTTCATCGGGTTGACCTCCGGGGCCGGCGTCAAGCGTCGGTACGTTGGGTCGAGTGTATCACTAGCCAATCCCGATGACCAGTGCGATAATAGGCCCAAATCGCGTGTGGGGACGCATGGGAGGGATCAGGATGATCAAACACGAACTGGCACGACTGGACGACGAGATCGCCCAGCTCACGGCTTCACGGGCCGCCGAATGGCAGGCGGTGACCAAGGCGATGCAGGCGTATGTGGAAGCAGAGCCCACCGGCGACACACTGGGGTTGCGGCACCTGCTCGAAAGTCTGAACCACCGGGCCAATGATATCGACGACCTTGACCGCACGCTCGCGATGAAGGCGCGGATGCGCCAACTGTTGCGGTTGGAGAAGCGCTAGACCCTGGCCCAAGGCGAGTGGCCCGATGAGCTGCGCCGTTCTTGGCAAGACAGACAGCCCCCTGTGGGCGGCACAAGCGCCAGCGGCATTCGGCCGCTAGCGCTTTTTTGCCCAGACGCCTTGACACCAGTCGGGCCGTAATGGTATCCTTCTTCTCGTGATTATTTCACTCTACCTAAGACTCAGGGGGCGCAAGCCTTAATCATCCTGCCGAGGTGGTATCGGAACGCTAGATACCTCTATGTCTTGGTGGACATGGAGTTTTTTTATGCGAAAAACTTCAACGAACTAACAGGAGGTGAACCAAATGAGTGAAGCTATTATCGCAAAAAAGGCTGAGATCGTTGCCGGCTTGTCCGAGCAATTCAAGGCTGCCAAGAGTGCCGTGGTCGTGAACTACCGTGGTCTGACCGTTGCGCAAGTCACCGAACTCCGTAAGGAACTTCGTGACGCCGGCGTGAAGATGGAAGTCATCAAGAACACGTATCTCCGTCGCGCTGCTGATCTGAATGGCTACGAAGACCTGGATGCTGTATTCACAGGCCCGACAGCGATCGCATTCTCCAACGACGATGTTGTTGCACCTGCTCGCATCATGGCCAAGTACGCCGACAAGATCGACGCGCTTGAGATCAAGGGTGGGATCATCGAAGGCAAGGTCGCAAGCCTCGACGAAGTTGTTGCCCTGTCCAAGCTTCCAGATCGCGAAGGCATGCTGTCCATGCTGTTGTCCGTTCTGCAAGCACCCGTTCGCAACGTCGCTTACGCTGTCAAGGCCGTGGCCGAGAGCAAGAGCGAAGAACCAGCTGCCTAATGCAGCCTGAGTTCATCCTAATATTCAAATACAATATAAATTGGAGGAAACAATCATGGCTTTAGACACACAAGCAATCGTCGACCAGCTCAAAGAAGCTTCCATTCTTGAACTGAACGACCTCGTTAAGGCAATCGAAGAAGAATTTGGCGTAACCGCAGCTGCTCCTGTAGCAGCTGCCGGCGCAGCAGCAGGTGCTGCTGAAGAAGCTAAGGACTCCTTCAACGTTGAACTGACCGAAGTTGGCCAGGAAAAGGTTAAGGTCATCAAGGAAGTCCGTGCCATCACCGGCCTCGGTCTGAAGGATGCTAAGGGCCTCGTTGATGGTGCCCCTGCTAACGTCAAGGAAGACGTTAACGAAGAAGAAGCCAACAAGATCAAGGAACAGCTTGAAGCTGTTGGCGCGACCGTGACTCTCAAGTAATTCACTTGACACTCGGTCCAGTAGAGACCGCGACGCGTTTTCGTTGGAAAACGCGCCGCGGTTTTTTGCTGTCACCGGGAGATCATTACGGAAAGTGGTGAGTAAAATGATTGAGATCAGAGACTACGTGCCGGCTGACTGGCCAGCGGTCGCGCGCATTCACGACCAGGCGCGCCGGCACGAACTGCAACTGGCTGGGCTGTCAGCCGCCTTCGTGCCCCTCAAGATTGCGGCGATCAATGAGGGCTTATTCGATTATCCGGGTCTGTTCGTCGCCGAGCGCGCGGGCCAAGTCCTGGGGTTCGCAGCCTGCACCGATACGGAGCTGGCTTGGCTGTATGTCGATCCCGCGGTGATGCGTCAAGGCGTTGGGCGCGCCCTTGCGACACATGCGCTTGAAGCGTTCCCCACGATCCACAGCATTGAAGTCCTAGTTGGCAATGCGCCGGCCCACCACCTGTACGAACAGCTGGGCTTCACGGTCCAGACGGTGACACACGGCCGCATGCCCGGCAACGAGGCGTTTGCCGTCTCCGTTGAGGTGTTCGAGCGCGGATAGCAGCGCAGCAGTGGTCGGTCCCACTGCGAACGCCGGCTGATGGATCGGGGTAGTGACCTAATGGTTCAATTCGGCCACTTACAGTTTCGTTAGCCCTCAAATGCGGGCAACTCCGCTATAATGACAAGTGGAGTGCAAAACAGGAGGAGTCTACTTGAAACGATTATTCCAACGTGCAGTCGACTGGGTCAAGCTGCACCTGACGTTGCTCAAAGTCTTGTTCGTCGTCTCGGTGCTGGTCTTCGTCGCCATCATGCTCGGCCGGGTGGGCCAGGAGCTGAGTGGGGCGCAGATGCGTGCGAGCCTGGCGACGCAAAGCCCGCTGTCGCTGGCGATCATGCTGGTGGTCGGTTGTATCGCCGTGCTGCCGATGCTGAATTATGATTGGACGATCACGAAGATGCTGCCGGGCAGCTACTCACCGTGGTACGTGGTCAAGTCTGGGTGGATCGTCAACGCGTTCACGAATATCGCGGGCTTCGGCGGGTTCCTCGGCGCGAGCCTGCGGGCGAATTTTTACCACGAGCACGCGACGAGCAAGCAGGTGCTCGCGGCGATCGCGAAGATCGCGCTGTTCCTGCTGGCCGGGCTGTCGCTGTGGTCGCTGATCGCCTTGGGCCTGATTTTCGGGCTAGGGATCGGCCAGATGTACACGGATTACTGGTTGTGGCTGATCGGCGGCGCGGCGTATTTTCCCGTGCTGATGGTCGTGACGCATGTGACCAACGCGGCGTTCTTCGCGGACATGCCGCTGCGGCGCCAGCTCAGCCTGACGCTCGGCTCGTTCCTCGAATGGGGCGGTGCCGCTGGATTCTTCCTGCTGATCGGCGGGTTCCTCGAGGCGCCGGTCAACTTGACACAGGTCCTGCCGCTGTTCTTGGTCGCGAACGTCTTGGGGGTCATCTCGATGGTGCCCGGCGGGTTAGGGTCCTTCGATGTGTTCATGCTGTTCGGCCTCAGCCAGGTCGGGGTGAACAACAACGTCGGGGTGGTCTGGCTACTGCTGTACCGGCTGTTCTACTATGTCGTGCCGTTCGTGATCGGGGCCTTGCTGTTCGCCCAAGACGCCGGCCGTCAGCTCAACGCGCGCCTGGAAGGGCTGCCGATGCAGGTCCTGCGGCGCACCGCGCACATCGCGCTGGTCGTGTTCATGTACTTCTCGGCGATCATGTTGCTGCTGCGCGGGGTCGTACCAGATGTCGCGCTGCGCAACCACTTGTACCTGCGGTTGTACCCGTGGACGTTCCTGTTCCTCAGCCGCGTGACGAACATCATGATGGCGTTCATCATCTTCGGGTTCGCCCGCGGGATCGCCAACCGCGTCCGGCGTGCGTACTGGCCAACGCTGGTGTTGCTCGTGCTGGCGCTTGGGGCGTCGGTGCGGCGGGAGGTGAGCCTGAAGTTTATCATTTTTCTCGCGGTGATCCTGCTGGCAGCGGTGCTGGCGCGCAAGGAGCTGACGCGGGCGCGGATGGACTTCCCGTGGGGGCAGCGGCTGGTCGATGGCGGGATCTTCGCCGTCACGGCGCTGTTCTACGCGATCGCCTTGTTCTACAACGCACCGGCGTTGCACCACCGGAACCCGGTGCCTGAGGTGTTCTTCTTCCCGTCCGAGCGCATGTGGCTCACGACGATGGTCGGGGTGCTGGTCGCCGCGGTCACGCTGGCGGTCATCTATGGCTACCTCGCCAACCCGATGACGCCGCTAGGTCAACCGGTCGATGAGGCGCGGTTCAAGGCCTTGATCGCGCGCTTCGGCGGCAATGAGGTCTCGCACCTCGCGTACGCTGGCGATAAGGTGGTGCGCTTCTTCCAGGTCGACGGGGAGGACCGGGTGGCCTTCTTGTTCCGCAAAAAGACGGATAAGCTGGTCATCCTCGGCGATCCGATCGGCGACCTGACCCAGGTGCGCGCGGCGATCGCGGATTTTGTCCGGGCGGCGGACACGCAAGACCTCTCACTGGTCTTCTACGAGTGCTCCGAGCAGCTGACGATGCTCCTGCACGAGTACGGCTTCGACTTCATGAAGTTCGGGGAGGAAGGCGCCGTCGACGTGACGACCTTCACCCTCGCCGGGACCCGGCGCAAAGGGGAGCGCGCGCTGATGCACAAGTTCGAGCGGCAGGGCTACGCCTTCGACTGGCTGGAGCCGCCGCACAGCCCGGCACTGCTCGCTGAGCTGCGCGCGGTCTCCGACAGTTGGCTGGAAGGCCGGCCGGAAAAAGGCTTCAGCCTCGGCTTCTTCGATCCGCACTACCTGGACCAGGCCCCGATCGGCGTGATCCGCGACCAGGCCGGCAAGATCGTGTCCTTCGCCACCGCGATGCCGATGGGGACCGGCGTGACGACCAGCATCGACCTGATGCGCTCGAGTGACGACGCGCCGAGCGGCATCATGGACGCGGTGTTCATCAACTTGTTCGAGCGCGCTAAGGCCGATGGGTACCAGTATTTCAACATGGGCATGGCGCCGCTGAGCAACGTCGGCACCAGCGACTACTCCTTCTTGGAAGAGAAGATGGCGCACCTCGTCTACGAGTATGGCTATCGCTTCTATGGGTTTCAGGGGCTGCGGTCTTACAAGGACAAGTACGTGACCGACTGGCGGCCCAAGTACGTCGCTTACCGCAAGCGCCAGAGCCTGCTGTTCACCCTGCTCCAGATCTTGATGCTAGTGAACACGCCGATCGGCACCAAGCCGCACGACACGTTCTTGCGCAAGCGGCTCGAAAAAGTTAGCCGCCTCGGCGACCTGCTCGCCGGCACGCCGCGGGAGAAGTAGCGCATCACCGCGCCATAGGGCCCTGACGTCACGACTGCTGGTCGTCGCGTCAGGGCCCTTGTTGGCGATCGCCGATCGATTCTGGACGGTGAGTTGCGCCCTGCACGTCATCGCCACCCGCGCGTTGCGTGGGGGGTGCCGCTACGCCGCCAGGCGGCGGCACCCGACCAATTGCCAAATTGGCGCGGGTGACCCGCCGTGAGCCTGGTCGACCAATTCGCAGGATCGGTGCACCGCCAGTTGCCGCAGGGGGCGGCGCGGTCAGCCGCACCCGATGCCAAATTGGTCGGGTGGTCCTTGGCGCGCCCACGATCGCCCCGCGACGGCACACGGGGCTGACCAGACGTGGTACAATCGGAGGAGAAAGAGAGGCCACTATGACTCATTACTACACGAACGATCCCGACTTAGCGCACGACGAGCACAGCTTCAGCTTCGAGCTGGCCGGCCACACGCTGACGTTCACGTCAGATAACGGCGTGTTTTCCAAGCACACGATCGACTACGGGAGTCGCGTGCTGATCGATACGGTCGCCACGGCGCCCGACTTACCGGCTGGCGCGGTGCTGGATGTCGGCTGCGGTTACGGGCCGATCGGCCTCGCGCTGGCCAAGCACTTCCCTGAACGGGCGGTGACGATGAGCGACGTGAACGAGCGCGCGCTGGCACTGGCTCAGCGCAACGCAGACGCGAACGAGATCGCCAATGTGACGATCCTCGAGTCTTCGGTCTACGACCAGATCGACGGCACGTTCGCGGTGATCGTGACCAACCCGCCGATCCGTGCGGGCAAGGCGATCGTCTCCGGGATCCTGGCCGGGGCGGCGGCCCACCTCCAGCCGGGCGGGCAGCTCTATGCCGTGCTGCAGAAGAAGCAAGGCGCGCCGTCTGCGCTGAAGCTGATGAAGGCCACCTTCGCCGACGCGGCCGTGGTGCGCAAGGCGCACGGTTACTACATCCTGCGCGCGACGAAGTGAGCCAAGGCGCGTGACCGCATGCGTGTCGTGACGCGCGTTGGCGAGACTAACAAGGCCATTCGCGGGAAGTTCGACGCTTCCGGTGAATGGCCTTGTTTCGTGTGATCTGGTGGGTGATCAGGGCTGGATCAACAGGTGGCAGAGCACCAAGTCGTCCATCTGACGCAGGTTGAAGCCGGTCTGCGCCTCGAATTTTTCCAACCGGTACTGCAAGGTGTTGCGGTGCAGGAACAGCGCCTTGGCCGCGGCGGTCAGGTTGCCCTGCGCGTGATAAAGCGCGTTGATCACCGGCAGGATGTCGGGGTCGGCGGTGATGGTCGCCGCCAGCGCCTGTAGCAGCGGGTCACCGGTGCGGGCCTGGCGGATGCTGGCGAGCAAGGCGACTTGCTGAACGGTGGCCAGCCGTGCCTGCGTGCCCGCGGCCAGCCGCTGCTCGCCGGCGGCCAGGGCCGGCAGGTGAGCGTCGACAGGCCACGGGTGCCCGATGAACAGGCGGGTGCGGCTGTCGAAGTCCGAGTCGAGGGTGTCGAGGATGCCCTGCAGCGTGTCGGGGTCAGTCAGCACCAGCCCCACCGGCTCAACGAGGGTCCCGGTGCTCGGGGTGTCGAAGAAGCCGGCCACAGAGACGGCAAACAGGCTGGTCAACGCCTCGAGCCACGCGCTTGGGGTGGCGGGCGTGTCACTCAGGTCGACGGTGAAATGCAGCAGTCGCACTGGCTGATCGCTGGGTGCCAGCCCTGCGCCACGCAGGAAGCGGGCCCAGGGGTGTTGACTCTGGGCTTGCGGCAACAACGCCTTGATCAGCGCGGTCTCGCGCGGCGTTAGCGCCTCGGTGTCGAGGCCAACGGTCTGGCCGTCGACCGTCACCACCAGTGCATTTTCGGGGAACGGCGGGGCCGCCAGCACCGGCACCACTTGTTTAAGTAATGGTAAAATCGCAGTCAATAACGCCACCGCCTTGCGAAGTTTTCTTACATTGATTGTAGCAGAGTTCACCCAAGAATGGAGGCCACGATCCTGGAACCACACGAGATCGATCAATATATGCAACTGGCGCTGGAAGAAGCGCGAGACGCCCAGCGGATCGGCGAGGTGCCGATCGGTGCGGTGATCGTCCACGATGGCGTCGTGGTCGGGCGCGGGCACAACCTGCGCGAGCACGCCCAAGACGGGACGCTGCACGCCGAGATCCTGGCGATCCAGGAGGCCTGCATGACCCTGCGCACGTGGCGCCTGGAAGACTGCGACCTGTTCGTCACGCTGGAGCCATGTCCGATGTGCGCCGGGGCGATGATCAACAGCCGCGTGCGCACGTGCTACTACGGCGCCGCGGACCCGAAGGCGGGGGTCGCCGGCACCCTGATGGATCTGCTGGGCGACGCACGCTTCAACCACCAGGTCCGCGTGGTGCCCGGCGTGCAGGCGGACGCGGCGGCGGCCTTGTTGCAGGACTTCTTCCGCGGTATCCGCGCCAAGCGCAAGGCGGCCAAGCAGGCGCGCCGGGCGCAAGGCTAAGCGTGCGCTTGACGCCAATGCCAAGTCCCTCGACCCGGGCGTGTGCGGCCAAGTCAGCCGATGCACGCCCGGGTTTTGCGTGCGCACAGTTCCGCTAACGCGGCAGGTAGGGTATGACGAGCGCGGAGGGATCGCCATGAGATTACTGATCGTCGAAGATGAACCGGCACTGCGCGCCAGCATGGCGGCGTTTTTCGCGCCCCAAGCGACGGTCCAAGCCGTCGGGACGCTGGCCGCGGCCAGCGTGGCGGTGGGGACAGGTCCAGAGGCGATCATCCTGGACCTGGCGCTACCGGATGGTGATGGGCTCGACTGGCTGCGTGAATGGCGGCCGCACCTGACGGCCAAGGTGGTCGTGCTGACGGCCAACGATGCGGAACCGACGCAGCTGGCCGGGCTGCGCCTGGCGGATGAGTACGTGGTCAAGCCGGTCAGCCTGCAGGTGCTGGCCGCCCGGTTGACGCGCTTGTGGCCGGCCGCCCCGATCCGGCTCGGGTCAGTCGCGGTCACCCTGACCACCGGGACCGTTACGCGCGCCGGTGCGCCGGTCGTGCTGACGGCAACGGAGTGGCGACTGCTCGCCTACCTGGTCACCAACCGCGGCCAGATCCTCAGCCGCGAGCAGTTGATGGGCGCGCTGTGGGACGCGCGGGAGGCCTATGTGGCCGATAACACGCTGACCGTGACAATCAAGCGGTTGCGGGAGAAACTCGAAGCCGATCCGGCGCATCCACAGCTGATCCGCACCGTGCGGGGAATGGGGTACTTTGTCGATGAGCAAGCCTGAATCGCTTCTGATCGTTCAACTCGCCTTGGGTCTCGGTGCGGTCGTGACTGCGGTCTGCCTGGTTGCGTGGGCGCTGGCCCCGCTGGCTGGACCGGCGGTGCTGGGGCTGTGGGGCGTCGGGTTGGCGCTGATCGGCGGCATCAGCTGGGCGTGGGCGCGCCGGCTCCACCGTAGCCTGGCGGCGATCGAGGCGCAGCTGCACGCCGCGCGGACCGGGGTGGCGGCGTATGCGATCGCGCAGAACGACGAAGGGGCGTTTTCCGCCCTCCATAACGAGTTGCACCACTATGTGCGCCAGACGGCCGCGCTGCGGGCAGACTTGCAGCGCGACCGCGACCAGTTGAGCATGGCGATCACCGATATCGCCCACCAGCTGCGCACGCCGATCGCGACTCAGGCCAATCTGATCGAGCTGCTGGACGCGGCCAACGCGGCGCAGACCCGCGCCGAGCTGGTGCGCCAAAACACGCGGCTGGCGCACCTGGTCGAGCAGCTGATCCTGCTGGCCCGCGTCGATACGCACACCCTGAGTCAGACCCAGGCGCCGATCGCCGTCGACACGCTGCTGCGGCAGAGCCTCGCGCCACTGGTCCCGCTGGTGGCGGCCCGCGACGTCACGCTGGCCTGGCACGTGCCGGCCGACTTGCAGGTGGGGGTGAACGCCAAGCTGACCCAGGAGGCCCTGATCAATCTGTTCAAAAACACCCTGGAGCACGCGCCGGAAGGGTCGACCGTCACGGTCACCGCAACGGGCACCCCGTTATCGGTCGTCGTCACGCTGACGAACACCGGCGCACCGATCCCAGCCGCGGATCTACCGCACCTGTTCGAGCGCTTCTACCGCGGCAGCCAAAGCGCGCCGGGCAACGTCGGCATCGGCCTAGCGATCGCCCAAGGGATCATTGCGGCCAGCGACGGCCGCCTGACCCTGGTGAACGTGGCGGAAGGGGTGCAGGCCAGAGTGGAGTGGTTCCAGTGATCCAGAGCGGAGAAGCGCGGTTATGCGAGTTGGGTTGCTCCCGCATGTCAGACCGTAACGCGCAAGCGCGAACGGTCTGATCAAATCCGGCCTAGCGTGAGGCCCCCGGGCTTGGGCCTTGCGTTGGGCCGACTTAGACCGCACCCGCATGCGCTTCGCAGCTCGACGAGACCCAGAGCGGAGTGAAGGCGTACGTAGGGCGACAGGTTGCCTAGCTAAGCGCGTTGACCCCTGGTCTTGGGGTCGACGTGCTTGGCGTAGCAAGATGGTCGCCCGTTGCCTTTGCGCAGCTCGACGAGACCCAGAGCGGAGCGAAGGCGTACTTAGGGCGACAGGTTGCCTAGCTAAGCGCGTTGACCCCTGATCTTGGGGTCGACGTGCTTGGCGTAGCAAGATGGTCGCCCGTTGCCTTTGCGCAGCTCGACGATCCAGAGCGCAGGACTCGCGGGCTTAGCGGGACGGCTAACCTAGATAAGCGCGTTGCGCCCCGTACTTGGGCGCGATGCGCTTATCGTAGTTAGACGCGCCCGCGTTGCCTTTGCGCAGCTCGACGCAGGCGGAGAATTCACGGTTATGCGGGTTGGGCTGCTCCCGCATGTCAGCCCGTAACGCGCCCGGCGTTTTGTGGCCACAGTGCGACGAGGCGCGTGCGAAGACGCCACGTCATTTGGCGGTCAGTTGCCCTGGCCGCTTTTTCGAGTGCGTCACTTAGTTGTCACTTTGCGTCGGTACACTGGGGCTTGGAGGTGAAGGATATGGCGATTTTAACCGCAACAGAGTTAGTCAAAACATACCCGGGAGAGGAGCAGCCGGCGCTGAACGGTGTCAGCCTGAGCATCGAGGCGGGTGAGTTCGTCGCGATCGTCGGGCCATCGGGGTCCGGCAAGTCGACGCTCCTGCATTTGCTGGGTGGGGTGGACCGGCCGACGAGTGGACGCGTGCAGCTCTACGACACGGATGTGTACGGGCTCAACGAGACGCAGCTGGCGATCTTCCGCCGGCGCCAGGTCGGGCTGATCTACCAGTTCTACAACCTGCTCCCCAGCTTGACGGTGGCGGAGAACATCACGCTGCCGCGCGAGTTGGATGGCAAAAAGGTCGAAGCGAACCGCTTGAATCAACTGCTTGACCAGCTGGGCCTGGCGGAGAAGCGCAACGCGTTGCCGGGGCAGCTCTCCGGCGGCCAGCAACAGCGGGTGGCGATCGGGCGGGCGCTGATCAACGAGCCGGCGATCGTGCTGGCGGACGAGCCGACTGGGAACCTCGATCAGCGTAACTCACAAGAGATCATGTCCCTGCTGCATTTTGCCAATATCAAGCAGGGCCAGACCGTGGTGGTGATCACGCACGACCCGCAAGTGGCCGCACAGGCGCAGCGGGTGCTGACGATCACTGACGGCCGGCTGACGGAAGGGGCGTGAGCGCATGGGGATCCTGACCAAGCTCGGTTGGCGGAGCCTGCGGACCACGCGCGGGCGCACGCTGATGACGATCGGGGCGATGGCCCTGGCCGCCACGCTGGCGGTGGCGTCACTGGTCGGCCTACGCAGCGTTCAGATGAGCTTCTACCGGTACGCGTTGCAGAACACCGGCGGGATGCTCGCGGCGTTGCCTGCCACGACGCCAGCCAAAGCCGCAAAGCTGCGTGCCGATCCCGCCTTTCGCAAGACCGTGAGTTACGTCGAAGAGGGGCGGGCGACGCTGGGGCAGACGCGAACGAATCATATTCAGGAGCCGTTTCACCTGGCCGCGCTCGCTTCGGCGGATAAGGCGATGCTGAAGCCGTTGCTGGTGAGCGGGCGTGTGCCGGCCCGAGCGGATGAGGTCTTGATGTCGGACCTGCTGGTGACGGATCACCGCAACGTCGGCAGCACGATCAAGGTGACTGTGGCCAAGCGGACGAAGACCTACCGCGTCGTCGGCACGATGAACGGGTATAACCCGAGCTTCCTCCCGACAGACGGCCTGATCCGGGTGGCGGCCAAGCGACCGGCGGGGCGGACCGTGGTGATGGTGGACCTCAAGTCCCTGAGCGATGCCCGAGCGCAGCTCAAGGCGATCACTAAGCGGGCGGGGCTCAAGCAAGATCAGCTTCAGGTCAATGACGAAGCGCTCTCGACCATGTGGGGCAGCGCGGATGCGCGCAAACGCAGCACGCTTGTCACCGTGGTCGCGGTGATCATGGCGATCGTCGGCGCGGTCGCCTTGATCATGATCTACACGAGCATCAACTTGTCGGTGCGGGCGCACCGGCAGCGCTACGGCCTGCTGCGCTCGATCGGCACCACCCCACACCAGCTGCGGCACCTTGTTTACGGGGAAGCGCTGATGCTCGCTGCCCCAGCGCTCGTGCTCGGCGGGGTGGTCGGCATCGGCGGCCTGGCGGTGGCGTTCCACCTCATGAACGGTGTGCTGGCAGGTAATCTGCTGCCGATCACCCTGATCCTAACGGTCGATTGGTTGCCGCTGGTCGGGGCGGCCGTCTTCATGGCGCTGATCACGCTGCTGGCAGCCGCGCGGCCGGCTTGGCGGGCGAGCCGTGTGACCCCGATCGCGGCGATCCGGGCACTCGATCCGTCACCGCGCCTGACCCAGCGCCGGTTGCGCACGCCGTGGTGGATGCAGTACTTGCACCAGCCGCTGCTGCGGTTGGCCGCTAAGTTCGACCGGCGTGAAGGCCGTCGCGGCACGATGCTCGCGACACTGGTGGTCACGGTAGCGCTGTTCGTCGGGCTGACGGGGTTCGTCGGTAATATCTGGCGGATCTGGGATTCACCGACCAGCGCGGATATCACCGCGGTGGTCAGCGGACGCGGCGATCAGACGGGCGCGATGCGTCAGCTGATTCGCCGGTTAGACGGGATCCAACGCAGCCTCGTCACGCGCCAAGCAAACCTGGTGATCCGACGGGACGCGGCTGCGCCGACTGACGATGCGCTCACCGGCATGGGCGTGACCTTGTACGTGGTCACGGATGCGCGGGCCCAGCGCGATTTTGCCGGCCAGCCGACGTTGCTGAACACGAAGCTCCAGTATGTGGACGCAAAAGGGCACGCCACGATCGACTGGGCAGTCGACCCTAAGGTGACGAAGCTTAAGCTGACCGCCAGTGATGGGGAGGCAGACACCAAGGCGGGACGGGTGGTGTCGTTCAAGGTGATGCCGCTGGCCAAGGCGCCGGGCTTCGGCGGGATGCTGTATCCCGACGGTCAAATCGGCTTGGTCGTCGGGACCAGTCAGTACCGGGCCTGGGCCAAGGGCCTGAACCTGCCCGCCCGTGACCTTCAGACGGCGGTGGCGCTCAAGCTGACCCGGCCAGCCGCCACCCATACGACGGTGGTCAAAGCACTCAAGGGCCGCTTCGGCCAGTTGCCGGTCACCGATACCGTGGCGGACAACCAGCAGGCGCTCGCGCTCACCACCGTGATCCGCACCGCCTGTTACGGGTTCATCACCCTGATCGCGCTGGTGTGCCTGGCGACAGTGGTCAACCACACCTTCGCGAGCCTGATGACGGCGCGGCGCGGGCTCGCGATGCTCCAATCGATCGGGACGACGCCAAGGCAAGTCGTTGCGATGCAGGGGTGGCAGTACGCGATGTTGCTCGTGCGAGGGTGGCTGATCGGCAGTGTGCTCGGCGTGGGCCTGAGCGTCAGCCTGTTCAAGATGATGATCGGAGGGTATCAGCAGGTGCACATCATCTGGCCGTGGGCCCAAGTCCTGATCGCTGGGGCTGGTTTGTTGGTGGTCGGACTCGTCTTCGTCCTTGTGACGTGGCGGATGCTGAATCGGCAAGACATCGATCAGCTACTGCGGACGGCGTGAGGCGCCGTCTCAGTGATGTGTGATCAGACGCCCCCAGCTTGGCGAATGATCTTTTTGGGCCCGCCTCGTGGCACTAGCCAACGTCACGGAAGTCGTGTATACTAGTGGTTGCCGCAAGGCCTTAAGGCAATGGTCGCCTTTCGAATTGTGTCAGGTCCGGAAGGAAGCAGCACTAAGAATCGTCGACCATGTGCCTTTTGTTTTGCGCCAAAAAAGATCCCGGTCGCCGCTTGCGGTGGCCGGGTTTTTGCACTCAGGGGGGGTTGGTGACCGCCCCAAAAAGGCCTCGCCCCGGACACGTTAGGGCAAGGCCTTTGGGTCGTGCCGTCAGTGCTGACGGCGCTTATGCCACGTGCGCTCAGCACCGATGGCGCTGAGGACGAGTAGGACGGCCCCGATGAGCGTGGTCAACCGAGCGCCGACAAGATGGTCACCGGCCTGGGGCAAGTTGTGCGCACGGTGCGGGTTCGGGCGCGTGTGCGTCTGAGGCCGTGGCGTTGCGGGGGTGGTGTGGTGGCCCGTAGTCGGGGTCATGACCTTCGCATAGACGTAGGTCACGGTCTGGGACTTGTCGGTCAGGATCCCAGTCGGGTTACCCTTGATGGTCTTTAGGGTAAAGCCGGGGATCACTTTTTTGATCGTCGTGTAGGGTGCGCCGACGTACCCGGAGAGGGTGATTGTCGCACTGAGCGGCGTGCCGTTCTCATCGAGATACTGGACAATGACGTGGCCGCCGACCACCGGCGTCTTGGTGTAAACGTAGGTCACGGTCTGCGCCTTCTCGGTCAAGGTGCCTGTTTCGTTGCCCTGGACGTTCTTCAGGGTGTAGCCCGCAATGACCTTCTGGGTCGCGGTGTAGGAATCACCCACGTTACCGGAGAGAACGGTGTCGGTCGCGATCGACTTGCCCGTCTCATCAACGTACTTGACGACAACGGTCCCTTTGACGCGCGGTGCGAGCGCCACGGTGCGAACGTAAGGGACGGCGTAGGCCCCCGTGTTGTCCGCGATCTCATCGGGCAATTGGCCGATGTTGACGGCATTCGCATCCGCGGCGGCGTAGGTGTAGGCAAGCGTTAATGTCTGAGCGTCAAAGGTGTGTGCTTGAAGCGCTGCCTTCAGTTCGGACAGGCTGTAAGCGGTGTCGGTGTAGGTGTGCCCGCCGTCCAGGCTGAGACGAACCTTGAGGTTGGCCGGGACCACGCCGACGGGCTGCCCATCTGGGGTGCGGCCATTGTCGGTGATCGTGATGCTATCGGCACCGAGGACGTGGTCGAAGTCGGCTAGCGCGGTTTTTTCTGCGATCGGGGCGTCATTCGCGTTTGCGGCGGTCAAGTAAGGGCGTGACGTCTGAATTTTGAATACCGAAACGTTAGGTGAGTAGAGGTGATTGCCGTTGGGGGCCAGCGGCGTGACGACCGTCTGGTGCGTGTTGCCTGACGTGTACATGTAGTAAGTGACCGCGATCGTATGGGTCGCGTCGGCTTGTCGCGCCGCGTTGTCTGAACGGTAGGCGTTGTCGATCTGCGACACGCGGTCGAACCCAGTCAGCTGGATCTGTCCCCCATTCCCGGAAACGATGTCATCGACACGGCTATTGGCTTGGATTGTCTTCATCCCAGCGTTCATCTTGGCAGCGAATTGATCGATGCCCACTTTTTGCAGCGACGCGCTGGCGCGGGTATAGACGGTGTTGGCCATCAACTTGGACAATGTGCCGAGTTGGGCATAACCTTGCTGGGTGAGAAACACGTTGGTGCTGGTGTCGATGTAGCGCTTTGCGTTGTCAGCCGAGCCAACGACTGGCCCGTTGTCGGTCGATGCGCTCAGGAAGGCTTGGGCCCCTTGCAACCCGGCGCCGAAATACGCCCGGCTTCGCATGGTCAGGTAGACGTCGTCGCGGACCTTGTTGTACCGCGCGGGGAGCACAAAATCATTCTGGGGCGTCAACATGTAATCGTTGGCAGTTGCACTTTCGCCATAGCCGATCTGGGTGGGAAACTGGTACGTGCCGTCGGGGAACTTCATGAGCATCGGGTTATCGGCGTTCGGTAGGTGGCCGACAGTCAGCCGGGAGAACAAGATGGGGTCCGCCAACTCGGTGTCTCCCCAATAGGCGCCGCGATCATCGGTCGGGCCGACGTAGGTCAAGTAATCGACAACATTGCCCGTGAGATCCTTGACCCCTTGTGGATTGGGGTTCGCATTCAAATACGCACCGGAGGGTAAGGGGATGTATTGGTCCGTCAGATTAGGGTAAACGGTAAAATTATCTTCCGGCGAGATGTTGTTGGCCAGGTAGTACTGGTTGAAGGTCATGCCGGGCGTATACGTGATCAGCTTTTTTTGAACGGCGACCTGAAATTTGGCCCAGATACCGTTGCCCAATACCGATTCAGAGATTGGTTCGTCCAAAAAGCCTTTGTGGATGCTGTCGAGTTTGTAGTAGTTGCGATTCGTCAGTAAGTCAGTGCTGGCAGAGACGGTGGTAGTCGCCCCAATCGACAGTGCGCTGAGCCCAAGACAAAGCCCCAAAAGTAGCCACCCTTTTTTCATCACTAGTCATCTCCTCTATCTGTTGACTTGATCCAGGCTGGTCTCACGACTGAAAATATGCGGCGCAGCGGTGCGGTAGACGCGTGAAACACTGATCTGGATATGTGCCAGACTTGTTTAATGATTGAAAAATACTGAAATAATGGTTGATGTAACTGACATCCTCGCTAACTGCATTTTATCACGGGTAATAAGTGCGATTAAAGCGTAATTTATTTTGGTTATTGTTTACTTTTATATCAAGATTTCTGGCCTGTATTGGTAAATAAACTGTATGCACCATAAAATATCGTAATGTACATACTGATGGTACATTGTTGAGAGTATAAATGAGTGATGCCTGGTGACGCTTCTGAGTGACCAGACCGTGTTGGGAGAGCAAATCAAGGCGCGGGCGGGCATCGGAAAATTTACGTGATAGGAAGGCGATCGATGTGCGATCGGTGGCTGGCAGCCCCCTGAGACTATGGTAAACTAGAACAAGTATGGCACGAGGCGGAGGTTCTCGCTTCGTGCTGGCTCGTCGAGCGACGGCGCACAACGGGGAAGCAGCTAGCGACGCCCAGTCGCCGGCCCCCAAAACCCGGGGGCCAACGCCCGGGCTAAGCTACCTGTTCCCCTAAGTTCGTGCACCTTCGCTCTGGTAGAAAGGATGAGGATGGTTGAGCTACCAAGCACTGTACCGGGTCTGGCGGCCCCAGACCTTCGCGGATGTGATCGGGCAGACTGCGATCACGCAGACGCTGCAGAATGCCCTGACGACGGGGCAGACCAGTCACGCTTATTTGTTCTGCGGGCCGCGGGGGACGGGGAAGACCAGTGTCGCCAAGATCTTGGCGAAGGCGCTGAACTGTCGGCACCTTGAGAACGGTGAGCCGGATAACACGTGTGATCTGTGTGTGGCGATCAACAACGGGAGCCTGACGGATGTGATCGAGATCGACGCGGCGTCGAACAACGGGGTCGACGAGATCCGCGACATCCGTGACAAGGCTAAGTACGCGCCGACTGAGGCCCGCGTGAAGGTCTACATCATCGACGAAGTGCACATGCTGTCGACCGGCGCGTTCAATGCGTTGCTCAAAACGCTGGAGGAACCGCCGGCGCATGTGGTGTTCATCCTCGCCACGACGGAGCCGCAGAAGATCCCGGCCACGATCATCAGCCGCACGCAGCGGTTCGATTTTCGCCGGATCACAGCGGATGACATTGTCGGGCGGCTGCAGCACATTCTCGACGACAAGGGCATCACTGCCGAGCCTAAGGCGCTGATGGTGATCGCCAAGGCCGCGGAAGGCGGGATGCGGGATGCCTTGTCGATCCTCGACCAGGTTTTGAGTTTTGGCCAAAACCATGTGACGGTGGCGAACGCGCTGGATGTGACCGGCGGCGTGGCCGCCGCGCAACTGGGGGCCTACCTGACTCAGATCGGCGCGCACGACCCCGCGGCGGCCTTGACGACGATCGAGCAGCTGCTGGCGAGCGGCAAGGACGCCGGGCGCCTGATCGAGGACTTGATCGAGTATCTGCGTGACCTGCTGGTGTTCCAGCAGGCGCCAAGTCTCGTCAATGACACCGAAAGCGCGCTGCGCGACGACCAGTTTGAGCCGCTGGCGAAGACCTTCTCGGCCAGCCAGCTGTACCGGATGATCGGCGTGTTGAACGAGACGCAAAGCCAGCTGCGGCTGACGAATCACCCGACGCTGTACCTCGAAGTGGCGACGGTGCGGCTGGGCGAGCAGCCGGCGCCAGTGGCGGCGCAACCGGCTGCGTCGGCCGCGCCGGCCGAGAGCGGCGCGGTGAGCGCCTTGCAGGCACAGGTCGAGGCGTTGCAACAGACGGTCGCGCAACTCAGCCAGGGCCAGCCGGTGGCCGCCCCGGCGGCGAAGCCGAAGCCGCTGACGAAGAAGGCGACTCACCCGCACATCAACAAGCAGCAGCTGTACCCGATCCTCGGGGCGGCGACGAAGGCCGATCTGACGGCGATCAAGGACATCTGGCCGGATCTTCTGAACATGCTGTCGGTCACCAAACGCGCGATGATGCGCATTTCGGAGCCGGTGGCGGCCAGCGCCAGCGGCGTGATCGTCAGTTTTGCCTACGACATTCTCGTCGAGCGGGCGATGAAGGACACGGCACTGATGACCGAGCTACAAAGCGGGCTGGCGCGGCTGCGCGGCGACAAGCTGACCATTGTGCTCGTCCAGCAGGATGAATGGCCGAAGGTGCGCAAGACCTACCTCGCAGAGATGGGCGCGCCGCAGACACCCAAGCCGGCCGAGCCGACCGAATCACCGGTGGTCAAGACCATCACGGATATGTTCGGCGACGAAGAAAATATCACGATCAAAAACGACTAGAAGAAAGAGGAATCGATTATGCGTGGAATGGGCAATATGCAGGGTATGATGAAGCAGATGAAGAAGCTTCAAAAAGAAATGACGGACGCGCAAGATGAGCTGAACAGCACGACCTTCAGCGCCAGCTCCGCCAGCGATATGGTCACCGTGACCTTCACCGGCGACAAGAAGATGCAAGACATCGCGATCAAGCCGGAAGCCATCGACCCAGACGATCCGGATATGCTTCAAGACCTCGTGCTCGAAGCGGTCAACGCGGCGCTGGCCCAAGTCGACACCGCGACCCAGGCCAAGATGGGCAAGTACACCCGCGGGTTGGGAATGTAACTAGACCAGAGCGCCGGTTCGCGTACTTAGCGGGGCGAGTAGCCTAGCGCAAGCATTTAGACCCCGAATTTGGGTCTGAGTGCTTGCGCGTCGCTAGTCATCCCCGCGCTGCGGACGGGCGCTCGATGATCCAGAGCGGAGGACTCGCGGGCTTAGCGGGACGACTAACCAAGATAAGCGCGTTGCGCCCTGCACTTGGGCGCGACGTGCTTATCGTAGTTAGACGCGCCCGCGTTGCGAGCACGCAGCTCGACGACCAGCAGGGTTCCCCGCGCGTCGCGTGTCCCACCCATTTTCAGACCCATTCAGGAGGCCCCACATGCAATACCCAGATCCGATCGCCAAGCTGATCGACAGCTACATGAAGCTGCCGGGGATCGGCAGCAAGACTGCCACACGGCTGGCGTTTTTTACCATCGACATGAACAAGGACGACGTGGACGGGTTCGCCAAGAGCCTGATCGCCGCCAAAAACGACCTGCACTACTGCACGGTGTGCGGGAACATCACCGACGAGGACCCGTGCGAGATCTGCCGCGACACCGGGCGCGATCAGAGCACGATCCTGGTGGTCGAGCAGGCCAAAGACGTGATGAGTATCGATCGCACCGGCGAGTACCGGGGGCTGTACCACGTGCTCCACGGCGTGTTGAGCCCGATCGAAGGCCGCGGACCGGAAGACCTCAACATTGAGAGCCTGATCCGTCGGTTGCAACAAAACGAGGCGGTCAAGGAGATCATCGTGGCGACCAATGCGACGCCAGAAGGGGAAGCGACCGCGCAGTACCTTGCGCGGCTGATCAAGCCGGCGCGGATCAAGGTGACCCGGCTGGCGCATGGGTTGGCGGTCGGCTCGGATATCGAGTACGCCGACGAGATGACGCTCCTCAAGGCGGTCGAAGGCCGCACCGAGATCTGATGAAAGGCGGGCGAACGAGATGTTTGGGCACAAACGACCGGATGTGAAGCAGACGGCTGACCGGGAATTGATGATCAGCGTGGGCCGGGTGCGCGACCGCATGGCGGCGCAACGTAAGCTCGTCGCGACGTTCCGCGAGGTCGATCCAGCGACCCGCGCGCAGGTCAACCTGCAGGAGGGGCTCTTCGACTTCCTGCACCGCGAGGCCCGCACCCGCAAGGTCTCGGGGCAGCTCGTGGCCGAGATGGCCGCGCAGCAGCTTCAGGCGGATAATCTGAACTGGCAAAACGGCAAACGCTGAGCGGCCGAGTGTGTAGGCGCTCGGCGACGGGTCACCGGGCGATCGGTGGCCTTTTTTGGGCCGGTGCCCCGAGCACGGCGCCGGCGGATTTTTCTCGCCCAATTTGGCGGTGCCCGGGGTGCAATCACCCGGTTTTTCAAGTACACTATAAGTATTGACGAGAAAGAAGGCAGACGGTTGGCAGGCACATTCATCACGTTCGAAGGCCCGGATGGCGCGGGCAAAACCAGCGTCTTAGCAGCGCTGATCCCGCAGCTCGCCGCACACCTGACGCGGCCGGTCCGGCTGACGCGGGAGCCCGGCGGGGCGCAGCTCTCGGAGAAGATCCGGGAGCTGATCCTCGATCCGGCGAACACAGCGATGGATGCGCGCACCGAGGCGCTGCTCTACGCGGCGTCGCGCCGGCAGCATCTGGTCGAGGTGATCGAGCCGGCCCTTGAGGCGGGTGACGTGGTGGTCTGCGATCGATTCGTCGATAGCTCGGTCGCCTATCAAGGCGCTGGGCGGCAGATCGGTGAGGCGGCGGTGTTGGCGATGAACCAGTTCGCCACCGGTGGCCGCACCCCGGATCTGACCATCTACTTGGACGTGCCGAGCGCGGTCGGGCTGGCGCGCATTCAGGCGCACCGATCCGACCGTCAGTACGACCGGCTCGACCAGGAGTCGCAGGCGTTCCACGAACGCGTGCGGGCAGCCTACCTGCGCCTGGCCGAGCAAGATCCCGCCCGCATTCGGACGATCGACGCCACGCAGCCGATGGCCGAAGTTGTCGCGGCGTGCCTGGCGGCGCTCCATGTCTACTTGGCCGACGACTGGCAGGCGAACGCCTAAAGGCCGGCCTGTCACGTTCTTATCACGCAAAGGGAGGTTTTTCATATGAAGTTGATCCTAGCGATCGTTCAAGACAAGGACAGCAACCTGCTGTCCTCCGAGTTCATCGATGCCAATATCCGCGCCACGAAGCTCTCGACTACTGGGGGCTTCCTGAAGTCTGGGAACACGACGTTCATCATCGGGATCGACGATGAACGCGTGCCGGAAGTGCTGCAGATCATCAAGGAGACAGCGCAGACCCGTGAGCAATTCATGACGCCGCCGGTCAACTTGGACTCGACGAGCGACTCGACGATGGCCTACCCGATCGAGGTGCAAGTCGGCGGGGCGACGGTCTTCGTGCTGCCGGTCGATCAGTTCCTGCACTTCTGATGCCTGAGATCGCAGCGCTTCAGCCCCAGCTGGTCCAGCAGTTCAGCCAGATCGTGGCGAACCAGCGGCTGAGTCAGGCCTATATTTTCAACGGCCCCAGCGGCACCGGCAAGGCGCAGCTGGCCGAGTGGCTCGCCATGCGGCTGTTTTGCACCAACGTGCAGGCCGGCCAGCCCTGCGGCGAGTGTCCGGAGTGCCAGCGCGTGCGCGGCGGTAACCATCCAGACGTGGTGTGGCTGACGAGCGACGCGAAGAGCATCAAGGTGGACGACATCCGCGCGCTGAAGGCGGAGATGAGCAAAAGCGGGGTGGAAGGCACCCAGCGCGTGTTCATCGTGACCGATGCGGATAAGCTGACCGCCGGCGCGGCCAACAGCCTGCTGAAGTTCTACGAGGAGCCGGTGCCGGGGATGACGATCATCCTGACGACGACCGCCAAGAATCAGCTGCTGCCGACGATCCTGTCGCGCGCGCAGGTGATCAACTTCCCGGCGCCGGCGCGCGCGCAAGTACAAGTCGAGCTCGAGGCCGCCGGGGTCGAGCCGCGGTTGGCGGCGGTGGCGGCGCATCTGACGGTCGACGTGACCGCCGGGGTCGCGATGGCTGAAGACGAGCGCTTCGCCGCCCGGTTGAAGGCCGTGCTGACGCTGGTGGGCAAGCTGACGCAGGGCGACGCGGAGGCCTTCGTGCTGGTACAGACCACACTGGTCCCGCTGGCCAAAACACTGCCGGAGCAGCAGCAGCTCCTGGCGATGCTGGCGCTGGCTTACGCCGACGCGCTCAACGCGCATTACCAGGTGCCGCTGCCCGGTGCCTTCGGGGATGATGCGACGATCGCTGCGCTGGCCGGCCGGGCCAGCCGGCAGCTGAGCGACGGGCTGGCGCACATCTTGGCCACCCAGATCCGCCTCGGGCAGAACGTGACGTTCCAGTCCGCCCTTGAGGCGCTGGTACTACAGCTATTATGATCGAACGATCGATGGCCGGACCCTTAGCGTTCGGCCATTTCGCAAGGCGGCGGTGACGTCGCGGTGGGAGGTACCATGGAGAAAAAAGAACTCTATGACGGTTTTGTCGCGCTGGAGCAGGAGACGCAAGCGATCCTGACCCAGCTCAAGGCGCTGAAAGAGGACATGGGCGGCGTGCTCGAGAAGAACGCAGAGCTGGAGATCGAGAATCGCCACCTGCGTGAGCACCTGCAGGAGCTGCAGAAGACGGCGGACCACAAGTCCACCGGTGCGGCTGAGCTGTCCAAGTCCAAGCTCAACTTGGAGAACCTGTACGAGGAAGGCTTCCACGTCTGCCCGTACATGTACGGCCAGCGCCGCATCGACGACGAGCCCTGCGCCTTTTGCCTCGACATCATCTACGGTGAGCACTGATGTGGACACAACAAAAAAGCTTCGCCCCGCATGACACCGGGACGCTCTACCTCGTGCCGACCCCGATCGGCAACCTCGCCGACATGACCTTCCGCGCCGTTGAGACGCTGCGCAGCGTCGACCTGATCGCCGCAGAGGACACACGCAACACGCAGAAGCTCCTGAACCACTTTGAGATCGCGACCAAGCAGATCAGCTTTCACGAGCACAACACGCAGGCCCGCATCCCTGAATTACTGGCGAAGTTGCAGGCCGGCGCGTCGATCGCGCAGGTCTCAGACGCCGGGATGCCGTCGATCTCCGACCCGGGCAAGGAGCTGGTCGCGGCCGCGGTGACCGCCGGCATTCCGGTGGTGCCGCTGCCGGGCGCCAACGCCGCGACGACCGCGCTGATCGCCTCGGGGCTCGCTCCGCAACCGTTCATGTTCTACGGCTTCTTACCGCGCAAGGCCAGCGAGCAGCGCGCCGCCCTTGAAGCGCTCGCCGACCAGGAACAGACCATCCTGTTCTACGAATCGCCGTACCGCCTGGCCAAGACCCTGACGGCGATGGCCGAGGCGTTCGGCCCCGAGCGGCAAGCGGTGCTGGCGCGCGAGCTGACCAAGAAGTTCGAAGAGTTCGACCGCGGGTCCCTGGCTGAGCTGGCCACCTGGGCCGCCGAGAACGCCCGCGGCGAGTTTGTTGTGATGGTCGCCCCGGCCGCCCCGCAGGCGCCGGTGCGCAGCACAGTGCCGCTGGCCGATCAAGTGGCTGCGCGCGTGGCGACCGGCGAGAAGCCGACCGCCGCGATCAAGGCGGTCGCGAAGGCCAACGGGCTGAAGAAGCAGGATGTGTACAACGCCTACCATGGCTTGGAGGAGGAAGACCGTGATCTATGAAGAACCAGCCACCGTGCCATTTTTCCTCGGGACCAAGACCGGTGCGCTGAGCCTGGCGACACTAGTCAACGTGATGCTACTGGGATCTGAACACCAACTCGACCAGCTCGGCGCCGGGTTGGCCGCGCTGGCGCCGTACGGGGCGGGCTGGGTGATCACCCAGTACCACCTCGACGTGGCGCGGATGCCGCGGACCGAGGAACCGCTGGTGGTGGGGACCGAGGCCAGTGCGTATAACAAGCTGATGACGTACCGCGAATACTGGGTCGACGACGCGGCGGGTAACCGCCTCGCGACGATGTCCGGGGCGTGGGTGATGATGGACCTGACGACGCGCAAGCTGATCCCGATCATCGAGTCGTTCGCGCAGAAGGTCGAAGCGGTCCGCACCACTGCGGTGCGCCGCTATCCCCGCCTGCCGAAGCTGGCCACCTGGACGTACAGCGTCCCGTACCGCGTGCGCTACTTCGACATCGACGGCAATGGGCACGTGAATAACGTCCACTACTTCGAGTGGATGGAAGACGCACTCGGCGCCGACTTCCTCGATCACCACCGGCTGGTGAGCATGGACATCAAGTACGCGCGCGAGGTCGCGTATGGCACCACGATCGACGCCGCGGTTGCGATCGACGGTCTGACCACACACCATCAGATCATGACAGACGGGGTGGTCAACGCTGAAGCGCAGCTGACGTGGCAGGCACTGTGAGTGTCATGACGAGACGCCGAGGGTGGGGCTGTGCCATAACGCGGTTTTAGCCCAGAGTATAAGAGCGATCTCCTGTAAAACCCGAACTTAGGTTTTGCAGGGGATCGCTCTTGTACGGCTTGCGCTGCCCGTTCGAACGCAGTGAGTTACAGGCAGACATGCGTTAGAAAGGGCGTTGCGTTATGGCGCGTAACGTTCTGGAATAGTCGTGCCACCAAAGGTTACGTCACAACCGCCTTTTTAGCTGCTTCGGCGAGGTAAAAAATCGGTGAGAACCGTTGTTGCGTGCTCATTCACGTGCTAGACTGAGGCCATTCGAATCAATTCGTTATGGAGTGAGCATATGGACACACACGCATTGCAACACCGCAGCATTCGCCGGTTCAAGCCGGTGGCGATCGACTATCGCGCCCTTGAGACCGTCGCGCAGGCGACCAGTTCCAGCGAGTTTCTGCAGTCGTTCACGATGATCCGCGTCACGACCCCGCGGCTGCGGGCGGCGATCGCCGCGATCTCGGGCAGCCAAGTGCTGGCTCAGCCCAACGGCGAGCTGTTCATCTTCGTCGTCGACACCGCGCGCGCCATTCGGCTGACCGCGGCGGGGAGCGACTTGCACACGTTGACCAACTGGAACGCCTTTTTGGCGGGCGCATTCGACGCGACGCTGGCGGCGCAGAACGTTCTGGTCAGCGCCGAGCGCGCAGGGTTGGGGGGCGTGTTGCTGGGCAGCATCCTCAACGACCCCCAGCAGATGATCGACCTGCTCCGCTTACCACGGTACACGTTCCCGCTGCTGGGTCTGATCGTCGGGGTGCCGGCGGAAGCACCGGCGGCCAAGCCGCGGCTGCCGCAGTCGCTGGTGGTGAGTGAGAATGCTTACCCTGCGCCGGATGACGCGGCGATGGCGCGCTACGATGACGTGGTGGCGGCGTATTATGCAGGGCGTGGCGATGCGGCGCGGCAGTCGAGCTTCACCAGCCTGGTGCAGCGTCATCTCGGTGCTGACCAGAAGCACCGCGACGAGATCGGCCAGATCCTGCGGCAACAGGGCTTCGTACTGGATTGAGGCCTAGTGGAGCAGTACGAGACAAAAGGGGCCGAGACATCATCAACGGCTCACGATAGATGCACGACGACTCCAGAACAGTACGAGCCATAAAGCGACGCCCAAGCCGTATAAGCATGGCCCCGTGCAACCGGCGCTGGTCCGCGTCAAGTAGACAGGTCAAATAATTAAAGTGCCTATGCAGTTTTCCTTACGGCATGATTCCGATATTCCATCGGGGTCATGCCGTTTAGTGTTTCTTGGCGGCGTTCGTAGTTATACCAGTTGATTGCCGCTTCGATACTCTTCATCATCTCAAGCTCGGACAAGCAGTGCTCAAAGGCGAACCACTCAACCTTAAGATGGCTCCACAGGCTCTCCATTGGGCTATTATCGCCAGGAGTGCCCGGCCGCGACATGCTGTGGATAATTCCTTCACCTGCTAAGCACGTGTTGTAGGTGCGCCCGGTGTACGCGGATCCTTGGTCACTATGCGTAATTTCTGGCCTGATGCCATTGTTGCTCTTGATGGCCAGCTTAATCGTCTTGGTGGTAAGCGCCGCGGTTTCGCTCGGTGCCACACACCAGGCGATCACGCTGTGATCATAGAGATCCTTCACGGCACTAAGCCGCAGTTTCTGTCTACCATCTTGACCGTAAGTGAGCTCGGAACAGTCGGTCACCCAGACTTTGTTGGCCGCGCTAGGGTGGAAGGCATGCCCCGCATCGACGGTGTACAGCTTGTTGGCTAGGAGGAACTCCTTCCTCTCGGCTCTGCGATCGTGCTTCGCTACACGGATAGAGGCTCGAATCCGTCCCTGACGCATGAGCCTGCGGACACGACCGTGACTCACGTGATAGGGTGTTTCCTTATTGATATACGTCACGAGCCGTTTGACCCCGAAGACATAGTGATGCTTTTCCTCAAGGGTCACGATGTAGGCCAGAATAGCCTGATTCTCCCGTTCATGGACCGTCACCTTACGATGCGTCCACTTGTAGTACGCTGCACGCGAGATACCCAGAAACCGGCATGTCTCACTGATGCCATAAAGCTGACCGGAGTCGGGATTCACTTCTTGCGCGAGTTGCTGAATGGCCTGATATTGCCTGTCTGATCGACATTCCCTCTTTCCAGTTCTTGGAGTTTTTTTAACACTGCGACCTCCGTTGACACACGGGTTAATCGTGCCTGTAGTCGCTTGTTCTCGAGCTTCAAACGCTCTACTTCAGTGAGCTGACCATTATCTTCCTTCGCCTTACCGCGGCGGTCTGCGAGGGCGGACTCACCACCTTGCTTGAACTTTTTGACCCATGCATAGACCTGTCCATACGAAACGTTGAACTGCTGGGTTGCGGCGACGTAGTCGTGTTCGTTGGCGATGGTCCATTGTGCGATCTCGACACGTTCGAGCTGCGTAGTCTTGCGTCCATCTTTCATTGGCTTGGCCCTCCCAGTGGCTTGTAGTGATTTACCACTAGTATACAGGGATACCCATTGACCGATGACGGTTTTACCCGGAATGCCGTAGGCAACAGCCAGCTGCCGAAAAGATGTGTTACCGGCTAGGTACTTCTGCACGACTTCTAGCTTGAACTCCCGAGAATACTGTTGGTTAGTATGCCTGGACTTAAGACCATCCATCCCATCAGCTGCGTAACGGTTTAACCACTGGTTGACCTGGTGGTGATCGATACCGTGTATCCTTTCCACTGCCTGTGAACTCCAGCCGCCCTCATTAACCAGACCAATGTAGAACAGTTTCTCTGCGGGCGTGTATCTTGAACCTATCCGGCCCATAAAAAAACTCCTTCCCAGGAAGGCAAGCTTTAATTATTTGCTTGTCTACCTAAGTAGGAGTATAGCCACCCCTAAGTTCGGGGCTTTCACGGGGCCATGCTTATACTCTGGGCTAAAACCGCTTTATGTCTCAGCCTAGTTGTCTCGATCAACTGCGGCGCTTGCGCCAGCCGAGCGCGAGCAGGGCGACGATGAGCGCCACGCCGCTCACGGCGATGAGCGGGGCCTTGGCGTCGCCGGCCTGCGGAAGGGGTTGGCGCTTTGCGCGCGGGGCCTTAGTGGCTTTGGGGCCAGGCTTCTGGGGGGCCGGCTGCTTGTGTGCGGCTGGGCCTGGCTTCTGAGGACCGTCCGTGTGCGGTTTTTCAGCCGGCACCGGCGTCTTGCGGTAGATCAGGATCACGTCTTGGTCGGTTGCGGTGTAGGTGCCGGTCAGCGCGCCTTGGCCGACGCGAACGAAGGTGTAGCCGGCCAGCGCCGGTGGGGTAATGGTGTAGCCCTGATCGACCACCCCGTTGAGCGTCGAGACCGGCGCAAGACCGGCGCCCTGTTCGTCTTGGACGTGGATGTGGACGTGGCCCGGTGTTGGGTCGGGCGGGATCGGGTCTTGGTCATAGACATAGGTGACCGTCTGAGGCGCCGCGGTGTACGTGCCGGTGGGCGCCCCTTCGATCGACTGGACGGTGTATCCCTTGATCGGCAGGGGGGTCGTGGTGTAGGCCTGCCCGACGTCGCCGGTCAAGTGGGTGGCTTCGGCCAGCGGGTGCCCGTCGCGGTCTACGTACCGGACGAACAGGTTGCCCCAGGTCGTGCGGTAGTACTCCATCCCGGTCTGGACCAGGGTATTCCCGTTCGGGTAAGTGACCGGGTCGGGGTAAGGGTAGCCGACGTAGCCATATTGGTTATCGATGATCGTGTAGCCGATCTTGCCGTACTGCCGCGACTGCGAGATGAGGTAGTCGTGCCCGTTGACGGTCACTTCAGGCGTTGCGCTGTTGTAGGTGTGGTAACCGGTCGCGACGGGCTGGCCGTCGATCCCGATCGTCTGGCTGTGGATCAGCAGGTCCTCACCGGTTTGGGCCGCATAGGCGGGCGCCTGGAAGACGCGGTAGTTGTTGACGGAGAAGACCTCCGTGTTCGTGAATTTGGCAAAATACGAGAAATCCGACAGGCGTTGGCCGGACAGCGAGAAGTAGACCTTGGCCGGGCTGGCGGCCGCCGCTTTGGTGAACAGCGGGTCTAGCTGCCGTAGCTGCTCATTGCGCAGACCGGTCGTGTTCGTGCTGTTGGTGACGCCGGCCAACTCGAGGCCCCAGTACGGATCAAACTGACCGAACGTGAGCGAGTTCAAGGCGGTGATGTCGGCGTCGGTCCAGTTCCCCGCGCCGTCTTGTTGCAGGGAAATATTGCCGGCGATGTGTAGACCGGTCAGGGGGACCAGGGAGACACCAGGGGCCATGAACAGCTTGAGCTGAATGCTCCAGCCGCTTGGTAGCTCGCGCAGGGCTTCGAGCCCGGTCAGGTCGGTCAGCGGGGTCGTGATCATGTCAGGGATCAAGTTGACCACAATGCGCTGATTCGGCATGGCCCCCGAGTTGGGGTCAACGTGGCGAATGTCGCCGTAGGTCAGCTCGCCGGTTTTGATCCCGAAGGCCTTGCGCAGCCCCGCCTTGAGCTGCGGGTCGTTGATCGTGACGGGATCGGTATCCGCGTGTGTGCTGAGCGCGCGCGGTCGACTGAGGCGAGTCGCCGGCGTCGTCGTGCTCGGTAGACTGGCCGCGTGAACTGGAACAGCGCCGATCGCTAGGGCAGCGGCCGCCCCGATCAACAGCGCGGTCGCGTGATGATGACGAATGAACATAATGATCTCCTCCATATCGATTGAAACCCGAGTCATTGGGCAAAATACAACGTCAAGGGACTCTCGCGGCTGTCGCCCTGAGGCACGCAGGTCTGAAACGAGATCCCGCCTAGGGCCGCACGTGCGGTGGTCAGGGTGTCGATCGCAGCCTCGTCGTTCGGCACTCGGTCGAGGATCTTGGTCACATGATAGGTGTGGCCGTCGACCGTGATTGCCGAGCCGCGCTCGACGAACGCGAGCGCTGCATGGGCGGCCCCGGTGTACTCGATCAGATAATGCCCTGGCAGTGCGGTCCACTCGTAGACGTACCCATCGCCGGGGACCCGTCCGATCCCGGCGAATGGTCTGATCGGATAGTGGCGACCTGCGAGGTTGAAGCCCGTGGCGGGCGCCGGCGGCCGGCGGACCTGGGCCGGCCGGGTAGTCGTGGTGCTGGTGGTGCGAGCGGTCGGCGGAGGTGGCGAGTCAACTTGAGCGGATGAGGCCGCAGCTGGGTGCGGCGCATCAGTTGGTGGGTTGACCGGGCGGGAACTGGGGCGAGTGGCCTCGGTGTGGTGGCTTGTCGCCGATTTCGATGCTGGATTCGGTGCGGTGAACGCCTGACGTGGTGGTGCCGACACAGGTTCCGGGCGTTGACGTCTGGCGGTCGCGGTCCAGCCAAGCATGGCACAGGTGAGCGTGATCAATGCGCCGCAGTAGACCCCGCGGCGCCTCATGCTGGGCCGGCCGGATGCGCGAACGGCAGCGCCCCCGCTGCCGTTGTTGTGTTGATCGGTTTTATCCTCAAGCCAAGCCCTCCTTACCCATATGATCGCGCCTCCAGTGCGATTATATAACGATAGTCATTATAAAGACAATAAGCGAACCGTTATCTGTGCTGAACGATATTTTCGATATGAAGAAGGAATAATCGACTGACTACAGGGGAAAAATATCGCGCGCTGAAGAATTAAATGCGATGGTTTGAGATTAAAATTCAAATCATTTTAAAAAGGAAAATGTTTTTTTCGGTCAATGCAAAAACCCGAGCACCGTGACCACAGTCGTGGTCACGGTGCTCGGGTCAGGGACAATGGGGTCAGGCGCGCTTACGGCGGCTGCCGGCGAGGCCGAACAGGGCGCCGAGGGTGGCGGTCAGACCTAGGCCGCTCAGAAGCAGGTCTTGGTCATCCCCTGTCTGCGGCAAGGCCGCCCGCTTAGCAGCCATGCGGCTGAGCGGCGCCTTCGCGGGCTGAGTGGCTGGACGCACGCTGAGCGGGGTCACCTTCGCGGCCGGCTGATCCGGCGTGCCAGCAGGGGCCGGCGTGGCGGACTGCTGGGTCGCGTGATCACCAGTGCCCGGCGTCGGCTGGTCGACGCCAGGCTTGGTTACCGGCTTCTCCGGTAGCGCAGGTTGGTCAGGCGTCTCAGGTTGCGTCGGTTTGTCAGGTGCTGGGCTTGGCGCCGGGGCCGGTGTTGGCGCGATCGGCTTAGGCCCGACATGGTTGGCCCAGACCTTCTGACCGGCTTCGAAGCCTTGCTGCATGGCGGCTTTGACCGTGTCGGATTTGCCGGCGAGCAGGCTTTCCGGCAGGGCGGCGGCCCCGGTCTGGCCGATCTTGTTGCCAAGGGCGTAAGCGTCGGTGGCTTCTTGGGTCATGCCCGTGGCGTTACCGGCCTGGTTCTGGTTGTCGGTGATCGGCTTGGTGTTAGCATCGATGCGGTTGGCCCAGACCTTCTGGCCGGCTTCGAAGCCTTGCTGCATGGCGTCTTTGACCGTGTCGGATTTGCCGGCAAGCAGGCTTTCCGGCAGGGCGGCGGCCCCGGTCTGGCCGATCTTGTTGCCAAGGGCGTAGGCGTCGGTAGCTTCTTGGGTCATGCCCGTGGCGTTACCGGCCTGGTTCGCGGCGTCGGTGATTGGGCCAGCGTGGTTGTAATCCGGGCGGCCAGCACCGGACTGATCAGCGTTGTTCTGGTTCGCGGCGTCGGTGATTGGGCCAGCGTGGTTGTAATCCGGGCGGCCAGCACCGGTTTGATCAGCGTTATTCTGGTTAGTGGCGTCGGTGATCGGGCCAGCGTGGTTGTAATCCGGGCGGCCAGCGCCGGATTGATCGGCGTTGTTCTGGTTCGCGGCGTCGGTGATTGGGCCAGCGTGGTTGTAATCTGGGCGGCCAGCACCGGATTGATCGGCGTTGTTCTGGTTCGCGGCGTCGGTGATCGGGCCGGCGTGGTTGTAATCCGGGCGGCCAGCACCGGATTGATCGGCGTTGTTCTGGTTAGTGGCGTCGGTGATCGGGCCAGCGTGGTTGTAACCTGGGCGGCCGGCGCCGGATTGATCAGCGTTGTTCTGGTTCGCGGCGTCGGTCAGGACGCGCGCGTTGAGGGCCGCCGGGGTCGCGGCGGTCACCGGCTGGCTGCTCAGCGCTTGGAAGCTGAGCAGGGTCGTGGCGGTGAGGGCGGCGGTCACCCAACCGCGCCGGGTCTTTTTCAGGGTCTTGCTGCTGCGAAGCTCTGTCATTGTTCTCCTCCTTATTAGGTGGTTCTGATGGATCGATGCCATCGAGCCCAGTATACGAGGTGTCACGACAGGGGGTCAATTGAATCGAGAGTAAAAAAAATTGATAGCTCGCGTTACACAGCGTGCTATCAATCGAAAAAATAGTATAAATGATTATCTCGGCGAGCGATATAGTGGGTCGACCGCGTGCGAAAGGCGGTTGCGGTGCACGGTCACGGCCCATGGTGGACGGCGATCCGCGGTGGCGTGCGCCGATCGCTGACGGCGTCAGCATCATGGGACTCACACTTGATTATTTTTGAATGAAAGGACGATGAGTCGATTCACAGTATTAGCTGGTGTCCGGCGAGGAAACTTGCCGCAAAGTCCGTGTCGTGCTTGATCGCCTTGCCGAAGTTGTCGATCAGCCCGTGGAGCTCCTGGGCGTCCTGCAGCGCCCAGTCATCGACGGCACGTGTCGCCCGGCGCAGGCTCGCGTAAGTCGTGTGCGGCTGGCCGAGCCAGCCGAAGAGGCGGCGCGCATACTGATCCGCGATGAATGTCGGCTGGTCGAAAACGTAAAGGCGCATCGCGTCAGCGGTTTCTGCCCCAATACCGCGTAAGTCGAGCAAGTCGGCGCGAAGCTGCGCCGGCGGCAGGGCCGCGGGGCGGGACAGGTCATAATCCCACTGACGCAACCACGCGAGCAAGTCGATCAACGCGCGGCTCTTGTTCTGGTAGAACCCGCTGGGGCGGATCAGCGCGATCAGGTCTGCTTGAGGCAGCGCAGCGAGGCGGTGACTGTCAAAGGCGGTCGCGGCGCGCAGGTTGGTCAAGCTACGGTCGACGTTGCGCCAATTCGTGTTCTGCACTAGGATGGCGCCGACGAGGATCTCTAACTTGGTGTCCGCGGGCCACCAACCGGAAGGCCCGAGGTGGGCGGCGAGCTGATGGTAGAGCGCGGGCAGGGTGAGGCGCTCAGCTGACGGCATTGTTCACATACGTCGCCAGGGCCGCGCCGCGCTTGCCGCCGCTGAGGCCAACGATGAGCTTGATCCGCGCTTTTTGCCCATTCAGCCCTTGGCAGAAGATCACGCCCATCTTCTTGAGGGTCACGCCGCCGCCTTCGTAGTCATAGAAGTCCTCGGCCACGCCGTTGAAGCAGCGCGAGACGAGCACGACCGGCACGCCGCGGGCCAGTAGACGTCCCAGTGCCGGCAGGGTCGCCGGGGGCAGGTTGCCGGCCCCGAGCGCCTCGATCACGAGCCCGTGGGTCGTGGCCGGTAGCGCGTCGAACAACGTCCCGTCCATGCCGGCGAAGGCCTTGAGCAGAAACACGTTGTCGGTGACCGTGTCGACGGGGCACGCCTGCTGATTGATCAACTCTTGGAAGAAGTGCGCGCCGTCTTTGGTCACCAGCCCGATCGGCCCGAATGTCGGGGTGCGGAAGGTGGCGACGTTGGTCGTGTGTGTCTTAGTCACGAAGCGGGCGGTGTGGACCTCGTCGTTCATCACGACCAGACAGCCCTTGCCCCGTGCGCCGTCGCTGGCTGCGGTGCGGATGGCCGACAGAAAATTGTAGCGCCCGTCCGATCCGATCTCGTTGGACGACCGCATCGCGCCAGTCACCACTACGGGGATGGTCGGGTCGAGGGTCAGGTCGAGAAAATACGCAGTCTCCTCCAGTGTGTCGGTCCCGTGCGTGACCACGACGCCGTCGATGCCTTCGGATTCGGCGGCGCGGATCCGTCGGCTCAGTGTCAGCATCTGCGTCGGGGTCACGTGCGGTGACGGCAGGTTGAAGACCTCCTCACTGATCACGTCGATCCCGTCTAGGTGGGCGGAGAGGTCCAGCAGCGGATTCACGTCGCTGGGCACGACGGCACCGGTGTCTGTGGCGGTCATCGAGATCGTGCCGCCGGTGTGTAGCGCAAGGATATGTTTCATCAGGTAGCCTCCATTCTGGCTTCAGCGTAGCACCGATCCGGCGCGTTGTATACGGACAGGTGCGCGTCGGTGTCAGACTGGGGAGACCAGGGCGGCCCCTCCCACCATCTGGCCCTTGGTGGACGCAAAAAAACGCGCAGTATTACTGCGCGCCTAAGGGATACCCGTTACGGGTGGTGGTACTTGGTGGTTACTAGCAGACAGTGTACCGCGGGCGCGTTAAATTGGCTTGGGGAGGGGCGAGGGAATTGAAAAGAGTCTTGTGTGAGAGCGCTCATACACCTCTCATTGTGCAGTGGCGCGCAATGTTGCAATTCCTGTCGCGACAGGTAAGATAGGGGGGTACGATAAATCTAAGGAGTAGGATCCAACGCGTTAAGTGCCGCCGGAACGGAATGTGAACGGTGGACGAAGGCTGCAGCCGCGGTGTTGGACCCGCATTCGCCTATCTTTAGTAGGCGTCTCCGCACAAAGGAGATTGTCCCAATGTCAATTATTTCACTTCGTAGCCCCAAGGTCTCGACCCTAGCTGTCGCATACATGGGCCTGTTCATGGCCATGCAGATCATCTTAGGGCGTTTTTCGTTCGGCACGAGTTTTCTCAAAGTTAGCCCGGCGTTCTTCGCCACGATCCTGATGGGGTACTTCCTCGGGCCATGGCTGGCCGGGCTGACCGCCGCGATGACGGATCAGCTCAGTATCATGATCTTCAACCCCGGCGCGAACTTCCCGGGATTCACCGTCAGCGCCGCGCTGGCCGCGATCCTTTACGGGATGCTTTTTCACGACAAAAAAGTCACCGTCTGGCGCACGCTGCTGGCGGTGACCCTGGTGATCGTGATCTGCAACATCTTCTTGACCACGCTGTGGCTGGACATGATGGGCACGCCGTGGCAAGGCATCATCGGGCTCCGGGCCTTCAAGAACCTCGTGATGATCCCGATCCAGACGTTCCTGTCCTACACGACGCTCAAGGCGGTCGAGCGGGTCAAGCCGCGCCTGGCGCTCTAACTTGAGGCGTTGCCGAGTGACCAAGCGATGAGCACGGCGCACGGCAGTCACCACTAGACCAGGCTGAACAGACAGCCCAACAAGAAGGGGACGCGACTTTGGTCGCGTCCCCTTCTTGTTGGGCTAGGTCGGTGATGTGATCGGCCCGCTTGTCACTCAGGTGCTCAGACCCGTTCGTCGGTCTGCGCGTAGAAGTGGTTGAACTGCTCCTCAAGCGTCAGCGGTCCGACGGTGAAGGCCAGCCCCGCGGCGTACAGGGGGGTGAGGCGCTCGACCAGGGTCGCCAGTGGCAAGTCGGCCACTGGTAGCACCGCCAGGCCGTCGGTGTAGGCGGCCGCACCGGGCACAAGGGCCGGGTCGCCGCTGAACTTCAGGTAGTGCGCCGGTTCGACATGGGCGTCGAGGTCGAGGACGAAGTGGCCGTCTTTGAGAAAAATGGTCCGGTCGACGAAGGTCTGCAGGTTATTTAGCATGTGGGAGACGATCAGGATCAGCTTGCCCTCCGCGCGCAGGACGCGCAGCTGCTCGGAGATCATCGCGACGTTGAGCGGGTCGAGCCCGTTCATCACCTCATCGAGAAGCATCACCGGGGTGTTGGCCGCCACCACGAGCGCGAAGCACAAGCGCTGCTTCATGCCCAACGAGTAGGTCCGAGTCGGCCGGTCGACGTAGCTGGCCATGTGCAGCGTGGCGATGATCTCGTCGACAGACTTGGTCTTGTTCTGCCAGCACTCGGCATAAAACTGCATCAGCGCGCGGCCGCTCAGGTCGTCGTACAAGTCGCTCTGGTCGGGGAAGGCACAGATCAGCGCGTGGTTCTTGCGCGTCTGCGCCTGGCTGGTGTAGCCGTGATCCGCGATCGTGACACGCCCAGCAGAGGGGTGCAACCGGTTCAAGATCACCTTCAACAGGGTCGTTTTGCCCATCCCGTTGGGGGCGACCAGCCCGACGATCTCGCCAGGGGTAGCGTGCAAGTCGATGTCCGCCAAGACGTTCGGCTTGCCTGGAAAATCTAAGTGAATATGATCGAGTTCTAGCATCAGTTACCTCCTTAATGGTCACGCCTGGCGCCGGTCGACGATCTGCGCAAACAGCGCGATCATCAGGCCCGTCCAGACCAGCAAGACGCCAGCCCCGCCGGCCAGCCCCAACGCCCAGTTACCCGCTTCGTTCTGAAAGGTGCCGTTGAACAGTGACTGCGGTGCCAGCCCCGCCAGCGGGGTGAACCACAGCGTGCGCGCCACGGCAGGAAAGGCTAGCGGGATCGCGGCGATTGCGGCGCCGGCCAGGAAGCTCCAGTAGACGTTGCGCAGCCACGCGTTGAGCACGAGCATCAGCGCGCAGACGAACAGGCTCTCGATGACGGCAAAGCCCAGCAGGAGCAGGGTCTGCGCCCACAGCGGGACGACGATCATGCGCTGACCGAGCGCGACGACGACTGGATATTGCCAATCGCCAAGGCCGCCTTGAAGCGCTGCGGCCAATGCGCCGACGCCGATGATGCTCACGGTTATGATCAGCGGTAGCGCGACGCGGGTCAAGACTTTCGTCAGCGCCTGAGTCGGGAGCTTGACGGGCAATGTCGCCGTGACGGTCGGGTGAGCGGCGTTGACTAACCACAGGTCTGCCGTCAGCAGCATGATCAAGAAGGGTAAGGCTAGCGCGAGGAGGGGCAAGCACTGCTCCATTGCGCTAGCAGCGTCTTGAATCGTCACGTGCACAGGCCGCTTTTGGTGGATCAGTGCTTGGATCGCAAGCAGATGGCGTTGTCCATCGGTCCAGGTCGGGAGGGTCGCATCGACGACCCCGAGGTAACCAGTCTTGGCGCCTTGACGCTCGAGCTTGGCGCCTTCGAGCAAGCCGTCGCGAATATCTTCCGCATTGCCGAGCTTGACGCCGACGATGACCGCATTTTGTGCCTGGATCTGACGGTTCAAGAGATCGGCGGTCCGACGTAGGGTGGGGGTCGGCGCATCCGTATAGCGTTGGATGTCGTCTGCGGCGACCTTGAGGCGATCGTGCGCGTGTGTCGCCACGGTCGCCAAGTCCCCCACATGTTGGTAGCGCGCAACTGGGACGAAGAGGATGGCAAGAAGTAAGAACGCGATGATCGCAGCGACGTTGCGTGTGCTGTGGGTCGCGGCGCGCCAATCGAGTTTTAGCAGTGCCTTCATAAGATCACCCGCTCTCGCTGTAATGACTGACTGCCGGCATATAAGGCGAGTTCAATGAGCAGTCCCCAGCCAAGCCACACGGCGACGGCGATCGCGCCGTTCATCAGCCAAGTGGCGTAGAAGAAGTGCTCCGTCCCGGTCAGGACGCGGCCGATACCGGTGAATGTCATCGGGAGAAAGACCGGTACCGGGAACGGGTCGAAGGCCCCTTCGCTGCGAACATAATAGAGCAGGGGGCTCAAAAACAGGCACGCAGCGCTGGCCAACGCGACGAATTCATTGCGGACGACTAGTTGCAGAACCAGTAAGAGACGGACCGTGAACCAGCAGGTCAGCGCCAAAAGCCCAGTCCAACGCAGGAAGTACACTGGCATGCTGAGCACGCGATACTGATAAGTGAACTGGCCGCCGAGGTACTGGGTGACACCAGCCCCCAAGCCGATCCCGTAGCGGGGGATGGTCGCGACTGCGAGAACGAGCACTGTGAACAGAAGCACTGCCGCAACGGGCGTCAGCACGGCGAGGGTCTTGAGCCCCAGCTGACGCCGCATGCTGAGCGGAAGGGTGGCGGTCACGCTGCGATGGTGCCAGTCTTCCGTGAGCCGATCGCAGGCCAGAATGGCACACAGTGCGATGGCGGCCCAAGGTAACCATTGTGCGGATAGCCGGGCTAGCGTATGCAGGAAGGTCTGCTCGTTATAGACCGCCAGATCGACGCGAACCGTGGGGTGCTGGCGATAATACTTGAGGCGGGCGCGAAGGCGCGTGACGCCGAAGTGACCATCTGTGATCGGATAGGCGTTGAGACTGTGCGCGGTGTAGTAGACGGCTGGATAAGTGTAGAGGTTGCGGTTGTGCCACTGGACGTCATAGGCCTGGAGCTTGGCGTCCAGACCGGCGATCAGTGTTGCGCGCGGCCCCTTCACCCCAGCAAGGATGGTCTGGTCGGCTTTGAGAACGGCTGCCTCATTGCTGAAAAGCTTCGGCGCGGCCTGAAGTGTGCGCACTTCGTTGCGGATCACGGTCAGGTTGGCTTTTTCCGGGGGCAAAAGCACCGCGCTGTAATGGAAGGCTACGGCGATCGCGGCGATCACCGCCAATAACAACGCGAGGATGTTCTTCTTATTGCGCAGGATCAGTGTCAGCTGGGTCTTGTAATACATCCAGTTCATCGTATTCCCCCGATCCCCGGCCTGGTTCGGCAGGTGGTAAAAATTATTCCCATTGTAAAATGATAAACTGATTAAATCAATATAAAAGGTCGATTGGATAACTCGCTTTTGATATACAGCAGATAGTCTAGTAATATTCAAGGGCCGTGCGCACCAAAAAACCACCCGCTGGTAGCGGATGGTCGGGGGGCATCGCGGTCAGCCCGCGGTCGTGGCGCCGAGCGTGATGTTGTGCGGCGATCTTTGTGCCTAGTCGCAACTTGTTCACGCCTTCATAGTGGCTAAAAAATACATAGCGAGTATATTATCGGTTGATATCATAGCACGTCGGGCGCTGGCGGCCTAGCCAGTGCGAGCAAGTGGAACGCCGGCCGCAGACCGAGTGCGCCTCCCACGCCTGACGCCCCTTGCCCCGTGTGGTAAACTGTAGGGAACGACTAAAGGAGTGGACTGCAATGAAAGTGTTGGCGCTTGACACCTCGAATCAGGCGATGAGCGTGGCGGTGACGGTCGACGGCCAGCTGATGGCCGAGACGCTGTTGAACCACAAAAAAACGCACAGCGAGCAGCTACTGCCGACGATCAAGCGGCTGCTGGCGGCAAGCGACCTGACGCCGGCCGCCCTCGACCGGATCGTGGTCGCCGACGGGCCGGGCTCCTACACGGGGATCCGCATCGCGGTGACGACGGCCAAAACGCTGGCGTACACGCTGGACCGCGAGCTGGTCGGCGTGTCGAGCCTTGCGGTGCTGGCGGCCAACGTGACGCGGACCAAGGCGCTGATCGTGCCACTGATGGATGCGCGGCGCGGCAACGTGTTCACCGGCGTCTATCAGTGGGTGGATGGGCAGCTGACCGACGTGGTCGCCGACCGGCACCTCGCGCTGGCACAGCTGCTCGACGAGGTGCGTCTGCTGAACCAGCCCGCGTTTTTCATCGGCGCCGACGTGGCGAAGATGCGCGGGCAGATCACCGACGCCTTGGGTGGAGCGGCGCGCTTCGGTGAGCCGGTCGACGACTTGCCACACGCCAGCCGCTTGGCGGCGCTGGGGGCGAAGTTGCCGCCAGTCTCGCCGATCACCTTCGTGCCCCGCTACTTGCGCCTGACGGAGGCGGAGACCAATTGGCTCAAGACGCACCACGACGAGAGGCACGCGCCTTATGTTGAGAAAGTTTAAGTCCTGGTTCGACCCGGAACCGCCGGCGGAGCTGCTTTTTGCCCCGCAGACGCTGATGATCAACGGCGTGACTTACACGCTGCGCCGCATGCAGAACACGGATATCGACGCTGCCTTAGCCATCGAGCGGGCGGTGTACGGCGATACCCCGTGGGACCGTGTGGCGTTTTTGTCCGAGCTTCGCAAGGTGCGCCAGTCGCTGTACCTCGTGTTGGAAAGCGCGCTGGGCATCGACGCCTTCATTGGCTGCTGGTTCACGAAGAGCGAGGCGCACGTGACGAACCTCGCCGTCGCGCCGAGCGTCCAGCGCACCGGCGTCGGTGAACGCCTGATGCGCGTGATGATCGCCAAGGCGCTGGATTACGGCAGCGCGCAGATGACGCTGGAGGTCCGCACCGATAACTTGGCAGCCCAGGCGCTGTACCACAAGCTCGGCTTCCAAGACGGCGCGATCAAGCGCGGTTATTACGTGGCCGACCACCAAGACGCGATGGATATGTGGATGCACGTGGAGTGACCCGCAGCCGCTGGGCTGCGGTGGCCCGGCGGCCGACTGGCGCGCGGGCAAGACTCAAGACCCTGAATGGAGGACCCCATGACCCGAGAATTGATCTTAGCGTTTGAGAGCAGCTGCGACGAGACCAGTGTGGCCGTGATCGAGAATGGCGACACCATCCTCAGCAACATCATCGCCACGCAGATCAACTCCCACCAGCGCTTCGGTGGTGTCGTGCCCGAGGTGGCAAGCCGCCACCATGTCGAGCAGATCACCGAAGTCATCGACTTGGCACTCAAGGAAGCCGGCGTCGGTTACGCCGACCTGACGGCAGTGGCGGTGACGTATGGCCCCGGGCTGGTCGGCAGCCTGTTGATCGGCGTGACAGCGGCCAAAACGGTCGCGTTCGCCCATGACCTCCCGCTGATCCCGGTCAACCACATGGCCGGCCACATCTACGCAGCGCGCTTCGTACAGCCGCTCACCTATCCGCTGCTGGCGCTGGTCGTCTCCGGTGGCCACACCGAGCTGGTGGTGATGACGGCCCCCGGGACCTTCGAGATCATCGGGGACACGCGCGACGACGCGGCCGGGGAGGCCTACGACAAGATTGGCCGGGTGCTGGGGCTCCCTTATCCGGCGGGCAAAGAAGTTGATCGCATGGCGCACCTGGGGCAGGATACGTTTCATTTTCCCCGCGCCATGGCCGATTCCGAGTCCCTCGACTTCAGCTTCAGCGGCCTGAAATCGGCGTTCATCAACACGGTCCACCACGCCGACCAGATCGGGGAGGCGCTCGATCGCAACGACCTCGCGGCAAGCTTCCAAGCCGCGGTGGTCGACGTGCTGGTGCACAAGACCGAGCGTGCGCTGGCCGCCCATCCGGTCAGCCAGCTCGTGGTGGCCGGCGGGGTGGCGGCCAACCGTGGGCTGCGTGAGGCGCTCGCCGCGGCCCTGGCCGCCCGCTTCCCTAACGTCACCCTGATCGTGCCACCGGTGCGGCTGACTGGCGATAACGCCGCGATGATCGGTGCCGCCGCTCATGTCGAACTGGCCCATGGCCACTTGGCCGACGCCAGCCTGAACGCGGTGCCGGGGCTGGACTTTGCCCACGTGAATTAGGCCGTCGGCAAAGGTGGCCGGCACCCGCCAAGCGGCCTCGCCACACACCAAAGGTGGGATTGTGCCATAACCTCTGGTGGCACGACTATTCCAGAACGTTACGTGCCATAACGCAACGCCCTAGCCGTATAAGAGCGATCCCCCGCAATACCTAAGTTCGGGTTTTGCAGGGGATCGCTCTTATACTCTGGGCTAAAACCGCGTTATAGCACAGCCCCCACCTTTTTTTGACTCGGGACCGACCTGACGGGGCCTACTTAGCCCGCAGGTACTTGATCAGTGCCGCGACCAGCAATGCGCCGATCGCGATCACCGCTACGATGGCAAAACCCGTGACGATGTTGAACAGTGTGTCGCCCGTTGTCATTGGACCGCCTCCTCCGTGTGTGATGCGCCTAACTGCCCTAAGGATAGCACGTGGCGAGGGGGCGCCCAATAGACAAAGTGTGACCAGATCCGGCGGCCGGTTGGTCGGTGCCGGCGCAGTTCGGTATACTGGACTGGAGGGAATGGAGGCGGTCACATGGTCAATATTCAAGACGTCGCACGGCGGGCACGCACGTCGAAGTCGACAGTGTCGCGGGTGATCAGCGGCAACCCGCATGTCGCGGCCGCGACGCGGGCGCGGATCCTGGCGGCGATCGACGCGTTGCAGTACGTGCCCAACGGTCTGGCGCGGCAGATGCAGGCGCAGCGCTCGCACACGCTGGGCCTGCTGACGCGCGGGTACTTCCCGGTCACCGGGGATTACATGAACGCCTTCGCCAAGGTCGCCGCCAGCTACGGTTACCGGGTGACGGTGTTCTTCACCACCGACAAGGCATCGGAGCTGGCGGTCCTGGATCAGTTGCGCACGCACCTGCTTGACGGGGTGTGCCTGATGTCCAAGTTCAATGCGTGGGCCAAGATCCGGCCGTATGCCGAATACGGGCCGATCGCGACGTGGCGGCGCGTCGAGTCACGCCAGATCTACTCCAGCTTCGTCGACCACGAGCCGGTGTACCGGCAGATCCTCGATTACCTGCACGCGCAGGGGGACACGCGTATCGGCCACGTGTTCAACGCGCGCGAGAGCTCGAACACACAGGCGCGGCTGCGCGCCATCGCCGTGGACGCTGCGGCCCATCCCGGTACGGATCACCGCTGGCAGCGCTTCTATTCAGCGCAAGAAGGCAGCGGGGCGGCCGCTGCGGTCCAGTGGCTGGCCGACCCGGCCGCGCCGCCGGTGGTCGTGATCTACTCCGACTACGTTGCGGCCGACTTCATCGCTGAGCTGCGCACCCACGGCCGGCAGGTGCCGGGCGACTGCCGGGTGTTCGGCTTCGATAACTCCGCGTTCGGGCGGGTGATGCAACTGACGACGGTCGAGCCGTTCCTCGCCCAGCAGGCGCACAACGCCTTCGCCTACCTCTACACGCAGCTGACCGCCACGCCGCTGCCGGTCCAGGTGATCCAGCCGCAGCTGGTGTTTCGCGAAACATGCTGACGGAGGCGTTATTTATCCCTGTCACACCGTGTGGGCAAGCCCTACACGGTGTTTTTGTATCCAAAATCCTTGACGTGGGATTGATCCCACGCGGTAGGGTAGACCCATAGGAGGGATGCGATCATGAGTCATGAAGCACTAAAGATGGTGACGATCGGTGGCGGGTCGAGCTATACCCCGGAGCTGATCGAAGGGTACATCAAGCGCGCGGATCAGCTGCCGATCAAGGAGATCTGGCTGGTGGATATTCCGGCCGGCGAAACCAAGCTCAACATTGTCGGCGCGATGGCGCAGCGAATGGTCAAGGCGGCCGGGCTGGACTGGGAGGTCCACCTGACGCTGGACCGGCGCGCAGCGCTGAAGGACGCGGACTTTGTCTCCACGCAGTTTCGCGTTGGGCTGATGCAGGCGCGGGTCAAAGACGAGCGGATCCCGGGGTCCTACGGGATGCTGGGCCAGGAGACCAACGGGGCGGGCGGGATCTTCAAGGCCTTCCGCACGGTACCGGTGATCCTCGACATCGTCGCGGACATGAAGGCGCTGTGCCCCGACGCGTGGCTGATCAACTTCACGAACCCGAGCGGCATGATCACCGAGGCGATCAAGACGTACGGGCAGTGGGATAAGGTGATCGGGCTGTGCAACGTGCCGGTGATGGCGATGATGACTGAGCCGGCTTTGATCGGCAAAACGCTGGACCAGCTGACCTATCAGTTCGCCGGGATCGATCACTTCCACTGGCACCGCGTGTACGATGAGACGGGGCGCGAAGTGACGATGGACATCCTGGACGCGATGGCGCGCGGCGACGCCGGGTTACCGAAGAACATTTTTGACGTTCAGTTCTTCCCGGAGCAGCTCGCGCAGATGAAGCTGATCCCGTGTGGTTACCACCGCTACTACTACCGCCAAGAAGAGATGCTGGCGCACGCGCTGGAAGAGCAGGCGGCCGGCGACACCCGCGCCCAGCACGTGATGGCGATCGAAGCCGAGCTGTTCGAGCTCTACAAGGATCCGCACCTGGACTACAAGCCCAAGCAGTTGGCCGAGCGCGGCGGTGCGCACTACAGCGACGCGGCGTGCGAGGCGATCGCCTCGGTGTACGGGGACAAGCGCACGCACATGGTGGTGTCGACGCTGAACCGCGGTGCGGTGCCGGATCTGCCGGCGGACCACGTGGTGGAAGTCTCCGCGCAGATCGGGGCTGCCGGCGCGATCCCCCTGACGTTCGGGCATTTTCAGCCGGCCGAGCGCGGCTGGTTGCAGTTGATGAAAAACATGGAGCTCGTGATCGATGAAGCCGCCGTCACCGGTGACTACGGCCTGGCGCTACAGGCCTTCTTGATGAATCCGCTGATCCCGGGTGGCCAGCACGCCAAGGACCTGCTCGACGAGATGCTGGTCGCCAACAAGGCCCACCTCCCGCAGTTCGCCGCCAAGATCGCCGCGCTCGAGGCCGCCGGCGTGCACGTGCACGATGAGGTCGCGGCCCACATCGACGAGACGCTGTAGACGCCAGAAGACGCTTTGCCTGCAATGCGGGCGACGCGTCTTTTGGCGTGCATGAGCCGGTAGTATCGGCTGTACGGAATGTCTAGATTAAAAAATTCTAATGGTACATGGCCAGGACTTGTGCACCAAGGCGGGGTCTGCGATGCTGGGGGCAATGGCATAAGAGGAGGCCTTGGGATGAAGAGACGAAAGCTTTCCCTGAATGGTTGGATCAAACTTGCCTTGGTGGTGATCGTGGTCGCGTTCGTTGGGGTACACCTGACGCCGACGATCGCGATCCGCTACGCGCTGTTCAAAGCAGGCGAGTATGAGATGCTCACCACCGCGACGATCCGACGCGTACCGGATGCACGCGCCCCGTATGAACCGGCAACGGCGTTCTGGGCCCCACGGCTCTACGAGGTAATCCCAGACACCAGCCACGCGAAGGATTATGTCACCGCCCATCTTCCCCCTGACCTGTATGAGGTGCAGACGCTGGGGTTGAGTTTTGCGACATACACGTCTGGGACTTGATCTCAGCGTCAGTGACTGGGCCGTTGCGTGGTGCGGCCGGGGATGTGCTAAGATAGACTGAAAGCTAATCTGAAAGTGGGAGCGCATTGAAGTCACAACACAATCTCGGCCTGGCGATCGTCACGGTCACCGTCGGCCTGCTCGCGGGCTTGGGGGCCGTGGCGCTGAGCCTGTTCCTGGAGTTCGTCACGCATGTTTTGCTCAATTATGAAGAGACCGCGCGCCAGCCCTTCGCTGCGGGGGTGCCACCGGTGCAGCGCGTCGCCGTGCTAGCCGGGGTCGGGCTGCTGGCCGCCAACCTGTGGTGGGTGGTACGTAACCGGATGCGGCCGACCGTCAGTGTGAAAAACGCGGTGGACGGGCAGCCAATGCCGGTCGCGACCACGCTGGTGCACACGTTCACGCAGATGCTGTTCGTCGGCGCCGGCGGGTCGGTCGGCCGTGAGCTCGCGCCACGTGAGTTGGCCGCGATGCTGGCGCAATGGTGGCAGCGGCGCTTGCAGCGGTGGGGCTTGGACTTGAGCCCCGCCGATCAGCAGCTGGTCGTGGCCGCGGCCGCCGGCGCCGGCTTTGCCGGCGTCTACATCGCACCGATCACAGGGATGTTGTTTGCCGTCGAGATCCTGCTGCAGCGCATCTCGCGGCGGGCGGTCGTGGTCAGCCTGAGCATGTCGGTGATCGCGACGTTCGTCGGCGCGACGCTCAAAGGCTTCAAGCCGTATTATTTGCTGGGGTCGACGCCGTTCAGTCCGCGCCTATGCCTCGCGATCCTCGCGGTCGGGCCGGTGTGCGGGCTGGTCGGCGCCCTGTTCCGCCGGGCGATCCAGTGGGCAGCGGTGCGCCAGGCCCAACGTCGGCCGCTTTTGTGGCAGCTACCGCTAGCGGCGCTGATCACGGGGCTGATCGCGGTGGTTTTTCCCCAAGTCACGGGGAACGGGCGCGCCTTCGCTCAGATGGTGTTCAATAACCGGCTGGCCGACCTCGTACCGCTCCTGCTGGTCGGCGCGCTGGTCAAGGCGCTGGTAACGCTGATGAGCATCGCCGCCGGTGCAGCCGGGGGCACACTGACCCCGTCGATCGCCGTCGGGGCGGCCGTCGGGGCTGCGGTTGGCACGGCCGTGAACCTCTGGCTCACGCCGGTGGTCGTCTGGCAGTGCGCCGTGGTCGGCGCGGCGGCCGTCTTGGCGGTCACCCAGCAGGCACCGCTGATGGCGATGATGATGGTGTTCGAAGTCAGTCACCTCAGTTACGCGGCCTTCCTGCCACTGGCGCTGGGTATTGCCTTGGCACTGATTGTGGCGAACTGGTTCACCGACACCCGCCGTATGCCGCCGGAAGCAGTCGGTGAGACCGAGACCGCCGATCTGTTGCAGGCCAAAGGCGAGCAGGTGTTGGCGGCCAAAAAGCAAGGAAACGGGTAGTGGTGCGTGGTCAGGCCGAATCTGCGCCGTCTGATCCGAGCATAATTATGAAACAGCACGTTCCGAACATGGGACGTGCTGTTTTTGGTGTGGGCTGGATGATGGCGGGGTCGTGCTTTGGGGGCGTCGAGTGGCGTTCTGGATCGTCGAACTGCGAAGCGCGTGCGGATGCGGCCTAAGTCGGCCCACCACAAGGCCACGCCCGGGGGATGCGCACAATATTGTGGCTTTGGGGCTGACGTTGGGCGGGGACTCACCAACGGTTGGGTGCTTGCTTACTGCTTCCCGATTGCCGTCGAGCTGCGGACGCGCCCGCTAAGCCCGCGAGTCCTCCGCTCTGGTTTTTACACACACCAAAGCCGCCCTCAGGGCACCTGAGGACGCCTTTGGCTGACTACCGCGGCTGTCCCGCGGGGGCGCCCGGCCGGGGGTGAACGGTCTGCCATCGACCGGCCGGGTGGTGACGCGGTCAGTCTGCGTCACCGTCTTGATTATCCCGCCAGATTCAGACCGTCTGGCGTGGCAGCGTGCAGTTGCACCGATCACCACCGTCTTGCCTTGTGCCCGGTGGTGTCATCCGACTTAGACCAGCTAACGTGAGCATACTCATCACGCCTCACCGTATCGATACTCCGGGCCTAGCCTACTGAGGAAGCAATATCCCCTGGATGATTTCGGCTACCCGTCGGTGAACGACCGCGTTGCGCTGACGCGACCACCAGGCGAGCTCCCCTTGGATTACCTGCAGTCTACTGCGGGGCGATTTTTTTGGCAAGTGAAACGACTCGAACAATCGCGAGGCAAAATCTGGGCGTTTTGGCGGCGTGGCGCGTACACTGTGAGCATCAAAGGAGGGGGTCGGATGGAGACGATGAAAGGGGCGCTGACGGTTAACGGCTGGATCGTCAATGCTGTATCGACGCGGTGGCTAACGTCCAGTGCAGTGTGGACGCCTGAGGATTTTATTGTGCTCGGGGTCGATGAATGGTTCGATGGCGCGGGACGGCGGTTGGATCTGCCACCACAAACGGTCTGGATGCGCTTCGAGTCACGGGCGGCAAAGCTGTCAGCGACGTTGCCGAGTATTGGCATGCGTTTACAGGTCACGGGGATAGTCGCCGCGCTGACGGTCGTCCAGGCGCTGCCGCGAGTGCAGCCGTTGCTGACTCAGATCGCAATGGTTCGACGACGGATCGTCGATCAAGGAGTGCTCTGGCTGAAGCAGGCGTGGCCGGATATGCGGCAAGCAGGGGAGAAGGTCTGGCTCCGCCACCTCGCCACGCGCTTCCGCCGGTTGGCGCCGCGCTACCTGGCGGGCCAGCTAACGCTGGATCAGTTCCATCAGGCGCTGGCCCTCAGGTGGCGACGGGGCCAGCGTTCATGCGGCAGTCCGCCGCGCGACTTTTTGCCCGCCAACGCCGGCTGGCACAGGCCTTGGACGCGACGCTGACGGCGCGGCTGACGCGGCATTATGTGCTGACGGACTTGCGCCAAGTTCGCCTGTTGCGGATCGGCTTCGACCCGCTGCGGCGGTACCAGGCGCCCCAGCCACACAAAGCTAAGCGCGCTTGGTACCGGCACGAGCTGACGCAACGGCTACAGGCCCAGCGTCTGGACCGGCTCCGGCGGGGGTTGCCCCTGGTCGAGCCGCGAGATGTCGCGGCCGTCGGGGTGGCGGTCCCGTGGACGCCGGTGGCACCGGAAGAATAGGAGGAGAGCAGATGGAGACGATGACTTTAGGGCGCGCCGCGGTCGACGCACGGGTGCTCGGCGGCAGCACGGAGTGGACGCTGGGGGCCGGCGACCAGCTGGTGCGCGCAGACATGGTGCTGCTGACGCCGACGCTGATCGAGGCCGTCGGTGAGGGTGAGCTGAAGGTGGCCGACACGCTAGACGAGCTGCGGCTACCATACAACGCGGCGGTGATCGGGCACCACGTGCAGATGGGGGACGCGCTGACGCTGACGGGCACGCTGGTCCGCTACCGCGCGGTGCCGGCTGCGGCGGTCGCAGCGGCTCGAGCCCAGCAGGCGGCGGTGATCGCAGCGCTCGACCAGGCGACGAACGCGTGGGCGAAGCGGGTGCTGGACCCCGCGACGCAAAAAACCGTTGCGCACCAGCTTGCCCAGCGGCGCAACGGCATGATCGATCTGACGGCTCAGCTGGATCAGCTCCATGACCTGCTCCAGGCGCGCCACTATGATGCGTTCAGCGCACTGGCGGATGCACAGCACCAGCGGTGGGCGGACTGGCGGACGTGGCTGGTCGGTCACTTGGCGTGGCGCACGGCGGTGGTGCAGCTGACCAGCCTGGACCCGGTCAGCGAGGCCACCGGTGCGGTTTTGGCCGACCCGCTGCCGTTCGACCCGACCCAGTTGAACTCGGCTGCCTATCGCCACGCGCACTTTCGCCAGTGGCTGACGACTAGCGCGCCTTGAGGTGCAGGAGGCGGGTCTGCCAGAGCAGCACCCCGCCCATCAGGAGCGTGAAGGCGAGGATGTAGACCGGATAGAGCCGGATCGTCGCCACGCTGGCGAGCAGGCCGAACAACGGTGGGGCGAAGGTCGAGCCGACGTAGGCCGCGGCCATCTGCAGGCCGATGACGGCTTGCGAGCGGTCGGCGCCGAAGTTGGTCGGCGTCTCGTGGATGATCGTCGGGTAGATCGGCGCGCACCCGACACCGAAGACCACTAGGCCGACCAGCGCGAACGAGACCGGTAGTGGCAGGAGGATCAACGCCACGCCGGCGAGCATGATGGCCGTGCCCAGCCCGAGCATCCGTCGGTCGCCCAGCCGGTCGGCGATGATCCCTGACAGGAAGCGACCGACGGTGATGCCAATGTAGAACAGGGCGGCGAAGCGCGCCGCGGTGGTCACGCTCACGGCGCGCGCCTGCACCAGGTAGCTAGCCGCCCAAATGCCGGCGGTCCCTTCAAGGGCGCAGTAGGCGAGAAAGGCGATGAGCGCTTGTGGCAGGCCGCGCAGCCGCAGTAGGGCCGGCAGACGCAGTGCGGTGGTCGGGACCTGTGTCTCGGTCGGCGAGCGGTGCGCCCACAGCGGCAGGCTGAAGACCAAGATCACGGTCAGCGCCACCTGCACGATCCCGATGATCCGGTAGCCACTTTGCCACCCCAGCTGGTGGGTCAAGGCAAAACTCATTACGTTCGGGCTGATCGCCGCGCCCAGCCCCCAGAAGCAGTGGAGCCAGTTCATCTGACGCCCGGCGTAGTGCAGTGCGACGTAGTTATTCAGTGCGGCGTCCACCGCCCCAGCGCCCAGCCCGTATGGCACGGCCCAGACGCACAGCCAGATGAAGCTCGGCGACAGTGAGAACCCGAACAGCGCGAGGGCGGTCGTCGCGACGCTAGCCGCAGTGACCCGCCCGGCGCCGAATCGCCGGGTCAGCCGGTCGGACAGGAGGCTGGAGATGATCGTGTCCGCCGAGATCAGCATCGTGATGATACCAGCGTATGCAGTGGGCACACCCAGCTGGACGTGCATCGCCGGCCAGCCGGCGCCGATCAGAGAATCCGGCAACCCGAGGCTGATGAAGGCGAGGTAGATGATGACAAGTAATAATGAGAACATGAGACCCTCCGAATAAGCATTACCTGCCTATTCTAAGGGAGTGACGGGGAATGTCAACGGTTACATGGCCAAAATGGGGCAGTGATGACGGGGCCGGTGGCGCGACGGCAAAAAAACTCGCCCCTTCACAGGGACGAGCGGTGCGGGTGACTCATTGTTGCATCTCCTCCAGCGCCAGGCTGGCTTCCTCCCAGGCGTCTTCTGTCGTTGCTACCTGGGCGTTGACCGCGTCGAGCTGGGTCTGGAGGTCCTGCATCTTGACGTAGTCGGTCAGGACCGCCGGGGCGGTCATTGCCGTCTGCAAGGCGTCGGCCTGGTCGTTCAGCGCGCTCAGCGTGTCCTCCAGCTTGGCGACCTCGCGTTCAAGCTTGCGCTGGGCCTTCTGGTCGGCCTTGCTCTGCTGGTAGTTGACTGCGGCGGCCGAGGCCACCGGGCCGCTGGTCTCGCCGGCGGCTTCGGCTTCGGCGGCCAGGGTCTCTTGCAGTTTCTCCTGGTAGTAGTCCCAGTTGCCGAGGTACAGGCGACTGCCGGTCGGCTGGACGGCGATGATGTTGGTCGCCAGCTCGTTGATGAAGTACCGGTCGTGGCTGACGAAGAGCACGGTGCCGGCAAAATCGGCCAGCGCCTGCTCCAGCACCTCCTTGGAGTTGATATCCAGGTGATTGGTCGGCTCGTCGAGGATCAGGAAGTTGTCGTGCTTCAAGGCGAGTTTGGTCAGCTCCAGCCGCGCCTTTTGGCCCCCGGAGAGGTCGCCGACGCGCTTCTCGAGGTCATTTGCGTCGAACAAGAAGGCGGCCAAGGCGGCCCGGATGTCTTTTTCCGGCATGGTCGGGTGGTCATCCCAGATCTCGTCGATCACCGACTTGTCCCAGTGCAGCTGGTGCTGATCCTGGTCGTAGTAGCCGGTGGTGACGTTGGTGCCGAACTTCGCGGTGCCGGCAAGAAAGGGGATCTGGCCGAGCACGGACTTGAGCAGTGTGGACTTGCCGACGCCGTTGGGGCCGATGATGGCGATGCGGTCGCCCTTGTTGACTTGAAAATCGATCGGGCCGGCCATCGGCTCCGCCGCCTCGTAGCCGACGGTCGCGCCGACCACCTTGAGCACCTCGTTGCCGGACGTCTTGTCCGGAGTGAAGCGGAAGTGGACGGTCTTCTCCGGGCCATCGGGGCGCGGCAGGCGGTCCATCTTCTCGAGCTGCTTGCGCCGTGCCTGGGCCTGCTTGGTGGTCGAGGCGCGCACGATGTTCTTGTCGACGAACTCCTGCAGCTTGGCGATCTCCTCTTGTTGCTTCTCGTAGGCCTTCCAGGCCAGCGCGCGGTTCTGCGCTTTTTGGCTCAGGTAGCCGGAGTAGTTCGTCCGGTAGTGGACCGCGCGGCTCGGGGTCAGCTCGTAGATCTCGGTGACGACGTGGTCGAGGAAGTACTGGTCGTGCGAGACGGTCAGCAGGGCGCCGGCGTATCCGCGCAGGTAGCCTTCCAGCCACGTCAGCGTGTCGATGTCCAAGTGGTTGGTCGGCTCGTCCAAGACGATCAGGTCGTGGTGTTCGAGCAGGAGCTTCGCCAAGGCCAACCGCGAGCGCTCACCGCCGCTCAGCGTGTGGATCGGCATGGTCCAGGTGGCCTCCGGGAAGTTGAAGCCCGCTAAGACCCCGCGGATCTCGGCGCGGTAGCCGTAGCCGTTAGCGGCCTCGAAGTCGTGTTGAAGCTGGTCGTACTGGCGCATCACCGCTTCGAACTGCGCCTGGTCCTGCGCCAAGGCAGGGTCGGCGATCTGCGCTTCGAGCGCGTGCATGCGGGTTTCCATCGCGATCACTGGCGCGAAGATGGTCAGCATCTCGTCGAAGATCGCCCGGTTGGAGTCCAGCCCGGAGTCCTGCGCGAGGTAGCCGATCGAGACGTTCTTGCCGGTGGTGACCTGGCCGCCGTCCGGTGGGTTCAGGCCGGCGAGGATCTCCAGCAGGGTGGTCTTGCCGATCCCGTTGGGGCCGACCAGCCCGACGCGGGCGTTGGTCTGGACCTCCAAGCTGATGCCGGTGAAGAGGTCATTGCCGTCGAACGTGCGCCCGACCCCTTGGGCTTGCATGATGATCATGGTATCGTGTCCTTTCAGTGCATTCCTGTTCAGTGTACCATAATCGGTGCAGAGGTAATTGTGAAAAAAATTGAGCAAGTCAGCCCGTGACGCTTGCAGGTTCACCCAAAAGCGGTTACTATAAATTTGATAGTATGCCGTGCTTTTCACAAAGCGGCATGACAAGCCGTGCGCCCAGTGCGCACCCAGAGGAGGAACATCATGGCTGAAACGATCATCCCGAAGGCAACGGCCAAGCGCCTGCCGTTGTATTACCGGTACCTGAACTTCCTGGCCAATTCCGGCACGACCAAGATCAGTTCGACGGAACTCTCCGAGGCGGTCAAGGTGGATTCTGCCACGATCCGCCGCGACTTCTCGTACTTCGGCGCGCTCGGCAAGCGCGGCTATGGCTACGATGTGATGGACCTGATCAAGTTCTTCAAGAAGATCCTGAACCAGGACCGCCTGACCAACGTTGCGCTGGTCGGGGTCGGGAACCTCGGTCACGCGCTGTTGAACTACAACTTCCGGCAGGCCAACAACATCCGCATCTCCGCGGGCTTCGACGTGAACCCGGAGATCGCCGGCACGATCCAAAGCGGGGTGCCGGTCTACCCGATGGAAGAGCTGGCCAACCAGATCCGGCAGCAGCAGATCGAGATCGTGATCCTGACCGTCCCGACCGACGCTGCACAGTCGCTGACCGACGAGCTCGTCGCTGCCGGCATCAAGGGCATCATGAACTTCACGCCGATCCGCATCTCCGTGCCGAGCTACGTCCGGGTCCAGAACGTGGACCTCGCGACGGAGTTACAGACGCTGATCTACTTCCTCGACCACTACGGCCCGACGCTGCAAGAGAGCGACGACGCTGAGTAAGCGCGGGCACGCAAAAGCCGCCTCCGAATGGGAGGCGGCTTTTGTGTTGCCCAGCAGGCGGCGATGTGGCTCACGCCCGCGCGTAGGCCGCGCGGCTCTCGGTGCTCGCGGCGCGGTACCACTGGTGAGCTTCGCGTAGGGCCATCATCAACGCCAAGTGTTCCGGGACGTTATCGGCCATCATTTGGTTGGCCAGCTCGATCGCTTTTTTGCGTACCAGCTGGCGTACCGGGATCAAGGGGTCGGGACAGTTCGTCATCGTCCAAGTCATCTGGTCACCTCCAAAGTGTGTGGGTCGGTCGCTGTTCTTATTGTAGCGAGTTGACCGGGGCAGATGCGAGGATGAAGGTCGACTGATATCAGATCCGCGCGGCTGGCGCGGGTCACGGGTGGCGGTCACGCGCGGACGTGCAGCACCGCCATGGTGTCGTCACCGTCCGTCATGCCTTGGACGACCTCGAAGCCGTGCTTGGCGTAAAACTGCGCGGCGACGCGGTTGGTCGGCGCGTAGCTGAGCACGATGTCTCGGACGGCCCACTGGTGGGTGATCTGCGCACAGATCAGCGGTAGGAACTGGCCACCGAGCCCTTGGTGCTGTAAGGCGGCGTCGATCATGAACCGGTCCAGCCAGATGTAGCCTTGGGCAGCGTTATAGGCGCCGACCATCGCAAAGCCGACCGCCACCCCGTCGCGAACTAGGGCGAAGGGGTGCCAGTCGAATTGCGGATCGGTGCGGACTTCGGCGAGCGACTGTGCGTTCGGCTCGATGAAGGCCAGCTGGTCGGGCGCGACTTGCAGCGCGATGACTGCGCGGACGTTATCGGGGGTGACGGGTGTGATCGTGAGTGCGGACATTGGCGTGACTCCAGTCTCGTTTTGAGTCATTATACCACCGCGCGCAGCCCCGATACCGGCGATGCGCGGCTGGGGGCGTGGCGCTGGTCAGGACCGGCGCGCTCGCTAATGCGAATTGGTTATATTATGAGCTAAAAAGGGACGGCGATATCAATAAAATCCTGAATCGGTACGGCTTAATCCTAGCACGCTTTAACCGTCTCTTACGGTTTAATAGAGCCGATTCTGTCCACCTGATACGCAAGGCCGGACATGTTTGAACTAAAAATTGGTCCTGTGAGTCAATCGTTTTCAATTCCACCTGGCAGGTGTTATGATTAGCCCAAGTTTGGATGAGCGAATGAGGGATCGGTAAGGGGGACGACAATATGACCAAGGCCCAACAATGGTGGCTCGCGGGCTTGGCGATCGCGGTGGTCGCGGCGGCGAGTCTCGGACTTTATCGTGACGACCGGGGCGCCAAGCCCGCGCCGCTGTCAGTAACGCCGCATAGTGGCGGCGTGAAAGATCGCCAGTCTGGTCCAGACCTGTTCTTGGACGCCAAAACACCTGCGGTTGAATCCGTGAGCGACTTAGAGAAGACCGCGCAGTCAATCGTGATCGCCACTAAAACGGTGCAACATGAGCCGACCGTCAACTACGGGGCTGAAGGGGGCATCGACATTGCCTATACGCACTCGGACTTTGTGGTCGATCGGGTGATCCGCGGGACGCAACTTCGGGCGGGGGAGACGTTCAATATTCTGGAGAACGAGGCCTATAACGCCAAGCAGGATGTGACCTACCACATCGCAGGCTATACGTTGATGGATGTCGGCGCGAAATATCTACTTTTTCTGACGTACTCGGCGCATGATGGCTGGTACCTCGTCCAAGGCATGAACACGGGCAAAGTGGCGTTGGACAGCAGTGGCACTAAGCACGCCGACCAGGTGCTTGAATCCGTCCGTGCGCGCGCCGCGGCAACGCGCGAAGACCAGTCAGGCGATCGGCGTGAGATTCTAGAGAACGCCGAGCGAGACGCGCGCATTTATGCGGCGGTACGCGCCAAGTACGCCGCACAAATTGCGACGGTCCAGTAGTTGGGTGGCCATGCGCGCTTTTGAGTCGCAGTGTAACGGCCTCACGCCAGTATTCGTCCGGCGTGAGGCCGTTTCGTTGGACTGAGCGACAGCGCGCCGGGCTTTGAGCCACGCGCACACTTGGCGATGACAGGCGGACCGTTCAAAAACGCCTCAACACGGGTTGGGGCGCTTGGTGATCATTCGCGAGTCGAAGCGGGGTTAAATTGGCCCAAGCGCCAGACATCGTGTGGCCGACCGCCTTCATTAGGGGCCCTCAGGGCTGCGAGGGCGAGGTGAGCACCAATAATTCATAGACGTTGTTGTGCCGGACAATGACGCTCAGCTTCTGGGCCGGATTGTCGAACGCGTACGAGATGCCAGTCTTTGGCGTGTATCTGATCTTTCGGTCGCGGGTGGGGCCTTTGACGATCTCATACGCTGAAGGGGCGGTTGACTTAGATTGCTCGGCGAGCTTTGTGCCGAGGCCCCCGATCCCGATGCCGATGAGCAACGCGGCAACAATTTTGCTAATGGGAACCAGCTTAGACTTTTTCATTTGAGACGAAGTCCGTCGTACTGATCGCTGAGGACGACATTACTGGCATAGGAGGTCGACAGAAGGGCGTTGTTCATATTGCGGTCGGGTTTGACGAGGAAACGAGTTGCCTTGACGTCGGCGTAGTAGCCCACAGCGCCAAGCCGACCCGAAGGAACTGGAAAGCTGTACGTGATGGTCGTGGTGCCGGAAAAATTAAAACTTGCTGATCCAGCGCCGTATGAGGCAGACGCGGAGCCTGAGAAAGATTCCCCCTTTCCGAAGCTGACGGTGGCGGGCCCTTTAGCATATCCAGAAATAGCCTTTAGGAATTTGTGCTTTGTCGTATGCGAAGATACGGTAGTGAATGTTGAGTGGGTGCCCGTGGCGTCTTTAACGGGTGGGGTGAAGTAGGGATTTGAGGTCACATCGCCATCTTGCGTACCGATCTCTGGGAGGTTATTGTCGTCAGAAATTGGGATGATCGCGTCAGTCGCTGCAGAGACATTTGACGTTGTCCCCATTGCCGATCCCATCAAAGCTAAAGGTAGGATGAACCAAAGTCGCTTAATCATTTTCTTTCCCTCCATTCGGATGTGTAAATACTCATATTACTTCATCTAAAAAAGGCCGCTACGAAAAGCCGCCTAACAGACGAATACCCTCGGGGCCGGCTCAATTTTGGCCAACACCGATCGCATTAAGACTAGCGTTGACACCGGGTCAGTGGTCGTGCAGGCGGCGCAGCAGGCCTAGGCCGTGATGCGCGCGTGTGCGTCCTTCGAAGTGCCCGTGAAGCTGATCGCCCGCCCGTAGACCAAAACAGGGGGCTGTGCCATAACGCGGTTTTAGCCCAGAGTATAAGAGTGCTCCCCTGCAAAACCCGAACTTAGGTTTTGCAGGGGAGCGCTCTTATACGGCTTGCGCTGCCCGTTCGAACGCAGTGAGTTACAGGCAGACATGCGTTAGAAAGGGCGTTGCGTTATGGCACGTAACGTTATGGAATAGTCGTGCCACCAGAGGTTATGTCACAACCCCCTGTTTTGGGGTTGGCCCGCGCTGAAGCACGTTTGGGTCAGGGCCTAGAGCCGCTGCGGCCCGGCTTCGCACGGGGTCACAGGTCCGGGTTGTAGATCGTGTAGGTCTGGGCCGCGGCGTTATCCCAGTTGAAGCCGGTGTTGGCGTTGTTCTCGCGGATATTCTGGTTCGTCAGCTGAGTCTTCTCGAGGCCCAAGGCGACGCGCAGCTTATCGGAGACGCGCTGAAGCTCGGCGTTGGACGGGATCTGGTAGGACGACGGCCCCGGGTAGACCCAGGCATCGTGGCCCTGGACGTGGTCGGTGGTCATGGTCTTGGCCGCGCCGCGATAGTTCTGGACGAGGCTCATCATGTCGTCGAAGCTGAGGTTGGTGCGCATGTTGCCGGAGATGGTCTTGAGTAGCTGGCTGAAGTTCTTGAGGGCGTCCATCGAGACCGCTTTTTTCATGACCGCCTTGATCACCTGCTGCTGGCGCTGCTGGCGGCCGTAGTCCCCTTGGGGGTCCTCGTGGCGCATGCGCGAGTAAGCGAGGGCGAGGGCGCCGTTGAGGTGCATCTTGCCCTTGGTGAAGGTCTGGCCGCCGGTGTATTTACTGGTGAAGGTGAACGGGACGTCGACGTCGATGCCGCCGACCGCGTCCACGATCTTCTGCATCGCGGCCATGTTGACGGTCAGGTAGTACTTGATCGGCACGTTGACGAGCGCACCGGCCGTTGCGACCGCCATCTTGGAGCCGCCGATCTCGTAGGCCGCGTTGATCTTTTGCATATTGAACTTCTCGGTGCCGATCATCTTGGCCACGGTGTCGCGCGGCACGCTGACGAGGGTGGTCTTCTTCTTGGCGGGGTTGACCACCGCGATGATCATGGTGTCGGAGCGGCCCTGTTCGGTACGCCCGAACGCGCCAGAGTCCACGCCCAGCAACAGGGCCGCGAACGGCTGCTTGTTGCGGATGGTGGTGTTGACGTTCTTATCGTTGTCGCCGAGCCCGGCGTAGGTCGAGTCGATGGCGTATTTGGCTTGGCTGTAGAGGCGCAAGGCGTAGAGCCCCCCGGCGACCATCGCCGTGGTGATGATCAGCACGATCAGCTTGAGCAGGGGATGGCGCATACGGTTGCGGGCGGAGCGACTGTCCATAAGAAGACCTCGTTTCTTGATTCTGGTTTCATTGTACTGGTCCGACTGGCTTGGCGGGGCGCAACGGGCGAATTTAACCCTCTCTTAAGCACCCGGGCGACTTTTCCCGGCCTTTGAGGGGGTCGGGGGTTGCATTTTGATCCGCAACTGGTTATAGTATCTAGTGTAGTTAGCACTTAATCATCAAGAGTGCTAAGCCTAATCAATTTCATGTATGGAGGGATTGTCTTGTTAAAACCATTAGGAGACCGCGTGATCGTGCAGGTCGTTGAAGAGCAGGAAGAGACCATCGGGGGCATCGTGCTGGCGAACAACGCCAAGGAGAAGCCACAATCCGGTAAGGTCGTCGCTGTCGGCGCCGGTGCGCGCACCCCAGAAGGCCAGCTGCTGCCGATGACGGTCAAAGTTGGCGACGTCGTGGTCTACGACAAGTATGCCGGTTCCGAAGTGAAGTATGACGGCGAGAAGTATCTGGTCCTGCACGAGAAGGACTTGATGGCGATCGCTGAGTAACCCGGTCAACAACCAAATCTATTATATGAGGTGAACGATACACATGGCAAAAGATATCAAGTTTGGTGAAGACGCACGCCACGCAATGCTGGCTGGTGTCGACAAGTTAGCGAACACCGTGAAGACGACCCTTGGCCCGAAAGGCCGCAACGTCGTTTTGGACAAGGCATACGGCTCCCCTGAGATCACGAACGATGGGGTGACCATCGCCAAGAGCATCGAGCTGGAAGACCACTACGAGAACATGGGGGCCAAGCTCGTCGCCGAAGTCGCGACCAAGACCAACGACATCGCCGGCGATGGGACGACCACCGCGACGGTCCTGGCCCAGTCCATCATCCGTGAAGGCATGAAGAACGTGACGGCCGGCGCGAACCCTGTCGGTATCCGTCGCGGGATCGAGCAGGCGACCAAGGCGGCCGTTGACGAACTGCACAAGATCTCCCACACCGTTTCTGGCAAAAAAGAGATCGCGCAGGTCGCATCTGTGTCCTCCGCAGACCCTGAAGTCGGCGACCTGATCGCCGACGCGATGGAAAAGGTCGGCCACGACGGCGTCATCACGATCGAAGAGTCCAAGGGGATCCAGACCGAGCTCTCCGTCGTTGAAGGGATGCAGTTCGACCGCGGCTACCTGTCCCAGTACATGGTGACCGACAACGACAAGATGGAAGCGGACCTCGACAACCCGTACATCCTGATCACCGACAAGAAGATCTCCAACATCCAAGACGTTCTGCCGCTGTTGCAAGAGATCGTGCAGCAAGGTAAGGCCCTCTTGATCATTGCCGATGACGTCGACGGCGAAGCGCTGCCGACCCTCGTCTTGAACAAGATCCGCGGGACCTTCAACGTGGTCGCGGTCAAGGCCCCAGGCTTCGGCGACCGGCGCAAGGCGCAGCTGGAAGACATCGCGACGCTGACCGGCGGGACCGTGATCACGTCTGACCTCGGCCTCGACCTCAAGGACACCAAGCTCGAGCAGCTCGGCCAGGCCGGCAAGGTCACGATCACCAAGGACAACACGACCATCGTGGAAGGCGCCGGCTCGTCCGACGCGATCGCAGAGCGTGTGGCCACGATCAAGAAGCAGATCGAAGACACGACCAGCGATTTTGATAAGGAAAAGCTGCAGGAACGCCTGGCCAAGCTGGCCGGTGGCGTGGCGGTGATCAAGGTCGGCGCGGCGACCGAGACTGAGCTCAAGGAGCGCAAGTACCGCATCGAAGACGCCTTGAACGCGACCCGTGCGGCCGTTGAAGAAGGCTTCGTTGCTGGTGGTGGCGTGGCCCTGGTCAACGCCCAGAAGGCCGTTGCCGCACTCCAAGAAGACGGCGACGTTCAGACCGGGATCAACATCGTGCTGCGCGCGCTGGAAGAACCCGTTCGCCAGATCGCCGAGAACGCCGGGCTGGAAGGTTCTGTCATCGTTGAGCGCATGAAGCACGAAGACACCGGCTTCGGCTACAACGCGGCGACCGGCGTCTGGGAAGACATGGCCCAAGCGGGGATCATCGACCCGACCAAGGTGACCCGTTCCGCACTGCAGAACGCCGCCTCCGTCTCCGCCTTGATCCTGACGACCGAAGCCGTTGTGGCTGACAAGCCAGACGACAAGGCCGACGCGCCGATGCCAGGGGCCGGCGCACCTGGCATGGGCGGGATGATGTAAACCACGATCACAGTATGACAATGCGGCCACCACAGGCTCAACAGTGGTGGCCGCATTTTTTTGACGGTATGCGACTAGCGCCTAGGCACGGCCCCGTGGCCACCCCAAACTTAGGGGCTTCACGGGGCCGGATTGATGCGGCTGGCTTGACCCAGGTGACGGGTGGCCCCCCGCTCGCAGGCGCATTGGGGCGTGGACGGCCTGGGCCGAGCGGGGCGGGCGCCGATCACGCCATTCCCAGCAGCTCCTGGCCGATCGCCAGCCCAGCACCGCCGATCGCGCCGTCGAACTCGGTGAAGGGCTTGACCGTCAGGCGCTTAGGCGTGACCGAGGTGAACTGGAACTGGTTGTCGTTGAGGTACTGTTGCAGCCGCTCGAACAAGGCGGGCCGGTCGAAGATGCGCCCGTGCAGGATCAGGCGGCGGGCGTCGATCATCAGCGTCAGGTTGTTCAGCTCCGCGGCGAGGTACTTGATGGCGACGTTCAGCGTGTTGATCACGCCGTCGTCTCCGAGGTCGTAGGCTTGCAACACGGTGGTGAAGGTGATCTGGGCCGGGTCGCTGACGAGCTGGCGCAGGTAGGTGCGCGGGGCGGTCTCGTACAGTAGGCGGGCCTTGGCGATGATGTCGTTCTCGCTTGCGTAGGTGCACAGGCAGCCGTGGCGGCCGCATTCGCATAGTGTGCCTTCCGGGTTGACGACGGTGTGCGCGATCTCGCCGACCAGTGGGTTCTGGCGGCCGTAGAGCGCGCCGTCGTGCACCGTCGAGCAGAAGATCCCGCGGGCGACGTGAAGAAAAATGAAATTGTCATCCAGGGGCGTCGTGCTGAACAGGCGCTCGGTCCACGCCATCGCGTGAGCGTTGTTCTCGAAGTAAGTGGGGAGCCCGAACGCCTGGCTGACCGGGGCGAGGTCGAAGCCCAGCCAGTGGGGGTGATTCGAGGCGATCTGCTGGGCGGCGGCGAGGTAGTGGCCGGGTAGGGCGACGCCGACCGCCTGGATCGGGACTTCCTGGTGGCGGGCCAGGAACGCGCCGAGCGCCGTCACGAGGGTGCTCGGGGTCGATTCGCTGGGGTCAAAGACGTGCGAGAAGCGGTGTGCGACCCGGTCCAGCACCTGGCCTTGCTGGTCGACGAGCACGAAGTAGAAGCCCTTGGCGCCGAGGTCGACCCCGACGAAGTGGCGCTGGCCGGGTGCGATCTGTAGCAGCACCTTCTTGCGGCCGGCTTGCACCGCGGTGGTGTGGGCCTCGCCGAGCTCGTCGAGGTAGTGGTCTTCAAGCAGCGCGCCGGTGATGGTGCTGACCGTGGCCGGCGTGATACCGGTGTTGTGCACGATGTCGGTGCGCGACAGCGGCCCGTGGACATAGAGCTGGTCGAGCACTTGCTGGCGCAAGGCCAGTTGTTTCGGTGAAATCGTCATCCTGATCGCCTCCAGCGTCAGTGTATCACGTTAGTTCTCAATTATAAATAATTATAATCGCGAAATATTATTGTAAGCGCTTGACCGGGTGCGCGATCCCCACTATGATTACGCTTGTAAGCAAGAGCTCACCGGTGATCGGCAGAACTTTTCCCTTTGTTCTGCTAGGCTTATATTTGATTATAAAATAGAACTTATTCAGGAGGGAATTTTATGGACAACGAGAAACAATCTGGCCTCAACGCCTTCATCGAAAAGCGCCTGATGCCAGTCGCGGTGCGCTTGGGCCAGTTCAAGCCGCTGATCGCCATCCGTGACGGGATCGCGATGGCGATGCCGCTGATCATCATCGGCTCGATCTTCTTGATCCTCGGCAGCTTCCCGATCACGGCGTGGACCGACTGGGTCGCCAACACCGCGATCGACGGCGTCAGCATCGCCGCGATCTTCAACAAGATCGTCAACGGCTCCTTCGGTATCTTGGGCCTGATCGGGGCCTTCGGGATCGCGTCGAGCTACGCCGAACAGCACAACACCGACGGCAAGTCCGCCGGCGTGATCGCCGTCGCTGCCTTCTTCGTCGTCACCCCGAGCATCATGAGTGGCGACAAGGCGCCGCTTGAGGGGATGCCTTACGGGTACCTCGGCTCCAAGGGGCTGTTCATCGCGATCATCATCGGGCTGATCACCGGTGGGCTGTTCCAGTGGTTCATCAACCACGGCATCGAGATCAAGATGCCGGACACCGTGCCCCCAGCAGTGGCGAAGAGCTTCTCCGCGCTGATCCCGGGCGCGGCAGTCATCACCCTGTTCGGCGCCGTGTACGCCTTGTTCACCTGGACCGGATTGGGCAACATCCATGATCTGCTGATGCACATTTTCGCCAAGCCGTTCGGCGTCCTCTCTGACACCCTCGGCGGCACGCTGGTCTCCATCGCCTTGGTCAGCCTGTTCTGGTTCGTCGGAATCCACGGGGCCAACGTCGTCAACAGTGTCATCTCCCCGCTGTGGTTGATGAACACCGACGCCAACCGGGTGCTGTTCAAAGCCGGCCACCTCGACCTCGAACACGGCGGCCACATCATCAGCCAGGGCTTCATCGACAACTTCGTCTACATGGGCGGCGGTGGGGCGACCCTCGGGCTGGTGCTCGCGATCGGGTTGCTCGTCGTGATGCGGCGCGCCAGCAAGCAGCTTGAGATCCTCGCGCCGCTGACCATCACCCCGGGCTTGTTCAACATCAACGAGCCGACCATGTTCGGGCTGCCGATCGTGCTCAACACGACGCTGTTGATCCCGTTCATCGTCGCCCCGATGATCAACGCGGTCACCACGTATTTTGCCATGAAGACCGGGATCGTGCCGCTGGCGACCGGGGTGCTCGTGCCTTGGACGATGCCACCAGTGCTGTCGGGCTTCCTCGCCACGAACAGCTGGACCGGCTCGCTCCTGCAGCTGATCAACATCGTCTTGGACGTCCTGGTCTACCTGCCGTTCCTGATGTCTGTCAACAAGCAACAAGTCTTAGAAGAAGCCGGCGACTTGACCGCCGACGCGCAATAAAAGGAGAGTTCTCATGACCAAACGTCTCATCAGTGCCAACAGTAGTGAAGTCCTCGCGATGAACGGGGCGGAATTGAAGCAGAGCATCAAGGCCAGCGAAGGCCGCGTGATCCTGAGCGAAAATGTGGTGATGCACGAGGTCGGCGACGGCCTGACCACCAGTGAGCTCGCCGCGGCGTTCGGCGCCGACCTGATCCTGCTCAACGGGCTGGATGTGCTCAACCCGATCATCTTCGGCCTGTACCCGGGTGAAGACACCGGGGCAACGGCCAAGGCCCACTACGACGGCGAAAGCATCCACCGCCTGCAGAAGCTCGTCGGCCGCCCGATCGGGGTCAACCTTGAGCCTGTCGACCCGAACGCCGACATGGCAGAGACCCGTTTGGTCATCCCCGAAGGCCGCATGGCCAGCGAGAAGACGCTGACCGAGCTCGAACGCCTAGGCTTCAACTTCGTCTGCCTGACCGGGAACCCCGGTACCGGCGTGACCAACGCGCAGATCGCGGCGAACATCAAGATCGCCAAGCGCGTGTTCTCCGGCCTGGTGATCGCAGGCAAAATGCACGGCGCCGGCGTTAACGAGCCGGTCGTCAGCGTCGAGGCGACGCAGGCCTTCCTCGACGCCGGGGCGGATGTGATCCTGGTCCCAGCCGTCGGCACCGTGCCAGGGCTGGACGAAGATGAGCTCAAGGCGATCGTGCGCCTGGCGCACGCCAACGACGCGCTGGTCATGAGCACCATCGGCACCAGCCAGGAGAGTTCGGGCCACAGCTACATCGAGCAGATCGCGATCAAGAACAAGATCATCGGTGTCGACATCCAGCACGTCGGCGATGCCGCCTGGGGCGTGCAGTCGCCGTTCGAGAACCTCTACGCGATGAGCAAGGCGATCCGCGGGGAGCGCCACGCGCTGCAGCGGATGGCGCGCTCGATCAACCGCTGATCGGCCAAGTCCCCACCGCGCGTGCGCGATTCAGCGTCACGCCACCACCAGTCCCAGACCCTAAGCTGCGACTGGGTGACCGGTCATACCGCGCGTCCGGGCCTGTCCGCATTCAGCGGGGTGAACGTCTGACGGCCTCATACCAGCCTGTTGCTGGCGTGAGGCCGTTTTTGGCGTAGTTGGCCGGCGCAACGGCCAAAAAAAGCCGCCTCGGTCGGCGGCGATGACGTTTACCCGGGTTGTAACATAACCTCTGGTGGCACGACTATTCCAGAACGTTACGTGCCATAACGCAACGCCCTTTCTAACGCATGTCTGCCTGTAACTCACTCCGTTCGAACGGGCAGCGCAAGCCGTATAAGCGCGATCCCCTGCAAAACCTAAGCTCGGGTTTTTCAGGGGATCGCGCTTATACTCTGGGCTAAAACCGCGTTATGGCACAGCCCCTTTTCTATGACCCAGGCGACCGCGCAGATGAACCGGGGCCGCTAATCGTGCTGAGGGTGATCTGAGCGCAAGAACAGTAACTTGACGCCCACCACCAAAGTTGTCAGCCAGACCAAAAACGCCGTCATGCTCCTCATGAAGATGAGTTGCACGACATAAAAAGTGTTTTCGCCGTCGACGATCGGCATGACCCAAGTCGGGATCAAGAAGGCGGTGATCAGGCAGAGCAGCACCAGGGCGGCCCCGATGGCGTTGGCGCGTTGGGGATGCGTGAAAAAATAAGTCATGGGTGGTCCTCCAGTCAAGTCAGGGAATGGTCGGTGGGGCTAAGCATAACACCGGTGAGCGGTGATGCCAAGCGATTGGCGCGCAGGCCCGATCATAGCCCTCGACGTGGGTGGCACTGGCGATGCTAGCCGCCTTGACCGTGGGGCCGACCGTGAACAATAAGGCCAGCCCGATCCTGAACCGATCGGCAGATGCGCTCATGGGTGGGTGCGGACCCCAAAAACCGCGCGTCACGGATCACCGGAGACGCGCGGTCTTAGGGGGCGTCAGCCGACCGGCTTGGCGGCTGGGGCCTCACTCGGCGTGAATCGCTCACGGTACAGCGCCTCGAGCGCATCGCCGCTGTTGAAGTGGTAAGGGGTCAGCACGTGCTGCTCAAGGAAGAGCGCGTCGCGACCGACTTGCGCCAGCTCCGGCAGGTTGTGGGTCGACAGCAGCAGGGTCCGCCCGTCCGCGTCGATCTGGCGCAGGAGCTTGCGCATCAGCAGCAGGGAATCGAAGTCCAGCCCGTTCAGCGGTTCATCCATCAGGACCAGCGGGGCGTCTTGCATCAGGATCAGGGCCAGCAACAGACGCTGCTTCATGCCGAGTGAGTAGTCCCCGATCCGCTTCTTGTAATAGGTGATCGCTTCTAGTTGCGTCAGCGCATCCTTGACCCGCGGGCGTGGGACCTTGTGGCTGGATGCGATGAAGTCGACATAGTCCTTACCGGTCAGGCTCAGCGCGAGGTCTTCGGCGCTGGGCAGGAAGGCCACGTTTTGGAACACGTGCTGAGGGGTGTTGGGCTGGCCCATGATCTGAATGTCCCCGGTCCGGTATGGTAGCAGGCGGGTGATCAGCCGCAGCAGCGTGGTCTTGCCGCTGCCGTTGGGCGCGACCAGGCCGTAGATGCCGGGGTGCTCGAGGGCGACGGTCGTGTGGTCGAAGATCTGCTTGGCCCCGAAGCTGAAGGTCAAGTCTGTGATGGTCAAAGGTGTCATTGGTGCTCCTTTCTGCCGCGCCAGAATGTGACGATGACGGCCGCGCCGAGGATGATCACGGTCCACCCAAGCAGGACCAGACAGCCGGTCAATAGCGACTGCGGGACGGTGGGGGTACTGCTGGCGGTGATCGGAACGTCGACCAAGGCGTAGCGATCCGCGATCCGGTGGACGTGAAAATAAGTGAACGGCGACCACCAGGCCGTCGGGGCGATCAGACCAAGCAGCATGACCACTAAGCTGCCGCCGATCGCGGCGATGAGCTTCCCGAAGCAAGCCGTCAGCGCGAACACGACTGCCGTGAGCAGCAGCATCGCCAGGCCGAGCAAGAGCAGTTCCCGGCCGAGCATCCGGTACAGCGGCACGAACGTGAGCGCGTAGCTATGCTGCCATTCCTGAATTGGATAGTTGAAGCTGCCCGGACCGTTGATCAAGTAGCTGCTGAGAATGAACCCGCCGAGGACGGCGAGGCCTGCGATGACCTCACTCACGGCGACGAGCAGGAAGCTGGTGACGAGGTTGCGTTCCTCACGCACGCCGGTCAGCTGGAGCAGCACGTTTTGCTTCGTCGCGGCCTGCCGCTGGAACGTGAACCCGAGTGAAAAAACGATCGTCAAGACGGCGATCAGGATCAGCCCCGCATCTTGTTCGACCAGGTTTTGCAGTTGGTACCACCCGTACTCGTAGAACCGCGACAGCGACTGGTACCGCGCCAGGATCGCCAGGGGCGTCTGACTCTCATCGGTGTGCTCGTTGGCCAGCAGGCGGGCCGGCATCATCGGGACGAGGGCGTTTTGTTGAACCAGGGTCAACTCCGTCATCGCACTGTAGAGCTCACCGACGTTAGGGTCCGAGAACGCGGCATTCCTCAATACGGCCTCAGGGGTCTTGACGGCAGCGATCGGGTGGCCGGTGTCGTCGACTGACCGCATCGCGGCGGGCGTTTTCCCATAGGCCTTGAGCGTTGAGAGGTACGCCGCAAGATAGGTCGTCGGGGAACTGAAGGAGAGGGTGTGCTCGCGTTGAAGTTTTTGTCTTCTGGCGAGCGAATCTTTATCCTGGGCGGGGGACTGGCGATTCTTCGCGACCTGGGTCTGGATCTCTGCCCGGTAAGCGGTCAAATAATCCTGGCGTTGCTTCTCGGCGACCCAAAGGCTCCCAAACAGCGCCAAGACCGTCAGGATCAGGGGCCACCACAGGGGGAAGAACCGGCGGCGCACGATGTGTAGCCAGAGCCATACTGCTTGCATCTACAACACCGCCTTTCCTTGCGCAAAGCGGGTGCCGAGCAGCGTTGCAAGCCCGGCGCTGACGAGGAGGCTGACCCCGAGAACCGGCAGCCCAGGGACCGTGATCAGCCACGCGGCGGGATTCCAGGCCTGCTGCAGCGCCGTGATCAGCAGCGTCACGAGCGTCCAGCCCGCGACAGCGGCGCCCAGTAGCCCCGCCATCAAGTAAGGGCGGAACGCGCGCCACAAGACGAGCTGCAGGAGGCTCGCCAATAGGAGCGAAAAACTGACAAAGCCCACACCGCGACCGAGCACGAGCGTGACCAGCGGTTGCGGGACCTCCGCGAACCGCACGTGCCAGCCCGTTCGCCCGAGACTACCGATCAGGAAGGGGTGCCCGAACAGGTGGCCGGCCGCCCAGCAGGTGCCAACCGTCACCAGCAGCCCGGCACCCAGCAGCCCAACGACGGTCATGAGCTGGAAGGGCACGAGTTGCCAGCGCCTCTGCGCGCCCAAGACCCAGACGGTTCGATCAGGGCGGGTCCGGTCCAGGAGCAGGTCGAGCGTCAGAAGCGTGGTGGCAGCCAGCGCGCCCATGCCCGAAAACAGGACGCGCAAGACCATCAGCAGATTGTTCGGAAAGAGCGTGCTCGCGTCGAGGGGCTCCAGCAGCTCGTGGCGGCGCACTTTTTGCTGATAGATCGCGACCTTGGGCTTGAGCATCGCCTGGGGTTCAGCCAGGAGCCAGACACCGGCGGACCGCTGATACACGCCACTTGCGCGGTAGGTCTCGATGACCGCCTTCATGTACGTCTCGCCGTTGAGCTTGTCCAGGCTGGCCGATTGCGCATCTAGGCCGTCGCTGATCGCAAAGACTTGATCGAGTGCGCGCTGATTGGCCTTGGTGGGCATCGCCTTGTTGAGCGCCCGCAGGTTCTCGATCGTCTGGCCGATCCGGGCCGCATCACCCGCAATGGCCTGGTTCCAGCGCGTGATCGTGGCCTCCTGCGTCTGAACTGCCCTGAAGTTCAGCAAGAGGACCGCGGCCACCAGGATCGCAAGCACCGAGATCCAGACGGCCGACTTGCGTGTTTTGTTCACCCAAAATCTAACCATTTACTCACCCCAATTTAACGGTTTCACACATTATATATTTACTTACTTATAAATGCATCAACAAAAAAATGGTTAAAAGTAGCCACACTATGCACTAGCCTGAGAAAGGCAGGGGGGAGATCCTGTGTTGATAACGCTTAGCTGCGCGCGATCATGATGGCGTCGTGGCGAAGACTCTGGGCGGCCTCTGACCGATCAGCTGCGGCCGCGTCACGCCTGACTAGGCGCGCAAAAAGACGCGATCAGACTGATCGCGCCGCTTGTTGGGGCTTGAGACGAGGGCCACGCTCACAGCCCCGGCCGCGGGGCGTACCACATCAGTGCGGCCTTGACTGCGCGAAACGGGGCACCGGCCTTGCCGCTGGTGGTCGCGTGGTAGGCGGTGACCAGCCGACGCAGGTCGAGACGTGCCAGCGGGGTGGCTGTTGGCGTGTGAGTCAGGCCGTCCGTGCTGGTCGCGATGGCAAAAGTCGCCAGCGCGTCGGCCGTCGTCGCGACCCGCACGTGGCCAGTCGCGTAGAAGGCGACTTGATCACCCTTGGTCCAGGTATAAAAAGTGAAGACTTCGCCGGCGTCACCGGCGGTCGTCCAGTACACCGTCAGGTCGCGGCCGTACTGGTGGCAGTAGTACTCGCGGGTGACGCGGGCCATCTGGGCGGGCAGGGTACCGTCGGTCAGTGCCCAGTAGGCCATCTGGGCCAGCGTGGCTGCGTCGCCGCGCGCTAGGTGCTTCGTACTGGCAGGCGTCGCACGGGTCAGCGCGGCGGCCGCTGGGGTCATCTCAGTCGGGGTCTGGGTCGACTGGTCGCTAGCCGCGTCTGCGCTGGCCGTTGTCGCTGCACTTGAGGCGCTACGGGTGGCGCTGCTCGACGTGCGGCCGCTAGCTGGCTGCACCGTCGTGGGCTCGGTGCCCATGCGCGGCGACCAGACGTCGTCGCTAAGGGTGGGATCGCCGCCGATGCTGAGCCCCACGCCAGTCGCCAACACCGCCGCAAGGGCTAATCCGGTGAGGCGTAGCCGGAGGTCGCGGGTTAGGCGGTCCGCAGGGGTCCAGTAGAGGTCGCTTGGGCCGCCGGCATGGGCGGCGTCGGCCGCGCGTTGCACACCGGTCAGCCAGTGGGTGAGCCAGGCGGTCAGGCCTGCCCACGCCAGGGTGGCCAGGACGGCGACCAGCGCTAGCCCGGCGATCCAAGGGGTCGGATCGCTCAGGTCAACGGTGACCGGTGTCGGTAAGACGACCCAGCCGCGGGCGTCGGCCCACAGCGCGAGCGCCCCGGCACCGGTGAGGCCCGCCACCACGCCGACTGTGACCGCGATGGCGCGAATGCGCCGCGGACCGGTGGCTTCGCGGATCAAGCCCCGGGTGTAGGTACGGCGCGCCCCGCGGATCTGGCGCGGCAGCATCATTTTGTGCGTCGTCAGCTGTAAGTCGATGATCGCCTGCTGGTTGTGCCACCACAAGCCGAGGACGCCCAGCGCGATCACGGCCACGCCGCTCAAGACTGGCCAAGCCATGGCCATCGCCTCCTATGCGAGAATGCGCTTAGCTTAGCACAAGTGGCGCGCGCCGTCCACGCGCCGAGACTTATCCACATTGGCCACTTGGCTGACTGCGCCGGCCGCGGGGTTGTCCCCACGGTCCCCAGTGGGGCGGGGGATAACCCCGACTTATCCCCAGGGGCTCCCCGTGACCGGCAGAATATGCGATAATGCCTGTAGATGGAGGTGTTGAGATGACGGGTGTGATCGTTCCTGCAGCCCTGTTGGCGCTGATCCTGATGGGTGTCGGGATCACGTTATTGCTGTCGGCCAAAAAGGCCCCGGTGGCCAAGTTCACGCGGGTCTTGCAGACGCTGATCGGGTTGGTGATGATCGGCGGCAGTGTGTATTGGCTGTGGATTCTGTGGCAATTCGCAACGGGGTTATAGGGGGCCAGTCTATGGATGGGTTATGGCTAATCGGGGTGAGCGTGCTTGTCGGGCTAGCCGCTTTGGCTGGGTGGGTACTGCTGGCGACCACGGTTGCCCAGTTGCACAGCCGGCAGGCGCTGAGTCGGCAAGCGGCGCGGTGGAGCATCGCGCTGCTCGGGGTGACCGTGGGGCTGGACTGGCTGCGCGCCTGGCGCACCGGCGACGGCAACGCGTGGCTGACGACCGGTGTGCTCTTGGTGCTCGGCGGGCTGATCGGCGTGTCGCGCTGGGTGCACCGGCGCGGGCAGGCCGCGGTCCCGGAGACGCTGGTCCCGGAGGCCAGCGCCCTGCTGGCGGCGGGGCAGGGGCCGCTAGCGACTGTGGCCGCTTTGCGCGAAGCGCACCCGACGCTGTCGGTGGCAGTGGCCCGCCACGCGGTCGAGCGGGCCAGGGTGTGACTTGACCGGATCGGTCGTGTTCGGCCAAGTGGCCAGATCGGAGTTTCATGCAACTGAAGCGTCAACTGACAGCCGCGTACGCGTACAGTTTTCTTGCGTTCTTCGGCATCACCCAGCTGTGGGTGATCTACCTTGGCCAGCGGGGCCTGAGTCTCATGCAGATCGGACTGTGTGAGAGTATTTTTCATGTCGCGAGCTTCGGCTTCGAGGTCCCGTCCGGCGTCTTGGCCGACCGGTTCACCTACCGCCGGATGCTGGCGTTGAGCCGGCTGGCCGCCTTGGCCGCCAGCGCGATGATGCTGGCGACCGGGGGGTTCTGGTGGTTCGCGGTGAGCTTCGTGCTGTCGGCGTGGTCGTATAACCTGCAGTCCGGTACGCTGGAGGCGTTGCTGTACGAATCGCTGAAGCAGACGGGCGAGACCGGACGCTGGCCGCGGGTGACGAGCCGGTTGAACACGGTGATCGAGCTGGCCGCCAGCAGCGGGCTGCTGCTGGGGGGCGCGATGGTACACTGGCACTTCGAGTGGACGTATGTGATCGCCTGTGGTCTGGCGGTGCTCGCGCTCGGCGCGTGCCTGGCCCTGCAGGAGCCGGTGGCCCACCGGATCAGTGAGCACCAGACGATCGGCCGGATCGTGCGCACCGCCACTCAGGTGCTGCGCCACGACCGGCACTTGCGGCGCCTGATGGCTTACGATGCGGTGTTCTCAGCGGTCAGCTCGACGTATTACTATTATTTTCAAGACGTGATGGTGCGGCGCCACTTTTCAGGCGTCGTGATCACCGCACTGCTCCTGGCCGCGTCTTTGACCGCGATCGGTGTGATCCAAGGGTCGGCACGCGTGGCGACCTGGCCGCGGCGGCGTGTCGCGGTGGGGCTGCTCAGCGTGATGGCGGCGTGCCTGCTGCTGACGGCGTGGGGCACCAGCCCGGTCCTGGCCGGGGTGTACCTCGCAGTCTACGCGCTGGGGGCCCTCCTACCACCGGTGTTCACAGTCTACTACAACGCGGCGATCCCCAGCGCCCAGCGCGCGACGCTGCTGTCGGTCGCCTCGCTGCTGTATTCGGTCGTGATGATCGGGCTTTTCCCGCTGGTCGGGTGGGGGATCGACCGCTTCGGCTTCACGCTGACCTTCACGCTGATCGGCGTGTGCTTCGCCGCTTCGGCCCTGGCCTTGAGTGTGGTAAAATCAAGAAAAGGAGCTGATGCTTGATGAAGTTGATTGAAAACCCGATCCGCTTGAACGCGAGTCTGCACAAGATGCTGCCGTACACGATGCGCTACCTTTACGGGCAGAGCACCGTCAAGGCCTTTCGCCTCTACACGCTGGGCTCGGTCCACGTGTATTTCATCGAGGGGTTCGAGAAGGATGAGCTGGTGATGACACACGACACCCGCAACATCAAGGACGACGAGATCGATTTTGTCATCGAGAAGCTGTTCACTGCCGCGGATAAGCCCGCGCTGAAGGTCAACCACGCCGCCAAGAACCAGATCGAAGCCGACCTGCACCGCAAAGTGCGGGTGAAGGATCTGGTCATTGTCGAGAAGCAACACTGAGCGCTTGTTTAGGGGCTGTGCCATAACGCGGTTTTAGCCCAGAGTTATAAGAGCGATCCTCTGCAAAACCCGCACTTAGGTTTTGCAGGGGATCGCTCTTATACGGCAAGGGCGTTGCGTTATGGCACGTCACGTTCTGGAATAGTCGTGCCACCAGAGGTGATGTCACACCCCCTTTTCGCGTCTTAACGGGCCTGGTGTGCGCGGGTGTCTGCGGGTGGCAGACAGTGGCCTGTCTGGTGTAGACGGTGAAGGCGCTGCCTTTACCAATGCTTAAACTTCTGCTAGTATTTCCTCGATGTGAGTTTTATAATGCTAAGGTTTGTTAACTCGAATGATACTTGTGAAATGGAGAGTCTTGTATGTTGCATTTGAAGCGACTATTGGTGGGGAAACCCCTCAAATCCTCCGATGAAGGCGGGCAGAAGCTCGGCAAGCTCAAAGCGCTGGCGATGCTGTCCAGCGATGCGCTGTCCTCCGTGGCGTACGGGACCGAGCAGATCGTGCTGGTCTTGACCACGCTGTCGGCCGCCGCGATCTGGTACTCGCTGCCGATCGCGGCCTTCGTGCTGATCCTGCTGCTGGCGCTGACCCTGTCGTACCGGCAGATCATCCACGCCTACCCGAGCGGTGGGGGCGCCTACCTGGTCGCCAGTGAGAACTTAGGCCAAAACGCGGGCCTAGCCGCTGGCGGGAGCCTCTTGATCGACTACATGCTGACCGCAGCGGTCTCGTCGTCCGCCGGGGCGGAGGCGATCACCTCTGCGATCCCGAGCCTGTACGGCCACGAGGCGATCATCGCCTTGATCATCATTGTGATCCTGACGGCGATGAACCTGCGCGGGCTGAGCGAGTCCGCCAACTTCCTGATGGTGCCGGTCTACCTCTTCGTGGTGTCGATCACCGCGATGATCCTCTGGGGCGGCTACCAGATCGCGACCGGTGCGATCCCGTACCACGCCACCGCGGCAGTTGGCGGTATCGTGCCGGGTATCTCCATGGCCCTGATCTTCCGCGCTTTTTCAAGCGGGTCGAGTTCTTTGACCGGGGTCGAGGCGATCAGTAACGCCGTGCCGTTCTTCAAAAAACCGCGCGAGCATAACGCCGCGACCACCCTGGCGATCATGGCCGCCATCCTCGGCTTCTTCTTCGCCGGCATCACCTTCTTGAACTACTGGTACGGGATCGTGCCAGAAGCCAAGGTGACCGTGCTCTCCCAAGTCGCCAAGGCGACCTTCGGCGGCACCGGGGTGATGTATTACGTGATCCAGCTGGCCACCGCCTTGATCTTGGCGGTCGCGGCCAACACCGGGTTCTCCGCGTTCCCGATGCTCGCGTATAACATGGCCAAGGATAAGTACATGCCCCACATGTACATGGACCGCGGCGACCGGTTGGGCTATTCCAACGGGATCTTGACGCTGGGCATCGGTGCGGGCTTCTTGATCCTCTTGTTCCAAGGCTCCACCGAGCGCTTGATCCCGCTGTACGCGGTCGGGGTGTTCATCCCGTTCACGCTGTCGCAGACCGGGATGATCCGGCACTGGTGGGCGCGGCACAAGACGGAGAAAGGGTGGATCGGCAAGAGTATCGCGAACTTCTCCGGCGCGCTGATCTCGTTTGCCATCCTCGTGATCCTGTTCGTCTACCGGTTGGCGGACATCTGGCCGTTTTTCATCATCATGCCGACCTTGGTCTTCGTCTTCTGGAAGATCCACGACCACTACAAGCAAGTCGCTGAGCAGCTGCGCCTGCCGCAAGACATCGAGCTGCACGACTACGCCGGCTCCACGGTCATCGTGCTCGTCGGCAACGTGACCCGCGTGACGCGCGGGGCGCTGAACTACGCGCAGACCATCGGGGATTACGTCATCGCGATGCACGTCTCGATGGACGAGAACCCGAACAAGGAGCAGGAGACGCAAGCCGAGTTCAAGCGCGACTTCCCGGACGTGCGCTTCGTCGACGTCCACTCGTCTTACCGCTCTGTCGAAGGCCCGACCATCCGCTTCGTGGACATCGTGGCCCGCAACGCCGCTAAGCGCAACTTCACCACGACCGTCTTGATCCCGCAGTTCGTGCCGAAGAAGCCGTGGCAGAACATCCTGCACAACCAGACGACCCTGCGCCTGCGCGCCGCGTTCGCCAGCCGCGAGAACGTCATCATCGCGACCTACAGCTACCACCTCAAGCGGTGATGGCGCGACCGGGTTGTGACATCACCTCTGGTGGCACGACTATTCCAGAACGTTACGTGCCATAACGCAACGCCCTTTCTAACGCATGTCTGCCTGTAACTCACTCCGTTCGAACGGGCAGCGCAAGCCGTATAAGAGCGACCCCCCGCAAAACCTAAGTTCGGGTTTTGCGGGGGGTCGCTCTTATACTCTCGGCTAAAACCGCGTTATGGCACAGCCCTGTTTTAGCTTCTAGGGCGAGCGAGCAGGGCACCGGCGGCTGCGCCGCGGGGCGTGGGTCAGTCCGCCGGCGTGATACCCGCCCACTTGGCCGTTGCGATCGGCCCTCTCCCCCAAACCGGCGATCAATGTTAAAATAGACCGTAATCAACCCAAGTTAAGGAGCGCCATCATGCCGCAAAAAACGCAAGATACGCCGATGATGCAACAGTATCAGGCGATCAAAGATCAGTACCCGGATGCTTTTTTGTTCTACCGCATCGGGGACTTCTATGAGCTCTTCTACGAGGACGCCATCAAGGGCTCTCAGCTTCTGGAGCTGACCCTGACGGCGCGCAACAAGAGCGCGGATGATCCGATCCCGATGTGTGGGGTGCCGCACCACGCGGCGCAGAGCTATGTCGATATTTTGGTCGATCAGGGCTACAAGGTCGCTATCTGTGAGCAGATGGAGGACCCCAAGAAGGCCGTGGGGATGGTGCGGCGCGAGGTGATCCAGCTGGTCACGCCGGGCACGAAGATGGACGTCCGCCCCGGTGAAGCGAAGGCGAACAACTACCTCGCCGCCGTGGTGCCCGCCGGTGAGCGCTACGGGCTGGCTTACGCGGATCTGTCGACCGGTGAGTTCAAGGTGACGACGCTAGCCAACCGCTTCACGCTTCAAAACGAACTGGCGGCACTGGGCACGCGGGAGGTCGTGGTGCCGACGGATCTGAGCGACGCCGACCGGACGCTGCTGGGGCAGGGGCGGCTACTCAGCCCGAGCGATGCGGCCGTGTTGGCGGAGGCCAGCTACGTCAGCCAGGACCTGACGGACACCCTGCAGGTGACGGTCGTCGCGATGCTGATGAACTACCTGCTGACGACGCAGAAGCGCAGCTTGGCCCACATCCAAAAAGCGGTGGCCTATCAGCCCAGCGAGTTTTTGGAAATGGACCAAGACGCCCGCGCGAACCTGGACATTCTGAAAAACAGCCGCACCGGGCGCAAGGGTGATACGTTGCTGGCGGTGCTCGACAAGACCAAGACCGCGATGGGCGGGCGCTTGTTGAAGCAGTGGCTGGACCGGCCGCTGCTGGACCTGGCCGCGATCACGGCGCGCCAGGAGCAGGTGCAGACCCTGATGGATCACTACTTCGAGCGCAGTGAGCTGCAGGAGCGCCTGACGAAGGTGTACGACCTGGAGCGCCTGGCCGGCCGGGTGGCGTACGGCACGGTCAACGGGCGCGACTTGATCCAGCTGCAGACCAGCTTGGATCAGATCCCTGCGCTGCAGACTATCCTGAGCACGTTGGATGACGGCAGCTTCACCGAACTGTTAGCCGCCTTGGACCCAGTGCAAGACGTCGCCAACCTGATCCGGCGCGCGATCGAACCGGAGCCGCCGATCTCGATCATGGACGGTGGGCTCATCCTGCGCGGCTACAACGAGAAACTCGATACGTACCGCGATACGATGGCCAACTCCAAGCAGTGGATCGCCGAGCTGGAGGCCAGCGAGCGCGAAGCCACCGGCATCCACAACCTGCGCATCCGCTTCAACAAGGTGTTCGGCTACTACATCGAGGTGACCCGCGCGAACCTGAGCAAGGTGCCGGCGGACCGCTACGAGCGCAAGCAGACGCTGACCAACGCCGAACGCTTTTCCACCCCGGCCTTGAAGGCCAAAGAGGCGCTGATCCTGGAAGCTCAGGAGCACGCGACGGCGCTGGAGTACGACTTGTTCCAAGACATCCGCGAGCAGGTCAAGACCCAGATCGGCCGCCTGCAGACGCTGGCCGCCAAGGTCGCCGCGCTCGACGTGTTGCAGAGCTTCGCGGTGGCCGCCGAGAACGATCACTTCGTACGCCCGAGCATGCACGCCGGCCACCACGACCTCGCGATCCACGGCGGTCGTCACCCGGTCGTCGAGCAGGTGCTCGGTGAGGCACAGTACATCCCGAACGACGTGGTGATGGACACCGAGACCGACATCCTCTTGATCACGGGGCCGAACATGTCGGGTAAAAGCACGTACATGCGCCAGCTCGCCCTGACCGTGATCATGGCGCAGGCCGGTAGCTTCGTTCCGGCGGATGACGCGAGCCTGCCAGTATTCGATCAGATCTTCACGCGCATCGGTGCGGCCGACGACCTCGCCAACGGCCAGAGCACGTTCATGGTCGAGATGATGGAGGCCGAGGCGGCCTTGAGCCACGCGACCGCCAGCTCCCTGATCTTGTTCGATGAGATCGGGCGCGGCACCGCGACCTACGACGGCATGGCGCTGGCCCAGGCGATCATCGAGTACCTGCACGATCACGTGCACGCCAAGACCCTGTTTTCGACCCACTACCATGAACTGACCGCCTTGGCCGACCGCCTTGATCAGCTGGTCAACGTCCACGTCGGGGCGGTCGAGGAGAACGGCACGCTGGTCTTTTTGCACAAAATGCTCCCGGGCCCGGCCGACAAGTCCTACGGGATCCACGTCGCCAAGCTCGCCGGCCTGCCGGCCAGCTTGTTGCACCGCGCGGATCTGATCCTCACGCAGCTGGAGGACCAGCCGCGCGCGCTGATCGACGCGCCGAGTGCGGCGGCACACCCAAGTCCGGTGGCCCTCGACGCGGCGCCGGTTGTCGCAGTCGATGCCGACGCGACGCCGCCTGTTGCGCGCGAGTCTGACGTGGCCGGCCCCAGCGCCACGCCGACGTCAGCCCGCACCGCCGTCGCACCACCGGTGGTGGCGGAGGCAGACGGCCAGCTCTCGCTGTTCGGTCCGGCACCGGTCACGACCAAGCCGGACCCGCTGCTGCGCAAGCTCGAGAAGTTCGACTTGATGGACGCGACCCCGATGGACGCAATGAACCTGCTGTATGAGATCCAAAAGCAACTCAAGAAGAGGTGAGCCACTTGGCTAAGATCCACGAATTATCCCCGACGCTCGCGAATCAGATCGCGGCCGGGGAAGTGATCGAACGACCGGCCAGCGTCGTCAAGGAGCTGGTCGAAAACGCGATCGACGCCGGCGCGACGCAGGTCGACGTGCTGGTCGAAGACGCCGGGCTGCGCCTGGTGCAGGTGATCGATAACGGCGCCGGCATCGAGCCAGACGACGTGCCCACGGCCTTCGTGCGCCATGCGACCTCCAAGATCCTGACCACGCGCGACTTGTTCAACGTGCACAGTCTCGGGTTTCGCGGGGAAGCGCTGGCCTCGATCGCCGCGGTCGCCGATGTGACGCTGGTGACCGCCACCGAGAACGGGCTGGGCACCAGCGCGCACATCGTCGGCGGCGCCATGCAGGATCAGCACACCACGGCCGCGCGGCAAGGCACGAGCCTGAGCGTGCGCGACCTCTTTTATAACACCCCTGCGCGCCTGAAGTACGTCAAGTCGCAGGCCACCGAACTGTCGCGCATCGTCGACATCGTCAACCGCCTTGCGCTGGCGCACCCAGAAGTCGCGTTCACGCTTAAGAACGGGCAGAACACGATGCTCAAAACGGCGGGGCACGGCGACCTCCAGCAGACCATCGCCGGCATCTACGGCGTGGCGACGGCCAAGAGCATGCTGCAGATCACGGGCCAGGACCTCGACTTCACCGTCCAGGGCTTCACCAGCCTGCCGGATACCACGCGCGCCAGTCGCAACTACCTGAGCCTGATGGTCAACGGCCGCTACATCAAGAACTACCAGCTGGTCAAGGCGCTGATCGCCGGCTATGGCTCCAAGCTGATGGTCGGCCGCTACCCGATCGCCGTGATCGACATCACGATGGATCCGCTGCTCGTCGACGTCAACGTGCACCCGACCAAGCAGGAGGTGCGCCTGAGCAAGGAGGAGCAGCTCAGCGAGTTGCTGACCACGGCGATCCGTAGCCGCCTGGGTCAGGAGAACCTGATCCCGGACGCCTTGCACAACCTGCGTCGCCGCGAGCCGGTCAACATGGACCAGCTGACGATCGCGCTGAACGCGGCGTCGCAGGCCAATGTGGTCAGCGATCACCAAGTTCCGTTGCCGGTCACCGAGGCCCCGGCGCCTGAACCCGACGCTTCGGTCACGCCGACAGACGCCGGCGCGACACGCACTACCGCGCGTCCAACGGCGGCGCCAGCGCAGGGGGCGTCGATCACCCCGCTTGCCCGGCCGGTCGGGCCACAAGACGACTTCGGCTTGACCATCGACGCGCTGGATCCGGCGCCGATCTTCAACGACGCTGAACGCTTGGCCGACTGGGATACGCGCCACGCTGAGCCAGTCTCGGCGCCGACGCCGCTGCGCCCGGTGGCCGCCCCGGCGCAGCGCTTTCCGCAGCTGCGCTACCTGGCCCAGCTCCACGGCACGTACCTGCTGGCGGAAGCCGACGACGGGCTGTACCTGCTGGATCAGCACGCCGCGCAGGAGCGCGTGAACTACGAGTTTTACCGCCAGGCGATCGGCCAGGTCGCCGCGGATCAGCAGGCGCTCTTGGTGCCGCTGGTGCTCGACTATCCGGCGAGCGACGCCGTCGCGATCCGCGCGCACCGCGACGTGTTGGCGAGCGTCGGGTTGTTCCTCGAGGACTGGGGCCAAAACACCTTTGAAGTCCGCCAGCACCCGACGTGGTTCAAGGCGGGCCAGGAGGAAGACACCATCCGCGAGATGGTCGACTGGGTCCTGCGCGACGGGCGCATCTCGGTCGCCAAGTTCCGGGAGAAAACCGCGATCATGATGAGCTGTAAGCGGGCGATCAAGGCCAACCACCACCTCGATGAGGCGCAGGCCAAGGCGCTCTTGGTCAAGCTCGCTGACTGCGAGAACCCGTTCAACTGCCCGCACGGCCGCCCGGTGCTCGTACAGTTCACCAACACCGACTTGGAGAAAATGTTCAAGCGCATTCAAGACAGCCACGAAAGCGGGGATGACTTGTGATCATCCTCGCCAGTGGTTCCCCCCGGCGCCGTGAGCTGCTCGCGCGCGTCGTGCCGACGTTCACCGTCGTGCCGGCGCAGATCGATGAGCGGGCGCTGCCGCTCCTGCCGCCGCGGGCCTATGTCCAGCAGCTGGCTCGCACCAAGGCGCTGGCCGTCGCGGCACAACACCCTGAAGCGACCGTGATCGCCGCAGACACCATGTGTTTTTGGCGTGACACCTTCCTCGGCCAGCCGGTGGACCGCGCAGATGCGGCGCGCATGCTGCGCCAGTTGGCGGGGCAGACCCACCAGTGCTGCACTGGGTTGGCAATCGCCCGCCCGGACCAGCCGGTGCAACAGGCCGTGGTGACGACTGAGGTGACCTTTTGGCCGCTCGACGCCGCGGCGATCGACGCCTACCTCGACACTGGCGAGTACGTCGACAAGGCGGGGGCGTACGGTATCCAGGGCCAAGGCGCCCTGCTGGTGCGCGGGCTGGTCGGCGACTACTACAACGTCGTCGGCCTCCCGATCAGCACGCTGGCGCGGATGCTGGCCGGCCAGTCGCTCGATTGAAAAAACGGTGGGGCTGTGCCCATAACGCGGTTTTAGCCCAGAGTATAAGAGCGCTCCCCTGCAAAACCCGAACTTAGGTTTTGCAGGGGAGCGCTCTTATCCGGCTTGCGCTGCCCGTTCGAACGGAGTGAGTGACAGGCAGACATGCGTTAGAAAGGGCGTTGCGTTATGGCACGTCACGTTCTGGAATAGTCGTGCCGCCAGAGGTGATGGCACAGCACCGTTTTGAGGTGCTACGGCTAGTCGTCACGCTGCAGGGTTCAGGCGGTCGACCCAGTCGGGACGCCAACGCCGGACCAAGGCGAAAGCGGCATAGCCCAGCAGGCCGCCGGCGGTATTGAGCAGCAGGTCATTGAGGTCGAAGCTGCGACGCGCTAGGTCCAGCGCGGTCAGGACCACTTGCAGACATTCGATCGTCAGGCTGGTCAGCAGGCAGAGGACCAGGACCCGGCGTAAGTGGGCGAGGTGTGGCCACAGTAGCGGGGCGATGACCGCCAGCGGGGCGAGCAGCACCAGGTTACCGAGCAGCTGGCGGGGTTGCCAGTTCAGCAGGTCGCGCAACGAAAGCGCGATGATCACGCGTGGGCCGGCACTGACACCGACTGGTTCCGGCCACAAGGTCAACACGATCACGTTTTGCACGTAGACGGCTAAGGCGGCGAGGACGGCTAGTCGCCAGCCGTTCACCTGCCTGGCGCGGCATTGACGCGCCAGGATGATGACCCAGCCGACGAGCATGGCGAGCGGGGGCACGTACGCGATCAACTGAGTCGCACTCAGATCCATGGGGATTCCCTTCCTTCAGCGGCGGTGCCTCGGTGGGCGTGGCCGCGGTATTATCGTCAGCATCGTCGAAGCGCAGGCGAGCGGTAAGACCGATCGCCACTCATCTGAGGTCGGCGTGCCACCGTGAGCACCTGGCGCAACGGCTCATTGAGGTTGGCCACGAGCCAAATGTTCGCCAAAAAGTCGGGTCAATGATAACCTATGGGCGAAGGCGCATGTGGATTGGACGCCAACAGCTGGCGCAACGGGACATCAACGCCGGATAGGAGGCGAACCAAATGAAAAAAAGTGGTTGGTGGCTCAGTAGCCTGGCGCTCGGGTCACTCTTAGTCGCAGGGCTCGGACGTTATCTTACTACGCGCGGTGGTCAAGCGACCGACGCCGCACCTTCAGCGGCCGCATTCGAGAACGGGATGAAAGACCACCAGTTTGGGCAGCGGCTATTCTTAGACGCCAAAACCAAAGGTTTCGACTCGGCAGAGGCATTAGCCCAGGCGGCGCAGTCGATCGTGATCGCGACCAAGACGGACCAGCATCAACCGACCGTCTCCTACGACCGTGATGACTTGATCGAATACGCGTATACCCGGTCTGACTTTGTCGTTGATCGAGTGATCAGGAGCAGTCAGCTTCACGCCGGTGAGACGTTCGCTGTCCTTGAGAACGAAGCGTATAATGCGCGGCAGAAAGTCACTTATCACATTGCGGGGTATACCCTCATGGACCAAGGCGCCAGATACCTCCTCTTTCTTAATTATTCGGACTCGGATGGTTGGTATATTCCCCTGGGGACCAACACAGGTAAGGTGAATCTGGATAATAACGGGACCCGATATGCTGATAAGGTCATCCAAGCAGTTCGCGATGCACCTACCGGGGGCAGTCAAGGCAAAGCAGGCGTCCGTGAGGCGCTCTTGACGAACGCCCAACGGGACACGCAGATCCACGCGGCCGCCCGTGCAAAGTACGCCCGACAGATCGCCGCTGACCAGTAGACGTGCCGATGAAGAAGACGGCCCTCAAAAAGCCAGCCCAATGACGCCCAATGTGGGCGTGCTGGGCTGGCTTTTTGAGGGGACCGACCGACGCTTCTGGTGCCACCCCCCAACCGGGCCCCGTCGCAACGCGCGCGTGGGGTCCGGTTTTGGGTGGATCAGAGCCACTGGGTCAGCCACTGCGCCCCGACGATCAGCGCGTAGCTGTAAGCGGCGATGGTGATCGGTTTGCCGAGGATGATGATCCAAAAGAAGGTCGAGAACTTCATCTTGGTCAGCCCGGCGATCAGGCAGAGCACGTCGTCTGGCGCGACTGGCGCGATGATCGCCCCGGCGAAGAGCCAGTTGAAGCGGCGCTGGTTGGTCGTCTTGGCCATGTACTTCTCGTAGGTCGCTTCGCTGATGATCGCGAGGATGAACGGCTTACCGTACCGGCGGGCGAGGGCGAAGTTGATGCACGAGCCGATCGCGATGCCGATGTAGTTGTAGGCGAACCCCGCCCACGGGCCGAAGAGCAAGACGCCGGCCGCGGTGCTGATGCCACCGGGGATGATGGGGATGACCACCTGGAGGATCTGGATGGCGATGAAGATCAGCGGGCCGATCAGGCCGATCGCACTGAGGTAGGCTTGCAGGCTCGGAATGTCGTGAAAGATCCCGAGTTTGTACCAGTACACACAGAGGCTGAGCGAGGCGATCAGGCTGAGCAGCGTGCCGACGTTGATCAGTCGACGGGTCAGGGGCGCGGACATGGGGTCACCTCCAGGCGTTGGGCAGGGTCAACAACCGATTGCTGTTGATTTAATTTTAGCAGGTGGCTTCGGTCTTGCCTAGCGGGGCCACGGGCTGAACTGCGCTCAGGCGCAGGCCCGAGCGCGCGGCACAGGGGTTTGATCCCCAACGAACAGTTTCGTCACCATGGCGTAAGTATGATAGAATGGGGACCAAACGTGTGTACTGAAAGGACGGCAACATGTACGAATATTTCAAGGGCACGATCGCCGCGGTCACGCCCAGCTATGTCGTGATCGATGTCAGCGGCGTCGGCTACCGGCTCCTGGTGACCAATCCCTACGCTTACGCGGTCGGGGCCCCGGCGACGATCTACGTCCAGCACATCATCCGCGACAACGACCAGGCGCTGTACGGCTTCGCGTCCGCGACGGACAAGCAGACGTTCAACCAGCTCCTGACGGTGACGGGTATCGGGCCCAAGTCCGCGCTCGCGATCCTGGCTAACGCCAACCCCGACGGCCTCGCCAACGCGGTGGCGGCCGGCGATGTGACTTATCTGACGAAGTTCCCCGGCATCGGCAAGAAGACCGCCCAGCAGATCATCCTCGACCTCAAGGGCAAGCTCGACGCCCCGGCCGGGGACCTGTTCACGCCGGCGGCCCCGGTCGCCGACGCCGCGCTGAGCGACGCACTAGCGGCGCTGGTCGCGCTGGGCTACCCGGAAAAAAGCGTGGAGAAGCTGACCAAGACCCTGACGCAGACCGGTGCGACGACCACCGATGCCTACTTGCGCGAAGGGCTGAAGTTGCTGAGCAAGTGATCAGACCAAAGGAGGGCCACTGTGAGCGAAGAGCGTATCGTTTCTACCCATGAATCGGCCGATGAAGACGCGATCGAGCGCAGCCTGCGTCCGCACCGCCTGAACGATTACATCGGTCAGACCGCCGTCAAGTCGCAGCTGGCGGTGTACATTCAAGCGGCCCAGAAGCGCGAAGAGGCATTGGACCACGTCTTGTTGTACGGCCCACCGGGCTTGGGCAAGACCACCTTGGCGCTGGTGATCGCGACTGAGCTGAGCGTCAACATCCGCACCACTTCCGGCCCGGCGATCGAAAAACCCGGGGACCTCGTCGCCTTGCTGAACGAGCTGCAGCCCGGTGACGTGCTGTTCATCGATGAGATCCACCGGTTGCCGAAGATCGTCGAGGAGATGCTGTACTCCGCGATGGAGGACTACTACATCGACATCGTGGTCGGGCAGGGCCCGACCGCGCATCCGGTGCATTTTCCCCTGCCGCCGTTCACCCTGATCGGGGCGACGACGCGCGCGGGGATGCTGTCTGCGCCGCTGCGCGACCGCTTCGGCATCACCGAGCACATGGCGTATTATCAAGACGCCGAGCTGCAAGAGATCGTGCTGCGCTCCGCCGGCATCTTCGACATGGCGCTGCCGACCGATTCCGCGCTCGAGATCGCGCGCCGCTCGCGCGGGACGCCGCGGATCGCCAACCGCCTGTTGAAGCGGATCCGGGACTTCGCTGACGTCGCCGAGTCCAGCGTCACGGTGCCGATCGTCGATCACGCACTGGACCAGCTGCAAGTCGACGACCGCGGGCTCGATGCGATCGACCGCAAGCTCCTGATGATGATGATCCGCGATTACGCCGGCGGGCCCGTCGGCTTGTCGACCATTGCCGCCAACATCGGTGAGGAGACAGCCACCATCGAGGAGATGTACGAGCCGTACCTGCTACAGATCGGCTTCTTGAAGCGCACGCCGCGCGGCCGCATGGTCACGCCGGCGGGCTTCGCGCACCTCGACATGCCATACCAGACCAATTAAGGGAGAAAACACTGCAATGCTGACCACTGAAGATTTTGATTACGACCTGCCCCAAGAACTGATCGCCCAGACCCCGCTGCAGAAGCGCGACGCCAGCCGTATGCTGGTGCTCAACGCTGAGACCGGGGCGCTAGAGGACAAGCATTTTTACGACATCCTCGACTACCTCGAACCCGGGGACGCGATCGTGATGAACGACACGCGCGTGATGCCAGCGCGGCTCTACGGCGTCAAGCCGGAGACCGGGGCGCACATGGAAGTCCTGTTGCTCCGCAACATCGAAGGCGATCAGTGGGAGACCCTGATGAAGCCGGCCAAAAAAGCGCCGGTCGGCACCGAGATCGACTTCGGGGACGGCCTGCTGACCGCGACCGTCGTGGAAGAGCTCGAACACGGCGGCCGCATCATCGAGTTCCACTACGACGGCATCTTCATGGAGATCCTCGACCAGCTCGGTGAGACCCCACTGCCACCGTACATCAAGGAGAAGCTCGACGACCCCGAGATGTACCAGACCGTCTACGCCAAGGAGATCGGCTCCGCGGCCGCCCCGACTGCGGGCCTGCACTGGACCGAAGCGCTGCTCCAAAAAGCGCAGGACATGGGCGTTCACCTCGTCTACCTGACCCTGCACGTCGGCTTGGGCACTTTTCGGCCCGTGTCGGTGATGAACATCGAGGACCACAAGATGCACAGCGAGTTCTACCGCTTCTCCCAAGAAGCGGCCGACACCCTGAACGCCGTCCGCAAGAACGGCGGTCGCATCATCGCGACCGGCACCACCTCGATCCGCACCCTTGAGACCATCGGCACCAAGTTCGACGGCGAGCTGCGCGCGGATTCCGGCTGGACCGACATCTTCATCAAGCCCGGCTACCAGTGGCGCGCCGTCGATGCGTTCATCACCAACTTCCACCTGCCTAAGTCGACCCTCGTGATGCTCGTCGCGTCCTTCACCGGCCGCGAGAACATCCTCAACGCATACGCGCACGCGATCCAGGAACGCTACCGCTTCTTCAGCTTCGGCGACGCGATGTTCATTCATAAGTAACCAGAGCGCCGGCCTCGCGGACTTAGCGGGGCGGGTAGCCTAGTCAAGCGCGGTGCGCCTGTACTTAGGCGCGACGTGGTTGACGTCGCTAGACGCGTCCGCGTTGCGAGACTGGGGCTCGACGAAACCAGAGCGCCGGCCTCGCGGGCTTAGCGGGGTGGGTAGCCTAGTCAAGCGCGGTGCGCCCTTGCTTTTTGGGCGCGCACCCGGTACACTGACCTTCACTGATTTTAGCCCCTCACGACAAGGAGTTGCCCTATGGAACCCGCAATCAAGTACCACCTGATCCACACAGACAAACACACCGGCGCGCGCCTCGGCGAGCTGATCACACCGCACGGGACGTTCCCGACGCCGATGTTCATGCCCGTCGGCACGCAGGCGACGGTCAAGACGCTCGCCCCAGAAGAGCTCGATGAGATGGGCGCCGGCGTGATCCTCGCCAACACCTACCACCTGTGGCTGCGGCCGGGGGAGGACCTGGTCGAGGAAGCCGGGGGCCTGCACAAGTTCATGAACTGGGACAAGGGGATCTTGACTGATTCCGGCGGTTTCCAGGTCTTTTCGCTGGCCGAGATGCGCAACATCACTGAAGAAGGCGTGCACTTCAAGAACCACCTGAACGGCGCCAAGATGTTTCTGTCGCCGGAAAAAGCGATCGCGATCGAGAACGCCTTAGGTCCGGACATCATGATGAGCCTCGACGAGTGTCCGCCGTTCTTCGAGTCTTACGACTACGTGCGCAAGTCCGTCGCGCGCACCAGTCGCTGGGCCGAGCGCGGGCTGCGCGCCCACAAGAACCCGGACTGGCAGGGGTTGTTCGGCATCGTGCAAGGTGCTGGGTACCGCGATCTGCGTGAGCAAAGCGCCAAGGACCTGGTCTCACTCGATTTTCCCGGCTACTCGATCGGCGGCCTGTCCGTCGGCGAGTCCAAGGAGGAGATGAACCACGTCCTCGACTTTACCACCCCGCTGCTGCCGGCGAACAAGCCGCGCTACTTGATGGGCGTGGGCTCGCCAGACGCGTTGATCGACGGCGTGATCCGCGGGATCGACATGTTCGATTGCGTCTTGCCGACGCGCATCGCGCGCAAGGGGACCGTGATGACGAGTCACGGGCGTGTGGTGATCAAAAACGCCCAGTACGCCCGCGACTTCACGCCGTTGGACGACCAGTGCGACTGCTACACCTGCCGCAACTACACCCGGGCCTACATCCGCCACCTGCTCAAGGCAGACGAGTCCTTCGGCGAGCGGCTGACCAGCTACCACAACGTGTATTTCCTGTTGCACCTGATGAAGCAGATCCGCGAGGCGATCGCGGCGGACCAACTGACAGAGTTTCGCGAAGCCTACTTCGAGCAGTACGGCTACAACAAGCCGAACGCCCGGAATTTCTAGGGCTGGTGTAAAGCCGGCCAATTTGGTACAGTATTCATTGAACATTCAAAGAAAACGAGGTGCCGATAATGGGGCAAGGAACATCCATGATCATCATGATGGTCGTATTGTTCGCATTCATGTACTTTGGGATGATGCGACCACAGAAGAAGCAACAACAGAAGCGTCAGGAAATGCTGAGTGGCGTGAAGAAGGGTGATAAGATCATCACCATCGGCGGTCTGCACGGTATGGTCGACTCGATCGATCAAGAGGCCGGCACGGTCGATATCGACGTCGACGGCGTCTTCTTGACCTTCAACCTATCCGCCATCCGCACCGTCAACCCGACGGCGCCGGCCGCACCGGCGACCCCGACGGAAGCCCCGAAGGCCGATGACGCGGCGTCTTCTGATGACGCTGACGACAAGGGTTACTCCGAAGGCGACGACGACAACAAGTAATGGCGCTAACGCCGCCCCTGCGCGCGACCGATCCGGTCACGCGCAGGGGCGGTTTTTCGTCCGCCTGCAATCTGATAGCGGTAACATGGCGCGGCCGCTTGTGCAAAGCGGGCCGCTTCCTTACGCTTAAAGAAGAATGGAGGTGCACACATGGCTTGGTATGACCATGCGATCATTTATCAGCTTTACCCCAAAAGTTTTCAGGACAGCAACGGCGATGGGGTCGGGGACCTCAACGGCATTCGCGCGCACATCCCGTACCTCAAGGCGTTGGGGATCACGGCGGTGTGGCTGAACCCGGTATTCACCTCGCCCCAGGTGGACAACGGCTACGATGTGGCCAACTACTACGCGATCGACCCGACGATGGGCACGATGGCGGACATGGACGCGCTGATCGACGCCTTTCACGCCGCCGGGATCCATGTGATCCTCGACTTTGTCCTCAACCACACGTCGGATCGCCACCCGTGGTTCCAAGACGCGCTCCGTGGCCCGGCCAGCCTGTACCGCGATTACTACATCTTCGCGGGGCACGACGGCCAGCGGCCCAATAACTGGGGCAGCTTCTTCGGCGGCTCGGTGTGGGCACCGGACCCCAGCGGCAGCGGGCAGTCGTATTTTCACCTGTTTGACCGCCGCATGCCGGACTTGAACTGGGCCAACCCGGAAGTGCGCCACGCGATGAGTGACGTCGCGGACTACTGGTTGCAAAAAGGGGTGGATGGGCTGCGCCTTGATGCGTTCATCCACATCGCCAAGGTCAAGCTCGACCAGGACTTTCCGGTGCCCACCGCGGATGACGCGCCGGTGTTGGCCGAACCGTTTTACGCCAACCTGCCACAGGTGCAGACGTGGCTGCGGCCGTTTTGCCAGCGCGTCAAGGCGGACTACCCAGAGGTCTTCCTGCTGGGGGAGGCGGCGAGCGCTAACGTGCAGTTGGCCGCAGCGTACACGGCGCCAGATGCGGGGCTGATGGACAGTGTGGTCACGTTCCGCTACTTCCCGGAGGATGCGAGTGGGCTGGATCAGCAGCTGCCTGCACAGTACCAAGCGCACCCGCTGGACTTGCCTGCGTTCAAGCAGACGCAGGTGGTGTGGCAACAGACGCTGGCCGGGCTGGCTCAGCCCACGTTGTACTGGAGCAATCACGACATGCCGCGCCTGCTGGGCCGGGTGGCCCACTCGGCCCAGCAGGCGCAGAGCCTGGCGATGCTGATGTACTTGCAGCGTGGGCTCCCGATCATTTATTACGGCGAGGAGCTCGGGCTGACCAACCTGACGTTGCCAGACGTCGCGACCTTCGAGGACCCGACGGTGACTGACTTCGTGACCCAGGCAACGGCCGCCGGGCTGACCACTGAGGCTGCCGTGGCGCTGGTCAGCACCACGCACAAGTTGCCTGCGCGCGGGCCGATGCCCTGGACTGACGGCGTGCAGCGCGGCTTCACCACCGGCACCCCGTGGCTCCAGGGTTCGGCGGCCCCGGTGGCCAGCGCTGCCGAGCAGGCCGCGGACCCGACCAGCATGCTCGCGTTCTACCAGAAGCTGATCGCACTGAAGAAGCGTGCGCTGTTCCAAGACGGGGACTACCACCTGCTGACCACCGACCAAGCCAGCTACGTGTACACCCGGCAACTGGATGACGCCTTGGCCGTCGTGGCGGTGGCGCTTGAGGCCACCGCGACCACGGTCACGCTACCCGAGGGCCACTACCGGCCGCTGTTGAGCAGCGGCTCGGTGGACCTGGTCGGCGCGCAACTGACGCTGGGCCCAGACGCCGGCGTCGTCTTGATTCGAGAAGGAGAGATCAAATGAACATTGCAGCAATGCGCCACCGCCCCGAAAGCGAAGACTGTTTCCTGACCCCAGACCAAGACTTGCGCCTGCGCCTGCGCACGGCCAAGGGTGACATCACCGCCGTCAGCGTCATCTGCGGCGACCCGTACTGGCAGCTGCCTGGCCCCGACGGTCAGGCCGAGTTCGCCCCGCAGACGGTGCCCATGGCCCGCATTGGCAGTGGGCAGGTCCATGACTACTGGGGCGTAACGCTGACGGCGCCATACGCGCGGATGCAGTACCTGTTTGCGGTGACCGATACCAGCGGGGCCCAAGTGCTGATCGGTGACCGCGGCCCGCGCGAGGCGACCGCGGCGGAACGCCAGGAGATGGGCAACTACTTTCGGGTGCCGTATTACCATGCGATCGACCAGGTGACGATCCCAGCGTGGGTCCAAGACACCGTATGGTACCAGATCTTTCCGGAGCGGTTTGCCAACGGTGACCCGCGCAACGACCCGGCTGGGACCAAGCCCTGGCAGCCGACGGATCACCCGGGCCGCAACGACTACTACGGCGGGGATCTACAAGGCGTGCTCGACCACCTCGACGACCTCGAGGCGCTGGGGGTGAACGGGCTGTACTTCTGCCCGGTGTTCAAGGCCAGCTCTAACCACAAGTACGACACCATCGACTACTACGAGATCGACCCCGACTTTGGCGACAAGGCGCTGTTTGCGACGCTCGTGCAGGCCGCCCACGCCCGCGGTATGCGGGTGATGCTGGACGCCGTGTTCAACCACCTTGGCGCGCAGTCGCTGCAGTGGCAAGACGTACTGGCTAACGGGCGCGCGTCCCGGTTCTACGATTGGTTCCACATCCACGAGCTGCCGTTGACGCCGTTCCACGATCCGACTAAGGGCGATGAGGCGCCTCAGTACGACACCTTTGCCTTCGAGCCGTCGATGCCCAAGCTCAACACGGCCAACCCGGCGGTGCAGGATTATCTGCTGGACATCGCGACGTACTGGATCCGCCAGTTCGACATCGACGCGTGGCGGCTGGACGTCGCCAACGAGGTCGACCACCACTTCTGGCGGCGCTTCTACGCGGCCGTGACGGCGGCCAAACCAGACTTTTACGTGCTCGGCGAGGTCTGGCACAGCGCGCAGCCATGGCTGAACGGCGGGGAGTTCAGCGGGGTGATGAACTACGCGTTCACCCAGCAGATCGAGGACCACTTCCTGACCGGCGCAGTGCCGGCGGCGACAATGACCGCGCGCCTGGTCGATCAACTGATGCTGTACCGCGACCAGACCAACCAGGCGATGCTGAACATGCTGGATTCACACGACACGCCGCGGCTGCTAACGGTCGCAGGCGGCGACCTAGACCGGGCGCTGACCGCGCTGGCCTTCACCTTCGTCCAGACCGGGACCCCGTGCCTGTATTACGGCACCGAGATGGGGATGACCGGGGCCAACGACCCGGATGACCGCAAGCCGATGGACTGGGCGCAACTCAACGGCCCAACCTGGCAGCGCGTGGCGGCCCTGGTCCACTTCCGGCGGGCGCACAGTCAGCTGCTCAGCGCAGGCACCACGGCCTACCAGGTGACGGCGGCCGGGCTGATCCAGGTCACCCGGACGCTGGGGCCGCAGACGCTGACGGCGTGGTTCAACACCACCGCGGCCCCGCAGTCGCTCCACGTCACGCCAGCGTTGGCGCAGGGTTACGCCGACGATCAGCTGGCAGCGCAGGGGTTTGTCTTGTCACTGAATTGATATTCTGATAGCGGTAACAAGGTTTTGCTTATTGTAAAAGCGGTTTCACGCCGGCAAACTTAAAGGTGCAAGCGAAACGGAGTGAACGACAATGACAACAGCAATTAAGCGCCTCTTCGCGGTCGACCCTTGGGTGATCACGACGCAGGCTTTGGCCCAGAAGGATAAACGACTACAGGAGAGCCTGACCGCGATCGGGAATGGCTACATGGGGATGCGGGGCAACTTCGAGGAAGGCTACTCGGGCGATCACCTGCAGGGGACCTACCTCGGGGGCGTCTGGTTCCCCGACAAGACCCGGGTCGGCTGGTGGAAGAACGGCTACCCGGAATACTTCGGCAAGGCGATCAACGCCCCGAGCTTCATCGACCTACCCATCACGCTCAACGGTCAGCCCATCGACTTGGCGACTGGCCAGTTCCATGATTTTGAGCTGACGCTAGATCTGCATCAGGGGTTGCTGTCGCGCCGCTTCGTCTATGAAGTGGGCGACACGGCCGTCGCCTTGACCTTCCGGCGCTTCGTCAGCAACGTGATCCAACAAGCGGCGCTGATCGAAGTCACTCTGAAGTGCCTGCGCGGCCACGCTGACCTGACCCTAGCGGCGGGCCTTGATGGCAATGTCACGAACGAAGACAGCAACTACGACGAGCGCTTCTGGGTGCCCCAAGGCGAATCGGCCGACGCTGGCACGATCCAGCTGCAGACGCGGCCCAACCCGTTCGGCGTCCCACAGTTCACCGTCCTGTTGCAGCAGGCGCTGCGCGTGGCCGGCCAGCCGGTGCAGGGTGTGCGCACCACGACGCCGGGCACCTTGACCGAGACCCTGCACGCGACCCTGGCGGCGGGTGAGGCGCTGACGGTTGAAAAAGACGTGATCGTGCTGACCAGCCGCGATGTCGCCCCGACGGCCCAGACCGCGGCGGCTGCGCAGCTGATGACACAGCTACAGACCGACAGCTTCGCGGCGGCGCTGGCCGCCCACACCGCCGTGTGGGCCGAGCGCTGGGCGCAAAGCGATGTGCAGATCGACGGCGATCCAGCTGCGCAGCAGGGCATTCGCTTCAACATCGCCCAGCTGTTCATGACCTACTACGGGCAAGACCCGCGGCTGAACATCGGGCCTAAGGGGTTCACCGGCGAGAAATACGGTGGGGCGACCTACTGGGACACCGAGGCCTATGTGGTGCCGATGTATCTCGCCGTGACCCCGCCGCGCGTCACGCGGGCGCTGCTACAGTACCGCCACGATCAGCTGCCCGGCGCCTTCCACAACGCCGCGCAGCAGGGGCTGGCCGGTGCGTTGTACCCGATGGTGACGTTCAACGGGATCGAGTGCCACAATGAGTGGGAGATCACCTTCGAGGAGTTACACCGCAACTCGGCCGTGGCGTTTGCCATCTACGAGTACACGGCGTACACCGGGGATGAGACCTACGTGAACACGGCCGGCATCGAGGTCTTGGTCGGGATCGCGCGCTTCTGGGCGGATCGCGTCCACTACAGCAAGCGGCACGGCCAGTACATGATCCACGGGGTGACCGGCCCTAACGAGTACGAAAACAACGTCAACAACAACTGGTACACGAACCTGATGGCTCAGTGGGTGCTGGAATACACCCTGGCGCGCCTGCCTCAGGCGGACGCAGAGGTGGTGGCCAAGCTGGCCGTGGGCGCCGACGAACAGGCACACTGGCAGGCCATCATCGATCACATGTACCTGCCGGAGGACCCGGACCTGGGTATCTTCGTGCAGCACGACACGTTTTTGGATAAAGACATCCGCCCGGCCAGCACGATCCCGGCGGATCAGCGGCCGATCAATCAGCACTGGTCGTGGGACAAGATCCTGCGCTCGCCGTTCATCAAGCAGGCCGATGTCCTGCAGGGCATCTACTTCCTGAATGACCGCTTCACCCGGGCTGAGAAAGAACGTAACTTCGACTTCTACGAGCCGCTGACCGTGCACGAAAGCTCCCTGAGCGCCTCGATCCACGCGATCCTGGCCGCCGAGCTGGGGCGGGCCGACAAGGCTGTCGAGCTGTACGCCCGCACCGCCCGGCTGGATCTGGATAACTACAACAATGACACCGAAGACGGGTTGCACATCACCTCGATGTCTGGGGGGTGGCTGGCGATCGTGCAAGGCTTTGCCGGCATGCGTTACGATCACGATCAGTTACGCTTCGCCCCGTTTCTGCCCAAAGGCTGGACGCGTTACAGCTTCAGCCTGACCTACCGCGGCCGGGTGTTGGCCGTGACCGTCACGGACGAGACCCAGATCAGGCTGGTGGCCGGTGCGCCGCTGGATGTCTGGGTCAACGGCACTAAGCGACACTTGGTGCAGGAGGTGGCGGATGCTTAAAGGGTTACTGTTCGACCTCGACGGCGTGATCGCCGACACGGCCCGCTTCCACTTGGCCGCTTGGAATCAGGTCGCGACGCAACTGGGCATTACCTTGCCACCGGCCGCCAACGACGCCCTGCGCGGCCGTTCGCGAGAAAGCTCGCTGGCGCTGGTCCTGAGCTACGGCGATCCACACGCGGTCTACACCGACGCCCAGAAGGCGGACCTGGCGGCGCAAAAAAACGCCTGGTACCTGCAGGCCATCGACGCGTTGACGCCGGCGGACATCCTGCCCGGCATCACGCGCCTGCTGGCAGACGCCCAAGCCGCCGGGTTGCACCTGGCGATCGCCTCGGCGTCCAAGAACGCCCCGGCGATCCTGACTAAGCTCGGGCTGGCCGCTGCCTTTGAGACGCGGGTCGACCCGGCAACGCTGCACCGCGGCAAGCCGGATCCGGAGATCTACCAACGCGCCCAGGCTCAGCTTGGGTTGACGGCGCAGGAGGTGGTTGGGTTCGAGGATGCCAGCGCCGGGGTGGCGGCCATCAAGGCCGCCGGCCAGTTCGCCGTGGGAATCGGTGACGCCACCACCCTGGCCGCCGCCGACTTCATCGTCCCGAACACAGCGGCGCTGGACCTGGCGGCGATCACCGCCGCCCACGCCGCAAAGGAGGGCGACTGATGACGCAGTGGTGGCAGCAAGCGGTCGTGTACCAGATCTACCCGCGCAGTTTTCAGGACAGCAACGGCGATGGCATCGGGGACCTCCCGGGGATCATCAGCCGCCTGGACTACCTGCAAGACCTGGGGGTGGACGCCCTGTGGCTGAGTCCCGTCTATCGGTCGCCCGGGGTGGACAACGGCTACGACATCTCGGATTATGAGGCCATCGACCCCCAGTTCGGGACGATGGCGGACATGCGCCGACTGATCCAAGCCGCCAAGGCGCGCCACATCAAGATCGTGATGGACCTCGTGGTCAATCACACCTCGGATCAGCACCCCTGGTTCCAGGCCGCAGCGCGGTCGCGCGCCGATCCCCACCGCGACTGGTATATCTGGCGCGATCCGGTCGATGGCCACGAACCCAACGATCTGCGCTCGACCTTCTCCGGGTCCGCCTGGGCGTGGTCGGCGGCGACCGGCCAGTATTACCTGCACCTGTTTGGCCGCCAACAGCCAGACCTCAACTGGGCTAACCCGGTGCTGCGCCAGGCCATCTACCGGATGATGAACTTCTGGCTGGACGAGGGTATCGGCGGGTTCCGCCTCGATGTCATCGACCTGATCGGCAAAGACCCCGATGCGGGCATCACCGCTAACGGCCCGCACCTGCACGACTACTTGCGGGAGATGAACGCGGCCACCTTCGGCCGCTTCCCGGTGATGACGGTGGGGGAGACCTGGGGCGCCACGCCGGCGATCGCCCAGCAGTTCTCGGATCCGGCGCACCACGAGTTGTCCATGGTCTTTCAGTTCGAGGCGATGCAGCTGGACCAGGTCCCCGGCCAGAGCAAGTGGGTCACACGCCCGCTGGATCATCAGGCGCTGCGCGACGTCTTGTGCAAGTGGCAGACCGAGCTGGATTACCACCACGGGTGGAACGCCCTGTTCTGGAACAACCACGACCTGCCTCGGATCGTCTCGCGGTGGGGCGATGATGGCCGCTACCGGGTGCGCAGCGCCAAGATGTTGGCCATCTTGCTCCACCTGCTACGCGGGACGCCGTACATCTACCAAGGCGAAGAGCTCGGCATGACCAACGCACCGATCGAGCGGATCGAGCAGGTGCAGGACATCGAGAGCCGCAACGCTTACGCCGAGCAGGTGGCGGCTGGCGTCGCGCCGGCAACGATGTTGGCGGCCATCAACCGCATGGGACGCGACAATGCACGCACCCCGATGCAGTGGACGGCTGGCCCGCAGGCGGGGTTCACGGCGGGGACCCCGTGGTTGCCGGTCAACGCCAACCACCGGCAGATCAACGCGGCGGCCGCGCAGGCGGATCAGGATTCCGTCCTCGCGACGTACCGTCAGCTGGTGGCGCTGCGGCACACGCACCCACTCGTCGTCTGGGGCGAGTTCGCCCCGCTGACCACGGTGCCTGGCGTCATGGCTTACACCCGGACGTATCAAGGGGAGACTTGGCTCATCGTGGCTAACCTCACCGGCACCGCGCAATCATTCACCAGTCCGGCACACCTGGATGCGGTCATCATCAGTAACATGACGGCACCCACCACACTTTCTTCACTTCAACTCGCACCATATCAAGCATTTGTCGCGAAGGTCACGGGGGAACGCGACCTCAACACACATCGGAGGGAAAGTTAATGAAATCACTGAGCAAAGTACTCTTGGGCAGCGCAACGCTGCTGGCTGCGATCACACTGGCCGCTTGTGGGAAGAGCAATAACGAAAGCACCTCCAGCGACAGCGACACCGTTAGTGGGACGGTCAAGCTGTGGGTCGACACGACCAAAGTCCCGTACTATAAGACGATCGTGAAGGACTTTAACAAGCAGTATCCAGACGTGAAGGTGACCGTGACCCAAAGCCCGAACGGGTCCGCCAACGCAAAGACCGACGTCGGCAAGGACCCGAGCAAGGCCGCGGATGTCTTCGAGGTCCCGAATGATCAGCTGGGTTCCATGGCGGATCAGGGGTATATCAACCCGCTGTCACCGGCTGCGACCAAGGCGGTGAAGAAGAACAGCGTCGCCGTGGCCAGCGAAGCGGTGACCTGGGACGGCAAGATGTACGGCTACCCGACCTCGCAGCAGGCGCAGACGCTGTATTACAATAAGTCCAAGCTGTCTGCTGACGACGTGAAGACCTGGGCGGGCTTGACCGCCAAGGGCGTGCTCGCCACCGATTTCACCAACGCCTACAACTTCTACCCCGTCTTCCTGTCCGCCGGGACCTACCTCTACGGCAAGAACGGTGAGACCTTGAAGGGGACCGATGCTAACTCCGCCGCTGGGGTCGCCGCGATGACCTGGTTTGCGCAGCAGAAGGCCAATAAGGGCGTCATGCAGACCAGCAACGCGCTGAACCAGCTGAAGTCCGGCAACGCCGCGGCGACACTTGACGGCCCATGGGACTCCGAGAACATCAAGAAGATCCTCGGTGACGACTTCGCCGTTGCCCCTTACCCGACCATCAACGTGGGCGGCAAGGAAGTTCAGATGCAGGCGTTCCTCGGCGTTGGGTGCTTCGCGGTGAACTCCAACACCGCGACGAAGAACCAGAAGGCGGCGGCAACGTTGGCGCAGTACGTCACCAACAAGAAGTCGCAGCTGGTGGTCTACAAGAACTCTGGGGCCATCCCTGTCGACAAAGCCGCCCAGGCGTCTAGCACCGTTGCCAGCGACCCAGTGGCCAAGGCTGTGATCACGATGAGCCAAGACGGTTACTCGACGATCATGCCGAAGATGACCCAGATGGCGACCTTCTGGAACCTGTCCGCACCGCTGATCAACGGGGCCTACACCGGCTCCATCCCAGCTGCGCAGTACCAGGCTAAGCTCGACACCTTCGTCAGCGCCATCTCGAAGGCCAACTAAGCACTCGATTGCTGCACCACCGCGCAAGTCACCGCCGTGGCTTGCGTCATGGTACAGCAATCACCGGCATCACGTCGGACTGGGGGAAGGAGAAGTTTATGTTCAAAAGAAAATCAAAGTACCCACGGCCAACGGCCACTTACCGCGAGGTGTGGGCGAAAGGCGATCCGAGTTTCAAGCTGTCCTTCTTCTTCATGGGGCTCGCCCAGCTCAAGCACAAGCAGTGGGCTAAGGGACTCGCCTTTTTGGGCCTAGAGCTCGCGTTCTTGGCCTGGTTCGTCTTCAGCGGCATCAGCTCGCTGGGGATGCTGAGCGACTTGGGCGTCGTCAAGACCAAAAAAGTCGTCTTCGACGCCAGCCAAGGGGTCTATGTGACCAAGCTGCCCGATAATTCCGTCGTCATCCTGCTGTTCGGGGTGATGAGCGTCATCCTACTGGTCGCCATGCTCGGCCTGTACATCGCCAACCTGCGATCGGTCCGCACGCTGTACGTGCAGCTGCGCGACGGCGAGCACGTGCCGACCAACCGTGAGGACCTGCACTCGCTGCTCGACAGCCGCCTGCACGCGACGCTGATGATGATCCCGATCATCGGGATCGTGGCGTTCACGATCTTGCCCACGCTTTACATGATCTCCATGGCGTTCACCAACTACGACGGCAAGCACCCGATCGGATTTTCTTGGACCGGCTTCAAGGCCTTCGGCAACGTCTTGACCGGGGACTTGGCCGGGACCTTCTTCCCAGTGCTCGGCTGGACGTTGATCTGGGCCGTTGCGGCCACCGTGACCACGTTCTTCTTCGGCGTGTTGCTGGCGATGCTGATCGAATCCAAGGGGATCAAGCATAAGGGCTTCTGGCGCACGATCTTCGTCATTGTCTACGCCGTGCCGCAGTTCGTGTCGCTGTTGATGATGGCGCAGTTCCTGGACTTGCAGGGCCCGCTGAACAACCTGCTGATGAACTGGCACCTGATCTCCAGCCCGATCAACTTCATCGGCGCCTCCGCTAATCCGCTGGTTGCCCGGATCACGGTCATCGTGGTCAATATGTGGATCGGGATCCCTGTCTCCATGCTTGTGTCGACTGCTATTATTCAGAACCTGCCGCAAGATCAGATCGAAGCGGCGCGCATGGACGGGGCCAACGCCCTGCAAGTGTTCCGCACAATCACGTTCCCTCAGATCTTGTTCGTGATGTCGCCGGCGCTGATTCAGCAGTTCATTGGGAACATCAACAACTTCAACGTCATCTACTTGCTGACCGGGGGTTACCCGATGAACAACAACTATAACGGCGCGGGGGACACCGACCTGCTGGTCACCTGGCTGTATAACCTGGTGTTCGGGCAGACGCAGCGCTACAACGCCTCGGCGGTCTTGGGGATCTTGATCTTCATCCTCAGCGCGACGTTCAGTCTGATCGCCTACCGTCGCACGAACGCATTCAAGGAGGGCTAAACGATGAAATCATATCATGCACAACGGCGCCTTTCCTTGGGCTTCCGCTACCTCTTGCTGATCCTCTTGGCGGTGGTCTGGCTCGTGCCGATCGTCTGGATCGTCCTGGCCAGCTTTTCGGCTAACGACACGGGGTTCGTCTCCACCTACTGGCCGAAGGAATTCACGTTGCAAAATTACATCGGGATCTTCACCAGTGAGCAGTTCCCGTTCGTCTACTGGATCCGCAACACCCTGATGGTCGCCATCGTCTCCACCATCCTGTCGACCTTCGTGACCATCTGTGTGGCCTACACGCTGTCGCGCCTGCGCTTCCGCTTCCGCAAGCCGTTCCTGCAGATCGCCTTGGTCTTGGGGATGTTTCCTGGCTTCATGTCGATGATCGCCTTGTATTACATCCTGAAGAGCTTCAACATGCTGAACCTCGGCGGCCTGGTCCTGGTCTATGTCGGCGGGGCCGGGCTGGGCTTCTACATCGCCAAGGGCTTCTTTGACACCATTCCGGTCGCCATCGATGAGGCCGCGGTGATGGACGGCGCGACGAAGTGGCAGGTGTTCTGGCACATCGGGCTGCCGATGTCCCGCCCGATCATCGTCTACACGGCGTTGACGACCTTCATCGCCCCGTGGATCGACTTCATCTTCTCGGGTATCATCCTCTCGGCGTCTGGCGATTCGAAGACCTATACCATCGCCTATGGCCTGTACAACATGCTGCACAGCACGCGTGGCGCGTCGACCACGTATTTCACGCAGTTCATCGCGGGGTGTGTCATCATCGCGATCCCGATCACCGTGCTGTTCGTGATCATGCAGAAGTTTTACGTCAATGGCATCACGGCTGGGGCCGACAAGGGCTAAGCCCTGGTCGCTCCGCCGACTCGCCGCGCCCCGTTCGCCCTTAGCCAAGGCGGCGACGGGACGCACCAGCCTTAACCAGCCAATTGCAGTCTCACCGCCTGGTTGAGGCTGTTTTTGCGCGCTAGACCGGGGGGATCGACCGAGGCCAAAAGTGAGACCGGCAAACGGCGCCCCTGGCTGAGGCGTGCTAGAATAGAGACCAAAAGGGGGGATCTGCATGGTGACGCTGTCAGATGTGGCCAAGCGGGCGAATGTTTCTAAAATGACGGTGTCGCGGGTGATCAATCACCCGGAGCAAGTGACCACGGAGCTGCGCGAGATCGTCGTGGCGGCCATGACCGCGCTGAATTACCAACCTAACGTGGCGGCCAAGGCCTTGGCGAACAATCGCAGCAACATGGTGAAGTTTCTGATCCTTGAGGATATCGATACCACAGAACCGTATTACATGAACCTGCTGTTTGGCATTGCCCGTGGGCTGGACAAGGCCCAGTACGCGCTACAGTTGATCACGGACCGCGACCGCCTGACCATTGGGAACGCCGATGGCTACCTGATCACTGGGGCGCGCACCAGTGATTTTCCGTGGCTGGATCAGCTCAAGCGTCCGCTCGTGTTGTTCGGCGAGAATCGCTACGGGTATGACTTCATCGATACAGACAATAAGCTGGGGACCCAGATGGCGACCCAGTACGCCCTAGCCAAGAACTATCAGTCGCTGATCTTTATCGGCATTGACGTGAAGGAACCCTTTGAGTATTCGCGCGAGGCGGGCTACATCAACACGCTTCAGCAGCACGCCAAGCTACCGCGTATCTACCGGATGGCCAACCGCAGCCACCTGTCGCAGCAATACATCACCGAGCACTGGCACGAGTTCGCGCCCAACACCTGTTTCATCTGCGCCAGCGATCGCCTAGCCATTGGCGTGGTGCGTGCCATTTTGCAACAAGGGGGCAGTATTCCCCGAGACTACGGGGTGATCGGGCACGACGGCGTCTTCTTGGACCAAGTCTCGAACCCGCAGCTGACAACGGTGCAGCAGCAGGTGCCGCTGCTGGGCGAGCACCTGGCGCGGATGCTCCTGTCCAAGATCGCCCAGTCCGGGGCGCAACAGGGGGAGGTCCTGCTGGCGCCGCAGCTGGTGACCCGGGGCACGACCCGCGACTGAGTGCGGCGCAAGCAAGCAGAGGGGATGATCGTTGTCATCCTCTTTTTTTTGCAGCAAAAAAAATTTGGGGGGCGCGTGAGAATTTTTGGGTACAGTCTGCCAGCTGCCATCATCACCAAACCGCCTGCGATGAATCCGGTTACGCTCAATTAGTAACAGAAGGTTGAATGACTAAAACAGTTGACAAACCGCGGATAAAACAGAATATTCGGGATTCCGTGAAAAAATTCACCAAAGTCTGTTTACAAATTCACAAATCCTTGGTACATTATATTCGTGAAATGGTTAACAAAAAAACGTCAACAAACGTGGAGGGATCCAGATGCTGAAAGATACACCAAAAACTGATGCGCCGATCGATGTTCAAGCGATGATCGACGAACTTGTCGCCAACGCGCAAGAGGCCCTGAAGATCATGAAGACCTTCGACCAGGCCAAGGTCGACCACATCGTGCACCGCATGGCCATTGCCGGGCTCGACCACCACATGGAGCTTGCAAAGCTCGCCGTTGAAGAAACGGGTCGTGGGGTCTACGAAGATAAGGCGATCAAGAACATGTTCGCCACCGAAGAGATCTGGCACGCCATCAAGGACAACAAGACCGTGGGCGTGATCGCCGAAGATAAGCAACGCGGGATCGTTTCCTTAGCAGAACCGATCGGGGTCATCGCCGGTGTAACGCCTGTGACCAACCCGACCTCCACGACGATGTTCAAATCCGAGATCGCCATCAAGACCCGCAACCCGATCATCTTCTCCTTCCACCCAGGGGCGCAGAACTCTTCCGCCAAGGCGCTGGAAGTGATCCGGGAAGAAGCCGAGAAGGCTGGGTTGCCAAAGGGCGCACTGCAATACATCCCAGTGCCGTCCATCGAAGCCTGCCAGAAGCTGATGAACCACCCAGGCATCGCCACGGTCCTGGCGACCGGCGGCCCTGGCATGGTCAAGGCGGCCTACTCCACCGGCAAACCAGCGCTGGGCGTTGGGGCCGGGAACGTGCCAGCCTACATCGAGGCGAGCGCCAACATCAAGCAGGCCGTCAACGACGTGATCCTGTCCAAGAGCTTCGATAACGGCATGGTCTGCGCTTCCGAGCAGGCGATCATCGTCGATGCATCCATCTACGACGCCGTCAAAGAAGAATTCAAGGCGCAAGGAGCGATCTTTGCGAAGCAAAAGGACATCCCAGCCTTGAGCAAGACCGTCATCAACCTGGAGAAGGGCTCCGTCAACCCACCGATCGTCGGCCAGAGCGCCTACACCATCGCGAAGTGGGCGGGCATCGACATTCCAGAAGACGCGCCGATCCTGATCGCCGAGCTCAAGGGGATCGGGCCGAAGTTCCCGCTGTCCCGCGAAAAGCTCAGCCCAGTCCTGGCTATGGTCAAGGCTGAAGACCACGCCGATGGGTTCGACAAGGCCGAAGCGATGTTGAACAACGGTGGCCTGGGCCACACCGCGGTGATCCACTCCGCTGACGAGCAGCTCGTCCTCGACTATGCCGATCGCATGAGCGCCTGCCGGATCCTGGTCAACAGCCCGTCCACGATGGGCGGCATCGGGGACCTGTACAACGAGATGATCCCATCGCTGACCCTGGGCTGCGGCTCTTACGGCGGCAACTCGATCTCCCACAACGTCGGGACCATCGACCTGCTGAACATCAAGACCCTCACCAAGCGCCGCAACAACATGCAGTGGGTGAAGCTCCCCCCCAAGATCTACTTCGAGCGTAACTCGGTCCGCTACCTCGAAAAGATGGAAGGCTTGGACCGCGTCCTGATCGTCGGCGACCGGGGCATGGAGAAGCTCGGCTACGTCAAGATCGTTGAAGACGTGCTGAACAGCCGCAACAACGACGTTCAGATTCAGACCTTCGTCGACGTTGAACCGGACCCGTCCTCCAACACCGTTTATAAGGGCACGGAGATCGCCAAGTCCTTCAAGCCAGACGCGATCGTTGCGATCGGCGGCGGCTCCGTCATGGACGCGGCCAAGGGCATGTGGCTGTTCTACGATGGTGACGGTGACTTCTTCGGCGCCAAGCAGAAGTTCTTGGATATTCGCAAGCGGACGTACAAGTTCCCGAAGCCGACTAAGTCCAAGCTGATCTGCATCCCGACCACGTCGGGAACCGGGTCTGAAGTCACGCCATTCGCGGTCATCACCGATTCCGATACCGGCATCAAGTACCCGCTGGCCGACTACGCGCTGACCCCAGACGTTGCCTTGGTCGACAGCCAGTTCATCGAGACTGTGCCGCCGAAGGTCGTGGCTGATACCGGGCTGGACGTTCTGTGCCACGCGACGGAAAGCTACGTCTCCACCATGGCGACCGACTACACCAAGGGCCTGTCGCTGCAAGCCATCAAGTCCGTCTTCGCAAACTTGGAGAACTCCTACAAAGGGGACCTCGACGCCAAGGCCAAGATGCACGACGCCTCGACGATCGCCGGGATGGCCTTTGCCAACGCCCTGCTGGGGATCAACCACAGTATCGCGCACAAGCTGGGCCAGACGTTCCACCTGCCTCACGGGCGGTGCATCGCGATCACGATGCCACACGTCATCCGCTACAACGCTAAGACCCCGAAGAAGCGGGCGATCTGGGCGAAGTACAACTACTTCCAGGCCGCTGAAGACTACGCGGACATCGCGCGTGCGCTCGGCCTGAAGGGGGAGACCACCGAAGAGCTGGTCGAAGCCTACGTTCAGGCGATCATCGACCTGTCCCACCGCGTTGGCGTTCAGCTGAGCCTGAAAGACCAAGGCATCAGCAAGGAAGACGTCTTGGCTAACGTGGATCGTATCGCCGAACTCGCTTACGAAGATAACTGCACGGTCACGAACCCAGTGGAACCACTGATCGCCGACATGAAGCAGATCGTCCTCGACGAATTCGTTGGCACCGACTCCGCAGCCAGTGTCCGCATCTAATCCTTTCACACTTGCACCAGCCGCTTGCGGCTGGTGTTTTTGCGTCCACTGGCGGTCAGGGCGGTGGGGCCCGGCAGGCGCTGGCGGGCATCTGACAGTTGCACGTGTATTTTGACCGACTTTCAGGCATAATAAGGGGTAGTGACTTTAAGGCCAAAAAGGAAAGAAAGCACATGACACCGAATAAAGAAGACTACTTAAAAATGATATTCGAACTGGGTGGCGACACGGCGCTGATCTCGAACAAGCAGATCGTGGCGGGGCTCAGCGTCAGCGCGGCCAGTGTCAGTGAGATGATCACCAAGCTGGTCGAACAGCATTACGTGACCCACACGCCGTATCAGGGGATCAAGCTCACCGCCAGCGGCCAGCAAAAAGCCGCGATGCTGGTGCGCAACCACCGGCTGTGGGAAGTGTTTCTTGTGCAATCGCTGGGCTATCCGGTCGATGCGATCCACCAAGAGGCCGAAAAACTCGAGCACGCGACGACCGGCGAGATGGCCGATCGACTCGCGGCAATGCTGGGTGAGCCGCATTACTGTCCGCACGGTGGGGTGATCCCGGACGCCGATGGCCATTACATCGACCAGAGCCGCGTGGCGTTGGCTGAGTGCACGCCAGGGACCAAGGGCCACATCGAGCGCGTCGTTGATGAGGCGGCGGTGATCGATTACATCTTCGCGCTGGGCCTGCATATCGAGGACCACTTCACGGTGGTCGACAACGACGCGAAGGCGGTGACGATCCACCAGACCGAGACTGGTCGGGACCTGGTCGTTGATCGCGTCCGCGCGCAGCATATCTTCGTCGAACTGAAAGCATAGAAAGTGGTGGCGTTACAAGATGTCTAAAGAAATCTCTGCGGTGATCACGTTATTCGGCGGCTCAGGCGACCTCGCGCAGCGCAAGCTGTACCCGGCGCTGTTTGGGCTGTACCGGCGCGGGGTGCTCAAGGACCACTTTGCCGTGATCGGCACCGCCCGGCGGCCGTGGTCGGATGAGCACTACCGCGACATCGTGCGCGAAGCCGTGTGCGACGATTCGATCGAAGCGACGGCGCAGGCCAGCGCGTTTGCGAGCCATTTTTACTACCAGTCGCACGACGTGACCGACGCGGCGCATTACACCACGCTCAAGGAGCTGGCGGCGCAGTTGGATGAACAGTACGCGGTGGGCGGTAACCGGCTGTTCTACATGGCGATGGCGCCGAACTTCTTTGCGACGATCGCCAGTCACCTCAAGTCCGAGGCGCTGCTGACCGAGGACGGGTTCAACCGCCTGATCATCGAAAAACCCTTCGGCCACGACTACGCTAGCGCGGCGGCGCTCAACGCGTCGATCACGGCGACGTTCGACGAGCGGCAGATCTACCGCATTGACCACTACCTCGGCAAGGAGATGGCCCAGGCAATCTTGGGCCTGCGCTTTGGCAATCCGCTTTTGCGCGGGGTGTGGCACAAGGACTACATTCACGACATCCAGATCACCCTGGCTGAGGCGGTCGGGGTGGAGGAGCGCGCCGGCTACTACGAGACCTCCGGAGCGCTGCGCGATATGGTCCAGAACCACGTGATGCAGCTGCTCGCCTACCTGACGATGGACGAGCCGAGTGCCTTGACGCCGGAAGCGGTGCACGAGGTGAAGGCCCGCGCCTTCGATCAGTTGCACCGCTACACCGAGGCGGAAGTCGCGGCTAACTTCGTGCGCGGCCAGTACACCGCCGCAACGATCGCCGGCACTGCGATCCCGGGCTACCGGGAAGAAGACGGGGTGGCGCAGCAGTCGATGACCGAGACCTTCGTTGCCGGCCGGATCCTGACTGATGCCCCGGCCTTTGCCGGGGTGCCGATTTTCATCCGCACCGGCAAGCGCCTGACGCGCAAGTCGACGCAGGTGACCGTGACCTTCAAGCCTCAGGCGGCCGGGCTGTTCGGTGCCCAGCCGGCCAACACCCTGACGATCTACGTGGAGCCCAGCGAGGGCTTCTCACTGGAGCTCAACGGGCAGGCGCTCGGGCAGACGAACGTGCTAGAGCCTGAAGAGCTGCGCTTCCGCCACGACCCGGCGGCGGCCAAGGCCGCCCCAGAGGCTTATGAGCGGCTGATCAACGATGCGCTGCACGGGGATCAGACGAACTTCAACCACTGGAACGAGCTGGCCCAGACCTGGCGCTACGTCGACGTGATCCTCGCGGCTTGGGCCAAGGATGAGACGATGCCGACTTACGCGGCCGGCACGATGGGGCCTGACGCCGCGACCGCGCTACTTGAACGCGACGGGCACCACTGGTTCTGGCAACCGACGCGGATCCAGATGGCGGACTGATCGGGACTTGACCGCCTGATAACTGACTGACCGATGCCCTGAGGGGTCTGCGGAGACCGGATCGCCGGCTTCTGCAGGCCCCTTGTTTGAGCCCGCAAGGAGGCCCCCGAATGCTTGAGCTACCGCTGTTGAACGACACGAGCCGCAAGATCATCCACGTTGACATGGATGCGTTTTACGCGTCGATCGAAGAGCGCGACGAGCCGCGCCTGCGCCAGCTGGCGCTGGTCATCGCCCATGATCCGCGCACGACGGGGGGCAAGGGCGTCGTGACGACGGCTAACTACATTGCCCGCCAGTACGGGGTGCACTCCGCGATGCCGGCCAGCCAAGCCCTGCGGTTGGTGCCCAAGCGACTGCTGGTCTTTCGCGAGCCGGACTTCACCAAGTACCGCGCGGTCTCGGCGCAGATCCACGCGCTGTTTCACCAAGTGACCGACTTGATCGAACCGGTCGCGCTGGACGAGGCGTACCTCGACGTGACGGCCAACCGCGATTTTCCCAACACGATCCGCCTGGCGCTGTGGCTGCAAGACCAGATCCGGCGCACGACGGGGCTGACGAGTTCGATCGGGCTGTCGTACAACAAGTTTCTCGCCAAGGAGGCCTCCGAGTATAACAAGCCGCAGGGGCGCACGGTCATCTTGCCGGAGCAGGCGCAAGCGTTCCTCGACCGGCTCCCGATCGGCGAATTCCGCGGTGTCGGTGCGAAGACCGCCCCGCAGCTGGAGGCGCTGGGGATCACTGACGGCGCGAGCTTGCGGGCACACAGTCAAGCAGAGCTGATCGCGGCCTTTGGCAAAATGGGCTTGGGACTGTATCAACACGCGCGCGGCGTCGACAACCGACCGGTGGTCGTGCGCGACGCCAAGTCGGTCGGCAAGGAGCGCACCTATCGCAGTGTCTTGACCACCGAAGCCCAGGTGCAGGCCCAGCTGCACGAGCTGGCGGCGCTTGTCGCCGCCGCTTTGGCCCGCAAGCAAAAACACGGGAAGACAGTCGTGCTCAAGGTGCGCGATCCCGAGTTCAACACACTGACGCGCCGCATCACGCAAGACCACTACGTCGCCGGCGAAGCGGCGCTATACGCCTTGGCGTGGCAGCTGTGGCAGAGCCTGCCGGTCAAGCCCGAGGCGGTCCGGCTGCTGGGGATCACCGCGACCGGGCTCGATCCGCAACAATACGAGAACATCGACCTCAAACTGTAGCAATACAGCTCACCAACTATGGTATAATCGGCCTAAAGACTGTATTCGACAGGGAGCTTGAACAATGGCGACTAAACATGAACAGATCCTGAGCTATATTGCTAGCCTCGGCGTTGGCACCAAGATTTCGGTCCGCACGATCGCGAAGCAGCAGAAGGTGAGCGAAGGCACCGCCTACCGCGCGATCAAGGAGGCGGAGACCACCGGACTGGTCTCGACCATCGAGCGCGTCGGGACCATTCGCATCGAGCAAAAACCGGTGAACAACATCGATTCGCTGACCTTCCGCGCGCTGTTGAAGCTGATCGACGCGAAGGTGCTCGGCGGCTCGGCGGGGCTAGCCAAGAAGCTCGACAAGTTCGTCATCGGGGCGATGACCCCCGACGAGATGACGCGCTACATCACCAAGGACGCGCTGGTGATCATCGGGAACCGTGAAGACGCCCAGCGCCTCGCGCTGCAAAACGGGGCGGCGGTCCTGATCACCGGGGGCTTCATGACCTCCGACGCCGTGATCGGGCTCGCCAACTCGCTGTCGCAACCGGTGATGCAGACCAGCTACGACACCTTCACCGTCGCAACGATGATCAATCGGGCGCTGTCCGATCAGGCGATCAAGCAAGACATTCTGACCGTCGCGTCGATCTACACCCCGCTGGCCGAGACGAAGACCGCCTTGGTCGATGACACGGTGGCGGACTTCATGCGCCTGCGCGAAGACCGCGCCGACTTCGCCTTACCGATCATCACACCGGGCGGCCGGCTGGTGGGTATGGTCACCCCGAAGCTCGTCGCCGGCAAAAAAGCGACGACCCCGCTTGAGCGCGTGATGGTCAAGGACCCGCAGACGGTGCGGCCGTACCTCAGCGTGACGACGGTCGGGCACACTATGCAAGGCAACGGCTTGAACCTGCTGCCGGTGGTCGATGACTCCTGGCAGCTGTTGGGGATCGTCACCCGGGCCAGTGTGTTCGCCAGCCTGGCCGACCTGGGGAGCACCAGCGTCGGCACGACCATCGCAGATCAAGTCGACGCGCAGATCGAGCTGGCCAAGCGCCAGCCCGAGAGCGGCGCCGTCTACGAGATGCACACCACCCCGATGATGACCAACAAGCTGGGCACGCTGAGCTTTGGGGTGATGAGCGAGGCGGTCAACACAGTCGTCACTCACTTCCTGAACGCCAGCGGTCGGCGCAACGTGCTGATCGAGCAGCTATCGCTTCACACGTTCCGGCCGATCCAGCTGGAGTCGACGGTGCAGATCACGCTGCGGGCACTCGAGATGACCCGCCACGAAGGCTCTTTTGACATCGAACTGCAGACAGATGGCCTGCCTGTCGCTAAGGCGCTCGTCACCTGTCAGCTACTAGAAAGGAACACACGATGATCCAATCCGATATCCTCGCTGCGATCGCGCAGTATGACACGATCTTGATCCACCGCCACATCAATCCCGACCCGGACGCCCTGGGGGCCCAAGGTGGACTGGCGGCGGCGATCCGCGCCGGGGCCCCGACCAAGCACGTCTACCAGGTCGGCGAAGGGGTGGGCAACCTCGACTGGCTCGCGACGAGCCAGGCGGTCCCCGATGACCGCTACGCGAATGCGTTGGTCATCGTCTGCGACACCGCCGATCGCCCGCGGGTCTCGGATCAGCGCTTCACGACCGGGCAGAAGCTGATCAAGATCGATCACCACCCCAACGATGACGCATACGGGGACTTAGTCTGGGTCGATGAGACCGCCAGCTCGACGTCAGAGCTGATCTACGACTTGATCCAGCAGTCCAACGGGCAGCTGAAGCTGGATGCCGCGGCGGCGCGCCTGCTGTACGCAGGCATCGTTGGGGACACGGGGCGCTTCTTGTTCAACAATACGACGCCGCACACGCTGACCGTTGCGGCGGACTTGATCCAGCAGGATTTTGATCCGACTGCCCTGAACAACCGGATGAACCAGATCACCTTCGCTCAGGCCAAGCTGCAGAGCTACGTGTTCAACCACCTGCAGATCAGCCCGGCCGGCGCGGCGACAGTCCAGATCCCGCTGAGTGTCGTGCGCGACCTCGGGCTGACCAGTGATCAGGTGCATGCCGCCGTCGGCACCCCAGGCCGTTTGGGCGAAGTCGTCGCCTGGGCGATCTTCGTCGAGCAGGAGGGCGCCCCGTACCGGGTGAACCTGCGATCCAAAGGCCCGGTCATCAACGGCATCGCCCGGGCGCACAACGGCGGCGGTCACCCGCTAGCCAGCGGCGCCAAGGCCCAGGACCTGGCGGAGATCGCCGCGATCACAGAAGAGCTGACCGCGCTTGTCGCGGCCGATAAGGAGTAAACATGACCAACCAATTCAAGCAGTACGGCCTCAAGCCGTTTTTGATCACGGCCTTAGACCAGATGCAGATCACGGTGCCGACCCCGATCCAGGAGCAGGTGATCCCTGCCGTGCGCCGCGGGGAAAGCGTGATCGGCCAAAGCCAGACCGGTAGTGGCAAGACCCACGCCTTCCTGCTGCCGCTGCTAGACGCGATCGATCCGACGCTGGACACGGTCCAGCTCGTCATCACCGCCCCGTCGCGGGAGCTCGCGACGCAGATCTTCACGGTCGCCACGCAGCTGGCCGCCGGTGCCCCTGACCTGCGCATTCAGAACTACGTCGGGGGCACGGACAAGGGCCGCCAGGTCGACAAACTCGGCCACCAGCAGCCCCACGTCGCCATCGGGACGCCTGGCCGCCTGCTGGATCTGATCAAGTCTCAGGCGCTGGCGGCGCACACGGCCACGGCCTTTGTCGTCGACGAGGCGGACATGACGCTGGACATGGGGTTCTTGACCATTGTCGATCAGATCGCCAGCCTGTTCCCGGCTGATCTGCAGATGCTGGTGTTCTCCGCCACCATCCCACCGAAGCTCCAACCGTTTTTGAAAAAATATATGACGCATCCGACCGAGATCGTGATCAAGCCTAAGCACGTGATCGCCGATTCCGTCGATAACTGGTTGATGTCCGTCAAGGGCCAGGACAAAAACGCGCTGATCTACAAATTACTGACCATGGGCACCCCGTTTCTCGCCTTGGTGTTCGCGAACACCAAAGACAGCGCCGATGCGATCCACCGCTACCTGGTCAGCCAGGGGCTCAAGGTCGCTAAGATCCACGGCGGCATTGCGCCGCGTGAGCGTAAGCGGGTGATGAAGGACGTCGCGGACCTCAAGTACCAATACGTGGTTGCCACCGACTTGGCCGCGCGCGGGATCGACATCGACGGGGTGTCGCTGGTGATCAACGCTGAATTGCCGAACGACAACGAGTTCTTCATTCACCGGGTCGGCCGGACCGGGCGCAAGGGGCTCGGTGGGACTGCGATCACGCTGTACCTGCCGGGGCAAGAAGCCAAGATCGCCGAGCTCGAACACCTCGGGATCCACTTCACGCCTAAGCAGCTCAAAGACGGCGCGCTGGTCGACGGCTACGACCGTAACCGGCGCCAGGCGCGCAAGCCGAAGCAAGAAGAGATGAGCCTGACCATTCGCGGCCTGGCCAAGAAGGAAGCCAAGAAGAAGAAGCCGGGCTACAAGAAGAAGATCCAAGCGGCGATCGCCGATGAGCGCCGCCGCAACAACAAGATCAAGAAGCGTGAGGAGTTGCGCAGTGCCCGTAAGGCGAAGAAGAGCAAGTAAGGAGGGATCCTGGTGGCAGACGGAGACTTGTTATGGGGTCAGTGGCAGGGGCTGTCGGCCGCGCAGCGCGAATTCGCGGCGGCCCAGCTGAGCCGCTATTTTCTCAGCCCCCTGCTGGCCGTCGACGCGCGGGAGCCGGTGCGGGTCACCACCTTCGGCCAGACCTTTGAGACCTATGATTTTCTGATCGCTGGGGAATGGCTCCGCTTCGTCCCGGGGATGGGGCGGGTGCCGCTGGGTGTCGCCACGCCGCTGCCGCGCCCGATGCACGCCGTGGCGCAGCAGATGGGTCTGGCGCCAGACGCGGTCGGCGCCGCACTCAGCCCGGCCACGACCGTTGACATGCCGCCGATGCTGGTCGCGCGCACGAGCATTCCAAGCACGCTGGAGATGATCGGCCAAGTCGACCTGACCACTCAGCAGTTTCGCGGCAATCACTTCGCCTACCAGCCAGTGCGCCAGGCGGTCCTTCGCCTGCTAACGCCGACCGTGGCCTCACTGGATCCCGCCGCCGCCGAACTGGCGCCGGTGATGGCGACCGAGACGCTGGAGCTGCGGCAAGTCGGGGCGACCACCTATCAGGTCGCGCTGCGCCACCCGGACTGGGATCGCCAGGCGCTTCAGAAGCGCCTCGGCGGGTTCGGGTTCGCCTTGGCCAGCGAGCGCGAGTATGAGTACCTGATGGGCGGCGGGCAGGCCGAGCTGTTCCCGTGGGGCAACCGCCTGCCGGACGCCCCGATGAACTTCGTGCCCAACCGCTTCGGCCTGACCGTGCCGCTGCGGCGGCCCGGCAGCGAGTTGATCGATGCGCCGGTGGGCAAGAGCTTATCGCTGGCGGGGCCGCCGACTGGGGCCGACTGGCTGTCGCTGTCGCCGTTCTTCCGCACGGCGGCGCCAGCCTTTGCCACGACGCGTTACCGCAAGATCGTGCGGATCGCGCTTTGAAGGCGGTCTACCGACTAAGACCGAGGGATACTTCGTCTGAAGTATCCCTTTTTTGGTGCGCCAAGCGGTGGCCGGCGGAGGCGAGACAGACACGCCGGTTCTTGAGGAAGTGTGATGGTTTTTAGTTATTTTTGTCTTAATTGGTATATCTTCAAAATATATTGGCCGATCGCTAGCCATCTCGCTTTACGCCAGGAATGATGGGGCGTAGAATGCAACGTAAGCCGTGAGGCGATATACATGAAAAATTATGATCCCACGATATTTTTCGCCCCGCACTGACGGCGGCCATCTGTGCCGTGGCGGGTGGTCGCGTGACCAGCGTATGAGCAGTGACCCGTTCTGGATCGGCTGGCTAGTGCGCGTACGGGGCGTTGGCGCCCGCTTCCGGCGGTCGGCGGGCGGCCGACGATGCCCGGAGTGCGTCACGCCGCTAGACATAGCCTAGCCCCCTTGGATCGACTAGCCAAGGCTTTGCGCGCGGTCGGCAAGGGCCACACATCGCCGTAAGACGTTAGGAGGCACGTTTGTGAATGATGTCGCGTATTGGACACACCGGCTCGCTGATCGACGATATTTTGTTGGCTTGCTGATCGGGTGTCTCATTATCATTGGTCACCTGATCAGTACGATTCCTGACTCAGTGGCCAGGCTGGACGGGAATGAGTACCTGTTCACACCCTACACACAATGGCTCGCTCTGCATACAGATGGCTGGACGATCGCGTTTTACTTCTGCTTGCCGATCACCTGTGCGTTGAGCTTTGGGCAAACGGTGGGGGAAGACCGGCGGAGTGGCTTCTTCTGGCACGTACTCCCCGAGTTGTCGCAATCGCGGGTGGTTGCCGAATCGTTGGGGGTCAGCTTTCTAGGTGGGGCGCTGACCGCGATGATCCCGCTTGCGCTCGACTTCGGGGTGTTGAGCTGTTTTCTGCCGCTGATCGCACCGGACACTGTTATGAACGCAGCGCTCGGCGTCACGACTGATTTTTCGTTTTGGCCGACGCTGTTGTTCACATCACCGGGTCTTTGGGTCCTGTTTTATATTGGACTTGCAGGGGCAGTCGGTGGGGGGTACGCCCTGCTCGCCAGCACAAGCGCCTTGTTCCTTCGTGACCGGTTCTCACCGCTTGGCATCGGATTCGTTGGGACAATGGTCCTGAACGTCCTGAATGCGACCCTGATCCAAGTGGCCGTCTCGCCAGTTCTGTTCAGCATCGGGACGAGCCCGGCCGCTCTGCCGGCCTTACCCTGGATCATCGGTTTTGGGGGGCTCAGTTGTCTCTGCTTGGGGATCGGCTCTGCCTGGGGAGTGCGACGCAATGCGATCAGATAAATACTTGCGTCTGCGCACTGACAGGGGCTTCCCAGTGCTTGTCGGTCTTCTCTGGCTGGCGTGGACATTGGTGATCTATGGCTGCTTAACGTCTGTCGCCAGTGGCCGGCGGATCGGACTCCTGAAACTGCTCATCATGACGCTGACGAGCCAACACCAGGAATTGTTTTTCTTGTTGCCGTGCAGCATCGGCGGCTGGCTACTTTTTTTTCAGCCGCCCACGGCCCTGGAGTTACCCTATTTGGTCAATGCTCGACGCTTGCGCCCACTTTTGGGGCAATACATTTGGCGATGGCTGACGCTCTATTTGATCAGCATCTGTAGTGCTTGCGTGGTGCTTGGCCTGTTCAACCCTCGAGTGACTTGGGATGGGCACGACTGGGGGCTTGCCCTCATTTTGTTACTTGGCCATTGGATGGGCAGTGTGATCTGCTGGCTGACGCTTGGCTTACTCACAATACTGTGGCGGCGAACGCTGGCGGTGCTTGTGTGGGTGCTCCTGATCTTGGCCGATCAGTGGCTGTTCGGCCGCTGGGGGTGGTCGGTGTTTTTGACTAACGGGTTGACACTGGGGTCAAGGCAGTATGGGGTCAATCTCTTCACGAATCTGTGCCTATATGGTGCGTATATTGGGTTGTTGATCTCGGCACTACGCCCTGCAATGATGAGACAAGGGAGGCGCTTGCCATGAGGAAAGAGCGACTGATCTTTCGCTACATCAGTCAGCGGTACTGGGCGACGACACGCACTCGATTCATCCTGATCGTGGCGGTCGACCTGCTCGTGATTGGGCTCGCGCGCGTGCAAGGACAGACGTTTGCGGCCGTTTTTCGCGGGGTGGTCCAGGTCGGGCGAACATTTGACCTACCGCTGACATGGCTCTTCTTGGTCCTATCGCCGACCTTGATCGTGGGCGCGTCGATGCGCCAGCTGATCCGGCGCGATTACCCGCGGGTCTTTCGCAGTTCGCTGACCTGCTATGTTGCGCTCAGCATGCTTGTCTTGTCCAGTAGCCTGCTTGTTCCGTTCGGCCTCTGGGTCACGGTCAGCGTGGCTGTAGACTGGCAGTTTGCCCTGGTGTTGTTCGCTGTTTCGGCGACACTTCTGGGGGCCTTTGCGGTCGGACAATGCTTCGTTGCGGCCCACTGGCTCCAAAGCGGGCTACTGGTGCTACTTGCGGCCACTGCAGGGTGGAACCGGATGCCGGTCTTATCGCAATTGATGGCCAGTCGGTTTTCACCTGAGCTGACGGTACCGACACTACTGATCTGCTTGGGGGTCATGGGCGTCGTCGCACTGCTGTTCCGAGCGTTGTACCGGATCGATTTTAACGATGAGAAAGGATGATCTCAATGCGCGACCCAATCATTACACTGACAGACGTCAGCAAACAGTTTCGGCACAAACGACCGCTGAAAGACCTGAATTTGACCCTCCATCGCAACAAGGTCTACGGTTTCAGTGGGCCGAACGGGTCAGGTAAGACGCTGACGTTCAAAGTGATCCTCGGGTTCGTCAGACCGACGACCGGGACCGTGATCGTGAATGGCGAGGTGATCCGCCAAGACCGCTTGTTCGCGGCGAACGTGGGGTTTGCGTTGCCGGAATACGGCCCGCTGGACGCCAAAACGGGTCAGGAGAACCTGGAGTTATTGGCGCTTCTCGCGGACTTTCCGAAGGCGCGCATCCCGGCCTTACTGCAATACGTGGGGCTTGAGCCACAGAATCCACAGCGTGTTCGGGACTATTCGCTCGGCATGAGGCAACGCCTGTTGATCGCGATCGCACTGATCGGCGATGCAGAGGTGATCATCCTTGATGAGCCGACCAACGCGTTAGATGAAGCAGGGCAGGCCTTCCTCGTGGACCTGATCGCGGACCTGAAGCGACAGGGTAAGACCATCTTGGTCTCTAGTCACGACTCGGGATTCCTCAAGCGGGTCAGTGACCACATGTTCTACTACAGCGAGGGCACGATCGTCCGGGAGGAGGCGCGATGAGGCGGGCGGGGGTCAAGGCCCTTGTGCTCACGGCGGCACTCATTCTGATCGCAGTCTTGACGTACAACTATCGACATGTGCGCATGCAGTATCGTGAGTTCGCGGTCACTAAGAAGCATGTGAACAGCGCGCAGCCGCAACTGAAGTTGGACGCCGAGACGCGGGTCGACCGCATCCGGCAGCACAAAGTCAATGGTCGCTATGTTGCCACACTTCAGGTCGTTGCCCAACGCGCGAAACCGTTCAACATCACGGCGTGGTTCCTCGATCAGGGGGTGGAAGACCAGGCGGCGCAACTGCAACTGTCTGTCAACGGCAAGGGAGACACCCGGTTGCAGCGCGGCGTCAATCAGGTCACCTTGACGGCCACGTACAGGCAAGACGCCCAAAAGCAGACGCACTTGGCCGTTCTCCTTCATCCGGCGCACGGCAAGTATGTTCGGGTCGACTTTCTTGGTTAGCGGGCGGGCTGACTGGGATCAGCGCCGACCGTAAGCCGACCGTAATTTGATGTTGGTTGAAGCTACTGCTAGCCGAGATCCCGAATTCATGATGATGGGTCCAAAGACGCCTAAGACGCGGATGCAAGGGCGCACCACAACCAGATGCGGATAGAATAACCGGCTAGCGTGAACGGACTGAACTAGACTGAGCGATCAACGCCTGGATATTGCCCGGGAAATGAGCCTGAACGATTGAACGACAGAATCACGGTGTGCTTAGGCGGATACTGTAACCTGACCCGCGTGATCCGCGATGAACTCGTGCCCCAAGGGTGCACCGCCGGGTTTCACGATGATCATCACAGAAGTCGCTAAAGTCTTGCAAGTGTCGCCGGCGCCCCGCATTACCGGGCATCGACGCCTTGACACGCCCGGGGGAGATTCGTATAATTGAGCGCGTTAGGATATACGCCCGAGACCAGCTTCCCATCCAGAAAATAGCGCATTGCTGAGAGCGCTGTGGCCTGGTCCGGGCGTGCTCCCTGATGCTTAACGTGAATAGCATAATTAAGAGGTTAACGATGACACATCGTTGCAAACAAGGTGGTACCGCGCGCAAGCGTCCTTGGATTGCAGCGGTGTTTTTTGTTAGCACGAGGAGGCACACATGAAAGAATTGACTAGCGCCCAGATCCGTCAGATGTTTCTGGACTTTTTTAAGGAAAAAGGGCATGATGTTGAGCCCAGCGCCAGCTTGGTCCCGGTCGATGACCCGACGCTACTGTGGATCAACTCCGGGGTCGCGACGCTGAAGAAGTACTTCGACGGCACTGTGGTCCCGAAGAATCCGCGCATCACCAATGCTCAGAAGTCGATCCGCACTAACGATATCGAAAACGTCGGCAAGACTGCCCGGCACCTGACGTTCTTCGAGATGCTCGGCAACTTCTCGGTCGGCGATTACTTCAAGGAATCGGCGATCCCGTGGGCGTGGGAATTCCTGACCAGCCCAAAGTGGTTGGCGCTCGACCCGGCGAAGCTCTATGTCACGGTCTATCCGAAGGACACCGAAGCCAAGCGCATCTGGCACGACGTCGTCGGTTTGGGCGACGACAAGGTCTTTGAGGTCGAGGACAACTTCTGGGATATCGGCGAAGGCCCCTCTGGCCCGGACTCCGAGATCTTTTACGACCGCGGTCAGGAATTCAACAACGTGGCTGAAGACGACCCCGAGAACTATCCGGGTGGGGAAAACGAGCGCTACCTGGAGATCTGGAATATCGTGTTTTCCGAGTTCAATCACCTGCCAGACGGCCGCTTCGTCGAGCAGCCGCACAAGAACATCGATACCGGCATGGGCCTCGAACGCTTGGTCTCGGTGATCCAGAACACCAAGACCAACTTCGAGACCGATCTGTTCATGCCGATCATCCGCAAGACTGAAGCGCTGAGCGACGGGCGCAAGTACGGTGCCGATGCGAAGGATGATGTCTCGTTCAAAATCATCGCGGACCACGCGCGCACGGTCACCTTCGCCATCGGTGACGGCGCGCTACCGTCTAACGAAGGCCGCGGCTACGTGCTGCGCCGGCTGATCCGGCGGGCCGTGGTCAACGCCAAGAAGCTCGGGATCGACCAAGCCTTCTTGTACCAGCTGGTGCCGGTGGTCGGTGAGATCATGGCCAGCTACTACCCAGAGATCTTGAAGAATCAAGACTTCATCCAAAAAGTGATCCGGTCTGAAGAAGACCGCTTCCGCGAAACGCTGGACGCTGGCTTCAGCCTGCTGGACCAGACCATCGCAGACCTGAAGGCGAGTGGCTCGACGGAGATCCCAGGGGACACGGCCTTCAAGCTCTTCGATACCTTTGGCTTCCCGGTCGAGATGACCGCCGAGATCGCTGCGGATGAAGGGTTCACGACCGACATGGCCGGGTTCCAAGTCAACATGGACGCCCAGCGCGCCCGGGCCCGGGCGGCCCGCGGTGATGCGCAGTCCATGGGTAGCCAGGACAAGGTCCTGATGGACATCAAAGACGCCAGCGCCTTTACCGGCTGGACCGACCTGACAGATGACGCTAAGCTGCTGGACATCGTGGTGGATGACACGCTGGTCGACCGCATCGCCGCCGGTACTGCCCGGTTGATCTTCGATCGCACCCCGTTTTACGCCGAGATGGGGGGCCAAGTCGCCGATCATGGGGTGATCACGGATGCTAACGGCGTCGTGGTCGCCAAGGTCACCGACGTGCAGCACGCCCCGAACGGTCAGAACCTGCACACCGTTGACGTGGAAGGGACGCTGGTCGTCGGGGAGACTTACACGCTGGCGATCGATCAGGAGCGCCGCAAGAAGGTCTCGATGAACCACACCGCGACCCACCTGCTTGACCAAGCGCTGCGCGAAGTGCTCGGGGAACACACGCACCAGGCTGGTTCGCTCGTCGAGCCCGACTACCTGCGCTTCGACTTCACCAGCTTCGGTCCGGTGACCCCGGCGCAACTGCGTGAAGTTGAGCAGATCGTCAACACCCAGATCTGGCGGCAGTTGCCGATCACCTGGGAAGAGATGCCGATCGAAGAGGCGAAGAAGCAAGGGGCCATCGCCGTGTTCGGCGATAAGTACGGCGATGTGGTCCGGATCGTCTCCATCGGCGATTACAATCGTGAGTTCGACGGGGGCACGCACCCGGTCAACACCGCAGCCTTGGGCCTGTTCAAGATCACCAGCGAGACCGGTATCGGCGCCGGTACCCGCCGCGTTGAGGCCGTCACCAGCAAGGAAGCCTATGAGTTCCTCACTCAGCAGCAAGATCTGCTGGCGGCGACCGCGGCTAGCCTCAAGCTTGACCAGCCCAACGCCGTGCCACACAAGGTCCAGGGCCTGCAGGCGGACCTGCGCACCAGCCAGAAGCTGGTCGAAGGACTCCAGGCCAAGCTCGCCGCGCAGGAAGCAGCGGGGATCTTCGACCACGCTGCACCGGCTGGCGACTTCACCCTGATCGCCAAGGCGGTCAACGTGGCGGGCATGAATGAGCTGCGCCAGCTCGGCGATCAGTGGCGTGAGAAGGACGCTTCCGACGTGCTGGTCTTGGCGACCGCCAACGATGGTAAGGTCAGCTTGCTCGTTGGGGCCAGCCCAGCGGCGATCGCCAAGGGCGTCAAGGCCGGCGATCTGATCAAGACCATCGCGCCTGCCATCGGTGGTGGCGGCGGTGGGCGCCCGGACATGGCCCAGGCCGGTGGCAAGAAGCCGGACGGGATCGATGCGGCGCTGAAGCTGGCCCAGACCACGCTGGAAGCGCGCTGAGCCCGGTCGTCGATGACGCCTTGCGGATTGTACTTTCGCGCCGATTCAAGTAGAATAGACTTGAACTGGACAGAAATGAGGTGTTAAGAATGAGCACATTAGATCAAACCGTCCACTTTGATTTTCCGGACAACAACCCGAAGAATGTTCACGAGACGTTAGAGACCGTTTACCAATCACTCGAAGAAAAAGGCTACAACCCGATCAACCAGATCGTGGGCTACCTGATCTCCGGCGACCCGGCTTACATCCCGCGCTATAACGACGCGCGGAACTTGATCCGCAAGCACGAGCGCGATGAGATCATCGAGGAGCTTGTTCGCAGCTACCTCGGCAAGGAGAAGCAGTAGATGCGCCTGATGGGACTAGATGTCGGCTCGCGGACCGTGGGTGTCGCGCTGAGCGACCCGCTCGGCTGGACGGCGCAGGGCCTCGAGATCATTCGGATCAACGAGGATAAGGCTGATTTTGGCCTGGACCGTGTGGCGGAGATCGTCGCGCAGTATACGGTGACAGAATTCGTCGTCGGCTTGCCGAAGAACATGAACAACACGCTAGGGCCGCGCGCCGAGAAGTCGCAGGCGTATGGCCAGATGCTGAAGGAACGCTTCGGGTTACCGGTCGCGTTCACAGATGAACGGTTGACGACCGTCGAAGCGTCGCGGATGCTGATCGAAGAGGCGGACGCGTCGCGTAAGCGCCAAAAGCAAGTCATCGACAAGCTGGCGGCCCAGATGATCCTGCAAAACTACTTGGACCGCGTGAGTCACTAGGTCCGCCACGGAGGAAAGCACATGGCTGAAGAAAACAACGAACACATGCACCCAGGCGAAGACGAACAGCTGATCACCTTGATCGACGAGAAGGGCAACGAAGAGTTGTACCAAGTGCTCTTCACCTTCGACTCCGATGATTACGGCAAGAGCTACGTCCTCTTGTACCCGCAAGGCGCCGCAGAAGACGAAGACGTCGAGATCCAGGCCTTCTCCTTCACCCCTGACGAGAACGGGGACGCCAGCCAAGGCGACCTCTTCCCAATCGAGGACGACGACGAATGGGCGATGGTCGAGGAAGTCCTGAACACCTTCTTGGCAGACGAGGACGACGAAGACTAGCACGACTCCTGAAAACCGGCACACGCCGGTTTTTTTGTCGATCAGCGCAGGGCGTGCGGACTTGGCCAGCCGGTCAAGTCGCCGGGCACGGCAAGCGCCGCACAAGGGGGCGATGGGCGTGGTCGTGTCAGGCCGAAGCGCAACGCCCCGCGCCGGTGGGCCGCCTAGCGTCCACTAATCAAACATGGTAAAATAAGCCAGTATGCAGTCTTCCGCGAGCGCGCGGAGGTGCAGTTGAGGAGGGTGTCGTTTGGAAGAACAGAAGCGACGGTTCAAGGCCGTCATCGGGGATAAGACGTACACGATCGTCGGCCCGGGCAGTCTCGCACACTTCGAGACGGTAACGGCGATGCTGAATGAACGGCTGACCCAGATCAAGACCCTCGCCCCGAACATCAGTGAAGAAGATGCGGCGGTCTTGTTGGCCTTCAACGCGTTATCCGACGCGGTCAAGAGCCAAGCGCAAGCGCAGCAAGCGTCGCAGGAGTAATTGAATGCTAAGCTTTCTCATTATTTTAGTTTTTTTATATTTCTTCTACGAAGGGAGCCAGCGCGGCGTCTGGTTGCAGCTGGTGCACATCGGCGGTTACCTGATCAGCCTTTTAGTGGCAACGCTGGGCTATAAGGCCTTGGCTGCGCACTTGACGCTGTTGGTGCCATACCCGTCAGCGACGGAGCAGAGCCAGTTCGTGTTTTTCTCCAACCAGGTCGGCTTGACGCTGGACCACGCCTTCTACCGAGGCGTCGCGTTCGTGCTGATCCTCGCCTTGGGGTGGCTGCTGACGCGGTTCGCCGCGCTGTGGGTGCATGATCTGAAGTACCGGCCGGTCGATCCGACGATCAACGGACTCGCCGGCGGGGTCTTGAACCTGCTGATGGGGTATGTGTTCGTATTCCTGTTGCTGTACCTCGTCGCCTTGATCCCGGTGGCCGGGTTGCAGCACATGCTGGCGGATTCCTTCGTGGCGAAGCTGATCGTCCGCTATTCGCTGGGGCTGACCGGGCTGTTCACGCACCTGTGGTTGGTCGCCTGAGTCGGAACTTAAGCATGCGGGCGGGCCGATGGTCGGCCCGTTTTTGCCGCCAGGACGTTGAAGAGGATAGAGAGGACAACGATGAACCGAAAAATTTTGCAAACGCTGGCGTATGACCAGATCAAAGCGCAGCTGCGGCAGTCGGTGACCACCGCGGCAGGCGCCGCGCGCGTTGCGGCGTTGACCCCGAGCAGTGAGCCACGGGTCGTGCAGCAGGGGCTGGACGAGACCGCAGACGGTGCGTCGATCTTGCGGCTACGTGGCGGGATCCCGATCCCTCAGTTGACGAACATCGATCCCGCCTTGAAACGGGTGAAGATCGGCGCCGTGCTCAACGGGACTGAGTTGGCGGAGTTAGGCCGTGTGCTGCGAACCGTCAGTGCTGTCGATAAATTCCTGACCGACCTTGCCGAGAACCTTGAGCTGCGGCAGGTGTACACGTTGCAGCAAGCGCTGACCAGCCTGCCGGCGCTGGAGCGGCGGCTGGTGACCGCTGTCGATGAGGAGGGCCACCTGACCGATGACGCGAGCCCAGCGTTGCGCAGCATCCGCCAGCAGATCAAGCGGTTAGAAGGCGAGATCCGGTCGCGCATGGATAACTACACGCACGGCAGTTCCGCGAAGTACCTGAGCGATCCGATCGTCACGATCCGGGATGACCGCTACGTGATCCCGGTGCGCGCCGAATATCGCGGTCAGTTCGGTGGGGTCGTACATGACCAGAGTGCTAGTGGCCAGACCTTGTTCATCGAACCGCAGGCGATCGTCGAGATGAACAACCGGCTGCGGGAAGCCCAGATCGCCGAGAGCACAGAGATCGAGCGCGTCTTGGCCGAGCTTTCAGGCGAGGTCGCACCGTATACCCGCGAGCTGAGCGCCAACGCCGGGGTCCTTGGGCACCTGGACTTCATCAATGCCAAGGCGAAGTACGCACACAGCCTACGTGCGACGGAGCCGCAGGTCTCAGCCGCCAACCACGTGGACTTGTTGGCGGCGCGCCACCCACTGCTCGACCCCAAGAAGGTCGTGCCTAACCGGATCACGATCGGCGCGGATTACCAGGCGATCGTGGTCACTGGGCCGAATACAGGGGGCAAAACGATCACGCTGAAGACGCTGGGGCTCCTGCAGCTGATGGGGCAGTCCGGCTTGTTCATCCCTGCGGCGGCAGAGAGTACGATCGGTGTGTTCTCGGATGTGTTTGCAGACATCGGGGACGAGCAGTCGATCGAGCAGAACCTCAGTACCTTCTCAGCGCACATGAGCAACATCATCACGATCCTCGCCCATGTCGATGCGCGCAGCCTCGTGTTATTCGACGAGCTGGGCGCTGGGACCGACCCGCAGGAAGGGGCCGCGCTCGCGATCGCGATCCTCGATGAGGTCGGCGCGGTCGGGGCGCAGGTGGTCGCCACGACCCACTATCCGGAGCTCAAGCTCTACGGCTACAATACGCCGGGCACGATCAACGCCTCGATGGAATTCGACGTTGCGACGCTGCAGCCGACTTACAAGCTGCTGATCGGGGTGCCGGGGCGCTCGAATGCCTTCGATATCTCCCTGCGTCTTGGGTTGGCCCCGGCCGTTGTCGATCGCGCCAAGCTCTTGATCGCCGATGACAGCCACGACCTGAACAACATGATCGCTGACTTAGAGAGCCAGCGCAAGGCGGCGGAGACCGAGTACAAGGCGACCCGCCACGAACTCGACGAAGCGACCAAGTTGCACGCCGACTTGAAGGCGGCGTACACCGAGTTCTTCACCGAGCGTGAGCGCCAGCTGAACAAGGCGAAGGACGAGGCCAACACCATCGTCGAAGAGGCGACGGCTAAGGCCGACAAGATCATCCGTGACCTGCGCCAGTTGCAACTCACGCAGCAAGGAAGCGTCAAGGAGAACCAGCTGATCGCGGCCAAAACGGCGCTGAAGGACCTGCATCAAGAGAAGGCCGAGCCGAAGAACCGGATCTTGCGTCGCGAGAAGCGTAAGCAGGCGCTGGCGCCGGGCGACACCGTCACCGTGCTCAGCTACGGCCAGACTGGGGAACTTCTGGAGCAGGTCGACGACAAGCACTGGGATGTGCAGATCGGTATCATGCGCATGCGCATCGCGACCAAGGACCTGGAGAAGCGCCAGGCACCAACGGAGGCGGCCCCGATCCGCCGCGTCGCCACGGTCAAGGGCGGCATGAGTGGCCCGTCCACGACACTGGATCTGCGGGGTGAGCGCTACGACGACGCGATGGCCAAGCTCGACAGCTACATCGACGCGGCGCTTCTAGCCAACTATGCTCAGGTGACGATCGTCCACGGCCTAGGCACCGGCGCGATCCGCAATGGGGTCACCCAGTACCTCAAGCGCAATAAGCAAGTCAAACGGTTTGGCTACGCGCCTCAAAACGCCGGTGGGTCGGGGGCAACGATCGTGGTGTTCAAGTAACGCGGCGAATCAGTCGCATTCGCGCCCGCGATGTGGTATGATATGGTTAGTTACGAAAAGTAAGAAGGAGTGACCGTGATGGTTCAAGCAGTAACAGACACAGATTTTGCGCAGGAAACTGCCACTGGCGTGACCCTCACCGACTTCTGGGCGACCTGGTGTGGCCCTTGTCGGATGCAGAGCCCGGTCATCGATGCCCTGGCCGCCGAGCGTGACGACGTGAAGTTCGTGAAGATGGATGTCGACGCGAATCCGAACACCCCGCAGTCGTTCGGGATCATGGCGATCCCAACGCTCTTGGTGAAGAAGGATGGCGAAGCGGTCGAGAAGATCGTCGGCTACCATACGAAGGAACAGCTCGCCGAGATCCTCGACAAGTACACGAAGTAAGCACAACACCCCTTGGATGCGCGCATCCAAGGGGTGTTGTCGTGATTGGCGTGCCCGGCCAAGCCGGCTTGGCGTCACAGACTGATCAGGTGCTCAGCCTGTGGTTGCGGGGTCTTGGGATCGAGCACCGCGGTCAGGGTCACTTGCTGCTTGCGCCGCTCGATCGTCGCGTTGGCCTCGACGACGACGCCGAGGGTCTGCTGGAGGCTCTGGGCGACGAAACCCGCTTCGAGGCGGAAGTCAGGGTCGTCGAAGTTTGCGAGGCGGGTCTCGACGACGGTGCCGCTCAGCAGGTAGGTGCGCTCGTGGTGTTTGCTGCTGGCCGGCGTCAGGACGCCCAGCCCGATCCGCTCGAACAGCGTCGTGATCTGGTCTTCTGCGACGGGGAGTTTGCGCGCGAGCGCGCGGCCGGCCCAGTAGGTGATGTCGTGCGTGGCTTCACCGAGCAGATCCGGGAGCAGCAGGTCGCGCAACATCAGCTGGCCGAATAGCGGCCCGGTCGCGGGCAGGGTGAGCAATTCTTGGTAATCGGCTTTTGCCATAGTTGGCCTCCTATGCGTTATCGCTTCTAGTATACCGGATTTGGCTGGCAAAAGCAGTGTCTGACTGTGGTGCAGGACGCGACTTGAAAAAAAAGCAAGAGACGTCCACAATAAAGGTTCAGACTGAATGAAAGAGGCGTTGGCTTAATGAAGACGCAACCGATCGGATTCATCGACTCTGGCGTAGGCGGGCTGACTGTGGTCAAAGAGGCCATGCGTCAGCTCCCTAACGAAAGCATCGTGTTTCTGGGCGACCAAGCCCGGCTCCCATACGGCCCTCGGCCGGCGGAACAGGTGCGCGCATTCACCTGGCAGATGGTGAACTTCTTGCGCCAGCAAGACATCAAGATGCTCGTCGTGGCGTGCAATACGGCGACGGCCGCAGCGCTGCCGGACTTGAAGGCCAAGCTGGACATCCCGGTGATCGGGGTGATCGTGCCGGGTAGCCGCGCGGCGCTCAAGGCGACCAAGACGGGCCACATCGGCGTGATCGGAACGGAAGGGACGGTGCGCAGCGAGGCGTACGCCCACACCATCCACCAGAAGGCGCAGGCGATCCGGGTGACCAGCCTGGCCGCCCCGAAGTTCGTCCCGCTGGTCGAAAGCAACGAGATGACGAGCGCGATCGCCAAGCGGGTGGTGGCCGAGACCCTGCGCCCCTTGCAGCATCAAGGGATCGACACCCTGGTGATGGGGTGCACCCACTACCCGCTCCTGCGGCCGCTGATCGCCAACGTGATGGGTCCTGCAGTGACGCTGATCGACTCCGGCGCGGAGACGGTCAGCGAGGTCTCGACGTTGCTGGACTACTTCGATATCGCCAATGACGCGCCGACCACTGCGCCGACCGCGCAGTTTTACACGACCGGTAACGCGAAGCTCTTCAACGTGATCGCGGGCAACTGGTTGGGACTCGACGTCGAAGCGACCCATGTGGCGATCGACCAACTGCCGACGGACGCGCCTGAGACGCCGACAGACGTGATCGTGGTCGCCTCCAAAAACGCCGGCAAGGTCCGCGAGATCGCCGCGATGTTCGAAGCGGACGGTGTGACCGTCAAGAGCCTGCGCGATTTTCCGGAGTTGCCGGATGTCGCCGAGACCGGCGCGACGTTCGAGGACAACGCACGGCTCAAGGCGGATGGCTATGCCCGGATGCTGGAGCTTCCGGTGTTGGCCGATGACTCGGGCCTGGTGGTCCCGGCGCTGGGCGGCAAGCCCGGCGTCTTCTCCGCGCGCTACGCCGGGGCGGGGCACAATGATGCCGCGAACAACGCGAAGCTGATCGCCGAGCTCGGTGACGTGCCCCAAGATCAGCGGCAGGCGACCTTCCATTCGACGCTGGTCTTTGCCAAGCCGAACCGCCCGGCAGACGACCTAGTCGTGACCGGCACGGTGGCGGGTGAGATCACCGGGATCCCGCGCGGCGATAATGGATTTGGTTACGATCCGTATTTTTGGCTCCCGGCGTTGGGCCGGACCATGGCGGAGTTAACAGAAGACGAGAAGAACGCGATCAGCCACCGCGGCAACGCGATGCGCGCCCTGGAGAAGCAGTGGCGCCAGTGGTATCGCGATGTAAAGTGAGGCAGACAAACATGGTACGATTGATCGCAGTGAGCGACACCCACGGGGACCGCGAGATCCTCGCAACGATCCTGACCCAGCAACCCGGCGCGGATGCCTATCTGTATGCCGGGGACGCCGAGCTGAGCGCGACGGATCCGCTGTTTGACACCTATCAGGCGGTGCGCGGGAACATGGACTTCGATGCTGGTTTCCCGTACACCCGCACGCTCGACGTGGCTGGTGTCCGTGTGTTCTTGACCCACGGGCACCGGTACGGTGTGAACTACCAGCTCGAGGAGCTGGTCGAGGCCGGCCAGGCAGCCAACGCGGATCTGGTCGTGTTCGGCCACACCCACCAGCTGGGCGTCGAGCAGCACGCCGGCATGGTGCTCCTGAACCCCGGTAGCATCAGCCAGCCGCGTGGCCAATTCGCCAGCCTGCACGGCACCTACGCCGTGATCGACGTGACGCCGACTGCGATCACCGTCACGTATCATCTGCGTGACGGGGCCTTGGCCCCGGACTTGCAGCGGACGTTTGCCCGCGGGTGACGACAACAAAGGGGCCGTACCAGCACCTCTGGCGGTACGATGATTCCAGAACGTGGCGTGCCGTCGCGCAACGTCCTTGCCTTCGTCTGGTGATGCCGGAGGCCGCAGCGCGGCATTCGAACGCGTGTCTCTGCGTTCGAACGGGCAGCGCAAGCCGCATAAATATGGCCCCAGCAAAACCTCAATTCGGGTTGGCTATACTCCTACCTAGGTAGACAAGCAAATAATTAAAGCTTGCCTTCTTAGGAAGGAGTTTTTTTATGGGCCGGATAGGTTCAAGATACACGCCCGAAGAGAAACTGTTCTACATTGGTTTGGTTAATGAGGGCGGCTGGAGTTCACAGGCAGTGGAAAGGATACACGGTATCGATCACCACCAGGTCAACCAGTGGTTAGAACGTTACGCAGCTGATGGGATGGATGGTCTTAAGTCCAGGCATACTAACCAACAGTATTCTCGGGAGTTCAAGCTAGAAGTCGTGCAGAAGTACCTAGCCGGTAACACATCTTTTCGGCAGCTGGCTGTTGCCTACGGCATTCCGGGTAAAACCGTCATCAGTCAATGGGTATCCCTGTATACTAGTGGTAAATCACTACAAGCCACTGGGAGGGCCAAGCCAATGAAGGATGGACGCAAGACTACGCAGCTCGAACGTATCGAGATCGCACAATGGACCATCGCCAACGAACACGACTACGTCGCCGCAACCCAGCGGTTCAACGTTTCGTATGGACAGGTTTATGCATGGGTCAAAAAGTTCAAGCAAGGTGGTGAGTCCGCCCTCGCAGACCGCCGCGGTAAGGCGAAGGAAGATAATAGTCAGCTCACTGAAGTAGAGCGTTTGAAGCTCGAGAACAAGCGACTACAGGCACGATTAACCCGTGTGTCAACGGAGGTCGCAGTGTTAAAAAAACTCCAAGAACTGGAAAGAGGGAATGTCGATCAGACAGGCAATATCAGGCCATTCAGCAACTCGCGCAAGAAGTGAATCCCGACTCCGGTCAGCTTTATGGCATCAGTGAGACATGCCGGTTTCTGGGTATCTCGCGTGCAGCGTACTACAAGTGGACGCATCGTAAGGTGACGGTCCATGAACGGGAGAATCAGGCTATTCTGGCCTACATCGTGACCCTTGAGGAAAAGCATCACTATGTCTTCGGGGTTAAACGGCTCGTGACGTATATCAATAAGGAAACACCCTATCACGTGAGTCACGGTCGTGTCCGCAGGCTCATGCGTCAGGGACGGATTCGAGCCTCTATCCGTGTAGCGAAGCACGATCGCAGAGCCGAGAGGAAGGAGTTCCTCCTAGCCAACAAGCTGTACACCGTCGATGCGGGGCATGCCTTCCACCCTAGCGCGGCCAACAAAGTCTGGGTGACCGACTGTTCCGAGCTCACTTACGGTCAAGAAGGTAGACAGAAACTGCGGCTTAGTGCCGTGAAGGATCTCTATGATCACAGCGTGATTGCCTGGTGTGTGGCACCGAGCGAAACCGCGGCGCTTACCACCAAGACGATTAAGCTGGCCATCAAGAGCAACAATGGCATCAGGCCAGAAATTACGCATAGTGACCAAGGATCGGCATACACCGGGCGCACCTACAACACGTTCTTAGCGGGTGAAGGAATTACCCACAGCATGTCGCGGCCAGGTACTCCTGGCGATAATAGCCCAATGGAGAGCCTGTGGAGCCATCTTAAGGTTGAGTGGTTCGCCTTTGAGCACTGCTTGTCCGAGCTTGAGATGATGAAGAGTATTGAAGCGGCAATCAACTGGTATAACCACGAACGCCGCCAAGAAACACTAAACGGCATGACCCCGATGGAATACCGGAGTCATGCCGTAAGGAAAACTGCATAGGCACTTTAATTATTTGACCTGTCTACTTGACGCGGACCAGCGCCGTTTTGCTGGGGCCATGGTGATACTCTGGGCTAAAACTGCGTTATGGTACCGCTCTTTTTTGGACCAGTGCTCACCGTAAGAACACTGTCTTGTACAGTAGGATCGCCGTGATTGCCGCGAGGATCGGCGCTAGCACCGGGACCCACGCGTAGCCCCAATCGGAGCTGCCCTTGTGACGCAGGGGCAGCAGCTGGTGCAGCAGGCGTGGCCCGAGGTCACGTGCCGGGTTCAAGGCTGGGCCGGTCGGGCCACCGAAGCTTGCGACTAATGTGGCGACCAAAAAGCCCAAGGCCATGTGCGCGGTCCCGAGGTTGTCTTGGAAGAACGGGGCCTTCGTGATCCCCAGCGCGCCGAAGAAGAGAATGAATGAGCCAATGAATTCGTTGATGAAACCGTTGAATTTGCTCTTCGTTGCGCTGATGGTGCTGAATGTTCCCAGCACGTGCTGGGTGTTGACGGTCAGATCGTAGTGCGGCTTGTACGCGGCGACGACCCACAGTTGACCGAACATCGCCCCGAGGAATTGGGCGGCGATGTAAGGCAGGACTTCCGCCCACGGGAACATACCGGCGACGGCCAGACCGATGGTGAAAGCCGGGTTGATGTGGTTGCCGGAGATCCCCCCGATCACCATGGCGGGGATCATGACCCCGGCGCCGTAACCCACGGCGATCAGCATCCAGTCTGAGCCGTTTCCTTTAGTCCCTTTCAGGTCCACGTTCGCCACGGACCCGTTGCCGAGTGCGACCATGATCGCGGTGCCGAAGAATTCCGCGATCAGACGCACGCCTAAATCGTATGTCATTTTGTTCCTCCATCTGTCCGGTTTTTTCTGAAAAAAGACAGCAATATGGTCACATGATACCAATTAATGGAATTATAGTAAATAACTTTTACGAAGCTGTAAAGCTTTAGGCTTGTGGGTGCGCTCACATACGGAATCCGGTAAAATAGATTCTGGATGTGGCCGCCCGGGCTCGTCCACTAAAGGAGCAGAGTTAATGATCAACAAAGTGATCGACCATATGATGATAGAGAACCGACAGCACTTCATGATCCCAGGCGATGTAGTCGCCAGCGTCAGCGAGGAGAACTCGCTGCGCCACGCGTTCTTGGTCCTGACCAAGGTCCGCTACGCCAAGATCCCGGTGCTGGACCGCGATGACCGCCTGAAAGGCCTGGTGTCGCTGCCGATGATCACCAACACCATGCTGGGGCTCGATGACCTCAACATCGCCCCGCTGGATCAGCTATGTGTCCGAGACGTGATGGAGACTGAAGTCGTCACCATCCGCGACCCTTATGACGTGGAGAACGTCTTGCACCTGCTGGTCGACAACCCCTTCTTGCCCGTGGTCTCAGACGACGGCACCTTCACCGGGATCGTGACCCGGCGCGAGGTGATGAAGGGCATCAATTACATCGGACATAACCTCGATAAGGCGTACACGGTGACGCCTAAGGTCGAAGTGGAACAGTTGAAGTGAGCAGAGGCCGCCGGGTGACCGGCGGTTTTTTAGCCCCACCGCGTAGGCCGCGTCGCCTCCGGGTCTGGCCCGGTGCGTGGGTGGCGCTTGAGGCATTGGCGCACACAGAAAAACGCCGCACCGGTGTGACGCGGTGCGGCGGTGCAGGCTGGGGCAGACGCCTCAGTCGCTGGGTTTGTCTAAGAACAGCGTGGCGGCGACCCCGACGATGACGCTGAGCAGGACCAGAGCCGCTGGTGCCAGCACGGTGGCAGGCCAGTACGGGAGCAGGCCGGTTTCGACCAGGATCACGACGGCCGCCAAGACGATGCCGATCACCGCGTAGTAGACCTGCGCTTCGTAGCGGGCGAGCAACCACTCCATCAGCTTAGCGATCAGCAGGAGGCCGACCGCCGCCCCCAGCATGAACGGGAGCAGGAGGGCGACGGCGCCTAGCGCGTGCTGCAAGCCGGCCATGTCGCCGGCCAATAGCGCACGGGCGGCGGTCCCCAGCTGGCTGACCGCGTTATAGACCGTCCCGTATTGGTCGATCACCATCAGCATGATCGACCCGGAGATCCCCGGGATCGCCATCAGCGCGACGGAGAAGGCCCCGGCGAACACCATGGTCGCGCCGTCACCGAGGCTACTCAGCTGGGTGAGCGCGATCAGGTTCTCCGGGTCGGTCCCGCCAAGCTTCGCCAACCCGTAGATGGCTCCGAAGCCGATCACCGGCAAGGCGAGGTAGGCGGGGCGAAACGGGACCTGGCGGATCTTGCGCCAGACGTAGGGGCCGATGCCGAGCACCAACCCGATGAAGAAGCCGTAGCTTGCCAGCGGCCAGCGCGCCGTCAGGACCAACACGGCCTTGGTCGACAGCAGGATCCCGACGACCGCGCCTAGGCCGACCGGGGCGAGGAAGCGGGCGTGGCGCCTGGGATCGTCGCGGAAGTGGTTGACGGCCGCGAGCAGGCGGTCGTAGAGGCCGACCACGACAGCGAAGATGCTGCCGGACAGGCCAGGAATGACAAGCGCGATGCCGATGATGGCACCTTTGATCAAGTTGAGCATAGGTCCTCCTTGCGGGTAGCGGCGCAGGCGCCGGGACGGGTGGGGGGTCAGTTGGTCGTCAGGGTCAATGTTGGGGTGGGTAACTCGATGCCGGCGTCTGCCAGCGCCTGAATGTAGGCGGCGAGGAACTCGCGCTGGATCGCCAGCTGCTGGCCGTTCTCCACGAACATCAGGATCTGATAAGAGAAGGTGCCATCGCCGTTATCCGTCAGGCCCAAGACATCCGGGCCGCTTTTGATCATCGCGTGCGTCGGCACGAGGTCGTGGTTGACCTGGTCGATCACCTCGGCGACGCGCGCCAAGTCGACATCCGGGCGCATCGGCAACCGCACCAGCGCCTGCATGTTGCTGCGCGAGAGGTTGGAGACGACGCTGATATTGCGGTTGGGGATGTAGTTGATCGTGCCGTTGAAGCTCTGGACGATCGTCGTGCGCAGGCCGACGCTGGTCACCTTGCCGGAGATCGCGCCAAGCTGGACGGAGTCGCCGACGTCGAACTGGCCTTCAAGAATGATGAAGAAGCCGGTCACGACGTCTGAGACGAAGCCCTGTGCCCCGAGGCCCAAGGCGATCCCGACGACCCCGGCCCCGGCGATCAGTGTGCCCACCGGGACCCCGAGCACCGACAGCAGCGCGTAGGCGTAGAAGAACAGGATCATGTAGGACAACGCGTTGCGTGTCAGGGTGTGCATCGTGTCGATGCGCGTCGGCGAGAGACGGCTGCGCCCCTTGTACGAGGCGAAGCCGCGGTTGACCAGCCGCTTGCTGACCCCGTTGATCACGAAGAATAGCAGGGTGAACAACAGTAGCTGGACGACGACGGCGATCACGTGGCTGAGCACAGCGTCCCAATCGATGTGCTCGATGTAGCGCAGCAAGAGGTTGGTCTGCGTGGTCAGGTCTTTGGTTTCAGTCAGAAAATTCACGTTATCCGCTCCTTAGTGTCTCTATTTTAACAAACCGCCCCTGTCAAACCCAGCGACGGACAAAATATTAGGGAAGTTTTAGGCTAGCGTTTGCCGGCTCTTACTATTGATGATATTCTTATCTTATACGGCGAAAGCCATTTCAGGGCCGAACGTGGTGCCCGTAGAGGAGGGTGTTGCATGTCAGGAGCAGAAGTCGCAGGCGTGATCGCAGCGGTCGCATTTTTGATCATTGCGTTGGCCGTGGCGATCATCGCGATCCGCTTGTCCGGGGTCACGAAAGAGATCAAACAGACAGTGGCCGAAGTGAACCAGACGCTGGCTACGATCAACGGTGAGGTCAAGCCGTTGACTAACGAGATCGAGGCACTGTTGACCAAATCGAATACCTTGCTGAACGACGTGAACGGTAAGGTCGCCGCGATCGATCCCGTCTTCACGGCGATCGGGGAGTTGGGCGAGTCGGTCTCCGACCTGAACACCTCCACGCGCAACCTCGCCAGCAAGGTCGCCAACGGCGCGCAGAACACGGCCAAAGTGACTGTGGCGGCCAAGGTCGGACAAAAAGCGATGTCATTGTTGAAGAAGAAGGATCCAGCCAAAGATTAGGGGGAATTCCACATGTCCAAAAAGAGTCATTTTCTGTTAGGCTTCGTTCTCGGTGCGGCCAGCTCGCTGGCTGCCACCTACTTGTTGGCCCCACAAAACAGCGATGAGCTGAAGCGCAAGCTTGCGGAGAAGAAGGATGATCTGGCCGACCGGGCCGCGGACTACTACGATTACGCGCGCGACGCGACCGCTGAATGGCGCGAATCTGCCGAAGGCTTCGTCAGCGACCTCAAGGCCAAGGCGCAAAAGCCGGAGCAAGATGCCCTGACGACCTATGACGACGCGACCGAAGCGCTGAAGGCGGAGCTGACTGAGGTCCCAGAAGTGGCGGCTGACGCCGACTTCGACGACATCGTCCTCGACGGCAAGAGCGCCTTCGCGCAAGCCAAGGACCAAGACGACGCACCGGTCGACCCTGAGCCAAGTGCGCCGGCACCAGAGCCGGCCGCGCCAGAGGCAGACGACGACCAACCGGAGGCCTAACGCCGCTTTGACCCGCGTATTCGCGCGGGTCTTTTTTTGTTGGGTCGAGCGGTCGGGGCAGGCGCCGAACTGTGGTGCAAAAAAAACGACCGACATATCGTCGGTCGCTGGGGTTCAGTCGATCGTGGTGAATTCTTTGCTCGTGTGGGTGAACGGTTCGCAGCCGGTCTCGGTGACGTGGACGCAATCTTCGATGCGCACGCCGGCGACCCCCGGAATGTAGATCCCCGGTTCGATAGAGAAGCACATGCCGGGCTGCAGCGTCATGTCGTTGCCTTCCATGATGGAGGGGAATTCGTGAGTGGACATGCCGATACCGTGGCCGAGGCGGTGGTTGAAGTATTCCCCGTAGCCGGCGGCCGTGATCACGTCGCGGGCGATCTTGTCCAGCGCGGCGGCGGTCAGGCCGGGGCGTACCGCGGCTTGAGCGGTCAGCTGCGCTTCGAGGCAGACCTTGTGGATCTCGCGCGCTTTGGCAGAGACCGGCCCACCGAAGGCCACCGTGCGGGTCGCGTCGCTCATATACCCCTGGTTGTTAGTCCCGAGGTCGAACAAGACGAGCTCGCCGGGCTGGACGGCAGTCGCTTCAGGGCCACCGTGCGGGTCCGCGGCGTCGACCCCGGCTTGGACGATGGTGTCGAAGGACATGTGCATCACGCCTTCTTTCATCATCGCATATTCGATCTCCGCGACCACTTGCTGCTCGGTGATGCCGGCGCGTAAGGCCGCGAAACCGGCGGCAAAGGCGCGATCGGCTTGGTGGCCGGCTTCGACCATCTTAGCGATCTCATCAGGCGTCTTGATCAGCTGCAGGCCTTCGGTGAACCGGCTGGCGTCTGCCGGGAAGGTCGCCTGCGGGAATTCGCGCATGACGGCTTCGAACTTGAAGACGGCGAGGTCATCTTTTTCGATGCCCCAGCGCAACGGGTTCGGGGTGCGGCGCTTGATCTCGGCGGCGATCAGGGCGAACGGGTCCTCGTGGTCGAGGTAACCGGCGACACCGTACGTCCAGCCCGCCTTCTTGACCGCTTCGATGGATAGGGCCGGAACGAAGAGGAACGGCTCCTGGTCAGGAAAGACGAACAGGCCGGTGATCCGCTCTTCCGGATCGCTGAAGAAGCCAGTGTAGTAGTTGATGTTGGTGAAGTTGCTGATGTAAGCGAGGTCGAGGCCTTGGCCAGCGACCCAGTCTTGCAATGCGTGAAGATGTTGATTCATGTACGTGCCTCCTGGTTATGACGTCCCGCGGGGCGGGGATTGACGCTCTCAGTATAGCACAGCGGCGATTTGCGTGGCTTTCTGAAAAGCGCTTCTGAAAATTTGCATGAAAAGTTCAGTAAAACGCTTGCATTGCGATGCCGCTTTTGTTACAGTGAATTGGAAATCTAGTGTCTGCACACCAAGGAGTCTACGATAATGGAAAAACAAACAATCACGATCTATGATGTGGCGCGCGAAGCCAACGTCTCAATGGCGACGGTCTCTCGTGTCGTGAACGGGAACCCGAACGTCAAGCCTGCGACCCGCAAGAAGGTGCTCGAGGTGATCGATAAGCTCGACTACCGGCCGAACGCCGTTGCGCGTGGGTTGGCGTCCAAGAAAACCACGACCGTCGGGGTGATCATCCCAGATGTCACCAACATGTTCTTCTCCAGCCTCGCGCGGGGGATCGACGATGTGGCGACGATGTACAAGTACAACATCATCCTCGCCAACTCCGACGAGAACAGCCAAAAAGAGGTCCAGGTGCTCAACACCTTGCTGGCCAAGCAGGTCGATGGCTTGATCTACATGGGCAACGACATCTCCGATGGCGTGCGCCAGGAGTTCTCCCGCAGCAAGACCCCGATCGTCCTCGCGGGGTCTGTCGATCCGGACGAGCAGGTCGGCTCGGTCAACATCGACTACGTGGCGGCCGTCGAAGCTGCGACCACGCAGTTGATCAAGTCCGGTAACCAGCAAGTTGCATTAGTCACCGGTCCGCTCAGCCAGCCGATCAACGGCCAGTACCGCCTGAAGGGCTACAAGCAGGCGTTGGAAGCTGCCGGGTTGGCCTACGACGAGAGCCTGGTCTTCGAGTACGAGACCAGCTACCACGCCGGTCTTGCCCTGTTTGCGCAACTGCAAAAAGCCGGTGCCACCGCGGCGATCATCGGCGATGACGAAGTCGCCGTCGGGATCCTCGACGGGGCGCTGGACGCTGGGATCAGTGTGCCAGAAGACTTCGAGCTGATCACGTCCAACAACACGAAGCTGACTGAGATGGCGCGCCCGCAGCTGACCTCTATCGATCAGCCCCTGTATGACATCGGGGCCGTCGCGATGCGCCTGTTGACCAAGATGATGAACAAGGAAGACATCGACGCTAAGACGATCCGCCTTGGGTTCGATATCACTGCCCGCAAGTCCACCAAGTGAGCGATCACTTGGTCACGGGGGCTGTGCCATAACGCGGTTTTAGCCCAGAGTATAAGAGAGACCCCCTGCAAAACCCGAACTTAGGTTTTGCAGGGGGTCTCTCTTATACGGCTAGGGCGTTGCGTTATGGCACGTAACGTTCTGGAATAGTCGTGCCACCAGGGGTTATGTCACAACCCGGGTTTTGGCCGGTGATCGCGCACGACGGGTAGCGCAAAGAACCGCGCAGATCAGATTCATCTGATCCGCACGGTTCTTAATGAGGCACTTATGGTTGGCGACTGCTGGTGCTTGAACTGGTGGTCGCACTACTGGAACTAGAGGCGGCATCAGCCGGCGTTTCTGGTTCGGTTGCGGTGGCTGCGGCGTCAGCTGCGGCGTCTTCTGCCGCCTTGGCGTCCGCATCTGCCTGCGCTTTGGCTGCCGCAGCGTCAGCTTTGGCCTTGGCCGCCGCGGCGGCTTGTGCAGCGGCGGCCTGCTTTTGAGCCGCCGTCTTGGGTTTTTCGTTCTTGGTGGACTGGATCCCATAGTCGTTGTTGCCACCACCGAAGTATTCCCAGAAGAGCTCGTAGTCACTGGCATCGCCGCCGATGGCGAATTTTCCGTTGCCCCCGGTCGGCGCCCAGCCGTTGTAGAGGCTTTCGACGGTTCCGCCGTTGACGTTGTAGGTGCTGCCGTTGTAGAGCACGCTCCCGTTGGGCTGCCCGGTCAGTGCGTTGACGGTGACCGATCGAACGGCACTCGGCTTGCGCATCGTCTGGTTGAGCGCGAATTGTTTCGGCATCAGGCGGTAGGCGGCGTTCATCAGCTTCGCCCATAGGCCCTGGTTGAGGGAGGACCCGGCGCTGGTCAGCAGGTGGTTGCTCCCGTTGGCGTTGTCGTAGCCCATCCACGAAGCCATGGTCAGGCCCGGGGTCGAGCCGAGGAACCAGACGTCCTTGTAGTCGTTGCTGGTCCCGGTCTTCCCGATCAGGTGATCGGTGTCAAAACTCAGCTGGTAGCTCAGCGCGGTCGCAGTCCCAGCGGTGATGACCTGGTGCAGCATCTGCTGCATGATGTAGCTGGTCGCGTCCGAGAAGACTCGGGTCTTCTTGGCCTTGTGCTGGTAGACGACGTTGCCGAGCGGGTCGACGATCTTGTCGATCACATACGGGGTGATGTGGGTCCCACCGCGCTGGAAGGTGGCGAAGGCGCCGGCCGCTTGCTGGACGGTCATCCCGTAGTCGGTCCCCCCGAGCGCCAAGCCGAGCTGGTTATAGTCGTTTTGCGTCAGGGTGTCGATCCCGTTTTTGACCATGTACGACTTCACGTCCACACTTTGGCGCAGGCGGCTGTACAGGTTGACCGTCGGGATGTTGTAGGAGTGCGCCAGCGCATAACTCGCGCTGACGAACTTGTTTTGGATCACGCCGCCGTAGTCGGTGACGGAGTAATTGCCGAAGTCATTGGCAAAATCGGCGAGCATCGTCTGGGTGCCGATCACCTTGTTCTCGACGGCGGGCCCGTAGACTAGGATCGGCTTGATCGACGACCCCGGGGAGCGCTTCGTGTAGATGTGGTTGACCTCGCCGGCGGTGCCGCCGACGAAGCTGACGATCGCGCCGGTGTCGTTGTCCATCAGGACGGCCCCGGATTGGACGGGTTCCTCGATGGTCGTGGTCTTGCCAGTGACCGGATCGGTGCTCGACTTCGTGTAGATGTAGCCGAGCCCGCTCTTGCTGGCGGTGACGACGTCTTGCATCGCGTCGTAGACCGACTTGTTGATCGTGCTGTGCACGGTGTAGCCCTTGGTCGCGAGCAGCTTGCCGGCGTCGTTTTGGTACTGGGTGTTGAGCGCGGAGTTCTTGCTCAGTTCGTCTGCTGAGTGGCCGTCTTTAGCCGCCATCTGCTTGGCGAGGATGCTGGTTGCTTCGCTGGTGACCATGTTGTAGACGTAGCTGTACTTCTGCGTCTGGGCGCTAGCGGACTCGGTCGGGAGAAAATCAGCCTTGAGGTCATAGGTCTTCGCGGTGTTGTACTGCGCCTTGGTGATGGTCCCGGCGCGGTACATGCGAAACAGGACGGTTTTCTGCCGGTCCAGGCCTGGTTTGAGGTTGGTCTTCAGCTCACCCGTGTTGGTGTACGGCGTGTAGATCGATGGGCTCTGCGGCAGGCCGGCGATGAAGGCCGCCTGTGCGAGGTTGAGGTCTGCGGCGTTCTTGCCGAACAGGCCCTGCGCGGCGGTCTGAACGCCGGCGATGTTCTGTCCCTTGTTGTTGCGGCCGAGCGTCGCGATATTCAGGTAGGCGGCCAAGATCTCCTGCTTGGAGAAATAATGGTTGAGCCGCAGGGCGTACATGATCTCGACGGCCTTGCGCTTGAACGTGGTCTCGGCGCTCAAGAACTGCATCTTGACCACCTGCTGGGTCAGCGTGGAGCCACCGGTCTGGCTCCCGACCCCGGTCAGATCAGAAAAGACGGCGCGGACCAATGACTTCGGCACGATGCCGTCGTGCTCGTAGAATTCCTCGTCTTCGGTGGCCACCAAGGCTTTTTGCAGCCACGGTGAGATGTGGTCGAGGTCTGCGGTGTCGCGCAGCAGGTCGCTTTTGACATGGGATAAGTCGACGTTATGGGCAAACTTGAGGGCCGTTGACTGGTCCACGTTCTTCAGGGTGCGTGTCATGGCGGCCTTGCTTGGCACAGCGGTGTCGTCGATGATCGAGGCGAAGTAGCCGCCGAGGATCCCGACGCCAAGCGCCCCGCCGACCAATAAGGCGCCGAGGGCGTAGTAGACAAGGGATTTGATCGTCTGCATGGCGACGCTCAGGTAGAGCGGCCATGTCGTTTTGGAAAAGGGCGGCAGCGGACTTGCTTCGGGTTCTCCCGGCTTCGGCTTCGCGGTGTGCTTGCCGCGAAAGTCCCCCCACTTTTGCTTGAATCCTGTTTTCAAATTGTTCCCACCTTTGGCTTGGCACAATATTGTTCATTATAACCCAAATCCCCACGCCTTGCCGCCTCCCATCGCATTCCTTAAGAAATTATGCTAGGCTGGACGAATAAACTGGAGGTGCCCACATGTATCGAACCTTACTATTTGATGTCGATGACACGCTGCTGGACTTTAAGGCCGGCGAGCTGCAGAGCCTCGCGAAGACCTTCGCGCTGTTAGGGCTGCCGTACACGCCAGCACTTGAGGCCGAGTACCTGCAACTGAATGCTAAGCTGTGGGAGCGCTACGAAGCGGGGGAGATCCCGCGTGAGCAGATCTTCGCGACCCGCTTCACCCAGCTGTTCAAGCGGCACCACTTCGATGCAGACGGGTTGTGGGCGGAGAAAAAGTACCACGCGATGATCGACCAAGAGGCGATCTTGATCCCGCATGTCGCAGAGACCTTGGATGCGCTGGGGGAGTATCGCTGCTATATCGTCTCGAACGGGATCGAGGCGGTGCAGCAGCAACGCCTGACCAAGGCGGGGCTGATCGATCACTTCGCCGACGTCTTCGTCTCCGATGTGATCGGCGCGCCGAAGCCGACCAACGCCTTCTTCGCGTACGTTGCCCAGCGCATCCCGCGCTTTGACCCCGCCACGACACTGATCATCGGCGATTCCCTGACCTCGGACATTCAGGGTGGACGCAACGCCAAGATCGATACCGCGTGGTTCAATCCGCACTTCCTGCCGAATCGCAGTCAAATTCAGCCGACCTACACGCTGAGCGACTTCGCCGACCTCGCCCGGTTGCTGGCCAGCCGCTGAGCGAGCGCCAGCCCACACCAAGAAGGGAGAGACCGCGGTCTCTCCCTTCTTGGTGTGACCATGGGCATCACTGGTGGGGGTCACCACGAGCGGCATCATGCGCCTTGATCAAGGCGTCATCGCCAAACTCAATCCGCCCGGCGGATCGATCCCGTGTGGGCGGTGATCGATCCGTTCGCGGTGGTCAGCTGCAAGGCGCCGTCATCGCTGAAGCCGACGAGGCGCCCGCTGGCTGGTGCACCGGCTCCAGTCAGGGTGACGCGCTCGCCCAGCCAAGCCGCGTGCGCGCGGTAGGCCGGCATGATCGCGGCCGGTGTTTGGAGCAGGGTGAAGAAGTCGCTGAGGAAGGTGCCGGCCAGCTGCGGGCGCGGGTCCGTGGCTGGGGCGGTCGGCAGCAGCGTGCCTAGCGGTAGGTCGATCGGGGTGGTCGGAGAGGCGGCGCTTGGCGCGAGGTTGATACCGGTACCGAGCAGGACGCGCATCGGCGCCGGGACGGCCTCGGCGAGGATGCCCGCGACCTTGTGTCCGGCCAGTAGCAAGTCATTGACCCACTTGATCTGGGTGGTGACGCCGAACTGGTGCTGAATGGCGGCTTGCAAGGCGACCCCGGCAGCCGGCGTGAGCAGTTCTAGCGGAAGTGCAGCTGGCGGCGCGAAGGCGACCGTCATGTACAGGCCGGTCGTCGCAGGGGAGAAGAAGCGCTTGCCGCGCCGCCCGACACCGGCGGTCTGGGTGTCGGCGATGAATGCGAACGGAGGCGTGGCGCCTGCCGCTAGCGCCCGGCGCGCCGCAGTGCTGGTCGAGTCAAGTGTCGGATAAGTGGTCACGGTGATCGCCTCGGCGTCGCCGTGAAGCCACGGGGTGAGCGCACTGGGTGCAAACATGGACAAGCCTCCTTGTGGATGTGCGGTGACCGTCCGGCGACGCCTTGCCACCGGGCGGGTCTCACCGCGGGGCGCACACGGGTAGTGAGGCCCGAGGGTGAGCGCGCGATGCGGTCACCAGTGAACCGGCGCGCCTGGATTGCGTCAGTTGAGATCAGTCTCAGTATACAAAAACGCCGCGGCTTGTGCCACGGCGTGAGCGGGGATTACTTGGCCAGTTCGCTGATCGCCTCGGCGTAGATCGCCACGGCCTTGATGATATCTGCGACAGGCATGTATTCGTTGGCTTGGTGCATCACGTTTTCTTGGTCTGGCATCTGGGCGCCGAACGCGACACCGCGTTCGATGATGCGGCCGTAAGTCCCACCACCGATCACCTGCTCGTGGCCTTTGTTGCCAGTCTGCTTTTCGTAGACTGCCATGAGTGTCTTCACCAGCGGGTCGTCACCGGCCACATAGTGTGGCGTCTGGGCGTGGCCTGGAATCACGACATCGGCGTCATCGGCGCCGACGGCCGTTTCGATCTGATCACGGATGGCATCCGCGTCCGTGCCTTGCGGGTAGCGAACGTTGATCGCGATGCTCTGTTCGCCGTCCTGGCTGAACGTCAGCATGTCTGCACTGGCGGTAAGGTCGCCCATCACCTTGTCCGTGTAGTTGATGCCGAGCTTGTGACCACGGGAATCGTCGTGCATCAAGTTTGCGATGGCGCTCAGGTAACGTTGGCCAGCTGGGTCAAACTCAAACGGTGCGAGCAGGGTGGCCAGGTAGGTCGCGGCGTTGACCCCGGCCTTCGGTTCCTGCGCGTGGGCGCCCTTACCGGTCAGCGTGATCTTCAGGCCGTTGGGGGTGTCTTCGGTTTCGACTTGGACGCCATTCGCGGGGCCGAAGCTGGCGAGCGCGTCCTTGAGGTCGGCGGTGAGGGTCCCTTCGATCACCGCAGTCGCGTCTTGCGGCACCATGTTCACGCGGATCCCGGCATCGAAGCTGCGCAGGGTCAGGCTGGCTGGCTTGGCGGCGATCGGCTTGAACACGACTTTGAAGGTCGCGATCCCTTTTTCTCCGTTGATGATCGGGAATTCCGCATCAGGCGAGAAGCCGAAGTCTGGCGCAGGTTCCACTTCGAGGTACCGGTTGATGCCGACCCATTCGGATTCTTCGTCGGTGCCGATGATGAAGTGGATCTTCTTGTTGACTGGCAACTTAAGGTCCTTGATCAGGCGCAAGGCATAGTAGGCTGCGATGCTTGGACCCTTGTCGTCTGAGGAGCCGCGCGCGTATAGCTTGCCGTCTTTGATCACCGGATCGTACGGATCGGTGGTCCACCCAGGCCCGGCTGGCACCACGTCCATGTGGCCGAAGAGCCCGAAGATCTCGTCGCCGTCACCGTATTCGATGCGGCCGGCCACATTGTCGACGTTCAGGGTCTTGAACCCGTCGCGGTCGCCCAGGGCCAGCATCGCCTTCAGTGCATCGGCCGGGCCGGGGCCCAGCGGCGCATCGGCGGTCTTGTGTTCGACGTCGCGTTCGGAGTTGATCTTCAAGAGGCCAAAAAGGTCCTTGAGGAGGTCGTCTTGGTACTTCTCTGCTTCTGCTTGCCAGTTGATGGTCATCATATCATCCCGCTTTCTTTGATTGATTAACTCAACCATATCAGACCGAACCGACCCGGCACAAGCAAAAAGACGTGGCAAAATCGCGGGGTGGCTGCGGCTCAAAGCAAGCGAAGCAGGTCGCTGCCGGGGGCCAGACGCAGCTCGACCTGCGGGGTCTCGGGCAGCGCCGCTGCGTTCAACGGGCGCGGGAGCCGGTCGCCGGCCAATAGTAGGTCGTGCAGGCGGACCCAGCCTGGGCCGACATGCACCCAGACCTGGCGACCGCGTAACCGGACCGCGTCGATGGTGCACGGGCTGTTGGTGGTCAGCCACCCGCACACGCCGCTACTGGTGCGGGCCGCGGGGTGTAGGGCGAGGCGCAGACCGCGCCCGTGCGCCCAGACCCGCTGCCCAAGCAGCTGGACTGCCCAGCCGGCGTTTGGGGCCAGCGTCAGGCCGGTCGCTGGGACGAAGCGGTTTTGACTCATTCGGTAATAGGTTCCGTCAGTCGTGGTCACCTGCTCCTGTACGGTGAAGCTGGCGCCGGCCGCCAAGGTCGTCCGCGTCGGGTCGTGGGTGTAGGGGTTCGCGTAGACCGGCAGCGTCGTGGTGGTCGTATTGGTCGCCAACTGGTCGACGGTGCGGCTGGCGGTGTCGCGCTTCAGTTGCTGAAACTCGCGGGCCAAGGCCGGATAGTTGGTGACGACCCCGTCGATGTTCAGGTTGACCAGCCAGCGCCACTTGGCCCGGTCCTCGTTCATCTCGTCCCAGACGTAGACTTTTTGCCCCATCGCGTGCAGGGCGCTGACCATCTCGGGCGTCATGAGGTCGCTTGAGACGTTGATGCCGGAGACATAGGGGAACACGGCGAACGTGATCCGCTTGAGCGAGCCGACGATGAACAGGCGGGGGACTTGGGGTAGCAGGCGCTGCAGGCGTTTGAGGCTGCTCAGCGAGAACGAATGGAACATCACCCGCTTCGTCAGTTGGTTGCGCGTGATCATTGCGGCCAGTTTGGCCTCGACATCGGGATCGGGGTCACCCTTGATCACCTTCGTCTCGATCAGGAACTTGACCCGACTGGTGCGGTAGTGGGTCAAGACTTCTTGAAGGCTGTGAACCGGCTCGCCGTTTTTGGTATGATAGGCGTGAAGTGTGGCATAAGGTGTGGCGCTGATTGTCAGCGCAGCGCCGGTCATGCGCTGGATTGTGTTGTCGTGTTGTACGACGAGCACGCCGTCCGCGCTTTCGTGCACGTCGAGTTCGACGTAGTTGGCCCCGACCGCCACCGCGTGATCGATGCTCTGGAACGTCTCTTCGGGGTAAGTGAGCGGATCGCCGCGGTGGCCGACAACGGTGAACCCACTGGTGATCAAGGTGATACTGATGAGCAGGCAGGTCAAGATCAGTTTGCGCATGGTAAGCTCCTTCACTGGTTGACTTTAACCTTAGCACAATCCGCAGGTGGACGGGCGCACCCCCACACCGTCAGGCGCAACTTTAGAAACTTTTTAGAGGAAGGCAACGATGAACGAAAAATTCGAACAGTTCGATCTGATCCAAGAGATCACGCTCAATGACGGGCAGCGGTACTTGGAGCTCGGCAACATCATGATGAACGGTCGGGCGGAACGCGCCGCCTTGAACGGGTTGATCAAGCAGGTCCGCATCCTGCAGCTGAACATCCCACACTCGACTTCGGTGCGTGCGTACGAGACCTATGTCAACGAGCACTACCAGTTTCCCCCGGTCGATGTGACGACTTGGGACGTCTGGGCCAAACCGGAAGGGCCGGTGCGCAATGCCTATGAGCAGATCTTACGTGAAAACCATCTGGGCTAGGGTCAAGTGGCTGGCGCCTGTGCTCGCCTTCCTGGTGGTGCTGGGACTCGCGCGCTGGGATGCGCCATTGTACCGGCACCCGATCGCGCAGGTTGACGCGGTGCGCGTCACCAAACAGGCCGCGCAGACGGATAATTTGGGCAACCGCGACCAGCTCACCACCCAACGCATCAGCGCCCACCTGCTGAACACGGTCAAGCGCGGGCGGCGCATCACGTTCACCAACCAGTACTCGCGCTCTGGGGCGATGGACAGCAAGCTGACAGTCGGCAGCCAGGTCTTCGTGACGGCGCAGACTGGCGGCTACGCACTGATGACCCGCAAGCGTGACGGGATCGTGTTGGCGCTGCTAGCGTTCGCGCTGACGCTCCTGGTGATGATCATGCGCCGGCGGCTGGTGATGACCGCGCTGAGTATCCTCGCCAACATCGGCTTGCTGGCCGTGACGCTACATGTCGAGTTTGATTCCCACCAGGCGACGGCCTTCTTACTGTTTGCCGGGTTGGCGGTCGCCTTCACTTTGGTGACGACTCTGTTCGTCCTCGGCATCACACGCGCGGCGGCGATTGCAGCGACGGCGACGATCACCGCGACTGCGGCCGGGGTGGCGCTGGGCTACCTGCTGTTCCACCTGACCGGGTACAAAGATCTGCACCTGGAGGCGGTCAAGTACGTGACGCAGGCGCCGCAGCTACTGTTTTTTGTCCAGATCATCATCGGCTCGCTCGGCGCGGTGTTCGACGAGTGTACGGACATCACGGCGAGTGTGATCGAGCTGCCGCCTGGGCGGCAGCCGTTCGCGGCGGGGATGGCGATCGGCCGCAACGTGATGGGCCCACTGATCGCAGTCTTGTTCATGATCTTCATCGCCGAGACATTCACCGAAAGCGTCCTGTGGTTGCGCAACGGCAACGCGATCTCGCAGACCGTGATCTGGGTGATGGGACTAGGCTTTGCGCAGGCGCTGGTGTCGGCCTTCGGGATCGTACTCGCAGTGCCGTTGACCAGCGGGCTTGCGGCCTTGGCCGCGCGAAAGCAGGTGCGCGCATGAGTACGATCGTTGCATTGCTGCTCGCGCTCTTGGTGCTGCTGACGCTGGTCGGGGGCAAGCAGGGGGTCGCGAACTTCATCGCGTTGCTACTGAACATGCTGATCATGATCACCGCGACGGTCTTGATGGCCGGCGGGTTCAACCCGATCGGCGTCGCGGTCGTCGCAGGACTCGGGGTGCTGGCTGCGATCATCTTCCTCTCCACGTCGGACAGCGACGTGGCCAGTACCGCCTTCGTCTCATCGCTTCTGGTGATGGGGCTGGTCTTGGTGGTCGTGATCGCCGGGGTGAGCCTGAGCCACACCGCGGGGTTCGGGCCCGAGGATTCCGAGGAGCTCGAAGGCTTCTCCCTGTACATCGGCATTCGCTTCCAAGACCTGCTGATCGCCACCGGCTTGCTGAGTACGCTGGGGGCGATCGCTGAGGCGGCGGTGGCTGTCACGGCCGGGGTCCGGGAACTTGGGGCGGCGGTTGATGCGGCTGGGCTCGACCGCATGGCCAGCGCGATCATCGGGACCGCGCTGAATACGCTGTTCTTCGGCTTCTTCGGTGGGTTTGCCGGGCTGTTCATCTGGTTCGCTCAGTTACGCTACCCGTTTTGGCAGATCCTGAACAACCAGATCTTCGCCGGGGAGCTGATCCAGGTCTTGTTCTCAGTGGTCGCCGTCACGTTAACGGTGCCACTGACGATGTGGGTGTGCCGCACACGCGCGGCGCACCGGGAGGGATAATGAATCTTTTTATCGCAGATACGCATTTTTTCCATGCCGACCTGCTCGGCACGAACGACTTCGCCCCGCGGCCCTTCACGACAGTCGCAGCGATGAACGACGCACTGCGGTCGGCGTGGGCCGCGCGCGTGGACGACAACGATGTGGTCTACCACCTCGGCGACATCGCGATGAACCCCGAACAGGTCCCGACCAACGCGGCGGTGCTCGCAGTGCTGCACGACCTGCCCGGCCGCATGGTGTTCATCAAAGGCAACCATGACTATCAGGCGTTGTTCAAGTTTTTGCGGGTCAACGATCCGGGCTGGCATGGCGAGCCGAAGTTTGCCTTTCACACCGTCGGGACGATCCTCAAGGACGACCACACGCAGTTCATCCTGTCGCATTATCCGATGATGCTTGGGATCACTAAGCAGACGTTGAACCTGCACGGGCACATCCACCACAGTATGGTGCCGTGGGCCGAGAACCTGAATGTCGGCGTTGATGCCCCGGAGCGTGCGTTCCTCGACCCGGCGGTGCCATGGGGCAGTCCGCTGACGGCTGCCGAGATCCACCAATTGGCCGCCAAGAAAAAGGCGTGGCTTGCCGCGCAGCAAAATTAGATTGGTCACATTGATTTTTAATCAAAACTCCCGTAAACTATCAGTAAAACGTTTAGGGGGTGTGGCTATGGATTCACGCGAAGAGGCTCAACTGCAGGCGCTTCGGCGCACCGTGCTGGCGGATAGTACACCGGATAAAGTCAGCCAGGTCAACGGGCTGTTGACGCTGATGTTTCGCAAGCTCGAGGCGCAGGGGTTCTCGGCGGCTTACTTCCGCTACAGCTTCTGGCCACAGCTGGCACCGATGCTGGAGCCGACGCAACAGGCGACCGTGGCGAGGGCCTTCGAACCCTTCCTGCAGGCGTGAGGAAACGAGTCGTGCTCGACCTTAGGCGTGAGCGGCCCCATTGATGAGTGCGCAAGCGGAGACTGTGATGATGCAGTCTCCGTTTTGCTTTGGCCCAGGTGTCGCCGTTGCGCGGTCGGCGCCGGTCGTCTAACATGGAAGTCAGGAGGTGAGCAGATGGAGACGATCACGCTGCTGCACACGAATGACCTGCACGCTCATGTCGAGCACTGGCCGCGCATCAGTCGATACTTGGCTGCGCAGCAGGGCCCGCAGACGCTGACGCTGGACGATGGCGACGCGATGGACCGGGCCCACCCGCTGACCGAGGCGACCGATGGTCACTTCAACGTTGCGCTGCTGAACGCGGCGCACTACGATGTGGCGACGATCGGTAACAACGAAGGGCTGGGTAACGCGCACGATCAGCTCGCCCACTTGTACGACGATGCGCGGTTCGAGGTGACGCTGGCCAACTTGTTCGAGCCCGATGGGCACCGCCCGGCGTTTGCCCGACCGGTGGTGTACCGCACCACGCCCGGTGGGACGCGGATCGCCTTCATCGGTGTGACCGCGCCGTACTTGGCGACATACGGCCCTAACGGCTGGCTGGTGCGGCCGGTCGCGGCGGTCCTCCCCACGCTGCTGGAACAGATCGGCGGCACTTACGACGTGCTGGTCGTCCTGTCACACTTGGGGTTGCCGGCAGACCGGCACCTGGCGGCGACGTACCCGCAGATCGATGTGATCATCGGCGGACACACCCACCACCTGCTACCGACCGGCGAGCTGCAGGGGCACACTTTGCTGGCTGCCGCTGGCCGTTACGGCGAATATGTCGGGCGCGTGACGCTGACTGTGGACGAGACACATCGCGTCCAGACGCGCCAAGCGACCGTGCAGGCGGTCGCCGATCTGCCGGTGCAGGCTGGCGACGAGGCCCAGATTGCTGCCTGGCAAGCGCAGGGGACCGCTGCTTTGGCGGCGCGACCGGTCGCGGCGCTACCGCAGGCGTTACCGTTAGCAGCGACCGGGCCGTCTCCGTTGATGGCCGCAGGGCTGGCCGCGTTGGCCCAAGCGGGCGCGAGCACCGCAGCGTTGCTGAACACTGGGCTGTTCCAAGGCGGGCTACCGGCTGGCGTGGTGACTCAGGCTGACTTGCACCGGCTCCTGCCTCACCCGATGCACCTGATCACGACGACGCTGAGTGGCGCGGACCTGTGGCGGCTGGTGATGGAGATCCAGAAGAACCGGGCGTTTCTGCATCATTTTCGCATGGTCGGGATGAACTTCCGGGGCCAGGTGTTCGGTGACATGCAGTGGGTGGGGCTGACCGTGGACGCGAAGCGCCAGGTCCGCTACGCTGGCGCCCGGTTGGTCGAGACACAGACTTACGCGCTCACGGGCGTGGACACGTACCTGTTCGCGCCGTTCTTCCCGACGATCGAGATCGCCGGGACGACGACGTTCCACTTTCCGCGCCTGCTGCGGACGGTCATCGGGGACCACCTGGCGGCTGTTTACCCGCTGAAATAGTGTTATACTGAATCGATTGAGGGACGAAAGGAGTCTTGACGATGCCAGAGCCAACGCCGCAGCCTGCGGAGACACCGCTTGTACCGGTAAGTCAGGTCGCACCGGACATGATCACGATCGATGGCCGTCGGTACCAGATAGAAGTCGATCACAAGCAGGCTTTCGATCGCGCGAAGTTTGCCGAGCGCTATAACGACATCCTCGACAAGTATGATTACGTCGTCGGGGACTGGGGCTATGACCAGTTGCGCTTACGCGGTTTTTACGCCAATGACAACCGTCGGGCGAACAAGGATCAGCTGATCCGGACCTTAGAGGATTACCTCTATGAGTACTGTAACTTCGGCTGCGCTTACTTCGTGCTCGCGCGCCTCGACGCCCCAGAGGTCAAGCCGCGCCGCCGCACCCGCGGTGGCAGTCGGCGTAGCAGCAAGCGCCGCCCGACCAAGCCGTACCAAGACAAAACCACCCAGGCGCCCACCGTCGCCGGCAAGCACGCCGAGACGGTCGCGCCGAATCAGCCCCGCAAGCGGCATTTTACCATCCGTTCGCAGGAGACCAATGAGAAGTAGGATTAAACGTTGACATACAAAGGTTACATGATCGATCTGGACGGGACGATGTATCGCGGCAAGGCGCGTATTCCGGAGGCCAAGGCCTTCATCGAGCGTCTGCAGGCCAAGCAGATCCCGTTTTTGTTTCTCACGAATAACACCACCAAGTCCCCGGCAGACGTCTGCGCGAACCTGCGCGATAACCACGACATCCACGCGACACCTGCGGAAGTCTACACTCCGAGCCTCGCAACGGCGGCGTGGATCTTGGCTGCGAACCACGGGGATGTCTCTGGCAAGTCCGTCTACGTGATCGGGGAGCTTGGCCTGAAGCAGGCGCTTTTGGATGTCGGCCTGCGCTTCAACGAAGTCGACCCCGACTATGTCGTGGTCGGGCTGGACTATGACGTCACCTACCATAAGTTCGAACTGGCGACGCTGGCGATCCAGCGTGGGGCGATGTTCATCGGCACGAACGCCGACACGAACTTGCCCAACGAGCGCGGCCATGTGCCAGGGGCCGGTTCCGTGATCGCACTGGTGGAGCGTAGCACCCAGCAACGCGCGTTTTATATCGGCAAACCGGAGCCGATCATCATGGCGCAGGGCCTGGCGCGCATGGGCCTGGCCAAAGAAGACGTTGTGATGGTCGGCGACAACTACAACACGGACATCAAGGCCGGGATCAACGCAGGCATCGATACGCTACTCGTCTACACGGGGATCTCGACCAAAGCGGACGTGGCGGCGCAGGCGATCCAGCCGACACACCAGGTCGACAGCTTGGCGGATTGGGAGGTCTAGCGCATGCGGTGGCGGTGGTTGAGCCTGTGGCTCTTTCTCGTCAGTGGGGCGATCTGGCTGACGATCCTGTTGTCGTTTCTCCTGTTTCCGCTCTTCGTGCACCTCGACCACTTGACCGAAGTCTCGGGGCTCGACTTGCCAACGCTGTATCACAACTACGTGAAGCTGATGGCATACCTGCACTTTCCGTGGATCGGCACGCTGCACTTGCCGGACTTCGCGGTCAGCGTGCACGGGGCGAATCACTTCGCCGATGTGAAGCGCCTGTTTCTGCTCGACATCGTGCTTTGCCTCGTGACGGCGCCGATCGCCGTGCGCTTTCTCGCCCGGTTGCGCGCACAGCGCGAGCGGTGGCGGCTGGTCCAGCCGTTCACGATCGGCGCGGTGGCGCCGCTAGTCCTTGGGGCGCTGATGTCGATCAACTTCGACGCGGTGTTCGTCACGTTCCACAAGCTCCTGTTTCGCAACAACGACTGGCTGTTCGACCCGGCCGTTGACCCGATCATCCTGGTGTTGCCAGAGGACTTTTTCCTCGCTTGCTTCGCACTGGCGTTGTTGGCCTTCGAGGCCCTGATGGTCTATGGGATCGTCACCGGACGGTGCGATGCACGTCGGCGGTGATTAGCAGATGCGTCCAAAAAGGAGGGGCTGTGCCATAACGCGGTTTTAGCCCAGAGTATAAGAGCGCTCCCCTGAAAAACCCGAACTTAGGTTTTGCAGGGGAGCGCTCTTATACGGCTAGGGCGTTGCGTTATGGCACGTAACGTTCTGGAATAGTCGTGCCACCAGAGGTTATGTCATACCCACTCTTTGGCTTATGCGGCCGCTTTGGGCTTGCGACTGCGCAAGGCGGTGATCAGGACGGGGATGAGCGAGATCGCGATGATCCCCAGCACGACGATGGAGAAGTGTTCCTTCACGAACGGCACGTTGCCGAAGAAGAACCCGGCGACGCAACACATGGTCACCCAGAGGAAACCGCCGAGCAGGTTGTAGTGGATGAACTTCGGATAGTGCATGTTCGACCCGCCGGCTACGAATGGGGCGAAGGTGCGGACAAGCGGCATGAAGCGCGCGATGGCGATCGTTTTGCCGCCGTGCTTATTGAAAAAGGCCTCGGCGCCGGCGAGCTTGTCGCGGTTGATCAACCGGCCAAACAGTGAGCTGTTCGAGGCCGCCAGCCCGAGATGTTTGCCGATCTCGTAGTTGACCGTATCCCCGAGCACTGCGGCGGCGAGAAACAGGCCGAAGAGTAGCCAGACGTTGAGGTGGTAGGCCTCGTTGGCCGCCAAAGCGCAGGCGGCGAACAGGAGGGAGTCCCCCGGCAGGAACGGGAAGATCACGACCCCAGTCTCGATGAAGACCATCAGAAACAGGATCAGGTAGGTCCAGCCCCCGAAGGTGTTGATGATCGTGACGAGGTGTTCGTCGATGTGCAAGATGAAGTCGATCAGTTGCGTCATAGCCAGTCTCCTTTGCGTGCAGCCGCGGTGGGCCGCTAGAATCAACGAAGCGCCGCGGTGCAGGCCCGCGGCGCCAAACTGTCATCATTATACCGACCGCAGTCAGCGTCGGCGTCGGTCTTTGGAGAAGCTTAATAAATATCGTCCTCGAGTTCGGGGTGAGAGTGGGCGAGGCGGCTGGCCGCGGCCGCTGCGATCGCACCGACAATGTCGTCGAGGAAGGTATGGATGATCCCCGGCTCATGGGCGTTCAGCTTGGCCAGGATCCCGGGCTTGACCCGGTCGATGTAGCCGTAGTTGGTGAAGCCGATCGACCCGTAGACGTTGACGATGGCGAAGGCGAGGATCTCATCGACGCCGTACAGCCCTTCATCCTCGGCGATGATGCTCTGCAGCGGGTCGTCCAGCGCGCGGGCCTCGGCGGCCTTATCGAGGGCGATACCGGTCATCACCGCGTTTTGGACCTCGCGTTTGTGCAACACGATCAAGACGTTGGCGGTCGCCGTCTCTAGTGTCAGACCGGGGATAAACTTAGCCTGCAGGAACATCACCAGGTCGCCGATCGCCTCGACACTGACCCCGCGTTCCTTCAGCAGGGCCAGTGTGTGCTCATACAGTTTTTGTTCGTTCGTCATACGATTGTCCTCCTTGCTCAGTGATAAAGTTGGGTGCTGTGCAACGCCTGTTTGCGGTCCGGGTAGATCAGACCGAGCGCTTCGTTCACCGCCGTCGGGGCCTCGCCGAAGCCGCTGGCGATCAGCTTGAGCTTACCGGGGTAGCCGGCGACATCGCCGATGGCGAAGATCCCGGGCACACTGGTCTGCATCTGCGAGTTGACCGCGATCGCGGCGTGGTCGAGCGCTAGCCCCCAGTTGCGTAGCTGCTTGTTGTCGCTCATGAACCCGTAGTTGACCAGTAGCTTGTCGACGTGCAGGACCTTGGTCGCGTCGCCGCGGACCTCTTGGAGCGTCAAGTCGAGCTGGGCGCCTGCTTCGTCGACTTGTGCGATCAAAAACGGGGTGTGAAGTTGTGCGCTTGAGGCCCGCAGTTGCGCGACGCTCGATTCGAGCCCGCGGAATTGGTCGCGGCGGTGGATCAGGTGGACCGACTTGGCGATCGGAACTAGCGCTAGCGCCCAGTCGATGGCGGAATCTCCGCCCCCGGCGATCGCAACGGCCTGGCCCCGGAAGTCCTCGAGATCGCGGACGTAATAAAGCACGCTGCGGCCCTCCAGCGCCGGGTCGTAGTCGACAGCTAGGTGCCGCGGGGTGAAGGCCCCGCCACCAGTCGCGATGATCACGGTGCGCGTCAGGATCTCCCCTTGGGTCGTGGTCAGCGTGATGTGATCGCCGGTGCGGGTCATCGCGGTGACCGCGGTCGCGGTGCGGATCTCTGGATGGAAGTGGGTGACTTGGGTGCGGAGATGGTCGATTAGTTGCGCGCCACTGATCCCTGGGAGCCCACCGATGTCGTACAAGAGTTTGGCGGGGTAGAGGTTCCCAGTCTGGCCGCCCAGTTCGCTGAGACTTTCGACCAGCAGGACGTCGGCGCTGCGCAGCCCGGCGTAGAAAGCGGCGAACATCCCGACAGGGCCGCCGCCGATCACAGTGATTTCATACATATGTTCAGACATGGTTCTCCCTCGTTTCGATAGCGTCGAGTTAACCCTAACATATTTTGACCACAAGCGGCGTGGCAATCGCACGATGGGTAAGGTAAAATGAGCAGGAAATATCCTATAGGAGGCAGTTATGTACCCACAATTAGATCTCGCCCACTTTGAGGGCCCCAAAGCAACGATGGTCACCAACATGGGCACCATCACCTTAGCGCTGTTCAAGGACCAAGCACCGAAGACTGTTGAGAACTTCATCGGCTTGGCCAAGAAGGGCTACTACGATGGCATCACCTTCCACCGGGTGATCCCGGATTTCATGATCCAAGGCGGCGATCCGACTGGTACCGGTGCTGGCGGTGAAAGCATCTGGGGGCAGCCGTTTGCTGACGAGTTCAGCCCGGAAGTCTTTAACCTCAAAGGGGCGCTCTCCATGGCCAACGCCGGCCCGAACACCAACGGGAGCCAGTTCTTCATCGTCTCCAACACGCACCTCAACCCGAACATGCTGGCGCAGATGCCAGACGCGGGGTTCCCGGCGCCAGTGATCGAGGCCTATAAGGCCGGCGGCACGCCATGGCTCGACATGCGCCACACGGTCTTTGGCCACGTGCTCGACGGGATGGATGTGGTCGACGCGATCAGCCAGGTCAAGACAATGGCAGACAAGCCAGACACCCCGATCACCATCGAATCCGTCACGATCAGCGACTAGTTGGTCGCTTACGATTTTTCAGGTATAATAGATGAGAAATCGAAAAAAGAAATGAAGTGTCAGCATGAATTATCGCATCGGAGATATCATAACTGGCAAAGTGACGGGGATCCAACCCTACGGCGTGTTCGTCCTGCTTGATGAGGACCACCAGGGGTTGATCCACATTTCCGAGTGCCAGCACGGCTTCGTCAAGGCACTCGGGGACCTATTCAACGTGGGGCAGAGCCTCAGCGTCGTGATCTTGGACATCGATGAGTATTCGAGCAAGATCAGCCTTTCACTGCGGGCGCTTCAACCGGCGCCTGCGATGACGACCTATCGGCACCGCAAGCACTACTGGACGAACCGGAAGTACCATACCGGGTTTGCCCCGATCGCGAGCCGCCTCGATGGATGGGTCTCGGAGTACTTACACGAGTTGGAGAAGGATGCGACTTAGGCCGCATCCTTCTTTTTCGAATGAATAGCCGGGATCGGAGGCTTTTGTTCGTGAATAAGACGATTGAATATTCACTCGTCGCGGAATGTCCGTGTCCAGATTCGTTAATTGGATTTTTTCAGGAAAAAGCGGAATTTTCTGTTGACGATGCCGCCTAAAGGCTGGTAAGATACTTGTTGTTGTCAGCGCGACGGTCACCGTCGACAGTGGTGAAGCATGAATAAATATTCATG
>NZ_JABEKX010000004.1 GCF_013407595.1 Lacticaseibacillus absianus
CTCATCCAATAAAAATCACCTCACCATATTTGATGAGGCAATCATATCGCCCAGAAGCTGGCATTCATATCCGGTCTGTTATTAGGTGCTTACCTTCTACACGCAGCGTGTCGCACCTTGCGCTTTGACGCACAGAGTAGCTCAACGAATGGGCGACACGCCACGACGGCGACATAGATGCCTGATGCGAGCATGCTAATAGGCGCTCAGCGTCTCGGTTGTGGGCGAGGGCTGAGCGCCTAGTGGTTGATCAAAGCCGTTTGCGCTTGGGCACCCAGCTCATCATGAAGACGGCGCCGAGCACGAGGATGATCCCAAAAAACTGCAACGGGTGAAACCCGAGGTCGAGAAAGAGGATCGACAGCAGTGTTGCGGTCATCGGTTCGAGGTTCTCGATCATGCTGGCCGTAACGGGACGCAGGGTCTTGAGGCTCGAGACATAGAAGATATACGCCAGGAAGGTTGCGCCGAAGATGATGAACGCCAGGGCGCTCCAGGTCCCGGTGGTGAAGCCGGTCGGCACCTGCCAGACTGGCGCCATGACATTCATCATGACCGCGCCGATCACGAGGCCCCAGCCGACGACGACCAGTGGCGGCTCGGTCTGAACAAGTGGTCGCGGCAGCATGGTGTAGGCGGCGCCGGTGACGGCGGCGAGCAGACCCCAGAGGATCGCCGCTGGGGCGACGCGAAGTTGGGTGACACTGCCGTTGGTGACGAGGAGAAAGACCCCGAACAAGGCGACGGCGATCGCCAGTGTGTCGATCGGCCGCGGCAGTACGCGCTGGTGGCTACTCGTGACGACGGTGATCATTGCCGGGACCAGTGACAACATGATGGTTGCGATCGCGGCGTTGCCGTAGAAGATCGACAGCAGGTAGGTCAGCTGCGCCAGCGCCACGCCGATGACGCCGAACAGGAGCAGGCGGATGGCGCTGGCGCGATCGCGCCACACGCGCATCAAGGGCTGATGCGTGAGGCGCCCGAACGCGAGCATCGCGAGGCCCGCCCAGGTCAGGCGCATGCTGACGACCCAGGCGGGGCTGGCGGTCGTGGTGTCGAAGATGATATTGCTGAGCACGCCGCCGACACCCCACATACAAGTACCGGTGGCGGCGAGGGCAGCTGGGGGAACAGAACGGTGTGACATGAATGGCCTCCATTCGGTCCGTCAGGGACCAAAGCTGATAGGCTCCAGTATAGCGATTTTGACGCGCCGCGACCAGCCGTTTTTTAATGCCGTTCACCGGGTTAAAATGCTAAAATTAAAGGCACAAGAACGATTCGGAGGGGATCAGATGGCGATCAGTGTCACGAGCAAGACGATGGCAGCGCATCTCGGTGACGGGGTGACGGTCGTGGATCTGTGGGCGCCGTGGTGCGGCCCGTGTCAGATCCTGAGCCCGCTGCTCATCGAGTTAGAACAGGAGATGCCCTTCACCCTGCTGACGCTGAACGTCGACGGGGATACAGCGGTGGCAACGGAATATGGGGTGCAGAGCATCCCGACGATGCTCGTGTTCCGGGACGGGCGGCCAGTGGAGAAGATCACTGGCGCGTACCCGAAGGCAAAGCTGCAGCGGCATCTGGCCCAGCTGCTGGAGGCGCGCCATGACCAGTGAGGTGCTTGCGACGTGCCTGCTGGCCGGACGCATCATGATCGAGGGCGGCAGTGAGATGTACCGGGTCGATGACACGATGACGCGCATCGCGCGCAACGCAGGGGCGCACCGGGCGATGGTCTTCACCACCCCGACCGGCCTATTCATTGCGATGGACGCCGAGCCTCTGGCGCAGCTCGAGCCGGTGCGCCGCCGGGGGATCGACATGGAAAAAGTCGCCGGCGTTAACCAACTCTCGCGTGCGTTCGCGGCGGGCCAGCTCTCACTGACCCAGCTGCGCCTCGCGCTGGTCAAGTTAGACGCGAACACGCCGTTTTTCCCTGTCTGGTTGCAGGTCGTGGCGGCCGCGCTGTGTAGCACCACGCTGATGGTGTTGTTCGCTCAGGCATATGACTGGGCCGACATGCCGCTGGCGGCAGTTGTCGGCGGCATCGGCTTTTACGCCTACCTCCGCCTTGGTCACCTGACCAACGTGCGCTTCATCTCGGAGCTAGTCGGGGCGCTTGTGGTCGGGCTATGCGCCTGGATCGGCGTGCGGCTCGGACTGGGCACGAACCTCGATAACGTGATCATTGGGGCGGTCATGCCACTGGTGCCAGGGGTGGCGATCACTAACTCCATCCGCGACATGCTGGCGGGGCACCTCCTGTCGGGCATGGCGCGCGGCATGGAGGCGATTCTGAGCGCCTGTGCGATCGGTGTGGGCATCGCGATGATCTTCAGGTTCTTCTAACTGCACCGAAAGGAGACACGCTATGCCATACTGGCTCGAACTACTGGTCCAGATCAGTTTCAGTTACCTCTCCACGGTCGCGTTTGCGATCATCATCAACGTTCCACGCCGCGCACTGAACCTGGCCGGCTGGGCCGGTGCGACCGGGTGGCTGGTGTATTGGCTCTTGATGGAGCTGCACACCGGTCGGATGCTGGCCAACCTGCTCGGCGCCTTGGCGATCGGGGTCTGCGGGATGCTCTTCGCGCGCCGCAAAAAAATGCCGGTGATCATTTTCAACATTCCCGGGTTGGTCCCACTCGTCCCGGGTGCGACCGCTTACCAGGCGGTGCGCGCGCTGGTCCTGGGGCGGATCGATGCCGCCCTGGGCTTGACGCTGCGCGTGGCGATGGTGGCCGGCGCGATCGCGGTCGGGTTCATGCTGGCGCAGCTACTTGCGGAGACGACTTACCGAATGCGCGCGACAACGACGGACCCGAAGTGATATAATCAAGTTATGCGATGAGTCGAGTAACCAGCAATGGTGAAAGAGCAGCTGGTCATGCATTACCCACCGGATTTGTGGGGGCCAGTGGTCCAAGGTTGTGGAGCCAGCGGGCCTTATCTGCGTCAGCAGGTACTGTGCGGCGGGGATGATCTCTGATCATCCCCGCTATTTTTGTGTGCAGCGCAGGCTTTGAGAATATTTTTTGCCCGGAAGTGTTGACATCGATTAAACCATGGTGTAAATTCTAACCATTAACTAATTCTGGGAAGGGGTAGTTGCTCATGTCACAGCAAAATACGGTTCGTCGATTCACTACCCCGGCCCAAGATCTGGCCTTGTTGTTGAAGCAAAAGGACCCGACTGATTAGCAATCGCTAACACGTTGAGCCCTGTTTTCGCTTTGGCAATGGGGCTCTCAAGACTGACCTTGAGTGGCCTCATTCCGATGGTGGATGAGGCCTTTTGTTTTTGGTCAATGACCCGGCGGCGGCGCGCACCGCGGGGGCGCAATTAGAGAAAGTGAGAAAAACATGATGAAGCAGACAATGAAAAAAGTGATCGCGGCGGCTGCCGCTGTGATGAGTATCGGGATCATGGCCGGGTGTTCCGCCAAGTCGGCCACCGAGGGTAACGAGAGCACAGGGGACAAGGTCAAGATCGGCATGAACATGGAACTGTCCGGTGCCGCCGCGGGTTACGGCAACCAGATGAAGCAGGGCTTTGAGCTGGCGGTCAAGCAGATCAACGCGGCCGGGGGGATCAAGGTCGGCGACAAGAAGATGAAGATCCAGACGGTCATTCAGGACAACAAGTCGACGACGAACGGCTCCGCATCGGTCACGGCCCAGCTGACCGCGAAGGACAAGGTCAGCGCGATCGTCGGACCGGCGACGACCAACGACGGCACCGCGGCGATCCCGAACCTGACGAAGGCCAGTGTCGCATCGGTGTCACCATCGGCGACGGACCCGGACTACACGCTACAAAAAGACGGGAGCGTGCAAGATTATGTCTTCCGTGCCTGCTTCAACAACGACCTGCAAGGCGAGACCGCCGCGCACTTTGCGGACAAGACGCTGAAGGCTAAGAAAGTCGCGATCCTGCAGGATAACTCCAGTGATTACGGCACCGGGCTGGCAGCGGCCTTCAAAAAAACCTTCACCGGTCGCGTCGTGTCTGCCCAGAGCTTCCAGGAAGGCGATAAGGACTTCAACGCCCTGATCACCGCGATCAAGGCCAAAGACGTCGACGCGATCTACGCACCGGGCTACTACTCTGAGGTCGGGCTGATCATCAAGCAAGCGCGCCAAGCTGGCGTGACGGTGCCGATCATCGGTTCTGACGGGATGGCAGATCCGAAGCTGGCGCAGATCGCCGGCGCCAGCAACACCAATGACATCTACTACACGACGCCATTTTCCACCAAGTCCGGTGAGACCAACGACGTGGCCAAGCAGTTCATGGCCGACTTCAAGGCGGAATACGGGACAGACGCCCCGACGTTCTCCGCGCTGGCTTACGACTCTGTCCTGATGATCAAGCAGGCGATCGAAGACGCGAAGTCTACTAACTCCGTGAAGATCGCCAAGGCGCTGGCTAAGATCAAGGACATGCCGGCGGTCACTGGGACCACCAGTGTGGATAAGAACCACGACCCAGAAAAGCCGATCGTCATCGAAGAGATGCAAAACGGCAAGGTCGTCGCTGCGACTGCGGTCAAGTAGGCGACGTCACCACAAGCAGTGCCACAGGCCGAACGCGGAGATCGCGTCCGGCCTTGCGTGGCCATGAATAATGGAGGGCAAAACAGTGCAAACCTTTCTCCAACAGGTGATCAATGGGCTATCACTGGGGAGTATCTACGCGCTTTTGGCGCTGGGGTACACCATGGTCTACGGGATCATCAAGCTGATCAACTTCGCGCACGGGGACATCTACATGATCGGGGCCTTCTGGGGCTACTACGTGATCAACACTTACCACGTTGACTTCTTCGTCGCGCTGCTGTCCTCGATGGTCGTGACGGCGGGGCTGGGGATGCTGATCGAGTTTCTCGCGTACCGACCGCTGCGTCACTCGCCGCGGATCACGGCGCTGATCACCGCGATCGGGGTCTCGTATTTCCTCGAGAACGGGATGTCCTTCCTGTTTGGGGCCAACACGCGTGATTTTCCCCAAGCCGTGGCGCAGCGCAACTACCAAGTGGCGGGGATCACCGTCTCGAACATTCAGGTCCTGATCCTGGTCACCGCCGTCATCTTGATGGTGGGCCTGCAGCTGATCGTCCAAAAAACGAAGATGGGCACGGCGATGCGCGCCGTTGCGGTCGACCCAGAAGCGGCCGCGTTAGTCGGCATCGACCCCAACCACGTGATCTCGTTCACCTTCGGTCTGGGGTCGGCACTCGCCGGTGCCGGGGGGGTGCTGATCGGGCTGTACTACAACTCGATCGACCCGCTGATGGGCATGACGCCCGGGATCAAAGCCTTCGTTGCCGCCGTAGTCGGCGGCATCGGCTCGATCCCCGGCGCGGCGATCGGAGGCTTCTTGATCGGGCTTCTGGAGACCGGGGTCCAGGCGATCGGCCTCAGCGCCTACAAGGATGCGGCGGTGTACGTTGTGCTGATCGTGATCTTGGTGATCCTGCCAAGCGGCCTGCTGGGTAAGAACGTGAAGGAGAAGGTGTGATCATGGCGACAAAATGGAAAGCCGCACTGGCCTGGTTAGCGATCGCTGTCTTCGGGTTCGTGCTCATCAATGTGCTGATCGTCGTTGGCGTGGTCGATGCGTTCATCGAGAACATGCTGGTAACCATCGGGATCAACATCATCCTGGCGACCGGGCTGAACCTGATCATCGGGTTCTCCGGCCAGTTCTCGCTGGGGCACGCAGGCTTCATGGCCGTGGGGGCATACGCAACGGCCATCATTACCAGTAGCATGCCGACGGTCTTCGGGTTCTACTTGTCGATGGCGGTGGGGATCTTGATCGCCATGGGGGTCGCCGTGATCATCGGCGTACCGACGCTACGTTTGCGCGGGGATTACCTCGCTATCGCGACGATGGGGGCGGCGGAGATCATCCGCGTGATCTTGAACAACCTGAAGATCACCAATGGGGCGGCGGGGATGTTCAACATCCCGGCGCTGGCCGGCTGGCCGACGGTGTACGTCCTGGTCTGCTTGACCACCCTGATGATCGTGAACTTCGCGCGCTCGCGCGCGGGGCGGGCGATCCAGGCGATCCGGGAAGACGAGATCGCGGCGGAAGCGAGCGGGATCGACCCGACGAAGTGGAAGCTGGCGGCCTTCGTGATGGGGGGCGCGACCGCGGCGATCGGCGGTTCGCTGCACGCGGTGTACATCCAGACGATCGCGCCGAGTGATTTTGGCATCATGAACTCGATCGCGATCCTGATCATCGTTGTGCTCGGCGGGGTCGGGAGTATGACCGGGACGTTCATGGCCGCGATCGTGCTCGGCGTGCTGGACACCGTGCTGCAGAGCTTCGGGCCGCTGCGCATGGTGATCTACGCCTTGGCGCTGATCTTGATCATGGTGTTCAAACCAAGCGGCTTACTGGGCCGCTACGAGGTGTCGATCCGTGCGTGGTTCGACCGGAAAGGAGGCCAACATGCCACTTCTAACAGTGACCGGTCTGAGTAAACGCTTCGGTGGGCTAGATGCCGTCGCCGACATCGACATGCACGTTGACGAAGGGGAGCTGGTCGCGCTGATCGGGCCTAACGGGGCCGGGAAGACCACGCTGTTCAACCTGCTGACGGGGGTGACGCCGCCGACCAGTGGGACGATCACGTTGGACGTGGCTGGCCAGTCGGTCAGCCTGATCGGCAAACCGCCTTACCAAGTCGCCAAGATGGGCTTGGCGCGGACGTTCCAGAACATCCGTCTGTTTGCCCGGTTGACGGTGCGCGAGAACATCCAAGCCGCGATGACGCATCGCTACACCGAGAATTTCTTCGCCCAGATCCTCCGGTTGCCTGCTTATTATAGGAAGGAACAACTAGTCGCGACGTGGACAGATGCGCTCCTGACCGCTTTTGACCTGACAGATGTCGCGGATCTCGATGCCGACAACCTGCCGTATGGGACCCAGCGGCGAGTGGAGATCGCCCGCGCAGTCGCGACGCAGCCGAAGATCATTTTCCTCGATGAACCAGCGGCGGGGATGAACCCCGAAGAGACCGCGGCGCTGACGGCGCTGATCCGGCGGCTGCGCAGCGAGTTTCACCTGACGGTGGTCCTGATCGAACACGACATGAGCCTGGTGATGAACCTGGCCGAGCGCATCTACGTGCTGGAGCACGGAAAGCTGATCGCGACCGGGACCCCGGCGGCGATCCAGCAGGATGAGGCGGTCATCGCCGCATACCTGGGGGGTGGCGTCCATGCTTAATGTGACCAACTTGCAAGTCAACTACGGCGCCATCAAGGCGGTCCAAGGCGTCGACTTCACCGTCAACGACGGCGAGATCGTCACGCTGATTGGGGCGAACGGGGCGGGCAAAAGCACGGTCCTCAAGACGATCAGCGGGCTGTTGCGGCCCAAAGCCGGTAGCGTCACCTATGGCAACCTGGACCTGACCAAGCTCTCAGCCTCCAAGATCGTGGCCGCTGGGATCGCGCAAGTGCCGGAAGGACGCCATGTGTTCGCCGGGCTCAGCGTGATGGAGAACCTGAAGATGGGTGCGTACCTCCAGCCCAAGCACCAGGCCGACCAGCTGGCGGTCGTCTTTGACCAGTTTCCCGTCCTCAAGGAGCGTCGCAACCAGGACGCCGCGACGCTCTCTGGTGGCGAGCAGCAGATGCTCGCGATGGGGCGCGCGCTGATGGCACGGCCGAAGCTCCTGCTCTTAGATGAGCCATCGATGGGGCTGGCCCCGATCTACATCAACAAGATCTTCGCCATCATCAAGGCGATCAACGCAAGCGGGACCACGGTGCTCCTGATCGAGCAAAACGCGCAGCAGGCGCTGCAGATCGCCGACCGTGGTTATGTGCTTGCCGCTGGCACGGTCAAGCTGACCGGGACTGGAACGGACCTCCTCAACAGCGAAGCGGTTCGCGCCGCCTACCTGGGCGGCTAGCGATTGCGGCCGACTGGCAGAGCCTTGACCGAGGCGGCGCCAGTTGCGATGACCAAGAAAGTTCATCCGTATACCCAAGCACCAGGCGCTCGCACGCAGAGGCCCTGGTGCTTGTTGGCGTCCAGGCGTGAAGTTGGCGAAAGCGCCCCCAACGGCGTAAGCTTAGGGCCAGCGGTGGGCCGCTAGGGACGGCGTGTCGCGACAATACCCAGCACTACTTTGCATATTTTTAAGCGAAAGTGCTTACATTTGCGTCGTTGCGCACTTTTTCCGGGTGCCTGAACATGGTAAGATTGGACTAGAGCCAATTATAGAGAGGGGTATTTCATGGACAAGCCATTAGCAAAGTACATTGACCACACACTGCTCAAGCCAGAGGCCACGCAGGATCAGATCGACGCGGTGCTCGAAGAAGCCAAGCAGTATGAGTTTGCAAGTGTCTGCATCAATCCGTACTGGGTGGCGCGCGCCAAGGCCGCGCTGGCCGGAACGGACGTGACGGTCTGCACGGTGATCGGGTTCCCGCTGGGGGCGAACACGACGCAGATCAAGGTCGCTGAAGCCGACCAGGCGATCGATGCAGGGGCAACGGAAGTCGACATGGTGATTAACATCGGTGAACTCAAGGCCGGGCACGATGACCAGGTCCGTGCAGATATCCAGGCCGTGGCAGATGCGGCGCACGCCAAGCAGGCCCTGCTCAAGGTGATCATCGAGTGTGTCTTGCTGACGGATGACGAGAAAGTGCGTGCCTGCAAGCTGGCGGAAGCGGCGGGGGCTGATTTCGTGAAGACGTCGACGGGCTTCGCTGGTGGTGGCGCCACGGTCCACGATGTCGCCTTGATGCGCCAGACGGTCGGTGACCGCCTCGGTGTGAAGGCGTCCGGCGGGATCCACAGCCTAGCAGACGCGACCGCGCTAATCGAGGCGGGGGCGTCACGCCTTGGCGCCAGCGCTGGCGTCGCGATCATGAAGGAGGCGAATGCCTGATGGCTAAGTTCAAGCGTGTGATCGGGATCGTCACGGATTCCATCGGCATCGGGGCGGCGCCGGATGCCGCGAAGTATCACGACACGGGGGCGGATACGCTTGGCCACATCGGGGCGCACTTCAAGGGTGACCTGCATTTGCCGAACTGGCAGCGACTCGGCCTTGGGAACATCGCGCGCGACACGCCGATCCAGGGCGTCGAGCCAATCGACGCACCGATCGGGTACTTCGGCAAGATGTACGAGATCTCCGCGGGCAAGGACAGCATGGATGGCCACTGGGAGATGATGGGTCTGCCGGTGACCGAGCCACTCGGCTTTTTCCCGGACGGCTTTCCCGACGCCCTGCTCAAACAGATCGAAGACTTCTCCGGACGCAAGGTGATCGTCAACAAGCCGTACTCCGGGACTGAAGTGATCGAAAAATACGGTGAGGAACAGCTGCGCACGGGGGCGCTGATCGTCTACACCAGCGGCGACTCTGTGCTGCAGATCGCGGCGAATACGGCGGTGATCCCGCTGGAAGAGCTGTACCGGATCTGCGCTTTCGCCCGCAGTATTACCACGGATCAGCCGTATCGCATCGGTCGGGTGATCGCCCGGCCGTATGTTGGCGACTCCGCGGCGACGTTCACGCGGACTAGCGACCGACACGACTACGCCTTGCTGCCGAATGCGCCGACCGACCTTGACCGCTTGCAAGCGGCCGGGGTGGCGACGTATGGCATCGGTAAGATCAATGACATTTTCTCCGGGCAGGGTCTCGATGACGGGGTGCACACCACCAGCAACGTGGACGGGATGGATCAGACCATCTCGGCCGTCAAGAGCGACCGCGACGGGTTCATCTTCACGAACTTGGTCGACTTCGACGCGATGTACGGTCACCGGCGTAACGCGCAAGGCGATGGCGAGGCCCTGATGACCTTCGACCGCCAGTTGGGTGAGTTGCTGGACGCGATGCGCCCAGACGACCTGCTGATGATCACCTCTGACCATGGGAACGACCCGGGCTTCACCGGGACCGACCACACGCGAGAGTATGTGCCGATGGTGGTTTACAGCAAGTCCCTGCCGGGTAACGGCGACCTCGGGACGCTGACTCCGTTCGCCGTAATGGGTGCCACGATCCTTGATAACTTCGGGGTCGCCGGCAACGGCGTCGGTCAGAGCTTCCTCGACCAACTCAAGTAACCGCGCACGACAACAAGGAGGGCCAAGATGAGTACACACATTGATGCACCACAAGGCGCGATCGCAGACGTTGTTTTGATGCCTGGCGATCCACTGCGCGCCCAGTACATTGCCGAGACATTCCTGGATGATCCGGTGCGCTATAACACTGTCCGCAATGCGTTCGGGTTCACCGGCACTTATCAGGGCCGGCGCGTCTCCGTGCAGGCTTCGGGCATGGGGATCCCCTCCATCAGCATCTATGCGACCGAACTGATGGTGGATTACGGCGTCAAGGTCTTGATCCGTGTCGGCACCGCTGGCGGGCTCGGGCCGGATGTGCACGTGCGCGACGTTGTGTTAGCGCAAGGGTCGAGCACCGATTCCAGCATTCTGCTGAACACATTCGGTGCGGGGCTGTATTATGCGCCGCTGGCGGATTACGGCCTGCTGACGACCGCACATGCGGCAGCAGAAGCTAAGGGCGTCACCACCCACGTCGGCAACGTGCTCGGGGAGGATCGCTTCTATAATGATGAATTGGACCGACAGAAGCTGATCGACTACGGGATCTTGGCTAGTGAGATGGAGACCCCTGCGCTCTATCTGCTGGCGGCCAAGTATCACCGGCGGGCGCTGTCCGTCCTGACGGTGTCGAACCACATCATCACTGGGGAAGAGACCACCGCGCAGGAGCGCCAGACCAGCTTCAACGATATGATCGAGATCGCGTTGAACGTTGCCAAACGCGTGTAACACAAATGTCAAATAACGGTCGTGGACGCTGTAAGGCGCGCCACGACCGCTTTTTTGTAGTTAGGGGCAGCGAACTTGGACGCCCGCGAACGTGTATTCGTGTGCAAAAGGGGGGTCACCGTGGTAGGCTAAAGTTAACTCTTTAAGAATCGATAAATATATTTACGAATTATTCAAGGAAACCGATGGGAGGATTCACTCATATGGGTAAAAGCACTAAGGCAATCGCACTGACCGCCGGGCTCGTCGGCGCTGCCGGCTTCGCGGCACTGACTGCGGCGCCAGAGCAAGTGAGCGCATCCACGGGGACGATCACCTATAAAGAAGGCGCTACGACCGTTTGGCAGACGCCTGCCTTCAACCAGGTCAAGCGTTACGTGGTCTACAACCAACAGATCGAGATCTTGGGTCAAAAGACCGTCAATGGTGCGATCTGGTACCAGATCGGTGCCAATGAGTGGATCCCAGCGGTGTACATGCAGATCGCCGGTAGCGCCAACGCGGCGGCCACGACCACACCGGCGCAGGCCGCTAGCCAAGCCGCAACGGCGAGCGCCAGCAGCCAGGCAGGGGCCTTCACGCTGAAGGTCACCTACACTGGTGGTGCGACCACCGTGTGGGCGGGGACCAGCTACAGCGCCCCGACCGGCCGTTACCTGACGGCCGGCCAGACGGTCACTGCGGTCGCAAAGACCGTCAGTGCCGGTGAGACCTGGTATAAGCTGAGCACCGGGGGCTACGTTCCGGGCCGCTTCACCAGCGTTGCAGGTGCTGCAACCAGCACACAGACGACGCCAAGCACCAGCACGACGCCGAGTGCGTCGACCACCCCAGCCACTCAGGCCCCGGCAGCAACGCCGAGCCAGAACGCGACGAGCCAGAATACGGCGACGCAAGCGCCGACGACCACTGCGCCCGCAACGAGCACGCCAAGCACTAGCACGCCGGCGACGAGCAACGTCACCAGCGGGAGCTACAGCTTGACGATCAGCAATCCGGGCAGTGTCGTCACCGTCTGGGCGACGCCGGCGTACGCTAAGGCGAACGGGACCTACCTCGCGAACGGCGCGTCGGTCACGGCTAACGGTAAGGTCGTTGTTGCCGGTGAGACCTGGTACAAGCTGACTAGCGGCGGCTACGTGCCCGCACGCTTCACGAAGACCGGGAGCACCTCTACCGGGACTTCAACGAGTACGAGCACCGGAAGCACCAGCACAGCCCCGTCGACGAGCACGACGCCGAGCAAGCCGACGAACACGAGCAACACGAACACGTCGAGCAACCAGACCAGCACGACCAGCCGCGCCGCGAAGGTCCAGGCGATCTTGAGCCTGGCCAAGAGCCTGCAAGGCACACCGTACGTCTGGGGTGGGACCACGCTCAACGGGTTCGACTGCTCTGGCTTCACGCAGTATGTGCTTCAGCACGCTGCGGGGATCTCCCTGCTGCGGACGTCTGAGATGCAGGCGACGCAGGGGACTCGGATCTCCGTTGCGCAGGCACAGCCTGGTGACCTCTACTTCTGGTCCAGCAATGGTGACGCCTACCACGTGGCGATCGCCTTGGGCAACGGCCAATACATTGCCGCGCCCAAGCCTGGTGATGTGGTCAAGATCGGTGCCACACAGTACTATCAGCCATCTTTTGCCACCCGGCTGTTCTAATTCAGACATCGCGAAATGCCCCACCCGGCTGGGTGAGGCATTTTTGTCGTCTGCGGATTTTTTCTGGTGGACGGGGTGCTCGCTCAGTCCAGCCAGCGGCCCATGATGGTGAGCCAGTGCTGGAGCTGAAGCTTGCGGAGCGTGCCCAGTCCCGGAAAGTGTTGCGTGGCCGCGAGGCGTTGCAGTTCGGCCGTCGCCGGCGTGGCGGCGTCAGGGTGATCGGCCAACCATGGCGTCAGTGGGGCCACGGCCTCGAAGAATTTGGTCTGTGGGTCGGTATAGTCGAGGTTGTTGACTGAAGTGAAGTGGCGAACGAACAGGGCGCCGCGATCGATGAAAAGCAGGTGGATCGCGATGGCCCGCTGGGCGTAGCCGTGGTCATCGTAGTGGTGGGTGCTCAAGGGATAATCGGCGAGCCCAACGCCAGGGAGCTGGGCGACCGGGTACTGGTAGAACTCGGTCTGCACCTGCTGATAGTCCTCGGTGCGTGCCCGCGTCGAGGTGTGGTCTTCCAGGTAGATCGCGGCCGGGTGGGCGACGGCGCGGAATCGGGCGGCAGCCGGGATGAGCGCCAGCTGGGTGGCGTCGAGCTGATGTAGCTGAGTGAGCGACTGCACCAGCGTCAGGGGACTGGCGGTCGGATCGAACCAGCGGGCGGGGCGCACCCAGTCGCTGTACGGGATCGTTGTTTTGGGCTGAGCCAGCAGGCCGTACGCCCCGACCAGTGGATTTTGGATCACGAACAGCGGGTGGTGGTGCTTCGTGAAGGCAGCGGCACAGCGCGCGAGCGCGGGGATGTCCTTGACCGGTTCGATCACTGGGATCACGTGGGGGGAGAGCATCTGCGCCATCTGGCTGAGGGCGAGCAAGTCATACTGACGCCCGCGGATCAGGGGATAGTAGTTCACAGGCCCGCCTCCCGCAGCTTGTACTCGGCCAGCTCCGCCGCCAGCGCGTCGACCTCGGCCTGCAGGGTCTCGATCGCGGTGGTGGTCATCTGCGCCTCGAAGCGGTCGTAGAGATTGTCCTCAGGCGCATAGACCGAGTAAGTGGCGGTGCGGCGCCGCAGCTCGCGCAGCAGTTGCTCGTCGGTAAAGCCTGTCAGGCCGCGGTCCAGGCGCTTAGCCTTGAGCACTTCACGATTCAGACTGGCCAAGAAGCGTTCCGTCAGCGCGGCCGGAGGCACCTGCAGCGCTTGGCGCCGGGCGGGCTTGGCGATGGTCAGCTGACCCGGCGTCGCGACCGGTAGGCTGCTGGCAGCGACGCGGGCGGGGTCGAAGGGCTGGTAGGTCATCACGCCGATACCCGCAGGGATCTCTTCGCGCACCTGGTCGTACAGCGCCTGTGGCAGGACGAACGAGTTGTAGTGGCCGACGAAGCTCAGCTTCGCTTTGCTGTGAAAATCGGCTTTGGTCACTTTCAGCTCAAAGCACCGCCAAGTGTCCCCCTGAAGGACCAGCGTGTCGACGATGCCGAGGTCGTCGGGCATCGTCACCTCTTCAACGGCGATGGCACCGAGGGCCTCCCAGTAGGCGTAGAGGGTCTGCTCTAGGTCGAGCGTCAGGTCAGTTTTGGTCATCTTGGGCCTCCCAAAAGTTGGTGAGCTGCGCGGCGAGGTCGTCGATCCCCCGACTGACCGTGGCGTGCGCCCAATGTGGTGGGAATAGACTCGCATAGCGTGGGGTGGCAAAGCGGCTGTCTAAAAGCAGGAGCACGCCGTGGTCGTGCGCGCCGCGGATCACGCGGCCCCCGGCCTGCAACACGTTGTTGAACCCAGGGAGCTGATAGGCGTAGGCGAAGCCGTCTTTGCCCTGCGCATCGAAGTAGGCGCGCAGACGGTCGGTCTCGGGATTCAGGCCCGGCAAGCCGACGGTGATCACCGCGGCGCCGACTAGGGCTGCCCCGCCGAGGTCGATGCCCTCGGCAAACAAGCCGCCGAGCACGGCGAATCCAACGACCGGGGCCGGGTCGTCGGTGAACCGGGCCAGGTAGGCGGTGCGGGCCGCGCCATCCATCTCGGGGGTCTGTGTGATCACCGCCAACTGAGGCGCAGCCGTCTGGAATGCGCTGGCGACGGTCTCCATGTAAGCGTGCGACGGTAAGAAAACCAGATAGTGACCGGGATGGGTAGTCGCCATCAGGATCAGGCTCGCGACGAGCACTGGCAGCGTGCGCTCGCGCATGCGGTAGATCGGGGTGATGTCAGTCGTCACGACGACCTTGAGCTGCTCGCGGGGAAACGGGGACTCGAGGCGGTAGGCGAGGCTGTTGGCCGCCCCACCGAGGATGTCCTGGTAGTAATCGAGCGGTGATAGGGTAGCCGAGAACAGGACCGCTCCGCGGCCTTTGGCCATACAGGCGTCCATGAAGGCGCTGGGGTCTAGGCATAGTTGCTTGAGGGTGATCGCCTCCGGGGTCAAGGCGATCTCGGTCTCGTAGGTGTCGTTGTACAGGTCGGCGATGCGCAAGAAGCTGTTGGCCTCGAAGAACACGGGCAAGACCAGGTCGACTGCTTCCTCGTCGCGGGCCTCCGGAGGCTCACCGAGCCAATCGTGCACCGCGGCGGCGAAGCGATCCAAGGCGCCGATGAAGTCGTCCAGTGGGGCCGACTGGAAGGTCAGCGGCTGATCTGAGACGGTGAGCCGGACGGTGTCAAAGGCGGTGATCGTCTGGGTCAGCGTGCGCTTGACGGTGGTCAGCGCGCTACCGCCTTTGTGCGGCCTCAGTGCCGTTTTGAGCGCCGTGAAGCTGGTGTCGGTCAGTGCGGCGCTGTACATCTCGCGCGCCCGTGAGGCGAGGTTATGGGCCTCGTCGACCAGGAAGAAGTTGGTGTCGTCGGGCTCAGCGAAAAAGCGTTGCAGGAACACCGCTGGGTCGAACAGGTAGTTGTAATCGCAGATGATCACGTCGCAGAACAGGGAGGCGTCCAGCGAGAACTCGAAGGGGTCGAGTGTGTGTTGCTGCGCGTATCGCTCGATCACGGCACGGGTCAGTTGATCCTCGTGGGCCAGTAGGTCTTTCAGGGCCGGCTTGAGTCGATCGTAGTAACCCAGCATGTAGGGGTTTTGCGTCGGGTCGTCGGGTTCATCCGCAAAGCGGATGGTGTCTTTGGCAGTCAGGGTGATCGATTTGGCGGCCAGCCCGTGTTCGGCCATCATCGCCATCGCCTGCTCCGCGACCACCCGGGTGCTCTGCTTGGCGGTCAGGTAAAAAGCGCGCTGGATCAGGCCGGTGCCCATCGCTTGAACCGTCGGGAACAGCGTCGAGATCGTTTTGCCCGTTCCGGTTGGCGCCTCAACGAACAGGCGCGTCTTGGCCGCGATGGTCTTGTACACCGCGACGGCAAGCTCACGCTGGCCCTTGCGGTAGGCAGGAAACGGGAAGGTTAGCCCCTTGATCGAGGCATCGCGAGCGGCGACGATGTCGCTACGCATTTTCAGCCAGTCGGCCCAATCGGCCACCAGGTCCTCAAAAAACAGGGCCAGGTCTGCGGCCGTCTGCACTTCGGTGAAGCGCGTGATCTCGTCGGTGGTGGTCTGGTAATAGATCAAGTCGAGCTCGACTTCCGGCAGGTCCCGCTCAAGGCAGAGGAAGTGGCCGTACACCCGCGCCTGCGCCCAGTAGCGGTCCTTGGTGTTCTGCGTCACGTTCGCCCAATCGCGTGCGCTGGTCTTGATCTCTTCGATCACCGTGCGGGCGTGGCTGGTGTCCACCCCGTCTGCACGGCCGTCGATCGTGTAGGACTCACCGTTGACGGTCACGGTCTGCGCGAGGTAGACCTCCTTGGCGTAGTCGGCCTCGTGCGCACCTTGCAGCCGCCGGTGGATCTGGCTGCCAAGCTGGGCGGTGTTATTCGAGTTGGTGGTGGTGGGATCGAGATCCCCCGTGCGCACGGTGAGCTCGACGAGTTCACGAATGCCGATGCGGTGGTCAGCCATGTGGTCTCCTTTCAACGCGGCCCGCGCGCAGCGGCGCAGGGGCGATCCTCCTCATTATAGAGCACTGCTCGCGTGGCGGGAAGGCGCACACGGCCCCCTGTTTTGGCGGGCGGTTCCCGTCACGGTTGAATCTGAGGGGGGAAGTACGGTAGAATGAGCCGTGTTGTGGCGGTGCGCCGCCAGTCAAAATGGGCCGACCCGGCCGCGTGAACGGAGACGAATTCGATATGGAGATCAACGTACAAGCTTTTCAAGACGCCATCGCAGCGGATAACTACCAGGTCACGCAGCTGTCGGTGACCCCGACGCAGGTGGCGGACCAGGGCCTCGATCAGTGCCTGCGCCCCGCCTTTGCGGCGCTCGACGCCGCATTGGACCAGGGCGTGTTGGCGCAGGTCGACCTCGTGATCACTAGCGCGGAGCCGACCACGCTGCGGTTGGAGACCGGGGTGATCAACCTACCACTGGCCGACAGCAAGAAGGTCAATAACTTCCTCGATGAGACGGCGATGGTCCCACTCAAGCTCAATTTGATCGTGATCTCGCCTTACGTCAATCAGTCCGGCCTGCGCATCGATACCGTGGCGTCTGCGGATGAGTATCAGCAACACCGCGCGGCGGATCAGGCTGTGGTGATCGCAGAGGCACAAGAGAAACTGGCCCTGATCGAAGCGGTGCGGACCGCACCGAAGCCGGTGGTGAAGGAAGCGCCAGCCGCCCGAGCGACGACCAAGAAGCCGGCCACGCGGCGGACGGCCGCCAAGAAGGCACCGACGACCAAGGCGACCACGCGGAAGCCGGCGGCCAAGAAGCCCGCCACCAAGCGCGCAACGACCGCTAAGAAGGCACCGACGACCAAGGCCAAGCCGACCAAGTGACCGCAGGCGTTGCGGTCGATGTGACCGTGTTGCCCCTACAGGTTCAGCCTGCAGGGGTTTTTGCTTGCACTTGCGCCCGTTTTGCGGCACGCTTACAGGGTAAGTGAAGCGCGAGCACTGGCCTGACCAAGGCGGAAAGGAGCCGATATGACGATCATCACCGATTACCTTGATGCCTTACCTGCGGCGCAGCAGCCGCATGCGCGCCAGCTTTATGCGCAGTTGCAGCAACTGTTGCCGTCAGCGGTCGAGCAGTTCAGCTACGGGATGCCCGCGTTTGCGCAGGGGGGCGTGACGCTGGTGTACTTTGCCGCGCACCAGCGGTGGCTGGGGTTCTACCCGACGCCAGGCCCGCTTCAGGCCCTGGCGTCGCAGCTCGGCGACTGGCACCGGACTAAGGGCGCGATCCAGTTTCCGTACGCCCAGCCACTACCAGAGGCGATTGTCGCCGCACTGGTACGCGAACGACTGGTCGAAGTGGCCGCGGGGACCCCGCGACCGGTCACCCGCAGGCCGGTGGTCACCCTGCCAGCGGCCTTGCGTGACCAGCTGATCGCTCAGGATCTGCTGGCGGCCTACGAGGCGCGCCCGCCCTATCAGCGGACGGATTATGTGAATTGGATCATGCGTGCCAAGCAAGCGGCCACTCGGGTCCGGCGCGCGGATCAGATGCTAGAGGAACTGCGCGCCGGGGATGTCTACATGAAGATGCCTTGGCGTGCGCGGACAACGAAGGAGGACCACACATGAAATCTGCGAATATCATTCTCGTCGGCGACGGCGCGATCGGCTCCAGCTACGCCTTCAACTGCTTGACGACCGGGGTCGGCAAGAGCATCGGCATCATCGACGTCAATCGCGAACGCGTGCAAGGCGACGTCGAGGACCTCGCGGACGCACTGCCGTATGTCTCCCAAAAAAATATCTACGCGGCCAACTATGAGGACTGTCGCTACGCGGACATCGTGGTGATCACGGCCGGTGTGGCGCAAAAACCAGGCGAGACGCGCCTGCAGTTGCTGCAGAAGAACGCCGCGATCATCACCGAGATCACTAACCAGATCATGGCCAACGACTTCGATGGCATCATCTTGGTCGCCTCCAACCCGGTCGACATCCTGACCGAGCTGGTGCTGCGGCTCTCCGGCCTACCGCGCAACCGCGTGCTCGGGTCGGGGACCGCGCTGGACACCGCGCGTCTGCGGTCCGAGATCGGGCGCCGCTACAACGTCGATGTGCGCTCGGTCCATGGCTACATCATGGGCGAGCACGGGGATTCTGAGTTCCCGGTCTGGGATTTTACCACGATCGGCGGCCAGCCGATCCGCGACTTTGTGCCGGCGAGCCGGTTGGCCGGTGACCTAGATGCGATCAGTACGCAGGTCAAGACGGCCGCTTACTCGATCATTCAGAAGAAGGGCGCGACCTTCTACGGCATCGCCGCCAGCCTGACTCGGCTGACCGCCGCGGTGCTCAACGACGACCGGGCGGCCTTTGCGATGTCCGTCCATCTTGACGGCGAATATGGGCTGCACGACGTGTCGATCGGTGTGCCGGTGCTACTCGGTGCCAACGGGTTGGCGCGGATCATCGAGTTAGACCTCAATGCGGCGGACGCCAAGCGCCTGGCCGACTCCGCAGAGATCCTGAAGGCCAACCTGAACTCGGTGCTGTAGGGCCGAGTCTGACCGTCTCACCAACCTAGGTGGGACGGTTTTTTATCGAGTACGGGGCAGTCAAGACACCTGCTTTCCCGGCCCGCGGCGGCGTGGTACACTGGAATGCAGACGAAGGGGGTACAGACATGCAGACGGCAGAGGCGATCTTTGAGGCGATCAAGGCGGATCCAGCGAACGCGGCGTACACCGCGCAGGGGGTTGAGCCACTGTATCACATCGAACCGGAGGCGACGATCCTGCTGATCAGTCAGGCCCCGAGCAGCAAGGCGCAATCCTCGATGGTGTTTTGGAACGATCCGAGCGGGGATCGCCTGCGCGATTGGATGGGCGTGACGCCGGATGAGTTCTACCACTCCGGGAAGCTGGCCGTCATGCCGCTGGACTTCTACTATCCGGGCAAGGGCAAAAGCGGCGACCTACCGCCGCGCAAAGGGTTCGCCGCTCAGTGGCACCCGCTGTTGCGCCCGTTGATGCCCAAGGTCGAGTTGACGCTTTTGGTCGGGGCCTACGCGCAGAAGTACTATTTGGGCCGCGCCGCGCGCCCGACGCTGACCGAGACAGTCCGTCATTTTGACGACTACCGGCCGAACTTTCCACTGGTCCACCCGTCGCCGTTGAATTATGGCTGGATCAAGCACAATCCCTGGTTCGAGGCGACGGTGTTGCCTGTTTTACGGGCGCAAGTCCGTCACGCGTTGCGCTGATCAGCGCGAATTGTCGTGGAAGCGGTTGTTTTTTGACCGTGAGATGGTCATGATGGAATAAGGTGAGACGCTGGCTGGACGACTGGTCAGCGTCCCTTGAGCTTGCAAAATGCGTTAAGGAAGGTGCGGCAATGTTTCCGTATGACAAGCTTCAGACGCTCAATGAGATCGAAACGGTGGTGTATAACTACATCATCAAGCACGCGACGGACGTCGAGACGATGCCGATCCGCCAGCTTGCCGAGCAGGCGCATGTGTCCACGGCCACGGTCCTGCGCTTCGCGGACAAGATGGGGTACGACGGCTATTCCGAGTTGCGCTTTGCCCTGAAGCAGCAGCGCAAGAACCAGCAGGCGACCAAGGACTCCGACCATTACGACATCGCGATCCCCCTGGTCGATTTTTTCTCCAAAGTCAACTCGACGGACTTCAATAAGCTGATCGATGCAGCGATGGCGATGATCCGCCAGGCGCCGATGGTCCTGTTCTTCGGACTGGGCTCCGGGAACTCGCTGGCGCAGTACGGGGCCCGCTTCTTCTCCAACGCGGGTAAGATGGCGCTGCCCGTGTTCGATCCGTTCCAGCCATTTCCGACGAACTCACCGCTGCCGAAGGATACGGTGGTGATCGTGATGTCCGTGTCCGGTGAGACCCGGCAGACCTTGGAGTTCGTGACCAAGATCAAGCCGGAGGACGTCAAGATCATCGCCGTGACGAATTCAGGCAACTCGACACTCGCGAAGATGGCTGATCTGTGCATCAGCTACTACATGCCGGAGATCCGGCACGCGGACTTGAACTTGACGACGCAGGTGCCGGTCGTCTACCTGATCGAGCTGATCGCGCACCGACTCGATGAACTGAATGGCTGACGCTAGACGGTAAGGTTGCCCCGAATAGACGGAGGGCTCGACGGATGATCCAATCGAGTCCTCCGTCTATTTGGCTGTGCTCACACTGGCTGGGCGGGGGTCAACCTAGACCACTTGTCACCGGTGACAATCCTGTAACAGGTGAGAACGCGAGAAACCGGTTTCTTTAAGTTGGCAAACGCTTCCAAAAACAAGCTGGACCAGCTATGCTGTAATAGTGATGAGTCATCACGCTGTTCTGGCCAGAACATGTGGAAATTATTCAATGACAAACGGGGGAAGTTATCAATGAACGATTTTATCAATAACAAATTGTTGCCTCCAGTGATGAAGTTCGTGAATACACGGGCGATCAGCTCGCTGCGTGACGGGATGCTCTACGTGATGCCGTTCACCATCGTCGGGTCGATCTTCCTGATCCTCGCGAACTTCCCTGAGCAACATGTTGCGGACTGGATGACCAACACAGGGTTGTCTGCCTACTGGAACGTCGCCTTCAACGCGTCCTTTGCGATCATGGCCTTCATCGCCGTTATCGGGATCGCGTACTCCTGGGTCAAGAGTGCCGGCTACGAACCACTGCCGGCCGGCCTGCTCGCCGGGGTCTCCTTCTTGCTCGTGATGCGGCCAAGCAACGCCGTCAACGTCGGCGGCAAGGTGCTCGCGACGGCAGAACAGATGGCCCAGACCAGCTTTATCGACCGCGATTGGCTGGGCGGCAAAGGGATGATCGCCGCCATCATCGTTGGGATGATCACCGGGCTCGTCTACACCTGGTTCATGAACAAAGACATCCGGATCAAGTTGCCAGACCAGGTGCCGGCTAACGTTGCCAGCTCCTTCACCGCGTTGATCCCAGCTGCTGTGCTGATCACCGGCTGGCTCGGTGTCTATGTCTTCTTCGATAAGCTGCTCAACACGACCATGACCGGCTGGATCTACAGCTTCATCCAGACCCCGCTGCAAGGGCTGACCGACTCCTTCGGCGGCACGCTCGCCATCGCCTTCCTGGTGCCATTCCTCTGGTTCTTCGGGGTGCATGGTGCGACGATCGTCGGCGGGATCATGGGGCCGCTGTTGCAGGCCAACGCGCTTGAAAACCAGAAGATCCTCGATGCTGGCCAGGCGCTGACTACCGCGAATGGGGGCCACATCGTGACCCAGCAGCTGATGGACCAATTCATGACCGTGACTGGTTCTGGGATGACTATCGGGCTCGTTGTCTTCATGGTCTTCTTCGCGAAGTCCAAGCAGTGGCGTGACCTGGGTCGGCTGTCCCTGGCGCCAGCGCTGTTCAACATCAACGAACCGATCTTGTTCGCTAGCCCGATCGTGATGAACCCGATCCTCGGGATCCCGTTCTTCCTGGCACCGCTGCTGTCTGCGACGCTGACCTACTTCGCCCTGAAGTTCGGGTTGCTCGCCCTGTTCCCTGGGACGATGGTACCTTGGACCACCCCACCGGTGATCTCCGGTTTCCTGATCGGTGGCTGGCAAGCCGCTGCATGGCAGGCACTGATGCTCGTGATGACCTTCTTCATCTATCTGCCATTCGCCCGCAAGCAGGATAAGCTGAACGTGGCGGTCGAATCCGGTCAGAGCATGGAAGATGCGATCAAGAACTGATCGACCGATAGCGACTCAATAAAGTGTTGAAGTGAAGCCATCTGTCCGAAAGTCGGCGGGTGGCTTTACTCGTCAAAGGCCGGAACGGCCGGCCCGTTACCCGGACGTCAAACTCGGCGTCCACTATGTTAAAGGAGCGAAATTATGTCTAAGTTACGATCAGACTTTCTGTGGGGAGGCGCTGTCGCGGCGCACCAACTTGAAGGCGGCTGGCAGGAAGGTGGCAAGGGCGTCAGCGTGGCTGACGTGATGACCGCCGGGGCCAACGGCGTCGAGCGGCGCATCACGGCCGGTGTGGTGCCGGGAGAGAACTACCCGAACCATGAGGCGATCGATTTTTATCACCGCTATAAGTCGGATATTCAGCTCTTCAAGGAACTCGGACTCAAAGCATTCCGCACCTCGATCGCGTGGACGCGCATTTTCCCTAATGGTGATGAGACCACTCCGAACGAGGCCGGGTTGCAATTCTATGACGACCTGTTCGATGAGCTGCTGGCAAACGGGATCGAACCTGTGATCACGCTGTCGCACTTCGAGATGCCGTACCACCTGGTGACCGAATATGGCGGTTGGCGGGACCGTCGCGTTGTGGACTTCTTCGTCCGCTTCGCGACCACCGTGTTCACGCGCTACAAGGGGAAGGTCCACTACTGGATGACCTTCAACGAGATCAACAACCAGGCCAACACGAGTGGGACCTTCGCCCTGTTCACCAACTCCGGGATCCAGGTCGGACCGGGTGAAAATGCCGAGGCACTGATGTATCAAGCGGCGCACTACGAGACTGTCGCCAGCGCGCTGGCCGTGCAGATCGGTCATCAGATCGATCCGGCTAACCAGATCGGGGCGATGATCGCAATGGTGCCGATCTACCCAGCGAGCCCGAAGCCTGAAGATATCATGAAAGCAGAGCGGGCGATGCAAGCACGCTACTGGTTCGCCGATGTGCAGTGCAACGGCCGCTACCCAGCCTGGCTGCGCCAGTATCAGGCAGACGCCGGGTTCGACCTCGACATCACGCTGGAAGACCTGAACGTGCTCGCCTGTGGGACCGTGGATTACATCGGGTTCTCCTACTACATGTCCATGGCAGTGCAAGCCGCGCCGGATGAGCCGGCCAACTACAAGTACCACGAGGCGGGTGATGTGGTTGAGAACCCGACTGTCGAGCGCTCCGAGTGGGGCTGGCAGATCGACCCGGTCGGGCTACGCTACGCGATGAACTGGTTCAAGGATCGCTACGACTTGCCGCTGTTCATCGTCGAAAACGGCTTCGGGGCGATCGACGACATCACTCCGGATCACCGGGTGCACGATCCGTACCGTGTCGACTACTTACGGGCGCACATCGAACAGATGAAGCTGGCCGTGGAAGTCGACGGCGTGGATCTGATCGGTTACACGCCGTGGGGCTTCATCGACCTTGTGTCGGCGGGTACCGGGCAGATGGATAAGCGTTACGGGGTGATCTACGTTGACAAAAACGATGCTGGGGAAGGCACCCTCGACCGCTACAAGAAGGATTCCTTCTACTGGTACCAAAACGTGATCAAGACTAATGGGGCTGACCTCGATAACGTGGTCGTCCCGGACTAAAGGAGGGTTCAACATGGCAGAAACGACCATTATGCTGGCCTGCGCCGCCGGTATGTCCACGAGTTTACTCGTGTCAAAGATGCAAAAAGCCGCCGAAGCCAAGGGCGTCGACGCGAAGATCTTTGCGATCCCGGCCAGCGACATCGACAACAAGATGGCCAGTGAGCACCCAGACGTGCTGCTGCTTGGGCCTCAGGTCCGCTACATGGAAGCGCAGGTGAAGGGCCGCGTCAGCATCCCAGTTGCCGTGATCAACATGCAGGACTACGGCATGATGAACGGGGACAAGGTGCTGACCAGTGCCTTGGACATGCTCGATTGATCAGACACGGGGTCGCAGCATGCGTGTGGCCCCGGTCAGCCGGCCGACGGGGATGATCACGGTCCCCTCGGGCCAAGAATGCGCCAGCAGTCGTGAACGAACGATGGAGAAGGCAGGAAAACGTTATGACAGAGTATGTGGGATTTGACATCGGGGGCACCAATACCCAGTATGGCCTGATCAACGGTCAAGGCCAGATCTTGGATCAAGGGTCGTTCCCCACGGCGCAGCTGCGCCAGGATAACCTGAATGCGCTGGTCAAGGCCACGGCGCGCTACCAGCAGGACCACGCCATCGCCGGGATCGGGCTTTCCGCTCCGGGGATCATCACGCGAGAAGGTTACATGATCACTGGTGGAGCGGTCGCATGCTTCTATGAATTCGACCTCGCCGGGGTCCTGAGCGAGATGACCGGCCTGCCGGTGCGGGTCGAAAACGATGCGAACGCTGCGGCGATCGCCGAGCATTGGCTCGGTAACGCGCAAGACGTCGCAGACTACATCTGCTTGGTGCTGGGCACCGGAATCGGCGGTGGGATCGTGTTGAACAACGCCGTTTACCGCGGCGCCCACGGTATGGCCGGAGAGATCGGCTGGAGCATCACGCACGACCTTGACTACACGCACAACTTCGAAGCGGCCTCGCTGAATTTTTCCGCCGCGGTGGTCAGCGGCCTTGTGCGGCGCTACAATGCGAGCCTGGCGCAGGTCCAGCCGACGGCCCAGCCGCTCAACGACGCGGCGGACATCCTGGCCCTGGCCCATGAGCACGATCGCATTGCCAGTCCGATCTACCGGCAGTACCTAGACGATGTGACCGTGATGCTCATGAACCTGATCGGAACGCTCGATCCCGAGCGGATCCTGGTCGGCGGTGGGATCAGTGCGAACGACCGCTTCATGGCTGACCTGCAGGCGCACTTCGACGAGTTCATGGCTCGCCATGAGAGCCTGAACCGCGTTAACCCGCGGCTGCACTTCCGCCTCATGCCCGCCGGCCTCCGCAATAACGCCGGCTTGATCGGCGCTGTGTACCCCCTGACACAGCTCAAGTGACGCCCAATGCCCCGCCTGCACAAGACCTCCGTGCAAGGCGGGGCATTGGTGTTGGGTGGCCTGCACGATCATTCTGGTGGTTATCGATGATCAGTCCCATGATAATCGGTCGCGCAACGCTTAAGTTTCCCTTAGACCGGGTGTGGCAGAGCCTGGTTCGATTGACGGTGCGCCGCGTCACCGGGTATGGTGGAGCCACCAACCACACTGAGGGGGGAGCCGAATGGAATTTTTGAAGCAATGCATGATCATAGGGGTCAGCCTATTAGTTCTGATCCAGGGGATCGCGGGCGTGTTGGGCGCGACTGAACCGCACCCGACCATGCGCCGCCAATGCCTGTATATTTTGCTCCAGACCGCGGCGATGATCGGGGTCGGGGTGACGGTGAGTCAATACGGCGGGTACCGCGACCTGGTTAGCACGGATGCGGACGGCGTGTACTTCTGGGTCGTGCTGGGGCTCAGCGTTGTACTGTGGGGCGCCGGCAGCGTGGGGGTCGGCGCCTGGACGCGCTGGCGCGCGCGCCGTTAAAACGGTGGGCAAGGACAGCACCGAGCAGTATACTGGGGCGGGAGGTGCATCATGGCAACTAAGACGCAACAGCGGATCATCGACGCGACGAAGCAACTGGTCGTCAGTGAGGCGTTCAGTGAGATCAATGTCACCAGCATCATGAAGGCGGCTGGCCTGCGTCGGCAGACGTTCTATGACTATTACCGAGACAAATATGATGTGCTGGGTGACATCTACCAGCACGAGATCGATGCGGCGGTCCAGTACTGCGGCAACTACCGTTACTGGACCCGGACGCTACACACCATGCTCGCGTACTTCGCGGCCAACGCCGCCTTCTACGCCGTCGTGCTACGGATCGATGAGCAAAACGCACCGGAAGACGTGATCGTGTCGCACCTGCACCGGATGATCGGGCAGATCCTGCGCGATATGGGCGCCGCGGAGATGATCGTGGTGGACCCGGCGTATGTCGACTTCTTGCAGGGGCTCCTGAGTCACGCGTTCGTGGCCGCGCTCAAGCAGTGGCTAGCGGCCACCCCACGGCCGGCGGTCGCGACGCTCGAGGCGCAGCTCAATACTTTTGTGGCAGATGGGTTCGCCGGCACGCTGGCCCGTGCGAAGCACCCCATTGCGCTGGCGGAGTGAGGTAACGGACAGTTCGGTGGAACTGTCCGTTTTGCTTACGATTAGTCAGTGCTATCCTGTTCTTGTCATCGAATAGGAGGTCATCTTATGGCAAATGTATTGATCCTCGGCGCCAACGGGCAGATCGCCCGGCTGGCGACACAGCAGTTACTGGATACGACCGCGCATCACCTGACGCTGTTCCTGCGGCGGGCGAAGCGGCTGGCGGTGCAGGATGCCGCTCGTGAAGTCATCATCGATGGTGACGCGCGCAACGCCACAGACATTCAGGCGGCGCTGGGTGGGATCGACGTCGTCTACGCGAACTTAGCGGGGCACAATATCGCGGCCCAAGCCCAGGCTGTCGTTGACGCAATGGACGCTACTGGGGTCCGGCGCCTGATCTGGATCTCCACGCTTGGGATCTACGATGAGGTGCCTGGGGCGTTCGGGCAGTGGAACCACGCACAACTCGACGGGGGTTACCTCGAACCATACGCGGCTGCGGCACAGGTGATCGAGGCCAGTGACCTCGATTACACCATCATCCGGCCGGCCTGGCTGTCCAATCGGGACCTCGTCAGTTACGAGATCACGCAAAAAGGCGAGCCGTTCAAGGGGACCGAAGTCTCGCGTAAGAGTATCGCGGACTTGGTCGTTCACTTGATCAACGCCCCCACTCAGGCGATCCGTCACTCGCTGGGCGTCAACCAGCCCAATACGGCCGGCGACAAGCCTTCGTTTTATTGAGGGCTGAGCGATGAAACAAGGCCCGCGTATGCGGGCCTTGTTTGTTGATCACGCCGAATGGGTCAGCCAGCGGTGCACGAGTGGGCGGTGGGTCGCCAACACTGGGATCAGGAGCACTAGTGCGAGCAAGCCGCACGCCGGAAAGCCCCAGAGACCACCGGCGACGTCCATGATCCCGCCGACGTAGAGACTGCCGATCGGAGTGGTGCCTTGGTTGAGTAAGACATAGACGCTCATGATGCGGCCGCGCAGCTGGTGGGGGATGTCGTATTGGAAGCTGGCGTTGCTTTGGTTGAGAAACACCATGTTGCAAAAGCCGATCGCGACCATCATCAGCATTGCCAGGGCGTAGTTGTGAACGATCAGCATCGCGCCTTGTAAGGCGGCGGTGCTGAGGGCTACAGCGAGGTAGATGTTACGCTGCAAGCCGAAGCGTGCTAGGTAGCTCATCAAAAAGGCGGCGGTAAGGCTGCCGATCCCAGTGGCTGACAGGAGGTTCGCGTAAGTCTGCGCGCCGGCGTGCAGGACCTCCTTGGCGAAAATCGGGATGATCACGTTGTTGTTGTAGTTCAATGTGCACACGACGATCATCATCTCAGCCGATAGCCGCACCTCGGCGTGCGTCCAGACATACTGCAGCCCATCCAGGACGTCACGCCACATGCGTTGCTTAGAGGGGGTGGCGACCACATGGGTCTGGTGGATGGCGAGCAGCCCGATCAAGACGGCCACGTAGCTGATCGCATCGACCAAAAAGCAGAAGCCGACGGAGAACTGGACCATCAGAAGCCCGGCCAGTGACGGCCCGGCGATCTTGGCAAGGTTGAACACTGTGGAGTTCAGGGAGATCCCGTTCATCAAGTCCTTCTGCCCGACCAGCTCGACCACGAAGGACTGGCGCGTCGGCGTGTCGAAGCTCTGGAGCACGCCATAGCCCAGCGCGATCAGGAGCACCTGCCAATAGGCGACGACCTTGAGGTAGACGATCAGCGTCATGATCACGCCGAGCACCAAGAAGCCGGCTTGGGTGATCAGGAGGATGCGACGCTTAGGGATGCGGTCGATCAGCGTGCCAGCCATCAGCGTCAGGAGCAGGATCGGCACGAACTGACAGGCCGAGAGGATCCCGACCAAGAGGGCCGAGCCGGTCATCTGGTAGACCAGCCACGTCTGTGCGGTACGCTGGATCCAGGTGCCCATGACGGACAGGAGCTGGCCGAACCAGAAGTAGCGAAAATTTTTGATGCGAAGGGAAGAGAAGGTGCTGCGGAGTATCGACAAGAGCCTGACCGTCCTTTTTTCTGAAATCACTTCATTCTTGGTCTTCATCATAAGAAAGTCAATATCTCATAATTAGCACTCTAATGTTACAAGTGCTAAATAGTTGTGTCATCCCCCGCTGAACGCGTTATAATAAAGACGTCTAGAAAAGTAACCAAACAATGGAGGGATTGGATCATGGCAGCAGATGTTGAAAAGACGCTTGTGCTTGATGAACCGATGAACGCGGTGTTTGACTGGAGCGACAGTGAGACCCCGGTCCGTGATGCATTGTGGAATTACTACATGGAGCAGAACAGTCGCGATACGATCAAGACTGAAGAAGAGATGAAGCCGGTGCTGGATATGTCTGATGACGAGGTCAAGGCACTGGCGGAGAAGTTGCTGAAGAAGTAACCTCGCCATTAGCGGCTGAGACATCAAGCGGTTTTAGCCCAGAGTATACGCGTGGCCCTCAGCAAACCTGAACTTAGGTTTGGCTGGGGGCCACGCTTGTACAGGTAGACATGCGCTAGAATGCCTCGCTGTGGCCTTCGGCATAGCCGGAGGGAAGCAAGGGTGCTTACTGCGGAGTACGGCATAGCCGGACGGAAGCAAGGGTGCATACTGCGGAGTACGGCATAGCCGGAGGGAAGCAAGGGTGCTTACTGCGGAGTACGGCATAGCCGGAGGGAAGCAAGGGTGCTTACTGCGGAGTACGGCATAGCCGGAGGGAAGCAAGGGTACATACTGCGGAGTACGGCATAGCCGGAGGAAAGCAAGGGTGTTTACTGCGGAGTACGGCATAGCCGGAGGAAAGCAAGGGTGTTTACTGCGGAGTACGGCATAGCCGGACGGAAGCAAGGGTGTTTACTGCGGAGTACGGCATAGCCGGACGGAAGCAAGGGAGTCGCGTATGGCGCGTACTGTTCTGGAATAGGCGTGCGTCGATCGTGAGCCGCCGATGGGGTCTCGGCCGCTTTTTTGATGAACTGTGCCAAATACACTTTTTGGGCCGTTGCGCTGCTGGCATGATCGTGACCCAAAAAAGCGGCGTGACTTTTGTCACCGCCCTGTTTTGACGTGCATGCAGGGGTGTGGGATGATAGACGCCGAATGCAAGAAGGAGGACGACTCATGATCAGATCCATCAACCGAGATCCGCAACTACTGGCTCGCAAATCGGCCAAGGCGACGCCCAAGGATGCAGCCGTGGTCACAGACCTTGTCGAAACGCTGGCCGCCCACCGTGACGGCTGCGTCGGCATGGCCGCGAACATGATCGGCGTGGGCCGACGCATCATCGCGGTGGCGATCGGGCCACTCAACGTCCCGATGGTCAATCCGAGGATCATTGCGCGTCAGGGCGCGTACGCCACACAGGAAGGGTGTCTGTCACTTGTGGGGGAGCGACCGACCACGCGGTACGAGACGATCACCGTGCAGTACCTCGATGGGCGATTCCAACCGCAGACACAGACCTTCACAGGCTTTGTGGCCCAGATCATCCAGCATGAGGTCGATCATTGCGATGGGATCGTGATCTGATGGCGGGGCCAGATGACACCCACACGCTTGTCACGACGACGGTCGCCGAGTGGCAAGCCGCCGAAGACGCGTTCTTGACCGGCGTTGACTTGCGCGGCGCCGCCACGGTGGCCGGCTTTTCGGCTCACCCAACGATTGAGGCGAGCACCGCCAGCCATGTTGAGCTGACTGGCGCTGACCTGACGCGACTGGAGGCGATCGAGGTGGCCTGGCGCAATTGCGACTTGGCCAACGCGACGTTGGCAACCGCCGGACTGTTTCGCACGACCTTCACCGGATGCCGGCTGACGGGGTGTGAGCTGACTGGGGCCTACCTGAATCAGGTCACGTTCACGGATTGTCGATTGGATCTGACCGGGTGGCAGACGGCCAAGCTCAAGCAGGTCCGCTTCGAGCGCTGCGTGCTCACCGGCGCCGACCTGACTGACTGCCAGTTGACCCAAGTGACGTTCACGGCGTGTGACGTCGACCAGCTCGCGTTGAGCGGGACCAAGCTGCGTGGGTTAGACCTCAGTACCTGCCGCTTCAAGCAGTTGGACGTCGCGCCTCAGCAGCTGCGTGGCCTGCGGGTGACGCACGCCCAGGCTGGCCAACTTGCGACACAACTGTTAGGCCTGACTTTAGTGGACTAAAAAACCACAGGCAGATTGCGTGATCTGTCTGTGGTTTTGAGTCGCGATCAGTTCAGACCGAACAAGTGTTGGATCGCGAAGAAAAGCGGCGGGACGACCAGGGCCGGCAACAGGTTCAGCGTGCTGATTTTTTTGAGCCCGAGGATGTTGACCCCGGAGGCGAAGATCAGGATCCCGCCGACCACGGAGAGTTCAGTGATCAGCGCCGCAGACAGCGCGCCGCGTAGCAGGAGCGCGATCAGGTAGATACTCCCCTGCCAGACGAACAGGACTGGGGCGGCGAGCATCATCCCAAGGCCGAACGTCGATGCAAGGACGATCGACGTGATCAGATCGAGCGTCCCGTTCGTGAAGAGGAACGTGTAGTCGTGGTGCAAGGCTGCTTCCATGGGCCCGACGATCGAGAGGGTCCCGATGCAAAACAGTAAGATCCCGGTCGATAGCCCTTCCGCCAGTGCGGACGGCCGATCACCGCGGTGGAGCAGGTGGTCGAAGCGGCCTTCCAGGTCGAGCCACTGCCCGATCAGCGCGCCGATCGCCATGCTGGCAAGAAAGAGGACCGGGTAGCGGCTCTTGGGCATATTCTGTAGTGTCGTGTTCGCGCCGAGCAGCATGACGGCCAGCCCCATCGCCTGCATCAGGCCTGCTTGGTAGCGCGCGTTGAGCCCCCGGTTGAAGCTGGCCCCGATCGCGCTCCCGATGATGATCATCGCGACGTTAAAAAGTGTTCCCCACATCTTGTTGCCTCCTGGTCCGTAATGGTCTTATTGTACGCCAAAACGGGCTGCGACGAGCAGGTGAGCGGGAAAGTCCCAAGCGCCGTGGCTTGGGCTGTGCGGGACAGCAAAAAAGCCCCGTGGTCGCGGGGCTCGGGTCAAACTCACGTCAGGGGCAGTCCTGACAACGTGGGATCAACACTGCGGTCGGTTGAGCGCAGCTGGGGGGTGATCCACACAGGATAGATATGCAATGACACTGTCATTATAAGGCAGACGTCGAGGTGGGTAAAGTGGTCCCGGGACCACTTAGGGTGCGCGGTTGTGACAGAAAAAACAGACGGTCGCGCACGGCCCCGCCATCGGTCGCGATAATAAGCGTGTTTGGCCGGTACTTCCATGAAAAAATCACGTTAGGGTGCGCATCGGGTGGCCGACAATGCATTCGATCAGGTGGATCAATGGGCACGATTAGGACTGAGAAAGGAACTTGTTCCGTGAATGTTCCCAGCTAGTGCTAGTTGAGCTTGGCCATCGCCTTGGCAGGGACCGCACTGGCATCGACGTAATTCGGGCCTTCGATCACGCGCTTGGCACTGATCTTGGCCTTGACGTACTTCCCAACAGTCAGCGGCTGCGGGTCTTTGCCTGTCAGTTCGTAGCTCATCTGTTGCGTGGTGCCATCTGCGAAGACGAAGGTGAAGTCGTAGTCGTAGCTGTACAACCCGGCCTGAACTTTGCCGGACGAGTCTTTGGTCTGTTCCTTGGTCGGGGTTGTCGTGACCTTAGCGTAGGCCGTTTGCCCCGTATAGGTCTCATTGTAGTATTTGAAGCCGAACCAGCCGCCAGCGACGATCGCTAAGACGAGCAAGGCACCGAGCACTTTTTTCATGGAAAAATCCCTCATTTCTAGATTAACTGATTCTATCATAGCCCGTTTGGGGTGACGACGCCATCGCAATGGACTTCCAAAATTGTCACTTCACGCTGGTCAAACTCGCCACCAGCGCATACAATAGGGAAAACCAAGGGGGTTTCAGAAAATGAACGAGCGCGCAGCGGTGATCCTGAGTGAAGACTTGAGTGGCGTCGGCGGCGTCTCGATGAGCGCGGCGCTCCCGTTGCTCACGGCGATGGACCTGATGCCGTGCGCCTTGCCAACGGCGCTCTTGTCGAGTCATACCGGGGGCCTGGGGGCGAACACCGCACTGGATCTCAGTGCGGAGATGCCCAAGGTCTTGACCCATTGGCAGACGCTTGGGCTTGACTGGCAAGCCGTCGTGCTCGGCTACCTTGGTCGCTCGGCCATGGCCGTGTGGCAGGCGTGGCTACCGCAGCTGGGTTCAGTGCCTTTGCGGCTCATCGACCCGGTGATGGGGGACCATGGCAAGCTCTACCGCGGGTTTGGCGCCGCAGAGGTGGTGGGGATGCGCCGGTTGGTCACGCAGGCGACGCTGATCACACCGAATGTGACGGAGGCCCAGGCATTACTCGGCCAGCCGTTGACGGCGGCCGCCCAGACGCCGGCCGCCGCGGCGGCACTCGCGCAGGCGGTGGCGACGCGCTTCGGGGTCGATGTGGTGCTGACTGGCGTCTCGCTGGTCGATGGAGCGATCGGCGTGTTCGGCCAGACGGCGACAGGGGCCTGGGCCCAGCGTGCGCCGCGCACACCGGGGGACTATTTTGGCACTGGTGATCTGTTCACGGCACTTTTGGCGGGGGCGATCGTGCGTGGTTGGGCCATCTCAGACGCGGCAGCGCTGGCCGCTGAGTTCATCCGGCGGGCGCTCGCGTACACCCGCACGGTGACGGCAGATCCACGCTTCGGGGTCGCCTACGCGCCGATCTTGCCGTGGCTGATCACCCAACTGGCGACAACTAAGGAGGCACAACATGACAACTGATCGTTCACGTCTACGACAACTGATCTTCACCGGCCTATTCGCCGCGATCATCTTCATCGGGATCTCACTACTACGGATCCCGTTGCCCGCGCTGGTGGGCCGGCCTTTCATCCACTTCGGCAACCCGCTGATGATCTTGGCGATCGTCTTTTTGGGCGGCGGGTACGGCTTCGCCGCCGGGGCGATTGGCCTCGGTGGCTTCGATCTGCTGAACGGGTACGCGGCGACCAGCTGGCTGACCGTGTTGGAGGTCGCCGTGATGGCGCTGGTGATCAGCCAAGCCATGCGTGCGCTACGCGTATCGGCGCACCCAGGTCGCATTGCCGCGATCGGGGTGATCGGCGGGCTGACGAAGCTGGTCACCTCGTATCTCGTTGGGATCGTCGAGGCCTTGATGGTGGGGACCAAGTTCGGCGTGGCGATCGTCGCGGCCTTCTTGAGCCTGCCGGCCACGGCGATCAACTCGCTGGCGACAGCGATCATCGTCCCCGTGCTTTACCTCGCCCTGCGGCCGGTCTTCACACGCCGGTGAGGTGGGCGAGACGACCGCGACGGTCCGGCCCAGCCGGACCGTCTTTTTGCGCCTAATCCGGTAAAAAAATTGGCGCGTCATGAGGACAAAATGAGAATGCTGTGATAGGGTGGTAGGCGATCACACTTTGGAGGTGAAGGCATGTCATCGACAACCAAGCACACCGGCGCCCGCCACCCACCCGCATTCGCCACCTTGGCGTTGGGGTCACTGGGGACCGGGTTTGCGACATATGGCGTCTCGGCCATTCTGATCTTATATCTCTACACGCCGCTTACGCAGGCGGGACTTGGGCTGGATAAGGTCACGGCCACGCAGATCCTGGCGGTGTTCACCTCGATCAGCTTTATCGCGGGGATGATCGGGAGCTATGCGGCGGATCGACTGGTCGGGACTCGTCGGCCCTTTGCGATAGGCAACGGGATCAAGGCGATCGGGATCGCCTTGCTCGCTGTTCCCCACGGCGGGATGCCCGCCTTAGTCGCAAGCCTTGTCCTGCAAGTGTTCGGCGCAGGAGTGGCCGGCCAGAGTCTGAATGCGCTGGCGGGCGCCTTGTACAGCCAGGTCAGCCCGCTGCGGGATTCGGCCTTCGCGCTGCTGTACATCACCGCGAATATCGGGGCAGCCGCGCCAGTGATCACCGGGAGCATCGCCTTACACTTCGGTTACGCCATGGGTTTCTTGACCGCGGCGATCGTATTGGCGCTTAGCCTCTTGCCGTATGTCTTCTTGCAGCGTCGACTGTTCGGATCGATCGGACTGACGGCACCGGACCCATTGACGCCGACGGCCCGGCGGCGCATGCTGTGGCTAGGTGGTGGCGCGGTGCTGGTGGTCACGGCGCTGCTCGGTGCGAGTTTTGCCTGGCACTGGCTGACGGCAACGGGGTTTGTCAACGGCGTCGGCTGGCTGAGTCTCGCCCTACCGCTGGTGTACGGCGGCGCGATGCTGCGCAGCCCCAAGACCACAGCGATAGAGGGGCGGCGGATCCGGTACTTTGGGGTCTACCTGCTGGGCAACAGCATCTGCATGATGGTCTACGGCCAGTCGACCGGGATCCTTGCGCTATACGCCGCCGACTCGGTCCAGCTGAACGCGTGGGGGTTGCACCTGACGCCCGCGGCGTTTCAGACGGTGCCGGCGGTCCTCGCGATCGTGTTCGGGACGGTGATGAGCTACGCCTGGGCCCACCTTGGGGCGCGTCAGCCCAGCGAAAGTCTGAAGTTCGGGCTCGGGATCGTGCTGTGGGGTGCCGGACCGCTGTTCATGGCGGTGCCACTGACGTGGTATGCGCCTGGGGTGAAGGTCTCACCGCTGTGGTTACTCGCATTCTACGGGTTGATCGTTCTCGGCGAATCGTTGACGGCGCCGATCGGCACGGCGCTGTCGACGCGGATCGCGCCCGTGGCGTTTGCGTCACAGCTAGTCACCGTGTACGCACTGTCGCAATCGGCGGGTGCGGGCCTGTCCGCGTTGCTGGCGAATTTTTACGTGCGGGAGCATGAAGCCGCATATTTTGAAGTGATCGGTACGCTGACCGTGGCTTACGGCATCGCGATGTGCGTCTGGCATCGGCAGATCGAGGCTGGGACACTCAGCGGGTTACAGTAACGATGTCGCGGCAGGACCGCTGACGAAGGAGGAATACAGATGGTAGCACAATTGGCACGACAAGACGCCCCGGTGGCGTTGACTTGGAATTTGACGGATCTGTTCGCGGATGCGGCGGCCTTTGAAGCGGGGATCGCAGACCTTGCCCGCCAAGACGCGGCGCTCGTGGCCGCGCAGGACGAGTTCACGACGGACGCGGCGCATTTTTACGCGGTCGTGCGCGATCGCTATGTGGCGGAGAATCTGCTGGAGCGGCTCTATGTTTATGCCGAGCTATCGACTAGCCAGGATCAGACCGACGCGGCGGCGCAGCAACTACAGGCACATGTACAGCAAGCGCTGAGCGACCACGAGGCGGCCCTGGCCTGGCTGGATCCGGCGATCATCGCGTTGCCTGACGCGCAGCTTGCGGCGTTCAAGTCGGCCATGCCCGAGTTGACCCCTTACGCGCATCAGCTAGACGTGATCCGGGCGCAGCGCGGCCACGTCTTGGCCCCCGATCAAGAAGCCTTGTTGGCCCAGTTAGGGCAGAGCCTGAACGCGGCTGGTACGATCCAAGCGACGCTGGATGATGCGGATCTGACGTTCGGCCAAATCGATTGGCAGGGGCAACAGACGCTGACCAAGGGGTTGCTGGGCCAGGTCTACACGCGTGCGCCACGCCCGGTTCGCGCGCAGGCCGCAGAACAGTTCAGCACGAGTTACGTCGATCATCGCTACACGTTCGCCCAAACGCTCAATGCGCACGTGCACACCCAAAACGCGCTGGCGCAGCTGCGCCACTATTCGTCGGCTCGGGAGATGGATCTGAGTCAAAACCAGCTGCCAGAGGCGGTCTACGACACGTTACTGGCGCGCACGCACGCCCACCTGGACCTTCTGCACCGCTTCTACGGGCTGTACAAGCGGGTGCTCAAGGTCGATCCGATGTACAGTTACGACACCAAGATGCCGCTGAGTGGGGCAGAGCCACCGCTAGCACCGGATTACGAGGCATCTAAGGCAATTGCATTGCAAGCCTTGGCCCCGCTGGGCGCTGATTACCTGGCGCACCTGCAAGACGAGTTCGATCACCGGTGGATCGATGTGCTCGAAACGCGCGGGAAGACTTCCGGCGGTTTTCAGACCGGTGCGTACGGGACACATCCGTACATCCTCCTCAATTGGGCGGATACCTACCGCGACATGAGCACGCTGGTCCACGAGTCTGGGCATGCAATGCAGACCGTATACAGCGATGCGCACCAGGACTACTGGAATGCCGGTTACCCGATCTTCACCGCGGAGGTCGCCTCGACAACCAACGAGAGCCTGCTGAACGCCTACTTGCTCGAACAATATAAGGATGACCGGGAAAAGACGATCTTCCTGCTGACCGAAAGCGTTGCGGATTTTGTCGGGACGGTGTACCGTCAGGCGCAATTCGCCGAGTTCGAGCAGTACATGTACGAGACCGAGGCTGGTGGAACCCCGCTGACCCCAGATACGCTGACGCCGAAGTGGACCGAGCTTGCGCACACCTACCTCGGCCCGGACGTGGCCGACTCACCCTGGCCGAGCGCCGGCTGGGCGCAGCTCCCACACTTCTTCTATAACTACTACATGTACCAGTACGCGACAAGCAAGGCGATCGCGACGAGCTTCGCCCACCGGATCCTGACGGAAGGGGCGCCAGCCGTGGCGGCGTACAAGACCTTCTTGAGCGCCGGGGCCAGCGACACACCGGTCAACATCCTGAAGGCTGCCGGCGTCGATGTGACCGGGCCGGATTATCTGGATGAAGCCTTCGCCCAGTTCGAGACGCAACTCAATGCGCTGGCCGCGTTGCTGACGGTTTGAGGCGACCGGACGTACAATCGGAACCAAATAAACACAAAATCGAACAAAAAAGCGTTTACAAATCCATTGACGGTTGGTACACTACAAGTGTCGAAAGAAATATCGAATGTGGATTGTGACTATTGAATTAGGCAAGACCGCAGGCTGCGACGCCATCACTGGCGCGTGGTTTGTGGTTTTTTTATTTCCCTAGGAGGTGGATCGAATGCTCAAAATCGCCCAAGTCTTCAACAACAACGTGGCGCTGGTTGATCTGGACAATCACCGACAGGCTGTTGCGAAGGGGAAGGGGATCGCTTTCCAGAAGCAACGTGGCGATTCGATCGTACCGCAGCAGGTCGAGAAGCTCTTTTACCTTGAGACGGAGACCTCGCGGAAGAACTTGTATTTCCTCTTGAAAGATATTCCGATCGACGTGGTGACGACCACATACGAGATCATCGACATTGCGCAGCGCAAGTACCACCTCAGTGTGCTGGATTATATCTACATCACACTGGGCGACCACCTTTACGGTGCCTATCAGCGCCTTCGGGACGGTGATTATGTCGACAGCATGGTCCCGGATTTTCACACGCAGTACCCGGCGGAATACGCCGTCGCCCGCGAGGCACTGACGGTCATTGAACACGACCTCGGTGTGCGCTTCCCGGATTCCGAGGTCAAAAACATCGCGCTGCACTTCATCAACGCGACCGGCCAAAGTGCCGCGGAGCAGCCGTTCGATGCGCCTAGCTCGGCCACGATCAGTCGACTGGTCCAAACCGTGTTGCACCGCCACGGGATCCTGCGTTCCACGAGTAACAGCAATTATTATGACCGCTTCATGATCCATCTGCAGTATCTGATCGACCGGTTGCAGCGCGCCGACCAGGCTGCGGTGACGATCACCCCGACCGTCGCGATGGAGCTGGGCGAGACCTATCCGCGCTCTTACGCGATCGCATCGGAGATCTTCAACGAGATCAAGGACAATCTATATCCAGAACTGAGTGCAGACGAGCGCCTGTATTTCATCATTCACATCCAGCGGCTGATCAACGAAGCACCGGCTGCGGATGGGCACTGAGCCTGCATCCCCTCGACCGCTTGGCCGAAGGATAACCAATTAGGAGGATCGATCAATGAACAAAGTGTTTGATAAGCTCAAGCCGGCGTTCGAAGCCATTGCCGCTAACAAGTATGTGTCGGCGGTGCGTGACGGCTTCATCGCCTGCATGCCGATCATCATCTTCTCCAGTCTCTTCATGATGGTCGCTTATGTGCCGAATGCGTGGGGCTTCTACTGGCCGGACAATGTCACCAACACGCTGATGGTGGCCTATAACTACTCGATGGGGCTGCTCGCCCTGTTCGTGGCCGGCACGACCGCCAAGAACCTGACCGACAGCAAGAACCTTGACCTGCCGAAAACGAACCAGATCAACCCGGTCGCGGTGATCATCGCGTCCGAGATCGCCTTCATCATTTTGTCGATCTTACCACTGAAGACCGGCGTCGACCTGACTTACCTCGGGACGCAGGGGTTGATCTGCGCCTACATCGTCGGGTTGATCGTTCCAAACATCTACTATCTCTGCATCAAGAACAACGTGACGATCAAGTTACCGCCACAGGTGCCCGGTAACATCGCGCAGTCGTTCAAGGACCTGATCCCGCTGGGGCTGTCGGTCACCGTTTTCTGGCTGTTCGGCTTCCTGTTCAAGGCCGCGACCGGCACCGTCGTTCCGGCCTGGATCATTCAGGTCCTGTCGCCGGTCTTCAGTGCCAGCGACTCTTACGTCGGACTGTGTCTCATCGCGGGTGCGATGGCGTTCTTCTGGTTCTGCGGGGTACAGGGCCCATCGATCGTTTCGCCTGCCGTGATGCCGATCATGATCGCCAACACGGCGGCTAACCTGGCGCAGTACCAAGCCGGTGAGCACGTCTCTCACGTGCTGGCCCAAAACGCGATGGACTATGTCATGAACTTCGGCGGCACCGGGTCGACTTTCGTCATCGCCTACGTGCTGGTAATGGCGGCGAAGTCCGCGCAGCTCAAGGCGATCGGGAAGGCGGCTATTGTCCCGGCGTCCTTCTCCGTCAATGAGCCGGTCCTCTTCGGGCTACCGATCATCATGAACCCGATCTTCTTCGTGCCGTTCCTGCTCACCCCGATGGTCAACATTGCGTTGTTCAAGTTCTTCGTGACCACGCTGGGCATGAACAGTATGATGTATTACCTGCCGTGGACCGTTCCAGCACCGATCGGGATCATCGCGTCTACCGGCTTCGCCCCACTGTCGTTCGTGTTTGTCGGGGCCATCATCGTCCTCGATGTCTTGATCTTCCTGCCATTCTTCCACCAGTACGATAAGCAGCTGGTCGCGGAAGAGCGTGCTAAGGAAGCAGCGCTGATCGCCGATGGCGCGGTGGTCGGCGGAGTCACGTCTGAGGCCGAAGCGACCCCTGACGCCCCAGCGGCTCCAGTCGCTGACGGTGTGCACGGGGAAGACTACTTCAAGCAAAACGAGGTGGCCGTGCTGGTCCTGTGCGCCGGCGGCGGAACCTCGGGGATCTTGGCGAACGCGCTGAACAAACTAGCGAAGGCGCGCGGGTTGAAGTTGTCTGCGACCGCCCGAGCGTACGGCCAGGACATGGACCTGATCCAGAACATGGATATGGTCATTCTGGCCCCGCAGATGGAAAGTATGAAGGGCAACCTGGAAAAGATCACCGCGAAGTACGGAGTCAAGCTCGTCACGACGACTGGCCGGCAGTATATTGAGCTGACCAACAACGGGGATATGGCCCTGAACTTCGTCGAATCGAATCTGTAACAAGCATTGAGGAGGGAACAAACGTGAGTCATAGATTACCGAAGGACTTCATCATGGGTGGCGCAACGGCGGCCTATCAGGTCGAAGGCGCCACGCAAGTCGATGGCAAGGGCCAGGTGCTCTGGGATCCATACCTGGCCGCACAAGGGCGCTTCAGTCCGGATCCGGCGGCGGATTTTTATCACCGTTACGAGACGGACCTGGCGCTGTCGGAGCAGTACGGGGTGCAGGCGGTGCGGCTCTCGATCGCCTGGTCGCGGCTTTTTCCGACCGGCGACGGGCCAGTTGAGCCACGCGGCGTCGACTATTACCACCAGGTGTTTGCGGCATGCCGCAAACACCACGTCGAGCCGTTCGTCACGCTGCATCACTTCGACACGCCGCTGACCCTGCAGGCCGCAGGCGGCTGGCTCAGCCAACGGATGCTTGATGCCTTCGTCAAGTACGCTGAGTTCTGCTTCAAGGAGTTCCCGGAGGTCAAGTACTGGATCACGATCAACGAGCCGACATCTATGGCGATCCAGCAGTACAGCAGAGGGACGTTCCCGCCCGGTGAGACAGGCCGCTTCGATAAGACGTTCCAGGCTGAACACAACCAGAACGTTGTGCATGCACGCATCGTCAACGCCTATAAGCGGCTGCACCTCGGCGGCCAGATCGGGGTCGTTCACGCGTTGCAGACCGTCTACCCGTACAGTGATGATCCGGCTGACGTGCACGCAGCGGCGCTGCAGGACGCGTACGAGAACCGGCTTTACCTGGATGGCACGCTTGCTGGTGCTTACGCGCCGGAGACACTCGCTTTGGTGCAAGAGATCTTGGCGGCTAACGGTCAGCCGATGTTCAAGACGACCCCTGAAGAGCTCGACGCCCTCGACTTGGCGGCACACCAGCAGGACTTCGTCGGCGTGAACAACTACTTCAGCAAGTGGTTGCGCGCGTACGACGGGGCGAGTGAGATGCACCACAACGGGACCGGTGCGAAGGGGACTTCAGTTGCACGGCTGCACGGGATCGGCGAGGAGAAGCTGCCGGCAGGGATCGAGACGACGGATTGGGATTGGCCGATCTACCCGCAGGGGATGCATGATATCCTGATGCGCATCCACGACCAGTACCCGCTGGTGCCGGCGATCTACGTGACGGAAAACGGCATCGGGCTGAAGGAGACACTGCCGGATGGTGCAACACCGGCGACAGTGATCGCGGATCCGAAGCGGATCGATTACCTCAAGCAGTACCTGGATGCGGTCGCCACGGCGATCGATGACGGTGCCAATGTGCGCGGGTACTTCGTCTGGTCCCTGCAGGATCAATTCTCATGGACCAACGGCTACAGCAAACGGTACGGCTTGTTCTTTATCGACTTCGCGACTCAGGCGCGTTACGTGAAGCAAAGCGCGCACTGGTTCAAGCAAGTCAGTGACACACATGTGATCCCGGACTGAACCGGCATTTGGCGCCGAACAGCACCGGTAGCGCGAGTTGACCGTGTCAGCATGAGGACCGGGCGACCCGTTCGCAGCATCGCACCACAATAATCGGAGGTATACGGATGGCAACTAAAGAAGAGATTTCGATGGTCGGGTTTGCACTGGTGGCATACGCGGGCGATGCCCGCACCGCCGCCTTGCACGCCCTCGATGCAGCGGAGGCCGGTGAGTTCGAGAAGGCCGCAGCTTTGCTGGAGGAAGCGCAACGCGATATCAACGACGCGCACAACCAGCAGACCAAGATCCTCAGCGAGGAGGCCGGTGGCGCTAACATGGACGTGACGTTCATCATGGTGCACGGGCAAGACACGTTGATGACCACGATGCTCTTGATCGATGAGACCCGCTATCTGATCCGCCTGCTCAAGCGGGTCAAGGCACTCGAAGACAAGTGACCGAAGGAGGCCTGCGATGTCAAAGCTACTGATGCTGTTCGGGGCGCTGTGCTTGATCGGAGTCAGCCTCGCTGTGATCCGGCCGCGTGGGGTGCGTCGGGCTAAACAACGGCCCTATTCCGGCGGGGACTTGGCCTCGCTGGCTGCGGCTGCGGTCATCACGACCGCAATCTTGCTCTATAAGTTTGGCTGAAATACGTAAGTGGGGGCCGTGACGATCGTCACGGCCCCCTGTTTGTGTGCTCGGTGAAGCCCAGTTGCGTGGCAGGCCCAAGACCGGCGCGGACCGCTTGCGACGCACGAGCCTACGGGCCAAGTGTGATGGCGCGCTGAGCACCGCGGCCTGATCAGTGGGGAAGGGCGACTGGTCAGCGTCCAAAGCACCCTTGGTCGCAGCGCCGCTGATCAGGCCGCTGTTTCGGGGCACGCCTTGACCCCAAGGGGCGCGCGTGCTATTCTTGAACATTATTTAACCGAAATGATTACGATTAAGTTGGGCTTGACAGCGGGGCCAAAGCTGGTAAGATATTAATTGTTAATCGTAATGGTTACGATTTAATCCAAAACATGGGGGAACATTATGAAGTTGACACATTGGCTTGCTGGGGCCGTGCTAGCGCTTGGGGCCGCGCTAACCCTAAGTGGCTGTTCGACGCATGCGGCATCAAACAAACTGACCGTCGTCTCGAGCGTGGATTTTTACGGGGAAGTCGCCAAGGCGGTCGTCGGGGACTACGGGACGGTGACCAGCGTCATCGATAACCCGGACATCGACCCGCACGACTATGAGCCGACCACGGCGGTCGCCAAGACCGTCGCCCGGGCGAATGTCGTGATCGTCAATGGTGGCGGCTACGATTCTTGGATGGATAAGCTGGTCGGGGCCGATAGCGGCACAGTCAAGGTGGTATCGGCGGCCAAGGTGGTCGGGATCCGTGACGGGGAGAACGAGCACGTCTGGTATAAGCCCGAAGTGATGCCCAAGATGGCGCGCGCGCTGGCGAAGCAGTTCGGGGCGCTGGACCCCAAGCACCGCGCAGCCTACACCGCTAACGCAACGGCGTACATCAAGAAGTTACAGCCGCTGACGGCGCAGATCGCGCGCCTCAAGGCGAAGGCCGCGGGACAAGCGGTGGCGGTATCCGAGCCGGTCTTCAGCAACGCCCTGAGTGCGCTGGGTTACCGGATCATCAACCCGCATTTCGCCGCTGCGGTCGAGGAGAGCACGGACCCGAGCCCTAAGGATATCCGTGAGCTGACGGCCGCGATCAAGCACAAGCAGATCGCCTTTTTCGTCCAAAATGTCCAGGTCGAAAGCAAGGTCGTCAGCAACATCGTCGCGCAAGTCCGCGCCGCCGGGATCCCGGTCCTGAAGGTGACCGAGACCATGCCGGCCAAGCAGACGTACACGAGTTGGATGATGAGCCAGTACGCCCAACTCGAGAAGATCCAGAACACCCAAAAGTAAAGGAGAAACAGATGGCAAAAACCGCTAAGATCGAAAAAGCCAAGCGCCAGCAGGCCTTGGTCCTCAAATACGCCGCCAAGCGCGCCGCGCTCAAGGCGGCGGGTGACTACGCTGGTCTCGCACAGCTGCCTCGCGATTCCAGTCCGGTGCGCTTGCACCATCGCGACCAGCTGGATGGCCGGCCGCACGCCTATATGCGCAAGTTCGGCCTGTCGCGCTTGAACTTCCGCCAGCTCGCCCACGCCGGCCAGATCCCCGGCGTCAAAAAGGCCAGCTGGTGATCCCCGAAGGAGGAGACTCAGATGACCCAGACCAAGACTGTGACCGTCGCGACAGCGCGGCGTGAGATGAAGAGCCCGAACATCAAGACCCGCAAACGCGCCTTGCGAACGATCAAGGCCGCTAAGCGGCAGGGCAAAGCTTAGGCAATGACTGATCAGCTGGCTTTTTGGCCCGGCGCGCACTGCGCCCGACCGGGGTAACACAAGCCGGACAAGCGTGGCCCCTAGCAAAACTTGAATGAAGGTTTTGCTAGGGGCTACGCGTATATTCTGGGCTAGTCCCACGTCTATCTCAGCCCCTTCGGCGTCTCGGCGCCTATTGTTGCGACGCGCCCACTGCGGTACATTAGACGGGGGGAACTGGGTAGTAGAAGGAGACCAACAGGATGGACTGGACAACGATCAAGACCGTGATCACCGTGATCTACACGCTCAACGTGATCGGTGCGGTGATTACCGTATTCCGCGAGAAGCGCGACATTGCCGCGACCTGGGCGTGGCTGCTCGTGTTGAACTTTGCCCCGCTGATCGGTTTCATTGCGTATTACTTCTTCGGCCGCAAGCTGTCGCGCCGGCAGTTAGACAAGATCCGGGTGCAGCCGCACGCTGAGCTCAGCGCCGTGTTGGCCGAGCAGCAGGCGCGCCTGCCCAAGCCTGATCCGGCTGACACGCATGTGCAATCGACGGTCAAGAGCATGATCCGGGAGTTCCAGAATACGGATCAGAGCTTCGTCACACTGAACAACCAGACTGCGATCTTCACCGATGGGACGACGCTGTTTCGCGATATGCAAAAAGAGATCGCGCTGGCACAGCACAACGTGTTCGTCGAGTTCTACACGTTCTACGATGATCAGCTGGGCAACACGATCCGTGACACCTTGATCGCCAAGGCGCAAGAAGGGGTCACCGTGCGGGTGCTGTATGATGCCTGGGGGTCGCTGGGGACCAAAGGCACGTTCTTCGATCCGCTACGCGAAGCTGGGGCGATCGTCGAGCCGTTCCTCGGGATCCGTTCGCGGTTCGATTTTCGTCTGAACTTCCGCAACCACCGCAAGATCGTCGCGATCGATGGCTGGACCGGCTACATCGGTGGCTTCAACATCGGGGACCAGTACGTTGGGCGCAGCCAAAAATTCGGTCCGTGGCGGGACACGCACCTGAAGGTCGAAGGCGACGCGGTCCTGGCGCTGCAGCAGCAGTTTATCTGCGACTGGGACGCGACGGTGCCCAACCACCCGTTGGACATCAATCAGACGCATTTTCCCAAAACGGTCGGCGGTCTGGGCACCACGATGATGCAGGTCGTCACCAGTGGGCCACACGACGACCTGGAGCAGATCAAGCTGGGCTACCTCAAGATGATCAACGCCGCGCGGGAGACCTTGTACATCCAGACGCCGTATCTGATCCCTGACGACGCGGTGCTGACAGCGCTGCGAGGGGCGATCCACTCTGGGGTCGATGTGCGCGTGATGATCCCGCACATGCCAGACCATGCCTTCGTCTACCGCGCCAGCCAGTACTACGCACGCGGTTTGGCGCAAGATGGCGCCAAAGTTTACTTCTACGAGGCCGGGTTCCTGCACGCCAAGGTCGTGGTCGCAGATGGGGCGATCGCCTCGGTCGGTTCGGCCAATATGGACTTTCGCAGCTTCAAGCTGAACTTCGAGGCCAACGCCTTCGTTTACGACCGGGTCGTCGCGACACGGCTGAACAAGCGGTTCTTGGCTGACATCACGCACAGTCGGTTGGTGACCGCGGCAGATTTTGCCCACATGTCACGCTGGTTGCGCTTTAAGCAGACCTTCTCACGGCTGATCTCGCCGATCCTGTAGCGGGGGCGACCGGCCGCAAACACGCCTTGCAGCGCTGCAGGGCGTGTTTTTGGTACGCGCCAAGCGCAGGCTGCCATGGCGCGCGCGTCAGTCGCCGTCGCTGACGCGCTCAGGCGCTGCGGTGACCGCATCGTCGTCCGGTAGCGCCGGCTCAGCCACGCGCTGGTCGACGAGCAGGGTGGCGGCGAGCAGTACCGCCGCACCGCCGCCAAAGGCCCACCAACCGGCGCTAGGCGTTAGCAGGTTGGCCAGACCGAGGAAGACGAACTGGCCGATAGGGGCGCCGATCAGGGCGAGCATGTCGATGACGCCGGAGACCTTGGCCAGCTGGTCCTCAGGTACCAGACGCATCATCATCGCGGAGATGCGCGGATTGATCTTGCCCATCATGTAACCGAACGCCGGCATCAGGATGAGGATCAGCACCCGCGAACCGCCCCAGATGAAGGCGGCACTGGCGGCCACGAGCAGCGCCGAGCTGATCGCCATCAGCTTCATCAGCGGGCGCTTGGCGAACAGGTCGTGGGCCAGTAACGACCCGGCGATCAGACCCAGCGAGGTAGCGATGTTGAGCAGTGCGACGGTGGTCCCGTAGTTGCCCCAGTATAGGTGCGGTGCGCTGAGCAGGGTGACGTTCATCAGGGCCCCGGTGGAGGCGCCGAAGAGGTTGAAGGCCGTCGCAATTAGGATCACCGCGAACAGGAAGTGCTGGGTGACCAAAAACCGCAGAGCGGCCGGGATGCTACGACGCATTGGCACGCGCGGTGCGGCGACTGCGGCGATCGGCGGTTGAGCGGCCAGTAGCACGCGGCGCTGGTTGAGCAGCACGGCGGCCGCGGCGACGAAGGTGAGCGCGTTGATCAGACCGAACACGCTGTAGTTGTGGTGCAGTAGCACGATGGCCGTTGCGCCGAGACCTTGGAAAATAATCTGGACGGTGGTGTGGCTCGCCGTGGTGAAACCCATCGCGGCGTTCAGCTCGTTGCCGGGGATCAGCCGGCGCAGCAGCGGCATGCCCAGGCCGTTAGCGTACTGGCCGCACAGGTCGGACATAATGTTGATCGCCAGCAGACCGATGAACAGCGGTAGGCTGTGCGGTAGCGCGATCGCCACTGCCAGCAGGCCGAACAAGGCGGCCTGAGCCAGGCGCGCGGTGATCATCCAGCGAACCTTGCGCCGGGTCTCGTCTGCCAGGTAGCCGGTGATGATCGCCAGTAGGCTGGGTAGCAGCCCGGCCATGGACGCCAGCGACACGGCGAGGGTGCGAAACGGCATCTGGCTGGCGTAGACGATGAAGACGATGTTGTACAGTGAATCGCCGATGCCGCTGAGAACATTGGCGTTGAGGGAGGCACGGTAGCCGCGGTTGGTGAGGTATTCGTGCATAGAAGCCACTTCCTAACTTGTGATTGTGTCTTCAGTCTAGCGGGCGTATTATCCAAGTTGAGCGATTTTTAACTATAGTCAAAAAAACGTAGGCGACGCCCAGGAGGGTCAGATGGACGACGGGACATTATTTCGCGAGCTGCGGCGCAACCGACACTTGACGCTACAGCAGGTGGCCGACGCGACGAACTCGGTGGCGGCGATCAGCAAGTTCGAGCGGGGGCTACTGGCCATCGGCTTCGCGCGCTTCGAGCACCTGCTCGGGCGCATCGAGGTGTCGCTGGAGGAGTTCGTGTTCCTGCGCGCCCAGCGCACCGTCCAGCTGCCGGCGCCGGATGAGGCCAACCGCTACCGGGAGGGGGCCTTCAACAGCCAGGATGACCCGGTGTTCGAGGCGCTGATCCAGCGCATGGGTGCGCTGACCTCGACCGGGGTGGACGACCCGGCGATGATCGCCGACTTCGACACCGACGTCGCGCGCTACCTGCAGCCGGCGGACGGCCACGTGCCGACGCGCCGTGAGCGGTTCTCCGCCTTGATGATCCAGGTGATGCAGGCCGTTCTGCGGGGCAATGAGCTGGGCCGCCGCGCCGATCAGCACCCAAGAATTGGGGTGCTGATGGCGAAGCTTAACGAGATGGTGCGGCCGCTGGTCAGCTACCTATACTCCGTTGAAACTTGGGGGTACTTCGAGCTCTACTGGTTCTCGGTGTTTCACATCTTCATCGCTAACGATACGAGCCATCAGCTGTTGCGCGTGGCGCTCACTCGATCCGAGCAGTACGCGCTATTTCCCAGCGTCCAGCATATGCGGGTCGACCTGTTATTCGGCGTGTTCACCGACTTCATCAACGCGCGCCAGCTGCAGTGGGCGCAGGCCGCGTTAGCCGAAGCGGACCGCCAGATCCAGCGCACTGGCGACCTCGGACACGCCAACAACCTGCTGTTCTGCCGCGGTTGGTTCCAGATCATCGCCGGGGACGTCGCCGGCGGGACCCAGACCTGCCAGCAGGCCATCAGCATCGAGCGCATCCTGGGCGTGCGCTCCGATCACGGCTATGCTGACGTCCTGCGCATCATCTTGCGCAACCAGGAAGACGGGAGCAGCGCGGCGTTCTATATGTAAAAACATTGTCTACAACCATTTTTGTGGTATGCTTAGGAGGTTCACGCAATGCAATTATCACGAAACTTATTGGAGGCACTCACATGCAAAAATTAGTTGCTGAATTTATGGGGACGTTCCTGCTGGTCTTTCTCGGTAGCGGGGCGGTCCTGTTCGCGAAAGGTGACGCACTGACCATTGCGATCGGCTTCGGGCTGGCGATCACGATCTCGGCGTACGCGTTCGGCGGGATCTCTGGCGGTCACTTCAACCCGGCGGTCACCACCGCAATGGTGATCAACGGGCGGACGCCGCTGATGGATGGTGTCGGCTATGTGATCGCACAGATCATCGGTGCGATCGCGGCTAGCGGCGCAGTGCGCGTGATCGTTGATGCCCTGAAGCTGCCAACGACGCAGATGGCGCAGACGGACTTCCCCAAGCTCAGCGTCGGGGTCGCGTTTTTCGTTGAAGCCCTCGCAACGTTCTTGTTCCTGATGGTGATCTTGGCGGTCACGGCCGACCGGTTCGGCAACGCCGAGTTCGCAGGCTTAGCGATCGGGGTCGCCTTAATGCTCCTGATCATCTTCTCCGTCAACTTGACGGGGGCGTCCCTGAACCCGGCGCGGTCCATCGGGCCAGCGTTGTTTGCTGGCGGCACTGGGTTGAACCACTTGTGGCTCTACATCGCCGCACCTGAAGTCGGCGCGATCTTGGCCGCATTCGCCGGGCGCTTCCTGCTGGGCACTGAAGATTAGACGAACCACGAGCCGAGGCTAAGTCCTCGGCTTTTTTTGTCGGGTGCTTGGTCTGGGCAAGCCTCGGTCGTCAACCAACAGATGATCACTTGTGACCTGATGCACATAAAAACGTTAACACGACTGTAGTATTAGACGTATAATATAACCGGTGAGGTGAATGACATGAAGGTCGAACAGGCAGTGGCCGTATTACAGGCACGGGGGTTGGTGAGCAACGCGGAGACGGTCCGGCGCTGGATCAGAGCGGGCAAACTGCAAGCGACGTTGTGCAGTCGTAAGGCGGGATATGACATTGATGAGGCTGATCTGGCGGCATTCGTCGATGCGCGAGACTGGCATCAAGTCAAGCAGGTGAAGGCCCGTGAGGCGGACCGTTACCAACAAGGGGTCCAAGCAGGTCAGGCGGAGATGAGGCGCGCCTACGAGCAGCGCCTGAAGCAGCTGATCATTGCAGGCGCAGCCGAGGCCGAGTTTGCGATCGGACGACTGGAGTTACAACGGGCGGTCTTGGCGGATCCGGCGACCACCCGTAGTCAGGCGATCTTGATCGGTTTGAACCGCGACTTCTTCGGGCCATACGCGAGCAAGCCTTGGTCGAAGATTGTGGTCCGGGTGACTGGCGAGTGGCTGACCTGGCAGCAAGGGCAGATCGTGATTCACTGGCCGGAGCTCGTCGCAGCAGGTCCGCACCCCGATGCCGGGTGGGTGCTTCGAGTGATCGTGATCTGGGCGCAACGGCGGTTTCAGGCCTGAAGGCTAGGCTCGTTAAGGGCCTTTTTTTGTGCCTGCGTTTATCACGACAGTTATATTAGGCAAAAAACGGGGCGATTAAATAACGAAATTCAAAGTGGCACGAACGCGACGAACAAATTGGTGATACGCGTGCTGTGGATCGCTAAAGGCGTCGCGATAGACTCGAATCGTCGCTTATCACGACTGTTGTAATATCGAATCGAAAACTATTTAACAAAAACGGCTTAAAAAAGAACAAAAAACCCGTTGACACGAAATTGTGAAACTGTTTACAATTACGACTGTGTTCAAGGCCTGACACCGATCATTATGACCAATACGGCCAATGCAGCCGTGTGTGACCACGAAGGAGGATGGTTTTATGAGTAGTACGGGTTCTAAAGTGCAATCATTCATGCAAGAGAAGTTATTACCGATCGGGACGAAGATCGGGGGCGAACGGCACCTTGTTGCGATCCGTGATGGGTTAGTGACCACGATGCCACTGATCATCGTGGGCTCTGTGTTCGTGATCTTGTCGAGTTTTCCGTGGCCGGCTTTCAACCAATTCATTGCGGGTATGTTCGGGGATCAGTGGCAGGCGAACATGAACTTCGTCGTTGATGCGACGTTCAGTGTGATGGCCCTGCTCGATGCCTTCACCATCGCTTACAGCCTGGCGAATTCATACAAGGTCAGTGGCGTCTCAGCCGGCCTGCTGTCCCTATCGACGTTCATTCTCGTGACACCGATGTCTAAAACTGGGCTGGATCTCGCTTATCTAGGGAGCAAGGGCCTGTTTGTGGCGATCCTGGTCGCGCTGGTCTCAGCCGAAGTGTTCCGGTTCTTCGTGCAGAAAAACATCGTGATCAAGTTGCCAGACAACGTGCCGCCTGCAGTCAGTCGCTCCTTTGTTGCCCTGATCCCATCGGGGGTGACCTTGACGCTGTTCTGGGTCGTTCGCTTGCTGATCTCAACGATCGGGCACACGAACATCCACGATATGATCTACACGTTCGTCGGTCAGCCGCTGTCGGCGATCGGGGACGGCTATGCGGGTGGGGTCTTTGCCATCCTGGTGACGTCCGTCTTCTGGATGGTCGGGATCCACGGCTGGGACCTGGTGCTCAGTGTGATGCAGCCGACTTGGCTGCAGTTCGTGGATGAGAACCGTGTGGCCTTTCAGGCGGGCAAAACGATCCCGCATATCCTCAACTACACGTTCATGAACGTGTTTGTCTGGGTTGGCGGGTCTGGTGTGTTGCTCGGGTTGGCCCTACTGTTGTTCTTCAAGAGTAAGAGTCAGTACATGCGACAGATGGGGCACCTCGGCCTGCCACCGACCGTCTTTGCGGTCAACGAGCCGCTGATGTTCGGGCTCCCGGTCGTCATGAACCCGCTGATCCTTGTGCCGTATGTGATCTCTCCGTTGGTCTGCTTCACGCTGTCGTATGTGTCGATGGCGATCGGGTTAGTGGCTCCGGCGGTCGTCTTAGTGCCGTGGTCGATGCCGCCGATCATCGGCGGCTACTTAGCCACCGGTGGTCATATTTCAGGGGCGATCTTGCAGGTCGTGATCATCGCGGTATCGACGATCATCTACTACCCGTTCTTCAAGATGATCGATAACAAGGCGTTGCGTGAAGAGCAGGGCGACGAAACCGTCGCAGATTAGAGGAGAAAGCTGATATGGTTGTGAAGCGATTATTGAATTGTACGGCGAGTGACTTTGCGCAATTCGGGCGTGCGGAATTGGTCGCGAGTATCGCGGCAAGTGCGGGGCGCACGATCCTCGCGGAGAATGATGTGGCGCTGGATCCGATGACGAAGAACATTACGAATGCGGAGTATGTGGCGGCTTTTGGGACGGACCTGATCCTGCTGAACTTGTTCGACTTCGGTACTCGGGCGATCAAAGGCCTGCCGGCCAGCGACGATCCGATCCGGCTGCTGAAGAAGCTGACCGGTCGGCCGATCGGCGTGAACTTAGAACCGGTTGACCCAGACGCGACGCTGAGTGAGACGACCAAGGCGATCTCGTCCGGTCGAATCGCGAGTGCCACTAACCTGAAGCTCGCATCGACGCTCGGGTTCGACTTCATCTGCCTGACGGGAAACCCTTCGACAGGGGTGTCTAACCGTGAGATCACGGCGGCAGTGCGGCTGGCCAAGCGTCATTTCAACGGGATGATCATTGCGGGTAAGATGCACGGCGCGGGAGTCTCCGAGCCGGTGATCGATCATCAGATCGCCAGTGATTACATCGCGGCGGGGGCGGATGTGATCCTGATCCCGGTCGCCGGGACGATCCCGGGGTTGAGTGAGCTGGAAATGAGCGAGATGGTGCATTTTGTGCATGAACAAGACCGGCTCGTCATGGGGGCGATCGGCACGACGCAAGAAGGGGCGGACGTCGGGACGATCCGGGCGCTGGCACTGACGAGTAAGCGTGCGGGTTGCGACATCCACCACATCGGGGACGGCGGGTTCTCCGGTCATGCGGACCCCGAGAATATCCTGCAGTTGTCCATCGCAGTCCGCGGCAAGCGGCACACGTTCCACCGGATGGCCTTGTCTGTCGAACGCTAAGACGTGGCTTGCAGCGGTGGCGTACCAACATTGCTGCAAGCAATACCCCCGAGCACGCTGATCGTAGATCGGCGTGTTTTTTTGACTCGTGACGAGACCGGTGAGGAGACTCGGCCAGTCCCGTCGACTGTGGTTGCAAAACATGTGCGAACGGGGTACAACAGAAAGAGCGATACCGAGGAGGGCCACACATGACCGTTTTAGACTTAGCGAATTTGATCCAGTACCGGGAGCACGCGATCGCCAGTCGGTCGTTCGGGCGCAAGCTTGGCATCGACTTACCATTCGTCGCCTATGCCTTTGATGCTGGCGAGTGCATCAGTAACGAACGATCGGTGCTGACGCGACTGATCCAGGTGATCGATGGCACACTGATGGTGGTGGCCGCAACGACCACGGCGGTCACAGCCGGCCAGATGATCGTGATCCCAGCCGACACGCCACACATGCTGCGTGCAGACGAACGGTGTCGGTTCATTCAGATCGAGACGAAATGAGGAGGGCCCCATGGCATATATTGAAAAGATCGCCCAGGCGCAAGTCCTGGACCTTAAGGCGCAGATCCCGCTAGACGAAGATCAGGTCAACAGCCGGACCTTGGTCCAGCGGCCAGACCTCGGCATGACCCTGTTTTCGGTCGCGACTGACCAGGAGATCGGCGGCCATTCGGCGACCGGAGATGCGCTGGTCAACATCCTGAGCGGCGTGGCCGAAGTCAGGATCGAGGCGGCGACGTTCACCGTTCACGCAGGGGAGTCGATCGTGATCCCCGCTAACGCGCGCCATTCCCTGTACGCAGTCGAGGGCTTCCAGATGCTACTAGTCGTCGTTAAGCCGCAAGTCTGATACACTCGCCAAAAATGCCCGTCCAGCGATCGCTGGACGGGCATTTTGTGTGGGGCTACGCCTTGACGGCGACGACTTCCTCGCCGGCCTTGTGGGTCCCGGCCTTGAGGAGTTTGTATTCAGATACTTTTTCTGTGTTCGTGATCACGACGACGATGTCGGTGTCTTTGCCGCTGGCCACGACTTGGTCGAGGTCCATGTCGGCGAGTAACGTCTCAGGGGTCACGTGATCGCCGGCTTCGACGTGGACGGTGAACGGATCGCCGTGCAAGGCCACAGTGTCGAGTCCCATGTGCACCAGGATCTCCAGGCCGTTATCCATCTTGATCCCAATCGCATGCTTGGTTTCAAAGACGGACAGGACCGTGCCGACGACGGGTGAGTGGATCTGGCCGTCCGCAGGGTGAACGGCGAAGCCTTGGCCCATCATTTTAGTTGAAAAGACGGGGTCGTGCACCGCCTCGATCGGCATCACGTCACCGTTGACCGGGGCGTAGAGGTAATCGAAGTGCACTGAGGTGGTGTCAAGGGTCACCGCGTCAGGAGCTGCAACTGGCGCAGCAGGCTGAGCGTCTACGTCGGTCGCTGGCGCGGTGGCGGCAGCTTCATCAACGAATTCGACTTTGTTGAGGAACTTGACTTTCCGCAGGACGAAGGTCAAGACGAACGGAACGGCGATCGCGATCAACATCCCGATGGCAAAGGCTGGGATGAATTGGCCGACGATGGAGAGGATCCCCGGTAGCCCACCGACCCCGATGCTGTAGGCACGTACGCCCATGATGGTGACGAACATCCCGGCTAGCCCGGAGCCGATCATCGCGGCGACGAATGGGTAGACGTACTTCAGGTTGATCCCGAACATCGCGGGTTCGGTGACGCCGAGGTAAGCGGAAATGGTGGACGGCACGGAGATCTGCTCTTCCTTCTTGTTTCCGCGGTGCGCGATCGCGACAGCAAGGGTCGCGGAACCCTGGGCAATGTTCGACAGTGCGATCATCGGCCAGAGGTTCGTGCTCTTATAGGTGGAGATCAGTTGGGCGTCGATCGCCAGGGTGGTGTGGTGCAACCCAGTGATCACGACTGGTGCGTACAGGGCACCGAAGGCAAGCCCGAAGAGCCAGTTGAACTGGCTGGTCAACCCGGCGTTCACAGCAGCGGAGATCGCATCCCCGATCTTCCAGCCGATCGGGCCGAGGATCGTGTGTGCGGCCAGGATGGTCGGGATCAGCGAGAAGAATGGCACGAAGATCATGGAGACGGATTGTGGGATGTATTTCCGGAAGAAGCGCTCGAGGTAGACGAGCATGAAGCCGGCTAGCATCGCTGGGATGACTTGTGCCTGGTAGCCGATCATGTTGACATGGGCAAACCCAAAGTCCCAAAACGGGATCTTGCTCGCTGGCGTGCTCGCGACCGCGTAAGCGTTGAGCAGTTGTGGGGAGACTAATGTGATCCCCAAGACGATCCCGAGGATCTGCGTGGTCTTCATCTTCTTGGTGATGGACCAGGTGATCCCAACTGGGAGGAAGTGGAAGATCGCTTCACCAGGCAGCCAGAGGAAGGCGTTGACGCCGCTCCAGAACTGGGACTGCTGAACGATGGTGGAGCCGCCGAACTGCACGCCTTCCAAGATGTTGCGGAAGCCGAGGATCAGACCACCGACGATGATGGCAGGCAACAGCGGCGTGAAGATCTCAGCTAACGTGGCGATCGCTTTTTGGACCGGGTTCTGGTGGGCCTTCGCCGCGGCCTTGGCGTCTTCCTTCGAGCCGCCGACCATGCCGGCGACGTCCACGAAGTCATTATAAAAATCCGGGACTTCGTTCCCAATGATCACTTGGAACTGACCGGCGTTGGTGAACATACCGCGAACGGACGGGATGTCCTCGATCGCTTTTTTGTTCGCCTTATCGTCGTCGTTCAACACGAAACGCATACGTGTGGCGCAGTGGGTAAAGCTAGAAATATTGGCGCTGCCCCCGATCTCGTCGAGCAGCTTTTTGGCGTCTGATTGGTACTTACCCATGAGCGATTCCTCCTTAGTGGATAACTTGTATAGATGAGTTCGTAGGTTAAGCGTAACCCCTTACATTTCGAAATGCAAGTTTTTTGTCTCGAAATACAAATCCTTGATTTTGGGCATCGTGAGCGCTTTCTGTTTGCAAAACGGTGATGGCCTGTTATGATGGGTTCATAAACCTGTATAGACAAGAAGGGGTGCTGACGATGACGAAAGTGTACTTCACCAAGCGCAACGACCAGGTGATGGTGGCAACGGCGACGGCGCAGGCCGAGTTTGGGCCGCTGAACGCCACAACGCTGGCGACGGCGTGCGCGTGGGCCGAGGCCCACGGCCCGCTGACCGGCGGGATCCTGGTCGATTATCCACCGGTTCAGGCCGATCTGGCCGTGCAGCAATTCATCGAAGAACGCCTGAACATCCCGGTCGTGGCGGGCACAGGTGATGAAGACGCAGCGCTCGCGGCGCGGGCACAGGAATTAGCGTGGACGATCGAGTACTGGGGTTATCAGCCAGGCAAGCCTGAATACGCGGCGGAGTCACTCCTGACTGTGGGGAATGGCTTCATGGGGTTGCGTGGGACGCTGCCGGGGATGACGTGCAGTGATGACACGTATCCAGCGACTTACTTGGCCGGGCTGTATGATGAGGCGGCGTCGCAGGTCGCTGGGGAACGCGTGGTCAACGAAGACTTCGTGAACGCCCCGGACGCCCAGGGGTTGCGTCTCGAAGTCGCTTCGGCGCACTTCACCTTTACGCCAGAGACGGTCCAGGACCTATACCGCCGATTGGATCTGCGCACTGGGGAGCTGACCGCCACCGCGACGATCACGGTGGGCTTGACGCACTGGCAGGTCGTCTGGCGCAAAAGCGCGAGCCTGAGCGACTGGCACCGTTATGGGTTGCAGATGACCCTGACGCCGCTGGACTACACCGGCCCGGTAACGATCACGGCCGGGATCGACGGTGACGTGGAGAACTACAACGTCGCGCGGTACCGCGATCTGAACCGGCGGCACATGCGAGTGGTCGCGCAGCGCGACGCAGACGGTCAGATCGCCCAGTGGGCGACCACGCGCCAGGCGGGGGATCAGGTCATGCAGACCGCTAGTCTGCGCGGGCCCTTCACCGCTGCACCGACCGTGACACAGACGGCGACTGCGATCACGCAGCATGCGACGCTGACGGTCCAGGTCGGTCAGCCTGTTACCGTTGAGAAACTCGTCTACGTCGCTCGCGTGCTGCCAGACGGGGATCCCGATGCCGCGTGGGCGGCGCCGGTGACCTTCACCTCTTACGCCGAGCAGCAGCAGGCCTCTGCAGCGGCGTGGGCTGAACTGTGGCCGACGATGGGCCTGATGGTGGGCGGCGACCTTTGGAGTCAAAAGCTGCTGAATCTTCACACTTACCACCTAGTGGTCTCGGCGAGCCCGCTGGCCAACCCGACGCTGGATGCGTCGGTGACGGCGCGCGGCCTGCACGGAGAGGCATACCGTGGTCACATTTTCTGGGATGAGCTGTTCGTCCTGCCGTTTTACATCACGCATTTTCCGGCCACGGCCAAGGCGCTCTTGATGTACCGCTACCGCCGGCTGACGGCCGCGATCACCGCTGCGGAAGCGGTGGGCGAGGCCGGGGCGATGTACCCGTGGCAATCCGGGCGCGACGGCAGCGAGCAGTCACAGCGCTTGCACTTGAACCCGTTGACCGGGGAGTGGGGAGAGGACCACAGCCGCCTACAGCGGCACGTGAACCTTGCGATCGCCTACAATGTCTGGTCATACTGCCACGTCAGCGGTGATGAGGCATTCATGGTCGATCACGGGGCGGAGATGCTGCTCGCGATCGCCAAGTTCTGGGTGCACAAGGCCGAGCTCGACCCGGCCACGGGGCGCGAGACGATCCGTGGTGTGATGGGGCCGGATGAATTTCACGAAGCCTATCCTGGTGCGACGACCGGCGGGATGCAGGACAACGCCTACACGAACGTGATGGTTGCTTGGCTGTTGGGCCAGCTGACCGATCTGCAGACTCAGCTGACCCCCACCCAGTATGCGGCTGCGGCGGCTAAGGCTGGCTTCACGGCGGCCGATCACACGCGGGCGATCGCGCTACAGCACCGCTTGCAGCTGACGATCGCGCCAGATGGTGTGATCGCGCAGTACGCTGGGTATTTTGACCTGAAGACGCTGGACCTGGACGCCTATCGCGCTAAGTACGGGGACATTCACCGCATGGACCGGATCCTGGCGGCGGAAGGCCAAAGCGCGGATGACTACCAAGTCGCCAAGCAGGCGGACACGCTGATGCTGTTCTACGTGCTCGCCAAACCCCAGGTCGACGCCTTGCTCGCAGATCTGGGGTATCAGCTACCGACGGATTACGTCGCCCGCAACTTGCGCTACTACCTGGCGCGCACGGTGCACGGGTCGACGTTGTCGCGGGTGGTGCATGCGCATCTGGCTGAGCTGATCGGGGAGCGCGCGCTGGCCGACGAGTTGTATCAGGCTGCGCTGAGCTCGGATTATCACGACATCCAAGGCGGGACCACCGCCGAGGGGATCCACGCTGGGGTGATGGGCGCCACGCTTTGGGTCGCACAAAGTGCCTTTGCCGGGTTAGACCTGACTGGCGAGCAACCGGCGTTGGCCCCACGCCTACCGGATCGATGGCAGTCGCTGGGCTTCCAATTCACCTGGCGCGGGGTGGTCTTCCGGGTGCAGCTGACCCCGACACAGCTGACAGTGAGCGCCGATCAGCCCGCTGAGTTGACCGTGAACGGGGAGCCCGTCACCGTCGGCCCGATCAGCCAGACCATCCCAGTCTGACGCCATGAAAACCCTTGCGCGCCATGCTATAATGGCTGGGAACGAAAGGGGCACGCTGATGAATAACAAGTTCAAGGAGATCGCCGCTGATCTCGAGCAGAAGATCCGCTCCGGGCAATACCCGCCGGAGACGCTGCTGCCAAGCGAACCACACCTGATGCGGCTGTACAACGTGTCGCGCGAGACCATTCGTAAGGCCCTAGGGGAGCTCCAAGTGCAGGGGCTGATCCAGAAAAAGCAGGGCAAAGGGTCGATCGTGATCGACCCGAATCGCTTTGCCTTTCCTGTCTCCGGGCTGACCAGTTACCGTGAGTTGCAGCAGAACCTCGGCCTCAACAGTGAGACCGTGGTCCTGACGCTCGCTGAACAGCAAGCGCCCGCGGAACTGCAGACGCTGACTCAGTGGCCAGCCGGCACCGACGTTTGGCACGTTGAACGCTTGCGCAAGGTCGACGGGCGCGGTGCGATCCTCGATATCGATGATTTTCGCGCCGACATCGTCCCACAGCTGACCAAGAAGATCGCGCAGGACTCAACGTATGCCTACATTGAGGGCAAGCTGAAGCTGGAGGTCGCCTACGCGCAAAAAGCGATCACCGTTGAGCCGGCAACGCGGCGCGACCGTGAGCTGCTCGACCTCGGACAGGAAAACAAGGTCGTGGTGATCCGCAGTCTGGTGTACCTCGAGGACAACACCTGCTTCCAATACACGCAGTCGCGCCACATCCTCGATAAGTTTCGGTTCGTCGACATTGCGCGGCGGCGGCACATCTAGCGCGGGATCGGCGGCACCACAGGAGGAAATATGATCACTGGATATGTCTTCGACCTCGATGGGGTCATCACAGATACCGCCAAGTTTCATTACCAAGCCTGGGCGCAACTTGCGCAAGACAGGCTAGGCATCACCATCACCCCGGCGGTCAATGAGTTGCTCAAAGGGCGCTCGCGCATGGATTCGCTGCACGCGATCTTGCAGTTCGGCGGCCAAGAGGGCCGCTACACCGATGCCGAGCTGACCGCGTTGGCCGACGTCAAAAACGCGCAGTACCGCGAGCTGATCGAGACGATCACGCCAGCTGACTTGCTGCCAGGCATCCCGCAGTTGCTGGCCGACATCACGGCGCTCGGTGCGCCGATGGCGATCGCCTCGGCCTCCTTCAACGCACCGGCGATCATCGCCCGGTTGGGGCTGGGCGACGTGCTGACACAGATCGTCGACCCCGGTAGCGTCGCGCACGGCAAACCGGCGCCGGACCTGTTCGAAGCGGCCGCGGCGATGATCGCATCACCGGCCGCCACGACCGTCGCCTTTGAAGACGCCAGCGCTGGCGTTGCGGCGATCCGGGCGGCAGGGATGTTCGCTGTCGGAATCGGGGCGGCTGACCTCTTGGCTGGAGCCGATCTGATCGTGCCGGACACCGCCGCCCTCACGCTTTCGCGGGTCCAAGCTGCCTTTGCCGCCGCACACGCGGGGTGACGTGGGCGCCGTTGCGGGGGCGTACACAGAGGGCGCTGCGCCATAACCTCTGGTGGCACGACTACTCCAGAACGTTACGTGCCATAACGCAACGCCCTTTCTAACGCATGTCTGCCTGTAACTCACTGCGTTCGAACGGGCAGCGCAAGTCGTATAAGAGCGCTCCCCTGCAAAACCTAAGTTCGGGTTTTTCAGGGGAGCGCTCTTATACTCTGGGCTAAAACCGCGTTATGGCACAGCCACTTATTCGTGTGGTCAGAGCTGGGCACGTTTGGGGGGCCTGTTACTCGGCTAGAACAGGCGTGCACAAAAATAGGGCCGTGACTGTTGTCACGGCCCCGAGGCACACGCTTAGTCGTGCAGGGTGAACTGCAACGCCATGCGCGGCGCAGCGAGCTCGACCATCTGGCCGAGCAACTTGTTGCTGTTCTTGAAGGCGATGTCGGCCATCTGCGCGTTGATCTGCGTCAAGTAGGCCGGCAGATCGGGCTGGGCCGCACTGGCGGTATCGGCCTGACGCTGTAGGTAGCGGCATTCGGCGACAGTGTTTTCTTCGAAGACGTTCTCCTGGTCTTCGAATAAGGTGAAGTCGGTGTCACCGAAGACAGCCATCAGGTTGGATAGCCAGTACATCTTGGTCGGATCGAAGTCGCCGGTCGTGTCGCGGTAGGTCGCCGGTGTGTCGGTGACATTGGCGTAGAACGGGATCACCGCGTTGAAAGTGTTCGGCCCGAATGCTAGCCAGTGTACCCCGGCGATGGCGGCCGGGACGTTGTTGCGGATCTGCAGGATGTGCAGCTCCTGGTTGCGGTTGATACCGATCGGTCGAAACTGCTTTTTTTCCTCAGGCGTGCCGAGGCTACCGTAGACGTCGTATGGTGTGTTCTGATAGTGCGAGGACAGCACGAGCTTGACGTCTTCGATCGAGATCTTGTGCGGGGTGCGGCAGATGAACGGGAGGTCTTGATCGATCGGGGTGGTGTCGAATTCGGGGTTGAAGAACTTTTGACCATACCACGCGCGCGGGTTGTTGTAGCGCGTGTCCTTGAACGAGGCCGACCCGAAGATGTGCCGTAGGTTGTAGCCGACCGGGTCGGGGTTGAGCTGGTTGTCTTCGATCAGGGCCTTCAGGTCTGCGCTGCACAGGGTGTCGGCGGCGTCGAAGTCAAAATCGGTGATGTTGAAGCGGTTCGGGGCGATCACGTAGGCGTCGTCTGGGATGCGCACGGCGGCCCAGTGGTGGCCAGCGATCGACTCGAAGTACCAGACCTCATCCTTATCGGCAAAGCAGATGCCGTTGGTCTCGTAGGTTCCATACTCGGTCAGCAAAGCGCCGAGGCGCGTCACGCCTTCGCGTGCAGAGTGGATGTAGGGGAGCACGATGGTCGGCATGTCTTCTTCACCGAGGCCGGCGGCGACAAGCGGATCAATACCGAGGATCCGGCTATTGGTGGTGATCGTCTCGGTGGACGTCATCGCGACATTAGCGGCATTGATGCCAGCCGCGGCCCAGAGCCCATGGTCATCCACTGCTTCCGGGGTAGCGGTATAACTCATCGGGTCGTCGGGCAGGTCAAGGTTGAAGCTGCTCAGCACGCTTTGGTAGTGCCGCGGCTGGTCAGCCGGCTTGACGAACACGAACTTCTGCGGGTGCAGCGGGGCGTTGCCGTCTTCGTTGCGCGCGATGATGGTGCTGCCATCGAGGCTGGCGTTCTTGCCGACTAGGATCGTGGTGCAGGAACCTTTAAGGCGTTGGGTCAAAATGGTCATCTCTTTCTTGGTTGATAGTCTAATTGTAACGCGATGTGTGGTGGGCGACCAGTGCGTCCAGTTCGGCGGTGATCGTCGCCACTGCCGCACGATCCGGCGCGACACACCCGCTAGCCAGTGGGTGGCCACCGCCGCCGTGCGCGACGGCCAGTGCGTTGATCGCGACAGTCTTGCCGCGCAGCTCGACGCGATACTGGCCGTCGGTGCGCTCGGTGAACACCGCCCAAGCCTGGACTGAAGCGAGTCGTCCGACGATGCCGACCACGAGTTGGGCGGTGTTGGCGTCCACGCCGAAGTCAGCCAGCTGCGCTTGTGTGAGCACAAGGTGACCCGCCCCGGCTGTGGTGACCTGTACGCGGCACAAGGCGTCGCCAATCAGGCGGGCGACGGCCGGGGACCACTCGTCTTCGCGCCGGCCGATCGCGGGTGCGTCGATGCCCTGGGCCAACAGTCGGGCGGCCACAGTGTGGGTGTGCGCATGGGTCAAGTCGTACAGGAAGCGGCCGGTGTCGCCGATGATACCGGCGTAGAGTTGCGCGGCACTGGCCGGCGTTAGGCGCAACTTGTCGCTGGCGGCGACCAGATCCGCGACGATCTCGCTGGAACTGGACGCCGTGGTATCCACGTAGCTGAGGTCGCCGAAGGGCTCGCGGTCGGGGTGGTGGTCGATCTTCATCAAGAGGGCCCCTGTCGCCCAGTGCTCACCGGCGATACGTGGGATGTTCGCGGTGTCGATCACGACGACGAGTGCACCGGCGTAAGCGCTGGCGGCGACCTGCTGCTGTGCGCCGATCCACTCGAGTGCCGGTGCGGGTTCGCCGGCGGCCAGCACCGTTTTGGTCGGGTAAGCGGTCTGCAGGATCGTCTGCAGGCCGGTCTGTGCCCCGATGGCATCCGGGTCGGGCTCACGGTGGCGGTGGATGATGATGGTGTCGTACTGACTGAATGCGGCCAGTAGCTGTGCAAGCGTTGCGGACATATTGAAGCCTCCATTCTGCCTCTAAGTTTAGTAGAATGGGGGGAGAATACAAGGAGGGATCGAGATGAAAAAATGGCAACGCCGCGCGCTTGCTGCTGGCCTGACGCTGATCGCGCTACTGGGCATCGGGCACGCGGCTTTGCGGCTGCAGGTCCACCATCCAGCGGCGCGCGCCTGGGCGGCGGCCGAGACCGCTACTCTGGCTGGCAGTACCCTGCTGTTCGGCGCGCCGACCGCGCGCCTGACCGTGGTGGTCTACCCGGGGGCCTTCGTCGAGCCAGCGGCCTACGCGGACTGGGCCGCCTCGGTAGCGGCCGCAGGCTACCGCGTCGCGATCGTCCGCTTTCCTTACGACTTGGCCGTGCTGGCGGGCGGGCAGGCGTCGACGGTCTTGACGCAGGGGCAGCGGTATGTGATCGGTGGGCACTCACTCGGTGGCGTGATGGCGAGTCGCTACGCGGCCGCACACGCCGCGACCTGTGCAGGGGTCTTCTTCCTGGCCAGCTACCCGGATGCCCAGGGCCAACTGCCGGCGACGATGCCGGTGTTGTCCCTGACAGCCAGCCGAGACGGTGTCTTGAATCGTCCCGCTTACCGCAAGGCCCAGGCACTGTTACCCGAGACGACCGAGACGCGGCAGCTCGCCGGGGGCAACCACGCGGGTTTCGGTGCATATGGGCATCAGCGTGGGGACCACCCGGCGACGGTCAGCGTGGCGGCGCAGAACCGCTGGGTCGCGGCGCAGTTGATCGGGTGGTTGGATGGGCTGCAGTAGCGTGTGCATTTGCCCGTCAGTCGGCTATAATGTGAGGGACCACACGTTCGCGTCAGGAGGCCAGACATGTTATACCTTGAGGACTTCACCCTCGCCAGTGAGGATCAGGAATGGGCGTTTTTTATTGATCAGAAAAGTCGGGCGTACTCGGACTACTATCCGTTTCAGCTGTTTCCCGCTAAACAGATGCCGACGCTGCGGTTCGAGCCGATCACGATCCTGTACGGCGATAACGGGTCGGGCAAGTCGAGCCTGCTGAACGTGATCGCGGAGAAGCTGGGGCTGGCGCGCGGCGCATTGTACAACCGGTCGAGCTTCTTTGAAGACTACCTGGCGCTGTGCGATTACACGATGCATGTGCCGCTGCCCCGCGGTTCGGCGATCATCACTTCTGATGAGATCTTCAACTATATGCTGGACCTTCGTGCGCTGAATCAGGGCATCGATGCTAAGCGCGAAGAGGTCTTCAAGGATTACCTCGACCACAAGTTCGGCAACTTTCAGTACCACGACTTGGCGGACTACGATGAGTTGCAAAAAACGCTAGAGACTCGCCGTAAAACCCAGTCGCGCTATGTGCGCGAGCACTTGCACAAAAACGTGACTGAGCAGTCCAACGGGGAAAGTGCGATGCACTTTTTTGCCACCCGGATCCAGGGTGACCACCTGTACCTGCTGGACGAACCGGAGAACTCATTGTCCCCCTCGCGTCAGCAGGAGTTGGTGCGACTGTTGGCGGACAGTGCCCGCTTCTTCGGCTGTCAGTTCGTCATCGCAACGCATTCGCCGTTCGTGCTGGCGCTACCCGGGGCTAAGGTGTATGACCTTGACGCGGTCCCGGTCGGCGCCAAGCCCTGGACGGCGTTGCCGGAGGTGCGGGTGTACGCCGAGTTCTTCAACGCGCACCGCACGGCTTTCGAGTGAGTGTGGCACAGGCGCGCGATACGCGATAATGGGCGCAGGAGACACCGCGACTGTGGCCTGCGTGAGGAGTGCCACTGTGAGTGCGCGTCGGGTCGAGCAAAGAGGGAGATAGGATGAAACACATCGTCACTGGGATCGTCGCACATGTCGACGCCGGTAAAACCACGCTGTCAGAAGCGCTGCTCTACCGCGCCGGGGCCGTTCGCGCACTGGGACGGGTGGATAACGGATCGGCGTTCTTGGATACGGATGCGCTTGAAAAACAGCGCGGCATCACGATCTTTTCGCACCAGGCGCAGCTTCAGACACCGACGTTAGCCGTGACGTTGTTGGATACACCTGGACACGTCGACTTTGCCAGCCAGACGGAACAGGTGCTCAGCGTCCTCGACTACGCGATCTTGGTCGTCTCGGCGGCGGCCGGGGTGCAGGGCCACACGCGCACGCTGTGGCGACTGTTAGCGCGTTATCAGGTGCCGACTTTCATCTTCGTCAACAAGATGGACGCACCGGGAGCGGCGCTAGACCGGGTGCTCGAACAGTTGCAAGCCGTTTTGGCGCCAGGCTGCCTGCCCTTTTCTGCGGGCCTGACACCGGCGCTGCAGGAAGAGGTCGCGACGCTGGATGAAGCCGCGATGGATGAGTACCTAGTGACAGATGAGATCCAGCCCGAGACGGTCCAGCGACTGATCCAAGCGCGTACGGTCATTCCAGTCTACGCGGGGGCGGCACTTCACTTGGATGGTGTTGATGAGTTGCTTGAGGGATTGAGCCGTTGGACGCGCGAGCGATCAGCGGCACCTGAGTTTGGGGCGCGCGTCTTCAAAGTCTCCCACACCGACAAAGGCGAGCGGCTGACTTGGGTGCGTGTGACCGGTGGGACGCTACGGCCGAAGATGGGGTTGGGGGACCAGAAGATCAGCGAGCTGCGGGTGTATAACGGGACGAAGTACACCGTGGCCCCAGCTGTAGCGGCTGGCGCGGTCTGTGCGCTACCGAATCTAACGGCGACCTATCCGGGCCAGGGACTTGGCGTGACGCCGGACGCCCCTGCGCCAACGCTGACGCCGGTACTGACTTACGCGGTGGTCCCGCAAGGCGCGGACCAGCACGCCTGCCTGGCCGCGCTACGCGAGTTGGCGGAGGAAGACCCACAGCTACGGGTCAGTTGGTCGGCCCACCTCCAGGAACTGCGCGTTCAGTTGATGGGCGCAGTTCAATTGGAGGTGCTGACCCAGATTCTGGCGACGCGTTTTGGGCTACAAGTCCGCTTTGATGCGGGCAGTATCCTTTACAAGGAGACGCTCACTGCGCCGATCGAGGGGGTGGGACACTTCGAGCCCTTGCGGCACTACGCGGAGGTGCACCTGCTGATGACCCCATTGCCACGGGGGAGCGGCGTCCAGTTCGTTGCGAACTGTTCACTGGAAGTGTTGGGGGCCAGCTGGCAATCACAGGTGATGGCGGCCTTGCGAGCCAAGGAACACCTCGGCGTCTTGATCGGCGCCCCACTGACGGACGTGCGCCTCACACTGATCTCCGGACGCGCGAGCATCAAACACTCGGTCGGAGGGGATTTTCGGGAAGCGACATGGCGTGCGGTGCGCCAAGGGTTGATGATGGCGCGGACCGCCGGCACGGCACAACTGCTGGAGCCGTGGTATCAGTACCGGTTGACGGTCGATCAGACACAGGTCGGCCGTGCGATGACGGACATTCAGGCCATCGGTGGGACCTTCGACGCGCCGCAGCCGACTGGCGCCCAAGTCACGCTGACCGGTGCGGCGCCGGTGGCGGGGATGCAGAACTACGCCCAGACGGTCAACGCGTACACCCATGGCCAAGGGGTGCTGGAATGCAGCGTCGAGGGGTACCGACCCTGCCAAGACGTCACCGCGGTGGTCGCTGCCGCGGCGTACAGCCCGACTGCTGACCTGCCGAATACACCGGATTCAGTGTTCTGCGCGCATGGCGCGGGCTATCCAGTCGCTTGGGATCAGGTGCCGGTGGCGGCCCATGTGGCGTACTTGACGGCGCGACCGCGGTGAGCGGTCAAAAAAACACGCGTGTTCCTGTCGCTTGGCGACAGAAGTACGCGTGTTTTGGGGTCGACCATCAGTTATGGTTCTGGTCGTGGCCGATGCTGAGTTGGCCATTGGTCAGACTGACAGACTCAGCCGCGGTAGTGCCCCCGCTGTAATTGATGGTCGCGTAGTCCAGGCTACTGGTCAATGCGGCGGACCATGTGTTGGCGCCGTGGGGCAGCAGGTAAGCGACTGGCGAGTCCGGATCTTGCTGGTCGAGCAGGTCGAAGACGGTCAGGACTTGCGCAGGCACGAGGCCTGACGTGGCCTTGCTAGTGCGGGTGAAGACCGTTGCCCCAGCGCGATCGAGGCGGACCATCTTGGTGGCTGACAGGAACAAGTAAAGGTGATCGTACAGGTCGCCACCGATGAGCGACTGGCGGGACAGGCGCGCGCTGGCCTTGACGCTTTGGCTCTGGCGGAGGTAGAACCCCATGCCGGTGTACAAGGTCTTAGCAGGCAAGGCTGCCAGTGCCTGGATGTTACCGCGGACATAGGCCTGGGACTGGCGGGTGAAGATCTGGCCGTTACGGACCAGTGCTTGGTCACCCTCAGTGGTCGCCCAAGTCCCGGTGATCGCGTCAAGCGACAGGACTTGGCGGCTCGCATAGTTGAACCGCCGGCTGTAGACTGCGCCGGTGGTGATGGCCCCGCTGGTCTGGTCGCGCGTCATCTGCAGCAGGTAGAGGTGTTGACCGCGGATCAAGAGGCCGATCGGTTGGTCAAAGGTCGTCCCGCCCCGTTGCTTCAGGTAGACGAGGTCGGCTAGCGACTGGAGCTGAACCTTGGCGCCCATTGCCTTAAGCGTCGCGTTGGCTTGCGCGACGCTGATCAGGGGGCCGGTCTGGCTCAGCCGCTTGCGGCTGGCGCTGAAGGTGGTTGGGTCAAAGGCGGTCGAGGTGTAGAAGCGGCCGCGGTCTGTTGTCCACGGCCCAAGTGTGTTGGCGGCCGTGGCGCGCTCGGGCTTGTCGCTTGCTGCCTGCGTGACGGTTTGAGTCTGTCGCCAGACTTGATCGGCCTGCTGGGCGACAGACAGTGTGCTTTGGCGAAGATGGTTGGATTTGGGGGTGGGGGCCGATTGCGGCTTCTGGCAGGCGCTTAAGGCAAAGAGGCTGGCGAGCAGCAGACCCATGATCATTTTTTTCATGTGTCCGATTATACGCCAAGAAGCGTACAATCGAGCTAGACGTTACCAAAAAGAAAGAAGGTCTGCACATGTTGGTCGAAGAAGGCTACATGCCGTTTCACGGGTTCCAAACGTATTACCGGATCGTCGGAGCAGGCAGCCCGGATAAGGCGCCGCTGTTACTGATCCATGGGGGACCGGGGTCGAGCCACAACTACTTTGAGCTGATGGACGATTACGCCGAGACCGGACGACAGCTGATCATGTATGATCAGGTCGGCTGTGGCCGATCGAGTCTGCCAGAAGACGAGAAGTGGTACGTCAAGGAGACTTGGGTGGAAGAATTGATCGCCCTGCGCCAGTACCTGCACCTTGATAAGCTGCACATGCTGGGCCAGTCCTGGGGTGGGATGCTGGAGATGTACTACCTGACCCAGTTCGACCCCAGCGGGATCCAGTCGGTGATGATCGACGGTTCCCCGGCTTCAATCAGCTTGTGGACGCAAGAGCAGCACCGGTTGATCTCATACCTGAGCGCCGAGGACCGCGCGGCGATCGCCGAAGCCGAGCGGACTGGCGACTTCACTGGAGCACAGTACCGGGCGGCCAATGAACGCTACATGGCGCGCTACTGCTGGGATGCGCCGACTGAAGACTCGCCGGAGTGCCTACGCCGCCCGACTAACGGACAGCGCGCCAGCCGAATCGCGGAAGGGCCGAACGAGTTCACCGAGAACGGCACGATCTCGGACTTTGAGCTGACGGACGAACTTCACAAGATCCATGTGCCGGTGCTCGTGACCAACGGGACCGACGACTTGTGCACACCACTGATTGCCAAGTCTGTTTATGACCACATCCCGGGCGCCAAGTGGCACCTGTTTGCCAACAGTCGCCACCTTGCGTTGCTCGACCAGCACGATGAGTTCATGCAGGTGCTCGATCAGTGGCTGACGGCTAACGATTGAACGCAAAAAAGCACGGGGCTGTGCGTTATGACACGGTCCCGTGCTTTATGCTGGCGTTGAGCACGGCGTGCGGGCGAAGGGTCAAAAGCTGTTGCTTTTGGCCTTTTTGGGTCGGGTTAGTCGATCTTGCCGCCGCGCGCCGCGATGATTTTTTGACCGAAGGGACTCGCATACAGCGTGTCGAGCTTGGCTTGGAACTCGGCGGGGGTGATCGCTTCGCCGAACAGCGGACTGCCAGGTTCAAGTACGAGCCCGAAGCGCAGGGGGCCAAGGTCGAACGGGGCAAACCCGAACGCCTGCAAAACGTGTTCGATGACCGGACGACTGGCGTCGTGATCTGTCGCGTAAGCCATCGCGCGGCGAGCCGTTGGGTGACGATCGACCTCGATCTCCAGGTCGTGGTAGCCCATGTGGTTGAAGGCCTTGGCGACTTGACTGGCCGCAAGGTGCGCCTGCACCACCTCTGAGGAGGACTGGGTGAAGCTGGAGATGCGGTTGACTGTGCCGTCAACTTCCTTCCAGTAGTTGGTCGCGTCCAACACGAGCTTGCCGGCCAGAGCCGCGGGGTCGAGGTCAGCGACATGGCTCAGCGGGATGGCGAGGATCACGACGTCAGCGCTCGCGATCACGTCTGCGGCGCTCATGGTGTGCGCGCCGGGGGCCATGGTGTCGATGATCCACTTCAGGTCGGCAACGTCATGCCGGTTGCCGATGTTAATCGTCAGCCCAGCCTGAACACCGAGGCGAGCAAGCGTGGTCCCGAGCTTACCGGCGCCGAGGATGCCGATCACGGGCTCAGTCATGTGCGCCACCTCCTAATAGCTCCTTGACGCGTGGGATCACGCGCTCACCGTAGTTGCGGATCGTCGCCAGCCGCTGGTGTTCCAGCTGCCCCCCGGTGCCGTAGACAAGGTCGAAGCGGGACATGTCGAGCGCCTTCATGTTTTTGGCGATCTTCTGAGCGACTTGCTCGGGCGTGCCGACGTAGTAAGAGCCCTTGTCGATCTCGAATTCGAAGCGGTCGCGGCTCATCGGGGCCCAGCCGCGGTCGATACCGATGCGATCCATCTCGGCCTTGATGTACTGCCAGCCGACCTCGGTCGCCTCTGCGGCGTCATCGAGGATGATCCCGTGGGCATGCATGCCCAGCGGTAAGTCCGGTTTGTCGAACTGCTTAGCGGCTTGGTGGTAGAGGTCAACATACGGCCGGAAGCGCGTCGGTTCGCCACCGATGATTGCGATGACGACCGGAAAGCCATAATATACCGCACGAATGATCGACTCCGGCGACCCACCGACGCCAACGGTCGTGGCGATGGTTTCACCGGCGGGCAGCTGTGGGTAGACCGTGGTCTCGGTCAGCTTTTGCGTGAATTTACCTTCCCAGTTCATCGGCTTGCCCTTGAGTAGCTCAGCCCACATGGCGATTTTTTCTTCGAAGAGCCCGTCGTAGTTCTCCATGTCGAACCCGTACAGGGGGAAAGATTCGGTGAACGAGCCGCGCCCGAGCATGATCTCTTCGCGTCCGTTGCTCAAAGCGTGTAAGGTACTGAACCGTTCGAACACCCGCACCGGATCATCCGAACTGAGGACGGTGACCGCGGTGCCGAGCCGGATGTTCGAGGTTGCCTGAGCCATCGCCCCGAGAACGATCTCGGGGCTCGAGATCGCGAATTCTGAACGGTGGTGTTCACCCAATGCGATCAGATCGATCCCGAGCGCGTCAGCCAGCTGGGCCTCTTTGACGACCTGGCGTAGGGATTCGCCAGCGCCCATCTGCGTGCCGTCATCGCGAAATGCGATGTCCCCAAAGGTGTCGAGCCCGAATGTGTATGCTTGCTTTGCCATGTGATGCGCCTCCTGTACACTTATTAAAAGTAAGTATAACCGGTCCACTCCGCAAGTGCAAGCCCCAGGGACCCGCAACCGCTCGCAGTTCGGCCCACCAGCGCTCCGCGCCGGTTGCGCAACCCAGGGTGGCGGTGCGCAACCACGATCCGGGCGCGCGTTGCAGTCCTGTTGCTCGCCTTGCGGCCGGTGAGCGGCTACACTGAAGTAGAAAGGAAGTGGCCTCATGGAATTCGCGACTCAGCTCAAGCAACTGCGCACGCAGCGCGGATTATCGCAAGATGACCTCGCGGCGGCGTGCTTCGTCTCACGTCAGGCCGTATCAAAATGGGAGACTGGCGACGGGACCCCGGATCTGCGCACGCTGGTGAAGTTGGCCCAGACGCTGGCGGTCAGCCTCGACACGCTGGTGCTCGGTGCACCCGCCCCAGCCCAGCCGGCAGCTTCGGCGCCGACCACACCGCCGATGAATGGCTGGATGTGGTTGGCGCACTACTGGTGGTTACTGTTTGCGCTCGGCGGCTTCATCGTCTGGATGGTCAACGCGCTCCGTTAGCGCCAACGTGCTGACACGACCGCCCCCCGCCTGGCAAGTGACGCTTGCTCGGCGGGGGGCGGTCGGTTTGGATCAAACAAGGGCTTAGTCGGTGTGTGCTTGTAGCCACCGGTCAAAAACCGAACGCACCGTTGTTTCGACGCGCTCGTTCTCGTCGCCGATCCAGCCGCCAGTTGGGTCACTGGGGCAGGCGAACTGGCGCATCGTCGCGCGCTGGCGGTCGAGTGCGGCCCATGTCACCGCGGCGCGCTCAGGGGCCATGTATAGGGCGACGAGGTGCTCCGTCAGCGTCGCTGTTGCGACGTAAGAGATCCATACGGGATGGTGGATCAGATTGGCGACTGCGTGGCGCAGCTGGCGAATGTGTGGCACATCCGCGTGTGCCGCCAGCGTGATCACCATGTTGGTGAGAAGATCAGTCGCCTGTTGGCTCTTAGTCAGATCAAAGGTCGCATGGGAGAAGAGCCAACGCCAGCTATTGACCATATCGTCCGGTGGGAACCCCAGGACGTCGGTAATAGTCAAGAACGTATTCAAGTCCGAGAACTGCACGTGCTCAAGTTGGTACAGGCCGGATAAGGCGTCATGGCGCACCCGCGCACGATCGATCTGTTGATCGAGGGCTGCCGGGGTCAAGCCTTCGCCTTGAAGGAGCTGGATCGCCCGTGCCTCAAGGTCAGCCTTGATCAGCAACTCGTAGCCCTGAGGCTGAGTGGGTAGCGTCTCAAGGGCGTCAGCTAACGCCGCAGTGATGTTGGCCACGCGATCCGGTCCGGTGTGGTTCGCGAGCATTCTGGCTAAAGTGGCGACTGGCAACGGGTAGAGATCGAGGTAGAAAATCACTGGGTTGAGCAGCAGTGCTTCCGCTAGCGCTCGCGCTTCGTTGAAGCCGAGCTGTGTCAGACCGTTCTCGAAGCGCGACTGGGTCGCGGCACTCCACGAGACTGCAGTCTGAGCAAGCGAAAGGTGGTAGTACTGGCGGACCGCCTTGAGTGTCGAGCCATTGAACTGCCAGTTGTCGGGGTCAAAGGCGATCGGCACACCCGGGGTCAGCGAGGGATTGTGCCAACTTGAGACCCCTGGCTGGATCACGGCCCACATCCGTTGCATGTAAGTTGCGAGGCTCTGGGCCCCCAGCTCGTGCACCTGGTGGATCAGGCGGGTGGCCGCGACGGTGGTCGCCGGGCTCGGTGCGCGTAGCCAGTCAGCAGCGGCCTGCGCGAATTGGATCAGCGGGGTGGCGTTGATCGCATAGACGACGACTGGACTGACCGGCCGATGATCGAGCCGCAGTTGGTGGTAGCGGCGCGTGACCGGGAGCAGGGCATCGGCCAGCGCGAACTCGCGGTGGCTGAGCAGGTGGATTAGCAGGTGTGCATAGTCTGTGCCGGTGATCACCGAGGAGCCGATCGTTGCGGCAGTGAACGACTCGGCGTATGCGATGAACTGTTGCGTGATCGTCGCCATCAGCTCGTGGCTGGCGAACTGAAGTGTGGCCGCCAGCGTGAGCGTCTGGACCTCATAGCTCCAGCCTGGGAACGGCATGAGGATCGACTGGAGCTGTTGCTCTTGCTGTGGCGACAATTGACGGGCAGGTGCGGTCACCGGCCACTGGCTCACGCTGAACAGCAGCTGCACGAGCCCGTTGAGCGGCCAGCGGGCCTTGAGTGGGTGGGTGCGCGTGTACGCGGCGGCTTTGGTGTGCAGCGTCGCGGTGTCGCCCGCCAAAAAGGCGTAGTACACGCTGATATCCAGTAGGTCCTCACGGCTAGCATCGAACCACAGCAGATCGTGGGCGGCGAGCCGGAGATTGCCGATCAGCTGGGTGACGTTGGCGACGCTCAGGTCGCTTTGATCCCGCTCGAAGCGGGATAAGGCGGCGGGGGAACACCCGGTATTCGCGCAGGCTTCTTCAAGCGATAGCCCGCGCTCCTTGCGAAACTGGCGGAAGAATCCGCCGATCGTCTGTGTACTCATTTGATAACACCCTTTCGAGGACCCTGACCCAACTGACGGTGCGTTGCCCCCAAGCGCCACCTTCTGCATATCTGTAATATCGCGCACAACGCGGGCAGACTCAACCCGTTTTTTTACATAAATGCAAGAACGGGACAAAAACTGATCGATCAACGCCGAAAGGGATTGAAGCGCGTAAGGTTCATCGATAACATACGATTCAACCTGTCGAATCGATGGATGGGGCGGAAAGGGGTATTAGACTATGGGCGAATTCACATTCCCGCTCAAATTGAATTCAGCCACCCAACTGGGCGTGCCGGATATGGATCAGTGGGAAAAAGGGGCGGCAGCCGCCACGACGTATGAGGAGACCGAGGCGTCGATCGAATCGCAACGCAAGCTGTATAAGTGGCTTCGGATCGGGAGCATCGTCTTGATCGTGATCGGGATCATGGATCTTTGGGGGCTGATGTTTGTCATTCCGTTACTGATCCTGAATTGGCTCCTCAAGGGCCTGGATCCTAAGTTACAAGCGGCGCAGCGGAGGTTCCTGGACGTTGCGTATGAGCATGCCGATATGGTCGCGTATGAGGTCGGACAGAAGCTGATGAGCGGGACGTGGACGCGGTACCGCAATGGGCTGGAGGTGATCCTGTACAATAACGACCGCTTCGTGTACCTCAACACGAGTCAGAGCCTCGTCGTCGGGTACAATAAGGCCGACATCAAAGAGGTCACCCGTGAGCGCCTCCACACTGGGGCGCAGACCAGTGGCACTTCGAATACGTACGGTGGCGGGACCGCCATCGGTAATACAGGGATCGTGGTCGGCGGTGCGCAGACCCAGACGTCTTCTAGCACGACGGATTACTACGAATGGCACTTCGACGTCTTGACCAGCTTCTTCGAGTACCCGAAGGTCTCGTTGATCTTGCCGGACTCGCCCAGCGTTGAAGATGCGATCGGCGAGGCTTACGCGATCTTGAAGCCGTGAGTCGACTAAAAAAGCTTCTGACCACTTTGGGCCAGAAGCTTTTTTAGTCGGGCTTTACGGCAGATCGTTGCCTGCCGCGAAGTAGAGGTCATACCATTCCTGCGCGTCGAGGCGAACGTCGCCGGCTTCGGCGATCTGCTGGATGCGCTTGGCGTTGGTGGTCCCAGCGATCACCTGCGTCCCCGGTAGCCGCAGCAGCCAGGCGCTGGCGATCGCGTTCTTGTTCGTCTGGTACTGGTCGGCCAACTCCTGCAGCTTAGCGTTGAGTTCCGGGAACTTCGGGTCATCGATGAAGACGCCGTCGAAGAAGCCATACTGGTACGGGCTCCACGCCTGAATGGTCATGCCGGCCAGGCGGCTGTACTCGAGAATGCCACCGTCACGGTTCGTTGCACGGTCGTCGGTCATGTTGACATGGATACCGGCGTCGATCATGCCGGTGTGCATCAGCGAGAGCTGGAGCTGGTTGGCGATCAGGTGCTGGGAGACCGCTGTGTTCAGCAGCTCCACTTGGCCTGGGTTGCAGTTGGAGACCCCGAACTGGCGGACCTTGCCCGCGTTTTGAAGCGTGTCGAAGGCTTCGGCGACGGCCTCCGGTTCCATCAAGGCGTCCGGCCGGTGGAGCAGCAAGACATCGAGATAGTCGACGCCGAGCCGGCTCAGGCTCGCATCCACGCTGTCGAGAATGTGTTGGGTCGAAAAATCGTAGCGCTTGCCGGGCACGATCCCGACCTTGCTCTGGACGAGCACGTCTTCGCGCTTGAAGCTCGCGTTGCGTAGAGCTTGGCCGAACAGGGTCTCGGCCTCGCCGCCGGCATAGATGTCGGCATTGTCGAAGAAATTGATGCCCGCCGCGTGCGCAGTCTCCAGCAGTTCAGTGGCGCCGGCAAGATCCAGTTTGGTGATCCGCATGACCCCCAGCGCGATTGCCGAGGCGTTCAGGCCGCTTTGGCCTAAGTCGATCATTTTCATTAGAGGACACTCCTTTATGCCTAGAATCTCCTTCAGCCTAGCACACTGACCAGGCAAATGAAAGCGGCTTCCCGCTGTGTGTCGCGGCGTCCCGTGGTATGATGAACCTAGTGTCAGGTCGGGACTCGTCGTGACTGCATCGAAGGTGAGTCCCGCCCCCATTCAAGGGAGTGGCCCCGCGCTGGGGCACAGGAGGAGCAGACTATGGCAGTCTCAGAGCAAGGCTTCGTTGTGATCGGAGCGCAAAGCGTGTCGTTTGCGATCACGAACCTGCGGACGATGGACATCATCGAGCAGGGGCAATACCCGGTGGCGATCGGGGAGGATATTTTTGCTGCCCACGAGATCGAGCCGGACACCGTTGACGCGCTGGTCCTAGCGCTGCAGATGATCGGGCAGGTGCTCGCCGACTACGGGGTGCGCGAGACCCAGGTGGTCGGGAGCCACAGCTTCTATGAAGCCAAGAATGCGCAATTCGTTCGCGATCAGATCCTCAGTCGGACCGGCTGGACGCTGCAACCGCTGACGCTCTCGCAGGAATCGTTTTTCCGTACGCAGGCGGTGCTGGCCAAGTTCCCGCACTTCGAAGCGGTCACTCAGACCGGGACGTTGCTGATCGATATCTCGAGTGGGACGGTCGAGCTGACGGCCTTCAATGGGGGCGAGTTCGGCTTCTCTCGCAACCTGTCGATCGGCCCGCTGCGGGTGTTCGAGGTGATGAGCGACTTGCAGCGTAGCGTGCCGAATTACGTTGAGGTGATGCGCGACTACATCGATTCGATGCTGGTCGACTTCATGCGCTTACTGCCACGCGACGTTCACTATCCCAATATGGTGTTGATGGGCTCGGCGCTATCGTTGTTCGAGACTCTGATCCCGACCGGCGAGCGCACGGTCGAGACGGACAGCGAGGGGTTGGCGATGATCTATCACGAAGTCACGCACGCCTCTGACCAGTACTTGAGTGACCAGTACGGGTTGACACCGACGCAGACGGCGCAGGTGCTCCCAACGGTCCTTCTGGTCTACCGGTTGGTCAAGAACTTGCACTCCGAGCGCCTGTGGATCTCGAATCTCAAGCTCCTAGACGGGTTGCAGGTCAACTGGGCCGTGGCGGCTGGTTCTAAGGCGGTGACGATCGACCCGACCAAGGAGATCCTGATCTCGGCCCGCAACCTAGCGGACCGTTACCAGGTCGATGTGCGTCACCGTGAGTCGACGGTGACCTTCGCCTTGCAGCTGTTCGATCGGTTGCACCGCCTCCACGGACTGGGTCGGCGTGAGCGCTTGCTGCTGGAGATCGCCGCGACGGTCAACGATATCGGCAGTTACATCGATACGCATAAGCACTACGAGCACTCGGATTACATCATCCAGGCCTCTGAACTGATGGGGCTGACCGCCGCTGAGCAGCGAATGGTCGCGACCATCGCGCGCTACCACAGTTCAGACACGCCACAGACCGATCTGTCCGATCTGCACGAGCTGAACTCTAAGCGGCGCCTTGTGATCGCCAAGCTCTCGGCGCTACTGCGCGTGGCGGATTCGCTGGATGCCTCGCGCCAGCAAAAAATCGCCAAGATCCGCGTGTCGGTGCAACCAGACAAAGTGTTGCTGACCGCGACCGCCAGCGATGATGTGGAGTTGGAGCGCTGGACGCTACGGCGTAAGGGGCAGTTTTTTGCGGCGGTCTTCGGGCTACCGATCGAGCTTAAGGGAAGGACGCGACTGTGATGACCAAACTGGACTTCAATGATCCCCATTACTACACGAACCGTGAGCTTTCATGGCTCGCGTTCAACGACCGCGTGCTGGAAGAAGCACGCGACCATAACAACCCGTTGCTGGAGCGCGTGCGCTTCCTCGGCATCACGCAGAGCAACCTCGATGAGTTCTTCAACGTCCGGGTCGCGTCGCTGCGTAAGATGGTGGCCGTCGATTACAACGCGCCGGATCCGGCGGGGATGACACCGGCCGCCCAGCTGCGCGCCATCGCCAAGGCGGCGCATGCGATGGTGGACAAGCAGTACAGCACGTGGTCGCGGTCGCTGGTGCCCAAGCTGGAGGGACTGGCGATCCGGCTGCGCGAATTCGATGACCTGAGCCCGAAGCAACACGAATTTGTCTCGGATTACTTCCATCAGGAGCTCTACCCGGTGCTGACCCCGATGGGCGTCGACCCCACGCGGCCGTTCCCGTTTCTTGGCAACAACTCGCTGAACCTAGCGATCCGCCTGCAGCGCCCCGAGGAAGCTGAAGACGACAAGGCTCGCAGCTTCGCGATGGTGCAGGTGCCGGATGTCTTTCCCCGCGTGCTCCGGTTGCCGGGTGCGGCCAATGACTTCATCCTGCTCGAGGCGATCGTGCAGGCCTATGTCGGTGAGTTGTTCGTTGGGGCGGACGTCCAGGAGACCGCGATGTTTCGCGTGACGCGCGACATGGACCTCGATGTTGCCGAAGAGGACGCGTCCGATCTGATGAAGGAGATCCAGTCGCAACTCAAGAAGCGCCAGCGCGGTAAGGTGATGCGCCTGGAGATCGATGCAGGGATGAGCAAGTACTTGCGCAAGCGGCTGGAAAAAGGGCTGGACATGCGCGACCCGAACGACATCTATGAGATCAAGGGGCCGATCGATCTCAATGTCTTGAGTAAGCTGGTCAAAGCGGTCCGCGACCATGCCGAACTCCTGTATACGCCATTCGCGCCGTATGTCGACCCACGACTGATCGACGGGAACATTTTTCACGCGATCCGGGCCCACGATATTCTGCTGCAACACCCGTATGACTCGTTTGCGCCAGTGGTCGAGTTCATCCACCAGGCGGCGATCGACCCCGCGGTGCTGGCGGTCAAAATGACCCTGTACCGCGTGTCTTCGAAGTCGCCGATCATTCGCTACCTCAAACAGGCAGCCGAAAACGGCAAGCAAGTCACCGTTTTGGTCGAGCTCAAGGCGCGCTTCGACGAGGAGAACAATGTGCACTGGGCACAGGAGCTGGAGCGCGCGGGCTGTCACGTGATCTACGGGCTGGTCGGCCTGAAGACGCACAGTAAGCTGGCGCTGGTCGTGCGGCGTGAGGAGACCGGGATCCGCCGCTATATGCATATGGCGACCGGTAACTACAACGATGTGACCGCGAACTTCTACACCGATCTCGGGTTGTTCACGGCCAACGCCGAGATGGGGGCCGACGCCTCCAATATCTTCAATATGCTCTCGGGTTTCTCTGAGCCGGCGTATTTCAACAAGCTGGTGATCGCGCCGCTGGGCATCCGGGACTTTCTCACCGAGCGTATCGACGAGGAGATCGCGCACGCCAAGGCAGGGCGCAAGGCCTTGATCCGGATGAAGATGAACTCACTGTCGGACGCCAAAATGATTGCTGAGCTGTACAAGGCCGCGGCGGCTGGCGTCAAGGTCGAGCTGATCGTGCGGGGGATCACCAACCTCAAAGTCGGGCTCCCCGGGGTGTCCGAGAACATCTCAGTCCACTCGATCGTCGGGCGCTACCTCGAACACAGTCGGCTCTACTACTTCTACGCCGGTGGGGAGGAACACCTGTACCTGAGCTCCGCCGATCTGATGAAGCGCAACTTATCGCGGCGCGTCGAGCTGCTATTTCCGATCCTACAAGAAGACATCCACGCACGGGTCTGCGAGATCTTCCAGACCCTGTGGGATGATAATGTCAAGACGCGTGTGTTGATGCCGGATGATAGCTGGGAGCGCATCGACTTGCGCGGTCAGACCAAACTCAACGCACAGGCGACCTTCATGGCGGCGGCCAATGCGCACACGCTGCGTGATGCGGCTGGTATCGACCAAGAGGCCGCTGCGGATGATCCCCAAAATACGCGGCGGTTCACCCCGATGATGGCGCCGGAAAGTGAGGAAGACTGATGCATTACGGTGTGATCGACCTCGGCTCCAACTCTGCGCGCTTGAGCGTGTGGGCGCTGGATGCCGACGGGACCCCCAAACAGGTCCTCAAACTCAAGGAGATGGTGCGCCTGTCTGAGGGGATGGGGCCGACGCGTACCCTACAGGAGCCGGCCATGAGTCGGACCATTGCGGCCTTGAGCCGCTTTGTGACCGCGGCGGCAGCCTTTGACGATTTGACGCTTGAGGCGTATGCGACTGCCGCGACGCGCCAGGCCAGCAACCAGAAGGAGTTTCTGCGCCGCGTGCGCCAGGCGACTGCCCTGGTGATCACCGTGATCGAAGGGACGCGCGAGGCCGAGCTCGATTACCTCGGTGTGATCAACACATTGCCGATCCAAAACGCGCTGATCCTTGATACTGGCGGCGCGTCGACCGAACTGGTCCTAGTCCAGAACCGCAAGTTGCAGCATCGCGTCTCGCTGCCAGTGGGTTCGGTCAACTTGACCGAGCGCTACCTCGGCCGTGATCAGATCAGTGCCGCCGAGCTCTTCAACCTGATCTCCGAATTCAACCGCGTGCTCAACTCGATCTGGTGGCTACGCAAAGCACTGAACCTGCCGATCGTCGCACTGGGCGGCTCCAACCGCACGCTGGCTAAGATCCAGCGGCGTAAGGAGCAGATGGTGAACTTTGAAGATATTCATGGTTACCGAATGGCGACCACTGCCGCCAACGCGATCTTCGCCGATATTCTGAGCAAGGACCTCGACGGACGCAAGGCGGTCCCTGGCCTGGCGAAGGAGCGCGCCGACATTATCGTCGGCGGTCTGATCCCGGTGATCACGATGATCCGCTACCTCGACTCCGACCGGCTGACCTTCTCCCAAAATGGGCTGCGTGAAGGCGCGTTGTACGCCTACCTCAACGCGCACGAACTGGTCTGAGGGTCGGCTGCTGAGGCCATCAGGGCATGACCTCGTCAATGGCTCAGGACTAGTTCAGCGTGGGATGCGCCTTGCAGTGGCCCCGGTCTAAGCGTGTGCCGGCCTGTCACACATGGCGTTCGAACGGGCAATACGCGCCAGATAAGCGCAGCCACCTGTCGATCCCGCACGTCGGGGTCATAGGGGACTGCGCTTTTTTGGGCGTTAACCCGCGTGATGGTCGTGTCGGGCCATGGCAAGGCGGCGTGCAAAGGTTTCATTAAAAAAAGTGCCCCGGCGTGTGCACCCAGGACCGCTCTGCTATGCTTGATCTACCCGCGGATGATCACGGGGGGTCACGTTAACGAATGGAGAATTGCACATGAAAAAATGGTTGATCGCGCTCACCTTGAGTGCTGTAAGTATGCTAGGCCTTGCCGTCACACCAGTCCACGCAGATGACACTTGGGCGCCGGTCGCGACGCTGGGGACGAGCCTGACGGCCGATCAGAAAAGTGGCACACTGACCACGTTGGAGAATGCGGCCGGCGTGTCCAATGTCAGTGAGCTGACCGTCACCGGCGACACGCTCGTCAAGTACCTGAATCCGGCGGGCTCAACGTTCACGAGCGCCAGCGGCGTGTGGTCCAGCGCGTTGGTGCAAAAAACCGATGACGGGGGCATCAACGTCAAGATCGTGCCGTACAACGGGACCAACAACATCACGACGATCACGGCCGACCAATACCGCAATGCCGCCTTGACCGCCGGGGTGACCAATGCCAACCTCTACATCACAAGCGCAGTCCGCATCGACGGCTCGGGCGCACTGGCCGGGGTCTACGCGGCTTTTGCGCGTAATGGCCAGACGCTCAACAGCGCGCAGATCAACGCCGCGCAGTCCGAGGTCAACACGCTTTCGGCGATCACAAGCGCCAACCAGGACAAGGATGGCTACACCGATAAGCAACTCAACAACGCGGTTGCCGGGATGAAAAAGGACATGGCGAACCAGAGCAATAGCGGGACGCAGACCTTGTCGCAAAACCAGATCGGGAACATCGTGGACTCGCAACTGAACGCAAATAACCTGACCAACATCATTACCAACGACCAGCGCACGCAGATCGTCAACCTGCTGGTGAAGATCCAATCCTCCGGCGCGCTGAAGTCTAGTGACTTCAAGGCGCAAGCCCAGAAGCTGGCGACGAGCATCCAGAATAGTGCCAAGAGCCTATTCAACAAGCTTGCGAGCCTGAACACGGCGGAGAACCGCAACTTTTTGCAGAAGGTCGGCGATAGCATCGCCAACTTTTTCAAGGCACTATTCGACTGGGTTGCCGGGTGGTTCAACTAGGACAGACTAAAGCGCCGCTGATGTGATGCGTACCCGTCATCGCATCAGCGGCGCTTTAGTGCTGGCGGCTCAGTTCAGGTCGATGACCGCCTCACTGTGGTGGAAGACCCGCCCGCTGGGTAGCGTCACCGTGGCGGTGAGCGTCAGCGGCAGACCGGCGCCCAAGTGGGTGAGGGTCTGTGCGTCGATACCAGCTGTACCGGTCAGTTGGTGACGAGTGGCCGTGACGAGGACCGTGCGCTGGTAGTAGAGGCGGTGCGTGGCCCCGGTCAGTTTCAGCGTGAGTCGAGTCCCGCGCGGCACTGGCGTCTGGAGCGTCAGGTCGATGGTCGGACTACGTTTGAGGGTGTAACGGTCGAAACCTTGCTTGTGGACCTGTGCGGTGAATGTGAGATCAGTCACGGGACTGTCGGTGCTCAACACCAAGTTGGCATAGAGCTGGTGATCGCTGCGCCGGGTCGCCTTAACAAGGGTCAGCGTGGTGGCCAGGGTGAGCGCTAGGGCGGTCAGGATCAAGATCAGGATGTGGGTGCGTTTCATCGGCAGGCCCTCTCGGACACACAAACGCCGGCAGGGTCGCCGGCGCAGGCATACTTATTTTTGAACGGCGTAGGTCAGGGTGACGAACTGGTCGTGTTGTGTCGCATCGGTTAGCTGCAACGGGACGTCGGTCAGGTTGCTGGCGACGAGGCTGATGCCATCGCCCAGGAGCACTGGCGCGATGGTGATGATCAGCGTGTCGATCAGGTCTTCTTTGAGCAGATCGGTGAAGATGTCTGCCCCGCCGACTAACCAAATATCTTTACCGGGCTTGGCTTTCAGCTGGCGCACGAAGTTCGGGATGTTGCCGGCAACGACAGTCGTCGGGTCATCGGTGTCATGCATCGTGGTGGAGAAGACATAGCTTTCTTTGTCCTGATACGGGTAGACGCCGGCTTTTTGCAGCGCCCGCTGATACGTTTTGCGGCCCATCAGCACGGTATCGATGCTCTGGTAAAAATCCTGGTACGCTGCGTCGGCCGCGCTGGAGTTCAGCTTGCTCAAGAAGCTGGTCGACCCATCGCGCTCGGCAATGAAGCCGTCCAGACTCTCAGATAGATAGAGGATCACGTTACGTTCGGTCATTCTGCCACCTCATTTCACTTGATACGTTCATTGTATCACAAAAAAGAAAGCGCTCACAGGATGAATCCGCCCCCGCCGATCGACCGCAACCGGTACTGGTGGGTCACGGCTGACGCTGGCCAACATGTGGTGGTCGAGCGGTCGACCCGAACGCACAGGGCCCGGCCCACCGCCGTTCATCTAAAAATTCGTTGAGACGTACAAAAAAACTAAAGTGTTTTTATGAATATTGACCGACTTTTAGCGAAAAATCACGATACAATATAACCATACTTAAGGCAATGGTAATCGGCCTTATGCTTACACATTAACTTACACTCCCAAAAAAGTTCCCCCAAACTTTTCCACCAGCGATGGTGGTTTTTTTTTTGCCCTTTGGCAGCGGCGCGGCGAACAAACTCGTCACGTGCGGCGGATTAGGGTGACAGCGCGTCCGCACCCCGGTAGACTGGAGACAAAGGGACGGGGGCCAACGAACTACCCTGGCCTATGTCTGTGATGCGCAGGGTTCGCACAGTCGGATGAAGGGAGACTATGATGGCGAAACTATTGAAGGTCGGCTATTGGTTGAACGTGCTGGGTGGGGTTGCGTACCTCGTCGTGTGCGTTCCGGCACTGTTGGCGGGACACCCCCTGTATCCCGGTCAGACGATGCTTGCGGTACAGGTGGCCGCCGGGATCGGATTGGCGTTAGCGCCGCTGTTGATCGAGCGGCTGGGACATTTTCGCTTTCCACTCTTATTGAAGGTGATCTACGAGGCATTCATCCTCGCTTCCGTCCTGCTGGGTACTGGGATGCAGTTCTATAGTATCCCGTACTGGGACAAGTTCTTGCACCTATTCTCCGCGGCGCTACTGGCCGGTCTGGGCCTGGCGATCTTTGGTGCACTAACCCCGCGCGCACAGCTTCAACGCACCTCACCGCTGCTCCTTGCGCTGTTTGCGCTCAGCTTCGGAGTGCTGCTCGGCGTGTTCTGGGAGTTCTATGAATTCACCGGTGACGGGCTCGGCGGGCTGAACATGCAACGCTATATGAGTGGGCACACACCGCTGGTCGGTCGCGCCGCACTGATGGACACGATGGGAGACCTGTTCGCCGACGTGTTCGGCGCGTTGGTGCTCGCGGTCTGGACGTACCTCGGCGTGTCACATGACCGCGCGTGGCTAGACACCTTCATGTTCGATCATCGCGCCTGATCGAACCGAACCAAGGCGGCGTGCTGCGCAGGGGTGAGGCGGTGGGCCATGAAGCGCCGCACGAAGGCCGCTTCTTCCTGGGCTGCGGCGCGCCGATCAGCCTCCGGCGCCGTGGCGAGCACTGGGAGCCAAGCCGCCCAATCCGCGGGCCAGTCCTCACGTAGCGTGGCGAACAGCGTCGGCAGACTAGCCCCATCTGCCACGAGCATCGCGTGAGCACGCTGCTGTGCCGTGATCGGCTCGGCCAGCGTCGGGGCGCGCCAGGTCAGCTGCGCAAGCAAGGCCTCGAAGCTCGGCGCCACGGTCAGCCACTGATCGACGTCTTGGTCGATGTAGCGGATGCTCGGTGGAGTGGTGGTAAAATCAAAGCAGAATAGCTGGGCGTCGTCACAGGCGAACGGCACGAGGTCGGGGGTCACCGGGGCGGCCACAGGGCCTTCGCCCGGTGCCAAGAAGGCGTGAATTGCCGCGCCGTCTGGGGCCCAGCTGGTCGGCTCGGTCGTCGGTAGGAACCAGGTGTGCGGCCATTGGCCCGTCGTGATCAAGGCAGTGTACGCCGATGGGATCCGCGGATCGGGAGTCAATGTCGGTAAGGGTAATGGGGGGATCGAGTTGGGCCAAGGGTGCATGCAGGCGACCTTCTTTCGGTAGGGTTGCTTTCATCCTAACACGTTCCCCAGCAAGGCACCCCGAAATGTCGTATAATCAGCGTAGAACGGAGAAGGAGCAAGACGTTGCGTAACACTTTGATCTATGTGCATTATGAACCGTTGGCGCACCTATTCCTGACGGCGGGCCTGTCCGCAAGCGACGTACTGGCTGCGGCGCGCGTGCCGTTTCGGCACCTGCTGCTGCTGCCGCCGGTGTCGGATGACGAGTTCATCGATCCGCATACTGGCTTCAACGAGATTAGCGGCGCAGAGGCGGTGGCCGCCTTTTTGCGGAGCAAACAGGCGCGCGACCGCAGCTGGTTGGATTATAAGCATGGGACTTACCTGCGCGAGTTGACACCAAGCGAGATCGCCGAGCTCTTGTATCTCGGGCACGCTAAGCGCCACATTCAGCCGCCTTACTACTATAAGCTCCAAAACCAGATCGTCTACCTGCCGCTGAATAACGACATGGTGACGCTGTATGTCCGCAAGCTTGAGCTGTTCAGTCAGACGTTGTCGGCGGCGATCGTGCGCAACTTGCGGCTGGCCGCCAATGACCAGCCGTTCTGGTTGCGGCTGCGATCGCAGCATTTTCCCGCGGTGCCGTCGAGTGTGATCGAGACGCTGTACCCAGCGCTTGAGGACGGTCTGATGTTCGACCTCAGTCGGGGCGGATTCAGCCGTGATCAGGTCAAGATCCCGCTGGTGCACCCAAAGGGCCGCTTTGTGCCGGATCAGGTGCTGGCGCCTGATCAAGGCGAGCGCCGCGGCGATCTGATCTTGGTGCGCGCGACCGGTCAGTGGCGAGTGACCGGATTGACCCAACCGATATAAAGAAGGAGTGTTCGAATCAATGAAGATGAAGCTGAGTGAGATCGCACGCGTGGTGGGGGCCACGTGTCCGGTTGCGGAAGAGGATTGCCCGACGATCACCGGAGTCGCGTTCGATACGCGCGACTTGCAGCCGGGTGAGCTGTTCGTCCCGCTGATATCGGCGCGCGACGGCCACGACTTTATTCCCAATGCGGCGGCGGCCGGGGCGGCGGCCACTTTCGTGCAGGCCGACCACGCCCCGCTGGCGACGACGATCCCTCAGCTGATCGTCCCGGACCCGATGACTGCGTTACGTAGCCTGGCGCGTTACTATCTCATGATGAAGGTCAACCCCAAGGTGGTCGCGATCACGGGGAGCAACGGCAAGACGACGACCAAGGACATGACAGCCGCCGTCTTGGCGACGCAGTACCATGTCTGGAAGACCAAGGACAATTTCAACAACGAGATCGGCGTGCCGATGACGATCCTTGCGATGGATACCAATACGGAAGTGCTGGTCATCGAGATGGGAATGGACCGGCCGGGTCAGCTCCATGACAAGAGCCTGTTGGTCGAGCCTGACGTCGCTGTGATCACCATGATCGGTGAGGCGCACATCGAGTTCTTCAAGACACGCGATAAGATCGCGGACGCCAAAATGGAGATCGTCGACGGGCTCAAGGCGGACGGCCTGTTCGTCTACAACGGTGACGAGCCGCTACTGCGCGAACGCGCAGCGGCGGTGCCGCAGGAGCAGCGGACCTTTGGCCTCGACCCGGACAACAAACTGTTCGCACGTGATATCGCGACTTTCGAGGACCACACGGACTTCTCGCTATCGCGTTGGCCAGACTTGCGCTTCACCATCCCGGTGATGGGGGAGTACAACGTGACCAACGCCTTGGCTGCCATCCTGGTCGGTCGCCGCTTTCACATTCGCCCGGAAGCGATCCAGTCAGCGCTGGCGGATTTTGCCATCACCAAGAACCGGACGCAGTGGGTGACTGGAGATGCCGGTGAGCAGATCCTGAGCGACGTCTACAACGCCAACCCGACCGCGATGAAAGCTGTCCTCACTGACTTTAGCGAATTTCCGACCCAAGGCCGGCGCATCGCGGTGCTCGGGGATATGCTTGAACTCGGTGAGGCCAGCGGTGCGCTGCACGCTAGCGTTGCCACGGCGCTGGACCCGGCTAAGGTGCAAGACGTCTACCTATACGGCGATGAGATCGTGACGTTGCGCGACGCCTTAGCGGCCAAATACGATGCGGCGCACCTGCACTACTTCCCGAAGGCGGATCAGTCGCGCTTGACCGCGGCCTTGCTGGACGATGTCGGCCACGCGGACATGGTGATGCTCAAGGCCAGCCACGGCCTACACCTCGAAGTCGTCTTGGCCGCTTTGATCAACGGGACGCGCGCCTGAGCCGAACGGCGGTCAGCTGGTTTCAGTTTTTGGGTCCGGTACACTGCCGGAATCACCACAGACAGGCTCAAGGCGACGACATCCGTAGTTTTCGCTCGCAGTTCAAGCACGGCCCCAGTCAACCCCGAGTGTGGGGCTGACTGGGGCCGTGCTTATGCGCTGAACGGGGGATGGAACGGGCGGACTTGATCGCGCGTCCTGTTCTGGGATCGTTGCGGGCGACCGCGAACCGTTGCTCATGGTGCGTCCCCTGATTGCATCTGTCGGCGGGGAGACAAACATTTGTGTTCCCTTCCAAACAATGGTAAGATAGATAGGACACTTTTCAGAAAATAGCCGTGGTTGACCGAGACACCGTGTTTCTTCTTGGTCGTGGGCGGCTTTTCGCATGACCAGGAGTGCCGGGCATTGCCCGGCACACATTTAAGGAGGAACATTTTTGAAGTTTAATGAACTCGGTTTAGCCCCAGAGCTGCTGTCGACGATCGAACGGTCCGGTTTTGAAGAAGCGACCCCGATCCAAGCACAGACGATCCCGTTGATGCTACAAGGCAAGGACGTGATCGGTCAAGCGCAGACTGGGACCGGGAAAACCGCGGCGTTCGGTCTGCCGATCCTGCAGATGATCGACACCGCCGACCGCAACGTGCAGGCACTGGTGATCTCACCGACCCGTGAGCTCGCCGTGCAAACGCAAGAGGAGCTGTACAAGCTCGGCGTCGACAAGCACGTCAAGGTCCAGGCCGTCTACGGGGGCGCCGATATCCGCCGGCAGATCCGTGGGCTGGCCGACCACCCGCAGATCGTGGTGGGGACGCCGGGCCGTCTGCTCGACCACCTGAACCGCCACACCTTGAAGTTGCAGAACCTGCGCACGCTGGTCCTCGATGAGGCCGACGAGATGCTGGATATGGGCTTCATCGAAGACATCGAAAACATCGTCAAGTCTGCACCGGAGACGCGGCAGACCCTGCTGTTCTCTGCGACCATGCCGGCACCGATCATGCGCCTGACCAACACCTTCATGCGCGAACCGGTCACGGTGCAGATCAAGTCTAAGGAGCTGACGGCCGATACCGTCGATCAGTACTATGTACGCTCCAAGGATTTTGAAAAATTCGATATCATGACGCGCCTGTTCGATGTTCAGTCGCCTGAGTTGACCCTGATCTTCGGGCGCACCAAGCGCCGCGTCGACGAGCTGACCCGTGGCTTGAAGGCGCGCGGTTACCGTGCAGAAGGGATCCACGGCGATTTGACGCAGCAAAAGCGCATGAGCGTGCTACGTCAGTTCAAAGGTGGTGAGCTCGACTTCCTCGTTGCGACGGATGTGGCAGCGCGTGGGTTGGATATCTCCGGTGTGACGCACGTCTACAACTACGACATCCCGCAGGATCCGGACTCTTACGTCCACCGGATCGGGCGGACCGGCCGTGCTGGGAAATCTGGGGTCTCGGTGACCTTCGTGACCCCTAACGAGGTCGGCTACCTGCGCACGATCGAGGACCTGACCAAGAAGCGGATGATGCCCCTCAAGCCACCGACAGCCAAGGAGGCCTTCCTCGGTCAAGTCTCCACTGGGCTTGAGACCATCAAGGCGCAGATCGAAGCCGATGACTTCGAGAAGTATGAACCGATGGCGGAGGGCTTGCTGGAAAGTTACACGCCACTGCAGATCGTCTCGGCCTACTTGAAGGCGGTCAGCCCGGATGATGCATCGACCGTGCCGGTCAAGATCACACCGGAACGCCCGCTGCCGCACCGCGGCGGCTACGCGCGTAGCAGCAGCAACCACGGTGGTGGTCACGGTGGCAGTTACCGTGGCGGGAGCCGTAGCAACGGCGACCATCGCAACGGTGGCAGCCGCGACGGCAAGCGCCAGTTCGACAAGAACCGCCGATACTCTGAGAAGCGCTCCGAGCGTCAAAACGTCAAGAGCAGCTTCAAGAAGCATAAAGACTAGGCACAACAGACCGGCCCTGTGAGGGGCCGGTTTTTTGCGCAGCGCCGCCGGGCGCAGAGGACCGCGGTGGCGTCTGACGTGCAACCGGCTCAGCGGCATGTTATTCTGCTGGTGCGCCGGGTTGAGCGCGTGACACACTAACATGACCGATTTTCAGGCCAGAAGCCCGCCGCCGGAGGAAGGAGACGGGTATAATGGAACAATAACGGGTGCAAGGAGGAACACGCATGATTTACGGCATGGGGATCGACATCACAGACTTGGCGCGAATCGAGGCGGCACAGACCAAGAACCCGCACTTTGCGCGCAAGGTCCTGACACCGGCAGAATGGGCGCAGTATACAGCGCTGAGTGGGCAGCGAGCGCTAGAGTTTTTGGCCGGCCGCTTCTCGGTCAAGGAGGCCTACGCGAAGGCGTACGGTACCGGGCTGGGCCGCGTCGGCTTGCAGGACGTCGAGACGCTCAATGCACCGTCCGGCAAACCAGAGTTGACCCGGCACCCGTACACCGGGCGGGCACTGGTGTCGATCTCGCACACGGCCACGTTGGTGATGACAGAAGTGATCTTGGAGGCAGAAGCGCAATGAGTATGGTGACGGCAACGCTACGCCCGACGCGGGTGCTGGTGAGCGAGCAAGCGATCTATCAGAACGTGCAACACGCCTTGGCCGGGCTTGCTGACGGCACGGCGCTCTTCGCGGTGGTCAAAGCGGACGGTTACGGCCATGGATTGCTACGGGTCGCACGCGTCGCTCAGGCGGCCGGGGCCACCGGGTTTTGTGTCGCGATCCTGGACGAGGCGCTTGCGCTGCGACAAGCAGGCTTCACTGAACCGATCTTGGTGCTGGGGATCATCGAGCCGGCGTACGCTGGGATTGCCGCGGCTAACCACATCGCGGTACCGGTGGGCGACGAGGCTTGGCTGATCGCGGCGATGCCACACTTGAGTCAGTCGACGTTGCCACCGCTCGCGGTTCATGTCGCGATGGATACCGGAATGGGGCGGATCGGCTTTCGCGATGTAACGGCGCTACAGTCGGCTTGTGCACGAATGACCGCTCACCCCGAGTGTTTTGACGTTGAGGGCCTGTTCACGCATTTTGCCACGGCAGACGAGCCGGATCCGAGTTATTTTCAGCTCCAAGTTGGTCGTTTCAAGGCCTTCCTGGCGGCGCTGCCGCACAAGCCACGCTATGTACATGTGTCGAATTCTGCGACGAGTCTGTGGCACGCCGCCTGTAACGGTAATATGATCCGTTACGGGGTGGCGATGTACGGCCTCAACCCATCAGGCCGGGCGATCCCGACCACACCGTACCCGCTGGTGCCAGCGCTGAGCCTCGTGTCGACGCTCAGCTTCGTCAAACGCTTGCCCGCCGGCGAGGCCGTGTCGTACGGCGCGACTTACCGGGCGGCGCAAGACGAGTGGATCGGCACGGTACCGATGGGCTATGCCGATGGCTGGCTGCGGCGGATGCAAGGGTTCCACGTTCTGGTCGACGGGCAATTCTGCGAGATCGTCGGGCGGGTCTGCATGGATCAATTCATGATCCGCCTACCGCACGACTATCCAGCCGGTACGTCGGTGGTCTTGGTCGGCACGAGTGGCCAAGCAACGATCAGTCTGCAAGACGTCGCAGACCACGCCGGCACGATCCACTATGAGATCGCCTGTGACATCGCGGAGCGCGTGCCACGCGTCTCGGTCGCGCCGCTCGACTAGATGCTTGCCAACGCCGGTCGGTGTGGTAGGATAAGGGAAACGAAAGTGTGTGGAGGGATCTCGGATGACGACTGATGAGCTGATCCAGCAGCTGGCGCCTCAGCTACAGCGCAGTTTGGCGGCGTACTGTCAAGCACATACCGTGTCGGCGGAGGCCGTGATGGCGGTCGCCCTGCGGTGTTTTTTGGCGGGTGAGAATCAAGACGTGGCGGAGATGATCGGCGGCTATCTTGACATGGGCGCACTCAACGCCGAGATCTGCCATGAGTTCACGGCCTGCGAAAGCGAAGCCTACGCCCACTTACTGGTGCGTTAGGAGGCGGAACATGGTCGAAGGTATCAAGCGCGGCGATGTTTTTTTCGCCGACCTATCCCCGGTGGTGGGCTCCGAACAAGGTGGCCTGCGCCCGGTCTTGGTGATTCAAAACGACGTGGGCAACCGCTTCAGCCCAACGGTGATCGTCGCGGCGATCACCTCGCGGATCACCAAGCCCAAGATGAAGACTCACGTGGGCTTGAGCGGCACGGCCGACGGGATCGAGCGCGATTCCGTCGTGTTGTTAGAGCAGATCCGCACGATTGACAAGCAGCGGCTGATGGACAAGGTGACCTCGCTGTCGCCGTCTCGAATGGCCGCCGTCGACGCGGCGCTGGCCGTTTCGGTCGGGCTGCGTCCGGTATGAGGCATCAAAAAGGAGGCCGAGAGCATTGAGCTCTCGGCCTTTTTGACGTGTGTTAGCGACCGCCGGCAAGCAGTGTCGCGATGTTGTTGAGCGCATCGGTGACGATCTGCATCGCATCAGGGTCGATCTCGAATTCCGGCATCGTTGCATCCGTGTAGTGCAGGAAGCTGGTCGCACGCGCGATCATGTCGTACCAGTTTTGGAATGGCAGTTTGTTGATCCCACCGTTGACGCTGGCCGGAACGATCTGTAGCAGTTGGGTGATCACCAGCTTGGCTTGCGTAAAGGTCTCGTCCGGCACCTGAGTCATGCTGGCGGCCTTGGTGGCGAGGTGGAACATACGCTCTGCCGCATTCAAGACAGGGTGCTTGAAGCTCGCGGCGCGTACCGTGGTCGGGCGTTCATCCAGTAGGTCTTTTTGCAAGCCGACCATCGCGAAGAGTGTGACGGAATCGCCGAGTTGGCTACCGATGTTGGCGAGGCGGCGGATGCCGCTCGTGGCCATCTGCTCTTTGGTGAAAAACATTGCGGCGTGGCTGACGAAATCGCTGTACTGGACCCCAATCGTGTCCTTGGAGTCCGCGGTGCGGAAGAAGAACGCGACATCGTGGCTCGTCTGCGCCTTGACGTACGCGTGCAGCATTCGCGCGGCCATGCCCAGCTGCTGGGTGTCGATCTCACTGCGGTCATCAAGCGTGACGCGCACCTTGCTCGGCAGGGCGGTCTGCGCGTCGAGGATGCGCAAGATCGCGGCGACGTAAGGGTACATGACGCCGAAGCTCAGCGAGAAATTCCCAGCATCGCTGAGCGGGGAGTGGACTGCGTAGACTTGGACTTGCGGGTTGTGCGCGCGGCCCAGCATCGCTGCGATCTGCGCACTGGATTTACCGCGCGCTTTGACCTCGTCGCCCGGCTGCCAGCCGAACGGATACAGAGTGCTAGTGAATGTGTCCAGCGCTTGCGCGTTGCTCGGATCGATCACCGTTGCACCGATCGACATCGCACGCTGGTAGTCGGAGCCACCGCTGAAGGATTCATCCATGAAGATCTGGATCGTCTGACGATCTTGCTTTGGGGCGACCGGCACGACGCCGATCGGCTTAGCCACTGGTGCGGCTTGGGGTTGGCTCGTCAGGGTCGATTGTGACGTCTGGGCAGTTGGGGCTTGCACCGCGGCGGCAGCCGCGCTTGACTGGTTCTGGTTCTGGTTCTGGTTCTGGTTCTGGTTCTGGTTCTGGTTCTGGTTCTGGTTCTGGTTCTGGTTCTGGTTCTGGTTCTGGTTCTGGTTCTGGTTCNCGTTTGCCTGGTTCTGGTTCTGGTTCTGGTTCTGGTTCTGGTTCTGGTTCTGGTTCTGGTTCTGGTTCTGGTTCTGGTTCTGGTTCTGGTTCTGGTTCTGCGACGACTTCTGCCCGGCCGCCTTGACGTCGCGCGCAGGGGTGTCAGACTTGACTGCTGTCTGTGGGGCCGACTGTGCCGGCTTGGTCACTGCCTGAGCGGTGTTGCTGGTCTGATCGGTCGAGGCATTGCCCGTGCGGGTCGGTTGCGACTTACCTTGGGCAGGTTGGGTCGCCTGCGTGGCCGTTGCACCAGCTTGCTCGTTGGCGAGTCGGGTTTCGCGGTTTGCGTGCCGGCGGTTGAGCCGGTCGAGCTTGGCTTGCGCGCTGGCCGCCTCGGCCTGTGCGGATTTGCTTTGGCGCTTGCGGCCGGTCGTTGGGCTGGATTTGGCCGCCTGTGGGTTGTCGGGATCGGTCTTCGTCGTCGGTTGCTTGGCGGGCTTATCCGCTTTGCGTCGGCGGATCGGCTGCGCTTCTTCAGACTGTGGCTGGTTGGCGCGAGCCTTGGCGTCCGTCTTTGGCTCTGATTTGGCTTGGTCGTTGGCCTTGCTTGCCTTGCGCCGGCGGCTTGGCTGTGGTTGGTCGGTCTGCGGCTGGTCGGCGCTAGCCTTGGTGTCCGCCTTCGGCTCTGGCTTGGCTTGGTCGTTGACTTTGCTTGCCTTGCGCCGGCGGCTTGGCTTCGCCTGTTCGGCTTGGGCTGGTTGGGTGGCAAGTTCCGTCGGTGCGACTGCGGGCGTCGTCTGAGCGGCCGCAGTCGCCTTGGTCTGGCGCTGACGCTTAGGGGTCGCATCTTGCTCGCCGTTCGCCTTCGTGGCCGCTTCGGTTGCGGTCTTCTTGGCGGCGCTGCGCTTGGTCGCACGCTTCGGTTGCGCTTCTGGGGTGGCCTGCGCCTGTTTGACTTCGTCTGCTTCCGAGTCAAAGATCGTGAAGCTGCGCTTGTCAGCGCCGTCGACTGGGTGTGCGTCGATGAAGCGGTTGATCTTGAACATGATCGGCCGGCTCATCGGGGTGTCTTTGAGGACCTTGCGCATGCTGGAAGGGGAGATCCCGATCAGCTTAGCAGCCTGAGTCAGGCTCAAGTGCTCTGCGGTCATAATCTGTTTGAGCCGGTACGCGATTGCTTCTGTCATCCAAATACCTCTTTCTGATTTAAGCCCTATTCTTTACCTCTCCTAAGCGTACACCATTTGCGCCGGCTTGGGCAGTGTTTGCAGAAAAACGCTGGACAACCTTACCCGTGCGTGCCACACTTAGACAACGTGGTTCGAAATCCATCCCACGATAAAAAACTAGGAGGTATTTTTCATGAGTCAAAAAAGTCGTCCATGGGTGATCAACGCCATGGTCGTTGCGATCTATGTGGTGCTCTCGATCCTGTCGGGGCTATTCAACCTGGCGAGCGGGCCGATCCAGTTCCGGCTGTCGGAGTCACTCAATCACCTGGTCGCGTTCAACCGTAAATACCTATTGGGGGTCACGTTGGGCGTCGTGCTGTACAACGCCTTATTCTCACCGATGGGTTGGGTCGATGTCGTCTTCGGCGGTGGCCAGACCTTGATCGGGCTGGGCCTCGTGGCGTGGCTCGGACCGAAGCTGACGCAGCTGTGGCAGCGGCTGGCGTTGACCACTGTCTCGATGTCGCTGACGATGATCATCATCGCTTGGGAGATTGTCTGGACTGGCCACCTCGGTGTCGGAATGCTTCTACCGACCTTCGCAACGCTCCTGCCATCCGAAGCCGTGATGCTCGTGATCGCCGCACCGGTGATGGTGTTGGTCGACCGTGCCGTACACTTCGACCGGCGCATGCGCTGAGTGACACCCGCCCGCCCAAAAACGCCGCACCCGGACAAACTGGGGTGCGGCGTTTTGGTGTGTCTTACAGCTCTTCGTCGACGCGGATCGGCTGGCCGCTTTGGAGGTCATCGATCTCAACGACGCGGTAGTTCTTCTTCTCGAGCTTCGCGACGATCTCGTTCAGTGTGGCCTCGTCAGTACCGGCCGGCAGGGTGAACAGGGTACGGCGCACAAACTCATCGCGCTTGGCGTCCAGCGTGATACAGCCAGACAACGAGACGTACTTGGCCAGGATCTTGCTCATCGTGGCAAGGTCACCGCGGGAGCCAGTGGACATCACGGTCAACACGTAGGAGCCGACATCGATGTTCCAGGACTCGGACAGCATCGCGAGCAACTTGGCGTGTGTCAGGATGCCGTAGAAGTTCGCGTTCTCGTCGAGCACGGCGATGTACGGCAGGTCCTTGATGTTGAAGAAGACCTTGAAGAACGGTGCGTTGACTGGGATCGTCTTGGTCGCGTTCTTCAGCAGGTAAGTGACCGGCAGGCTCATGTCGCCGCCTTGGGACTTGTGGCGGTAAATGTGCATCTTATAGATGTTACCGCGGAAGATCTGGCCGCTTTCGTCCACGATCGGTACGCAGCGGAAGCCGGAGTCTTCCAGCACCTTGAGTGCTTCTTCCAGCGTCACGGTCTCCTTCACAGTGGTCAGAAATTCCTTTTTTAGGACCAATGATTTAATTAGCATGATTATCCCCCATCGATTGAGACTGGAATTATTAAATCTTTCTCATTTACATCTATCATACCACAATCATCTCGATGCACAAGCACGACCACCACTAGCTAAGTGCAAGATGAGATGTTGGTGAGAAAGGACGCGGGTGAGTGCACAAAAAGACCCTCGGCGCATTGCGCTGAGGGTCAGGTCGAGCGGATTACTGGCGAGTCTCGATCTCTGCCTTAGCAAAGGCATCGTCGATGATCTTCTTCAGCTGAGCCGCGGACTTGTCCATGGATTCCTGTTCGTGGTCGGTCAGTGGGATCTCCAGAATGCTCTGGATCCCGTTGGCGTTGATCACGGCTGGGGAACCGATGAAGATGTCGTGCTGGCCGTACTGGCCGTCCATGTAAACGGACAGTGGCAAAACGGCGTTTTCATCGCTCAGGATGGCCTTGGAGATGCGTGCCAGGGCGGTCGCGATCCCGTAGAAGGTCGCGCCCTTCAGCTTGATGATCTCGTAGGCGGCGTCACGCACGTTTTCGAACATGTCGACCAGCTTGGACTCGTCGATCTCTGGGTGATCCTTGACCCATTCGCTGATCTTGATCCCGCCGATGTTCGCGTGGGACCAAACAGGGAATTCGGTGTCACCGTGTTCGCCCATGATGTAGGCGTGGACGGAACGCGCATCGACGCCGACCATCTCAGCGATGGACTGACGGAAGCGGGCGGTGTCCAGCGAGGTCCCGGAACCGACAACGCGGTTCTTCGGGAAGCCAGAGAGCTTCCAGGTCGCGTAGGTCAGGATGTCCACAGGGTTAGCGGCAACCAAGAAGATGCCGTTGAAGCCGGACTCAACGATCGGGTCAACGATGGACTTCAAGATCTTCAAGTTCTTGTTGACGAGGTCAAGACGGGTCTCGCCAGGCTTCTGTGGGGCGCCGGCGGTGATGACGACCAGGTCAGCATCCTTCGCATCGCTGTATTCAGCGGAGTAGATCGTCTTCGGAGACGTGAATGGGAGCGCGTTGCTCAGATCGATCGCGTCACCCTTCGTCTTGTCTTTGAAAATGTCAACGATCCCGATTTCTTGAGCGATGCCTTGCAATACCATTGCGTATGCATAGCTAGAACCAACAGCACCATCACCAACCAGAATTACTTTTTGGTGATCCTTGCTTGCGTTTGCCACGGTGATATCATCCTTTCGTATTTGCCTTTGTGCAATTCATCTTGAAGTATAACACATCTCCATTTAGATGCGGCACTTTTGCAGAAAAAAATCGGCCTATATTTGAAATCGTTACATTTTGCCAAGCCTCGTCTGCCGGGACTTTCGTGAAATTATTCACCAGTTTGTCGCTGGGATTGCAATCGATTACAATAACGTTTAGCCGTCCCTTGCACAGCGCTTACACGCCGTGGTAACGGCTATGCCCACTGTATTAAATTGCGCTGGTACAATTATCGCCGAACTGTACTGGTCGGCGGACCGGTGAACGGACCGGTGGCTGTAACTGATCCCACCATCTGGTATAATGGAAGACAGCGAGACTGGAAGGGTGCTTCCAGCTTTTTTGCGTGAAATGGAGGGAACGACGTGAAGATGATCGTAGGCCTGGGCAACCCGGGTAGTCAGTACGCCAAGACCAAGCACAACATCGGGTTCATGGCGATCGATCGCCTCGCGGCCGCGTACGGCGTGACCGTGGCGAAGCAGGAGTTCAACGCCCTGACCGGCACGGCCTGGGTCGACGGCGAGAAGGTGCTTCTAGTCAAGCCGCAGACGTTCATGAACGACTCCGGGCGCGCTGTCGGTCAGCTGATGGCTTTCTACCAGTTCGCCCCAGATGAGCTCTTGATCATCCAGGACGACATGGACATGGCGATGGGGCGCTTGCGCTTGCGGCCCAAGGGGTCTGCAGGTGGCCACAACGGGATCAAGTCGATCATCAATGTGCTGGGGACGCAAGCGTTCTACCGCGCCAAGTTGGGCATCCAGCACCCCGCACACCAAAAAGTGGTGGACTGGGTGCTGACGCCTTTTGATGCCGATGCACAGGTCGACATCGCTGCGGGGCTCGACCGGCTGGCCGACGCGGTCCAAGATTGGGTCGGTGGGCTGGCCTTCGACGCCTTGATGAACAAGTACAACTGAGCGCGACACAAGCGAAGAGGGAAGCAAATGAATCTGATCGAGATGATGGCGACGACGCCGGAGCTGGCCCCCCTGTGGCCGAAGCTCACGACGGGCCGCCATTTAGTGACCGGCCTGAATGGGTCGGCCAAGACGTTGCTGCTGGCCACCGTGTTACGGCACACCGGCCGGCAACTGCTAGTCGTCGAAGACAACCGGTATCACGCAGAAGAGCTGGTCGCTGACCTGACCAGCCTGCTGGGTGATGCGTTCGTGTGGGCATTTCCGGTCGAAGACGTGCTGGCCGCCGAGGTCGCCGTCAGCTCGCCGGATACGATGAATGAGCGGATCAACACCTTGACCTGGCTTGGCCAGGGGCAGCCGGGGATCGTGGTCACCAGCCTGGCCGGACTCAAGCGATTGCTAGTCCCGCCGGCGACATGGCAGGCGGCCAGCCTGCACCTCGACATGACCAGTACGGTCGATCCGCAGGCGCTGGCGCAGACGCTGACGGCGATGGGCTACAAGCGCGACAGCCTGGTCGGGACGCCTGGGCAATTCGCGATCCGCGGGGGGATCATCGATATCTATCCGCTGAATCAAGACGATCCGGTGCGCATCGAGCTGTTCGATACGGCCGTCGACTCGCTGCGGACCTTCGATATGGCGACGCAGCGGAGCATCAAGGCGGTGGATGCGCTGGAGATCGTCCCGGCCACCGACCTGATCGCCGATCGGCAGACCTTGACCCAGGCTGGGAGCCGCCTGCACACGCTGGGGCTGGCGGCCAAGGCCAAGGCGACAGACAAAGCAGCTAAACAGGCGGTGACAGATGGCCTACTGACGGTCGCAGATCAGCTCAGTGCGGGTGAGCGGCCGGAGCAGCTGGCGTTATACATGCCGGCGTTGTACCCCGATGCGGTGGGGTTGAGCGACTACCTCGCCCCGGACGCGCTCGTCGTGTACGACGACTACACCAAGTTACAGGACACTGACGTCACGCTGCTAGAGGAGACGGTCAACTGGTTCGCGGGGCTGACAGAAGGCGGTAAACTTGCCGGCAGTCAGCCGAACCCGACCCTGCAGGTGCTCGACCGCACCGACAAGCGTGCGCACCTTTACCTCAGCCTGTTTCAAAAAGGGATGGGGAATCTGCGGCTGAGCAGTGTGACCAACCTGACCAGTCGCAACGTGCAACAGTTCTTCAGCCAGATGCCCCTGCTCAAGACAGAAGTTGACCGCTGGCGCAAGCAGAAGCAGACGGTCGTCTTTTTGATCCAAGAACCGGCACGACTGGTTAAGCTGAGTGAGACCCTGCGGGAGTTTGAGATCGACAGTGTCGTGAGCGACCCGGATGCGCTGTTAGCGGGCCAGGTGCAATTGGTGGCTGGCGGCCTGCAGAACGGCTTCGAACTGCCAAGCCTGCACCTAGTAGTGGTGACGGAGCACGAACTGTTCAACACCAAAGTCCACCGCCGTGCACGGCACCAGACGCTGGCGAACGCGGAGCGGTTGCGCAGCTACACGGAGCTGGCCCCGGGTGATTATGTCGTGCACGTCAACCATGGGATCGGGCAGTATGTCGGGCTCGAAACGCTAGAAGTTGACGGGGTGCACCAAGACTACATCACGATCATCTACCAGAAGGGTGACAAGCTCTTCATTCCCGTCAGTCAGCTGCACCTGGTTCAAAAGTACGTGGCGGCAGACGGTAAGGCGCCGCGGATCAATAAGCTCGGCGGCAGCGAGTGGCAGAAGACCAAGAAGCGGGTGGCGGCCAAGATCGAAGACATCGCCGATGACCTGATCGCGCTTTACGCGGCGCGCGAGGCGGAGCCAGGGTTTGCCTTCGGACCTGATGACGATCTGCAGCGGCAGTTCGAAGCCGAGTTCCCGTATCCGGAGACGGCTGACCAGCTACGCTCGGTCCAGGAGATCAAGCGCGATATGGAGCGCCCGCGGCCGATGGACCGCCTGCTGGTCGGCGACGTCGGCTTTGGGAAGACTGAAGTGGCGCTGCGCGCAGCGTTCAAGGCGGTCGAAAACGGGAAGCAGGTCGCCTTGCTGGTGCCGACGACCATTTTGGCGCAGCAGCACTACGACACGATGGTCGATCGCTTCGCGGATTTTCCCGTCGAAGTGGGGATGCTGTCACGCTTCCGCACCCCAGCGCAGACCAAGGTCACGCTGGCCGGATTGCGGGACGGGCGTGTGGATATCGTGGTCGGGACGCACCGCTTGCTGTCCAAGGACGTGCAGTACAAAGACTTGGGACTGCTGATCGTCGATGAGGAGCAACGCTTCGGGGTCAAGCACAAGGAGAAGCTTAAGCAGTTGCGCGAGAATGTCGATGTGCTGACACTGACGGCCACGCCAATCCCCCGGACGTTGAATATGTCTATGTTGGGGGTGCGCGACCTCAGTGTGATCGAGACGCCGCCGACCAACCGTTACCCGATCCAGACCTTCGTGATGGAGCAAAACGCCGGCACCATCCGCACTGCGATCGAGCGAGAGATGGCGCGCGGTGGGCAAGTCTTTTATCTGCATAACCGCGTGCACGATATCGAACGCACGGTCGCGGAGCTGGAGGCACTGGTCCCTGGCGCGACGATTGCTTACGCGCACGGTCAGATGACCGAGACGCAACTGGAGAACGTGGTCTATGATTTTTTGCATGGCGCCTACGATGTGCTGGTCACGACGACCATCATCGAGACCGGCGTCGATATGCCGAATGTCAACACGTTGATCATCGAGGACGCCGATCATTACGGCCTGTCGCAGCTTTACCAGTTGCGTGGCCGGATCGGCCGCTCCAGCCGCGTCGCTTACGCCTATTTCATGTACAAGGTCAACTCGGTGCTGAGCGAGGAAGCGGAGAAGCGCTTGGACGCGATCCGCACCTTCACGGAGTTAGGGGCAGGCTTCAAGATCGCGATGCGCGACCTGTCGATCCGTGGCGCAGGGAATCTGCTGGGCAGTCAGCAGCATGGCTTCATCGACGCGGTCGGCTACGACCTGTACACCCAGATGCTCCAAGACGCGGTGGCGGCCAAGCAGGGCAAGGCCAAGCCGGTCAAGGCCGACACGGAGATCGCGCTGGACTTGGAAGCCTATCTGCCGGATACTTACGTCAGCGATCCGCGCCAGAAGATCGAGCTGTACAAGCGGCTACGTGAAAGCACCAGTGAGGCCCAAGAAGTCGAGATCGAAGACGACTTGATCGATCGCTTCGGTGACTTCCCGCAGCCCGTCACCAACCTGCTGGCGGTCACACGACTCAAGCGCTTCACCGACGCGGCGCAGATCGAGCGGATCAGCCAAGCCGATGATCAGCTCGTCGTGACGATGGGCCAGGCGGCTAGCGGCAAACTGGGCGGAGACGCGGTGTTTGAAGCACTGGATCACACGACGCTCAAGGCGCGCGTGGCCAGCGTCAAGGACCGGTTGCAGGTGACATTCGCGTTGCCTAAGGGGACGGCGCCAGCCGCTTGGCTTGCCCAGCTGACGGCCTTCGCGCAAGCGTTGGGCCCGAAGAAGGCGGCTTAACGCCGACGACACTGTGAGGTGAGACGATGCAGAACACGGAGATGAAGACCCTGATGAAGGGGGCCTGGATCCTGAGCCTCGCTGGGCTGATCGCCAAGGTCCTCAGCGCGGTCTACCGCGTTCCGTTCCAGAATCTGGTCGGTGATACCGGGTTTTATGTGTACCAACAGGTCTATCCGCTGTACGGGATCGGGATGACCTTCGCCTTGTCCGGGTTCCCGGTCTTCATCTCGAAGCTGATCGCCGAGGCCCGGGAGCCTGAGACTCAAGCTGAGATCACACACCGCGCGTTGGTGATGATGACGTGGCTGGGCGGCGGGATGTTCGCGATCCTTGAGGTCGGGGCACCGGTGATTGCGCGGCTGATGGCCGATGCGGCGCTCGCGCCACTGATCCGCAGCGTGGGGCTGATGTTCTTGACCATGCCAGTGCTGGCGACGGCGCGCGGGTACTTCCAGGGGACTTTCGATATGACCAAAACGGCGATCAGCCAGGTGGTCGAGCAGATTGTGCGCGTGGGTGTGATTCTCGTCGCAGCCTGGTTGGCGGTCCAGCGTGGATGGGATCCGTATCACATGGGCACTTGGGCGATGAGCGGCGCCTTTTTCGGGGGCCTGGCTGCCGTCGCCACGGTCTGGTGGGCCTACGCCAAAGTGTTCCGCGGCAAACACTTCGCCTTTGCCGGCTTCTCGACGTACCTGAACCTGTTCCGGCGGTTCCTGAACGAAGGTGGCTCGATCGCACTGTTTGCGACGATGCTGATCATGTTGCAGCTGGTGGACAGTTTCACTGTCACCAGGGGCTTGGCGGCCCAGGGTGTTGCCCCGGCCGCGGCCAAGGCGCTCAAGGGCGTGTACGACCGAGGCCAACCTCTGGTGCAGCTGGGGCTGGTGGTCGCGACGTCGCTGTCGACCACGCTGTTGCCGAGCCTGACACGCTCTGTGGCTAAAGGCCAGATGCACAGCTTCTTGACCACTGCGCGCCAACTGATCCGCTTCAACCTCTCGCTGTCGCTGGCGGCGACTAGTGGGTTGATCGCGCTGATGCCGGCGATCAATTGGTTGCTGTTCGGCGATACTGCCGATTCGACCACGTTGCGCATCTACGCGCTGAGTATTGTACTCGTCGCGCTGATCAACGCCTACAATGCGATCCTGCAAAGTCTCAACCAATTCCGCGCGACGACCTATGCGTTGTTCGTTGGGTTTGCGCTCAAGTTGCTGGCCAACCAGCCACTGGTGATGCTGTACGGGACCGCGGGGGCTGCTTGGGCGACGGTGTTGAGCCTGACGGTGATCCTCGTGCTCTTGTACCTGCAACTTCCAGAAGCGATCCGCCAGCCGGATCCGCGCCAGTTTGGCTTGCGGCTACTGCTAGTGATCACGGGGATGAGCTTGCCAGTGCACGCACTGGCCACCCACATGGCCCTGACTAGCCGCACGGACGTGCTCAAGCTGGTCGGGGCGGGCGTCGGCATGGGGGTCGCACTGTACATCGTACTTGCGGCCGTCGTGCAACTCTACACGGTGCGCGAGGTGCTTTCGATCCCGCTTGGCCGACGATTTATGAAACGATGGCTTCGACTGACGACAAAGAAAGGACATTGACACATGCGTTTAGACAAATACTTGAAGGTCTCCCGTATCATCAAGCGGCGGACGGTCGCCAAGGAGATCGCGGATAAGGGCCGCATCACGATCAACGATAAGCTCGCGAAGTCGAGCAGCGACGTGGCGATCGGTGACGTGCTGGTGATCGCATTTGGCAACAAGACCCTGACGGTCAAAGTGACCGACTTGGTCGAGACCACCAAAAAAGAACTGGCCGGCGACCTGTACACGGTCGTGAGCGAAACCTACAAGGAAAATTACTGATTTGTGGGTGCGCGGAAAACGGATTCTTTGCTATACTGGGGTTAACTAACGATGCAAGGTGGGATCCGGAATGCCACAACCTAAAATTCAACCGCTGCACCCCGAGCAGCCCCAGTCCGCGCAACCGATGCCGGCTACCGGTGCGCCGCGGCGCCACCGCGTGCATCGCCGGCGCCTGGTGACACTGTTGGCCACCTTTTTGGTAATCTGTGGCTTTGGTGGCTACCAGCTATTCTCGACGCGTCAGGCGATCACCACTCAGACGGCGGCAGTCGACAGCGCCAAGGCCGGCCTTGCGAAGGTCAAGGCCAAGAAGTCGGACTTGAAGGTGCAGATCGACCAGCTCAAAAACGAGGAATACCTCGCCAAACTGGTGCGTGAGCGGTACATGATGTCCAAGCCGGGTGAGACGGTCTTTTCGCTGCCGGATCTGCCGACGACCCGCTGAACCTAGCAGGCGGCATGCTTGCGCGTCGGCCGGTGCATGGTATACTAGGAGTCACAATTCACTAGGAGGACAACTTTTTATATGGCAGTTGAAGTTGGCGCAAAGGTTTCCGGCAAGGTCACCGGAATCACGAATTTTGGCGCCTTTGTTGATCTGGGAGACGGTCAGACCGGATTGGTCCACATCAGCGAGGTCTCGGACGCATTCGTCAAGGACATCCACGATGTGCTGACCGTGGGCGATCCCGTCACCGTGAAGGTCATGTCGATCAAAGACGGTAAGATCGGGTTGTCGATCCGTAAGGCGGTCGATAAGCCGGCGGGCGAGCATCACGAACACCGCGAACCGCACCCAAGCAACGGCGGTGGGCAACACTTTAGCGCCAATCGGGCGCCGAAGCCGCGGCGGGAATTTGCTACCGGCCCGAAGTCGTTCGGCAAGTCGCAGGCCCCAAAGGATGACTTTGACAGCTTGATGTCCGGGTTCTTGAAGGACAGCGAAGACCGGCTGAGCAGCCTCCGTCGCAATACAGAGGGCAAGCGTGGCGGCCGTGGTGGCCGTCGCAGCTAATGAACGAACCCCCAAACAGGGCCGTGACGATGTCACGGCCCTGTTTGGTCATCCAAAGCAGATGAGCACCGAGGGCGTCATCTAACCGTGCGCGCATTGGCTTGTGGCGCGACTGGGGATCGGTGACGTGGAGTGAGAATCGGACTTTAGGCGGACGCCGGGGGTCAGTCCCCTATGCTATGGTGAATGACATCCTGTCATACTGGGACGGGATGAGCCTGTCGCGCCTGCACGTGCACAGAAAGGAGACTGCGATGTTAGACGGTGAGACGCTGATGGCACCGTTCCAGCTTGAGGCTGGGACTTCGGTCGTGCTGGCAGTATCCGGTGGGGTGGATTCGATGGTGTTGCTCCATCTGCTCGCGCCGATGCATCCGCGCCGCTTACAGCTGACGGTCGCCCAGTTCGACCACCAGTTGCGGCCGAGTAGTGCGGCCGAGCAGCAGCTAGTCGTCGCACAGGCCCGGGCGCTGGGGGTGCCGGTAGTCACCGGGACTTGGCCGCGGTCGGCTCATCCAGTCAGTGGACTGGAAGCGGCCGCGCGGGCAGCGCGCTACGCATTTTTGACCGCAACAGCGGCGGCGGTGCACGCGCCGGTGATCGCCTTGGCGCATCACGCCGACGATCAGCTGGAGACGTTGCTGTTTCGCCTGGCGCGCAGTGGCAGTGTGCGTGCGATGCAGGGGATCCGCCCAACGCGCCCGGCCGGCGCCGTGACGTTGATCCGGCCGCTGTTGCAGGTGAGCAAAGCTACGCTACGGGCTTATGCAGACGCTCACCGTTTAGCCGTGGCGGAAGACGAGAGCAATGATGACCTGGCTTTCAGTCGCAACCGTCTGCGCCATACCGTCGTGCCAGCGCTCAAGCGGGAGAACCCGCAGGTGCTGGCGCACACGACACGCCTGACGACTGAGTTGACGGGGCTGATCGCATTGGCCGACCAGCGCGGCGCGCAGCTACTGCAAGATGCGCTGGTGCGTCCTGGGGTGCTCGATTGGACAACGCTGATGCGCCAGCCGGAACCAGTGCAAGCCGCGCTTTTGGCGCAGCAACTGGCGAACTGGCAGGTCTTCTTACCGCCGGCGACGCAAGCGGCTTGCTTGCACGCCTTGCAGGTGGGCAGCGGCCGCCGGGCGTTCGGACCGTCGCTGGTGACGGTGACACACCGGCTCGAGCTCCGGCCCACGGAGGCGGTCGCAGGACCGACTCAGCCTCCGCAACCGCTGGTGCTGGGCCAATGGGTGACGCTACCAGCTGGACGCGTCGGACTGTTCGATGCGGTACCAGCAGACGTCGATGAATGGGCGCTGGTCCCGGCTGGCCCCATTGTGATCCGGCAACGCCAGGTCGGCGACCGATTACGGTTGCCGAACGGGCATCACCAACTGCTCCGGCGCTTTTTGATCAACGCCAAAGTGCCGGTGGCACAGCGTGCGCAACGCTTGGTCGCCGCCTACGAAGACACGGTCGTGTGGGTGCAGGGAAAAGAGCGACCCGAATTGTTTCAGTTCCCCCGAACTGATATAATTCAAGCTGTACTGGCATTTCAAACCACTAATCAAGGGGACGACACAAGACTATGAATGACGATATTCTCAGAGTGCTGTATTCCAAGGCTGACATTGATGCCATCACCCAGCGCCTGGCCGCTGAGATCAAGCGGGATTACGCGGGTAAGCGGCCGCTGGTCATCTGCATCCTCAAAGGGGCGATCATGTTCATGACCGACCTGGTGCGGGCAGTCGACGACTACTTGGAGATTGACTTCATGGATGTCTCCAGCTACGGCGACGCCACGGAGTCCAGCGGTGAGGTCAAGATCATCAAGGACCTTGACACCAGTGTTGCCGGGCGTGATGTGCTGATCGTCGAGGATATCGTGGACACGGGTCGGACCCTGAGTTACTTGATGAAACTGTTCGAGACGCGCGAGGCTAACTCCGTCAAGATCTGCACGCTGATGGATAAGCCGGAACGGCGCGTCAAGGACGTGACGGCGGATTATGTGGGCACCACGGTCCCCAACGAATTCGTCGTCGGCTACGGCCTCGATTATGCAGAGCGCTATCGCAATCTGCCGTACATCGGCGTGCTGAAGCCGGAAGTGTACACTCACGCCTAGGTGCGCGGGTGGACCGGGCACGCTTAAGCGCGTGTCATATTGGATGTCATATGTTGCTGGAGGTTATGCATGAAACAAAAACAAAATGGGTTCTTCGGGGGCACATTCGGCTTTGTCGTGCTGTTCGTCGTCCTGGTCGCCCTGTTCGGTTACTACCTGCGGGGGACCGGCGGCAGCCAGACGCAAGAGCTGCAGTCGAGCCAGTTCGTGACCCAGCTGAAAGACAATAAGATCAAATCCTTTGAGATCCAGCCCTCTGGCGGTGTATATAAGGTCAGTGGGGAGTACCGTAAGGCTCAGAAGGTGACGGGCCAAAGCAACACGGTCTCCCTACTCGGTGGCAGTACGACGGCCACTACGAAGCACTTCACGGCGTATGTGACGCCGAACGACTCGACGTTGGCTGCGATCGATAAGGCCGCGGCGGCGAATTCCGTCAAGACCAACACCCTGACGGAGTCGCAGTCCGGTACTTGGTTGAGCATTGCGATCACCGTCGTGCCAATGATCCTGATCCTGGTCTTCTTCTACATGATGATGAACCAGGCCGGTCAAGGCGGCGGGGGCAATGGCCGGGTGATGAGCTTCGGCAAGTCCAAGGCCAAACAGGCGGACAAGAAGGCCAATAAGGTCCGCTTCTCCGATGTCGCTGGGGAGGAAGAGGAGAAACAAGAACTCGTCGAAGTCGTCGAATTCTTGAAGGATCCCCGTAAATTCTCCGGCCTCGGTGCCCGCATCCCGTCTGGCGTCTTGCTCGAGGGCCCTCCTGGGACGGGTAAGACGCTGCTGGCCAAAGCGGTGGCTGGAGAAGCTGGCGTCCCGTTCTTCTCGATCTCTGGGTCAGACTTCGTCGAGATGTTCGTCGGGGTCGGGGCTAGTCGTGTCCGTGACCTGTTCGAACAGGCCAAGAAGAACGCGCCTGCGATCATCTTCATCGATGAGATCGATGCCGTCGGTCGCCAGCGTGGCGCCGGCATGGGCGGCGGTCACGACGAGCGTGAACAGACCCTGAACCAGTTGCTGGTCGAGATGGACGGGTTCACCGGGAACGAAGGGGTCATCGTGATGGCGGCGACGAACCGGTCCGATGTCCTCGATCCAGCGTTGCTGCGGCCAGGCCGTTTCGATCGGAAGATCTTGGTCGGCCGGCCTGACGTGAAGGGGCGCGAAGCGATCCTGCGCGTGCACGCGAAGAACAAGCCGTTTTCGGATGATGTCGACCTCAAGGAGATCGCCCGCACCACGCCTGGGTTCGTCGGGGCAGACCTCGAGAACTTGCTGAACGAAGCGGCGCTGGTCGCCGCGCGTCGGAGCAAGAAGGCAATCGACGCCAGCGACATCGATGAGGCCGAAGATCGGGTCATGGCCGGGCCTGCCAAGAAGGACCGCGTCATGAGCGAGAAGGACCGCACGATGGTCGCTTACCATGAGGCCGGGCACGCCTTGATCGGGCTGGTCCTGTCTGACTCGCGCGTCGTGCGCAAAGTCACCATCATCCCTCGCGGTCGTGCAGGCGGTTACGCGATCACCCTGCCTAAGGAAGATCAGTTCATGCTGACCAAAAAGGACATGATGGAGCAGATCGCCGGGCTGATGGGTGGCCGCACCGCTGAGGAGATCGTCTTCGGCGTTGAAGCCACCGGGGCGTCCAACGACTTCGAACAGGCGACGAACATGGCCCGTGCGATGATCACCCAGTACGGGATGAGCGAGCGTATCGGGACCGTGACCCTAGAGTCCAACGGTCAGCCGTTCGTCGGCGCCAGCTACGGTCAGATGCCCGCATACTCGCAGGAGACTGCCGCTGCCATCGATGATGAGATCAAGCGCATTATCGACGAAGGACACAAGTCCGCCTACGAGATCATTCAGAGCCACCGCGAGCAGCATAAGGCGATCGCCGAAGCGCTGCTGAAGTACGAGACGTTGAACGAAAAGGAAATCCTTGCCATTTTCACGACTGGTCAGATGCCAGAGAAGAAGCAGGATGAGTTCCCGAGCGAAAAGGCCGCGTCTTTCGAAGAAGCGAAGAAGGCGCTGGAGCAAAAAGACGCAGAAAAGCAGGCCGAGGAAGGCGAAAGCACCAACACGCCAGACCCAGACCAGCCGGAAGTGCCGGATGTCGAACCGGCCCCGACCGATGATGCGTCCAGCCAAGAGCAGGCGCCCGACGACCATTCGGATGATGCGGATTGAGCGTCAGGTCACGCCTCAAAAACGAGCCAATGGCTCGTTTTTTTGTGCCCGACGTGGGCACTCGTGCACTTGTTCATTTGGCCTCACTGGCAGATTCTGGTATGATATTGGCGTTTAGCACGATACGAAGGAGCGGATCTGGATGGCAGATAAAATGATCACGGCGGTCTCAACTGACGGCGGGTTTCGGGTCTTTGCGGTCGATGCGACGGCGACGGTCAGTGCCGCGCAGCAGCGACACGACACGTGGAGCGCGGCCAGTGCGGCACTTGGCCGGACGCTGATCGCGACCAGCCTGCTGGCAGCAGCGGGCTTGAAGAATGAGGCTGACTTGTTGACGGTGCGCTTGCAAGGCAATGGGCCAGTCGGGGCGATCGTCGCGGATGGCACGGCGCACGGGACGGTCCGTGGCTACGTTCAGCACCCGCATGTCACCCTGCCGCTGAATCCAGTGGGTAAGATCGATGTCGCCCGCGCGGTCGGCGACCAAGGGATCCTGGCGGTGACCAAGGACCTCGGCCTCGGTGAACCGTTCACGGGTCAGGTGCCGCTGGTGTCCGGTGAGCTCGGTGAGGATTTTACCTATTATCTGGCTAAGTCCGAGCAGATCCCGGCGGCCGTGGGGCTGTCTGTGTTCGTCAACGCGGACAACTCGATCCAAGTGGCCGGTGGCTTCATGATCCAAGCACTGCCTGGGGCGAGTGACACTGCGTTGCGCCAGGTCGAGACCACCGTGCGCACCCTGCCGCTCGTGTCTGAGATGCTTAGGAGCGGCCTGACGCCGGCGCAGATCGCGCAACGTGCGGTCGGTCAGTTGCCACTCAAGGTGGTCGCTGACGTTCCGTTGGCGTTCGCATGTCCCTGTAGTAAGGCGCATTTTGCCGAGATCATCGCGACGCTGGCGCCCCAAGATATCCGTGAGATGATCACCCAAGACCACGGCGCCACGGTTACCTGCAAATTCTGCGGGGCCCGGTACGCGTATTCTGAACCAGAATTGCAAGACTTATTGAGAAAGGCGGAGGACCATGACTAATCCACTTGAATGGCAGATCGGCAACGTGACGATCCCGAACCGGGTCGTCGTTGCCCCGATGGCCGGTATCACCAACGCGGCGTTCCGTGTGACAGCTAAGGAGTTCGGGGCCGGACTGGTCGTCTGTGAGATGATCTCTGATCGCGGTATCATGTATCACAACCAGAAGACCCTGAGCATGCTGTTCGTTGATCCGCGTGAGCACCCGATCTCTATCCAGATCTTTGGGGGCACTAAGGAGACGCTGGTCAATGCGGCTAAGTTCATCGATCAGAACACTGAAGCGGACATTATCGACATCAACATGGGCTGTCCGGTGCCTAAGGTGACGAAGACCGATGCCGGGTCCCACTGGCTTCTGGACCCGAACAAGGTCTACGAGATGGTGGCCGCGGTCGTCGATGCCGTGCATAAGCCAGTGACGGTCAAGATGCGGACTGGTTGGGATGATGACCACATCTATGCCGTCGAGAACGCCTTGGCCGCCGAGCGTGCCGGGGCCAGCGCCTTGGCGATGCACGGACGGACGCGCAAGCAACTGTATTCGGGCCACGCCGACTGGCACATCCTTAAGGAAGTCAAACAGCAGCTCCACATCCCGTTCATGGGCAACGGGGACGTGCGGACGCCGGAAGACGCCCAGCGGATGTTGGATGAAGTCGGGGCCGATGCGGTGATGATCGGCCGCGCGGCGCTGGGGAACCCGTGGATCCTGCAGTCGGTGGAGACTTACCTGCGCACCGGTGAGCTGGTGCCGGAGCCGAGTCCGCGTGAAAAAATCGCGACGGCAGAGCTTCAGCTGCACCGCTTGGTCGACCTCAAGGGGGAGCAACTGGCGGTGCGCGAGTTCCGCTCCCAGGCGGCCTACTACCTGAAGGGGATCCCGCGCGCAGCACGCACCAAGAACGCGGCCATGGCCGTGGAGACCGAACAAGAAGTCTGCGATATTTTTGATGCCTTCGTCGAGGAGACGGAAGCGCAAGCGCAAGCGGCGGCCAAAGCTGCTAGTGGGCGATAACACGGTTGCTTTTTGCCGCTAATATTGGCAGAATACCCGTGAAGACAAAACGGAGGAAAACATGGCTAAGGAACAACAAAGTGAATTGAACGATCAGATGATCGCCCGCCGTCAGAAGATGGATGCTCTGCGCGAGGCGGGGATCGATCCATTCGGGACGCGCTTCGACCGCACGCACCTGGCGGCTCAGTTGCACGCCAGTTACGACAAGGAAGACAAAGATGAACTGCTCGACACCACGCCTGAGGTGACGATCGCGGGGCGCATGATGTCCAAGCGTGGCAAGGGCAAGGTCGGCTTCGCGGACCTGCGCGACCGCTCGGGCCGCATTCAGATCTATGTGCGCAAGGACATGGTCGGCGAGGAGAACTACCAGATCTTCAAGAAGGCTGACCTGGGGGACTTCATCGGTGTCCAAGGGGACGTGATGAAGACCGATGCCGGTGAGCTGACCGTGCGCGCGACGCATCTGACCCACCTGAGCAAGGCGCTGCGGCCACTGCCGGACAAGTACCACGGCCTGACCAACGTAGAGCAGATCTACCGGCAACGTTATCTTGATCTGATCGCGAACGAAGACAGTTTTGAGCGCTTCGTTCGGCGCAGCAAGATCATTAGCGCGGTGCGCGAGTATTTGGATGGCAACGGCTTTCTTGAAGTCGAGACCCCGGTCTTGCACAACCAGGCCGGCGGTGCCTCGGCCCGCCCGTTCATCACGCACCACAACGCGCTGAACATCGACCTCTACCTGCGCATCGCCCTTGAACTTCACCTCAAGCGGTTGATCGTCGGGGGGATGGAGCGGGTCTACGAGATCGGGCGCGTGTTCCGCAACGAAGGGATCGACACGAAGCATAACCCGGAGTTTACCGAGCTCGAGACCTATGCGGCATACTGGGATCTGACCGATGTGATGGACGAGACGGAAGGGATTTTCCGCTTCGCCGCCAACAAAGTCCTGGGTACGGGTAAGATCACGTATCAGGGCCAGGCGATCGACCTTGAGGCGCCGTTTGCCCGCGTGCACATGGTCGACGCGATCAAGGCCAAGACCGGGATCGACTTCTGGCAGCCGATGACCGTTGAACAGGCGCGCGCGCTGGCCGACGAGAAGGGTGTGCACTACGAGGCGTACTGGACCGTGGGGCACATCATCAACGCCTTCTTCGAGGAGTTTGTTGAAGACACCCTGACCCAGCCGACCTTTGTGTATGGTCACCCGATCGAAGTCTCACCGCTGGCCAAAAAGAGTGTGGCTGATCCGCGGTTCGTGGACCGCTTCGAGCTGTTTATCAATGGCGGCGAGTACGCCAACGCCTTCACCGAACTGAATGATCCGATCGATCAGCGCCAGCGCTTCGAGGCACAGGCCGCCGAGAAGACCGCTGGTAACGATGAAGCACAGGGGATCGATGACGATTACGTTGAAGCCCTTGAATATGGGATGCCACCGACAGGGGGGCTGGGGATCGGGATCGACCGATTAGTCATGTTGCTGACTGACGCAGCGTCGATCCGAGACGTCCTGTTGTTCCCGACCCTTCGACCATGACTGATTGCCAAAACGCGTCGCATTGCGGCGCGTTTTTTGTGGTTAAAACGCGAAAGTTAGGGCACAGCCTAAGAGTCAAAATCGTGTAAAACCAAACATTGATGACGTCGCCAAAAATGGCGGTTCGGGTTTGTGAAAAAGTCTCGAAATTGGTTGACGCGCAAGGGCCCGGCTGATAAGATAAAAGGCGTCGTTGAGGCAACGAGCCGGGTCGCGACGGTCAAGGAAATTAAGTTTCCGGTTGACACTGATCGGCCTGCGTGGTATGATTTCTGAGTTGTCTTATGGACAAGGTAGTCCTTTGAAAACTGAACAAAGTTTCGTTATGTGATAGGGCTTTTCGATCTTGAATCGAAGAGAATTAAACATTGCGAAGTC
>NZ_JABEKX010000005.1 GCF_013407595.1 Lacticaseibacillus absianus
GCATGGTCATGCGCTGAATTGTAACGCCTGACTATAAACTCGGAACACACAAATCAAATAGATTCACTGTCTCGAAACTTGACTTAAATCCAGGCCTCGTACTTGTCGCCTTGAGCGATGGCGTCACGTTGATAGAAGTAGCTACTCTTCGACAGTTGAAGTGCTTTGAGTAACGTATTGAGTGAGTGTTTGTCACGCAGGGCATCAATCACCTGAACCTTTTCTCGGTTGGTTAGATTGAGATGGTCGATGCCCAGATCTTTTTTAGAAGGGCGTTCACCTGGAGGAGGATATCATTTTCAAGCTCAAGGTCTTGGACGTGTTGAAGAAGTTCGTCGTGGGATAACGAGGTCAAGCGCGTGGATGAATCCTTTGGGGTCGGTTTCTTCTGTTTCTTTTGAATGTTTGCAATTCGCATAAGTGCAGTATTTTGGGGAGCTTTTCTCGGAAAGCTCGGGTGATTCACTCGGTCCGGCCCAACTGGGAGTTCAATCGCGAATCGAGGGTCTTTGCGCACCCAAATATCCAAGAGCGATCGAGATGGAAAACCTAGTTTTTTTACAGTACGGGCGCTACTGCGGCCGTGATTGAAGTAATATTAAACCGCTTCATGGCGTTGCTCGTCTGAAAACTTTCCGGTCTTTTTCCGCTCAAAGACATCTGGATCTTTCTCGTATTGCTTGACCCAAAGCTTTAGGGCTCCACGCGAAGGATAACCCAATTCTCGAAGCACTTTAGCCCAAGCCCGATCATATTGATGAAATAGTTTTACTGCTCTACATTTATCTGCGTTTGAATACATAATGACATCATACCCGAAGTCCAGGATTTTGTCCGCACGCCAGTTACAAGAAGCCCGAACTCAGTATAACGTTTTGCTAGTAAAAAAAAGAAGCCAACACGCTTCTCTTTTTTCGTGGGGTGGCACGTTTGTGGCACATTCCATCAGCACATTATATAATATTGATTTAGCAAAGTGTCCTAAAGGGCAGTTTACACCGCGATTCTGAATTTCATTCGTTTGAGACGTTTATTTCCCGGGCAATAACGGTCAGCTGGTTCGATCACCTGGCCCTTACCAGAGCGCGCGGATCGCCTGCCAGATCAGCGTCAGGCCGTAGCCCATCACGATCGCGCCGGAGCCGATGTTGACCCACAGCAAAAAGCGGCGGGGCAGGCGGTTTTTCAGGGTGCCGATCACTAAGGTCACGCCGAAGAACCACAGTGCGGTGCTGGACAGGATGCCGAGCAAAAACGGTAGGACCTCGCCGTTCGTCAGTGTGCTACGCATCGCACCGAACGAGACGCTGGTGTCGATGATCGCCTGCGGGTTGGCGAAGGCGACGACCCAGGCGCCGGTGAACGCCTCGCGTAGCGACATCACGCGGTCGTCGCTACCGATGGCGGTCTGGTTCGCGCTGCGCAGGATGCCCCAGCCCATCCAGATCACGATCCCGCCGCCGATCAGCAGGATCACCAAGCGCAGCCAGGTGTAGTGGGTGATCAGGGCGCCCATGCCGAGAAACGCGATGACGGTCAGGGCGGTGTCGGCGAGCCAGACGAATCCGGCGATCAGGAACGCTCGGCGCAGGCGATTGCTCATCGCGCTGTTAAAGACGAACAGGTTTTGCATTCCAATGGAGCTGACAAGGGCGATGCTGATCAGCAGGCCGCGTAGATAGACAGATAACATGGTGGCCTCCTCAAGCAAAAAGGCACCCACACCACGATCTTCCGACGCTGAAGCGCCGTGCCTACGATCGTGGTGTGCGTGCCTAGGTCGGTCGCCCGACGACGGGCCGACCCAATAGCGATATTTCGATAATCTGTATCTTAGCGGACCGGTCGCGCGTTGTCAAACCCCGGTTGACGGTCAAGCGATCGACGTGCTATCCTCTGGGACAGGTGATGTAACCACTACCGCCGGGTAGACACCGCTCCTCCACGCCTTAGGCTCAATGGCGTGGGGGAGCGGTGTTTTTATTTTTTCGAGGAGTGTTAGTGAGCATGGCTTGGCTATATTTAGTGATCGCAGGGGTATTCGAGGTGATCTGGGCGACGTTCATGAAGCTGAGTGACGGCTTCCACCGGTTCGGTTTCTCGGTGCTGACCGTGATCGGTATGGTGATCAGCTTTATCTGCTTAGCGGAAGCGACCCACCGCCTGCCGATGAGTCTTGCGTATCCGATCTGGACGGGTATCGGCGCGGTCGGTAGCGTGATCGTTGGGGTCATTTTTTTCGGTGACCGCGTCGGCCCGTGGACGTGGGTGTTCGTTGGCGTGCTGCTAGTGGGGTTGATCGGGATCAAGGTGACAAGTCGGTGAGGGGCGGCGGGGCTTGGCGAAGTTAGCCGACCCGCTAAACCCGCGCCCCCTGCGCGCTGGGCACGTCGAGCTCCGGGCGCGCAACGCGGGCGCGTCTAGCCACGCCAAACGCCTCGCGCCCAAAAGCGGACCAACGGGCTTGGCTAAGCTAGCCGATCCGCTAAGCCCGCACCCCCTGCGCGCTGGGCACAAAAAAACCACGAGCAAGCTCGTGGCTGTGGTCGGTTGCGGAAACCTTCAGAACGCCGAAGCGCCGATCTCGTTCACCGACCGTGGTTTGGCACCGCAAGTAGTATCGCATGCGGCGTGCGGTCGTGTCAATGGTCACCAGCCGAGCAAGGTCCGCTTGACGAGAACGGCGACGCCCAAGCCAATGAAGACGAGCCAGTAGCCCCATTGGAGCTGCCGCCAAGGCGTTGCGGTCCCGTTGCGTGCCCCGCGGCGAATGAAGTACTGGCCAGCGAGTGCGTTAGCGGCGATCGCCCCGACGAGCAAGCCGAGCATCGCGTCGGGGAGTGCCGGCCAGTTGAACAGGAACGGGCCAAGGAGCATCAGGGCCAAGAACAGGCTCGTGAGTTGCGGGCCGATCATGAACCACTTTTGGAACGCGGCCATTTGTTCCTTCTGCTGCATATCAGTCACCCAATCAGATCCTTCCGTGAGTAGATGGTCGAGTGAGAGGCCGTAGAGGTGGCTCAGCTTGATCAGACTTGCGATGTCGGGCATGGTGCGGTCGTTCTCCCAATTGGAGATCGTTTTGACCGACACGCCGAGGAACTCGGCGAGTGTCGCCTGTGTCCATTGCTGCGCGGTGCGTCTGTCGCGAAGAAGCGGTCCTACTGCCATCTCACTGTACCCCCATCATGTCGGTTCTGCGGTGTGCTGTACATCCAATGTACGTCTAGTCGGGCCTGAATGCACGAGTAAATCCTTGCCGGTAGCGGTGGGCGCATCAAACAACGCCTGCGTTCCACATGGAACGCAGGCGGCAGTGGCTCAGCGCCAACCCAGCTGCGGGGCGATGTCTTTCATGATCGTGTCCAGGACGTGGACGTTGTACTCGATGCCCAGCGTGGACGGAATGGTGATCAGGACCGTGTCGGCTTCCTTGATCGCTTCGTCTTCTGCGAGCTCCTTGACCAGCTTGTCCGGCTCACCGACGAAGGTCTTGCCGAAGATGGTCGGGTTCTGGTGGTAGGCGAGGTAGCCGACCTCGTCGTTGGTCTGGCTCCCGTCGGCGAACAGGCGGGCGTCCAGGTCGTTGACGATCGGCATGATCGAGCGGGTGACCAAGGTGCGCGGCTGCCAGGCGTGGCCAGCCTTGGCCCACGCGTCCTTGAAGGCGCGGAGCTGGTTGGCCTGCTGCACGTGGAACGGTTCGTTGGTCTCGTAGTTGACCAGCGTGGAGGACTGCAGGTTCATGCCTTGCTCAGCGGCCCAGATCGCGGTCGCCCGGCTGCCCGCTCCCCACCAGATGCGGTGGCGCAGGGTCGGGGAGAACGGTTCGAGCCGGCGTAGCCCGGGCTCCTGCGGGAACATCGGCATCGCGTTAGGTTCCGCGAACGGCTCCCCGTTGAGCAGGTCGAGGAACTTCAGCGTCCGCTTGCGCGCGATGTCCTTGATCTCCTCTTCCGTGTAGTCGTAGCCCCAGTAACGCCAGCCGTCTTGGACTTGCTCCGGGGACCCACGACCGACGCCGAGCTGCACCCGGTTTTGGCTCAACACGTCGGTGGACATCGCGTTTTCCGCCATCATGAAGGGGTTCTCGTAGCGCATGTCGACCAGGCCAGTGCCGATCTCGATCTTGTGGGTCTTGGCCCCGATCGCCGCCATCAGCGGGTAGGGCGTGCCGATCTGGTCGGCGAAGTGGTGGACCCGGTACCAGGCGCCGTCGACACCGAGTTTCTCGGCCTCGACCGCCAGATCGACGGATTCCTCGTAGCTTTGCTGCGCGGATGTCACCACGGAGTTGTTCTTCTGCCAAAAACCAAAACTCAAAAAGCCGATTTTTTTGGTCATCTTGGTCACCTCATCTCTCTGCATCTTGCAGGTCTGGCGGGCGGTGTCTGACGTTGCCCCACGACCTTGTGCATAGCGTAGCGCATTTGGTTACTTTTTACAAGTAAAATCATCAAAGGCCGGTGCGGATCGTGCCTCAGACGTCATCGGGGTCGTATTGGCGCCCCACCGCTGCGGGGTCGGCGTCAGACAACCTGGTCGGCCAACTGAACCACCGGGGCCCGGTGCGTGAGGACCACCGCTGCCTCGAACAGGCGATGACCGGCAGGCGGGCCGCTGATCGTCGAGACGTTGAGCACCTTGAGCGACTGGATCGACATGGTGAAGCCCCTCTGCCACATCAGCAACGGTCACCTCATTATCCATGCTGGCGGCGTGGCTGGCAACTGAGACGCCTCGGCGCGCGACCTAAGGAAGAATTAAGAGTGGGTTAAGACCCGAATTAAGGAACGGCGCGTAAACTATGGGTATCGAGTGAGGTGAATGAATATGGAAGAAACAGTGATACAGTTACGCGATGTGAGCAAGCACTTCGGGCACTACCAGGCGTTGTCGCATGTGACGATGGCGGTCAAGCGTGGGGACATCTACGCGCTGATCGGTGAGAATGGGGCGGGCAAAACAACGCTGATGCGGCTGATCCTCGGGCTGTCGCCGACGCCCAGCGGCGAGGTGATGGTCCTGGGCGAGCACGCCGGGCATTACCGCCACGCGCTCAGCCGGGTCGGGGCGATCATCGAGGCACCCGCGGCGTTCAGCAAGCTGACCGTGCGGCAGAACCTTGAGGTGATCGCGATCCAGCACGGGTTGAACGACCCCCAGGCGATCACCGACGCGATCCAGTTCGTTGGGCTGACGGCCAAGGTTCGCACCCAAGCCAAGCACCTGTCGCTGGGGCAGCGGCAGCGGCTGGGGCTGGCGACTGCGATCCTGGCCCACCCGGACCTGCTGATCCTCGATGAGCCGATCAACGGGCTGGACCCGACCGGGATCGTCGAGTTCCGCACGCTGCTACAGCGGCTGAATCAGGAGCAGCAGACGACAATCTTGATCTCGAGTCACATTCTCACGGAGCTCTACCAGGTCGCGACGCAGTTCGGGTTCCTCCACCATGGCACCCTGATCCAGACGCTGAGTAAGCCAGCGCTGGACGCGGCGAATCAGGCCGGGCTGGTGGTCACGGTGTCGGATGTGAACGCGGCCGCCAGCTTGCTGGATGCGCAGCAGATCAAGCAGTTCAAGGTGCTCAACGAGCGCGACCTGCTGGTGGCAGCGGGGCAGATCGAACCCGCCGCGTTGAACCGGCTGCTGGTCGATCACCAGCTTGAAGTGATGAGCATCGCGATGAAGGAAGGGTCACTGGAGGATTACTACACTGACCTGATCGCACACAGTCAGGAGGGACGCGCATGATCAATCAGATCAGAGCCGATTTTTACCGTCAGTTGCGAACGTGGGGGTTCGGCCTTGTCATGGGCCTGACCGTGGTCTACTGTGCCGTGTGCGTGTGGTTCAAAAGCGTCGGTGGCGTGATGGTCAATGCGCCGCTCAGTGCGCTTGACGAGCTGACGGCGAAGCAGACGACGGTGCGCGCCGGGATCCGCGGGGCGACCATCAACAGCAGTGTCCTGCTCTATGTCTTCATCGCGCTGTTCGTGATCGTGATCGGCTACGAGTTCAGCCAGCAGACCTACAAGAACACGCTGATCTCCGGCATCTCGCGGTTGCAGTTCATCTTGGCGAAGTACCTGACGCTCCTGCTGGACCTGTTCATCGCGCTGGCGCTGTTTTACCTGACCGCACTCATCACCGGGCGACTGGCGGGCCGCGCGTGGGGCACGGCCCTGCCACACCTGCTCCAGGAGACGGGGTTGACGCTGGTGACCAGCACCTTTTTCATCAGTGTCGTGTTCAGCCTGGCGATGCTGGTCCTGATCGCCTCGGGCTCGCTGGTGATCAGCGCAGTGTTCATCGTGATCTGGCCGCTGGCCGTGTCGCTTGGGAGCATCCTGACCAACTGGCACTGGCTCTCGTACATCGACTTCTTCAACGTGGCCGCAGGCATCTCGTTTGGCACGATCCACACCGGGGAGCTGTGGCGCTACCTGCTCGTCAGCGTGGTGGCCTTGACGGTCAGTGTGCTGGCCGGCGCTGAGCTGATCCAGCACAAGGAACTGTGATTGCAACTCGGGGGTCAGACGTTTAGACTGAGCCTATCGATGAGAAAAAGGGGTGGGGATGATCGCCGAGATCCTTGTGGTGGAAGATAACCCAGACATTCAGGCGCTGTTGCACGATGTGTTGACGCCAACCTATACCGTGGTGGCGGCCACAGACGGTGGTCAGGCGCTCAGCCTATTTCGCGCCCGGCCCGCCGACCTGATCATCTTGGACCTGATGCTGCCCGGTGTGACGGGGGAAAGCGTGCTCGCGACCATCCGCAAACGCTCGACCGTGCCGGTCCTCGTGCTGACTGCGATCCAGGACAAGGCGCACATCGTGACGGTGCTCAACGCCGGGGCCAACGACTACCTGACGAAGCCCTTCGACGTTGACGAGCTGCTTGCCCGGGTGCAGGTCCAACTGCGCGCGGCGGCGGTGCCGACGCAACTGCAAGTTGGGGAGCTGACGCTGGATCAGACGACCCATGCCGTGTCGGTGGCCGGCCAGCCCATCGAGCTGACCCGCAAGGAGTTTGCGCTGCTGGCGACCCTGATGGCCCAGCCGCAGCAGGTGTTCGAGAAAGCCGCCCTGTACGAGCGGGTGTGGCAGGAGCCGTACCTGGACGCGGAGAACACCTTCAACGTCCACCTCAGTCAGCTGCGCCACAAACTCAACCAGTACAGCCAGCGCCCCTACATCACCACGGTGTGGGGGATCGGCGTCCGGTTGATGTGAGGTGGCGCGATGCAGATCATCTTATGGGGCCTGCTCGGGCTCGCCGCGTTGGCGCTCACGGTGCTGGGACTCGACTTGCGGCGGATCGGGCGCGAGCTCGACTATATCAACACGCACGAGACCAACGCCGAACTGACGACCAGCACGCGCCTGCCGGTGTTCGCCCGGCTCGTCGCGGCGATCAACCTGAACTTGGTGCGCACGCGCCAGCTGCGCACGCAGCAGGTGCAACAAGACGCGCGGGTCCACGCGCTGCTGACGAACCTGACCCATGACATCAAGACGCCGCTGACCGTGGCCAGCGGCTACGTGCAGCTGATGGTCAAGCGCACGCCCGCCGACGACCAGCTGGTGCGCGTGGCCCACAACCTGGCGATCGTGAACGATTACTTGCGCTACCTGATGGATTTTAACCTGATCCAAGAACAAAACGCGCAGCTGACGCTTGTCGAGCTGGATCTCTCGGCCTTCGTGGAACAGTGCCTCTTCGACGCCTTCGATGAGCTGCAGGCCCGGGGGCTGACCCTGGCGCCAGCGCTGACCCCGCACATCCGTCTGATCAGCGACGAGACACTGCTGCGCCGGGTGCTGGATAACCTGATCGGCAACTGGCTCAAATACGCGCAGGGTGAGCTGCGCGTGACGCTCGACCACGACGCGCAAGGGCGCGTCCAGCTGACCTTCAGCAACGAGACCGCGGCGCCGCTGCCGCCGGTCGAGCGCCTGACCGAGCGGTTCTACACGGCCGACCGCGCGCGACGCGACAGCACCGGCCTGGGCCTGAGCATCGTCCAAGCGCTGATGGTGCGCCTGAACGGGCGCCTGACCCTGCGCACCGAGCAGGCGTGGTTCATCGCGACGCTGACGTTCTATGGCCCAGCAGACGGGGCGTGATGGGCGCCTCGCCCGGCACAGGGTGGCGCCACGCTTGTGGTGAGTTGGTCTAGTGATCGAATGCCTGCCCCGATGCCATTTACAACTGATGATCGCGGCGGTATAATGCCCAAAATATCACTGGCGGTCTAGTCAAATTATGATAATTTGACAGCCAGGGAGTGGGGGCGTGCGATGCCAAAGCAAGAAGCGTTATCGAAATGGACCTTGGGGTTCCACGTACTGTATCCGGTGCTGATCATCGGGTCCTGGTTCGCGCCGCCATTCAGCGGCATCGGTGTCGTCTACATGGGGCTGATCGCTCTGGCCGCGGTGGTCGGCGACGTGAAGGCGTTGAAGCACCAGGCTGGGCGCCGCGCGCAGCAGACCTGGATCGACATCGGCGTGTTTGGGGTCGGCTTTCTCAGTATTTTGGTCCACGCGTTGATCGGATAGCGCCCAAAAAAGCCGGCAGGACTCGCCCTGTCGGCTTTTGGTGTGGTGGTGCGCAGTGTGAGCGCGGTCGGTCAGTTGGCCATCCCGTCTGCGTACAGCTTGAGTTTGCCTTGCACGATGCTTTCGACGAGGTCGCCGTAGCGCACGCCTTCTGCCTCGGCCTCCTGCGGCAGGAGGGAGAGCGGGGTCATGCCCGGCAGGTTGTTGGCTTCGATCACCCAGACGCCGTCGTCGTTGGCGAAGAAGTCGACCCGCCCGTAGTTTTGTAGGCCGAGCACTTGCATGGTCTGGACGGCGACGCGCTTCATCTCGTCGTGGACGGCCGGCGCGAGGTCATCCGGTGGGGTGACGAAGTCGGTGTGGCCCTCTTGGAACTTGTGCTCGAAGTCGTACCACCCGTCGTGGACCTTGATCTCGATGGCCGGGAACGCGTGGCCGTTCACGACGCCGAGGGAGAACTCGCGGCCGGTGACGAAGGCCTCGATGATCGCGCTGTTGTCGAAGCGGAACACGTCGACCAGGCTCGCTTCGAGCTCGGCGTCATCGTGCACGATGTGGGTGCCGACCGAGGAGCCGCCGGACGTCGGCTTCACAACGACCGGGTAGCCGAATGGCAGTTGGTGGCCGGTCGTGCCCTGGTCGCGGGTGATCTCGACGAACGCCGCGGTCTTGATGCCGTGGTACAGCATGATCTCCTTGCTGTACACCTTGTTCATGGTGATGCCAGAAGCGGTCGACCCGCTGCCGGTGTAGCGGATGTTGTTCAGGTCCAGGTAAGCCTGCACCTTCCCGTTCTCCCCGTCACCGCCGTGCAGGCCGAGGAACACGATGTCGGCGGCCTTGCAGATGTCGAGGACGTTCGGGCCAAACAGCTGGGTCGTGCCGTCGGTCCGCATGGCGTTGATGTCGTCGTCGGTGAGGACAGCATCAGAGATCTTCAGGTCCTTACTGGTGTTGGCGTCGGCAAAAACGGTGCTGGCGTCGGCGCCGTCTGGCAGGGCGTAACCGAGGAACAGGTCGATGAACGTGGCTTGATGGCCCATCTCGCGCAAGGCGTTGGTGATGCGGTAGCCACTGGAGATCGAGACGTTTCGCTCGGTGCTTCGCCCGCCGGCTAAAACGACAATTTTCATAGGTATGAATACCTCCCGATAGTTTTAGAACCTTAAGCATAGCATACCGACGGGCTGTTATGATACAGATTCATCAATTTTTTATTTTTCTGGCGAGATTAAAGGTGGGTGAGGTGGGCTAGCCAAACCGGTTGTTCATTAGATATACTGGACACAACCTAAATTCGATTGAGGAGTGACAAGCGTGAAGATCATTGTTTACGGTGCCCATGATGACGAGATCCCTTACTTGACCCAATGGCAGGCGAAGACCGGCCACACGGTGGAGGTCCACCAGGAGCTCCTGGACGCGCAGACCGTTGCGTGGGCCGCAGGGTTCGACGGCATCAACGCCTTGCAGACGACGCCGTACTCGCGTGAGGTGTTCGCGCAGATGGCGGCGTTCGGGATCCACTTCCTGACGATCCGCAATGTCGGAACGGATAACATCGACCTAGCCGCCGCCGCTGAGTATGGCGTGCGCATCGCCAACGTCCCGGCGTATTCGCCGAACGCGATCGCCGAGTTCGCGGTGACGATGACGCTGCACCTTTTGCGGCGGCTCGGCGCGGTCGAGGCGACGCTTGCGACCGGTGATTACCAAGGCGCGACCAAGTTCATCGGGCGTGAGCTGGCCCAGCAGACCGTCGGCGTCGTCGGCGCGGGCCGGATTGGCCGCGCCGCGATCCACCTGTTCAATGGCTTCGGCGCCAAGGTCCTGGCGTACGACCCGCACCCCGTGCAAGACGACGGCCTGGCTTGCCGCTATGTTGAACTGGACGAGCTGCTCGCGCAAGCGGACATCATCGACCTCCACATCCCGGGCATCCCGGCCAACGATCACATCATCGACGCCGATGCGCTGGCCAAGATGAAGCGTGGGGCGCTCCTGATCAACACGGCGCGCGGGAATCTGATCGACACCCAGGCGATGTTGGCCGCCTTGACCAGTGGCCAGCTCGGTGGGGCCGGGATCGACACCTATGAGCATGAGACCGAGAACCTGCTGGCGATCAACGCCACCGGCCGCTTCGCTGACCCACTTTGGGACCGCCTGCGCGCGCTGCCGAACGTGGTCCTGACGCCGCATATCGCCTACCACACCGAGACGGCGGTGCAGAACATGGTCGATTACTCCCTGAATTACCTGATCGAGTTCCTCACCCAAGGGGCGACTGAGACCGAAGTCGCCGCACGCTGAGGTGATCGTTCGGCTTTACGCACACTGATTGAGCCGAGCAGCTGAACAGGCGCTGGTCTACCGCATTCGTGGTAGGCTGGCGCCTGCTTTTTGGCCGCAGGACGGTGAGCGGGGATAATTGGGCGATTTTTGGCATAAACACGAACGATCGAGTCAATTAAATTAAGATAAGCCGGATTTGATGTTGAACTTTCGCCGCCGGTCGGGTAGACTATCCCTATCAAACGCGAACGAAAGGGACCATCATGGAAAAATTCTTTCAGCTCAAAGCGAATAATACCAAAGTTTCGACCGAAATTATGGCGGGTCTGACGACATTCTTTGCGATGTCGTACATTCTCTTCGTTAACCCGCAAGTGCTCTCCCTGGCCGGCATGCCGAGCCAGGCCGTCTTCCTCGCCACCATCATCGCCAGCGCCGTCGGGACGCTGGTGATGGGCCTGTTCGCCAACGTTCCTTACGCGCTGGCCCCGGGCATGGGCCTCAACGCCTTTTTCACCTACACCGTGGTCTTCGCCCTCGGCTACAACTGGAAGCAGGCGCTGGCGCTCGTGTTCATCTGCGGGCTGATCAACATCCTGATCACCGTCACCAAGGTGCGGAAGATGATCATCATGGCGATCCCCGAAGTGATGCAGCACGCGATCGGCGGCGGGATCGGTGTCTTCATCGCCTACATCGGGCTGAAGAACGCCGGGTTCCTGCAGTTCACCTCGGATTCCTCGAACATCCTGAGCATCAACAACGCGGCCTACAATGCCGCGACCAGCAACTACAAGGACGGCGTCACCGGCGTCGTGACCGGCGGGGGCATCGTCCCGGCGCTGGTCAACTTCACCCAGCCCGGCGCGATCCTCGCGCTGATCGGCTTGGTCCTGATGACCATCTTGGTGGTCAAAAAGGTCCCGGGTGCGGTCCTCATCGGCATTATCGCGACCACGCTGATCGGCATCCCGCTGGGCGTGACCGACCTGTCCTTCAGCGGTGCCAACTCGCTGGGTAGCGCGGTCAGCGCGCTCGGCACGACCTTCGGCGCCGCCTTCAGCGGTGACGGCATGGGCGCGCTGTTCAACGACCCGAGCAAGATCCTGATGTCGCTGATGACGATCTTCGCCTTCAGCTTCTCTGACACCTTCGACACCCTTGGCACCTTCATCGGCACCGGGCGGCGCACCGGGATCTTCTCTGCGCAGGATGAAAAAGAGATGGAAGAGGGCCACGGCTTCTCCTCTAAGATGGACAAGGCGCTGTTCGCCGACTCCATCGCGACCAGCATCGGTGCGATCTTCGGGACGTCCAACACGACGACCTACGTGGAATCTGCCGCCGGGATCGGCGCCGGCGGTCGCACCGGCCTGACCGCGGTCACCACTGCCGTCGCCTTCCTCGTCTCTGCCGTGTTCGCCCCGCTGATCAGCGTGGTGCCGGCCCAAGCCGTGGCCCCGGCCCTGATCCTCGTCGGCGTGATGATGCTGTCGAGCCTCAAGGAAGTCAACTGGGCGGACCTGGCCGAGGCCGTGCCGGCCTTCATGGCCTCCGTCGTGATGGGGCTGGTCTACAACATCTCGTACGGCATCGCCGCGGGCTTCATCTTCTACTGCCTGATCAAGCTGATCACTGGCAAGGCCCGTGACATTCACCCGATCCTCGCGATCGTGACGGTTGGCTTCATTCTGAACTTCGTGGTGCTGGCGGTGCTCTAGCCAGCGATCAGACACTAAAGGGCCCCCTTACTGGGGGCCCTTTAGTGTCTGATCGTTAGAACTGAAACGCCGGGTCCGTCGCCACGGTCGTCGCGTCGAGCGCGAGGCGCAGGAGCGGGACCTTGGTGCCGTCCGGCAGGGTGCGGGTGCGCTCGGTCGGCGCCGCGGTGAAGCGGCTAGCTTCCAGCGCGGTCCGCATGGTGGTGGCCGTTGCCGGTAGCAGGACGTAGAGGTGAGCGAGTCCGAGCTCGAAGAACGCGAACCCGGCGACACGCGGCAGGATCTCGGTCAGCACGGCCGCATCCACCTCGGGCAGGAGCTCGACGCGCAGCTGTGCCGTGGTGCGCGCCGCGTCGAAGTGCCAGAGGCAGATGCTGCCGAGAAAGGCCTTGGACTGCCGGTCGCCGATGCCGTACAGGAGCGACTCGTCGGCCATCACCAGGCGCATCGCCCGGTTGACATAGCGGGCGGTCGCCTCGATCGAGTCATCGACGGCTCGACCAGAGACCGCGGCCTGCAAGGGGTCTTGGCGCAGGCGCGCGACGTCCTTGAGGCGGTACAGGGTCAGCCAGTCCAGCTGGTAGTGCGCGGACAGCAGCGGGTGGTACTTTTCGAAGTGTGGCATAAGCGGCTCCTTAGAAGATCCCCTGATCGTCGTCGTCGGTCAAGGGCGCGTTGAAGTTCTTGTGGTAGTAGTCGGCGTCGATCACCTTGTATTTGCCGTTGACGAACTTGGCGATCAGGTTGCCTGGCGTCGCGATCTGGCTCTCGGTGTGCGGGATGTGGATCTCGACGGCCGGCACCGGGGTCAGCGCGACGAATTTGGCGTCGGCCCCGAAGAAGGCGTCGACGACCTCACGGGTGATGTCGTCGCGCACCGGCAGGAAGTAGGACATTTTCGCCGTGGAAAAAGCGGCGAATTCGCCCTTGGGAAACTCGGTTGGAGTGGATTCAGACATGATGAGCACCTCGCTATCTATAATCATGCACGTGTCCAGTTTAGCATATCCCCGCGCGATGTTATCATAAAGTCAGTCGATCGTGGTGCGGGCGGGGTCACTTGCCCGCAGGAAGGAGTCAGGATGGGGAATTTATTCGAAGCAGGAAGCCGCCAGCTTCAGCCGCTGGCAAGCCGGATGCGGCCGCGGGAGCTGGCCGAATTCGTCGGGCAGCAGCACCTGGTCGGGCCCGATGCGGTATTGACGAAGCTGATCGAGAACGATGAGATCCCGTCGATGATCTTCTGGGGGCCGCCCGGCGTCGGGAAGACCACGCTGGCGCAGATTATCGCACGCCAGACCAAGGCGCAGTTCGTCAACTTCTCGGCGGTCACCAGCGGCATCAAGGAGATCAAGACGGTGATGGCTGAGGCCGAGCAGAACCGCGCTTTGGGCAGCAAGACCATCGTCTTTGTCGACGAGATCCACCGCTTCAACAAGGCCCAGCAGGACGCGTTTTTGCCTTACGTCGAGCGCGGCAGCATCACGTTGATCGGTGCGACCACCGAGAATCCGTCCTTCGAGGTCAATGCGGCGCTCCTGTCGCGCACGCGGGTGTTCGTGTTGCAGCAGCTGACCACCGCCGACTTGGTGGACCTGTTGCAGCGCGCCTTGCAGGATCCGCGCGGCTATGGGCTGGCGCAGGTGACGATCGACCAGGACTTGCTGCACGCGATCGCTGAGTTCGCCAATGGGGACGCGCGCGTGGCGCTGAACACGCTGGAAATGGCGGTGACGAACGCGACGACCACCCCCGACGCACCGATCACGGTGACGGCCGCGACGGTCGGCCAGTTGCTGACCAAAAAAGCGCTGCTGTACGACAAGAACGGCGAGGCGCACTACAACCTGATCTCGGCGCTGCACAAGTCGATGCGCAACTCGGACGTTGACGCCGCGGTGTACTGGCTGAGCCGGATGCTCGAAGCCGGCGAGGACCCACTGTACGTCGCGCGGCGGCTGGTGCGCTTCGCCTCCGAAGACGTCGGGATGGCCGACAGCCGGGCGCTTGAGATCACCACCAGCGTCTTCCAGGCGTGTCAGTTCATCGGCATGCCGGAGTGCGCGGTGCACTTGACCCACGCGGTCGTCTACTTGAGCCTCGCGCCGAAGTCCAACGCCTTGTACACGGCGTATGAAGGAGCCAAAAAAGACGCCTTGGAGACCCTAGCCGAGCCGGTGCCGCTGCAGATCCGCAACGGCGTGACCGACTTGATGAAGGACCTCGGCTACGGCAAGGATTACGAATATGCACACGACACAGCAGATAAGTTGACGGCGATGCAGACAATGCCTGACAATTTAGTTAACCACCATTATTACGTGCCCACCGATCAGGGCAGCGAGGTCAAGGTCCAGCAGCGCCTCGCCCAGATCAAGCACTGGCACGACACCCACCCGGCCCCAGGCGCCGAGGGGGAATGACGCATGGCTGAGGCCGACACGAAAGGAAGCGGGACAATGACGAAAGTATTAGCGATCAACGCAGGGAGCTCAACGCTGAAGTGGAAGCTCTTCGACATGCCCGAAGAAGTGGAGCTGGCCGATGGTTTGATCGATCGCCTCGGTCAGCCGGAGTCGACCGTGAAGATCAAGTACGGCGGGCAGGTCTACCGCTCAGGGCAGCCGATCCGCAACTACCATGAGGCTGTCGCGGATGTGATGACCCAGCTCAAGGACCTTGGCTTGGTCCGCCACCTGCACGAGATCAGTGGGGTCGGTCACCGCGTGGTCGCAGGCGGTGAGCGGTACAGCGAATCCGTGGTGATCACCCCGGAGGTGCTGCAGCACATCGAGGCGCTCGGCGAGTTTGCCCCGTTGCACAACCCGGTCGAGGCGAAGTACATCGACATCTTCCGCCGCGAGATGCCGTGGGCGGTGCACGTCGCCGTGTTCGACACGGCGTTTCACCAGACCATGTCGGCGGAGAATTTTCTCTACAGCATCCCGTACCAGTACTACCAACAGTACGGGGCGCGCAAGTACGGGGCGCACGGGACCTCCGTGCGCTACGTCGCCCAGCGCGCAGCGACGCTTCTGCATCGCCCCAGCGGCCCGCTACGGCTGGTGGTGATGCACCTCGGCTCGGTCTCCAGCGTCACCGCGGTGCGCGACGGTCGCTCCGTCGACACCTCGATGGGCTTCACGCCGGTCGTCGGCGTGACCATGGGCACGCGCAGCGGCGACGTCGATCCGTCGCTGCTCGCCTACCTGATGGGCAAGCTGGGCTTGACGGATATCAATGACATGATCACCATTTTGAACCAAAAATCCGGCCTGCTGGGCCTCTCCGAGCTTTCGCCGGACCAGCGCGACCTGGAGGCGGTGGAGGACGAGGCGCCGCTGGCGAAGCTCGCGCTGGACATCTACGCCAACCGCGTTGCCAAGTACGTCGGGAGCTACGCCGCGGTGATGAACGGCATCGATGCCTTGGTCTTCACCGGTGGCGTGGGCGAGAACGGCGGCGAGATGCGCGCGCGCATCATGCAGCACCTGACCTACCTGGGCGCGACCATCGACCCCGAGGCGAATCAGGCCCGCGGTAAGGAGATCGACCTGACCGCGCCGGGTGCGGCGGTCCGTACACTGGTCGTGCCGACCAACGAGGAGCTGATGATCGTCCGGGACGTCTACGGCTTCGAGGACGTGCGCACCCACTGACCGTAGCTGACCGAACGCGTTTGTCGCGTTCGGGTGGCCATGGTATAGACAAAGCGGAGGTCTGCCAGACCGGCGTGAAAGCGCGGGGCGGCAGACCTCTTTTGGCTGTTTTTCGGGCGGTGGGGCAGCGCACAATATTGTGGCTTTGGGGGGGCTGACGTTGGGCGGGGACTCACCAACGGTTGGGTGCTTGCTGACTGCTTCCCGACTTTCGTCGAGCTGCGGACTCGCAACGCGGGCATGTCTTGCTTCCGTTCGGCTTCGCCTCACGCCGCAGGACACATGAAGCATCGCTGCATGTGTCAGCTACGCCGGACACCTTGGACCCATGAGCGGTCCAAGGCGCCCGGCTAGGCTAGTCGTCCCGCTAAGCCCACGAGTTCTCCGCTCTGGTTCGTCGAGCTGCGAAGCGCATGTGGGTGCGGTCTAAGTCGTCCCAACGCAAGGCCCAAGCCCGGGGCCTCACGTTAGGCCGCCTTAGCCCAACCCGCATGACCGCGCTTCTCCGCTCTGGAGTTTTCAGACGCACCAAAGCCGCCCTCAGGGCACCTGAGGACGCCTTTGGCTGACTACCGCGGCTGCCCCGCGGGGGCGCCCGGCCGGGGGTGAACGGTCTGCCATCGACCGGCCGGGTGGTGACGCGGTCAGTCTGCGTCACCGTCTTGATTATCCCGCCAGATTCAGACCGTCTGGCGTGGCAGCGTGCAGTTGCACCGATCACCACCGTCTTGCCTTGTGCCCGGTGGTGTCATCCGACTTAGACCAGCTAACGTGAGCATACTCATCACGCCTCACCGTATCGATACTCCGGCCTAGCCTACTGAGGAAGCAATATCCCCTGGATGATTTCGGCTACCCGTCGGTGAACGACCGCGTTGCGCTGACGCGATCACCAGGCGAGCTCCCCTTGGATTATCTGCAGTCTACTGCGGGCCCGTGGGTTTGACAACTAAAACGACTCGGCCCGGACACCAAAACAACGCGCCCCATCAGGAGGCGCGTTGTTTGCTCGGATCATTTTTCGACCGCTTGGAGCTTCTGGTTGTCATCCAGCTGGGAGACACCCATCAGGTGCTTGCGCTGGAGCCATTGCATGACGACCCAGAGCAAGGCCAGGGAAGCGCCGGCGACGCCGATCAGGAAGATGATCGCGCCGGTGATCGTGTGACTGGCGATCCCGCTGGTCAGGGCCTGACGGAAGCCCATGATCGAGTAGCTCATCGGCAGGAATGGGTGGATGGCGTTGTAGAACCCGTTGGTGATCTCCATCGGGAACGTCCCGCCGGCCCCACCGAGTTGCAGCATCAGGAGGACCATCGCGACGAAGCGGCCTGGATTATCCAGCCACATGGACAGGAACATGACCAGGTACATCGAGGCGAGCGCGAACAGCCAAGCGAACAGGTAGAACAGCCCGACGTGTTGCACTTGCAGGCCGAACGCCATGATCATCGTGGCCTCGACCAGGGCCATGCCGGTCGCCACGAGGCCACCGAGCACGATCTTGGAGAGGAACCACTGCGTTGCCGTTCCCCCTTCGTGGGACACTTTGCGGATCGGGTAGGCAAAGTTGAAGACCAGTGCGCCGACGTACAGGGCGAGAGACAGGACGTAAGGTGCCAGCGCGTGGCCGTAGTTGGCGACCTTGCTGAAGAAGGTGTGGTTGACCTTCGTCGGCGCGGCCATCATGTCGGCGGTCTTATCGGTCAGATTGATGCCGTTGACCTGCTTGGCGCCAGACTTCAGGGCCTTTGCCAGCGTCTTGGACCCGTCCTTGAGCTGGCCGGCACCATCGGTGAGCTGACTGCTGTTGTTGGTCAACTGCGTGGTGCCGTCGAGGAGCTGGGACACGCCGTCCGTCAGCTGTGGCAGCTGCGCGGCACCGGCGGTCAGCTTGGTGGCGAGCTCGTTGCTACCAGCTTGAAGTTGGCTGACGCCACTGGTGAGTTGTGGCAGTTGGCTACTCATTGTGCCGAGACCGCCAGCCAGCTGGGTGGCGCCGCTGTTCAGGGCCTGGCTGTTGGCGCTGAGCTGTTGCGCACCGGCGTCAAGTTGCTTGATGCCGGCGAGCAGCGCGGGCATGCCGGCCGTGAGCTTCTGGGTGCCGTCATTGAGTCCAGTCATGCCATCGGTCAGTTCCTTGCCTTTGGCGACTAGCTGCTGGCTACCGGCTAGTAGCTGCGTGAGCGAACCGGCTTTTGTGATATCCTCGTTAGTCGCTGTGGCGGCACTGAGCGCCGCCATCAGCTGCTGGCTACCGGCCTGCAAGGTGTTGAGCCCTGCGTACAGGGTTTCCTTGTCGGTATCGCTGGCGTTACCGGTGGCAGTGCTTTGGGTAGTCGCAAACGTGTTGAAGTCCGCGTACATCTTGTTGAGTGACTGCATGGCAGCGGAATCGTCGTCAAGCCCGGCCGCCTTGAGCTGTGCCTTTGCTTTGTTGTAGTCCATGACAACGGCAAAGCCTTGCGTGGTGGCATCGGACTTGGTTTTGGCCACGCGGGCCTTGATGGCATCAACGCCATCACTGATCTGCTGGAGCCCGCCTTGCAGCTTGGTAAAGCTTGCTGGGAGCTGCTTGATACCGGCGTCAAGCTGGGTGACGCCGGCGACGTACTCGCTGGTGCCTTTGGTCAGATCGCTGCTGCCTTTTTGAAGCTTGGCGACCTGCGCGGGATCGATCTGATCCGTTTCGGTTTTCATCGTGTGAATTCCAGCGGTCAGCTTGGTGCTGCCGGCGGTGTACGCCGCGACCCCGCTTTGCAACTGGTTGGCCCCGCTGTTCAGCTGTGTCACGCCGCTGGTAAGCGGCCCAACCTTGCTGCCCAGCGTGTTGAGCCCGTTGTTGATCTTCGTGGCCCCGGCCGCGGCGGCCTTCATCTGGCTCGTCAGCGGGCTGACCTTCAGGCTCATGGTCTGGATCCCGTCGTGCACTTTGGAAACGCCGACCGTATAGGTGTCAATGCCGTCGTCCAGCTTGACAGTCCCTTCGTTGAGCTGCGTGGCCCCGCTGGCCGCCGTCTTGAAGCCTTTGCCGACCGTTTTGATCTGGTCAAAAATGGCGCTGGCGTAAGCGTTCGTGACGTTGGCGCGGATCTCCTTGTCGAGCTTGTCGACACCGATACCGGAGATGACCTGGCTCAGATAGTTCAGGGAGTCGTTGGTCTTGTAGGTCAGCTGCATTTTCTTCGGGTGCTCATCCAACAGCGTTGCGGCGTTCTTGGAGAAGTTCGAAGGGATCGTGACGACCGTGTAGTACTTGTTGTCTTTCAGTCCTTTGGCGGCCTGCTTGGCGGTCACGAACCGCCAGCCGAGCTCATGGTTCTTCTTGAGCTTCTTGACCGTTTGCTTCCCGACGTCAAGTGTCGTGCCTTGGTACTTGACGGACTGGTCGTTATTGACGACGGCGACGGGCAGGGCCTGCGTGTCGCCGTAAGGATCCCACACGGACTTCAGGAAGAAGACACAGTATAGGAAGGGGATGATCATGATGACCAGCACGGACAGCATGATCAGCTTGTTTTTCTTGATGAAGCCGAACTCATCTTTGATCATATCTTATGAAACACTCCTTCATGCGGCCGCGCTCACGCGTCGGCCGCGACTTCATTGAGGTACAACGTCGTCAGCTGCGAATAGGAATCGGCCTGGTCAGGGTCGGGAGGCAAAAAGCCCATCACCTCGAGCACGGAGAACCCGAGCACGCTGGAGATCAGCGCCTGGACGTAGGCCTCGTGGGACATGTGACGCAGCTTGACGTGGTTGATCAGCCGCTTGAGCAGCTGGATCACTTTGCCGGTCGCCTGGACGAATGGGCTGTTCTCCGGGTAGTGGTGCACGTAGTAGATCAGCTGCACCAGCGCGCCGTGCGACTGGAAGAACGCGTGGGCGTTCTCGGCGTAAGCTTGTAGCGCTGCACGGCCCGACAAGCCCGTCGCCGCTTCGATCAGCTGGGCGTACAGGGTCGTCATGAACTCGGTGCCCATCGCCTCGATCACGCCATCGATGTTGTCGTAGTAGTTGTACAGCGACTGCGACCGGATATCGAGGCGCTTGGCGAGCGTCTGGAATGAGAGCTGTTGGAACCCGTCTTCGCATGCGATCGTCTGAGCAGCGGCCACGATCTTCTGGTGATCGAGCGTCCGGTGTTTGACCATGGTGAGACTCCTTTCGTTGGCTAGTATTCTGCTTAATGAATATTACGAAAAGTAAATATAGACCGAATCGCTGAAGAATGCAAGCTACAATTTGTAGTTTAAGTCCAAAAGTTTTGGCCCTGGAGACGTCAAGGGGGGTGAGACTTGACGTCTCACCCCCCTTGATAACGATGACTTAGGCTACGCTTGGCGGCCGCCTTGATGACGGTCCAGCGCCACCACGGCGACCATCAGCGCCGCCACGACGACGGCCTCGATGGCAGCGTGAAACGTGATCAGCAGCGCGAGCGCGCAGGCCGCGAAGCCGAGAATGACCCAATCGAACGATGAGAATTTCATCTGTATCCTCTCCTTTGAAGACCCGGCCGAGTGTCTGGCGGTCGGTGGGTGCGCCCCCGCACCCCGATCTCACCCATAGTGTACCACCACCGCGAGGCGACGGCGTGATGAATTGGGCAGGGCGGGCGAATTGCCTGGCACAAGCATATTCGTTGGGGGTCACGCGGTTGGTGGCCTATACTAAAACTAAGTAGATGTCACGACAATTTAAGCACTTTTAAGCGGAATTAAGTGATTTTTGTTTTTCCAGGTGGTATACTGAAGCCAACAATTCAAAAAAGGGTGGTATCGTCATGACGACAGCCGTTGACTATTCTTCACAAGACTACTTTGACAAAATGACCGCATACTGGCGGGCAACGAACTACATCTCCGTGGGGCAGCTCTACCTCGCGGATAACCCGCTACTGAAGCGCCCGCTGGAATCCGGCGACGTGAAGTTCTATCCGATCGGCCACTGGGGCACGATCTCTGGCCAAAACTTCATCTACACGCACCTGAACCGGGTGATCAACAAATATGACCTGAACATGTTCTACATCGAAGGCCCTGGTCACGGTGGCCAAGTGATGATCTCCAACGCCTACCTCGATGGCACCTACACCGAGACTTACCCGAATATCACGCAGGACGCTAAGGGCATGAAGATCCTCTTCAAGCGCTTCTCCTTCCCGGGTGGGGCGGCGAGCCACGCCAACGCGCAGATCCCAGGCTCCATTCACGAAGGGGGCGAGCTCGGTTACGCGCTGAGCCATGCGACCGGCGCGATCCTCGACAACCCCGACGTGATCGCCGCGGCGGTGACCGGTGACGGGGAGACCGAGACTGGCCCACTGGCGGCTAGCTGGTTCTCCAACACCTTCATCAACCCGATCACCGATGGCGCGGTCCTGCCGATCGTGCACATGAACGGGTTCAAGATCTCCAACCCGACCATCCTGTCGCGCAAGTCCGATGACGATCTGCGCAAGTACTTCGAGGGGATGGGCTGGGACCCGTACTTCGTCGAGGGCGACGATGCGGACAAGCTCAACCCGCTGATGGCTAAGGCGATGGACACCGCCATTGAGAAGATCAAGGCGATCCAGAAGCACGCCCGCGAGACCGGTGACGCGACGATGCCGCATTGGCCAGTGCTGATCGTGCGCACACCGAAGGGCTGGACTGGCCCGAAGAGCTGGGACGGCGAGCCGATCGAAGGCTCCTTCCGTGCCCACCAGATCCCGATCCCAGTCAAGCGTGACGACATGACCCATGCAGAGTCGCTCGAAGACTGGCTGAAGTCCTACAAGCCAGAGGAGCTGTTCGACGACAACGGCGTGTTGAAGCCGGAGCTGAAGGCGCTGACCCCGAAGGGCGACAAGCGCATGGCGGCTAACCCGATCACGAACATGGGCTACAACACTAAGCCACTGGTGCTGCCAGACTTCCGCGACTATGCGCTGGACAACACCGAGCGTGGCAAGAACGTGAAGCAAGACATGCTCGTCTGGTCGGACTACCTGCGCGACATGATCCGCCACAACCCGGACAACTTCCGCGTCTTTGGCCCAGATGAGACGATGAGTAACCGCCTGTACGGCTTGTTCGAAGCGACGAACCGGCAGTGGTTAGAACCGATCGATCCGAACGGTTGCGACGAGAAGCTGGCCCCGGCTGGCCGGATCATCGACTCGCAGCTCTCCGAGCACCAGGCGGAAGGCTTCGCCGAGGGGTACACGCTGACTGGCCGCCACGGGCTGTTCACCTCCTACGAGGCGTTCCTGCGCGTCGTGGATTCCATGCTGACGCAGCACTTCAAGTGGATGCGCGAAGCCAGCAAGGAGCAGTGGCACAAGCCGTACCCGTCCTTGAACGTGGTCTCCACCTCCACCAGCTTCCAGCAGGATCATAATGGCTACACCCACCAGGATCCAGGGATCTTGACCCATCTGGCGGAGAAAAAAGGCGAGTTCATCCGCGAGTACCTGCCGGCGGACGCCAACTCCCTGCTGGCGATCTCGCCGAAGCTGTTCACCAGCCAGAACACGATCAACCTGCTGATCGCCTCTAAGCAGCCACGGCCGCAGTTCTTCTCCATCGACGAGGCGCAGGTGCTGGCGACGAACGGGTTGAAGCGCATCGACTGGGCCTCCAACGATGACGGGGTGGCACCAGACGTCGTGATCGCGGCGGCCGGGACCGAACCGAACATGGAGAGCCTGGCGGCGATCAACTTGCTGCATGCCAGCTTCCCAGACCTGAAGATCCGCTTCATCAACGTGGTTGACCTGCTGAAGTTGCGGTCGCCAGAGCGTGACCCACGCGGCCTGAGCGACGAGGCATTCGATCGCTACTTCACCACCGACGCGCCGATCTTCTTCGGCTTCCACGGGTTCGAAGACCTGATCCGCGACATCTTCTTCGACCGGCACAACCACAACCTGCACGTGCACGGCTACCGTGAAGAAGGCGCGATCACCACGCCGTTCGACATGCGTGTCCTCAACGAGCTCGACCGCTTCCACCTGGCCAAGGACATCATTGCCCATGTGCCTGGCTACGCGGAGAAGGCGGGCGCCTTCATCCAGAAGATGGACGACACCCTCCAGTACCACCACGATTACATCCGCGAACACGGCGAGGATATCCAAGAAGTCCTCGACTGGACGTGGACGCCGATCAAGTAAGCAGGCACCCAAAAAGTGACGTCAAAAAAGCTGAGCGCATGCGCTCAGCTTTTTTGACGTCTGCTTGTGATCGGGCGATGGGCTCATCAGTTGTGGTCGTGCCACCGGTCGAGCTGGGCCTGCAACCGGTCGCGGTGCTTCTCGGCTGCCGCCAGGTCGGCGGTGACTTCCGCTAGCGTGGCACCGCTGGCGCTGTAGCCTTTGGCCATTGCGGTGGGCGTGTCGACGTCTTCGAGTTGGCGGATGCGCTCGTTCACCGCACTCAGGCGGGCGATCAGGCGATCGAATGGGTCTGAAGTCATCCCTGTACCCCCTCTCAGGCGAGGGCCTCTGGCGCTGCCGGCTTTGGCCCTTGACCGCGCCGCGCGAGCACCCAAGCGTCGTAGTTCCATTCTTCGGTGAGGCGGCGGTTGTGTCGATAATCCCAGTAGGACTCACGCTCGACTTCCACGATGCGCCCCTGCGCGCTGACCGACACCCAGTTATAGCTGCCGTTGGGGTGCGCGAATTTGACCCACAGGAGCGAGACGGCGGTGCGCTGACCGGTCGCATCGTGGACGTCACGAGATTGGCGGTCAATGCGCATGAACTGAAGCGCTGCGGCGTACTGGGGGTCGAGTGCTTGGAACGTGGCCAGCGCGATCGCCAGGGCCGTATCTGTGGCCGGCAAGGGGCCGGTGGTGGTCCGCGCCGCATCGTTGAAACTGATCAGGCGCTGGTCTTGACCGTAGACCAGCGAAATGTGCGGGGCGAACGGGCGCGCCGGCCCGTTCGCTTGGTAGCGTTCGATCGTTACGACTTCCTGGTTGCGACGTTCGGTCAGCGTGGCGACTTGACGGTAATCATCGGGTAGGGTGAGCCGCGTCTGGGTGCGGCCGAGCACGATCAATGGGGTCATACGTCATGCACCTCCGTTGTGTCTAAGTTCTGGCTGATCTGCGCGAAGGCCGCCTGCAAGGTCTGGGTCTGCGCCGTGCTCAGGCCGGCAAACAAGGTGGCGTTGGCCGCGCGCAGGGCCTGGTCGATCTGCGGCAGGCGCGCCTGGCCCGCCGGCGTTAGCCGGATGATCCGGGCGCGACGGTCGGTGGGGTCCGGGGTCCGCTCGACCAGGCCCTGGCGCGTCAGCTGATCGAGTCGGCGGGTGACGTTGCTGGGGTTGAGGAAGACCCGCTGGAAGAGCTGGTCTTGCGTGAGTTGCCCGGCCTGGTCGATCTTGATCAAAAAATAATACGTGCTCGCGCTCAACGCGAGCGGCGCCAGCACTTTGTCCAGGTAGGTGGTGAGCCGGCGTGACAGGATGTTGATCGCGGTGATCTGTTCGTCTACTTCATGCATGGGGAGCCTCCTTGATGCGGTTTACGCCCACTAGTGGGTGGGACCACTTTAACACCATTTAATTGCTTGCGCAAGCAATTAAATGGGCGGACGCGTTCGAGTCGCGGTGGGCCACCGTTAGGCCGAAACTTTGCGCCGACGTGGCTCGGCCTGATAGGCTGGAGGTAGGAACGAAGAAAGGAGATCAATATGCCGATCCAGACAGAATTATCCTTGCAACAGTTTCTCGCCACTGCCAATACGCCGACCGTCTCGCTGTATTTGCCCGTCGAGCCGAACCAGGGGGACAAGGTGCGCCTCACACTGCGCCACCTGATCGATCACGCCAAAGACGTGATGGCGCAGACTTGGGCGGCGGTCGATTGGACGCCGTATCAAACCGCGCTTCAGCCTTGGCTGGATGACCCGCTGCGACTGGCCGACGTAACGGCCCCAGGCCTAGGCTTGCTCTGCGACGGGGTGAACCTGTACGCCCGTGAACTTGAGTACCCGGTGAGCGAAAGCGCGATGGTCACCGCGATGCCGCAGGTGCTCCCGATGCTGCTCGACATGCAGCGCCACTTTGAATTCGACCTGTTGACCCTACAACGCGACAGCATCGCCTTGTACCACAACGCCGGGGATGTGCTGACGGCGACCGCACTGCCGGCAGACGCGCCGCTGACGCTCAAAGGGACGCTGGGGACCGAGCTGCGTGGCGGGGCCACGAACTCGATCCCGCAAGGTAGTGGTCATGTCAGCTACCACGGGCACAACGATAAGGCGGCCGAGGATGCGATCGATCAGCGGCGCTACTACCAGGCGGTCGATACCTACATCGCCGACCACTACTCCAAGCCGAACCAACGGCGCCTGGTCCTGTTCGGGCTTCCGCAGAATCTAGCCGTGTTCCGCGAAGTCAGCCGCAACAGCTACTTAAGCGGGACGATGCAGATCGAGCAGAGCCCGAACAACCTGACGCTGGCGGACCTCGATGACGCATTGGCCATCTTGCGCCTCGATAATGGCATCCGGCGTCACCAGCAGACACTGGCAGACCTTGACCACGCCCGCGGCACTGGCCGTTTCCGTGCGGATCTTCCGGCGGTGATCGCCGCGCTCGATCGCCACGCGGTCGCCACGCTCGTGATCCGCCAAGGTGCGCGGGTCAACGCTCGCTTCGTCGACGGCCAACTCGATGCGCAGTCGGACCGCGCGAAGCACAACAACTTGCTGAACGACCTCGCCGATATGGCGATCGCGCAAGGCGGGACCGTGCAGGTTTTGCCGGAGAACATGATGGATCAGCCGATCGTTGCGGTGCTGCGGTATACGCACGACTGATGCACGAAGACGTAACAAGGCCCCTGAGCAACCGCTCAGGGGCCTTGTTGCGCTCACGCCGGCTGGGCGCCAGCCGCTTCGCGGTGGATGCGGTGGGCGATCGCCCGCTCGATGAAGTCGGAGTAGATGTTCAGCTGCTCCGGTGCGCTGGCCCACAGGTTCTCGGGGTGCCACTGGAGGCCGAGCACGAGGTCGTTTTCCACGCTTTCGAAGCCCTCGATCGTCCCGTCGAGGGCGGTCGCGGCGACGCGCATGCCGGCGCCGACGGTCCGCACGGCCTGATGGTGGCGGGAGTTGACGTAGGCGGTGTCTCCGATCGCCCGGTGCAGGCGCGAGTCTGGCGCGATCTGCACGTGGTGGGTCGGGTACTCCCCCGAGGTGCGCTGCAGGTGGCGCACGGCGTCTGGCTTTTGGGTCGCTAGGTCTTGGTAGAGCTTGCCCCCGAACGCGACGTTCAAGATGTGGCTCCCGCGGCAGAGCCCGAACATTGGCTTGCCGGCGGCGTAAGTGGCGCGGATCAGCGCCAGCTCAAACTGGTCGCGCGGCGGGTTGGTCTCGCCGATCTCTTGGCGCGGCTGCTCACCGTACAGCGTCGGGTCGACGTCTGGACCACCCGGGATCAGCAGGCCGTCGAACAGGGGCACGAACGCAGCGATCAGCTCGGCGCGCAAGGCGGCGTTGGTTGGGAACGGGATGATGATCGGCACGCCGCCCGCTTGGACGATGGTGTCTTTGAACATCGTCGGCGAGATGTCGACGGTGTTGGGTTTGGTGTAGACGGTGGTGTCGGGCATGGTATCTGCGGCGATAGCGATGATCGGGCGCATGGGCTCACTTCCTCTCTCGAGATTCTCTATTTTTAGTGTAACGTGTTGACCATTCGGCTGTCGCGTACCAGACCGTTCACCCGGAAAATTTGACCGTTCACGCAGAAATCATTCCATTTTCTCATTATTAGGGTTGTAATAGACTCATACCGAAGAAGGGGGTGGTGATGATCCGAGTCGAAGTGATCCCAGATCCAGAGGCGCAAGAGGCCAGCGTCGTGATCCGTGGCCGGGCCGATGATCCGGTCGTTGCGCAGCTCCAGGCGCTGCTGGCGCCGACCACCACCACCCTGAGTGTCACGCAACGCGGCACCGAGCACTTCTTGCCCCTCGCGGACATCCTGTTCATCGAGACGGAAGGGCGGCAGCTTCAGGTGCACACGGCAACGGCGATCTACGTCAGTCGGCGCACGCTGAGCGCGCTGATCCAGACGCTGCCGGGTAATTTCATGCAGGTGGCCAAATCCACGGTCATCAACCTCGATCAGGTGGCCGCGGTGACGCGCTCGCTGTCCAGCTGCGCAGTCGCCTTTCGTCAGTCACACAAGCAGGTCTTCGCGTCGAGGCGCAATGTCAAACCGCTGCTGGCGCGCCTCGACGCACGCCGCGGTTAAGGAGGAGAAGCGAGAATGAAGACAAAAACAACGGTGAGTCAGCTCTTCTGGGGCCTGTTTTTCCTCACAGGCGGCGGCGTCTTGCTCGCCAGCAAAATGGGGTGGCTGACGGTGACGATCGGCTTTTGGCCGTGGCTCTTTACCCTGATCCTGGCCGCCGCGACGCTCAAGGCGCTGGCGAACCTCGAGGTGGCGACGGCGGTGTTCGCCCTCGCACTGCTTGCGATGGTGTGGGCTGGGCCGCTGGGCATTCAGCGGCTGGTGCCTTGGACGCTGCTTGGCGGTGCGTTGCTGATCAGCATCGGCCTGTCGATCATCGTCGCGCCGTGGCGCCGGCACCGGCAGCGTCACGTCTATGTGAACGGCCGCAGCTGGCGCGACACGCAGGTGCCACCGGTCGAATCGGCGTCGTACGACGGCAAGGACGCGACGGTGCGGGTGATGGTGCGCATGGCCAACGCTGTGCGGTACGTGCAGACCGACCAGTTCGAGTCCGCTGAGATCAGCGTGACGATGGGCGACGTCAAGCTCTACCTCGACCAGGCCCAGATGGCGGGCGAGCAGGCGCTGGTGACGATCAACGGGACGATGGGCGACGTCACGCTGTACCTGCCGCGCGAGTGGCGGCTGGACTTCAAGGTCAGTCTGTTGCTCGGCGAGTACCGGGAAAAAGGGGCGACGCCAACGGGCACGGGCCCGCTGCTGACGGTCATCGGCCAGTTCAAGATGGGCGACATCACGGTGCACTATGTCTGAGCGCGGTCAGCGACCACGCCGAGCGCGAAAGGAGGGGGCGACATGCATCGGGTGACCCCACAGATGGTTAAGTTATTGCTCAGTCGATTCGCCGGGACCTTCGGCAGCAGCATGCTGGCGTTTGCCATCGGGCTGTACATCCTGCGCCGCACCGGCTCGGCGCTGGGCATGGGCGTCACGATGATCACCGGGCCGCTGGTGTCGCTGGCGCTGACCCCGTTCGTCGGCTACGCGGTCGATAATTGGGCGCACCGGCGGCTGATGGTGTGCGCGCAAGTCGGCACCACCGTTGGCCTGATCGCCTTTGCCCTCGCGTTCGCCCTGTGGCCGGGCGCGTACTACCAGGAGCTGATCGCGCTGATCATCGTGCTACAGATCGCCGACAACTTCTTCGGGACCACCTTGTCGGCGAGCCTCGTGCAGCTGTTCGAAGGCGACGAGCTACAACGGGTCAACGCGCTGAACCAATCTCTGCAGTCACTGGCCGGCTTTTTGGCGCCGGTGGTCGGCGCGCTGGTCTACACCTGGGTCTCGATCGGGCAGTTCGCCCTGATCGAGGTGGGCTTCGAGCTGGTGGCACTGGCCGGGATCCTGGCGCTGCGCTTCGACGTGGGGCCCCAAGCGACCCCTGTGGCCCCTGCAGCCGCTGCGGCGCCTAAGCCGACGGTGTGGCAGAATTTTGTCGAAGGGTTCCGCTACCTGGTGGGGGCGCGGTTGATCCTGCTCGTGTTCCTGACGTCTGCAGGGATCAATTTCTTTGCCGCCGCGCTCAATGTCGGATTGCCGTACATGATGATCCAGACGTTGCACCTGAGCAACAATCAGTACGGGTGGACCGAAGCGGCCTTTGCGATCGGGATGTTCCTCGGGGGACTCCTGCTCAGCCAGCTGACGCTGCGACGGCACCCGATCCTGGTCTCATTCACTTGGCTCATGGTGATCGGGGTGTTCACGTTCTTCTACGCCCTGCCGACGCTGACAGGCTGGTCCAGTGGGCTCAACACGACCGTCTACATCGTGCTCAACGTCCTTCAAGGCGGGAGCCTGGTGTTCATCAACGCCCCGGTCGGCACGTTCATGCAGCAGCAGATCCCGCCGGCGGTGCAAGGGCGCGTCTTCTCCCTGTCCGGCACGGTCGCGACTCTGTTGATGCCACTGGGCACACTGCTGTACGGGGTCCTGTTCGACCGCGTCGCCGCGCTACCGATCCTTGGGGTGACTGCCTTGACCATGATCACCCTGACCACTTGCAGTATGGTCTACATGCACCGGCATCACCTGCTGACACCGGCGCCTGCGAAGTCTTCGGCGGCGTGAGGCAGATCACATCAAAAGCGCTGTGCCATAACCTCTGGTGGCACGACTATTCCATAACGTGACGTGCCATAACGCAACGCCCTTTCTAACGCATGTCTGCCTGTAACTCACTCCGTTCGAACGGGCAGCGCAAGCCGTATAAGAGCGATCCCCTGTAAAACCTAAGTTCGGGTTTTTCAGGGGATCGCTCTTATACTCTGGGCTAAAACCGCGTTATGGCACAGCCCCTTCGTTATGGTCATGGGTCAGATCCGGCGACCCTGCGCCCGCCGCACGAGGTCGGCGAACAGGCGCAGTTGCAGGTGGTCGTTCAGGTAGAGGTTCTCGGGGTGCCACTGCACACCGAGGCATTGATCGCCGTGGGTGCTCTCGATCGCCTCGACCACGCCGTCGGGGGCGGTCGCACTGACCTGCAGGCCGGCACCGAGCCGCTGAACGGCCTGGTGGTGGCGGGAGTTGACGGTCGCGCGCTTGCCGATCAGCGCGTGCAGGTGGCTGCCGTCGCGCACCCGCACGGGGTGGGTCGGGTACTGGCCGTTGGGCCCGATCCCGTGCCGGATGGTCGCGGTGGGAAAATCGGTCTCGAGGTCTTGGTAGAGGTTGCCCCCCAGCGCGACGTTCAGGATCTGCATCCCGCGGCAGATCGCGAAGATCGGTTTCCCCTGCTTGACCGTGGCGCGGATCAGCGCGAGCTCGAACACGTCCTCAGGGTAGACGACCTCACCCATCTGTGGGGTGGGGTCTTCCCCGTAAAACTGCGGATCGATGTCCGGGCCACCGGGCAGCATCAGCCCATCGAACAGGTGGATGTACTGGTCGACCAGTGTGTTGACCAGGCCGTACTGTTCCGGAAACGGTAGGACGATCGGCGTCCCACCGGTTTGGATGATCGCGTTTTTGATCATGTTCGGAATGATATCCGCATTGTTATAGTTGATCACCGGCGACGGTTCGGACATTGTGTCGGCGACGATCGCGATAGTTGGGCGCATCACACCACCACCTTTCTCCTCTATCGTATCGAATCCGAGGGGGTGACCGCCATTTTGCCGCTTTTTGGAGATGAGCCCCACTTTTTTGGGGTGCACCTGTCAGAATTCAACGCTCGGGTGCGTATGATAGGTGTAGGGGAAAGCGGGTGAAGATGATGACCGACCAAGAACTAGTCGCACAGCTACGGGCCCAGACGGACACCGCACTGGTGGCCTTGATCAACGCGTATGGGGTCCTCATTCGGCAGGTCGCACTGCGCTATCTGAGTGATGAATATGGCCGAGGATACTTGAGTGACGTCGAGAATCGCGTTTACTACAAGGTGTGGACGCGTATCGCGACCTATGATCCAACGAAGGGGACGCTCGCGGCGTGGCTCGCGGCGGTCGCCAAACATCAAGCGCTTGACTATCAGCGCGGGTTAGCGGCTGACTTGCGGGTGCTCGATATCGACACGGTGGACGTGGTCGCGCCGTCGGTAGGCGAACCGCTGGAGTGGGCAGTCCTCTTCGCACCGCTGACGTCGATCGAGCGGCAAGTCTTCGAGCTGTTCTTCGTGCAGGGGTTAGATGCAAGCGGCGTGGCCCAGCGCCTCCATATGCGGCGTAGCGCAGTCTACCAGCATCTGTCTCGAGGCCGCAAAAAACTGCGGCAAGGAGGTGGTATCAATGGCGATCCTCAGTAATCCGTTCATCCACGTCGTTGAGGCAATGAACGGGACACCGACGCGCCCTGTCGGGTTGACAACGGCGTTGACCCAACGCTACAAGGCGCGTGAAGCGGCGCTGTATATCACAATGCACCAGGTGATGGCACAGGTCGGCACGTTGCTAACACCTGGCGAGCGAGTCGTCAACCTGATGCCGATGACTAACGAGGCGAACTCTGGCGTCGCAACGGACGGTCTGATGGGGATGTACGCACCCAAGAATGCAGCGGCTAAGCAGTACGCGGCGGCGCAGGACAGCCTGCGTGGCAATCGGCTGTGGGTCTTCACGACGCAACGCCTCCTGTTCTTTACCGTGATTGAGTTTCTGGATGATCCGGGGGCATACCAGGCATACCCGTACGCGCGTATTCGGCGAATGAAGCTGGCCGAGCGGCACATCAGTATTCCGGGCAACGCGCACTTCTGGCAGCGGACGCGGGTCAGCTGGTACGCGGTGGACTTCCAGACTGAGGACGGCAACATCTTCACGGAGACATTGACGCCAGCGAATGCGGCCTTACTCAAGCGAAATCTGTTACAACTTCCAGCGATGGCAGACATTGAGCTGACCGATGGCGTGACGCGCAATAACCGGTGGGACGCTGTGATGAGTAATTCGGCGTTGCATGGTAAGCTCTTGATGGGCTTCTTTTGGGTCGTCGCCATCCCGTTTCTTCTATGGCTGACCTGGATGGCGATCATGGCGGGGATGGGGCGTGCTTGATGCCCGACCGTTGCCAAGGGGCCGTGACATAATTAACGGCCTAAAAATGAATCACCACTATTCCAGAATAGTACGACCAAAAAGCAACGCCCTTTCTACGTATGTCTGCCCGTCACTCACGACGTTCGAACGAGCAGAGCAAGCCGTATAAGACAGGCTCCCCACAAAACCTAAGTTCGGGTTTTGCAGGGAGCCTGTCTGATACTCTGGGCTAAAACCGCTCTATGGCTCAGCCTCTTTGTGGGTCACGACTGGTCGCTGTCGTCAGTCGTGTCGTGGTGCTTGTGCTTGCGGCGAGTCATCATCCAGAAGCCGCCGAGGACGAAGGCGACGCCGATCGTCAGCATGCCTGGACGGATGTTCGTCGTTCCTGGGCCGGCCGGTGAAAGCATGATGATGTAGAAGCCGATCGCCAAGAACAGTAATCCGGCGGTCGACGACCAGGACCCGGACTGCTTTTTCATATCAGCCCTCTACGCCGACTTGGAAGTAGAGAACAGACGCCCAGCGTTGCGCCTTGATCGTGGCTTTGGCCAACTTAGCGGCGGCTTCAAGGTCGTCCATGTTGGTCTCGAACAGCAGCTTCATGCCGTTTTTGGAGACGAACTTGAAGGTGACGCCGTTTTCGTTGTAAGCCTCGAGGGTCTCGATCATCTTGTCAGCAGAGATGGGTGCGTTGATAAAAATCATGGTATTGGCTCCTTTTGTGTCTCAATATTTGGTTTCACCGATAATAATAAGCCACCGGCCCGCGTAAACGCAACCAATGGCTTATCATCAGGCGTTCAGGATCAGCCTTCCAGCTCCTCTTCCTGCATCCGGCTGGACGCCATAACGAATGGCAGCCAGATGAAGAAGGCGATGACCATGTTGACCAAGGCCAACAGTGCGGCGCGGAAGTCGAAGTTCGTGGCCATGAACGCGTTGAGGATCGGTGGTGTGATCCATGGGACCGCGATCTGGACTGGGTTGACCCAGCCAGCCATCGTCACGAAGTACGCGATCAGCGTGTTCAGGACAGGCGCAACGATGAACGGGATGAAGTAGATGGCGTTCAGCACGATCGGCAGCCCGAACATCACAGGTTCGTTGATGTTGAACAGCCCAGGGGCAAAGGCCAGCTTCGCGACCGTCTTTTCATCGGCACGCTTGGAGAAGATCAGGATCGCCAGCAGTAAGACGATCGTCCCACCGGAACCGCCGAACCAAACGTAAGCATCGAAGGAACCGCGGACCCACTTGAACGGAAGCGGATCGCCGGCTTGCAATGCCGCGATGTTTTGGATCTGGGACGTGCCCCAGATGGATTCCAGAACGGGACCGAGCACGTTCGGGCCGTGGATCCCGAAGAACCAGAAGACCTGAACGAGCAGGGAAACCAGGATCACCATCCAGCCGGACTGCCCAGCGTGCAGCAGTGGGGCTTGGATCGTGGCGGACAGCCAGTCGCCGAAGACCTTACCAGTCACGCTGGTGAAGATCCAGTTGACGATCGAGACGGTGTACAGGGCCGCGATCCCTGGGATCAGGGACGTGAAGGCCTTGGACACAGCCGGTGGAACGGTGTCTGGCATCTTGATGCAGATGTCTTTCTTCATCAGGAAAATGTAAACAACGAGGGCCAGTGCACCGAAAATCATGGCAGTAAACAGACTGGCGGAACCTAAGTTACCCGTTGAGAAGGCGCCGTTGACGGTGACGGACTTGTCACCGACCACAGCCCCGGCATCGGTCAGGACCTTAGCGGCGCTGCTGGACAGGTTCTTGCCCAACGCGACGCTGGTGGTGCCGTTGATGCCCATGAAGAATGCGGCCAGTGAGACCAGCGTCCCGGCAACGCCATCGACTTCATACTGCGTGGACAGGTTGTAGCCCCACATGGCAGCGAAGAAGATCGCGAAGATCGTCAGAGATGCTGTCCCCACCGTGTTGTCGATCGCGATGATCGGCTGGACCGCGTTGACGAAGCCGGTCCAGCCCCACTGTGTTGGATACGTTTGCAAAAGCGCATTCAACAAGGTGGCTAAAGAGCCGGCCATGGTGATCGGTAACGTGGCGATGAACGCGTCACGCAGTGCGACCAACCACCGAATTGAGCCGATTTTCGCCGCGACAGGCACGACGTACTTTTCAAGCCAATTCATAATTGCTTGCATATAGTTGACCTCCCATAGTATATGAGTTGACCCAGCTGCGTGAATGCCGCGCGTCGCCGCCGTCCAGAAAATGTTCCGGATTGGTGGGGACCCATTAGCAGATCGCGCATGACTATGATCGAATAAAGTTGCCTGGACACGCCTAACGCCATGCCTGACGCTGAAGCGCGCTTGAGGTGTCCCCCCGGGCACATCAAGCTGACAACGGTGATTCTGGCCAGAATCGTGTGGTGTCAGTGACCACATTTTTAGTGTAACCGGTTGCAGTCCAAAAGTATAGAATTTAAGTATACAAAAAAACAAAAATGCAAAACAAAAACATGTCATCTACCCGTGACATGTTCCGCTGTTTTCTTATTAATTTTCTTATCATTCAGTAAGTTGATTATGAAGTGGCTGCTCGGCCAGCCGGTGCGCGATCAGCTCGATCAGGTAGACGATCGGGACCTGGGTGGTCAGATTTAGGTCGCCGTGCTTGATCTCTGGCATGTAGTAGGCGATCACGAGGTCGCTCATGTGCGCGAGCGTCGAATCACTGCGGTTGGTGACCGCGATCACGTAGACGCCGTTTTGCTGCGCGCGGCTGGCCATCTCGATCACCTGGTGGCTCTCGCCGGAGACGGACAAGACGATCATCACCGTGTCCTTGAGGATCGGGTTGTGGGTCGGGAAGGGGTAGTACGGGTCGGTGATCGACAGGCTGAACTTGCCCGCGTTGGACCAGTAGCGGGCACCGTATTGGGCGAGCGACTGGCCGGTGCCGATGCCGCACAGCAGGACCATCGGGGCTGGGGCGATGTGGCCCAGCGCCTGGTCGATCAGCTTGGCGAAGTCGACGGTGTTGACGTTCTCGAAGAATTCCGCGATCGGGACCGTGATGTCGTAGCCGGCCTCTTCCTTGGCCTGCACGAGGCTCGCGCGGTGTTGCTTGATCGCGTAGCGCAGCTCGGAGTAGCCTTCGAAGCCCATCTTGTTGGCGAAGCGCAGGATGGTGGTGGTGCTGACGTGGGCTTTTTCTGCCAGTTCGCGGATGGTCATTTTCTCCACGATGGCTTGGTGCTGGTTGATATAGGTATAAACTGCGGACTCAAGCCCGTTCAGCGTCCGTAACTTGTCATACGGGAACATGGCAGCTGGCCTCCTACGGCAAAATATTGATGCCTTCATCATAACATAATTTGTCACGTCAAAAAAACGCTTTCGGCCAGCCGGTAACAGCCGGCGCCAAAGCGTTCAGTGACCGCGGTGCCGGTGCCCGGTCAGGTCAAGCCAGGCACTGGCGCGCGATGCGGTTGGCGAAGCGGAGGTTCACGTCATTGACGAACGGGCGCGGACTGGCAGTCGTCAGCCAGTTCACGCCTTCCGTCGGCACGCCCCAGAAGAACAGCTTGCCCTGCGGCTGGTGCGCAGCGTTGAGCAGCTGCTGGGTCTGGCGGTCGACTAGGACCGCACCGGTCTGGAAGCGGCGGTCGCCGGGCAACTGCAGTTCCGCCAGCGTTGCCAGGTCGGCGTGCAGCAGCTGGGCCAGTAGCGGGTTCTGGGCGGTGGGGGCGTTGGCCGCTGGGACGCGCGCCTCGATCAGCGCGGTCCCGCGGTAGACCGGTGCGCCCGGCGCTGTCGCCAGGAAGTAGCCGTGTGCCGCGGTGACGTCGATGCCCGGGGGCAGGATGGTGATCACCCCCGCCTCGATCAGTGCCAGCAGCTGTTCGAGGCGAAACACCGGTGGCCCGATCGACAGGAAGTCATTGGTGCCGTTGAACCAGCGAAAGAAGAAGTCGAGGAGCTCCTCGTCGGACAGCAGCCCCTGCTCGATCACGGCGCGGACGCGGTCGCGTAGGTCGCGCAAGACTTCCAGTGCGCTGGTCAGCGGCCCGGTGGTCGTGCCAGCCTGGGCGGCGGCGATATCGGCGCGCAAGTAAGCCTTGATCGCGGCGGTCGGTGTCCCGGCCGGTGGGGTCAAGAGGCTGGCCCAGTCGAGACGAAGGGCCGCCGGTAGCGTCAGTTCAGCTACTGCCTGCTCCGGGTCGCGCAGGTGGGCGGCCTGGAACTGCGCCAACGCATCGGCGTCGACGCGTTCGGCCAAGACCTTACTGTAATACGTGTGCTCGACTTCGTGTTGCAGCGCCTGCCAGAAGGTCAACCCGGCCAGTGGCCCCGCTGTTGCCCAGCGGGTGAGCTGTGGCGGGGTGAGGAAGTGTGCGGGGGTCAGCTCGCCGGGGGCTTTTTGGTTGCGGCCCTTGGCATGGTAAGGCAGCCCACGCCGCGAACCGGCCACCAGCCGGGGCTCGCGGCCGCTCGGATGGTAGGTCAAGCCGGTGGCGGTGCGGGTGAAGTGGCCGCCGCGGCCTTCGGTGAAGCGGCTCATGAAGTCGAAGAAGCTCAGGCCCAGTCCGCGCAGGATCACAACGTCGTCTGCCGTGAGCGTCTCCAGGTCCCCTTCAGCGGGAAAACTCGGCGGCCAGTACAGCGCCGCATGGGTATCGGCGAAGCGCAACAGATCGTTTTGCTCCCGGGTCGGGGTGTTGGGGCTGGTTCCCAGCGCCATGACCACGGCGTCGTAGTGTGCGGGGCGCTCGGCCGTCACGGTGAATCCCGTCGCCTGTGGGGTGACGGCGCTGACCAGTGTGCGGCGGTGGGTGATCGTCACGTTCGCGGCGGCGCGCCGCTGCAATTCGGTGAAGGTCCAGCGTTGGTATTCCCCGAACAAGGCGCGTGGGGGAAAGTCGTTGGGTCCAAGCGCCGCGGCGGCCGCTTGCAGGGCAGCCGGGGCATCGGTCTCGCGTAAGTACTCGGCGGCTGGTCCCTGCGCCCATTGTGCCATGTCGGGTCCGGGCCACAGTGGCCCCGGGTCGGCGACGGTCTGATCGTAAAACAGGGTCAGGTGCTGGGCGATGGTGTTCGTGACGAGCTGGGCCGGCTGATCGCGGCGCCAGACGCGCCCGCCGATCGGATAAGGGTCGAATAAGGTGATGGTCAATGGGGTCAACGGTTGCTCGCGGTGCCAGGCGATCAGCCGCTCCAAGACGAGCAGGCCGCGGGGACCGGCACCGATCAGGGCGATTCGCATAAGGGTTCCCTCCTTGTCAGGCCACGATGGTGGGCCACTTTGATTATACCTTGCTTCGCGCGAGTTCCGAAGTGAGATGGCTTTTGCTTTGGTTTTATTCGTGCGATAATAGTAAGCAGAGACTTGTTAACGTACTTAAAGAAGAAGCGAAAGGGTGGCGACCATGAAAATCGCAGTTGTGGGATGCACACACGCCGGGACAGCGGCGGTCCGCCAGATCCTTACCGAGCAGCCGGAGACGCAGGTCGAGGTCTATGAGCGCCGCGCGGACATCTCGTTTTTGTCCTGCGGCATCGCCTTATACCTGGAGGGCCTGGTCGAACGGCTAGAATCCATGTTCTACGCGGACGCCGAGGAACTTGAGCGGCTGGGGCCGAATGTGCACGTGCACCTGCGCCATGATGTGCTGTCGATCGACGCTGCCGCGCACCTGATCAGTGTGCAGGACATGGCCGACGGGCACACATACACCGAAGCTTACGACAAGCTGATCATGGCGACGGGCAGCTACCCGGTCGTCCCGCCGATCCAAGGGGTCAGCCAGCCGCGGGTGCTGATGTGCAAAAACGCGGATGACGCGACGGCCATCAAGCTGGCTGCCGCCGACGCCAAGACGATCGCGATCGTCGGCGGGGGATACATCGGCGTTGAACTGACCGAGGCCTTCAGCCACACCGGCAAGTCGGTGCTCCTGATCAACGGGGTGCACGGCTTGCTCAGTCATTACGTCGATAGCGAGATCAGCGACCAGGTCGCCGCGGAGCTGGCGCAACACGGGGTGGTGACGCGGCTCAACGAGACGGCGCTGAAGTTCGAAAGCGACGCCGAGCGTGTCTACATCCGCACCGATGTGGCCGAACGCACCGCCGACATCGCCGTGGTCTGCGTCGGATTTCAGCCGATGACGGAGCTACTCGACGATCAGGTGATGATGAACACCGACCACTCGATCCACGTGAACGACTACATGCAGACCAGCGACCCGGATATTTACGCCGCAGGGGATGCGGTCGCCGTGCATTTTAACCCGACCGGTACCGATGCGTACACGCCGCTGGCGACCAATGCAGTGCGTCAGGGCAAGCTGGCGGGGATCAACGTGCTGGGCAACCGCGTGCGCTACATGGGCACGCAGGCGACCAGTGCCTTGCGCTTGTACGACAAGACGTTGGCGTGCACCGGCATCACGGCGGCACGGGCGCGCAAGTATGGGCTGAACGTCGACGCGGTGACCGTGGTCGAGAACTACCGCCCAGAGTTCATGCCGACGACCGCACCGATCACCATGCGCCTGGTGTACGACCGGGACACTCGGCAGATCCTCGGGGCGCAGCTGTTCAGTGCTTACGACATCACCCAGTCTGCCAACTTGCTGTCGGTGATGATCCAGAACCGCAACACGATCGACGAACTGGCGTATGTCGACATGCTGTTCAATCCGCACTACGATAAGCCGTGGCATTACTTGAACCTACTCGGCCAGGCGGCGGTCACGCAGTGCGACGCCAAGCGCAACTAGCCCTGGCCCGACCCATGAATCGAACTGGAGGACAACTGTTATGTGGAACCTGATCGGCATCATCGCCTGGGCGGGCCTGCTCGCCTACCTGATCTTCGTGATCGTCAACATCCGTAGCCGGCACTTACGAATGCTGGTGCGCCACCAGCAGGCCCGCGCGTGGCGGACGGTCTTGATCGACGTTCTGGAGCTGCTCGTGCTGGTCGCTGCCGCGTACGGGATGGTCTGGGTCACCTGGCTGCGGCCCGTCGACTACACGGACCGCGCGGCGGTCTCGGTCGCGTATCGCTATGACAAGCTGATCATTCAACCAGACGCGAGCCAGTCGTATTACGTGACGGTCGAGTCTGGTAACGGCAAGACGCCGACGCGCTATTACACGTATTGGACCGCCGGCGCGAAGAATCAGGTGACCAGTCGCAACGCGGACCTGTCGACCAGCACCGGCCCACTGTCCATCAAGGCTAGCGGTTACCCTTGGGACGTCCAAAAACTGGCTGACCTCGACCGCACCGCCGAGCGCGCGTGGGTCGCGGTGTTCACCAGCACCTACAAGCCGACGTGGCTGAACGGGCTGGGGATGCACGTCGGCCATAGCGCAGGGCGCTTCGACTTGATCCGCGTGCCGAACGAGACCGTGGTCAAGGTCCTGCCGCTGGATCGCAACTGAGCGCTTCGGCCGGCGCCGACACCAAAAAGAGCTGAGCGCATGCGCTCAGCTCTTTTTGGTGTCGGCTTATTGGGACTGTGCCATAACGCAACGCTCTGGACTAGTCGTGCCACCAGCGTGCTGGCACAACCCCTTATTTACCGGTGGGTTTGTGCTCCATGTAGTCGCAGAGACTCGCGATGATGGTTGGATCCGGAGCCTCGCGCATCGCCTTGATGTTGTGGATGTGTTCGACGGACACGTGACTGTTGAGCGCCATTTCGGTATCGGTCAGATTGTTCTTACGCTGGAACGCGATGATCTCACGCGAGAATTCGCTCACTTGCTCTTTTTCACTCACTGTAATGAACCTCCTCGATTTGCTTCCCCCTTAGTATACCGAACTTTGGCCCAAAAGCGCAGGGAAACTCTCGGCGGGCACGTGGAAGGGGACCGAAAAAAACGCGTCACTAAACTTGCGTAAGCAAACGTTTGTTTGTATAATAACAGTAGGAAGGTGTCGCATCACGACCAGAAAGGGTGTGTGGACGATGGACTTTGCCTATCTGAACGAATTGGCCCAGCAGCAGGCCACCCCGCTGCGCGTTCGGCGCTTCGAGAACAAGAACGTGATCATTCGGCGCAACTTGGCGAACGATGCCGGGTTGGTGACTGCCGTCTGGGACGCTTGGTTGCGGCGTGAACTGCGCGACTTTGGCGGCTTCGAGCCCGTCATTGAGATCGATAACCTCGGTTCGCGTAAGGACATCCGCTTCTTCTCCGAGCGCCAGCTTGCCGAAGCGGTGCATTACATTCTGGGCGTCGACAAGGTCGTCGCCGTTTAACTGACCAAAAGTGAGTGGTTTTGCTTTACTTCTTTTTCGTAAGTGCTATGCTTATCCCATAACAGCGAACAAGCAGATATGGGAGGTTCTATCATGACAACAGTGAATGGGTACGAACAGAGCGATAACGAGCAGCGGTTGGCGATCCTCAACCTGCCGAGCTTAGAGGCCAAGGCTAAGGCGATCATCCCGACCGGCGGCTTCGGCTACATTGTCGGTGGGGCCGAGGATGATTGGACGCTACGTCAGAACACGAAGGCGTTCACGCACGCCCAGATCGTGCCCAAGGCGCTGTCGGACATCGAGGCACCGAGCACCGCGACGACGGTCTTCGGCTTAGACCTCAAGACGCCGATCATGATGGCACCGGTGGCTGCGCAGGGCCTAGCCCACGCCAAGGGTGAGACGGATACCGCTAAGGGTGTGGCCGCCGTCGGGGCGCTGATGAGCCAGAGCACGTACAGCTCCACGTCGATCGCCGACACAGCGGCGGCCGGCGCCGGGGCACCGCAATTCTTCCAGTTGTATATGAGCAAGGACTGGGCCTTCAATTACAGTCTGCTGGATGAAGCCAAGAAGGCGGGGGTCAAAGCGATCCTCCTGACCGTTGACGCGACGGTCGACGGCTACCGTGAGCAGGACATCATCAACGACTTCCAGTTCCCGATCCCAATGGCGAACCTGCAGAAGTTCTCCGAAGGCGACGGCGCAGGCAAGGGGATCGGTGAGATCTACGCAGCAGCGGCCCAGAAGATCGGCCCGGATGACGTGCGGCGGATCGCCGAATACACGGACCTACCGGTGATCGTCAAAGGCATCCAATCACCAGAAGACGCCATGCGCGCGATCGGTGCCGGGGCGGCTGGCCTCTATGTCTCGAACCACGGTGGGCGTCAGCTCAACGGTGGCCCGGCGTCCTTCGACGTCCTGCCGGCGATCGCCAAGGCGGTCAACCACCGGGTCCCGATCATCTTCGACTCCGGGATCCGGCGCGGGAGCCATGTTTTCAAGGCGCTAGCCAGCGGGGCTGACCTCGTGGCGATCGGCCGGCCAGTGCTTTACGGCTTGGCGCTTGGCGGTGCAGAAGGGGTCCAGAGTGTGTTCGAGGCCCTGAATCACGAGCTTGAGATCACGATGCAGCTGGCGGGCACCAAGACGATCGAAGACGTCAAGCACGCGCCGCTGACGCACTTCCAGTACGCAGACTGACGCATGATGCGTGAAGCCCCGGTCACCGTTTCGCGGTGACCGGGGCTTCGTCGTGGGGCTGAGTTGGTTGTCTGCGTGGGCTTGAAAGCTTTTACAACGCCGGTGGAGCGGGTATAATTGAGGGAGGAAGGTGAACGCAATGAAAGTCTTGATTTTGTACGCATCCATCACGGGCAACGCCAAAGGCATGGCCCGGATCTTGGAACAGTTCTTCGACCACGTCGGGGCGACGGTCACTGTCGGCACGATGCAACAGACGGATGCCGCGACGCTGAACGACTACGATGCGATCATCCTGTCGACCTACACGTGGTCCGGCGGGACGATCCCAGAGGAGGCCGAGGACTTCTTTGGTGATCTGCAAAGCGTTGACTTCAGCGCCGGCCCGCTGGTATTTGGGGTCGTTGGGACCGGCGATCCGTTCTACGGTGAGGACTACAACACGGCGCCAGACCTCTTCACGGCTGCACTGCGCGCAAGCGGGGCTGTCCGCGGCGCGACGACGGTCAAGATCGAGCAGAACGCGACAGACGCGGATATGCCTGCCTTCGCCCAGTTCACCAAGCAGGTCATGGCCAAACTCAAGGAAGTGCACGGGGACGCTTAGCGCCCCAGAAGGGAGCGAGAACATGGACAACACCATCTTTTTCAATCCTGGCGACGCGATCGCCAACGAGTTCGACTATCAGGCGGCTCGCCGTAGCGCCGAGATCTTCAAGGTCCAACACGCGGCGACTGAAGGACTGGTCGTCGCTTCGGACGCTAACGGCAAGTTTGCGGTGTTCTACGAAGCCGCGGCGGTCGAGCCGGATGCTGGCGCGCAGCCAGCCGAGCGATACACGATCTTAGCGCATCTATGACCGACCAAAGACGCCTGACTCAGGCGCCTTTGGTCGCTTAAGGGGGAATGCATATGATGACCAAACGGATCTGGTGGACCGCCGGCCTGTTGGTGCTTCTCGCTGGACTGGGGGCAGGCTGCGCCTGGCTATTGCGGCAGCCGCTACCCAATGTCTGGGGCGTGGGCCTGCTCGGCGTGGTGGCAGGGATCGACCTGGCGTTGATCATCGCGTTGTGGTGGACCAAACGTTAGGGTCGCTTTCTTACTTACTTTTTGATAGAATGTAAGAGATGAGACGAAGAAAGGATCTGATTCTTGTGGCAACATTGACAGATGAGATGCAAGCGATGGTCGCCAACCAACTCAACTTCCTGGCGACCGCGGATGCCCAGGGCAATCCGCAAGTCGGCCCCAAGGGGACCATGCGGGTGCTGGATGCGCACCGCCTGATCTACAACGAAGAGACCGGCAAGCAAGCGTGGGCGAACCTGCAGGCCAGCGGCAAGGTCGCCGTGGCGGTCGTCGATCGGCCTCACTTGAAGGGCTTCCGCTTCGAAGGGACGGTCGAGTTCCACGTCGATGACCAGATCTTCGCGGACGCGGTGGCCTTTGCCGAGGCGCGCCACCTGCCACCGGCGATCGCTGCGGTGGTGATCAACGTTCACCGGATCTACAAGCTCGACGCCGGCCCGACTGCGGGCGACTTGATCGAGGCGGATTAAGAAGCACAATGTGGACTCGCGCATGCGCGGGTCTTTTTTGTGGGCCTTGACCGCTGGTTGGCGGGGTGCGGAACTCAAAAAGCGGGGCCGCCGACTTGTCATTCAAAACAAGTCGACGGCCCCGTCAGCATCACTAGAGCCGGGTCTTGACGTAGGTCACCAGCTTGGCGTACCCCTGATCGTTCACGTGTAGCCCGTCTTTGAAATCAGCTGGATCGACCTGACCGGCCCGGTCCAGCAACGCGTCGAACATGTTGATCAGATGCACATACGTGTACGGGATCATCCGCTGATATTCGGCGAACACCATCCGCAGTGTCGCGTTGCTGCGAAGCGAGTTGCCTTTGGCCTGATAGCCCTGCAGGGATTCCACGCAAGGGATACAGCTCAAGAGGTTGATGCGGCAGTTCGGCAGGTTCAGGTGGATGATCTCGACGATCTCCTTAACGTTCAATGCGATCTGTCACGGGGAGGCCATCGTCGTGTTGCCGAGGTCGTTGGTCCCGACCATCAAGAACACGGTGCTGGGGCGGCATTTCAGCACGCCTTGGTCGATGAAGTGCAGGAGCATGTCGGAGGTGGTCCCGGCGAGGCCGCAGTTATAGGCCGACGGATATTCAGGAAAAAACTTCTTCAGGTCCATGAACTGCGTGAGCGAATCCCCGATAAAGACGACGCCGCCCGGGCGGGCTGTTTGGTTGGCCGCGATCACCTCGGCCATTCGGGCGACAAAGTCGCCGCGCAACTGGAAGCGATTGGTATCGTAAAGCATGTTTTCTCGCATTTTTTTCCTTAGATGATCTCACATGGCCAGGGGCGTTCGCGCTGGCCATCGGATTGATGTGGCTTGACCAGCGGGGCGAGCGCCCCAAAAAGCCCTCGCCGCAATGGCGAGGGCTAGTGGCGTATCTGAGTTAGGCGTTGACGGTGTCGCGGTGGTAGGCGATGATCAGCTGCGCGATACCCTTGGCGATGTTGGCGTTGCGCAGGATCGGTCCGTGGGCGTAGCTGCCGAAGGTGTTCTTGTAGCGCATGCCCTCGACGCCATCGTCAGGGTTGTTGCCATAGCCCTGGATCATCCGGCCCAGCGGCTTGAGCTTGTCGGCGTCGTCGAAGTACGTGCGACCGCTGTGGTTCTCGAAGGCGCGCACGGTGCCGAATTCGGTCTCGAACTCGGTATCGCCGATCATGCGGCTGTCGGCCTTGAACACCGTATGCAGGGGCAGGATACCCAGACCGGGGATGACCGTGCCGGAGGCCGTCTTGTAGTAACTGCCGAGCAGCTGGTAGCCGCCGCAGATCGCGAGCATCGGCTTACCGGCCTCGATGTAGGTACTCAGGGTGTCCTTGAAGCGCGGCAGGTCCTTCGCAACGACGGTCTGCTCGTAGTCCTGCCCACCGCCGAAGAAGACAAAATCATACTGCATCGCGTCGAAGTCGGCGGCCAAGCTGACATTGTCGACGGTGACGGTGTAGCCTTCTTGCTCGAGCCAGTAGCGCAGGATCTTGACATCACCGCTGTCGCCGTAAGTGTTCATCAGGTCCTCATAGAGGTACGCGATCCGGATCGTTTGAGTCATGGTATCGTCCTTTCTGTCCACGCTTAGATAGGGAGATTTTAGCACAGATCGCGCGAACGTGCTCACTGCCCGGCGCGCAGACGGGGCGCGCAGCACTCGCGGGCGAACTGGGTGAACGTGCGGGCCGGGTGGCCGAGCACCTGCGGGAGCGTCGCGGTCACGGCCTTGGCGTTGCCTAGGCGGGTGATGACGTAGAGCATCACCATCACGTTGACGAAGTCTGCAGCCAGGCCGCGCTGGCGCATCGTGCGGCGGAACCGCAGGAGCCCGGGGTGGCTGTAGGTGATCGGCTGCCCGGCGACTTCGGTCAGAATGGCGGCGGCTTGAGTGTAGGTTAGCGCTTCGGGGCCGGTCAGCGTCAACGCCTGGCCGCGGTAGCGGTCGTCTTGTAGCGCGACGGCGGCCGCTTCGGCGATGTCACGGCTGTCGATGAAGCTGGTGCGCGCCCGCCCGGCGGGGATGAAGAGGTCGTGGCGCTGGAACAGGTCCTCGCCGTGAGTGGTGGTCAGGTTCTGCATGAAGAAGCTCGGGCGCAGGAACGTGTACGGCAAGTCGAGTTGCTGGATCAGCTGCTCGATCTTGCGGTGTGGCACCATCGGGTTGTGTTCGACGCCCATCAGCGAGACGAAGACGACCTGCTTGACGCCGTGCTGCTTGGCGGCAGTCAGGAAGGGCAGCATGTCGTGCGCGGGGTCGGCGAGCTGCGGCGGGCGCACGAAGAAGAGCTTGTCGACCCCGGCGAGCGCCGTATCGAAGGTCGTCGGCGTGAGAAAATCAAACGGGACGGTGGCGACACCAAGCGCCTGCATCGCCGCGGGGACGTGCTGATGCACCCCGGCGACGACCGAGACCTCAGGGGTCTGGGTGAGTAGCTGGACGAGCGGCCAGCCGATGTTACCGGTGCTGCCGAGAACGAGGATCTTAGTCATGAGGGGCTCCTTCTAGACTGGCAAGCAGCGCGGTGAGCTGCTCACGTTGACTGAGTGACAGCGGGGTCAGAAATGTCTCGACCACCTGGTCTGCGATCGCCGCGCAGGTGCCATAGGCCGCTTCACCGGCTGGCGTCAGGGCCAGCAGCTTTGCGCGGCGGTCGCCAGGCTTCGGGCGGCTGGTGATCAGGCCCTTGGCGCTTAGGCGTCGCACGACGTCTGAGACCGTGGGTTTGTCGATGTCTAGCGCTTGCACCAGCTCGGCTGCCGTTTGCGGACTGTGCCGGTGCAGGCCGGCGACCAGCGCCCACTGGGTGACAGTGACGTCGTGGTCGGCGAGCGCCCGGTTGAGCGCCGTCTTGAGTTGCTTCGTCAGGGTGATGAGCGTGTAGCCGAGATCTGGCATCGTGGCCTCCTTGAATAGTTCGTGCACGAACGATATTATGCGCGCAGCCGGGGCCGAATGCAAGCTGGTTTCACATGAAACATTTTTAAGCTGACAAACGCTGATTTGTCGGCTTTTTGTTTTATTATGGCACACACTCGGCACACTCTGAAAGATTTTCATTCTGATAGCACTGTGACCAATCCTTCCAGTCGTTTAGAAGCCTCAATGTCACTCTTGGGGTAGAGGTGACCGTAAATCTCTAAAGTCGTCCGCACATCCTTGTGCCCAAGGCGATCTCGAATCACTAACGGATTCTCCCCAAGACTGATTAGCAGTGAGGCGTGCGAGTGCCGCAATGCGTGGGCAGTCACAGTCGGCACTTTAGCCAACTCACCGTAGTCATGGACAATATCATTGATGTAGGTGCTGTTTAGCGGCGCACCGTCTTGGGATAGAACAAACTCCGAGCGGGTCATCAATCGCTGATCTTCGTACCACTCTTCCAAGTAATCAATCGTTTGCTTATCAATACTGATGACTCGCATGCTTTGTCGGTTCTTGGTCTTGCCGAGCTTGTAGTTGTTGACAGACTTGTAGAGCAGCGACTTGTTGATGTCGATTGTGCCAGCCTTTAGATCAACGTCTGTCCAGGTTAATGCTTTCGCTTCACCGGAACGCATGCCGGTCATAAACAAGAACCATAGAATGATGAAATCAAATCGGTGCGTGTAGGTATCCTTGCTGGTTTGCTCAATCACCTTTTGAAATTGATCCTTAGTCCAGAACTCGACTTCATCTTGGCTACGCTTGACGTTACCGACAATCTTAGCCGGGTTCTCCTTCATCAAACTCATTAAGATGGCGCGCTCGAATATTTTACCCAACATGGTATGCGCAACCCGCGTTGTTCCATTGGCATGGTCTTCGAGATAGCCAAGTTGCCATTTCTGAACGTCAAAGGCTGTGATTTTGCTAAGTTTCATTGAATCAAACTGATTGAACGAACGCTCTACCATGCCTTTACGATGTTCATAGGTCTGCTCTTGCACCGTGAATTTGTACCACGGGAAGAAGTACTTGTCACAGAACTCCTTGAACGTAATCGGTGAATTGAACTGCTCGTCCTCAAATTGGGCAACCAGCTTTCGATAGGCTTCCTTTGCGAGCGTTTTGGTTTTGAAACCAGAACAACGCTTCTGGCGGCGCTTGCCCGTCCGCTTGTCAAAGCCAAGGCTGGCTCGAAATCCATATGTGCCGTCTGGTGCTTTCTTGATCAGGTCACTTTCTTTAGTCATTTTTAGTACGCTCCTTTGTTTGACCTTGGGAGCGTGTCTCTCTGTGCTTCAAATAATGGACATCCAAGAATTGCTTCGATTGCGTGGGCAGGGACGCGACGCCTGCCCCGAATTGCATAATAGTTCAGTCCTTGTTCAACGAGATTGGCCTTAGCCATTCGCAGTAACTGTGCCGCCTCGTAATCGCTGAACCCGTGCTCTACCAAGTCTTGGCGACTGATAAACAGCGGCGACTGTGCCGGTAAGGCCATTCGCTCACCTCCTAATTGTGTTGTGGTCTTATCTTGATGGTGCTATTCTATTTTCAAAGAACTAACATCCATTAGCGTAAAACAAACACTTTGGATTTAAACTTAGTGTACCATCCGCGCTGTTAGTTGTAAACATTTATTAGCTTTACATCAAACATTAAATATGCTTAAATATTCCATAAAGAGTTACATTATCGACAAACCCCACGTACCACAACGAAAGAGGTGCCAACATGGCAATCGATTCAGACAGAAATACCATGAAAAAGAAGCGTCAACCCATCACTGGTGTTCAGTTAAAGCTCACAACGGGACAGATTATCGGCCAAAATATTCGCCGACTGCGCAAAGCTAATGGCTACACCCAAAAGCAATTTGCAGAAAAACTCGAGACGATTGAGCAAACTGTTTCTAAGATTGAACGGGGAGTGTTTAGCCCCTCAACAGACAGCCTGATGAATATTTGTACGATCTTTGGGGTCACACCTAATGATCTCATGCTGGATACTAATAAACTTCAAGCCGTGAATGCACAGGTTATTGACCAGCAGGCCGATTCCTTTGTGGCACTGACTAAACACATGACCGAGATCCAACAGCTATTTGCACAGGCTGATAAAGCTCATGACGCGGGTGACGATGCAGACGAGCGGGCAACAATTCAGCGTATCATTGATCTGTATACGCCACGCATTGATGACTTGCGCCGGGTTGCCGAATGGCTCAATGACAATTACTCCACAGAAAGTATGCGGAAAATTGAAGCCGAGTTGCGCGCTAACTTAATGAACGAGGAGTAACGCTATGTTAAGACCAGATGAGCAACGGAAAGCCGCCAGTGCGTTTGTTGAGCGGTGGCAAGATCGTGGTAACGAACGACAGGATAGTCAAACGTTCTGGCTGGACTTGTTGGAGAACGTATATGGCATCGATCAGCCCGGAGAATATATCAGTTTTGAAGATCAAGTCCACCTTGACCACACTAGTTTTATCGATGGCTATATTACCGCAACTAATGTGATGATCGAGCAAAAAGGTCGCATCAAGGACTTACGCAAAGGCATCAAACAGTCCGACGGCACCTTCCTCACGCCATTTCAACAAGCGCAACGTTATGCGATGAATCTACCGTACTCACAGCGTCCCCGCTGGATCATTACCTGTAACTTCACCGAGTTCTATGTCTATGATATGGAACGTCCAGGTGGCGATCCTGCTGTCATCGCTCTGACCGACTTGCCAGAAGAATGCTACCGCTTAGACTTCTTGGTTGACCAAGCGAACCCGCATCTTGAAAAAGAAATGCAAGTTTCCATGCAGGCAGGCGAACTGGTCGGACAAATCTATGACGAGTTGCTTAAGCAATACCGCGATCCGAACTCTGATGACACCCAACGCGCAATCAACCAGCTATCGGTGCGACTGGTGTTCTGTTTGTACGCCGAAGATGCCGGCATCTTCGGTCGGCACGGGATGTTCCATGATTATTTAGCCGACTTCGATACGCGTTTTTTGCGTAACGCGGTGATTGACCTGTTTCGAGTGCTCGATACACCGATTGGTAAGCGCGATCCCTACCTTGATGAGAAACTAGCCGAATTTCCTTATGTGAATGGTGGCATGTTTGCCGATGAAGACATTGAGATTCCGCAGTTTACTGACGAGTTGCGGACGCTCTTGCTTGAACACGCCAGTGCGGATTTTGACTGGTCGCAAATCAGTCCTACTATTTTCGGTGCGGTGTTTGAAAGTACCTTGAATCCTGAGACCCGGCGCCAAGGTGGGATGCATTACACGTCCATTGAGAACATCCACAAGCTGATTGACCCACTGTTCCTAAATGAGTTGCGGACTGAGCTTGAAGACATCAAGAAGCTCAAGCAACCGGCGACGGTCAAGCGACGTGCAGCGGCATTTCAGGATAAACTCGCGGGGCTGACCTTCCTCGATCCAGCCTGTGGTTCGGGGAACTTCTTGACTGAAACCTATTTGTCGTTACGCAAGCTGGAAAACGATGCTATTCGGTTGATTTACGGCGACCAGAATATGCTGGCGTTGGAAAAGCAGATCATCAAGGTCTCAATCCAGCAGTTCTACGGCTTCGAGATCAACGACTTCGCTGTTTCAGTCGGGAAGACGGCGCTGTGGATTGCTGAATCGCAGATGATGGAAGAGACCAAGTCCATTGTTTACACTAATATTGACTTCTTGCCGCTGAAAACCTACACCAACATCACCGAAGGCAATGCCTTACGGTTCAGCTGGTCGGAACTGGTGCCAGCGAACCAACTCAACTACATCATTGGCAATCCGCCTTTCAATGGTGCGCGGCTGATGAGCAAAGTGCAAAAGGAGGATCTTCTTCAGGTGGATTCCCAAATTGACGGTATCGGTAGCTTAGATTATGTAGCTGGTTGGTATCTGAAAGCCGCACAGATCATGCAAGGGCACAGTATTCTCACTGCCTTTGTCTCCACAAACTCTATTACTCAAGGCGAACAGGTAGAGATACTTTGGAAACCAATGCTTGAACGCTACGGTGTACACATTGATTTTGCGTATCGTACGTTCAAATGGACAAGCGAAGCGAAGGAAAAGGCATCAGTATTTTGCGTAATTATTGGTTTCAGTAAGACTGCAACCGGGAGGAAGGTAGTCTATTCAAGTAGCGGACAACCCGAGATTGTTACTCACATCAACCCATACTTGGTTGATGCGCAAGACGCATTTGTAAAAAACAGATCTAAGCCATTATGTAGCGTACCGCCAATTAGCATTGGAAATTTACCCATTGATGGCGGCAACTATTTATTTGAAAAAGATGAAATGGAGAGCTTCATAAAAGCAGAGCCTGAGTCTAAGCGATTCTTCAAACCGTGGTATGGCTCGAGGGAGTTTATCAATCGAAAACCGCGCTATTGCTTATGGGTGGGTGATGCAACTCCCAGCGAATTGCGCAAAATGCCTCATGTGCTGGAACGCATCGAACGTGTGCAGGAATTTAGGTTAGCTAGTACTCGTGCGGCTACTCGAAAACTTGCTGACAAGCCAACCCGATTCCACTTTGAGAACATGCCGACAACCAACTTTCTCGTAATTCCCAAGGTTAGTTCAGAGAAGCGCCGCTATATTCCGATCGGCTACATGACACCAGATAACTTAGCAAGTGATTTGGTCTTCGTTGTACCTGATGCCAACTTGTACGAGTTCGGTGTACTGACGTCCAATGTTCATATGGCATGGATGCGCACCGTTGCGGGGCGGCTCAAGAGTGATTACCGCTATTCAGCTAAGGTTGTTTACAATAACTTCCCGTGGCCTCACGTTACCGCTGACCAACAAGCGAAGATTGCTGAAACTGCTCAACAGATATTGGACGCACGTGCGCTTTACCCAGATAGCTCCTACGCTGATCTATATGATGAGCGGACGATGCCGAGTGAGTTGCGTAAGGCGCACCAGAACAACGATCGCGCAGTTATGCGCGCATACGGTATGGACGTAGCGACCACAACCGAAGGCGACAGTGTGGCGAAGCTCTTTACGCTGTACGCGCACCTAGCCAAGTAGTTGATAACGAAGACGGTGAAGCGTCGAATGTAGGACTATCCTGCTATCCACGTTTCACCGCTTTTTTATAAATGATGAACTGGTGTGCCGGATGAGTATCCGCTGAACCCCTGTTACAATGCGAGTTTGGCGACACCTCAAGATTTCATATTCTGACGAAATGATGGATTGGGTGTGCCATCCACATTTTCACTTTTCACTCAAAATTGCCGGTGCATCAATGTTTCTACCCTGTGTTCGGGCAATTTTGTTTTATTTAGTACCCCCCTGTTAGAGTACTGGGGGTATAGCGGTCGGCTATCGCCGACCGCTGGCACTCACGCTTGCGGCTTTCGCGTTGCACGCCGCGCGTGGTGCCATCCGAGTCCGTTGTATCCAAGTCATGTACAAAGAAGTATGCTATGGATTTAAGTCAAGTTTCGAGACAGTGAATCTATTTGATTTGTGTGTTCCGAGTTTATAGTCAGGCGTTACAATTCAGCGCATGACCATGCCAGTGAGTTATTTCATATTGAACTGGACTCATCATTTCTAGTCCAGAATGGATCCGAGTGCGGTTATACCACTTCTCGATATATTCGAAGATGTTTGTTCGTGCTTGTTCAAAAGTGCGGTAATTCTCTGGGAAAACGTAATGTTCCTCTTTTTTGAATGAGGCATGAAATGACTCGATGATTGCATTATCGTACGGCGTTGCTTTACGACTATACGAGTGCTTAGCGCCGACAGAAATCAGGATTTCTTCGAAGGCAACGCCGGTAAACTGACTGCCAAGATCTGTGTGTACGGTCAATCCTTCAAAGACGTTACGATCAATCAATGCGTTACTAAATGCTTTAATAACTAAGGTTTCGGTCATATCGCGGCCGTACGCAAAACCGACGATACGGCGTGAAAACAAGTCCATGAAGGTACATAAATAAGTCCAACCATCTTTCGCCGTTTGAACGTAAGTAATATCACCGGCCCATTTCTGATTGATAGCTGTTGTACTAAAGTCTTGTGCCAATAGGTTGTTCCGCTCAGCTACTGGATTTGCTGCTGGTGCTGCGCGATATTTTCGGCGAGTGATCGAACGCAATCCTTCTTCACGCATGAGCTTTTGGATCAATTTTTGACCAACGTGGTCCTCCCGTTGTTGGTTGATCATAAAGGTGAGCTTGGGTGCGCCGTATCGGCCTTTTGCGGCTTTATAGGCGACGTGTAGTTGTGCTCGTATTTCTTCCCGACGCTTCTCGGTTGGCGTTTCTTCGTGATTGCAGTAGCGATAATAAGAACCTCGTGGTACGGATAAAGCATCGGTGGCTGTGACGATCGGGAAGTCGTGAGTTTCAATAAAGGCATACAAATCGCGGTTCGTCACTTGCTTTGTTTCGCGAAGATGCCCAAGGCTTTTTTTAGGATCTCATTCTCCTGCTTCATTTGAAGGTATTCGGCTCGCATCTTCGCATATTCTGCACTTGAAGGATCCTTGGTCGATGCTTGTTTATGCTCAGTGAACCATTTGCCCAAAGTTGCGATGGGAACGTCGTAGTCTTTACTTAATTCGCCTGGTCCTTTGCCGGCAGCGTGTAGTTCGATGAGCATGTCTTTGAAATCTTGGTTGTACTTCTTAGCCATAACAGATCCTCCAGTAATCATACTTTGATGTCATTATACTAGATTCACTGTCTCACTTTTGAGGGTAACACCAAGCCCCTCCTCAATAGAGCGTTACAGATTGCGAAGACAACCCCGGAAAATCGAAAACTCATATATGCAATCTTAACACGGTTAGCCATTCGAGATATTACACAAGATTCATTCGTGATGCTGAAACGGTCAGTCGAAAAGTGGTATACAGCAGTATTTGGGAATGAACAACATTCTCAGGCGGCACTAAAGTCGTGGGTTCAAAACTTCTCGAAGATTGAGGGCGAACCACAAATATTGTCGGTAATATCCAGTGCAATCCCTGATAATGGGCCTCAGACTATCGACGAAGTTCTTCAGTGTACGGATGAAGAATATACAATTTCACTTGAAGACATTGAAGAGGGATTTGAAATTGTGTTTGGCGAGGAAGAAGTGCAGGGCAATCGTCGCGTTCGCGCAAATACAGAAACGATGATTAGTCGTTTCAGGAACTTAAAATCGAGATACGGAGATGAAGGTGGCATATTAAACGCCGCACATGGTATGCCGCTTCAAGTTACAGACTGGACAAGTTCTAATAATCATTCAAAATTTGTTGTATTAAATCTAACGGAGTTCGATGATGATGCGTTGCGACTGATTTCAAATTATGTCGTGCGTTCGGCGTTTGAAATGAATTACACTCTAGGCCAAAGTGATCGAAACAGTATGCCCTTTTTCTACCTGTACTTAGATGAGGCACACCGATACGTAAAGACTTCTACTGATGGATCGTCAACCATTTTTGAGCGAATCTCACGAGAAGGTCGGAAGTTTAATGTTTATTTGGGTATTATTAGTCAGATTCCAAGTGAGCTTTCTAGAGTTGTCCTATCTCAAACCGGAGCATTCTTCATTCATCGAATTCAGAATTCAACAGACTTGGATTTTATTTTGCATAACGTACCTTCAGCTACTCAGTCTCTGGTGTCAAGACTTCCAAGCCTAAGAGCAGGCACTGCGCTTTTATCAGGAAACGCGGTTGAAATTCCATTTGAATTAACTATTGATGCTGGTAATTACGCAATCGCATCATCCTCAATCTCACCTCTCAATGACAGCAGTGATCAACTAAGGTAAACAGTAATACCCTAAGCCAATTTAAACGCTTAGGGTATTTTCTTTAACATAGAAGGTCTATTCTTGGATGAAGTCGTGGCACAGAGATGGCACACTTCAAAGCATTTTCGTTGTTTTTCGACGGTTTTAGCTCTGTTAAAACGCCGCAAACTCGCTATTCTTGCCTCAACCAATATGAGGACTTGTTTTCACGTGAAACAAAAAATCTGGTCACCGGACCACGACTGGGGCCAGCCAGCTTACTGCGGGCGGGCCGGCGGTGGGCACCGACTGGGCGGACTGGTGGTGACATTCAGTTGTGAGCAGGGCCAATTTACGTTAAACTAGACACGAACGTGAAACGGGTTTCTGTTTCACAAAGACCGTGTCGCCCAGGGCGACACCAAGGAGGTTGACCGGCATGGATGAACGCCAATTCGCCGCGGCACTGGCGGCGCAGGGATTGCCCCACGCCCCGGCGCAACTGACCCAGTTCAAGCAGTACTATTCGGACTTGGTCGAGGCCAACGAGAAGATGAACCTGACGGCGATCACCGAAGAAGGCGAGGTCTACCTCAAGCACTTCTGGGATTCGATCCTGCTGACGCAGGCCGCGCCGCAGGTGGCGACGCCTGGCCTCAAGCTGTGTGACGTCGGCGCTGGAGCCGGATTTCCGTCGCTGCCGGTGAAGCTCCTGTATCCCGAGTTGGACGTGACGATCGTGGATTCTTTGAACAAGCGCATCGGGTTTTTGTCCGCTTTGAGCGCACACTTGGGCCTCAAGGACGTGCATCTGTTCCACGACCGCGCCGAGTTGTTTGCCGGCAAGAAGAGCCCGCACCGCGAGGCCTATGACTTGGCGACCGCGCGCGCCGTCGCGCCGCTGAACGTGTTGGCGGAGCTGTGCTTGCCGCTGGTCCGAGTCGGCGGGCAGTTCGTCGCGATGAAGGGCAGTCGGGGTGAAAGTGAGCTCGCGCAGGCCAAGTCGGCGATCGCCCAGCTCGGTGGCGAAGTGATTCAGACGATCGACCTGACGCTTCCGGAGACGGGCGATCCGCGGTCGCTGGTCGTGGTCGCGAAGGTCAAGGCGACGCCTAAGCAGTTTCCGCGCAAGCCGGGCACGCCGAGCAAGGCGCCGCTCGGGGCGCATTGAGTTGATAGGAGGGCAGCATCGTGGCATTGTTTTTTAATAAGAAAAAACCGCAGACACCGGCGGACACCCACACGGTGATCCAAGAGTTACCGTTGACGGCGATCGTGCCGAACCGCTTCCAGCCGCGCAAGGTGTTCACCGACCAGGCGATCCAGGAGCTGGCGGAGACGATTCAGGCGCACGGGCTGCTTCAGCCGATGGTGGTGCGCGAGTACGCGCCGTCGCAATACGAGATCATCGCCGGGGAGCGCCGCTTCCGCGCGATGCAGTCGCTTCACATGGAGACGGCGCCGGCGATCGTGCAGACCATGACGGATGAGGAATCCGCGGCGATGGCGCTGATCGAGAACTTGCAGCGCGAGGGGCTGTCAGCGATCGAAGAGGCGCAGGCCTATGTCGAGCTGATGAAGCTCAACCAGCTGACACAGCAGGCACTGGCCAAGCAGCTGGGCAAAAGCCAGTCCTTCGTCGCCAACAAGCTGCGTCTGTTGAAGCTGTCCCAGCCGGTCCAAGACGCGATCATGGCCGGCGAGCTGACGGAGCGCCACGGGCGTGAGCTGCTCAAGGCCGACGACTACCAGCAGCAGATCCTGTTGCACGAGATCCTGACCGACGAGCTGACGGTCAAAGAGACGCATGAAGCGGTCGCCCGGATGCTGGATCCGCAGCCTGAGCCGGAAGCGGCACCGGCGGACCCGGACGAGCAGGCGTCGGCGGCTAAGTCGAGACCCAAGGCGGCCAAGCGCAAGATGATCCAGACGCACGACACGCGCATGGCGCTCAACACGCTGCGCCAGTCCGTGCAGTTGATCCAAAAAAGCGGCATGAAAGCGGCGATCCAGGAAGACGAAACGGCCGATGCCTACCGCTTTATCGTTGAGATCCCGAAGGAGAAGAGGTAACTATGGTGCATGTGATCGCTGTTGCGAACCAAAAAGGTGGCGTTGGCAAGACGACCACCACGATCAACCTGGGCGCGTGTCTCGCGACTGCTGGCAAGCGTGTCTTGATCGTCGACGCCGATGCGCAGGGCAACGCGACTTCCGGTCTGGGGGTCTCGAAGGCTGAGGTCGGCAAGGATATCTACGATGTGCTGGTCAACGAGGATCCGATCCAAGAGGCGATCATCAAGACCAAGCACGAGCGGCTGTCGATCGTCCCGGCGACGATCCAGCTGGCCGGCGCCGAGATCGAGCTGACGAACCAGATGGCCCGCGAGATGCGGCTGAAGCTGGGGTTGGCCGCGGTCGAAGCCGACTACGATTACATCTTGGTCGACTGCCCGCCGTCTCTGGGGCAGCTGTCGATCAACGCGTTCACCGCCGCGAACTCGATCCTGATCCCGGTCCAAAGCGAGTACTACGCGCTGGAAGGGTTGAGCCAGCTGCTCAACACCGTGCGTCTGGTGCAGAAACACTTCAACCCCACCCTCAGCATCGAAGGGGTGCTCTTGACCATGTACGATCGGCGCACGAACCTTGGCGCGCAGGTGATCGACGAGGTCAAGAAGTACTTCGGGGAGAAGGTCTACACCACCATCATTCCGCGCATCACGCGGCTGGCCGAGGCGCCGAGCTACGGGATGCCGATCATCGATTACGATCCTAAGTCCAAAGGGGCCGAAGTGTACACGGAACTCGCAAAGGAAGTGTTAGCTGCTCATGGTGAATAAGAATAATAAGGGCCTTGGCCGCGGCATCGAGGCGATCTTCAAGGACTTCGAGAGCCCGGACGTCGAGCTCGCGAACGTGGAAGAGCTGCCGCTAGAAGAGATCCGGCCCAACCCGTATCAGCCGCGCAAGCAGTTCGACGAAGCGGCACTGAACGACCTGGCGGCCTCGATCGCCCAGACCGGGGTATTTCAGCCGATCATCGTGCGCCACAGCGTGACCGGCTACGAGATCATCACCGGCGAGCGCCGCTTCCGTGCGTCCAAGCTGGCGGGCAAGACGACCATCCCGGCGATCGTGCGCACCTTCGACGACCCGGCGATGATGGAGATCGCGGTGCTGGAGAACCTGCAGCGCGAGGACCTCACGCCGCTGGATGAGGCCCAGGCCTACGATACGCTGATCCAGAAGCTCAACTTGACCCAAGCCGAGGTCTCCAAGCGCCTGGGCAAGAGCCGGCCGTACATTGCCAACTACCTGCGCCTGCTGACGCTACCACCAGAGGTCAAGAAGTTGCTCGACACGAAGCAACTCTCGATGGGCCAGGCGCGCACGCTGCTTAGTCTGAAGGACAAGAAGCGGCTGGTCCCGCTGGCCAAGAAGACGGTCAGTGACAACCTGACGGTGCGTCAGCTGGAACACCTGATCGCTCAGATGAACGCGGGCACCAAGCCGGCCAAGGCCAAGGAACCGGTGAAGTCGCCCTACTTGCGCGCCAGTGAGAACCAGCTGGGCGACAAGTTCGGCACCAAGGTCAGCATCGCCCAAAGCGCTAAGGGCAAAGGTAAGATCGAGATCGATTTTACCACCGCCCAGGACCTCAACCGGATCCTCGCGCTGCTGGACGTCAACCTGGACTAGGAGGGATACGATGTACGAGCTACATGACCGCGTGCTGATGAAGAAGCCGCACGCCTGTGGAACGAATGATTGGGAGATCATCCGCCTTGGCATGGACATCAAGATCCGGTGCACCGGGTGCGGCCACATCGTGATGATGCCCCGCCGCGAGTTCGATAAGAAAATGAAAAAAGTCCTCGTCAAAGCGGACGCGAATCAGTAAAGGAAGAGAGTGAGCTAACCTCATGGGTTTAACTGCAGGTATCGTCGGCTTGCCGAACGTCGGCAAGTCCACATTGTTCAACGCGATCACGAAGGCGGGGGCCGAAATGGCGAACTACCCGTTTGCGACCATCGACCCGAACGTCGGCATGGTCGAAGTGCCAGACGCGCGCCTGGCGCGCATCGATGAGCTGATCCCGGCCAAGAAGATCATTCGCACGACGTTCGAATTCACTGACATCGCGGGGATCGTCAAGGGCGCGTCCAAGGGCGAAGGGCTGGGCAATAAGTTCCTGGAGAACATCCGCCAAGTCGATGCGATCGTGCACGTGGTCCGCGCCTTCGACGATGACGAGATCACGAGCGTGACCGGGACCGTCGATCCACTTGACGACATCGAGACGATCAACTTGGAGCTGGCGCTGGCGGACCTTGAGGCCATCAACAAGCGCTACGCGAAGGTCGAAAAAGTCGCCCGCACCAAGGACAAAGAGGCGGTCGCCGAATTCGAAGTCCTCAAGAAGATCAAGCCGGTGCTAGAGGAAGGCGAGCCGGTGCGTGGCATTGACTTCTCCGATGACGAGCAGAAGATCGTCCGCGGCCTGTTCCTGCTGACGACGAAACCCGTGCTGTACGTCGCCAACATTGCCGAAGCTGACATGGCAGATCCGGCCGGTTGTGACTACGTGCGGCAGATCCAAGCCTTCGCCGCCAAGGAAGGCGCAGAAGTGATCGCGATCTCTGCCCGGACGGAAGAGGAGATCGCTGAGCTGGATGATGCCGACAAGGCCGATTTTCTCGAAGCTGAAGGCGTTTCCGAATCAGGGCTGGACAAGCTCATCAAAGCCAGTTACCATTTGCTTGGGCTGGCCACGTTCTTCACGGCCGGAGGCAAGGAGACGCGCGCATGGACGTTCAAGCAGGGCATGAAAGCGCCGCAGGTCGCCGGGATCATCCACTCCGACTTCGAGCGCGGCTTCATCCGGGCGGAGACCATGTCGTTCGCCGATCTTGATAAGTACGGTTCAGCTCAGGCGGTGCGCGAAGCCGGTCGTCTGCGGTCTGAAGGCAAAGAATATGCGGTCCAAGATGGGGATATCATCGAGTTCCGCTTCAATGTTTAGGGGGATGCATTTTGGCAGTTAAGGAAGTAGAATCACCGACGGAGACGGTCGACGTGGACGACTTGATCGATCAACTCTCTAAGAAGAACGCGGACTACGTGTTCAAGCTGCGACGCATCCTGACTGAGCACCAGTGGCCAGAAGAGAAGCAGCGTCGGACTTTGGCGACCATGCTCCCGGAGATGCTCGACGCACAGCACCAAGGTAAGCCGGCGAACCAGCTGTACGGCCCAGTCACGGAAAAAGCCGAGAGCCTGGTCCACGCGCCGAAGCCGCACAAGAAGGCCAGCATCTGGCTGAGCGGGTTGGACCTTAGTCTGTTTTTCGTCAGCGTGTTCGCGCTGGTCTATGGCATCACGACTTACCTGCGCCCGAAGCAAGTCGCAGTCGGGAACGGGGCCTTGTCCTTGCTTGTGATGGCTACCGCAGCGGGCTACATGTTCGCTTATTTCAACGAGTGGAGCCGCACGCCGAAGGGCAAGCGCGGCAAGACCTGGGTCATCCTGCTGATCGGCATGGGGCTGGTGTTCGCAGCGTCCGCCGTCTCTGGGGCTTTGGGTTACATCAACTCGCCACTGACACAACAGCTCCCGTGGCAAGGTTATGCGGTCCTGGCCGTCGTCGGTTATGGGGCGCACTTCTACTTGAAGCGGCGTTACAATCTGAAGGGGATCATGGCGGCATGATCACGGGAAGTTCGGCGGAATAGAGCCGAACTTTTTTGTTTATCAAAGGCTGTTTATCCGGAAGAATACGAACGAAATTTTTCGTATCCGGCTGACGATCAATATTTGTTCGGGGCTAGAAACGCGGAATGAGAGTTCTTTCATTTAAGAACGCTGCTGTGGCAGGGTTTCGTCAGTTTTTTGCCAAGTGAATTGACGTCACGGGATGAAAATGCTATTGTAAACGACAACAAAAAACGAAAGAGGGCTATCCACTTGAGTAACTGGGAGACGAAGTTTGCACGGCGAGGGTTCACGTTTGATGATGTTCTGCTGGTCCCTGCTGAGAGCCACGTTCTACCGCAGGATGTTGATCTGTCCGTTCAGCTCGCACCGAACTTGAAGCTGAACATCCCGATCCTGTCCGCTGGGATGGACACCGTGACGACGGCCGATATGGCGATCGCGATGGCACGCCAAGGCGGCCTGGGGGTCATCCACAAGAACATGAGCATCGCGGAGCAGGCCGACCAGGTCCTGACCGTCAAGCGCTCCGAGAACGGCGTGATCCTTAATCCGTTCTTCCTCACCGCCAGCGATCCCGTCTCCGAGGCCCACCACCTGATGCAAAAATACCGCATCTCCGGTGTGCCGATCGTGGATTCCAAGGACTCCCGCAAGCTGACCGGCATCATCACCAACCGTGACCTGCGCTACGTCGCCGACCACAGCACTGACATCGGCAGTGTGATGACCAAGGACCACCTGATCACCGCCCCGGCCGGCACTAGCCTGGCCGAAGCCGAAGCGATCCTGCAGCAGTACAAGATCGAGAAGCTGCCGCTGGTCGATGCAGACGGCCGCTTGTCCGGCTTGATCACCATCAAGGACATCGAAAAAGTGGTCGAGTTCCCGCAGGCCGCCAAGGATGCGCACGGGCGCTTGCTGGTCGCTGCGGCCGTGGGGGTCACCAGCGACACCTTCGACCGCGCTCAGGCGCTGCTAGATGCTGGGGCGGATGCGATCGTCATCGACACCGCCCATGGCCACTCGGCTGGGGTGCTGCGCAAGATCGCCGAGATCCGTGAGCACTTCCCGCAGGCGACCTTGATCGCCGGCAACGTGGCAACGGCAGAAGGCGCAGCGGCCCTGTACGACGCCGGCGTTGACGTCGTCAAAGTCGGTATCGGCCCGGGCTCCATCTGCACAACCCGGATCGTCGCGGGGGTCGGCGTGCCGCAATTGACCGCGATCTACGAAGCCGCGACCGAAGCCCGCAAGCGCGGCAAGGCGATCATCGCCGACGGGGGCATCAAGTACAGCGGGGATATCGTCAAGGCCCTCGCGGCTGGCGGGACCGCCGTCATGCTCGGTTCCATGCTGGCAGGGACCGATGAAGCCCCGGGTCAGTTCGAGATCTACCAAGGCCGCCGCTTCAAGACCTACCGCGGCATGGGGAGCCTCGGGGCGATGGAGCAGGCCCACGGCAGCAAGGACCGCTACTTCCAAAGCAGCGTGAACGAGGCGAAGAAGCTGGTCCCAGAAGGCATCGAAGGCCGCGTCGCGTACAAGGGCGCCTTGGCCGATGTCATCTACCAGATGGATGGTGGCCTGCGCTCCGGGATGGGCTATGTCGGGGCGCCGACCGTTCAGGCCTTGCAGGATAACGCGCAGTTCATCCAGATCTCCGGCGCGGGCCTGCGTGAGAGCCACCCGCACGACGTTCAGATCACCAAGGAAGCGCCGAACTACTCAGTGGAATAAGCAACCACCCCGAAGGCCTCGCGAGTTGCGAGGTCTTTTTTGGGCTGAGCGATACGCGGCTTTAGCCCAGCGTATCAGCGTGGTCCTCAGTGAAACCCCGGACGTAGGGGGTGCTGAGGGTCAGGTCTTACGGTGCGGGCGTCACTTTAGGGCGCGGACGGGTCTGGAATAGTCGTGCATCGACCGTGAGCCGTTGATCATTGTCTCATTGCCACTTGGCGTCGCCGCGGCGGGGCACGCATACCTTAAGATTTTTCAGTCGTTCCCTGCGCGACAAGCGCGGCGGCGGCGGGTTTGGTACAATGGGAACGATGCGAACACACACGAGAGGTGGGACGTGAGGATGAAGATCCTGATTGTTGATGACGACAAGGAGATCGTCGAGTTACTCAGTATTTACGTGAAGAACGAAGGCTATGACCCCGTGCTGGCGTATAGCGGCAAGGAGGCCATCACGAAGTTGGCGACCAACCCCGACATCGCGCTGATGATCCTCGACATCATGATGCCGAACATGTCCGGCATCGAGGTCGTGCGGCAGGTGCGCAAGGATTCACAGCTCCCGATCATCATCGTGTCGGCCAAGACCGGCGATATGGACAAGATCCAGGGGCTGATCACTGGGGCGGATGACTATGTCACCAAGCCGTTCAATCCGCTGGAAGTAATGGCGCGGGTCAAGAGCTTGCTGCGGCGCAGTGCGAACAACGTGACGAACCCGGAACCCGATCAGCTTGAGGTCGGCCCGCTGACGATCAAGAAGGACAGTCACGAGGTGACGACGCTGACCGGCAAGAGCATTCAGCTGACGGCGCTTGAGTTTGGGATCCTTTACCTGCTTGCGTCGCATCCGAACCGCGTGTTTTCTGCCGACGAGATCTTCGAGCGCGTCTGGCAGCAAGAGTCGATCGTGTCCGCCAAGACGGTCATGGTCCATGTCTCGCACTTGCGCGATAAGATCGAAGAGGCGACCGGCGGGGAAAAGGTGATCGAGACCGTCTGGGGCGTCGGGTATAAGGTCGAGGGCTAGCGATGGGAGAAAAGGTCCGCCTCACCGGTAAGGAGCAATCCGAGCTGTGGTTCGAAGGGCTCGTGACGACCGTGCTGCTGTTGATGCTGAATTTTGCCCTGTTCGTGCTGCTCAAGCAGATGATCGCGACCAACGCGACGCTGCAAGACACGATCTGGAGCGTGAAGAACGTCTTGACGTTCGGGCAGAACCGGGCCCACCTCTGGAGCTGGCGCAATGTGTTCGTCGGCGCGATGGTGGTGCTGGACCTGCTCGTGCTCTACTGGCGGTTGATCCGGCGTTACCGGCAGATGCAGATGCGCCACGTGATCCAGGAGTTACACTACATCGCCGATGGACACCTCGACCACCGCGTGCGCCTGGCCGTGAACACGGACTTGCAAAAAGTGATCAATAGCATCAACGCGCTGGTCGACTCGACCGTTAACTCGATGGAAGAGGAGCGGAAGATCGAGCAGAGCAAAGATGAGCTGATCACGAATGTCAGTCACGACATTCGCACGCCGCTGACCTCGATCATCGGCTACCTCGGGCTGATCGAGGACAAGCAGTATCGCAGCGAAGAAGAGCTGGTGCGCTACACACACACGGCTTACCTTAAGGCCAAGCAGATGAAGGTGCTGGTCGAGGACCTGTTCGAGTACACGAAGGTCCGCCAGACCACCACCCCGCTGAACAACGTTGAGTTCAACATGGTTGCGATGCTCGAGCAGCTCGCCGCCAGCTTCGAGCTGGAAGGGGAGAAAAAAGGGATGCAGTTCGTCGTGTCCGGCGAACCCGATCCGCTGATGATGACGGCAGACACGGAGAAGCTCGGCCGCGTGTTCAACAACCTGATCGCCAACGCCTTGAAGTACGGACGCGGCGGTCAGCATATCTACCTCAACGCGCAGAAGGTCGGCTCTGAGGTCGTGATCAAGGTCTCCAACGACGGCCCGCAGATCCCCAACGACGCGCTGAGCCAGCTCTTCGACCGCTTCTACCGGGTCGAGGAATCACGCTCGCAAGAGACTGGCGGCACCGGACTGGGGTTGGCGATCGCCCAGAGCATCGTCACGCTGCACGGTGGCTACATCTACGCCGAATCCGGGCCAGAGCTGACCAGTTTTGTGATCCACATGCCGCTGAAGGTCGGCCAGACGCTGACCCGTAAGTCGGTACCCACTAAGACAAACTAAGGAGTTTTGACATGAAGAAAGTATGGCGCGGGCTGATCCTCGTGGTCGCCGCGATCAGTGTATGGGCGGGCGTGGCGCCGGCCGCGACCGTCAGTGCTGCAACGACTGTCGATATCGACGCGAAGGCGGCGCTAGCGATCGAAGCGAAGACTGGGAAGGTGTTGTACGCCAAGAACGCCGATGCGAAGTTGCCGATCGCCTCGATGACCAAGATGCTCTCCTTGTACCTCGTGCTGGAGGCGATCCATGACGGCAAGCTGCAGTGGACGCAAAAAGTGACGCCGGATCAGGCGATCTACACGATCTCACAGGACAATTCGCTGTCCAACGTCCCGCTGCGCCTTGACGGGAGCTACTCGGTCGAGGAGCTCTACGAGGCCAGCTTCATCTACTCCGCCAACGCGGCGATGATGTTGTTGGGCAACGCCGTGGCCGGGACGCAGGATAAGTTCGTCGACCTGATGAAAGCCAAGCTCAAAGCTTGGGGGATCAACGATGCGACCATCGTCAACGCGACCGGGTTGCCGAACGGCCAGCTCAAGGCGGACATCTACCCGGGCAGCACCGCGGCGGATGAGAATGCGATGACCGCGAAGGACATCGCGCTGGTCGCGCAACACCTGCTCAACGACTACCCGGAAGTCCTGAAGATCACCACCGTCAAGACGAAGACCTTCCGCGAAGGCACCAGCGACGCGACCAAGATGGACAACTACGACTGGATGTTGCAGGGGCTCGTCGCCGCCAAGGCAGATCTGCCGGTCGACGGCCTGAAGACCGGGACTACCGATAAGGCCGGGGACTGCTTCACCGGGACCGTGACCAAGAACGGGATGCGCATCATCACCGTCGTGCTCCACGCGAACGGGACCGCCCAGACGCGCCGGTTCGACCAGACGGCCACGCTGATGCGCTATGCGCTCAATAACTGGACCGCGCTCAAGGTCTCGACCAAAGGCACGGCCGTCAAGGGCCATAGCCGTATCGCGGTGAACAAAGGGAAGGCTCAACACGTGGCGCTGGCCGCCGACAAGACGGTGACACTCTACGTCCCGACCGGCACGACCGCTCAGGATGTCGTGGCGACGTACACGGCCAAGAAGGGCATGAAGACCCGCATCGAGGCGCCGGTCAAGGCGGCGACGACAGTCGGGACCGTGACCTTCGCCGCTAAGGGCGACACGCTCGGCTACCTCAACGGCACGACGAGCGAGACGGTCAACGTCAAGACGACGAAGGCGGTCGATAAGGCGAATTTCTTCGTCCTGCTCTTCCGAGGCATCGGCGAGTTCTTCAGTAATTTGTTCTAGACCAGACGGTAACCAGCGCGCAGAACTTGCGGGCATAGTGTAACAGGCGGTGTCGGTCACGGCGCCGCCTGTTTGACCCTCGCGCAGTCAGGAGGTAGCGGATGCAGTATCATACGATCACCGCGGCCGGGCTACAGACGCTCAAGGATGAGGTCACGGCCTTGCAGCAAGCCCGCCCGGCGAAGATCGCGGCACTAGCCGCGGCGGCCGCACTGGGCGATCGGTCGGAGAACGCGGACTACACGGCTGCGAAGCGCGATCTGCGGCAACTGGAAGGGCGACTGCGCTACCTGGACCGGCTGATCCGCTATGCCGAGGTGGTCCCGCCGACCGATCAGGCGATCGTCGCGCTGGGGCAGTGGGTGACGGTGCGCTTCGACGACGAGCCAGCCAGTGAGACCTATCACCTCGTGGGGCCGCATGAGGCCAGTATGGCCGCAGCGAATCTCGCCAGCGACTCGCCACTGGGGCACGCGCTGATGGCCCACGGCGTCGGCGACACGGTCACGGTGCAGGCGCCGAGTGGCGCCTACCCGGTGACCATCATGGGGATCCGAAGCGATATGGTATAATTGGCACAAATACGCGCAGATAAGGAGAACACAATGTCATTATCATTGAACGAATGCATTTTGTTACTGAAGGAACACCATCTGCTTAAGAGCAGTGCGGTCCAGAACAATGTGGGCACTGAGATGACGGGGATCGCGCATGACTTCAAGCAAGTCTCCGGACCGACGCTGTTCTTCTGCCGGGGCGCGCACTTCCGCCCGATCTACCTCTCGATGGCCAAGGACAACGGGGCGACCACGTATGTCGCGGAGAAGCCGTATGTGGAAGGCAACGGGATGAATGCGCTGATCGTCGTCAATGTGCAAAAAGCGATGGCGATCTTGAGTGCGGCGTTCTTTGATTTTCCGCAAGACGACCTGTTCGTCATCGCCTTCACCGGGACCAAGGGCAAAACGACGTCGGCTTATTTCACGCGTGGGATCCTGGAGCAGGCGCACCCGAAGCACGTCGCGCTGTCGTCGACCATCGAGCGCGTGATCGGCCCGAACCCTGACCAGCGCTTCACCGCCGACTTGACGACGCCGGAGTCGATCGATTTGTTCCGCGACATGCGTGCGGCGGTCGATAACGGGATGACGCACATGGTGATGGAGGTCTCCAGCCAGGCCTACCTGAAGAACCGCGTCTTCGGGCTGACTTACGACGTCGGCTTCTTCCTGAACATCACGCCGGATCACATCGGGCCGAATGAGCACCCGGATTTTGCCAACTACTTGCATAACAAGCTGCAGCTGGTCGTCAACTCGCGCAAGGTCGTGATCAATGCGGAGACTGCCCACTTCAATGAGGTGTACGCGGCGGCGACGACCACGACGAACCCGGACTCGATCTTCCTGTTTGCGCGCGATGATTTCAAGCTGGACCGAGACGACGTCAAGATCGATTTTCGCTTCGAAAGCCTTGGGCTGGACACGACGGCAAGTACGTTCAAACTGATCCCGGTCACGGATAAGGCCGCGGCCCTGAATGTCGGCAATCACTACGCGCTCAGTCTGATCGGCGACTTCAACGAAAGCAACGCGACGGCGGCGGTCATCGCCGCTGGGTTGGCTGGCGTCGACGGCTCCAAGGCCGCCCCTGGGCTCGCGCATGTGATGATCCCTGGCCGGATGGAGTCGCTGGCGGTCCCGGGCCACGGCACGGTCTTTGTCGATTTTGCCCACAACTACGGGAGCCTTAAGGCGCTGTTCGCCTTCCTGAACCGGGAGTATGATGGCGCCAAACTGAACCTTGTACTCGGTGCGCCAGGGGACAAGGGGGTCTCGCGCCGCGCCGGCTTCGCCAAGGTGATCAACGAAAGTGTCACGACTGCCTACCTGACGACGGATGACCCGGGATTCGAGGAGCCTGCTGATATCGTGGCGGCGATCGAGACTGGGATCGACCACGACCGCGTGGCGGTCAAGACGATGCTCGACCGGCAGGCGGCGATCGCTGCCGCCGTGCGGGCCAACGGCCCGCAAGACGTCTTGGTCGTCGCCGGCAAAGGCGCGGACACTTACCAGAAGGTCCGCGGTGTCGACACGCCGTGGGCGGGCGATCTGACGGTGGTCAAGCGCGTGGCCGCAGAATTGGAGGATGAGGTCTGATGGATCACTTCTTCACCGTACTTGGCGGGATGGGCACGGCAGCAACGGAGAGTTACCTGCGCCTGCTCAACGCGCGTACCCCGGCGGCGAAGGATCAAGACTACCTCGACTACCTCCTCGTCAACCACGCGAGCGTCCCTGACCGGACCGCGTATATCCTCGATCACCGCCAACCTAGTTTTTTGCCGCCACTGCTGCAAGATATCCGCCAGCAGAGTCAGCTACACCCGGACTTTTTCGTGGTCGTCTGCAACACGGCCCACTATTTTTACCAAGCGCTACAGGCGGCCACGCCCATCCCGATCCTGCACATGCCGCACCTGGCGGTCCGCCACCTGAGCGCGCAGTTCCCGACCGCGCACCGCGTTGGGCTGATCGCGACGCAGGGCAGCATCGCCGACGGAGTCTACGCCAAGGAGATCTCGGCGACCGGACGTGAGGTCGTGCTCGGCGATGCAGCGCTGCAAGACGCGGTCTCGGAGTTGATCTACACGCACATCAAGCAACAGGGGACCGTCGATGCGGCGCTGTACCACCAGATCCTGGCGCGGATGCAGACCGAATTCCAGGTCGACGTGACGGTGCTCGGCTGCACGGAGCTGTCGCTGGCACAGGAAAAAGCGCCGACGCACCCTTATCCGGTGATCGACGCCCAGAGCCTGATCGTGGATCTGTCCCTGCAACTGGCCCTCGCCTTTCGCCGAGATCCGGCGGCAGGCCGGGCGCTACTGGCCCAGCTCATGGCAGATTGAGCCCGGTGGATGACCAAAGATCGTGGCCGAGACATCATCGGCTCAGGATAGATGCCCGACGATTCCAGAACAGTCCGAGCCGGACAAGCGTAGCCCCTAGTAAACCCGAACTTAGGTTTACCGGGGGCTACGCTTATTCGCTGGGCTAAAACCGCTTGATGGCGCAGCCTCGATTTTTTGGCGTTCATATTTCAGCGGTCGGTGAGCAGTACCGGTAGTGCGTGGCGCACCTGAATGCCGGCACAGGCGCGCAGCGCCGCGAGGTGCGTCGCGAGCGCCGCGTCGGTCAGCGGTTCGGTCAGCAGGTGTAGACCGCCGGGCGCCGCGACCAAGGGGCCGTGAAGCCCGAGCTGGTCGATCAGCGCCTGCCCGTCGATCGACCTGGTGGTGGTCAGTGCGATCAGCCGCGCTGCCGGCAGGTGTAGCGGGGTGCTGGCCGTCAAGCGGCCAGCGGCCAGCGGGTAGGGATAGCCTTGACGGATCGCGGTGGCGACCTGCGCGAGGTCGGCGACCACGGCATTGGCGGTCGGTAGGCTGCCAGCGCCGGGCCCGCTCAGTGTCAGCGCCGGCAGGTCCGTGCTGTGCAGGATCACCGCGTTGTTCTCGGCGCCGACGAGGCTCAGCGGATGGGTATTGGCGACCAGCGTCGGGCTGACCGTCAGCCGCAGGGCTTGGCCGCGCCGGGTCCCCGTGATCAGGGGTTTGATCGCGTAGCCGAAGGTGCGCGCAGCGGCAAAGTCCGCCTGCGTCAGGCTTGCCAGTCCCTGTCGCTGGATCGCCTCGAGTGGCGCGTCGAGGCCAAAGGCCAGCCGACTGAGGATCAGTAGCTTGTAAGCCGCGTCGAGGCCCTCGACGTCGTTGGTCGGGTCAGCCTCCGCGAACCCCAGAGCTTGGGCCTGAGCCAGGGCGTCCGCGTACGCAGCCCCGCTGGCCATCTGGGTCAGGATGAAGTTGCTGGTGCCGTTGGCGATCCCGATCAGCCGGTCGATGGTGTCGCCGGCGTACGCGGTCTTGAGCGTCTGCAGGATCGGGATACCACCCATCACCGCCGCCTCGTAGGCTAAGGCGACGCCGTGGCGCTGGGCCAGGGCGGTCAAGGTGACGCCGTGCGTCGCGATCAGGTCCTTGTTGGCGGTGATCACGTGCTTGCCAGTCTCGAGCGCCCGGGTCAACAGCCGTTGCGGCAAGTCGATGCCGCCCATCACCTCGATGATGATGTCGAGGTCGGGGTCGTTGACCAGCGCCCACGGATCGGTCGTCAGCGCGAGGTCACTGTACTCGGCCTGGCGCGCTGGCGTCAGGGTGCGCACGGCGGCGCGGGTGAGTTTGAAGTCCAGCTGGGTCAGGGTGGGCAGCGCACGGGCGAGGATCGTGTGCACCCCGCGACCAACGGTCCCCAGACCGAGCAGGCCGATGTGTAAGGTCGTCATCGCAGCCCTCCTAGTCTAGGCGCGCCAGGCCCTGGCGCAGGTCGTCGATCAAGTCGTCTGGGTCTTCCAGCCCGACGGAAAAGCGCAGCAGCCCCGGCGTGATCCCACACGCGACCTGTTCTTCGGGGCTCATCTCGGCGTGGCTCATCTTTGGCGGATACGACAAGATGGATTCCACCCCGCCGAGGCTGACGGAGAACTCGGGGATGCGTAGGTGCTCGGCCAGGGTGCGGGCGTGTGCGGCAGAGCCGACATCGAAACTCAACACCGCGCCGCCATTGACCGCCTGGCGCTGCTGGACGGCATAGCCGGCGTTGCTGGCCAGCCCTGGGTAGCAGACGCGGGTGACCTGCGGCTGCGCTTCGAGCCACTCGGCGATGCGCTGGGCGGCCTGGCTGGACTGCGCCATGCGCACGCCCAGCGTCTTGATCCCCCGCAGCAGCAAGAAGGTGTCGGTGACCCCGAGCGTGGCGCCGAATGCGTTTTGGATAAAATAGATCCGCTCGGCCAAGGCCGGATCGTCGGTGACCGCCGCGCCGGCGAGGATGTCCGAGTGTCCGGAGAGGAACTTGGTCGCGGAGTGGACCACAATGTCGACGCCTAAGGCCAGTGGTTTTTGCAACACGGGGGACATGAAGGTGTTGTCGGCGATGGTCAACAGGTCATGCGCCTTGGCGAGGCTGGCGACGGCGGCGATGTCGGTCACCGCCAACACCGGATTGGATGGCGTCTCGATGTAGATCGCCTTGGTGTTCGGCTGGATCGCCGCCTCGAGGGCGGTGAGGTCGGTCGGATCGACGAAGGTGTGGGTGATGCCGAAGCGGTTGAGCACTTGCGTCAGGATGCGGAAGGTGCCACCGTAGACGAACTTAGAGACTAGTAAGTGGTCGCCTTGGCTGAAGATCTCCAGCACACTCGAGATCGCCGCCATGCCGGTGCTGTACAGGAAGCCGTAGCGGCCCCCTTCAAGTGTCGCGACGGCCTGCTCGCCGACTTGGCGCGTCGGGTTGCCGCTGCGCGCGTAATCGAACTCACCGAAGTGGTCGAAGTCGCTTTGGTAGAACGTGGAGCTCAGGTGGATCGGGGTGTTGACGGCGCCGCTGGCCGGGTCTTTGACCGTGGTCGCCTTGATGATCTTCGTCCAATCGTGCATGGTTAGTCCTCCTTCGGCTGGGCGTTAGCGATCGCTTGGGTCAGATCCGCCAGCAGGTCGTCTTCATCTTCTAAGCCGACCGAGACGCGGATCAGCTGCGGGGTGATCCCCAGCGCGCGACGCTGGGCCTCTGGCATATCGTGGTGGGTCTGGACATCCGGCACGGTCACCATGGTCTCCACGCTCCCGAGGCTCTCGGCGAACGAACAGACCGCCAGGCCGCGCAGGAAGGTGTCGACTGAGTACCCCGGGGCGAGGTAAAAACTGATCATTCCGCCGACCCCGGCGTACAGGAGCTTGGCGACGCCGGGCAAATCCGCCAGGCGCTGGGCCAGGAACTGGGCGTTGGTGGTGTGCGCGGCCATGCGGACCTTGAGGGTCTTGAGCGACCGTAGCAGCAGCCACGCGGAGAAGGGGTCGAGCGTCTGCCCGGTGGTGGTCAGCTGAGCGCTGAGCGCTGCCGCCAGCGTGTCGGTGCGGGCCACGACCGCGCCAGCCAAGATGTCGTTGTGGCCGCCTAGGTACTTGGTCGCGGAGTGGACCACCAGATCTGCGCCCAGGGTCAGCGGACGCTGGTAGATCGGGGTGAGAAACGTGTTGTCCACCGCGATCAGGATGTCGGGCCGCACCGCGTGCACGGCATCGGCGACGGCTTCGAGGTCGATCACCTTCATTGTTGGGTTAGACGGGGACTCCAACCAGATCAGCTTAGTCTGCGGCCGCAGGCTCAGCAGCAGGTGGTCGATGTCGCGCCCGTCCCAGGTGTCGTAGTCGACGCGGTACTTGGCCTGGCGCTCATCGAAGTAGCGGAAGGACCCGCCGTAGAGGTCGTCACTGGCGATGAAGTGGTCGCCGGTCTGGGTGAAGGTGCTGAACACGAGGTCGATCGCAGCCATCCCGGAGCTGACGGCCCAGGCGGCAACACCGCCTTCGAGCAGTGTCAGCTGTTGTTCGAGCAGTGCGCGTGTCGGCGTCTCGAGGCGCGCGTAGTCGTAACCCGTGGACGCGCCCAGACCAGGGTGGCGAAATGCGGTGGAGAAATACAGGGGAGGCACGACCGCGCCTGTGTTGGCGTCGTCAGTGCCGTTGGTGCCTTGGATCAGTTGGGTCGCGAGTTTCGTCATGAGAGTGCCTCCGTGAGTGAATTCAGCCAGGTCGTGTAGACGCGTACCGCGTCTTGGGCCCAGTGGTTGTGTGGCTGTAGATCAGTGTCGAGATAGTGTGCCGGTGGGCGAGTCTGGGCGTCGCGGGTCAGGTCGCGATAAAACTCCGCCCGCAACGTTCCGGTCAGGTATTCGAGGTGGCCGGCGAGGTACAGGGAGTGCGTCGCGTCATCGGCCAGCGCGGTCACGCCGAGTCCCGGCCCGCTCGCCAGGATCCGACCACGGCGCACCGCCGCTGGGGGGATGCGGAAGTAACGCGACTGGGGCATTGTCAGCCCATCGGTGGTGTACACGCCGTTGATCTTCGTCGTCAGGCGCTCGCCGGTGAAGGTACCCTCCAGCGCCCCGGCCGCGTCTGCACCCCAGCAGATGAACACGCTGCCGGTCACATGCGTTCGGCGCCACGTCATCAACTCACGCAGCTCCGGCCAAAAATCCACCGCATCGAACGGCATCCGGTCCAGCGGCGCGCCGGTGATGATCAACCCGTCGAAGTGCTGTGCGCGGACTTGCGCGAAGGTGCGGTACGCCGCCAGGAGCGCGGCGGCGTCGTGGCGCAGCCGGTGCGTCGCCGGCAGGCAGAAGGTCAAGGCGACCGGGCGGCCGATCGCCTCGAACAGGCGCGTGAACTGGCGCTCTGTCACCGCGCGGTTGGGCATCAGATTCAAGATCAAAAGGTGCAAAGCGTTCGGCGCTGGCGTCAGGTGATTCTGCGTCAGGCCGGAGAGCACGGCAACAGGCATGGCGGGCTCCTTTCTCGGGATAGGTGATCCTGGACGCTAAAAAGCCCCGCAGTCATCACTGAACTGCGGGGCGCTTAAGCGCGGTACCACCCGGGTTTTTGGCGGTCGTCACCGGTCGCCACTTCTCGTACGGCGCAGGGCGCGATACGATGACGCGTTAACGGGCGTTCCCGGTTCGCACTGACCGCAGCTTGCACGAACAAGACTCGAAGACCATTTTCCCCGCGGCGTCACGACCGGTTCACACCAGCCACCGGTTCTCTGGGCGTTCGCCAGCGGGTACTTATCTTGTCACTGTCTGAATGATTACTCATATACTAGTGCGATTATGAGAATTAGTCAATGTTTCTTTCATAATTTGCCCATGTTCGGGCGGGCCAAGGCAGTCACGCCCCGCTTTTTCTGCTATACTAATTAATGGTAAGCTAATTAAAAAGGAGTGTTTTCAGTGGCACATTTGACCAAATTGACAGACACCTACACGTTGAGCAACGGCGTCGAGATCCCGATCGTCGGGTTCGGCACCTGGCAGACTCCGGACGGCGACGTCGCCAAGACGAGCGTCGAGGCCGCGCTGGCAGCGGGCTACCGGCATATCGATACCGCCGCGGCGTATGGCAACGAGGCGAGCGTCGGCGCCGGGATCAAGGCCTCGGGCGTGGCGCGCGAAGACCTTTTTTTGACCACGAAGCTGTGGAACGCCGACCACGGCTACGACGCCGCGAAGCAGGCGCTCGACCTTTCGCTGCGCAAGCTCGGGGTCGACTATGTCGATCTCTACCTGATCCACTGGCCGAACCCAGCCAAGTTCCGCGATCACTGGGAACAGGTCAACGCCGACACCTGGCGAGCGCTGGAAGAGGCCTATAAGGCCGGCAAGGCCCGCGCGATCGGCGTCTCCAACTTCCGACCGCATCACCTTGATGCGCTGTTGCGGACCGCGACCATCACGCCGATGGTCAACCAGATCTTCCTCAATCCGTCCGACCTGCAGCCTGAGGTCGTCGCCTACAACCAGGCACACGGCATCCTGAGCGAAGCTTATAGCCCACTGGGCACCGGGAAGATCTTCGACGTTCCGGCGCTTCAGAAAATGGCGGCGCGCTACGACAAGACAGTGGCGCAGCTGGTCCTGCGCTGGTCACTGCAGCATGACTTCCTGCCGTTGCCGAAGTCCGTTCACGAAGACCGGATCCGCGAGAACGCGGCGCTGTTCGACTTCGAGCTGTCGCACCACGACATGGCGCAGATCGACGCCTTGCACGGGGTGGCCGGCTTGGCCACCGACCCAGACGCGACGAACTGGTAACGCTAAACGAAAACCGCGCTGAACGGTTGGCATGGCACTGCAAGTGAGTAGTGCCGTGACAGCCGTCCAGCGCGGTTTTTTGGTGACGAGACACAAGGGCCGACTGGCGCGCAGGCGTCACGATCGACGCCTGCGCAGCGCCTAGTCGGTGAGTGTCACGTACTCTTGGATCAGTGCCAGCTTGCGCGCGTCCGAATCGGCCCAGGCCAGGCGTTGACGAAAGGCGACCCCGAGGAACTTGTAGGGGCTGTCGTTCAGCGCGCGCTCAACGGTGTGAAGTAGTGCGTCAACGCTTTGTGTGCCGCGCCGAATCGTTAGATCAGTTTCGGCCATCATGATCACCCTCCCATAGTCAACTTGTCGCGTCGAGAGCGGCCGTCTGCCACATGGCCATGTGGTGGGCCCCAGAAGACAACCCCAGTATAGGCACTTGTGCGAACGCTTTCAACCGGTGCCGGTCGGCTACCCGGCTGGCGCTTACTCGGGCGTCATTGGCGGGTGGTCTGAATGGTGGCGCGGATCCGGGCGAGGACGTCGGCGGAGGCACTGTCGGTCGCGATCGCGGCGAGCACGAACAGCGTGTCCATTAGCGCAAGCTGCGCGAGCATTGCGTGCAAAGCTTCGGCGCGGTATTCGGTTTCCTCCGCCAAGGCGACAAGCAGTACAGTTGCCAGCTTCGCCAGCGGGGCGCGCGGGGCGCCAGTGATCACGATCAAGGGGACCCCGTTCTCGTGTAGGACGGTCGCCAGCGCGAGGGCGTCTTGATCCGTACCGGTGTGGGAGACGATGATCGCCGCGTCAGTCGCGGTCAGCCGGGTCGCCGCCATCAGCTGCATATGGTAGTCCGTCGTGAACGCGACGTTCAGCGGCGTGCGCAGGAACTTGTGGTAACCGTCTTCGGCGACGAGATTCGAGGCGCCGAGGCCAAACAGCCCGAGTGTTTGGGCTGCCGTGATCAGGTACACCGCGTGGTCCAAGGCGTCGGCGTCGAGCGCAGCGGCGGTCGCATTGAGTGCGTCGACGTTCAGACCGAAGAGTTTGTGCGCGACCGTCAGCGTGTCGTCGCTGCCGCCGATCTCCTCGAATAGCGGTGGGGCGACTGGCGTCTGGGCCAGTGCGACGCGCAGCGCCTGGAAGTTCGGGTAACCCACGGCCTTGGCGAAGCGCGACAAAGTCGCGGTAGAGACCTTAGTGGCGGTCGCGAGCGCTGAGATCGACATCGTGCTGGCGGCTGTGGCATTGGCCAGCAAATAATCCGCCAATTGCTGTTCTTTGGCGCTGAGTTGCTTGCGGTTGGCTTGGAGTTGTGCGGCGAATGCTGCCATGGGTGGGCCTTCTTTCGGAGTTTGACTTCAGTATACCACGCGTTGGAATAAAAACTATTTTCACCAACCGTGTTGAAATATGTAAATAATTTACATATACTGGAGGCAAAATCAATGGAGGCAGAGACATGCAAATTGGAATGATCGGGCTGGGCAAAATGGGGCTGAACCTCGTTAAGAATATGCGTGACCACGGGCTCACCGTGGCCGCCAACGACCTGAGCGCGGCGGCGCGGGCAGAAGCCGCGGCAGTGGGGGCTTGCGACTGTGCGGACCTGCCTGCCCTCAAGGCGGCGTTGGTCGCGCCACGGACCATCTGGGTGATGGTCCCGGCGGGGGGGCCGACCGACCAGACGCTGGCGGCCCTGGCCGACCTGCTCGACCCCGATGACATCGTGATCGATGGCGGCAACTCGTTTTACCAAGATTCACAGCGGCACGCGGCGCTGATGGCCGACCGGGGGATCCACTTCTTCGATGTCGGCACCTCCGGCGGGATGAGCGGCGCCCGCCGCGACGGAAATTTCATGATCGGCGGGGAGGCGACCGTCTTTGCCCGCATTGCCCCGCTATTCGACGCGATCGCGCAGCCGGACGGCTACCTCTACACCGGGGAGGCGGGGTCCGGCCACTACCTGAAGATGGTCCACAACGGCATCGAGTACGGGATGATGCAGGCGATGGGTGAGGGCTTCGAGGTGCTGGCCAAGGGACCGTTCGACTACGACAACGCGGCGGTCGCTAAGGTCTGGAATCACGGTAGCGTGATCCGTGGCTGGCTGATGGCATTGGCCCAGGACGCCTTCAGCGCTGATCCGCAGTTGGCGACGCTCAAAGGCGTGATGCACAGTAGTGGCGAAGGGGCCTGGACGGTCGAAGAAGCGCTACGCTTGCACGTCCCGACGCCGGTGATCAGCGGCGCCTTGATGATGCGCTACCGCTCTGAAGTCGACGACACGATGACCGGTAAAGTCGTCGCGGCCTTACGCAACCAGTTCGGCGGCCACGCCGTCGACCCACAAGACTAGCCGGTCACTTGACAGACATGGCGTCAGGCCCCGGTGGCCACGCTGGGCCTGACGAGAAGGGAGTCGCGTCCATCTTGCGGTTGTGGTATCGTAGGTAGGCGAATAACGCGCAGGCGTCAGGCCTGCATGATGGAGGATCGGACTTATGTATGAAGCAACGAAGCGCCGCCATGTCAGCGAACAGGTCGCGGCGATCTTTCCCCAAACCGTGACGGATCAGATTTTCAGTGTGATCAAGCTGATGAACGACGCCGATCAGCTCGTGACTGCGCCGGTCGCGCTGGCGTTTTCTGACGATTACACGGATGATGAGTTATACGCGCTACTGATCCAGGGCAACCTGGCTCCGGCGCAGGAGTTCCCGATCAGCTACGACGGGGACAAGAGCGCCTTTCTCGGGCACGGCTACATCCTGATCGTGAAGGACAACCCGAAGGCGATCTACATCGACTTCAGCAAGGCCAATGACTTGAGCGAATTGAACAAGTGATTCGGCAGGCAGCCCACGCGGCTGCCTTTTTTGCTTGGGGGAGAAGTTTCCGCAACCGTTGAACCCGTCGGCCAACTCGTGTACACTGTTATTCGTAATCATTACTGTTTTGGGGGCAACTATGGACACACCACTGCTAACCGTCGATCACTTGAGCTTCGGCTTCCACGATCGGCCACTCTACTCAGACCTCAGCTTCACCCTGGCGCGCGGTTCGATGACGAGCCTGATCGGTGCCAACGGGGTGGGCAAGACGACCTTGATCCGCCTGATCATGGGTCAGCTGGCCCCGCAGACCGGGACGATCACGCAAGCCGCGGACATGCGCCTTGGCTACGTCCCGCAGTTTCGCAATATCGACCCCGAATACCCGCTGTCGCTGCGCAGCTTCATTCAGCTCAACCAGCGGCGGCACTGGCACCCATGGCATACCACTGGCGAGCAGCGCGAGCTGGACGCCGTGATCGCCGAGTGTGGGTTGACCGCGCGTCAGCACCAGCTGCTGGGCAAGGCCAGCGGCGGTGAGAAGCAAAAAGCCTACCTCGCCCAGGCGCTGTTGACGCGCCCGAACTTCCTGATCCTCGATGAGGCGACCGCAAGCCTCGACATCAACACCAAGACCGAGCTGATGACCTTGGTCCGTGAGCTGAACCGGCAGCGCGACTTGACGGTGCTGTTCGTCACCCACGACCTGGAGCTGGCGCGCGCCTACACGGACCAGTACCTGCTGCTGACCCCGGCGGGCCATGAACTGCGCGCGACGACGGAGATGGACGCGGCCCACATGCCCGCCGAGCTGCGGCCGACCGAGGAGGTGCGCTGATGTTTGCTTATGAGTTTATGCAAAATGCCTTCTTGGCGAGCACCTTCATCGCGCTGACCACCGGCATCGTTGGCGTGTTCGTCACCGCACGGGGGATGTCGTTTCTCGCCCACACACTGTCTGAAATCGGTTTCGCTGGTGCGGCGTTCGCGGTGTTCGTCGGCATCCGCCCGCTCGATGGGATGCTCCTGACGACGATCTTGAGTAGCGTCACGGTCGGCAAGCTTTCGGTGCGGGCCAGCCGGCGCGAGGCCTCGATCAGCGCCGTGTCCAGTTTGTTCACCGGGCTCGGGATCTTGTTCTTGGCGCTGTCGGCCAAGAGCTCTAGCTACGCGACCACGATCCTGTTCGGCAGCATCATTGGGATCTCGCGCGCCGACGTCTGGCAACTGATCGGACTGGCGGCCTCGGTGCTCGTGACCATGAGTCTGGCTTACCGCGCCTTGGCCTTCGACTCCTTCGATGCCGTTGGTGCGCAGGCACAAGGTCTGCGGCGGAACCTGATCGGGATCTATTTTCTCCTGATCCTCGCAGTCTCGGTCTCGATCGGGGCGCAGATCGTCGGGAGCCTGCTGGTGTTCATCCTGCTGACCCTACCGCCTTCCGTCGCCAAGTACCTCGGCCGGACCCTACCGCAGATGCTTGCGATCTCGGTCGGCACCGCGCTGATCGGCGTCTGGGCGGGTCTGGTGCTGGGCTATTACACGAACTGGCCGGTGACGTTCTTCATCGCGGCGATCGAGTGCGCTTTTTACTTCGGGGCGTTACTGATCCACCGGCGGCGTGATTGAGCACTGGGCGCGTGTGACCCCTGGTTGGTCAGCGCGCATGTGCGCGATGATTGCCCGGGCAATCACTCAGATCGCGGTCAACGCGGTCTTTTTTCTACCACTAGTCAAGAGAAAGTTGCTATATTGGGCTTTCTCTTTATGTGCCGAGTCGCTCAGCCCCAAGGGGCCAAGATACTCGTCTAGGCGGCGTGCACGATTCGCGGTATGCTCGACGTAGAAGAGGAGGGGCGTCCATGACGATGATTGGGGAACGAATTCAGCGTGCTCGGCGGGCCGCACCGATGACGCAGCGCGAATTGGCGGTGCTGATGCATGTCTCTCGCCAGACGATCTCGAGCTGGGAGACCGGCCACAGCTACCCAGACATCTCGAGCCTTGTGATGTTGAGTGAACACCTTCATCTGACCACCGACGCGTTGTTGAAGGAAGATACAGGCCTATTGATGCGCTTGCGTGAGCGCGATCAGACGTTGCGACGAGTCCGGCGGATGGGGTGGGTGGCAATGGGTATCGATATGCTGCTAATGGTCGGCTTTGCAGGGAGTACTTGGCGTTGGTCGGGGTTTGCGCTCGGGGGACGATGGGAAGGCCTCTTGATGGTCGTTCTTGGCCTTAACATCGTCATCATGGCGATGACCAGTCTGTGGGACTGGCGATTGCACCCGGAGCGGCCACAGTCGGTCACGCCTAGAGCGGCAGGGATTGTGGTCGCTAGCCTGGTTGGCGCGATCAGTCTCGGGTTGCTCTTGCGCTGGGGGTGTCAATGGGGCTGGTGGAGTATCCCGGCCGGGGCGTTCGGGTGTGCGCTAGTACTGGGCCGACAGGCGGTCAGGGCGAAAGTGACTGCCGGCAAGTTGACCAAGTGAGCGGTTGGCGATCGGTCAACACCGGGCGTTTGACCCGTCACTCGGCTGAGAGCGGCGGGCACAATAAAGGACCGTGACAAACGTCACGGTCCTTTATTGTGCGGTCATTCGTAGTTGAGGATCAGCCCTTGCGTGCCGAGCGCGCCGCGCCCGGCGTCGACCATCGCCTGGTAAAGGGCCTCAGCTTGAGCAGTCGCCGGCAGGGTCAGGCCCATTGCGGTCGCCTCATCCAGTGCGATGCGCAGGTCCTTGAGGAAGTGCTTGGCGAAAAATCCCGGTGTGTAGTCGCCGGCCAAGATGCGTGGGCCGTAGTTGGTCATGCTCCAGTTGGCCCCAGCCCCGCTGCCGACGGTGGTCAGGACGGCTGATGGGTCCAGGCCGGCCGCCTTGGCGTACACCAGCATCTCCGTCAGACCGGTCATGGTGCCGGCGATCATGATCTGGTTGGCGAGCTTGGCGTGCTGGCCCGCCCCCGGGCCGCCGAAGCGGTGCCATGACTGGGCGATCACGGTCAGTAACGGCGCGAGGCGTGCGATCGCTCCGGGCTCTCCGCCGAGCATGACCGTTAACGTTCCGGACCGGGCGCCAATGTCTCCGCCGGATACTGGCGCGTCCAGTGCGGTAATGCCGCGGCTCGCCGCGGTCCGGGCGATCGTCTGGGCGAGCCGCGGGGTACTGGTGGTCATATCGATCAGCAATTGACCGGCGCGGGCGCCGACGAACAAGCCGTCGGCATCGAAGTAGACGTGTTCGACGTCTTGCGGGAAGCCGACCATCGTGAAGACAAGGTCGCTGACCTCGGCCACGGCACGCGGGCTGGTCGCCCATGTCGCGCCGGCGGTCAAGGCCGCTTCGGCGTGGGCCTGGGTGCGGTTGAAGACCACGACGGGATAGCCGGCCTTGAGCAGGTTGCGGATGATGCCGGTGCCCATGACCCCGGTCCCGATGAAACCGATCTGCATTGCGCTCGCTCCTTTCAGCGTGCTTGTGCCCTAAGCGGTTGCCGGTACACTCAGCGTGTTTCGGCGATCAGGGCCTCCAGCTCATCGAGGCGCTGTTCGAAGACCGCGAAGGCGTCTTCAAGGTAATCTGGCTGGGTCATGTCGACGCCGGCGGCCTTCATCGTGTCGATCGGGTACTGCGAACTACCAGACTTCAGGTAGCCGAGGTACTTGTCGACGGCGCCTGGGACCCCAGCGCTGATGCGGCTGGCCAAGGTCGCCGCCGCGGCGAAGCCGGTCGAGTACTGGTAGACGTAGTAGTTCATGTAGAAATGCGGGATGCGGGCCCACTCTAGCGCGATCTCTGGGTCACGCGCGACGTCTGGCCCGTAGTAGCGCGCGTTCAGGTCGCCGTAGAACTGGGACATGGCCGCAGCGGTCAGCGGATTGCCTGCGGCGTCTTGCTCGTGGATCCAGTGTTCGAATTCGGCGAACTGGGTCTGGCGGAACACGGTGCCCTTGAAGCCATCGAGATAGTGGTTCAGGATGTAGGCGCGGACTTTCGGATCGCTTTGAGTCTTCAGAAAATAGTCTGTCAGCAGATTCTCGTTGGACGTCGATGCGATCTCGGCCACGAAGATCGGGTAATCGCCAGTTTGATACGGCTGATTGTGGCGGGTGTACCACGAGTGGACGCTGTGACCGGTCTCATGGACCAGGGTGAACAGCGCATCGAGGCCGTCTTGCCAGTTCAGCAGTTCGTACGGCGGGGTGTCGTAGGCGCCGCCAGAGTAGGCCCCTGAGCGCTTGCCTTGGTTCTCGACCACGTCGATGTACCGGTTGTCGAAGATCTCATCGACGTGGTCGAGGTAGTCTTCACCCAGCGGGGCGAGGGCTTTTTTGGCCTCGGCCTTGGCTTCGTCGAAGGTGTAGCTCAATGGAGGCTCGCCGGTCAACGGCGTGTACAGGTCGTACATATGCAGCTCCGGCAAGGCGAGCAGGCGCTTGCGCAACGCAACGTAGCGGTGCAGCAGCGGGAGGTGGGCGTTGACCTGGGCCAGCAGAGTGTCGAATACGGGCTCTGGGATGTCGTTGTGCGCCATCGCCGCGGCACGCGCAGACGGGTAGTGATGGGCGCTGGCCAGGAAGTTGTGGCGCTTGGTCTCACCCGCCAACGTCGAGGCGAAGGTGCCTTTGTAATTGCCATAGGCGGCGTAGAGGGCCTTGAAGGCCTGCTCGCGCACATCGCGGTTGGTCGAGCGCAGCAGCTGACCGTAGACACCGTTGGAAAGCTGGCGCTCGTTGCCCTTGGCGTCCTTAACGGTCCCGAACTTCAGGTCGGCGTTATTCAGCACGTTGAAGGTCGCACGCGATGAACCCAGCGCGTCGCCGGCAGCCGACAGCAACGACTCTTCGCTGGCGGACAACACATGCGCGCGGGTCTTCACGATCTTCGCTAAGTTGTGGGCGTAAGGGGTGAGTACGGCGGCATTGGCCTGCCAGTCGCTCAGTGTGTCTGCAGGGATCGCAAGGATCTCCGGCTCCAGGAAGGCGGTCTGCGCCGAGACTTTGGCCCCCAGCGCGCCGGCCTTCGCCTTGTAGCCCTGGTAGTGGGCATCGGCCGTGTCCTGGTCGCTCTTCATTGACGCGTACACATAGACGTTCTCGAAGGCACGGAAGGTCGCAAAGACGGCCTCGAGCCCAGCCGCCAAGGCGTCCGCGCTGGCGCCCAGCGTGCCTTGAAGGCCGGCGGTCGCTTGGGCTTGCGCTTCGACGGCGGCGTAGGCGGCCTCCCAGTCGGCATCGGTGGCAAAGATCTTGGTCAGGTCCCAAGTCAGGGCTTCAGGGACCGCTTGGCGTTTAGGTAATTGTTGCAAGTCGCTCATCTCCATTTTCTCATCGTTGCTTCATAGTTTAACACAGTGGTCGGGTGGGGACCAAAAAGGTCGGGGCCCACCGCATGGCGGGCCCCGACCTCGGTGTGGGGCGTTAGTCGGCGTCGAGGGCCGTGTCGGCCGCCGGCTGGTGTGTGAATTTCGCGATCAAGGTGCCCAGGATCAAGCCGGCGAGCATGAATGGCAGGAACTCCATGCTGAGGTCGAACAGGGGGATGTACTTGAGCCCGAAGCGGTTGATCGCCGCGAACGGTGCGAGTTGGCCGATGAAGCTCGGCAGCGCGTGGATCGCGTCGAGGACCGCCGGGATCAGGGTGAAGCCGATGGTGAACTGGTAGATCAGGCGGTTCTTGCCGATAAGCGGGTGCAGCATGCCGAGGATGATCAGGGCGATCGCCAGCGGGTACAGCAGCATCAGGATCGGCGTGGACAGGGCGACGATGTTATCGAGGCCGAAGTTCGCGATCAAGAACGACCCGATCGATGTGCCCAGCAAGAAGCGCTTGAAGCCGATCTTTGGAAAGCGGGTGCCGAGGTCCTGCGAGAATGAGGTGACCAGCCCGATCGAGGTGGTCAGGCAGGCGATGATCGCCATTGCCGCGAGGATGCCGGTCCCGATCATGCCGGTGTAGTGCGTCATGATGGCGGAAAAAGCGGTGCCGCCGTTGGCCGTGACTTTGGTGAAATTCAGGGAGATCACGCCCAGCGCGATCAACAAGGCGTAGATGATCGCCTCCAAGCCCATGGAGAGCGCGCCAACCTTGGCGACATCCTTAGAGCGTTCCTTTGCGTTGCCGATTCCGAAGGCCTTCAGCGCTGCGACGATGGTGACCCCGAAGCCTAGCCCGGCCAGCGCGTCCATCGTGTTGTACCCCTGCAGGAAGCCGTTCGTCAGGTTGCTGGTCGCAGCGGTCGCGTGGGTCTGCGTCAGCAGCGTGCTGCCGCCACCGTTGATCAGGAAGGCGGCGATGAAGACTACCGCGAGTAGGATCAGGAGCAACGGGTTGAGTAACTTGCCGACGTAGCTTGGCATCTTGTTCGGATTGCGGGACATGAAGTAAGTGATCAAGAAGAACAGTGCGGAGTAGATCAGCAAGGCGATCTGCTCAGACCCTTTGGGAATGAACGGCAGGATGCCGATCTCGAAGCTGGTCGCCGCCGTCCGTGGCGAGGCGATCAAGAGCCCGAGCGTCGCGTGGGTCGCCACGAGGAAGAACACGGCGAAGGCATGGCCGACCGGGCGCGCGAGGTTATACATGCTGTCGCTTTCGGTCATGCTGATCGCGAGGATCGCCAGCAGGGGCAGGATGATCGCGGTGATGATGAAGCCGATCGTGGCAGGGATCCAGTTGCCCCCGGCGATCTGGCCGAGGTGGATCGGGAAGATCAGGTTGCCGGCGCCGAAGAACAGGCCGAACAGCATCGAGCCGAGCATGATGATCTGTTTTTTAGATAATGTCGTGTGTGTCATGGTGTTGACCTCCAGATTGTGTAGGATGCAAGAGACGAAAAAAACGCCCTTAGCAAATTCGTCATTTGCTAAGGGCGCTGATCGCGCGTTACCACCTTAATTCGTCTATCCGTCACCGAACAGACCTCGGAAAGTACGGCCGGGTCCGGATCCCGGCGATACTTCATTGCTGTAATGGGCGCAATCCCATTCGCGGCTCCCGTGGTCGCCGCGACAACTCGTAGCCTACCTTCGCACCGCCGCCATCACCGCTTCACACTCCCCGCGGCTCACTGACATGACTGATGGTGTTACTCTGCTACTCTTCGTCTCTTTAAGTGTTGAGATGACTTTAAATTAAAATCCGGTGCAAGTCAACCCTTTTTTAATTAGTTGATTCACATTTTAGGCTAGGACCACGTGAGCCCTTGCCCAGCTGCATCAAAAAAACCACCGCGAAGGCGGTGGTCCGGTGATCACAGGATCGTGACGGTCGCGCTCAGGACACCGGCAGCCGGGATCTGGCTGTTCGGCATCGCGACGTCGATCTGGTGCGGGTTACCTGCGGCAAAGCCGCCGGTATCGTTGACGGTCCGGATCAGGGTCTGACCGTTGGACATCTGGATGCGCACGCGGGTCCCGCGCGGCAGGACGCTCAGGTTCGCGGCGATGCCACCGTAGCCCATGCTGGAGCCGAGGACGGCCGGATCGTAGAAGGTGACCTTGAAGGTCCCCATATTACGGCCGGAAGTGGCGCTGTAGCTGGTCTGAGTAGTCGTGGCCTGGCTCGCAGTCGCTTTTTGGGCGGCGAGCGTCTTTGCGGCAGCAGCTTTCGCCGCTGCGGCCTTTTCAGCTGCGACTTTAGCGGCCGCCGCTTTGGCCGCGGCTTTCGCCTTGGCCGCTGCTTCAGCGGCCAGCCGACGTTCTTCGGCTTCGGCGATCAGGTTGCGGCCCGGGGTGATCTCGGACTTCTGTGGGCCGGCTTGGAATTTGGCGCTGGCCACGACCATCTTTGCGGTGGCCTTAGCGGCAGGCGTTGTGTCAGTTTCATCGATTTGGTATTGCGCCGCGGTCGGTTGTTCGATCGCTTCGACGGGCTGCGTGCTGGCGTAGATGGCGAACAGCGTCCCGAGAAGTGCGATGACCGTTAAGGCGATCATGTTCGGTTTGGTGATTTTGATAAAAGTCACTCCTAATAAGCTTTTGTTCAGGTTCCCCCTGTAAGACTGATTGCAGTATATCTAGACCGTGTGTCATCACAGTGCCAGTGGCTTTACAAAAATTCGTTTTTTTGACACATTGTTACACCATCGTAATAAAACTCGGGGGAAATTTTTTTGTAACCGAAATCATCGCGCTTTTGGGCTGAAGTGGGACGTGCTCCCCACGTTTTTGGAGTTTGTTCCGGTCCAATCCCATAATTCGCCTGTTTTGGCCCCGAAAAGTGGGAACATGTCCCACTGACTTTTTGACCGGGCGAACGTTCCAGCCGTCGGTCACGATCATTTTCGGGTATAATAGGCATAACATTTTGAAAAAATTTGAGGTGATCAAGGTGACGATGTATCGGGAGAAGCGCTTCGAGGAGATCAAGCGCCTGTTGACGGAGCGCAAAGAGCTGAGCATCGAGGATATCATGCAGGCGGTCGGCGTCTCGCGCGATACCGCCCGGCGCGACATCGTGGCGCTAGCCGACAGTGGCGCGGGTCGGCGCACCCGCGGGGGGATCGTGTCGCTGACGTTTGGCCACACGGTCCCGAGCTACTCGGAACGGCTCAAGCTGTTTTCGGCGGAAAAAACGGCGATGGCGTCGCGTGCGCTGTCACTGATCAAGCCCGGCGGTGTCTATTTCGTCGACGACTCGACAACGCTTTTGAAGTTGTCGCAGAGCATCGATGGCGACGTCACGATCTACACGCACTCGCTGGACAACGCGATCGCGCTGTCGGTTAAGAGTGACGTGACCCTGCGTGTCGTCGGTGGGAAGCTGAACCACCATGGACGCTTCTTCTTTGCCCCGCACAGCCTGTACGAATTGAGCCACATCGCCTTTGACGCTGCCTTCATCGGGGCGACGGCGATCGCGCAAGACGGGGTCTTCTTCCCGTACGCCGATGACGCGTCGGTCAAGGCAACGCTGGCGCAAGCGGCGCGGCAGGTGGTGGTCGTGTCGGAGACGCAGAAGTTTCAGATCCAAGCCCCTTACCTGGGGTTTGCGCTGGATGCGATCGATACGCTGATCACTGAGCGGCCGCTGACGGCTGCGGAACGCGCGTGGTTTGCCCCACGAACCGAGCTGCTGGCAGCGAATGCTTAATCGTCAGTTAAATTTGCCGGGTGTCGCCCGCAGCAGGGGCATTGTCTGGTACAGTAATCTGGATACCTTACACAACGAAATGGTGGTGGGCTTTTGACCCCTTTAGTCTCGGTCATCGTACCGATCTATAACCTTGCGCCGTACCTGGCGCGCAGCCTCGATAGCTTGATCAAGCAGGACTATGCCGCACTTGAGATCATCCTGATCGACGACGCGTCGACAGACGACTCCGCGGCGGCGATCCGGGCGTTGGCCGATCAAGACGCCCGTGTCGTGCCGGTGTTTCTGCCGGCCAACGGGGGGGTCTCTGCGGCGCGCAACGCCGGGTTGGACGTTGCCTCCGGTCAGTACGTCGCCTTCATGGATGGGGACGACTGGCTGGAACCCCACACGATCGCGACGTTCGTTGCGGCGCTGGAGCGTGGGCCGTATGACCTCGTGACCAGTTCTTTCTATATTGATGCACCGCAACCGCGCCCGCTGCCGGCGCGGCTGCGGCGCGACCGTGCGCTGACGCGCAAACAGCTGTTGCGCGGGATGCTGGCGCCGATCGGCCAGATCCGCGGCTACCTATGGAACAAGCTGTACCGCCGCAGCGTGATCGAGGCGCAGCACCTGCGCTTCGACGAGGGCGTGGCGATCATGGAAGACGAGCTGTTCACAACAGAATACGCGCTGGCGACCAACCGGTTTTATTTCCGCGGCGAACCCGGCTACCACCACGTCGTGCGCTCCGATTCGGCGACCCAGTCGCTGGGCATCCTGGGGGCGTTGCCCCAACAGCTCTCAGCGCTGTGGCGGATCCAGCAGCTGATCCGCGCGACCGACCGCCGTCAGGCCCTAGCTGACGAGCCGGCCAAGGTGGAGCGCTGACACACAGACAAAGGGAGGACAACATGGCACAACAGATGACGCGTCGCGAACTGAAGCGACGAGCGAAGGCACAATTACGCGCAGGCGGGAACTACCGCGACCTGGTCGTGGCGAACCTCGTCCCGTGGTTGATCGGCGTGGTGTTCGCCGTGATCGGGGCCTGGATCATGTTCGAGACGATCACCAGCTTTGGGGTCGAGAACATCGCGGCGAATCCGAACAACTTCATCGATTATTACTCGGGTAAGGACCAGGCCGCCGATCGTCAGCTGATGGAGGCACTGATCGGACTCTGGTTCACCCAGGGGATCGCCTTCACCGCGCTGGACATTGCCCGCGATCAGGTCACCGGTTTCAACCCCGTCAAGGCGATCTTCCGCACCTTCACCAGCCGCTACTTCTTCGGCATGTTAGCCATCTGGTTGCTGGTCAACCTGCTGGTCGGCCTGGGCCTCTTCGCCCTGGTCGTGCCGGGGATCCTGCTGGCCTACGGGTTGGGGATGACCTACTACACCTACTACGACGGGCGCCAAGACGGGGCGCCGTACAGTGTCTTCACGGCCATGGGGGACTCCTGGCGCATCATGCGCGGGCACAAGTTCGACTACTTCGTCTTGAACCTGTCGATGCTGGGTTGGACGATCCTCGAATACGCGACCTTCCACCTGTTCGACCTGCTGATCGATCCGTACCTGCAGGTCGTGCGGGCAGGCTTCTATGACAACGTGCGGACGCTGTATTACCAAGACAACTAGAAAGATCGCCTTGCTGCCGACGCAACAAGGCGATTTTTTTTGATTTAGCGCGATGTTCACTGCGTGGTCCATGCCATGATCTGGGCCCACCCAGTAGGCTCACACCTGCGGCCACACCGTGGTGCGCTCGAAGTCTGCGGCTAGCTTGTGGGCCTGGGCGATGATCGCCTTTGGGTAGTCCAGCGTGGCGAGCAAAGCGATCGCGTTGTGCGAGGTGGCCGGACCTTGGTGCAACTGGTAGTCGAAGGTGACACCGTGCGCGTCGACGGTCTCTTGGAAGTGCCAGTTCGTCGCCGCTGGACCGAGGATGCGGGTCAGCTCGCCGTCGTGGGTCGCGACCATTGCCAGCGCATTGGTCTGAGTCAGCCAGTGGACCACGCTGGCGCTGGCGGCGATCCGCTCGACGGTGTTGGTCCCCTTGAGGATCTCATCGATGAAGCCATAGACCCGCGTGCCTCCGGCGGCAAGGTGCAACACGCGCCGGATCGCCTTGATCTCGGCGATGAAGTAGCTGTCACCGGCGTCGAGGTCGTCTTGGATCGCCATGGCCGTGACGACGTGGCCTGGCGCCAGGGTGAATGAGTCGGCCGTGGCGGTATTGAGCGTCTGGGCAAGCAGGCAGTTAATCGCCACGCTTTTGACATAGGTCGACTTGCCGGAGGCGTTGCTCCCGGTGATCAGCGCCGATCGCGTCCAGTCCAGCGGGTTGGCGACAGGCGCCTTGAGCAGGGGGTGGACCAGGCCGCGGGCCTGCACGCCGCCGGTCGCGAACTGCGGCTGACAGGTGACCGGCGCGGCGGTGCGGAAGTTGGCTACGGCGATCGCGACCTCCAGCGCGCCGAGCTGCGACCACAGCGCTAAGGCGGCCTGGCGGTGTTCCCCAAGCGCCCGCAGCACGGCGTTGTAGGCGATGAACGGGAGCATGAAGAGGATCCCCAGGTAGTCGGCGATGATCTCTGTTTCGGCGCCAGTCTTGGTGCGGAAGACGAAGGCGTGGCGCGTGATCCCGGCTAGCGGGGCGACGGCCTCGCGCAGAGCCGACTGGCTCGGCGTCGCGATGCGACTCAGTCGTTTCGCCGTCGCGATGGTCTGCACGAGGTAGCGCATCGCGTTGAGCTCAACATCCAGCCGCTCGCGGTGTTGCTGGTAGTAGACGAGGTTGAACATCAGGCTCCCGAGCAGGATCAGTAGTCCAACGAGCGGGACCAACGGGATCACAAGCAGACCGACTAGGGGCAGCAGGCCGAGCACGCGGTACTGCCACGCGTGGGGGAGCTGCTGGTGCGTTGCGTCGAGCAGGTAGCGTTGCGACTGGTTGTGGTCGCTTTTGCCCAAGTGGGCGAAGGCCGTACGGACCTGCATGCGGGCCTCGGCGTTGGTGGTCAAGAACGTCACGAGGGCCTCTGATACGTTGGGGTGGCCGAAGTCGAAGTCGTGCAGCTGGGCGTACAGCGCCTCGGCCCCGACGCTTGACTCGGTCTGGTTCAGGCGCTTGAACACCGCCTGCAGGTCTAAGTCGTGCCAGGTCAGCGCATCGACGGTGCTGTCGGTCGTGTGCAGCTGGTGTGAGGCCTCGTAAGCCTCTGCCAGGCTTGCTTCGCTGTCGGCGCGCCGCGCTTCGGGAAAGCGGCCCCAGCTCGCCAGCAGGCGCTTGCGCAGTCGGGTCCGTTGCTGGATCGCGGTGAAGCCCACGATGCCAGCCGCCGCGGCGACCAGGGCGAGAAGCCAAAGCCAATTAGCGTCCATGATGATGCCTCCATAAATTAGATGGGTACGGGTCACAGTTTACCCCTCCCAGCGGCGTGAGGCGAGGTGAAACCGGGCAGATGAACGCTGTGAGGTGAAGTGGGATCCAAAAAAGGGGCCGCCACCGCGGCCCCTCAGGGATCAATAAAGTTTCATCTTATTGAGCGGCCAGTAACGCCAGACGACGACGGACTGGACCTTGCTTTGCTTGATGAAGCCGAACGCGCGGCCGTCGTGCGAGACCAACCGGTTGTCCCCCATCACGAAGTAACTGTTGGCAGGGACCGTCGCGCTTTTGGTGGCGGCCAGCGTGGCGATGTTGAAGTCCTGCGTGAAGTGGACGGAATCGGCGGCGACCCCTTGGGTCTTCGCCCAGGCCGCGATCTCTTGCTTCATGAACTTGGTGTTCAGGTACGGCTGGGTCTGTTGCTTGCCGTTGACGTACAGCTTCTCGTCTTGCACGCGGACTGTATCGCCAGGCATGCCGATGACGCGTTTGATGTAGAGTTCACCCGGCGCGTCCGGGGCTTCGATTACGACGATGGCGTTGCGCTTGACCTTCTTATGGCGTAGGGAGTACAAGCGGTCGCCGTCTTGCAGCGTCGGCTGCATGGAGGTGCCTTGCACGATGTCTTTACTGATGACGAACTTGATCAGCAGTTGCGTCCCGAGCACCACCACAGCGATCAAAACGATCAGCTCGATCAGCCAGCGCAGGAAGCCGCCTTTTTCTTCTTTCATGAGCACACCTCACAACACAGTTTTTTTAAGCATACCACACTGACCCACTCAAAAACGAGGTCAGTCGTACCGCGGAAAATTTCCCGACTGTTCCGCAGTGCGCACGCGCGCGGCAATCTCGCCGTATTTGGTCAGCAGCAGGCACCACTTATGTGGGAGCCGGGCGTAGCCGTAGTGGAGCCCGGCCAGCCCCCCGGTCAGTGCGGCCGTCGTGGTGGTCTGGCCGCCGAAATTGACCGCCTTCAGGACTGCCGGTTCGTAATCGTCGGTGCGCAACAGGCTGTACAGCGCCACGCCTAGCACGTTGCGTGGGGTCGGTACTGCCGCGGCCATGGTTGCGGCCGTCGGCTCATCGAGAAGCGTCAAGGTGCGAAAGTCGAGCGCGGCCGGTGTCTCGCCGTAGTGGGCCAGGGTCGCAGCGACCCCTTGGCGGATCGCGGGCTCAAGGGGCACGTCGGCCAGCAATGCCAGGGTGATCTGGACATAGATCGCCGCTGCGATGCGGTTGGCTGGTCCTGGATTCGTCAAGTCGATGAAGGCGTTCAGCTGGGCCAAGGCATCCGGCGCTGCGAACAGGTCGGGGCCGGCGTGTTGGTAGAGGTAGTACCCCATCGGCAGGCTGCGGATCAGGCCCCCTGGATCGGCGTCCGGAGCCGTTGGTGTCCGTCCGGCCAGTGCGGCCGTGATGCTCGGCCATGTGGTCAGCGGGCCGTTCACGGGGGCGAAGGCCGCGCGGCTCGCCCACTGATGGTAGGCGGCCATCAAGCCGTCGCCCGAAAAGCCCGCGATCAGCGCTGCCAGGCTGGCTTGAGTCAGGCCGGTCGCGTCTGAGTAGACGCCCGCTGGCAGCTGGTAGCGGCCGTAGCCCTGCATGCTGGTGACGGGATGCGCGGTCAGCTCCGCGGCGGTTGCGCCCAGGACCGGCAACCCCAGGGCGTCACCGATCGCAGCACCGATGATCCCGTGGGTCAACCGTGAATCTGTGATCGCCATGTGCTCACATCCTTTCTTGTGTTACCGCCATTATTTCCTTTGGTCGCCCAAAAGGCAAAGAATGTGCTTGGCCCGCGCGGCCCAAGGGCGCCAGCGCGAGCGACGGTGGACAGTGACTTGATAAGCGCCCTGTGGATGTGGTAGGGTGGGCTGAATGATTTTCAGAAAATCCAACGAAAGAAGGCCGCGCAGATGAGCGTGTTGACCGTGACGGGATTGTCCCAGCGCTTCTTGGACAAGCAGTTGTATCAGGATGCCAGTTTTCAAGTGAATCAGGCCGATCACCTCGGGGTCGTCGGTCAAAACGGCGTGGGCAAAAGCACGTTGATCAAGATCCTGACTGGGGCGCTGGAGCCGGATGACGGCAAGATCGTGTGGCAGCGACACCTACACGTCGGCTACCTCGACCAATACGTGAACCTGCAACCAGGGCAGACGGTCGGCGAATTTTTGCACACCGCCTTTGCATCGCTGTACGCCAAGGAAGCGAAGATGAATCAGATCTATGCCGACTACGCGACGACGCTGGATGATGAACTGTTGACCAAGGCAGGGACCCTGCAACAGGAGCTGGAGGCCAATGACTTCTACGACGTCGACACGCGCATCGCAACGGTCGCGACCGGGCTGGGGCTGGACGCCATCGGGCTCGATCACCCGGTCGATGCGCTGTCCGGTGGCCAGCGGTCGAAGATCATCCTCGCGAAGTTGCTGCTGGAGACGCCAGATATGCTGCTGCTGGATGAACCGACCAACTACCTGGACGTCAGCCACATCGCTTGGCTGACCGAATGGTTGCAGGCGTTCGAGGGGGCGTTCATCGTGATCTCGCATGATTACGACTTTCTCCAGGATGTGACCAACGCGATCCTGGATATCGAATTTGGGCAGATCACGAAGTACACGGGGAGCCTCAAGCAGGCGATGCGGCAAAAAGCGGCCGACCACGAGACTTATATGAAGGCGTACACGAAGCAACAGGCGCAGATCCAAAAGACGGAGGCCTTCATCCGCAAGTTCAAGGCGGGGTCGCGCTCAACCGCGGCGCGCAGTCGAGAGAAGCAGCTCGCCCATGTCGAGCGCCTGACCCCACCAGGTAACCGCGCGAAGGCACACCTCGCGTTCCCCTATCAACCGGTGCAACGCCAGATCCTGGTCGACGTCAACGACTTGGTCGTCGGCTACGAGCAGCCGCTGCTCGCCCCGATCAACTTTTCGATCGCCCGCGATGAAGTGATCGCGCTGGAAGGGTTCAACGGGATCGGGAAGTCGACGCTATTGAAGACCATCTTGGGCCAGCTACCCGCCTTGGCGGGGGATGTCGCGATCGCCGACAACGTCGTGTTCGGGTACTTCGAACAGGAGCTGGACTGGGCGATCCCGAAGCAGACGCCGTTGCAGTTCTTGATGGGTAAGTATCCGGCGTTGAGTCAGCGCCCGCTGCGGCAAGTGCTCGCGCGCACGGCGCTGACGCGCGAGGAGATGGATAAGCCGCTGCAGCTACTATCTGGGGGTGAGCAGAGCAAGGTGAAGCTGGCGGATCTGATGCTCCAGTCGACGAACCTCCTGATCATGGATGAACCGACCAACCACTTGGACGATGACACGAAACACGCGCTACAGACCGCGCTGCGGGAGTTCCCCGGTGCAGTGGTCCTCGTCTCGCATGAGACGGGCTTCTACGACGATCAGTGGGTCGACACGCGGATCAACATCGAGAACCTGCGGGCGTAAGGCCAGCGCGTCAGGTGGACTTGACGCCGCGACCAGCTAGCGGCGACGCCAGCAGACTGAGACATCAAGCAGGTTTAGCCCAGCGACATGATCGCGCCCTGTAAAACCCGAACGTCGGGGTTACAGGGCGCGACTTGTTTCCAGCGCAGCCTTTGGTTTTGGCGCGGTCTGGTCTGGACTCGTTGGGCATCCACCGTGCGGCGCTCGTCCACGGCCGGTTGACTTGGTCGAAGCGTCAGTTGAACGCTGATGCCGGCCAACACGCAAGGGTGAACGTGTAGGTCATCGTCACGGGGAGCAGTGCGTTGGGATCGGGCCGACCGCTGACCGCTTGGGCTAAGGCTTGTGCCTCGTGGAGGGCAAACGGCCGATCGAAGGCGGGTAACAGGTCTGTCACCGTGGCAGCGTCTGTCAGCTGATAGGTCAACGTTTGGCGCAGCGCTGTGGGCGGCAGTGCGTCGAGTAGTGCTGCACCGCGCACTGGGTCGGCCTGATAAGCAATCGGGGTCGGAACTTGCAACACCTGTGCGAGATGGGTGAGAAGGCTATCCGTCTGGACCGTCTGAACATTCAGAGCGACAGCGCGGCGCGCCAGGCGGCTGACGGCCGGTAAGTCTGCCGGGGTCAGGCTCGGGAGCTGGCTGATGAAGATGAGGTCCGCGCGCGGGGATGCGGGCAACGCGCGCCAATCGGCCGTCGTGTAGGTCGCATCCGTGACGCGGTGAGCGGTCAGCCAGGCCTTCGCCTCAGCCAGCATTGCCGGGGCCCAGTCGATCAGTTCGACGCGCCGGGCGTGTGCGGTAAGGGGCAAGGCGTAGCGCCCACTGCCCGCCGCAACGTCAGCGACGGACAGTGTCGCCAGGGGTAACCAGGTGACGAGTTGCGCGACCACGTCACGCTCGACCGGCAGCCGTGATTCTTGCTGGATCTCGGCGTAGGCGGCGGCAAAGTCGTTCCAGCTATTGGCATCATCCATATTTACGACTCCAATCATTAGTTTTTTCACGAAAAGTAGTTGACGCTAGGAACGCTACTTGGTATGATATCAAAGTTGTCTTTTGGATAACACCGGCGCCGCCAAATGTGATCACAAAAAAGTGATTGACAAGAAGCGCCGCGCTTGGTAAGATATAAAAGTTGTCGCGAACGAAACATAACGTTCGGCCGATGAGTGATCAAAAACTTATCGTTGACAACGACATGTCAACCTGATATACTTTAAAAGTTGTCGTTTGACACGGTAGTCCTTTGAAAACTGAACAAAGTTTCGTTATGTGATAGGGCTTTTCGATCTTGAATCGAAGAGAATTAAACATTGCGAAGTCAATTCGC
>NZ_JABEKX010000006.1 GCF_013407595.1 Lacticaseibacillus absianus
CAGGGCCCGTGCCCCGCGCTTGTTTGCCTTGTTGGTGACCTTCCACAGCGCCGTCTCGCCGACGGTGGCGTCGCCGATCGCGGCGCGCAGCTGATTGTCGACCGCGTCCACAGTCTCTTTGCTCGAAGCCATGGACGACTTGAGCTGCTCCCGTGACTCGAGCAGCGAGTCGAAACTGCCAGGTAGGTCGATTACCTCGCCGGTGTCGTCAGGGTAAAGGGCCCGCAGTGCGGCGGTCGTGGCGCTGGCGCCGTCAGTCTCGGGTGCCTCGTCACCGATCACGTGCTTCTCCCACCACTCGATCAGCAGCGGCTCGATCGTGTCGATGGCCTCTTGGTCCCGCTCTATGCGCTTGTAGCCAAAGGCGTGTCCACCGATCAGATAGGCAAAGTAGACGTATGGCCTGTTGAGCACGTACATGTAGTGCTGCACCTGGAGCTGGTACGGGACCGGCACCTCGTCGTCAGCCCACTCGGCCGACTTGTACTCACTGGCCGTCTTGATCTCCAGGAAGCCGGGCTCCCCAGCGATGTCGCGGTCGATGTTGGCGCGTAGGAAGGGGTGCTCCGGGTCGAAAAACGTCTTGTTCTGGCGGTAGACCTTCTTGCCAGTCGCCGCCTCGAACTCACGGGCCAGGATCGGCTCCATGATGGTGCCCCAGTGCATAAACTCGTTGTCGCCCTCTGTGATTGGCAGGCGGCCCGTCTTGTCGGCCCACACACTGAATGGTGAGCGCCACGGCGACAGCCCCAAAATGGCTGCCACGTCGCTACCGCCGATGCCCTTGCGCCGCTCAAGCAGCCACTGCTCGTGGGTCATGCTGGCGGTGCTGACAAAGTTGCTAGTCTTCATACGCATCCTCCTTCACGCCCCAGCCGTCTCCGTCTTCGGCCTGGTGCTGCTTCTCCAGATCGTGCTGGTCCAGCATCTGATTGATCTCCCAAGGCGTCATGTGTCACACCTCCCCGATCTTCTCGAGATAGTCGATGCAGGCCAGCTTTGCCTGCCAGATAGTCAGACCGTCATCGAAGTCGGTCTCGTCGCCGTCCGAGTAGTCGAAGTACCAGCTGGCGCCCTCGCACTGATTGAGCTCGCCGACTTCGGTGCCGTCGACTTCGACCCGCCAGATGCGATCCTCAGATGAGATGCGAATGAATTTCACGTTGTCTTTCACTGGTCTTCCTCCTCGTCCATGTCTGCGTCTGTGATCACGAAGCAGTCGCGCCAGCTGCGCTTGCCTTTTACTGCGGCGATCAATGCAGCAATGCCTGCGCCAGCCAGAAAACTAATTGGGTCAATCGGAATCATGTGGCCATCCTCCTCTGGTGATCTGGTCTAGGTTGTCTTCGAGCCACTTGCTCATCACGGTTGCGCGGAACAGATACTTGCTACCACCACCCCGCTTACCGTTGGACCAGCTGAGCACAGCGCCGATTGATTCGAGCTCCTGGCGTTTTGGCTTGAGCACATGGTTGGTGAAGTCCGAGATTCGCATACCGCCACCCTTCAGATGGTCGATGCAGTCTTGTCGCGTCCATCGCTGGCCCACTAGGCCATCAGAGGTCAAATGCTCCCACTCGTCACGATCGACCAGCACCTTGTCCGCCGGGATCGTGACACTGAACTTTGCTGTTACGTCGATCGTGTCCATGGCTATGCCTCCACTAAATTCATCTGCTCCGCGATTGGGCGGATGCCTTGCTTCGCGAGCTCGTCGTAGATGAACTTCTCGCCTCGCTGTGTCCACTTGAGTAGCGGGTGAACGGCTTGGTTCTCAATGTCACCCCACTTGTCGTAGCCGGTGTAGCCCTTGGCTGCATACTTCGCTTTGATAACCCACTGCTTGCCCTGCTTGAAGATGATGCCCATCTCACTCAGCTTGGCGTTGAGCCACTTAGCCGACTTACCGTAGGCCTTCTCAATAATCGTTGTGGTCATCAACCCGGGGTTATGCATCTGTGTGTCGAAGTACTCGACCTTTGGCACCATCTTGGCGTTCTCGACCTTGAGCTGCTTGTTCTCGTCCAGCAGCAACGCATAACCGCGCCGGATTACCTCAGCCGGATCGTTCCACTTGCGCTCCACATCGATTAGGTAGGCTCGATACATTGCACCCCGCGCCGTCTTGCTCATCAGTGCTAGGTTCTTCGCCATGTCGATGGTCAGTGCGTAATCTTGAAGCTGCTGTTGCTTGCCTTTCGGGTAGTCCGGATTGAAGGGTGTAGTTTGAACTACGCCCTCGAAGTCTTCGTGTTCATCAAAGCTCTTGAAATTCTGTTCAACCCACAGGCTGAAACGTGTCTTGATCTCGAGCCCCTTGTATAGCTCGCGTGCTGAAACGACCTGCTGGTGCTGATCGTTCTCTGTCACCTGAATCAGCTCGTTCATGACTGGGCCTCCTTCGTCTCCGCTGCGCGCAACTTGACGTAAGTCACCGCACGCTTCCAGCGGTATTGATCCTGGGTAGAAGCCGTTAGACCCTGGCCATCGGTCATCTTCTTGACCAGCTGCGACATCGTTACGTCGCTGACGCCGAGAAACTTCGCGACTTCGGCTTGTTGAAGTTTGATGTGGTTGAGGTAGTTACCCCAGTCACCACGATCAGTAGTCCAGTTGAGTTGAATCGTTACCATGTGTTCACCTTCTTTTGCAGTTAATTAAGTTGTGGGATAATCACCTCAGGAAGGAGGTGATCTAATGTCCAAAACGGATAAGGAACTAGCCGTTGAATTGACAGTTGCTTTGCTCAACCACAATGCCCAACTGCACAACTTGTCCAACACTGAGGGCGCTATTGGTCAAAGCAAGGCCAGCGTTGTCACCGGGAATACGGTTGGCAGTAACTATCAGTACCTACTGGGTGTTATCGAAGGTCGCATTGATGCTCTGAAAGCCCCAGCAAAATCCGATACGAAATAGTTAGATTGTACTTTTCACCGAGAGTTGCTACTTCCGCTAGCAGCTCTTTTAGTTCTTCAAGGTTTTGTGGCGAAGCTGAAATCTCTAACTGGTTCATCACTTGCTCGCCTCCTTCCTTCCGAATTAATCAGGTAATTAAGTGGTTGCATTCTTGTACTGAACTCAGTACAATGTGGGCATAGCAAATAACTTAACCGTCATACTCCTACCGGCCTTCCTCGCCAAAGTCAGCGCCGATATGGGTTTGTTAAGTCGTTGCTTAATTACTTGATGAACCCAGAATAACTGAACTAGATACAAACGTCAAGCTAAAAATATCGACTTCAGTTATTTTGTGTCCTCATGCTCAGGAGAACGTTGATATGGCGCTAGTTGAGCGTATTAAAAAAGTCGCGAAAGAAAAATATGGCTGGAATCTCAAGGAAACTGCCACACATGCCGGAATCGGCATTAATAGTATCTACCGTTGGAAAGATCAGACGCCAACCGCCGATTCATTAAAGGCCGTTGCTAAGGCTCTAAACGTCACCACGGACTATCTGCTTGGCAACACGGACGACCCGAATCCCGCCAAGTCTGACCCGTCCGCCCCGGTTGACCTGGCTGACGATGTCCCAATGACCTTCGAAGGTCGCCCGATCGATAGTGCCACCATCGAGATATTTCGCGCGATCCTGCGCAACCAGGGTGGTGACGATAAGTGAATGAGGACATCGACGAATGTGTCACCCGACTATTGAACTACGCCTACGATCACAATGTAGGCTTTGCGCTAACAGGAGACGTTGAGCCCGACCAGCCCTCGGCAGCTTACCCAAGCCGTCGCTTCATCATCGTCAACACACAGTGGCGAGACCACCAACAGCTCCCCTACACCATCGCACACGAGATTGGCCACGTGATCAACGGCGACCCAGACGTTGCCTACTTCCACCCAGCACGCAACAGCATCGAGGGTGAAGCAAACAGGTTCGCCGTCCGCCTTCTACATAGCCTGTTCGAAGTCGAAGATCCGCAGCGCTTCATGGAAAACTTTCACATACCAGGCTACATGTCGGACTACGTGCACGAGATCTACGCAAAATAAAAAGCCCTCTGGGAGGGCGGGAAAGAAGAATGGTGATTAGATATGGCTAGCGATTTTGAAACGCAACGTAACGATGCAACGATAACAAGGCTTCGACTTTCTCAGCAGGGGAAAGCAGTTCATGTAATTGATATATCCTCAACAAAAACCACCTTTGAATTATCAACCGACATACTTCTTTTAGGCTATGGCCATCCAAATAAGCGAGTGCTTGTGAACCTTTTTTCTCTTGGCGATCAACTTACAGGCCACGAACCAATTCTGTTGGACAGCCGTGGCTCACAGACAATTGACGGACTTGGAACAATCAACTTGGAAACCGAGTTTGAATTCGATTCTTCGAGTGTTGGCCCAGAAACGACCAATCTGCTTGGATTGCAATTCAACTTGGAAGTTGAATCAGGCAAAGACGGAAGCTTTATCCCACATCCTATTTTCAGTACTATAATTCCAGCAAAGCGAGGAAAGTGATTTGTCCGCAGACGTCACAGATATATTTGCATACAAGTCCGAGAAGATGCACCGCGTTCCTCTTGAATCCAGCGATGGTAATTTTCGTGCTACAATCAAGGCGGCGGACCCCGACAATAAAGATGGAGATGGTCCAATGGATCCCAGATACGTAAGCAAAGATGATTTCAATCGCTTCTCCGACAAAGTTGACCGACGTTTCGACAAAATTGACGACAAACTCGAAAGCATCGACAAAACTCTGACGAAATTGTCTGCCCAATTTGATACAAACGCGACGTCGATGGCCGAACTAAAGACTACTACGTCAAACAGCGTAAATTCTTTAACAGTAATTAGCGAGAATACCAAAAACAATACTCGTCGGCTTGACTGGATTTTCGGGATAGTAGCAGCGGTTGTCGCAGCAATTCTACTCAAAGTTTTCTTTCATATCGGCTAGTCGCAAACAAAAAGCACCTACCCCACATCTTGGCGGACCGTGGGTAGGTGCAAGGAACAAATCACACACACGAGGTGCGCTCTTTGCGTGCCTCCAGTATATCACAGGAGGTTCTAATCATGGCAACGGTGAAAAAAACAAACGATGGTAAGTGGTCAGTTCGTAAGCACCCAATAATCGACCGTCTTGCAAACTGAGAAGGGCCGCAATCCTATTTTTGGATTGCGACCCTTCATTGCTTACGCGGTTTCGCTAGTTGCTGGCTTTAGATGCTGATTCCAAGGTAAATAAGCCTCAGCTTGTTCCCTCGTTGGTGAGGCAGACAGTTGTGACAGCCCATGCAGAAGTCGCTCAATGTAACTTCGTGGATCCAGTCCGTTGGCTTTGGCAGTCTCAACGATCGTCATCCAGATCGCATTGGCTTCGGCCCCCTTTGGGCTGGTGGCGAACAGCCAGTTCTTTCGTCCAATCACGAAGGACTTCATGTTCCGCTCTGATGCATTGTTGCTCAAATCAATCTCGCCAAACTCCAAGACTCGATTAAGCATGCACCGCTGATTCAAAGCGTAGGTCAGAGCGACACCCAGTCGCGATTTCGGCGCCGGCGCGGCCTGATCACACCAAGCCCAGAACTGATCAATCAGAGGTTCTAGTTCTGCCTGTCGACATTTCAGACGCTCGGCCGGTGATAAGAGCGCCCATTGTGTCTCAAGGTGGAACATCTGGTTGAGCAGCTCTAGCGGTTTCGTGCTGGTAAATTTACCTTTAACCTTCGCTGCGTCGTCGTAGAATTTACGCCGAACGTGCGCCCAACAACCAACACGGATGACGCTGTCGCCAAGAAGATTATATCCGGCATAGCCATCACACTGCAGGACCCCAGTATAGCCTGAGTATATTCGCTGCGCGAACTTACCAGAGCGGGTGTTGCCATAAGCGTAGTAGACGACCTGCTGGTCGGCGAGGCGAATACTGCGTTCTACCCAGATGTATGATTTACTCTTTGCCGACTTACCCGGTTCTCTCAGCACTTGGAACGGTGTTTCGTCGCCTTGCAGGAACCGCTCTGACAGGAGGTACTCGTGCATCAGGTCATAGACTGGTCTGACGATTTCTGCCGCGTTGATTACCCAGTTTGTCATGGTCGTCTCACTGAGTAGAAGACCCGCTCGGCGCCATTCTAATATCTGACGATAAAGCGGTGTACCCAGCATGTATTTCTGATAGAGCAACTCAGCGACTAGCGACGAGGTCGCGAGACTGTGCGGGAACAACGCCTGCGGCGCTTGTCCTTGATACAGGTGACTCACACCATCCTCGAGCTCACATTCCGGACACTTGTATGTCTCTTCAAAGATACGTTCAACATACAATCTGCCTGGTATGTGTTGGACCACTTCACGCACGAGATGCTTGCCCACTTTAGCCAGCTGATGACCATGATCACACAGCTCACTTTTTCGAGTGATCACGGTTTCTTCGATGGGCAATTTTGGATCGATTGATTCACCGCGACTGCTTTTAGGCTTGCGCTTGGCTTTTACTACGACTATTTCTTCGCTTTGTTGCCCAGTCTGCTCTGGGTCGGTAAAAACACTGTTATCTCCCAGAAGAGACAGCTGATTAGGATCGGTCATCTTCTCCGAATGGGAGCCGTAGAGTTTCCGAGTTAAATACGCGACCTGCTCGGTGAGCGCCTGAACTTGTTTCATGAGTTCTCGATTTTGCTCGAGTGCCTGTTTGAGCAGATCTTCAGTCGTAGTGACCATGGGCGTAGCCCTCGATTCATTGATGTTGGGTTGAGTGTACCACTGGTGCGACGGGCGTTCTACCATTATTTCTTGGACAAAACTGGTTTACCGTCGACTCCAATCCCCAACCAGATAAAAGACGCTCTAATTGCTTAGCGTGGAGTTTCTTAACCTCATTTTGAGTCGTTGGCCACTGTAGCCGGCCGTCCTCAATTCGCTTGTAGAGCAGGATAAATCCATCGCCAGCCCAATATAGGGCCTTAAACCGATCCTTGCGGGTCCCGCAAAATAGAAACAGTGCCCGACTGTACGGATCCAGATGATATTCCTCTTGGATAACTCCAGCCAAGCCTTCAATACCACGACGCAAGTCGGTCTTACCACAAATCAAATAAATGCCGCTGAGCTTGTGGATATCAATGAGCATTGGCGAACACCGCCTTCATCAAGGCATCCAGGATATAGCCCTGGATATGGTTATACACTACAACCGTTTTGTTGGTGTCAATCTTAACTTGAAAGGCCTTGGTGGCAGTGCTCAGTGGCGCCCGCCGCTGGTCATCCTCTAATTTGATCCGAACAATCTCAGGTTTCTCATCCATAAAATTACCTCACCAATTTAGATTTGATGAGGCAATCATACTGCCCGGCAAGGGGCAATCATATCCGGTCTGTTATTGGGTGCTTACGTCAGTTCGTGGCATCGTCGGGACTCGAGCTGCAGGAAACCGCAAAGACGTACGGCGAGTCTTCGACAAAAAGAAGGACGCAGTATCTTTCGCGGCGAACCTGGACCTAGATGATGGGCGCCGCGCCGAGGAAGAGAAGAAGATCACCCTGCCCGCCTACTACGACAAGTGGATCGCCGCCTTCAAGCTAGGGCGTGCGTCAGCTTCCACCGATGAGTGGTATCAGGTCGTAAGCGGCTATCTTCATGAGTGGTTTGATGCAGAGCGCCCGGGCATGATGCTGTCAGAGGTCGATAAGACCACCTATCAGGCGTTTTTGGACTGGTGTGCCACGAATCCCCGGGGCAAGCGTAGAACGCCGCTAACGCGCTCTACGGTCGATAAAATCAACTCGCAGGTGCGCGGTATTATCAGTGACGCTGTGGAAGACGGCTACACGACCCGTGACTTCACCCGACGAGCTATCATTGACGGCGCCGCCAGCAAAGACGAGTCGGAAAAATATGTGTCTGTCAAAGAGTTCAAGGCGATGATCAAGCTGGCCACCAAGTACGCCGACATGGCTCACATGAGTAACTACATCGCGGTCTTCATGGCATACACCGGAGCCCGCTTTGAAGAGGCCCTCGGGGTAACCTGGGAAAATATCGACTTTGAGGCACGCACAGTTACCTTTGAGCACTCTTGGCAGTATAAGACCCGCAAGCAGACAGACAACTTCGGGCCGCTCAAGAACAAGCAGTCTTACCGCACCATCACCGTCCCGCCGAAACTGATCGCGCTACTCAAGCAGCTGCGCCTGCGCCAGCAAGAACTCTTCCTCGCAGATGGGTGGCGCGATCCAGATGACCTGGTCTTCCGAAACGTGCAGCACCGGATCATTGGCAACGAAGCGATGAACAAGACGGTCAAGGGGCTGTGCGCCTCCGTCGGCGCCAAGAACACGATCACCAGTCACGGGCTACGACACTCGCACGGATCCATGCTACTCTTCGAGGGCGTCGAGCTGCTGTCCATCTCCCGACGTCTTGGCCACGGTAGTCTGGCAATCACAATGAAGGTATACCTACACGAGGTCGATGAGCTCAAGCAACGAGACGACAAAAAAATCGCGCGGGCGCTCGAAGCATTGTGAGGTGGCAATGAGGTGGCAGTCAGCCGCGCGAACCCGCGCCACTACGGGAAAGTAGATTTCCGGGCTGCCCATCATATCGGTCGTCAAGGCCGTACATTCAGCAAAAACGCCCCGTTTGGGGCGTTTTTTGTCCCTTTTTTGCCCGCTCAAAGTCATTTTATCGAGAAAATACTAGCTTGTAATGATAAAATGCGCAATAATTTGAATCAACAAGGCTCCCGGGCCTTGAGATTGGAGGAGTTATCAAATGGAAGAACAATCCACTGTTCAGACTTATCAGACCTTATACCTGATCCTCGCCATCTTGGGCGTGATCTCCTGTGTCCCACTGTTCTTGTACGGCACGATCGGCCTCGGGCTGATCGTCATGGGCCTGTCCATCTACCTGCTGGTCAAGCTGCCGAAGGGCAAGCGGCGCACCGGTGCTCTGCTGCTCGTGATCGCCAGTGCCTTAGAGGTCGCCTTCTGGGTGATCCTCGTCGCCACGGTCGGGAGCCTGGCCGCGATGAGCGACTTGGCGAGCGAAGCGAGCAAGCTGACCGACTCGCAGGCGATAACCATGGTCGGCGGGATCCTTGGCGCCTTGCTGGTCGCCTTCGTCTCGTGGGTGATCCGGATCATCGGCGTGATCTTCTCGTTCATCGCTTACGGGCGCGAGAAGCAGCTGGACTTCGATCAACACACGGAAGAATGACCCTTGAGCGCCCGGCCTCGCCGAGCGCTTTTTGCTTACCCAGAGCGAAGCAAGGCCGCACTTAGCGGGACGGCTAGCTTTTCTGCCGCATGTCAGCCTGTAACGCGCAAGCGCGAACAGTCTGATCAGGATAAGCGCGTTGTGCCCACACTTGGCCTTGCGTGGCTCGACGACCCCAGACGCAAGCGCCCGCCTTTCCCCCTGCCCGGTCAGTGTGCTATCCTCTAATCAGAAAAAGATGCGTCAAACCGTTTGACCTTCTTTGACATTAATCGTATACTTAGCACTGTACTTTGAAGAGTGCTAAACTCGCTTATTAGGAGGTCCAGCTATGTTAGTCCCAACAGTCGTTGAACAGACCAGTCGCGGCGAACGCGCCTACGACATTTACTCACGCTTACTCAAAGACCGGATCATCATGCTGTCCGGAGAGATCAATGACCAGGTGGCAAACTCGATCATTGCCCAACTCCTCTTCTTGGACGCACAAGACCCTGACAAAGACATCTACCTGTATATCAACTCTCCCGGTGGCGTGATCACCTCCGGGCTGGCGATCCTCGACACCATGAACCTGATCCACGCCGATGTGCAGACCATTGCCATCGGGATGGCGGCTTCCATGGCCTCCGTGCTGCTCGCCGGCGGGAAGAAAGGCAAGCGCTTCGCCCTGCCGAACTCCGAAGTCTTGATCCACCAGCCGCTGGGCGGCGCCCAGGGTCAGCAGACCGAGATCGAGATCGCGGCCGAACAGATCCTTAAGGCCCGCAAGAAGCTGAACCAGATCCTCTCCGATGCGACCGGCAAGCCGGTCGAAGAGATCAAGTCCGACACCGAGCGTGATCACTACTTGACCGCGCAGGAAGCCAAGGACTACGGGCTGATCGATGACATCCTCGTCTCCAAAGACGACCAGAAGTGATCGAGCCGCAGTGACAACAGGCGCATCACGCGACTGAACTTAGCGTGAACAGACCCAAAAATGCCCCACCTCACCAACTGGTGAAGCGGGGCATTTTTGGGCTTTAGCTCAGCGCTGTATCTGGGATCGCGCTAAGGTGCGCGTCGACGGTGTCGACTTGGAGCTTGATCGCGTTATAGTCTGATTGGCTCAAGTTCATCATCTCGGTGCAGGAGCCAACGTGTTCGAAGATCGCGTCGCGTTCATCAAGCGCCTTTTGCGTCAGCGCCACGTCGACGCGCCGCTCATCTTCCTTAGAGCGGGTGCGGGTGATCCACCCGTCCTTCTCCAGGCGCTTCATCAACGGCGTCAAAGTGCCGCTGTCTAGCGCGAGCGTCTGGCCGACTTCCTTGACGGACATCGTGCCATGCTCGTACAGCGACAGAAGAGTGATGTATTGCGGATAAGTCAGCTTGAACTGGCTCAGGGCCTGCGCGTAAAAGTGGTTGTACTGTTTTTGCGCCTTGTAGATCGAGAAGCAGAGCTGCTCATCCAGCAAGATCGGTTTTACCATTAAGAATCGCCTCCGGTTGTATCGAACCTATTGTACACGATACGTTCACGCAAAGGAAGAATTATTATTATTCTGATGCAGGATTTTGATATCCCTCGGCGATCTGGTTGAGCTTGCGCAGCCGGTGGTTGATGCCGGATTTAGAGATCGCCCCGCTCGGGACCATCTCCCCCAGCTCCTTGAGCGACACATCCGGATGTCCAAGGCGCAGCAGCGCGATCTCGCGTAGCTTCTCCGGCATCGTCTCGAGGATCCCGTGGTCGTTGAGGTAGTGAATATTCTCGATCTGGCGCTGCGCGGCGTCGATGGTCTTGTTCAGATTCGCCGTCTCGCAGTTGACCAACCGGTTGACGGAGTTGCGCATGTCCCGAACGATCCGCACGTCCTCGAACTTCAGCATCGCGTTGGTCGCCCCGATGACTTGAAGAAAATCGGCGATCTTCTCCGCTTCCTTGAGGTAGACGATGTACCCACTGCGTCGCTCGACAGTGCGCGCGTTCAGCCCGAAGTCATTCATCATCTTCAGGATCCCGTCGTTGTGGTCGTGATACAGGGAGTAGATCTCGAGGTGATACCGCGACGTCTCGGGGTTATTCACCGATCCACCCGCGAGAAACGCCCCGCGGAGGTAGGAACGCTCACGCTGTTCCTCGTTGAGGATGCTCGGCGCGACGGCGGTGTCGATGGACATCGTCTCAGCGTCGAGGATCGCCAAGTCTTCCAGCAGTGCATTGACCCCAGTCGTCAGCCGCACCACGTACTGGTTATTCTTCTTCAGCTTCATCTTACGGCGCACGATCAGGTTCGCCTCGTGGTGATAGACTTGGCGGATCAGGCTGTAGATGCGCCGCGCGATCGCCGGGTTCTCGGTCTGCACATTCAGCACGAACTGATGATTCTGGATCCCCAGGCTCCCGTTCATCCGGATCAGGGCGGAGAGCTCCGCCTTCGCGTGTTCGGGGTGCACCTCGAGTTGGGTCAGCTCTTTTTTGACGAGGCTCGCAAAACTGGCCATGCTCAGCGCCTCCTTTTTTTCATCGTGCCGACTTGAAAGGCGAGGTTCATCACTTCGCTGGCGACCTTGTCCCCATCGTGGAAGATCCCCTCATCGCGTAGCTTCAAGAAGTCGGCCGAGATCACACGGCATCCGAGGTCACGCAGAGACTGGTAATCCGAGCGCACGGGCCCGAGGATCTCGTCGTACTTCTGGTGGTTCAGGTAGTGCTCGGGCACCGGCGCGATGTTGACCAGCACGGTATCGACGAAGCTGGCGCCGAGGTGGTCGTGCAAGACGCGGACGTGATCCGCGTCAGTGAACTGCTCGGTCTCGCCTTTTTGCGTCATGATATTGACGATGTAGATCACCTCAGCTTGCGTCTTCAAGACCGCCTCGCCGAGGTTGTGGATCATCAGGTTCGGGAGAATGCTGGTGAACAGGCTCCCGGGGCCGAGCACAACGACATCGGCGGCCATGATCGCGTCGATGACTTCCGGTACGGCCTGCGGGGCGGCGCCGGTCGCCGTATCGGTGACGGAGACCCGGCGGATCAGCCGGCCGGCGGCAGTGATCTCCGCCTCTCCGGCAAGGTGTGAGCCATCCGCGAAGTCCGCGTGAAGCGTCAGCGGCCGGTCCGCCGCCGGGTAGATGTGCCCGTCGACTTTCATCATCTGACTCAGCTGCTGCACCGCGCCGAAGATCCCGTCGCGCATCTCCGACAGCGCCGCAATGATCAAGTTGCCGATCGCATGGCCAGCAAAGAAGGCATCAGAGCTATTGAAGCGGTACTGAAAAATGTCCAGGTAAAGCTGCGGCAGGTCGGACAACGCCGCCAGCACATTGCGGATATCGCCAGGCGGGACAACGTTGATGTAGTCGCGGATCACCCCGCTGGAGCCCCCGTCGTCGGCCACGGTCACGATCGCCGTAACATCAGCGTTTTGCTCGTGCAGGCTCTTGACGATGACCGGCAAGCCAGTCCCGCCGCCGATCACGACGACTTTGGGCCGCCGCCCCTTGATCACCCGGATAAACCGATCGTTGGTCGTGGTCATGAGCGGTTCACCGTCGCTTTCCGTTTGTTCATATCCCGGTGCGTGATATCGACCGGGTAATCCTGGGCGAACGCCTTGCCGATCCGATCGGCGAACGCCACACTGCGGTGCTGCCCGCCAGTGCACCCGATCGCGATGGTCACACTGGACTTCCCTTCTCGCTGGTACTGCGGCATGATCGTCTTCAACAACCCGTAGAACTGCTGGTAAAAGTCCTCGGCTTCCGGCTTACCCATCACGTAATCGTACACTGCCGGCGTCTGACCGGTCTGATCCCGGAACTCGGGGACATAGTACGGGTTCGGCAAAAAGCGCACGTCCATCACGATGTCTGCATCGATCGGTAGCCCGTATTTGAAGCCAAAACTCATCACCTCGATGTGGAAAGTTGGGTGATCAGACGTCTTGAAGTTGACGAACAGTTTTTCCCGCAACTGCCGCGGGCTCAGGTTGGTCGTGTCGATCACGACCTGCGCCCGGTTTCGCAATTCGGTCAGCAGGGCCCGTTCCTTCTTGATCCCGTCCATCAGCCGGCCTTCCATCGCCAGCGGATGGCTGCGCCGCGTCTCCTTGTAGCGCGAGACCAGCTCGGCATCGGTCGCATCCAAGAACAGGATCTTCGTCGTCACGAACGCGGTATTGTCCAGGCTCGCCAGCATATCGAGGATCTGATCATAAAACGCGTGGCTGCGCAGGTCGATGACCAGCGCGATCTTGGAGATCTTACCGCTTTCCTTGACCAGCTCCCAGAACTTCGGGAGCAGCGCCGGGGGCATATTATCCACGCAGAAATACCCGAGGTCCTCAAAGGACTGCATCGCGACGGTCTTGCCCGCACCGGACATCCCCGTGATCACGACTAGGTCTAGTGTCTCTGTCATCTCGTTCCCTCCTCGGCCCCTGCCTCGCAGGGGCCCTACTGCGTTCTAGTATAACATTCCGGGCGTGTCATTCCTACCGCCGGGTTTGCCCCGGTGCGATCACACACCGACTTCGGCCAGCAGACACTCGGCGTGCGTCCGGGCCATGCTTGCGGCGCACCAACTAAACAGGCGCCCCCCGCCCGGCCAAGGCCGAGCAGTGGGCGCCTGTGCGTCATCTCACCGGAGCCAAGCGACGGTCAGACGTTACGCCGGGCGAACGCCATCAAGATGGCGTTGACCCCGAAGATCATGAAGTCAATCGCCAGCAAGGTGACCAGTCCGACGGCCGTGACCACCGGCTGCATCAGCAGCAAGACCCCGACGAGCACGGAGAACAGATCCAGGATCAGATTGAGGATGAACCAACCCGTTCCGGCGCGGCGCAGATGGCCCGCATTGAACAAGTTGGCCAGCGCATCGACCAAAAACCACGCGGCGAACAGGTAAGCCAGCGTCAACGCACCGCTGACGAGGTTGAACAGGAACACCAGCCCCAAGCCGATGTCGAACACCCCAGCGAGGATGGACAGCCAGGACAGCTTGCCGGTGTAATCACGCAGCTTGCTGCTGGCCGCCAGTGTCGCGATCCCGCGAATGATCGCGATGATTGCGAAGATGAAGGTCAACGTCAGGAGTGTTGCCCCGGGGTTGCGGAACATCACGATCGCTGCGATGATCAGCGCGACCCCTGTGATGAACTCACCCCAGTCGAAGCCAAAATGGGATTGACGACTAAACATATTCTCACCACTTTCTTGCTTTCATCATACCGGCTTGTCCACGATTGCACAACTCCCGATCGCACAACCAACGCCCTACCAGGTGGCAGGGCGTTGGTCGGATCATTCACTTGGTCGCTAGCGCCGCGGCGCGCGCCTTATCTCGCTTGAGGATCGGTGCAAGGTACTGGCCGGTGTAGCTGGCAGGTTCCATGGCGATCGCCTCCGGTGTGCCAGTAGCGATGATGGTGCCCCCACCGTCTCCGCCTTCGGGGCCGAGGTCGATCACCCAGTCCGCGGTCTTGATCACGTCAAGGTTGTGTTCGATCACCAGCACCGTGTTGCCGTCGTCGACCAGGCGCTGCAGCACGTTCAACAACCGCCGGATGTCGTCGGTGTGCAGGCCCGTGGTCGGCTCGTCGAGAATGTAGAAGTTCTTGCCAGTCGACAGCTTCTGCAGTTCGGAGGCCAGCTTCATGCGCTGCGCCTCCCCACCAGACAGCGTGGTCGCGCTTTGGCCCAAGCTGACATAACCCAAGCCGACGTCGACGATGGTCTGAAGCTTGCGGGCGATCTTCGGGATCGGTGCGAAGTACTTCACCGCCTCATCGACGGTCATATCGAGCACCTCGGAGATGTTCTTGCCCTTGTAGGTGACTTCGAGCGTTTCGGAGTTGTACCGCTTACCGTGGCAGACCTCACATGGCACATAGACGTCCGGCAGGAAGTTCATCTCGATCTTGATGATCCCGTCACCCTTACAGTTTTCGCAGCGACCGCCTTTGACGTTGAAGGAGAAGCGGCCCTGTGTGTAGCCACGCAACTTAGCCTCATTAGTCATCGCGAACAGCGCTCGGATATCGTTGAAGACACCGGTATATGTCGCAGGGTTGGAGCGGGGGGTGCGGCCGATCGGGCTCTGGTCGATATCGACCAGCTTCTCAATGTTCTCCCAGCCGTAAACGTGGCTGTACTTGCCAGGCTTCGCAGAGTTGCGGTAGAGCTTTTGCGCCAGCACCCGCTTGAGGATCGAGTTGACCAGCGTTGACTTGCCGGAACCAGAGACCCCGGTGACCGCGATGAATTTGCCTAGCGGAAAATCGACGTCGATGCCCTTGAGGTTGTGGTCGGCCGCGCCTTCCAACCGGATGGCCTTGCCGCTACCTGGTCGCCGCGTGGCCGGCACTGGAATGAACTTCTTACCCGCTAGGTACTGACCCGTCAGCGACTTAGCGCTGCGCATCACCTGCTTCGGCGTGCCGGCGGCCATGATGCGCCCGCCGTTATCGCCGGCTCCGGGGCCCACGTCGACGAGGTAATCGGCGGCGAGCATCGTGTCCTCGTCGTGTTCGACGACGACCAGCGTGTTGCCGAGGTCGCGCATCTTCTTGAGCGAGCGGATCAACCGATCGTTGTCCCGCTGATGCAGACCGATCGACGGCTCGTCGAGGATGTAGAGCACCCCGGAGAGGTTCGACCCGATCTGCGTTGCAAGCCGGATCCGTTGGGCCTCACCCCCACTAAGAGTGCCCGCGCTACGGCTCAGGGTCAGGTAATCCAGCCCGACGTTGACCAAGAAGGCCAACCGGTCAGCGACTTCCTTGACGATCGGCTGGGCGATCACTTTTTCGTTCTCGCTCAGGGTCATGTTGCGGTAGAACGGCAAAGCGTCTTTGATCGACATGTCCGACGCCTCAGCGATGTCGCGACCGTCGACTTTGACGGCGAGGGCCTGGCGGTTCAACCGCTTCCCGTGGCAGACCGGGCATTCGAGCTCGGTCATGTACTGGCGCATGGAGTCGCTGCCAAACGCAAAGTTGTTGTTCGCGTTGTAGCGCCGCCAGACATTGTTCACGATGCCCTCGAACGGTGCCTGGACGTCCTTGTGCGGGCCGAATTCGCCTTCACTGAGAAAATGGAACGTCTTGCCCTTGCTCCCGTTGAGCACCAAGTCCTGCTGCGCCTTGGTCAGCTCGCCGAACGGCTTATCCATCGGCACCTTGAAGGCCTTGGCCGCTTGCGCCAGCATGGACGGATAGTACTTAGAGGTCGCGCTGGCCCATGGCGCCAAGGCGCCCTCGGCCAGCGACTTGGTGCGATCGGGCACGATCAGATCGACGTCAACGGTCAGCTTGGCCCCCAGCCCATCGCATTCGGGGCAAGCCCCGAACGGTGCGTTGAAGGAGAACAACCGCGGTTCGAGCACCCCGATGGTGAACCCGCAAATCGGGCAGGCAAAATGCTCCGAGAACACCAGCGGCTCCCCTCCAATGACATCCACTGTCGCGTAGCCCTCGGACAGGCGCAACGCGGCTTCAAAGGAGTCGAACAAGCGTGAGCGCACGTCGGCTTTGACCACGATCCGGTCGATCACGATGTCGATGTCGTGTGCCTTGTTCTTATCGAGTTCCAGCTCGGCGGAGGCATCCATCACCTCGCCGTCGACGCGCATCCGGACGTAGCCTTCTCGCACGATTTTTTCAAGCACCTTCTTGTGGCTGCCCTTCTTGTGGCGCACGATCGGGCTCAAGATCTGCAGGCGGGTGCGCTCCGGGAGCTGCTGAACGCGATCGACCATCTGCTCGACAGACTGGCTCGAGATCGGGGTCCCGTCGTTGGGGCAGATCGGCTTGCCGATGCGTGCCCACAGCAGGCGCAGGTAGTCATTGATCTCGGTGACCGTCCCGACCGTACTGCGCGGGTTCTTCGAGGTGGTTTTTTGGTCGATGGAGATTGCCGGGCTCAGCCCGTCGATCGAATCGACATCCGGCTTATCCATCTGCCCGAGGAATTGCCGTGCGTATGCCGAGAGGCTCTCGACGTAGCGGCGCTGCCCCTCAGCGTACAGGGTATCGAAGGCGAGGCTCGACTTGCCCGAGCCACTCAGACCGGTCATGACGACCAGCTTGTTGCGCGGGATCGTCAGGTCGACGTCCTTCAGGTTGTGGGCGCGAGCGCCGTGGATCACAATTTTATCGTTTGACATGCTTGCCTCAATTCTCTGCTTCCAGTTCTAAGATCGTGTCACGCAGCGTCGCCGCCTGCTCGAAATCGAGCTTCTTGGCTGCCGCCGCCATCTGCGCACGCAAGTTGGTGACCAGCTGCTTTTTCTCCGCCTTGGTCATGTCGTGCAGATCGACTTCGGCGAACGTCTTGTCCACATCGGTCGTGTCCTTGCCGCTGGTGTCCAGGCTGTGGATCGAATCGCGGATCGGCTTGATGATCGTCGTCGGGGTGATCCCGTGTTTGGCGTTGAACGCCTCTTGGATCGTGCGACGCCGGCGCGTCTCAGTGATCGCGGCATCCATCGAATCGGTGATCTTATCAGCGTACATGATCACCTTCCCGTGCGAATTCCGACTCGCGCGGCCGATCGTCTGGATCAGCGAGCGCTCGGCGCGCAGGAACCCTTCCTTATCGGCGTCGAGGATCGCGATCAGCGAGACCTCCGGCACATCGATCCCCTCGCGCAACAGGTTGATCCCGATCAGCACATCGAACTTACCTAACCGCAGGTCGCGGATGATCTCTGTGCGCTCCAGTGTCTTAACGTCCGAGTGCAAGTATTTGACCTTGATGCCGAGCTCCTTGAGGTAATCCGTCAGGTCCTCGGCCATCTTCTTGGTCAGCGTGGTGATGAACACGCGCTCGTGCTTGTCCACCCGGTCGTTGATCTCGCCGACCAAGTCGTCGATCTGACCCATGATCGGGCGCACCTCGATGAGCGGGTCGAGCAGGCCGGTCGGCCGAATGATCTGCTCAGCCACATCGGTCTTCGGGACCCGGTCCATCTCATACGGCCCTGGCGTCGCGGAGACGTAGAGGATCTGGTTGACGTGCTGCTCGAACTCGTTGAGCTTCAGCGGCCGGTTATCCAATGCGCTGGGCAGACGGAACCCGTAGTCGATCAAGGTCTGCTTGCGCGCTCGGTCCCCGTTGTACATCCCGCGCACCTGCGGCATGGTCACGTGACTCTCGTCGACCATGATCATGAAGTCTTTCGGGAAGAAGTCCAGCAACGTATACGGCGGCTCCCCCGCCTGGCGGCCTTCCATGTGACGGGAGTAGTTTTCGATCCCGTTGGTGTACCCCATCTCGCGTAGCATCTCGATGTCATAGTTCGTGCGCTGCTCTAGCCGCTGGGCCTCCAGCAGCTTACCCTGCCCATTCAATTCTTTGAGCCGCGCTTCCAGCTCATTGGCGATACTTTCGATCCCGTGTTCGAGCTGATCGTCTGAGGTCATGAAGTGTGTCGCTGGGAAGATCGCGATATGCTCGCGCTGCCCGATCACCTCGCCGGTCAAGGCGTCGACCTCGACGATGCGATCGATCTCGTCGCCGAAGAACTCGACGCGGATCGCATGATCGTCCCGCGAAGCCGGGAAGATCTCGACCACGTCCCCACGCACGCGGAAGCGGCCACGCTGAAAGTCGATATCATTGCGGTCGAACTGGATGTCGACCAGCTGGCGCAACAGCGTGTTGCGGTCGATCTCCATGCCCACGCGCAGGCTCAGCACGTGGTCGCGGTATTCAGTCGGCGACCCCAACCCGAAGATCGAGGACACCGAGGCGACGACGATCACATCGTTGCGCTCGAGCAACGCGCTGGTCGCGCTGTGGCGCAGCTTATCGATCTCGTCGTTGATCGCCGAGTCTTTTTCGATGTAGGTGTCAGAGCTTGGCACATAGGCCTCTGGCTGGTAGTAGTCATAGTAAGAGACGAAGTACTCGACCGCATTGTGCGGGAAGAACTCCTTGAACTCCCCGTACAGCTGGCCGGCCAGTGTCTTGTTATGCGACAGGATCAGCGTCGGGCGGTTAAGCTTGCTAATGATCTGGGCCATCGTGAACGTCTTCCCCGTCCCGGTCGCGCCGAGCAGAATCTGTTCCTTCTTGCCGGCCTCGAAGCCCTGGGTGAGCTGCGCGATCGCCTCGGGTTGGTCCCCGGCTGGGCCGTATGGGGACACGAGATCGAATTTGCGGTCTGCGATGCGTTCGATCAAGTCTGACACCTCCATTATTGAGTCGTGCTGAACAAAAAAGTCGGAACCGAGATCCCAACTTTTCAACAAGTATGATTATAGCATCCCGAACATACTTTCGCTACCGGTTGCCAGATTGATTCGTCATGATCGCCCGCGTCAGCTTCGTCAACATGTCACGGTCCGCGAACTCCTCGTTCAACATGTCCGGCAGGATCTCTGCCAGGAAGTACTGCACGCTCGGGCGTTGCTCGAATGACATGATCACCGCGAGGCTCTCGGTGTAGATGTTGACGAAGACCCGCTCCGGGTTCCCCTTCTCGATCTCCCCGAAGGATTCATACAGTAAGTCGACTTTGTCGGCGATGCTCAAGAGCTCCCCTTCCAGCGTGTCGTCCTTACCTTCCGACAGGCGCCGGCGGTAGGCCTCTTGGAAGTCCGCCGGGATCTCGTTTTGGATGAAGTTCTCCGTCATCGAGTCCTCGACGTCAGCCAGCATCTCGCGCAGCGCCGGCGTTGCGTACTTGACCGGCGTCTTGATATCACCGATAAAGCGCTCCGTGTAATCGTGATTCAGCGCCTTCTCGTATAGGCTTTGCCAGTTGACCGTGTTCCCCGCGTGTTCTTCGATATCCCCCAGCAACTGCGCAATCTCAGCGACTTTGAAGCTGTGGGCCGCCACGCTGTGCTCCGAGTATTTGAAAAACCCCGGTGCGCGCCGTAGCGTCTCTAAGTTGTTCAGGCCTTGAATGAACTGGTGCATGCCCATGATTGCTATCCCTCCTTGGCTAAATTGCAACAATGGTACCACCCTGTCCTGCCAGATGCAAGGATGTCAGGTTTTCTCCCCCAGACGCTTGCCCTATGCCGCGCCGCGCGCTATGCTGGGCCAAAACCTAGAAAAGAGATGCCCCATGTCCATCACATTCACGACCGCCCAGCTCAGCGACCTGCCGGCGATCACCGCCATCTACAATGCTGCGATCCCCGGCCGCCTCGCCACCGCGGACCTCACGCCGGTCACCGTTGCCAGCAAAGCCGCCTGGTTCGCGCAGTTCGATCCTGCACGTCGTCCGCTGTGGCTGATCCGCAGCGACGATGTCCTGGCCGGCTGGGTCAGCCTTGAGGACTTCTACGGCCGTCCAGCTTACCATCGCACCGCTGAGATCAGCCTTTACCTGGCACCGAGTTTTCAGCACCAGCACCTCGGCCAAGACGCCTTGGACTTTGTGATCGGCGAGCTTCCCCGGCTCGACATCACTACCCTGGTCGCCTTCGTCTTTCACCACAACGGCCCCAGCCAGCACCTGTTCGCCCGCAACGCCTTCACCCAGTGGGCACACCTGCCTCAGGTCGCCGAGATGGACGGCGAGTTGCGTGACCTTGATATCCTCGGCCGCCACTTCGCCTGAGTGCCCTATGGGGGAGCCCGACTCAACGCGCTAGCTTGGCCGCAAAGAACCGGAACGACAGGTTGTCGTTCCGGTTCTTTGCGCGCGCAGCGCGCCGCGTTGGGGTCAGTCACACCGGTCCCAACACGGTAAACGCTGGACTATTCCGTCCGAAACGCAGTCAGTGCCGCCTCGAACTCGGTCAGCTTCGCCTCGGCGGCAGCCTTCGTCGTGGCACTGGTCCCGACGTAGAACTTGACCTTCGGCTCAGTGCCGGATGGCCGGATCGCGATCCAGGTCCCATCCGTCAGCACATACTTCAACACGTCGGACACCGGCATCTCGATCGGTGTCTGGGTCCCATCTGCCGCCGTGGTGGTCTGCGCTTTGTAGTCTTCGACCCGCGCGATCGCCACGCCAGCGAATGCCGCTGGCTGGTGCTCGCGGAACTTGGTCATCAAGGCCGCCATCTGCGCTGGCCCGTCGATCCCTTCAAAGTCAACCCCGACAGTCTTCTCCGCAAAGTAGCCGTAGCGTGCGTAGAGGGCCTGGATCCCGTCCCACAGCGTCATGCCTTTGGCCTTGTAGTACGCCGCCACTTCGGCCAGCAGAACGGTCGACTGGATCGCGTCCTTGTCGCGCACGAACGGCTTGATCAGGTAGCCGTAGCTCTCCTCGAAGCCGAACAAGAACTCGTGGCTACCGGTCTCTTCGTACTGCTTGATCTGATCCCCGATGAACTTGAAGCCGGTCTCAACGTCGATCATCTCGACGCCGTAATCCGCCGCGATCGCGGTGGCCAGCTCCGTGGAGACGATGGATTTGACCACCGCACCGTTGGCCGGCAGCGTGCCGGCCTGCTTGCGCGCTTCGAGGATGTAGTGTAGCAAGAGACTGGCGATCTGATTACCGGACAACAACTGGTAGTGGTCCCCTGCCCAGACCGCGGTCCCAAGCCGATCGGCGTCTGGGTCGGTCGCGATCAGCACATCAGCGTGACTCGCCTTCCCCAGCTCGATCGCCATATCGAAGGCTTGCGGGAACTCGGGGTTCGGGAACGGCACCGTGGCAAACTCCGGATCGGCGACCGCTTGTTTGGCGACAAGCTGGAAGTTGCCGAACCCGGCGTTGCGCAGCGCCATCTGCGCTGGAATGCGGCCGGTCCCGTGCAGCGGGGTGTAGACTAGCGACATGTCCTTACCCGTCGTTGCGATCAAGTCGCGGTCGATCGTAACGGTCGCCACCGCCTGGTAGTAGGCCTCATCGACGTCTTCGCCGATCAGCGTCAGAAGCTTCTGTGCCCGCAGTGCGTGCACATCCAACGACTGGATCGCAAAAAGGTCGTCAACGGCGCGCACGTACTCGGTGATGCGGTCGGATTCTTCGGGCGGCATCTGGCCCCCATCCGGTCCGTAGATCTTGTAGCCGTTATACTGCTTGGGGTTGTGGCTCGCCGTGATCATGATCCCGGCATACGTCTGCAAGTGCCGCACGGCAAACGATAACTCTGGGGTCGGCCGCAGCCCGTCAAACAAGAAGCTCGGGATGCCATGCGCACCCAAGACCCCCGCTGCCGCCTGCGCGAACTCGCCGCTCATGTAGCGGGAGTCGAAACTGATCGCCACCCCGGCGTTTTTTTGTGCCGCCGGCAGTGTGTCCATGAAGCGTGCGAGCCCTTCTGTCGCCTGGCGGACGGTGTAAAGGTTCATCCGCCCGATCCCTGCGCCGATCACCCCGCGCATACCCGCGGTCCCGAACGCCATCGGGGCGGAGAAGGCGGCCTCTTGGGTCTCAGGGTCGTCCGCCATTGCGGCAACTTCCTGCGCCATCGTCGCGTCAAGCGCTGGTGCTGTCACCCACACCGCGTAGTTCTCTTTGTAGCCCATATCGCTCACTCCTGTCCAAAATAGTTGATTGTCTCGCCAACATTGTACACCGAACACGCAGTCAACGGGGCCTGAAGCACTCGAAGAAAGCGATATCCTTACCCATTATCCCACGCGCGGCGCGCGGGTCAATCGCCTGGCCAGAAGTCATACCGAATCGCAAGATTTCTTGAGCTCTCGGGCACCTTGACGATGAGGCCTACGCGCTTTGCTCACAAAAAAAGCGACTGAGCCGTCTCAGTCGCTTGTCTCTCAGTTGGCGCTTGGCACTGCGCCGTTCGCCAAAGCCTCATCTTGCAGGCTCTGGATGTAGTCGAACACGCTTTGGCCGGCCTGACCGCCTTCGCCGACGGCCGTCGTGATCTGACGCAAATGCTTCGCCCGAACGTCACCGATCGCGAAGACGCCAGGGACCCGCGTCGCCATGTTCTCATCCGTTGGGATCCAGCCGTTCTCGTCCAATACCCCAAGGTGCTTGAAGCTATCGGTCAACGGCATGATGCCGACATAGATGAAGACACCAGATGCGGGCTGGACCCGCTCGGCGCCGGTCTCTTTATCCACATAGCGGACCCCCGTCACCTTCGTGCCGTCGCCGAGGATCTCTGACACGCCTGCGTTCCAGACGAAGTCCATCTTCTCGTTGGCAAAGGCGCGCTGCTGGATGATCTTCTGCGCCCGCAACTGATCACGCCGGTGCATCACGGTCACCTTGGCCGCCGGGCCGGTCAGGTAGATGCCTTCTTCGACGGCGGAGTCCCCGCCGCCGATCACCGCAACGTCACGGTTGCGGAAGAAGGCGCCGTCGCAGACGGCACAGTAGGAGACCCCCCGGCCCCCGTATTCTTCCTCGCCAGGGATCCCCAGCTTGCGGTGCTCAGCCCCAGTCGCGATGATCACGGCCTTAGCCTGGTACTCGCCTTCATCCGTCACCACGACCTTCGCCTGACCGTCCACATGCACGTCGGTCACGTTACCATACGCGTATTCAGCCCCGAACTGAGTCGCCCCGTCATACATCTTCTGGCCGAGCTCTGGGCCCAGGATCGAGGTGAACCCTGGGTAGTTCTCGATCGCGGCGGTGTTGTTCATCTGACCACCGTAGATCCCGCGATCCAGCATCAGCACGGACAGGTTAGCGCGCGACGCATACAGCGCCGCCGTCATGCCGCCAGGGCCAGCACCGATCACGATCACATCATACTGCTTAGACATGGGCAAAAACTCCTTTGGTTGGTCTGCTTACGTTTTGTAAGTATACCTGAATTCAGTCGCGTTGTAAAGTCGGATCAAAATCAAACTCCGGCTTGCCGTCACGGGCCATCAGGTCAGTGATCACCGACTGGATCGGTGCATCCTGGTACAACACGTTGTAGATGGCCGTCGAGATCGGCATCTCGACTTCAAGCTCGCTCGCCAGCTCGTGTACGACCTTGGCCGTGGAGACGCCTTCGACGACCATCCCCATGTTCGCGAGCACATCCGCCAGTTTCTCCCCCTGGCCCAGTGCATTACCAGCACGCCAGTTGCGGCTGTGGACACTGGTACAGGTGACGATCAGGTCGCCGACCCCAGAGAGCCCGATGAACGTCAGGGGGGCAGCGCCGAGGCGGACCCCCAGGCGTGTGATTTCTGCCAGACCGCGGGTCATCAACGCCGCCTTGGTGTTGTCCCCATAGCCGAGCCCGTGTAAAGCGCCGGCACCGATCGCGATCACGTTTTTCAGCGCCGCACCGAGCTCGACGCCGATCACATCGTCATTCGTGTAGAGCCGGAAGTAGGCGTTCATGAAGATCGCCTGGACTGCCTTAGCGGCGGCCAGCGACTGAGACGCTGCGGTCAGGGTGGTGATGTCTTTAGTCGCCACGTCTTCGGCGTGACTCGGCCCGGAGATCACCACGATCCCTGCATGCAGGGCCGCCGGTAACGTCGCGTCGAGCACCTGCGACACGCGCAGCTTGCTGCCGACTTCGAGCCCCTTGGCCGCATGTGCGATGATTGGGCGCGTCCCGCTAGCTTCCAGCAGCGGCCGCACTTGCTCGGCCACGCTGCGGACCGCGTTGGTCGGCACGACGAACAGAATCACGTCGGCCCCCGTCAACGCCGCCGCCAGGTCCGTCGTCGCCTGCAAGTTGTCATGCAGGCGAAAATCTGGCAGGTAGTGCTGATTGGTGTGCTGTGTGTTGATCTCCGGGATCTGCCGGGCGTCATGTGTCCACAGCGCGACGTCATGGCCATTTTCGACCAGCAGGTTCGCCAACACCGTTCCCCATGAACCAGCGCCTAATACGGCCACTTTCTTTGTCAAAAGATCACTCCTAGTTGTTTGTCTAAAGGTTCGCGAGCTTGTTCCCGTCCAAGTACCACGGGATATCTTGGCGCCGGCGGTAGACCCACAGGCCGACCGCGGCCACGAAGAGCACGATCGACAGCAGCTGCGAGACGCGCAGGCCAGGCATCAAGTATAAACTATCCGTGCGCATCCCTTCAACGAAGAAACGCCCGAAGCTGTACCACATCACGTAGCTCAACAGGACTTCGCCTTGCTTGAACCAGTCGCGGTGGTGCCGAACACTCATGATCAGAATGAAGCCAGCAACGTTCCAGGCTGATTCGTACAAAAACGTCGGCTGACGGTACGCCCCGGCGATGTTCATCTGCTGAATGATGAACGCCGGCAGGTGTAGGCCCTTCAGGAACGCCAACGTGGTCTTCGCTCCGTACGCTTCCTGATTCATGAAGTTACCCCAGCGGCCGATCGCCTGGGCGATCATCACGGTCGGCGCCGCAATGTCGAGGATCAGCCACGCCGGTAGCCACTTGGCCCGGCAGTAGACCAAAAACACGATCACGCTGGCGATCAGCGCACCGTAGATCGCGATCCCACCGTGCCAGATCGCGATGATCTCCCCGGGGTGCGCGGCGTAGTACGGCCACTCAAAGGCGACGTAATACAGCCGGGCGCCGATCAAGGCAAAAGGCAGTGCCCACAGGACAAGGTTGAGGATATGGTCCTCCGCCACGCCGCGGCGTGCGGCCTCCTTCATCGCCAGGTACACCGCAAGCAAGACACCACAGGCGATGATCACCCCATACCAATGGATCTCAAGCCCGCCGAGGCGCACTGCGATCGGATTCAACGCTGCTAACATATCAGGACCGTCCTTACTCTTCAGAATTCGACTGGATCAGTTTGTTGAGGTTCTGCTCGAACGTCTTCGTCGCGTCGTAACCCATCGATTTGGCGCGGAAGTTCATCGCGGCGACCTCGATGATCGAGGCCAAGTTACGCCCGACCTTGACCGGAATGGTGATCTTCGGGACTGCGACATCAAAGATCGTCTGGGCCTGTTCCCCGGAACCCAGGCGGTCGAACTGCTTGTCCGGCGTCCAGTTCTCCAGGTGCACGATCAGGTCGATGCTCGTCCGTGCCCGCACAGCACCGGCGCCGAACAGGTTCATCACGTCGATGATCCCCAGCCCGCGGATCTCCAGCAGGTGCGAGAGGATTGCCGGCGCCTCGCCGATGATCGTCTGCTCGTCTTGTTGATAGACGTCGACGCGGTCGTCGGCGATCAGCCGGTGGCCGCGCTGGATCAGCTCCAGCGCCGTTTCGGACTTGCCGACACCCGAGTCCCCGGTGATCATCACCCCGAGTCCGTAGAGATCGACCAAGACCCCGTGCATGCTCCGGCGTTCGGCCAGTTGGCCCTCCAGGTAGTCCGTGATCAGGCTCGACAACCGAGTGGTCGGCAGCTTAGAGCCCAACACCGGGATGTGTGCCGACTCCGCCGCTTCGAGCATCTCGGCCAGCGGTTCAATCCCGCGCGACACTAAGAATGCCGGTGTGTCCATGGCAGCCATACGCCGCAAGATCACGAGCCGCTCGGCTGAAGTCATGTTGCGTGCAAAGGCGCTTTCGGTCCGGCCGAACAACTGCACGCGCTCGTGCGGATAATAATTGAAGTACCCAGTCAGCTCCAAGCCCGGCCGGGAGATGTCAGAGACGCTCACCTGGCGCTCATCGAGGTACGCCTCACCGCTGTACACGGTCAGGTGCGTCTCCGTGACCAGTTGGCGCACCGAAACTCTGTCTACCATCGGTTCCACCTGTCTTTCGCCATAATTATCTTTAAGTTTATCATCGTTTGGCTCCAGTTAACAGAGGGACGGCCCGCCGACCGATAGCCACCGTCGCTCAGATACGCAAAAACCCGCTCGGCGTGCGAGCGGGCCATGCGACTCACTGTTTGAACAGCGTCAGAATCTGAAGCGGTGTCGAGGCCGCCTTGAGCCGCTCGACGAACTGCGGATGCGTCAGCAGCTTCGCCGTGTTGCTCAAGTAGCGCAAGTGGTCGCCATCATCGTGTTCCGGGATCAAGAAGCTGATCATCGTGTCGACCGGCTGCTGATCGAAGGTCTGCCACTCGATCGGTCGGGTCAGCCGGACGACGAGCATCGCGGAACGCTTGATCGTCGCATCCTGCGCGTGTGGGATCGCGATCCCCTGCTCCATCCCGGTCGAGCCTTCGCTTTCGCGGTGCAAGTACTTCTGATAGACCGCCTCGGCATCTGTTGCCAAGCCGTTGTGTACCGCGAGTTCGGCGAGCTGATGAAGCGCGTCATCCCGGTCCCGGGCGGTAACGTCCAAGACGATGTTCGCCTCGGTCAGGATCTGTCCCCAATCACTGGTCACACTGTCGCTGTCTTTGTCGGCTGCCGTTGCGGCCGGCGCGATCGCCGTCACCGCTTCGTCACCAGTCAAGCCGGCCATGCTGACCGCGGGTGCGACCGCATTATGCTTCTTCGAGGCACGCCCGGCCACGAGCGCCAGCAGTGCACCGGAGACCAGTGACCCGATCAGGATGTAGAGCACCCACATCACGGGGTGAGTGACCAGCGGCAACACGATGAAGCCACCGTGGGGCGCTGGGACCTGCACCTTACCGACATACGTCAACGCCGCGGCGATCGCAGAGCCGATCATGAAGCAGGGAATGTTGATCAGAGGATTCTTCGCGGCAAACGGAATGGCCCCTTCGGTGATGTGCGTGGACCCCAGCAAGAAGTTGACATAGCCGGCACTGCGCTCATCGCGCGTGTAGGCCTTCTTGTTCATCAGGACGGCAAACCCGGTCGCCAGCGGTGGGGCGATGCAGGCCGCGGAGACCCCAGCCATGAAGAATGCATTGCCTTGGGCCAGCAGCGCTGTCCCGGTCAGATACGCCGCCTTGTTGATCGGCCCACCGAAGTCGAACGCACACATTGCACCGACGACCAACCCTAAGATGATCGGATCTGAGTTCTGCATCCCCTTCAGGAAGTCCATCATGCCAGTGTTGATCGCCGCCATCGGTTTGGTGATCAAAAACATCAGCGTCCCGGCAATGAAGACCCCCAAGACTGGGTAGAGAAAGATCGCCTTGAGGCCGCGGAACTCGCGGTCAGGTAGCGGTGCCAGGAGCCGTTGTAAGAGCAAGACGACCGCCCCGGCGATGTAACCACCGACGATCCCACCCAGGAATCCGGTGCCGCCATTCAAGGCCAGCATCCCGACGGCAAAGCCGACGATCAAGCCGCTACGCTTGGCGATCGCTTCACCGATGTAAGCACACAGGACTGGGACCATCAGCCCCATCGTCGTGCCCCCGATGTTGTTCAGCATCGCTGCGAACGTATTGTACTGCTCGTTCTTCGGATCGGCGGAATAGATCCCCCAGAAGAACGAGATGGCAACGAGGACCCCACCGGCCACGACTAGCGGCAACATGTGAGATACCCCGTTCATCAAGCTGGTGTAGATCAGGTGTCCGATACTTTCGCCACCGCGCTTATCGTCGCCACCCGCCGCTTTGCGCGCCTGGTCAGCCTTATACACCGGCGCGTCGGGTGCTAGCGCCTCATCGATCAGCTTCTTGGGGTCCTTGATCGCTGCAGCGACCGGGACCATCACGACCGGCAACCCAGCGAAGCGATCGGCGTCAACGTCGATATCCGACGCGACCACCACCGCCCGTGCGTTGTCGATCTCTTCTTGAGTCAGCGGATCATCGACCCCGGTCTGTCCGTGCGTTTCGACCTTGATCGTCAAGCCCATTTTCTGCGCTGCTTGTTCCAGTGCTTCCTGTGCCATGTAGGTGTGGGCGATCCCCGTCGCGCAACCCGTGGCACCAATCAGATCATACTTGGCCATTATGCTTCCTCCCTTGTGATGACGATCTGGTCGCGCAAGTCATCCAGATCCTCAAACGTTGTCAGCCAACTGCGCCGGGCCGTATCGCTGCCTGCCGCGATCGCTTCCCTCAGATTATCGGCAACTGGTCTGCCCGCGACCCAACCACCGACGAACGTCCCAAGCATCGTATCCCCGGCGCCTGCGGTATTCAGCACGGCGATCTTCGGGGCGTTGCCGGCAAAGCACCCCGCCTGCCCGACGAAGATCGCGCCATCCTCGCCACACGACAACAAGACGTTCTGTGCGCCCCGGTCGATCAGCTGCTTGGCCATGGCGATCCGCGACGCGGTATCGCGTGGCGGTTCCTCCCCGACCCAGCTCGCCAGCTCGTTATCGTTCGGCTTGATCAAGAGCGGGTGGTACTGCAAGGCGTCGAGGACCTCCGGATAAGAGGTGTCGATCACGAACCCAAAGTGACGCTGTGCACTCAACTGGGCGATCGTGACGATCACCTCGGGTCGGATCCCCTGGGCGAAACTTCCAGACAGGATCAGCGTATCATCCGTGCCGAGGCGCTCGAGCCGCTCCAGCAACTGACGCAACGCCGCCGCCCCGACGGCCGGCCCCGGGTTGACCAGCTTGAACTCTTCGTTAGTCGCCGACACATGGGTGAACACATTGATCCGCGTGATCCCACCCGCGTCGATAAAGTCGTTGGCGATCCCCGCACGCGTCAACTCAGCGACGATGTGGGCGAGCGTGAAGCCCCCGCCGATCCCCAGAGCTTGATTTTCAATGCCCAGTCGGTGAAGAATAAAGGAGACATTCACGCCTTTACCGTTAGCTTGGACGTCGGCACCGGTCGTACGGTTCACGGTGCCTTCTTTCATCTGCGGCGTCGTGATGAACAGGTCGATCGCCGGATTCAGTGTTAATGTATAGATCATAGTCGAGTCCCTCCTACCTTCGACAACTATCATAGCGCCCCTCACGGCGTACATGTTGCCAGGATCGCACGCCGGGACCCACGAATCTGAAAAAGTTTTCAGGAGGCTCATATGACCGTCAAGTTAAGTGCCACCGAGCAATACTTGCGCAACGTGATCGCTAAGAACCGCAGCCAGATCGCGAGCATGTCGATCGTGCAGTTCAGCGAGTTCGCCAATGTCTCGACTGCGACCATCGTGCGCACGATGAAGAAGCTGGGCTACTCCGGCTACACCGACTTTCGCCACTCCCTGCTGAGCGAAGCCAAGGAGGACCAAAAATATGCCGTCTTGCGCGACGCAGACGACAAGATCAAGCAGGTCATCACGATGAACCAGCAGGAGGTCAACCAGACGATCGCCAACCTCGACATCAGCGCGATCGAAGACGGGATCCAACAGTTGCATAGCGCAGACGTGGTCTACGTGTTCGCACGCGGGCTCTCTGAGACGATTGGCGAGGAGATGGCGCTCAAATTGCAGTTGCTGGGCAAGTACGTGCAGTTTTACAGCGACCCCAACATCATCCGCATCATTGCCGGCCGAACGAAGCCTGGGGCGGTCGCGATCATCGTCACCCTGAACGGCAAGACCCCAGAGCTCGTCGAAGCCGCTCAGACGCTCAACGCCCGCAACGTACCGGTGATGACGATCACGACGAACGAAGACTCGCCGATCGTGCAGTACACCGACATCCTCTTCAACGGCTATAAGTCCTCGGTCTCGTATTTTCCCGACTATGAGGTGCGCTCACGCTTGCCGATCCAAGTGATCGGCCGGATCCTGCTCGACTCCTACGTCGTCCGTGAAGGCAACCCAGGCTAACGCAAAAAAATCTGGCCCACTTGGGGTCAGATTTTTTTGCGGGCGCAAGCGCCATGCATCAGTCGTTCGGCTCGCCTAGCGTTGTGTTGACGAGGCTGATGATCAGCGCCAAGAGCATCTGGGCGCCGAAGCCCGAGAAGTAGATGCCGTCAACGAACCAGGTCATCATGGTGAGCATGAAGCCGTTCAAGACTAAAAGGAACAGCCCCAGCGTCAGTAGGGTCAGCGGGAAGGACAAGACCTTGAGGATCGGCTTGATCAGTCCGTTCAACAAGCCTAAGACAACGGCCCCGGTCAGCGCAACTTGCCAGTTCGCGACGCTCAGCTGAACGGGAAAAAGCTGACTGTAGACGATGAAAACGAGAGTGGTCAAAGCGACCTTACGCAGGAATCCCATTAGAAGTCGCTCCAGTCATCGTGGTCTTCACGCGGAGGCTGCTTTGGCCGGGATTCTTCGTGGACGTTATGCGCCACTTTACGCCCCGGCTGCACATAGTCCTGCCAGTCGGTCCGGTGGTGTGCCGGGCGGGCACCATGGTGGTCACTGCGTCGGATCAGCCACCAGATCAGCAGGCCGATGACGACCGGCCAAAACAGGACATGGATCAAGGCGAAGCCGACGAGCAGGACGACCATGATCACGAGCCCGACGATGAATAAGATGATGGGGATCATGAGAAATGGCATACTGTTGTCTCCTTTAGGGCAGACGCGCAGGCCTTCGCCTGCGCGTCGCACTTCATTCAGTTTCGGTGTCTTTGAGCAAAATGTTTCCGCTGGTGGTCGTGACCTTCAGCTGGCCTTCACCGGTCCCCGGGCGATCCAGGGCAACGGACTTGGCCTTGCCGGTCACATCGATGCCGCTCATGCGGCTCTTGACCCCACCGAAGCGCGTGCGTGCCTCACCGGTGACCGCCACGGTGGCCGGCAAGGCGACCTTGACGTTCCCGTTGACAGAGCTTGCCGTCAGCTGCTTGAAGTCGCTCGGTAAGGTCGTGCGGATCGTGCCGTTGACGGTCTGCAACGCCAAGGTCTTCGCATCGTTTTCGACCTTGATGTCGCCGTTGACGGTTTCAAGGACGAGGTCGTGGACCGCGCCATTGGTGACCTTGATCGAGCCGTTGACGTTTTCGGTCTCCAGCATCACTGCGGTCAGATCATTGAACGCCAGCTCACCGTTCGTGCTCTTGACGTACAGATCCTTGCCGTTCAGCCCGTTAAGGGTCAAGCCCCCGTTGAGCAGGCGGACGGTAACATGATCGTAGTCGCGCTTCGGCAGGTGGATCGTCAGATCGGCTTGCACCCGGCGGTTCGGGACCTGGAAGACGAAGTGATCGTCATTGACATCGATGCGGCTACGGTCAAGGAAAGCTTGCAGCGGTGTGTCTGCGGCCATCTTGCCGAACAGCTTGATGTTGGCATCGACCTGGATCCCGGCCTGCGCCCAAGTATCGATCGTGATGTCACCATTGGCGACCTTCAGATCTAGGATCGTCGCTTGACTGTCCGGAAAATCAAAGGTGTGGCTGAAGCGCTCCATTGCCAGCCCCGGTACCCGAACCGTGACATCCTTCCAGTCCACGTTGTCGAGCACGTTGCCCATGGTCTTCTTCAGGAGCGACCCGATCTGGACCGTGGCGTCATTGACGGTCTTGCCGATATCGTTCAGCGCGTCTTTGGCTTGGTCCTGCCAGTCGTCCGGCAAGACCTTATCGGTGAAGTGCTTCTTGTTCAGCAGGTGCTTCTCGCGGTTGAGGTCCGCGATCTGCGCCTTGATCGCCGCTTGCTGTTCCTTCAACTCGCTGAGTTGCTGGGTCAGCTCGAGGTTCTCCTGCTTCAACTGGCCACGCTCTTGATACTTCGCTTCGGTCAGCGTGTCGAGGTCTTCCATTGTGTCCAGCACGATGATCTGCTCGGCATTGGCCGCCAGTTTGGTGTTCACGTTCTTGATCTGGGCTTCCGTTGCGTCCAGTGTGCCGGCCAGTTCGGCCAGCTTCGTGTTCAACCCGGCGAGGGCCTCTTCGGCCACGTCTGGGCTCTTGTCGTCAGGTTCTTCAGGATCGGGAGTTTCGTTCGTCTGGTCAGCTGCGGCATCATCGGGGGCAGCTGGCTTCGGTGCAGCTGCCTTGGCTTTGGCAAGGTTCTCAAGGAGCACCAGCGCTTCTTCGCTCGTGATCACCCCTTGCTTCACTAGATCTAGGATCCGTTCACGTTCATTCATGGTATTACCTCCACGTATTGACTGCCTCTGTAGTTATAGTATGCCAGCCCCTCACCATGAATGCATAGGTCCTAAGGTTGATTTTTGAGTCGGGCGCACGGACACGCCCCGGTCGCCAACGCCGCTGACCCCGAGCGCGTCGTCACCCCGTCAAAAATAGCCGCCATGGGTAATGGCGGCTACGGAGAAAGGATTGGTCGACGAGTGGGTGGCTCGCCGGCGATTTTTACTTTGGAGGAGTAAAAATGAAAAAGTTGGGTATGGGTATGGAAATGAGTGGGTGGCTCATTTCTATGCCTCTGATACTACCCGCCAAATATGACGAAACTGTGATGAAGGCGTGCAAATTCTGCCATCGCACGCGAACACAAAAATAGTCCCGATTTTTGGAAAGATGAGTGTGAAATAACGATCAATCATGCTACTATCAAGGCGAGTGGCAAATCTATTTCTATATGAAAGGAAGTGCAGGCATGTTCACCTGGTTCTCGCACCTCACGGGCCCCTGGCCTTGGCTCGTCGGTCTGATCGGCGTCGTGATCGGCTTAGCGGTCCTGTGGATCTGTATCACGATGCTCCTGCTCCCCCTACTCGCACTGATCCAGCATCTGATCGCACCGGCAGAGAACTCGACCAGCATCAGTGATGACCAGTACCTCTTGGGCACGCTGACGCTGGCGGTCACCGCTGATCACACCGGTGAGGTCATGATCGCGGGGGGCGGGCGAGCCCGGCAGACCTACCCGGCCAAGCTGTGGACCGCCGATGGTCCTGCACTCAAGCTCGGCGAACAAGTCGTCGTGGTCGACGTGGATCACGGCATCGCGTATGTCGAACGCTTCAACGCGGCCACTGCACCACGCGCGTAAGGCACCACCCGCACCGCCATTTTTCATTCAAGGAGGATTCACCTATGGACTTCACCCCGTACATCCCATGGCTGATCGCCGTGGTCGTTTTGATCTTACTGTTCATCTTCCTCGCTACCCACCGCAAGACCGCACTGCCTAACGAAGTGCTGATCATCTCGGGGGCTTTGATCTCCGGCAAGCACAGCTTCAAGGATGTCAACGGCAACCGGGTCAAGCTGATCACCAACGGTGGCTCATTCATCCTGCCGATCCTGCAACGCTGGGACGTGCTCAGCCTGAACACCCGCACAATCGAAGTCGCCACCCCCGAGGTCTACACGCAACAAGGGGTCCCGATCATCGTCAACGGCACCGTCATCCTCAAGATCGGGTCCAGCCAAGAAGAGGTCGCGACTGCCGCCGAGCAGTTCCTGGGCAAGAACGACGAGCAGATCAACTCGGAAGCCACCGAGATCCTCGAAGGCCACTTGCGGGCGATCCTCGGCACGCTGACCGTCGAGGACACCTACCAAAACCGCGATGCCTTCGCCGAGAAGGTCCAAGACGTCGCCTCCTCCGACCTGGCCAAGATGGGCCTGCAGATCATCAGCTTCACGATCAAGGACATCGCCGACAAGAACGGCTACCTCGATTCGTTGGGTAAAAAGCAGATCGCAGAAGTCAAAAAGAACGCTGCGATGGCCGAAGCCGCCGCGAACCGTGATACCCGCATCCAGCAGGCGCAAGCCGACCAGGAAGCCAAGCAACAGGAGATCGAGCGCCAGACCCAAGTTGCCGACGCTCAGCGCGAACAGCAAGTGCGCATGGCCGACTTCAAGAAGCAACAAGAGATCGCCCAAGCGCAAGCTGACCAGGCGGCCATCGTCGAACAGATGAAGGCCAAGCAGGTGCAGAAGGAAAAAGATATCGAACTCGCCCAGCGTGACGCCGAACTGCAGGAGCAGCAGCTGAACGCGACCGTGCGCAAGCAAGCCGATGCGGACCTCTATAAGGCCCAGCGTGCGGCCGATGCGCAAAAAGCGGCGCAGATCGCCGCTGCGGAAGCTTCCGCCAAGCAAGTTGAGCTTGCCGCCGAAGCAGACGCCAAAAAGGTCGAACTCGCCGCGGAAGCCGAGGCCAACAAGGTCAAGCTCGCCGCCAGCGCCGAAGCTGAGCGCACCGAGAAGATCGGGCAGGCGCAAGCCGCCGCGACCTCCGCGACCGGGCAAGCCGAAGCCGACAAGATCAAAGCGATGGGGTTAGCCCAAGCCGAAGCGATCGCCAAGCAGGCCGAAGCGGCCAAGCAACTCGACGAATCCGGGCGCTACAAGATGACGATCGAAGCGATGCCGAAGATCATCGAGGCCGCGATGAGCCCTTACGCGAACGTCGACTCGATCAAGCTCTACGGGGATGGCGACCTGACTGGCCAGACCAACGGTAGCCTGGTCAAGCAGCTGGACATGCTCAATGAAGTCGCCGGCATCGACATTCGTGGCATGCTCAACGGTGCGCTGACTCAGCAAGCCGGCAGCCGGCCAGTCGTTGACGCCCTCAAGGACCACACTGACACGCCGAAGGACTGACTATGGGACTGTCAATCTTCGAGCTGCTCCTCTTCGGCTTCATCGTCTATACGCTCCTCAAGAAGGCCGGATTGTTCACGAACGTCGCCGCCAAACGCCGTAAGCAGCAGTGGCAGCGGCGTCAAGAAGAGGCGCGCCATACCGCCGAGCACCGCACCGCTCGTCCGGCAACTCGGCCCGCGGCGCAGCCCGACCAGACCGTGGCTCAACGGCCGGTGAAGCGGGCTCAGCCCACGAAGAGCGCCGTCCCTGCGCGGTCGTCCTCACCGTCGGCCGCCGCAAAGCAACGTGCCGTAGCGACCCCACCGCGGGCGTCACAACCAGTAGCCCGAACGGCGACCAAGGCCGCGCGGTCACAGCCGCCTTCGGCCCCGCTCAAGTCACCACAAGCCGCTACTCGGCCTGACCGGCGCCAGGCAACGTTGCAGCCCCACGAATCTGCCTTGCAGCGCGATGCGCGCCTACACCGCGTGCCGCTCCGCCCACCGAAGTCGCGGCTGACACCACCGCGCCAACGACTCAAGTGACCTGCTGGCCCGCCAACCCCCAAAGCGCCGCCTTGACTCAACGAACGAGTCAAGGCGGCGCTTTGTCGTGGGTGAGCTAGCCATGCGCACCGAAAATACACAGCGACCCACAAGACCCGGTGATCACGGTGAGGCTGAGTCATCAAAAAAACCGCCACTCGTGAGTGACGGTCTCAAACTTGAGCTGGCCGGTCTCGATCGAGACTGGCCAGCTGACTTTTTCGTCCCGCCGCGATCTGGCACACGTGTGGGTGGCACGCATCCCCGCCTTGGGACCATTACTTTGGAGGAGTAAAAATGAAAAAGTTGGGTATGGGTATGGGTATGGAAATGAGTGGGTGGCTCATTTCTATGTGTTTAAATGTACCCGCAGATTGTGAAGAAAGTGTGACGAAAGCGGCGCAAGTGATGAAGAAAACCTTAATGTCATTTAAATGCTCTTATTTGACGCGTCGAGTCACTTCAGTTGCACTTTGCGACGATCACGACTAAGCTCTCTGTGGAGGTGATCAGAATGGAACTCAACTTTGATCCAGCTGCGACAGCCAAGGTCCAACCGCACCTCGGGCCGCAGAAACAACTGCTTTTGACCTTCGAGGACGGGGTCGGCCCGTACTCTCAGCACGCGATGATCCACATGCAGATCCAGTTCACACTGAACGTCGTCGCTGTGGACGCCGATATTTCGGCGTATGACACCGTGATCGACAGCACGCTTGGCCCGATCCGCATCAAAGGGTACTCAAGCGAAGACCTTGACCCGCACCTGACGATCCATCTGAACCCAACGGCCAACACGATGAGCCTGAGTGGTGACAGCGGGATCATCGACCCCAACCTTGGCTTCATCGATTTCACCACAGTCGGCGGGCCGATCAATCCGGCCCGATAATGCGAATACGCCTTCCTATTTGCGAAGCGGTGGTGTAGAATCATCGTGTTATCGGTGGATAAGTCTACCGTAAAAGCATTTAGGAGGCCTTTTTTTGTTACGCTACACGTTTGAATCTGCGCTCACGATCCATGAGATCAAGGCGCTGTATGGCGCTGCGGGTCTGACCCACTACCTGACCGACGTGGCGGAGACTGCCCGGGGGATCGCGAACTCGACGCTGCTGACCGCCCGTGACGATGACCAGCTAGTCGGCGTGATCCGTGGTGTCTCCGATATGCACACGATCGTCTTCATTCAGGACCTGATCGTACTACCGGACTACCAGCACCAAGGAATCGGTCATGAACTGCTCGCTCAGTTCGACGACTACTTCAAACAAGTCGCGCGGATCGTGGTCGTCTGCGACAGCCCCGAGTTGCGGGCCTTCTACGCACGTGCTGGGTACCTGCCCGGCGATGAGACCGCCGCGACGACCTTCATCCGGCCGCGCCGATTGCTCGAACCCAAATACTGAACGTCATCAGCGGTTTGTACCCGCGCAAAACGTGGCCCCGATCAGACCTATTCTTGGTCTGATCGGGGCCACGTCTGTCTACATCGGCCAACCCGAACTTGGGCAAAAAATATGGACGCGGCTGATCAGCGCCGGCCGCTTATTGACCTCACGCTAATTGCGCTAAGCAGTCCAGCCCGGCCGCCAGCACCCGCAGATGTGAGGCGACCCCAAAGTCACGCGCGTCATAGGCCGCGACAGCCGCCAGCGAGTCGGCGGTGAACAGGAGCTGGGCGAACTGAACGGCACGAAACTCGGCGCAAGCGGCCAGCGCGGCGCACTCCATCTCAACAACCTCACAGCCCGCGGCCAGGCTCGCCGCGATCTTCTGCTCGGTCTCGCGGAAGTAGCCGTCCGTCGTCCACGTCTGGACTGGGCGGACCGCAGTCCCCAGCACGGTCATCAGGTGGGTGGTCAGTGTCTCATCCAAGGCCACCGTTGCCGCCGCCGGAAGGTAGTGAAACGACGTGCCTTCATCGCGCAAGGCCCGGGTGGCGACCATCAACTGGTTCTCCGGGGTCTCGACTAGCACCCCGCAGGAGCCGACAGCAATGATCTGCTTGGCGCCATAGGCGATCAGAAAATCGAGGAGCTGCGTCGCCGCCGGCGCTCCCAGCGGGGCACGGCATAGACCGATCTGCTGGTCCCCCACCGTCAAGGCGTAGACCTCGAAGTGATTCGAGACGGTCACAAACTCCCCGACGACTTTGTGTGGATAACGGGCCACGAAGGTCGCCACGTTCTCCGGCGTGATGAAGGCATAGAGCATCTTGGCCGGAAACGTGAAGCCTTCATCACGAAACGGGTCGAGTACGGCGCGCGGGGTCCCATCATAAGTCAGCAGTGGCAGGGTCATCAGATCACCTCATCGAATTATCATGGGTTCGATGCTACACCGCTTCTCGCACACGCACAAGTGCCAATCAATGAGGATCAGCGTGGCGTGGCGCGATCAGTGCCGCGGTCATCGCCGCCGTCGCCGTACGCACCGCGCGCGGGGCGGGGCTGAACTGGTTGAACTCGGGCCGCGACAACCGCAAGTCCACCACCCCATACTGCGGTATCAGCTGTTGTAGTTGGCGTTCGTCGTCGTCCAGTTGTGTCGCGAGCTGCCACATATACGCCAGCGCCTGGCGTCGCACCCGCCCTCGCCACCAGCTACCGATATCCATGGCAATCGTCGCGGTGACGCCCACCCCAATCAGCCACGGCGACCAGCCCAGCACCATTCCCAGCACTGGCAGGAAGACCCAGCCAGCGACCGTGACCATCCAGTAGCCCCACTTTCTCATCGAATCCCTCCAATCTCGTTCAGTATCGCATAACGCCAAACACGCCCCATCGGTCCGAAACCCGAGGGGCGCGCGATATTGGTTAGGCTTGGCCCGCCAGATCATCGTTGCCGATGGTCATGTGTTTCTTGCGGTGAATGATCTCTTCTTGGCGACCATGGACCATCGGCCGCTTATTCGGGTTGCCGAGGTAGCCACACAGACGCTTGACCACGTCGCACTGCGCCGGATCGTGGTTGCCGCATTCCGGGCACTCATACCCCTTCGCCGTGGCCTTGAACTCACCCTTGAATCCGCAGGCGAAACACTGATCGATCGGCGTGTTGGTCCCGAGGTAGCCGACCCGATCGTACGCATAGTCCCAGACGGCTTCAAGCGCCTTAGGGTTCTGCTTGAGGTTCGGATACTCGCAGTAGTGGATGAACCCACCGGAACAGTACTGCGGGTAGTCTTTTTCAAAGTCCAGCTTCTCAAACGGCGTCGGCGCCTTGCGCACGTCGTAGTGGAAGGAGTTCGTGTAGTACTCCTTGTCTGTGATATCCTTGACGCTACCAAAGCGCAACTTGTCCGCGCGCGCGAACGTGTCCGTCAGCGACTCGCTCGGCGTGGAGTAGACGGAGAAGTGGTAGCCGTATTCCTGCTCCCAATCAACGCAGTGATCGTAGAGCGCCTTGACCACGTCCAGGGTGAACTGCTTGGCGGCCGGGTCTTGCTCCCAAGTCGGGCCGTAGAAGACGGTCCCGACCTCATACAACCCAATGTAGCCAAGGCTGACCGTCGCACGATCGTTCTTGAACAGCTCATCGACTTTCTGATCGTCGGCCAGGCGCTTGCCGAAGGCGCCGTACTTGTAGAGGATCGGCGCAGATTCCGGCGTCGCCTCCTTGGTCCGCTCGACCTTGTAGACCAACCCCTGCTTGCAGATCGCTAGACGTTGTTCCAAGAGGTCCCAGAACTTCGCCTGGTCGCCCTTCGACTCCATCGCGATCCGCGGCAGGTTCAGCGTGATCACGCCGAGGTTCATGCGGCCAGCATTGACCTCTTCGCCAGTCTGCGGATCGCGCCAGCCTTGCAGGAAGGACCGGCAGCCCATCGGCGCCTTGAAGCTCCCCGTCAGGTCCACGATCTTGTCGTAAGACAGCACATCCGGGTACATCCGCTTGGTCGCACACTCGAGGGCGAGCTGCTTGATATCGTAGTTCGGATCAGCCGGGGCGAGGTTCAGTCCGCGCCGAAGCGTGAACACGAGCTTCGGAAAGATCGCGGTGCGCTTCTCTTTGCCCAGCCCATCGATGCGGATCTTCAGGATGTCGCGCTGGATCTCGCGTTCGATCCAGCTCGTCCCCAACCCGAACCCGACGGTGACAAACGGCGTCTGCCCTTGAGTCGAGTACAGCGTGTTGACCTGGTACTCCAGCGTCTGCAGCGCATCATAGATGTCTTTGCGCGTCCGCCGCTTCGCGTAGGCGTCTGCGGTGGCCGGATCGGTGGTCAGCTCCCGGGCTTCCGCCAAGTGCTTCTCGTAGTTCTTCTGGGCAAACGGAGCGAGCACCTCATCCGTCCGGTCGCTCGAGCATCCCCCGTACTGGGAGCTCGCGACGTTGGCGATGATCTGCGTCATCTGCGTCACCGCGACTTGAATCGAATGCGCCGGTTCGACCTCTGCGTTCCCGATGCAAAACCCGTGCGTCAGCATCTCTTTGAAGTCGATCAGGCAACAGTTGGTCTCCGCCATGTATGGTGTGTAATCCAGGTCGTGCCAGTGGATATCGCCGCGCAGATGTGCGTTCGCCACAGCAGGCGGCAACATCTTGAGCCCGATCGCCTTGGCGACTGCACCGGCTGTCAAGTCGCGCTGAGTCGAGAAGACCCGCGAGTCTTTGTTGGCGTTCTCGTGCACCACCGTCGAGTCGCGGTTCAAAAGCTTCTCCACGTTGTAATTGACGTCGGACTTCTGCGCCCGCTCGATGTCGCGCTGCACCCGGTAGTTCGTGTAGGCGCGGCTCCAATCGTACTGGTGCGCGTTCAGGATCGACTCTTCAACGATACTCTGGACCTCCGCAATGCGGACGTCTTTGTCGAAGCGATCGCAGATCGTCGCCACCGCATCGTCTGAGATCGCCTCGATCAGGGTGTAGTCGGTCGGCGCAAGGTCCCCATCGACCGCCTGGGCCGCCTTGGTGATCGCCTTAGTGATCTTCGCTTGGTCGAAATGGACCTTACGGCCGTCGCGTTTCTTCACGTTGATGGTGACTTTGAGATCGATCATGAACGTTCCTCCTCGAAAACTGATACGACTATCATATCACGCGGCACACCAGATATGGGGATGAAAAACCGATTTCGAGCTATTTTCACTATATATTGTGTTGCGAACAATTCAATGTCTCGCGTTGTTCCACAGACTAAGCCCAGCGGCGTGCTGTTTCTCAGCCCTGCGCCGGATTTCCCTCCCCCCTTGCGACACGGTATAATCAAGTCAGAAGCATAGGAGGGACAACACATGGACAAAGCACAGCTCAAACAGCTCGGGATCATCATCGGTATCGTGATCCTGGCAATGATCCTCTTGCCATTCATCACTGGCCTGATCAGCCTGGCGATCAAGGTGATCCTGTTCATCGCGATCGTGTACGGCCTCTACTGGGCCTACGAGACCTATCTCAAGAAGTAGACGCGGGCCAGTGGCGCCAAAATCGGCTCTGGGAGGACGTTCGGTCGTCACGCATGAGCCGCAAATAAACCGGGACGCAGACAAAAGTCTGCGTCCCGGTTTATTTGCGTCCGCCGATGGCGCAGCGGACTAGGCGGAGCGAAGGCACGTGAGCTGTCGCACGATCAGCTGACTCATCAACGTGCGAGCAGGAGGAGGAGAAGCGCCACGATCGCAGGGCCCCCCTGGGTCAACACGATCTGCTTGTTGGCAGTGATCGCACCAAAAATTGCCGCGATCACGACGAACCCAACAAACAACAGCTGAACGTTATGGGCTGGAACGCCATTCAGGCCATATCGCGCGTAAAGCAAGCCGACCCCGACGAATCCATTATAGAGCCCTTGGTTGGCCATCGCCGCCCTGGCCTCGCTAGTCGCAAGGTATTCTGCCGACACCGCAAACGCTTTGCGCGCCATGGCCGTCTGAGTACCAAACATCTCAAGCAGCATGATGAACAAAGCCTCGACCGCGACAATCATGACAAACACGTCTTTCAATACGAGCATCTCGATTCCTCCTGCTGAGCATTAGTAAGTCTCTGCAGTGTACCAGATCTGCGCCCGCACCGAAACAAAAAGGTCTCCAGTCGGCGACCTTCACGCGCCCACGGGTGGTCCCGACCAGCGCGGCATCCTCAAGGCTGAATCTTTATTCAGGAAATATATCAGATCAAGCGTTTCGACCAAAACAGGGTCCGATTGACTTCTGACAAAAAAACACCGCGCAGCCTCTCAGCTCGCGGTGTATCAACGTTTGTGACGCTGTTGTCTGGAGACTAACGGGATCGAACCGTCGACCTCTTGCATGCCATGCAAGCGCTCTCCCAGCTGAGCTAAGCCCCCAAATATAAGCTAATGGATCCGAAGAGATTCGAACTCTCGACCTCTGCCATGCGAAGGCAGCGCTCTCCCAACTGAGCTACGGACCCGAAACACAAGTAATATTGTAGCATATCTGGCCGCGCTGTAAAGCCTTTTTTTGCCAGGGCGTCGCCGGTGCTGACCCAGCAGCAAAGACGCCGCGTCTGCCCCGCCTAGCACAGGCCTACGATTGGCGATCCCGTGCCACCCGCACGGCATCAAAAAAGCCGCTATGGGCAGTAGCGGCCTGAGGAGTAAGGGTTGGCCGAACGTCACCGTCCGGCGATTTTTACTTTGGAGGAGTAAAAATGAAAAAGTTGATATGGGGATCAAGAGAGTGGGCAACTCTTCTTGACTCTCTTATCATATCCATAAGATGTGAAGAAATTGTGAACTTTTCGATAAAAATTTATGAACTACATTAGCTTGGGTTTACCTTCCGTGCTTGCCAGCTGAAGATCGCGATGGCCATGAACAGAACCACCGCCAACCCCGCGAAGAGGATGTGGTAACTCAGCGCTTCGATCAACAAGGCGCCGATCAGCGGGCCGACCGCACGCCCAGCCGACGCAAACATCTGGACGTAGCCTTGGAAGCGGCCCTTCTCGGCGTATGCAGTGTGCAGATCCACGTAGGTCGAAACACTCGGCAACGCGAGGATCTCACCCAGCGTCAGCACCCCCATCGCCAGCATGAACCACCAGTACTGCTTGGCGAGGATCAGGAGCAAGAAGGCGGCCCCGAACAGTGTGAAGCCCACCCCGAGGCGCAGGCGTAGGTGTGCGGTCAACCAATCATCGAAATAGGTCAACACCGGCTGGCCGAGCACGATCAGCACCGCGTTGAAGGTCCACAGGAAGCTGTAGTCGCGCACACTCATGCCCAAGCCTAACATGAACGTCGAGATGTTCGACTGCCACTGCTCGTAAGCGATCCACGTGACGAACAAGGTGATGAGGAGCAAGGCGATCGATCGCTGGTACGGGTTAGCCTGGCGCGCCCCGGCCGCCTGCACCGTCGTTGGGCGCGGCTCGCGTGTTACATTGAAATGCAGCAAGGCCACGATGAAGAAGATGGTAAACAGGGTGAACGCAAGCGCAAAGATGTACTGGATCCCCAGCGGCAGGACGTAACCCACGATCAGCGTACCGATCACCAGTCCGAGGTTGGACATGAAGTACAAGACGTTGAACACATAGCTGGTCCGCCGCGACGTCGCCAGTGTCGCGTAGGAGTTGACCGCCGTGCCCACGATGCCGTTGCCGAAACCCAAGGCGACCAAGAACAGCGGATAGGCCGGCCAGCCATGCCAGACGATCAAGCACCCGCTGGCGGTGACGGCCAGTGCAATGCCAGCCAGGATCGTGCCGTAAGGCTGCCACTTGTCGAAGAGCCGACCGCCGACGTAATTGCCCAGCATCATGGCAACGGAGTTGAAGAACAGCACGATCCCTGAGACCGTCAACGACTCCCCGAGGTATTCGTGCATGTAGATGGTCGTCAGCGGCCAGATGAAGCTGATCCCTGTATTGGTGATCAGTGACCCTAAGAACAGCCATTTCAACGTCAGCGTTTTGCGCGCCATGATGTCCCCTCCATTTTCTGAAAACTCACGTCTTCCATTCTACCGGTCCCCGGTTTTTTTGCATCATTAATGGGCAAATTCTCATTCTCCGTCAGCAGTGCTTAATATTTTGCCGCGATTGCCGGCCTGACGGTTTCGGAACCCTTTTCGTTGCGGTAAACTGAAAGTATTCATTGTACGCTACTAGGAGGTAGACGCCATGACCATCCAGACTAGTCTGAACTACCAAAAACAATTCTTCGACGCCTTCGCACAAGCGTGGCAGGACCGCTCAACGTTCCGCCTGTACAAGGGGATCGATGCGACCGCGACGAACCTGCGCCTCGCGCTGTCCGAGACGCCAGGCTACATCCTCGCCTATGACAAGGACGCCCAGCGCGAGCTGCACGATCACTTGCAAAAAGACCTGATCGCGTTCTTACGCGAACACATCCCCTTTTTCAAGGTCAGCGACGCCGGTGACGTCTTCTTCGGGGACTGGTACCACCGCCGCCAATTCGGGCACATCGACGTTTTTGCTCGGGTGATCACCCAGAACACGGACGCGCAGGCCGCGATCTTGCCACAATTGCAGGCGTTTGCGCAGGATCCAGATAACTTCTTGGCCAACCAGATCGAGGCGATGCGCAAGCAGACCTACGCCGCGGTCGACGACCTGCACAATCAGATCGAAGCGGCCAGCGTGGACGCAACAGATGAACCCGCGCGCGCTAACAGCGGCAGTGCCGGCGGGTTCCGCGGGATGTTGAAGAGCTTCATCGACCCAGATGACGAGCAGACGGCCAAGCCGGTCCGCCGCAGTGCGCCGCAGCCGACTGCCACCAAGCTCAAGGCGCGCTTCGATGCCGCCAAAGAAACCGCCGATGCCGAGTTCGACGCCAACAAGCGCCAGCTCGAAGTCGCTGCAGCGATCACGCGCTACGAGTACCAAGCCGTGACCGCCACGTACAGCTCCGTCGAGCAGTTTCAAAACGTGCTGGCAAACCTGCAGGCCGACTTCATGAAGGCCCAAGAAGCAAAGGAGGCCAAAGCTAATGCTTAATTACAACGACGCAAAGATCCAAGCCCTGGCCACCGGTGAACTGACCGCCCAAGAGGCGCGCACGCAGATCAGTGCCGCCTATGCGAGCGCCCTGGCGACGCTGCGCAACGATCCGCTGTGGGAAGCCAACCTCCCGGCGATGATGACCGTCACCCGGAGCTTCACCGCCTTGCTGGGCGACAAACTGCTCCAGGCCCTCAAGGCCGATCAGCACATCGACCCGGCGTTTGCCGAGCGCCTGTGGGTCGACCTCACTGTGGCGGACGTGGATCACAGCACCCTCACCTTCCACCTGGCCAGCGCCGATCATAACCAAGATCTGCTGGCGATCGAGGCACCGCTTGGTCCAGACGCCAAGCTGGTGGCCAAGAACCTGCCCACACTGCTACAGGTGACCGCTGCGGAACCGGTACTAGATTACACCGATGCGGAAGTCCAAGCCCTGAGCGCAATGATCAAAGTGCTGTACACCGCCGACCTCGGCTTCAAGCGGATCGACGAAACGGTCCTTCAGCCAGTCGACGGGTTGACCTTCAAGACCCGTTACGACAACACCCAGGTGCGCACCGTCGCCGAGACCGCACGTGAGGCCGGTGACCTCGCACTCACCCTGCCGTTGACCGCGGGCGTCGTACTCAGCTACCGCGTGCGCGATAACAACGGTGACGACTGGACCGAGCTGGGCACAGCCGATACTGCTGATCGCACCTTCACGTGGACCTCGGCCACGATCCCCCCTGAACTAGTCGGGCACACCTTGAAGCTCGAAGCGCAGGTCCGTACCGGCGAGAACTCCCCGGCCCTGGACGAACTGTTCGTCATCGCCTCCAGCAACGCGATCTTGATGCGCCAAAGCGAAACGCTAGGCCATTACTCGCTTGACCTGCAGAACCAAAAGACCCTGGCTATCGCGATCGATCCAAGCGCCGACACGATCACCCTGCACTACCCAGAGCCGACGACCCAAGTCCTCGAGCTCAACCACACCTATCCGTTCCTCGGTGACTGGCTCAAGGCGATCTTGCCGATGCGCCGCGCGTTCAACTGATCGAGACCCTGAAGATGGCGGCCACTGGCCCCATCTTTTTTTCTCCCGACTGAGACCCGAACGTTCGCCCGGTTGCTCATGTTGAACACCCCACTTTTTTAGGGACAGATGATTGTATTTTCATCGAAATGCGGTATGATTTGCGTAACTCATCCTAGAGGAGGACAAGACACCATGGCCAATGAATTTCCCCAAGTTTTGACCATCGCCGGCGTTGATAGCGACGGTAGTGCAGGCGCGCAAGCCGACCTGCACAGTTTCTTCATGCGCGGCACTTACGGCACACTGATCCTAACGGCTGCCGTGGCCGGTAACTCGTACGGCATTCACGATGCGGCGCTACTCCCGTTGACGTTCATTGACCATCAATTCGACGCCCTAGCCGACGACTTACAGATCCGCGCCTGCAAGACCGGGATGCTCGCCAATGCCGAGATGATCGACAACGTGGCGGCCAACCTGCAGCGCGTCGACTTCGGCCCACTTGTGCTGGACCCGGTGATCTCCACCAAGCATGGTAACCTGCTGATGGAGGCCGATGCCTTCGAGACGCTCAAAAAAACGCTGATCCCATTGGCGACAGTCATCACCCCCAACTTCTACGAGGCAGAGCACCTGACTGGCATGACGCTGGATTCCGACGCCAAGATCATCGAAGCGGCACATGCGATCCAGGCGATGGGCGCCAAGAACGTGGTGCTCAAAGGCCGCCACGACAGCGATACCCAGACTGAAGTTCGCGATTACGTACTGCTGGCCAGCGGCAAAGCCTTCTGGCTCACCGGCCCGTATTACCCGACCGAGCGTAAGAACGGGACCGGCGATTCCCTGAGCGCAGTGATCACCGCCGAGCTGGGTAAGGGCACCGAGATCGAAGACGCGATCCGCATTGCCAAGCGCTTCGTCGATACAGCGATCGCTAACGAGATCGCCGTCGGCCACAAGTTCGGCCCGATCAATCACTGGGCGAACGCATTGGTCCAACCGCACGACTTATAACCACAACAAAGACCCCGCTTCACGGCGCACCGAGCGTCAGGAAGCCGGGCCTTTTTTTGATGGTCTCGCGTCACGCCTGGGTGCGGTCACGCCAGGCGCCAAGCGCCTCCGAAACACCCATCACGATCAGGAGCGCCCCAACGACTTGGAGCATCACTAACACCGTGCGGAACGGATTGAAGAGTAGGAACAGGCCCGCGGCGGCGACTAGCCCACCGTAGAGGATCGCTGGAAGTGGCGAGACGTTGATGTATTGGCGATCACCGCGAGCGGTTCGGATCCGGTTGATCCCGTAGACCAGTAGTAAGAACCCGAACAAGACAGGTAGCAGGCTCATCGCCCCACGCAACAGTGCGCCCACGAGGGCCGCTGCGATAACCAACCCCACCCCACGCCAGAGCGCCAAATTAGGTTGGGTGCCGCGGTCTTGCCAGGCCTGCAAGAGCGCCGGCACCGCCATGGCGAGCAGTGCGACCATCAGGACGTACTTGACGACCGAATACACGCTGTACGGCGCGATCAGGAACCACACGCCGGCTGCGCCAAGCGCAAGGGCCCGCAACCACGCGATCTGATGAAGTTTCGTTAAGAATCGTTGCATCGAACATTCCGCCTTTCTATGGCTTCAAGATACCATAGATGTGCCCGCGTGGCATCCGTCGCAGGGCCTACCACTGCTGGTGGTCCCACGCCCGGCCGTCAAGCTCCCCTTCCGCCTGCTCGATACGCCGCGCCTGCTGGCGGATATGGTCCTGTAGGCTGGCCCACATGGCCCGCTCAGCGTAGTCTGTTGCGGCTTGTTCAAGGGCCGCCGCCTGTTCGAGCAACCACTCAGTCGTTGCCATCACGGTGACCCCCTTTCATCTCATGTAGCTCATCTTGAAGCGACTGCCACTGTTCCTGGCGTACCGCGAGAGTCTCGGCCAGAAGCGCCGCTTCCGGATAGGCCGCCAAGCGCGCCTGCCACCACTCGGCCTGAGCGGCGAAACGCTGCGGGTCCGCCAGCTGCAGGTACTGCTGATACCGGACGAGCAGTCGCTGGCGCCAGCCCTCCGTCTGATAGGCAAACTGAGGGACTGTCAGCGTCGGGAGCAGGTGCAGCCTGACCTTGCGGGCCAACGCCGCGTATGGGCTGAGCAGCGTGCTCAGGCTGATCCCTTCTCGACCGCCAGCCTGGTAAGCGGCCTCCGGTTGACCGAAGCTGACCACCAGCCCCAGACTTTTGCCCGCCAGTGCTGGGGTCAGCTCGTCCGTCCACACCGTGTCCAGCCACTGCTTCAGGCTGGCCGGTGCTTGGTACCAGTACAGGGGGAACTGCAACACAATGCGATCAGCAGCCCGCAACAGTGCCGCTTCTTCGGTCACCACCGACGTCACGGGGTGCCAGGTCACGTTAGGCAACCCCGCGGCACTGGCCTGGAGGAACGCTTGTGTCTGCGATGTTTCCAGCGTTGGGTGACTCACGACCACCAGCGTCTTCATCTACGCTTCCCCCAATCCCATCGCCGCCAGCAACTTTTTTTGGACCGTCGGTAGCGCCAGCGTGTCCACCTCAGTCGCCGGGACCCAGCGACCAGGTAGGTAATCGAGCGCAAACGCCTCAGTCTCCGCAGTCACGATCGTCATCTGCCACTGTTGGTGGGTGAACGTGTGGCGGACAGGCTTGAACCCACCGTCCGCCAGGTGCAACGCCACCCCGCTGCTGGCCTCGAACTGCGCGGCCGCCGCCTGTAACTGGTGGTCAAGCATCGGGATGTCCGGCGGGCACTCGAATAGCGGAAACATCCACAGGGTCGCCAGCATCCCGGTGCTCGGTCGCTGCACAAAGAGATACCCCGCCGGACTGTGCACCGCCAGCGCAAGGTACGGGACCGGACGCGGACGCGGCTTCTTGGTCTTGACGGGGAAGTCCAGCACCCGCCCAGTGCGCAGGCTCTCATCGAAGGCCGCGACCGGCGAATGCGCGGGGTCGGGGTCCTTCGCGCGCATATAACTAGCGCCTAGGTCCATGATTGCCTGGTTAAAATCCCCAGGGCGCGCCGGGTCGATCACCTGCCGGATCACCCGATCAAACACTGCGCGGGTCTTAGGCTGGGCGATGTCGTCCGGAATGCAGAACAGTCGGGCGAAGACGCGAAAAGCGTTCCCGTCGATCGCTGGCTCCACCTGGCCGAAGGCGATACTTGCGATCGCCCCCGCGGTGTACGGGCCGATCCCGCTGAGCTCACGCAGTGCGGCCGCGGTCTGCGGCCACTGACCGCCGTGATCCGCGACAAGCTGCTTGGCCGCGCGCTGCAGATTCCGGGCACGCGAATAGTAGCCGAGCCCCTCCCACGCTTTGAGCACCGCCGACTCCGGGGCCGCCGCCAGCGCTGCCACCGTCGGAAACAACGTGAGGAAGCGCTCGTAGTACGGGATCACGGTCGCCACCTGCGTCTGCTGCAGCATCGTCTCGCTGATCAAGATGTGGTACGGGTCCTGGTCGCGCCGCCACGGCAAATCGCGCTTCTCCGCATCGTACCAGTCCAGTAGGGCTTTACGAAACGCACGGATCTTATCTTGTGACCAATTCAATCGTCATCCCTCCAATTCTTCCATTATACCGATTCGCCCGCGCCGACACCACCGCCGACGTGGGCCAGCAAGCCGCCGCGCTTCGCGTGGGATGCAAAAACGCCGCGGCTCCCCAGTCGTGGCGTGATCGTGGCTTATTCCCATCTATTCGGAGGCGACAGGGACCTCACCCAAGCATACCTGTACCCAACGACCAGCGGCGTTGGCGCTGGTGTCCGATCATGTCAGGTCCGGCCTTCGCCGGGTGGCATACCAGTCAGGCGACGAACGAGTCACGCCCGCGTCTGACTAGTGCTTTTGACACCGCTATTTGACCATACCACGCAACCCGACGCGTGTAAACCGCGATTGGCCAATCGAGTGGGGTTGGCCAAAAAGCGGGGTATAACGAGGTTGTCATTTCTCACTTAGCGGTCATATAGCTTATTTCCTGGGACTCTATCGCAAAGATGCCCTTGTTTTGATGTTCCACCAGTACTTCACTATTGTTGATTCAAAAAAATCCGATCGCTATCGCCTTGGCCAAAAAATTTAAAAGTAACCGAATCTCCGGCTTTAAAGGTTATCGTTTCTGGTTCGTCTACATTCAATCCATATCCATTTGCTGTGTCACCATTGATGCTGACAAATCCATATGCATAGTCCGGATCAGAGCCATGTAGAAGGCCCGGCATCCACTTCACCGAGTAAGTGCCCGGCTTAATTCCGGAATCGTCGGTGGCAATTTCAACCACAACAACCTCTCCGTCATGCCCAATGAGTGTATTGCTACCAGTCAAGAAAATTTCGTTTTTCTCACGTCTTGAAGTCAGCGCGTACGCCAGCTTTGCAGTGGATGAACTACTTGTTTTAGCTGTAGACATCGCTGAGCTTGAGGACGAGTTATCACTCGAAGACGTTGATGGAGTTTTTTTGGTTGAAGAACTGCGCCCACTACTTGACTCGCTTTTCTTGCTAAATGTGTGATAGGTCACCTTGACCTTTGCGTCCTTAGAAAACCTATCACCCTTTTCTAGATCAGTCTCTCCGTTAATCGAGATTGTCTCTACATCGCCATCCTTGTGAAGTAACCCGGCGATAAGATCGGGATTCTTTATTGTTTTGACGTTCTTAAATCCAGCGTCCTTAAGCTGGGCAACAACCGTCCTGTAGTTACTCCCTTCCATCTCTGAGGAGTCTGTGGGCATGGATAACGGTTTGTTTTTGTCACTGCTACACCCAGCTACCAGGAGTACAAAGGCCATCGCCAACACCGCAAGCAACAACCTACCCTTTTTGTTCACCATTACGCTATCCTCCAACGCCTAGTTTCTGAATTTCACCATGTTCATCAATCACAAGCGCATATTTTCCAGATGCGCTGATACCTCTACCTTCGAACGACTAATTTATTCATCAACTAGCGATACTTTTTATTTACAATTATCGAGACTATTGTCGCACATATTATAGCAAACGCATACCATTTTTATTGCAAAAAAATCCTACCACAACCATTATCTGGCCTAGTAGGATTTTTCATCAGAATGCTATATCTCGCTTCTGCAATACAACTGGCGGAATTCTGCCAGAACAGACAACCAAAGCTCCGATCAGCGCTCACTTTCGAGCTTCTCGGCGTCCTTGTCGATTGTGGCAAACCCTGACTCAGTCTTCTTAACTGGGTGCTCAGCGCGCTTCTTTTCCACTTCTTGGATCAGCGCCTTGCGTTCTTGCTTACTGAGTTTTCCTGCCATGATTCTCGCCTCTTCTTCACTGAATTAGAGTTGAGGGCAATGACTACTCTCGCGACACCTCTGTTATACCACTTTCCGGCGTGAATGGTAAGGGTCATCGGCCCAGCCCGTGGCGTGTGCGCAGGTGACTCTCGCCGGTCCCGGTGGGGATCACCTGAAGCTGGTCGGGAATGCTCTCCCGCAGTTCGGTGACGTGGCTGATGATCCCGATCATGCGGCTTTGGCCCTCCAGGCTCTCCAGCGCGTCCATCGCAGTGGCAAGACTGGTCGAATCGAGCGAGCCGAAGCCCTCATCGACGAACAGCGCATCGATCGAGACACCGCCGCTTTCCTGCTGGATCACCTCACCGAGTGCCAAAGCCAAGGCCAGTGCCGCGATGAAGCTTTCCCCACCGGATAGCGTGTGCACGGAACGCGCCGCACCGATCTGATCGTCGTAGATGTCGATCTCAAGGCCAGAGTCGTTGCGATGACTGCCCGGATCCTGATGTAAGGTAAAAATGTACCGCCCTGCGCTCAGCGTCTGGAGCCGTGTGTTGGCGACCGTCAGCACACGCTGCAGGTAGGCCCGTAGCACGTAACGCTCAAGTGACAGCTTCGCGTCATTATTCCCGTTGACCACTTCGAATAGGTCTGCCATCGCCGCAGCCTCGTCCATCGCCTGCTGGTTCTGCGCGTAGTCGGCCTCGATCGTCGCGACGAGCTGCCGGTTGGTCTCAGCTAGCTGGGTCGCAGCAGCCTGCTGGGCCTGCGCCGCAGCCAGCGTCGCAGCTGCCGCAGACTTAGCCGTCGCCAGTGCCGCGACGTCCGGCTCCGGCTGCGTACCGATCTGGGCGGTCGCGTGCGTCAACAGCGCGGTCTGACGCGTCCGCGCCGTCTGGGCCGCCTCGACTTGGGCCTGCAGCGCCGCGCGCTCAGTCAGACGGGCGCGCAACGCGTCGAACTGTGCGCGTGCATCCGCCCCGAACCGTGTCGTCAGGGCCGCCTCGAATGCCTGTTGGGCCTGCGCATTGGCCGCCAGCGCGTCCGCCTGCTGTTGCCTCAACTCCGCTTGCGTCGTCGTCACACGAGTCAGCTCCGCCTGCGCCGTAGCCAGTGCCTCCTGGTTGGCCGCCTGTGCAGCCACATGGGCCGCCAGCGTCGCGGTCAATGTCGCCAGCGTCGCCTCTAGGTCGGCCAAGGCCGGTGCGTCGGCCGGTACAGCCGCTTCGGCCGCCGTCAGGGCCCCGCGGGCTTGCGCCAGCGCGACTGCGGCCTGCGTTGCCGCCGCAGTCGCCGCTTCCTGTTGGGTCGCTTGAGTCTGCTGCTGCGTCGTCAGGTCGGCCGCGGTCCGTGTCAGTGCCTCACGCTGGGCCACCTCGGTGTTGACCTGAGTCGTCAGCGTGGTCACCGTCGCTTGCAGTTGCGCAGCGACAGCCGGCACATCGCCGTCTGCCGCGCCCGTTAACTGTTGCGCTAGGGCTGCCGCGCCGGCGGCAGCCTCTTGGCGCTGCTGGTGTAGGCGCACGGCCTGGGCCTCAGCAGTCGCCAAGTCGACCTGCGCCGCCTGCCGCGCCGCATCAGCGGTCTCGACCTGCGCATCGGTCACGGTATCGTCCGCTTGCAGGGCCACCACGGGATGCGGATGCGCTCGGCTACCGCACACCGGACACGGCTGACCCGGGGTCAGCTGGGCGGCCAAGCGCGCGATCTGCTGGGTCAGCTGGGCATCGTGCAGTCGCGCATACGCCTGCTGAGCCGCTTCTGCTGCCTTCGTGGCGGATGCAACGACTTGAGTCGCCTCAGTGTGTGCCTGTGCAAGGTGCGCCTGCTCAGCCTGGCGTTGCTGCCACTGCTCAACGCGCGGCAGCGTGGCGGCCTGCTCAGTTCGCGCCTCAGTCAGCGCCGCCTGGTGATCAGGGACTGCTGCCAGTGCCGCAGCCGTTGTGGCCTGCTGATCAGCCAACGCGGCCGTGGCCACGGCTTGCTGGTCGACTGCTGCTTGGGCGCGCGTCTGTACGGCGCGCGCCCGGTCGACGGCCGCGCGCTGGGTGACCAGTGCCTCTAGCTGCGGGCGCAACGCTTCTAGGGCGTCTGCGCGCCGCTGCGTCGCCGCGATCTCGTCCGCCTGCGCCGCCAGTTCCTGTCGCGTCTGCTGCGCCGCAGCCAGCGCCTGTTCGGCGACTGGGCGCGCCTGCGCGAGTGCGGTCAAGCGCGCTGCCCGCTGGTCCAGGGCCGCTTGCGCACTGGCCAGTTGGGTCGCCTGGGCCTGATGCGCAGCCACCCACGTCAGTTGGTCCAACGTCTCGCGGGCCTGAGTTAGGGCCGGCGCCGCCTCATCCATCGCCGCCAGCTCGGCCTCAGCCGCCCGCCGGTCAGCATACGCCGCCTGCAGGGCCAAGCCAGCCGCTTCAGCCGTCACGGCAGCGTCGAAGTGTTGCTGCGCCTGGGCCTGGGCCGTCGTGCTCGTCGCCACCGCCTCGGCCAGCTCGTCGAGCCGTGCATGCATCACCTTGAGTTGATCGGGTAGCGGGGCGCCAGCCGCCGGGGCGGTCGCCCCAAAGGCGAACTGACTGGCTAGCGCCGCCAAGCGCGCTGTCTGCTCCTGAACGAACGCGGACTTCGCGCGCGCGGCCTGACGCAATCGCTGCTGCCAGGCCTCAAACAGCCCGGTACCAAACAAATGGCGCAAAAGCGCCTCCTTGTCGTCGCTCTTAGCGTCTAGGAACTGGCGAAACTTCCCTTGTGGCAACAGGATCATCTGGCGGAACTGATCCGCATCGAGGTGCAGTAGCGTCTCGATACGCGGTGCAACATCGCGGACCTTCGTCCATTCATGCAGCTCCACGCCGGCCTGGCGTTCCGTCAGGCTTAGACGCATCGGGGCATTGGTCAAACCAGCCCCACGCTTTTTGGCCAACAACTGATCGGGCTCCCGCCAGATCGTGTACTGCTTGCCCCCGTGGCTGAACGTCAGTGTGACTCGAGTCGGCGCATCGGGCGCTGCGAACGTCGCGCGCATCTCACGGCCACTGCGGTCGTCGCCGGTGGTGGTACCGTACAGTGCAAAGACCAGCGCATCGAAGATCGTTGTCTTCCCGCTCCCCGTCTTGCCGCTGATCAGAAACAGCGGCGTGTGCGCGAACTCGCTGAAGTCGACGACCGCATCGCGGTACGGCCCGAAGTTACGCATCACTAAGCGTTCTAGCTGCATTACTCCGCCTCCTTCACTTGGCTCAGGGCCGCTGCCGCCCATGCCTGCTGCGTCTCGCTCAGCGTCCGGCCGGTCACTTGCGCGTAAAAATCCGCCAGCATCGGCATCGGGGCGAGGTGCGTGTCGACCTGGTCCGCCGCGGTGTCCAAGGTGACGTGTGACTCGCGGTCGAGGCTGATCACCCGCGGAAAAACCTGACGCAGCGCTGCCATCACGTTGGGGATCACCGCCAGATCCGTCAGTGTGATCGCCGTGTACGCGTCACGGTCATACGCCGCATACTGCGCCGGGTCCGTCAGCGCCGCAAAGCTCGCCGTCAAGTGCTGCACCTCATGGCGCGGTGGCAGCGCAACGAATTTCCGCGTCATCGTCTCGGTGTCAAGGATGTACACGCCCTTCTCCTGCGCGACCTCCGACGTCGAGAACTTCAGTAGCGACCCTGCGTACTGGATCGTGGCATCCCGAAGCGCGTGACGATTGTGCAGGTGCCCCAGTGCGACGTAGTCAAAGGCGCGCAAGTCGGCCACCGCCACCGCGTCGAGCCCCCCGACGTTGACCTGAGTCTCCGACGCCGAGCGTTGACTGTCCGCGGCGAAGAAATGGGCGACCAGCACATGCTTCTTGGCCGGATCGAACTGCGCCTGCATCGCGGCGCTGACCCGGTGCATCGCCAGATTGATGTTGGTCAGGCTGTCATCATCGAAATACTGACGCGCCGCCACTGGCTCAAAGTACGGCAGCAAAAAAAACTGCGTGTCGCCAAGCACCACCGGGGTGAATGCCTCTGCCAGTTGACAATTCAGGTAGAGTTGCGTCGCGCCGTACCACGCGCGCCCGGTGCTTAGCCGCACGGCCGAATCGTGGTTCCCGGCGATCACCAAGAGCGGATAGCCGAGCTCGCGGTTCAAGCGCGTCAGCTGTGCGTTGACCATTGCCACTGCGTCCTCGTTGGCCAGTGCCCGGTCGTACAGGTCCCCGGCGATGATGATCGCATCGACTGACTCGCGCTTGGCCACTGCCACCAGCTGCTCGAACACCGCTGCTTGATCTTCCTGCAGGTCGTACCCTGCCAGTTTTTTGCCGATGTGCCAATCGGCCGTATGCAATACCCGCATGTGTCCGCCTCCAATTCATCTTAGCTTTATCCAAACACACGTTCATCGTTCTGTCAACGCGCCGTCCTGGCAGGCGCACATGCCTTTGGCTGATCGTCGTCAGTCGAGTACAATAGAGACAAATACGGGAGGCAGACTGATGAACACATTTATCTTCGATATCGACGGGACCCTGATCGACTCGGTCACGATGTACCTCGCCGGGCTGCAGCGCACGATGCGCCGGCACGGCCAAGACTACACGCAGGACCAACTGAGGTTCTCGAATGGCATTCCGTCCAGCGACACCATGACCCGCCTGGGCTTCACCGAAGACGCGGTCGACGCGGCGATCCGCGAGTGGACCGAGGACTCGTTGGCCTTTGCCGCCACCGTCGACTGGTTCCCCGGGATGCAAGACACGCTGGCAAATCTGCGGGCAGGCGGTGCCAAGCTGGGGATCGTGACCTCCAAGAACGCGGATCAATACGCGCTAGACGTCACCCGCTTCGGCTTTGCCACCGCTGTCGACACCGCGGTGGTCGCCCACGACGCCCCGCGCAACAAGCCCTTCGGTGACCCGATCGAGTTGGCGATGACACGCTTGGGCAGCGACCCGCACCGGACCGTCTATGTCGGTGACACCCGGACCGACGCCCTGGCCGCACAAGCCGCTGGCGTCCCGTTCGCCCTGTGCACGTGGACCACCCCACACCTTGACGAACCTGTCGCCTACCCACTTCAACGCCCAACAGACCTGCTGGCCCTGCTGTAGGGGAAGCTGCAACGAGTCTCTGGGCGTGACATGACGCCTTGTGAACAGACGACGCCGGAATGCGACAGGTCATAACCCAACACCCGCGCTGGTCCCAGTGACTCGATCAGTGGCCACCACGGGGCCGCACCAAACGCAAAGAGGCAGCCAGCGTATGCTGACTGTCTCTTCGTCGTGGTGATGCGTGGCGGGTGGTACTCCCCCGAATTGCCACCCTCCTGCTAGGATAGTGTACCACTTTGGGGAGTCAATATCTGTCTGGTCAGTAGATGTCGGCGACTTGCGCCTGGGCAACTTCGTGACTCATGAATTCATCGTAGGTGGTGTCCGCACGCTCGACGACCCCCTTCGGCCCCACCTCAACGATGTGGTTGGCGATCGTCTGGATGAACTGGTGGTCATGGCTGGTGAAGACCATGGAACCCTTGAAGTCGATCAGCGCATCGTTCAAAGCAGTGATGCTTTCAAGGTCCAAGTGGTTGGTCGGATCATCGAGCAACAGAACGTTGGCCTTGCTGAGCATCATCTTGGCGAGGTAGGAGCGCACTTTTTCGCCCCCAGACAGCACGTTGACCTTCTTCAACACCTCATCGCCGCGGAACAGCATCTGGCCAAGGAACCCGCGCAGGAAGGTGTTGTCGCTCTCTTCCTTGCTGGCGAACTGGCGCAGCCACTCCAGAATGTCGAGGCGCGCATCCGCAAACTCCGGCGTCAGGTCACGTGGCATGTAAGACTGACTCGTCGTCACGCCCCAGGTCACGCTCCCACTATCAGGCGCCACCGCCCCAGCAATGATCTGCATCAGGAGGCTGGCCGTCACGTCCGAGCGGGAGATGATCGCCGTCTTATCACCGGGCCGCAAGATGAATGAGACGTTATCGAGCACCTTTACCCCATCGATGGTCTTGGAGACGTTCTCGACCCGCAGCAAGTCGTTGCCGATCTCACGCTCCGGCGTGAACTTGATGTACGGGTACTTACGCGAGGACGGCTTGATGTCGTCCAACGTGATCTTCTCGAGTTGCTTCTTACGGCTGGTCGCCTGCTTGGACTTGGACGCGTTGGCGGAGAACCGGGCGATGAAATCTTGCAGCTGCTTGATCTGTTCTTCCTTCTTCGCGTTCTGCTGACCGCGCAGCTCCTGAGCCAGCTTGGAGGACTCCAGCCAAAAATCATAGTTCCCAACGAACAGCTGGATCTTGCCGAAGTCAACGTCGCACATCATCGTGCAGACCGCGTTCAAAAAGTGTCGGTCATGGCTGACGACCAGTACAGTGTTCTCGTAGTCTGCGAGGAAGTCTTCCAGCCACGCGATCGTCTGCGGGTCGAGCCCGTTGGTCGGCTCATCCAGCAGCAGAACATCCGGCTTGCCGAACAGCGCCTGCGCCAAGAGTACCTTGACCTTCTCCCCTTCAGGCAGCTCACCCATCAACTTCTGATGCTCGTCTTCCGGAATGCCTAGAGACTGGAGCAGCTGGCTCGCGTCGCTCTCGGCGTTCCAGCCGTCCATCTCGGCGAACTCCCCTTCGAGTTCTGCGGCCCGCATCCCCTTGGCCTCATCGAAGTCCGGGTCGGCGTACAGCGCGTCTTTCTCCATCATCACATCGTACAGGCGCGTGTAGCCCTGCAGCACCGTGTTCATGACGGTCTGGTCGTCGAACGCGAAGTGATCCTGCTTCAGGCTACTCATGCGCTCGTGTGGGTCCATCTGCACGGTCCCGGTCGTCGGCGCGAGCTTACCTTCCAAGATCTTCAGGAAGGTCGACTTCCCAGCACCGTTCGCGCCGATGATCCCATAGCAGTTCCCCGGCGTAAACTTCAGGTTGACTTCGTCGTAAAGCTTGCGGTCGGTGAAGACCATCGACACGTTATTCACAGTAAGCAAAGGTGTTAGTTCCTCCTCTAGGCGTATTGGCAACAATGTTATCAGATTTTGGCGTTCAGGGCAATCCCCTCTATAGTAGAAAACAGTTCAGCCGGCGCTGCGTGACTGGCGTATAATGCAAGGAGGCACACGGCTGGCCGACGCCCCGATCACCACTAAATCTAGTGGCCGCCTTGCAATCTATCCACACAATCCACAACATCTTGTGGATAATCCCACTGACGAGGTCTTCATATGAAACATCTGATCGCCATTCTCACCGCGCTGCTCGCACTCGTTGCCCTAGCCGGTGTGCTCACGCTGAGCGCCCCCCACCACCCGGCTCAGGCCCAGGAGCTGACGCCACGCACGACCACCAGCTTCTGGGTGCTCTCCGACACCCACTTCATCGCGCCAAGCCTGCACGATGGCAAGCAGGCCTTCAAGGGCATTGAACAGAGTACCGCCGGCAAGGACCTTGACTACCAACCCGTCGCCTTGCGCGCCTTCGTTCACGATGCGCTAGCCGCTAAGCCCGCCGCGGTGATCATCACTGGCGACGTGACCTTCAACGGGGCCCTCGCCTCAGCCCAAAGCATCGCGAAGCGCCTGGCCCCGTTGCAAGCCGCGGGCATCCGCCTGCTCGTGATCCCCGGCAATCACGATATCTATGATGGGTGGGCCCGGGCCTACAAGGGCCCAGACCAGCTCAAGGTCGCGCAGATCGCCCCGAGCGACTGGCGCCGGCTCTTTAACGACGGCTACGCACACGCCCTGAGCGAAGACAGCGATTCACTCAGCTACACCGTCGCGCTGAACGGTGATTACCAGCTGATCATGCTTGACAGCAACATCTACCCGATCCAGCCGGGCGCCACCAATCCCAACACCGGTGGTGAACTCAGCGAGACCACCTTGGCGTGGGTCCAACGGCAACTGGCCGCTGGGCAAAAGGCGGGGCGGACCAGCCTCGTGTTCATGCACCATAACCTCTACGCGCACAACCGAGTCGTCCACAACGGCTATGTGCTGAACAATGCAGACGTACTCAAGCCGCTACTCGACCGCTACCACGTCCCAGTGCTATTCTCCGGTCACATCCACGCGCAAGACATCGCCAACGACCCAGATGGCCAGTGCGAGACCACCGAGATCGTCTCTGGCAGCTTCGCCGTCTCGCCTGGTAGCTACGGACGGGTCACGGTCACACCAGACAAGCTGACGTACACGATGGCCGAAAGCGACCTGACGCCGGTCCTGACCGCCAAGGAACGGCAGAACCCCGACCTCGTCCACTATCAGCGCTACCTCAAGTCCCTGTTCATCGGTAACGGCGAGCGGCTGGCCGTCGAGAACCTCTACGACCGCCCCGGGGTCTCAGACAAAGAACTCAAGGCCGGCGCCGAGTTCGTCGGCGAGTTGAACTGGCGCTTCTTCGCCGGTGCAGACTCCCCGACTGCCACCGAGCTCGCCAAGATGCGTGCTAGCCTCGGCTACCGCGTCGTTTGGCAGGTCCCGGCCCTGCGTCGCTACGTGCGCTCGACCATTCAAGATCACAACCTGAACGATCGCCACTTCACCCGCACGATCCACCACGACTAAATACAACGAAGGGGGGAGACGTCGTCTCCCCCCTTCGTTGTATTCCGCTAATCATCCTCTTCGGACTTCAAGATCTCACCGCCGTACGCGTCGATGGTGACCTCGATCGTCTTCTTGCCGTTTTTGACCTTGACCTGCCAGACCGTGCTGCCGGAGTCTTCCTCCAGCGACCAGGCATAGGCGTCGCCGTTGCCGACCTGCTTTTCGGCCAGATCGGTCACTTCGGTCAGCGTGATCAGCCCGCTGCGCGTGATCCCATCAGCTGCCTTCTTCACGCCCTTGGCGTCTTCGGCGTCCAGCGCTTCTTCGCTCTGGTGGCGGACCTTACCCGTCTTGGCGTCCAGCAACAGCTCGTATTCCTTATCATCATCGACGCCTTCGACTTTGTATTGGTACCCCTTGCCGAGTTTGGTCAAGTCGATGCCGGTCACCGCCGCCCCAGCGTGGGCATCGGTAAAGGTGGTCCAGGCTTTTTTGAGCGAGACCTTCACGTTTTGTTTCAGCGTCACCGTGCCAGTCTGCTGGACCGTCTGCTGCTGCGTCGGGCGCTCTTGCTTCGCGCAACCGGCCAAGCCGAGCGCGGTCGCAACCGCCAGGATAAGCACCACTTTTTTCATCGTCCAAGTCCTCCTCGGGTGTGATCTTATACCCCAAGTGTACCAGAGAATCACAAGTCGTGCGCGTCAGATTCCTCGTCAAATTGACTATTATATAACGCGGCATATGCCCCGCGTTGCGCCAGCAGCTGCTCATGGGTCCCGCGCTCCACGATGTGCCCGCCCGCGATCACGACGATCTGCGTCGCATGCCGAATAGTCGATAAACGATGCGCGATGACGAAGCTGGTCTTGCCGCGCATCAACGCGGTCATCGCATGCTGGACCGCTGCTTCTGTGTTGCTGTCGATGGCCGCGGTGGCTTCGTCGAGGACCAACACAGGCGCATCAGTGATGAACGCCCGGGCAATGTTGAGCAACTGCCGCTGGCCCTGCGAAAGGTCACTGGCATTCTCGGTCAAAAGCGTCTCGTACCCCTGGGGCAGCTGGGTGATGAACCCATGTGCGTTGGCCTGCCGCGCGGCCGCCTCGACGGCCGCATCACTGGCAGCTGGCCGCCCCATGCGAATGTTCTCTCGGATCGTCTGCTGAAACATGTACGGCTCTTGCTGGACCACCGTGATCAACCGCCGCAGGGTCGTGCGTTGGATCGTCGTGACGTCGACCCCGTCCAGCAGGACTCGGCCGCGTTGAAGCGGGTATAGATTCGTCAGCAGGTTCATGATCGTCGTCTTCCCAGCACCGGTCGGCCCGACCAACGCGACCACGGTCCCCGGTGCCGCGTGCAGCGTGATGTCGTGCAAGATCTGGCGGGTGGCCTCGTAGGCGAAGTCAACATGCTCGAAGCGGACATCCCCGCGCGTCGTCGCAGGTACCACGGCCCCAGGCAGGTCCTGTTCCGGTGGCTCATCGATCAAGGCAAACACGCGCTCTGCTGAAGCTAGCGATAACTGCAGCGTGTTGATCAAGTCCAGCACGTTATTGATCGGTCCGGTGAAGTTACGCAGGTAGATCAAGAAGGTGAAGATCACGCCCACGGTGATCTTCTGACTCCCGTTCAGGATCGCCAGGGCACCCGTCACGGTGATCAGCAGGTAGGCGAGGTTATTGGTCATGTTGTTGAACGGCCCCATTGCACTGCTGAAGGCCTGCGCCCGAAACGCCGCGCGTGTGTACCGCTCATTGGTCTGAGCAAACTGCTGCCGGGTCGCTGAAACATGATCGAATAGCTGGATCACCCGGCGACCGGAGAGGCTCTCCTCGATCTGCGTGTTCAGCTGGCCTAACGCGTCCTGCTGGACCATGAACGCCCGCTGCGTCACTTTGGCCACGACCCGAGTGAAGCCGTAAGTCAGACCGGTGGCGGTCAGCGCGATCAGCGTCAGTAGCGGTGACAGAAACAGCATCGCCCCACCCATCCCGATCACAGCGATCACACCGGTGAACAGCTGCACGAATGTCTGCATCAGCGCTGTATTGATGTTGTCGACATCATTGGTCAGCCGACTCATCACATCCCCGTTGTCATGCTGGTCGAAAAAACGCATCGGCAAGCGTTGCAGGTTCGCAAACACCGCGGCGCGGATCTGCGCCGAGACGCGCTGAGCGACCCGAATGATCACCGCGCTTTGGGCATAAGTGCAGACACTCGCAACGATGTACATCACGGCCAGCATTGCACAGACGCGCCAGAGCGCCTGCAAGTGGGGACTACGAATGTAGCGATCGATCGCCAGTCCGTTCACCCGATTACCGATGATCGTCGTGGCCGTCGTGAATAGCGTGAGCCCAAAGACGCCGAACAGACGCCACCTGGCGGGCGCCAGGTAGCCAACGAGCCGGCGCAGCGTCCCCCGGACATTATTGAGCTGAACGGGCGCCTGGTGGAGTCGCCGTGGCCCGCGGCGGTTCATCATCATCATGCGCGGCCACCCCCTAACTGCGTTGCAACGAGCCGGGCATAAAACGGCGACTGCGCGATCAACGCCTCGTGCGTCCCTCGGGCGGTGATCCGCCCCGCTTCCATCACAATGATCTCGTCAGCATGGCGTAAGTTCGCCACGCGCTGCGAAATGATGATCGTCGTCTTGCCCCGGCGTGCCTGTCGCAGGCGCGTCAGGATCCGCGCATTGGTCGCCTGATCGACCGCACTCGTCGCGTCATCCATGACCAAGATCGGACTGTCGGGGATCACCGCACGGGCGATATTCAGGCGCTGACGCTGTCCACCCGAAAAGTTTTTGCCCATCTGGGCCACTGGTGCATCGTAACCGGCCGGCAGCGTGTCCAAGAACTCATCCGCGTTGGCGACGAATGCCCCTGCCGCCAGCGCGGCGTCATCAGCCGTCTGGCGCCCGTACGCCAAATTGCTGCGCACCGTACCCGAGAACAGTCGCGCATCTTGAAGCGCCACCAAGACCTGGCTGTGGACCGTCGTCAACGACAACCGCTGAATGTCTTGGCCGCCGATCGTGATCTGCCCTTGATAATCATCGAACGCCCGAGTCAACAAGTCGATCAGCGTCGTTTTGCCACTGCCTGTCGTGCCAATGATCCCCAACCACCGCCCCGCAGGAACGGTAAAGCTGACATCGTTCAGGATCGGTGCGCTCGCGGCGTAGCCGAAGGTCACGTGTGCGAACGTCACGGCGCTGTCTTGCGGCTTCAGCGCGGTAATCGACGCAGGCGCGGCGGTCGCCTGCTCGAGCACCGCCGTCACGCGTCCTGCCGATGTCACGGCGCGCGAGAATGCCGTAATGATGTTGACGGTCCCGATCATCGCAGTCGTGATCTGGATCATGTAATTGACGAACGCAATGATCTGCCCGTCTGACAGCGTCCCGCCGATCGCCAGGCGTCCGCCGTAAGCCAGCGCGACCACCACCCCGAGGTTCAAGACCAGCTGGATCACGGGCGCGAGCATCACCGTCGCGAGGCTCGCTGCAAGCGCGCGGTCGGTCAGTTCAGTATTGCTCGCGGTGAACTGCGCCAGCTGCCGCGGCGCCAGCACATATGACTTGATCGTCTTGGCCCCTTGCAGGTTCTCACGCATCACGCGGTTCATCCCGTCCACCGCCGTCTGCATGGCCTGATACTTCGGCAGGCTACGCCAGACCGTCAACGCCATGAAGCCGATCAGGATCGGCAAAGCCACGAACAGGATCGGCGCCAGGGCCGGGCAGACGATCACGGACATCACGATCCCCCCGATCATCAGCATCGGTGAGCGGACCATCCCGCGCGTGATCATCATCACCAGGTTCTGCATCTGCGTCACATCGTTGGTCAACCGTGTGATCAAGGTCGCCGGCGCCAACCCGTCAGCGCGGCGGCTGGTCAGCGCAACGGCCAGCAGGTGTTCGCGCAAGTTGGCCCCCATCCGCAGCGAGGCGAAGCTGCCGAGCACCCCTGTCCCAGCCCCGCAGATCAACCCGATCAAGGCGAACGCGACCATCCATCCCGCTTGAGTGGTGACAAACGCCATGTCGCCGCGCGTCAACCCACGGTCGATGATCCGCGCCATCAGCGTTGGCTGCTGCAAGTCACAGAAGACCTCCCCCAGCATCACAAGCGGCGCCAAGAAAAAGCACCCGCGTGCCGGGCCATGCGTATGTTGCATCAAGAGTTTGAACACAGGCTCCCTCCTCTACCCCAAAAAACGTCACGGACCTCTCAGCCTAGTAAGGACTAAGGAATCCGTGACGCTTATCGGTAACACCAGTTGGGTTATAGTGTACCGCGCGTGGGGACACTTGGCAACCATTGCGCTCAGCCGCAGCCCAGGGCCAAGCCATGGGATGAGGGGCGTTGGCCTGCCGACCGGCCTTGAATTCAACGTGGCCGTGCTGCGGGCCGGCCAAGCTGGTGTATGCCTCACGACCGCACAAAAAAGACGCCGATCACTCGACGTCTCACTGTTATTGCTTATGCCGCAAACAGGAGTCGAACCTGCACATGGATAACCATACAGCGACCTGAACACTGCGCGTCTGCCAATTCCGCCATTGCGGCAACAACATAGATGATTATAACAAGGCCATCTCCGTTTGCCAACCTTTATTCGGATTTTTTTGGGGCCGCTTCGCCTTGGCTGAGCGGATCGGCCCAGGGCGGGTGCCGCTGCACCCACACGCGCGATTTAAGCGGATCACGCAAAATGGTTGACCTGTCATGCGTGGCCGCAACCAAGCTGGCCGCCAATCAGGCTGTGCGCCCAAGCTCATGACCCTAGGAATACGCCAATATGACAGATACTTTGGCGCGAGAGCCCACATACCGGCAACTGGTATCGCCAAGGCAATGAACGGCCACATATTCAGGCACCAAAAAAGACGCCGATCACTCGCCGTCTCACCGTTATTGCTAATGCCGCAAACAGGAGTCGAACCTGCACATGGATAACCATACAGCGACCTGAACACTGCGCGTCTGCCAATTCCGCCATTGCGGCAACAACAGGATTTATTATAGCAATCAGGCTGGCGTTTGCCAAGACCTAATCCACCATTTTTGAATTTTTTCTCATCACAGATTCATTTTTATCTCGGCACTGGGGTATAATGCTTGCGAGGTGATCGAATTGAAGAGGCTCTCCGAATCCATCGTTGCGCAAGTCGTCACGGCGCGCCCGGCGAACAGTCACAAAGGCGATTATGGGCGCGTGCTCATCATCGGGGGCGATGAGCACCTCGGGGGCGCCGCGATCATGGCCGCGAGCGCCGCCGTCTATGCCGGCGCCGGGTTGGTGACCGTCGCGACCGATCTGAAGAACGGGGCGGCGCTGCATGCGCGCCTGCCCGAAGCGATGCTTATCCCCTACGATGGCCCACGCCTGCGCCATACCATCCCTGAAGCGTCTGTCGTTGTGATCGGTCCCGGCCTGGGAACGAACGAAAAGGCGCTACAGATCCTCAAGACTGCACTGCACGACCTAACGCCGGCACAGACGTTAATCTTGGACGGCTCGGCGCTGACGCTGATCGCCACGCACCAGTTGACCATCACGCACCCTAACGTGATCTGGACACCACACCAGATGGAGTGGCAGCGGCTCAGCGGCGTCGCGATCGCTGAGCAGACGCCGGCAGCTGATCAGGCCGCCGCGGCCCAGCTGCCCGGCACCGTGATCGTCAAGGGGCACCGCACCCGGATCTTCAGTCCCACCGCCAGCTACGAGAACCCCCTCGGGACCCCCGCGCAAGCGACCGGCGGTTCCGGCGACACGCTTGCGGGCATCCTTGCGGCGTTCATCGCCCAATTCGGCTACCGCGACGCCTCGGTGTGTGCCGCGGTATATGCCCACAGCGCGATCGCCGAGCAACTCGCGAAGACTCAGTATGTCGCGCTTCCGACCCGCGTGATCGCCAGCCTGCCCACCTACATGGCGGCGCAGGCCGCCAAGCCCGCCCAGTGACGAGACAAAGTAAAGACAGGCGCCCGAGTGCAACGGGCCCTGTCTTTTTTAGCGGGTCAGCGCCTTGATCGCCGTCAGCTCTTCTGGTGTCAGCGGCCGGTACTGGCCGGCCGGGAGCGTCGCCGGCAACTGTAGCGGGCCCATCGCGATGCGATGCAAAGCGGTGACCTCGTTGCCAACACGCTTGAACATACGCTTGACCTGGTGGTACTTGCCCTCCCCGATCGTCAGATGGACCAGCTGCGCACCGGTCTCAGGGACCACCGTCACTTTGGCCGGTTGGCTGGTGAACGCCTTGAAGGCGATGCCTGCTTCGAGTTGGGCCTGCATCACCGGCGTCAGCGGTAGCCGCAGCGTCGCCGCATAGGTCTTGTCGACGTGCTTGCCCGGTGCCAGCAGGTTGTGGCCCAGCGTGCCGTCATTCGTCAGCAACAGAAGTCCCGTTGTGTCTTTGTCTAGCCGGCCCACCGGATACAGGCCCGGGCGTCGATCTGCCGCCGCGATCAGGTCCAGGACGGTCCGATCGTGATCATCCGTCGTCGCGGTGATCACCCCCGTCGGTTTGTTCATCAGGTAATACACCGCCAGCGCTTGATCCAGCACCTGTCCGTCGACGGCGACCACCGCGTCGGCGGGGACGTCGAAGCCAGGGTCACGAACCAGCGCGCCATTCACGGTGACGCGCGGCTTTTTGATCAGACGCCGCACTTCCTTGCGCGTCCCGTACTGCAGGTGGCTGAGCAATCGGTCTATTCGCATCCGCTCACCCGATGTGCAGGCGTCGGCGGATCCCGCCGATGCGTGCCCCCACGATCAAGTCGGCCAACCGCGTCTTGAGCACTGCATACCCGTAGATCGCCACCCCGACTGGGAGGGTCAACACGAGCATCAGCACTGACTGCATCCCGCTAGCGGGGTTCAAGAAGCGCGATAGGACCCAGATCAATGCGCGCACGACCACGGCCATCACGACCGAGAACCCGACGATACCGACCAACCGCCGGGCGGTCTGGCGCACTTTGAAGTGATACAGCAAGCGCAAGTCATTGAGCATCAGCACGATCGACACGGTCATCCCGGCGATCGTCGAGAGTGTCGGGCCGTAGACATGGAAGAACACGATACACGGCCACTGCAACGCCAGCTTGACCGCCATCCCGACTAGCATCGTACGGATCGCCAACCGGTTGTGGAATAGCCCCTGCAGGATCGAGGCGAGGACCGTGAAGAGCCCCAAGAAAACGGCCAAAAAGGCCGAAAGCTGCAACACATCGATCCCGAGCTTATCGTAGCCGTAGAACAGGACATACAGTGGCTGGGCGATCGCCGCCATCCCGAAGGCGCATGGGATCATCACGACGAAGAACAGCTGCAAGATGTTCGTGATCGTATCGGCGATCTCACGCCCCTGTGCGCGTGTCTTAGCTGCCGCTAGCAGCGGTAGCGCCGTCGAAGCCATCGCGACTGCCAGACTGACCACGATCATGATCAGCTTGTTCGCGTTCCCGGCGAACAGGGCGTACAGCTCACCGAGCAGCTTCTTGGAGGCGATGTAGTGCGTCAGCATCATCGGATCGAAGGTGTACTGGTCGATGATGTAGTAGAGGTTGATTGCCGCGCCCATGATGATGAACGGGACTGCCTGCTGGACGATCTCCCATAGGATACGCTTGGTCGAGATCTGCAGGTCATCGGCGCTGTTGGCCGCCAACGCAACGAACCGGTCTTTTTGGCGGAAAAAATACACGATCAAAAGGCCGAGGCCGAACAGTGCGCCGATGAAGGCGGCGAACGTCGACTGCGCCACGGCGTCGACGTAATCACCGTTGCCGAGCTTCATGATCGAATAGGTCATGATCAGCATGTAAATGATCCGGGCGACCTGCTCGATGAACTGGCTCAGCGCACTTGGGGCCATCTCGTTGTACCCTTGGAAGAACCCGCGGATGATACTCAAGACCGGGATCACCAGCAACGGCCAAGCCAGCGTGCGAAAGACCTGCGTCAGTGCCGCGTCATGCAGCGCCAGCGCTGGCGCCAGGACCCACAGGAGGCCGCAGGAGACCACGCCCATCAGCGACATGGCCACGACCCCGGCGGAGAACAAGCGAAACCCCGTCTTGTACTCGTTCATCGCGTTGTAATGCGCAATCTGCTTAGAGATTGATCCCGGGACCCCTGCAGTCGAGATGATCAAGAAGATGCTGTAGATCTGGTACCCCTTCGTGAACAAGGCGTTGGCCGTCAGGTAGGCCGCCCCCAGCCAGATGCGCCACGGGATGATGTAGATCGCGCCCAAGACGCGGGAAAGGATGCTGCCAGCGGTCATCCAGGCCGAGCCGCGCAGCATCAATTCTTTGTTACTGCGCGGCGGCTGAGCCGCCAGATTCTGCTTCGCCATGCGTTCGCTCCTATCAAAAAAGACATATACGTTCATTCTAGTTGAAGCGATGCCCCCTTTCAATCTAATCCCGCGCGCCTTATACGAATCTCATCACTTTGGGCGGTAGTCCGGCGCGCGTCAACGCAAACAGCACGCCCAGGAGGGGCGTGCTGCGAGTAGACCTTATTTGACGACGATGTTGACGATCTTCTTCGGGATCACGATCTCCTTGACGATCGTCTTGCCCTCGGTGAACTTCTGAACGTTCCCGATCGCCTTGGCCGCCTCGAGGATGTCGGCATCCGCGGCGTCCACCGCGACGGTCAGGTGACCGCGCAACTTCCCGTTGACCTGCACCATCAGGTTGACCTGCTCCGTCTGTAGCGCCGCCTCGTCGTAGGTCGGCCAGGCCTCATAGGTCAGGGTGTGCTCATGCCCGAGGATCTGCCAGACTTCTTCCATCAGGTGTGGGGCGATCGGCGCCAGCAGCTTGACGAAGCCTTCCACGTAAGCGTACGGCAGGGCATCGACCTTGCGCGCCTCGTTGATGAAGACCATCATCTGGGAGATGGCGGTGTTGAAGTGCAGGGACTCGAAGTCCGCGGTGACCTTCTTGACCGTCTCGTTGTAGACCTTGTCCAACCGGCCGTCGTTGATCGTTGTGATGTGGTCGCGCATCTTGCCGTTGTCATCGACGAACGTCCCGTAGACGCGATCAAGGAACTTGCGCGCCCCAGCTAAGCCGGTGGTGCTCCAAGCGATCCCCGCATCCAGTGGGCCCATGAACATTTCGTACAGGCGCAGCGTATCCGCACCGTAGTCGTTGACCACATCATCAGGGTTGACGACGTTGCCCTTGGACTTGCTCATCTTCTCGTGGTTGTCACCAAGAATCATCCCCTGGTTGTACAGGCGCTTGAACGGTTCCGGGTACGGGGCCACCCCGATATCGTACAGGAACATGTTCCAGAACCGGGCGTACAGCAGGTGCAACACGGCGTGCTCCGCCCCGCCGATGTAGAGGTCGACCGGCGTCCAGTCCTTCAGCTTGTCAAAATCCGCAAGGGCTTCCTTGTTGTGCGGATCGACGAAGCGCAGGTAGTACCAGGACGACCCGGCCCACTGTGGCATCGTGTTGGTCTCGCGCCGACCCTTGCGCCCGTTGGCATCGACGACGTTGACCCAATCGTCGAGGTTGGCCAGCGGTGACTCACCAGTCCCAGAAGGGCGAATATCTGCCTCTTCCGGCAGCATCAGCGGCAGCTCATCTTCAGGGACGAGGGTGGTCTCGCCGTCTTCCCAGTGGATCACTGGGATCGGTTCACCCCAGTAGCGTTGGCGGGAGAAGACCCAGTCGCGCAGCTTGTAGTTGACGTGCTTTTCGCCGACGCCTTGGGCTTCCAGCCAGTCGATCGCGGCGTCGATCGCCGCTTGCTTGGTCATCCCGTCCATGAAACCGGAGTTAATGTGCACGCCGTCACCGGTGTAGGCAGCCGTCTTGACGTCACCGCCGTCGATCACCGGGCGGATCGGCAGGTCGAACTTCTGGGCGAATGCGTAGTCACGCTCGTCATGCGCCGGCACCGCCATGATCGCACCGGTCCCGTAGCTGACCAGGACGTAATCGGAGAGCCAGATCGGCAGCTGCTCGCCGTTGATCGGGTTGATCGCGTACGCGCCGGTCCACACACCGGTCTTGTCCTTGTTCAGGTCCGTGCGCTCGAGGTCCGATTTGTGCTCGATGGCCGCCTTGTAGGCCGCCACCGCGTCTCGTTGTGCAGGCGTGGTGATCACGTCGACCAAGGCGTGCTCTGGCGCCATCACGCAGTAGCTGGCGCCGAACAGCGTATCTGGGCGCGTGGTGAACACATCAAAGGTCTGATCGGAGCCCGCGACCTTGAACGTCACCTGAGCCCCCACGGAGCGACCGATCCAGTTACGCTGCATCTGCTTGATCGGCTCTGGCCAGTCGAGGTCGTCGAGCCCTTCCAGCAGGCGATCGGCGTAGGCCGTGATCTTCAGGACCCACTGACGCATCGGCTTGCGGATGACCGGGAAGCCGCCGCGCTCAGTTTTGCCGTCGATCACCTCTTCGTTGGCGACCACAGTCCCAAGGTCCGGGCTCCAGTTGACCGCCACTTCGGCTTCGTACGCGAGGCCCTTCTTGTACATCTGCTCGAAGATCCACTGCGTCCACTTGTAGTAGTTCGGATCAGTGGTCGAGATCTCGCGGTTCCAGTCATAGGAGAACCCTAAGGCGTTGATCTGGCGCTTGAAGTTTTCGATGTTCTTCTTCGTGAAGTCCTTCGGGTTGTTCCCCGTGTTCAGCGCATACTGCTCCGCCGGCAACCCGAAGGCATCCCAGCCCATCGGGTGCAACACGTTGTAGCCCTGTGCGCGTTTCATGCGGGCCGTGATATCGGTCGCCGTGTAGCCTTCTGGGTGGCCAACGTGCAGGCCTTGGCCCGACGGATACGGGAACATGTCCAGCGCGTAGTAGTTCTTCTTGTTCGGGTCAGTCGTCGTGTTGAAGTTGTTGTGCTCGTGCCAACGCTTTTGCCACTTTTTCTCGATCGCCTTGTGATCGTACATGGATCATTCCTCCTTGGGATTCTCGAACCAAACAAAAAACCGCCCCATCGATATAGGACGGCTTCGGCCGCGGTACCACCTAAGTTCTGCCGAAGCAGCGCTTGACTGGATAACGGTCAGGGCCGGCGACCATTGGCTTGGTCGCACTGAAAAGGTCAGTTCACCGCGTTGCGTCGTCAGGCTCACACCGACCGCCTGCTCTCTGGTCGCCGCGCCGCGCTTACTCGTCCTTCGTTCGTTCGATATTGGGTTAAGCATAGCAAAAACGCCGGCGTGAAACAAGCCTTCTGCGGCGTCCTATGGTACAATTTTGAACTAAACGGAGGTGTGCCTGTGACTCGACCCAAAACTCCCCTTCTGATCGCCGCTGGCGCCTTGGTGGTCTTCATCCCCCTACTGTGGGGCGTCGCCGTCGACGCGGCGTGGATCCATGCCATCGACGCGCCGATCATCGCGTGGGTGACTGCCGTTCGGCCCGAACCGCTGACCGAAGTGCTCCTGTGGATCACCAACTGTGGCAATCCACCCGTGATCGTCGGGCTCGGCGCCGGGTTAGCCGCGATCTTGTTCTACTACCGCAAAAAACGCTACGCCGTGTTCGCGGCCGTCGCGATCATCGGCATGAGCGGCCTCAATTCCTGCGTGAAGTTGCTGATCCGCCGCCTGCGCCCCTTCGTCGCCGACCCGACCATCACACCGCTGACCCGCATCGGCGGCTACAGCTTCCCCAGTGGTCACGCGAGCGGCACGATGCTCCTGTGGGGCACCGTGATCCTGCTGACAGCCGCCTTAGTTACCCGCAAATCCCTGCGCCGCGTGCTCATCGGCTTCAGCATCGCGATGATCGGCCTGACGGGCTACTCCCGGATCTACGTCCAAGTCCATTTCCCCACGGATGTGCTCGCCGGGTACGCCGAGGCCCTGTTCGGCCTGATGCTCGTGTGGTGGCTGATGTATCCGTGGCTGACCCGCGTCACCCCGACCGGCTGGGTCCTGCGTGATAAGCCACACACGTTGCGATGAACGGCCCACACCGATAGACATCAAAAACGCGTCTGCCTCAGTTCTGAAGCAGACGCGTTTTTCAGGTGACCTCAGGCGACTTCGCGCCGCCGGTGGTCGGTGCAGGCCAAGACCGCTCACGACTCGACCGACTTGGGCGTGCGGTCGAAAGCGTTGATCACCAGCGCTAAGGCAACGATGACCACCGAGAAGAAGTAGATGTTGTGCAGCCCTTCGTAGAGGATCTTGCGCAGCGTTGGCATCAACATCGCCGGCAGTGACTGCGCCGTCTGCGGGTTGATCAGCTTATTGAGCATATCGCTGTGCACCGCCGGATGTGCCGCCACCCCCTGTGCCATACGCAAGTTCAACACAACACCGTAAACCGAGACCATCAGCGTCTGCCCCAGCGTACGCGACAGGGTGTTGAAGCTCGTCGCCACGCCGACTTCGCTTTGATCGACGGCGGCCTGCGCCCGCACAGTGGTCGTCGTGATCACCATGCCAAACCCCAGCCCAAGCCCTGCGGCGACCAGCAGGAAGAACCAGTACGGGGTCGCTTCCGGCACGATTGCAAGGATCAGGCTCCCGACCAGCAGTAGTGCCATCGCCAAGGCGAGGATCCGTCGCGCGGGCATGCTGGTCAGCATCCGGCCGGCGACAAAGGAGCCGATGATCCACATCAGACTGCTCGGCGTGATCGCGAAGCCCCCGAAGGACGCATCCATGCCGAGGATCCCCTGGACCCACATCGGCATGTACGCCTCATACCCGATCACGAAGCCCGAGATCAGCGCTGCGACGACGTTGGTGATCACGAAGCCGCGGTTGTTGAAGAGGCGCAAGTCGATGATCGGATCCACCGCCCGTTTTTCCTGGCGCACGAAGAGCCACAGCGTGAGCGCTGCTAGCGCCAGCAGGCCGACTAGCACCCACACGCCGTTCGGGTCGGCCAGACCTTGGAAGCCCAGCATCACCAGCAGCAGCGTCAGCACCAGCCACACCGTGCCGAGGTAATCCACTGCCTGGTTCGCCGCATCGTACTGCTCATGGAAAAAGAACACGACCAACGCCATCGTGATCAGCCCGATCGGGACGTTGATGAAAAAAATCCAGTGCCACGAGAGCTGATCGACGATGAAGCCGCCAAGCAGTGGCGCGACCACCGACGCGATCCCCCAGGCCGAGCCGTTGAACCCGAGCACTTTCGCGCGCTTTTCGAACGGGTAGATGTCCGCGATGATCGTGAAGGTCACCGGCATGATCGCCCCGGCGCCGATCCCCTGGATCGCGCGGAAGACGATCAGGATCGGCATGGATTGCGCCAAGCCGGACAGCGTCGAGCCGAGGACGAAGATCGCCAGCCCGATCAAGAACACCGGCTTGCGGCCGATCTTATCGGCGAATTTGCCATAGATCGGGGTCGCCATCGCGTTGGTCAGCAGGTAGATCGAGATGATCCAATTCATCAGGTTGACGCCGTGGAGGCTCCCCACAATGGTCGGCATCGCAGTGGACACGATTGTTCCTTCGATCGCAGTCATGAACGTCGCGATGAAAATCGCGATCGTCACGATCACAACATTTGTCTGTTTGGTTTTCGGCATGAGCCCGTCCTTCCTTCAAAAAACGAAGCGACCTATCCCCCTAAGGGATAGGCCGCCTCTTCACTCGTTCAATCTAAGTACTTGGTCAGCGCCGCCACGCGGTCGAGCTGCTCCCAAGGAAGATCAACATCTGTACGTCCAAAGTGACCGTATGCCGCCGTCTGTTTGAAGATCGGGCGCCGCAGGTCGAGCATTTTAATGATCCCCGCCGGGCGCAGATCAAAGTTTGCGCGAATGGCTTCGGTAATCGTCTGTTCTGAGATCTTGTTCGTGCCAAAGCAGTTGACCGACACGGAGACAGGCTGCGCCACGCCGATCGCGTAGGCGAGCTGGACCTCCAGCTTGTCGGCCAGCCCCGCCGCCACGATGTTCTTGGCGATGTAGCGCGCGGCGTAGCTGGCCGAACGGTCGACCTTCGTCGCGTCCTTCCCGGAAAACGCCCCGCCACCGTGCCGGGCGAACCCGCCATAAGTGTCGACGATGATCTTACGCCCGGTCAGCCCGGAGTCTGCCTGTGGGCCGCCTAGCACGAAGCGGCCGGTCGGATTCACATAGAGCTTCGTCCGGTCGTCCAACAGCGCGGCCGGGATCACGGCCCGGATCACCTGTGCTTCGATATCGGCGCGGATCTGATCCAGCGTCACGTCCGGGTCGTGCTGCGTCGACAACACGACTGTGTCGACGCGTACTGGCTGTTCTTGGTCATCGTACTCGACGGTGACCTGTGCCTTGGCATCCGGTCGCAAGTAGGGCAGCGTGCCGGCCTTGCGCAGCGCGGTGATCTTGCGCATCAGCTGATGCGCCAAGCTGATCGGCAGTGGCATGAATTCTGGTGTTTCGTTGATCGCGTAGCCGAACATCATCCCTTGGTCGCCGGCCCCGATCTTGTCCAACGGGTCCGTGTCATCGCGGCGGGCTTCGACGGAGTCGTCGACCCCCATCGCAATGTCGGGTGACTGTTCGTCGAGTGCGACGAGCACCCCGACCGAATCCGGGTCGAAGCCGGATTCCTTGGTGTAGCCGATCTCACGGATCGTCTCGCGGACCACCTTTTGGATGTCCACGTATGCGGTCGTGGAGATCTCCCCGACCACCAACACGAGGCCGGTGGTCACGGTCGTCTCACAGGCGACCCGCGCGTCCGGATCCTCGGCGAGCAGCGCGTCCAAGATCGCGTCCGAGATCTGATCGGCGATCTTGTCCGGGTGGCCTTCGGAGACGGACTCCGAAGTGAATAAGTGGCGTTCTTGCATGTGTATTTTCCCCCTAATTAGTCGTTCGGTTACAAGGCATCTCCGCCGAAGCGGATCCCATCGGGAATTCTTTGCAACTGTCCCAGTTTACCATAAATAAGTAAGAACCGAAATTCCTTTTTGCGAAAAGCCTCGAGATTGGGTAACATAAGAGGCGAACTGAAAGGAACCGCGTCTATGAAAAACAAACTGCTGCTGACCGCCAGCGCGGCGGCTCAGCTACTGATCCTGCCCCTTCTGCTCAACCGCACACAGCTCACCCAGCTGACCCTGAGCACCTGGGCGTTGATCGCCATGGCGCTATGCCTCGCATGGGTGAACGTCAGCCGCGACCTGCGCGGCCTGCTACCGGCCCTGGTCCTGGCTGGGATCGGCGCCTGGGGGACCTGGCGGCTCTTGCCGCTCGCACTCGCGCAGATCGCACTGGCCGCCTTGCTCGCCAGTCAGAACCTCCAAAAGCCTCTTGCTCTATCCGGGTGGCAACTCGAAGTCGCCTTCGTGCAACTGCTCCTCTTGGCCCAGCTGAATCAGCTGATCACGCCCCAGGCCTTACTCGCCGTGACCTTCGTCACCCTGCCACCGCTTGTCGCCCAGTGGACGCCGCACCTGCCGTGGTGGGCAACGCTGGCCAGCCAGGTGCTGATCGCCGGTCTGGCCGTCTGGCAGCAGTCCTTCACATGGGTGACCGCCGCGATCGCACTGCTCTGCGGAACTGGTCTGAGTGTCAAACACCGTCAGTTGCCGCCGATCGCCACAGTCTGGGCCGGCGTCTTGATCAGTCTAGTCGACGTCTGGACCCACCTTCACGGCTGACCCTTGCCCGCGTTATGCGGGCTTTTTCAGTGTCGGCAGGCATCAAAAAAGCCGCGAGCACCCTCGCGACTTTCTGAGCGGTTCCAACGGGACTCGAACCCGTGATCTCCTGCGTGACAGGCAGGCGTCCTAACCAACTAGACCATGGAACCCTAAATAAAAAAAATGGAGGATACAGGGCTCGAACCTGTGACCCTCTGCTTGTAAGGCAGACGCTCTCCCAACTGAGCTAATCCTCCATAATACTGACCCGTACGGGATTTGAACCCATGTTACCGCCGTGAAAGGGCGGTGTCTTAACCACTTGACCAACGGGCCATTGAATCAACGGAGAGTAAGGGATTCGAACCCTTGATACGGGTAAAGCCCGTATACATGGTTTCCAACCATGCTCCTTCGGCCTCTCGGACAACTCTCCATACTCCGGATGTCAGGCTCGAACTGACGACACCCTGATTAACAGTCAGGTGCTCTACCACTGAGCTAATCCGGAATGAAGCGCGGCAGCTTCCTACCCTCGCAGGCAGTCACCCACCAACTACTCTCGGCGTAGAGAAGCTTAACTTCTGTGTTCGGCATGGGAACAGGTGTATCCTTCTCGCTATCGCCACCGCACTTCTTATTCAACTGAGAGCTTTGCACCCTCAAAACTGGACATCATTGTTTTATACCTTGAACGCGTATCTGTTTCGCTTTTAGGTCAAGTCCTCGACCGATTAGTACTGGTCCGCTCCATACATCGCTGCACTTCCACTTCCAGCCTATCTACCTGATCATCTCTCAGGGGTCTTACTTCCATATAGGAATGGGAAATCTCATCTCGAGGGGGGCTTCACACTTAGATGCTTTCAGCGTTTATCCCTTCCGTTCATAGCTACCCAGCGATGCGCCTGGCGGCACAACTGGTACACCAGCGGAACGTCCATCCCGGTCCTCTCGTACTAAGGACAGCTCCTCTCAAATTTCCTGCGCCCGCGACGGATAGGGACCGAACTGTCTCACGACGTTCTGAACCCAGCTCGCGTACCGCTTTAATGGGCGAACAGCCCAACCCTTGGGACCGACTACAGCCCCAGGATGCGATGAGCCGACATCGAGGTGCCAAACCTCCCCGTCGATGTGGACTCTTGGGGGAGATAAGCCTGTTATCCCCAGGGTAGCTTTTATCCGTTGAGCGATGGCCCTTCCATGCGGAACCACCGGATCACTAAGCCCGACTTTCGTCCCTGCTCGACTTGTCAGTCTCGCAGTCAAGCTCCCTTATACCTTTACACTCTGCGAATGATTTCCAACCATTCTGAGGGAACCTTTGGGCGCCTCCGTTACATTTTAGGAGGCGACCGCCCCAGTCAAACTGCCCACCTGACACTGTCTCCCGCCACGCTTAGTGGCGCGGGTTAGAGTGTTCATACAGCAAGGGTAGTATCCCACCAATGCCTCCTCCGAAACTAGCGTTCCGGTCTCTACGGCTCCTACCTATCCTGTACAAGCGGTACAAACACTCAATATCAAGCTACAGTAAAGCTCCATGGGGTCTTTCCGTCCTGTCGCGGGTAACCCGCATCTTCACGGGTACTATAATTTCACCGAGTCTCTCGTTGAGACAGTGCCCAAATCATTACACCTTTCGTGCGGGTCGGAACTTACCCGACAAGGAATTTCGCTACCTTAGGACCGTTATAGTTACGGCCGCCGTTTACTGGGGCTTCAATTCTGGGCTTCGCTTGCGCTAACTCATCCTCTTAACCTTCCAGCACCGGGCAGGTGTCAGCCCCTATACGTCATCTTACGATTTAGCAGAGACCTGTGTTTTTGATAAACAGTTGTTTGGGCCTATTCACTGCGGCTGACCTTGCGGTCAGCACCCCTTCTTCCGAAGTTACGGGGTCATTTTGCCGAGTTCCTTAACGAGAGTTCGCTCGCTCACCTGAGGCTACTCGCCTCGACTACCTGTGTCGGTTTGCGGTACGGGTAGATCATTTCTCACTAGACGCTTTTCTTGGCAGTGTGACATCAGACACTTCGCTACTTAAATTTCGCTCCCCATCACAGCTTAGCCTTAAAGGGGCAAGCATTTCACTCACCTCAAGCCTAACTGCTTGGACACCCGTTTCCAGCTGGGTGCTTGTCTTAGCCTCCTGCGTCCCGCCATCGCTCAAACAAAATGATCTAGTACAGGAATCTCAACCTGTTTGCCATCGACTACGCCTCTCGGCCTCGCCTTAGGTCCCGACTAACCCTGGGAGGACGAGCCTTCCCCAGGAAACCTTAGTCATACGGTGGACAGGATTCTCACCTGTCTTTCGCTACTCATGCCGGCATTCTCACTTCTAAGCGCTCCAGTGGTCCTCACGATCCACCTTCAACGCCCTTAGAACGCTCTCCTACCGCGCGACCAAAAGGTCGCACCCACAGTTTCGGTACTATGCTTAGCCCCGGTATATTTTCGGCGCAGGGTCACTCGACTAGTGAGCTATTACGCACTCTTTAAATGGTGGCTGCTTCTGAGCCAACATCCTAGTTGTCTGTGCAACGCCACATCCTTTTCCACTTAGCATAGATTTAGGGACCTTAACTGGTGATCTGGGCTGTTCCCCTTTCGACAATGGACCTTATCGCTCACTGTCTGACTCCCGGAGTAAGATAATTGGTATTCGGAGTTTATCTGAATTCAGTAACCCTTGACGGGCCCCTAGTCCAAACAGTGCTCTACCTCCAATATCCATCCTCCGAGGCTAGCCCTAAAGCTATTTCGGAGAGAACCAGCTATCTCCAAGTTCGTTTGGAATTTCACCGCTACCCACAACTCATCCCAGCATTTTTCAACATACACGGGTTCGGTCCTCCAGTGTGTTTTACCACACCTTCAACCTGGTCATGGGTAGGTCACTTGGTTTCGGGTCTACACCAACATACTCTGTCGCCCTATTCAGACTCGCTTTCGCTGCGGCTCCGGCTTTTCACCTTAACCTCGCATGTTAGCGTAACTCGCCGGTTCATTCTACAAAAGGCACGCCGTCACCCATTAACGGGCTTCGACTAATTGTAGGCACACGGTTTCAGGAACTATTTCACTCCCCTCCCGGGGTGCTTTTCACCTTTCCCTCACGGTACTGGTTCACTATCGGTCACTAGGGAGTATTTAGCCTTGGGTGATGGTCCACCCGGATTCCGACGGAATTTCACGTGTTCCGCCGTACTCAGGATCCCAAACGGAGGGTGATCGGTTTCGACTACGGGGCTTTCACCCTGTTTCGCGCAGCTTTCCAGCTGACTTCATCTACCGACCACCTTGGTAACTCCAATGTCTGGTCCTACAACCCCAAGGAGCAAGCTCCTTGGTTTGGGCTGTTCCCACTTCGCTCGCCGCTACTATGGGAATCGCGTTTGCTTTCTCTTCCTGTGGGTACTTAGATGTTTCAGTTCCCCACGTCTGCCTCTGATGTGCTATGTATTCACACAAAAGTAATCACTAAAAAGTGACTGGGTTCCCCCATTCGGAAATCTCCGGATCAAAGCTTACGTACAGCTCCCCGAAGCATATCGGTGTTAGTCCCGTCCTTCATCGGCTCCTAGTGCCAAGGCATCCACCGTGCGCCCTTTGTAACTTGACCTTGATCTTTAAAAAGATCGGTCAGCGATTCGAATTTCTATAGAAACTCTAACAAATACGCTTGTGTTCTCGGCATTTCTAAAAACAATGATATCCAGTTTTCAAAGAGCAAAACTTCTGAGAGGTGATCCTCTCAAAACTAAACAAAGTTTCGTGATAGGTTTCCGTGGGCCGTTAGGCCCTATCCTTAGAAAGGAGGTGATCCAGCCGCAGGTTCTCCTACGGCTACCTTGTTACGACTTCACCCTAATCATCTGTCCCACCTTAGACGGCTAGCTCCCTAACGGGTTACCCCACCGGCTTCGGGTGTTACAAACTCTCATGGTGTGACGGGCGGTGTGTACAAGGCCCGGGAACGTATTCACCGCGGCATGCTGATCCGCGATTACTAGCGATTCCGACTTCGTGTAGGCGAGTTGCAGCCTACAGTCCGAACTGAGACCGGCTTTAAGAGATTAGCGTACCCTCGCGGGTTAGCGACTCGTTGTACCGGCCATTGTAGCACGTGTGTAGCCCAGGTCATAAGGGGCATGATGATTTGACGTCGTCCCCACCTTCCTCCGGTTTGTCACCGGCAGTCTTACTAGAGTGCCCAACTGAATGCTGGCAACTAGTCATAAGGGTTGCGCTCGTTGCGGGACTTAACCCAACATCTCACGACACGAGCTGACGACAACCATGCACCACCTGTCATTTTGTCCCCGAAGGGAAAATCTGATCTCTCAGATGGTCAAAAGATGTCAAGACCTGGTAAGGTTCTTCGCGTTGCTTCGAATTAAACCACATGCTCCACCGCTTGTGCGGGCCCCCGTCAATTCCTTTGAGTTTCAGCCTTGCGGCCGTACTCCCCAGGCGGAATGCTTAATGCGTTAGCTGCGGCACTGAAGGGCGGAAACCCTCCAACACCTAGCATTCATCGTTTACGGCATGGACTACCAGGGTATCTAATCCTGTTCGCTACCCATGCTTTCGAGCCTCAGCGTCAGTTACAGACCAGACAGCCGCCTTCGCCACTGGTGTTCTTCCATATATCTACGCATTTCACCGCTACACATGGAGTTCCACTGTCCTCTTCTGCACTCAAGTTTCCCAGTTTCCGATGCACTTCCTCGGTTAAGCCGAGGGCTTTCACATCAGACTTAAGAAACCGCCTGCGCTCGCTTTACGCCCAATAAATCCGGATAACGCTTGCCACCTACGTATTACCGCGGCTGCTGGCACGTAGTTAGCCGTGGCTTTCTGGTTGGATACCGTCACTACGTGAACAGTTACTCTCACGTACGTTCTTCTCCAACAACAGAGTTTTACGATCCGAAAACCTTCTTCACTCACGCGGCGTTGCTCCATCAGACTTTCGTCCATTGTGGAAGATTCCCTACTGCTGCCTCCCGTAGGAGTTTGGGCCGTGTCTCAGTCCCAATGTGGCCGATCACCCTCTCAGGTCGGCTACGCATCACTGCCTTGGTGGGCCATTACCTCACCAACTAGCTAATGCGCCGCGGGTCCATCCTCAAGTGACAGCTCGAAAGCCGCCTTTCAACTCAGAACCATGCGGTTCTGAGGATTATACGGTATTAGCATCTGTTTCCAAATGTTATCCCCTGCTTGAGGGCAGGTTACCCACGTGTTACTCACCCGTCCGCCACTCGGTCTTAGAGAAATCAGTCCGAAAACTTCAATCAACAAGACCTCGTTCGACTTGCATGTATTAGGCACGCCGCCAGCGTTCATCCTGAGCCAGGATCAAACTCTCATATAAATGAGTTATTTGAATAGCTCGATTTGTTGTTACTAGCGAATTGACTTCGCAATGTTTAATTCTCTTCGATTCAAGATCGAAAAGCCCTATCACATAACGAAACTTTGTTCAGTTTTCAAAGGACGACCTTGTCGTTAAGACAACTTTGTTAGTATATCTTATTGACGAAGCGGTGTCAACGATCAATTTTTGAAGCATGAATATTTATTCATGCTTCACCACTGTCGACGGTGACCGTCGCGCTGACAACAACAAGTATCTTACCAGCCTTTAGGCGGCATCGTCAACTATATTTTGCGAGAAACTCCACCTAAAAATAAAAGCCGAACGGGCAATTTTATACACGATTGCGCGTTCGGCTTTTTAGCGATCATCTAACGGTTCAACACTAATTATTCGTTTTTCCAAGCTTGACCTGGCACTCCGGGCAGAGGCCGTAGACCTCCAAATGATGCCCGGATACAGCAAAGCCCGTCTTGCCCGCCGCGACCTGCTCGACATCCACGAGCCCGGGGTAGACAAAGTCGACGATCTTACCGCAGTTCGTGCAGACCGCGTGGTAATGCGGGATCAGCGCGAAGTCGTAATGCGTCGCGACATCCCCAACGTTCATCTCCTCGATCAATCCGAGGTCGAGCAGGAGCTTGAGATTATTGTAGACAGTGGCGACGCTCATTCGCGGAAACTGCGGCGCAAGCGCCGCGTAAATCATCTCCGCCGTCGGGTGGGCGGTGCTGGCGATCATGAACTGGATGATCGCATCGCGTTGAGGCGTGATGTGGATCCCATTCGCCTTCAGCCGCGCCATCGTTTGGTGATACACCGTTTCTTGCATTTTGACCACCTATTCAAAAATGGGGCTTACTATTTATCACCAGCATACCGCGATTCAGCGCCAGACGCAATGCAGACGAATACCCCCACCCAGTGGGCGAGGGTATTCGATCACTCGTCGGTGCTAGAACTCACGCTGCTTGCGCTAGAGCTTGAACTACTACTGCCGCTCCCGCTTGAACGATCACTTGAACTGGCCGCTGCGTCGTCGTCCGCGAGCTCCGGCGCATCCGTGACGTACTTATCCAGCAGCGACTGGCCTTGATTGCGACTCAGCACGCTGGTCCCCGCCTTCTGCGCGGCCTTCAGCTTTTTGGTCGCCTTGGTCTTATTGTACGAGTAGGCAGACTTGTCGACCTTGGTGAACCCACTCGGCGTGTAGAACCGCAACAGATCCGAGTTGATCACCCGATCAGACAGCGACAAGGTGGTTGTCACCTTGTTCGTCGCCTGGTTCACCGCCGTTTTTTGCGCTTGGGTCAGTTTACTCAAACGCTCACCGGTCTTGGTGTCGTAATAGTCACTGCCGACCTTCGTGTAGTCCGGGGTGACAAAGTCCCCGTTGCGGAAGGCCACTGTCTGATCCCGGTTCGTGCTCAGCAAATCTGTCCCGAACTGGATGTAGTTGCTGGACTTGATCCCCAACAGGTTCTCGATCGTCGGTAGAACGTCGATCTCACCGCCATAGGTGTGGTTGATGCCGCCCTTGAGGCCAGCCATGTGGATCATCAGCGGGATCCGCTGGAACTGTGCGTTGTCAAAGTCATTGAAGGTCTCTTGCCCCAACAGCTTGGCGACCGCCTTCTTGTGGTTGCCCGAGATCCCGTAGTGGTCCCCGTAGAACACGACCATGCTAGTCTTATCCAGCCCAGAGGTCTTCAACCACGCCATGAACTCCCCGATCGACTCGTCCAGGTAGCGGGCGGTCTGCACGTAACCATCGACGGTCTTATCGCCAGTCTTAGTCTTCGCGATCGTCTGGTTCTTCTTGTCCAGCGTGTACGGGTAGTGGTTGGTGACCGTGATCAGCTTCGCGTAAAACGGCTGTGGGAGCTGCTCGATGTATTGAGTCGAGTACTTCATGAAGATCTTATCCTTCAACCCATAACCGACCTCGAAGTTTTTGCCTGTCGGGTAGTATGCCTTGGAGATGAAGTAATCATAACCCCATGACTTGTATGTGTTATCCCGGTTCCAGAAGCTCGGCACGTCCCCGTGAAACGCTGCGGAGGTATACCCGGACTGGCCCAAGATCGCCGGCGCGGCCTGGAAAGTGTTCGACGTGCCGTCTGCGACCATCGCGGACCCTTCGGCGATCCCGAACAGCGAGTTCTCAAGCATCATCTCGGCGTCCGCCGTCTTCCCCTGCCCGACTTGGTTGAACACATTATCGAAACTCAGTGTGTCGCTGGCATGGTAGAGCTTGTTGAGGTTCGGTGTCACCTCCTGGCCCTGCCACTTGAAGTCGATCATGAACTGCTGCAGGCTTTCCAGGTGAACGATGAAGACGTTCTTCCCCTTCGCCACGCCGCTGTACGTGACATTGGGCGTCGCCTGGTTCTGCTTCAGGAATTTGAAGACCGAATCGAGATCCGATGCTTTAGCGTTGGCTTTGGCCGCGCTCGTCTTCGCCGTTTTGACCCCGTCGACGACGGTGTAGGCATTCAGCCCAAGGTACTTGACGATGTAGTTGTTGTCGAAAGTCCGAGTCAGCAGACCGGAGCGATCGGCGTACGCCATGCTGAGATTCGCGCCGAAGAGCAGCAGGGCCAGGACCGAGATGCCCAAGGCGAACCGCTTCTTGATCGGTTGGATATTCATGCGGATCGCATGGGTCGCCAGCAGCAGGATCAGCACGATCACATCGGCGAAGACCAACCAATCGGTCGGCTCCATGATGCCCAAGACCCCTTTGCTCAAGTTGTTCGAAACCGCCCCGGAGCCTTTGATCAGTGCGAAGGTCAAAAAGTCCGAAAATTCGCGGTAATAAAGGATATTGGCGAACAACCACACCGACGTGAGCCCATCGATGATCAACATGGTGATGTACGACTTCCGACCGCTCAGGTACAGCGCGATGCCGAACAGTAACAGCGTGGTCGGGATCGGATTGATCGCCAGCAGTAGCTCCTGCATGCTCCCCTTAACGCCTAGGTTGAATTTGTTGTTGTAAGCCCAGTATGTTTTCGCCCAGAACAAGGCGATGGCCAGCACGAAAAATCCAAAGCGCGTATTGAAGTATCCGCGTATTCGACTGCCGATTTGCTTCATCGTGTTCCTCCACTGCTCATAAAATGTCTGTATCACTCGTAAGTTTACACAAGCGCCATGAAAAAGACAATTTCCCCCCTTGGTTTTGCCCCTGACTTAACGACATCTTATACTAACCGCCGGCCGCCTTGACGCGCGTGCATCCTTCGGCCGGGCAACAAAAAAAGCCCACCCAGGGCTTCCCTTGCACGTTGCTAGTTTTCGGAGTCGTCAAGCAGGTCAAAGATCTCGATGGCCACCAAGTCGATGTCGTCAAAATCAAATTTCTGATGTTGATCCATTTCTTCGAGCGTGAATGTTTCGGACTTCGGGTCGTAAGACACTAGCCCTTTTTCGACGCCGTCCTTTTCGAACCGCCGCGTTTGCACCTCGCCATCAGTCGCTTCCTGCATGGCTTCAAGGCGTTTGATGATCGCAACTAACTGTGAGCTTTTCATGAAACGGCCCCTTTCCTGTACTTCTGTGATAGCGTACCATAAAAACGCTTTTTGTGCCCATGAAAATGGCTGAAACCTGAAGTTTTTTCACTTGCGGCGCGGCTTGGCCGCCTTCATCCGACTCGGCGAAAACCCCAGCGCGAGCGCCCCGAGCGCCATGCCCAGGTAGTAGGTCAGCAAGCGCCACAGTAGCATGGCGAGCACCAGCTGAGAGGGCAGTGGCACATATGTCGCAAAGAGCGTCTTGAAGCTGTACTCTGCGCCACCAGTCCCCCCAGGGATCGGAAACAGCGAGACGATCATCACGATCATCACGTGCAAGACGATCACCTCGACCAGACTGACATTCGTCACCCCGAAGCAGCGCAAGACGAAGTACGGCACCGCGTAGTACAGCAGCAGCTGCACCAATGTCAACGCAGCCGCCCGCAGGACTTTGCCTTTGGCCTGCTTGAGGTGCAGGCTTTCGGCGTAGAAGGTGTCGATCTTCTCGTCCATTGTCGCCTGCATCATTGCCTGGCGCTGCGCCCCGACGAACCAGCCCGCGACGCGGACGATCCAGCCGACTAGGCGCTTGGTGAACCGGTAGTGGTACATCACGAGGAGCAACCCGGCGATCACGGTCACGTGGATCACGAAGCCGAAGATGATCAAAAACGCGAGCGGGCCGAAGCGGCTGGCCATCTGGTGGAACCCCAGCACGAGTGTGATGACGAAGTTGATCAGCACCATGAACTGGTAGACGATGAACTTCATCAGCAAGATCGAGCTGGCCCGACCGCCTTCGACCCCGGCCTGCATCAGGGCCACCAGCTGAGCGGGTTGGCCACCAGAGGCGAACGGGGTGATGTTATTGAACAGCTGCTCGACGAGCGGGACACGCAACGCAGCCCCGAAACTCAGGCGCTCCCCTTCGTGTTGCACGAAGATCTGCACCACCAGCGTTTCGACCAACCACGAGGCGAGCATCATCAAGGTGGCGACCAATAGCCACCACAGTTGCAAGTGGCGCAACGTGTGGATCACCTGCCGGACTTGCAGATCGCGCATCTCGAAGGCGAAGATCCCGCCGCCGATCAGCACCATCAACAGCGCAACGAGCTTGTTGCGCCGACTCATTGGCCAGCTCCAAGGGCGGCTTGCGTCCGGTAAAAATGTTCCCACACCCGCGCCAGACGGGCCTCCGAATACGTGGCAGCGGCCGCTTGGCTGCGCTCAGCATAGTGGGCCAGCGCAGCCGGATCGGCCCGCAGTTCGTGAAGCTTCTGGTCCATCGCGTTGACGTCGGCGGCCATCACCGCAAACGGGGCGATGATCTCGTCGTACAAAGCGAGGTCGCGTACCATCACCGGCGTCTCGGTGCTGAATGCTTCCAGCACTGCCATCGGGAACAGCTCCTCGTAGGACGGAAGCAAGAAGACATCGGCGATGTTATAGTAGTCGACCATGTCTTCCCGCGGCACGATACCAGTGAAGGTCAGGTTATCCGGCGCATTGGCGACCGCTGACTTCAAATGGTCATACCCGTTGGTGATCATTCCAAAGGAGAACCCCCCCGCCCAGATGAAGCGCATATCCGGATTGCGCTTGGCCAGGGCGATGAAGTCATCGACCCCTTTGCGATCCTGGACCTGCCCGGCCCCGAACACGACGAAGTCATCCGGACGCAGGCCGTACTGCTGGCGCAAGTGCGCCTTTTCCGCCGTCGGTGCTGGGTAGAAGGTCTCCCGGGAGACAAAGTTCGGGATGTACGTGACCTTCTTCGGGTCGATCCCGTAGGCTGCGAGCTTCGGAATGAAGTTCGGGTTGACCACCACCAGCGTATCCATACGCTTATAAAACGCGATCACGTACTTATCTAGGCTCCAGCGTGCGATCCCGGGCAGGCGCAAGCTCTGATCCAGCGTGTCCGGTAAAAAGTGGACGTAGCCGATCTTGCGCCCTCGCCGCTTGCTGAACGTCGAGGCGTAAAACGCCGGGTCGATCGTGTGGTAGTGGCTGATCGCGCTCGCGCTGTACTGGTTGATGCTGATGCGAAACTCGCCTGGGCAGTACTTGTCGAGCAGGTCGAGCAGCTCGGTGTACACGGCGCCGACCCCTTGTCCGGCCACCTTGTCCGCAGACGAAAACATGTGAATGTCGATCATGATTACCCCTTCAAGGACGGTCGCTCGGAGTCTGCCGCGACTGCCTCATCCAAATCGTTCAGTTCCCGCGTGTACTGGGTCATCGCGCCTTGATACACCTGCAGGATGCGATCGCCGAATAAGTCCGCGGAGATCGCTGTCAGCTTGGCCTCACGCGGCGCCGGGTCGTCGAAGACCTGCGGGTGCGTGAGATAGTTGACCACCTGGTGCACCATCTCCCGGTCTGTCGTGAACGTGGTCCCGATCGCCGGGTCATCCAGGAGCATCTGCGTGTAGTCTCCCGCCAGCGCGACCACCTTGCGGCCGGCCGCCAGCGCCTCGATGTAGGTCAGCCCCTGCGACTCGGAGTCGCTGGCTGACACGAAGAGATCCGCCGCCCGGTAGTAATCCGGGACCGCATTGTGGTCGACCTCACCAGTGAAGCGCACGTGGTCCCCCAACCCGAGCTGTGCCGCCTGCTTCTGTAAGTCCTCATGCGCAGGGCCATCACCAACGATCAGCAACACCGCATCTGGGACTTGGTCAAGGATCGCTGGCATTGCGGCGACAAGCTTGTCGATCCGCTTTTCGTACGCGACCCGCGACAGCGACAACAGCACCGGCACATCGGTCAGACCGAGCCGCTCGCGCAGCTGTGGATCCTTGGCCTGACGGAACTGGGTCAAGTCGACGCCGGTCGGGACGATCGCGATCGGGATCTTGATCCCGTAGCGCGTCAACGTAGCGTGTACCCGCTCAGAAGGCGCCACCACGCCGGAGACATGGTACAAAAAGGCCCGCGTCATCTGCTTGACGTGGTACGGGCGCAACAGGTGGCCGTTCATCACGTAATGTAGGTAGTCCTCGTACATCGTGTGGTACGTGTGGACCGTCGGGATCTTCAGCTGGCGTGCGACGAATTTGCCGATGTAGCCCATCGAGAACTCCGTCTGCGTGTGCACGATGTCTAGCTTCAGTTCCTTGGCCACCGCGTACGCATGAAACATCCCGCGGATCGCGATCCGCCGATCCGTGAACGAGACGAACGGCACGCTGCCGAAGCGAAAGATGTTCGGCTCCACCGCATCATCCGGCACGTGCGGATCCGTCGTCGTGAAGATGTAGACCGCGTGGCCCTTACGCTCCAGGTCTTCCTTCAACGTTTTGATCGAGGTCGCGACACCACTGACCTGCGGAAAATATGAATCCGTAAAAATGCCAATATTCATCAGACTTCCTCCAACCGTCGACAAAAGCTTTAGTTACAGTATAAGGACTATCCACACCCGATTCAATTTTCAGTCCCTTGCTATCATGATTTTAACAGAAACATTACTGAAAGCCCTGGACCCTAAGACTGAAATTTGCAGGCACCCGCGCGCCGGGTCCAACGCCCGTCTGGCCCGGGTACTCAGTAAGCACCCAATAATCGACCGTCTTGCAAACTGAGAAGGGCCGCAATCCTATTTTTGGATTGCGACCCTTCATTGCTTACGCGGTTTCGC
>NZ_JABEKX010000007.1 GCF_013407595.1 Lacticaseibacillus absianus
CAGGGCCCGTGCCCCGCGCTTGTTTGCCTTGTTGGTGACCTTCCACAGCGCCGTCTCGCCGACGGTGGCGTCGCCGATCGCGGCGCGCAGCTGGTTGTCGACCGCGTCCATAGTCTCTTTGCTCGAAGCCATTGACGACTTGAGCTGCTCCCGTGACTCGAGCAGCGAGTCGAAGCTGCCTGGCAGATCGATCACCTCGCCGGTGTCGTCAGGGTACAGGGCCCGCAGCGCGGCGGCCGTGGCGCTGGTGCCGTCAGTTTCAGGCGCCTCGTCGCCGATCACGTGTTTCTCCCACCACTTGATCAGCTGCGGCTCAATGATGCCGATTGCTTCGTCGTCGCGCTCCACGCGTTTGAAGTCAAAGTGGTGGCCACCGATCAGGTAGGCGAAGTAGACGTAAGGGCGGTTGAGCACGTACATGTAGTGCTGTACCTGCAGCAGATACGGGACCGGCACCTCATCGTCAGCCCACTCGGCTGACTTGTACTCGCTCGCCGTCTTGATCTCGAGGAAGCCGGGCTCGCCGGCGATGTCGCGGTCAATGTTGGCACGCAGGAAGGGGTGCTCCGCGTCGAAAAACGTTTTGTTCTGGCGGTAGACCTTCTTGCCGGTCACCGCCTCGAACTCGTGGGCCAGGATTGGCTCCATGATGGTGCCCCAGTGCATGAACTCGTTGTCGCCCTCTTCGATCGGCAGGCGGCCCGTCTTGTCGGCCCACACGCTGAATGGCGAGCGCCACGGCGATAGCCCCAGGATGGCTGCCACGTCGCTGCCGCCGATGCCCTTGCGCCGCTCTAGCAGCCACTGCTCGTGGGTCATGCTGGCGGTGCTGACGAAGTTGCTAGTCTTCATACATGTCCTCCTTCACGGCCCAGCTATCGCCGTCTTCGGCTTGGTGCTGCTTCTCCAGATCATGCTGGTCCAGCAGCTGATTGATCTCCCAAGGTGTCATGTGTCACACCTCCCCGATCTTCTCGAGGTAGTCGATACAGGCCTTCTTGGCTTGGTAGATCGTCAGGCCGTCATCGAAGTAGGTCTCGTCGCCGTCCGAGTAGTCGAAGTACCAACTGGCGCCCTCACATTGATTGAGCTCGCCGACTTCGGTGCCGTCGACTTCGACCCGCCAGATGCGATCCTCGGATGAGATGCGGATAAACTTGACGTTGTCTTTCACTGGTATTCCTCCTCGTCCATGTCGTCGTCGGTGATCACGAAGCAGTCGCGCCAGCTGCGCTTGCCTTTCACTGCTGCCACCAGTGCGGCGATGCCGACGCCGGCCAAAAAGCTGATCGGATCAATTGGAATCATGCTGGCCATCCCCCTTTCGTGATCTGGTCTAGGTTGTCCTCAAGCCACCGGCTCATCACCGTGGCGCGGAACAGATACTTGCTACCGCCACCCCGCTTGCCGTTGGACCAGCTGAGCACGGCGCCGATTGACTCGAGCTCTGCTCGTTTCGGCTTCAAAACGTGCTCGGTGAAGTCAGGTATTCGCATGCCGCCAAGCTGATCAATGCAGTCTTTTCTGGTCCAGCGCTTGCCGACCAGGCTGCTGACTGTCACTCGCTCCCACTCGTCGCGATCGACCAGCACTTTGTCCGCTGGGATCGCGACGCTGAACTTTGCTGTTACGTCGATCGTGTCCATGGCTATGCCTCCTTGCGGTCTCTCAGATATAGATCAGACATGCCCAGTAAATCAGCAAGCGCGTATGCCTGCTCGCAAACGTACTCAAGGATTTCTTCCGTGGTTGCTGGGCGGCCATTGACCTCGATGCTCGTGCTCTCACACGTGTCGATGATCGATGCCATAGCTTCTTTAACCGTGTCGAACTCCATCAGCGCGCCTCCTGTCCTTGCTCAATCATCGGTAGCACGCCATTCTTTTTGAGTAACTCATACAAGAAGATGTGGCCTTTTTGCGTCCACTTGGTGCTTGGTTTGACGTCCGGTCGTCCGTCTGAATGGGTGAATGGTATCGGCTCCGTATGCGTGTAGCCAAGGCTTTGATACTTGCTGTACAGGTACCAGCTACCGGACTGATTGAACTGCACGCCGTACTCATGGAGCAGACCATTGAACGCCCGCGCCGACATGCCGTAGTTCTTCGCTATAGACGTGATAGGGACCAGTCCTTTGTTGGCCAGAATCTGGTCGTAGTAGTCAGCCTTTGGTTGGAGCTCATTGACCTGCTGCTCGGCAATCATGCGACCGGTCCGCTCCTGCTTGAGCTGTGTTGCCAGCTCAATGATGGTATCCGGGTTCAGCAGTACCTTCTCAATCGTGTCCGGCGTGAGGTAAGCGCCGTGTCGGCGGATAGTCGGTAGGACTTCTGCAGTGACCCAGTGTTTGAACTCCTTGGCGTTTGGCATCTTGCTCGACAAGACCAGGCTGTACAAGCCCGATTCGTTGATCACCGTCATCTCGCGTGCTTGACCTGAGGTACCGATTTGGTACTTCAGCCGATCTTCTTTCTCGACGTGCGTGTTTACGTCTCGACTCCCGTTTTGATACCCAAGCACCTCGGCCACGTCCTTACCAACAAACATCGGTTGATCATCGACCAGTACGGTTCGCAGTTGCTGACCGTGAAAATTGAATAGTTGTGGTTCGCTCATTTCTGTGCCTCCTTTGGCTTGGCGTAAATTAACTGCGACAGTGACTTGCCAAGATAGTTGGCCACTAGCTGCAGCTTCGGGATAGGTGCATCAGTCTTCCATTTCGAGACGGTCCCGTTCGAGAAGCTCAGGTCCATCTCCAACTGTCGGATAGACACGTGCTGTTCATCAGCAAAGCGCTGGATGTTCTTGTAGATGTACGCCACTTTTTCCGGCCTCCTTTCTAAAACGTGTTGCAAAGCATAGAACAAAGTTCTACAATGTAGCCATAGAAAATACAACGATGCGTGGCTCCCCTCCCAGGTTTGTCAGCACTCGCTTGTGTTCTCTTTACTACACCCAAGAGTATATAGAGGATTTTTCTGCATGTCAATGATTTTGTAGAATATTTTTCTGCATTTAGATTGTGAGGACCCTAATGACCATATATGAGCGCATCAAAGACCTTGCCAAACAGCGCCGAATCTCGATCCGCGAACTCGAGATGACCCTTCACTTTTCGAATGGCACACTTTCAAAATGGAAATACGACGCCCCAGAAGCCAAGCTGCAGCTAGTCGCCGAATTCTTTGGAGTCTCCACTGCGTACCTTCGTGGAGACTCGACGGCGACTAGGGTGATGGCTGCGCTAAAAAAGACCATGTCCACAAAACATGCCGGGGGCATCTACCTCGAGCGTAATCACGAAAGCGAGCTATCGTCGAAGTCCGCCAGAGAGATCAATGACGGGTTCGGAAAAGTGATCGAGTCAGAGCATGTCATCCCGCCGTTTATGGCCATTGTGCCCGACGACATCGTGACCTTCCCAATTGTCGGCACGATCAAAGCGGGCCCGAACGGCATAGCATTTCAAGACTATCAGGGCACTCAAAGCACAGCCAAAAGCGGGCTGAACGAAGCCGGCAATTATTTCTACTTGCGCGTCGCTGGCGACTCGATGACTGGCGACGGCATCTTCGATGGTGATCTCGCGTTGATCGAGCGCACCGACGTCGTAGAGGAAGACGGCGCAATCTATGCGGTGATCTATGACGGCGAAAATGGCACCTTAAAGCACGTCACTAAGACTGACACCGCAATCGTGCTAAGTCCTTCAAACCCCGCGCACAAGCCAATCATCATACCCGCAGCAGAATGCAATGATTTTTGGGTAGTCGGCCGGTTGAAGCAATTAACGAAGCTCTTCTAATAGCTCACGTCCAAATACTGATGACGAAAAAAGCTGAAATACTGGGGGTTCAAAACATGGGACTTTTTGACAACCTGGCCGGGGGCCCTTCCCTGTCGCCAGAAGAAAAGCAGGCTGCTAAGGATGCCAAGGCAGCTGACAAGGTAGCACGCAAGGAAGCAAAGGCAGCGCTCAAGGCGCGCATTCAGTACAAGCAAGGCGTGAAGTTCATTGCCGGCCAGCAACTCGTTAACGCGCCACAAACATTTTTTGGAAACGAAATGATGCAACTGGATGATGACACGGTCATCTTCAACCTCGATGAGCCTAAATATTTCCGCCTTCGCGGCGTTGAGTTCGCGGGCGCCAAGTATCACGAGGAAACCACCAAGCAGGACTCGTCAGATACCCAATCAACCGGCAAGACAAAGAAAAAGCGCCATGGATTGGGTGGAGCCATCATCGGAACCGCGTTTGGCCCTCTCGGGACGGCCGCTGGCGCAATCGTTGGCTCACACGTAGGTAAAGACAAGACGACCGGCACTTCCTCAACCACAGCAACTTCGACCAGCACTACCAACCAGGTCGAAGACCCATCCAGTACCGAAATTACATTGGAGTCCGTCGATGACGCCAGCACTATCACTGTGGTTCTTGAGACTATGACGAACGATTACTATAAGCTCAAGAGTTTCAAAGTAGCCCCAGAGGAATCGGCACCGCAGGCTACGGAACCACCTGCAGCACCGGCCGCCGAGGCCCCTGCCGATCAGCCGGCACCCGCAGCGGAGCCAGCAGTTGACCCGATCGCGGAGCTGCGCAAGTACAAAGCGCTGCTCGACGATGAGATCATCAGCCAGGAAGACTTCGACGCAAAGAAGAAGCAGCTACTTGGCTTGTAGACACAAAAAAAGCACCTACCCTCACAACTTGGCAGAAGTGGGTAGGTGCAGCTGCAGACAGCACGCGAGGCGCGCTCTTGCGCCTCCAAGTATATCACAGGAGGTCACTGACATGGCAACACTGACGAAAAACAAGGCGGGGCTCTTCGAGGTCCGCGCGACGATCGGCACCCGCGAAAACAACCGTGAGATCCGTCGGAAATTCAAGCTGCAGCGTGAGGCCAAGGCCTTCATGGCCAGCCTGGAGCTGACCACGGCCCAGGGCGGATCGATGGCGGGGTCACGGATCAGCCTGACCGACTACTTTGACCAGTGGATCACCACCTACAAAAAGGGTAAGTTCTCGAAGAGCACCGATCATTGGTACGCTGCCAGCCTTGCATACGTCCGTGACTACTTCGGGGCGACGCCACTAAGCAGCATCACCAAGATGCAATACCAGGAGTTTATCAACTACCTGGGAACGCACAAGCGGGATCGCACTGGCCGGGCCTTGGCCAAGACCACCGTGTCACGCGTCAACCACTATGTGCGCAGCATCTTACAAGATGCGATCGACGCCGGGATCATCGCCACAGACTTCACCCGCCGCGTGCAGATCACCGGCGAGGCCGGCAAGAAGCCGGAAGAGAAGTACCTGTCGCTCGGCGATCTGGAGAAGGTGCTCGAATTGGCCCGAAAAGGGGCCTCTCTGCGCCACATGGCCGACTATGTAATACTTGTCCAGTCTTACACTGGAATGCGATACGAGGAAGCTGTGGGCCTCTCGTGGGACCGTATCGACTTCGAGCATGGCTCCATCACCATCGACCGCTCTTGGATCTACAAAAACCGGGTCGAGTTCGACAACTTCGGGCCCCTGAAAAACGCTGCAGCCTACCGCACGATCAGCATGTCTGCCAAGCTGGCGGCCGTGCTTCGTCAGCTGCAGGATGAGCAGGCCGACTACTTCGCCAAGCGCAGCTACGAAGACCGCAACCGGCTGGTATTCCGCAACGCAGACTTCCGTATCATCAACAACGAGGCGGCTAACGCGACGCTGCGCGGCTTATGTGAGCGCGCCGAGACCAGGAACGTGATCACCACCCACGGCCTACGCCACACCCACGGGTCAATCCTGATCTACGACGGCATCGACCCGCTAAGCGTCTCGAAGCGGCTTGGTCATCAGGACCTGCAGACGACCCTATCCACCTATGTCCATGAGATCGCTGAAATGAAGGCGCGTGACGATGATCGTATCTCTGCAACGCTCGACAAGCTGCTGTGATCTGGTCCGGTTTTCGTCCGGTCTCCGACCCAAACTCGGCGGCGTGAAACCCAGTGCTACAAGCGGCATAGCAGTTACCCACGAGTCCCCCCTGTCGCATTCGCACGGGTCTAGCGGGTCGCATTGGTGTTCAAAAGCCGGTGCGGCCCGTTTTTCATTGTTTTTCAACGCCTGCAACTCGTTTCAGTGGCCTTCCACCGGCAATTAGCCCCTGACGCAAGATCAAACGTGCCCACAAAAACCATCGGCGCCCTTGTTGCCCGATGGGAGGGGGTCAGTTCGAGGCGGTCAACGCGTCGATGTGCGCGTCATCCACGATCGAGCCGTGACGCACTAAGTCACCCCGGCGCGGACAGCCACGCCGACAACGTCCTCATGACAGAGGCGCGCGTCCGTCGCCTCAACGCACGCGCCAGCGTCTTGGTCAGTCCCACCTGAAGCCAAAAAACAGCCCGGGCTCAACGCTTGCGCGTAAGTCCGGGCCGCTCCTATGGCGTCAAACGCTAGACATGCAAAGACACCATATTCGATTGCACGGCAATATGCCGGTTGCTGTGCACCTACAATATAACACGCTTCGGGCACTGACAAAAGGTTTTTCTGAAAATTTTCACCACTCGAACAGCCATCGGGCCGTCTGCGGCCCCACGACGCCATCGCTGACCAGGCGTTGCGCCGACTGGAACCGGCGGACGGCCGCTTCCGTGGCCAGCCCGAACTGACCGTCAAGCGCAAGCGGTCCGACGCCGCGGATCACCAGCGCACCTTGGATCAACCGCGTCAGTGGTCCGCTAGCCCCACGCTGCACGGGCCGCATCGCCGCCTGACTCGCCGGCCCGAAACGCCCATCGACCGTGAGGCCCGCGTTGAACTGCCGGTTGAGCTCTCGCTGAACGGCGCTGACCAACGCGGTGCGGGTCAACGGACCGGCCTGCCCGTCCACTGCCAGCTGTGCCGCACCAGTCGCATTGAGCCACCGTTGCAAGCCGGCGATCGGCTCGGCCACCATCAGGGGCAGCTGGGTCCCGCGGGCCAGCGCACGCCACGCGGCCGCGTCTTTGGTGAAGACATTCAGGTCCAGCGGCCCAGCCCACCCCGGTAGCCGGCCGCTCGGGGTGTACTGATACATCGCGTACGTGGGCCAGTGGCGGAGCACGGCGGCTAAGCGCCGCGGCTGGTAACCATCGACGGGACGCGTGTGGTCGTACTGCGCGATCCATAGCGGGTACCCGCGCGCGACCACCCGGCGCCAGTCACGGCTGCGCTCCTCGCTGACGTTCGTGTACACCAACGGCCGCACCCCGCTGACTTGCCACACGGCGTCGAGGAAGCGTAACCCGTTATCCGGCCCTAGTTGGCTCAACAGCGGGCGGTCCTCGATATCGAGCGCCAGCACGGCCTGGCCGAGGTAAGGCCGCACAATTTGGAGAAAATGCGCGGCTTCCGCCTCGGGGGCATTGGCCCGCAGGTAATGGTACAGGCCGACCAGTCGCCCAGCCGCCAACGCCTGGGTCAGATGCACGGTCATCAGCGGATTGACGTAGGTCAGCCCCTCGGTCGCCTTGATCACAACGAAGTCACTCGCAACGGGCCCGACGCTGAACGCGCGCTTGGCCAGGACGTTATTGCTCGATAGATCATAGCCATTCAATGTCATCTACTCGCCTCCCTTTACTAAGAGAAGCGCCCAAGCGCACGGAATGTGACGCCGATCGGATCAAAAAAAAGCCGCCGCTTGCGCGACGACGTTCCTCACTCGTTGTACTGGCGCTCCATAGCGTCCAGCATCATCTTGATCCGCCGCTTACGGCCATGGCCCAGCAGCAGCATCACCAGCATCTCGTTATAAGCCTGCAACTTCGAGTCACGGACCGTGCTTTCACGGTAGGTGACCTTAGTCTGATTATCCTGCGTTTCTTGTAGCTGGTATTCGACGTAATAGGTCGCCTGCCCGGCGCGCGTCTGGAACGCATACGCCCGGTTCTTATCGGCCTTGGTGATCTTGACCCGTCCGCGGCCGCGCTTACCCATTGGCTTTTGGTACTCGTAACCGAGCAATGCCCCGGGAGCGATGGTATTACCTGTCGCCTGCTTGATATCGTAAAGGACGGAATCGACGATGGTTTGGTAAACGTACCCGGCTGGCACGTTGATCGTGTGTTCGACTTGCATGACTGACCCTCCTGCTGTGGCCCATTCGATGGTACCGCTTTAATTCAGTGTACTATTTTAGATTGGTGGGTACAAGTCCCGGGCTACGCCTTGGGCCTGCGCTTGCCTTTGTTCTTCTGGTCCCGGGCACGCTTCTTCTTATGCTTCTTCGGCGGTACGGGCACGCTTGCTTGCGGCGCCGCGGCGCTGACTTGAGGCCGCACTGGGGCCGGCCGCTTAGGCTGCGGGGTCACTCCCTCAGGCGTCGGCGCGGCGGCGTCAGCCTCGCGCGCAGGCGGCGTTGTGGTCAACCGACCGTCGGCTAAGAAGCCGCGCACGATGTCGTACTGCGGCACGAGCTTCTTCAAGTCGCGCCGGTCGTGGTCATCCCCGATCGTGATGACATCCCCCGATGCGCCCATTCGCCCGGTCCGGCCAGCTCGGTGGATATAGGCCTCTGCCCGCTTAGGCGTCTGGTAGTTGATCACCGCCGGCAGGTGCGGGATATCGAGTCCGCGCCCGGCCAGATCCGTGACCAACAGCAGCGTCAGCTTGCCCTTGCGAAAATCGGTCAGCGCCTTAGCGCGGTTGGCCGCTCGGTCGGTCCGCGACAGCACCGCAAAACGGATCTGCTGGTGTGACAGGGTGCGGGCGACTTTCTCCATCACCGCGTTTTGGTTGAAAAACACCAGCGCCTGAAACTTGTCCAAATGCGCTAAGTGTCGCAACCACGTCTCGCGGTGCGCGTTGTCCGTCTGGATGAATAGGTGGCGCACCGCCCCTTGCGTATGGTCGATCGCCCGCACGTCGATCACGCGCACGTCTTGGCCGAACCACTTCGCCAGGTCGGCGAACATCGGGCTCGGCGTCGCAGAGAAGAAGGCCAGCTGCACATCGGCCGGCGCTTCCATTGCCAAGTCGCGGACCTGCCCGAGGCCCGGATCGCGCAGTAGCTCATCGGCTTCGTCGACCACCAACGTCTGCAATGTGTGCAAGCGCACCTTACCGGCAGCGACCAGCTCCAACAGGCGCCCGGCCGTGGCGACGAGCACTTCCGGCTTCTTCTTCAGCTGCTCGAGCTGCCGCTTCACGTTGGCCGAGCCGGTGATCCCAACGATGGATGCACCGACGGCCTGCGCATACGGGCGCAGCACGTCACGCGTCTGCACCGCCAGCTCTTGAGACGGTGACAGGATGATCAGCTGAACGCCGTCTCCCGGGACGAGCTTCTCGAGCAGGGGCAGCCCGAAGGCCAGGGTCTTCCCCGACCCCGTCGGCGCCAGGCCGACGATGGACTCATCCTGCCGCAGCGGCAGGGCAACTGCGGTCTGGATCGGGGTCTCTTCAGTGAAGCCAGCTTGGCGCCACAGCGGTTCAAAAACGGTTGAAATGGTCACAGTTTCTCCTCTATTCTGGGTCGTTCGCAAAGTGAATGGCCGTGCTGGCACGCAACTGGCCCATCACGGTGTGGACCTGCTTGGCCAGTGCCCACTGCGCCGCTTCCGCCGCCGTGTCGTGCGTCTGGATCGCTTCTGCGAAGAAGGCGACCTCATCGGCCATCGGGTTGGCATCCTTGGGGCGCGTCAGCTCATGCGGCGTGTCATCCACCAGGGTCACACGGTTCAGCTCTCCGGGTGAGTCGAAGCTCAGGGTCTGCCGACCCGTGTACAGCTCACTGACAAGCTGACTGTTGTAGGCCTTGCCCGCAATCAGCGTCACGTCAAACTCAGGGTAGGTCAGGCGGGCGACGCCATCGCCATCGACCCCGCTGGCCAGCAGGTGCGGCAGGTAGACCGCGTGCGTCGGCACCCCGAACCACGCGACCGCCGCATAGACGAGGTAGACGCCCAGGTCCATCAGCGCGCCGCCGCCGAACCGAGGCGAGAAGATGTTCGGGTCCTTGCCCGCCAGGTAGTCATCGTAGCGCGACGAATACTTCGCATAGGCCAGCGTCGCCCCACTCAGCGGGTGCGTGGCCGCGAAGTCGCGGATCACCGCAAAGTTCGGGTCATACACGTGGCGCGCCGCCTCGAACACGAAGACCCCAGGATGGGCCGCCTTAGCCGCTTCGATCGCCGCCAGTTGGCTTGGGTGCGTCACCATCGGCTTTTCCACGATCACGTGTTTACCGGCGTTGACCGCCGCGACGGTCTGCTCGGCGTGTAGGCCATTGGGACTGGCAATGTAGACCACCTCGACGTCGCTGGCGAGAAATGCCGCCATGTCGGTATAGGCGGTCGCCGGGGCCGTTGAGGCGATGAATGCTTCTGCGGTCGCTGCGCGCCGCGAATACACAGCGGCCAGTGTGTACTGCCCTGTCGCGGTCGCCGCCTCAACGAACTGTGCGGTGATCCAGTTGGTGCCGATGATCCCTAACTTCATGTTTTGCACGCTCCTTTGCCGATCCGGCTGTGTCTTAATACTATTTTAACAGGACTGCAAACAAAATGCAGTGCAACGTGGCACCCCTGACATATTCGCGTGTTATGATAAGGACATCATCTTATTTTTGTCAGGAGGCTCTTGAATGGCCACACATGCCCACCCAATATTGGCCGCGCTGAATCGACTGGTCTCACGGCGGCCCGCCCCGGCGCAACCGGCGCCGAACCCGGTCCAGCAGCTCGCGCATCAGTATACGGGCAAGTACGCCTTCCTTGACGAGCTGACCAACAAGACGCACCAACTGATCGTCGGCGCGGACTTGGCGATCAGTATCGACGGCCGCACGTTGCCCGGCCAGGTCACCGGGATCACGATGGAGAAACTGACATTTCTCGATCACTACGGGTACGAACTGATCATCACCACGGATGAGCAAGGCCCAACGACCGTCTACGACGAAGCCGAAGACACGACGTACCAGATCATTACCCCAACGCATCCAGCGTGAGCCCCATCACTGACAAAGGGCTGTTCCATAACGCGAGTTTAGCCCAACATACAAGCGTGGCCCTCAGCCAAACCCGAATTTCGGGCTTGGCTGAGGGCCACGCTTGTACGTCCAGGACGTTGCGCTATGGCACATCACGTTCTGGAATAGTCGGGCCACCAAGAGGGCTGTCACGGCCCCTTGGCGGTTATCCGGGCGGCGGCGCCATGCTCAATGACGCCCGGTCAGCGCCCAGTGCGCCTTTCGTACAGCCCCTAGTTGAGTCGGGCCAAGGCCTTGGCGGGCACGTCAACATCGGAGACGGCCTCCCAGCGCGTGACCCCTTTTTTGGCGTTATAGGTCAGCTTCAGGTACGCCCCGCGGCGCAGCGGCCGCGTCTTGTTCCCGTTGAACTTGAGCATGCGAGCGTGGCCGGCCTCATCGTAGCCGCGCTGGCTGTACCGGTAATCAGTCCAGGTACTGCCATCATCGGCGCGCTGGGTCACCTTCGTGCCAGCTGTCGTGATGCGGGTATAGTACGCTGTCCCGCCATAGTTCGTCACTTCATAGAGCTTGATCCCCCCGAACGCCACTGCGACTGTGAGGACCAGTCCGATCAATAGTTTACGCATCGTTTATTCACCTCTCCTCGATTATCGCAAGCGCGGCCGGTCAGTGCCATCGGTGGACCCAACAATCTGCGAACAGTTTTGAAAGGTGCGGCTTGCCAAATTAGAACATACGTTCGTATAATGAGGTGAGGTGATGCTGATGGACTGGCGCCAAGATATCCGGCTGATCAACGAGCGGATCGATTTACATTTTGACCGTCATTCGAACACACGCTACTGGCTGTCTGTCGTGCGCGACCCGTACGATCAGACGATCAACTTTTTCTTCTGGACGCACCACCGCGGCTTCCGCCAGCGCTCGATCCCGCTACACAGCCTGCACACCACGGATCTTCACGCCTTGACCACCGTGATCGCCGGGATCCGGGCACACACCCAGCTCTCGATCACTTACTACGGGTTCACCGGGCTGCGCTGGCCAGACTCCGGTCAGCGCATCCAAGCGCGCGCGCACCCGACGGAACTCCTCCCGACCGATGCCCCACCGGTCTACCATGCCGCGACGACCGCGCCGCCGTCGCCGACCCCAGGCCACTGGGTCGCGATCGCCGAGCAGATCGCCGACAACGCCATGGCGGCTGACCCCACGCTTGAAGCGACCACGGTGCTGGCGATGGACGCCACCGATCCACTCGACCCCGCGTGTCTGATCACACTGGTGACGGCGCCCCCCGACCTACGCACGCTACACCTGCAAGTCGGCCCCACGCTGGGGTGGGGCTTCGCCGCCCCAGCGATCGTTCTGCCCGAACAGGACCCGGCCACGGCAGCGGCCGCGGTGATCGCAGCCTTCACCGCCGCGCCCAGCTGACCGCGACACCCAACAGGGGCAAGGCCCCGACCACCGTCCGGTCGAGGCCTTGCCCCTGTTTTGGTTGCCCGATGCGCCTGGCCACCGCGCGCTCACCCGAGGGTCAGTGCGGTGACACTCTCGATGCTGGTGGTCTGTGGGAACATATCGACCGGCTGCGTGGCCGTCGCGCGGTAGCCGAACGCCTGTAGCGCGGCGATATCGCGCGCCAGTGTGGCGGGGTTACAGGAGACATAGACCAGCTTCGGCGGTAGCATGACCCCGACGGCTGCGATGAACTCTGGTGCCAGTCCCTTGCGTGGCGGATCGACCATCAGGACGTCCGCGTGTAGGCCCTGATCCTTCCAGGTCTGCATCACGTCTTCAGCCCTGCCGACCAGGAACTCGGCGTTGGTCACGCCGTTCAACCGGGCGTTGGCCTTCGCATCGCGCACCGCCTCCGGCACGACCTCGACCCCATAGACCTGCTTGGCGTGCTCGGCCATCGTCAGGCTGATTGTGCCGATCCCAGAGTAGGCGTCGATCACGACCTCCCGCCCCGTCAGTCCGGCCGCGCGCACCGCCGCGGTGTACAAGACTTCGGTCTGCGTCGGATTGACTTGATAAAAACTCAGCGGACTGATGCGGAAAGTACTGCCAAGTAGCTGGTCTTCCAAGTAATCGTTCCCGTCCAGTGTGCGGGTCTTCGGCCCCAGGATCACATTAGTCGCCCGCTCGTTGAGGTTCAGCATGATGCTGGTGACCTCGGGCAGCGCCGCCTTGATCCCCGCCACGAGTTCGGCCTGATGCGGCACGACCCAAGTCCGGCTGACCAGCACGATCATCATCTGGTGCGAGTAGTACCCGCGCCGCACCATGATGTGTCGGATCACGCCGCTGTTCGTCGCCTCGTCATACGCCGGTACGTTGTACTGGCGCAGCAGGTCGCGCACGACGAGCACCGCCGCGTCGATCTTCGGGTCTTGGATGTAAAAATCGGTCAGCGGGATCAGCTCATGTGACCGGCGCTTGTAAAAACCGGTCGTCACCACCCCAGCGATGGCGCGAACTGGGATCTGGGCCTTATTGCGGTAGCCATACGGCGTGGTCATCCCCAGCGTTGGGCGGACGGGGATGGCGAGCTGGGCCTTGTGGTAGAGCATCTCGATCTGGTGTTGCTTGAACTTAAGCTGGGCAGGATACGCAAGGTGCTGTAGCGGCGCGATCCCTGTCTGTGCGTACGCCTGAGCCTTCGGCGTGACGCGGTCGGGTGACGGCGTCACCACCTGTATCAGCCGCGCGAACGCGTACTTTTTCTCGGCCTTGACGACCCGGATCACCACGGTTTCCCCGGGGAGAGCGCCTTCCACGAACAGCGGATAGTGGTCAAGTTTGGCGACGCCCATCCCTTCGTATGAAAGGTCTTCGATCGTCACGGTGAATTCCTGATTTTTTGCTACGGGTGCTTTTGCCATGCGGGCCTCCTTGGTCATGTCGCGCGATAAACTCCGCACTATTATACCAGAAACCGCGCTAGGCTTCACGGGCGGTCAGCGCTCGATCGCCGCCAGCACCACCGTCGGGCTCAGTTGCAGCTGCGGCTGGCTCGCATAACTGCGGCTGATCCGCCGTGCGACGCGTTCAAGCGCCCACCGCCGGGCCCACCGGGTCCACCAGTGCGCCGGCACCAAAGCGTCTTCGATCCATTCCGAGTAACTCAGCGCAACGTGGTGACTGTCCAGTCGGTGCAGCTGGTAGCGGATCTCCCGCTCCCCGTGCGCCGTGGTCTGCAGGTAGGTGAACGTCTCGCCGGGCACGCATGCGGTGATCGTCGTCCCGATACATTGCCCGTCCGGCAGGCGCCGGAGGTAGCTCAGGCCACAGAGTCGGTGCATCGAGAGATTTTTGCCGGTGCACGCTTGGATATCGAGCTGCACCAATTCCATGAGGCGGGCGAAGTAGTACATCTGTGGGGCATGGATCGTCATCTGGATCTGCATCAAGATCGCTCCCTTCTAGGTCGGTAATTGATTCTGTTAAGTTTATCGTACCGGGTCGCCCCAGGTAGATTCAAGCGATAGCCCTTGCCGAGTCGCCTCACTTGACCGCCGGCTGACACGCGCGTACGCTCACGACAGAAGCGCGCATCGGGCGCGCTTCACCCCAAGGAGGTGACGCATCATGCCAACTGACTTACTCGCCCCAGTCCGCCGTCACTGTTACGGCAGTCTTGTGGGCCTGAGCCTGGCCACACTGATGCTCCCGCGCATCGGCTGGTGGCTACTAGGCCCGGTCTGGATCCTGGCCGCCATTCTTGAGCTGGATGCCTTACGTCGCCGTGAGTTCGGGCACGCGCTGGGGCTGGCCGGCTTCTGGTTCCTGATCACAATGATCTTATAAGGGTTGGTCTTTGCCGGTGATTGCGGTATCCTAACGGTGATAGCGCTTCAATCAAGGAGGAGAGTCAACCCATGAACCGGATCACAGTCGACAAGTATCAGCGTCGTGCCAACCACGACTACTGCGAGATCACCCTGACCAACCGCAACGGGATGGTCGTTCGCTTACTCAACCACGGGGCCACCATCGAGCGCGTCCTGCTCCCGGATGGTCACAGCGGGCACCACGACGCGGTCATGCACCTCGCCCACCGCGAGGATTACGACCGTGAGCGCAACTTCCTCGGCGGTACCGTTGGCCGGATCATCGGCCGCATGGCGGCTGGTGAATGGACCGTCGGGACGTCCACGCAGACGTTCGACCTGAACGACGGCCCGAACCACGCCCACGGTGGCCCGGCTGGATTCGACACCCAGTGTTTCGACTTCACGCTCGCGCAGACTGACCGCGACGCCACGGTGACGATGACGCTGTTCGACCCTGCTGGCCATAATGGCTACCCCGGTAACCTGCAACTGACAGCCAGCTTCACGCTCGATGACACCGACGTCCTCACGTACCGGTTAGATGCCGTTGCCGACGCGCTGACCCCTTGCAACCCGGCCAACCATGTGTACTTCAACCTCGGTGACGGCACGATCGAAGACCACGTCTTGACCCTTGATGCCAGCCAGTATCTGCCGTTGGCGGCCGATTCGATCCCACACGATGGCGCCGCGTCGGTCCAAGGTACGGTGTTCGACCTGCGGGAGGGTCAGCGTCTGGGCGACGTTTTGGGTAGCTCTGATCCACAGATCACGAGCCAAAACGGCCTGAACCACCCCTTCTTGCTCGATGGTCACGCCGTTGCGGCGACGCTCAGCCTGCCGGGCACTGGCCGGCGCGTCACTCTGCGGACGACGGCGCCTTCGGTGGTCGTCTATACCGCCAACCACTTCGATCACACCGGCTACGCGCGCGACCTCGGCCGCTACGATGGCGTTGCTTTGGAAGCGCAGTTCCCGCCTTCCGCCGACCCATCGCTGAGCCCGATCTTGCTGATGCCAGGCGAGCACTTCAACGCCCAGACGAGCTGGCAGTTCGGCTACTGAAGCGGCCGCGCCTAAATAGGGCCCGAGGCAAGCCAACAATCGGCCAGTGGGCGGCCGACAGTTTCAGACCAGGACGCGTCAAGACGCGACAGCGGCCTACCACATCAGTATTTTGGGCCTCAAGTCAACAACGGATTTGTGACATAACCCCTGGTGGCACGACTATTCCAGAACGTTACGTGCCATAACGCAACGCCCTTTCTAACGCATGTCTGCCTGTAACTCACTGCGTTCGAACGGGCAGCGCAAGCCGTATAAGAGAGACCCCCTGCAAAACCTAAGTTCGGGTTTTGCAGGGGGTCTCTCTTATACTCTGGGCTAAAACCGCGTTATGGCACAGCCCCTTGTTGTTAGGATCAGTCGCCGATCTTGCCGTTGCCGTCTTGCTGCGAAATATTCTCGACTTCTGCCATGTACGCATCTTGCGCTTCTGTGTCTGGCCCTAGGTTCTTCTTCGGAATCTCATCCACGTTCGCGTACATCTCGATGTGCTGGCGCAGGTTGACGAAGGTCATCGGGGCACTCCCGCCGTACTCCCCGTCAAGGTTGATCTTCATCTCCTCACCATCCGTGCGCTTGGCCACAAGCTTCGCGGTCTTGGCGTAGATGATGTTCGAATCATCGACGTGCTTGCCCCCGTTGAGCACCTTGGCCATCAGGACCAAGATATCGCCGAGGTTACCGGTCTTGACCACGATCAGTGAGAACTTGCCGTCGCCCAGCGAGGCATCCGGCACGATCTGCTCGAAGCCCCCGATCGAGTTGGTCATCGCGAGCAGAAACATCGACGCGGGACCGTCATAGACGCCATCGTCGAACTCCAGGTGCAACGGGATCGGGTGGACACCGGGCAGCATCTCCGCGCCCTTGAGGACATAGGCGAAGTAGCCAAACACCGACTTGAACTCAGATGGCACGGCGTAGGTCAGCTCAGTCAGCATCCCGCCTGCCGCAATGTTCATGAAGTAGTGGTTGTTCGCCTGCCCGATGTCCATCTTGAGGGTCTGGCCCTTCAAGATGATCTTAGCGGCTGCGACCGGGTCCTCACGCGGGATGCGCAAGGCGCGCGCATAGTCGTTGGTCGTCCCAGCCGGAATGATCGCCATCTTCGGCCGCCGCTCGTGTGAGGCGATCCCGTTGACGACCTCGTTGATCGTTCCGTCACCGCCAGCGGCAACGATCAGATCGAAGCCCGCTTCGGTGGCGCGTGCCGCCTCTTTTTTGGCTGAAAAAGATTCTGGCGTGGTCTGATAGGCGCTGCTCTCGTAGCCGGCCTGCTCCATCACGTCAAGGATGTCCGCGACATAGCGCCTCATCCCTTCATTCCCGCTGGTGGGGTTGTAGATCAATCGTGCCCGTTGCACCATGTCTGGTCGCTCCTTCACTGGTCTGTGGGCCGCAACTCGGGTTGGGCGCCACCGGTGATGCCCAGCAGGCCCGCTTGCAGGCAGGCCTGTCACCACCTCACTCTACTCGTATGCGGGCCGGCTTGACAAGCCAGGTCCCTTAGCGCTTCTTCAGCTCAGTCATCAAGATTTGGTTGACGACTTTCGGGTTCGCCTTGCCGTGGGTCTGCTGCATGATCTTGCCGACCAAAAAGCCGATCGCCCGGTCCTTCCCGTTGTGGAAGTCGTCGATACTCTGCTGGTTATCATCCAAGATCGCATCAATGATCGGCGTCAGCTGCGCCGGATCCGACAGTTGGACCAGCCCCTTGGCCTCTACCCAGGCCTTCGGGTCCGTGTCGGCCGTGATGATCTCCTGGAAGACCTTCTTGGCGATCTTGCTGGAGATGGTTCCGTCTTCGATCAGCCGGATCATCGCCGCCAAGTGTGCCGGCGTCAGGGCAACGTCCTTCAGCTCCGCGTGTTGTGCGTTCAGATACCCGGAGACCTCGCCCATCAGCCAGTTAGACGCAAGCTTGGCGTCGGCCCCGGCTGCGACAGTGGCTTCGAAGAAGTCGGACATCTCAAGCGTGTTGGTCAACACGCCGGCATCGTAAGCCGGAATGCCCCAGTCATCGACGTAGCGCGCGCGGCGCCGTGCCGGCGCCTCTGGCAGACGTGCGGCGACCTCATCGATCCAGGCCTGTGAGACATGGACCGGTGGCAGATCGGGTTCTGGGAAGTAGCGATAATCATCCGCCCCTTCCTTGACCCGCATCAGGATCGTTTCCTTCTTATCGACGTCCCAGCGCCGCGTCTCTTGACGCACTTCGCCGCCCGCCATCAGTAGCTGGATCTGGCGCTTCTGCTCGTAAGCTAGGCCGTCGCGGACATGGACGAAGGAGTTCAGGTTCTTGATCTCAGTCTTCGTGCCCCACTTGTCGCTACCGATCGGCGCCACCGACAAGTTGGTGTCGACGCGCATGGAGCCTTCTTCCATCTTGACGTCACTCGCGCCGGTGAACTGAACGATCTGGCGCAGCTGTTCGAGGTACTGATACGCCTCTTCGGGGCTGGCGATGTCCGCCTCCGAGACGATCTCGATCAAAGGCGTGCCCTGCCGGTTCAGGTCGACGTAGGAATACCCGTCATCTTCATGCTGGTTTTTGCCGGCGTCTTCTTCGACGTGCAGCTCGTGGATGCCGATGCGCTTCTTCTTGCCGTCAACGTCGATCTCAATGTACCCGTTGGTCGCCAGTGGCGTCTCGCTCTGGGTGATCTGATAAGCCTTCGGGTTGTCTGGGTAGAAGTAATTCTTCCGGTCAAAATGTGTCTCGCGCGTGATGTCGGCGTGCAGCGCCATGGCGACCATCATCCCGAAACTGTACGCCCCCTTGTTGATGCTCGGCAGGACGCCGGGAAACCCCCAGTCGATCACGTTTGTCTGTGTGTTCGGCGCCGCCCCGTAGGAGACCGGCGTCGGCGAGTACATCTTGGATTTGGTCTTTAGCTCGACGTGGACTTCAAGCCCAATGGTGGTTTCAAAATTCATCAGTGCGCACCTCCTGGGATCTGGTCGAGATAGTCATTGGCCCCTTCAAAGGCGTCCGCGACTTGCAACAACGTTGCCTCATCGAAGTGCTTCCCGATCAGCTGTAGCCCAACCGGCAACCCGTCGACGAATCCGGCCGGGATCGATGCAGCCGGCAACCCGGCCAAGTTGACCGGGATGGTCAGGATGTCGTTCATATACATGGTCAGCGGGTCGGTCACCTTGTCACCGATCTTGAAGGCGGTTGTCGGGGTCGTCGGCCCCATCACTAGGTCGTAGTCCGCGAAGACCTGCTCGAAATCGCGGGTGATCAGCGTGCGGACCTGTGCCGCTTTCTTGAAGTAGGCGTCATAAAAGCCGGCCGACAGCGAGAATGTGCCCAGCATGATGCGGCGCTTGACCTCTGGCCCGAAGCCTTCGGAACGCGATTTCACATAGACATCGGTCAGGTTGCGGACGTCCTTGGCCCGGAAGCCGTAGCGGATCCCGTCGAAGCGCTGCAAGTTGGAGCTGGCCTCGGAGCTGGCGATGATGTAATACGCAGGGACCGCGTACTTGGTGTGCGGCAGGCTGACGGTCTCGACCGTCGCGCCTAGGTCGCGCAACTGGTCAGCCGCCTGCTGGATCTTCGCGACGATCGCCGGATCGACCCCTTCACCGAGGTACTCGGCGGGAAGCGCGACCTTCAGCCCGGCGATGGACTGGCCGAGCTTGGCCGTGTAATCCGGCACCGGCACGTCCGCGGACGTCGCGTCCTGATCATCGTGTCCGGCGATCACGTTCAGCGACAATGCCGCATCGCGCACCGAGCGCGTCAGGGTGCCGACCTGGTCGAGGCTGGAGGCAAAGGCGATCACGCCCCAGCGTGACACGCGGCCGTACGTCGGCTTGAGGCCGACGATCCCGTTGAACGCAGCGGGCTGGCGGATCGAGCCGCCAGTGTCCGTGCCCAGTGCCATCAGGACCTGACCCGAGGCGACCGCCGCCGCGGACCCACCGGACGAGCCACCCGGCACCCGACTGTGGTCCCAGGCGTTCTTCGTCACCTTGAACGCTGAGTTTTCGGTCGAGGAACCCATGGCGAACTCATCCAAGTTGACCTTGCCGACGTTGATCGCACCGGCCTGCTTGAGCTTCGTCACTACGGTCGCATCATAGATCGGCTCGAAGTTCGCCAGGATCTTAGACGCAGCGGTCGTGGTCAGCCCGTCGGTCACAATGTTGTCCTTCACCGCGACCGGGATCCCGGCCAGCGGCTGGTCAACTGCGATCCCGGCGTCATCGAGCGCCTGCGCCTGCGCCGTTGCGGCAGGCTGGTTCAGCGTCAAGAAGGCGTCGACGGCTGGGTCGGTCGCCGCGATCCCGGCGTAGGTCTGCTCGAGCAGCTCGGTCGCCGTCAGTTGGCCGCTAGTCAGCTGCTCGTGCAGCGTCTGAATGTCTGTGTTGAAATAATCCACGCTAGTCCTCCTCCTTGTCGATGATGGCCGGCACTTGGATCAGTGTGCCCTTGCGTGTCGGCACGTTCTTGAACAAGGCTTCAGTATCGGTGTCGTTATGGGCGATGTCTTCGCGCATCACGTTTTGTAAGTGGATACTCTGCGTCGTGACTGGGACGCCGGTCGTCTCGACGGTCTCCAGCTGATCGACCATGGTCAGGATCTCGTCGAGCTGTGCGGTGTACTGCTGTAGCTCTTCCTCTGAGAATTCGAGGCGCGCCAGCTCCGCGACATGGGCAACACTGTCTTTCGAAATCATCTAATCCCTACTTTCTTCGTGGCCGCCAACAAGCAAGACGGCCAGTCATCCGTGAATGACTGGCCGTGCATGCGTGACTGATCAGGCCCGTATTCCTGAATAGTTTACCATAAAACCCGCGCCGGTTCGCACCGGTGGTGACAAAAGCTGTCACGGTCTGCGCGTCCGGGGTCAATAACTCCCAAAAACATGCGTCGTGAAGCTCTTCTCGCCGCTAGCCCGGGCGAGGAAGGCCTGCATCCCTTGGCTGGCCTGGATCGTGATCTCGATCGCCGCACCGCTCGGCAGGTACTTGCTCGCAGAGGTGCCGACGTACTGCGTGAAGCTCTCGATCTCTGTTTCACCGTAAAACTGCGTGTTGATCGTGATGTTCAAGCCCTTCAGCGCCCCGCTCTCGTAGTGCGCCTGGGCGGTGACGCCGGCCAGGGTCGGGAAGAAGTTCTCGATCTGACTCGAGAAGTTCGAAAAATCCTGGGCGACCGTCGCATTGATCGGCTTTTGGTTGTCCACGGTCGGCAGGACCTCGTTTTGTTGGTCAACCGTGACCCAATCGCCAAGCGTGGTCCCCGACTTGGCGGTCACCTGATCGAAGAAGACGCCGCCGACCAGCGAGTCTCGTGCGGCGTTCCTGTACAGGCCGACGATGATCGGCGTGTCTGTCGACAGGCCCTTGAGCTTGCGCAGCCGGGCGACCACCTCGGCGGCGATCCGGCGACCTTCAGACTTCAGCTTCGCGTCGTCGATGTGCGTCGTGTAGGTCGCGCCGTACTTGACCTTCTGGTAGTAGTCGTATTCGTTGAGCGCGAGTGCGATGGCGACCCCACCATACTTGAGCGTACTGCCGTCTTCCAGCATGTAATCCTGCTCGAGGATACTCTGTAGGTACATCGGATTGCGGGTGTCCGGATCAGACTTCTTGTTGTCGACCGGGTTCAGTCCATCGGCGTTCTTGTCGCTCTTGCGCGCCAGCCAGCTCCTGACCGTCGCCGTCGACAGGAGCTGACCTTCTTGGAAGACGTACTTGCTGGTCGAGAATTGCTGCTTCGCCAGCGCCGTCAACCCGCTCTCCATGCTCTTGACGTTGAAGTTGTTGCCGCCTTGCGTATTCTGCATGATCGTCAAGCCGCGCGCGCTGGAGATCTGATAACGCCCGTCCTTGATGACGCCTTGGTATAAGCCGTCATCCACGGCACCGGTCGTCTGGTAGCTCGAGGTCTTCGTCCCGCTGCTGGTCGTCTGGGTGCCATCGAAGCTCAGCTTGCCGCACCCGGCCAGGCCAAGCAACGCCATCAGGATCAGACTCGTGGGCCATAATTTCTTCATGTTGGACTCCTTTGATTACAACTTGTCGCGCAACTCGGCCTCGCCGATCACCGGCACGCCGAGGCTTTCGGCCTTGGCCAGCTTCGAGCCAGCCGCTTCGCCGGCCACCAGCAGATCAGTCTTCTTGGAGACCGAGCCGGTGACTTTCGCGCCTAGGGCGGTCAGTTGCGCCGTCAATTCTGGCCGTGAGAAGCTGGTGAACTTCCCCGTGATCACGACCGTCTGCCCGACCCAATCGCTATCTGCCGGGGCAGGGGCCGCCCCCTTGAAGGTCAGGTTGACACCGGCCGCGTCCAGCGCAGCGATCAGCGTATGCACTGCCGGCGTGCGCAGGTACGTCGTCGCTGCGTCGGCAATGATCGGCCCGATCCCATCGATCGCACTGATGTCCTCGACAGACGCGGTCATCAAGTGCGCGAGATCGCCGAAGTGCGCCGCCAAGATCCAGGCGGCTTTACGCCCGACATGGCGGATGCCTAACCCAAATAGTAGGCGTTCCACCGAGTTTTGCCGACTGTTGTCGATGGCCTTTAACAAATTATTAACGGACTTCTCTTTGAACTTGTCCAGGCCGTTCAGGTCGTCAGCCGTCAGCGTGTAAAGGTCGGCGACGTCAGCGACGAGCTGCTTATCCAGCAACTGCGCGATGATTTTGGGGCCTAACCCATCGATATTCATGGCGTTGCGGGAGGCAAAATGGGTCAGCTGCTCCTGCACCTGTGCTGGGCACATCGGGTTGATGCAACGCAACGCGACCTCCTCATCGAGGTGGACCAACGCTTCGCCGCATGATGGGCACGTCGTCGGGATCACAGCAGGCACACTGTCCGCGGGGCGCTTATCACGGACCACCACCGAGACCTCGGGGATAATGTCCCCCGCCTTATGCAGCATCACCGTGTCGCCGATCCGAATATCCTTGCTCTGGATGTAATCGACATTGTGCAAGCTCGCGCGGGCCACCGTCGTGCCGGCGAGCGGCACGGGGTCCATCACCGCAGTCGGGGTGACCACACCAGTTCGCCCGATCGTCCATTCGATGTCGCGGACCACCGTCGCGGCTTCTTCCGGCGGGAACTTGTACGCGATCTCCCAGCGCGGGACCTTGACGGTGTTGCCCAGTGCGGCCTGCAATGGGAGCTGGTCGACTTTGACCACGATCCCGTCGATCCCATACGCCAGCGCATCGCGGTCCGCAGTCTGCGCCGCGATGTACTGGTCGATCAAGTCGAGGTCATGCGCGACAATCGAACTCGGGTTGGTCGCAAACCCGAGCCGCGCCATGAATGCCAGGGCCTCGCGCTGCGTCGTCACCCCGTAGTTAGCCGGATCGACCAGCGTGTACATGAACGTGGCGAGACTGCGCTTGGCGGTCACAGTCGGATCCAGCTGGCGCAACGAACCCGCCGCTGCGTTGCGCGGATTGGCGAACGGCGCTGCCCCTTCCGCCTCGCGCGCAGCGTTGAGCGTCGCAAAGGCGGCCTTGGGCATGTAACACTCGCCGCGCACTTCTAGGCTCAACGGCTCACTCAGCGTCTGCGGGATGTCGGGGATCGTGCGGACGTTCTTGGTCACATCCTCGCCGACGTTCCCGTCGCCACGTGTCGACCCCTGCACCAGCACACCTTTGTCATAGACCAGCGACAGCGATAACCCGTCGATCTTCAGCTCCACGTGGTAGTCGACTGGCTCACCGACACCGGCTTCGAGCCGGTGCGCCCAGTCCTGCAACTCTTCAAGGGAGAACACATCCCCCATCGACAGCATCGGGACCGGGTGTGGTACCTTCGTGAACTCCGGTGCGACCACGTCTCCGACGCCTTGGGTCGGCGAGTCAGCACGCACCAGCGCCGGCCATGCGGTCTCCAGGTCCTGCAATTGACGGTACGTGACGTCGTAGACATGGTCTTCAACGCTCGGCGCGTCCTGGGTGTAATACTCACGGCGCCACTGGTTCAGCTGCGTCACCAGGGCGTCGATCTGTGCCTTAGCGGTGTCTTGAGTCTGACGATCTGCCATCTGCTCGCTCCTCCTTGATCACGGTTTGACGATCGGGGCAAAGGCCGTCAGCAAGCGCTTGACGCCCTGCGCCGGAAAGGCGATGTCCAACTCCTGGTCATCACCGGTCCCGCTGACCTTGACGACCGTCCCGACGCCCCACTTGCGGTGTTCGGCTTTGTCGCCCACCGCCCAGTGCGTGCCACTACCCGCGCTGGGGGTCGTGCTGATCACCTTAGCCCGCGTGCCCGTCGGGTTAGCCGCCGGGCGGCCGTATGTCGGCGTCACCGCGCGCTGGGTCCGGTTGATGAACGGGATATCGGACTTCGGTTGCGCATCGCCGGCGCGTTCCAGCAGGCCGTCATCGATCTCGGCGATGAAGCGGCTTTCTGGATTGTTCTGCCGCTGACCGTACAGCATCCGTGCGTACGCATTACTTAAGTAGAGCTTGCGCTTGGCCCGGGTGATCCCGACATACGCCAATCGCCGTTCTTCTTCCAGCTGCGCCTCATCCATCGCGGCGCGTGACAGTGGAAACAGCCCCTCTTCCATGCCGACCAGGAACACGACTGGGAACTCCAGCCCCTTGGCCGCATGGAGCGTCATCATCGTGACCTCTTGCGCGTCTTCTTCCACGTCGTCTTGGTCGGATAACAGGGACAGCTCCGCCAAGAAATCAACGAAGATGTCGGCCTCTTCGTCCTCCGGCTCGTAGCGTGCGTCGAACTGTTGCGTCACGGACAGCAGCTCCTGCAGGTTCTCGATCCGCGTGTCCGCCTCGACGCTGCCTTGCGCCTTCAGCGTCGGCAGGTAATCGGTATCCTCTAAGATCGCCTCCATCAGCGCCGTGACCGACCCCTCTGCGCGCTTAGCCGCGATCTTGGCGATCGTGGCCCCGAAGGCGGCGAGGTTCTTACGCGCCTTGCCGCCGACCGGGGATAGCTCCGCGTTGGTCGCGGACTCCAGCAAGCTCCAGCCGTTTTGCGTCGCGAAGGCCTCGAGCTTCTCGATCGAGGTCGCACCGATCCCGCGCTTGGGTTCGTTAACGATGCGGTTGAAGGACATGTCATCGTCTGGGTTGACCACCAGGCGGAAGTACGCCAGCGCGTCGCGGATCTCCTTGCGGTCGTAGAAGCGGTGACCGCCGACCATCTTGTACGGGATACTGGACTTGACGAACGCCTCTTCGATCGACCGCGACTGGGCGTTAGTCCGGTACAGGATCGCAAAATCGCCGTACTGCCGGTGGTGCTCACGCATCTGCGCTTCGATGCTGCGGATCACAAAGTACGCCTCATCCAGCTCGCTTTGGGCCCGGTAGTAGGTGATCTGGTCACCCGTCTGGTTCTCGGTCCACAAGGTCTTGACCTGGCGCGTCTTGTTGTTCTTGATCACGGCGTTAGCCGCATCCAAGATGGTCTTCGTCGAGCGGTAATTCTGCTCGAGCATCACGACTTGCGCGTCTGGGTAGTCCTGCTTGAAGTCCAGGATATTCTGCATGTTCGCCCCACGCCACCCGTAGATGCTCTGATCCGCATCCCCGACGACACAGACATTGCGGTAGCCTTCTCCCAGCATGTGGACCAGCTGGTACTGAGCCTCGTTCGTGTCCTGGTACTCATCCACGTGAATGTATTGGAACTTGTTCTGGTAAAACTTGAGCGTCTCTGGGTTCTGCTGGAACAGCACGATCGTCTGCATGATCAGGTCATCGAAGTCCATCGCCTGATCGGCGCGCAACCGGCGCTGGTATTCCTTGTAGACGCTCGCGACGGTCTGCTCGTATGGCGTGGCCGCGACCGCAGCGTAGTCTTCTGGGCTCTTCAAGTCGTTCTTGGCATTACTGATGGTGCCCAGGAGCGCCTTGGGGTCGTAGCGCTTCGGGTCGAGGTTCAGATCGGCCAAAATATGCTTCACCAGCGTTTTTTGCTCCCCCGGGTCGGCGATCGTGAAGGCGCGGTTCATCCCCAGCTTCTCGATATCACGACGTAAGATGCGCACACACAGCGCATGGAAGGTCGAGACCCAGACGTCGCGTGCAAGCTCCGGGTCCAGCAGTGCGCCAACACGCTCCTTCATCTCGCGCGCCGCTTTGTTGGTGAACGTGATCGCCAGGATCCGCCACGGGTTGATATTCTTCTCCTCGATCAAGTAGGCGATACGGTGCGTCAGCACGCGCGTCTTGCCCGAGCCGGCACCGGCCATGATCAAGACCGGTCCTTCGGTGGCGAGAACCGCCTCTTTTTGCTTATCGTTCATCCCTGTGAGTGCTGAATCCATGATCTCGTCCTTTCTCTCGGCCGAAGCCGCATGCCTGCTGCGCGCGCGAACGTGGCGCAGTCCCTGTCTATTGTACCAGATATTCGCCGACTGCCCAACGGTCGAGCTGAGACGACAAAGCCTGCCGCGATGCGGTTTGACCGCCAAAAGCGCGCCCAACCGTGCAAAAAAAACGCCTTAAGCGCGCCGAGCATCAGCCCTACCGCCGGACGCAAAAACGCCCGGTCGGCGATCAGGCCGACCGGGCGTTGCGTCCTGCATTCAGAGCCGTTGCTCCCCTTCCAGGTGCTGGATCGCGGTGATGTCTTGCGTCACCTCTAGGCAGCCCAAGTACTGGCCCGCCGGGTCAGTGATCGCAAAATACCGAATGTAGACCATCCGCTCCCCGTGCAGGTTGATCCAAAAATCGGCGTGTTCGGCCCGCCCGTGGTGAAAATCGTCGAGGATCTTCTCGACCTTATCCACCGAACGTGGCGGGTGACAGTTTTGCACCTTGCGCCCGATCACCGCAGCCGTCCGCGGAAAGACGCGCTCGCCGGAATCAGAGAACCAGCGCACCGTGTCGGTCGCGTCCACGAAGGTCAGATCCAGCGGCAGCAAGCGCAACATGTTCGTCAACTGCGCGAGATCAAAACTCCCAGTCGGCAGTAGCACCCGTGCAGGGTGGACGCCATCGATCTCAATGCGCCCCGCGTCGGAGCCAGAAGTCGCCGCCCCGACCAGCGGCGCCCCAAGGTGCTGAGGCTTGGCGATCGAGATCATCGGGCCGGCCGGTTCATCGCCCTCGGCAGTGTCCGCCGCTTGCAACTTGGCCATCACCTCAGGCGGGGCGACCGGCATCGGGGTGTCTTGGTGGATCTGCGCCAGCACGGCCTGATCCGTCGCCACCGGCGGACGCGCCGACGCAAGCGTTTGACTCTCCGCCAACGCCTTCGCCATCTCGTTAAGCTCCTGGGCGAGCGTCGACGGCTTCGGCTGCTGCGCCAGCTCCGCTTCGGTCGGCTGCCACGGCAGCGGGGTGGGGATCAGCGTGTAGCCGATCGCATCAGACTCGCGCTGGATCATCGCCCAATCCGCCGGTGTGAAGACCTCTAGCACCATCGGTAGCATGATCTCCTCTTCTTTGAAGATCATCTCGTCGACTTCCTTAGCGGCTTTTTCCACCGCCGCTTCAATTGCATACTTGTCAGGTAACGGCGTCGCATTGAGCAGATGATCGGCCGCCTTGATCCAGCCGCGGATCTCATCATCGACGCCCCACATCACCTTGGGCGGGGCCGTGATCCCGTACTGATCCATCAGTGGGAAGATCAGATTCTCCTTGCGCAGGTAGTGCTTGTCGATCTTGCGCAGGTCAGCCAGGGCGTTGCGCATCCGCCGAAGCAAGACCGCATCTGACCCAGCTTGCTGCCACTTCTTCAACGTCGGCAGCAGCTCGTCGTTCAGAAGCGACAGCAAGACCACGTTCTCCAGCTTCATCACTTGGACCGGGTGCCCAGGAACCTCCGCCATCGGGGTCTTACCCTCGTGGTTGATCTTGCCGCGAAACACTGCCGCGTGTACATTACACAGTGTCTGGATCTCCATCGGATTCAACCCGCTTGCGATCAACTCCCGCTCAGCACTGGTGATCTCGGACACATCGACCCCGTCGAATGTCGCATCGAAGATCTGCTTGGCCTCCTCGAAACTACCGCCGGCATGAAGCATCGACAGGATCTCAACGATCCGCTTCTGACGGTCGACCGCGTGAGTCTCACTCATCTGTCGCCACCTCGAATCCGTGTGCCGCAAGTGTTGCCACCAGCGTGTCCAAGTCAAGGTGCTTCATGCGCGCCCCTTTGGCCAGTGTCATGAACCGGCCGACCGTGTTGAGCAAGCTCGGATCCGTCACCCCGTCTAGCCCCATGTCGACCATTACCGGGACGATCGTCGGGTGAGCGGCCACTAGCTCGCGCACCGGCGTCGTCAAACTGATCTGCGTCATCGCGATCCCTCCATTCCTAGTCAGTATATCAGTCGGACCACGCGATTGAAACGCGTCTGCGCACCGGCCACCGGCTCAGCGCAGGGTCCGCTGAAGCTGCTTGGCCAGCACGGTCGGCGCCACCGGATGCGCGCGCAGGTAGGCGTACAGCGCGTGGGTGGTCACCGCGTCGTAGATCGCCCCGTGCGCCAGCAGCGTACCCAACCCGAGGTAGTCACGGTACTTGCTCAGACTGACTTCCGGCAGGCCAGGCATCGGGCCACCAGCCTCAGCCAGCAAGGCAACATCGAGCAGCCGACCGGGCGCCGGGGTCAGGTCGAACTGCCGCGCCAACACGGCGAGGTCGCCACCCTTCACGGAGAACCCGAGCAGCGGGTCCTCCCCGATGAAGCCGAGGAAATCTGCCAGCGCTTCTTGCGGGGGCTGCCCGTAGCGCGTCAGCAGTGCCGCGTCGATCCCGGTCAGCTGCTGCGATTGGCTGTTCAGTTGCAGGTGCGGGGGGATCTTCAAGAACCGGTCGAACGCATCGACGATCTGGCCGCCGCGCACTCGCAACGCCCCGATCTCGGTGATGAACCATCCCTGTCGTGCACTACCACTCGAGAACTCTAAGTCGAACACCGTGTAGTCATCCGGTTGCGTCTGAGCGTAGTGCAAAGGCTGCGCCTGCCGGTCAAATGCGGGGTGCGCGGGGCGCGCAAAGGACTGCCGTTCGCGCAGACGCGCCCGGCGATAGGCGTCAGCTTTTTGACCGGCGTCTGCCCGACCTCGTGGCGCGCGCGTCCCGTCGATCACGATCGCCGGTAGCACAGGGGCCGGGCTGAACGCCTGACGCCACGGCGTCATCATCGGGTGCCGCGCCAGCTGCACCCCACCGCGCTGCAACAACGCGGCGGTCTCGGCCGCTAAGGGCCCAAACGCCGTGAAGGTCAGCGGCTGATCGACGACCCGCAGCTGGTGGCAGACCGCCTGCAGCGCCAGCAGGTGGTTGAAGACGGCCCGCACCCGCGGCCAGTCGGGGTAACAGCTCACTGGCAGCTGCATCGGCTCACGCAAGACCTTCGTGTACGCCGAGATCAAGCGCCGGATTGTTTTATCTGCCGGAGAATCCGTTCGCGGCGCCACTTCCAGTTCGATTGGCGCCGAGAGCTGTGGGGCCGCGACGCGTTGCCCCTCGAGTGTCAGCCACGCCGGCCACAGCCCGTGCATGCTGACGACTGCGACCGCGGCCACTGGCGTCACCAGCGTCTGAGTCGGCCGGCCGCCGCCAAACTGCGCCAGCGCCTGGAGCGCCTGCTGCAGCTCGACCGGCCAAGCCGTCGCGGTCAGTGGGCGTTGCACCGCGGGCTGAAGGGTCGCTAGCGTCATGCGGGCCGTCACTTGCTCACCCGCTGGCTGTAATTGACAATGCTCTCCGGCAACTGTCCTTTGAAGTACTGACGGCCAATGCGACTGCACTGGGTCGAAAACGCCTTGGCTTGCGTGTTGAACGTCGCTTGTTCGCCCGCGGCCAGCGCCTGGAGCATCTTGGTCGCAGTCTCGAGGTAGGCGATGAGCGCCTTGGTCAGGGCCGGTTCCGTCTGGTTGCTGACCAGCTGCAAGCGAACCGCCGTCAGCGTCGCCGTCCCGGCCTTGATCGCCGCTTTGATCTTCGTGTCGGCCTGCTGATAGGAAGCGAGATCGAGCGGCTTGACCGCCGCATCCGTCACCTTCGTGAAGCGTGCCTGCAACTCGGTTGTGGTATACTGCTTACTAGAGATCACCGTCCGGGTGCGATGGCTGGGAGTCGCCGGTGCGGCCTGGTGGCACCCCAGCATCAGTCCAGTCGTCAGCCCGATCAAGGCAATGGTCATGATTTTTTTCATACTTGCGCCTCCAATTTCACATTATCATAGCACAAAAGCGCTGGGAGGTAATTCAGATGGCCTTGTGGCACCTCATGTTCGCTCGCCCTGCCTTCACCAAGGGGCAGGCCAAACACCTTGTCTACACCTTGCAAGACGCCGGTAACTTCGGTGGGTTCCCGCTCAATTCCGTCGGGATCGTGCGCGACACCGCCGACCTGCTGTACGTCGACTTGGACTTCAAACAGACGATCGGTCTCACTCAGTCGCTGTTCGAGGAGATGGCCAAGTACCTGCTGATCCTCTCCGCACGTCTGGAGACCGCCCCTGAGCCGGTGTACTTTGCGATCATTCAGCGCCCGCTGGAAGACCTCAAGATCACCTACCACCAGTACCCCGACCACAGCCTCGACATCATCTACTGGCAAGGCTCCCCTATCGTCGCCCCCGCCGAAGACAAGCAGTTGTTGCGCTTCAGCGACCGCCCCACTGAGAAAGGATGACCCGCATGGAACCCGTTCAATACGTCTGCACCAAATGTGGCAATCACAGTTACGAATCTGACCAATTCCAAGCCACCGGCGGCAACTTCGCCAAACTGTTCGACGTCCAAAACAAGAAGTTTATCACCATCTCTTGCACCCGCTGCGGCTTCACCGAGCTTTACCGCCAGACGAACAGTGCCGGTATGGACATCCTGGACTTCTTGATCAGCAATAACTAAGCGGGGTTGTGCCATGACACGGTTTTAGCCCAGCGTATAGAAGCGGTTCCCTGTAACCCCCGGACTTTGGGCTTATAGGGAACCGCTTTTATCCGGCGTGCTTGACCCGTTCGAACGCAGTACGCGTCAGGCCGACAAGCGTTAGAGTCCCGCGCTGCGGAGTTCGGCATTGCCGGACGGAAGCAAAGGCACTGCGTGATGGCACGTCACGGTCTGGCCTCGTCGGGCCACAAGGGGGCACCCCTTTTTTTAATTCAGGTCAGTCTTGACCTGAACAGTGCGATCCACCCGACTACGCCCCGTCGTATAATCATAACGGATCCCGTCTTGCACGTTGTAGATGTAGACGTTGAAGTCAACTGCCCCGTTGCTGGACTTGGCCCGCAGCCAGTAGCCGCGCGGCATCAACTCGTCACCGCGAAACACGGTGGTGACCTTGTAGATCACCTCAGCCTTAGCGGCGAGCGCATCACGCACCGCTTCCTCGTAGCTTTGCATCAGGACCTGATTCGCGTACTCCGTTTGCGCCGCCAAGTTCTTCGGATTATCGCTCGACCCCAATTCGCCGGGTTTGTACCGCCCGTCCTGGTCGAGATTGCCCGAGACTGTGTAGGCGATCAGATGGCCACGGTTCTGCCGGTTGACCCGCCGCCCGTTGACCCAACTGTACTGATTGTGCCACCCAGTCGGCGTCCAGCTCTGACTCGGCCGCCCCTCCGAGCGGATCAGTGTCCGTTGATCCAGATCTCCCGTGACCGTCGTCGTCCGGTTCAGCCGGTCCAGGTCCCCGTAGCTGATCTTCGGTCCGGCCCAGTCCTTCATCGCCAGCCCGGAACGGTTGTGGTCGACTGTCAGGATCGGCGCGCTATCGTTCACATAATCGAGTCCAGCCAATTTCTCGTATGTCGCCTGATCGCTCGTTGCGACGATCGTCTGACCCGCAGAATCCCCCGCCGCCTCTTGGTCCTGCCAAGCGTGATACCCCCACGCGACCACCGCGACTAGAAGCGTTGTCGCCAGGCTGAACAGACTGACGGTCTGCTTACGTCGTCTTGCCATTGTTATTCCCCCCACCAAGTCAATGCCGTGATTATAGCACGAACGGTTGTTTGGCGCAAAAAGCCGTCCGGTTCACCCCCCACCCGTGGTCCGACCATACAAAAAGCCCGCATACCGCGGGCTGGGGTCAGCGGTTGCGGGCGGTCAGGCGCCCATGCTGGGTCGTCGGTACCTCCAGTTCATCCAGGATCGCCAATGCGAGGTTCCCACTGGACAGAACCGACTCGTGCTGGGCATCCTGTAGTAGCGTGTCAGATCCGCCCACGTACCCCGTGGCCGGCCCTGCCTCGAACGTCGCGCTAGGTGAAAACGCCAGCCAGTTCACATCGGTGACTTGTCGCAAGTATTCGAGTTCGATTGCCTGACTCTGCGGGGTCGCGATCCACGCCTCATGTCCCGGCAGCTGGATCAGTCGGTCATAGAGCAAGCCGCCTTGCGGGTGCTTCAGGCTCGCCGCACCGGTAATGAAGACCAGGCGTGGCGTGGTCGTGCCTCGAAGCAGATGGATCAGGTGCGCGGCTAGATCGATGTGCAGCGAGGCAGCCTCGTTCTCCGGGCGAAACGCGTCGATGACGACATCGAACGGCGTCAGATCCGCCTTGGTCAGTGTGAAGGCGTCTTGCGCTCGCATTTCGACTGGCGCCGTGAATAGGCCAGCGGCCGCCTCGGGATGGCGCACGAACCCGGTGACCTGATGGCCACGGTTCAGGGCCTCTTGGGTGAGCGCACGACCGGCAGTGCCAGTCGCGCCGATAATCGCGATTTTCATAGGTAGGACCTCCCTTTCCTAGTCGATCATACCCTAATTAATAGTAAGCATGCAAGTCCAGAAATTGCACAAAAAGGGGTTTACACCGGCGTTTGTGTCCTGTATAATCATTCTTGTTGTTGCGATAGCGACACACGATGCCGTCTTAGCTCAGTTGGCAGAGCACTTCACTCGTAATGAAGGGGTCGCTGGTTCGAATCCAGTAGACGGCAGCATCGAGGCCAGTGATGGCCTCTTTTTTTGTGTTCAGGGGCGATCGCCAAACAAAAAGACCTTGCACGCGGCAAGGTCTAGAAGCTCCGGATGTCAGGCTCGAACTGACGACACCCTGATTAACAGTCAGGTGCTCTACCACTGAGCTAATCCGGAATAAATAAAAAAGCGCGGCAGCTTCCTACCCTCGCAGGCAGTCACCCACCAACTACTCTCGGCGTAGAGAAGCTTAACTTCTGTGTTCGGCATGGGAACAGGT
>NZ_JABEKX010000008.1 GCF_013407595.1 Lacticaseibacillus absianus
CAGCTGCGCGCCGCGATCGGCGACGCCACCGTCGGCGAGACGGCGCTGTGGAAGGTCACCAACAAGGCAAACAAGCGCGGGGCACGGGCCCTGCGCATCACACGAAAGAAGGAAAACTCATGAAGAAAATTACAGTCACAGCCCTTGATGGACGCGTGTTCACGGCGATAGTCGAGCGCGTGAGTGTCACCACTGACCGCGATGGCAACCTGATCAGCGTAGAAGCCGGCGATGGCTACAACGACAATCACGCCTCACTATCGACAATCGAGTACGTCAAGCCAGGAGAAGTGCTGGCGATTCAAACAACGTCAGATGACGCCAAGGAGGAAGACTGATGGCAAGTAGTAGCTTAGCAAAGACGGTCAGCGGGGCCGTCGCTCAGTCCGGTAACGGCGCAGGTAAGATGGTCAAGAGCCTACTCAACAGTGACAGCATGAAGCACCGCTTCGGCGAAGTCATGGGGGCCAAGGCACCGCAGTTTATGAGCTCGATCGTCAACCTGGTCAACAGTTCGCAGCCGCTGCAGGGTGTTGACGGTATGAGCGTGATCAGCTCCGCCATGGTCGCCGCGACCCTCGATCTGCCGATCGACCCGAATCTGGGCTATATGTACATCGTGCCGTTCAACGAGAAGCAGGCTAACGGCAGCTATATCAAGCGCGCACAGCCGCAGATGGGCTATAAGGGCTACATCCAGTTGGCGCTTCGCAGCGGGCAGTACAAGGCCATCGAGGCCGGCCCGGTGTACGAGGGCGAGATGACCAACTGGGATCGATTCACCGGCCACTACGAGCGCGGCGAGAAGATCAGCGACAAGGTCGTCGGGTACTTCGGCCACTTCGAGCTGATCAACGGTTTCGAGAAGACGGTCTACTGGACGGCGGAAGAGATGGACGCGCACCGCGTCAAGTTCTCCAAGTCTGGCAACTACAACGGCAAGCCAAGCGGCACCTGGAAGTCCAACTACGAGGCCATGGCCACCAAGACGGTGATCCGCAACATGCTCAGCAAGTGGGGCATCCTGTCGATCGAAATGCAGGACGCCGTGGTCAAGGACGAGCGGCCACAGGTCTACGACGCCGAGACCGGCGAGCTGTCGGACGATCCAAAGTGGGCCGGCAACGCAGCCGAAGAGGACGCGGTCGACCCGGGCATCGCGGCGAAGGCCGACGCCTTCTTCAACAGTCAAGAGGCTGGGGAGGTCTCCAATGGATAGCGAGCAGTGTGAAATCTGCGCGATCTGCGGCAAGCAGGACGCTGCCTACATCGGTGATGGCGACTTCCTTTGCCAGAGCACCCGCGAAGTCTACAGCGCCTGGTAGGAGGTGAGCTTATGGCAGACGGGGGATGGATTGCACTGCAGCGGAAGATTCAGACGTCGTTTGTCTGGGCCAACCCTTACGTCCTCAAGCTGTGGCTGCTGATTCTTTTCAAGGCCGGGTTCTCTGAGAACAAGTTCCTGTTCAACGGCAAAGAAGTGAGGGTGGACAGAGGACAATTCGTCACGGGCCGCGTCGCACTGGCATCCGAGTACAACCAAGGCGTGACACGTGAACACATGCTGTCGCCCACAAGTATCAATCGCTGGCTGAAAAAATTTCGAGATTTAGGAATGGTGGACATCCAAACGAACGCCAGATACAGCGTCATCACTGTGATTAACTACGACCTGTACCAGCCGGGTGGACAACTAGTGGACACAAGGCGGACAGCAAGCGGACAGCAGGTGGACACAATAAAGAACTCTAATAACTCAAAGAAAGAGTCATCATCATCGTCAGCGCGTTCCGACGTCCTGGATTTTTGGCAGCAAAACGGCTTCGGCCCGATGGCGCCCAAGGTCATGCAAGACCTCGACTTCTGGGTCAAGGACCTGCAGGCGATCGGCGCGAGCGAGGCGTCAGCCAACCAGCTGCTGATCAAGGCCATGTCGGTGGCCATAGACAACGGCGCGCGCAACTACGGCTACGTCAACGGCGTGCTGCGCAACTGGGAAGGTAAAGGCTTCACTACCCCGGAGGCGGTGGACGCGTTCGAGGCAGAGCGTGCGGCGCAGCGCGCGGCAAAGCGGCCCGGGACCGGCCGGCGACCAAACACTCGGGCACCAATCGAAGGCCACGTCTTCACCGATGAGGACCTACCTTTTTAGGAGGACAGCAAATGGACCTAGAGACAACCGCGGGGCGTTTCGCCGCGCTAGAGACGTTCGACATGCCTTGCCCAGAGTGCGGCAAGCAACTACTGCGTCCCAAGGTGCTGAGCCGTGAGACCGGCAAAAAGATGGCCGGCGCCTGCATCCACTGCGGCTACATGCAGCCACCCACAGAACGTGGGGCCCGCGCCAAGCGTGCGCCGGAGCTGCAGCGCCAGGCACGCAAGAACAAGAGCCTGGCATACTACCGCGAGCATTCTGTGCTGGGTAACATGGCCATTGTGGCCAAAGACTTTCACAACTTTGTGGCCGCCAACGACGGGCAGCAGCGCATGCTGACCTTCGCCCACGGGGTGGCCAACCAGATCGTCCAGGGCAAGAAGATCCACGCGCTGCTGATCGGCACCGCCGGCACTGGCAAGAGCCACATTGCAAATGGCATTCTGCTGGAGGTGATGCAGAAGTCAGACTGGAAGCTGATGTGCATGTTCGTCGACCTGCCCAAGCTGATCGAGCTGCGTAAGACGTCGATCCACGACGGCCAGGATGATGTGCGCAGGCACGCCGACGACATCATGCACCAAATCGGGCAGGCAGACGTGGTGGTCATCGACGACCTAGGCGCCGAGCGCGGCACCGAGTACGACGTCGCCCTGGTTGACCAGATCTTCCGGCTGCGTGAGGACGAGACCACGATCATCACGACCAACATGACCGGGACGCAGCTCAAGGCGACCTTCGACGAGCGCACCATGTCTCGCATGTCGAGTCACGCGCAGGGTAACACCTTCGCCGTGCGCGGCATCGCCGATCAGCGGCAGGAGGTGCACGGATGAGACGCATCTTTAACAAAAGAAGGAGGGAACAAAACATGAGCATGTACGCAATCAAGAACACGGATGGCCTGTACCTAGGCGCCAACAGCATCATCGTTGCCGAGTGGACTGAGGATCTAGCCTCGGCTGCCCGTTACACCGTGCAGACCTCTGCACAGGGGGACGCAGAGCGTTGCGGCGGCCGAGTCGTCGAGCTTGGAGAGCTGATCGAGACCCCGAAGCCGGTCGTGGTGAGCGATGCGGAAGCGGAGATGCTGAAAAGGGCCAAAAACACAACCGTGTGGCGTCCCGCATCAGTCATAGCAAAATATGCATACGAGCATGAACGACAGGCAGATGATGAGGTGCTTCTTGAAGACCGCCTGATGCGCGCCTATGTGAACGGCTACACGGTCGAGAAGCCGAAGCGGTGGATCGTCAAGGTACCACACGCCAAGACACTGATTTACTTCAAAGTCGAAGACGTCGACGACCTTGGCGTAGCTCAGAGTGATTCAGAAGGCGCCTGGGTCGAGTTTACAGCCGCCGAAATCGAGCACTACGGACTGGGCGACTGCGAAAAAGTGGAGGCATCTAATGACAAGAATTGACATTGGTCGTGAGCACGGGGTGGAAATCAACGACGGGAGTGTCCAGACGATAGAATCCCATCTTTATGAGCCTGACATCATCACCGTAAGTGGCGAAATCACTGAGGTTCACATCGACACCTGGACCGGTCCGATCGCCGTATACATCGACGGCAAGCGGGTGAATAGTCTAAAGAAGCCGAAGCGGTTCGTCCTGCCGATGCCAGACGGGACAGCAAAAGAAACAAGCACAGCTATGCATGTCGCGATTCGCGAAGACTACGGTTCCTGGCATGGCAGTAAAGACCGATATGACATTACAGATCCGAATGATGTTTGCTATTTCGCCGTCACCCAGGCCGACATTGACGCGGCCCCGGATTGGGTCAAGGCAATCAAGAAGGTCGAGGTGATTGACTGATGGGACTTCGATTGGGAAACTTGAGTATCAAGGAACTAGAAAACGCATGTGGATTTGAATTGCCGGAAGATGAGCGTGACTTTATGAGCGCGCACAACAGCGTGAGCGCAAACAAGGTTGGCGCTCAAGAGTGGCATGGCTTCGACCTTCCGCAAAAATCGATTCACTGTGGAAGCAAGGCGTTTGCATTGACGGTGGTTGAACACCTAAAGCCATATATTACCAAGAGTACCCGAGCGCTGAGCGTGACGTGGGAGGTGACCGACGGTGAGTAGTCCGATGAAGGAAGACAGGTTCTGGTTGCTTGCTATGGCGCTGGGACTTCTGCGTGAGCTGGAAGACCGCGAGGAACGCGAGGGGCGGTATATCACACCGGAGGTGCGAGATGACAAAAATTAAGGTGCCAGGGCTGAAGCCTGGTGATTACGGCACGCAGCACTTTGCTATCGACAAGGCGGGTGAGCTTGCCATCGTAGGCGACCAAGCCCGACCCGCCATCCTCAAGCGCTACCGGCTCGAGCTGACCGATGATGAGATCCGCCGCCATGGTCTGACCGCACTGCGCGAGACCGGCACAACCTTCTGCGAAGAGGGCGATCACTTCAAGTCTAGCGGTGCCGACCTGCTGCGGGAGGCAGTCGTTGACTGGCAGGCCTATGCGCCAGATCAGCCTTTCGACGACTACTTCTGGGAATCACGCTATATCACTGCCAACAAGACTTATGAGTTTACTGACCAGCTGAAGATCATTCGGGAGGTGAATGACGATGGCAAGTGACCCACGACTGGACATGACGCCGCCGATGTGGGCGGCGGCCAAGATCACAGGGCGCCATCTACTGGCCTTCGATAAGCGCGTCTACTTCGAGCCCTCGAAGGCGGCCAAGCGGGTAGAGAAGCTCAATCGCATTGAGCTGGAGGCGTGGGAGAAGACACCAGAAGACGGGCGCCCGCCGCTCGGCTCGCGCTGGACCACGGAACGCGTCTTTGGCTGGGTAGATGTGACGGAGGGGCGCCTATGAGTGATCGGCTTTATATGATTCAGCGGCCCGATCGGCGGTTTGCTCGGCTCCAGAAGGTTGACGGTGAATTGCGACTAGCCGCCTGGGTGAAGGATCCACGGCTGGCAGGGATGCTATATGCTCGAGCACATGCTGAGAGCCTGGCCGAGGACCTCGGTGGGCGAGTAGTCGTCCTGGTGATCATGGACGTCCCCGCCGGGACCACGCAGGGAGGTGCACGATGATCAAGTTAGTTATTTCTGGCGAGCCGGTGCCGCAGGGGCGGCCGCGCTTCGCCCGGCGAGGCAGTTTCACCACCGCCTACGACCCGAAGACCTCGAAGGACTACAAGGCTCACGTGGCGGAGGAAGCCGGGAGACAGTACCAGGGACCGCCTGTGGCCGGTGCAATCGCCTGCGACGTGAAAGTCTACCGGCCAATCCAGAAGGCCGGCAGCAAGGCTGTAAGGGCCGCAAAAGCCGGGGGCCTGATTCGACCCACGGTCAAGGGCGACATCGACAACTATTTCAAGGCGATCACTGACCCGCTGACTGGGCTCGTGTGGGTGGATGACGCGCAGATCGTCGACGCCCACATCAGCAAGTTTTACAGCGTGGATCCACACGTCGAAATCTCAATCACTCAACTGGAGGAAGAATCATGACAGAACTGAAAGACAACAGCATCAAGGTAACCGGCACCGTACTCACCGCCACCGAGAAGACCGTCAACGACGACCAGGTGATGGAGCTCAAGGTGCGCATCCCGTCGAA
>NZ_JABEKX010000009.1 GCF_013407595.1 Lacticaseibacillus absianus
CATATCGTCGGCGTCAACCGTACCGTCGCCGGTCAGGTCTTCGCCGCCATTGGCGATCCAGATGTCCAGTGCGGAAGTGCCGTCGGCACCTGCGTCACCCTTATCACCTTTGTCGCCCTTTTCACCCTTGAGGTCTTCGGTCATATCCTTACCGTCGATCGTACCGTCGTTGTTCAGATCGGTACCACCGGCTGCAACCCAGATATCCAGTGCCGACTTTCCATCGGCACCCTTCAGGGCTTCGATCATATCGTCGGCGTCGATCTTGCCGCCGCCGGTCAGATCTTCGCCGCCATTGGCGATCCAGATGTCCAGTGCGGATGCACCTGCGTCACCCTTATCACCTTTGTCGCCCTTTTCACCCTTGAGATCTTCGGTCATATCCTTGCCGTCGATCGTACCGTCATTGTTCAGATCGGTACCACCGGCTGCAATCCAGATATCCAGCGCTGACTTACCATCGGCACCCTTCAAGGCTTCGATCATATCGTCAGCGTCAACCGTACCGTCGCCGGTCAGGTCTTTGCCGCCATTGGCGATCCAGATGTCCAGTGCGGAAGTGCCGTCGGCACCTGCGTCACCCTTATCACCTTTGTCGCCCTTTTCACCCTTGAGGTCTTCGGTCATATCCTTACCGTCGATCGTACCGTCATTGTTCAGATCGGTGCCGCCATTGGCGATCCAGATGTCCAGTGCGGAAGTGCCGTCGGCACCTGCTACACCAGCATCACCCTTATCACCTTTGTCGCCCTTTTCACCCTTAAGATCTTCGGTCATATCCTTACCGTCGATCGTACCGTCGTTGTTCAGATCGGTGCCACCGTTGGCAATCCAGATATCCAGCGCCGATTTTCCATCGGCACCCTTCAGGGCTTCGATCATATCGTCGGCGTCAACCGTACCGTCGCCAGTCAGATCTTCGCCGCCATTGGCGATCCAGATGTCCAGTGCGGAAGTGCCGTCGGCACCTGCGTCACCCTTATCACCTTTGTCGCCCTTTTCACCCTTGAGATCTTCGGTCATATCCTTGCCGTCGATCGTACCGTCGTTGTTCAGATCGGTGCCACCGTTGGCAATCCAGATATCCAGTGCCGACTTTCCATCGGCACCCTTCAGGGCTTCGATCATATCGTCAGCGTCAACCGTACCGTCGCCGGTCAGGTCTTCGCCGCCATTGGCGATCCAGATGTCCAGTGCGGATGCACCATCGGCACCCTTATCACCTTTGTCGCCCTTTTCACCCTTGAGATCTTCGGTCATATCCTTACCGTCGATCGTACCGTCATTGTTCAGATCGGTACCACCGGCCGCGATCCAGATATCCAGCGCCGACTTTCCATCGGCACCCTTCAGGGCTTCGATCATATCGTCGGCGTCGATCTTGCCGTCGCCGGTCAGGTCTTCGCCGCCATTGGCGATCCAGATGTCCAGTGCTGATGCACCATCGTCACCCTTGTCGCCCTTTTCACCCTTAAGATCTTCGGTCATATCCTTGCCGTCGATCGTACCGTCGTTGTTCAGATCGGTACCACCGGCTGCAATCCAGATATCCAGTGCCGACTTTCCATCGGCACCCTTCAGGGCTTCGATCATATCGTCGGCGTCGATTTTGCCGTCTCCGGTCAGGTCTTCGCCGCCATTGGCGATCCAGATGTCCAGTGCGGAAGTGCCGTCGGCACCTGCTACACCAGCATCACCCTTATCACCTTTGTCGCCCTTTTCACCCTTAAGATCTTCGGTCATATCCTTACCGTCGATCGTACCGTCGTTGTTCAGATCGGTGCCACCGTTGGCAATCCAAATATCCAGTGCCGACTTACCATCGGCACCCTTCAGGGCTTCGATCATATCGTCAGCGTCAACCGTACCGTCGCCGGTCAGGTCTTCGCCGCCATTGGCGATCCAGATGTCCAGTGCGGAAGTGCCGTCGGCACCTGCTACACCAGCATCACCCTTATCACCTTTGTCGCCCTTTTCACCCTTGAGATCTTCGGTCATATCTTTGCCGTCGATCGTACCGTCGTTGTTCAGATCAGTACCACCGGCCGCAATCCAGATATCCAGCGCCGACTTTCCATCGGCACCCTTCAGGGCTTCGATCATATCGTCGGCGTCGATCTTGCCGTCGCCGGTCAGGTCTTCGCCGCCATTGGCAATCCAGATGTCCAGTGCGGAAGTGCCGTCGGCACCTGCTACACCAGCATCACCTTTGTCGCCCTTTTCACCCTTGAGGTCTTCGGTCATATCCTTGCCGTCGATCGTACCGTCATTGTTCAGATCAGTACCACCGTTGGCAATCCAGATATCCAGCGCTGACTTACCATCGGCACCCTTCAGGGCTTCGATCATATCGTCAGCGTCAACCGTACCGTCGCCGGTCAGGTCTTCGCCGCCATTGGCGATCCAGATGTCCAGTGCGGAAGCACCATCGGCACCCTTATCACCTTTGTCGCCCTTTTCACCCTTGAGATCTTCGGTCATATCCTTACCGTCGATCGTACCGTCATTGTTCAGATCGGTACCACCGGCCGCGATCCAGATATCCAGCGCTGACTTACCATCGGCACCCTTCAGGGCTTCGATCATATCGTCAGCGTCAACCGTACCGTCGCCGGTCAGGTCTTTGCCGCCATTGGCGATCCAGATGTCCAGTGCGGAAGTGCCGTCGGCACCTGCTACACCAGCATCACCCTTATCACCTTTGTCGCCCTTTTCACCCTTGAG